>NZ_CP025792.1:0-3690481 GCF_002887615.1 Vibrio jasicida 090810c | reverse complement strand
TTTGCTGCAGCTACTTTCTTTTCAGCTACAACTTTCTCAGCAACAGAAGGTGCTGCTGCTTTTTCAACAGCAGGCTTAGCCGCTTTAGGTGCAGCAGCTACTTTTGCTACTGTCGCTTTAATGCGTTTTTGCAGTTTCATCTGCACCTTACGCTTATGAGCAAGTCTCATCGAATATTTCTCCAGTTCACTGCATCTCAGCAGGGATGAAAATTTGAAGCGCGTTTTATACCAAAATTCACAAGCGATTTGTAGGTTTTAGCGGCGAAACGCGATGAAAAATGCGCTCACTGCATAGAACGTCTACTATTTAATCAGATAAATTGTGAACGGATTTATTGAATACTGGGTATAAAAACAGAGGTTCTTTGCACTTAATGAGCAACAAGTTGAGTAATCAATATCAGAGACCTCAGACTCATTATTCATTGAGGTTAAAAGCATGGAAACGCTGCATCTGACTAACTCACATTTCAAATCCAACTCCCCAGTGAACAAACTGATCATGCTCCTTGTGGTGCTGATTACCTTGTTTCTGGTTCTAATTGCACCTGGCTGGAAGCAAGCGATGCTCTCTGTGGTGCTGATGGCCATCATCATCGGCTTTGCAATCATGATGATTAAAAAGAGCCAAGTATCTTATACCTTGACCGCTTCGCATTTTCAGCAGCACCTTTTCAAAGGCGGATGGGTCGTCCGTTGGAAGAATATCGACTCCATTGGTGTGTGTACTTATGAGCAAGAAGGGTGGCATCAACCACTACCTTGGATAGGCATACGCCTCAAGCATTACTCGCCCTACCTCAACGCGATATGTCCACGTATCGCAACTGAAATTTTATTGGGCCAACGCGCACTGCTCTATTTGGGAGCGAGACAAAATAACTGCGAGACAAAGTTCGAAGACATGGTGCTCGACCCTGCTCCCTACATCAATGAGGACGGAATGCAATTCGACGGCCTACAAGCCATGCTAGCAAATAGAATGAGATATCAAAGGAAGTTCTATGGCTATGATGTGTTTATTTCGACCAGTGATTTGGATAGAGAGGCGGAAGAGTTTGTAGGGTTGGCTCGACGGTACCTAGCGGCAGCCGAGCCAGATGCATAATTTACGAGAGCTAAATCTGCATGCTCTAGTATAGCGGCATCTCATCAGCGACAAACGGGTTAGTTTTACGCTCATGACCAAAAGTCGATTGAGGTCCATGACCCGGGACGAAAGTAACGTCGTTGCCAAGAGGCCATAGCTTCTCTTTGATCGAGCTAATCAGCGTGTTGAAATCACCTTGTGGGAAATCTGTACGACCAACGCTACCGTTAAACAGAACGTCGCCGACAAACGCCAAACGCGCGTCTTCGCTGTAAAGCACAACGTGACCCGGTGTATGGCCCGGCGTGTGAATCACGTTTAGAGTTTGATTACCAAAAGTGACCTTGTCACCTTCATTTAGCCACTGATGCGGTTCAAATGCTTCAGTCAATGGGAAACCAAACATTTGGCTTTGGCCTTCTAAACCTTGCAACCAGAAGTTATCTGCCTTGTGAGGGCCAACAATCTCAGTACCACCTAACAGTGCAGACAGTGGCTCTGTACCACCAACGTGGTCCAAGTGGCCGTGTGTTAGCACTAGGTTTACTACTTCAACACCCAGTTCTTTGATCAGCATTGCGAGTTGCTTTTCATCACCACCTGGATCAACCACAATGCCCTTCATGGTTTCGTCACACCAGACGATAGAACAGTTTTGAGAGAAAGATGTTACTGGAACAACTTGGTATTTCAGAGCCATAGATAACCTATACCGAATAAATTTGCATGAAAACTGCCGCAACTATGACACTAACCCTAAGCGACTTCAAGCTTTGTGGGACGGGTTGTTCACGGCGATTTATCACAAAAAATAGAGTATCAATAAGGTGTTACCAAGAACGTACTGCTCCGGTATCGATATGAACAAAGTTACTGCGTGGATAATAACCAACCCCACCCGCTTTTAAGCTAAGCGCGGCTTCACGCACGGTAGAGAGCTTCACGCCATCTAAACGGAAATCAATGGCCTTTCCTTCCATGTGCATGCTTTTCTTCGCTACACCTGAAGAGCCATTACGTAAAGATGCATTGGTTACCGGAGAGCGATAGCCGGAAATCACAATGACTTCTGACTCAGTCCCAATTAACTTTTGAATTTGGCTGATTTGGTCGAACAAGCGTCGATCCATTGGGTGCACTTCGTTACGGCGATGATCGCGACAGAACTGATCCAAGCGTTTCAACTCTTCATCCACATAACCTTTACCATCGAAGTAGCAGGACTCTAGCAACTCACCTGTGTTTAAGTTGTTCATTGCGAGTACTCGTGGTTCATCAGGCAACGCAGCCCAAGAGATACTTGGCATTGCAGATGCGACAACCACACCACCAGCGGTCATTTTAAGAAAATCACGACGGGAAAAATTACGACTTACCATTTAAAAGATACTGCTCATTTACTGTACAAGCAGCGGACATTACCGAAACCAATTTAGCGCGTCAAATGCATAAATTGGTCCGGCTTGTCACATTTAGGCTGGAATTCTTGTTTACTTATTGAACAGCAAACAGATTTTATGAATTGTAAATTTTTTTAAATTGAGAACGAATCTCACCCTTGATGATCGTATTGATAAATGTCATCACGATAGTAAAGCACACCCTCTTCTAACCATGCCGTTTGATAAATGATATGCACTTGAATGCGTTCACTCAATGGTACGGAGTTATTTGAACGAAGTGAGCTTTGACGCTTCTTAGCTAACCGCTCTTCTAAGCCTTGAGTTTTGAACAGCAATTCTGCTAATTGATCGGCATTCTCTACTCTCACACAACCTGAACTATAAGCCCGTCGATCTTGCTGGAACAAGTTTTTACTTGGCGTATCGTGCAAGTAAATCGCTTGTGGATTAGGCATGTTGAATTTGTACAGACCCAATGCGTTGTGCGCACCAGAAGACTGTCGCATGCGGTAAGGGAACGTTCTTGGATTTACGGTTGCCCAGTTGATCGTCGTAGGGTCGATGATCTCACGCGATGTCCAAGAGCGAATAATCTGAATGTTGTGTTCCATCAGGTACATTGGATTACGCTTCACCTTAGGAATGATGTCTTTCACCATGATTTTCCAAGGCACGTTCCATGTAGGATTAAGAATGACGGAATCTAACGTCCCCGTCATGATTGGTGTCTTACGTGACGCTCGCCCAACCACTACCTTCGATTCAAACAGAGCTTGGCCATCATGCCAATAAGTGACCTCATACCCAGGCACATTAACAAATACGACATTGTCACGCTCTTTTGCCCAAATACGAGAGCGCTCAGCATTTAACGCTAATGAATGTAAACGTTGTTGTGGCGAAAAATTAATCCAACGAAGCGTGTTTGGACCAATCACACCGTCTTGTTTTAGGCCATGAATACGCTGAAACTCTTTGACTGCAAGCTCTAGATTTTCATCGTAAAGTGTTGTTTCAGTCTCCAAATGTCCTACGTCAACACCGACAATTTGCATTCGTGCAATCAAACTTGCTTTATCAAACAAGTCGTCACCCACTTTCGCCAAGCGTTGATCTTGTTGATACAAAGGGAACTCAAATTTGGCGTACGTCGACAAGGACGCAAATGCCGTGTTAAACGACTCATCCATTTGTAGGGGGGAACGAAGACCATCAAGAAATTGGCCCATCTTTCCGACAGTGATTTCATTACTCAACAGAGAAAGGGTTTCAATGCTCGGAGCAGGAAGCTTGATGTGGTCTTTGTTTGCGAACAACCAATTGATGCCTTCTTCAGGCACTTGCTCAAGGTAACTAAGATACATGAGCAATGAGTCCGTCATCACAAGATCGAAGTCAAGCTTATCACCTTGTGCTCTAACTTGTTCGATACGACGAAGCTGATCGTCAAACTCTTGAGTTACGTCTGCTAGTGCCACCAAATTCATCTGGAACACTAATCGATCGACATCACTGTCATTTTCCCAATTCAGGCGGTAATTGGTGCTTTGGTAAAGTTGATCAATCACTTCTGGGTAATGGATCATCTTCTCGACTGACAGCTGAGCAACTGCCCCTTCTTGCTCTGTTTGTGCAGAAGCATCGAGAGAAACTACAGTAGAAAAGCTGCAAAACGGCACCATAAGTGCCGTTATTATAAGGAATCTAGCAATCACTGAATCGATCCTTCCGTTGTTTGCCATAAAAAAAGTATGGCAAATATCTCACGGGTTGCAGCTTTAAAATTAAGAATCTGAAGATGAAATCGGCAACAAATTTCTCAATAAGCAATTAAGTCATGATCTTTCTAGATAATTCGCGACCAATGGTTGTCCCATTGGATGCCGCTAGAGAAGCTTTTTTTTGACTCTAATGGCCGTTGCTCAACCACTTTTCCTGCACCCGAACTCACTCGAAATTCATCGCCATAAATCACGACGCCAGACGCATCCGGCAAGGCATTAAGCTCAACCAACTTGCCGGTAGATTTAGACCAGATTCCATAACAACTACCAGGGGGAGAAGTCGCTAAAATCCATTCATCTGTCGCAGCAATACTCGCCACATAGTGATTGAATCGGGCCCACTCTTCAGGCTCAGCTTGAAGATCTTGCATTTCACCACCACGCGTGTGCATGGCGATCAAGGCTGGATACTCGTCCGGTTCGCCACGATATTGCTGACCACAAAGCACGGTTTCCGCACCATCATGAGCTAAATGACGAATACTTAGCTTATGATCTGGTAAAGAAACCTGATCCAATAACTCGCCATCTTGCGAGAGGTAGCTCAAGCTAGGTGCCATATTGTCGAGGTTTAACGGTTCACGACCGTTGGTGTGTACTCCACCGACTCCAATCGCTAATGCGCCGTCCGGCATCATGATCACTTCATGAGGCCCAAGGCCAAAGCCCGTTAACTCATCGATCTTTTGATATTGCTTTTGCACATCATAAACACCAATGATCCCACGACTTGTCCCCCTCTCCCCTTCTGTGGCAAATAGCAACGTGCCATCATGGGAGTAAACACCATGACCATAGAAATGGCGATTCGGTTTTGCTAGCTGCAGTTTGATCATCTGCTCTGAGCGATAGTCAAACACCATGAAGAAAGTACCAGGTCGGCGGCCAAAAACCACGGCATGACCTTGTGGGTTTGTCGCTACACCATGACCACGCTCTGGGATCGGCAATGTCGTGATCGGCATACCGTGTTCATCAGCGACGACCGCTGCAAACTTATCTCGGCCTATGATTGAACAGCCAATCAATGCAGGCTCTCGCGATGTTGTCGAAGCACAACCAAATGGCATAACGGGTGCTGCCGCTCCAAACAGAGCGGCCTTTAATAATGTGCGGCGGGTTTGATCAGTCACCATCGGTAGCATTGAATCCTATTACGACACCAAGTTCGATCGCCACTTCTTCGTGGATCAAGTACTTCAATTGCTCTAGCTTATTGTATTGAGCGAGCACCATGCGATAGCCTTCTTTTGTTTGTAGTGCAGCAAATAAGCTTTTATCTTCTGGCCAAGTTTCTAACGCCATTTCAAACTGATGAACGACACGGTCTGCGAGATCTGTATGGCCTTGCTCTCTCAGTAGCGCATCTAGACCATTTCCGTTAGCAAAGTACAACGCTTCCATCCCTTGAAGGTTGGCTTTTAAGTTTGAAAGCGAGGTCTCTGAACGCCACGATTCTGAAAAATACGGGCGAGGCTTACCAATCTTCGCTAATGGTCGACTGAGCTTCTTCATGCTGTATTCAAGCTGATTCGACAAAAGAGAAATGTACTCTGACTCCCATTCCGCCATCTCTAATGACTTCCATGGATTTTCTGCCCAAGAATCTGCGATGATCTGTGCTTTCTTATGCAAGTTTTCAGCAATCGCAACGCCAGTTGCACAAGTGTTGTTATTGGTAGAAAGTGTCGATGCATTGTCGTAAATCAACCATTCCAACGCCCCCAGGCCTTGCACAGTAACGCTTTGTGTCGCAATCTGCTCTGATGTCCATTTTTGTTCAGATTTCGTTAGTACCGACATTTTACGTCCAGTAGTGTTCTTTTTATCTGGCCAAAACTGAACATTCCAACTTTGCTCTAATGCCGTAGCAGGACCGCGCTCTTGGCCTTGAAGTGACATCCAAGACAACATGGTTTGGTGCCATTGCTGCTTTACTTGAGCATCATTTTTCGACTCTGATGCACAATAATCTGCGAAACGTTGTTCAAGTTCTGTGCTTTGCGCTAAAAATGTCTGAGCTGATTGAAACTCGACCTCGTACACGCTTTGAGAAATATGACTTGTACTCTCAGGCTTTGCAGAGCTCGAACTAATGGTCGATTGGCAACCAACCAAACTTAACGTTGCGGTAATCGCACTCACTAACAGTGTTTTTTTCATGGTTGCTTCCTTATAGAGAATTCAGAAACGCAATCAATGCATCTCGTTCTTTTTTGTTCAGTGCTAAGACGTTTTGTTTCGCCGTTTCAGCTTCACCGCCATGCCACAACACCGCTTCCATTAGGTTACGAGCACGGCCATCATGTAAGAAGTACGTGTGACCGTTTACTTCTTCGGTATAACCAATGCCCCATAACGGCGCAGTTCGCCACTCACGGCCGTTTGCTAGGTATTCCGGGCGGTTATCGGCTAAGCCTTCACCCATGTCATGCAGAAGCATGTCTGAGTATGGGTGGATAAGCTGCTCAGAAAGCGCTGGCAATTCAGGTCGTTTCGCCGTTTTTACGCTGGTCTTGTGGCAACTTTCACAACCCGATGATGCAAAGATCTGCTGTCCTAGTTGCACTTTCGGATCCTTGACATTGCGACGAATTGGCACCGCCAAGTGCTGGCTGTAAAACTCAACGAAGTCGAGAATATTTTCACTCACTTCTGGTTTGCCGCCATTTGGCATGTCGTCACAAATGCTTTGCTTCGAGGTGCAGTTTTCGTTCGGGAATAAATGGCTTGTCAAACCCACATCGCCATTGAATGCCGCCGCATTTTGCTGCATCAACGTCGGTTGTCCTGCTTTCCATCCAAAACGACCAATTGAGAAGTCACCCTTCTCAATGTCCCACACCTTATTTACTTTGCCTGAGATACCATCTTTGTTGGCATCTTGCTCATCAGCCCAAGTAAGTAGCGTTTCGTCAGGAATACTCTCCAACAAACCAAGACCGATCATTGGCGGCGCAACACGCGCGGAAAATTCCGTATCTGGGTGCATGTCACCATAGCCTAATTCGGTAATTTTCAGGTTTGGTTTTCTCAAAACGACTGTCGTTCCATCTTTAAACTGCACCGGAACATCGGTATAGGTAATGTCGATTTTTCCTTCTGGTTTTTGGTCTTGGAGTGCAAAATCTTGTAACTGGCCGCCGTATGTTGGTTCAGGAATTCCGCCGTCTTTGATGAACGCTTTCTTTTGTTCTGGGGTCATTGCAGGAATGCTTAAGCGCACCAGCATAGACACCGCATGTAAATCGTCTTTTTCTGGTGGATGACCACGGCCATCTTTGATGTGACAGTTCTGACAACCATTAGTGTTAAAAAGCGGGCCTAAGCCATCACGAGCATCTGTTGACGCTGGCGCTTGTACCCAAGGGTTACGAAAAAAGCTGTTACCTACACTGAAATCGAGGCGCTTACTCATCGGCAAGTTGGCAGCAGGAAGAGAATAAGCATTCGCGCCGTCTTTTTTAACACTGGTTTTGCCACCAGACTTAACATCGTAAGCCATGGCAGAAGAAGAAAGGAGCGCGGCTAGCGCAGAAATTAGGTATGGCTTCATATCATTGCTCTACATATACAACAAGGGTGATAACAACGAGCTCAAACGGCAAAAGGGCTCACAAAGAGCCCTTATTTATTATGGTTATGAACGATTAAAACTCGTGGTCAGCAGTATCAGGGCTTAGGCTGTCGATGCCGACAATGTTTGCCGCTCGCTCAATCGCACCGGTCTGGGTTACCAATGACATGATGGTGTCGTTTACTAGCGCGTTGCCTTGTGCGTTGCCCGCTGCGATCAATTGATCGAAGTGCTGGTTGTTCTTCTCAGCAGACGTTACTAATTCACCAACTTGGCTACGAGTCATGTCAAACTGCTTTTGGATCTCTTTCGCTGCTTTTTGATCTTTTTGAGCAACAAGATCAGCGATACTTGGACCAGACAATTCTTTACCGTTTACACCTTTGTAGGTACCAGTGTAAACGTTGTAGATACCTTGCTCATTGTAGTAGTGAGAGTTATGCGTGTTATCTGAGAAACAATCGTGCTCGTCTTCTGTCGAGTTCGCTTCTAGTGCCACCTTCATACGCTCACCCGCCAGCTCACCTAGAGAAAGAGAACCCATGCCGAATAGCATTTTGCGTAGACCATTTTCAGCCGAGCCAGCAAGTAGCTCTTCGCGGTAGTTGCCTTTCACTTCTCCAGACCACTGTTTTTCCATCCACTCAAGGTCTTGAACCAGCAAATCAGCAGCGGCTTTTAGATACTCGCCGCGACGGTCACAGTGACCGTTAGTACATTCAGATCCCACAACAAAATCTGTGTAAGCACGTTGACCAGCACCTGCGTTAGTGCCGTTTAAGTCTTGGCCCCATAATAAGAACTCAATCGCGTGGTAACCAGAAGCCACGTTTGCTTCCGAACCGCCAACTTCGTTCAAGTCCGCAATTAATTCTGGTGTAATTTTTGATACATCGAGTTTAGACGCACCAATCTGTAGGCTTGTATTGGCAATAATGTTAGCAGAGGCGCCTTCGTTGCCTAATTCGTATTGGTAATCTGTCGCAACGTAATCGATCAGCCCTTCATCCAGTGGCCATGCATTTAGCTGGCCTTCCCAATCATCAACGACTGCGTTACCAAAACGGAAAACTTCAGACTGTTGGTAAGGTACACGAGAGTCAAGCCAAGCTTGTTTTACTTCTTCAAGCTTTGCAGCAGATGGGGATTTTAGGAATTCGTCGATTTTTACGTCGAGTGCTTTAGCTGTTGTCACTGAATCAGCAAATACAGCATGAGCAATGTCCGCGTAATGTTCGACAACTTGTTGTTGAGTTACTGAAGCAGCAACCGTAGAACCACTAGCAATGAGAAATGATGCAGCAATAGATTGGACTAACACTTTTTTTGCATTCATCAGAAGCATCCTTGTTGAGCGTTTTTAATAATCTTATTCGTAGTGCTAATTATTCTTATTTGCACTTTTGTCCCGAGATAATACAAATTTACAATTTATTTGCAACTCTAGATACAAAAAAAGCCTCATAAATATGAGGCTTTTAAAATGCTTTATTGTTAGATTTATCTTTAAAGATTAAACCTTTAGGTGATGTTTACCATGGGAAACTTTCGCCTTCAGATAATTTTCATTGCCATCTTTGATGTGCGCAGACGTGTTGACAACCTCTGCGATTTCAATTCCGTACTCTGACAACTCGCGTATCTTCTTAGGGTTGTTAGTAACAAGCTGAATCTTATTCACACCTAGTGCTTCAAGCATTTGTGCTGCTTCTGTGAAGTCACGTAAGTCATCATCGAAGCCCAAATGATTATTTGCTTCGTAGGTATTCATACCCTGACTTTGAAGACGGTATGCATCAATCTTGTTATAAAGACCGATACCGCGGCCTTCTTGACGAAGGTATAGGATAATGCCACCTGATTCACCCATTCGATTGATGGTCTCTTCTAGTTGCTCACCGCAGTCACAGCGTGAAGAGTGAAACACATCGCCAGTCAGACACTCAGAGTGCATACGCACTAAAGGCATATCCTGCGTTTGATCCGCTTGTTTAAAGATAATTGCTACATGCTCTTTATCTGTCTTTAGGCCATGGAAAGACAGGATTTCGGCATCTATGTTGCTGTTAGCCCCGACTTTAAAATCTACTCTGGCACGTACTTCCGCCATATCTACACTCACTCGATTTATTGCTTGATGCATTTTCGTTATCGCATTCATGGGATTGCTCTCATTTGCTCTTCAACTATGGGGATTGATACCGCATTTTTCAATGTTGAGATCACAACGAGGCGTACTCTTATTCTAGCAACAGCGAGAATTCATAGCGAAAATGATCCCCAACTGCCGACTTTACATTTGTTATAGTATAACATTTACAGCTAACTACAATAAAAAAACCCCAGACAAATTTGCCTGGGGTTTAAAGTCGCTAAGTTTGAATCGGTTTAATGAGTTTGGCTTCGCTTCCATACAGCGAGCTCAATCCAAACGGCTTCGAGTTCTTGAATTTCCTCGTCGGTTAAGACGGCGAGAGACGAAGTGACTTGTGGCAGCTTCGGTGACTGCAATGCACGAATCTGCGAATAAAAGTCCTTTTTTAATTGCGATATAACTGAATCCACTGCGTACACCTTTCGTTCTTTTATTACTTCTCCAGCTCATTTTTATGGTCTGCTATTCACTGGAGCCTTCATAAATTCTGCAAAATGATAACATTCTGCTTGTTATGTGCACAATTTATTTTTAATAGTGGAATTATCATCACATTAATTACGTTTTGTCATTCGGATCGAATATAAGACAAAAAAGATCAAAAATAGCGCAGGAAAGATCCACAACAATGCTGTGAAATAATTAAACGGCGGCTGATAAAGAACAATATTCCCATATCTTGCAACTAAATATTCTTTGACCTCTTGTTCACTACTCCCCTCATTCACCATCGTGTAGACCTTCAAACGTAAGTCTTTTGCCGCTGGGGCATTTGATTCAACAAGGTTTTGATTTTGGCATTGAGGACAGCGTAATGTCTTGGCTAGAGCGGTTGCCTGTTGTTGCACTTCAACAGAATGAAACTGAAATAGATCAACATTCTGCTTAATGTCTTCCGCTTTCACTAAAGATGAAAATAACGTAAAAGCCAACAAACAGGCGAGTAGATAATTAAATCGAAACATCAAAATACTCCGAAAATATATCATTCCATTTATCTTTAGTGAGCTCTCCACGATATTTGATCAACACGATTCCATTTTGATCAATCAAGTAAGTTTCTGGTGTACCGATTACACCAAGTTCAACAGCAAGCTTTCCATTGGGATCACTGATTACCTCTTTATATGGATTTCGTTTAAAGCTCAAATATTCACGAGCGGCTTGTTTTTGGTCTCGATAATTCAAACCAATGATGGGTACACCCTGCTCTGCTAATAGAAGTAATTCATCGTGCTCACTCTTGCATATTCCACACCAAGAAGCCCAAATATTCAGCAATTTATAACCTTCGCTTTTAAACACGGTTTGGTTTACTTCCTTTTCAGAAAGCAATGATATCGAGGTAAAGCTAGGAATCACCAACTTGCGCTGCTCAGACAATTCAACATTGGGCCTGTCAGACAGAGCGGTCGCCGTAAGAGCAGCAAACAAAGCTACAACGCTAACAAGAAAAAACAACTTAAGCGTATTCTTCGACACCATGTGCCACCTTTTTTCTTTTGTTCGCGAGTGTCATTAACGCACCAAATACTGCGATTAGCCCACCACTCCAAATCCACCAGATACCGGCTCGATACTGAAGTTTAATTGCATAGGCATTGGAATCTACTTTATCGCCTAGCGTGACATAGTAGTCTCCATGCCACAATGAACGAATGGCTGGCTCGGTCATATTCATAACTCGAACTGGATAATGGCGTTTTTCCGGTTGAAGGGACAAGGTACGACCATCTTCCAAATGAAGATAAATACTTGCTCGTTCTGCGGTGTAATTTGGACCAATTACCCACTCAATGCCATGATAATCAATACTCACGTCTGAACGTTGGTGCGAGCTCTCAGGCTCAACTCGCAAATGATATTCATAAGAATAGTCACTGTTTATCACCGCCCCAGTTGCGGCGAGGGCAAAACCAATATGTGCCATTACCATAGGAACCAGCGTCACCTTAGTCTCAGACGTTAATATCAGCAAAAAATGGGCGACCACAACCCACACCGCTAACATAATCGTGATCAAACTGGTTGTACGCACGCTTTCAACCGAGAAAACAAACACGAAAGCAGAGCTCACCACTGCCAACATAGCAATCAAGGCAAAGATAAAAGCATTTTTATCCGCTCCCTTTTGCCACCTAAGCAAAGGAATAATCGCCATTACGCCCAATGCTAATAATGATAATGGGAATAGCAAGCTGTTGAAGTAAGGAGCACCAACGGAAATATTACCAAGTCCAAACAGTTGGTAGACCATCGGGTAGAACGTACCCAAGAAAACAATCGCTGTAGTAATGACGAACAAGCCTATCGCAACGTAAGTCAAGTATGCTCGGCTAAGAAGAGAAACTAGCTTAAAAGCTTTGATGCCGTCACCTCGAACGATAAGTATCCCAAAAGTGACCACGACCAACAGACTCAACACCGCCAGCAGTAATAAGCCTTTGGTTGGATCAACCGCAAAAGCATGCACCGAGGTAAGAACCCCAGAGCGCACAATGAATGTTCCCAAAATACTCAAACTAAAAGTCGCAAATGCCAACGCATAGGTACTCCATAGAGCACTTTTATGTCTTTGAGCTAGAACTCCGCTGTGTAACAGTGCGGTTCCGGTTAACCATGGTAATAATGAAGCGTTCTCTACTGGGTCCCAGAACCACCAACCGCCCCACCCTAACTCGTTGTAAGCCCACCAAGAGCCAACCAAAATACCGACAGTGAGTGTCCCCCAAGCAAAGAAAGCGGCACGACGAGCAATCCCGTACCATTCACTCAGAGGACATTTACCCAGCAAAGCAGCTAAAGCAAAGGCCAATATCGCGGCATAACCGACATAACCTAAATAAAGCAGTGGTGGATGAATAATAAGCCCAATGTCTTGCAACATCGGATTCAAGTCTCGTCCTTCTGTAGCTAGGACTTGAGCGTATTCAAAGGGGTTAGAAGTTGTTAATGTGAACCACGCAAAGACGGCTATTAAGACGTTCATGATGCCTAAGCAGTCACCTATATATTGCGTACTAATAGGAGATTTAAACGCAATAAATGACGCCCACACGCTAAGCGTTACCACCCAAAACAGCATCGAGCCTTGATGCCCTCCCCATGCGGCAGCAACCTTAAAAGCGACTGGCAAATGGCTATTAGAGTGAGCTATGACATATTCAAGAGAGAAGTTGTCTTTAATGAAACAATGAACAAGAAGCAATAGACAGATAACGGAAGCTAAACTGATGATGTGCGACGTGGCAATTTGATGTGTTAACGCCACGCTCTTTCCGATAGCACGTCGAAACCAGTGCAACAATGCTGCGCTGCTGGACGCCATGACCACCAATACCAGTAAGAAAAACCCCAATTCAGCTTCCATTTTACCTCCTTATACAACCGTCATTTGGCCTGCATAAAGGATGAACGTACGTAGCATGAGTACACCGACCAAGCTCAAAGTGGTAACGACAAAGACATAACTGCCTTTATGGCGCACTTCTGAAGGTATCAGCCAGTTCATGGTAAGAGGTGTTAGCATACCTATTAGTACTACACCAACCCAGAACCACTGCGCCCAAAAGCCACTGGATATCGCGTTCCACGCAGCTGCTTCATTTTGCCCTCCACTGAAGATTAAGCCCGTGAAAAATGTCACCAATACGAACAATTCGAACAACACCACTGGGCGTTCAAACCCGTGAACCCAAGACACGCTAGGGCTGCTAGTCGGTTCTTTAAAGACGAGAATTCCGAACATCAAGCAAGCCGCTGCGCCAGAAGACAAGCTCGAGAACAAGAATAAAATAGGCAGCACTGGGTTGTTAAGCATTGGATAGGTCTTCAATGCAGACAGTAAGAAACCGGTGTATGCAGCTAAGATTATCGCTAAAAATCCCAGAAAAAGTTCTATGGCGTTGTTGCCTTTACCTAACTTAATAAGCAGACCATCAACAAAGTCCAGTAGCTTACTTGGCAGCTTTCCTTCACAGAAGTTGATGATAGGATGGCGGAAAATTACGCCGATCCAGGCAAACAACACAATCATGTACACTTGGAACAGGATAACGCCCATCGACATCACGGAAGTCGGATTGTAGTAAATCATGATCTTCCAAAACTCTAGCGGTTTAGTTAGGTGGAAAATCAGAATAACCAAACCAACAATGATACCAAATGGCGCCAACCAAGCCATGGCCTTCATGATGCCGTTATTTGCTGGGTCACCCTCGATGACTTTACGTTTTAGATAGATGGCAATCATCACCGCACCAGCGGACATACCCGCTAAGAACAAATAGATCGCGATAATCCAATCCCAGACTAACGAGTCAAAGTGGAAAGCACTTTCAAAGCCGTTCATGATGACACCTCCCCTTTGCTATGCGGAATTTTATACAGCTTAGGTTGCGTACCTAGGTGCGATTTATCCCGGTAAACAACGTGGCCTTCTATCGCTTTGCTCACTTCACTCGTCGGATCGTTCAAATCACCAAATATCAGTGCCTTCGTCGGACAAGACTCCACACAAGCTGGCTGTTTACCTTGCGCTAAATTGGTATCGCGACAGAAATTACATTTATCTGCAGAGTGGTCAACAGGGTTGAAAAAGCGCACTTGGTAAGGGCAGGCCGCTAAGCAATAACCACAGCCGACACATTTCTCTTTGTGCACATCGACGATGCCTGTCGTTTCGTCTTTATATGCAGCTCCTGTTGGACAAACATACACACAAGGTGGGTTATCACAGTGCTGGCAAGATTCACGAGTGAATTGGTATTCCACATCAGGGAATTCCCCTATCGGCTCTCCTCGATGAATTTTAAGACGAGTCACACCTTCCGGAACATTATTCACTTCACGACACGCATCAGTACACGCGGTGCAACCAATACAAGCCGTTTCATCGTGTAACATACCTAAACGTTTAGCTCGCTCACTGTCACTGGCATAAAGAGAAGAGCTCACAACGGAAGTGCCTGCAACGCCTGTAGTCAAAATCAGTGCGCCGCCACCGGCTAAGAAATTTCTTCTAGAACATTTCATGCTATCTCTCCTCCTCTTTTGCGAGTTCAGGCTCGATGGCAAATTCAGAGTGACAGTCGACACATTGCTTAATCAGTTCTTTACGGTCGTATGCCAGCGCTTTGGCTTTCGCAGCATGCACATCATGACAATTTGAACACGTCAGGTTTTTCGCGTGTACATCATGCGTCCAGTGACTTTCACGTAACTTCAACGGTGTATGACAATCCACACATTGACTATTGGCTTTAAGGATTAAACTTGGATCAAGAAAGACTTTATCGTGAACGGCTTGAGATTGTGCTGCGGAAAACTTAATCACCTCCGAAGCACCTTCACGGTGATCGGGTCCGATATTACTATGACAATTCGTGCAGTTGAGCTGTTTGCCCTGGCTTAATAGCGCTTGCGGGTCATGCGATAGATTCAGAGTATCTTTGGCGTCCTTATGACACTGGAGACATTTATAGTCTCTGTCACGGATTAATTCGACTTGATGGCGCTCAGTTTGAGCACCTTCAACTGGCTCTGAAGAAGTCGCATGGGCGGCGATGGAAAAACCATAGACGGCAAAGATGAAGAGAAGTTTCAACATTGTCTCTATGGCCAATTTTATATTGCCCATATTTTCTTTCCTTAGCTCTTAAATAAGTGATAATTATTCTCAATTATTTATTTGAGCGACAATTAATTTCCTCTGAAGATATTTTTAACATCTTCAAATGACATCAATTCTTATTTCAGAAAGCCACAACGCTAAACCTATATTTATAATACCTCTATTATTCATAAGAGGTAGAGACAACCGTTCAAAAAGCGAGCTTAATCACCCTATTTTTAAAATGGTTAAAAAGCTAACCCCTTATCAAACAAAGCATTGATAACTACCCCTTTAGGGTTATATAAATTCAAACATGATTGAGATCACTGGTATAAATTGATCTAAAACAAAACAAGTTCCGCTCACTATTTCATCTATTTAATTAAGCCATATTATAAACAGTAGATCTCCGATTCTTATTTGGAATAGCTTCTCACAACGCTGCTAATAAAAATGAATATGGAGATAACACCGTGAGCATAAAACACTGGATGAGCACACCTATCGCGGTTGCGACCTTATTTGCCAGCCAATTATTTTTGGTCGGCGCTCCGTTGGCGGCGGAAGATAAAGGTCTCATCGATCCACGCAATGACGCCTTCGAACAAAACCACCCTGACCAATACCATTCTTGGAAAGCGACATCTGAAAGCGAACATATTGAAGATGCACTCGGAGAAGACCCTAATATGGTCATTCTTTGGGCTGGCTATGGCTTCGCTAAAGACTACAATAAGGCTCGCGGGCACTTTTACGCTCTCGATGATGTTCGTCAAACACTTCGCACTGGTGCGCCCACCGATGAAAAATCAGGTCCCATGCCAATGGCGTGTTGGAGCTGTAAGAGCCCAGATGTCGCACGTGTGATTGATGAACGAGGTGAAGATGGGTATTTCGAGGGAAAATGGGCACGCTTGGGCTCAGAAATCGTAAATCCTATTGGCTGCTCTGACTGTCACGATACTCGCTCTGAGGAGTTCAAAAATGGCGAGCCAGCACTTGCGGTCACTCGCCCGTATGTTGAGCGAGCTTTTGATACGATTGGCAAAAAATTTGATGAGCAATCCCGCCTCGATCAACAAGCCTCTGTTTGTGCACAATGCCACGTTGAATACTACTTCACAGGCCCAACAAAAGCGGTCAAATTCCCTTGGGATATGGGAACTTCAGTAAACGACATGGAGAAGTATTACGACGCACTAAACTTCAAAGATTGGACGCATGCCGTTTCTAAAGCACCCATGTTAAAAGCACAACACCCTGGTTACGAAACTTGGCGAGAAGGCATCCACGGTAAGAACAAAGTAGTTTGTGTAGACTGTCACATGCCGAAAGTAACCAAAGAAGATGGCACTGTGTATACCGATCATAAAGTCGGTAACCCATTTGATCGCTTTGATGATACGTGCGCGCAATGCCACACTCAAACAAAAGAGCAGCTACAGGGCATCGTTTCAACACGTAAGGCGCAAGTATTGAACATGAAGCTAACCGCCGAGAAACAAATCGTTGCTGCACACTTTGAAGCAGGAGCGGCTTGGGATGCCGGTGCAACAGAAGAAGAAATGCAACCAATCTTACAAGACATCCGTCACGCACAATGGCGTTGGGACTATGCAATAGCGTCTCACGGTGTCCACATGCATGCACCTGAAGTTGCGCTCGAAGTGCTCGGTACCGCCGTTGACCGTGCTGCGGATGCGCGTACTAAACTTGTTCGTCTACTTGCGAAGAAAGGCATTACCGAACCAGTACAGATCCCGGACATCTCCACTAAAGCGAAAGCGCAGCAAGCACTCGGTATGGACATGGAGAAAATGAACGCCGATAAGAAAGACTTCTTGGAAACCATTGCTCCAGATTGGGATAAGGCTGCAGCCGAACGCGAAGCCACGTACTAATTAAACTGACAGATATGGTTAAATAGATACGACAAGGGGCGCACAGTACGCCCCTTTCTTTATTTCTTCACCCTCGATCTTATCGAGAGATAAAAATTAGATTCACTAGCGACGAGGAAGCCTCGGCCTAGGTTGGATATTTGGACGTGCTTTAGGCATCTGCACATTTGGACGAGCAACTGGTCGCTGGATTTTCGTTTCCGGTAATGCTTTTCTTTGTTGAACCTTTTCTTTCAAGGCTTTGTCTTGTAAAGCTGCAGGCTCAATACGCTCCGGACGATTTTCCCACTTGGTTTGAATCTCCTGCTTTTGTTCTTCAGGAAGCGATTGCCAATGGTCGTCTAACTGACGCTTCATATTGTCAATATTGGCGGACATATCATCGTCCTTCCAATCTTCTACCTTGTCTTTAATCGATTGCTGTTGGTCTTCATCTAAGCCATTCCACCATTCTTCGAGCTTCTCTTTGTATTCATCGTCGTTGTCGCAACAACCCGGGTAATAATAAATCCAGTAGTCGTCATGATCGTACCACCAAGGATCATAGTAACCTGAAGAATAATAAACCGAAGAGGAAGAGCCAGAATGATCGGAAGAGCTACAACCCGCCAATATAGAGCCCCACAGCAAAACCAATATGCTCAGTGCTTTATTTTTCATTCGTTGCCCACCTTTCCCTCTACTGCTTATTAAATTGTACGCCTACAACAGCTCTTTTGCTTTGTTGATAGAGTTAATGATTTGCACTCTATCTAAGTTTGGATCATTAGAATCTAATAATAGTACCCAAGTATCAATGGCCTCCTGAAAGCGGAATGACAAAAAATGGTCATTTGCGATCAAAGACAAAGCCACTTCATTGTAAGGTTCAAGTTGTAGCGCTTGTTCAAGCAACAAACCCACTTCATCCGTCATTGCTTGCTTATGAATGTAATACAGGGTCGTCGCTTTAGCGGCAAGCTGAGTAGCGCTGACTGGGTCAGTCAATTGGATCGCGTAGTCGAAACAAATAAGAGCACCATCAAACTCTCCTTCAAGCAAATAGCCCTGCCCTAGCTGGAACCAAAGCTCGGCATTATTAGGCTCCTCCCGAAGTTGGGTTTGAATCTCTTCCATGATGTCGCGAGTGGTCATCATGCGTGACATTTCGGCTTGAATCGGCGGTGGCGGCGGTTGTCGAAATAGCAAAAAGCCAGCGGTCGTCAGAACGAAAACTAATACGCAAAAACCAAACCATTTTGCCGGTTTTATTCGAGACGCGCTCAAGGACAACAAGACGATGAACAAACCCATCAACGTGATGGCAACAAAAAACCAAACAGACATAACACGACCTATCGGAGAATGTACGCACAGTTTACCGGTTTATGATTTGAATTGCGGTGATACAAATACAAAAAAGCCGAGCATTTCGCTCGGCTTTCACATTTAGCTATGAAGGTGAAGATTATTCTTCTTCAGAGCCTTCTTCTGCGTCATCTGCTTTTGGCGCTTCAGGTGCTTGTTGCTCTGCATTCACTTCTGTCGTTTCGGCTGCTTCTGCTTCTTCGCCTTCAGGCAATTCAACTTCTTCAACTTCATCGATACGCTGTAGGCCAACCACTGATTCGTCTTCTGCTGTACGGATCAGAGTCACACCTTGAGTGTTACGACCAACTTGGCTAACTTCTGCAACACGTGTACGAACTAGAGTACCAGCGTCGGTGATCATCATCATCTCGTCGCCTTCTTCTACTTGTACTGCACCAACTACTGGACCGTTACGTTCAGAAACCTTGATAGACACAACGCCCTGAGTTGCACGACCTTTCGTTGGGTATTCTGCTAGTTCAGTACGTTTACCATAACCATTTTGAGTAACGGTTAGGATGTCACCTTCGTTCGATGGAACGATCAGAGAAACCACTTGGTCATCGTCTGCTAACTTCATACCGCGAACACCCGCCGCTGTACGACCCATTGCACGTACTTTGGCTTCGCTAAAGCGAACCACTTTACCTGCTTTAGAGAACAGCATGATGTCACTATCGCCGTTGGTGATATCAACACCAATTAGCGAGTCATCATCACGCAAGTTAACAGCGATTAGACCGTTTGAACGTACGTTTGCAAACTGGTTCAGTGGGGTCTTCTTAACCGTACCGTCACCCGTTGCCATGAAGATAAATTTCTCTGGAGAGAACTCATCAACAGGAAGGATTGCAGTAATACGCTCGCCTTCCTCTAGCGGAAGGATGTTTACGATTGGCTTACCACGAGCAGTGCGAGTTGCATGCGGCAATTGGTAAACTTTCAGACGGTAAGTCTTACCACGAGTAGAGAAACATAGGATGTTATCGTGAGTATTTGCAACAAGTAGACGCTCGATGAAGTCTTCATCTTTCATCTTCGTTGCACTCTTACCTTTACCACCACGACGCTGAGCTTCGTAGTCGCTTAGAATTTGGTACTTAACGTAACCTTCGTGAGACAGAGTCACAACCACGTCTTCACGAGCAATCAGCTCTTCCATGTCAATGTCATGGGTTGCTGCTGTGATTTCTGTACGACGAACATCACCGTAACTATCACGAACTGCCTCTAATTCTTCGCGGATCACTTCCATTAGACGCTCAGTGCTTGCAAGGATATGCATTAGCTCTGCAATTTCTTCTAGAAGTGCTTTGTATTCATCAAGAATCTTCTCGTGCTCTAGACCGGTTAGGCGGTGTAGACGAAGTTCTAGGATTGCTTGCGCTTGAGTCTCAGTTAGGTAGTACAGACCATCACGGATACCGTATTGATCTTCTAGCCATTCTGGACGAGCTGCATCAGTACCAGCACGCTCAAGCATTGATGCTACGTTACCAAGATCCCAACCACGCGATACCAAGCCAACTTTTGCTTCTGCTGGTGTTGGTGCGTTTTTGATCAACTCGATAACTTCATCGATGTTTGCAAGAGCAAGAGACAGCGCTTCAAGGATATGAGCACGCTCGCGCGCTTTGCGCAGTTCGAAGATAGTACGACGAGTTACAACTTCACGACGGTGGTCAACGAAGCACTTCAACATATCTTTTAGGTTGAATAGCTGTGGCTGACCGTTGTTTAGCGCAACCATGTTGATACCGAAAGTCGTTTGAAGCTGAGTTTGTGCGTAAAGGTTGTTTAGTACAACTTCACCCACTGCATCGCGCTTACATTCAATAACAATACGCATACCGTCTTTATCCGACTCGTCGCGCAGTGCACTGATGCCTTCTACTTTCTTATCTTTCACTAGCTCAGCGATCTTTTCGATCAAGCGAGCTTTGTTTACCTGGTAAGGGATTTCAGTGACGATGATGGTTTCTTTACCATTCTTCTCCACTTCGATGTCCGCTTTTGAACGCATGTAGATTTTGCCGCGACCAGTTTTGTACGCGTCTACGATGCCTTTACGACCGCTGATAAGTGCTGCCGTAGGGAAATCAGGACCAGGAATGTAATCCATCAGTTCATCAATGGTGATTTCTTCATTATTGATGAATGCAAGACAGCCATCGATCACTTCGCCAAGGTTGTGTGGCGGGATGTTGGTTGCCATACCTACCGCGATACCAGAAGCACCGTTTACCAATAGGTTAGGAATTTTCGTTGGAAGAACCGCTGGGATTTGCTCCGTACCATCGTAGTTAGGTACGTAGTCCACGGTTTCTTTATCTAGGTCAGCCAGAAGCTCGTGGGCAATTTTCGCCATACGTACTTCGGTATAACGCATTGCCGCAGCAGAGTCGCCATCGATCGAGCCAAAGTTACCTTGACCATCGACCAGCATGTAACGAAGTGAGAACGGCTGAGCCATACGTACGATTGTGTCGTACACAGCACTATCACCGTGTGGGTGATATTTACCGATTACGTCGCCGACAACACGGGCTGATTTTTTATATGGTTTGTTCCAATCGTTGCCTAGTACGTTCATCGCGAATAAAACGCGGCGGTGTACTGGTTTTAGGCCATCACGCACATCTGGAAGAGCACGACCCACGATTACTGACATCGCGTAGTCTAGGTATGAACCTCTAAGCTCATCTTCAATGTTTACGGGCGTGATCTCTTTAGCTAAATCGCTCATAGAGCCATTATCCCTCTATTATCTGATCGTAATTACGATACGTGTAAGGTGCAAAAATATAACACACAATTCATCAACGGGGCATCACTTTCCCGCTCCTTTTATCAGGTTGTGAGCTTCGTTATGAGTTAAATGAAGAGAATTTGCACATTCATCCCATATCTTTCTGAAAACTGACTATATTTCCACCAACGTCGTTCAAAAATCTCCCCTGTAGCGATTGTGAGAAAAGAAGCAGTTTTAACGTATCGTACCATTAGAGTATAATCTCGCCTTCCAAAGGACTATTAGCGAAGCGATATAACTATCATGACTAAAGCACAAAACGTCGACCCTAGTGAAATTAAGAAATTCGAAGAGATGGCTTCTCGTTGGTGGGATTTAGAGGGCGAGTTCAAACCTCTTCACCAAATTAACCCGCTTCGCTTGAACTATGTCCTAGACAAAGCCGATGGCCTGTTTGGGAAGAAAGTGCTCGATGTTGGCTGCGGTGGTGGCATCCTTGCCGAGAGTATGGCAAAAGAAGGCGCCGTCGTTACCGGGCTAGATATGGGTAAAGAGCCTCTCGAAGTTGCTCGTCTTCATGCGCTTGAAACAGGCACCAAGTTGACTTACATCCAAAGCACGATTGAAGACCATGCAGAAGAAAATGCGGGGTCTTACGATGTCGTCACTTGTATGGAAATGCTTGAGCACGTGCCAGACCCGCTTTCAGTTATTCGGTCGTGTGCGGCACTTGTGAAACCTGGTGGCCATGTCTTCTTCTCTACACTAAACCGCAACATCAAATCTTACTTGTTTGCGATTGTGGGTGCTGAAAAACTATTAAAGATTGTTCCTGAAGGCACGCACGACCATGAAAAGTTCATCAAGCCAGCAGAAATGATGAAGATGATAGACCAAACTGACCTAACAGAAATGGGCATCACCGGCTTACATTACAACCCACTAAACGACAGTTACAAACTAGGCCGTAATGTGGATGTAAACTACATCGTGCACACTCAGAAGTATTGATAATGTCACCATCTCGCCAAGAGATATCCTTTCATTAAAATATGAAATTAAGTGAAAAGCGGTAGCATAAATGCACCGCTTTTTTTGTCATATTCTGTATAAAAATAGTGCTCTAGATTCCATTTTGACCAATCTATTTTTAACAGACAAAAACTATCAAAGATCAAGGAAAATATTTTTACATGCGGTTATTTATGAACCGATCTGAAAAACGTAATTTTCCCCATTCAAGTCCGCCCTTTTCTCATCGGTTAGTGTTCACTTACTGATTTTTTTTATTTTGTTAGTTATCCACAAGTCATCCCAAACCTGTGCCTTGAAAAATTGGGGTAACAGCACTATCTTGTAACTCGAAAACAAATTAACCCCTATATGTTGTGTTTAAGCTACAATATATAGATAGACTTTGATCACAAAGCCGCCGCAAATTTTACAAGTTTTGCACATAAACAAACAAAAACACGGCTTTTATCAGTTTTCTTAGGGAAATAAAGCAGAATGAACCAACAACTTACCGTCACCAAGCGTGATGGCCGTAAAGAAACTATCGATCTGGAAAAAATCCATCGCGTTATCACTTGGGCTGCCGAAGGTCTTAACAACGTTTCAGTATCTCAAGTAGAACTGCGTGCTCACATCCAGTTTTACGACGGCATCACCACGTCAGATATCCATGAGACGATGATCAAGTCTGCCGCAGACCTGATTTCAGAAGAAACACCGGACTACCAATACCTAGCTGCTCGCCTAGCGGTATTCCACCTACGTAAAAAAGCATACGGCCAATACGAGCCGCCAACGCTATACAATCACGTAGCTCGTCTTATTGATATGGGTAAGTACGATCAGCACATTCTGGAAGACTACACAAAAGAAGAACTAGACGAACTTGATGCGTACCTAGACCACAAACGCGATCTAGACTTCTCTTACGCTGCTGTAAAACAGCTAGAAGGTAAGTACTTCGTACAGAACCGTGTATCTGGCGAGATCTACGAAAGTGCTCAGTTCCTATACATCCTAGTTTCAGCTTGTCTGTTCGCAAATTACCCGAAAGAAACACGCCTTGATTACATCAAGCGTTTCTACGATGCGACATCGACATTTAAGATTTCTCTACCTACACCGATCATGTCTGGTGTACGTACTCCTACTCGTCAGTTCAGCTCATGCGTGCTGATCGAGTGTGGTGATAGCCTTGATTCTATCAACGCAACGGCGAGCTCAATCGTACGTTATGTATCTCAACGTGCTGGTATCGGTATCAACGCAGGTCGTATCCGTGCGCTAGGTTCTGAAATCCGTGGTGGTGAAGCATTCCACACTGGTTGTATCCCATTCTACAAATACTTCCAAACTGCAGTGAAATGTTGTTCTCAAGGTGGTGTTCGTGGTGGTGCTGCGACGGTGTTCTACCCACTATGGCACGGTGAAGCTCGTTCACTGATGGTTCTTAAGAACAACCGTGGTGTTGAAGAGAACCGTGTTCGTCACATGGATTACGGTGTTCAGTTAAACAAACTGATGTACCAACGCTTGGTAGAGGGTGGCAACATCACGCTGTTCTCACCATCTGACGTACCAGGCCTATATGACGCATTCTTCGAAAACCAAGAAGAATTTGAACGTCTATACGTGAAATACGAGAACGATCCTTCAATCAAGAAAGAGACCGTTAAAGCGATTGAAATGTTCACTCTGCTAATGCAAGAGCGTGCATCAACGGGTCGTATCTACATTCAGAACGTAGACCACTGTAACACTCACAGCCCGTTCGACTCAGAAGTCGCGCCAGTTCGTCAATCAAACCTATGTTTAGAGATCGCACTGCCAACTAAGCCTCTGAAGAACGTTGAAGATGACTCAGGCGAGATCGCACTATGTACGCTTTCTGCGTTCAACCTTGGTGCAATCAAATCTCTTGATGATTTCGAAGAGCTATCTGAACTTGTAGTCCGTGCACTAGATGCACTACTTGATTACCAAGATTACCCACTACCAGCAGCATACAAGTCGACAATGAACCGTCGTACGCTGGGCGTTGGTGTTATCAACTACGCATACTACCTAGCGAAGAACGGTGTTAAATACTCTGACGGTAGCGCAAACGGTCTAACGCACCGTACATTCGAAGCGATTCAATACTACCTATTGAAAGCATCGGTAGCACTTGCGAAAGAACAAGGTAAGTGTCCTTCGTTCCACGAAACGAACTACGCGAAAGGCTTATTGCCAATCGACACTTACAAGAAAGACATCGATCTTATCTGTGAAGAAGAACTTCATTACGACTGGGATAGTCTACGCAAAGAAATCGTTGAACACGGTCTACGTAACTCAACACTGACTGCGCTGATGCCATCAGAGACTTCTTCTCAAATTTCGAACGCAACAAATGGTATTGAGCCACCACGTGGTTATGTATCAGTAAAAGCATCGAAAGACGGTATCCTGAAGCAAGTTGTGCCTGATTTCACTGAGCTGAAAGACAACTATGAACTGCTTTGGAACATCGGTTCTAACGACGGTTACTTGCATCTTGTGGGTATCATGCAGAAATTCGTTGACCAAGCGATCTCAGCTAACACAAACTACGACCCATCAGGTTACGAAACTGGCAAGGTTCCAATGAAGAAGCTTCTTCAAGACCTGCTAACTGCGTATAAGTTTGGTGTGAAGACACTTTACTACCATAACACTCGTGATGGCGCGAAAGACGACCAGAAAGACGCAGTTCAACCACAAGATGACGATTGTGCAGGCGGCGGTTGTAAGATTTAATCTTCCCCACTGAACAATACGTAAAAACAGACTATCGAACGCCTCCCCTCTTGGGGAGGTCTAAAAGGAATTGAGGCATTATGGCTTACAGTACTTTTAACCAGAACAAAAATGACCAGCTAAAGGAACCAATGTTCCTTGGTCAATCCGTGAACGTTGCTCGTTACGACCAACAAAAATTCGAAATTTTCGAAAAGCTAATCGAAAAACAATTGTCGTTCTTCTGGCGTCCAGAAGAAGTTGACGTGTCAAGCGATCGCATCGATTACAACAAGCTACCAGATCACGAGAAGCACATCTTCATCTCAAACTTGAAGTACCAAACGCTTCTAGATTCAATCCAAGGTCGTAGCCCGAACGTAGCACTACTTCCGCTTGTTTCTTTGCCAGAGCTAGAAACATGGATTGAGACTTGGTCTTTCTCTGAAACGATCCACTCTCGTTCATACACACACATCATCCGTAACATCGTGAATGACCCAAGTGTTGTATTCGATGACATCGTTGAAAATGAGCATATCCTAAAGCGCGCGAAAGACATCGCACACTACTATGATGATTTGATCCAAGCGACAAATGACTACCACCGCTATGGTGAAGGCGAGCACGTTCTAAATGGCGAAACGGTTAAAGTTAGCCTGTACGACTTGAAGAAGAAATTGTACGTGTGCTTGATGTCAGTAAACGCACTAGAAGCCATCCGCTTCTACGTAAGTTTTGCTTGTTCATTCGCTTTCGCAGAGCGCGAGTTGATGGAAGGTAACGCGAAAATCATCAAGCTGATCGCACGTGATGAAGCCCTTCACCTGAACGGCACGCAACACATGATCAACTTGCTACGCAACGGCCAAGATGACTTCACATTCATGCAAATCGCTGAAGAAGCAAAACAAGACTGTTTTGATCTTTTCAAAGAAGCGGCTGAGCAAGAAAAAGAATGGGCAGAGTACCTATTTAAAGACGGTTCAATGATCGGTCTGAACAAAGATATCCTGAGCCAATACGTTGAGTACATCACCAACATCCGTATGCAAGCGGTAGGTCTACCAATGGCATACCCAGAAGCAACAACGAACCCTATCCCATGGATCAACGCTTGGTTGTCATCGGATAACGTTCAAGTAGCGCCACAAGAAGCAGAGATTTCTTCTTACCTTGTTGGTCAAATTGACAACGAAGTAAGCGCAGACGACTTCGAAGGATTTGAGCTGTAATGCCAACCATCAAAATCAACAAACTCGTCAGCATTGAGTCTAACCCATCCAATACTATTTTGGAGACGATGGAGCAAGCTGGACTGTTACCAGAATATAACTGCCGAGACGGCCACTGTGGTGCTTGTCGCTGCAAGTTAGAATCTGGTGAGGTAGAGTATGTAGGTTTTGCAATGGCTTACACTCAGCCAGATGAGATTCTGCCTTGTATTTGCAAAGCGAAATCCAGTGTTTCGCTTAGTGGCGTAAACTATGCGATGAAAGAAAAACGCGCATAAGCTTAGCTCTAACAAATACAAAAAAGCCAAGACAATCGTCTTGGCTTTTTGCTATGTAAATTGGGCAGTCTGCCATTAGCCTAAAGCGCACTACTTGGAATGTGCATTTCTTTGACTTTCTCTAAGAAAGCGTATTGTGCAGACATTGGCTTGCGTTCCAAATAACGACGTAGCATATCTAGTGCCGCCGCGCTGATGACTTTCACTTGGTCGTCACGTTGGTATTTTCTCGATAACTTATACAACGCGCCCCACTCTCCCGTTGAAGTAGAAAGTGCG
Source organism: Vibrio jasicida 090810c (assembly GCF_002887615.1). Classification (NCBI taxonomy): domain Bacteria; kingdom Pseudomonadati; phylum Pseudomonadota; class Gammaproteobacteria; order Vibrionales; family Vibrionaceae; genus Vibrio; species Vibrio jasicida. Next base: position 3,663,290 of record NZ_CP025792.1, on the reverse strand, counting down.
ACAGAGAAAACGCCCTCATCAAGCTTACCTGTGACTAACGCTAAATCAGTACCACACTTCTCACGCGTCGCCCCCGCCAGCGCAAACGTTGCCGCTAACGGATCACCTTCATCAGTAATGGTTTGGCTCTGCGCTGAGAGCACCCATCCATGTCCAAATTGTTTTTCGACGTTCTCATCGCCATTGAGCCAATAAGTTAAATACCCGGCACTGCTCTTCTCAGAAACCGATAAGGTTAACCCTTTCTCCACCAGCAAGTGGCCGACGTGCTCAACCATTGGTGTGTCAACGCTCACCGTGTTGCTCTCAAGGTGCTTGTGAATGAGCTGCATGAGCTTCATACGCTGCTCTAGTTGATTAGATGGCCCAAACAGTTTCACTTCGATAAAAGGCAAATAAGAGCGGTAGCCAAGCTCATAACCTTGCGGCAATTTCATTTGATCGAGCTTGTCAGAAATACCAGATTCAGAGAGACCAAAGGTATAAATTCGACTGCATGACGAGCTTTCGATTTCAGGAAACTGTTTTTTTAAATCAGGCAGAATCTGCGCCTCTGCCATCAACTTAAATTCACTTGGTACACCAGGGGTAAAATAGAAAACCGCATCATTGATCAGCATCTTAAAACCACAAGCGGTGCCGATTGGGTTATCTACGATTTCTGCCGTCTCTGGCAACATCGCTTGCTTGAGGTTGCTGTCTGGCATTGGGATACCACGACGAGCGTACATCGACTCCAGATTCTCTAACCAATCTTTGAACAGTACTAACTTACATTCGGCGGCTTTTGCCGCTGCCGCGGCGCTCATATCATCTGTAGTTGGGCCCAAACCTCCATTAACAATAACAACATCGTTGTTAAAGCTAAGCATGAGAAATTCTTCAATAAGGCTCGACTGTTTATCTCCGACCGTCGAGCGCTTGGTTAAGCCAAATCCATGTTGATAAAACAAGCTCGACAACCAAGCTGCATTCGTATCAACAATATCACCGTGAAGCACTTCTTCTCCGGTACTAAGCATCGCAATTTTCACAACTGACTCCTGGAAATAGGCAAAATTCACTTTTTTTCGACATTGTGCCTATATCGTTTTCTTTTTATTAGACTAATCTCTTAGTCAAATTGTTGAGATTAAATGTAGGTCAAGTATTTAAATGGCTGTTCTTTTAAGGGATAATTGTGAGCCCGATCATCAAACCAACAACTCGGAGACCTCTGTGTCAAAATCATCCATGTTCAAGAAAACGCTAAGTGGTCTTGTTCTGACAGCATCTGCTTCAGCAAACGCAAGCCAGTACGATATGACTAATCATATTGAGTTTTCTTACACGCCTGATTGCTTGTCAGGTTACTGCGAAACAACCACTCTGTATAGCTTCGAGCCACAAAATCGTAGTTTCGCTATGGGTCTGGATAATGATGACTCTTTAAACCTTGACGCTGGTCTTCAACCAAAACACCTCATCATCCCTAAAGATAAAGATTGGGACTATTTAATGGGGCAGACATACACCATTCTTGGCTTGAGTGTTGCAACCGTCGGTTTGATGACACTATTACCTGAAAGCATTACGAAATGGGACGATGAAGATCGTGACATGAGTAAGCTTGGTAGTAAATGGAAAGACAACGTTTCAAGCGGTCCAGTTTGGGATCGTGATGAACACTTCCTAAACTACGTTATGCACCCATACTTTGGCGGTGTTTACTATACGGCTGCACGTCACGCAGGCTACAACGAGTTTGAATCGTTTTTATATTCTGCGACCATGTCGACGTTCTTCTGGGAATACGGCGTAGAAGCATTTGCAGAAATCCCATCATGGCAAGACTTGTTTATTACTCCATTTTTTGGTGCCGTGGTTGGTGAGATGATGCTAACAGCCGAGCAAGACATTATTGCAGGTGGTGGCGAGGTGATGGGTTCAGAAACAATGGGTGATGTGTCTCTGTTCTTCCTAAACCCGGTTGGTCATATCCACTATTGGGTATCCGACGCTTGGGGTGGTAGCGCAGAGTTCCAATTCAGCTCATCGCCTTGGTTCGGCAACCAAGATGCCGCGAAATTCGCGATGGACGCAGGCGCAAGCTACGACAACGTCTTCTACGGTTTTGAAATGAAGGTAACCTTCTAAAACCAAACATTTAAGAAGCAGCTCACGAGCTGCTTTTTTTGTGCCCCAAGCATAGTTTTCATTATTTACATCACGAATTAGTGTGGAAAATTGACCTTTGTCAAACCTAACCCTCCCCCAACATCTACACTGAATTTAAGGAAAAATTCTAATAACTTAAGTTCTTGAACCTTAAGCCCACATAACTATAGCGATACGTCTACCGTGCCGCACCCAAACCTTATTCCGGGAGGGGACATTATGAACACAGTGTTTATCGTTAATTTTGTCGGTCAGGCATCACCAGCGACCATTAAACAGCTTGCAGCTGTTACACACGAAAACGACGGCAAATGGTTAATCAGTAAAGTGAACTTTATTGAAGATCAGGTCGCCGGTGTTATCAAGGTTGAGCTTCCTGAAGAAAACGCAGACATTGTTAAAGAAGCGTTTTCAGCGTGCCAAACATTGGTCGTAAAATTTGTGGATTCAGAGCCGCATGCTCACTCAGAAGATACGGTTTTTCAATTACGTCTGGATGCGAACGATCGAGCTGGTATCGTCAATGAAATCACTCATGTCCTAGACGGACAAGGCATCTCTATTCTCGATATGGACTGCCAACGTGTGTTTATTGCTGGCGGCGGCGGTGTTAGCTCAAGTCTTTTCAGTGCAAAAATGGCGATTAAGTTGCCAAGTGAGTTAGGCATTGATGACGTAGCGAATGAGCTAGAAGCACTAAGCGAAGATACGCGTGTTATTGTGGAAGGTTAACGCGCTGTTCCTATTCTTTCATCCAATAAAAAGAGCAGCGTTATGCTGCTCTTTTTCGTTTTGTCTTGGACAATTTGGTGGTTACTTCACTGTCCATTGAGACAGAGAGCGTTTGAAATCTGAGTAATCAAACTCGTTCAGTTTTTGAATCTCGCCGCTTGAACGCTCGCAGTACACAGATGGCATACGTAAACCGTTAAACCAGTTCAGCTTCACCATGGTGTAGCCCGCGCTATCTAGAATATGTAGACGTTGGCCGATCTCAAGCGGTTGCTCAAAGTTCGCCACGCAGAACTGGTCACCCGCTAAGCAAGAGCAAGAACCAATCACGTATTCATGCTCGCCGTTTTCAGAGGCTTCCAGAATTGACGCGGGTTCATTGTAAATAAGCGTGTCTAAGCGGTGCGCTTCCGTTGCAGAATCCACAATCGCCGTCTTCTTCACGTTTTCTACGACGTCCATTACGGTAACCACAAGGTCCGTGGTCTTGGTAATGATGGCTTCGCCCGGCTCTAAATACATTTGTACACCGTGCTTCTCGGAGAAAGCTTTTAGTGCTAAGCCTAGCTTCTCAATGTCATAGCCCGGCCATGTGAAGAACACGCCGCCGCCCATGCTTACCCAATCAAGCTTATCTAAATGCTCACCAAACTGTTCAGAGATGGCATCCAACAAGCCAATAAACGCATCGACGTCTTTGTTCTCACAGTTCATGTGGAACATCACGCCATCAATACCATCGAAGATTTCCGGCTTGATATGGTCTGCTCGTACGCCCAAACGAGAGTATTGGCGTGCTGGGTTCGCCAAATCTTGACCCGCGTAGCTCACACCGGGGTTTAAGCGCAAACCAATCGACGCTTTGCCTTCAACAATATGACGGTATGCCGCCAACTGTGACTGAGAGTTGAAGATCATCTTGTCACAGATATCGGCTACTTCACGGACATCATCTTCGCTGTAACCCACGCTGTATGCGTGTGTCTCTCCGCCGAAAGTTTCATAGCCAAGCTTTACTTCAAACGGGCCAGAGCTGGTTGTCCCGTCTAAGTAAGGCTTGATGATGTCGAACACACCCCATGTTGAGAAGCACTTCAGTGCCAACACCAGTTTCACACCAGAGATATCTTTCAGCTGTTTTGCTTTCTCTAAGTTCTCAACCAACTTGTCTTCATTGATCATGAAGTACGGGGTTTTCAGTTGTTCTTTGCTCATAACTAACCATTTATCAACGATTACCCCCTCTAACTCCCCCTTAGAAAGGGGGAGGATTAAACCAAGCCACCTCTACTCTTGCCAAAAAAGTGGAGAGATTGAAGCAACTATCGGCCTGTCTTTGCTCCTCCCCTTTTCAAGGGGAGGCTGGGAGGGGTTAACCTTAAATACGACAAAAGCAGCCACGGCTTCACGCCATGACTGCTCGAGTTATCTAAATAAGTTTGACGTTAAACTTATTTGTTCAGTTCGTGAATCAGCGGCAAACCTTGCCCTGCTTCTAATTCCTGAACATGCCAATCTAAACCGATAGTTGGCATCGTTTCTAGGAACGGGTCTGGATTCAGCTGTTCCATGTTGAACACACCTTTATCTGCCCATTCGCCGCGGAAGAATTGCAACGCAGCTGTAATAGCTGGCACACCCGTTGTGTAAGAGATCGCTTGATGCTCTACATCTTCGTAAGCCACTTCGTGGTCTGCGTTGTTGTAGATAAACACGCTACGCTCTTTACCGTCTTTCTTACCTTGAACCCAAGTACCGATACACGTTAGGCCAGTGTAGCCCGGTGCTAAAGACGTTGGATCAGGCAACATCGCTTTTAGTACGTGAAGAGGTTGAACGACTGTACCATCGTGTAGCGTTAGCGGATCTGGGCTCAATAGGCCGATATCACGCATTACATTGAAGTAGTTTAGGTAACGGTCACCGAAACCCATCCAGAATTCAATGCGTTTCGCAGGGATGAACTCTTTCATTGAGCGAACTTCATCGTGTGCCATTGAGTACACTTTGTGTGAACCACAGTTCGGGAAATCGAACTCTAGCATACGAGAGTGACAAGGTACTTGTTTCCACTCGCCGTTTTCCCAGTAGAACGAATCGCCTTGGATCTCAAGCATGTTCGTTTCTGGGTCAAAGTTCGTCGCAAACTTCCTACCGTGGTCGCCTGCGTTAACGTCCATTACGTCGATAGTGTCAATTTCATCAAACAGATGCTTCACTGCATACGCTGCAAATACTGATACTACGCCTGGATCGAAACCCGCACCTAGGATACCCGTGATGCCCGCTTCTTCGAACTTTTCACGGTAGCCCCACTGCCAATCGTAAGCTTCTGGTACTTGTTGACCTTCAGAACATAGGTCAACCGCTACTGATGTATCTAAGTATGAAACTTTTGCTCGGTAACACGCTTCCATGATTGGCATGTTAACCCACGGAGGACCCGCGTTAATCACTAGATCCGGTTTTACTTCTTCAATAAGAGCAACCAGAGAATCTACGTCGTCAGCATTCACTGCACGCGCGTCTAGTTTCTTAGCTGAATCTTTCAGGTTGTTTTTCTTCTGAATCGATTCGATGATCTTCTCACACTTACCGATAGTACGTGATGCGATTGTGATATCACCCAGAACGTCGTTGTTTTGTGCTGCTTTATGTGCAACAACCCAGCCAACGCCGCCTGCACCAATCTGTAGAACTGCCATAGTTTTCCGTTACCTTTATTAAACTAGCTCAACTGCTAGCGTGTTGATTTTCAAGAGCAAAGATTCAAAGTCCGCTGTCGTCAAACAAGGATTCAAAATCGTAAATTTAAGAGCGGTCTTACCATCAACGATGGTTTCACCAAGAACTGCAATACCGCGAGTCAGCGCTTCAAGACGCAATGCTTTGTTCAGTTCATCTAAATCTGCAGATGCGTTGTTTGTGCGTACATTGGTTGCACGGAATAGAACTGTAGAAAGTGCTGGTTCAGCGAGAAGTTCGAACTGCTCGTGGTTGCGAATCATGTCAGCGACTTGCTGCGTTTGTACCAATAAGTGATCGTACATATCGCCAAGCGCCTTAGGACCCACGTTTTGCATCGTCATAAAGACTTTCAATGCATCAAAACGCTTCGTCGTTGCGATAGATTTGTCGACCAAGTTTGGTAGCTCATCATGTTCACGGTTTAGGTAGTCAGCATGATGAAGCAGGAACTTAAAGTTCGACTTGTCGTTCACCAGCAACGCGCCACAGCTGATTGTTTGGTAGAACAGTTTGTGGAAGTCGACACTGATCGAGTGTGCACGCTCTACACCTTTCAGGCGTGATTTGTGGCTGCTAAGAATCAATGCGCCACCGTAAGCACCATCTACGTGCATCCACATTTCGTGTTTCGCTGCCATATCAGCAATGAAATCTAGGTCGTCAATTGCACCGTGATCAGTCGTACCCGCTGTGCCAACAATAGCGAATGGAATCAAACCTTCTGCTTTTGCCTGCGTTAGAACATGATCTAACTGAGTAATGTCCATTGTGCCGTCAGCGTTCGCATCGACGGTCATCACGGCTTTCTCACCCAGTCCCATCCAAGATGCTGACTTTTGAACCGTGAAGTGTGATTTCTTAGAACACACAATGCGCAGTTTGTCTGCGTAATCAGGAAGACCGAGCTTTTGGATTGAGTGGTTACTAAGCTTGTCAGCAATCCAGTCACGCGCCAGCATTAGGCCCATTTGGTTGCTTTGTGTGCCACCGCTAGTGAAAATGCCATCCGCCTTCTCACCAAGCTCGTACTTGTCACAAAGCCAGTTAATGACCTTCTGCTCAACGTAAGTCGCAGACGATGCTTGATCCCATGAATCCATTGATTGGTTCAACGCTGCAATCATGGCTTCTGCCGCTACCGCAGGCATGAGAGGAGGCGTATGCAAGTGAGCAATACAATCAGGGTGCTGAGTGAAAATCGCATTCTTCGCAACAAGCTCTGCTGATTCATCAATCACTGATTTTAGCGATGCGTTTTTGTTGTCTAGGTCGACCGCGTTAATCGCCGCTTCCAGCAATTTTGGCTCCATTCCCGAGTATGGTGAATTCACCTGCTCAAACACTGACTTCATTGCTGCAGTCATGTGATTCATCACAGACGCAAACTCAGTACCACCAAGCTCACCGGTTTGAATGAAGTGCTTCTTCCACTCTTCTTGTGGGTCTGTTTCAACGTGGCTACCACCCGCCGCGATAATGGCGTCTTCCAATACTCGGAGGGCAAAGTCGATTTGCTCGAAAGAGATGATAAGTGGTGGAAGGAAACGAATCACAGAGCCGTCACGGCCGCCCTTTTCTACCATCAAGCCACGTTCAAGTGCCGCGCGTTGAATATCTAGAGTAAGTTGGCCATCCGACAAAGGCTCGCCAAATTTGTTTAGCTCGCCACTTGGATGTTTAATCTCAACGCCAAGCATCAAACCTTTGCCGCGTACATCTGCAATACAGTTTACGCGTTTTTGAATGCTCTCAAGACCAAAGCGTAGGTACTGGCCTGCAACGTTTGCATGCTCTACAAGGTTGTCGCGCTGGATGATTTCTAGTGCTTTCGCACCTGACACCATTGCTAACTGGTTGCCACGGAAAGTACCAGTGTGCTCACCTGGCTTCCATGTATCGTGTTGTTTGTTGATCACCAATAGTGACATTGGCAAGCCACCACCGATCGCTTTAGACAAACATAAAATATCAGGAACAATACCCGCTTCTTCAAACGCGAAGTTGTAGCCCGACTTGCCAACACCACATTGAATTTCATCGAAGATCAACAAGATACCATGATCATCACAAATACGGCGTAGTTCACGTAGCCAGAACGCAGGAGCAGGAATAACACCGCCCTCACCTTGTACCGGTTCTGCAATGATTGCAGCAGGTTTCATGATGCCTGCTTCGTCGTCGTTCAGTAGACGCTCGATGTAACGAATACTCGCTTTCGCACCCTCGTCACCGCCTAGACCAAACGGACAACGTAAGCTGTATGGGAAGGGCATAAAGTGTACGTCTGACATCAAACCGGTACGACGAGCCTTAGTGCCCAAGTTACCCATCATGCCCATAGTGCCGTTCGTCATGCCGTGGTAGGCACCGCGAAAAGCAAACATGGTATTACGACCTGTGGTTTGCTTCGCCAGTTTGATCGCGGCTTCAACAGCATCTGCACCAGAAGGGCCACAAAACTGAATCACACAGTTGTCGCTCAACTCTTGAGGTAGGAAGCCTTTAACAGACTTAATGAAATGCGTTTTCGCAGATGTTGCGATATCCAGAGTCTGGTACGGCAAACCAGAATCCAATTGTTCTTTTAGCGCTTGGTTGATTTCTGGGTGGTTATAACCCAGAGCCAAAGTGCCCGCCCCCGCAAGACAGTCTAAGAAGATTTGACCACGAGTGTCTTCAACCAAACAACCATAGGCTTGTTTTATCGCGATTGGCAGACGACGTGGATAAGATCGAACCTCAGATTCATGCTCCGCCTGATCAATAAGAATTTGATCTGGCGTTAAATCATACGTTCCTTCAACTACAGGAACCTGGGAAGAAAAAAAGTTTGCGATAGTATTATCGACTTCAAAGGCAGTGCTCATACTACATAATCCCTTGAATTATAATGATTCTCTTTCCTGTATTTATTATCGTTAGTATTAAATAACAGGAGATACAGATACACCTCCGCATTCGTCATTACTTAAATGACAAATACAGATAACCCGTCACGACAAGCGCGACTTTTATAAATATTGGGAAGTAATCAAGGTTCCGTAATGCATCCGTTTTGTAAAACAGGACATTTCGGCAGTATGAAGCTGATTAGTGTGTGGTTGTTAAAAGGTTTCAATGTTGGGTTTCCCATAAACATGCTGCGTTTACAGCATTAGTATCCCGTCTATCGACAAATGGCTTTGCCGATACCTACCCTACGTAGTGTCACAATCAGCTTGAATGGTCACTACGCGTATCCCCCAGAGAATCAAATGTCGTAAAAGTTACGCTCCGAGATTGCGCGCGAATTTATCACAAAATAAAATCTTCTGGCAATATGTTTTCACAGGTTGCATATTGATTGAGATCACAAACAACAGCAAACGTTTACTCCATTCATTTTTAATCATATCAAACCGTATCGCTGCAGTTTTGCACCGCAAAGGTTCGTGCTTTAGAGGAAACAGACTATCGATAACAGCGATTCGAGGAACGGAAGAAACGGCTCAGAAGATCTGAAAAGAAAAAACGTGAGAGGCATATTCAAAGCCCACCAAAAATGAATCCTTGATGAAAACAGCCATGCGGAATGACAGATACGAAAAAGCCCAGCATAAATGCTGGGCTTTCGAATCTGGAGCGACACACGAGGTTCGAACTCGTGACCTCAACCTTGGCAAGGTTGCGCTCTACCAACTGAGCTAGTGTCGCAGATTTTGAGATGGTGCCCCGGGCCGGACTTGAACCGGCACAACGCGAACGTCGAGGGATTTTAAATCCCTTGTGTCTACCAATTCCACCACCAGGGCACACAAATTTCTTTGTGATGCCTTTACAGAAAAGTAAAACACCATCATCTGATACCGCTTAACGCCATATCATTTTTATTTGGAGCGACACACGAGGTTCGAACTCGTGACCTCAACCTTGGCAAGGTTGCGCTCTACCAACTGAGCTAGTGTCGCATTCATTCTCAAAGAGAATAATGGAGGCGCCTCCCGGAGTCGAACCGAGGTCCACGGATTTGCAATCCGCTGCATAGCCACTCTGCCAAGGCGCCTCATTTGTGAAGGAAGGTTAACTTCTTTCACCACCCTTTCGAGCAATGCTCTCTTGGGTACGGGATGCATTCTACGGATTCGAGCGATCGAGTCAACACTATTTTTATTTTTTTAAATCGTTTGACCAGATTTTGTGCGAAAGACGGTAAATTGATTAGTTTTAATACTGAGAATCTCCCAAATACACTTGTTTATCATGAATTTTGGGCTACTTTCCCTCCCTTTATCATGTATTCCGCTAACCCCCAACAGTAGAGAAATTCGTACTTGAGTATCCGACCACGGCCCAGCGAGTAAAAACCAGACTTAGATCACAGTTACTATTAAGGCTGCTTTCTCTAAAGCAATAAAAAAGCAGGCTAATAGCCTGCTTTCTAAATTCATCTGTTTCGATCACTTAGTGATGTTCTTCATTAAGTAAATCATCTTTCGCCGCAGCTAAGTATTGAACCATAGACCAGTATGTTAAGAACGTGGCAACGTAAAGCGCTCCAAAGCCAAGCCATACCATCCAGTCGTCGTAACGCCAGATCAAAACCCAAAGGGCGAACATCTGAGATACGGTTTTGACTTTGCCGACCCAAGAAACCGCAACACTCGCACGTTTACCGATTTCTGCCATCCATTCACGCAATGCAGAGATGATGATTTCACGAGCAATCATTGTGACGGCTGGAATCGTTACCCAAATCGAGTGGTAATGCTCAGTAATCAAAATCAGCGCTGTCGCCACCAGTACCTTGTCTGCTACTGGGTCAATGAAAGCACCGAATCGAGAGGTTTGGCCTAACTTACGGGCTAACATGCCATCTAACCAATCGGTAAAACCCGCAACCCAGAAAACCATTGCCGCAGCAAAAGGAGCCCAAGAGTAAGGTAGATAGAAAACAACCACGAAAACTGGGATTAGGAACAGTCTAAGTAGAGACAGAATGTTCGGGATATTCAAACGCATTTTATTATTCTCTTACACATTGCGTGTTAATGTTGCGGGATTTTCCTTATTGTTTCAATGCTTGGAAAATAATTTCTGCCAAAGAGTGACTAATTCCTGGCACTTTGGCGATTTCTTCGACACTTGCCCGCTTGAGTTCTTGTAAACCGCCCATGTATTTCAGCAAAGCTTGACGACGTTTGGGACCAACGCCTTCAATCCCTTCTAACGCACTGGTACGTCTGGTTTTTCCGCGTTTAGCTCTATGACCTGCAATAGCATGATTATGGCTTTCATCGCGAATATGTTGAATGAGGTGCAGTGCTGGCGCATCACTTGGCAAGTTAAACTCCTCACCATCTACGGTAATTAAGGTTTCAAGCCCCGGCTTACGGGTTACCCCTTTTGCGATACCGATCATCGTTGGACGCTTTGGCCAGTCTCCCCAATATTGCGAAATGATCTCATGAGCTCTATTTAGCTGACCTTTACCACCATCGATAAAGATGATGTCTGGGATCTTTTCTACGTCCAACTGCTTTGAATAACGACGCTCTAACGCCTGCCCCATCGCAGCATAGTCATCACCACCTGTAATGCCCGTGATGTTGTAACGGCGATATTCTTGTTTTACCGGGCCTTCACCATTAAATACAACACACGACGCAATCGTACTTTCGCCCATCGTGTGCGAGATATCGAAACATTCCATACGACTTATCGACTCCATTCCCAACACCTCACGCAGCGCTTTGAAGCGTTGGTTAATGGTCATCTTATGGTTAATCTTAGTCGTAATCGCCGTCAATGCGTTGGTGTTGGACAGTTTGAGGTAACGAGCACGAGAGCCTGTCGGTGAAGTATGAAATTGCACCTTACGCCCTGCTACGTCACTTAACGCTTGCTGTATAGACAACACATCCTGACCTAGCTCTTGGTTCAAAATAATGCGAGAAGGGATGGTACGCGCCTCGTTATGACTCAAATAGTACTGAGTAAGAAAGCTATCGAAGACTTCTTGTTGGCTGGTATTGTGCGGGATCTTAGGGAAGTGACTGCGACTGCCTAACACCTTACCCTGACGGATCATCAAGATATGGATACAAGCGATGCCGTTCTCTTGTGCAAAACCGAGTACATCCATATCGTCCATGCTGTCTTCAGAAACATATTGCTGTTCCTGAACACGGCGAATGGCTTGAATTTGGTCTCGGAACTTAGCCGCGTCTTCAAAGCGGAGCTGCTGACTGGCCAACTCCATCTTTTCGATGAGTTGCTCTAGCACTTGCTTATCTTTGCCTTGCAAGAACAACCGGACCAAACCCACCAGTTCAGCATATTCTTCGTCGGAAATAATGGTGCTGACACAAGGTCCTGCACAGCGACCAATTTGATACATCAAGCACGGTCGAGTTCGGTTAGAGTAAACCGTATCTTCACACTGTCGAACGGGTAAGATTTTTTGCAATAAATGCAACGTCTCGCGCACTGCACCAGAATCAGGATATGGACCAAAGTACTCACCTTTACGTTTTTTAGCACCACGATGCATAGATAATCGAGGATGTTTATGTCCACTAATAAAAATGTAAGGATAGGATTTATCGTCACGTAGTAGGACATTGTACTTGGGTAAATACTGCTTGATGTAGTTATGCTCAAGAATGAGCGCTTCCGTCTCTGTATGAGTTACTGTGACATCAATCTTGGCGATATTGCTAACGAGGGCGCGGGTCTTTTCACTGTCTACTTTTTTACGAAAGTAACTGGAAAGACGCTTTTGAAGATCTTTGGCTTTGCCTACGTAAATAACAACAGCCTCGGCGTTGTACATTCTGTAAACGCCGGGCTGATGAGTTACTGTCTTGAGAAAGGAAGCCGAATCGAAGGGAGGATTCACACTAAAGGGTCTCGGTGTCCAGCATTCCATGGCGAATCGCTAAGTGTGTTAACTCAACGTCACCGTTAATGTCCAGTTTGCTAAACAGACGGTAGCGGTAGCTGTTGACTGTTTTTGGACTTAAATTCAATTGTTCAGAAATATCCGTAACTTTCTGACCTTTGGTGATCATCATCATGATCTGTAATTCGCGTTCTGAAAGGTCTTTAAATGGGTTTTCAGAGGCTGGTGAGAATTGACTCAACGCCATTTGTTGCGCGATCTCTGGGGAGATATAACGCTGCCCACTATTAACAACACGAATTGCATTAACCATTTCATCAGGGCCTGCGCCTTTGGTCAAATAACCAGAAGCCCCTGCCTGCATCACCTTAGTAGGGAACGGATTCTCCGTATGAACGGTTAGTACGATGATTTTTACATCAGGATTCACGCGAAGAATTTTTTTCGTGGCTTCCAAGCCGCCAATTCCTGGCATGTTCATATCCATTAAAACAACGTCGGCATGATTACTGCGACACCATTTTACTGCTTCTTCACCGCTGTCAGCTTCTCCTGCTACGTTCATTCCACGGACGTCTTCAATAATACGTCGTATCCCTGTGCGAACCAGCTCGTGATCATCTACAAGGAAAACATTTATCAAACTTGTATCTCCACACTTTTATTGGCTCTGCACCCACATAACTTGGTTAAATGTGGATATCAGTATGAGTGCCTATATAATAACGCATTAGGCAAAAAATTGCTTTCTATGAATATGTGCTCAAACGCAAAATTTGGCAAGAACTTATTCATAAACCACTCTATTATTTGAGTGAAAGACCTGCAAAGCCGAAATTTAAGACAAGCTAATTAACAACAGAAATTCCCATAAATCAAGCAACTAGGTTTCATATTGTTTAGCAGTGCGCAATATCAACCCTAAATGGTTATTCCATAAGCGAGCAAACGTGGCCTAACAAGCGAAAACATGGGTTCTTCTTCCCCCATACCGACTCAGGGTTTTACTGGTTATTTTTACAGTTCTTAATGTTAGAATAGTGAACTCAAAGAATTATAAGGTTTCTCTCTTTTGAATATCCAACAAGGCTTCCTACTCACTCGTCAAGCACGAGACATCAAAGGCCAAACGCAAATTGAACTTTGGCTTTCGACAGAGGACGGACCAACTCAATTGCTGATTCATGGGGAAAAACCGGTGTTCTTTGTTGAACAAGCGCACCTTGAACAAGTCAATATGATGGCTGCTTCAAAACAGCTCGAGGTGTCAGTAAAACCACTCCAACTCAAAAGCTTCCAACACTCAGCTCTCGCGGCTTGCTACACCCACAACACCAAAGACGCTTTCGGTTTGCAAGATGCTCTGACACAAAATGACATCATTCATTATGAAGGGGATGTGCGCTTAGCTGATCGCTACCTTATGGAACGTTTTATCAAAGGTAGTATTGAGTTTACGGGCAACCAACAGTTCCTTAATGGCTTCCAACGTGTCCAAAATGCGAAATGCCGTAGTGGCGAATATGAACCAAATCTGCACGTTGTTTCCCTTGATTTGGAATGTTCAGAGAAGGGCATTCTTTATTCAATCGGTTTAGACAGCCCTGTAGATTCTCGCGTAATCATGATTGGTGAACCGGAGCCCGCAGAAACAAAAATCCAATGGGTGAAAGACGAGAGAGCATTACTTGAAGCTATGATTGATTGGTTTAAGCAGTTCGACCCGGATGTCATTGTTGGCTGGAACGTCATTGACTTCGACTTCCGCCTCTTACACAAACGAGCAGAATGGCACAGTATGAAGCTAATGATTGGTCGAGCGGATCAAGCCAGCTTTTTCCGGAGTTCAGCGCAAAGCCAGCAAGGGTTTATCTCGATTCCCGGCCGTGTGGTTCTCGATGGTATCGATACCTTAAAGACAGCAACATATCATTTCCGTTCATGGTCACTTGAGTCTGTATCTCAAGAGTTGCTTGGCGAAGGTAAAGAAATTCATAACGTGCATGACCGAATGGACGAGATCAATCGCATGTACCGATTGGATAAGCCCTCTCTTGCAAAATATAACCTGCAAGATTGTGTTTTGGTAAATAAGATTTTCGACCATACCCACCTCCTCGACTTCGCTATTGAACGATCACGTTTAACGGGAGTGGAACTGGATCGCGTAGGGGGCTCAGTGGCAGCGTTTACTAACTTGTATTTGCCACAGATTCACCGTGCAGGTTATGTCGCACCTAACCTACACCCCGAGAACTGGATCGCTAGCCCAGGCGGTTATGTGATGGATTCTATTCCGAATCTGTATGACTCAGTCTTGGTATTGGATTTTAAAAGCCTATATCCATCGATCATTCGTTCTTTCTTGATTGACCCAATGGGCTTAGTCGAAGGTTTACAGCTTGAAATCGGCAAGGCAGATGATGAAGCCGTCCCGGGATTCCGTGGCGGTCAGTTCCATCGCTCGAAACACTTCCTACCGGAGATGATTGAGAAGCTGTGGGCCGCGCGTGATGTCGCCAAAAAGAATAACGAGAAAGCCTTTTCGCAAGCAATTAAGATCATCATGAACTCATTCTATGGTGTGCTAGGTTCGTCTGGCTGCCGTTTCTTTGATACCCGCCTTGCTTCAAGCATCACCATGCGTGGCCACGAGATCATGAAGCAAACCAAAGTGCTGATTGAAGACAAAGGCTATCAAGTGATTTATGGCGATACCGATTCCACCTTCGTATCTTTAAATGGCGCTTATAGCCAAGAAGAGGCGGATGAGGTTGGGAATACGCTGGTCGACTACATCAACCACTGGTGGACGGAACACTTACGGAGTGAATACAACTTAACGTCTATTCTCGAAATTGAATACGAGACCCATTACCGCAAGTTCTTAATGCCGACAATTCGTGGGGCAGAGACAGGCTCTAAGAAACGTTACGCCGGGCTGATTGGCGAAGGCGAACAAGAGCGCATTATCTTCAAAGGATTAGAAAGCGCTCGGACTGACTGGACGCCTCTGGCACAGAAGTTCCAGAACACCTTGTATCAAATGGTTTTTCACGGTGAAGATCCAAGTGACTACGTGCGAGAAATGGTCGAGAAAACCAACAGCGGCGAATTCGATGATCAATTGGTGTATCAGAAACGCCTACGTCGAAAGCTGCACGAATACCAAAAGAACATTCCACCACAGGTGCGAGCCGCACGCTTAGCAGATGACATCAATGCTAAACTTGGGAGACCGTTGCAGTATCAAAACCGTGGTCGAATCGAATACCTGATTACCGTAAATGGACCAGAGCCACACGAATACCTAAACAGTCCTATCGATTACCAACATTACATTGATAAACAACTAAAGCCGGTCGCCGATGCTATTCTGCCGTTTATCGGCACTGACTTTGAGCAACTGTCAGCGCCTCAAATGGGATTATTTTAGAAGATACTGCGCATAGATGGCGTGGCTTAACCTATTCGGAACTCGGTTTTTTGATACTGCTTTACAAGCCAACTTCCAAAGCCATCCATCAAACCAAGTACAGAGCGTTTGGGAATTGCTCGACCAGCCAGCAAGATGCCCAAACGTTCGATCTCCAATTGCTTTTCAGGGTGATACTTCAAAAATACCTCACCGCATTCAACAGGATCATCAAACCAACGTTTATCTCGATACATCACCAACGAATAAGACGCTCGCAGTAATTTCTTCGCAATCACGATTTGTGCCGCTACCTGCTCTTTTACGCTGCTGGCTTGGCTAATCTTACTTCGATAGACTGAGATCCAATCTTCCACATCCATATTCCAGTGTTTAGCAATTTCCCAACTTGGAACATAATCGCCAAAACAATCGCCTAAGCTCTCACCATACACACAAACGCAACAATGCTTGAGCATAAACCCCCAAGTAAAAATACTGTCTAGGTTTGCTACCTCACTCACCAGCGCGGTACGAATAGAAACACCTTGAACTTGTGGGTGTCCCTGCTGCGCTCGCCATTTGATGGTGTTGAGTATTGTTGCTCGGTTGTTGTCAAAACTGGACTTCGTTACCACCAGCAGATCAAGATTTGATTTACCTGCAATGGCACTTTTTCGCGCAACACTGCCATACACGTAAACACTATGCAGGTTAGCACCGAGGCCGCCTTTTAGGCACGCTAGCACCTCTCGAATAAGAGGTTCAAATTCTGGTTGGAAAGGTTGTTTTGGATTGATAACAGAGAGAGACATTGATTGAAACGCGATCTCGAGTTTTTAGCGAACGATGGTCAATATGATCCACTAGCTATGGTTTTGAATCAAGCCCATTCAGCCGTTTCATTAGGATTAAACAACAACGATTAATTTTGGTGCCAGACAAACAAGTTAGCGCTATAATCACCAAGTTTTGCTTAATAAGTGTAAATAGGAAAATACAATGCCAAAGGCAAGTGAAATCAAAAAAGGCTTCGCAATCGAGTCTAATGGTAAAACTCTTCTAGTTAAAGACATCGAAGTTACGACTCCTGGTGGTCGTGGCGGCGCTAAGATCTACAAAATGCGTTGTACAGATCTAAACACTGGCGCTCGTGTAGATGAGCGTTACAAATCTGATGATGTGGTTGAAACGGTAGAAATGAACAAACGTGCAGTTGTGTACTCATACGCTGATGGCGATGAGCACATCTTCATGGATAACGAAGACTACTCACAATACACATTCAAACACAACGAAGTTGAAGATGAGCTTCTGTTCATCAACGAAGACACTCAAGGTATCCACCTTATTCTAATCAACGGCTCTGCTGTTGGTATCGAGCTTCCTTCTTCTGTTGAGCTAGTGATTGAAGAAACTGACCCTTCAATTAAAGGTGCATCTGCATCTGCACGTACTAAACCAGCACGCTTTGCTTCAGGCCTTGTAATTCAAGTTCCTGAGTACATCGCGACTGGTGACCGCGTGATCATCAACACGACTGAACGTAAATACATGAGCCGAGCATAAGCATGTCTGATTTGATTTCTTACGACGACGTTATCGACGCTGCGTACGACATCTTCCTTGAAATGGCTCCAGATAACCTAGAGCCAGCTGATGTCATTCTGTTTACTGCACAATTTGAAGATCGTGGTGCCGCAGAGCTTGTTGAAACCGGTGATGACTGGGTTGAACATGTTGGCTTCGACATCGACAAAGAAGTGTATGCAGAAGTTCGAATCGGCTTAGTAAACGAGGAAAATGACGTACTTGATGACGTTTTTGCTCGTATGCTAATCAGTCGAGACCCAGAACATAAGTTCTGTCATATGCTTTGGAAACGTGATTAACGATTTCCTCATCATTATCAAAAACACCAGCCTCACGCTGGTGTTTTTTTTTATATCTGTAAGTCAAAGTTACTTATGATTGGCAAACACGAAAGATTACGAACGCGAAACGCTAGATAAGAAAAAGGCTTGCCAAGTGGCAAGCCTTTCTAATTTTCGCTATCGATTAACGATGCTTGTTGCGTGCACCCTGATCACCTGCGCTCTTCTTTGGCTTACGGCGAGAAGGGTTGTTGCTGCGGCCTTTAGGCGTATTTACGCGCTCTTCGTGACGCTTAACAGCGCGACGGATTTTTTGGCTACGAGCACGTTCACGTTTACGTGAGGTGTTGTCTTTGTTCAGATCAAGCATGGTTTCTTTTTCTGGACGAAGCTCTACCAATTCGCGTAGGTAGTTTACTTCTTTAAGATCAAGTTCCATCCAACCACCACGAGGCAGTTTCTTATCCAGATAGATATCACCGTAACGAACACGTTTTAGGCGGCTAACCGTCGTATCTTGCGATTCCCACAGACGGCGAACTTCACGGTTACGACCTTCGTTGATAGCAACATAAAACGTGTGGTTCATACCTTCACCACCCGCATATACCACATCTTCGAAACGTGCCATACCATCTTCAAGTTCAACACCACGAACTAAGTTTTTCACTTTCTGTTCAGTTACTTCGCCGAAAACACGAACAAGGTATTCACGCTCAACCTGACGGCTTGGGTGCATAAGGCGGTTCGCCAGTTCCCCATCTGTTGTAAACAGCAGCAAACCTGATGTGTTAGCATCAAGACGACCTACTGAAATCCAACGAGAACCACGGATCTTTGGCAGACGATCGAAAACAGTGCGACGACCTTCTGGGTCGTGACGAGTACACAGTTCACCTTCTGGCTTGTAATAAGCCAAAACACGACAGATCACTTCTTCTTGTACCTTCGCAGACACAACGTGACCATCGATACGAACTACGCTGTTCTCATCTTCTAGTCTTTCACCAAGTTTAGCTACGACTCCGTTCACGCTAACGCGACCAGATTTAATTAACGATTCAATCTCGCGACGAGAACCGTGACCTGCGCGTGCTAATACTTTTTGTAACTTTTCGCTCATTTATCTACCTATGTGTCGTCTTCACAGACGTCGAGACCAGAATTGGTCTTCATTTTGCAAGTTACCCATGTAAATGGGATTTTTTCGGTCGGACATTATACGAGATTCTCCCATTTAATGTAAGTGAAATCGTCCAGATTCTCTCGTTAAAATCTCGCTCTAAAACTCACACTTAACTCATCATCTTCTCCAACTTAGTACTAAGCCGCACTAGGGTAGAACCGCACTATTATGGGTCTGTCCACACCTCTGAATTTTTGGTGCACCTGATAAAATTATCAAGGTTATAAGAAAGATAACTGTTCAGCTTGCTAGCTCCCTTAATCAGATGAAAAGGAATAATAAATGTCTCATACAAATCTTGACCTAAATTGGATATTTGGCACCTCAGAAGACGATAATATGACCGGAACAAAAGGCTCAGATACCAACGACGTTTTCGTCGGTTTTGGTGGCGATGATAAGTTTGTTGGTTTCGACGGAAATGACTATGTCTTTGGTTGCCGTGGTGACGACACTCTATTAGGCGGCAGAGGTGATGACTTACTAGCTGGTGGTTCAGGCGACGATTACTTGTCTGGCGGCTTGGGTAATGACTCTCTATTTGGTGGTTGTGGTGACGATACGATTTTCGACTACTCTGGCAACAACTTCATCAATGCCGGTTGGGGTGATGATACGGTCGTCGTTGGTGATGGCAACTCTGTGATTGCTGGTGGATGTGGTGATGACACGTTCGTAATGACAAACCGTCTTGCGGTTGGCGTTCCAGATCAGCCAGTTTCCTCAAACGACATTGAAGTGAAAGCAGAGATCCTAGATTTCAACATTTGCCACGATAAGCTTGTATTTGATATGGGTCTCGATACCAACGACGATGGTATTCGCGACACGTTCCTCGATTCCGCAGATGACCTAACGCTGTCATACAACGACTTTGGTTGGGCTGTGTTCTCTAGCGACGAGTTTAATGTGGAAGTAACGTTGAAAGGTATTGATGCGGGTTACATGAACTACATTGAGCACCACAATATCGATATCTTTGACTTCGCATAATCCACGAATGTGAACTTCTACTCATTGATTCAAAAATTAAAGGGAGGCGTCTTCGCCTCCCTTTCTTATTTAGCTTTGTGCTAGTTTCGTATTTGCTTTTGAGTTGACGAGCTTACTCAAATGGCGCTGGGTCACCAGAACCTACGCGCGCTATCACTTGCTCACCATCACTAAAGTCAATCACTGTTGTCGGTTGCTCACCCAGATACCCACCATTAAGGATGACATCAACCGCGTGCTCTAATTTGTCACGAATATCCTCAGGGTCCGATTCCGTCACGTCACTACCTGGCAAAATTAGCGATGTTGACATCAACGGCTCGCCAAGCGCTTCTAATAAGTCCAATGCGATACGGTTATCTGGAACACGGATACCAATCGTTTTGCGTTTTGCGTTCATCAAACGACGCGGCACTTCTTTTGTGCCTTTGAAGATAAAAGTGTAAGGACCCGGTGTGTTGTTTTTCAGTAGTCGGAATGCCGAGTTATCCACTCGTGCGTACAGAGAAAGCTCCGACAAATCGCGGCACAACAACGTAAAGTTATGCTTGTCATCCAGACGACGGATCTGACAAATTCGTTCCAGCGCCTGCTTGTTCTCCAATTGACAGCCTAGTGCGTAACCTGAATCGGTTGGGTAAACCACCACACCGCCGTTACGAATGATTGCTACTGCTTGATTGATCAAGCGAGCCTGTGGGTTTTCTGGATGAACGTAAAAAAACTGGCTCATTGTAATTCCTCATTATCGAACCTCTCGGCTCTATATTTTTTATGGCGTTTCGACTTCGTCAGGTTGAGCATTCAACGAAGGATCAATACCCCAATCTTTCCAAACTGGTTCTACACCCGCAGGCAACCAGAGGTTTCTTCCCAACTCCATCCACGGTGACGGATAGTGAAAATCACTGCCTTGAGAAGCTAATAGTTTGTATTGTATAGCATAATCAGCCAAGTTGCGTCTTTCTTGTTGTGCTTGTTGGGGCTGAGCCACTTCCATAGCATCACCACCCGCCTCCACAAACGCAGCCAGCATTCGCTTCACCCACTTGGCGGTAAGTTGATATCGCCCTGGATGTGCTAAAACCGCTTGTCCACCAGCGGCATGAATCGCGTCGACAGCGTCTTTCATTGAACACCAGTTTGGTGGAACATAACCTGGATTGT
Organism: Vibrio jasicida 090810c; assembly: GCF_002887615.1. NCBI lineage: Bacteria > Pseudomonadati > Pseudomonadota > Gammaproteobacteria > Vibrionales > Vibrionaceae > Vibrio > Vibrio jasicida. Next base: position 3,642,138 of record NZ_CP025792.1, on the reverse strand, counting down.
TACGCGTCAAAAACTTCTTGAACACCATCTGCATGTTCTTTGCGTAGCCATTGTCCACAAGCCATTTAGCAAAGTGAGCTCGTGTGATTGGCGCATCACCGGCAATTAACTGAACTTCTTCGAGCACCCCATCGCGAGTGGCTTTCTGTAGACGCTCTGCAATCAGTTGCGCCCTTGCTACGCGATGCGTTTTCTGTTGCTGAATTAGCCCAACCAATGCTGGGCTTTCCGGATCAATATTCAAACCCACAATATGGATGTCTTTGTTCTGCCAAACAGTCGAGATCTCGATACCGTTAATGATTTTGAGCGGCAGATTATTTTCTTCAACGTATTGCTTGGCCGGAGCTAAGCCGTCAACCGTATCATGATCCGTGATCGCCAAAACCTCGATATCAAAACTTAGTGCCCGATCCACCAAATCACTCGGTGCAAATCGACCATCCGAGGCTGTAGTGTGGCTGTGTAAATCAATTCTCATCTTTTTGTCGTTTTAATGCTGTTTTGGGGTTGACTTTTTATCTCTGCACTAGTTAACTAGTACACAAATACGAAGTACCTATTTAAGGCTCACCATGTTACAAGAATTTAACCAAAACCAGAAAGCGAAAGTTGCGGTTCGTCTGAATAAGATGAATTCCGCAGACGTTGCTTGGTGGCGCACTTGGACAAGTTCTTGGTGGGCGAACGTGTACTTCTAGTTTAGAGAATTAAATGTCACAAAGCCCGCTACTTCAGCGGGCTTTTTGTTTTGTCGTCCATCTCACATTCAACTGCTTAAACATTCATCGAATATGACCAAAACTTGATTGGGTGAACGTTTGCTTTATGCGACTATGTACGGCAGGAAGATGTAAACAGCTATAAGGAGGTCTTGTGAACAAGGCCATTGAAATTAAGAAACTTGGACAGCTTGAAGTGCTAACGGCTTCCGTCCCTTATACTCAAGACCCGACTCGCTTGTTCCACACGCTATGTGAGAACAAAACTGACAGCCTATTGCTGGAATCTGCTGAAATCGATTCAAAGCAAGACTTGAAATCCCTGTTACTGGTTGATTCGGCAGTTCGTATCGTCTGCTTTGGTCACACTGTCACCATGCAAGCTCTCACGGATAACGGCAAAAACCTACTAGCACACTTAAACCAAAATGTCCGTGGTGATGTCTCTCGTCAATTTGACGTTGACACATTAACGCTAGAATTTACACAACCATGCGACACACTGGATGAAGATTCTCGTCTACGTGAAGCGTCATCTTTTGATGCACTTCGCTTGGTTCAGCACAGCTTCGATATCTCAGAGCAAGACAAACACGCAATTTTCCTTGGTGGTCTATTTGCCTACGACTTAGTTGCGAACTTCGAACCGTTGGGCAATGCAGAAGCAACTAACCAGTGCCCAGACTACGTGTTTTACGTAGCAGAAACGCTATTGGTTGTGGATCATCAGACAGAGTCTTGCCATTTGCAGGCAACTTTGTTTGTCGATGATTCTCAAAAGTCAGCGTTAAAAGCAAGAATCGAAGAAATCAGTACTCAATGTACTTCTCCTAAGCTGCTACCTAGTGCCGCCCAACTTGAGAATGTTCACGCTCGACCTAGCATCGAAGATAAAGACTTCTGCCAAATCGTTCGTGACCTTAAAGAGTACGTAGTGAAAGGCGATGTATTCCAAGTCGTACCATCTCGTCGATTCACGCTACCTTGCCCTTCTCCATTGGCGGCCTACAAAGAACTTAAACAGAGCAACCCAAGCCCTTATATGTTCTACATGCAAGATGAGCTATTCACTTTGTTTGGCGCATCACCAGAAAGCGCGCTTAAGTACGAAACCGATACCAACCAAATTGAAATCTACCCAATCGCAGGCACTCGTCGCCGTGGCAAGCGCCCTAACGGCGAGATTGATTTCGACCTAGATAGCCGCATCGAACTTGAACTGCGCACCGACAAGAAAGAAAACGCAGAACACATGATGTTGGTTGACTTGGCACGTAACGACGTCGCTCGTATTGCTCAAGCTGGCACTCGCCACGTAGCAGACCTTCTAAAAGTCGACCGCTACAGCCACGTAATGCACTTGGTATCTCGTGTGGTTGGTCAACTACGTGAAGACCTAGACGCACTGCACGCATACCAAGCGTGTATGAACATGGGCACGTTGACAGGCGCACCTAAGATTCGCGCAATGCAGTTGATTCGCGATGTAGAAGGCGTACGTCGCGGTAGCTACGGTGGTGCTGTGGGTTACCTAACTGGTGAAGGCACACTCGACACCTGTATCGTGATCCGCTCAGCGTACGTTGAGAACGGCATTGCTCAAGTTCAAGCTGGTGCTGGCGTGGTATTCGATTCTGATCCACAAGCGGAAGCAGACGAAACGCGCGGCAAAGCACAAGCAGTAATCTCTGCTATCCAAGCAGCGCATAAGTCACAATAAGGAATAGGGTTCAGAGATGGCTAATATCATTTTTATCGACAACTTTGACTCGTTCACCTACAACCTTGTGGATCAATTCCGCTCGCTAGGTCACTCAGTCAAGATTTACCGAAATAACATCCCAGCACAAACCATTGAACAAGCGGTGAACGAGCTTGAAAACCCAGTGGTTCTGCTATCGCCTGGTCCTGGTGCACCGTCAGAAGCTGGCTCAATGCCAGAACTGATTCAACTGATGAAAGGCAAAGTTCCAATGATCGGCATTTGTCTTGGTCACCAAGCGATTGTTGAAGCGTACGGCGGTACCGTTGCTGGCGCAGGCGAAATCATTCACGGTAAGGTCTCCATGATGGAGCACCAAAACCATGCGATTTACCAAAACCTACCATCACCACTTGCGATTGCACGTTACCACTCGTTGGTTGCGACTAAGGTTCCTGAAAGCCTAACCATCACAGCAGAAGTGGATGACTTGGTAATGTCTGTTGTACAAGAAGAAGATAAAGTTTGCGGGTTCCAGTTCCACCCGGAATCTATTATGACGACCTACGGAGCAACACTGTTGGCCAATGCCATTGAATGGGCACTTGAAGAACAAACTTCAGCGAACCCACTCACTGCTTAAAAAGCACTTGGCACATAAGAAATTTAGGAGAGGAAATATGGAAGCAATCATCAACCCTATTATTACTAAACTGTACGAGCAAGAATCGCTTACTCAGGAAGAGAGCCAACAACTATTCGACATCATTATCCGTGGTGAACTAGACCCTATTTTGATGGCGTCAGCACTGACTGCACTAAAAATCAAAGGCGAAACACCAGATGAAATTGCAGGCGCGGCGAAAGCACTTCTGGCAAACGCAAACCCATTCCCTCGCCCAGATTACGATTTCGCAGATATCGTAGGTACTGGCGGCGACGGTCACAACACCATCAACATTTCAACCACTGCGGCGTTTGTTGCTGCAGCATGTGGTCTAAAAGTAGCGAAACACGGTAACCGCAGCGTCTCCAGCAAATCAGGTTCTTCTGACCTTCTTGATTCATTTGGTATCAACCTAGCTATGAGCGCAGAAGATACGCGCAAAGCGGTAGACGATATTGGTGTTGCTTTCCTATTTGCACCTCAATACCACGGTGGTGTGCGCCATGCGATGCCAGTGCGTCAAACCATGAAAACACGCACCATCTTTAACATTCTTGGCCCACTGATTAACCCAGCTCGTCCAAACATCGAATTGATGGGTGTTTACAGTGAAGAACTGGTTCGTCCTATCGCAGAAACCATGCTACAAATGGGTATGAAGCGCGCCGCGGTGGTACACGGCAGTGGCTTGGACGAAGTAGCAATTCACGGTGAAACAACCGTTGCCGAAATCAAAGACGGTAAGATCACAGAATACAAACTAACGCCTGAAGACTTCGGTCTAGAAGCACACCCACTAGAAGCGATCAAAGGTGGCGATCCTGAAGAAAACAAAGCGATCATTACCAATATTCTGACGGGTAAAGGTACAGACGCACAATTGGGTGCAGTGGCAGTAAACGTTGCTCTGCTAATGCGTCTATTCGGCCACGAAGATTTAAAAGCCAACACGCAACAAGCGATTGAGGCAATGAATTCAGGCAAGGCGTACCAATTGGTACAACAACTTGCCGCACACGCTTAAGGAATTGAAGAAGATGACTGACTTCAACACTCAGCAAGCTGACAACCTGTCTGAACACGTTTCTAAGAAAGAAGCAGAAATGGCAGAAGTACTGGCGAAAATTGTCCGCGACAAATATCAGTGGGTAGCAGACCGTAAGGTGTCTCAACCGCTAAGCACATTTCAGTCTGATTTGCTGCCATCGGACCGCAGCTTCTACGATGCTCTGAGTGGCGAAAAGACGGCATTCATCACCGAATGTAAGAAGGCATCTCCTTCTAAAGGTTTGATTCGTGATCACTTCGACTTGGATTACATCGCATCGGTTTACAACAACCATGCAGATGCCATTTCAGTCTTAACAGACGAAAAGTACTTCCAAGGTAACTTTGACTTTCTTCCTCAAGTGCGTGGTCAAGTCAAACAACCAGTTATTTGTAAAGACTTCATGGTAGATACCTACCAAGTTTACCTAGCGCGTCATTACAGTGCTGATGCTGTCTTGCTAATGCTGTCTGTCCTCAATGACGAAGAGTACAAAGCGCTAGAAGAAGCAGCACACAGCCTGAACATGGGCATCCTGACCGAAGTCAGCAACGAAGAAGAGCTTCATCGTGCCGTTAAGCTAGGCGCACGCGTTATCGGCATCAATAACCGTAACTTGCGCGACCTAAGTACTGATTTGAATCGTACTAAAGAGTTGGCACCGACAATTCGCGAATTAGCACCAAACGCGACCGTGATTTCAGAGTCTGGCATTTACACGCATCAACAAGTTCGTGATTTAGCGGAATACGCAGACGGCTTCTTGATTGGTAGTTCACTGATGGCGGAAGACAACCTTGAACTTGCAGTACGTAAAGTGACGTTAGGCGAAAACAAAGTGTGTGGCTTAACGCACCCAGATGACGCAGCAAAAGCGTATCAATCTGGCGCAGTATTTGGTGGCCTGATTTTTGTCGAGAAGTCGAAGCGTGCGGTTGACCTTGAGGGTGCTCGCTTAACCATGAGCGGTGCTCCACTTAACTACGTCGGCGTTTTCCAAAATCACGATATCGATTTTGTTGCTTCTGTCGTGACCTCTTTGGGTTTAAAAGCAGTGCAGCTGCACGGTCAAGAAGACCAAGCTTACGTAAACCAACTCAAAGCCGAACTGCCAGCAGCGGTAGAAATTTGGAAAGCTTACGGCGTGACTGATGCTAAGCCAGAACTACTAGCAGACAACATTGATCGCCATCTATTAGATGCGCAAGTTGGCACTCAAACTGGCGGAACCGGTCAAGTGTTCGACTGGTCACTGATCGGCGACCCAAGTCAAATTATGCTAGCGGGCGGACTGTCGCCAGAAAATGCTCAACAAGCAGCGACACTAGGTTGCTTGGGATTAGATTTAAACTCTGGTGTAGAAAGCGCACCAGGCAAAAAAGATTCACAGAAGTTGCTCGCGGCCTTCACCGCTATTCGCAACTACTAAAGCTGGATATCAGCTAAAAAATTTAAAGCTATTCGTAGCGAAAAATACGAGAAGGAATATAACGATGGCAAAACTGAATGCCTACTTTGGCGAATACGGCGGTCAGTACGTTCCGCAAATTCTAGTTCCAGCATTGGAGCAACTAGAGCAAGCGTTTATCGACGCGCAAGAAGATCCAGAATTCCGCAGCGAATTCATGACGCTTCTTCAAGAGTATGCGGGCCGTCCAACGGCTTTGACTCTAACTCGTAACCTAACCAAAGGTACGAAAACCAAACTGTACCTAAAACGTGAAGACCTACTTCACGGTGGCGCGCACAAGACCAACCAAGTGTTAGGTCAAGCACTGCTTGCGAAACGCATGGGTAAAAACGAAATCATCGCTGAAACAGGCGCAGGCCAACACGGTGTTGCAACCGCACTAGCGTGTGCACTACTTGGCCTTAAGTGTCGCGTGTACATGGGTGCAAAAGACGTTGAACGTCAAAGCCCGAACGTATTCCGTATGAAGCTAATGGGTGCAGAAGTCATTCCTGTCCACTCGGGTTCAGCGACACTTAAAGATGCATGTAACGAAGCGCTACGCGACTGGTCTGCAACTTATGAAGATGCGCACTACCTACTAGGTACAGCGGCAGGTCCTCACCCATTCCCAACGATCGTGCGTGACTTCCAACGCATGATTGGTGAAGAAACGAAGAATCAGATTTTGGCACGTGAAGGCCGTCTTCCTGATGCGGTTATCGCATGTGTGGGCGGTGGTTCAAATGCGATTGGTATGTTTGCTGACTTCATCGAAGAAGAAAGCGTTCGCCTAATTGGTGTTGAGCCAGCAGGTAAAGGCATCGATACAGACCAGCACGGTGCACCACTTAAACATGGCAAAACGGGCATCTTCTTTGGTATGAAAGCACCGTTAATGCAAGATCCTAACGGCCAAGTTGAAGAGTCTTACTCTGTATCTGCGGGTCTTGATTTCCCTTCAGTTGGTCCTCAGCACGCGCACCTAAACGCAATTGGTCGTGCAGAATACGACAACGTAACAGACGATGAAGCGTTAGAAGCATTCCAAGAGATTGCACGCCATGAAGGCATTATCCCTGCCCTAGAATCTTCTCACGCCGTGGCACACGCACTGCGTATGGCTCATGAGAATCCTGAGAAAGAACAATTGCTGGTTGTTAACCTATCTGGTCGTGGTGATAAAGATATCTTCACTGTACATGCCATCCTAGAAGAAAAAGGAGCGATCTAATGAGCCGTTATGAAAAGATGTTCTCGCGTCTAAACGAGAAAAACCAAGGCGCATTTGTACCGTTCGTAACGGTTTGTGATCCAAACGCTGAACAGTCATATAAAATCATGGAAACCCTGGTTGAGTCTGGCGCTGATGCACTAGAGCTTGGCATTCCATTCTCAGATCCGCTAGCCGATGGCCCAACCATCCAAGGCGCTAACATTCGCGCGTTAGACTCAGGTGCAACACCAGATATCTGCTTCGAGCAAATTGGTAAGATCCGAGCTAAGTATCCAGAGCTGCCTATTGGTCTTCTGATGTACGCGAACCTTGTTTACTCTCGTGGTATCGAAAATTTCTATGAACGTTGCGCAAAAGCAGGCATCGATTCTGTTTTGATTGCAGATGTACCAACCAATGAAAGTGCAGAGTTTGTCGCAGCTGCAGAGAAGTTTGGTATTCACCAAATCTTCATTGCACCACCAACGGCAAGTGATGAAACACTGAAGCAAGTATCAGAGCTAGGTGGCGGCTACACTTACCTGCTATCTCGTGCAGGTGTTACTGGCGCAGAAACCAAAGCAAACATGCCTGTAGGTCATATGCTCGACAGACTGAACCGGTTTGATGCGCCACCAGCGCTACTTGGTTTTGGCATCTCTGAGCCTGCACAGGTGAAACAAGCATTAGAATCTGGTGCTGCTGGTGCAATTTCTGGTTCAGCCGTGGTAAAAATTATTGAAGCGAACGTTGAGCAGCCACAAATTATGCTCGACAAGCTAGGTGAATTCGTTTCTGCAATGAAAGCTGCAACACAAAAATAACGTATCACTGATTTGAAAAATATGAGATCGATTCCTTATTAAACATTCGGAATCGATCTTTTTTTTAACATTCAGTTTCTAAAACCACCCCTCCATTACCATCCGTTTTATAAACAACACCAACCAAAACCATTACCTCAAACAATGGCAAACGATTGCTATTGATTAAAAAACTATCATCAATCAAGAAATTCCCGATCAGTTGATAAGTTTGTACCGGAATTGTATTGCTAATTGTGAATGATAAGTGTAAAAAGCAAGGCGATATAATTATCCAAATAACAACTTTATATTGGTGGGTAATTTTAGGATTTTACATTTTATTAGCACAGAGGTTATGGAAGTGTTAAACAAAAAGAGTTTGCTAAACAACATCGGCGTACAAGTCGTCATTGCAATGATCGTAGGTACTGCCGTTGGTGCCTTCATGGGTCAAAGCGCGACAGTATTTGCACCACTAGGTGCTATCTTCATCAACCTGATCAAGATGCTTGTGATCCCTCTGGTCGCAGTAGCGCTTATCTCAGGTGCAGCAGGTCTAGGCAACAGCCAATCTGCAGGTAAAGTGGGCTTGGTAACCCTAGGTTACTTTGGTCTAACGTCTGCCCTAGCTGTCGCACTAGCACTGTTTATGGGTGAAGTATTCCAACCTGGCATGGGCATCGACGTTTCTGGCGTTGAAGGTATGTTCTCAGCTGAATACGCTTCAAAAGGTGAATTACCTACTTTCTGGGCAACCATCACTGGTATGATCCCAACTAACGTTTTCCAATCACTAAACGAAGCGAACATCCTTCAGATCCTTGTGTTCTGTATGTTCTTCGGTATCGCGATTTCAAAACAAGAAAAATCACGTCGCGAGCCAATCATCAATGGTGTTAACTGCATCGTTGACGCTATGGTTTGGATGATCAACAAAGTGATGATCATTGCGCCTATCGGTGTATTTGGCCTGATGGCAGAAGCAGTAGGCACGTTCGGTTTTGGTGCCCTGATGGTGGTATTCAAACTGTTCGTCGTTTACGTAGCGGCAATCCTAGTGTTCGGCTTCGTGGTTTACCCAGCAATGGTACATATCTTCACTAAGACATCGGCGAAGAAATTCGTATCAGCAATGAAGAAGCCACAAGCAGTTGCCCTTTCTACCGCCTCTTCAATGGCAACGCTGCCTGTAACAATGGATACGTGTGAGAAAGAGTTGGGCGTAAGAAACTCAACCGCTTCATTTGTTTTACCGCTTGGCGCAACCATCAACATGTCAGGTAACGCGATTTACTACGGCCTAGTGGCAATCTTCTTTGCGCAACTGTTCAACATCGACCTAGGCATGGGCGCTTACGTTGCGATCATCGTCACTTCGACACTGGGCGCAGTAGGCCAAGCAGGTGTTCCTGGTCCTTCATTCCTAGTAGTCGCGGTACTGCTTGCTGCTGGTATTCCAATCGAAGGTCTCCCACTATTGTTTGCGCTTGACCGTATCTTCGACATGATTCGTACCGCACTAAACATCACAGGTGATGCAGCATGTGCCGTTATCGTGGATGCACTTATTGAAGAAGAAGCACAACAAACTGAGCTTCAAAAGCAAGAAGCCTAATTTAAATTAACGCTCATTCAAGCCGCTCCATCGAGCGGCTTTTTTTACGATAAACCTGCCTTAGGTAACCGTTTAAATAGAAACTAATGGCATATTTTGTTTTAAATGATATAAGAGCGGCATAAATAAAAAACCATAAACCTTGGCTAGGTTATCTCATGAATTTTACGTCGTCTTTAGGGGTGCTATCTGCGAGCAGCATGCCTATTGAAAAAAAACAGCTCGCGCTGATCAATGCGGTTCTTAGTGGTTTCGATACGCAAGAACGTCAAGTTATATTCCAATCCGTTACTGACTACCGAAGAAATCAACTCATTGCACTCTTCCCAGAACATAAGGCTAAGAGCTTTTCAGTGCTGTTTGAATCGATGGACTATCGTGATTTAGTACAACGTTACCCTTCCACCTTATCGCCTTACATTACGGCGTTAGAGCTTGTCGCATCTCAGTGCTTTACGCACTGGCTAGAGTTTTGGTGTGAATGTGAAATTGCAGCAATCAAGACGAAGCCTCCTGTACAGGAAATCGCTACAATAAGTACCAAATTGCCCTTTGAAGATAGCGCTTATTACGGTGCCATGATTGAACGCATAGAAGATGCTCAACTTATGGTAAAAACACCCTCTCACTCTCAAGCAATATCACTGAGTGATGCAGTCACGTTAAGTAATCTTGAGCTTTTTATAAAAGGTGAAAAGTGGTACGAAATGCTGCCGTTACTGTCGCTGTCGCAAACAGGGAAGCACTTTATATTACTAAAACATCCAGACAATGAAGCGGTTCCTACCCTTGTTGCCTCTGCTTTGGTTCAGGATTGGGCTATTCACAACCGTTGGTTGAGCTACGCACCACAATTTAGCAACGAACAATGGCACTACTGTTTACCAAACCATGGGTACGAAGAACTAACGCGATTACAGCTTTTTACATCATCTACACTGTTAAAATGTTACTCTCTCCCAGAATTTGATCGCGAATTCAAGTTACTATTATCCGATACACAATCCGTGTGTGAAGTCCTGCGCTTGACAGTAAGTGGAAATGCCCAGCAGAAACTCTACTTTCTCTACCTTGCACAAAAAGAGCTAATGAACGTACTGTATCAAGCTGGTTATAAAGTAGGCTTCACCATCATTGAGCAACCTTTCATGCTCAACTTTTATCAGTCGATCGATAAGAAAGCGTATTTCCATTCTGGATATTGCGATCTCAATAATGACGGCAAAGAAACTTACCGGGGATTCTGGAATTTCGAAATGATGGTCAAAGCATTCAATCAAACCGATTTCCGCGCCTACAAACGCGCAGTGAGAGCCAACCGAAAACGAGCGTCATCCGAAAGGGATGAATATGTTTGATTTCGGTTTAGAGACAATCATCTACGCAAAAGCCATTACGCTACTTGCCACGGTAGCAGTGGTTTTTATGTGGCTGATTTACTACTGCTTTCGCTTAAAACAAAAAAACGAGGTTATCTTTGGGACGCATCACGCGCCTTACATTGCTTACTCTGTTTGCATCATTGCTTGGATAAGCAGCAATGCGTATTTCCATACCGAGCTCTTGCCTGATTTGGGGCCGGATTTCGGCATCTTTATGGCAAAGTTTGCTAACCTTGCGTCCTTCTTCGCATTTGCGTTCGCCTATTACTTTTCTTGCCAACTCTCTGCCGAGCAAAGAAAAGGCAAAGTACACCCTTGGCAACAACTGATCTTCGTCACCCTGACGGTCTACTCATTATTTATCAACTTACAACCGAACTTAACGGTAGAGCATGTCGAAATCGTTGGGCCTAGTGAGTTTGTCATTGAGTTTGGCCCACAGACCTCCTACTTCTTCATAGGTTTGGTAAGTTTCGTTGTGCTCACTTTGGTCAACTTAGTCGCCATGCGCGCTAACAGCAGCAGACTAACGCTAGCCAAAACCAACTACATGATCGCAGGCATCTTGGTGTTCATGCTATCAACGGCAACCATACACCTTGGCATGACTTACTTCATGGGTGACTTTTCACTGACTTGGCTACCACCAGCGTTGTCTATCAGTGAAATGTTATTCGTAGGTTATGCGCTACTCACCTCACGTTTTTATAGCGTCAAATACCTCGCATACATGTCACTCAGCGCATTGCTCGTATGCGCGATATTCGTTTTGCCTTTAGGTGCAATCTTCATCCCAATGACAGATAGCAAACAATGGTTAATCGCCACACCAATCTGTGCCCTAATCGGCATTACTTGGCATCTACTTTATAAACGAGTAAGCCGTTATTCATCGTTTTTGATTTACGGCAATAAGAAAACACCCGTGCAACAAATCTTAGCGCTTGAGGATGAGTTCAAACTGTCGATTGATGATGCGATGAGACGTTTGGGAATATTACTTCAAATCCCGAACGACAAGCTCCGCTTGGTGACCAGTAATTACACTGAGACATTTTACGAAGACTACTTGTCGTCAAACAAATCTGTCTTAGTGTTAGACGAACTCTCTGACGAGATTGACTATGCAAGCTCATCAAAGGGCTCCGTAAAAGCCTTGTACGAAAAAATGAGTTCAAACAATACGGCTTTGGTTATGCCACTCTTCGGGCAAGGCAAATCCGTGACGCACCTATTGGTCTCACCACATAAGATCAACAATCAGTTGTTCTCAAATGAAGAGATCTCCGCGTTGCAAACCTTGCTTACACGTGTTCAAAGCACCATTGAGGCCGATCGACGTATTCGTCAAAGCCGTGCGCTGGCTAACTCAATTGCCCACGAAATGCGTAATCCTCTCGCTCAAGTTCAATTGCAATTTGAGGCTCTGAAGCAGCATATTGAAAACCAAGCACCGATTGAGCAGATAAAAATTGACATCGAAAATGGTCAGGCGGCCATCCAACGTGGCCGTCAGTTGATTGATATCATTCTTCGGGAGGTCAGCGACAGCGCCCCTGAACATGAGCCCATTGCCCTCTCTTCAATTCATAAAGCGGTCGATCAAGCGGTCAGCCACTACGGTTTTGAAAATGAGAAGATAATTGAGAGAATTCGTTTACCACAACATACTGATTTTGTGGCCAAGCTAAATGAGACCTTATTTAACTTCGTTATTTTTAACCTCATTCGTAACGCAATTTACTATTTTGATTCCTATCCAGATAGTCAAATTGAAATCAGCACCAGTACTGGGGCTTATGAAAACGTGCTTGTGTTCCGCGATACCGGTCCTGGTATCGACGAGACCATCTCTCACAAAATCTTTGACGACTTCTTCTCTTACCAGAAAAGTGGTGGTAGCGGCTTGGGGCTTGGTTATTGCCAACGCGTAATGCGTTCATTTGGCGGGAGAATTGAGTGCCACTCAAAACTGGAAGAGTTCACCGAGTTTCACCTTTATTTCCCTGTTGTCCCTAATGCGCCAAAAGCTGAAACCTTACGTACGCCTTATTTCACGGATTGGAAGAATAGTCACACTGAACAAAAAGCCAAATCGAACGTACAAATAGATAAACACGCACCAACCGTACTCATCGTTGATGATAAAGAAGTGCAACGAGCATTAGTGCAAATGTATTTAAACCAACTTGGTGTGAATAGCTTGCAAGCCAAGAACGGAGAGAATGCGGTCGAACTGTTTGAAGCTAACCACATCGATTTGATATTAATGGATGTGCAAATGCCTGTAATGAATGGATTTGAAGCCAGTGAAAAGATAAAAGCGCTATCGCCTAACACGCCGATCATTGCGCTCTCAGGAGAGTCTGGAGAACGCGAGCTTGAAATGATTGCCAAGCTCATGGATGGGCGTTTGGAAAAGCCAACGACTTTAAATGCCCTCAGGCATGTCCTGAACAACTGGCTCAACAAAGACACCGCGTCGAATTCTTTCGAAATTGAGAATGAATAATTGGCATCTGATATGCATTACTGAAGTACAAACGAATTATCCATAGATTCAAGCCCTCTCTTTATTAGCGGGGAAACTTGATAAGGAGATGACCATGATGCTTCATCGACATACTTATTACGGCTTGATTCACCACGGTATTAAAACCTTACTTTTAGACCGTGTTGGACACTATACAGAAGAAGAATACCATCAGTACCTCAACCTGATGACGGGAAAATCAACCTGCTTCACCATGTCCCATGACGAACTAGAAGCAACAGTCGATAACCTGTTACGCGAAGGCTATTTGGAAGATGTGAAAAACCTCATCACTCGTTACCAAAACGTTGCCTGAACCTCTTCCTTCTGTCCAACAAAATAGCCGCTGAATGCGGCTATTTCTTTCCTCTATATTCTATAAATATTCACATTGCCTCAGATTCCGCTAGACTGTCCTCAACTCAATAACTAGGTAGTTTTTTGCATCATGAAGCAAATCCTTGATTTTATTCCACTCATTGTCTTCTTTGTCCTATACAAGATGCACGATATCTATGTTGCGACAGGCGCACTTATCATCGCAACGGCTATTCAAATCGTGTTGACGTTTGCTCTATACAAGAAAGTAGAAAAGATGCAATTGGTTACTTTCGCAATGGTGGCTATCTTCGGTGGCATGACCATATTTTTCCACGATGACAACTTCATCAAATGGAAAGTAACCATCATCTATGCACTGTTCGCTGTTGGCTTAGCCGTAAGTCATGCTATGGGCAAGTCCGCGATCAAAGGCATGCTTGGTAAAGAAATCACTTTGCCTGAAGCGGTCTGGACCAAAATCAACTGGGCATGGGTTGGCTTTTTCTCGTTCTGTGCCGGCCTAAACGTATACGTAGCGTTTAAGCTCCCACTCGATGTGTGGGTTAACTTCAAAGTGTTCGGTTTACTGATCGCGACATTCGCTTACATGATCGCTACGGGCTTCTACATCTACAAGCACATGCCAAAAGATCAAAAAGAGAAGAAAGAAAACTCATCCGATGTTTCGGTTGATGATTAAAAGCTCAATTTTGCTATAATCTTCTTACATTGATTATTTACAGCGACCTCAGGGTCGCTGTTTTGTTGTTTGCGCCAGAAATCTTGGTGCATTATTTGCTCCATTTTTGAGCTTAATAAAGATTGTAGGATGTCATCATGAATCAAGAAGGTCATACACCAAAAGGCCAATTATTGCTTCGCACCCTTGCTATGCCCGCTGATACTAATGCCAATGGCGATATCTTCGGCGGCTGGATCATGTCCCAACTCGACTTAGCTGGCGCGATTCTGGCTAAAGAAATCTCCTTAGGCCGAGTTGTTACTGTCTCGGTTTCTAGCATCACATTTAAAAAACCTGTCAGCGTCGGCGATGTTGTCTGTTGTTACGGAGTATGCTCAAAGATCGGCAGAACTTCGATGAGTGTAGACCTAGAAGTATGGGTGAAGCCTGTTAAAGTCGACGGTGTAGAAGAGCGCTTCATGGTTTGTGACGCCACATTCAACTATGTTGCGATCGATAGCGAAGGTAAACCACGCCCAGTTCAAAAGTAATAACTTGGTTTAATATAACGAATTGCTAGGAACAACCTCACAAATTCCATTGTTGACTTGTGAGTGGCACAAAAAAGGCGTTAAATTAGGACTTTACCCTACCAATTAAGGAAATATGCTATGTGGTACGTCATTTTTTCTCAAGACATCGAGAACTCATTAGAAAAACGTCTGAGTGTTCGCCCTCAACATCTTGAGCGCTTGCAGCAACTTCAAGACGAAGGACGTCTACTCACTGCAGGTCCAATGCCAGCCATTGATTCCGATAATCCGGGTGAAGCAGGCTTTACTGGCTCGACAGTCATAGCAGAATTTTCCTCTTTGGAAGAAGCTCAAACATGGGCTGATGCCGATCCATACATTGCAGCGGGCGTTTACGAAAATGTCATCGTAAAACCGTTCAAGAAAGTGTTTTAAGTTATGAAAAAATTACTGTGTCTTTTCCTCGTATTCGGTGCACTAGCAGGTTGTTCATCAAGTGATGACAAGCAACATCAACTTGAGTTGATGGCTTCTAACCGCGCTGGTGTTCTTTCTGCAGGTTTACCGCTTGAATACGGTCCATTAAAAATCTTACGCATTTCTTCCAACAAAAATGTGGTTGAGATGATGATGATTTATAACGATGATGCGCTTGGTGCCAAGCCGTTAAATCAAGTAGTGAACACCAGTATATACACTTACTGCAATACACCAGCGGTGCGTGAGCAAATTGATATGGGCTTGATGTACCGAATCAAAGTACGCAACTCCCGCGGCCAATTAATGGCGGATGAGTTGGTGTCAGCGCAAACATGCAGCGCAGGTCAAAAAGCACAGTAATACGCGACTCAATCTTCTTGAGTTAGACGCTCGATAAAATAAAAAAGCGAGGATAGATATCCTCGCTTTTTTGTTTCTGCGGCCAGTTTGAAAAACTAAGCGCTTATACGAGTTCAGCTCTGAGCTTCTTAGCAGCAGAGACAAGGTTACCTAATGCGGCTTCAGTTTCTGCCCAATTACGCGTTTTAAGTCCACAATCAGGGTTCACCCACAAGCGTTGCGCCGGTATTTTTTCAGCTGCTTTCTTGAGTAAGCCTTCAATCCACTCCTCCGTTGGAATGTTCGGAGAATGGATGTCGTACACACCCGGACCAATTTCATTCGGATAATTAAAGTCTTCGAACGCTTTCAGCAATTCCATATTGGATCGCGACGTCTCGATTGTAATCACGTCAGCATCAAGCGCTGCAACTGAATCAATGATTTCGTTAAACTCGCTGTAGCACATGTGAGTATGAATTTGCGTTTCTGGTTTTGCGCTAGCCGCAGAGATCTTAAACGCATCGACGGCCCAATTTAGATATTCTTTATGGTCACGCTTCTTCAATGGTAAGCCTTCACGAATCGCTGGCTCATCGATTTGAATAATGTTGATACCCGCCTCTTGCAAGTCAGAGACCTCATCACGAAGTGCAAGGGCCAACTGGTCTGCAATTTCTTTGCGAGTAATGTCTTCACGTGGGAATGTCCAACACAGAATCGTCACTGGACCGGTCAACATGCCCTTCATTTGCTTGCTGGTCAACGATTGTGCATACGTCGACCATTCCACCGTAATCGGTTTTATGCGCTCAATATCTGCGACCACAATCGCTGGTTTGACACAACGAGAACCATAGCTCTGTACCCAACCAAATTGAGTGGTTTGGAAGCCCGCCAGGTTTTCAGCAAAATACTCCACCATGTCATTACGCTCAGCCTCACCATGCACAAGAACATCAAGATCGAGTGCTTCTTGGCGTTTCACCGCATCAGCGATGTGTCCTTTCAATGCCTGTTTATAATCTGATTCTGAAAGTTGACCACTGCGGAACGCACTTCTCTGAACCCGAATTTCTCCCGTTTGTGGGAAAGACCCGATAGTCGTAGTCGGCAAGAGTGGCAAGCCAAGCACTTCAGCTTGGTGTACGGCACGCTCTTCATAAGGTGCACTGCGCTGACTGAGCGCCGCCGTGATTTGGTTCAAACGAGACTGAACGTGTGGTTTGTTAACATGTGAAGCGGCTTTACGATCTTTAATGGGTTGACTATACGTATCACAAGCTAAAATCGCATTTTGGTCTCCATCAAGCGCACGGCCAAGCAAGGCAACTTCCGTTACTTTTTGTTTGGCGAAAGAAAACCAACTTTTTACTTCTTCACTTAACTCCGTTTCTAACTCTAGGTCTACCGGGCTGTGTAGCAATGAACACGAACTGGCTACCCATAAATTGTCGCCAAGTTTCTCTTTAACTGGCTGTAAGCGCTCTAATTGAGAACTTAAATCCGATCGCCACACATTACGTCCATTCACCACGCCCGCAGACAATACCCAGCCACTAGGCAGTTTTGCTACCACTTCTTCAAACTGCTCAGGCGATGCAGATAAATCGACATGAAGTCCATCAACATTAAGCTCGATGATTTTATCCAACGTGTCCGTGACCGAATCAAAATAAGTGGTTAGCAACACTTTTACGTCACTACGAATGACCTGATAAGCTAGCTTGAACGCATCCAACCATTTACTTTCCAGCTCAAGCGAGAGAATCGGTTCGTCAATTTGTACCCATTCCACACCTTGACTAGCAAGTTTAGAAAGAATTGCTTGATACGCGGTGAGTAGCCTTGGCAATAAAGTCAAACGATCAAAATCTTCTTCCACTTCCTTACCTAGATAGAGGTAACTGAGCGGCCCAAGCAAAACAGGTTTTACTTTGTGGCCGGCTTTGACTGCCTCATTCACTTCTTCAAAAAGCTGTGGCCAACTGACTTCAAACGTATCGTCCTTGCTGAACTCAGGCACAATGTAATGGTAATTGGTATTAAACCACTTCGTCATATCAGAGGCAGCCGCCCCTCCACAGTCGCAAGCGGATTGAGATTGACCACGACCGACTTTAAATAGTGTGTCTAAATCCGGAAACCCACTTGCGTGTCGCTTTGGTACATGTCCCAATAACAATGTTGTGGTTAAGACATGATCGTACCAAGCAAAATCACCCGCGGTTGTGAAACTCAAACCCGCCTCTGTTTGTGTGTTCCAGTTTTGTGCTCGCAAGCTTGCCCCTGCTCGCTTAAGCTCCGCCTGATCGATTTCACCACGCCAGTATTTTTCCTGAGCAAACTTAAGTTCTCGTTTTTCACCAATGCGTGGGTAACCAAGAATATGCGTTGTCGTTGCCATGTCCGTATTCCTTATTCAGTGTCTGATGTTGAGGTCAGAGCATCGAGAGAAAACCTATCAAGATGTCTGGATGGCTAAAACTATCGCTCTGGCAACCGCATTGAACAACATCCAATTATTCAACTTGTTTATTAAAAAATTTCATATTGAGCGATCTCACTCGCACTAGACTAAAACAAATGGACGTCTAGACGTTTACATATCCATTTTTTATGGGTAAGTTAATAAAGCTCATGGCAGACATAAAAGGATGAATGGGATTCATGATAGAGTTGAAACACTTACGCACACTCACTTCACTGAGGGATACTGGTTCATTAACGGCAACCGCAACCGCTTTGCACCTGACGCAATCTGCCCTTTCTCATCAAATCAAAGATCTTGAATCTCGTATTGGTGGGCAGCTTTTTTTGCGCAAAACCCGCCCCGTTAAATTCACTTCAGAAGGTGAAATTTTGCTTCGTCTCGCTGATGAAATCTTGCCAAAACTCGCCAAAGCAGAAAACGAGCTTGCAAGCTTGAAAGAGGACGTCAACGGTCGTTTGCACATGGCGATTGAGTGCCACTCTTGCTTCCAATGGTTAATGCCGGCACTGAAGGAATACCAATTAACTTGGCCAAGTGTGACGCTCGATTTCTCTTCCGGCTTCGGCTTTGAACCTCTACCAGCCCTGTTGGCTGGCGAGCTTGATTTGGTCATTACATCAGACATTCAGCCACGCTCCGAAGTCCATTATGAACCGTTGTTTGACTTCGAAATGCGCTTGATTACTTCGACTAGCCACCCATTAGCGAACAAAAACGTCATTGAGCCTGAAGATCTTGCTGATCAAACCATGCTTTCTTATCCAGTACAGAAACAAAGATTGGATGTGGTCAAACACTTCTTACACCCTGCGGGAGTTGAGCCAGCCAAGTGGAAACAAGCGGACAACACATTAATGCTCGTACAAATGGTGTCAGCAGGATTGGGGGTAGCAGCATTACCAAATTGGGCGATTTCTGAGTTCTCGCGCCAAGGTTTGATTACCAGCATGCCTTTTGGAGAGGGGTTATGGCGTAGATTGTTCGCAGCAACACGTAACTCAGAAAAAGAGAAGCGTTACTTACAGGCTTTCTTTGCAACAGCTCGCCAGCAATGTAAAAGCCACCTTGATGGGATCAAGATGGCTTAAAGATCGACAATTGAAACGAAACTAACGTTCGTAAGATTTAAATTGATTGGTCAGTGGGTCATATTGATAGCCAAGCATATCGAGCTTGCCCACTACCGATTCCACATCCATCTCGTACATCGATACCAACTCTTCAAAGCTATCACATTCTAAGCGCAGCTTTTCATTAACGATACCCAACAAGATAATGCTGTCCCAGTTACTTACGTTGCTTAAATCCATCGCGACACTCCTCTAAGACAAGGTATTTGACCCCAATTCCGTTGAGCACGTGCGTCAAGACTCTCTCGAAATGAATGAGGCTATAACTAAAGCGTAGACTTAATCGAATGATTTGAAAGTGAGCTCGATCTAAATCCCGAGCTCACAAAAAGAAAAGAAGACAGAAGTGTTAGTTCATTCGGTCTATGCCCCCAATAGGAACAGACCCTGTAAGCTTGTCATTGAAGCCAAAGCAAGAAGCAACGCTGCCGCCAATTGCACTTTGTTTGGCGCTTTATGAGTGAAGATATGCCAGCACCAAACCACGATTGCCATAATCAGCATCGCCAGTGACGCTAGAATATGTTGTGTCACGCCATTCAATGTCGCTTCATCCAACTGATAAGCAGAAAACAGCGTCATCACGACCAACAGCATGCCCGAAACAACACCCGTAACCGGTAAGATTCGGTGAAATGCTTGCAAGCGGCTACGTGCGATAACTAGAAGTAACTGCGCAAACACGGCACCTAAGAAGAAGATCATCAATGCCACTGAAGCGCTTGCCGCCCAATGCGGTTGCTCAAATAGTTGAATGCTCACGTACGCGAACGCCAAACCGTTCGCTAGATGCAGAGCCCATAATGGCCCTTTCTCACGTGTCTTCTTAGTCTGAACTTGAGAGTAAAAATAAAAGATCGCGAATACGATCATGAAAGCTTCAATACGAAGCGACGCCACTGCCAACCAAAGTACGCCAATTGATGGCAACATCTTATGCAGGCGACCACGTTGACCAGGGCAGATATCACCCTTAATCAAAAGTAAGGTCAACAGCGCTTGGGCGCCAAATAGCATTGGAGGAAAAGTTAACAGCAATTGTTGAATCATGTTGAATGCAAACTCAAAAGTCATTTTGGGGTGGCGATAATAGCAAATCACCTAATGGTCGACTAGCCCGTAACTTCACCACTCGCTCGCAGAGTTCACAAGTCAGCATCTCTTGAGGGGCTGATTCGCTTTCCGTGTTAGCATCGCCGCGAAATAGCCGTCAAACCTGCTATTTAATCTCTCCGCTTGAACTTTACATTTTGCAATAAAATGAAAGTGTAAAGTCAAAAACAACATGAAAAACAGAACGTTCATCTCTATTCTCTTTTGTCTATTTTCGTTAACAGGCTGTGATTTCAACAAAGCTCCAGTCCTCTCCCTATCATACGAAGAGTCCACGGTTTCTCATGAGTTAGTCATTCATGCTGAATCAAAGTCACTACCCAAAGGGGATAAGCTCTATTTACGCGCTCAACTCCTTGATTCAGAGAATAACGGTTGGCTTACCGAAACAGATACCGTGATTTGGAATAGCTCGAATGAGAAGGTCGCGACGATTAACTCAAGCGGCTTATTGCTTGCGAAATCACAAGGAGCCACAACCATCACCGCATCAGTAAATAAAGATGGTCTCGCCTTCTCTGTAAGCTTAGAAATCACAGTATCCGAAGCAATGCTCTCAAAATTAACTCTCGTATTGGCAAACGAAGGTTCAACAGCTAAAGGCTTAACGCTTCCCTTTCAAGTCATGGGGGAATATTCAGATGGAAACCGCATTGATTTGACTGACTCTTCGGAACTTCAGTGTCATATTGCAGACTCTACTGTCGCCCAACTCACACTCGGGAATCCAGCCAACCTCATCCAAGGAATGAGTGTCGGAAATACTGTACTTAACTGCACATATGGAGATACCAGCTTAGAGGCAGGTAAGAAAATCTCTATCAGCAAAGCCATACCCGTCGAATTGTCCCTTAGCCTAGAGCATTCAGAACTGCCTGTCGGTTCGAGCTCTCAAATACTCGCGCTCGCTAAATTTTCAGATAGTTCAACGCAAGAAATTACAAACGCGCCGGAGCTCCATTTAGACATCAGGGATCGCTCGCTGGCATCTATTGTTCAAGAACAAGATCAAACCCAATTATTTGCTACCTCTACCGGGACAGCAATCGTGACGGCGAAAATTAAAAACACAAAGCTGTCCGACGAAGTATCAGTCGTCATTACTCCAGCAGAGTTTTCTGCACTCAATGTAACCCTCGAGAAAGATGAAATACCCTTGGGCCTCTCAACGCATGTTCAAGCACTGGCAGAACTTACAGACCAATCCACTATCAATGTCACACGAGACCCTCGAGTGATCTGGTCTGTGCTCCCTGTAACCATTGCTCGAATAGAAACAAAAGAGAACAAACTGACCATCAAAGCGCTTAAATCTGGTCAAGCGACGCTCATTGCCTCGCTGAACGATGGACAAATACGCTCGCAAGTACCGTTTAGCGTATCCGAACCTGTGGTGACCAAACTTAGTTTATCTCCCAATGTCGATTCATTGCCTAAAGGGTTATCTCATTCATTTCAAGCTTGGGCCACATACTCGGACGGTTCTATTGCCGAAGTTACGTCTGCCTCAGAATTTCAATGGAGCGTCGATAATACAGACATCGCGACATTTGAACTTAGTCCTCATAAAGGAATGATAACGGGCATTCAAGTTGGTGAAACCAACATAACAGGTACACTTTCTGATAGTTGGCGTAGTACCGCTACAGTAACGGTTTCAGATGCTATCGTTACCGAGATCAACTTTGATGAAACTGAGCTTTCTTTACCCGTAGGGCTAGAGCATCCTTTGAAAGTAAACGCCCTATTGTCAGATGGAAGTATCATTGATATTTCGAACTCTCCTGAGATTAGCTTTATTGTTAGCAATAACGAGTTTGTCGATTTTGACGACCAAGAAAGAAATGTGGTTGTCGGAAAGAATATGGGCTCGACCACAATTACAGCACTCGCTAAATTTAATTCATTAGAACATCAAAACCATATGACATTGTTCGTCATGCCTCCCGTAATAAAACGACTTTCTCTAGAATCAACATTTACAGAAATAACGGCAGGTGTTCCTCTGGTACTGCAAGCTATCGCAACCATGACCGACGGCTCTGAGGTTAACGTAACAAACAGCTCAACATTAGATTGGAGCGTCGAACCCATTGGTAGCGCAGAGCTTACTCAATCAACGGAAGTGATAACGCTTACCGGAATTGAAAAAGGTGAAATAAAAGTCTCTGTTATTGCGGAGTCTTTTCCCTCAACGGCCACAACTCAGAAAACATTCACTGTTGTCCCTAAGGACTATACGATTACATTGGTAGAAGAAGCGATATCTCCTCTAAGTCGCTCCGTTTTCGAAGGTTATGACATCGATGATATAAAAATTAGGCATAACGGTTTAACAAACTTTGATTTGTTGAACACAACACCACGCTACTTGAATAATCCTTTAGTCAGAGTCAATCAACAACACTTTCGCATTACGGGGGTTGTCTCACCATTTAAAGCTGTGAATTTTGAACTGCCAGAATGGTTTGATGAACCCATCGCTTCTGCTTATTTCGTTGATGAGCAACCATTGTTCAAAGCACATATACGAGCTTATGCCGACGTCAGACAAAATGACGACAAATACGCACAGCCAACGACAGAAAACGTTTATCAATATGAAAAAGAGTTGCGTGGCTTCAAACAGTTAATGAATAACTATGACTATAACCATCAGTTTATCGGCTTCATTCAAAGCTATATGAATTCAAGAACCCGCATGATCCGGCATGAAGATCATTGGTGTGAAGTAGAAACGCTACTGACATCAACTCGTTCAATAGAAAGCAGTTCTGACCACTTTGCTAAATTCAAAGGTAACGATACTTCACCACATACATTGAAACACGTAAGTCTTATCGCAAATAAGCCGAGTGCGACCTACATGATGCTGACCCGAGAAGCCAACGGCGTCGCAACGGTTGGAGATGGGTGGTTGAGCGTACGTGATTTTAGGTTGTTTTCTGAAGGGGCTACATCACCTAAAACAACCTACCTACACGAAAAGATGCACAACCACGGCTTCGGTCATAAAGGAGGAATGACCTATGGCTACCCCGCAGAGACTGGCAAGTTTGTGAATCAATCTTGGACACAGTTTTACGAAGATGGCGCGGTTGAGGCATCAACACCCACACTAGCAAGCCAATACGAACTCAAAGATCTGGGTAAACAGTTTAAGTTAGAGATTTCATTTTTAGATAAGAGCACATCGGTGCCATCAAACCGACATATTGATAAGTTCATCTTACTCACCACTTCTTTGACTAAATTAGAACGTAGCTATCTAATTGATCATAACAACAATGCCATCGAAATTTACCCAGAACTCGACTCTGGTTATGAGCACACGTATGTATTTAACAATATTGAACCAATTCAACCTCAAAGCATAAGTGAGGCGAACTCTGAACCAGTCGCGTCAAAACTCATTTTTGTTTTTGATAAACCAGAACAAGCAAATACAAACAACATCCCTACATCTATCATCTTTATCGGTGGTAACAGGGAAGATACAAAGCAACAAGCGAACCTCGTAATCAACTACTCAGGTTCAGGAGGATTTGTCAGCAAAGATGGACAGTTCGTCTATCTAACCAAGCAATGGAATAAAAATGACAATAACGTCTTCACCAATGAAGTAAATACACTCTCACCAATTGAAGCGGAACAGTTCTGCAAAGAGAAAGGACTCAACCTAGGAACATTAAAGCCATTTCGCTCAAGAGATATGATGGATTTTCAAACGAAATATCAGAAATACGGAACTCAAGTGGGGCTATCGTACGAAACTGGTACACCGATGGCCATCTCAGTACCAACCACTTACCGACCAAATACTATTACAGAAGTAGAAAAAGGTGCCGTAATTGTATGTAATGAGCGGTGAACTGAATGAAAGCAGCATTGAGCACTTTTACCAGTCCCCAACACTGCCCATATAAAAGATCGATGCAACTAATACTAGCTCTTTGCCAGATAACTCAACGCATCTTCTTGAGTTAACAAACCACGGTACTGATTTTGTGAATCACAAAGTATCCATGGAAAGGCCGTTCCTGCTGTCACTAGCTCTCGAACGGTCGAGACAGGCAAGTTCGCATCCACCAGCTCAAACTCTGTACTCATGATTTGATTCACTGGTCGCTTCCAAATCCTATTCTCACGTTCCGATTCCAAATCAGTCCCCATCGTTGGTGTTAAGTGCAAGTTGATTTGAGCTTTAGTAATCAGACCAACGCATTGCTTTTCATTAATGACCACCAAAGGCGCCGTCGGGCTCAAGTTCATGTACTCAACGGCGAGTGACAATGGCTCACCCGGATCAAGTCGACGAACATCGGTATGGCTGAGAGACATCAGTGGTGCATCTTGCGTCGGTTTTACTTTCACGTTGTTAAAGTGCTTTTTGTGACACTGTGGCTTGTCCAGTAGCACCACAGGTACCGCTTGAGAAAACAAAAAACCCTGCATAAAATCAACACCAAGGTCTGCAAGCTCTGTTAGTTCTTGTTGCGACTCAACCCCTTCAGCAACCACTTTCACGCCAAGCTTGTGTGCTAACTCAGTGATCATTTTGACGATGTTGTAACGAGTGCTCCCTTCTTCGATACCTCTGATAAATTTTCGATCTATTTTGAGCAGATCAAACTGCCCTTCTTCAAGGTAAGAAAAGGAAGAGTAGCCAGTACCAAAATCATCAATAGCGATCTTGATGCCCTTGTCACGCAGTTCACTCAAAGCAAGGGTATGCTCTTTATCTTGTTCAAAATACGCAGTTTCCGTGAGTTCGATAGTGATTCGATTCGGATCAACACCACTTCCAGCAATCAAATCATAGGAACTTTGCAACACTTGCAGCGCATCCAACTTGGTATTCAGTGAACGATTCAACGTTAATCCTATTTCTTCTCCATAAACTTTCTGGATATGAGGAAGTTGCTTGAGTGCTGTGCGGCAAACGAGATCATCCAACGCAGCAATCAACTCTAAATCCTCGACAACTGCGATCATCTCTTGGGTATCATAGGTTTTATTCTGATGATAGAAACGCGCTAACGCTTCGAACTTCACCACTTTGCCCGTACGTGTTTCAATGATCGGCTGATAATAGACATCAACAAGTTGGCTCTCAATTTGTGTTCTTAGAAAGGCTTCGAGATGATGACGCTTGACGAGTTCATCATGCAGTTCACTATTATAAAAACTGAAGTAGTTCTGGCCTCCACTCGGAGAGGAAACCATCGCTTGCGCTGCATGCACCAGTGCTTGTTTTGGATTATCAGTATCGTAACCGAGCACCGATACACCAGTTTGCCCTTCTACTATTGCATCATGCATACTTGATCCCAACTCACTTCTTAATTCCGAAAAAAAGCCTCGTAACGCAATCTGAATAAGACGCAGTGGGCTTAACCATTGGCATCGAGGCGTTTGCAAACACACTACAAATACGTCCCGCGACAACTGACCCGCAATACTGGCGTGGCGACTTCGCATCACAAAATCGGAAAAACCTAACTGCTGCTCAAGTAGGGACTGCTGTGAGAATTTCGGTCTAATTGTCACGATGATATTGAGATCTTTGTGGCTATTTTCATCCACTAACCGTGCTAACTGTTGTTCAAACTCTTCGCGAGGGGGAAGAAACGTAGTCCACTGTTGAGGTTGGTCACTGGCCTTTTTCATCCACAATAATGAGGCAGAAATATCGGTAGAAAAACCGAGGTAAAGCGTACGACCAGAATTGAACACTAACCGATAAATGCAAAGATGATGCGCTTGGTTACTCCCATTCACGGTACGACTAAGAAGGTTACCACTCCAAAAGCCTTCAGTATCAATGTCTTGCCAGATCTGTTCGTAAAACGCTTTACTATGATGTTCAGAACTTAAAATATGGGTTTTCAGACCAACAAGGTCACGGTTTTCATAACCCATTTGCTGCTCGAACGCTGGGTTGCAGCCTAATATGCGAGTGTCTTGATCGGCGACCAAAACGCCTACGTTGGGTAAATCGAAAATGGTTTCCAGAATTTTGGCTAACTCTTCGCAGCCGGTAATACTCAATTGCGGGATGATGGCACCTTGCACGATATGACCATTAAGGCGCTCAAAGCTCAACGCTACATGCACGAGTCGGTCATTATCTAGCATCAGGCAACCAGAAAACTTACCATGCCCACCATTTTGTTCTACATCTAAGATGTGTTGCTTCGCTCTGTCACCCTGACCAAGCAACATGTATTGAAAAACATCATCCAAACTATTCACTGTCTGTTTTAAGCCCAAAACAGACATCATGCTTTGCTGCTCACATTCAAACTCATGTGTCTCTATATCATAAGACCACTCGATCACTTGAGAATGACCGGACGCAGGCTGCACTTCTCCTTGTGCTACGGATAGCATTTCACTCATAACCTAGCCCCCTATTGTATCGGCTTAAGACTTTGAGAGCGCCACCCATGTATGACGATTGTTTGCTGTAGTTTTTTGATTGCAAATCGGCCAATACCATTTGAAACATCAACGATGTTTACGGCACGCTTCAGTCTACAAGCGCGTGCATTTTAGTATGCGCTAATACAATTATAGGAACAGAATTCGATAAGCACACCATTGCTTATTGCTAATTTTTACAAGGTTAAAAAACTCAATAACCATAAGGGATTGAAGGATATAATGGCGTAAAAGTCAGCGATGGAATTGAGAGTGATTTTCATCTCCAAATAAATCTAGTCGAACTAAGCTTTATATAATCACTTGGGTATAGATACCTGATCATCAAATCGCTATAATTCGCGCTCCCTGGAACAGAGAGCAAAATATGACCAACGACATTACTCCTATTCATGAGTACAAAAAATACTGGGCTGAGTGTTTTGGTACGGCACCTTTCTTGCCGACCAGCCGCAAAGAAATGGATGCCCTAGGATGGGATAGTTGTGACATTATCATTGTCACGGGTGACGCGTACGTGGACCACCCAAGCTTTGGTATGGCAATCATTGGTCGTCTGTTGGAAGCACAAGGATTCCGTGTCGGTATCATTGCTCAACCAGAATGGAACAACAAAGATGCTTTCATGCAGCTTGGTAAGCCAAATCTGTTCTTCGGGATCACTGCGGGTAACATGGACTCCATGATCAACCGTTACACGGCGGACAAAAAGCTTCGTCACGATGATGCTTACACACCAAACAACGAAGGCGGCAAGCGTCCAGATCGTGCAACCTTGGTGTACTCACAACGTTGTCGTGAAGCCTACAAAGGCACACCTATTGTTCTTGGTGGTATCGAAGCCAGCTTGCGTCGTGTTGCTCACTACGATTATTGGTCAGACAAAGTTCGTCGCTCTGTTCTGTTCGATGCAAAAGCAGACATTCTTCTATTTGGTAACGCTGAGCGTGCCCTCGTAGAAGTCGCGCACCGTCTTGCTGATGGCGAAGACATCTCGACCATGACCAACATTCGCGGTACTGCGGTTAACCTGCCAGCCGAACCAGAAGGTTACACCGTTATTGATTCTTCTCGTATTGAGAAACCTCGTAAAGAAGCGTTCGTACCAAAAAACCCTTACGAAGTGGAAACTCAGTGCGATACCAAAAAAGAAGAGCCTGTTGCACAGCCAATCACTATTCGCCCATCACGTCATGATGCAGCGAACACAGCAGTGCGCCTACCAGCCTTCGAAAAACTGCACAACGACCGCATTCTTTATGCGCATGCAAGCCGTGTGCTGCACTTAGAAACCAACCCATACTCGGGTCGTGCTCTATTGCAACGTCATGGTGACCGTGAGCTTTGGGTGAACCAAGCGCCAATCCCTTTGACTACAGAGGAAATGGATTACGTATTCGGCCTATCGTACGCGCGTGTTCCTCATCCTATGTATGGCAAGGCAAAGATCCCTGCTTACGACATGATCAAAACTTCGGTTAACATCATGCGTGGCTGTTTTGGTGGCTGTTCTTTCTGTTCGATTACCGAGCACGAAGGCCGTATCATCCAAAACCGTTCACAAGAGTCCATCATCAACGAGTTAGAAGAAATCCGCGACAAAGTGCCTGGCTTTACCGGTACCATTTCTGATTTAGGTGGTCCAACGGCAAACATGTACCGTCTTGGCTGTAGCGATCCAAAAGCAGAAGCAAACTGTCGTCGCCCTTCTTGTGTGTTCCCGGGTATCTGTAACAAACTGAATACCGACCACAAACACACCATCGATCTTTACCGTGCGGCGCGTAAAGTGGAAGGTGTGAAGAAAGTTATGATCGCATCTGGCGTACGTTACGACCTCGCGATTGAATCACCAGAGTACGTGAAAGAGCTTGTGACGCACCACGTCGGCGGTTACTTAAAGATTGCACCTGAGCATACAGAAAAAGGTCCACTGGATCTGATGATGAAGCCGGGCATGGGTACTTATGACCGCTTTAAAGAGATGTTTGAGAAGTACAGCGCGGAAGCAGGTAAAAAACAATACCTGATCCCTTACTTCATCTCGGCGCACCCAGGTACAGAAGATGAAGACATGTTGAACTTGGCACTATGGTTGAAGAAGAACAACTTCGAGTGTGACCAAGTACAGAACTTCTACCCATCGCCAATGTGTAACGCAACGTCGATGTACTACTCAGAGACAAACCCTCTGAAACGCGTGAAGTACAAACAACGTGAAGATGTGCCAGTGGCGAAAGGTGAACGTCAGCGTCGCCTACACAAAGCCCTACTTCGCTACCACGATCCAGCGAACTGGCCAATGATCCGCGAAGCGCTGATCAACATGGGTAAAAAACACCTGATTGGTGATAAACCGAACTGTTTGGTTCCAGCAGAAGACATTGATGCGCAAACTCCAGCACAGCGTCGTAAGTCTGGTCGTCACGGTGCAAACCGTTTTGCGACCAAACACACCAAGAACCAACCGGGTTTCGGTGGTCACTTGAATAAACGCTCAGAAGGCGGCTCTCGCGACGGCAAGCCATCTGGCAACCGCAACGGTTCAGGTAAAGCGCAAGGTGGTCAAAACGGCCAAGGTCGTGGCAACCAAAACGGTCAGCGTCCTAATACGGGATCACGTCCTGGTAGCAACAACCAAAGCCGCTCAAACGGTGCAGGTTCACAAGGTCAAGGTCGTCCTCAAGGACAAGGCAAACCAGCGAGTCAACGCAAACCTAAGCGCCGTTAATTCAATAGAGCTTGAATAGAAAAAAGGGCTTCAGAGGTAACTCTGGAGCCCTTTTGTTTTGTCTTTCGTTTGTGACTATCACTGCGATGCCATTAAGAACTTCACACTAGAAACTACCCCCTCAGAGAACCACCTTTCTAGAGCATCCGAGTATCCCTTCCTATAATCGGATTAAGGTAAGCCAGCACGTGATATCTAGTCATGTACATGAGCGCAGGAATACAAATTACTGAATTGACGCAACATTGACATAATTGATCTAAATCAATTTTACTGTGTTTCGCATAATTAAAACAGGAAGTCTAAGTATGTCAAACAAGAACTATGTAACCACCTTAATGCTGTTGTGTGCCTTCACCTCGAGTGCGAATGCGGAAAGCAAAGATGACATTGATAACATTAAAAACAAAATTGGCGATATCCAAGATAGCCTCTCTCAATCGCAAGACACCATGCAATTCGTGAGATCGGTTTCTGGTTCAACCTTTGTGCCGGAACCCAAACACAGTAAAGATATGCCTTCTTACAGTTACTTCTCGATAGAGAGCTACGACATATTCAGCAGCCCTTCTGGCAAGCGTATGATTCAAGCCGTTATCACCAACAACTCAGGCGGTGGTATTAAGCTCAAAACATCTCAAATCAAAGCGTACTTTGGTGGCCAAGTGTACTTATCTCCTTCTTCGATTGAGCAGGATGATAAATTCGCTCAAGGAGAAACGAAGTCCGTCACTTTGCATTTTGGTGAGAATAGCGCTTCGATTCTTGGTCTCATGACCAGAAACTACTAAGCGATTTTGGGGCTAAGCTCCCCTACAGTAATCGATGGTAATAAAACTGATGCTCTAAACTTCATATTCCCTTTTAAAGCCATCAGCTTCCCCAAAAATCATCCTAGAAACAGATACTAGAGAGGCTCCAGAGGTAACTCCGGGGCCTTTTTGTTTTGTATGCAGCTCTAACTGTCCCGATAACAACTCACAATTAAGCCCTAACTCAAACTTAAGCCCTATCGATACAAAAAATGGTATGCGCCAACCAACTTATTGGAAAAACAAACAATTTTTTGGTTAAAGCAGAATCTGGAAAGAATTAAACCACTGATTTTTAGTCGTTTTATTTTGGTGCGATATTTGCCTAATGGAGTAAAACTCTTAAACATAGGCCGACGATGAGTAATCCACTTCCCCCGAAAACTTCGATGTTTTGGCACGACAACAGCTATACCCACGAAAAAGCTGTTCAAGCATTTGAAAGCGATGGCACGTTGAAATCTCTGAATACCGTTCCAACCAACGCATCCGATGATATGGCTGGCTCGCCTCCAGAGCGCAGCATGTTTTGGGAGGGAGAAACCAAGAAAATCGATCCGCCACCGCCGTCTGAACCAGAACCTCTCAATTTAAAAACCGAGAAAGAACCGACAGAGGCTTTACCGGCACATTTCATCCCTGTTCGCTACGCCATCGATCAGCTAGAAACAGAAGAAACACAACCTTTTGGTTTGCCTGAAGAATGGAGAGGCCAAGGCCCAGCTAAACTCAATACCGTTGGCTACACCCTGCGTCAGCTTCGTGATGGTTGGTTGTATGTCTATGATGCAATCAACAAAAGCCTAGACGAATACGAAATCAAAGGAACGCAATTCACGCTCTACAAGCTGGGAGAGTCGGAAAGCCCAGAATCCGAACAGCGTGGGACGCCAGAAGGTGCAAAACCTTTCCTTACCTACGAAGACGGGAGTGTGCTGTCGATTTGTTACTCTGAACACCGTTGGACATGGAACATGTTCATGCGCGTCCTTAACAATCCGAGTAATCATATCGATCGAATGCAGACTATTGTTCTGTCTGCAAACGAGAATCAACCCAACATTGCACCAATCGATAAGTTAACTCAAGTGGCTGATATTGAATCTTCCGCCGTCGATGATGGGCGTTTTGCAGATTCTGGCATCGCCACCAAAGCTGACGAAGATGGCTCTGTCTTTAAACCTGTCGCAGCCGAGAGTGATTTAACCTCTGCGATTCCAGAAGAAGAGTCAGGCTACTTCGTCGCGATAAAAGATTACGCTGCAGACATTCAAGATATGTCGCTGCATTTTGTTGGCGCTGCAAGCCCTTACCGTCTTTTCACTGACCAGTTTTCGAACCAGTGGAGCTTGATGCAGACCGCCATGCAACTATGCATGTTCGGGGCAAGTGACGAGATAGACATGCCAGCTAGCGTTAAGCGTAACGGCGAAGAGCTGTCGTTTTATACCGACATGGCTGAGTATTATGATTCCTCTAACCAACTTGATTTGGCAGAGCAAAATAAAAGCTCAGTTCAATCAGGCTATCCTGCTAAATTTTCCGCCGGAGCGATTGAATCACACCAACATACCCAAAGTGACATTGCCAAAGCAATACAGGACAAATATCGAATTTCTGCAAGCCGATTTGGTAAATACGAACAATGGATAGCGACTGAACGCTGGCGTAAGCAGCTCAACTGGAAGCAAATGCTGAGCGAGATGCAAGAGCTGTCAGAACAAAAAGAAACCATGCTAGCCCAAGTTGTCTCGGTAAAAAGGGACTTTATTGCTGTAATGGAATCTTTGACGCCGCATCATCTCGAGAGAACCTTCGACCTATACAGCGAAGACACGCAGTACAGCTTGTATCAACTGCACAAGCAAGCCGTTGAGTCATTTACTCTGGTGATGCAAGAAGAAGACCGCCAATGGGCTGAAAGCCAATGGGAAAAACCAACCAGTTTACTTGCTCTCTATGCCTCTGGGTTCAGCCGAAGCTTATTTAAAGTAATAGAGAAGAATATTACTGAGGCGCAGAATGAACAGTCGATCGCCTCGGAAAATTCTGACGCTGATAATCAGTTGATGGACCAGATCTCTGCTACGAGCAACCGTGTGAGCATGTACTCTAAGATCATGGATTTTGTTTCCAACCCAAACACTGCGGAAACGGACTTTCTCAAAGATATCGCCAAAGGCTTCCAAGAGCTGGATATTATCTTTAAATCTGCAATAGGTGCGCTTGCAAAAGGAGTTTTAGAGTTTGGCGTTAGCATGACTTCACAAGCATCGATTATGCTGATGCCTGTTTTTGCTAAACCTCTGAACCGCCATAGCTATTATTTGTTTGCTGTTATAGCAGAGCATATGGCACACAATATGCCCGTAACAATAAAAGAAAGTTACGCTCGCGATTTTAAAAAATGGAAAACACGCGTAAATGATTATCTGATTAAGCTCGAAAAGAATGATGCAATCATTGCTGACTTCCAGAAAAATAACCGCAAAGCTGACTCTAAATACACAGCAGCTTTAAAAAATAAAAAGGCTATTAAGAAGGCACTCGCTGTGGCTACATTGGAGTACCCACAGCGTATTGTATTACCCGATGATCTGCCTCAAAAAACCGTCGAACTGCGAATGCGACTCGTGACTAATAAGCTCAATGATTTGAATAAACTGTTCGAGAATGCAGGTGGCCTAGGCTTTATGGCATTAGTATTTAACTGCATCGCGCTTGGTGATGCCATGAGCAGTATCCAAGATACAGAGTTAATGTCCTCAGATGAATTTTTGGATATCCAACAAAAGTTTTTTTATACCGCCAACGCGTGGACGGGGATTCGTACGGGTAAACTGTGGAACCAAGTAAAAGGAAATGACAAGCTCAGAAAAAAATCATTTAATACGTTAAAGTCTTTAGTTTCAAATCAAGTAGAAGGCTATGAAAACCTGGCAATTGATGATCTAAAGGTCTTCAATAAATGGCTTGCTATCACAGGAGCTCTCGGAGCCCTAGCCTCGGGTATAGAAGCGTACCGTTCTTGGTTCAAAATTGATAACCTCACAGGTCAAGAGCAAATTTTCGAGCGCATCAATTTTTACTCATTATTAACACTAACAGGTACTAGTGTAGTTCAGGTGCTTGGGGCGACAGGGGCTCTAACAACAACTTTTACCTTTGGTTGGCCGATGATGTTTGTCATAGCAGCTGCTACAGCAATTTATCTACTGAATAACTACATTAGGAACAAAAATAAACTAGATGAATACCAGAAGTGGTTAGATAATTTACCCTGGGGCTATAGCGTAAATCGATTAAGATGGAGTCGTTCTGAAGTGTTATTAGAAAGAAACATGCACAATTCAGAAGTCGTTCAAAAAGCACTATTTGATTTGCACACTATTATGGAACAACCAACAATATATCAACAGCCGATACTGCGAGTTGCGCCTAATTCACAAACCCAATATCCAGCAGTGAAACAGGAGTTATCTGGTATTGAACTACATATTCAGCTCCCAATTAGTGCAGCAAGAAACGGAATCAAATTCAGAACAAATACTGCGGCAACTGAAGAGGAATTGATATCAGGTGTTTGGCACGCAGGAGTCGAATTGGAAACCCTGACTAGCTCGACTAACTCTTCAGATTCTCAAAGTATTTATAAGTTGAATTTACCCATCAAAGGCTCGACTGACTATTTAGCATTGGAGATAGAGTACATCCTAGACGATGAAAGCGAATCAAGCCGTAAGTACTGGTTCCAAAACAGTGCAAAACAACGTGCAACCTATACAGCAATTTCAGACAATACTAAACAAGCAGCAATCATAAGCTCATTGAACTCGAGTGTTAGTGAACTTAGCTTACAGGAGTAACCCTTTGGCCTATTTACCATTTTACATCACCCCAGAAGAGCTTGCTGCTTACCAAGAGGCACAAGAGCATGAGATTTCTTCTGGTCAAGGCTTTAAAAACTGGCAAACAAAAAATGTCGAAGAAGCTTCTAGATACATTTATTTGAAGATGACTTCGATTCCTGCAGCTATCTTCATTATTCTCTTTTTCGTACTTGCTGATTTAAACAATTTATCATCCGCACTAACTCTAGCTAGCGGGTTTTGTTTATCCACGTCAGTTATATATTTTCTTTTGAGGCTCAACTTTGTCAAAAGGTATACTTATACCTTATCTGATAAAGGCTTTGTCATTAAGTCACAAAGTACTGTGCCGCGTTGGATGAACAATGCTACACAAGCTGTCGGTTGGGTTGGTGCTATCGTATGTATATTAATGGTCGTACTTGTTGGCCCAATGGCGCTAGCAGGCGCAGGTGCCTTTATATTGGTTTCCTTTAAAATGCTTAAACGCCAACCAGATGAAGTAGCCGAAATTAAAGTTGGCGAACGTGAGGATTGGCTGTTCGCCTACTACAACAAAAAGCGTAAAGTGATTCGCTTCTACCACAAGTATGACGAGTGTTCCAAATGGAACCTAGAGAAGCATACCGTCTTCAGAGCTCAAACTCGTGGTTATAGCTACATATTCTTTAGGACTGTTCAAGACCTTGATGCAATGTTAGAGACTCTTTCAAACAAGTACGGCATTGAATGTATTGATTTTCCAGACCATAAAGCGTTTTTTGAAGGAAGACCTGAGCCTCGAATTGAAGATATCCCTTCTCGTAGCCTTGAATTTCCGGTAGCCGATACCTTTGACCTTAGGGCTCAAAACGCCCCGCTTCCTGAATGGCGACGTATTTACAACGGAAAATGGCAAACTGAATCTGAAATCGAACGCTTAAAAGCGGAAGGTGCACAGCAAGCCACTCCCGCTTCGTAGTTCACAACAAGCATTAAAAAAGGGCTCCAGAGTTAACTCTGGAGCCCTTTTGTTTTGTTTGATTTACGTGGATAGCTATATTATTTCGCTACGTTGCCTGCAACGTTTAGTGCATCCCATGTACGTGCGAATGGTGGTGCGTAACAGAAGTCCATGTAGCCTAGTTGCTGTGTTGTCATCTTCGCAGTGATGGCAACAGCGAGTGCGTTGATTCGGCCTACTGCGCCTTTCTTGCCAACGATTTCACCGCCAAGCAGTACATTGGTTTCTGGGTGGTAAACCAGTTTCACTTTAATGTCTTCTTGACCTGGGTAGTAGTCGGTTTGGTTCTTATCTGAAATAGTTGAAACCTTCACTTCCAAACCGTGTTCTTTAGCTAGAAGTTCCGATACGCCTGTGCATGCCAGTTCGTAGTCCAGCACTTTCAAGCAAGACGAACCCAAGAAGCCACTCATGTAAGTGTCTTTGCCTGCAAGTTTGTCGGCCATCATGCGCGCTTGCTTGTTCGCAGTGGTTGCCAGTGGAACATACACTGATTTGCCTAGCGCCATATGGTGAACCACGGCACAGTCGCCAACAGCGTAAATGTGTGCATCTTCTGTTGCGCCAAACTCGTCTACTAGTAGTGCACCGTTCGCGGCTTTTGGTAACTCGAACGCTTCTGTGTTTGGTTTGAAGCCAAGTGACATGATCACAACGTCTGCTTCAACATTGCCGTTGTCGGTTTCTACGATGTAACCGCCCTGCTCGGCGTCGCGAATGGCTGATACGCTGCAACCAGTTTTAAGCTCAGCGCCAGATTCACGGATCGCGCCTTCTACCACTTCAATCATTTCTGGGCTGAACTGACGGCTCATCACGTGTTGTTCACGCTCAATGATGGTGACGTGTTTGCCTAGTAAGTGCGCTGCATCGAACACTTCAAGGCCGATAAAGCCGCCGCCGATAACACAAACGCGTTGTTTGTTGCTGTCCTTAAGCGCTTCTTTTACTGCCAAACCATCTTCCATGCTGGTTAGCGTGTATACGTGTTCTGGGTTGAACTCGCCAAACGATGGCACGATTGGACGCGCGCCCGTGGCAATCACCAACATATCGTAATCGATGGTGCTTTCTTCACCTTGGTGACGAACTTTAATCCGCTTTTCTGTGCGGTCTAGTGCCACCATTTCAGTTTCAATGCGCACGTCTAAACCAGATTTAATCGCTTGCTCTGGCGTACGAGAAATCATGCGCTCAGTGTCATCAAACATGCCACCAGCAAAATAAGGTAAACCACACGCACCGAACGAGATGTAATCGCGCTTATCGAGCACAATCACTTCATCTGATGGCTGATTACGTTTGTATTTCGCTGCGAAACTCATACCTGCAGCGCTACCGCCTACGACAACAACTTTCATATTTATTACCTAAATAACCTGAACTCAGGAAAAACGGAGAGCACCCGCGTTGGGTGCTCTTTATTAAGTTTGGAAATTACACTGCTGCTTCTTTTGCTACTGTTGCAGTAACGTCAGCATTGTATTGCTCAGTGTTTAGTGAGCCATTCTTCTTCGCGGTTAGTACACCTGACAACATTGAGCCAGAGATGTTAAGCGCGGTACGAGCCATGTCGATAAGCGCTTCGATAGAAACCAGAATCGCCACAACCGTAATGTCTAGACCCATGATAGTCAGTACCGCTACTGCTGCGAACGTTGCACCACCACCAACACCTGCGATACCGAATGAAGCAATCGCGATGACAGCAATCAGTTGTAGGATGAAGCTTAGGTCAACTGGCATACCCATTACTTGAGCTGCCATGATAGCGAGCATTGCTGGGTAGATACCTGCACAGCCGTTCTGACCGATACTGGTACCGAACGTTGCTGACATGTTTGCTGTTTCTTCGTCCACACCTAGACGTTGTGTTTGAGTTTCAACGTTTAGTGGGATTGCCGCCATGCTTGAGCGAGAACCGAAGCCAAATACAAGCACTGGCCAGATTTTCTTCATGAACTTCGCAGGAGACAGACCGAACATTGACACCATCACGAAGTGGATAGCGAACATTACACCGATTGCCACGTAGCTTGCTAGTAGGAAGCGACCCATTTCTGCTAGTGCGAACAAATCGTTTGTCATCATGAACGTGGTCATCAGAGCAAATACACCGTAAGGCGTCAGCTTCAGAATCTCACGTACCATTGAAAGTACTACTTCTTTTGCAGAGTTGATGAAATCAACGAAGTTTTGCACTTTCTCAGGCTTACGGTTTTTCACTTGCAGGATACAGTAACCAAGGAACATACCGAACAATACTGTTGATAGTGTTGAAGTACGCTCAGAACCCGTTAGCATGTCGAAAATGTTAGCTGGAATGATAGATAGCGCCATACCAGACAAACCGCTGTTCGCCATCGCATCTTGCGTTGCTACTAATGCATCACCACGAGCTTCAATCGCACCATTCGTACCGATTGTACTGACTAGTGCGTTTGCATCGATACCGAATAGGTAAATACTTGCGATACCAACGGCTGCTGAGATTGCACAAGTGAAAAGTAGAATACCGATGATTTTTGGTGCGATACGCGATAGCGCACCACCGCCTTCTACGTTCATGATTGAAGAGATCATCGCCACAAATACCAGCGGGATTACAATCATTTGTAGAAGCTTGATGTAGCCTTTACCGAACACGGAAATCAGTTCAGCAAAGCCTGCGGTTGCCACGTTGCCCACACCGAATACAAGCTGAATCGCTCCGCCGAATAGCAGACCAGCAGCAAGCGCACTTAGCACGCGGAAGTTAAAGCTTTTCTTTTGTTTTTTGAAGTTCGCAAGTAATGCATAGAACCCAAAGAACAGGATGCTCAATCCAATAAATGAAACGCTCATGAGAATCTCCTATTGATACCCATTTATGTCCGAAAATCGGTTACTTTTTGTATGCAATGGCTTCAACTTCAACCAATGCGTCTTTTGGTAGTCTTGCTGCTTCAACGCAAGAGCGAGCTGGTGCGTTTTCTGTACCAAATACCTCTGTGTACACTTCGTTAAATGCGGCGAAGTTTTCCATGTCTGATAGGAAGCATGTCGTCTTCAATACTGTGTCTAGGCCTGCACCGCTTGCTTCTAGAACCGCTTTTAAATTCTCAAGAGACTGACGTGCCTGCTCTTTGATGCCGCCTTCAACAAACTGCATGGTTTCTGGAACCAATGGTAGTTGGCCTGATGTGTAAACCATGTCGCCGTAAGATGTACCTTGAGAGTAAGGACCGATAGCGGCAGGTGCTTGTTCAGTGGCAATGATCTGTTTCACGATATAACTCCTAAGTTATTAGTTTTATTCTGATTTAAATTCACGGATAAACTTGTAAACCGCCTGACGGCTGATCCCAAGCTGCTCTGATACTTGTGTGGTCGTCTCTTTTAGCTCAAATACGCCGTTATCAAACAGACAACGAATGATGGCTTTGTTACGGCCTTTGCAAGAAACCGTCTCGTCTTGATCCACCTCTGTGATCGCGGCGCTCAAGGCTTTTTGAATGACCTCATTAGCATTTTTGCTAAACGTCTCGCTGACTAAGGTTTGAGACACATTGCACTGCGGCATAAGCGTTTTAACGATTTCTGGGAATGGGAAGGATAAGTTCATATTGATGCAAAGCATGCCAATCGGCTTTTGCTCAGGGCCCGCCAAAATGCATGTGGTCGATTTCAGTAACGAACCATCCGCAGCATTAGTGAAGTAACTCTTTGGCGAGACCTCTCCGGTTTTCTCGAATGTGCTCCACATACGTAGACCCAAATCCGTGATAGGCGAGCCGATTTCGCGGCCAGTATGATGACCATTGACGATTTTCACGACTGAATTTTCTAAGCTTTCAAATGAATGAATGACCACTTCGCAGTACGGCCCGATTAAATCGGCAATCGTGTCTGCTAAACGAAAATAATTGCTTAAACATTCTCTGTCTTCGTCGGTGAATCGAACTTGCTTTACACTCATCATCTCGGTTTACATTTTTGAACTCAATGACTAAAAAGTACTCCTTTCGAGTTAGTTGAGCAATACAGGGTAAACTTCTGTAAACCTAAAAAATACGTCTAAAACACCGCCAAAAACCGAAGAATTGATCGAAATCACGCACAATAGTTGAACAAGATCACCAAAAACATATGAATTGGGTTTAATTTCTTAAACCTCATCAAAGTTTAAATATTTAAAATCAAAGATTGCATTTTTGAACACTTTAATGATCTAGAACAAGTTCTTAAAGTCAGTAAAAATCGCGTACGGTAATAACAAATTTAAAAGGCGATAATATTTATAAAATGCCATTCATTTACGATACAAAACAATGGTTGTGAATGAATAAAACATCAATAACTGCCCTCTCCAACCTCAGTCCATGCTGATAAGACGACGTGAATTTTAAAAAGACGCAAACGTTGAAGAAAATACCGAGAAAAAGCGGTTATCGAAGTGAAAAGATGGAAGTACAGAACAAAAAAACCGAGCAGATTTACCTGCTCGGCTTTGTATGAAAAATGAGGAAAGACGAATTAAGACAGCTTGAACTTACTCAGCTCACCGTGAAGATCGCTCGCTTTTACCGTCAACTCGTTACTGATTTCTACTGAAGAGGTCATCGTATCCATCACCTCTACCGCCGTGTCGTTGATGATCACTACATTGCGGTTAATCTCTTCTGATACTGAGCTCTGCTCTTCTGCTGCCGAGGCGATTTGGTTGTTCATATCATTGATGACTTCAATCGCTTGGTTGATTTCAGACAGCGCTAAGTGGGCAGCTTGTGTTTCACCTTTAGTATCATTAGCTTGCTTTTGGCTTTGTTCCATCAAGACCACAATTGATTGAGTTTCTTGTTCTAGACGGGCCAGCATCGTACGAATCTCTTCAGTTGATCCTTGAGTACGATTTGCAAGGTTACGAACCTCATCGGCAACCACCGCAAAGCCTCGACCCGCTTCACCTGCACGTGCAGCTTCAATAGCCGCGTTCAGAGCCAGCAGATTGGTTTGCTCTGCAATGCCACCAATCTCGCTCAGAATGCCTTGAATCGCCGTGCTGGAATCGACCAAGTTCTGTGTTTGTTGCTGCGCATCGTTCACTTGCATTGCCAAGCTATCTACCGCATTTGCGGCATTATCCATGCGTGTCATGCCGTTCAAGCTGTTGCTTTGTACTTGGCTTGCTGCCGCTGCCGCTTGGACCGCAGAGTTCGCCACTTCTTGAGCGGTTGCACTCATTTCATTGATGGCCGTCGCTAATGAGTTCACCTCATTTACTTGCGTATTCAATTGATCGCGAGAAGCCGCAGCACGCGTTTGACCTTCGGTCGCATTCTTATCGACTTGATCAGCAGTCACCATCACGGTCAGCAGCATCTCCTGCATACGCGATAGGAAAGTATTGAACCAATGTGCCAATTGCGCAGTTTCATCTTTACCTTTCACTTCGATACGGTAAGTTAAGTCACCTTCACCTTGCGCGGCATCTTTAAAACGCTCAACCAGATTGTTTAGCACTTTACCCAGAGAGTTCGCGATCAAAGTCATCGAGGCAATGCCTAGAAGAGCAGCGATGATCCCCGCCCACACACCTTTTTCAAGCGCTTTTGAATTCTGTTCATCACTCCATTGCGCGTAGTCATCGACGCTTCTTGCAAGGTGGCTACTGGGAACCGACACCATGACTACCCATGGAGCGTCACTCGTATCGATAGAAGTAATCGCATATTCATCACCGCCAAAGGTCACAAGACCAGCGCCTTGACGTTTTGCAATAGATTGGATGTTAGACCATTCAGAGGCCAGTTCAGAAGAGACCTTCTTACCGACCATATCAGCAGCGCGGCTGTTCGCTAGGGTGATGCCCTTCCATGATGTGATGAGGATTTTACCTTTGCCATCAAACAAGTTACGTGCAGATTGCTCGCTCTGGCTTTGTAGCTCATAAAGAGACAGATCAAACCCAAGAGAGCCGATGATTTTGCCATCTTGTTTGATTGGTTGACTGATCGTTGTGATCAGCTCTTGCTTACCACGTACAGGATAAAAGTACGGCTCCATGACGAACGTTTTGCCCGTTTCATAAGGCATTAAATGCCAATCGTCTTTACGTTCACCACTGCTGTTTAGCTCCGTGTTGCTAAAGCTCTCCATCGCCACTGCATCAAAGCTATTTTGGTCATTTGGCGAGAAGAAAGGCGCCAGATAGCCTTGGCTGTTAAAACCCTCTTCTGGATTAAACGTCACTTGTTCTGGCCACGTTTTGTCTTGCCAAACCATGTAGCCCGCAAATACGGCTTTATTCTGTGCTTCTAGCGCGGCAGTAAACTGTTTAACAATAAGGTCTGCGCTTGCGTTGGTTTCTGCGCTCAACTCAATGATCGAACGTACTTGTTTTAAGTTTGCCAATACAGGATCAAGTTGGTTCGCAATATCCAACCCCTGCTGAATCGCGGTATTTTGCAAATCGGTGCTAGTCGCATCCGTCAATTGCGCTTTTACTTTCTCGTTCACTTGCTTGTTCACGTCAGTAAATGCGTTGGTTGTCATACCCATTGCAATCAATAAGGTGAAGGCCATTGCACCGCCCGCACTGACTGCGATTCGCGTACGTATACTGTTAAACATAGTCACCTCTGTAACTGATGATAGATTGGCATTATTTTCTGAAATTTCATGGATTTTAAACAACAGAGGTGAACAGAAGACGTCAAGATATGAATGAAAAGAGAATGGAAAGATCAAACTTATTAACAGGGTTACGTATGAGGCCAGTTTTATATTTTAAGTGCATGAGCCCCACAATAAATAAAACCTAGAGAATCGATCATTAAGTCATTGTATTTATAGAATTTAAAATCAACATTCAAGATGAATCTTATACGAAAGTACCCATAGCTATTCACTCTCCTATACTGAGTATTAGATTAGCCAAACCGTGACTTGAGTCACGTTTAATTTTCTTCATCTCCCTGTTTTTAATGCAGTTATTCAGTATTAAAGCAAATAAGCCAGGATCAATGTTCGCTAAATACCCATTTTGTACTGAGTAAGTAGTTACTCATCATGCCTGCCAATATTCCGAAAACCAACGCGACGTACACCATATAGTTTTGAGTCCCAAACATAAGCGTCAAACCTTTGAAAGCCGCAAAGTTCGGCACTGCACTAATACAAGCACTCACCATAAACTTTTGCCATTGAGCAAACGGATCGGTTTTTTCTGCTTGAGAGAAAGTCAGCCAGCGATTGCCAAGCCAAGTCGTGGTTGCCGCAAACAAAAATGCTATCCCACGAGCCAACATCAGCTCCAGACCAAACCAATGGAACAACAGCGAAAAGATAAGGGTGTCGACTATAAAGCCGACACCACCAACCAGAGCAAACCTGATTAATTTGTGCATTCCATTACCCAATCACACAGGTATAGAGTGAGCGTTTCGATTTTGCTGTGAACTCGTTGGTACAACTCAACGCATTTTCATGAATCATGCTATCCACTTGCTGCGATTTACCAATCAGGTGGAATTTCTTCAGGTCGTTTAAGTCATTCTTATCTTCAAGCTTTTTCGCCTGACCATGACTATAGAACTGGCCTGAGAACGGGCGCTTACCAATGTAAAATACCGGAGCGTTGTCATTAATTTGCGCGAAGATTATGCGGTCGCTGCGGCTGTCTGCTTTACCCATATTCAAAACCAACATCGCAATCATAAGCAGGGCTGGTAACACCGCCGCCGTTCCGGTCAACCATTTGAAATCATGTTTATCCACCAGCATCGCAATCAAGATACCCAATGCAGGCACACCCGGTAGTACGTAAGCAGGCAAAATATTCCCAGCCATGGTGAACAAGATCATTGGGGAAATCAGCCAACACATCAGGAAGCTAAATAGGCCTTGATGATCAGTTTCAATGGCTTTGAGTACCTTACGACGTTTCCACGCCAAGATAGGCAATACAATTGACCAAGGCGCAGCCGACTGCAGCCAGAATACCCAGATCATCCCACGTGGTTGATCATGAGCAGAGCCATACAGGTCCCCTTCCCAACCGCTGACAACAAAACGCTTAAAGTGCTCACCAACAATAAAGTAATCAATAAAGCCCGGCGTTGCCATTTCTGCCATGATGTACCAAGGCAGAGCAACCGCCAGCATAAGCGCCAAACCCGATACGATAGGAAACCGCTGCCACAAGGCTTTAAAAGCGCCAAAGAAACCATGCTGAATCACAAGCCAAGGAAATACTGCGATGCCCATGATCACTATCGCTACGGGACCTTTTGCCAACAACCCACAAGCCAAACCAAAGAAACCGAGGTAACCCCAAAATCGGCTGTGTTTGTCTTTGCCGAGCCAACAATAGTAAAAGCCGACCATCGCCATGGTCATTGCCAACGTCAGTGCCATGTCGGTCATCACTGCGCCCGCCGCAATTGAAAAGATGCCACA
This sequence comes from Vibrio jasicida 090810c, assembly GCF_002887615.1. NCBI lineage: Bacteria > Pseudomonadati > Pseudomonadota > Gammaproteobacteria > Vibrionales > Vibrionaceae > Vibrio > Vibrio jasicida. The sequence continues at coordinate 3,598,607 of NZ_CP025792.1, read as the reverse complement.
CGTCGCTAATACCAACGCTGCGATGACTGCATTAAAGCCTGCACGATGCGCCATGAAAGCAACAAAAACAATCGTCGCAACACCCGCTAACCAATGAGGCGCGCGCACTGCAAATTCATTCAATCCAAACAACTCAATGCCGTAAGCACTCATCCACGTGAACAGGGGTGGCTTCCCCCAAAAAGGCACGCCGTAATCAAACTGTGGGGTAAGCCAATTGCCGGTTTCCACCATTAAGCGCGCCATTTCGCCGTAGCGGGCTTCTGTGGTGTCCATCAAAGGGTAAGCGGCAAGTGAAATAAGACGGAGTAAAAGAGCAAACGCCAACAACAACCACAGATGGGTTTTATTAATACTCATGATTACGCGGTTTCTCCCAGTTTAAACTTCATGGTTTGGATGGATTGATGTTTTGCAGGCTGCTCGTAAACAGACTGAACAAGATAAAGAGGACGTTGCTTGGTCTCGACAAAAATGCGGCCAATGTATTCACCCAAAAGGCCAATCGACAGCAGTTGCACACCGCCCAAGGCAAGTTGGACGACCATCATGGATGGGTAGCCAGTGACAGGCTCACCAAACACAACGGTTTTCATCACAATGAATGCACCATAAATAAAAGCACTGACCGCCACTAAGGCACCAACAAGTGTCGCTAAGCGCAAAGGGCGAATGGAAAACGAGGTAATGCCGTCCATTGCAAGGCCAATCAGCTTGAGGTAGTTCCATTTGGTTTCACCACAGAAACGAGCATCACGCTCAAACTGCACCGTCACTTGCTTGAAACCAGGCCAAGAAAAAATGCCTTTCATGTATCGGTTACGCTCTGGCAGCGCATTGATGTGTTTAACCACTTTTGCGCTCAATAAACGGAAATCGCCCACGTTCTCCGGCACATCCAATTTCGCCATGCTGTTAAGCACTTTGTAAAAACAAGTGGCCGAGAAGCGTTTGAACCAAGTTTCACCGTGGCGTTCACTGCGCTGCATGTTCACTACGTCATACCCTTCACGCCATTTTGATACCATTTGCGGAATCAGCTCCGGCGGATCTTGCAAGTCGGCATCAATCACGATCACCGCTTCACCTTGGCAGTGTTCCAAACCCGCACTCATGGCGGACTCTTTGCCGAAGTTACGGCTTAATGCAATACAACGAACATCGCTAGAAGATTGAGAAAAGCTTTGCGCGATCATTAGGCTGTCGTCTTTGCTGCCATCGTCGACATAAACGATTTCGCAGCGTTCTGGCATTTCATCCAAAACGGCGGCTAAACGACGATGAAATTCAGGCAAGACTTCTTGCTCGTTAAAGAATGGCACCACAACAGACAAAACTGTTTTAGGCTCAGTGTTTTGGCTCACCTTTGAAAAGGCTGCAGCGTGAATGTTGAAGGTTGACATGCTACTCTTCCACTAAATCCGATGAATGAATCCAGTCTACAAACATCAATGTGAAAGAGATGTTGTTGACATCTTTTTCACGTTCTTAGTGAATAATGTTCGGTTAAGACGAAGTCTTATTTTCGAAAACCCGCCCACTTGGAGAGAAATACATGAAACGCGTACTTTTAGTCGAAGATAATCGAGAAATCGCAGGCATGTTGTTCGATTATTTCGAGTGTGCAGGTATGGAACTCGATTATGCAGACAACGGCGAGCTCGGCCTGAAACTGGCGATGGAAAACACCTTCGACATTATCTTGCTCGATCTCATGTTGCCACGCATGGATGGCCTGACCATGTGTAATAAACTTCGCGATGCGGGCAACAACACACCGGTACTTATGCTGACCGCACTTGATAGCCGTGACGATATGCTCAAAGGCTTCCAACACGGCGCCGATGACTACCTGACCAAACCTTTCGATCTGGATATTCTTGAAGCGCGCATGATGGCGCTGATCCGCCGTTACCGTGGCACTGTCGCGTCGAGCAAGTTGGAATACGGTGAAGTGTCTATCGACCAAAAAACGCGTAAAGCGTACCGCCAAGATAAACTGCTGGCGCTCAATCCAACCACTTACACCATTCTGGAAATGCTTGTAAAAAGCGCACCGGATGTGGTGACGCGTGAAGAAATCGCCTTCCAACTTTGGCAAGAGAACGAGCCGAACAACGACGTTCTGCGCAGCCACATTTACCAGCTACGTAACCAACTCGATAAGCCATTTGAACAACATGTGCTGATCACCGTGCCGAAAGTTGGCTTTCGCTTGGAGCCAGATGCATGATCAATCGCTTACTTGCTAGCACGCAAAGCACACAAAGTATGACAGGGCGACTCGCTCTGTTTTTCTCTTTGGTGTCGGTCGTGATTGGCATTTTTTGTTTTCTGCTGATTACAGGCGCACTGCTCTGGTCTGAGGATCGTGTCGGTGAACGCCGTATCATGATCGATAAAAAAGAAGCCATCGAGCACTTTCAGTCTCACCCTGAGCAAGGCGTGATTAAACTCGACTTTCTCACTACCGCATACAATGACATCCAGCTCATACCAGAACAGTTCCAACAATACCTGATTGGAAAAAGCCGATTTTTAGACGAAGTGGGTGACGAGCCAAGCTCCAGAATGATCTACATGAGCACGTACACTTACAAAGGTGTCGAACACCCCATCATTCTGATTTCCTTAATCGATGAAATCGAAATTACCTCTGAAGAATTCATTATGGTCGTCGCCATGGTGCTTTCTATCGTTGCGGTTTTGATTTTCTTGTTTGGCAGTTTATTGCTCCGTCTGTCACAGCGTTTGATTGAACCAGTCAACACCCTGAAAAACCAGCTAGACCAACATCAAGGTGACCCTTCACAAACGTTCAATGTGCCAGACAGCTCAGCCAAAGAGTTCCAAGCCCTTGCCGATGAGCTGAATGAATACCGTCATAAAATTAATCAGGTCATCAAACGCGAACAAGTATTTGCACGATACGCGAGCCATGAACTGCGCACACCATTAACCGTGATGAAAGGCTCAAGCAGCTTGCTGGCGAGAAGCGCGAACACGGATTTCCAAACCCGCCAAGTGAACCGAATTCAGGATGCGACGCAGCAAATGTCGACCATGGTGGATGCCCTACTCGGCTTAGTGCGTTATGAACGCAATGCAGACGATTCACCGGTGCGCAGTATCACCGAAGAAGAACTGAAACAAATCATCTTCCAAAGCCAAGCTCAGGCGGATGAGAAAGCACTCAGCTTTAATGTACAGATCGACGGAACCCCAAAAACGCGCGCGACCAATGCTGTGTTGACCATTATTCTTGGCAACCTGATTCGCAACGGCATCGCCGCGACACCATCGGGGTCAATTCATATCAGCATGGGGGAAAACACCATCTCGGTACGTGATGAAGGCGAAGGCTTTTCGACCATTCCACATTCTGATGGGCACGGATTGGGTTTGATGATTGTGGATGATTTATGCCAGCGTTATGGCTGGCAATTTAAGATTGGTACACATCCAGAGGGTGGATGTGAGGCAATGATTGATCTTGCGTCAGAGCATCAAGAGACTTGCTCAGAGTAACTTCCTTAGCACTTGATTCAATTAAGAGGTATCTCATTAGCTCAGTATTAAAACGAGCAATTCGATACCTCTTTCTATCGTCTGTCGACCTTTCGCGGTTAAATAAAGTCTTATGCCGCAAGCGCAGCGAGTCGATTGAATGCCTGTGATGCCGATTCCGACGCTTCACACACAGAAAACACATCTTCGATAAAGCACTTCAACGCTCTAGATTCAATGGCTCTGATTGCGGCTTGCTGCTCGTCTGATAAGTAACCGTAAATGCTCGCCGCACCAAAGTCGCCGAAGATCATCTCACCTTGCTCATTCACCAAAGTATTGTGCGCATACAAATCGCCATGGCACACCTTGTTGTCGTGCAGGTGATTAAATACGTCCACCATCTGCTCCACAATAGAATTGACTTGCTCGACTGTCAGTGTAAACCCTTGTGGGAATGTATCTCGGGTGCAGGTTTCCAACGTTGGCGGCAAACCCAAGTTGTAGTAACTGTTTGGGATCAGCTCCATCACCAACGCCAGTTCATCACCATCATCGACTTGTGCGATGGATTTCACCAAATTGTTGTGATGCCCTGCTTGCAAGCATGCTTCAAGTTCATCATGTGGGTAACCGTCACTGGTCACTTCGCCCTTGAACACTTTCACCGCCACTTCGTTCGGGAAGTCGTATTGAGCGTCAATCCAGTTAGCATGAGAAATCACGCCACTCGCGCCTTGCCCGAGAACATGGTTAAGCGAGTAACTGTTTGTGGTCACTTTCGGCACACTGTCTAGCGACGATGGGTGTTTGCAGAATGGGTTACCTGCAAAAGCAAACCACGCCAACTTAGGCAGCTTCATCAACACATCAGGGAACTGCTCTAGCTGGTTCGCAGAGAGACGAATCAATTCCAAATTAACCAAGTTTTCCATGCTATTTGGCAGTTGCTTGATGCGATTGCCCGCCAATGCAAGCTTTCTTAGGCGCGGTCTTTCACCCAGACTGTTGGGGAGAACTTCAATCTCGTTATCGGTCAGAATAAGCCAACGTAACTGAGTTGGTAGTGAGGCTTCACTCACCACTTTGATCTTGTTGGTTTTAAAGCCAACCATTTCTAGGTTTGGCAACTTGCCCAAGACTTCTGGTAAGTGCGTGAACTGGTTATTAGAAGCAAAAAAGATTTTTAGCTTGGTCAACAGTTCCAGTTCTGGTGGCAAATCTGACAGTGCGTTACCAGATAAATCTAACACTTCAAGCGTTTCTGCAAGCTCTAAAATTTCCATAGGAAACTCAGTTAGCCCTTCCGCCAACTTCAGTTGTTTCGTTCCTACTAATTGTCCTGTTTTTAATTGTTCTAGAGTTTGCAAAACCAAGCCTTCTGATTGAGTTGAAATAAGCGGCGTAGTTTACGTGTCTTAACCTTGAAAGGCGAGGAACGTTAAGAATGTCACAAAGAAAAAACACTCAAAAAAGGACATTAACTGAAACGGGGCGTGAAGAAAGGTTGCCACTTTAACAAGAAGTCGAATCCGGCTACCGCTCAAACACAGACTTTTGATCTGGATTTAATGGCGTTACACTACGCGCCCTTTTGAACGGCAGGTCGCGTGGTTGGACACGTCAGCAGTAGCATGAAACTCTCTGAAAGCCCGATAACTCAACATAACTTTTACGGTCACACCTTTTTTCTTAAACGTGATGACATGCTTCATTCTCACTTTTCGGGCAACAAAGCACGTAAATTTATGGCGCTGATGGAAGCGCAAAATAGCCAAATCAAAACACTCATCAGTTACGGTTCAGCTCAATCCAACGCGATGTATTCCCTTGCCGCTCTGGCGCAAATCAAAGGCTGGAACTTCGAGTTCTACGTTCAACATATTCCGTCTTGGCTTAAAGACTCCCCTATCGGCAACTATCGAGGCGCGCTCGATTTAGGTATGAATATCACGGCGATGCAGGACATCGAGTCCACTTTGCATCCAACCGAGTATATCGAGCAAGTACGTGGGTTGGACGACACAACCTTGGTTGTCCCAGAAGGCGGAAAAGCGACGATTGCCGAAGCCGGGGTAAAACAACTGGCGCGTGAACTGCTTGATTGGACACGCCTTGAAGGCAAAAAACAGTTTGCCGTAGCGTTGCCATCGGGAACCGGAACCACCGCGTTGTACCTGAGTAAACACCTAAAGCCACATGGAATCGAAGTCCTTACCTGTGCTTGCGTAGGGGATGCCGACTACCTTACTGAGCAATTCAATACACTGGAAACTGAAAACCACCCAACCATACTTTCGGTGCGCAATAAACACCATTTTGGCCGTTTATACCAAAGCGACTACGAAACCTGGAATGCCTTGTACGACCATACCAACCTCGAGTTTGACCTGCTTTATGATCCCTACATGTGGCAATGTTTGCAGCCGTGGTTAGCAGAAAACGAAGACAAAACGCTCATATACATCCATCAAGGCGGGTTGCTTGGCAATGAATCCATGCTGCCGAGATACCAAAGAGAGTTTGAATAAGCTTGTTAGTACTTCTAATAAGCCGCAGCGTGAGTGAGTGAGTGATTGAGTGATTGAGTGATTGAGTGATTGAGTGATTGAGTGATTGAGTGATTAACAGTTATTGGTTATTAAGCTTTCGTCAATAATAACCAATAATTAGCGCTTCACGCTTTGCTAAAATAAACCTTAAATATATCTACCCTCCCTTCGCATTAATAATATTTATTGCATCACCTCCTCGCTTTAAAAAACATTATTATCATTAAATACCTTACCCTGCGTGACTTTCGTTCTGACTATAGATTTAGTAAGTAAGCAAAAGGAATTGGTTGTTTTGTCTATAGTGCGTTCTTTTATTTGCCGCTAAGCTATCACCAATTAAATTCAAGAGGCGATATTAATGAAGCGTCCAACATCAACACGTGTGAGGGGAGCTGGCTACGCGCCACTTATCGACCCAGTAACGTCTTCGTCAAGTAACCGCTCACGCACAAACTACTCATCAACGTCAAAGAACGCGACCCAAGCAAGCTACGGTTCGGTCGTTAGCAACAGTCAATCTCAAGCCGAGGCTGGATTCGAATGTCGAATAAAAATTCATGCTCCCAAAGATGACTTAAATACCCTGCAGTCTGGTGTTTTTTCTTTAGCGAAAACACAAAATGAACCGTTGATAAAACGCTGGAGCAAATTGGAGAAAAATCAACCATCACTCTGCACGGTGTTATCTGCCGAATGTTTCGAAGCCGAAGACAAAACCCTTTTACATGAACTTTTTCAAGACATCGGCCTGAATCAAAAATTTAAAATCACCCCCAAGCCAGTTGGTAGTGAATATATTAATGCTGAGTTCTTACCATTTATTCCAGCGGTAGAAACCAAGGGGTTATTAGGATGGGCAGCGCAAGGTTATTACTATTATTTCCATGATGGGAAGCTAATGTATGAAATGGCGATCCTAGGGAATGATAAATTCTCTTGGCAAGTGACGGCTTCTACGGCCAACGGCATGACAGATGAGCTCATTAGCCCAAAAACGTTTAACATGATACTCGCCCCTGTCGCTATTGAAGGTAAGAAGGCAGCGGCGCAACATATTTTCTATCGTCGCGAAAAACTTACCAATGACGCGCTTGCAGAAATCAACCAAACTTGGCTCGATCAACACGCCACTTTAATCGATATTGCTGCACTTAAAGCTGTGGGGAAGCAGCCTTTGCTGCCACGAACCAAAGCAGCCACTGAATCGGACATTAAACCCGTCCACATAAAAAATCATAAGGTGAGAACAAAAGACGACGGAAAACAAGAATGGTGGACAGACATTGCTCCTCTCTACGGTTTGTCAGCAAAAGCGCTGCTAAAACTCAATCCGACGTTTGAAAGTGATCCTATTTCATTAAAAGTTGGCGATGTGCTAACGGTCAACATTACGCAGCCGGCTCAAGCAACGGGCAATTCTGACCAAAGTTGCCCACAGAACGACTTCATCGTCGGGCATGCCTATCCGCTTGGGGATATTTGGGGAAAATATTCAAAGCGAGATGTATGGGGCGAGTATTGCGGTGCAAACCAACCATCAACCGTCATCAATATCTTTAACCATTCCAACTTGTCACAGAATACACCTGTGTTGAATGTACAGAAGGTGGAAAATCGGTTGTTACGTGTGGCCGTTTCTTTTATTGAAGACGACATACAACTGACGCATATAACCAGTGTATCAAAGGCTTAAAGGCCGCCAGCTGCGCTCGAACAAAGCGCCTAACCAAATGCCAATACGATAAGAATCAGCCTATCGTCGCCTGAATTTAAAAAAGTGAACACGTTTATGTACGGTGAAAATAACCAACCGGCTTCTTCTTCAAGCCAAACAAAAAAAAGAAAGAATGACGCGTCTCACCATTCACAAGAAGGCGCTCCGGCGAAACGATTACGAGACGTTCAAAACTTAGCGAAGTGGAACGAGTTCCAACTCAACTGGCAAAACCACGTTGAAGAAAATGACTTGGCAATCCAAGACAGACCGCCAGAAGCGCTAATTCGTTTTAACTACCGTTATGTCGTTAATGACAACACCGGCGCATTGAAGTACGAGCCAGTCACCGTCGATCAGGTTTTAAATAACTATGATGAGCTAGAGCGCGTTTATTATCGCCGACAAATCAATGACCCAAGCCCAATGCAAACTCGGCAACAAAGCCGCGATTCTGCTTCGGAAAGCATGTCTCAATTTGATATTAAGATCCCACCTCAATCCAACTCAGGTACCGCGTTAATGGTACCTTCTGTCGGAATGCCGGAAGAGTTTAAATCCAAAGAAAAGCTGCAAGAACTATATTGGTACACTGAGGGGATGAGTCGCCCCGTCTATCTGTTCGTCCACCAAAGTGAGCTGAACTTATATCAAGAACAAATGGGGACACTACTTCAAGCTGCTGGCGTAGGTTTGGTTGGGTGGTCATTCGAGTCCGGTACCGTTGGTTTCGGTGCAACAAGAAAAGCTGTCGTGGATTTTTGTAAACTCAACCACCTTAAAAAAATCACCATGATGGACTGCAACGTACTCATGTCTGAAATGGATCTTATCTCAGCCGCAGAAGAGGCGACATCAGAAGTCAAAGACGATACCACGCTGTATATTGCACTTGGTGTCACAAGTGGTGACACCTACGAGAAAGGCGCAAAAGCACCAAACAGCTTGCTCAATGAAGGGGCAGTAAAAGGCCGACCAATCGAACAGTTCACTATGCTCAACCGCAATGTGTTGTTTGACCCTGCATTTATCTCTTCTTCAGAAGATATTGATGTCTCCAACGAAATGAAGTTCTTCAACAGCATTGATCAGCAAAAATCCATTGCGTTAAAAGATCTGAAGCTGCACCAAAAGCTCGATGACGAACTCGAAAGTCAGTATCCAAGAATCAACAAGCTGCGATTAAAGGCAACATCCAACGTTTACAATGACAAGTTTAAAGCGCATCTGACTCAAATATCTGAGAACGAAAAAAACCTCGTCATTCAAGTGAAAACTGGTACAAAACCAAACGAACAAAAGCATAACGTGACGGTTCAGGTGTTCAGTGAGTACATCGCCTCAACGTTAGGAAAAGATCCTCTGCGTATTCAGTCTCTCGTTATTGAAAAGATGTTGGTGAAGTACAAAGACATGAGCATGGGGTCTGGTTATCAGTTTGAGCCGGAAGGGTTGGAGGAAACAAAAGCCGCACTCCATCCATATGAAGAGTCGAGTCATACACATGATGAAGCGTAAGCCATAATAAGACCTATTTCCCTTGGCAGGCCGATAGCGCCAGGGGAGATGAATACAAACTCATACTGCTCACGTTGTGGTGTTTGTTTCTTCCTGAATTTGTCGATAGTAAGGGGGTTATATTCGTGCTAAAAACGCTTTTCCATGAACAACAAATCCCAGATCTCGCCATCAAAAGAACGCTCTCCTGATTCACGCGACGTCACTTCGAACCCAAGAGATTCATAACAATTCTTGGCGACGGTGTTACGCTCGAAGACTGCCAATGACAATACACCAGCCTGATACTGAGTTTGAGATAGTACGATAAGTTGCGTTAGCATCACTTTCGCAAGGCCTTGCCCTCGAAACGCATCAGCAACAAAAACACGACAAATACGGAAATGGGCGTCTGATACTTTGAACAACTCAACATAACCCGCCTTCTTCCCATCGCAAACAAGGAGAAATGGAAACACTTCGGGTTTCGCGCAATGGCGGCTGATTTGTTGATGATCCAGAGGATAATGAAAATTCGGCCCACCCCATTGGTAATTCAATTTGTCTGAATCAATCCATTGAATCAGAGTCTCATAGTCTTCATGCTCAAATGCTCTCAGTTCCATCTTCGTCTCTGCCATTGTTTACTATTGTTTATTATTTGATGAGCCCTAAGATCTCTTTAAACTCTGGTGCTCGGCAATCTTCTACCATTTCATACAAACACATTTCTACGCCTGTTAGGCCAACGCCATTCGCGGTCAGTTTTGCAAGCGCAAGTGCTTTGTTGGCTGGCGTTCGAGAAGAAACGCAATCCGTCACCAGTTCCACTTTGTAACCCATTTGACGCAGCGACACCGCGGTTTGATACACACAAATGTGCGCTTCGATACCACAAACCAACCAAGTATCGACTTTGGCGTTTTCTACCGCGAGTTTGAATGTCGGTTCTTTGCAACCATCAAAGGTATGCTTTGCAATCGCCAAGTGCTCTTTCGCTAACACTTCACGAATCGGTTCTACCGTCGGGCCTAATCGGTCTGGGTTTTGTTCAAGCCAAACAATAGGGAGCTTGAGAGCCTTTGCGCCCTTGACTAACTTAGTCGTACTTTCAATCAGCGCTTCGCTTTCGTGCATTAGCGTTGCCAACTTACCTTGCACATCGACAACAATCAGACCGGTGGAATTTTTCGATAACATTCTCATCTCCTATGAGCGACAAGAGCATCACTCTGCTCAAGCATTTGAATATAAAGAATGTACCAGAAGCCCAGCATAATCAGATGAGCAAATTCGCAAAATAATTGTCCGCTCACGCTATTTGAATCGCTCTCGAAACAGTTCAATTAACACTTTGACCTTGTTGGGTAAAAACAAATTAGACGGGTAAATCAACGTCAGATGTTGTTTAGGGTGCGTGAACTCTGGCAATACTTCGACTAACTGGCCGTCTTCTAAAGCTGGCTTAGAGTGCACTTGTGGGATAAAGGCGATGCCGTTACCTGTAATCGCCATTAACCGCAGCAAGTTCAAATCGTCCGACCTAACCGCCACGTGCAATTCTGGATCTAACAATCCGGCATTGTATCGGTTAGTCAGCAAACGATGATGCTTTAAATCGTCCATGCTTTTTAGAGGAGGATGGGCATCTAAATAAGCTTGGGAAACGACAAAGTGACTGCGGTAAGGCAATAAGCTGAACTGAACATAGCTGTCATCCGAGACTTTCGCCACGCTCGGTAAAAGCTGAAGATCAAACGCTTGTCGCTTAAGATCGACACTCTCTTGGTGGTTCTCAATCTCTACCGACATCTCAGGGTAACGGGTCGTATATTCGTTAATGATCGAATTAAACGCCGCCGAGCTCATCAATGCAGAAGGAATCGCAACACGCACTTTACCCGTCAACTCTTGTTGGTATTCATGCATCACATTCAAACCTTGTTGAATGTGCTCTATGGGTTGCCCCACCAGCTCAAACAGACGCTTGCCGTGCTCGGTCAACTCAATGGTTCGCGTGGTTCGAATCAGCAATTGGCAGCCCAACGCTTTCTCTAATTCTTGCAAACGTCGGCTCACTTTAGAGCGTTGTAACTGGTTCGCCTCTGCCGCCGCACTGATACCACCGTGCACGACGGTTTGGCTAAACAGGTGAAGATCATCAAAACTAACGTTCATTGTCCTACTTTTAGGTCATTCATGCGCTTATTGTCATTCTACTGAATTGTGACCAAGTTCTCTATAATCGCCTGTCTAATTTGCTTGCGAGCACCATAAATTCAGGTATCTATTATGACGGCAGATCATAAATTCAAACACTGGATGCGAACACTTATTGTCCTGTTCATTGTACTATTTTTCTACATCATCATTGCGGATCGACACGCTCCAATCACGACCGAAGGGCGAGTCCAAGGTTACGTGGTGCAAGTTGCACCAGAAGTTTCAGGTAAAGTGACCGATGTGCTGATTGCCAACAACCAGTCTGTACACAAAGGCGATGTGCTGTTCACCATTGATGCTCGTAAATACAAAATCGCCCTTGAACAAGCGCAGCTATCACTGCAATCCGCTTACGAAAAAGAAGCAACACTGTATTCGCAGCGGGAAGCTGCACTGGCAAACATTGCTCGTGCTCAAGCGACTTACAACAACGCGCACAGTGAGTACTCACGTTTACAAAAGTTGTCGAAGCAAAAAGTCATTTCTCAATCCAACTTAGACAGTGCCTACGCACAAAACCAAGTGTCACGAGCTGCGCTCAAAGCCGAGCAACAAAACTTGAAAGTGATTGAAGCACAACTTGGGGACAAAAAAGGCCAAAGCACCGCAGTACGCATTGCTCAAAATGGCATTGAGAAAGCTCAACTCGATCTAACTAATACCGCAGTCCTTGCTCCGAGTGACGGCGTAGTAACTAACCTGCAATTGGAAGTCGGCACCATGGCAAACACCAACATGCCATTGCTTACCTTTGTACCAACCGGATCAATGTGGGTTGCTGCGGATTTTCGTGAGAAATCGGTAGCGGGCGTCGACAACAGTTACCACGCAATGGTTGCGTTTGATGCTAACCCAGGTTCGGTTTATGACTTCGACCTATCTAGTCGAGATTACGGCGTTGCCGCGGCACAGCAAACTCCAAACGGTGCATTGACCAAAGTTGAAGTGAACAACCGTTGGGTACGTGATGCACAGCGCACTCGTGTGAACCTAACCAGCGAAGAAGCACTGCCTTCCTCTCTGTTCGTTGGTTCTCGTGCCACCATCGTGCTTTACCCAGACAACAGTCCGTTTTGGGCGCTGATGGCACAAGTTCAAATCTACCTTGCTAGCTGGTTCCACTTTATCTACTAGGCGGCTGCGATGAAAACCTTACGTATTTGGTTTGGCTGCTCAATGGGTTTGGCGTTGAGCATGATCTTTGGTTGGTCTTACGGTTTCTTTGCCGTCATGCTGCCACTGTTTGTACTCGGTCGTATGGACCACTTCAGTCTGCCACTCGTCTTGATGGTGTTGTTCTCGGCGGTTTGGACCACGGTTCAAGCCACCTTTATTCTCGAATACTTACAGTTCCATCCCACTCTGATGTTCGCGGCTGTGGGTATTATGATGCTGTTTAAATGCATCGCAATGATGAACCCAAAAACCTATCTGTTTGGCTACATGGGGTTATTGGTTGGCTCGATCGTACTGAACTTCGCGAGTTACGATTTCATGGATATCGAGGAGTTCAACGTCAACCTTTGGGTGATCTCGTTCAGCAATATCTTTGTCTGTGCCCTCGCCTATTGGCTATTTCCAGAGCCAGAATCGAAGATCTTACAAACAGAAATGACTACGCCAGTAAAAAGCGATATCGACTACATCAGCCAAGTAGCAATGGGCTGGGTGGTAGCAATGGCGGCGTTTTTGGTGTTCCAAATCGGTGATTTGTACGACTCACTTTCGGCGCAGGCTTCGATCCTCATCATCCTAACGCCAATGACATTGGCAGGCTCAATGGCCATGGCGAAAATCCGCATCATCGGTACAGCGCTGGGTTGTATCGCGGGTATGGCGGTGCAGTTAATCTTGGGCAGTTGGTTTGGTCATGGGTTGCTGTTCTGGCTGGCGTTTTCCATCGCCATGGGGCCATTCTGTTTGTGGCTAACGAAAGGACAAGTCAAAGCCGCCATTGCGTTCTCGGCGATGTCTGCCCTGTCTGTTCCACTGACCACGTCATTAGTGCCTGAGCAGAAAGACGCGTTCTTCTCCATCTTGTACCGATTCAGTTCGATATTCGTAGCGGTAATGCTTACCGCAATGGTGATGTGGGTAGTACACCACTGGATTCGCGTGATGTTATTGAAGCATCCAGAGATGAAGAATGTGGAATTGAATTGACGGGAAACGAAGTATGCCGCTCACTTTACGGTGAGCGGCATTTTTATTTAGAACCGGTCACCCTGAACGACGAGTAACGAAGTGATTTAGGATCTACCCAAAGAGTGCTATTAAGTCCTGAGGTTATCGCCATTTTCCAAGCGAGTTGTTAGCAGATTCCTAGTCTCGTTTAGACTCGCTGGAATGACCCAACTTTGGATACAGACCAAATATAAAAATATCGCGAGCAACGTATCTACCAACGTCCGTTATCCTGAACGACGAGGAACGAGTGATTTAGGATCTACCCAAAGAGTGCTATTAAGTCCTGAGGTTATCGCCATTTCCCAGCGAGTGGTTAGCAGATTCCTAGTCTCGTCTAGACTCGCTGGAATGACCCTGTCTTAAGTTTCTGTATCGAACATAAATTTCGATACTAACCCGCCAACTCTTTACGAATGATCTCTGCGCCTGCGCTGAGTGCATTAAGCTTCGCAGTTGAAACTTCACGAGAGAGAGGCGCCATGCCGCAGTTGGTGCATGGGTAAAGTTTGTCCGCATCGACGTACTTAAGCGCTTCGCGCAGTGTTTCTGCAACCTCTTCTGGTGTTTCAATCTCGTTGGTTGCTACATCAATTGCGCCAACCATCACCTTCTTGCCTCGGATAAGTTCTAATAGTTCGATAGGTACACGCGAGTTATGACACTCAAGCGAGATAATATCGATGTTGGATTTTTGCAGCTTAGGGAATACCTCTTCGTATTGTCGCCATTCAGAGCCCAATGTTTTCTTCCAATCCGTATTGGCTTTGATGCCGTAGCCATAGCAGATATGTACAGCCGTTTCGCACTTTAGCCCTTCGATAGCACGCTCTAGACAGGCAATGCCCCACTCGTTCACATCATCAAAGAACACATTAAATGCGGGCTCATCAAATTGGATAATGTCGACGCCTGCCGCTTCAAGCTCTTTGGCTTCTTGGTTAAGGATCTTTGCGAATTCCCAAGCCAGCTTTTCACGGCTACCGTAGTGATCATCATACAGTGTATCGATCATCGTCATTGGCCCCGGCAGCGCCCACTTGATCGGTTGTTTGGTTTGCTGACGTAAGAACTTCGCATCTTCGACAAACACAGGTTTGGTTCGGCTAACTGGGCCAACGACCGTCGGTACACTCGCGTCATAGCGATTACGAATGGTCACGGTTTTGCGGTTCTCAAAGTCTACGCCGCTGAGGTGTTCAATAAAGGTCGTCACAAAGTGTTGGCGAGTTTGTTCACCGTCACTGACAATATCGACCCCTGCCAATTCTTGCTCTTGCAAAGAGACACGCAGCGCATCGCGTTTGCCATCAATTAACTCTTCGCCTTGCAGTTTCCACGGTGACCAAAGCGTCTCTGGTTGAGCCAGCCAAGAAGGCTTAGGTAAGCTGCCCGCCGTTGAAGTCGGTAATAGTGTTTTCATCGTCATTCCCTTCTAGATTCTCGTTTTCGATTACGCGTAATTTGCAGACCATTGCTCAAGGATCGCTTGATAAGGCTTGATGAAATGCTCCTCAGCAAACTTCCCTTGCTCTTTCGCAAGCTGACTGCGCTCTTCGCGGTCGTAAACGATTTGGGTTAACGAGTGATCGAGATTCTTCAAGTTCGGTTGGTAACACTGGCCGGCTACCGCATTCGCGTTGTAAATCTCTGGGCGATAAATCTTTTGGAACGTCTCCATGGTACTGATGGTGCTGATCAGCTCTAGATTCGAGTAGTCATTCAACAAGTCACCGAAGAAGTAGAACGCCAACGGAGCGACACTGTTTGGCGGCATAAAGTAGCGCACCTGTAACCCCATCTTTTTGAAGTACTGCTCGGTCAATGACGATTCGTTTGGCTGGTATTCAAAACCCAACACTGGATGCTGGTTGTCAGTTCGGCGGTAAACCTTGTTGTCCGACACACTCAAGCAAATCACAGGCGGCTTTTGGAAATGTTGTTGGTACGATTCCGACTTCACGAACGCTTTAAACAGCTTGCCATGCAACTCACCAAAATCAGCAGGAATGCTAAATTGAGGCTGGTCTTTGTTGTGGTCTAGAAGCAGAACGCTAAAGTCGTAATCACGCACATAAGAAGAGAAGTTGTTACCCACAATACCTTCGATACGTTCGTTAGTTTTGCGGTCAATAATGTTGGTTTTAAGCACTTCGATAGAGGGGAACGCTTCACCACTGCCTTGGATATCCATATCCACAGAGATGATTTCCAACTCGACACTGTAACGATCGCCATTTGGGTTATCCCAATGTGCCAAGGCATTAAAACGATTGTCGATCATACGCAGTGCATTGCGAAGGTTATTCTGGCGGCTGTCACCACGAGCTAGGTTGGCAAAGTTGGTCGTGATGCGCGTGCTGTCTGATGGTTGGTAGTTCTCATCAAAACGGATGCTCTTAATAGCAAAGTTGAAATCGTTATTCATGGTGAGTTGGTATCCTATTTCCTTAGATAAACGCTGACTGATTCCTAACTCTGTTCTTGGGGATGGTTGTGTTTTTTGATTTTCCCAATCGTCAGTGTGTGCAGCGTTTACTTCGAAAATTCAGTTCAAAAACAGCTGTCACAACGCCTAACACCAGAGCAGTCTGTTTTTTTATACTTGCTTCGTTACTTGAATAACATTGGTAATACTTCACGTTGAACATGAAAGAATTTCATGGTTTGAGGAAAAAGCCTGTCTAGTGCGCGTTACGCATACAGTCGATAAACACCTCCATTGCAGGCGTGACACACTTTCCGGGATGGTAGCCACACAGTGGTTTGATCATTTGCGGTGCGTCGGTAAACGCAAGCTCTTGCAGGCTGCCCTCTTGCAGTTCTTTTTCAACAGTGAAACGAGGCAGATAAGAGATACCGATATTACTCTCTACACAGTTTTTGATGGTGTTAATGCTGCTCAGCTCAATCATGTTATCGATGCTGATGTTGCGCTCTTGGATGATGCTCTCAAAAGTCTGACGGAAAAGGCACTTAGGACCATTACTGATGAATCCCAAATCAATGTGTTGATCCCTTTTCTGTAAATCCAATCCTGTTAAAAACGGCGAAGCGACAATGACTAACGGCTCTTGTTCAAACTCATGTACCTTGAGTGCATCATCATTACCAACACGATAAAACACACCCAAATCGGCTTTATCAGCAATCAATTCATCACGAATCTTATAGCAGTTTTGTGATTGTAGAGAGAGCCTGACCTTCGGCGCTCGTATTCTGAATTCCTTCAAAACATTGGCCATTTTATAAGCGAGCTGAATTTCTGCGATTAAAACCTTCAACTCTCCTGTCGGCTCAGAGCTCTTTTGTTGTGCCGTGCCTTCAATGTTTTCCATCACTCGTGCGAGCTCATAAACGTACGGAAGGATCTTTTCTCCTGCCTGAGTCAGCGCCACTTGCACTAAAGGATTAAAGCGTTAGCAAAAACATGGAGATGTAAAAATGGGAATTGGTTACTTTTTGCGACGTACAGGTAAATGTTAGTAGCAAATTTATAAAAAACTTAATGACTTGGCATCAGAATGGAATGGGAAAAAATAACAAGTGGGCTTCCTTTCAGAAGCCTACTTCAATATCTAGCAAGGGAATAGCTGCTTATGAAATACCTTTTTCCAATAAAACTCCATTCTCGTCTTTACCATAAACATGCCAATAGCGAGATGAAATTCCAGCATTACTGCACTTTCTGAGAAAGTACCCAGCTAGTTCCATATTATGCGTTGAAACAATAACTTGATAACCTTGATCCAAAATAAGATTACGTACCACATCAATAAATGCAGAAGAGTGGATTGAGTCATTGTGATGTAAAGGATCATCCAATAACAAAGCTTTCCAGCGACTCCATGGATACGTTACCGCTGCACCAAACTGTAAACACAAGCTTACCGCAGATAGTTGCCCTTCACTTAAATATAATAAAGGGTTTTTTTCCGTAGGTTCACCGTCAGAACTAAAACTTAACAACGACTGAGCTGAAGCTGCTTTTGCTACACTTTCGACTGATACTTTATAGTTTTTATCTGACATCAATGCTGCGCAAAATTTAGCAACACTAGCATTTAAAGGATCACTCACTTTACTTCGGATTTCTTTGTTACGCTGCTTTAGACGTTGAACAATTTCATCTCGTTGCTTCCGGACTTCATCTAACTTAGAAGATTGAATAGATAACGACTTTTCTTCATTATTTAGTTGTTCTAACAGTTCTTCTTCACTTTCCACTTTCTTCTTGACTATAAGGTCGGCTAAATCGTTTTCTAGCTGCTCCAACATTGCTTGACTTGCGTACGCCTTTCTTCCGTCGCGAAGCAAATCAAACTCAACTTGAGCTCCTTTCAAAGACTCGAACAACCGTGGCATCTGACCCAACTTTTCAGTGACAGCGTTCAAAGATGGGTCTCCGTTATCAATTTCTTTTTTCCAACGTTCAGACAACAACAGTCGACTATTTACCATTGATTCTATCGCTTTCTTACGAGAGCTAAGGTCATTCACTAATGTATCTAGTTCATTTCGATGTTCTAGACACTCAGAATTTTTCTTGTTAACTTCAAGTTCAATATCTTGTATTACATCTCTCGCTTTTTGACATTTTTCTAGCTGAGCATTTTTCTCAATAATGTGACTCTCATTTATTAGTGAACCAAATTCTGTACTAGTCTGGTGCTTTAAGAATAGTGTGGAAGAACCTAGAACGTGCTTCAGTTGAACTTTTAACGCTTCAATTTCAGCATTATAGCTATTAGTTAAACTACTTAATTTTCGAGCCTTTTCAGTTACGCCATCAAATTGATGTTGCTTTCCATTCAATTCTTTCTCCAGCTCACTTAATGATTTGGAAGAACTAATATCAGCCATCACAGCTTCAGCATTTTGATTCAATTCGCTCGACTTTAGTGCAATCACCTTAATAAAATCGTCTGAAGGAACGTTAACCAAGAGCGGTTCCATCCTAATGTGCTGCTCTAACTGAACCACATTTTTTTTTGCTAATTCTAAATTATCTACGACTTTGTAAGCAGCTTGCAGCTTATCTTCAATACTGGCGATATCAATATCAATTTCATGGATATTTTCATCAATACTTTTATTCAGAACTTCAATTTCTGCAATTTTGGGGTCGATAGCATTCGCAGAGTCATAAGCTAAACTCTTCAAAGCTCCTTTCACTTGAAATGGTGTCTTACATAGAGGGCAATTGCAATCTTCATCGCTCAGTGCAGCCGCGATTTGAGCAATTGCTGACGACATCGCATCAGCATTAATTTCCGCCTCTTTTTTCTTTATATCCAGAGTGTGCCTTTTTTCTAAAAGCCCTAATTTGACTTTCTCTTGATCACCCTTGACCTTTGTGAAATGCAGAATATCTTGACTCGCATTACGAGCTTCTAAAGTAACCTTCTCGATATTAGTCTTAGCTTCATTCAAGTTAACCGCACTATCGTGTAAGTTCCGAAGGCTATCTAACTCCTGAATAAGAGCCTTATATTCTTGTCTTTTGAACTTTAAAACCTCTAATTCAGTTGCTAAAGCGCTAACCTCTTTCTCTATATCGACTTTTAACTGCTCTTCGAAGCCAAACTGCTGTGCTATTTTTTCCAACTCAGCAGCCTTATTGGAAAAATCATCATTTAAAGAAATTAATTTAACCAATTGTTCTAACTCTTTAGACTCTTTATTAGAAATTTCTTTAGCTGCATCCAATTTTTCACGTTGAATTAACTCGGCACTAACGGTGAGATCAAGCTGTTCTTTTTTTTTCTCAATCTGCTTTTCTACAATAGCCAAACTAATAATCGATTGTTCTTCATTCTCTCTTAGCCCTTGGTATTCGAGAGTTAATTTTTGCCAACTCCTAAGTAACTCTTCTCTTTCTTGTAACTTTTTCCCTTCTTGCTCAAGAATTAATTTTAGTCTCTTTAAAGTTTCATCGATATCTTCCTTGATATCAAAGTCCTGATTATCGAATTGTTCTCTAAGTAATGCTTCAATTGAGAGTATTCTCTCAGTTAACTCGCTTGGTGAAATAGCGGCCTGAGCTCTCGCAATGGTTCTTTGCTTTGTTATCCTCTCTAACAGACGTTCTGTCGAAGCCTTTTCATCCTTTATATCAATTATTTTTTCTTTTAACTCACCTGATTTTTTGTTGAAAGCTAACGTTGTCCCTGGTCGCCCTAAAGATTGCTCAATTGCCCAAAGAGTCTTAACTCCGGCTGGACCTTGCATGCGATTCCAGCGCTCTTGACCTTCTTGGTGTACAAAAAGTTGTCGTGTAGATTGACCGAGAAAATGGGTAAAATGCAGACAGTCAGAAATACTATCAAGGTTCTTCCAGTGTGGATTGGCTAACCATTTAACTAACTGAGTTTTAGCACGTTCTGCTTTATTAACATCAAAGAATTCATCTGTTTCGTCATTGGCATTCTGTAACCATACCTCAGATGCACAGCTTTCTCCTGATCCGTATCTCTTTCTTCGAAGACTAGAGTCATCACTAAAACAAAGCTCCACTTCAGGGTTAGCTCCTATTGATAACCCTTTTTCTGTTGAATTAGCTTTAATACTTTCAATTTTCTTCAGTTCACCAGTAAGAGCCCACTCGACTCCATCAAACAGGGTACTTTTCCCTAAACCATTCGGGCCAACAATAACCGTCAGACCAGGACCATCGGGAAATGTTATTTCTTCACTTCTTGTATAAGCTCTAAATCCACTCAAGCGAAGTTTCTGTAGGTACAGTGGCTTATCACTCACTTTCTAATTCCTCTACTGACATAAGTGCACTTACTAACTCCACACCTGACAATTCTGGGTTCAGCAAAATTGCTTCCCACCCTGGCGGAAGCCCAATGTCGCCACTCAACAAAGATAATGCATCGCTACTTCCTGTCTCTGAATGACCAGGAGTAGCCAAGAATGTCGTCTGAATAAACTGCTTAAAGCTGTCCTCAATACAATATTGGTTAGGCAACCATATATGTTTCCTAGCTAAGCGATCGTCACGTTCAACTTCCGCTGAAATAGCTCTCCATTTAGACAAATCATAATCTAAAGGAGCCACCATAATGATATACATATCACTTGCTTGAGCTGCATAATAACGTTTCCTGCATTCAAGAACTTTTTCTAATAGCTTATCGACTTCCGTGATTACACTTTCACGATCTTGAGCGCTACCTAAATCTCCAATAACAATGGTGACCTTTCCAAACAAAATAACATTGGGCTCCGAAAGAATAACGCTGTGTGAATTACGCTTTTCAAGCTCTTCAATCAATAATTTCTTAAACAAGTTATACATCTAGAGCTCCCGTACGTGCCGGTAATTGAAAATCATTTGAAACATTTTCTATCTCTAATCTTCGCTCATCATAATATTTTTTCACAGACTCCCTGCCTGCTTCTAAAGCGTAAAGAAACTCCGTTTCACCAGTAATAGCTATAGGGGGCAGAAACTGGAAATGATGTCCTATTGTTCCTTCTGTACTAGTTAGCGGTGTGGTGATCTGAAATGTATGTAATAGCTGACGAGTCAAGTAAGGTAAAATAACAACATCTGTATTCCATTCATGCTTTCCGGCAATCATATCAATACGCCTCCTTTGACTTTGCTCAACCCCGCACACGTGACCAGGAAGCTCTTGGACTAATATATTCCCTGAGTCTAGGGGATCAAGTGACATATCTATTCCCGCTGCACGTAGTGCTAATGCGAATAATGTGGCATGTAAAAGTTGTCTACGAATCTGGGGAGTTGAGCCTATACTCATCAAGATCCCATTACTTGCTACACATTTACTGTCTAAGGAAAACACTCGAATCAAATACTGCTGTAGGAGATCAGGGTTTACTTTTAATTCATCATGCCAAGTTCTCCAGTGGTCATACATATCAAGACCTAAATCTTTATCAATGCAGCACCCTAATTCAGTATCATCATCTTCCTCTAAACAATGGTATAGCTTGTCATCCAACCATTCTAATAAGAAACTATTTAAAGAGTGGTGAATTACCTTAGAAAATTCTTCCACTGGGTATTCATTCCATCTAGATGGTTTATGTTGAGAAAGGGCGGGATCGTAATCTTTTAATGGCAATCTTTTCGCTGGTGATCGGTGTAGCTCATCTAGCTTATGAAGCTGGCTATACCATTTGGATGAATCATAAACATAACCAACCTTCCCTTCACTATATGCGCAAAACCTAATTAGAGCTTGACTAGCAGTACCTCTTAACTTTCGTAAAGGCGTATCGATATGAAACTCATTCACCAACACCTTGCTCGGTGAAGTAGCCACTATTTCACTCGTTTCCCAAAGTTTCGCAACTTCGTATGGAGTTATTGTCGAAGACCATAAAATGTTCTTTCCATCCTCACTCAAGGAAATGTGTAGTTGGTTACTCGTCTCATCAATATGTTGCGATTCGGCTAGAGCCTCCTGTACTGCTGGTATCTCTAAAGCAATATCTGAGATTGGTACCGCATATACCTTACCAAGCACATACTCAATGACTACACCTATAGCAGCATCATTGATTACTAACGGGCCTCCAGATAGACCTTGCAGCTGTTGGTCTCGATCTCCTGCACTGACAGTGCTGTTAATTTGAAAAGCTTTGCAATTCAATTGTGTTTTAACGCCATTATACTTAGTTACTATCTCTTCAACTCGACTCGGAATAGTAACTCCGCCAGGAAAAGTCTCAACACAAGCACCTGGATAGCCATGCATAGTACAATCAAAATCCGAAGATACAGCTGCTCGTGAGATTTGAATCAAAGGCAAATTGCCATACCCATGAGGGCCAATCTCAAGTACAGCAATATCCATATGTGGAACTTTATTCAGAACCTTTACAGCAATATCTTCGCCTGTCAGAGGGAAAAGTATTTTTAGATTTGAATACTCAATCTCTGCACTGTCTTGAACACAATGTAAGGCAGTAATAGCCAGATCGTCGTTGATTAACCACGCTGTCCCTTTATGGGTACTGGAGCTTTTTAGCTGAGCAACCATTCCCTGCATTTTTTAGACGCCCTCTACATTTTTGGCATCAACAGTGAACTCACAAAGCCTTGAAGAAATAACTTTTTCTTGTTCACCAATAACCTCTAACTCTACTTCTGCGTAAGTAAGACATCTAACTATGTAGTCATCTATCTTATTGTTACTCAGGTTATCTACGAACTCATGAAATTCGTTGCTTACCTCTGAACCCGCTAGGACATTTTCTGGAATTCTCATAGTATCCGCCCAAGTTCCAGTGTTTATATAGTTCATATCATTTGAAATCACTATTTGTTTAGGCAAATGTGTATGGCCCAAGATAACGCAACTAAACTTCTTAGTATTTGCGATTATGTTGAGAGCTTCTAAGTACTCAGAAGACTCAGAATGTCTGTCTAAAGAAAAAGCTCCTTTCCAAGCATTTAAGGCTTTGTGAAGAAGTTTATTTCGTGCTCTTGTCACACCTTTGTTTAGTAAATTATCTTCGTCTTCAAGCCAATTAGATATGTGCCCACTCATCCTTTTTATTTCATCCCAAGACTCAGTTACACCTAGTTGACTTCCTGATGTTGATTTCACAGAAAAAAGTTCAGCATCATCAACACCAAGGGCTAATTCTAGAGAAGATCTAACATCAAATGGCGTATTGACATTTGTAAATGAAAGTTGCCCAGCTTTCTCAGGTACAACTGGGCTCAGAAACGTTGTGCTCTTGGCTATATATGCAGGAGTGATCGCTGAAAGAACATGTTCAATCTTAGGATGTAAAGCAAGTAAAATTGGGACTGCTGCTTTAATTTCTGGCTTAAGCAAATCTACGAACCTATACTTGCGCTTTATTGGGTTAATCACTTCTGTAACCATGATAGAGCCGGCCGGCGGCTTAAACTGAGCGTACTCAAGTTGCATCATTTCAGGCCCAAAACCTCTCGAAAGCATTGAGCGTTCTTGTCGTAAAGCACTATGATCAACCACATTCCATCGATCGTACCGGTTACCATGCTCAATTAACAAATCTCCTCGAACATAAGCTTCACCATCATACAAAAATTTGAATCGCCCGTTCATTGAGCTTTTTAGAATCGAGCGTTCTAGATACTCTCTAACCTTTGGTAACGAAAGTTCTATGTCATGATTTCCTAACACAAACGTCAGGCATTGATTGTTAGCTAGCAAGTCTGCCATAGCTTCAAAAGGGCCACGTGAGTTACCTCCCCTCGTTCTTTCAACGATCCTAGCCAATTTCTCAATTATCAATTGCTCATCAGGAAGCCAAGGCTTGAGATTTTCAACCCTTTCAATTTCATGATCCGAAGATAAATCTTCTTCCATCAAAAAGTCTACTATGTCGCCATTTATAACGAGTTCAACAGTTCCTGCACCTTCCTGTTGAGCCCCAACCCAATCGATAAACTGAGTCAACTCAGTATAAGAATGGCAGATCTGAGACCCAACCACTCCGTTATCGGTAACCTTATGAGGGCTACCACCTAAATGTAAATCTGAAATGACGAACAACTTCACAGCAATACTACCTGTTGTATTTATAGAGAGACTAATGAGCAAACTAGCTCAAAAATGCAGAGAGTAAATTAATGCAACCAAGCATTAACGAGAAAACCAGCAATGCCAATTATATCAAATAAATAAATACCAATATGCAAACCATGGCAAGGAATTTTTGACTACTGTCTCTTTTATCAGATTTGACATGTTCAGATGGCTAAATCATGGTCAATTGATGGTATTACCTTGGAAGAATTTTGGCATTAGATGGAAACTTGGAAGTGTCAAATTTGCCCCTAAAGCACCAATATTAGGGCCATAAATTAAACAACACCGACTAGGTTGCAAGAACTAGTATGACCATCACTCAACTAAATAACCCGATGTTCAACTAAAATTGCTGGAGATAAGGTGAAAATGAACAAGAATGATACGGTGAGCGCTGAAGCTATTTACGCTACCTTTGAGCCCCACAAATACGGTTTGTTAGGGTAAAACGGTAGAGCAGCGAGATACACAAGTTCTTCATCGTGTTCGTACGGAGCTAATTTACTAAAGAACAGCAAAATACTAGGCCTTGTTGGCGAATATGACATCGTTGCTGCATGGGGGAAGTTTGTAGTCTAAGTCAAACTATTCTGCTTTGGTGCAAATGCCTTAAGCCTTACCATGTGAGTCCCCCTATTTGCTTGTACTATTACAAGAGGTTAACGCCACACATAGTGTCCTCACTGTACATGTTGGTATAACGTGAATTAAGATAACTAACACTTCCCCCTCCTTCCCTTTTCCACCACTTTCAACGATACTCTTGCGCCTTATTGTTCAGTTGGAAAACTTCATGCCTCAAGCTAACTCCGTTGTCGTACTCGACTTTGAAACCACAGGTCTGTCTCCGAATATGGGTGATCGCGCGATTGAAATCGGTGCGGTTAAGATCGTTGATGGTGAGGTGGTCAATAGTTTTCAGCAACTTATGAATCCTGGCTTTCGTGTGAGCTCATTTATTGAGGGTTACACAGGCATTACCAATAACATGCTGCGCACCGCGCCGAGCTGCGATGAAGTGATGGCATCGTTCAGTGAGTTTATTGCGGGTGAGAATCTTATCGCGCACAACGCGTCGTTTGATAAGCGATTTCTGGATGCAGAGCTAGAGCGAATCGACTGCGGTTATTCTGGCGAGTTCGCGTGTTCTTTATTGGTGGCAAGACGCCTGATTCAAGATGCGCCGTCACACAAGTTAGGTGAGTTGGTTCGTTACAAGAACATTGAAAACGACGGTGTGTTCCACCGCGCGTTAGCCGATGCACAGGTAACGGCAAAACTGTGGTTGCTGATGGTGGAAGAGCTTGAGCAATCGGGCATTGTCGCGCCAAGCTTTAAGTTTATGCAGACGGTAAGTAAAACAGCGAAAGGAAAAGTGGATCAGCTACTGGCTAAAAGCCGCGCTTAAACCACAAACAAGTAACGCCCAATCATACGGACGTTACTTGTGCCCTATAAATCTAGATCTAGGGTTTACACCGAGATCATATGAGGTCGGATATTGGTTGGCTCTGCGCTTGCTGGCGTTGGCTCTACACCAGAAATCGCCGCCTGCTTTTCAACAAGATCTTGAATAAAGCACTCCGTCCACGCCTCTAACGCTGCGACATTCAGTATCGCCATCGGTTGTTGCGACCATAAAACAGCGCTGTTTTCCTGATGCGACACAATGTGTGCAGGCCAGTATTCACCAAAGATATTGCTCTTCGCAAGCTGTTCCGATATCGGATTTGCCTCACCAAGTTCTGCATACAGTACCATCCACTCTTCATTCTGATGCGTGAAATGAAGTTGATACTTTTGGTCAATCAACAGGCTGTAGATACCATCTTGCGCGGTTGGATTCTCTAGGCCGTTCTTTTCGAAAAAGTGTTTAACTAGGTGATCGAATGTGGTTGTCATTAGAGGTTAGCCTCCAAGTTAACGATGCTGAATTCTCCCGATAAGCCGAATTTCGGTAAGTCGTAGCCTGATTTGTGCCAGAAATCCTGAACAAACCAGCTGGTGAAATCTTCCTTACTTGGGAAAGAAAACTCACCGAAGTTCGGGTCAAAGAAGGTTACTTTTTCCCCATCAACCGCGGCGGCGGCGGCGTGCGCATTACTTGGGCCTTCAAGGCCGATCTTCTTCAATAGTGATGTTTTAGGGCCGTTATCAACAATCTTTGCCGCAAGCTCTGCTGCACCATTTCGGCCACGGCTTGTTTGTCCATGCACACGTGATAAAGCACCAAGCTCTCGGTAAGGCGATTCAATGTTGTTGCTTCTTAGCCAACCTTCTGTGATCGCTTCTTGGTCATAACCCACCATGCCATCGGTTTGCAGTTGCGCGACAGACTGCATTGTCTCTTTGTTCAGCTTACCTTTGTCGCTTGCCGTTCCTGATTGAAATAGCTGTTCGCCAAGGTTAGAGCCTTCTGCTCGTGCCTTCATCCAGTGAGCGCTCAGTGCCTCACAACATCCGCCTGAGGTGTTGGTGTCTTTTAGAATGGCGTTTTTGATGCTGCCCGTTACCTGAGAGACCTGCATGCTTACTTCGCCGTTGTGTTTCGCTGCCGAGTTACGCAATGAAGCAGTTTTAGTGCTGACCAGCGCGTGCAAAATACGATCGCCCAGCGTTTGTACCGCTGTTTTGAAGTTTTGTAACTTTGAGCGAGGCTCTGCGCTTTGTTCTGGTGTCGCGCTTTGCAGAGAAAACGAACTGATCGGTGCTGGGTTTGCGGTAGCACCGCTATTCATCTGTTGCAGCATAAAGTTGCGAATGGCATCTGGCGTCATTTGCGTGCTTGCACTCAAACCACCAAGTTGACCTTGGTTTTGTGGTTGGCTGACTGGTGCAGTGATGATTGGTCGACTGATAGGAGAGATATTAGTAATACCTTGCATAACTACCTGCTTTCTTTGTTTGTTTTTGTATGCAGCAAGGTTAACCAAAGCAATGAAGGTGGGCTGTTAGCCATGGTCGTTGTTTTGTTGATTTGATCAGAGTGCTTCTTTAAAGAGATTTGGGGCGAGTGTATTTATGAGGCACAGAAATCGTTGAGGTGGCTCTGTTTATATAGGGGGCAATGATGATTTCCGCAACCATCATTGCCCTCTAAGCGTTATTTCCCTATGCGTTGAGTCTTAGCAAACATAAAGAAGGTTACTCAGGCACTCTATCCGAAATCACCTTGCCATCTTTGATGGTGATGATGCGTTTGGTGCGCTCTGCTAGGGCGTTATCGTGCGTCACGATGATCAAAGTTCTACCTTCAGCGTGGAGTTGATTGAACAAGGCTTCAATCTCTGCACCGGATTTCGAATCCAATGCACCCGTTGGTTCATCCGCTAAGATGATTTGTGGATCGTTAACTAGGGCTCTTGCAATTGCCACTCTCTGTTTTTGACCGCCAGAAAGCTGGTTTGGTTTGTGGTCGAGACGATCCCCTAGCCCGACTTGCTCTAACAATTTAGCGGCGCGCTGGCGACGTTCTTTGGCTTTAATGCCAGAGTAAACTAACGGCAGTGCCACGTTATCCAACGCTGTCGCGTATTCCAGCAAGTTAAAGCTTTGGAAGACAAAGCCTATCTTTTGGTTACGAATACCGGCTAGCTCGTTCGGGCTTAAACTTGCGACGTTTTGACCACCCAATTGGTATTGGCCATCGGTTGGTTTATCTAAGCAACCAAGCATGTTCATCAAAGTCGATTTACCCGAACCAGATGGGCCAAGAATCGACAAAAACTCCCCTTGGTTGATGGTTAAGTCAACGCCATCTAGAGCGCGCACTTCCGCCTCTCCGCTTGCGTAGTATTTGCAAATGTTCGTCAGCTCAACCAATGGGGCGTTTGACATTTTCTCTCCAGAATTCTTTTTATTATTCACTTTGCAGCGCCTCCAGCGGGCTCACTTTTGCTGCTCGGTTAGCAGGTAACCAAGCAGATGCGACGCCAATAAACACCAAGGTGGTAATTACAATTGCAACGACTATCCAAGAGAGCTCAGGAACGGGTCTGCCAAGGCGTTCATAAAACATGTTGCCTTCTAAATTGATCGCACTAATTGCGCTAACAAGCGCGTAAGTCACTCCTAATCCCAATGCGCCACCTAACATCATGGTCATCAGCGATTGCACCAAATAGTGCAGACGAATCGCGGTTGGCGTAGCACCAACGGCCATGCGCACGCCGATGTCTCTGGTTGAACGCTTCACGGTTGCGTACATCACATTCGCAATCCCGACGCCCGCCACGGCAAGCGTGACAAAGCCAATGATGCCAAGAAAACTTTGTAGACCAACTAAGAACTGTTGCATGCTTTTCTGTTTAAGAAACATGTCTTCCACTTGGACGACTTGCTCGTCACTCACACTGGCACCATGTTTACGAGCGATCACCTGACGAATGGTCTCTGCGAGTTTTTCACGATCTGCATTAGCATTCGGCTCTACGTTGATACCGCCAATATCACCATTAGTGTGAAAGCGTTGCCACGTGGCTAACGGCACAAAACTGGCGTAGTTAATTTGATCACCCTGTTCGATTTCAGCACTGTTTTTCTTCAACACGCCAATTACAGTAAACTCTTCACTGCCAATCTTGACCTTTTTACCCACTGGATCGGCTTGTAACGTCACAGGAGCAAACCAGCTGAAGTCTTCATTAGGATTAAACAGATCCGCGGCAAGTGAATAACCCAATACAACCACCTTACGCATCTGCTTTTGGTCGAGCGGATTGAGCCAACGACCGCCATCCATTGGGATCAGATTGGTCATGGACGCAAAATCCGTCGTGACCGCTAAGGGTTCTTGCCATGAACCTCTATCGTCCACGGTGATACGCTCATCCCATACTGCGGTTGGCGCAACGCTTTTCACCTCTGGTAGGGCTTTAACGACATCGGTATCGTCGGCTTTTAAGGTTAGAAACTTACCTTGGTGGAACACACCATAATCGACAGTCGCCATGCCTCCGGTTAAGTAAATCAGATTACCGTTGCCATTTTGCGCGGTTCTCAATACGCCCTGACGAATGCCCTCGCCCACGGCCAGCATTGCGGCGATACACAAGGTCGCCCATGCCACAGCAAGAATGGTTAAACCCAAACGCAGCTTTTCTGCTGCCATTTCTTGAAAGATTTGTCTCATCGGTAGCAACATGATTACGCCCTCGCACTTAATGCAATTACGGGGGTGAGACGCGATGCTCGCCTTGCCGGAAAGTAAGACGCCAGCAATGCCAGAACCAGCGTAACTAGCAGTGACCAGGCGATAGAGTCTGGTGTGATAACCGGAAAACCTAACCACTCCGGTAAGGTAATGGAACCAAGCAATGCGACCACTAAATAAGCAACCATTAAGCCGAGAGCTGTACCGACCGCCACCAAAATGAGTCCTTCAAGGATGAACTGGTTGAGTATGGATTTTTGCGTTGCACCAATCGCCAAGCGTACGCCGATTTCTCGCGTTCGTTCTGTCACAGAGAGGAACATAATATTTGCGACACCAAGAGCGCCAACGGCCATGGTCATCGCACCGCTTGCCCCAAGGAAGATTTGAATGCCACGAAAAATACCCGTGATCACCGCTGCGCCCTCACTGAAGTCAGGCAAGTTAATCGCTTCTTTGTCGGTCGGGTCGAAGTGCAATTGCTTGGCATAGAAGTTAACAATGGCTTGTCGGAATGCGTTGCCATCCATACCGTCGACAGGCTTGAGTAGCAGCATCCACGGTTTGGCATCCCACAAATCAAGGTAGGTAGTTTGAGGGATGAAGACTTTACGGCTATCACCAAATGAAATGCCCGCATCTTCGTCTTTCATAATGCCGATCACCAAAAAGGGCACGCCATTAACTTTGGCCATTTGACCGATACTGATTTCACCCATTTTGGCAATTTGGTCGCCCAAAATCGCTACGCGAGTGTGATTGGCAATATCACTAGGCGATAGATTACGCGAACCCGACTCCAACTTGCGTTGAATCAATGAGAAATAGTACGGGTCTATGCCGCTAACAAAACTCGTGAGTTTTTGGCCTTTTTCATTGGTGATGTTTGCATCCCACTTGGCATACACACTGGATGCAGATTTCACAAAGCCAGATTGTTTGATCATATCGACTTTATCCTGCGGGATCTGAATCTGACGTCGTAAAGGTAATCCGTGCCAAGGTTTGCTGGTGCTCGATGGAAACGCGACTTGCACATTATTGACCATAAACGACAACTGCTGAGTTTGATGGCGATAAAAGCCCTCTCCCAGCGCAATCAAAACCACCACCGATATAACGCCCCACGCAATGGCAATGATGGCGAGCATGCTTTTCATGCGATGTGCCATCAGCGTTTGCCATGTTTGCTGCAATAAACTGGTCATGAATTAAACGCTCGAGAGATCAGTGCCATGGTGTCGTCATCTAACTTACCTGCAGTTTGCAACAAGCCGATACGCTGACGCCAATAGTTGTACAAGTTGGTTTGTAGGCTGTTTTTCGCCTCAAACAAGCTGTTGTGTGCACTAATCACTTCTGATACTTCGAGCAAACCCGCATCATAAAGCTTCTCTTTGCTGCGCAGTACTTTCTCACGAGAAGTAACCAATTCGTCCGCCATCAAAACTTGGTTCCAGTTGATGTCGACTTGAGTGAACTGCTGGATCACGCGCTTTTGAATATCGATTTCCACTCGACGTAGATCTTGCTTTGCACTTAGGGTATTGAGTGACGCCTCATCGACTCTGGCTCGTGTTGCGCCGTTCAAATCAATGGGCACACTGAGTGTAATGCCTGCATTGAACTCGCCGTCTTTACGTCGGTCATCATCGTTGTAGCCAACATTCCCTTTTAACGTTGGGTAATACCCACCTTGTGCAGAATCTTTGGCAAACTCACTGGCTTTCACGTTTTGCGCGGCCACTAAAAGTTCTGGACTACTGTCCTTCGCGAGCTTTAACCATTGCTCTTGAGAGTCCACCAGCAAGGGCGGTTGAACAAGGGAATCAGTACGAATTTGATCGACGTTTTGCGGGATTTGATTGATCAACGCAGCCAGTTCCGCTCGCTTCACTTCTAAGTCAGAACGCGCATTCAAGATACCGGCTCTGTCCGCAACTTGTGTTGCTCGAATCTCTTCGACATCCACCGATTTCACTTTACCCGCGA
The DNA here is from genome assembly GCF_002887615.1 of Vibrio jasicida 090810c. Taxonomy (NCBI): domain Bacteria; kingdom Pseudomonadati; phylum Pseudomonadota; class Gammaproteobacteria; order Vibrionales; family Vibrionaceae; genus Vibrio; species Vibrio jasicida. Next base: position 3,567,215 of record NZ_CP025792.1, on the reverse strand, counting down.
GATAACGCTTCTCGATGATCTTCAGCAGTTTGTTGCCTTCTTCCAACTTGGATTGCGCCAACTGCAAATCACCTTGTGCACTCGCAACATCCAAATACGATGAAAGCAATCTTTGTGCTAATTCATTATGTGATTGAGCCAGTTCAAGCTGAGCTTTGATGTAGTTGGCATTCGCTTGGTCTAGATCCGACCACAAGCTGCTGTCCCAAATGGTTTGAGAAAGCGATGCCCCATAACTATTGGTATTGTCGGCAGATTCGCTCCAATTCGCTGATGCTGTCGCACTCAAACCGGGTAAGAGTGAACTACGGCTTGCATCGACACCCACTTCACCAAGTTGAACACCAATTTTGGCTTTCTCGTAATTTGGATCACTTTGTTTTGCCTGTTGCCACGCTTGTTCAATCGAAATTGCATAGCTTGGTAAGCTGAGTGTTGCCGCTAAGATCGCAACACCAATTTTAGATAAGTGCAGCTTAGCCATGTGCGGCTCCCATCATCATGCTGTTATCGATGATCTCTTCATCTAGCTCAACACCATCTAACACTTCTACATTGATGCCGTCCGACAAGCCTAGCTTCACTTCCTGTTTGTGGAAGCCTTGCTCTGAACTATCAGGGATCAATACGTTTGGCGTATCGCCATCAAATTGCAGCGCTCGTTCTGGCAAGGTTAATACGTTCTCAGATTTCTTCAGTGTGATTTGTGCCGTTGATGAAAAGCCCGAACGCAGCAATACTTCTTTCGGGATCTTCAGCTCACCCACTTCGACCTCAAATCCGTTATCGAAGCTTTTTGCAGAGGCATTGCCTTCAGGCGAATTTAGGTTTTCTGATTGAATCGCCACTTTGGTTAGCACACCAGAGATTTCCACATCGGGATACGGCGCCACGGTTAGTAGAACTGGCATACCCGGAGAAAGCTGCGCGGCATCATGCTCGCTCACGCTGCCTTTGAAGATCAGACTGTTCATGTCCGCCAGAGACATCATTTCTGTCGCGGCCTGGCTAGATTCAGTTGAGATGATTGGCTCACCGACTTCGACTTTGCGGTTTAATACTGTGCCATCAATTGGTGCGTAAATGGTTGAGGTTAAACGAGCGTCACCAATGGAAGCTTCACCGCTGCGAATTAATTCGAGGTTCTGGCGTTTTTGCAGTACGTTCGCTTGAGCCGATTTCACGGTTGAACGCGCACTAACGTATTCATCGTAATTCTTTGGAATGATGTCTTGCTTCACCAAGCTCTCTAGGTTGGCGAGCTTTTGTTTGGCTGATTCGAGGTCCGCTTCACTGCGCATTAAGTCTGTTGAAGCATCAGTAAGCGCTTGAGGCGTCGGGTTCGGACGAACCTTAATCAATGGCTGGCCTTGCTTGACCTTTTCACCGACCTGAACGTACATCTCGCCCACTATGCCATCGATTTGTGACTTAATAGATACCGAGTGTGCAGGGACAATATTGCCGACTGCCACCGCTTGTTTCTCAATGGTTCCCTTTTCCACTGCCAACGTCGGAAACGCCTCTGGTTGAGCCGAAGATTGCAGATAGAAATACGCACCGCCGCCAAGTAATGCAACGCTCACAGCAGCGACAAGCCAAGTTTTTGCCATTATTGATTCCAATTATTGTTTTGTAGTCTTGTGACCATCTGATGAACATAAAGTTCTAAGGATACCGTGGTTTGAAGCCGCTAAAACTGTCATATTTGGTAAGGTTTTGTCAGGGCGCTTTGACAATAGGCAAGATGAATAGCTGAGATTGGAATTTGGCTCACTCACAATCATAAACGTTAACAGGGTCGATGATTAAACCTCAACACAACGACCCGTTGGCAAATGATCCAGACGATCACCAAGCACTTCTTTCAGTAAATGATACGCCTTCATGCCCGTGCAATGGCCCGTGTAAAACTTCTCAACAGGGTATCTAGATAGCGCTATCCCTAATGCTTTGATGTCATCTTTAGTGCCGCCAATGCTATTAAATACGGGTAAGCCCACAAGATGAAAGCCACCCACTACCGCTTTGATCCTGTCGTTCGGAAACAACTCAACGGCGGTTTGAATCATGTTCAATACTCCGCTGTGCGCACATCCCGTGAACACAACCAAGCCATCTTCTTCCTTGATCACCAAAAGTAACTCGTGTTCAAAAGCATCTTGCTCATAACCGCCGTCTTTCGATTGGGTATAGAGGTACTGATTTCCTTTGGGTTGTGGGTACTTGTCGCTGATCTTGGTAATCACATGAACATTTGGAGCAACTTGCGTCGTTTCGCTTACCTGCACTATGCGGTCATTGGTTGTGTCTAACAAAGCTTTGTCGATACCAACATCACTCTTGAAACCGAAAGCTCGAAAGTAGTAATCCTGATCTCCACACGATTTTAAATAGACTTTGGCCACATTATTTTGCTCTAGAAAGTGAGAAGTACCGTTGCAATGGTCATGATGCCGATGAGAAATAACCGCGAGATCCACTTCTTGAATATTAATATTAAGTAAAGGCGCGTTGTCGCAAAACGTTCGCCCACTGCCCATATCGAACAACAATTTGGTTCCTTCAATGTCGATATGCAGCGATAAACCGCGCTCGACACAGAGATCGGTTCTGTGCTCAAGACGAGAATTATCAACGAGAGTGGTAACGATCATGGTGCCTCCTAATGGCGTTGAACCGCTTTAGTGGATGAGACAATAACGAGGTTTGATGCTTGTAGAAAAAAGTAATGGTAATTGTGTGATTAGACAGAGGTTTACAGTATCCGTTTTCTATCATGCTTGATTTTCACTTCGCTGCTAACACATCAATCAAGCGGTTTTGATCCTATTAATACTTGACGGAGGATCAAGAAACGCACTATCATTCGCAAAACTGACCAGTTGGTCAGTCAGTATATAGAGTGAGCACGATGGACAAACGACAACAGATCATTGAAGTTGCAACGCAGTTATTTGCGGAACATGGCTTTGAGAAAACGCCAGTCTCCACCATTTGTGAGAAGGCTGAGATTTCAAAAGGTTTGGTGTTTCATCACTTCAAAAATAAAAACGAGCTGTTGAGAGAAGTTTTTGTTCATATCACACAGATCATTGAAGAAACGGATAAAAATGATGAGCATTTATCCAACGAAGAAGGTGGCATTGAAGCGATGATCCACTCGATCTTCGATGGCATGACAGTTCCTGAACATCGCAAGATTTACCAGTTCAACTTTAGTGTGATGGTTCACCCGACAACCAGAGCGATTGTTGTCGACCTGATAGACGAACGCTACCAAGGTTTGCAGGCATCCACTGAAGAAGTCTTCCGCTCGCTAGGGCACACGAACCCGGCAGTGGTGACAAAAATGTTCATCGCAGAGATCGACGGCATTGCCATGAACTACTTACTGAATGAGGACTTCCCTATCGAAGAAATCAGACAAGAGTTCATCAAAAAGTACTGTTAGAAATACCAAAAATCATGCACATATCGATGCGTGATTTTTTTGATTAAACTCACTGACTGAACAGTCAGTCAGCACACCTATGAAATAATAGAAAACAAAGGAGAAACCAATGAACACACCTTATCAAATTCAATACGAAGCGTTCGCAAAAGCAGGTGGACTATATGACGAGAGACACGCCAAACTCTATGCAGAATTTGCCGACAATCTTATTGCGGATGGTAGCTTTTCAATCGTCTACGAAGGCGTGGCACACGCATGCTATACCCCTATCGTAATTGACGCAGCACCACACCTAAAATGCTATGTACTTGCGCCACTAGCCGTACTACCTGAATACCAAGGTAAAGGCTACGCGACAAGATTGATGGAAGAAGCAGAAAAGCAGTTAGATGCTGACGTTATCTTTGTCATGGGTGAGCCGTTCCACTATGGAAACCGTTACAACACGCCGCACAATGTGTTGCCACCAGTAAGAACGCAAGCACCTTTGGAATGTTGGTTTGCACGTGAATTAACACCAGGCGCATTAGATGGTATCGGCGAATCAACCTCATCAGTCAAAGGCCCTTACGCAGAACCATTGATGTGGGGTCATCCAGACGAACAGGTTCAATAACGCCTAAATAACAAAAGCCCAAAACACTTGTTTTGGGCTTAGTTGAATAAGATTCTACTGGTCACAATGTGCAAAGACTCTTTGCTTGTCAGATAGTTTTTTAGCGGCTTCTTTCGCTAACAAAATTTGTTCTTGGGTAGCTTTGAATTCAGAGCCTGTTCCCGGCCAGTAGTACCCTTGCTCATCATGACAAAGAGTGATGATGATTGGGTCATTTCCAATTTTAGGGGAGTCTCCAATCTCTGTGTACATATCGAAAGTGATGTTGGTAGTAATGTGGCCTCGAACTCCATCCAACACCTTAGCTTGAACCTTATAGTAGTTATCTCCACTGTCTTTCTCCGGTCCCTCAAAACCAGTTAGTACCACAACAGCCGAGTATGGAGTCTCTTCAACGGCAGTTGGAAGCCTCTCATTTGCTACTGCTTCAGATCCAATGAGAGTCATTAAGCATATTAGCCATTTCATGCTTTCAACTCTTTTAACTGCATATCCAAACAATCCTGAAGTTCGTCGCTAAGGGCAGGAAACACCGCATACTCTTTCAACACACCTTGTTTCTTAAATCCACATTTTTCGAGCACGCGAATACTGGCTTGATGGTCGATATGAGGCGCTGTATGAATCTGCTCGACTCCGATACTTTTCAGATACTCAATCCCGAGCTTACACGCCTGAGTCGCATACCCTTTACCTTGATAATTTCTAGAGATCCCAAAGTGAATTTCGCTATGACTGTTTTCAGGGATTAAGACTAAGCAACCAATGGGAACTTGAGTTGCGCTTTCTTCAATTGCGAGTACCAAAATACTAGGGACATCCAGCTCATATTGGGTTCGCCATCTATTGATAGCTTGTAACGTTTGACTTGAACTTTGATGCGCTTGTCGGTTTAGGTACAAACACGCTTGTTCATCACCAAGGTAGTTTTCAAACAAAGGAGCGGCATCTGTTTCTTCAAGGTACCTAATTGCCACATCTTGCGCTTCAACCCTCATTCACTTCCCTCTCGAACAAGTTTCTTTGGGTGTTAAAGGCTGGCCACTAAAAGTCGAACGCAAATCCGGCTCCATACGCACTTTCGTCGAAGTTGTAATTAGAGATTGTTAGGCCGTAACCTGTTTCTGCTTTCATGTAACCTCTTAGCCCTTGATAAACGGGGAAGTTCCAAGATGCGCGATAGAAACCCTTTTCCCAATCTTTTGTAAACACGTTGGATACCGTGAACTTTAGTTTGTGATCATTTTCAGAAATCCAAGCTGCTTCTAGCTCGCCATACCCAAGAAAGTCAACGATATCCGGGTTGTAATGGTGACTACCAACATCAAGCCACGTCTTAAAACGGACAAAGCCAGAGTCAAAGTGCCACTTGTTATCTAGGTATACGCGATTCCAACTGACTTCATCATTGCCACCCGCACCATTGGATTGATGCTCAAAACCAAGCGAAATGCGCCAAGGGTTTAAGTTCCAACGATAGAAGACGGCAGGATTATATTGGTCATCCCTAAAGTAAGCAGAATCATCGTATGCCTCCCAGTTAGAGCGCTGGGTATAAGAGACAAAAAGCCCATCATCACCAAAAACCAGTAACTTATATTTCATGCTGATTTGGAACTGAACCATGACATCTTTCGCATCATGACCGTTAGGATTAAGCGGAGCGAAGCGCTCTTGATTTACCTTTGATTCCTTATAGAAAGGCAATAAATAGTTGTCTTCATGAGCAGAGAAACGTCTCTCCTCTGCATAGACCTCTGTTACAAATATCGATGTAAAAGCAGCAAGTACGCATACTTCTTTACGGTTAAGCATCATCGTCCTTTTTATCTGTAAATCCATGAATTCAATATAGAAGATAATTAGCAACTTATCTGTTGAATCAACCTATCTTGTCTTGATAAACATCAGGTTGCCATATCTGCATAAAGTTCTCGACAGGCTCAATAGGCTTAAAGCCGCACTGTTCATAAAGGCCGTGTGCATCGCGCGTCGCAAGAATCATTCTGCGTAGACCTTGAAGATCTGGGTAGGACACAATTTCAGAAACCAACCACTTACTAATACCACTGCCGCGGTAATCAGGGAGCACGAAAACATCGGCGAGATAAGCAAAGGTGGCTTTGTCAGTAATAAGGCGAGCAAACGCGACTTGTTGATTCGAATCAGTAAACACGCCGAAACAAAGAGAGTTTCGTATGGCTTTATCTAACGTTTCTCTCGGCACACCTTTCGCCCAATAGCTTTGCGAGATGAATTGATGGATACAATCAAGATCCATATCTTCAAAGGCGGTACTGATGCGATACCCTTGCATGTTGCTCTCCATGACAGTTAATTAACTTTGCTTTTTTAGCTCCAAGAGCAGGTAACGACATACATAGCCAGCACCTGATGTGTAACCAACGAGGTTTTCTAGTGATACGACTTCAAGCCCTGCGTTTTGGCTGAATTCACGGACTTCGCTCTCGGTGTAAGCGGTATGTACAACCGCGCCACTGTAGGTATTTCTTGGCAGGTCTTTTCCATCTGGGTCGTGACATTGGAAACTGATAAAACAGCGCCCGTCAGCATTGAGCTTGTTAGCAATGCATTGAAGTAACGGCTGGGGTTTGGCAAGAAACTCCGTGAAACCAAGCGCGGTTATGATGTCGAAGGTTTGATTGAAAATTGGAGAGAAAGGTTGGTCGAGGTTATGAACACTGACGCTTTGATAGAGGTTTGTTTCGCGTGCTTTATCGACCATTTTGGATGAGATATCCAAGCCATGCAGAGTAACTTCTGGGTAATGAGTTTTGATGACTTCCCCGATGCTGCCTGTGGCACAAGCCAAATCAAGAGCAGAAACTTGTTGGAGATTAAGCGTTTTTAGCTTCCCATCTATCCAACGCGGACCGACATATTGGCTGTCTTCGATTAATTTCTGATACCGCTCAGATACTTCATCATACATTGTGGCAACGTCCATGATTCCTCCTTGATCGTTGAACGCTGCCAATGTAGCACGCCATACTCACCTACACACTTATGTCATTGTAAAAGCGTGAAAAAGGTCGACGTGCTACACATTAGTTTATGCCATCCAGATCCTTGCCAGAATGCCCATTGGCGTTGTGACTCCTGTGGTGATTGAGCTCACCTCTCCATCTTTTAATACATAGATAGTGGGCGTCACACTGATGCTCCATTCTTGCATAATGCTGCTTTTCGGATCGTTGATGTTGTTGAACTGGTAACCTTTCGCCTGCATGAATTGGTCTACCCGTTCTTGCGGACCTGACGCACCTGACACAGTGACGACTTCATAGTAATCACTCAGCCAACTCACGCTTGGGCTAACAAACTTACATGCCGGACACCAGGTTGCCCAAAAGTAGACCACAACGGGCTCTTCATGACTTTTGGCGATCACGTCCATATATTCACCATCAGCCATGACTACGCTTAGCGGCGGCGCTTGCTCTTTAGGAATGTCTTTGGTGCGATACCAATCCATGGCGACCGAAATCACGGTCACCATAAGCACCATTTGCAACGCTTGACTAAGCCAGTACTTCAGCGATTTGCGCTTTTTTACTGTGTTCACTTAATCGTGCCTCCACTTGCTTGTTCGATTGCTTTCACCACAACATCGTCAGTCAGAATCACAGGCAAAGGAATACCCTCTGGCGCTGCTGGTCCATATACGATGTTAAATGGCACACCAAAGCGACCGTGTGCACGTAGGAAGTCGGTCACTGAGCCGTTCGGATGTGTCCAATCACCTTTCAGTGTCGCCACATTCGGACTTTGCAACAGTGAATAAACCGGATCTTGCCAGATCACACCAATCTTGTTCGCTTTACAGGTCACACACCAATCTGCCGTCACATCGACAAATACCACACGACCATTTTTCACGTGCTCAGTGATGGCTTCGTTAGAGAGTTTTTCCCAAGCCAAATCTTCTGGCAATGGCGTAGCCCAATGATTTGCAGTCACACTGCCTAACACCAAACCACCAGCGATCAGAACCAAAGAGGCGCTGCCTGAGATAGCTAACGCTTTGTTGCCATAAATATGCTTCACACGTGCCATGATCGCGATAAACGCTACCAAGCCAATCAAGATAACCCAGAAGATTGGTAAGTGGTTTGCCATCAATGACAACAACCAAACGCTAGTTGCCAGCATCATGATGCCAAAGACGATTTTTACGACATTCATCCACTGACCCGGTTTTGGCAGTTTTAAGGCAATACCTGGGAAGATCGCCACTAAAATCCATGGCAGCGCCATACCAATCGCAAGTGCGGTAAAGACTGCGAATAACGTGATGACATCAGCACCTAATGCGAAAGCTACCGCTGTGCCAAGGAAAGGTGCAGAGCAAGGCGTAGCTAGTAGTGTCGCAAACATGCCTTGAACGTAATGCCCCACTAACGAGTTATCGCCTTTTGACGCCAACCAAGTATTGGTACCTGAAGAAAGACGAATCTCAAACAAGCCCAACATATTGGCACCGAACAGCGCAGTAACTAAAACCATCACACCAAGGAACCAAGGGCTTTGGAATTGAACGCCCCAGCCGATAGCGCTGCCTGTAAGCTTAAGCACCAAGATAAAGCCAGCTAAGATCCAGAACGAAGTCAAAATACCTAATGAAGACGCGATGAATTGCGTGCGAATTTGGCGGCGTTCTACCCCCTGCGCGGCAACAATACTACTTAGCTTCATGCCCAGAACCGGTAACACACAAGGCATGATGTTGAGAATCAAGCCACCGAGCAACGCAAATAGGAAGATGCTCACCAGTGATGTACTTGGCAACGTCTCTGTGATCAATCCTGTTTTAACAGGTGCCACTTCTTCTGCTAGCAAGTTGCTATCTTTAATTGAAACGAAAACCGATTGGTTATCCAGTTCCACATCACCCAGCCACGTGTTTACTTTGTAGTTTGCTGTCAGGGTATTGCCTTCTTGGTGCAGCCCAAGCAGTTTGAAACTGTAATCGCTGGTGTTTTCATCGACACCATCAACCAGCACCTCTGGTTTTTGCCAACCTTGTGAATTGGTCAGTTTGATTTGTAGTTTAGATTGGTTGGCATCCCAGTTTGCTTCTGTCACATCAATAAACGGCGAAGCTTGAGGCACACTGCTCACCGCTTGCGCATAGCTGAACATCACACCTTCATCGACTTGTAAGTCAGAAGGCATGAAGGACAATTGAATATGGTAATCCGTCAGGACACAAATCGTTGTGCACGAAGAAAGCGTCAATGTCGCATCAATCGTCACAGGTTTAGTCATATCTTCAACGTGCAAGGTCATCGGGAAAAGCGTGTCGCCTTTGTAACCCAGCGTTTCAATACCAAGCAGTTCATATTTCTGCGGATATGGCCACTGCCAATCCACCTTAGTTAGGTTTTGTGATTTTTCCCAATCAATGGATGGCGCAACACCGCCCTCGCCCGGCGAACGCCAGTAGGTTTTCCAGTCGCCGCTCAATTTGACATCGAGATATCCCGTCAGCGTTTTTGCTTTAGGATCGTGTTGGCCAGTAAGGACAAAGCGTGTTTGCACAGGTGGATGCTGAGGGTTGGTCAACCATCCCGTGTCTGTCGTTTGTGCTTGGGTAATTAGCGAGAATAAGCTCAGTGCCAGCGTCATGATAAGCATCAACGCGGCTTGAGTCGTTTTTTTCATGTGGTTCATAGTTATTCCTAGTTAAAAACAAGTGTAGAGAAAAACTGACGATACGAAACTCGTCAGAAATCACTTGTCATTCGCGGAATACACACAGGGTGAGATGGACTCGATACTTTTGGACTATCGGTTCGGTCCATTGTCTTTTGCTGGCGAACGCACAACAGCGCCACACGACAAGCGCGAAAATGCCAACAAATAATACAACGACCAAGGTTTCCAGTTGTTGCTGAGCAAATTGAATCAGCTTTTCAGACAATTCACATTTACTCGTGTCATGCCCTTTTTCTGCTTTTACGATTTTAACTTCATCGCCAATGAGCACAGAGGTAGAGCTAGAGTCATATTGCATAGCACAACTGAACATCAAGCCAGAATTTTTCATCAAGCACACAACAATCACCCAGCCGATTAGTGCTAGGAACCATTTTCCCTGTTGTCGGGACGCGGCAGATTGTAGAGTGGATGAGTGCATTCTAACTTCGATAAATGTGGAAACGCGGGAAATCATACGCAAGTTAATATAAACCTCAAGTAGTATGATTTTTTGAACAGCGCGTTTTCGTAACTAACTGTGATAGTCTTATGACTACCGTTTCTGTAAATAATTCAACATGCTCAATAAAGTTAATCTTGCTGATATTCGCTCCTTCGTTTTGATCGCTCAACTGGGTAACTTCACCAAAGCGGCAGAAGCGCTTTCCGTCTCTCGGTCTCATGTGTCTCGCCAAATCAGTGGACTTGAAGCACAAATGGGTGTGACCTTACTGACTCGCACCACGAGAACATTACGCCTCACTCACGCTGGCGAGCATTTCTATCAAGAGTGCGAAAAAGCGCTGCACGACATCGACCAAGCGTTAATCGCTGCTGTTGACGATACTCAAGAAGTGCGCGGCTTGATTCGCGTAAACTGCGTGGGTGGCTACATCGGTGAAGACATCATTGCTAAATACGTCAATGAGTTCATGTTGGAATATCCGAACATCACCGTAGATTTGGATTTCTCTTCACCACGTATTGATTTGATTGAAGACCAATTCGATGTCGCAATTCGCATGGGCGAGTTGGAAGACGCAGGATTCGTCGCACGCAAATTGATGATGATCGATATGGTTACGCTTGCAAGTCCGAACTATCTCAAAACGTACGGCGAACCTGTCACGCCAAAAGAACTGGCGAAGCATCGTACTCTGACAGGCTCAGTCACTCGCTGGAGTTACCGTAACGTTGCTAACCCACAAGAGCACAGCGATGTCATCGTGAAAGGTAATCTACGCTGTAAAAACGGACGTGCACTGGTAATGGGCGCGCTATTCGATAACGGCATCATCCGTGTCCCTCTCAGTTATTGTGATGACGAGGTCGAACAAGGCAAACTGGTTAAAGTAATGCCAGAATGGGAAATTCCGTCGGTGCCACTATCAGCGATTTACCACCGTGATCGCTACCAACCTAAGCGCCTGCGCACCTTCATCGATTTCGTCAAAACCAAATTTTCACAAGACTTTGATGTTTAAGTTTGGCGCATAAAAAAGTGCGTAAGAACCGAAGCTCTTACGCACATTTTTCAAGCTGAATGAAGGCTAAGATAACTTTTCTAAATAGCTCTCTATATCGACATCATCGATAAGCTCATCCGGTAAATAGCGCTTGGCGTAACTTAGGTAAGTGCCACTGGTTAACAGCAGCTTAAATACGTCTTTATCAATGTGACCACCGAGTGCCATTTTCGACATAATGCTGATTGCCTCACTCAAGGATTTGGCTTTCTTGTAAGGTCGATCGGCCGCGGTTAACGCTTCAAAGATGTCAGCAACCGCAAGAATACGCTCCGGAATCGACAGGTCTTCGCCCATCAATCCACGCGGATAACCAAACCCTTCCATCGCCTCGTGGTGAGTCGTAGCATAACGAGGTACACGTTCTAACTCTGGCGGGAATGGGATGCTCTCTAGCATCTTAATGCCGCTGATCATGTGCTCATTAATCTTAAAGCGCTCTTCTGCTGATAACGTACCGCGCTGCACCGCCAAGTTATAAAGTTCACCATGGTTGTAAAGCTTCTCTGGCACCGTCATATTAATGCCAAACTCAGGGTCAAGATCAAACGGCTGCTCACGCTCAATCACATGCTCAGGACGGTCAGAAAGCAGCTTCTCCGTTGCTGGCGTTGGTTGTGGTTCATAGCGTGTTTCTTCTAATGGCGATAAGCCAAGCCCGCAATCGAAGTAACGCGTCCACTCTTTCTCAGCCAACTTGTGTAAACGTTCGATGCCTTGATCCGACATAAACTCCGCCCCCACGTTCGCACTGGCGACAAATTCGAACTCTTCTTTCAGCGCAGAAAATTCTTTTTCAAGTGCTTGCTCAGGTTGTTCATCGACACCCATAATTTTTAGTTTTTTGAGTAGATATTGAATCTGCGCATCTCGCCACAGCACCTCAAAGCGCATGCGAACTTCGTGAATTCGATTGTAGTTAGTTTCTAGTTTACTGCCTTTATCGACCACGTATTCCGGCGTGGCGATCTTACCGCAATCATGAAGCCAAGCGGCAATACGGAATTCACGGCGCTCCTCGTCATTGGCAAACTCAAAAGCTCCAAACGCACCTTGGTCAGATTTCTCTGCCTCTTCCGCAAGCATCAACGCAATCTCCGGCACACGGTTACAGTGACCTGCCGTATAATGTGACTTTTCATCGATGGCGCGTGCGATAAGTTGAATCACGGAATCAAAAAACTCATTTTGCCTTTGTTCAAACTGCTTAAGCGAGTTGCTGCCTCGCATCAGCGAAAGACTAAGTTGATGAATTTCCTCAATGCGAGAATGCACACGCTGCACTTTGTCGTATTCGCGATCACGTACAAACCTGACTTGCTTTCTCAATGCATTGATGGGGTCTGAGATCGGTTTTGCCATTTCCCACGCGACGGGAATGAGTAATGCAAGAACAAACAACGATGCGCCCACAGCATATAGCGTCACTTCATTTACGCCTGACATGACGTAAGACTGTGGAATCACGACAGCAAAGTAACGCTCTTCCTTATGAGTGAGTTTGGAGACAAAAACATACTTGTCTTTCCCATTGAGCGTCACTAGTTGAACGGAATTGATGAACTTAGGATCTTTGGCAAATTTGACCAGCTCTTCGTATGGCGTAAAGGTATAGGTCGACACTGCTGCCTTACCCTCAAACCATTTTTCACGCAGCTCTTTTCTTTGCTCTGGCGTAATCGCGTCAATAGCACGGTTAATGATCTCAACTAAAGGTCTTTGTTCCTCATTCGCCAAGTAGTAAAACGCGTTGGAGAGGTTTGAATCCTTAACCAAAGTGATGGCTAAGTTCTGACGAAATGTTTCGCGTATTTTGTTGGCCAATATTTGACGGATGTCGAGCACAGCGACGATGTCACCATTCAATACCCCGTCGATCGCATCGTGCAAAGAAGCGTAATTGACGATGGTCATTTGTGGGTAAGCTTCTAACAAGTCATCTTGAATGCTCCATCCTTTTAGCAAGCCAATTCTTTCGTTCTTCACTTGCTCTAAGGTATTGATGTGCTTGTTCTCTTCTGTGGTGAGTAACGCAAACTTTGCGTGATAAAGAGGTTCACCCACTACGCCAATGCTCGAAAGGTCATCTTGGTCGGCAATCGATTGAAGAATGTCGATATTGCCATTTTTAAAATCGTTGACGAGCTCATTCCAACGTCGACCGTTCACAAACTTAAACTTTAAGCCGGTCATTTCAGAAATCATCTTGAACAAATCAATCGAGAAGCCATTTGGGCGACCGCCAACGGTGTAATCAAGCGGAGCCCAATTATTTTGGTTCGACACTTTCAATTCTGGCGTTTGGGCGACCAGTGCTCGTTGCTCATCAGTTAAGTTCACCGGAGAGACCAAAGGTAAGCGATCTTCGATGTCGACCATCTTGTTAGTTGCAATCAATCGGCCATTGGCCCGATAAATAAACGCCTCCGCTTCTGGCGCTTTCTTGTTTTCGACAAAACGGTTAGTGAGTTGCGCCTCTAACGAGGAGAGAAGAATGTCCACACCCACCACAGTATCGGATTCTGGCACCTTAATGGAAAAGGTTTCCCCAGATACTTTTAGAGTGTTGAACAAATATGGAGAAGTATTGTAAATGTCATCATGGTCAGCATTTTCAAACCAGCTGCGTTGAGTCGGGATGAAGTTACTAAACTCATCTAAAGCATGGCGTGATACAAAGTTTTCATCATAGTAAATACTTACCTTACGACGATCTCGCTTCACTCCGCTATGCGCGATCAACAACCACTTGTCCCCTGGTTGAGCATCTACACGTGAGCGAATTTCCTCTGAGGAAAGGTTGATCAACTGGAAGAAGTCGTTGTTCGCTTTGGCAACAAAAATACTATGAATGCCGGGCTCTCTTACCAACAATTTAGACAAAGGGATAATGATGCTCTCTTCGGGCGTATCTACCCCGATGAGCGACACTAACTGCGCGCCGCTTCGTGCCACGTTCTCAGCTAAATTTTGTAGATTAGATAAATGACTAGATACACCTGTCGCGATGGTTTGATATCGGGTGAGGGTGTGTTGCAGCTCAGTTTTCCTTGCAAAATGGTATTGCAAAGTAATCGCCACACCTGCTGTCACTAGGGTACAGAAGACAAACATCAACCCTAGCACTGTCCTTAACGAAATCCGTTTACGTTTCTTCATCGTTTCAGCTTGGAGTAATCCAAGCGCCTTAATCCTTTAACCAACTGAAATTATTGTCTAAAAATTGAATTTAAGCCAATCACGAAATTTTATCGAAGCAAACAAAAACGCCTCCATCGGGAGGCGCTTTATCTTAGTGACTAAATTGAGTTGGGGTACTTAAGTGAAAACGTAACGATTATGCTTGTGCTGGAACGCTTTCAACTTGAGTTTGTTGCTCAGCTTCTTCTTTGTTGAAGCCTTCGTGTAGATGGTAGTAACGTTGGTAAATCACGCCACTGATGGTCATCATGATGGCAGGTAGACCAATCATCATAAATTCTAAGCCCATAATGGTGCTTGCTGATTGCTCTACGTTTGGTACGTAACCCACAACAGACAGACCAACACCCACAATGAAGCCACCTGCTGCGCCTGCGAACTTCACAAGCATGGTTTGTACTGAGAAGATAACGCTCTCGCTACGACGACCTGTTTTGTGCTCACCGTAGTCCACAACGTCAGCCAGCATTACAGTTTGCAGCGCGTTCGCAATACCCACGCCAAACTTAATTGCTGCACCCGCCATACCAATCATTAGCGCGTTAGCTGGAGCGATAAAGCCCATCAACAGTAGAAGTACACAAGACAGAATTGGGAAGCCACACGCGATAGGCCATAGAAGCTTGCGTGGAAGGAATGCTGCAAGACGTGGGAATAAGAACACACCCGCGACTTCTGCCGCACCTGCGACCGCCATGTAAACTGGGAATAGCTCTGCGTTACCCAGTGCGTAAGAGAAGTAGTAAATCGCAAAGCCACCAACCAATAGGTTCGCAATTTGGAAAGACAGAACCGTGCCGATTAGCGCTTTAAGCTGGTCGTTTTTACCGATGATAGTCAAAACGTCTTTGAAGCTGAATTTCTCTGCTGGTTTTGCGTTAGCTGGTGCCGCTTTCTCTTTTACGTTACGAGCAATCAAGAATGCGCTCATCACAAACAGAACCGCAATCAGCATCGCAACATTGAAGAAACCGTCGCCTTGGTTGCCGTTACCTAACTCACCCACAATGTGCAGACCGTAAGTACCAGTAATGAACCATGCAAGGCTCGCGAACAAACGTGGCCATACCACAAGCTTTTCACGTTCTTGGCGAGAGCTTGATAGCGCTGGAATCATTGACCAGTATGGGATATCCATAATGGTGTACGTTAGGCCCCAAAGGATGTATGCCGCCGCTGCGTAGATGTAAAGCGTAGTGCCTTCAAACATGTGAGTACTGAAAAGGCCGACCAGCACTACTGCGTTTAAAAGCGTACCAATCACAATCCAAGGACGGAATTTACCGAATTTTGAGCGCGTGTTGTCAACAATCACTCCCATCATTGGGTCAGTGATGGCATCGATAACACGAGCGGCTAAGAAGATAGTACCAACGAAAGCAGCAGACAAGCCGGCTACGTCAGTGAAGTAGAACATTAAGAAGATGTAGATAGGTGCACAGGCAAAGTCTTTACCGAGTGCGCCAAGGCCGTAGGACAGCTTGGTTTGTAGCGTAATTTTATCAGACATAATAGTTCCTTAGTGTCGTACTGCTATTCATTCCCCTAACTAGAATTCATAACGTCGACGTCTTTTATTTATATTTCGATGCTAATGCTACTCACACACTGAATGCCTTACTGTGATCAAAAACTGCTTTATGGAAACGTTTACAGGCAAGTTTTCAAAATGAGACATCGAACAATATTTAGACCTATTAATGCGAGGAGATCGTGTTATTTACGTCATTTTATCAACACTTTACGTTCATTGAGCATGAGAACGATTTCAAAACGGTCAATTAAAACCAACGCAAAAAGCCGTACAAACTTGATGTCTGTACGGCGATAGAAAACCAATGAGAAACGATGAAATTGTCTAAGATGAAATTGTCTAAATAGCTATGACTCTAAATAGGCAAGGTTCTAAATAGATATGGCTTGGTGAATACGTTCGAACTTCACCAACATGGCACTTTCCGCGTCAAGGATTGGCATGGTTAAGCCAACCTCTTCACACCATGCGCCAGATAGCTCACAACCCGATTCAGTCCAAGGCGGTTGATAATTCACTATGTCATCGTAGTTAGACGGCTTGTCCAACACTGTCACGCGATATGTCGCTTGTGGATCCAAGCCCGGTACACGCAAATGCCCACTTAAAGAGTTCGTTGGCATCGCGAGCTGAGCAATCATCACCACGGCTTCCGATTGATCGTTTGAGACAACCGCATGAATTTGATGTGCTTTATCGTCCGTTGGGATTCGCCAAGTTCTTCCGCTGTGTAGCAATGGGCGCAGCATCTTGTGCAGCTTGATGTAGCGCTCAAAGCCTTCTTTTTCCGCTTGTTCTTCTTTCACTGGGTCAAGCTCAATCCCCATATGACCGAACAGCGCTGTAAGCCCGCGGAACTCAATACTATGGCGGCGGCGCGTACTATGACAGTGGCTAGCACCAATATGGCTGCCCATCACTTCTGGCGGGAAGAAGTAGCTCATACCGCGTTGAATGGTTTGACGCTCAAGTGCGTCGTTATTGTCTGAAGTCCAGAAACGATGCGTGCGTTTCAGAACCTCAAAATCAATACGACCACCACCAGCTGCACAAGATTCAATCTCGACTTTCGGGTGCTTTTCACGAACTTTATCGACTAACTGATAGTAACGTTGGGTTTGATTGTGCGCCGCAGCCTGACCTAAATGCGCAGGCTGAACGACTTCGCGGTTCATATCCCACTTGATGTAAGCAATGTTGTAAGTCGAGAGGAAGTGATCCAATCGCTCAAACAAGAAGTTAAACGCATCATCGTTTTGCAGGTTAATCACGTATTGGTTGCGACCGGTTGGCTGATCGTAACCGTTTACAGCCAGTAACCAATCAGGATGAGTACGGAACAATTCGGAATCTTTGTTGATCATCTCTGGCTCAAACCACAAGCCAAATTCCATGCCCAATTTATTTACGTTTTCCACAATCGGGTGTAGGCCATTTGGGTACTTAGCTTCACACAGAAACCAATCCCCTAACCCTGCTTTATCACCGTTGCGTCCTTTGAACCAGCCATCATCAATGATAAAGCGTTCTACACCCATCTCTGCGGACTGAGTTGCCATCGACATGATGTATTCAGGATCGTGGTCAAAGTAAATGCCTTCCCACGTATTGAGGTGGATCGGGCGAGGTTTGTCCGTGAAATCACTCGGCAAAATCATTTCGCGTACATGAGAGTGGAAGTGATGGCTCATACCATTCAAACCACAATTACTGTGGCTCGCGTAAAGCCAAGGCGTCGTAATGCTCTCACCTTCTTTTAGCGCAACTTCACCAGGCAGGTAAATAACTTCAGCCTGCATGTAACGACGGCCATCAGCTTTCACATCTACACGTAATCTGTGGTTGCCACTCCATGCGAAATGGAAGCCCCACACATCGCCATTCATTTCATCAAAGTGAGTCGTACCAGCAACAAGCGCAGGATAGTGCTCATGAGAAGTACGTCCACGACGGTTTTCTTGTTGGTAGCCGCCTTGCAGCAATGGCTGGCGCACCGTTTGGAACTCATGAACCCAACGGCCGTAATAAGTCATCAATTCATTCGCACGAGCTGGCAAAGGCAACGTATTGGCAAGACGGTTCACATGATAAATACCCGCTTTTTTGTTGGTGAGCCTATGACGCGTTTTCACCACATCGTTGCTATCAAGCTTAAGCTCGGTTTGTAAACGAAGACCTGCGATCGCATCTTCGCTCTCAATCACAATACTGTCTTGCTGTTGTTCAATATGGGAGATGACAAACACTGGAGCCCAATCTTGACCATCGCGATGCCCTTCCACACCAGGGCTGCTGAAAACGCCACGACCAAGCTCTGGATGTAGAGTCATGGATACGTCGCTGTCCAAACGACCGTATGGCACGGGACGATGTAAAGCCATGCGGAAACCACTAAGGTCACCACTTACTTTTTGTCCCCAATGCAGAATCTCTGCATATTCGCCCAACTCTACAATCAATTGAGTTTGCTGACCGGTTAGCTCAATCAGTGTTTTGTCCGTCATCTTGTCTTACCTTGAAACTGGAAATTACGCTGCATCATAATGAAAAAAACAAAAGAATCTGTGAGCCACACCAAAATCATGGAAACGTTTACAGTTAATTTTTCAAACTTGTGCCATCGCCCGCTACACCTTATTCCTTCTTATATTACGCAGCGATCAGCTCCAAAAAACTCAGATTCTTTGGTTACTGAGTTCTTTAAAGCACTGCACGTAAATTCGAATACCAAACTGATTTATAAAGAATTTTTCGTTATTTAATTCATTACCTTACAACGACAAAATCATAAATAAGGTTACAGACCGCTCAGTTGAACTCATCACCTCTTGAAGTGGTTAACCGACAACCGTATTCTTGAGGCTTCGAGATTCTTTATGAAGTGTCTCTCTTGGGTCCTAACTCAAAATCCCAGTTTGACGATACCGCAAATGCTCGTGTGCAGTGCGCCCGCGAACCACTTGTTGTATATGCTTCCTTGTCTCACATGCCCAGTTGATTTCAATTGGGCTCTCTTTCCTCTTCTTCCTAACAGCTCCCTCTCCTTAGATAAAAACCAATTTAAATCAGCATCTTAAATAAAATAAACTTCCATCTTCCAACTCAAACACCATCCAGCCCAAGTAAACGATTCCAATTCACACGGTCATAAATCAATCTAAAATCGCACTTAAAACCTCAATTTAAGAGATCGCAATCACACAAAATAGTAATAAAGCCCTCATTACGACAAAAATGCCAACCCCATCATGAAAACGTTTCCAGAGTTTATTTACACTGCGCAGCGAGTTAGGACTCAAACCAATAAAAAATAAATCCATAAAAATAGAATGGAGACACTTCATGAAACAAAAGA
Source organism: Vibrio jasicida 090810c (assembly GCF_002887615.1). NCBI lineage: Bacteria > Pseudomonadati > Pseudomonadota > Gammaproteobacteria > Vibrionales > Vibrionaceae > Vibrio > Vibrio jasicida. The sequence continues at coordinate 3,547,805 of NZ_CP025792.1, read as the reverse complement.
CGCTTGTAAGAGCGCTTGGGTTAACCCTCGCCCTAGCACCGCTTGCTGGTATGGCTGCAGTGGAGAACATCACTTACTTTGGCTACGCCAAGTGGGGCAACATTTACACCGATAACGATGAACACAATGGTGGCAAAGGCGAACGCAACGATGTGATTCGTGCTGGTCAAGGTTACGGTAACTACCGTTTGGGTAACGAACTGAACTGGTGGGAAGCGGGCCTCAAAGCCGACGTTTGGCAACAAGGCGACGCGTACTTTGATACCACACTTTACCTTGGTAGCGGCGAAAGCTGGGGCGACGTTAGCTTGATCCAAATGTGGTCGGCAGGTCATGGTCTGTTTGAAGGCCAAGCGGATGCGACTGTTTGGGCGGGCGAACGTTTTTACCGCCGTCATGAAGTGCACATGATCGACATTAAATACTGGGACACATCGAGCACAGGTATCGGTATTGAAAACTGGGATCTTGGTTTTGCTAAAGGTCACATCGCATGGATGGCGCCAAACTCTAGCGCAGATGGCCGCAGCTTACACAACATCGACGCACGTTTGAGCGGCATTGAACTGAGCGACAGTGCAGATCTTACGGTCGGTTTGAACTACGTGTTCACACAAAACTCTAGCTATGACGAAAGTGACATCACCACTTCTGGCACCATGCTTTCTGCACTTTACCGTCAAGCTTGGAACTATGGTTCAAACACATTCGCTTTCCAATACGGTACGGATGCGCTTGCGGGCGGTTTGATGAGTGCTGAAGGCGGCTCAAATCGTAAATACAACACAGGCGTTGAGCACGATGGTTACAGCTGGCGTATTTTCAACTCTGGCGATCTTAACGTAAATGAAGATTTCCAAGTGATGTACTCCATCGCTTACCAAGACAAAAACCTGGATAACAACGAAGGTGAGAAATGGTTCAGCGTGGGCGCTCGTCCTCAATACAGCTGGACAGAATACATGGCAACCGCACTTGAAGTTGGCTACGAATCAGTAGAAGCACAAAACGGCGCTGGCACCAACGATATGTACAAAGTAACGGTGGCGCAAATGTTCCAAGCAGGCAAAGGCGTTTGGGCTCGTCCATCACTGCGCTTGTTCGCGACCTACTCAGAGAAAACCGATGAGTGGAACCGTGGCGGCGAAGTCTACGGCCATGCTCGCAGCACTGGTGGACAAAACGTTGACGAAATCACCTTCGGCTTTAACGTCGAAACATGGTGGTAATCCAAACCCGCTACTATTTATGAACCCAACGGGGTGAGCAATACGCTCACCCCACAAAGGACAACGCAGATGAAACTAAAACCGCTAGCAACTCTATTCATGGCTCTGTCTCTTGGCGCGTGCAGTGGATTACCAGAGCAAACCTTTAATACCGATTTGAGCCAACTACAATGTTGCTCAACGTTAGATGCTTTGCCTCTGACCGCCCTATCGATTCCTTTCCACCAGCAGGTGGTTATGGATGCAAATCTGCCAAGTGTTAGCAGTGCGGTTTTACTTTCTTCAGATTCTGCTTCATCCAAACTGCTCCCTGTGATGAGCTATCAAATCACTTCTGACGCACCATTCTCGCTACTTGTTCGCTCTTATGTTGATAACAATGCGCTATTTGCTGCGAACGTTCTTATTTATGACGCGAAGTGGCAGCTTCTATCCGATTACTCGGCGAAAGACTTTAACTACCACACAACGGGCATGCGCGGCTTAGAGCGTGTTGAACAAGTGATCACGGTGAACCCACAACTTAAAGGCGCAAAATACGTGGTCATCGCTTCAGATTCGACACTGCTTGGCACCGAATTGACTCGTAAGCATCCAGAAGAAGTCTACGCAGAAACGCAAAACGTCATTGGCAGTAAACAGCTTCCGCTCACAGCGCAGTTCCAACCTTTTGGCGTTATTGATGTCACGGCGAGCGCCTCCGACAACAACGCAGTGTTAACGCTTTTGGCGGAATTGGGCACACAAACCAACGACACCGCAAAAGCAGAGTTAACTGCTGCCGCATCTCCTGAAGCACAAGATGAATGGACGTTGTACCAATCTCAAATCGATGCAGCGCTCAAAGACAACGACGTAAAACAAGCTGCGGCGATTGCCAACCAAGCAGCTGAGCAAGGCTTTACCCAAGCAAAAGATTATCTCGTGAAGCAATTAGCGAAATAACGCTTCAAGAACAAAGACACTCTCGCTGCGGACTCAAATTCCGTAGCGAAACAAGATTAGAAACAAAAAGTTAAGTAGGAAAACCATGAAGGCATTTTCAGAAATTCTCCAAAGACGCGACTGGGAAAACCCGCAATCAGTGAACATTCACTGTCTTAAGGCTCACAGCCCTCTTTCCAGTTTCCGCGATATTGACCATGCCCGCGACGGTATTCAAGCCCAGCGTCAATCGCTGAACGGACAATGGAAATTCAAACTGTTTGATGCGCCAGAGCAAGTTGACGGCGAGTTCATCGAGTCACAATTCAATGACAAAGACTGGGATGAGATTACTGTCCCTTCAAACTGGCAAATGCAAGGTTACGACAAACCTATTTACGCCAACGTGAAATACCCATTCGAAGTAAACCCACCGTTTGTACCAACTGATAATCCAACGGGTTGCTACCGCACTACCGTGTCACTTTCAGCAGAAGATTTAGCCAATACGCAGCGCATTATCTTTGATGGCGTGAACTCGGCTTTCCACCTTTGGTGTAACGGCACTTGGGTTGGCTACAGTCAAGATAGCCGCCTACCTTCTGAATTCGACCTAACACCTTACCTTGTGGCAGGTGACAACAGCCTAGCCGTCATGGTGATTCGTTGGAGTGATGGCAGCTACCTAGAAGACCAAGATATGTGGTGGCTAAGTGGTATCTTCCGCGACGTAACTTTGCTGTCTAAACCACAACACTGCATTGAAGATGTGTTCATCACACCGGATTTAGACGCGTGTTACCGCGATGGTTCACTGTCGGTTGTGACTTCGATTTCTGCGCCGGACACCTACCAAGTTCAAGTGCAGCTGTTTGATGGCGAACAAGCCGTGACAGAGCCAAGCATCGACCGTCCGCACAACCGTCGCATTGACGAACGTGGCACGTGGGATGACGTGGTATTCCAAACATTGCACGTACGCGAGCCAAAGAAATGGACGGCGGAAACACCGAACCTTTACCGCTTAGTCGTTTCATTGTTGGATGAAAATGGCGCGCACTTAGAAAGCGAAGCGTACCCTGTGGGCTTCCGTAAAGTCGAAATCACCGATGGGCAATTGAAGCTAAACGGTAAGCCTTTGTTGATCCGCGGCGTGAACCGTCACGAACATCACCCTGAGCTTGGTCATGTGATGACGGAAGAAGACATGATCCGCGATATCTGCTTGATGAAGCAATACAACTTCAATGCGGTACGTACGGCGCACTACCCGAACCACCCTCGTTGGTACGAACTGTGTGACCAATACGGCTTGTACGTGTGCGATGAGGCGAACATCGAAACTCATGGCATGCAGCCAATGAACCGCCTATCGAGCGATCCACAATGGGCGCACGCTTACATGAGCCGCTTCACCCAAATGGTGATGCGCGATAAGAACCACCCTTCGATTATCATCTGGTCTTTAGGTAACGAATCCGGTCACGGCAGCAACCACAATGCGATGTACGCTTGGTCTAAAAACTACGACCCGTCTCGCCCTGTGCAGTACGAAGGCGGCGGTTCAAACACCACAGCAACCGACATCATTGCGCCAATGTACGCGCGTGTGAACACGGTCATTGAAGACGAAGCCGTGCCTAAATGGGCAATCAAGAAATGGGTGTCGTTACCAAACGAAACTCGCCCTTTAATTTTGTGTGAATACGCACACGCGATGGGCAACAGTCTGGGTAGCTTTAATGATTACTGGGATGCGTTCCGCGATTACCCTCGCCTACAAGGCGGCTTTATTTGGGATTGGGTGGATCAAGGCTTGAGCCAATGGGATGAAAACGGCCAACACTTCTGGGCTTACGGCGGCGACTTTGGCGATGAAATCAATGACCGTCAGTTCTGCATCAACGGTTTGATCTTCCCAGATCGCACGGTTCATCCAACGTTGGAAGAAGCAAAATACTGCCAACGTATGATCACCGTATCACTGCAAGAACAAACCAAAGAAGCTTGCACACTGTTGGTGACTAACGAGAACTTATTCCGCGCGACCGATAATGAGCAATTGAAATGGTCTCTGTTGGAAAATGGCAAAGTGATTCAAACCGGTTCATTGGCGCTTAACGTAGAAGCGGATAGCCAAACAAGTATTGAGATTGCCCTTCATTTCACGCCAAAAGCGGAAGCGCAATATCACTTAAATACCGACATTACTCTGATTGCAGCAACACCTTGGGCTGAAGCTGAGCACCTAGTCGCTTCTGAGCAAATGTCACTACGCAATACAGCAGGCCTTGCTCTGCCAAGATTGGAAACGCAACCAGCGCCAATGCTAACGCAGCAAGACAACGCCATTTTGGTGTCTAGCTTGGATGAAAAACATCAATGGCGTTGGGATAGCCAAACTGGCTTGATGACCGATTGGCGTATCGATGGTGAAGCACAAATGCTCGCGGCACCACAAGATAACTTCTTCCGTGCACCACTGGATAACGACATCGGTGTGAGCGAAATCGACAACGTCGATCCAAACGCTTGGATGTGTCGTTGGGACATGGCGGGTATCGGGCAGTGGGAGCGCCAATGCGTCGCTTGCCACAGTGAAGCTCTGGCGCATGCAGTGAAAGTGACCTCGACGTTCGCTTACCACTTTAATGGTGAAGTACAGGCGGTCACGACTTGGACGCACACTCTGAGTAATAACGGTGAGATGATATTGGCTGTCGATGTGAAGCTGGCTGATGATTTACCACCAATGCCACGCATCGGTTTGGAATTTGAACTGCCGTTGAACGAGCAAAACGCGCAGATCACATGGCAAGGCTTAGGTCCATTTGAAAACTACCCTGACCGTTTGACAGCGGCGCGCTTCGGCCAGCACACCCAAACACTTGAGCAAATGCACACGCCATACATTTTCCCAACCGACAGCGGTCTGCGCTGTGGTACGCAATGGTTGAAGGTGAATGAGTTAGAAGTCTCGGGTGACTTCCAGTTCAGTGTGAGTCAGTACGCTCAGCAGCACTTAGCTGCAGCGAAACACACCAACGATTTGGTCGCAGAAGAGAAGATTTACGTGCGCCTAGACCATAAACACATGGGCGTTGGCGGTGATGACTCTTGGAGCCCAAGTGTGCACAAGGAATTCCAGTTAACGGACAATCAATACGCTTACAAAGTGACGTTTAAGCCTGCTCAGTAATCGATTGATACCCTGAACATAAAACACGTCAGTGTGGCTTAATCCCCAAGTTTCGGCTTGGGGATTTTTTATTTGAGCATAAGTTTTATGCCTGTCTTATTGAGCCAGTTTGCCGTAGATGTAAGCCAGCTCTGCCACGGTTTTCGCCGAGAACTTTTTCAACAGACTTGCGCGATGTACTTCCACCGTTCGCATCGCAATGCACAACTCATCGGCAATGCGAATATTGCGCTTGCCAGCGATGATCAAACGCAGAATGTCTTTCTCTCTTGGCGTCAGTGATTCGTACGCCGCTTTCGCCCCCGCAATATCCAAATTCGCCGCAGATTGAACTTGGCCTTTCAAAATCGCTTGTGCCAGCTCATCCCCTTTTACTGGCTTTTGGAAGAAATTCACCGCGCCAGCTTGCAGCGCATCCACCGCCATTGGCACATCGCCATGTCCGGTTAAGTAAATCACTGCCAGTGGACTTTTGGCTTCATTGAGGATTTGATGCACTTGTTGGCCTCGCAAATTAGGCATTCGGCTATCCAGAATTACACAACCCGCTTGATGGATATCCACGCCATCAAGAAATGCCTGCCCATCGGCAAACGTCGTCACAGAGAAGTCATGTTCTTCGAGCATAAACGCCAACGAATCTCGCACCGACTCATCATCGTCGACCACAAATACGGGCAGTTGCTTATCACTCATTCACTTCTCCTGTGTTTCTTTTTGTTTGCTCTTCTTCGTTGCGTTTTGTATTGGCTGTTTTCATGGTTTGATACGGCAAGGTTAATACCACCAAGCAACCATGTGGCTGAGTAGATTGGATGACGAATTCACCACCATGCATCTCCATCACATCACGACAGATCGCCAGGCCCAGCCCTAACCCTTCCTGTTTTGTACTCACAAAGGCGGCGGTTGGGTTCTCATGCTCCAAACCCGTACCGTTATCCAACACTCGAATCGACATACTTTGGGCTTGATAATCCGTGTGAAGCGCAATTTTGCCTTGATAACTATTAGGGTGATTTTCTGCGTACATCACACAAGCATCTATCGAGTTATTCATCACGTTCACCAACACTTGCTGTAGACCAACGGCATCAGCTTCGACCAATTGGGGTTGTCCTTCGCTGCTACGAACCACTTCAATGCCTTGCTTCTGCAAGCGGAAATTCAGCAGCTCAACCGTATCAGAAATCAACTGTTCCACATCGCACGCCGCCATGTCGACGCTGCGCTTTTTAATTAAGGTTCGCAGGCGACAAACGATCGCATCGGCGCGTTCTACTTGCGTCTGGATCTTTTCTAATACTGGCACGATATCTTCATGAGGGCGCTTCTTAGCTAATCGTAACAAACCACCTTCGCTGTAATTTCGGATCGCCGCTAAAGGTTGGTTAATCTCGTGCGCAAGACTGCTGCCTAATTCGCCCACAATAGCCACTCGTTGTGAGTGCTCTAGCATTTCGCTCTTCTCTTTTAAACGCAGTAAGGTTTTCTCTAGCGCTTGTTTACTCTTGCTGAAACGATATTCCAGCCAAAAGTGGTAAATGTTCAACACAATCACAAACAGAAACAACGCCCACGCCCATTCTTGATGGAAACGCAACCAGCGTAGCGCCTCTTTCCACCAAGGTTGCTGCAGTGGATGCAAGTCCATCGCTTGGTAGAGTTTATCTATCGACAACAAGCTGACTGGCGATGTCCAACCGGATGCTTTAGCAGCAATCGCAGCGGGATTATCGGCAGGCATCGCAAGCAAGGCTCGACTGATCTTCTTGGCTAATTGAGACGATCCACGCTCCGTTTTCGCAAAGGACCAATTTGGATATAGGGGCGTCGATACTGCACACTCAGTTTGAGGAAGTTTAAGCGGACTTAACACCCGCAGTTGCCCCTCTTCCAATAGCCCTTCACCTTCCATTTGCTCAACCAAACAAGCTGGAACCACGGCGGCTTCCACATTGTGATCACGCAGTTGGTAGAGGTTGGCATCAATTGGGAAACCCAAAAAGCGCACGTCCGAGAAGAAGTCATTCGGATCTAACCCTTTCTCTATCACTTGATAACGCAATGTGAGGTAACCACCAAAGGCTTTCTCTGACACCGCTGCGATCGGCAAACCGGACACATCATTGAGTGTGGAATACGGCGAATCAGAACGCACCACCAGCGCCGATCCAATGCCGTAATTGGAGTTTTCTGGCGCTTGGCTGGTCAACGTCGCTATCCAAGACAGCGCGTACTGACGCCCCAAGCGCACTGCTTGTCCGGGGTTAGTGAGAATGAAGTCCATGCTTTGGTTTTCGACTGCTTTGGTCATGCCATCGAGATCTAGCGGATGGAGAACAAACCGCACTTCAGGGATCTGCTGATTGAGCCAGTAAATCGTCGGTTGCCAACGCTGCTCCGCATATAAATGGCCACGTATGGTTAGCACACCCACATCGACTTGCGGTTTAGAGAAAGCGCTGGAATCTAATGTCTGCGTTGGTGCTGCATGTGCAAAAGAAGCCGTCAAGCAGCCGAGTATAAGACTGATAAAAACAATCCATAAGCGAATGAAGTTTAGCGATTTTTTCAGCATGAATTGTTTCTTAATCCTCGGTATTGGGAGCATCAGAATAACAGCAACATAGCGGAATCCACATTTGTTTTAGATCAACTTTGCTCTCGGTATGTGGAAATCCACTATATCGGCAAACGGCTGCAATTCTGACAATGAAAACAAGCTCTAATCAATCTTAGCAGGTGAGTTATGGATTCCACCAAACGCCGTTTTCTCAGTGCCGTTACCGCAGGCGCTGCGCTGATTCCGATCGCCGGAGTTGGCACAGCCACAGCAGGCACAGTGATCAGAAACAACAATGAACCCGACCGTAAAGGCCAAGTCGGTAAACGCTACGCCATGGTTGTCGACTTACGTAAATGTGTTGGCTGTCAGGCTTGTACTGTCGGTTGCAGCATCGAGAACCAAGCCCCGATTGGCCAGTTTCGAACCACAGTAAAACAGTATGAAGTCACCCTCGATGATGGCTCAACCGCGACGGAAGAAGTGAAGTCTTTCATGCTGCCGCGCTTGTGTAACCACTGTGATAACCCACCGTGTGTGGCTGTATGTCCAGTGCAAGCCACCTTCCAACGAGAAGACGGCATCGTGATGGTCGATAACAGTCGCTGCGTGGCGTGTGCTTACTGTGTTCAAGCCTGCCCTTACGATGCGCGCTTCATCAACGAAGAGACCCTAACTGCGGACAAATGTACTTTCTGCGCACATCGCCTTGAAGAAGGTTTGCTGCCGGCTTGTGTGGAAACGTGCGTCGGTGGTGCTCGCGTGATTGGTGACATCAACGATCCGAACAGCGAAGTTCGCCGCTTGATGACAGAGCACCAAGACGACATCAAGGTGCTAAAGCCAAACGAAGGTACCAAACCGCACGTGTTCTACATCGGCATGAATGAACGCTTCACTCAACACATTGAAGGTCAACCTGCGATTTACGATCCACAAGGAGAAAAAGCATGAACATAACCGAAGTGCTCGTACAGCCTCAGGCCATCGCTTGGCTTCCGTGGGCGGTGCAATATTTCTTCTACATCGGCTCAGCTTATGCGGCGGCTATTTTGTTCTTAATCGCGCTGTTGTTTGAATCTCACACTAGTCATCGTCTGCGCGCCGCCTTGGTGCTAACTCTGGCGATTGGCGCGATCGTTGGTCCGCTCGCGTTAACAGGCGATCTCCATCAACCGGGACGTGCTTGGCATTTCTACGCACACCTCACCCCTTGGTCTTGGATGTCATTAGGTTCGTTGTTCTTACCTCTGTTCTCTGGCTTGGCTGTGGCAACGGCATGGTTATATCTGCGTAATGATTTGATCAACCTAGAGAACCAACCGGGTAAGGTATTTCCGCTACTTGCGAAGCTCTCGCTAGGCCGTTGGAAAACCAGCCGTAAGCTAATGATGGCAGCATCGATTGTGACCGTCTTATCTGGCCTCACCATCGCGCTTTACACTGGCGCAGAGATTGCGATCGTGAAATCTCGTTCGTTGTGGCATCAACCTGCATCGCCTGTGCTTTGGTTTGTGACTGCGTTTATTGGCGCGGTCGGCTTTACCCTACTTATTTGGCTTTTGATTCCATCGAAGTCGGATCGCCTGACCTTCGGAGATACTCGTTTACTGCGCCAGACGACCGCAATTAGCGGCGCATTATCGCTGTTGTTGATTCCTATCTGGGCTTCGAACAATGCCAGTTCATCCCTTTACGCTTCTCCATTATGGGTACAGCACATCGCATTACTAACGTCTTTGCTGCTGGGTAGCGTGCTGCTTGCACTGTTTACGCTGCGCGATACCAATCGCCACTTCATTCGAGTGTTATTCATGTCTGGGATGGCACTGACCACAGCGTGGACTGTTCGTTGGATCACCATGATGGAAGTACAAACCATCGCTAAGTTTGATGTTGGCCCATATCCATATGACTTGCCGATTGGCAGTAATGGTCTGCTCGGCATCATCGGCATGTTTGGCCTGTGGATTGCGCTGGCATTACTTGGCTCCGAACTGATTCAACCAAAGCGTGAATCGGCACCTTCCCCCCTAACTCAACACTGATCTAAGAGGATTTCATTATGGATAACAAACGCCGTCAGTTTTTGAAATCTGGCCTTGCAGTGGGAGGGCTTGGTGCCTTTGCTGCAGGCTACGCAACCACCACCAAACACATGGTAGAAGGTGCTATTCATGGCACTGCGGGTGAGAAAACCCGTGATATTCACCACGGCAACTCACTGGAGCCCGAATACAAGGTGAACGACAAGGGCAACTTAATCCCGAACCCAAATCAGCGTGTTGCGCCATCAATGTGTTTTGGTTGTTGGAGCTTATGTGGATTGCGCGTTCGTATCGACAATCGTAACGATGAGATCCTGCGCATTTCGGGCAACCCATACCATCCGTTATCACATCAGCAACACATTCCATTTGAGACGCCAGTAAAAGACGCTTACTTGAGCTTGGCGGGTGAAAACGGTTTAGAGGGCCGTTCCACAGCGTGTGCTCGCGGTAACGGCATGATGGAAATTCGTAATAGCCCTTATCGTATAACCCAACCACTGAAGCGTGTGGGTAAACGTGGTGAAGGCAAATGGGAACCAATCAGCTACGAGCAATTGGTGGACGAAGTCGTTAACGGTGGCGATCTGTTTGGCGAAGGTCATGTTGAAGGTTTGAAAGACATTCGTGACCTCACGACGCCCGTTGATCCACAAAACCCAGAATACGGCCCGAAAGCCAACCAACTGTTGATGACCAACGCCGGTAACGAAGGCCGTGACGATATCTTCAAGCGTTTTGCTTTTAACAGTTTTGGTACGCGTAACTTTGGCCACCATGGTTCTTACTGTGGCTACGCTTTCCGTGCAGGCAGCGGCGCATTCATGAACGATTTGGATAAGAACGCCCACTTAAAGCCAGACTTCGATAATGCCGAATACGTTATTTTTATTGGCATGTCACCAGCACAAGCGGGTAACCCGTTCAAACGTCAGGCTCGTCAGCTAGCCAAAGCACGTACCGAAGGCAAACTGGAATACACCATTATCACGCCGAGCTTGCCAGCAGGTTCATCCAGCCTTGCTGCGGGCGATAATAACCATTGGATGCCAATTAAACCGGGCACCGATTCAGCCTTGGTTCTTGGCATGATTCAGTGGATCATCGCCAACGAACGCTACAACAAAACCTTCCTTGCTCAACCAGGAGCAACGGCGATGCAAAGAGCGGGCACGGCACATTGGTGTAATGCCACTCACCTTGTGATCAGCGATGAATCTCACCCACGTCACGGGCACTTCTTACGTGCATCTGAAATGGGCATGCCATTTGAAGGGGAAGCACTGTCAGAGACAGATCCATACGTGATTGTCGATGCGCAAAGCGGCGAGTTGAGCGTACACAAGCAGGCGGGTGAAGCATCGTTGTTTGTCGACCAAGATGTAGAGCTGACATCAGGTGTCGTTCGCGTTAAGTCATCCTTGCAACGTTTGAAAGAGGAAGCGTTTAAATACGATCTGGACTTCTACAGCGAGCAATGTGAGATCCCAGCGGATCAAATCATCGCGCTAGCAAAACGCTTTACCAGTCATGGTACTAAAGCGGTTGTTGATACTCATGGCGGCAACATGCACACCAACGGCTTCTACAACGCCTTCACCATCATGATGCTCAATGCTCTGATTGGTAATATCAACATGAAAGGCGGCGCAATGGCGAAAGCAGGCGGTTATCCGACATCTGCCGCAGGCCCTCGTTACGACTTCACTCAATTTGAAGGCAAAGTGGGACCAAAAGGTGTGTTCCTTTCACGCAGCAAATTCCCTTATCAGAAAACCAGCGAATACAAACGTCGCGTGGAGGCAGGCGAATCCCCTTACCCTACTCGTGCTCCTTGGTATCCGTTTGCAGCGCCTTTGCTTACCGAGCATCTATCGGCAGCGATCGATGGTTATCCATACCGAGTAAAAGCGTGGCTCAACCATATGGCGAACCCAATTTATGGGGTACCGGGTTTAAAAACGCTGCTTGAAGACAAGCTAAAAGATCCAAAGCAGCTTGGTTTGATTGTTTCTGTCGATGCCTTCATCAACGAGACCACTGCACTATCGGACTACATAGTGCCTGATACCGTCACTTACGAAAGCTGGGGCATGGCATCACCTTGGCATGATGTTCCAGTAAAAGCAGTAACGGCTCGCTGGCCAATCGTGGAAGCGCGCACAGAAAAAACCGCCGATGGTCGCAGTATTTGTCTCGAGAACTTCCTGATTGATATCGCCAAAAAGATGCAGCTAGGCGGCTTTGGTGACAGCGCCATCAAAGACACGCAAGGTCGTTTACACGGTATTCACTCTGCTGAAGACTTCTATCTTCGCTCAGCAGCCAACCTTGCCTACGTGAAAGGTGGCGTTCCGGAAGTGAGCGCAGAGGACATTGCTTGGTCTGGTCTTGAGCGTCTATTGCCAAGCATGCAAAAAGCACTAACACCAGATGAGATGAAGCGCGTGGCATACATTTTTGCTCGTGGTGGTCGCTTTGAAAACGCTACAGAAGCCTACAAAGGCGAGCAAATGAAGTACAAGTGGACGCGTCCAGTCGCGATTTGGAACGAGCGTGTTGGCAGCGCAAGAAACACCATGACAGGCGAGTTCTACAGTGGCTGTCCGACTTGGCATCCACAAAAGCTCGCAGATGGCACACCACTTGAGACTCAGTACCCGAAAGCCGAGTGGCCATTCAGCCTGACCAACTTTAAATCGAACATTCACAGCGCGGTATCCAATTTGTCACCACGCTTAAACTCGATTAAAGGTGTTAACCCTGTTTACATCCATCCAACGGATGCCGCTGCGGTTGGCATTCAAACTGGCGATCATTTCGTGATTGAAACTCCAGGAGCCAGCACCACAGCACTTGCAATGGTCATGTCTGGTATCCGCCAAGGAACGCTCGGTTTTGAACATGGCTTTGGCCACACAGAGCTAGGTCAGCGTGCGCACTGGATTGGTGATAAACAACAACCAGTGAAAACCAGCGGCAATGATGGCGTCAACATCAACGACGTAGGTTTGATTGACCCTACTCGTGAAGGTAAAGGTGTGATGCTAGACTGGGTGGTTGGTGCAGCAGCTCGTCAATCTCTGCCTGCGAAGATTCGCAAAGCGTAGCAATTCAGCCATCATTTGTTCGTTAGGCTTCTTCCCTTTTAGGGTGGAAGCCTTTCTTATTTCTGCAGTAAGCCGCAATGCCTCTCCACAAGATTTATGTGGATTTCCACAATAGCCACAACTAATAACAATACTCACAATAATGCGCTCAAATAATAATCAAATGTGAGTCAGCATGTTTCGTAACTTATCTTTGGCTGCGCTTTGCTTGAGTGCCGCCTCTTTCGCAGCCTATTCTGCACCACTCCCCGAACACGGTGAGATCTGTACCGGATGCCATGGTGTCGACGGTAAAGGCCAAGCAGGTATCGCACCTATGCTTGCCGGACTGAATGCCGACTATATGGAAAGTCAGCTCGAACTCTTCTCGAACGATAAGCGCCACAATGTCATCATGAAAAGCATGGCCGATGAGCTTAGCGACCCAACACTTCGTGCAGAAGTTCTGCAATATTTTGCTCAATTGCCAACTTGGGAATTTTCCGACCTTGAGCAGCGCGGTGACCAAGCCGATATCAGCAATCCTTATCGCAAACTGGTTTATCAAGGAGACTGGGATCGAAACATTCCCGCCTGTTCAACTTGCCACGGCGCAAGTGGCATGGGCGTAGACAAATTCCCGCGCCTTGCGAGCCAACAAGCCGATTACTTACAAAACCAACTTCATGCTTGGAAGAACGGCACTCGTAGCGGTGATCCGCTCAATATGATGGGCAGCATTGCGAAAAAGCTCACCGATAAAGAAATCGAAAACTTGTCTTACTACTTCGCTTCTTTGCGTTATGAGGAGTCGAAATGAAACTGATTTATTCTCTACTGCTTGCAAGCATCTCAACCCTCGTGCACGCCAGTGATGCAGCAAACCATGAACTGCCAGATCGCCAAACAGAACTACCAGCGGTACAAAAGCACGCTGATACGCAATACCTTAAACCTCGCGATTTAAGCACAATCGAAAACGACGAGTTTGGTCAAAAAGTAAAATACGGCTACTCACTGTTTGTGAACTCCCAGCAAATGCGTGGACGCTATGTAGGTAACGAACAAAACTGTGTAAATTGCCACATGGAAGCCGGACGTAAAGCCAACGCCGCGCCTCTGTGGGCGGCTTATATGGCCTACCCTGCTTATCGCAAAAAGAACGACAAAGTAAACAGTTACGCCGACCGCATTCAAGGCTGCTTTACCTATTCGATGAACGGCAAGCCACCAGCAAAAGATTCCAAAGAGTTAGAGGCGCTCAGCGCTTACGCCTATTGGCTGGCAATGGGTGGTTTATTGGACCAATACGGCATGCAAGATGAACCAGTTCCAACCATTAGCACGAAGCAATTATTGACGGGCGGTAAAGCGGAAGATTTCCCGTTGCCAGAAAAAATCGCTAACGCTTTGCCTGCGGAGAAACGTGGCAACCTAGCAGGCCGTGGCTACCCAAAAATTGATAACCCAGAGCTTGAGCCTTCACCAGAGCGTGGCGCGCAAGTTTACGTCGACAACTGCGCGGCCTGTCATGGAGAAAGTGGTCAAGGTATTCACGATGAAAACGGCCGCTCTTACATTCCACCTTTGTGGGGCGAATACGCTTACAACTGGGGCGCAGGCATGCACCGTATCAACACTGCGGCTTACTTCATCTACGAGAACATGCCTTTGGGCAAAAGCGTTCAATTGAGTAAACAAGATGCATGGGATGTCGCGGCTTACATCAACAGCCATGAACGCCCTCAAGATCCACGCTACAAAGGTGACCTCAAGGCTAACGCGGCGAAATACCACAACCACCAAGGCTACTACGGCAAAGAAGTGAATGGTCATGTTTTAGGCAGCAAAGCCTTCCCGCCAACTACGGTAGATTAAGGCGTAACTTCAATTCGACTAAAAGCGTGTTCACTTGAGCACGCTTTTTTGTTTTAAAACCTTGATACACCGCCACTATTCTCAATTGGGTGTTTGAGTTCATCCGCTGTGCATTGTTAAATGAAGCAAATTTCAGATCCTGAGTTCCCTATGGCTACCATCAAAGACGTCGCAAAAGAAGCTGGCGTATCCATTGCAACCGCATCTCGCGTCATCAATGACGCCCCACACACCAGTGAATCCGCGATTGTCGCCGTCAAAGAAGCAATGAAGAAACTAGGCTATCGGCCGAATGCCAATGCGCGCGCACTGGTCAGTAAATCGTCCAACGCGATCGGGGTATTGGTCAACGACGTTTCTGCGCCCTTTTTTGGCACCATGGTCAAAGCCATCGACACCATTGCCAGTGAGCAAGAGAAACAGCTTCTGATTGGCAGTGGCTATCATGATGCCGTGAAAGAGCGCAACGCGATCAACTTGCTGATCAACAGCCGCTGTGAATCTTTGGTCGTGCACAGCAAAGGTATGACGGATGCCGAGCTAACCACGCTCGCTCATGAAATTCCGGGAATGGTGCTAATCAACCGTATCGTGCCAGACATCGCTTCACGCTGTATTGCGTTGGATAACCGCAAAGGCTCTTACATTGCAACTGAGCATTTGATTCGCAATGGACACGAACACATCGGCTATATCTGCTCAGGTCATGATATTGAAGATGCACGCGATCGCCGCGACGGCTATCTTGATGCTCTGCGAGATAACGGCATCAAGATTCGTGAAGAATACATCGAATACGGCGAGCCAGACGAAACCGGCGGTGAGCAAGGCATGGTAAACCTGATGGCGAAGAACACGCCCATCACTGCTGTTGCTACCTACAATGACTATATGGCCGCAGGTTGCATGACGTTACTGCAAGAAAACGGCGTCCGTATTCCTGAGGACATGTCGGTGATTGGATTCGATGATGGCCATATCGCACGCTACATTTACCCTCGCCTAACGACCATTCGTTACCCAATTCAAGTCATGGCAAATGAAGCGGTCAAACTCTCACTTCAGTTAGTAAATAACGAAGAAGCCGAACGCACAGAACACAAATTGTTCATGCCAATTCTGGTCAGACGTGCTTCTGTTGGCAATATCAAATAACCTCAAACCAGCCTCACCGGCTGGTTTTTTCTATTAAACAGGTAAGAAGCTTGTAAAACATCCCCGCAAAAACAAGCGCATATCTTGAAAAAGGGTTATTCTTAGTGATTAAAAGTACGAAATAATAACTGAATGAGCATTCAACCCAATTCACGTCAATTAGTCTCCTGTGATGAGTGCGGCTTGGTCGTTCGTATCCCAGATATCGAGCAAGGTCAAAAAGCGCAGTGTCCTCGTTGCGAACATTCGCTTACCAAAGTGAACGCGAAACCGTATCAAAGCGTCATTGCTGTATCGGTGGCTTGCTTGATCACCTTAGTTTTAAGTGTCTCATTCCCGTTTATGTCATTCAGTGTTCAAGGCTTATCTCAAGAGATTACCTTGATGCATGCCGCTAAGATGCTAGCCGAGTTTCATAACGCATTACTCGGAGCTTTGCTTCTGGCGACCGTCGTGGTGCTGCCCGCAATCTACGTCGGATTAATTCTGTTTTTACACCTTGAAGCCTTGAAGTCACTCAAGCATCCATTAGGTAAGAAGCAGATTCGCATGGCGAAAACCCTATGCCGGATCTTATTCCGTGTTGAACCATGGTTGATGGTCGATGTATTCCTGATCGGTGTCTTAGTGAGCTTAATTAAAATCGCCTCACTGGCTGAGATTGGCATGGGTAGTTCATTTTGGGCATTCTGTGTTTACACCGTGCTGGTCGTGAAATGTATTTCAATGGTCGATAAGAGCTGGCTGTGGGGACACTTCATTCCTGCGATTGAACTGCCAAATGTGAAAGAAGGTGATACGCACCACAATGAAAACCACATTGGTTGTCACACCTGTCATCAACTCAACCCTATTGAAGACAAAAAACATCAAAAGTGTCTTCGTTGTGATAGCCCAATACACAAATACAACCCTACAGATAGCATGCAGAAAGCATGGGCCTTACTTTTTGCGGCAATCATTTTCTACATTCCAGCGAACCTTTATCCAATGATGTATACAGTGAGCCTCGGTCATTCCGAAGGCTCGACCATCATGGAAGGTGTGGTTCTTCTGTGGCAACTGGGCTCCTACCCTATTGCAGCGGTTATCTTCTTCGCCAGTGTGTTTATCCCAATGGCAAAAATGTTGGCACTCGCTTGGCTGTATTTCAACGCTCAAAAAGCACAATACTTGCCTCCTGAAGAAAGTATTTCACGCTTGAAAATCTACCGAATTACAGAATTTATCGGTCGTTGGTCGATGATTGATATTTTTGTTGTCGCTATTCTGGTTGCGCTCGTGCAGTTGCAAAACCTAATGGCGATTTACCCTGGTCCAGCAGCGCTTTCATTTGCTGCTGTGGTCATACTCACCATGCTCTCTGCAATGATTTTTGACTCGCGTTTGTTGTGGCAATTACCACAAAACGAAGCGCAGGAGCCAATGACTAATAACTTAAATGAGAAAGCCAAATATGAGTGATGAGAACAAGGCAACCGCTCAAATAAAACCGCAAAAGCAGGTCTCTGCGATTTGGATCATTCCGATCCTTGCGTTAGCGATGGGAGCGTGGATGCTGTTCCAATACATCAACAGCACAGGACCAGAGATCACACTGAAATTACCAACAGCAGAAGGTATTGAAGTCGGTAAAACAGAGATCAAAGCACTGAACGTAAAAGTTGGCGTGGTTACTGACGTTAAACTCAGCGAAGACTATGACCACATCATCGCTACAGCACAAATGAACAAAGACGCGAAACGCATGCTGCGTGAAGACTCCATGTTCTGGGTCGTTAAGCCTCGTATTGGTCGTGAGGGCGTGTCAGGTTTAGAAACCCTGTTATCTGGTGCCTACATTCAACTTCAACCAGGTAATTCTCAGGTCGAAAAAGAGCATTTTGATGTTCTCGATGTGCCACCTGTCGCTTCCCCTGACGCAGAAGGTCTACGCATTGTATTGACACACCGCGAAGCTGGAAAACTTGGTGTTGGTGACCCAGTGATCTACAAAGGCTTTACCGTGGGTCGAGTTGAAACCACTAGTTTCGATGTCGACACTCGCCGCGCTTTGTACCAACTGTTTATCTTCAAGCCATATGACAGCCTTGTACGTACCAAAACTCATTTTTGGTTGAGCTCAGGTGTCGATTTGCAGCTTAATGCGGAAGGCTTTGAGGTGAAGTTCGGTTCACTAGAAAGCATGATTACGGGCGGCGTAACCTTCGATACCCTGCCAGGAATGGGCGCAGGAGATGAGCTTAAAGAAGACATGACACACTTCCGTTTGTTCGATGATGTTAAACAAGTGCGCGAAGGCATGTACGATGAATACATTCAGTTTGTGATGATGTTTGAAGAGTCTGTTCGTGGTCTGAAAGCTAAAGCACCGGTTGAATACCGTGGTTTACGCATTGGTACCGTTATCAAAGTGCCTATGCGAATGCCAACGCCAGAAGAAGACTTCTCCGCGAAGAAAATCCCAGTGCTTGTACGTATTGAGCTTGGCCGAGTTTATGAAAATTTACCATCAAGCCAACTGCCAAGGTTCAAGGAGAAGCTAAAAGAAGAGTTTGCCAAAGGTCTTCGCGGTACGCTGAAAACGGGTAACTTGTTAACGGGTGCGCTGTATATCGATGCGGATTTCTATCCTGATGATGAACCTTACGTGCCGAGCCAATTTGAAGATTTAGATGTCTTCCCAACCAAACAAGGTGGCTTTGCTCAGGTTCAACGCCAAGTGAATGACTTCCTAACCAAGCTAAACAGCTTACCAATGGAAGACACGTTGAACTCACTGAACAAGACATTGAAGAACTCGGAAAAAACGCTTGCTTCAGCAGAGCGTGTTGCGAGCAGTGTGGATCGTCTCCTCAACCAAGAAGACACCAAAGCGATTCCAGCCGACATTCGTAAGAGCCTAGAACAGCTGCAAAGAACATTAGATGGCTACGGTCCGAACTCCACCATGTACAGTGAAATGGAGTCGACGCTGAAAGAGCTAGAACAAGTAATGACTGAGTTCAAACCAGTCCTTAAGCAGTTGAACGAAAAACCAAATTCATTGGTATTTGGCGAAGATGAAGTCAACGACCCAATCCCAGTTAGAGGACAAAAATAATGAAACGCGGACTTTTATTGATTTCTGCCCTTCTGGCAGGTTGCAGTAGCGCTCCTGAAGACACAGGCGCTTTGTATGTCTTACCGGAAGCAAGCTCAGCAAAGGTAAGCGACACCATGATTGCACAGCGTCCACAACTTGTGGTTCGCCCAGTTGAATTAGCAAGCTATCTTGCCGACAGTGGCATAGTGTATCGCGCTTCAGAGACCCAGATCATCCAAGCGAAACATAATCAGTGGGCGCACAGTATCTCTGAGCAAATTACTCAACGAGTGATCGCTGAACTGCGTGGCAAACAAACTCTATACTGGCCGGTAGACGTCAATAACCTGCTCGACCAGAGTGGCGAAAGCAAGCTTCAATTGTCACTGAGCAAGTTCAATGGCAGTTATGAGGGCAAAGCTGAAATCGAAGGCGAATGGCTCATTGTTGATGCTAACGGCAAAGTGAAGACCAGTGCACCGGTAAAAATCAGTATGCCTTTACAAGATGAAGGCTACGATGCGCTTGTCGACGCACTATCGGTGGGTTTGAACAATCTGACAGACCAAATCGCAGCTCAGCTATAACACTCCTCGCCCATTCAGTTCTCTGAGTGGGCGACTTTTTCTCCCCTTGTTTTCCCGATACACTGTAACCCTGCCCTTTTAGTGAGTGATAAAGAATGAAAGACATGCGACAAGCGTTGCTCGATGCCGGATTGCATTTGGTCAATGAACACGGCTTTGCTGGTGTGGGTTTAATGAAGATCATCAACGAAGCAGAAGGTACTAAAGGGTCGTTTTATCACTACTTCAAATCAAAAGAACACTTCGGTGCGATTTTGCTGCACGACTACTTTGAAACGCATCTCGAACGCTTAGACCGCTTCCTTTCAGATGAAACAAAAACGCCGCAAGAACGCGTACAAGCTTACTTTGATGATTGGTGTGTGGTGAAGTTAACCGACGACTTTCGTATTCAGTGCTTAGTCGTCAAACTCGCGGGTGAAGTTTCTGGTCACGACACTGAAATGCAAAGTGAAATGGCTGCCGGCACTAAGAAAATGATTGAGAAAATGACGACTTTCTTTGAGCGCAGTAATCAAGAAGACACGCTTAGTTTGTCTGCACCGAAACAAACAGCAAAAACACTGTTTAGCTTGTGGCTTGGTTATACCTTGCTTGCGGCAATGCAAAAGGATCGCACAATTTTAGATGATGCGATGCAAACCACCATCAAGCTGCTAAGCGAGTAAGACATACTCGGCAAAACACGCGCAGCACATACGTCGACCCCATCAAGATAAAGACAACAAAGCCAGCATTTCGCTGGCTTTGTGTTTATTTGGTCACTAACCCTAGCGCTATACGACGAAGTATCCCTTTCATAGATTTTCCTTATGCTGTTTGCTCTTCTTTTCTGATCATCTTCAGCCCCACTAAGCCAAAGCCGAACTCCAAAAATAGATACACGACTAACAACCAATGCGGCATTCCGTCTACTAGCAAACTCAAGAGCCTTCCCATCGCTAAGCCCCACATAAAAATGACCAAGCTATACAGTGCAGGTAGACGATATTTGGTACTCATCGCCCCAATTACCCAAAACATAGCGAGCGCTAAATACAATCCCATGACCGCTCGGAAAATGTGGCTAACATTCACCGAGGATGCATCAATCCCAAATAAAAATGAGAGCGAGTCAACCGGTGAAAAACCATAAGAAAGTGCAATTGGGGTAAGACCTGCCGCAGCTAAGAGAAGAAAAATACTTTGAATTTTCATGACGTCTCCTGATTCGCTGTTTCACATACAGCGTAGTTAAATTAACAAATTAAACAGGTTGCATATTTAATGCATTTTTGAAAGGGGCTTGATTACGCCAGCCTGTCTTTAAGCAAACATCAATAAAGGCGCCAAAATACACAAACCAGATAGCAGGACGTTTTCGATTTTCATCTGGGATTCTCCGTCAAATATCATTCCATCGACGTTGAATGTTGAACGCGTTACCACGTTCTTCGATGGTCAAAGAATACACAACACAAACCGGTCGGTCTAGTGTTATTTACAAAAAGATCTTAGCTCGATCATAGAGAATTGGTATCACACTGAATTGAAAAGAAAGTTATCCATAAACCTGATATTTTGAATTACTGCAATCCATGCTCTACGCTAATTTTGTGCAATTCATTTAATAACGATTACAAACACGGACGTTGATATGGCTAAGATGACCTTCCCTTCTATCGCCCTTATTTCCTCGCTTTCAGTGGCTCCAAACGCAATAGCAGAAGACACGCAATCCCCACCAAGCAACTGGCAACACAGTGTCGAGATCTACATGCTCGCCTTAAATATCAATGGTGATACCACCATGGGTAACTTCTCTTCCAGTCTCGATGTCGATCCAAAATTCATCATGGATCATCTCGACATTGGTGCTATGGCAAGACTTGAAGGGGTA
This sequence comes from Vibrio jasicida 090810c, assembly GCF_002887615.1. NCBI lineage: Bacteria > Pseudomonadati > Pseudomonadota > Gammaproteobacteria > Vibrionales > Vibrionaceae > Vibrio > Vibrio jasicida. The sequence goes on along the minus strand of NZ_CP025792.1, from coordinate 3,526,166 downwards.
TATCAAAACAAATGGGGTTACTACATCGATTACAGTTTTATGGACCTCAGTGGTGACGTAAATAACCTGTCAGGTATTCTCCCAAATGTCAGTTATCGTGCTGATTTGGAAATCCGTCAGGGCGTTCTCGAAGCAAAAGCATTTCAGCGTGAAACCTACTCCTTCGGCATGATCGATTACATGTTTGGCTTACGTTGGTGGGATAACGACATCAAGGGTAAGGTTTACCGCAACGATAACCGTATTCTGGTGGATAGACTCAACATCAAAGAAGACTGGGTTGATTTTCTAATGGGTGTTCGATGGATCAATAACCTAACCAAAGATTGGCGCTTTCATGCCAGCTTGGATGCCGGTTTAGGTAAAGACACCAACTTCACCTATGCGACCCAATTTGGTTTGCGTTACCACATTAATGATTGGTCAGACGTTAACCTCGCTTATAAATCCACTTGGGTTGATTACGTAAACGAAGGAACCTTTGAATACGATACCGCTTCGCATGGCTTCTTAATCGGTCTTGGTTTGTACTTTTAATCACTTTAGGGCGAAGTGTTTCGGCACTTCGTACCGGACTCTCCTAAGCTAATAAGAACGAGTGTCATAAGGTGTTGCTTAGATGAACAAATCGGAAGTTATCTGGCCGGATTATTATCATCCCAAACATTCTCATATTCATGTGCGTAGCCAAATCGAAATCCCTGAACCTCCCGAGGTTGTTTGGCAACACTTAGTTCGTGCTCATGAATGGCCCGCATGGCGAGACGGAAAAACCATGGTGCAGATCCTAAGTGGCGACAGCACATTGTGCAAAAACACCATGTTTCGTTGGAAAGCCTCTTGGCTAGACTTTCATTGTACGGTTGTCGAATACACACAGCATCAGCGCTTGGCTTGGAAAGGGAAAAAAGGCGGCGTTGATATGTATCACGCGTGGGTGTTGGAACCAACCAAAACCGGTTGCAGTATTGTCACCGAAAGCACGCAACGTGGTGGCATGACTTGGCTTACCAAATACTTTGCACCAAAAAGGTTGAGAAGATACCATCTCAAATGGCTAGAAGAGTTATGTCGTCAGTCTCATGGTCACTGCGGCAAATAAGCACCAATGCCCCCGCCTACCGACGGATATGTACAATAAATGCCCCCTCCCTGATCTCAATCATATTTGAGACACATTGCATGAGATACCCTTAGCGAAAACTATAAAACCCAATCATATGACCCTATGGTCAATAGATAAGGCGCTTGAGCAGCAATGTCGATTAACATTTCAGATCTAACCACCGCATTAAGCAAGGTGGAGCACATCCACAAAGTTCAATTGGAAAACGTGCATCAGTTTTTTAAGTCTAACGAAACTTTCTCGGTAAAAGCCTTTAGCCAAATTGTGGCAACGGACTCTATTGATGAACGTTTTAAAGCTATCGACAAAGAATTTGCTTTGTTGGGTGATGCTAAAACTTACCTGCTAGAGGCTTCTTACTTAGTTGCTTAGAAACAAAGCTGACTAAAGTAAAAAATTGCGCTTTCAAACCTTAAATGAGATTTATTTTTAATCGCATTACTGCTAAATTATCAGCAGTTATCGTATGAGGTTTTGCAATGAACGCGAAGAAAGCGCTCAAAAAATTGAAGAAGAAAACGGTTAATAAAGTCGCCTCTTCTTCAAACAAACAACTTAGTGCATTAAAGAACAATGCATTAGGTAGTGTTGTCACATCTCAATCCCGCACTTCCTCATCACAAAGTGAACTCGTTAATGAGCTAAAAGGCGTAGCAAACCAAGCCGCAATGAGCGCGGCTTATGAACTTGCCGCCCCACTCAATCCGTTGTTGTCTTGGTTTAACGATGCTGGAGGTGTGGTTGATTTCACTACTTCAGCTAAAAAAGCGTCAACGCCACGACCTAAGCAATCTGCCAATGATACAGCACCTGCATTTTCGGTAAAATCAGTGGGACATTTACCCTTAAAGTCACCACCTTGCAAACGATGCCCTGCTCTTTCTAACGGCATTTGTAAATGTGCAGCTAAAAAGTTTAGGTTGAGCGCATAAATTCCCACGCGAGTACCCACAGATTAGATCAAAAAAGCCCGACATCACGTCGGGCTTTTTGCTATTCATTTTTCGCGGTCATTTATGCCAAGTTCATGATCACTCGGCTGACAGATGGGCCAACAATTCGGGTTAACGCCACCCCAGTTAATCCTTTAACGAGACTCTTCGTTCCACTCACCATCGCTTTCTCAACAAAAGACGGTTTTTCGCTACTCTGCGTCCAATGGTGACTTTCTAGAATTTCCATCAGGCTATCACAATCAAGCTCTTCACTATCAAAACTGATAGCAACCGAACCTGCGTATCGCTTGTGCTTAATTTCGTGTACGGCATCAATCTCTTCCAACTGACAAATCAGTTCCGCAACCTCATTAGGGTGATCTTTAATGTAGTCAGAACGAACTCTAAGTCGCTGATTTGTCTTGTGAATGTAAGTATTCATGCTAGCACCAATCCAAATGATAACTATTACTGTTTGCAACAGTACCACTGAAATTGATTAAGCGCAAAACATTTGTAATTAGTTTGTCACATGATCGTTTTTCCCAATGAATCGCACTTTGCTTACCGTATAATTTTTTTATGAAACAGTACGTCGACCAGGCCTTAAAACTAAGAAAGTGGGTATCGATTGGCCATCATATCCCGGGAAGAGTAAGACTCAAATACAAGCTGGGCATCGTAGCGCACCTTGCCAAATTCCGTAGTGACGACATCGAGAAAGCCATTTCTTCTATTCCTGCGTTCAAAAACTACAAGTTGAACAGTGCGACGGGAAGCATCGTCATCGAATACGACCCAATGACAGTCAACCCTAAGGCGATTGACGCGTTGTTTTCGGATTCAGAACAAGCTGCGGAGCAAGCATGCTATTCGATCGCTGAGCAATTGGACTTAAATGGAGAACGTTCATGAGTGACTCATTGAACAATGCAAATCCATACGAAGCCTACTTCAAGGCTATGATGGAAATGCAAAAGGAAATGGCGAATGCTTACATGGCAAGTATGCAAAACGGTGAAATGCCGCCAATGATGATGCCTCATCAAATGGGTATGATGCCGCATTTCCCACATCCTGCATTTTGTCATCCCCACCAAATGCCACCGGGCATGGGGGCACAATTCCATCCAGGAATGATGCCACCGCCTCCACACTGGCCACATCCGGGGATGATGCAACACCCACCTCAACCTCAACAACCACCACAGACTCCTGAAACACCGGAGAGCGACCCATTATTCGAGCAGGCTCAGGCAATGCTAGAAGGCGCTCTAGGTGAAGAAGCAGGCATGTTTAAAGAGATATTAGGAACTTTCGGTATGAACGATAAAGAGTTTTGGAAAGGCGCTATGGTAGGCGCTGCAGCAGCACTTCTACTTAGCAATGAAAATGTGCGCGGCAAACTAATGGGCTTGGTATCAGGTGCTGGCGATATGCTGAAATCTGGTGGTTCGAGCGTAAAAGAAGGCGCTGTTAATACCGCAAGCGCAGTCAAAGAGAACGTTTCAACAGGTAGCGAGATCTTCAAAGATACTTACGCTGCCGGCAAGCAAGGCTTTCAAGAGTCTGTAGAGCGCCACAAAGAAGAACCTGCAATCAAAGAAGTAGCAGAAAAAGCGCCTCGCGAAGAAAGCGAAGGTGAAGATGGCCAACCCGTTATTAAAGAACATGAGTAATTCAGCCAATAAACTCAGTTCTGCCAATCGCGCTATGCTCGTTGGTGCTATAGCCGGCGGTAGTGCAACGATTGCCAGCCAATGGAAAGAGCACAAAGCTGGCAATATCGACACCAATGAAATGGCGACTAACGCAGCGAAATCCGCGCTAAAAACCGCAGCTATCGCTGGTGCGACAACTTATGTGGCAGAAAAAATGGCAGGCCGCCCTGCACTGTCCATGCTGACGATTCTCAGCGTCGGTGCAGCAGGCCTTTACCTTATGGATCAAGCTTCGGACTCTAAAAATGAACAATAACAACCCATACTACGGTTACCCTTATTACGGATATCCGCAACAACAAAACCAAGCGGCTGAACAACAACCAGTTGAACAACCTTACAAAAAGCAAAATACCAAAACCCATTTTGCTATGGGTGTGGCTGCAGGCGCTGCAGTTGCTTACCTTCTAACCAATAAAAAGTTCCAACAAGGCGTTGCAACGACTGGCGAAAAAGCGTGGTCTGCGGTTCGTGGCGAAGTTGAAGAACTAAAAGAGCGTTTGGAAGACACCCAAGCAGAGCTGGAATACTACCGTAACCTTTACAAAGGCGAAGAATGATCTCGATTCAGGTAAAGCATCACTTTCCCGGTCGAATCCGCTTTAAAGCATCAGCACTGAGACATCACAAAGATGTGGGTACTTGGATTGAAACCAGTTTAATGGCGATCCAAGGCATTAGTGCGGTACGAGTGAACGAATCTGCCCATTCTGTTGTGGTGGAATACGACACGCAATTGCTGCAAGCAAAAACTGTCGAAGAGCGTTTAAACCAGCTTGATTTAAACGACGCAACGCAAGAAGAAACGGAACATAAGTTCACTCGCGGCGATATTGCAATGAACGTGATTGGCACTATCGCTGCAGCTTTGCTGCCAAACAAATGGGGCGCACTTTCAACAGCTACCTTAATTGCCCCAACGCTGTTTGAAGGTGTGAGCGACCTAAAAGACAAAAACATCTCGGTTGAAGTTTTGGATGCGATTGCGGTTGGTCTCTCAGCTTGGCGCGGTGATTATCGTACCGCAATGATGACACAAAGCTTGATCAGCCTTGGGGAATACATGGAGCAGAAAACCAGCCGTAATAGTGACCAACTATTGGCTGATTTAATGCGCCCTCAAGAGTCGATCGTTTGGCGCGTCGATGGGTCAGACCGCACTCAAGTCAACTCGACGGAACTGAATGTTGATGACATCATTGAACTGGCTCCTGGCGTTTCAATTCCTGTTGACGGCACCATTGTAAAAGGCGCGGCGTTAATCAACCAATCATCTCTTACTGGTGAGAACGTGCCTGTTCGTCGTGAAGAGAGCGCGGTTGTTTACTCTGGTACTAGTGTTCATGAAGGCACTATTCAAGTTCGTGTTGATAAAGTCGGAAGTGAAGCGACAACCGCAAAAATTGCTAAGTTGATTTACGACTCGTTGAGTGAAAAAAGTGAAATTCAACAAGTCACACAAGACATGGCGAATCGCCGTGTAAAAATCACTTTAGGGATTGGTGCAGCTGTCTTCGCACTAACTCAAGACATCAACCGCGTTGCATCGGTGTTTCTTGTCGATTATTCCTGTGCCTTGAAACTGAGTACCCCAGTAACGTTCAAGTCCATCATGTACCGTGCTGCGCAACAAGGCATCTTGTTTAAAGGCGGCAGTGCAATTGAGAAGTTAGTGAAAATCGACACTTGTGTGTTCGATAAAACAGGGACACTAACGTATGGTGATATGCAGGTAACGGATGTCATTCCCCTCTGCGACTCGAACTCTGCACGTGACTTGCTAGCGATTGCTGCCTCGGTAGAAGAGCACAGTAACCACCCGCTATCTCAGGCTGTGGTAAACGCTGCCAAGCACAACCAACTGCCGCACATTGAGCATGGTGAAGTGGAGTACGTGATTGCACACGGCCTCAAGAGCACAATGAACGAACATGAGTTGGTTATGGGTAGCCGTCACTTCCTAGAAGTGCATGAGGACGTCGACTTCACGCCATTTGAAGATGTGATTAAGAAATACGAGGCGCAAGGTCGCCATCTTATCTTTATCTCTCATCAAAATGTCTTAATTGGCATGATTGGCTTGCGTGATCACTTACGTGAAGATGCACTAGAAACCCTGAGTGCCCTTCGCCAGTTTGGTGTAAAAGAGCTGATCATGATTACGGGTGATAGCCAATTCAAAGCCAGCATCCTTGGCAATGAGCTGAAGCTAGATCGTATCTTTGCCGAAGCGGTACCTTCTGAGAAATCGACTATTGTCGAAGCGCTTCAAGCAGAAAGTCGCACTGTTATGTTTGTCGGTGATGGTGTTAACGATGCTCCAGCACTCACTGCGGCAGATGTTGGTGTTGCGATGGGCCGAGGAACCGAACTCGCCCGCCAAGTCGCGGACGTAGTTCTACTTCGTGACCATTTGTCTGGATTAGCAGAAGCGCGCGAACTTGCTAACATCGCCATGCATGTTATCAACTCCAATATTAAAATTGCTGAGTACGTGAATAGCGGAATCATGCTTGCAGCCGCGCTAGGGTGGTTAAACCCAGCCATGAGTGCCCTGCTCCATAATGGTACGACATTGTCTATTCTTGGTCGTTCTGCGGCGCTAAGACATGGATAATCCCTGTATTCATCGTCCATTTAGATAGAAAAATGTATGGTCCGCCCCGTTATTGCAACTACAATTAAGTAATAACGGAGTTGGTTTGCGCTAATGTATTCGGAGTCCACGTTGGGAACATTAACTTCCCGCTCCACGATGATATCCGCGCCAGATTATCCTTAAAAGCCCCAAAGCAACTAGGTGCTATTTTTTGTATCAGGTTACTAATCTGGCCGTTCGACCGTTTTTGTCATCACGTTCATTGGCGTTGCAAACTTGGTTATGGCTATACAGCCTTAAAAGCTTGGCGGTGGTACAACACCGCCCAAGCTATTCTTGCTAGCTTATTGGCAAGTGCGACTACCACTACATTAAACGGCTTTGTTGCTCGTAAATTGACTAACCAATCTCCAAACACTTTTCCTGTTGTTTCTATCCTAGATAGCACGGACCTCGCTCCATGTATAAATAGAGCGCGAAGGTGTTTGTTCCCTCGTTTACTCATGCCTAATAGCTTTGATTTGCCACCCGTTGAATACTGCCTTGGAACGAGTCCTAGCCATGCAGCCATCTCGCGACCTCCACCAAAGTTTGAAAGAGAACTGATATTGGCCACACACAACGTTGCTGTTAAATCACCAATACCAGGAATACTCTTCAAAAGTTCGGCATTTTCATTATTTTCAGTAATCGCTTTCAGTTTTCTATCTTGAGTAGATACTTGCTCATTTAGGTATTTATAGTGCTCATGAATCGAGAGCAACTCAGCGACCAGACTCGGTGGTAGCTTTATATCTTGCTCGGCCAACCACTGAAATAGCGCTTTCATCTTGGCATGGCCTTTAGGAAAACTCAGCCCAAACTCAAGTAGTATTGCTCCAATTCGGCTCATACAAGCCGTTCGTTCTTTGATATAACCATCCCTCACTCGATGGATAGCTGCGATTACCTGAGCTTCCTCTGACTTGGCAGAGACAAATCTCATGCTTGGTCGACTCGCTGCTTCTGCTATCGCAGCCGCATCAATAAAGTCGTTCTTATTACCTTTGACGTAAGGTTTTACATATTGAGGCGGGATAAGTCGAACTCGATGCCCATAGGCTTCACACTTTCTCGCAAGCCAGTGAGCACCACCACAGGCTTCAAAAGCGATGATGGTAGGTTCAAGTACAGATAAGAAACGGAGTAGTTGGCTTCGACTAAACTTACGGCGAATAACGTCTTTGCCAGTGTGATTGTTGCCAACCGCATGAAAGCAGTGCTTGCCTAAATCGATACCTAAGATGTGAATGGTAGACATATGGTTCACCTCGTTCTGAGAGCCTACTCTAAGCGTAGGGCTTGAGAGTGAGGCGGACCATATAATTAGCCCCGACACAATCGAGTTTCGGGGCTTTTTGTTGTTTGCTATCTAACAACTAGTTCGATGACAGCTTGTAACGGTCGTCGATAACCGTCACTTCAGGGAACGATTTCCCCGCCTTCATCGCTTTCTCTGTTTCTTCCTTCACAGACTTATCAATCCAGAAGTTTGAAATATCCATTGGGTGCAAAATCCATTCGGTATTTTTTGTCATCCCATTCTTAGGAATCTTAACCCAACGCCAATGTGCATCACGTGTGTAAGGGACCATGTAACCAGGAACAATGACGTTTGCATCACCGATGTATTTTTGGATCTGACGAGACAAGTCGTAGCGTTTTTGTTGTTCAAACTCATTATCATACGCTTCAATCAGCTTATCTAGCTCTGGGCTGCTGTAGTTTGTATGTGCATTAGTTTGAGGCTTATTCGCATTATCTGAGTGGAAGTATTCCCAGTACGCAGGGATCTCACCAGAACCCATATTCAAAAATGCTAGTTGGTGCTTCTTCTCCAGAATGTATTTAAACGCCGAAGAACCATCAACAAGGTTTAAGGTAAACTCCAAACCTGCCAACTTCGCTTGCTCTTTTAAGTACGCAATACGTGGAGTGTGTGAGTTGTAACCGTAGGTAATCGCAAAACTCAAACGCTCACCTTTATCATTGACGCGGATACCATCCGAACCAATTTTATCAAAGCCGGCTTTCTCGAAATGTTTTACTGCCTCTGCAGCATCAAACTTCGGTGGTGTGTTGCTTGGATCATCATACTCACCGTGGCCAAAACCAAGACCATGTGGCTTACGAGAGTAGTCACCACGCATTATGTTTGCGATCATACCGTCGTAGTCTGTTGCTGCCATCACACCTTTACGCACTTCTAAGTTGTCTAGCATCGGCATTGCCGTGTTCATCCACAGACCACCCGCCCCCTGAGGCGACTGGTTGAAGCCCCAGTATTTTTGTACATAGCCTTTCTTGTACACTTCACTGTCTGTTTTATCATGCCAGAAGTTAGGTAACACCATCTCGAAGTAGTCTAAATTGCCCTTCTCGAAGTGCTTCATTGCGATGTCTTCATCACGGATCACGGTAATACGAACCTTGTCTACATTGTAACGATTTTTGTAGTAACGGTTGTTATAACCCCACCAATCTTCACCAACGTGTTTAAACGTCACGCTCTTACCTTTCTTTACTTTATCAATGTAATAAGGTGCCGCGGTAGGCTCTGATTTGAAGTTGAACTTACGAACAAAGTTGTCCGGCATACCATCTTTGTTTTCATCTTTTTCCCCTTCAAAAAAGTGCTCTGGGCGAGGCTGAAAACCATTACTTGGCATGTTGATCAGAACCATCAAAGCATCTTGGCTCTGTTCCACAGCAAGGTTTACTTGGATGGTGTAGTCATCGATTTTCTCTACGCTTACAATGCTTGTTTTAAAGAAATCGTTGTACCACGGATCAATGATGTCTTCTGACGTGTAGTACTTCATCATAAACACGTAATCATCGGCGGTTATCTTCTCACCATCGGACCATCTTGCCGTCTCATCTAACTTGAAATAAACGCTTTTGTTGTCATCGCCAAATGCCCATTCCTTAGCAAGTTGGGGAATCCATTTACCCGTATCAGGATGGCGCTGAGCGAGTTTAGGAGTGCCATCCATTAAGTATTGGCGAAGACCAGAGTTCGCATCAGGACCGACACTGCGTAACGTTTGAGGGAAGCTTCGAATAAAAGTACGGTATGTTCCACCTCGTACCGCTTCTTCTGAAGCAAACAGAGGCTCATTATTGTTTGAAATCCATTCTACCTCTGCTGGTAGCTCAGCTGCGCTAACTTGAAAGCTGGTTGCCATCAAGGTTGCCAGTGCTGCAAATGGCAGGGTTTTTATCATTGTATTCTTCCTTGTTGTGTTTACGCGGTAAGACTGATGGAGCGACAACAAGTGAATCTCGGAGAGGCTATGCCAAGGCACAGTAAAGGAAATAATAAGCGCTAATACCAAGTGAATTCCTGTCCACTTTACGTATTAATATCAGAGAGTTTCACGAGGTCATCCTAGACCTTACAACGCAGTGAATGCATCAACCTCATAGTATTCGTTACACATTTGTAACGCAACCCATCCATAACACATGCTTGCAATTTCACATCATCACAGCGAGTTATGTTACCAAAGTGTGATCGTAGCAGTCCTATCACCTAATCTAACACTATCCGGCGATATTCAATTCAAGCTTACACCTCAGATTTTCTGTGTTAAAAAAACAAAAAAGGTGAAGCACTTCCACTTCACCTTTCCATCTTCCATTTCAACAATGTTTACATATTCGCCAAACTTTCGTTGATGGATTTAAGCACTGCTGCTGGGTCGGTAGCTTGTGTAATAGGACGACCGATCACTAGGTAGTCTGAGCCTGCTTGAATCGCATCGACTGGTGTCATAATACGACGTTGGTCACCTTGCTCAGAACCTGCTGGGCGAATCCCAGGAGTAATGAGCTTAAACTCTTTACCAAGCTCACTCTTAAGCATTGAAGACTCTTGAGCTGAACAGACTACGCCGTCTAGGCCAGAGTTCTTAGTTAGCGTTGCAAGACGGACCACCTGCTCCTGAGGAGCCACGTTTAAGCCAATTCCAGCTAAGTCGCTTTGTTCCATACTGGTCAGTACCGTTACACCAATCAATAACGGGCGATCTGTACCATACGGCTCTAGGATTTCACGCGAAGCAGCCATCATACGCTCACCACCGCTTGCGTGAACGTTTACCATCCATACACCCAACTCAGCGGCGGCTCGCACGGCTTTTGAACACGTATTCGGGATATCGTGAAATTTCAGGTCTAGGAACACAGAGAACCCGCGTTTATGAAGTTCACGTACGAAATCAGGACCAAATAGTGTAAACATTTCCTTGCCCACTTTTAGGCGGCATGACGCAGGATCAATTCTATCTACGAATGCAAGCGCATCAGCTTGGTTATCATAATCTAGTGCGACAATAACTTTTTGGTCGATCATTTCATCTCCTAACTATTTTTGGTTCTTATCAAATAAAGCTTAAAAAAATGCAGCGGACAGAAACTCTGCCAGCTGCATTAAAATTATTCACCGTCCAATCCGCGGATTGGCTTGATCGTCCCCCATCCTTTACAAGATGGACAATGCCAGTAAAGGGAATGGGTTGAGAAGCCACACTTCCTGCATCGGTAATGTGGCTTCACTTTTAACTGTTCACCAACCATGGCTTGCAGTGTCGATAGACTGTCCTTTGCACGACCGTCTTCTGCTTCTGCAATATGGTAATCAATAAGACGGTAAAAGCCTTTCATGGTTGGGTTTTTCAGTAGTTGTTTCGTCAACAGCTCTTGCGCGGCACCAACGCTCTCATGATGCGCGACAAGTTGCGCCAACATTAATTCGGACGATACACCCGCCTTTTTATCGATACAGGCACGTAAGAATTCTACGAGTTCATCTTCCTGACCTAAATGGTGATAACACTCAGCAATCGTTGGTAGGACATCACTAATAAAGTCTTTATCTTGCTCAAGCACGCCTGTCAGGTACTTGATGGTGTGTTTGTAATCTTCTGACTCTAAATACACCCGGCCAAGGGCAATACTCGCACGAACACATTTAGGGTCTTCTGACAGTGCTTTCTTGAAATGTTGAATCGCTTTACTGGTGTTACCATCAGCTTGGTCAAGCATGGCTAACTCGCACCAGAAATGTGCAATGTTGGCACGAATACGAGTGCGCTTCTTACCCATCTTCGCCAACTGGTTTGCGTAATGAATAGCTTTTTCCCACTCACGCGTTTGTTGGTAGATGGTGACAAGTTGCTGAAGTGCACTTTCACGATGGTCTGGCTCCTCAACTAACTGTTCAAAGATTTTTTCTGCACGGTCTAAGAAACCAGAGGCCATGTAATCTTTTGCGAGCTGCTGAAGTGCGAGGTTCTTCTGATCTAGCGTGAGGCCAGAACGAGAAATGAGATTTTGGTGGATTCGAATTGCTCGGTCGACTTCACCACGAGAACGGAAAAGATTACCCAACGCTAGGTGAGTATCTATCGTTTCGTTATCAACTTGGAGCAATTCAATGAAGTGGTCAACCGCCTTATCTGATTGATCAGATAGGAGCAGGTTAAGACCCGTCACATACTGACGGGATATCTGATGAGATTGCTTCTGCTTGTCTTGCTGAGCGCTACGGTGGCCCATGTACCAACCATAGGCGGCGGCTATTGGCAATAACAAGAAGAGTAGTTCAAGCATTAAAGTTAAGCCTTATCCTTATGCCTGTTTTTCTACTGCTGGTTTTGCAGGTTGTTCTGCTTCAGCGGGCTCATACTTTTTAAGTTTCTTTTTCAGACGACGCACTTGCAGTTGAGTTTTGAACTGAATGCTAGCAAAGATAACCCATGCTATGCCAAAACCAACGACAAACACTACACCCAGCAAGGTTGATAAGTGGAACTCACCTTTCGCCAGAAGATAATTAAAGGTTACGATCTCTTGGTTTTGAGAACCTAAAGCCAGTGCAATTAAAAAGAGAGCTAAAACAGCAATGATTTTTATAATTTTCATGTTACATCACCCTTCGAGGAGTAAGTAGGTAAGATTATGCAGTAAAATGTTTCTTCAGACCATGTATATTACCAATAATCTAGTTATAAAAAAGCGGCATACACGAGAGTATGCCGCTTTTTCAAACTAATAAGAGAGCCTTAGCTATCCATATTTACGCGTTCACGAAGCTCTTTGCCTGGTTTGAAGTGAGGAACGTATTTACCCTCTAACTCCACCTTGTCGCCCGTTTTAGGGTTGCGACCTACGCGAGGCTCGCGGTAATGAAGAGAAAAACTACCAAAGCCACGGATCTCAATACGGTCACCGGTCTCTAGTGTAGAGGCCATGTGCTCTAAAATATCTTTTACAGCATCTTCTACCTCTTTCGCTGATAAATGTGTTTGCTCAGCGCAGAGTCTTTCAATCAGTTCAGACTTAGTCATAGTTGCCCTCTTTGAGTATCTTTATCACTCATTATAGTAAGTAATACTAATTCCAACAAACACTTGCTATCAATTCTAGACAATTTTTACACAAAATGTGCAATCAAAAAATGTCTTTTTTTAGCATAGTTTATCAACATTAGTATTACTACTTAGTTTATAGCAAGCATAAAAAAGGAGCCTTGCGGCCCCTTTTTAGCTTAAGCGAGTAAATTATTCGCCTTTAGCAGCTTTGAAAGCGTCAGCCATTGCATTACCAAAAGCAGCTTCGTCTTGCTTGTTGATAGATGCCATTGCTTCTTGCTCATCAGCTTCATCTTTAGCTTTGATAGATAGGTTGATTACGCGGTTCTTACGGTCTACACCTGTGAACTTCGCTTCAACAACATCACCAGCACTTAGGATTAGAGAAGCATCTTCTACGCGATCGCGTGATACTTCAGAAGCACGGATGTAACCTTCAACGCCTTCTGCGATTTCAACTGTAGCGCCTTTAGCGTCAACAGCAGTTACAGTAGCGTTAACTAGAACACCTTTCTTGTTGTCAGCAACGTAAGCATTGAATGGGTCGTTTTCCATTTGCTTAACGCCTAGAGAAATGCGCTCACGCTCAGCGTCTACTGCTAGAACAACTGCAGAGATCTCGTCGCCTTTCTTGTACTCACGTACAGCTTCTTCGCCAGCAACATTCCAAGAAATGTCAGATAGGTGAACTAGACCGTCGATGCCGCCTTCTAGACCGATGAAGATACCGAAGTCAGTGATAGACTTGATCTTACCAGTAACTTTGTCGCCTTTAGCTTGTGCTTCAGCGAATGACTGCCATGGGTTAGCTTTACACTGTTTCAGACCTAGAGAAATACGACGACGTTCTTCGTCGATCTCAAGAACCATAACCTCAACTTCGTCGCCAACATTAACAACTTTAGATGGGTGGATGTTCTTGTTAGTCCAATCCATTTCTGAAACGTGTACTAGACCTTCAACGCCTTCTTCGATTTCAACGAAGCAGCCGTAGTCAGTTAGGTTAGTTACGCGACCAGTTAGTTTGTGACCTTCTGGGTAACGCTTAGCGATTGCTACCCATGGATCTTCGCCTAGTTGCTTAAGACCTAGTGATACGCGAGTACGCTCACGGTCGAACTTAAGAACTTTAACTTGGATCTCATCACCAACGTTAACGATTTCAGATGGGTGCTTAACGCGCTTCCAAGCCATATCTGTGATATGTAGAAGACCGTCAACGCCACCTAGGTCAACGAACGCACCGTAGTCAGTAAGGTTCTTAACGATACCTTTAACTTCAGAACCTTCTTGTAGAGTTTCTAGAAGCTCGTCACGCTCAACGCTGTTCTCAGATTCGATAACTGCACGACGTGAAACAACTACGTTGTTACGTTTTTGGTCAAGTTTGATAACTTTGAACTCTAGCTCTTTGTTTTCTAGGTGAGCAGTGTCGCGGATTGGACGTACGTCTACTAGAGAGCCAGGAAGGAAAGCACGGATACCGTTTAGTTCAACAGTGAAACCGCCTTTAACTTTACCGTTGATGATACCAACAACAGTTTCAGCTTCTTCGTAAGCTTTCTCAAGAACGATCCAAGCTTCGTGACGCTTAGCTTTCTCACGAGAAAGTTGAGTTTCACCGAAACCATCTTCAACAGCGTCTAGAGCTACGTCTACTTCAGCACCAACTTCAACTTCAAGTTCGCCAGCAGCGTTCTTGAACTGTTCAGCAGGGATAGCAGATTCAGACTTAAGACCAGCGTCAACAAGAACGAAACCGTTCTCGATAGCTACTACAGTACCTTTAACGATGCTGCCTTGTTGGAATTCTGTTTCGTTTAGAAACTCTTCAAAGAGTTGAGCAAAAGATTCAGTCATTTATTTAATCTTCAATAAATTAAACGTCCACGGGTATCCTACCGCATGGGGTTATTAAATTCGCCAGTCATCATCCTTGCGACCAACGCTCTTAGTCTAGCCGAGTGTTATTACTCAGCTAGCTTCGATTCGATATATTGTAGTGCCTTTTCTACTACTTCGTCGATACTCATCGACGTAGAATCTAGCACAAGCGCATCCTCTGCAGGGCGTAGTGGTGCCACTGGGCGGTTACGATCGCGATCGTCACGCTCTTGGATCTCGCTCAAAAGGTCAGCAAATCTAACATCTAACCCTTTCTCTTGCAACTGTTTAAGGCGTCGATTTGCACGCTCTTCTGCGCTCGCATCAAGGAAAATTTTCGCTTGTGCATTCGTGAATACGACCGTACCCATATCACGGCCATCAGCAACCAGACCCGGAGCGGTCTCAAATGCACGCTGACGGCGCAATAATGCTTCACGAACGCGTGGCAGAGCTGCTACTTTAGACGCCGCCATCCCCGTTTCTTCTTTACGAAGCTCACCAGAGACGTCTTCGCCTTCTAGAATCACTTTTACTAGGTCACCTTCAGCAATAAACTGAACGTCTAGATGAGTAGCAAGTGGAACAAGCGCATCTTCTGACTCAGTGTCTACGCCGTGGTGAATCGCTGCGAGTGCAAGGACACGATAAATTGCGCCAGAATCAAGAAGATGAAAGCCCAACTTCTTCGCCAGCAACATACATAAAGTGCCTTTACCTGCACCACTAGGTCCATCTACGGTAACAACCGGAGTTTGAGAGGACATGTTTTTCTCCACGTTGATGTGCGAATTTCGGTGCTTCCACCCAAATTCATTTCATTCTTAATTTTACGGTGCGGGAGTATATACCTAATAGCCTCATGATACCATTTCTTTGCCCTCTCCCCGGTTCAGAATTTGCCGTTTTCTCTCTTCTGATTTTTTCTCTTTAAAACGCAATACCAAATGGCGGATTTTCTCTAAGTTTCATTTTTCCGACCCGATCACATATTAGTAATACAATATTATTGTATATTAAATAATCTTATCGACGACCCTATAAAAATTGAGAACACAATATGAAGAAATTAGCGCTTACTTTTCTTGCTGCCAGCATTGCCTCTGCGTCTGCTATGGCTGTAACTTCGTCTAATGAATTAGCGAACAAATATGAGCTAGATCCGACAAAGGCTCCAGCTCAAAACTTTGATATGACGAATTGGAAAATTACCTTGCCTGAACTAACTAAAGAAGGTGAACGCAAAGGTAAAGCATTAGAAATAGCCAAAGATGAGCTGGGCAATACAGAAAACCCTTATGTTCACCCTGAGTGGTTCTATACCAACAAAGAAACAGGCGCCGTGGTTTTTGTTGCACCAAATGAAGCACCGACCACTCCTAATAGTAAGAACACCCGTAGTGAACTTCGTGCCATGCTTGCTACGCACTACGGTGAGCCAAAAAACAACTTTGTCGTCGCTTCTCACCCAAATGCTGCTGAGTATGGTGCGATTGGTGGCGAGCTAAACGCGACCCTATCTGTTGACCAAGTAAGTACAAGTGGCAACTACAAAAAGAATGGCGCATTCGCTGTCGTGATTGGCCAAATTCATGGCTCTGACAATGAGCCTTTAAAGATTTCTTACCGCAAGCTGCCGGAGCATGAATACGGCTCTCTTTCGTGGAACTACGAGTTAAACCCAACCAAAGAACTTCAAGACGCGAAAGATGAAAATGGTAAGAAACTTCGCCAAGACATCCGCCACAACGTGTTCGGACAATACAACTTACGTAAAGGCGACGCAGACCCACAAGACGGCATCAAACTGGGTGAAATCTTCTCATACAGCGTGAATGTGGAAGGTGAGATCATGCACCTGACTTTCACTAAGAACCCAGGTGAAAAAAATGAAGTCACTAAGACATTTGATGTGAATCTAGCAGAAGGCAAATACCAAGGTCATGAAGTAGACCAAGGCTATGGTAACGATTGGATGTATTACAAAGCCGGTGCTTACAACCAATGTAATACGAAGAAAAGCAGTTCAGACTGTGAATGGCGCGGCATGGAAGCGGGTGATTATGCTCAAGCAAGCTTCTATCAGTTAGAACTGAACCAATAACGGTTAGAGCTGAACTAACAACCCTCAGCGGAAACAAAAAAACCAACTAAACAGTTGGTTTTTTTTGTTATTTCTTAAACATTACACAATTGGCTTTTGACCACGCTCTGCAAGTTTAAGCACAACACTGTCTGCTACTTTGCCTGCAACACCGGCAAGCTTGTCTGCCAGTTTTTTCTTTTGCACGTAATGCACTGCTAGTACGGTTTTCTCTTTGCATGCTGCAACAACTAGATCGTCGGAAGTGCTGATTTCATCCACCAGCCCTAGCTCTTTCGCTTGCGTACCAAACCAGTGCTCACCGGTTGCGACTTTTTCAAGTTCTAGCGCTGGGCGACGTTCACTGATGAAGTCTTTGAACAGTACGTGTGTTTCTTCAAGTTCTTGTTTGAACTTATCACGCGCTTTGTCGGTGTTCTCACCAAACATCGTTAGTGTACGCTTGTACTCACCAGCTGTTAGCTGCTCATATTCGATATCGTGTTTTTTCAACAGTTTGTTGAAGTTAGGGATCTGCGCGATAACGCCGATAGAACCTACAATCGCAAACGGCGCAGACACAATCTTGTCTGCCACACATGCCATCATGTAGCCACCACTTGCTGCCACTTTGTCGACAGAAATCGTCAGAGGCAGACCTGCAGCTTTGATTCGATCAAGTTGAGAAGATGCTAAGCCATAGCCATGGACCATACCACCACCAGACTCTAGACGAAGCAGCACTTCATCGCCTTCGCGAGCTACTGCTAATACTGCAGTGATCTCTTCACGTAGAGAGCCCACTTCTTTTGCATCAATACTGCCGTTGAAGTCCAACACGAACAGGTGCGGTTCACGCTTGCTATCGAGAGAGCCTTCTTTGCTCGCTTGTTTGATTTCTTTCTCGCGAGATTTGTTCTTTTCTTTCTCTTCCTTCTTAGCCGCTTTATCACGAGCTTTGATGAAAGCGTCATCGTGCAGGTGATGTTCTAACTGTTCGATTGCATCTTTATGACGCTCAGAAAGATTGGTGACTTCCAATTCGCCTTTCGCAGCACCCGATTTACCACCCGCCGATTTTGCAATAATCAGCAGCACAACCACGGCCGCAACAACGGTGATAATCTTGGCTAAAAACAGACCATAATCTAATAAAAATTCCAATGAGAGTTCCTCTATCTCATACCAGTAATAGTCATCAATATGTTACGTAGAAAAATCAGAGAGAAGGCAAGAAAATCAGTAACCTCTTGTTCTGATTGATGGTGTTCAAATAACATACCGGACAACCGTTCTGGAATTGGTATAACACATGAATTGGTGTATTGTAACCAACTTGTCACGATTACCAAGATTTTCCATTGAGAAACAGGCGCATTTCTACACCAAGATGACGTCTGTTCGTCGGAATTAGATACAATAATAAGGATTAACTACCGTGAACTACTCCGTTTCAGCAGATGCCCTAAAAGGTAAAGTCATTCTTGTCACTGGTGCAGGCAATGGTATTGGTCGCCAAGCGGCACTTTCTTACGCTCAGCACGGTGCGACTGTGATTCTACTTGGTCGAAACGTTCAAAACCTTGAATCCATCTACGATGAAATCGAATCTGCAGGTTACCCTCAACCCGCGATCATTCCACTTGATCTAAAAGGCGCAACTAAGCAGCACTACATCGATATGGCAGAAACCATCGAAGGTCAATTTGGTCGTTTGGATGGCCTGCTGCACAACGCCGGTGTTTTAAGCACGCTGTGCCCGTTTGAGCAAATCAATGAAGAAGACTTTGACGACATCATGCAGATTAACGTGAAAGCAGAAGTCCTAATGACTCAGGCACTGCTGCCTATTATGCGTAATTCAGATGCAGGTCGTATTATCTTTACGTCTTCAACAGTGGGCCATTCTGGCCGTGCTTTCTGGGGTTCGTACGCCATCTCCAAATTTGCCGTAGAAGGTATGATGCAGGTTCTCGCCGACGAACTGAGTGACACACCAATGCGAGTTAATGCCATTAACCCCGGTGCAACTCGTACTCGTATGCGTGAAAAAGCCTACCCTGGTGAAGATTCAAATACATTAAAAACACCTTTAGATATTATGCCGTTGTACCTGCATTTAATGGATCCAGCCGTCACTGATGTCAACGGTCAGTGTATTGACGCACAACCAAAGCGTAAGTGATAAATTCTCACGACCTCGCATAATCGATTGAAAAGGCAGCAAACGCTGCCTTTTTTCGTATTTCTGCCTATAAAAATCTTGCGACTTTCCACCACAGAAATATACTGTACATATATACAGGTATTTTATTATGCAAGACATTATCCAGAATTTAAAAAGCCAACATCTTGTTTGGCAAGCAAATTTAACCAAAGCTGATACACACCAGACTCTCCATAGCTCAGGTTTTCCTGAGTTAGATACCTTGCTTGGGGGCGGTTTTCCTCCCCATGGTGTCGTGGAAATGGAGTCCGTTGGCAGTATTGGTGAATTGCGTCTTTTAGCGCCTTATTTAAAAGCATCTCTGGCAAGAGGAGTAACGGCATTCATTCAGCCTCCCGCATTGATGAACTCATTGTTCCTACACAGCATTGGGTTGGACATCAACCAAGTATGGGTTGTCACACCGGAACATCAACGCGATGCCTTATGGGCTGCAGAGCAATGCCTCAAAAGCGGCGTATGTACTAACGTTTTGCTATGGCAAGATGAACTAGAGATCCACCAAGTAAAACGTCTGCAAGTGGCAAGTGAGCAAGGCGCTTGCCCTCTGTTTATGCTCAAACCTAACATGACAAATCGCTTGTCTTTGCCTGTGTCACTCAGCTTAAAACTTCACGGTCACGAGCAAGGTGTGAGTGTAGAAGTGCTCAAAAGAAAAGGCGGTTGGAGCAAAGGCAGCGTCGATATCAACTTCCAGCACCACTACCCGCAACTGGTGATGCCAAGCACAACTCGTATTCCATCCACGGTGGTCAATTTCCCATTGGCGAATCAAGGTTAGTGATATGGCTTTGTGGATATACTTGCACTTCCCTCGCCTACAGTTAGATGCACTCTTTGGTGATAACCAAGAGCAGCCCGTGGTGATTGTAGAAAGCCAACGTTGTCGGATCATTCAATACAACGAGATTGCCGATCAACAAGGCATTAAGCCAAATATGGGCTTGGGTAGCGCGGCTTCTTTGTGCCGGGATTTGCAAGTGCATCCTTATCATCCGCAAACCGAATTGAGCAAGTTACAAGAAATTGCTCAATGGCTGTATTTGATTACGTCTGATGTAGTATTGATGCCAAGCCAAGGGGTTCTACTACGTGCAACCCCGATGCTTAACTTATATGAAGGGCTGCAAAATTACTGGCAAAAAGTCACGACTCACCTAGCAACGCTCAAGCTGAGCTTTCAGTTCGGCTGCGGCTTTTCACCCTTTTCAGCCAAATTGATGGCCTTATCTGGGAGTAATTGTTTGAGTGAAGATAAAGCCTTCATGCTACAAGCGTTACAACCTTTGCCACTGACATTGACCGATTTGTCGACCTCCACTGTCGATAAGCTACAGCGCGTTGGAGTTACAACCCTCGAAGGTTTGCTTGAGTTGCCGTTACAAGATATTGCACGCCGATTTGATATCGATTTAGTCAACTACGTTGGGCGGTTAACAGGCCAGTTCAAACATCCTGTTGATTTTTATCATCCAACGGAATCATTCCAAGTATACCTAGAATTGCTGTTTGAAATTGAAAACGTGCAATGGGTGGAAAGACCGTTAGCCAAGCTCCTTCAGCAGCTCGAAACCTTCCTCAAGCTGCGCGATAAAGTCGCGTTTGAGCTGTGCTTGACGCTCCACCAGCGAGATAAGCAAGAACAACATCTTCAATTGACTTCAGCGCAGGGCGATTACTTATATCAGCGTTGGCAACAACTGGCCAGTTTGAATCTAGAATCACTGACCTTAAACGGCCCAGTGATGGGCTTAACGTTAAAAATCGTCCGTCAAGGAGAGCCTTTAAGCGCAACTCGTGATCTCTTTGCTGGGCAAAAGGGCCAAATGAATGCATTAGAGTTGCTCTCTCTACTGCAAGCTAAATTGGGTAAAAGCGCAGTACTCAAACCGAATATCGCCTGCGACCCAAGACCAGAGAAAGCCAGTCAGTATCGCCCAGCCGACGAGCCGGATGTGTCGATTAACACCATCCCTGCGTTGTTACGCCCAGCGATGCAATTACCCGAACCTATCGCGCTACAAGAGCAAGTATCTCTCATTCATGGACCGGAGCGAATTGTCTCTGGATGGTGGGATGGCGATGAAATCATGCGTGATTACTACGTAGCACATACCAAGCAAGGGCGCTGGTTATGGGTCTTTCGCGATCAACACAAGCATTGGTTTCTTCATGGCTATTTTTGTTAAATCGGCAGTTATTTTTGTTAGGTTGTTATGAGTTACGCAGAACTATTTTGTCAGTCCAATTTTTCCTTTCTCACTGGGGCTTCTCATGCGGAAGAGTTAGTACTGCAAGCCGCTTTTTATCGTTATCAAGCTATTGCGATTACTGATGAATGCTCTGTTGCCGGTGTCGTCAAAGCGTACGCGACCATTAAACAGCACAAGCTTGATATTAAACAAATCGTCGGCAGCATGTTTTGGTTGAACGAGGAATGCCAAGTCGTGCTGCTTTGCCCTTGTCGAAAAGCCTACGCTGAGCTGTGCCGTATCATCACCAATTCAAGAAGACGCAGCGAGAAAGGCAGCTACCAACTTTCCGAATGGGATTTAATGTCGATTCGTCACTGTTTCGTGCTGTGGTTACCTGCACATCAGGAAAGTGATCACTACTGGGGACGTTGGCTTAATCAACACCATTCCGAACGATTATGGGTCGCGATTCAACGTCACCTCAGTGGAAGTGATGAAGCATACACAACTCACTGTGAATTATTAGCAAACGAGTTCCAATTGCCAATTACCGCTTGTGGTGGTGTTTTGATGCATGCTGTCGAACGCCTACCTCTACAGCATGTACTCACTGCCGTTAAGCATGGATGCAATGTCGATAAACTTGGTTTTGATCGCCTATCCAATGCAGAAAGAGCGTTGCGCCCAATGAATAAGCTACTCCGCATCTATAAACCAGAGTGGCTTGCAGAAAGCAAAACCATCGCAGATTTGTGCGAATTCGAGCTGTCTGACCTGAAATACGAATACCCAGCCGAACTCATTCCAGATGGTTACACACCAGACTCTTACTTACGTTTTTTAGTTGATCGAGGTAAGCAACGACGCTTTCCCGAAGGGGTTCCAACAGACATCAATCAAACGATTGAGCGTGAACTCACACTCATTAAAGAGCTAGAGTACCATTATTATTTTCTAACCATTCACGACATTGTGATGTTCGCTAAGCAGCAAGGCATCCTCTATCAAGGACGTGGATCTGCGGCTAACTCCGTGGTGTGTTACTGCTTAGAAATCACCGCGGTTGACCCGAGGCAAATCTCTGTCTTATTCGAGCGTTTTATTAGTAAAGAGCGAGACGAGCCGCCAGATATCGATGTGGATTTCGAGCACGAGCGTCGTGAAGAAGTGATTCAGTACATCTACAAAAAGTACGGGCGCGAGCGTGCCGCTTTGGCAGCCACCGTGATCAGCTATCGCTTTAAAAGTGCCGTGCGTGAAGTGGGTAAAGCACTGGGGATTGAAGAAACTCAGCTAGACTTCTTCATCAAAAACGTCAATCGCCGTGATCGTAGCCAAGGTTGGCAAGCGCAAATCATCGAATTGGGGTTACAACCAGAGTCGTTAAAAGGCCAACAATTTATCCAGTTGGTGAACGAGATCATCGGATTTCCGCGCCATTTATCTCAGCATGTCGGCGGCTTTGTGATTTCATCTGGCCCTTTGTATGAACTGGTGCCTGTCGAGAATGCTTCGATGGAAGATCGCACGATTATTCAATGGGATAAAGATGATTTAGAAAGCTTAAAGCTATTGAAAGTCGATGTACTTGCACTTGGCATGTTGAACGCGATCCGTAAATGCTTTCAATTAGTCGAGAAGCACCACCAGCGATCCCTGTCGATTGCCGAGATCACACGCCTGCAAGACGATCCGCACGTATACCGCATGATCCAAAAAGCCGATACTGTTGGCGTATTCCAGATTGAGTCTCGCGCGCAGATGAGCATGCTGCCACGCTTAAAACCTGCACGTTACTACGACTTAGTCGTGCAGATTGCCATTGTTCGTCCGGGCCCAATCCAAGGAGATATGGTGCACCCGTTTTTAAAAAGACGAAATGGTGAAGAACCGATCAGCTACCCATCGGAAGAAGTGAAAAACGTACTAGAGCGCACCATGGGCGTACCGATTTTCCAAGAACAAGTGATCAAGTTGGCAATGGTCGCTGCTGGTTTTAGCGGCGGTGAAGCGGATCAATTGCGTAGAGCAATGGCAGCATGGAAGAAGAACGGCGATCTCGCTAAATTCAAACCAAAGCTTATCGATGGGATGCTTGAACGCGGCTACGATCTTGAGTTTGCCGAACGTATCTTTGATCAGATTTGTGGCTTTGGTGAGTATGGTTTTCCTGAGAGCCATTCCGCCTCTTTCGCGGTACTGGCTTATTGCTCTGCATGGCTAAAGTTCTACTATCCCGCTGAGTTTTATACTTCGCTACTGAATAGCCAACCCATGGGCTTTTATAGCCCTTCACAGCTGGTTCAGGATGCACGTCGACACGGAGTGGAAGTACTGCCTACTTGCGTGAACCACTCACACTACCAGCATCACTTGGTAAAACGCCCCAATGGACGCCTTGGTATCCAACTAGGCTTGCGGTTAGTCAAAAGCCTTAATGAAGAAAACGCTATCCGCTTGGTTGAACACCGCCCAACTCATGGTTATCGTTCTATCCAAGAGGTAAAACAAATTCTGAGAAGTCGTCGTGATATTGAGTTATTAGCTTCTGCGAATGCTTTTCAAATACTCTCAGGTAACCGATATAACGCACGTTGGTCAGCTATGGATTCGTTATCAGACTTGCCCTTATTTAATCAAATTGAAGAGCCTGAGGTGAGCTATCAACCTCAGCCTTCTGAGTACGAAAATCTCATTGAAGATTATGCCAGTACAGGGTTATCACTTAGCCGTCACCCAATTACCCTACTGGAGGAAGCTGGCAAACTACCACGCTTTACTCGTATGAAGCAGCTCGTAGAAAAAGAGCACAAGTCCTTGGTGACGGTTGTCGGTGTCGTCACAGGCAGGCAATCCCCTGGCACTGCAGCTGGCGTCACCTTTTTCACGTTAGAAGACGACACTGGTAACATTAATGTGGTTGTGTGGCGAGCAACAGCGCGCGCGCAGAAACAAGCTTATCTCACCTCAAAGGTGTTAATGGTAAAAGGAATTTTAGAAAGAGAGGGAGAAGTCACGCACATCATTGCAGGTAGGCTCATTGATTGCACTCAACACCTTGCGAGACTGCAAAATAAATCGCGGGATTTTCATTAAAGAAATGAGAATAGAGACAGATTGACACAGGGTAAACTGAATAAAATAAAGGGAGGTCGACCCTCCCTTTCAATTCCGCTGAAATTAGTCATCAGCTTCCGCTTCCGTACGTTTTTTCTTGTATTCCCTATACAGTAACAAGGATAAAGTCATAATAACTTTAGATGTTAGCCATATCATTAAAAGGAAGTACCCTATACTGATGAGTCGAGTTGACTCGTAGGTGAAAAGTAACGTGATATACCTGACATATTTCACTGTAAAAAATATGTAAGTAAAGTATAGCAACTCATGAAGCAGACATCATAAAAACTTATGAATGAGTTTGTAACAAGATAATTATACCTTGGATAACCTAAACCACCTGACGCAAACGTTCTTGTGCGACTTCAACAAGAAGATCTGGTTGGAACTTAGATATAAAGCGGTCACAGCCCACCTTTTGCACCATGGCTTCATTAAAACTCCCACTTAAAGAAGTATTTAGCGTGATGAACAGTTTGGACATTCTCGGATCACTACGGACTTCATGCGTCAGTCGATAGCCATCCATTTCTGGCATTTCAGCATCAGTAATCATCATCAGTAACTCGTTCGCGACATCTTTACCTTCGTCACACCAACGTTTTAATACCGTCAATGCTTCAAGGCCATCTCGGCACTCAATAATATTCAAACCTAATTGAGACAAGGTATCACGTACTTGGTTACGAGCTGTTGAGGAGTCATCCACAATCAGCACATTACGACCAATCATAGCTTGAGCAAGTTCGTGGTCTAACACGCCTTCAGAAATCGTGACATCGTAATGGATGATTTCCGCTAACACCTTTTCTACATCGATGATTTCGACGATTTGAGAGCTATCCCCTTCTTTCACTTGGGTAATTGCCGTGAGGTAGTTAGAGCGACCAGATGTGGAAGGTGGAGGCTGAATTTCGGTCCAAGCTGTATTGATGATGTTTCGTACAGGCCCAACAAGGAAGCCTTGAACTGAGCGGTTATATTCCGTGATGATCAGGTTTTCTTCTTCCGCTTCACCACGCAAAGGGGGAAAGCCAATTGAACCACGCAAATCAATCACAGGTACTGCTTCACCACGGAGAGAAGCGACACCACGAATATTGTAGTGCGAACCAGGTAGCTTGGTCAGTGGCGGCAGTTTGATCACCTCTTTCACTTTGAAAACGTTGATCGCAAATAACTGGCGACTATTTAATGTGAACAGCAAAAGCTCCAGTCGGTTCTCACCCACTAGATTCGTACGCTGATCCACTGTATTTAACACTCCGGACATACCACTACCTAACTCTGAATAACTATCCTTCACTCTTTAAAGAAAACCGTGCTGAAACAACAAAGTAAAACTTTTGTATGAGTGTTTTACATTACTTAGGGAAATTACATTAATGCTATTGATATAGCAATGAAGCAAAGCTCAGATTGGCGCTTTGCATCAAATTGGCGATCAAAAAAGGGTGAACTCTTAAAGCTCACCCTTTAAAACTACGCCACAACAATACGGGAAATTAGCCTTCAATTACCTTCATCAGTAACTGACCATCATACAAAGCTTGTTTGATAAGCGCGGCACCCGGCATGGTCGCTTGTTTGTAGAAACGAGATTCCACTAGCTCAAGATCTTGGTGGTAGACCGGTAAACTCTGCTCTTCAATGCAGCGGCGAACGGCAGGATAAAGCACCTCTTTCGCTTGGTTGATTACCCCACCAATCAAAATCTTCTCTGGGTTAAACAAGTTGATCACAATAGCAATTGCAGATCCCAAGTAACGACCAAGCTTCTCGATAACATCGACAGCCAAAGGATCGCCATTTGCCGCCGCCTCACAAATACTTTCGATGCTCATTTCTTCCTGATCAGCAAGAATTGAGGGTTCGCCATCAGCAATACGAGTCACCACTTCTTCACGAATAGCTTGTGAACTCGCAACGGTCTCTAAGCAACCAATGTTACCACAGTGACAACGTTTACCATTCGGGTCAATTTGAATATGGCCGAGTTCACCAATGTTACCATGACGGCCTTGTAGGACACGCCCATCTAAGATGATACCGGCCCCTAAGCCGTGGTGAATCGAAATCAGAACCGAGTTATCGTTCTCTTGTGAGTGACCAAACAGCTTCTCAGCCAATGCCCACGCACGTGTATCGTTGGCAATAAACACTGGTAAACCTGTTGCTTTGTAGATCTCAGGCCCTAGAGCAAGGTTCTCAACATTGTAATGCGGCATTTGCAGCACAATACCCTGCTCTGAGTTCACCAGACCAGGCAACGTGATAGCAATACTAGTCACACGATCAAGTTGATCGGCGTAGGTTTGGAAGAATTCATCAATTTCGTAGAGTAAGCGTTCCAAAACATCATCTTGATCGCGCTCGTGGATATCGATTTTTGTATCGATAAGCACATCCCCACCAAGTTCATGCAAAGCAATGGTCAAATACCCTCGCCCTAAACGCATCGATAAGAATTGCCAGCCTTCATTATTGACTTGCAAACCTACCGCTGGACGGCCACGACTGGTCGCCTCTTGCACGGTAGTTTCATGAATCAGATGTGCTTCAATCAACTCTCGAGTGATCTTAGTAATACTCGCAGGTGCAAGCTCACTTTTCTTGGATAAATCGATTCGAGAAATTGGACCCTTCAGGTCAATTAGTTTGTATACACGACCAGCATTGACCTGTTTGATATGATCAATATGGCCCGGTTGAGCCATGTACATCTTGCACTCCGAAATTCTATAACGGGATAATTTTTTTACTTTGCGAAGTAATTGTGAAGTGAATTGATAAATCCCCGTGACAAGCATCACGTATAAACATGTTTGTTTGTGTATTCAATCAAATAACGAGAAATCTACTCCTGTTAAATTGTTTGAAAATTGACTTATTTTATTCATCAAATTAGGAAGCAAAGCCTGAGACTCAGCGTTTTTTCAGCACTTTGACCTAAATACGAACAATATGTACATAGTGTGCATATACTTAGCGAGAATAGAATTCCAGTTATCTCGTCCTACACCTGCATTCTTCGGAGAATCTATGACTTCTATATTGAGAAGAACAAAAATCGTCACAACGCTAGGCCCTTCAACCGACAAAGACAATGTCCTTGAAGAAATCATCAAAGCGGGCGCAAACGTCGTACGTATGAACTTTTCCCACGGTACGAGCGAAGACCATATTCAACGAGCCAATAAAGTCCGTGCGATTGCGGCTAAACTGGGTCGACAAGTTGCTATTCTCGGCGATTTACAAGGCCCTAAAATACGAGTCTCAACTTTCCAAGATGGTAAAATCATCCTCAGTGTCGGAGACAAGTTCACTTTAGATAGTGACTTACCTAAAGGCGAAGGCAACCAAGAATCGGTTGGCTTAGATTACAAAGAACTTCCACAGGACGTCTCAACTAACGACATCCTGTTACTTGATGATGGCCGAGTACAGCTCCAAGTTACCAGCGTTGAAGGAAATAAAGTTCACACCCGAGTCACTGTTGGTGGTCCATTGTCCAACAACAAAGGCATCAACAAAAAAGGTGGCGGTCTTTCTGCGGACGCTCTAACAGAAAAAGATAAGGCAGACATCCTAACCGCAGCAGAAATCAAAGTGGATTACTTAGCCATCTCATTCCCTCGCAACGGGGAAGACATGAACTACGCACGTCGTTTAGCGCGTGACGCTGGCTTAGAAGCGAAGCTTGTCGCTAAAGTCGAGCGAGCAGAGACGGTAGCGAACAATGAAGCAATTGATGACATCATCCTCGCTTCCGATGTGGTGATGGTGGCTCGTGGTGACTTAGGGGTAGAAATTGGCGATCCAGAGCTTATCGGCGTACAGAAAAAGCTGATCCGCCGTGCGCGTAGCTTAAACCGCATTGTTATCACTGCAACCCAAATGATGGAATCTATGATGGCCGCACCGATGCCAACTCGTGCAGAAGTGATGGACGTTGCCAACGCCGTGCTTGATGGTACAGACGCCGTTATGCTTTCAGGTGAAACAGCTGCGGGTTTATACCCAGTAGAAACCGTTAAATCCATGGCAGAAGTCTGTATGGGTGCAGAAAAAATGTCAGAAGCAAGCCTCTCGACTTACCGATTGGATCGCACGTTTGCGACCGCAGAAGAGACCATTGCAATGTCGACTATGTATGCTGCCAATCATATGGAAGGCGTAAAAGCGATGATTTCATTAACAGAATCAGGCCGCACAGCATTGATGATGTCACGTTTGAGTTCTGGTCTACCGATTTTCGCACTCTCTCGTAACGAGTCCACATTGAACCGTGCAGCACTATACCGTGGTGTAACACCAGTGTTCTTTGATTCTAAGGGGGGCGCTGGATTGACGACCGCTCACGCGGCAATTGTAACGCTTAAAGAACAAGGATTGCTCGATGAAGGGGATCTCGTGATCTTCACTCAAGGTGATGTCATGGATGTGGTTGGTTCAACGAACTGTATGCGAATCCTATCTGCGTAGCATTTGACTCGAATACATGACAAAGGCTCCAACTGGAGCCTTTTCTTTTATCGAATTACGGATTCAAACCTAAGCGGTCTCTCGGCCATCTACGTTTAACTTATCATAGAGCTGAATTAGGTTAAAACCCGCTTGTAGTCCGAGTTGGTAGTCATGCTCTAGCGCTTCTGGGTCACTAAGTAGAGAAGAGGACTGGAGTTCTTCTTTAGGAGCCAACTGGAGGATAAAGGTATCATCCGGCGGCGCAGACAAGAAAGCTTGTGTCAGTTCGAACGTTTGGTAGTGAATCATCAACATATCTGCCAGCCCGGAGTCGAAGTTCTCTCCGATCAAATGACTCAAACGATACAAATTGTCCGCCCCAAACAACCAACGTCCGCCATTCAGCAGTTTGTGGCCAGTTAACTTAGAGTCATGAGCGGCATTGATTTTTTGTTGAAGGAAGTCACTCCAATCATCTTTCCATTGAGTAACTTTTTGTTGCCAAGATTCTTGTACTGAATTGATAGATTCTCGATACCACTCAACGCCACCATCACCAATCTCACTTTGCGCTTTAGCTTCTGATTCAGAAAAAGGCTCGGTACGAATCACAATAATATTACGTGCATTTTGTCGCCATGCTTCTTGCACTGGGATAGACGCAGATACACCTCCATCCACAAACTGCTGACCATTAATACTCACGGGGCTTTGGTACAATTTTGGTATGGCGCACGTCGCTACCATGGTATTAACCCAATTTTGGCTCAAAATCGGCAGGTATTGATCTGAGAGAGTGTCGGCGTTAGTAACCGCTGCGAAGGCGCTACGGGCTCCTAACACACTTTTACCCATATCTAAGTCAAGTTTGTAAGGGTAATCCTGAATCCTCTCTAAGGCCCATTCTAGCCCCAAATACTGCTTTTTACGGATGTAGCGGAAGAGATTGAAGAATTCGTCAGATGTCGTGAGGTCAGTAATGAAAGCTTTCCCCATTCCGTGTTGTCGGCAGAGATAAGCACAGAGGTTAAGCGCGCCGGCTGAAGTTCCATAGAACTCATCAAACGGGTCGAAATTGGAAAGAAGAAATGCATCCAATACACCAGCGGTAAAAATCCCTCTCTGCCCTCCACCTTGTGCGACAAGGGCAGTTTTGCCATTTCTAAAGCGCTCGTAAACATCTACATCAAGCTCTGCATGGCTGTCGGTGATTATACCGCTGTTACGTATCATAGGCGTGATGCCAGTATGTTAGTTAAGCCGTAGTAATCGCAATAATGCCAAAAGACAGTAAAACTGCGAACACCGTGACGACAATGAGTAGGGCGGATTTTAGATCGTGTTCCATAGACACCTCCTTTAGTTGTAACAAATTAATAACACCAGTGTGAATTATGTTCAAGAATTGCCTAATTTAGTCGCACGATTTTGACTAAGGCATCACAATTAGCTTAGTCATAATAAGGAGATAGCAAATGAACTATAAAATTGGCTGGCTAGTTGGGAGTATCTTATTGAGCAGTTCTATGGCTGCTCAAGCAAACGTTATCGTTACTCCCTACGTCGGCTTTACAGGGGGCGGAAAAGTAGAGGATGAAAACAGCCGCACCTACGATTTAGACCCTTCCATCAATTATGCGATATCCGTAGAAACACCTTTCGAGATGGGTCGTATTGGTTTTTTCTATTCAAACCAATCCTCAGAGCTACAAGACATCAATAACTCCGCAGATATTCACTATCTCCAATTTCAAAGCAGTATTTACTACCCTCTTTATCAAGGATGGCAAACCTATGTTGGCTTGGGATTAGGAGCCTCTTATGCCGATGTTGATTGGGTTAATGACAAATACGGGTTTTCTGGCAGTGCTTTCGCCGGTCTTGAATACGAATTCTCGAAAACCTTTGCGATGACAGCTCAGATCCGTTGGTTGGGCACTGTTGTCGATAACGACACATCAGGAGCCTGCGTCCTACCGACTGACGGTTCATCTTGTATTATCAAGTTTGAAACCGATTGGATGAACCAATTCCAGTCAAATATTGGTTTTACCTTCCGCTTCTAACACGTCGTTTTAACGTAATATCTTCTATAGGGTGTCATCAATACAGACAGACGCCCTATAAAACAAAAACAGTTTATTAGACCAAGATCACATTGATAATTTAGATATTTATTTCAAAAACAACCACTAATTACCGATCTGATGCCCTACAAAAACACCATTTAACAATATTTAAACCACATAAAATCCTGCCATTAACATTTAGAATCTATTGCGCTAAATAATGTAAAAAGTTAGTCTAACCACAGAAAGCAGAAGAATATTTCAGCTTTTACAGACACACATCAAAATACTAAGCATTTAATTCTATTTCTTTGCATGCATTACAAAGTAAAACACCAGAATTTTGTAACAATTCGGAATTAAGGACAAAAACTGATGGATAACAGTTGCCCTTTCTTCTGCTGGTTTTTTCATAATGCCTGAAAGAGCTTCATTCCTTAGGGAGTTGTACAGGAGTCAAATATGAAGCGAGAACAATGGGGATCCCGTGCGGGATTCATTTTAGCCGCAGTCGGTTCAGCCATCGGTTTGGGTAACATCTGGCGTTTCCCTTATATGGCTTATGAGAATGGTGGCGGTGCCTTTTTTATTCCTTACCTTTTCGCCATGATCACAGCAGGTATTCCATTCATGATCCTAGAGTTCAGTATGGGTCAAAAGTACCGTGGTTCTGCGCCAAAAACACTCGCGAAGATCCACTCTAAGTTTGAGTGGTTAGGTTGGTTTCAGGTGGGTGTTGCTGCAGTTATCGCAGTCTATTACGTTGCCGTTATTGGTTGGGCAATTTCTTATTTTGGTATGTCGTTTACTCAAAGTTGGGGCTCAGATACGAATGCATTCTTCTTTAGTGAATACCTAAAGCTTGGTGATAATTCACCAACGGATTTAGGCAGTATTCAATGGAAGATCGCAGTATCTATGTTGATTGCTTGGGCGATTACCTACACAGCCATTGTGAGCGGTGTTAAATCGGGCATTGAACGCGCTTCTAAGATCATGATGCCTATTTTGTTTGTTATGGTGATCTTCTTGATTGGCCGCATGATTTTCCTACCTGGTGCGCTAGATGGTGTGAACTACATGTTCGAGCCTGATTTCAGCAAAATTTGGGATGTGAAGGTATGGGCTGCGGCTTATGGTCAAATCTTCTTCACGTTGAGCATTGGCTTTGCGATCATGCTGGCGTACTCAAGCTACCTACCAGAGAAATCGGACATCACCAATAACGCCTTTATGACGGTATTGATCAACTGTGGCTTCTCAATTCTATCGGGTATCATGATTTTCTCGGTGTTGGGTTATATGGCGCAAGAGCAAGGCAAACCACTCACTGAAGTTGTATCTGCAGGTGTTGGATTGGCATTTGTGACATTACCTGCGGCAATTAACTTATTACCAGCACCATACATTCTTGGCCCGCTGTTCTTCTTTGCTTTGGTTGTTGCTGGTTTAAGCTCGCACATTTCGATCATGGAGGCAGTCACTTCAGCGGTTATCGACAAGCTAAAATGGAGTCGTAAAAAAGCCGCTAACGTCGTAATTGGTGCGGGATTTGTTGTCTCGATGGCATTCGCGACCAACGGCGGACTGCTTCTACTTGACCTTGTCGACCACTTCGCAAACAACGTTGGTATTATGGTTGGCGGCCTTGTAGAAATCGTTCTGATGGCTTGGTTATTGAAACAAGTGCCAGAAGTTCGCAATTACGTTAATGAACGCTCTGACTTCTCTATCGGTCAATGGTTTGAAATCTGTCTACGTTTCGTGACGCCTATCATGCTAGCGATTATCTTGGCAACAAAACTGTACGCGCTTCTAACAGAAGGCTACGGTGGCTACGACCTAACCCTAGGTTGGGCAATGATTGCTGCGCTGTTCGTGTTTGGTGTATTAATTAACGTAATGAGCAAGGAGAAAGCGTAATGACGACAAGTGCAATCATCATGATGATTATCGGTCTGGGTATTACTTGGGGCGGAGCCGCAATTTGCATCAAACGTGCAATGAACAAGCAATAATCATAATTAGAAGTTAAAAAATAAAGTGCCGGCGACAAAGCCGGCATTTTTGTGTCTGTTAGAAATTATACTTGATACCAAGTGCCCCACCGATTTGTAGGTCAGGTCCTTTATAAAGCTCAAGTTCTGGGTGAATTTGAGCGTAGAGGTCCCAACCTTTAGATAAGTCCCAGTTCAAACCCAATGGAACACGGACACCAAATTCGTCATCCCACTCATACCAACCACCAATACCGACGTACCAGGTCAGTGGCATGCTTTGATCGAACGTCCCGCGCTTCGCAATGTAGTCAAACGCCATCCCATCATTACCAATGATGCCGCGATACTTATCTTCAATTTCAATCACGACACTCAACTGCTGATCAACAGCCATACCCACAGAAAAATTCTTTGGTCCATCTGCAGCCATTACGGCGCTTGGCAATGCAGCTGCTGCCAACAAAATTAGTTTTTTCATCAACATCTCCCCCTCTAAAAAACAGCGTGCATAATTCAAACATAACACCATTTTATTTTGTCAGTAACGAGTAAGGATGACGTACGAATAAAGCTACAAAGGTAAGGCTGAGAAGAAGATCACGCACTGTAACTAAGGAAGTGACTAAGAGAGAAAACAGTAACAATAGAAAAGAAAAAGGTAGACCAAAATTTCAGATCAAAAAAGGAGGCCGAAGCCTCCTTTTTTATGAATGACTGAGATTAGCCGTGGTTACGAATCCACTCATCCATTTCTGTTTTCAGGTTGTCAGACTTAGTACCGAAGATAGCCTGTACACCACCTGCAACAACTACAACACCAGCAGCGCCAAGTTGTTTTAGCTTGTCTTGGTCAACGGCTGCTGTATCAGCAACTGCTACACGTAGACGAGTGATACATGCGTCTAGACCTGTGATGTTAGCTTTACCGCCGAATGCAGCAACAAGCTCACCAGCCATGTCTGAACCAGTCGCAACCGCAGCAGTTTCTGTTTCATCTTCACGACCAGGAGTTTTTAGGTCAAGAGCAGTGATTACTGTGCGGAATACTACGTAGTAAATGACCGCGTAAACTAGACCAACAGCAACCATCAGACCCATCTTCTGAGCGTGGCCAGATAGAACTAGGAAGTCGATCAGACCGTGTGAGAATGATGTACCGTGTACGAAACCTAGAGTATTAGCAACAACGTATGCAGAACCAGCTAGTAGAGCGTGGATACCGTATAGTAGTGGAGCAACGAATAGGAATGAGAATTCGATTGGCTCAGTAATACCTGTTAGGAATGAAGTCAACGCAGCAGATGCCATGATACCCATTACTTTCGCGCGGTTTTCTGGTTTAGCACAGTGAGCAATTGCGATTGCTGCAGCTGGTAGACCAAACATCTTGAACATGTAACCACCCGCTAGCTGACCGAAGCCATTACCAGCAGCACGAGATGCTTCATCAGCAACTAGGTAACAAGTTAGTACGCCGTTTTGAGTTTCGCCCGCAGCGTTCACACAAGTACCAGCTTCGAAGAAGAATGGTACGTTCCATACGTGGTGTAGACCGAATGGGATTAGAGAACGTTCAACAACACCGTAAATACCGAATGCTAGTTGTGGGTTCTGATGTGCAGCCCAGTCAGAGAATGCAGAGATTGCACCGCCGATTGGTGGCCATACGAAAGAAAGTACTACCGCAAGGAAAATCGCAGCAAAACCAGTGATGATTGGCACTGCACGCTTACCAGCGAAGAAACCAAGGTACTCTGGAAGTTGAATTTTGAAGAAACGGTTGAATGCCCAAGCAGCAACACCACCGACAAGGATACCACCTAGTACGCCTGTATCGATTTTCTCAACGCCCATGATGCCAGCCATAACGCCAAGCGTTGCTGTCATAATGCCGTAACCAACAATAGCAGCAAGACCTGCTACACCGTCGTTGTTTGTGAAGCCAAGTGCTACACCAACAGCAAATAGAAGTGCCATTTGGCCGAATACTGAACCACCAGCTTGTTCCATAAGATTCGAAACGATCTCTGGAATGAAGCTAAGGTGGGCAGCACCAACACCTAGTAGAATACCTGCGACTGGCAAAACTGATACTGGTAGCATCAGAGCTTTACCAACTTTTTGCAGGTTTGCAAAAAGGTTCTTAAACATGTTTATGCTCCTGATAAATTATAAGTATTATTTGGGCACTAACGGCACACCCCCGTAGCCTCAATGTTAGCACCCAATGAAAATGTAACCACACGTTGCATTATATTTTCCGGCTCTAAATATATATTGATGGCCCTCAAACTTTCCACACAGTTACGAAATTTAGTTTCAAAACAAGTCTCAGATCACACCGAAAAAGCGCTAATGAAAAGGTTTGCATTAAACTTATATTACTGTTTTATAAAGACTTTATTATCAACAGAATTAATTTTAAGGCGTAAATAAAATAAAGACTGATGTTATTTTTAGTAACAAAATTACATTTGAGGAATTTGAATGCGGTTAAATCAACAAATTTAGTAAACATTAAACTAAATGATCTTTTTGGCGTATTTCTAAACAAAAAAGGGGCTATTGCCCCTTTTTTACTACGCTTATTGATTTTTCATCGCAAAAAAAGATTTCGGAAGTTTTCGGTGGTTTTTTGCCCTACCTCTGCTAGCGAGCATCCTTTTAGCTGTGCGATATAGGCTGCAACTTCGACTACGTAAGCGGGTTGGTTCTCTTTTCCACGATGTGGCACGGGAGCTAAATACGGTGAGTCCGTCTCAA
Organism: Vibrio jasicida 090810c; assembly: GCF_002887615.1. Classification (NCBI taxonomy): domain Bacteria; kingdom Pseudomonadati; phylum Pseudomonadota; class Gammaproteobacteria; order Vibrionales; family Vibrionaceae; genus Vibrio; species Vibrio jasicida. The sequence continues at coordinate 3,490,561 of NZ_CP025792.1, read as the reverse complement.
TAAGTAGCTTTTCTAGCGGTAATGCTTTCACTACTTCCTTCAATTCTGTCGCTTGACGGAAAGTCACAATACCCGAAATTGAGATGTAGAACCCCAAATCCAACGCAGCTTCTGCAAATGGCAGATCTTCCGTAAAACAATGAATCACACCACCACATTTATCCGCTCCACCTTTACGTAGAATTTCTAATGTATCTTCACGTGCGTTACGAGTATGAATGATGAGTGGTTTATTTAGTTCTACCGCTAATTCAACTTGCTGCTCAAAACGCTCTTTTTGCAGTCCCGCTGTCTCTGGTTTGTAATGATAATCTAACCCCGTTTCACCAATCGCCACGACTTTCTCGTGAGAAGCATGACGATGCAGCGTCTCTAGTGAAAATGCACTTTCCACATCAAGTGGGTGCACACCACAAGACGCGTATACATTATCGTAAGGCGTAATCAGCTCTAACATCTTAGGGAAAGAGTCCAACGTCACACCGACCGATAGAAGTTCGGTTACGTTAGCTTGTTTTGCTTTGTTAATAACGTCTTCAACATTGATATGAAGATCGTCGTAATTCAACTTGTCTAAATGACAATGCGAATCTACGAACATAATGCCTCTCGTGATTCAATTAACCAGTTCATTGATAGTAGTTCAAGGTTCAAACCCGGAAAATTCTGGACCTGTGCTTTAAGCTCAAGGAGCTTTTTCGTTGATAGGTACAACCCATCATAATTATTTGTTGGGAACTTCGTCGCGCCAGGCAGTTGATCGACCTCGACAACGCCAAACTGGGCCTTCTGCGCATCTGTTAATAAATACCATGCCCAGCCCAACGCTTTATCAGGGTTCTTCGCAATCATAGTCGCGCACTGAAAAACATCCGATATCGGCGAAGATAGCGTGTCGATAAAACAGCGTTCAAACGTTTGATATTCATCTAACTCGCCACTTTTCACAGCTTCTAGGGTTTTTATTGGAGACCCCATATTCAACTTTAGCGCATAAGCAGGCACATTTGACTCGCCTTGCTCTTTAATCCAGTTCATTGCCTGTTCAGTCGAAGGGGATGCCACCACCCACTGCTGACAACGACTTTGAATCGTTGGCAGTAATCGCTCTTGATTGTGCGTGACAAGTAAGAACAAGCATTTGTGTCCTGGTTCTTCGAGTGTTTTTAACAAAGCATTAGATGCAGACTCATTCATTGCATCCGCAGGCTCGATAATAAACACACGATAACCATTCAATTGAGAAGACTCATGAGCAAGACGATTACAGGCGCGAATCTGATCAACCGTAATCGCTTTGCCTTCTTTCTCTGGCCTTATCCAGTGTAAATCGGGATGGCTTTGAGACTTCACCAACTGACAGCTATGGCAAAAACCACAAGCTTCGCTGGCGTAGTTTTGGCACAACAAAGCATGACTGAAAACTTCCACGAGCTTATCCACGGCCAAACCTTTCTCACTTTGCAGCATCAAAGCGCCGGGAACCCGTTCGGAATCTAGGCTCGTTTTTAGGTTATCCCAAACTGGCTGTAACCATGGAAAATCATTCAACATGAATCACCTCAATCCAGATATCACTTATTGTTGCTCTAACCACTCATTAAGAGCGGCTTTGATGTCTCGTGACACTTCTTCAATCGTCTGTTGTGCGTTGATAATAACAATAGAGTCGTCTGCATTCGCCAGCTCTAAATAACGCTCACGAGTACGCTCAAAGAAGCTGATGTCCATCTTTTCAATACGATCAAGTTCGCCACGACCACGAGCACGCTCAAGACCGACACGCGGATCGATATCCATGTACAGTGTGAATGCAGGCTTGAACTCACCTAACGTGGTATCACGTAGGTTCTTCATAAGAGATGCATCGATTTGACGACCACCACCTTGGTAAGCCTGAGAGGACAAATCATGACGATCGCCCACCACCCACTGTTCGTTTGCTAGAGCTGGCTTGATGACGTTTTCGACTAGCTGAACACGCGCTGCGTAAAGCAAAAGCAGTTCGGTCATGTCTTTTAGGTCTTCACCCTCATGCTCTTCTTTTACAAGCGCACGCATTTTTTCTGCTAGCGGTGTGCCACCAGGTTCACGAGTATTAACAATGTTTTCGATACCCGCCATCTTTAGCGTATCTAAAACTGTTTTAATGGCAGTGCTTTTACCCGCGCCTTCTAGGCCCTCAACGACAATAAAGTTTGCTTTCATCATTTGTTCTTTCTTAGTTCTCTTAAATAGGCACGTACAGCACGATTGTGCTCAGCAAGGGATTTCGAAAATACATGTCCGCCCTTTCCACTTGCTACGAAATATAGATAGTTGCTGTTTTCTGGGTTTAAAGCCGCTTCAATCGATGCTTCACCAGCCATGGCAATTGGTGTTGGCGGCAAGCCATTAATCGTGTAAGTGTTGTACGGCGTTGGTGTTCGTAAGTCTTTCTTCCGGATGTTGCCATCATACGCATCGCCCATACCATAGATAACCGTCGGGTCAGTTTGTAGGCGCATACGTTTATTCAAACGGTTTACAAACACAGAAGCTACACGTTCACGCTCAGAATCAATCGCCGTCTCTTTCTCGATGATAGACGCTAAGATCAATGCTTCATATTTATCTTTGATTGGCAGTTTTTCTTGGCGTTGTCCCCAGTGAGCATCCAAAATAGCATTCAACTTATCATGAGCACGCTTCAGAATTTGACTTTCACTTGCGCCCGCAGTGTAGTGATACGTCTCTGCTAAAAACAAACCTTCTAGCTTATCTCGTTTAATACCCAATTTTTCCGCCATCTGTTTTTCAGATAAATCTGTCATATCATGCTTAACATATGGCGCAGCACTCAGTTGTTCGACCCACTCAGAAAAACGGCTCCCCTCAACAAACGTAATCGCAAATTGATGCTCTTTGCCAGTATTAAGTTGTTCGAGAGTTTCGTACAACGACACACTAGGCTCAAGTTGGTAAGTGCCTGCTCGCACCTGAAGAAGCTCTGGGTAAAGGTGGGGCATTAAACGAATGTAATCAGAAGCTTCTATGATGTCGTCTTTTACAAGATCACGCATCACTCGGTGAAAGCTGGTGCCATTTTCTACGGTAAACAGCTGAGGCTGCTCTATAAGAATTGGCGAGTTAACATATTGCTTAGTCTGTGAAACAACGTAAAAAACACCAGCTGCACCAATAACGGCAATCAGTACAACAAAAGCAAACAGTTTTTTAATCACGTATTTAGATTCCCTTGAAGTCGTTGTGTCAATTTTCCAATTGGAAATAGAGTCTTATTGTTTTGCGACGTAATACTCCTAACAGGAGCAACACCTAATAGAGAGTTACACATCCAGATCTCATCGGCCTCATGCAGCTCGGCAAGCGAATAAGTACTTACTGCCACTTTAATACCAATAACATCTAAATATTCCAGAACTTTACGGCGCTGGACGCCAGCGACACCAGATAAACTCAAATCCGGTGTAAACACACTATTATCTTTAACCCAAAAAAGGTTTGCCATTGTAGTTTCAATGACATGATTTTGCACATTTAACGTCACAGCATCGGTAAATTCAGAGCCCTCTATTTCTGCTTTGGCGAGAACTTGTTCTATTCGGTTATTATGCTTATGTCCGGCCAGAAGCGGTTGAATACCAAGGCGGGTTTCACAGACCCCTAAGTGGACACCATTTTTTTGCCAAAAAGGATAACGAGAAGGAAACGCAAAGTTAGAGACACTGACCGTAGGTCCCTCAATGCCACTTGGACTGTACCCTCGCCCACCTTCACCACGGCTGATGTGAATTTTGATACCTGCCAATTCATCTTTCAAAATAGCTTGGGTAGCCCATTCATGGACAGTGCACCAATTTGGAGAAGGTATTTGTAATGTTTTTAAGCACGCCTCCAGCCGCTCGATATGTTCTGGCCAATAAACCAGTTCACCTTTTTTAGTCAAAATAGTGGTGAAGCAACCATCGCCATACTGAAAAGAACGATCGCTAACTGAAACGTGCGTTTGTGGAAGTCCATTTACCCAGAACATTCAAATACCCTTGCTTTGTGAGCGCCAAATAAAACAAAACGGCTCAATGCTAAGCATCGAGCCGTTAGAATACAAGTTTCGTGTCTCTAAACAGTGTTAGAGATTTTTACTCAGCAAATTTTTTGAATACAAGCGAACCGTTTGTTCCGCCGAAGCCGAACGAATTACAGATAGCGTATTCCATATCAACTTTACGCGCTGTGTGCGGCACAAGGTCGATATCTAAGCCTTCTTCTGGATCATCAAGGTTGATCGTTGGTGGAACAATTTGGTCAACCAGCGATAGAACCGTAATAATAGCTTCAACCGAACCTGCAGCACCTAGTAGGTGACCAGTCATCGATTTAGTCGAAGAGACAAGTACTTGCTTAGAGCCTTCTTCACCAAGAGCTCGTTTCACACCCTTGATTTCAGCAACGTCACCCGCAGGCGTTGATGTACCGTGAGCATTCACGTAACCAACTTGAGTACCTGTGATGTTTGCGTCACGCATTGCTGCTTCCATCGCTAGAGCGCCACCTGAACCATCTTCACTTGGAGAAGTCATGTGGTAAGCGTCACCAGACATGCCAAAGCCAACAAGCTCTGCGTAAATCTTAGCGCCGCGTGCTTTCGCGTGTTCATACTCTTCAAGAACCATAATACCGGCACCGTCACCAAGAACGAAACCATCACGGCCTTTATCCCAAGGACGAGACGCTTTTTGTGGTTCGTCATTGCGAGTAGAAAGCGCTTTTGCTGCACCAAAACCAGCCATACCTAGTGGAGTAGATGCTTTTTCAGCACCACCAGCAACCATAGCTTCAGCGTCACCGTATGCGATCATACGTGCCGCGTGGCCAATGTTGTGAAGACCAGTAGTACATGCTGTAGAGATCGCGATGTTTGGACCACGAAGACCACGCATGATAGATAGGTTACCTGCAACCATGTTTACGATGGTCGAAGGAACAAAAAATGGGCTAACTTTGCGAGGGCCTTTATCAACAAGTGCTGTATGACCTGTTTCGATAAGGTCTAGGCCGCCAATACCTGAGCCGATTGCAACACCAACTCGAGCCGCGTTTTCTTCGGTAATTTGTAAGCCAGAGTCATCTAGCGCTTGGATACCAGCAGCAATGCCGTATTGGATGAATAGATCCATTTTACGCGCATCTTTTTTAGACATGTACTCTGTGCAATCGAAATCTTTTACAAGACCTGCAAAACGAGTTGAGAAGTTTGTTGCATCGAAATGTTCGATGTTAACAATACCACTTTGACCTTCTAGCAGGGCTTTCCAAGATGATTCGACTGTGTTGCCTACCGGTGACAACATACCCATGCCAGTGACAACTACACGACGCTTGGACACGATATAATTCTCCGGGAATTGAATGTTTCTATGAGAGGATAGAAGAAGTTAGAAAGAACACAGGCGGTCTAGGAGACCGCCTGGGAGAGATAATTACTGAGCGCTGTTTACGTAGTCGATTGCAGCTTGAACAGTAGTGATTTTCTCAGCTTCTTCGTCAGGAATCTCAGTGTCGAATTCCTCTTCTAGAGCCATAACTAGCTCTACAGTGTCTAGAGAATCAGCACCTAGATCATCAACAAATGAAGCTTCGTTTTTAACTTCTGCTTCGTCTACACCTAGCTGTTCAACAATGATTTTCTTTACGCGTTCTTCGATGTTGCTCATTTTTCTTTTCCTTTACAGATTTCGCCTAATGCGATGATTCCGTAGTTTATTCGAACTATTGAAAGTTGCAAGGGGGTCCTTGCTGGTCAAACCACAAAATTAGCGAATTTAACCGAATTTCAATACATTTTTGACTTAAATCATGCACAAATCTTGCGCATGAGCATGACAACTTAATGACAGTTAACAGCAACTATAGGCTATTTTTCACAAAGTAAAACAGCTTATTTTGCGCGAACTGTGCATTAAACCATGTACATGCCACCATTTACATGCAAAGTTTCACCAGTAATGTAAGCCGCTTCAGGTGAAGCAAGGAACACAACTGCTGATGCAATTTCACGTGGGTCACCTAGACGACCTGCAGGCACGTTTGACAACGTTGCTGCACGTTGGTCATCATTTAGCGCCTTAGTCATGTCAGTTTCAATAAAACCAGGTGCTACTGTATTGACTGTCACGCCACGAGAAGCAACTTCACGAGCCATCGACTTAGTAAAGCCAATCACGCCCGCTTTTGCTGCAGCATAGTTAGTTTGACCAGCGTTACCCATAGTACCAACAACTGAACCTACATTGATGATACGACCCGCACGTTTTTTCATCATGCCGCGTAAAACCGCTTTAGACATGCGATAGATAGGCGTTAGGTTCGTATTGATGATGTCATTCCACTCATCATCTTTCATGCGCATAAGTAGGTTATCACGCGTGATACCAGCGTTGTTAACTAGGATATCAATCGCACCAAACTCATCGTTGATGTTTTTTAGTGTCGCTTCGATTGACTCAACGTCAGTTACGTTAAGTGCAAGGCCTTTGCCATTTTCACCTAGGTATTCGCTGATCGCTGCTGCGCCGCCTTCAGACGTTGCAGTACCGATAACTGTCGCACCGCGCTCAACAAGAAGTTCAGCAATTGCACGACCAATGCCACGGCTCGCGCCTGTCACTAGGGCAATTTTACCTTCTAGATTCATCATGTTGTGTTTCCCTTTTCTTATCGTGAGTAAATTACTTAGCGGCTTCTAGCGACGCGACGTCGTTAACAGCTGCTGCGCTTAGTGTTTTCACGATACGTTTTGTTAGACCTGTAAGTACTTTACCAGGACCAAGCTCAAGAAGATTTTCTACGCCTTGCTCACTCATTAGCTGCACGCTCTCAGTCCAGCGAACTGGGCTGTGTAACTGGCGAACAAGTGCATCTTTGATTTTTGCAGGATCTGTTTCTGCTGCCACATCAACGTTGTTGATTACTGGAAGCTGTGGCGCATTGAATTCAATAGACTCTAGCGCAACGGCTAGTTTCTCTGCTGCTGGTTTCATTAGTGCACAGTGTGAAGGCACAGAAACTGGAAGAGGAAGAGCACGTTTAGCACCTGCTTCTTTACATAGTGCGCCGGCGCGCTCTACTGCGTCTTTGCTACCTGCAATAACAACTTGACCAGGCGAGTTGAAGTTTACTGGAGAAACGACGTCACCTTGTGCTGCTTCTTCACAAGCTTTTGCAATTGCTTCGTCATCTAAACCGATGATCGCGTACATTGCACCAGTACCCGCAGGTACCGCTTCTTGCATCAGTTGACCACGTAGCTCAACCAGTTTGATTGCTTCTTTAAAGTCAATCACACCAGCACACACAAGCGCTGAATACTCACCTAGGCTGTGACCCGCTAGGTTTGCTGGTTGCTCTAGACCAAGATCTTGCCATACACGCCAGATAGCCACAGATGAAGCTAGTAATGCAGGCTGAGTGCGGAAAGTTTGGTTTAGATCTTCTGCAGGTCCATTTTGAACAAGCGCCCATAGGTCGTAACCTAGTGCGTCAGATGCTTCTGCAAATGTTTGTTTCACTACGTCATATTGTTCGCCTAGGTCAGCAAGCATACCTACAGCTTGTGAACCTTGACCTGGAAATACGATAGCAAACTTGCTCATGTTGTTTTCCTTTAAGCAAAGTAAAAAGAAATAAGATGCACCGCAGCGCATCTTAAATTTTGAATTCTTGTGAAAGTTAGAACTTCACCAGAGCTGAGCCCCAAGTGAATCCGCCGCCAAACGCTTCAAGAAGCAGAGTTTGACCACGTTTAATACGACCATCACGTACCGCTTCATCCAGTGCTGTTGGCACGGTTGCTGCTGATGTGTTGCCGTGTTTATCAAGTGTAATCACGACTTGGTCTAGTGACATCGAAAGCTTCTTCGCTGTCGCTGAAATGATGCGGTAGTTCGCTTGATGCGGAACCAGCCAGTCTAGTTCAGACTTATGCATGTCGTTCGCTTCAAGCGTGTCTTTTACTAGCCTTGAAAGCTGAGTAACGGCTACTTTGAACACTTCGTTTCCAGCCATATGCAGCCACTTGTTCGCATCTTTACCACGTTCAGGAACAGGCAGGCTCAATAGATCGCCAAACTGGCCGTCTGAATATACGTGCGTAGAGATAATACCAGGCTCTTCGCTTGCACCAAGGACAACGGCACCCGCAGCATCACCAAATAAGATGATAGTTGAGCGATCCGTTGGATCACATGTTTTCGACAATGCGTCTGCACCAATCACAAGCACATTTTTGCACATGCCAGATTTGATGTGTTGATCAGCAACAGACAATGCGTATACAAAGCCTGAACAAGCAGCGGCTAAGTCGAATGCAGGACAACCTTTAATGCCAAGCTTTCCTTGCACCTGACACGCAGATGAAGGGAAAGTATGGCTACTGCTAGTAGTAGCAACGATAATCAGGTCGATATCGTTTTTGTCGATGCCGGCCATATCGATAGCGTTTTCAGCTGCGTAGAATGCCATATCTGCAACTGTTTCATCTTCAGCTGCAATTCGACGCTCTTTAATACCAGTACGAGCTACGATCCACTCGTCACTTGTATCTACCATTTTCTCTAGGTCTGCGTTAGTACGCACCTGAGATGGCAGGTAGCTGCCAGTACCTAAAATTTTGCTATACATGAAGACTAATAATGCCTCTCGAGTAAAACCGCTTCCAAACGATCGCTAATACGGCTTGGTACTTGTCGTTTGACCTCGTGTACTGCCTCGCCAAGTGCATTGACAATCGCAGATACATCCGCACTTCCATGGCTTTTTATGACGATGCCGCGCAATCCTAGCAAACTTGCGCCGTTATACTGGTCGGGGTTCAGTGTTTTTAGTTCATTAAATAGCCGAGAAAACAGTTTTCTAGCAATCCATCCCTTTATCGTTGATGCCATCATGCTGGTTTTTAGTTTTTCGATAAAGAGTTGCGCTGTTCCCTCGCTGGCTTTTAAGCATACGTTACCGACAAAGCCATCACAAACAATGACATCGGCCACGTCATGCAAAATTTGATTACCTTCAATATAACCCACAAAATTAATTGCGTCGGTTTGAGAAAGCATTTCTGCACAGCGTTTGACTAAATCGTTTCCTTTAATTTCTTCAGCACCAATATTCAGTACCGCCACTCGAGGTGGGTGGCCAAGATGCTCTTCGGCTAATGCACTGCCCATTACAGCAAACTGAAATAAACTGTCAGCATCGCACGACACATTTGCACCAAGATCTAACATCCAAGTACGTTTGCCACTGATGGTTGGTAATGCGGAAACTAAAGCAGGACGCTCAATACCAGGAAGCAGTTTAAGAATAAATCGTGAGAGCGCCATAAGGGCACCGGTGTTCCCACCACTCACACATGCATCTGCTCCGTTTTCAGAAACGAGATCGATAGCCATACGCATAGAGCTGTTTTGGCTGTTACGTAATGCTAATGAAGGCTTTTCTGAATTTGAAATCACTTTCTCGCTATGAAGAATGCTCAAACGAGAACTGGTCGAGGTGCCTAGTTGGGATAATTGAGACGTGATCAGAGGTTGATCACCTATAAGAATCACTTTTAGCTCTGGGAAATGAGACAGTGCCTGCACGGCGGCAGGCACTGTTACGCGTGGACCGAAATCCCCGCCCATTGCATCAAGTGCAACGGTAATACTTTGCAAAGGTTCAACCTTACTTGTTGATAACCTTTTGACCACGGTAGTAACCTTCAGCAGTTACGTTGTGGCGTAGGTGAGTTTCACCAGAAGTCGCGTCTACAGATAGTGCAGCTGTAGTTAGCGCATCGTGTGAACGACGCATACCGCGCTTAGAACGAGTTTTACGGTTTTTCTGTACGGCCATTGACCCTACTCCTATACTATTGGGTTAAAAACCTAAAGAAGAAGCGGCTACCACACCAGTTACTTTTTCAGATTTTTCAAAACGTCGAATGGATTCGGTTTTTCTTCCTCAATTTCTTCAGGAATCTCACCAAAAACCATGTTATTTGAATCAACGCTACAATCCGCTTCGTCGTGCATTGCGATTTGAGGCAATGTTAAGATGAACTCGTCTTCAACTAGTTGTATAAGGTCTAATTCACCGTACTCATTTAGATCTACCAAATCATAAATTTCTGGTGCTTCCTCTTCCGTCTTCTCACCGTAGTAAGGAGTGTAAAGGAATTCAACTTCACACTGATGTGTGAATACCTCATTACAACGCTGACACTCTAAATCGACTTCGATGTTAGCTTTACCAGAGATAACAACAAGTCGCTGTTCATCAAGATCAAATGACAATGAGACTTCTGCGTCGCGTTTTACGCCTTCAGTTGTTTCCGCTAAGCGCTTGAAAAGACTAGCTTGGATGATGCCATCGTAATCTAATCGTTTCTGTGCGGACTTCGCCGGATCAACCGTTCGCGGTATTTTTACCTTTTGCATAGGGCGCGAATATTATCTTCCAAATCAAAATTAGTCAAAGAAAAAGGCAAAAAAGTTGTACTTTTTTACGCTTAACATACAGAGCATTAGCCAGAATCGATTTTGATCGATTATCCTATTGGAAATGCTTGTGCGAATTGTAATTCAAAATGAAAAATTACCAACTGGTTTTAGCCTCAACCTCCCCTTTTCGTAAACAACTGCTGGAAAAACTAGCAGTGCCTTTTACTTGCTTGTCACCGAACAGCGACGAGACACCTTTGCCGAACGAGACACCTTTAGAATTGGTGCAAAGGCTCGCAATTAGTAAAGCCACCTCTTGTGACACAACCGATAACAGCTTAGTGATAGGCAGTGACCAAGTCTGTGTTATTGACGGTAATATCGTTGGCAAGCCGTTGAACCGAGAAAACGCCATTAAGCAATTATTAGCTCAAAGCGGTAAAACTATCACTTTCTATACTGGCCTTGCCGTACACAACACTAATACGAACCATACTGAGGTCGGCTTCGATACGTTTGAAGTGCATTTTAGAGCGTTAACCCAAGAACAAATCGAACGTTACGTCGATAGAGAAGAACCATTTTACTGCGCAGGCAGTTTTAAGAGTGAAGGCATGGGGATTTGTCTGTTTAAGAAGTTAGTCGGCAAAGATCCGAATACGTTAGTCGGGCTGCCGCTTATTGATTTGATCGACATGCTGCAAAAACAAGGGCTAGATATTTTGTAGGGAATCAGGAATCAGGAATCAGGAATCAGGAATCAGGAATCAGGAATCAGGAATCAGGAATCAGGAATCAGCTCTATTTTGTCTTTCTACATACCAATTCTGTCAACTCCAGTTAGAACTTAGCTTCTTTCACATGCCCTCCAACGGAGCGCTTCCGAATATTAGAGCGCTGCATTCCGAACGCCCTTGTAATCCAACTCAACGATCAAAAAAGCCGATGTATTAACATCGGCTTTTACATAGTTTTTTGCAGTCCAGAAGGAGTAGATACTCTTACCTCTACTTTTTACGCAAACCCGCTAAGACTTTCTCTAATTTCGCTTCCATCGGCGCGTTGATTTCCATCCACTCATCATTCGATGGGTGCTGGAACTTGATGTTAGCTGCGTGTAGGAACAAACGGTTCAAACCAACCTGACCAGTGTACGCATCAAAACGACGATCCCCATAGCGGTCATCCCATGCAATTGGGTGGCCCGTGTATTGAGTATGCACACGAATCTGGTGAGTACGCCCCGTAATTGGGCTGGCTTGAATCAACGTTGCTTGCTCGAACTTCTCCAACACTTTAAAACGCGTCTCAGACGGCTTACCGTTTGGATTCACTCGAACAATACTGTTCACTTCGTTTTTAAGAAGTGGCGCATTAACAACTTTGCAGCTGTTTTTCCACTCGCCCATCACAAGCGCGAAGTAAAACTTCTTCACTGTTTTCTCACGGAACTGTGCTTGCAGGTGACGCAGTGCTGAACGCTTCTTCGCAACAAGTAAGATTCCGGATGTATCACGGTCAATGCGATGAACAAGTTCAAGGAAGCGAGCTTGTGGACGCAGTGCTCTGAGTGCCTCAATCGCACCAAACTTCAAACCACTTCCCCCGTGTACTGCCGTACCGGATGGCTTGTTGAGAATCAAAAGATGATCGTCTTCAAAAATGATCTTATCTTCTAACTCTGCCACTTTATTTAGCTTCGTACTTGGTGCAACGTCGTCTTCTTTCTTTTCTACCGTAACTGGAGGAATACGAACAAGATCGCCTGCTTTTAGTTTGTACTCTGCTTTAATGCGCTTTTTATTTACGCGTACTTCGCCCTTGCGCACAATTCGATAAATCATGCTCTTTGGGATGTCTTTTAATTGGTTACGCAAGAAATTATCAATGCGTTGACCCGCCATATCTTCGTCGATATCGACGAACTGGACTTGTGTTCTTATTTCGCTCATGGCCGCTATTGTAAACCCAAATCTGTGTGACTTCACATTATTCTTGCTGCAAAAGAAACACTTGTAGTCATAAATAGCCCCAAAACACGCCAAGCTTTTGTTTAGATTATTAAAAGTCTTTATCAACTTCTCTATTTGTTTCTCGTCTTTCTCAGTTTGCGAGACTCAAGTGCTTATGAAACAGCCAGTTATAAATTACAAAAATTGAATTTAGCGCCAATTTTTCCATCGTTTGCGCTAAAGCAGATTGCTGATATCAACCTGCGCTGCTATAGTTCACAGCTGCTAAGGAAGGTTTGGTTACATTTTGTTCATTACCAATCATTTACCCCAAGCAATGTGAGTAGGTTGTTGAATGTCAGGTGCAGCATTGGCGTAAGACACATTGAGTTCAACACACTTGTCACTCTACTCCTCGCATATTCACGTTGAGTATCAACCGCCCGAATAGCGGGTCACAAGTTTCCGTTTCCAACGAAACCCAAAAGAATTTGTGATGACTGAAGTGCCCGAGAGCATCCCCTTCCAGCCGGGAGGCTGCAAAATATAAGCCATGGGATCAGGCACCGTGAAAGAGCGAAAAACCAGTGACAAGTTGCAAAGAAATATAAAAGAAAAGACAACGAGAAATTTTCAATGAAAAGAATGTTAATTAACGCAACTCAAAAAGAAGAGTTGCGTGTCGCTCTGGTTGATGGCCAGCGACTTTTCGATCTTGATATCGAGAGTCCAGGTCATGAATCTAAAAAAGCGAATATCTACAAAGGACGTATCACACGTATCGAACCAAGCTTAGAAGCCGCATTTGTTGATTACGGTGCTGAGCGTCACGGTTTCCTCCCTCTCAAAGAAATTGCCCGCGAATATTTCCCTGAAGGTTACACTTACCAAGGTCGCCCAAGCATTAAAGAAGTGCTGACTGAAGGTCAAGAAGTAATCGTGCAAGTGGAAAAAGAAGAACGTGGTAGTAAGGGTGCAGCCCTAACTACGTTCATTTCTCTTGCGGGTAGCTACCTTGTTCTCATGCCTAATAACCCTCGTGCTGGCGGTATTTCTCGCCGTATCGAAGGTGACGAGCGCACTCAACTGAAAGCCGCTTTAAGCACGTTAGAACTACCACAAGGTATGGGTCTAATCGTACGTACTGCAGGCGTAGGTAAGAGTGCAGAAGAACTTGAGTGGGATTTGAACGTACTACTTAACCACTGGGGTGCGATTAAGGGCGCAGCAGATTCTAACCCTGCTCCATTCCTAATCCACCAAGAAAGTAACGTAATCGTTCGTGCAATCCGTGACTACCTACGTCGTGATATCGGTGAGATTCTAATCGACAGCAATACCATCTACGAACGTGCTAAAGAGCACATTCAGCTGGTACGCCCAGATTTCATCAGCCGCGTTAAAAAATACGAAGGCGAAGTACCGCTATTTAGCCACTACCAAATCGAAAGCCAAATTGAATCGGCTTTCCAACGTGAAGTGCGTCTACCATCCGGTGGTTCTATCGTAATCGACCCAACAGAAGCGCTAACTTCTATCGACATCAACTCTGCTCGCGCAACAAAGGGCGGTGATATCGAAGAAACAGCATTGAATACTAACTTAGAAGCAGCAGACGAAATTGCTCGTCAATTGCGTCTACGTGACCTTGGTGGTTTGGTTGTTATCGACTTTATCGATATGACACCAGTTCGCCACCAACGTGAAGTTGAAAACCGTCTACGTGAAGCTGTTCGCCTAGACCGTGCTCGCGTTCAGATTGGTCGTATTTCTCGCTTTGGCCTTCTAGAAATGTCTCGTCAACGTTTGAGCCCTTCTCTTGCAGAAGCGAGCCACCATATCTGTCCTCGCTGTAGCGGTACAGGTGTCGTTCGTGATAATGAATCCCTAGCTCTATCCGTCCTTCGTTTAATCGAAGAAGAAGCACTGAAAGACAACACCGCGCAAGTTCTTGCCGTTGTACCTGTTCCGATTGCCTCTTACCTTTTGAACGAAAAGCGTCGCTCAGTAAACCACATCGAGCGTATCCAAGAAGTTAAGATCACCGTTGTTCCTAACTCTGATATGGAAACGCCACACTTCGAAGTGATTCGTGTACGCGAAGGTGAAGAGTTTGACCTGCTTTCTTACCTACTTCCTAAGAAATTGGAAGCAATGAAAGAAGCAGAAGGCAAAGAACCTGTTGAAGTTGAAATCAAACCAAAACGTATTGAAGAACCAGTACTAAAAGGCTTCGCTTCACCAACTCAAACTGCACCAGCTCCGGCTTCTAAACCAGCACCAGCTGCTAAGAAGAAAGAAGTGGTACAGGAAGAGAAACCTGGGTTGTTTAGCCGTCTATTCAAAGCACTAGGTAGCTTCCTATTTGGTGGTTCTGAAGAAGTTAAAGAAGAGCCGAAACAAGAAGAGAAGAAACCAAACCGCGACAATAAACGCAACAAACGTGATCGCAACGACCGCCGTCGCAACAATCAGCGTGGCGAAAACCGTGAGAATCGTGGTGACAGAGATAACCGTGATGGCAACCGCGACAACAAACGTCGTCGTAAACCACGTGAAGAGCAGTCAACAGAGCAGAACGAAACACAGCAGCAGTCTAATAAACCGCAAAACCGTAACCAAAAGCGCAAGCCAAAACCTCAACAAGCTGAAAAAGCTCAAGAGCAAAAGGCAAACGCTAAAGTTGCGGAAAAAGGTCTACAACTAGCTGCCGAAGCTCGTACTGGTTCAGAGGCGAAGCCTGAAGAAAACAAAGCGAAGCCAAACGCGAAAGCAGAAAAAGTGAAAGAGCGTCGTCAACGTCGCAAACTGAACAAATCTGTTCGTGTGAAGGACCAACAAGCCGCCGAGCAAGCAGTTGAAACTGTAAAAGCCGTTGAACCTGTTGAAGCGCCAGTTGAAAAGCCAGTAGAGGCAGCAGCAGAAGCACAACAAGACAACAAGGCAGAGTCGAAGCAACGTCGTAACCGTCGTTCTCCACGTCACCTACGTGCAAGTGGTCAACGTCGTCGTCGTGGTCGTGATCGCCGCCCTAACCCATTCCGCCTACGTAAAGGTGGTGTAGCCTCTCCAGAGATGGCAATGGGTAAAGTAATGCCACGTTACATTCCAAAACCAGCGCCTAAGAAGGAAGAGCGAGTTCAGGAAGAAACCGTTATTGCAACATCAGCGGTACCAGCAATGCAAGGTGGTTTTGCTTGTCCAGAAATGGCGATGGGTAAAGTTATCATTCGTCGTGAACAACCTATTGTTACTGAAGCACCAGCTGTTGAACCGAAAGTTCAAGAGACTGATGAAGCAAAAACTGAAACACCAGTTGTAGAAACGGTTGTTGTTGAAGCACCAGTCGTGGCTGAACAAGCTCCAGTTGTTGAAGTCGTTGAGGCTGTTGAAACTCCAGTGGTTGACGCAACAGAAACCGTTGTAGAAGCAGCTCCTGTGGTAGAAGCGATTGAAGAAGCAGCAGAAGAAGTGGCCGTTGCAATCGAAACAGCAGAGCCAAAAGCAGAAGTCATCAAAGTTGTAGCTAAACCACAAGCTAGCGCACCAATGACGAAAGCACCGGGCCCTCAAGAAATTCGCGAAATTTCTGTTACCGCAGCACCACTTAAAGCTGAACGTTACACGTCGAAAGGCGCTGGTAGCCAAGTAGCAACAAACAGTGCAACAGCGGCAATGACAAAACCGAACTTTAACTAAGTTTAAAACTGTCATAGCTTAAAGCTAAATAAAAGGCTGCCATTTGGCAGCCTTTTTTGTTACTTATCGTGTTAACTGAAATTGTTCATATTAATATCAACGACTGATCACATTTGTCGGTCATTATCCCTATCATTCTTGAACTTAATCACACTTTTCGGTAGCATTCGCCGACTCAAGTTTTCGACACCATTCTGATGCTGCTCTTTTTTACTACGGTTTGTGCTGATCGAAGTGGCTAACACTTCACCTATCAGTACTTGTGCAAATATGAATATGTGTCGAGAGAAATTCATCGCCAAGAGAACTCAATACAAACCATGTTCGAATTTCCTCAATTTTCTAAGCACTCCGTAAAAAATGATGTGCTTTCAGGCTTAACCGTTGCGCTTGCGCTGGTTCCTGAAGCAGTAGCATTCGCCTTCGTTGCAGGTGTAGATCCAATGGTCGGTCTGTATGCTGCATTCATTGTAGGCCTTATCACCTCTATCTTTGGTGGCCGTCCTGGCATGATTTCAGGTGCGACCGGTGCAATGGCAGTGGTAATGGTATCGCTAGTTGCAACCCACGGAGTGCAATATCTATTTGCCGCGATTATGCTGGCGGGTATTCTTCAGATTGCTGCTGGTTTATTCAAACTAGGTAAATTCATCCGTATCGTTCCACATCCAGTAATGATTGGTTTTGTAAACGGTCTAGCTATTGTTATCTTCCTAGCACAGTTAGGTCAGTTTAAAGCGCCTGATATCAACGGTATGCTAACTTGGTTACCACAGGACCAAATGTTCCTTATGCTAGGTTTGGTTGCTTTGACGATGGGCATCATCCACTTCCTACCTAAGATCACCACAGCTGTGCCATCTTCGCTTGTTGCGATCGTGACAGTGACAGCGCTTGTTGTTGGTTTGGATCTGGAAACTCGCACAGTAGTAGACTTCCTACGTACTATGTCTGGTGACGAAGCAGCGACTTTGGCGGGCTCTCTCCCTACATTCTCCATTCCAGCGGTACCATTGACACTTGAAACACTACAAATCATTCTGCCGTACGCAATCATCCTTGCAGCTATCGGTCTGATTGAGTCTCTGTTGACGCTGACTGTTCTAGATGAAATGACGAATACTCGCGGTCAATCGAACCGTGAATGTATCGGTCAAGGCATGGCAAACATGACGTGTTCAGTATTTGGTGCGATGGGTGGCTGTGCAATGATTGGTCAATCAATGATCAACGTAAATTCAGGTGGTCGTGGTCGACTTTCTGGCATCGTTGCAGCAAGTGCACTTCTGATCTTTATCCTATTTGCATCATCGCTTATCGAAATGATCCCTCTAGCTGCGCTAGTCGGTGTGATGTTCATGGTTGTAATCGGCACATTTGAATGGGCGACCTTCAAGCTTGCACGACGTGTTCCTAAACAAGACTTCTTCGTTATCGTTCTAGTAACTGTCGTTACGGTGCTGACTGACCTTGCGGTCGCCGTTGCTGTCGGTGTTATTGCATCAGCGCTGATGTTTGCATGGCAGCACGCAAAACACATCTACGCAGACACTCGTTTGAATGAAGAAGGCTCTAAAGAATACAAAATCCATGGCCCTATCTTCTTCGGCTCAGCGGCTAACTTCCTAGAACTGTTTAACGCGCACGGCGATCCAAAAGATATTATCGTTGACTTCGCAGACTCTCGCGTAACAGATCACTCCGCAATCGAAGCGATTGAAACTTTGGCAGAGCGCTACGCTGCACTAGGTAAAACACTTCACCTACGTCACTTGAGCCCAGACTGCCGCAAGCTTCTTGATAAAGCGGGTAGCTTGGTTGAAATCAATGTGAAAGAAGATCCAAGCTATAAAGTAGCAACAGACATTCTAGCGGGTTAATCCCAAATTAGATTGTTCAGGTATAGTTCTTTAGAAAGCGAAAAAGGGATGAGTCATACTCGTCCCTTTTTTTTATCTGTTATTTACATTTATAGCTTGTTCAAAATCGCTTCTGAAGCTTCTTCAATCAAATCTAATACCAATTCAAACCCCCTTTCTCCACCGTAATATGGGTCAGGAATTTCATCGTATTTGGAGTCCGAATGGCTCAAAAATAGCGAGACTTTATGGCGATGCTCTACCGGGCAAATATCCAGAAGATCCGCAAGATTCGCCTTGTCTGCTGCGAGTACAAGATCAAACTCTCCAAAATCCTCAACCTTTACCTGACGTGAACGTATTCCTTTAAAAGAATAGCCTCGTTGCTTACCGGCTTGCATAGAGCGTGCATCTGGTGAATTACCTGCGTGGTAACCAATTGTGCCAGCCGAGTCAATTTCGACATCCACACCAAGCTTTTCGGCTTTCGCTCTCAGTACCGCCTCTCCAGTTGGAGAGCGACAAATATTTCCCATACAAACAACGAGTATTTTCTTCATTTTATTCCCTGAATTATCGATGGTTTTTCTTCACGATGTGTTGGTCTATCATAGCGAGATAATCCAATGAACCCAAGTCAGCTTGGGCAAGGCACGACAAGGAATTGAGGAAGTAATATGTCTATCGAAGAAAACAAAGAAGCACGCCATAAGGCTCGCCAACAAAAAGTAAAAGAACAGGTAGACGCAAAAATTGCTGCGGCTCAAGAGGAAAAAGGCTTGCTACTGGTTATCACAGGTAACGGTAAAGGGAAGTCAACTTCGGGCTTCGGAACAATCGCTCGTGCAGTTGGTCACGGTTTGAATTGTTCCGTTGCTCAATTTATTAAAGGTACTTGGGACAACGGCGAGCGTAATCTACTTGAAAAACTTGGGGTAGAATTCCAAGTGATGGCCACGGGTTTTACATGGGAAACACAGAATAAAACGGCGGATACAGATGCTGCTCAGTTAGTTTGGCAAGAATGTAAGCGTATGCTGAAAGACGAATCGATCGATGTGATTCTGTTTGACGAATTAACTTACATGGTGAGCTATGGGTACATAGACTTGGATGAGGTCGTAGAAGCCCTAAACAACCGTCCTAAAATGCAGTCTGTCGTGATCACTGGCCGCGGAGCACACCGCACTCTGATTGAAATGGCCGATACAGTATCGGAAGTAAAGAACGTCAAACACGCTTTTGAATCTGGCGTAAAAGCTTTAAAAGGTGTGGATTGGTAATCTATTCATCGTGCAATAATTAATAAAAAAGGGTTGGCGTATTGCCAACCCTTTTCTCTTTTAGATTTAGACCGCAGTTAATTGAACAAGCCTTTCAATAGGCCATCAACGGCTTCTTTGGTCTTCTCATCTTTGATCTTGTCCGTTAGCTTCTCTACACCACGATCAATTTCTTTCTGCGCTTTTTGTTTTAACACATCATCAAAGACCAGTTTGAATTTAGGCTCTGCCCATTTTCCAGATACATTGATAGGAATGGTAATGTCTTTAAGTTCATCGATGTTCTTACCACCTTGCCCTTCTAAAGAACCAACCACTGAGGTACTGATCGTAAAATCGACGGTTTCATTCAGATAGCTGGCTTTACCTTTACCGCGCACACGCAATAACGGTGATTGGGCTTTCATGTTATCCGTTGAAACGACACCTTTATTCAGTTTCAATGTTGCTGTCATAGCACTGAAGTCGGTTTTCTTCACTTCATCTGTGCCGTCTAAGCTCTGCCCTTTAAAACGTGCGTAGTTTTCACGAATCAATTGAGCAACGTTAATGCCGTTAACTGCACCATCGGTAAAGTTAATCGCGATAGTACCAACTAAGTTCTTTTTGATGCCTGTTGGAGTGAGGCTGCTGCCCTTGACATTAACGTCAATATTACCTGTTCCTTCAAGCATATCGTTGTTCGCTACATCAATAAGTAGCGGTTGAACATGAATACCTTTGATCGACTTCTTAGCCGTATAAGTCGCAGGTGATTTACGAGCATCCAACTTAGCTGTTGCAGAAATCGTACCTTGATATAGCTTAGAGGTGAACGAGTTCAGATCAAACACACCACGATTGATAGAGAAGCTTGCTTTTACGGCTTCCATCTTTGCATTCGCCGCTTTGAATTTATCGATCGTGATATCGCCTTTCACGTCTAACGTTTTCGATGCAGACAGGTCCGGTTCAACTTCTGGTCCTGCTGGTGCTTTGCTACCACCAGATGCTGGTTTATCACCCGCAGGAGCTTGATTATTCAAGCCAAAAAATTCATCTAAGCCGATATTAGGGCTGTGCACAGCAAAGCGTACCTTAGGAATATCCCCCAGAGTGACATCCGCTTTACCATCAAGTGCAATGGCGTTCGCCGTTAGCTTCTCCAACACAAAGCTCAGGTGACTCTTAGTTAGGTCAAACGAAAGATCCGAAGCCATATCCACTTTCATTGGTGATTGCGGCAGCGTATCCCCCTCAAAAGTTGAGTTGAGCGTCAACTTGTTTAATTGCACTTTGCTAATCGCCTTATCAACGTTCAGCTCACCGCCACCTTTCATATCGAGTTTCATGCCACCCGCTTCGCCTTTGAGCGCATAGCTTAGGTTATTGGCCTTATCGAACTCAAAAGTGTCCAGACCGATAGTTGCCGAATCAATCTTGTTTGTCGCATCCGCATAAGTCGCATCAAAGTTAATGTCTTTCAGAGCATAGTTTGCAAGACCTTTCGCCAACTTAAAGTCAGCTTTACCTTGGGCGGTAAACTTCTGCTCATTCATCTCACCTTTCACACCAAAATCTGCGGTGGTCCAGTTATCAAAAGCAAACTGGGAGAGATTTAAAGAGATATCAGAAAGCTTAATATGGCTATCTGCTTGCTTGTCTTGGATTTCAACATAACCATTTGAGATGCTGACTCCTGCAAGATTGATTGTCCAATCGGAGCCAGAACCTTGCGTTGCACTCTCCTGCTTCGGCGTAGTATTCGTTGTTTGCTCAGCTTGTTGAGTTTGCGCCTTGGTAAGAGCATCAATATTTTTGCTGCCATCTTTCAAGGTTTCTAAATAGAACTCAGCGCCATCCAGTGTGACATTGCCAATTTCTAATTGTTTGCTCAACAGAGGCGTAACTGAGACATCCACACCGACGGCGTCGACTTTGAATAAGTTTGGTTGGCTAAAACCTTGAGGATTGCGCAGCTCGGTGCGTCCCAGTTCGAAACCAATCGATGGGAAAAACTGCCAACTGATATCGCCTTCAATCACCAACTCTAAACCCGTTTGCTTCTGCGCTTGTTCCACAATAAGGGGTTTAAATTGATTCGGATTGACGAAAATAATTAATGCTAAAACAACGGCCAAAATTGCCACAACAGGTATGGCGATAATTAAGAGCAGTTTCTTCATTCGCTTTTTCCTTGCTCGTGTGTTTTTAAAATTATAATAGCTGACGCCACTTATCGCAGACAGTTCCGCAAAAGCGTGAAAAGCATCCAATTTTTATCTGCAACTGACTAATTTAAAAACAAAAAAAAGAAGTGGCACCTAAGGTGCCACTTCTTATCACAAAAATAAAGCGATATAGCCGTCTAAAGGCTTAAGCTTTCAGAAGTTTTGCAATGTGCGCTTTAAGAACGTCGATTGCGATACGGTTTTTACCACCACGAGGAACGATGATATCTGCGTATTGCTTTGAAGGTTCAATAAATTGCATGAACATCGGACGAACAGTTTGTTGGTATTGCTTAAGAACAGAGTCCATTGTACGACCGCGTTCTTCAACGTCACGCTTAACACGACGAAGTAGACAAATATCCAAAGGCGTATCCATAAACACAGTTGCGTGCATTAGGTTACGCAGGCGTGGGTCCGTTAGCAGCAAGATGCCTTCTAAAATGATTACCTTTTTAGGGGTCATTGGTGTGGTGTTACTTGTACGAGTGTGCTCAGTGTAGCTGTACTCAGGCACTTCTACGGCTTCGCCACGCACCAATTTTTCCAAGTGTTCACAAAGTAGGTCGTGGTCTAACGCGCTCGGGTGATCGTAGTTAGTCTTTACACGCTCTTCCATGCTTAGTTGGCTTTGGTCGTTGTAGTAGCAATCTTCCGTGATGACACCGATTTGATGATCGCCCACTTTCTCGCGAAGCTCATTGTAAATCGTGCTCGCGATCAGACTTTTTCCAGAAGCAGAAGCGCCAGCAATACCTACGATGACGCATTGATTATTATCAGACATTAGTTTGCACCCGATGATGATTTTCTAGTCACATAAAAAGATAAACTGCGTGATTATAGGGAGTTCACCCCATAGTTACTAGCTGGAATTAGAGTTTCGTTATAAGTTTCTGTCTACCTAGAGGATCAACCTCTAGGCAAACGATAAAACGAACAGTTTTCAACCAGTACTGTTTAAGAACTTAGTTTACCATTGTAAAACTGATTGCATCTGGCTTGGTCTTTCCTTGCCAATACATGATGCTACAAACACGATCGGCCAATTGCTTGTAGTAGCCAGCATGCTCACTCTCCGGACGTCTTGCGACGGTTGGAGTGCCCAAATCAATGTCTTCCCGCATTGAAATGTGCAATGGGATTTGACCCAGTAAGGCTAAGCCAAACTCTTGCGACATTTTTTCAGCTCCGCCAGTACCAAAAATGTGCTCGACCGCACCACACTGACCACAAATGTGATAACTCATGTTCTCAACTACACCGACAACTGGGACGTTCACTTTATGGAACATCGCCGCCCCTTTACGAGCATCCGCTAATGCAAGATCTTGTGGTGTCGTAACAAGCACAGTACCTGTTACTGGAATCTGCTGTGACAACGTCAATTGAATATCACCCGTACCAGGTGGCATATCAATCACCAAGTAATCAAGCTCTGGCCAATCGGTTTCCGTCAGCAACTGTGAAAGCGCTTTAGAGGCCATCGGGCCGCGCCAAATGGCAGCTTCCGACTTAGCCACTAAGTAACCGATAGAATGAGTATAGATACCATGTGCGAAAATAGGCTCCATCCATTTCGCATCGCGAACTTCTGGTTTTGCGTCTTCTTGACCTAGCATCATAGGAACCGATGGGCCATAGATATCAGCATCTAACAAGCCAACTTTCGCCCCCGACTGTGCAATGGCTAAAGCAAGGTTGACAGCCGTTGTCGATTTACCCACGCCTCCCTTTGCTGAGCTAACTGCGATAATGTTTTTCACGCCTTTAACGGCATTGGTAACTTGCGTCTCAAGCGCTTTGATATTCAACTCGATTTGACAATCGAACGCTGGAACATCACCCGATGCTTGTTGCTCTTTAACCCAATGGCTCAACGCAACTTGGATTTCGTTGCTCGCAAACGGCAAGGTAATTTGAATACCACCTTGCGCGGGGATCGCAACCATACCATTAATATCTGCCCAGTTTTCCACCAACTGCGGATGTTGAAACTGGTTAAGCCAATGACAAAAATCTTGTTTTGAAGTGAACTGATGCATGAGGCCTCCTTTATGCATCTAATCGTAGCACCCAGCGGCGAGATTCAGAACCCCAAAAAAACTAAGGCAATCCATGGTTTGATGCCTTGGCGTTAGGGAACTCATGGGGTAGTATTAGTCTCTATTTTTTATACCTATCAAAAAGCGATTATTAAGTATGGCAAACGATCCAAGAAAACTGCTGGTAACTTGTGCCCTTCCGTACGCTAATGGTTCGATTCACCTAGGTCACATGCTTGAGCACATTCAAGCTGACATCTGGGTTCGCTACCAACGCCTGCGTGGCAACACTGTAAACTTCATCTGTGCTGACGATGCTCACGGCACGCCAATCATGCTAAAAGCACAACAGATGGGTATTACGCCAGAAGAGATGATCGCTGCAGTGAGCGAAGAGCATCAAAAAGACTTCGCTGGCTTTGATATTAGCTTTGATAACTACCACAGCACACACTCAGAAGAGAACCGTGAACTGGCTTCTCACATCTACCTTGAGCTGAAGAAAAACGGTTTTATCTCTAGCCGTACTATTTCTCAGTTGTTCGATCCTGAGAAGGAAATGTTCCTACCAGATCGCTTCGTTAAAGGTACTTGCCCTAAGTGTAAGTCAGAAGACCAATATGGCGACAACTGTGATAACTGTGGTGAGACGTACAGCCCAACTGAACTGATTAACCCAAAATCAGCAGTATCTGGCGCAACTCCAGTAATGAAAGACTCTGAGCATTTCTTCTTCGACCTACCTCAGTTCGAAAGCATGCTAAAAGAGTGGACACGCTCTGGCTCACTGCAAGCTGAAACAGCAAACAAAATGCAAGAATGGTTCGAGTCTGGTCTGCAACAGTGGGATATCTCTCGTGATGCGCCTTACTTCGGTTTCGAAATTCCTGGTGAAAAAGACAAGTTCTTCTACGTATGGCTAGATGCACCTATCGGTTACATGGGCTCATTCAAGAACCTATGTGACAAGCGTGATGACCTAGACTTCAACGAATACTGGAAGAAAGACAGCACTGCTGAGCTTTACCACTTCATCGGTAAAGACATCGTTTACTTCCATAGCCTATTCTGGCCTGCGATGCTAGAAGGTTCTGGTTTCCGTAAGCCAAACAACGTATTCGTACACGGCTACGTAACAGTAAACGGCGCTAAGATGTCTAAGTCTAAAGGCACATTCATCAAAGCGAGCACGTACCTAAACCACCTAGACCCTGAGTGTCTACGTTACTACTACGCAGCGAAACTAAATAGCCGTATCGATGACCTTGACCTTAACCTTGAAGACTTCACTCAACGTGTAAACGCTGACGTAGTAAACAAGATTGTTAACCTAGCTTCTCGTAACGCAGGTTTCATCACTAAGCGCTTTGAAGGCAAGCTATCTGCTGAATTTGCGGAACCAGAGCTTTACAACGAATTTGTTGCAGCTGCTGAGCGCATCGGTGAGCTGTACGAAACTCGTGAATTCAGCCGTGCTATCCGTGAAATCACAGCGCTAGCAGACAAAGCGAACCAGTACATCGATGAGAAAGCACCTTGGGTTCTTGCAAAAGAAGAAGGTAAAGAGAAAGAGCTTCAAGAAGTTTCTTCTGTAGGTATCAACCTATTCCGCGTACTAATGGCTTACCTGAAACCAGTGATGCCTGAGCTTGCGGCTCGCACTGAAGCTTTCCTAAACGAAGAGCTAACGTGGGAAGGCGTTGCTACTCCGCTAACTGATCACGAGATCACTAAGTTCAAAGCGTTGTTTAACCGTATCGATCCTAAGAACATCGAAGCAATGATCGAAGCATCGAAGGAAGACGCTGCGGCAGAAATGGCAGCAAAAGAAAAAGCGGAAGCAGAAAAGAACAAAGCTAGCCAAACTGAGCTAGATAAAGAGCCAATCGCTGAAGAGATTGAATTTGACGCGTTCGCAGCCGTTGATATGCGTATTGCTCGTATCATCTCGTGTGAAGAAGTGCCAAAAGCGAACAAACTACTGAAGTTCCAACTGGACATCGGTGGTGAGACTCGCCAAGTATTCTCTGGCATCAAGTCAGCATACAAACCTGAAGAGCTAGAAGGCAAGCTAACTGTTATGGTTGCTAACCTAAAACCTCGTAAGATGAAGTTTGGTATGTCTGAAGGCATGATCCTAGCAGCGGGGCCAGGCGGCAGCGACCTATGGATCCTTGAGCCACACGAAGGTGCTCAGCCAGGTATGCGTGTAATGTAATTCATTACGTTATCGTATTGCTTAAAAATCCCTGCCAATTCGGCGGGGATTTTTTTTGACCAAATTCACACTTTTGGTGAGAGTACGCACCAAATTTGTACGCCTCATTTTAATCAAAACTTATAACACTCTGTTTTTATTGACTTTAGTTATTGGCATTAAAACTGCTCTTACTTGCTAGGTCAAAAGCACTAACAAGGAGTTGGTTATGTTTGTTTTGATTTCAACTTTCATTTCAATTGCCATTCTGGCGGGGATTTATCACTTGGCTGCGAAGCGCGAGAAGCAACATGCTCGTAAATACCAGCTGCTCAGTTTATTGCGTGATATTGTCTACCTATTACGACGTCATCGAGCAATGACTCACCACTCTCTCCAATATCATCAAAACCACGAAAATGAGATAGAACACGTCCATCGTGAGTTGAGCAATAAGTTACACCTATTACTTGATACGTCACACTTCGAGAACAAACCCATGTATCGCGTGCTGCAAATCAAAATCGATAAACTGATGGAGCAATGGGAGGATAACTCTGTAGCACGTAATCAGATGGAACATGGCCGGTTAATTCGTCACTGTTTGTTCCTGATGGATGAAGTGACCATTGCGTGGTTGGCTATCGCTCAAAGAGATGAACTTAATGACGAATATCACATGAATTGGCAAACTGTCATCGACAGCTTAGAAACATTAACTCAGTTACGGATCAGTATCCAAGATATGGAAGATCGCGGCGGTCCTGAACGAATGCGCAATTATGCGTCAGTAATGATAAGAAGGCTTAATCAGCTTGCGGTTATCAGCCCTTTGAGCCTTGCCTCTCCTACATCAGTAAGTTCCATACAGGCACTCAACGAATACATTGATGGGGATATCAACACGCTTAAAGTAGAGAAGTTGTATGATATTACTTCGGATTTATCTTTGACTATATTTAACACTTACGACCACATTCTGTCAGATATTATTGAAGTCCTGTATCAACCGCTACCAAAGTTATCTTTAGCCTAGTAATTAAAATAAAAAACCGCAGTCGAGTGACTGCGGTTTCTTTATTCTTGAAAACGTCGTTAAGTTGAAGCTTAGCTGTCGTCTTCAGTGAAGTTGGTTGGAAGTTGCAGCTTCATCTCATTCCAGATCTGTGCACTTTCCATACCGTAATGACGAATCAAAATCGGTAGCTGATCACGCTGACCTGTTTCACAGGTTTCAAACAACTGACGGTAGAACCTCAATGCCAGATCACGTGATGCTGGGTTCGAGAAGTAGTAGCTGCCTACACGATCATAAAGCTTTCTCAAACCGTTAAAAATCAAGCCGTAAATTTGGTTGCCAGAATGGAATGCAAGGCGTTGAAACAGCATGTAGTCATAGAAGTTGAACGTCTTAGCAATCAAAATCTCTTGGCGTTTTGCTTCATCTTTTTCGTTGTCTTCTTTGACACTTTGCAGGATTTTGTCTGCATATGGAGACGCGGCAATAAAGTCATCCCAAGAAGGTGCGCTAACAAGTGCTTCACAAGATTCAATTACGTTCTGGATTGTACGCTCAGACGCCTCTTTGTTTGCTTTGAACGCATAGCGCATAAAAATTGGACTGATATTCGTACGTGCCGCAAGCAAATCTTCAACGATGTTTGTCGCGTTATCAACATCTAACGTCATTAGCGTGTCCAAGATATGCAGACCAGAAGTCTCCATGAATTGGTTCACTTTGGTTGGTTTACCATGCTGGATAGTCAACCATCCATCACGAGCAAGACGTTGCAATACTTCACGTAGTGTAGTTCGAGTAACCCCGATCAGTTCAGATAGTTCACGTTCAGCGGGTAAAATTGAGCCAGGAGGAAAACGGCCGTTCCAAATGCTCTCGATTATGTATTTTTCTGCGAAACCCGCAGGGCTCTTAGCCTTAATGACCATTCTGTTTTTATCCAATATTGATTTCTAAGGGTCGATACCACTCATCATACCACTACTTAACGATTAGCGAAAATTAACGATCAATAAATGAAACGATTTCTCAATATAGAGTTAATACTCTACATATATCTTCAATTTAAAATACCAACCACTTGGAACCAAAGGCGCAAAAGTCATATTCTGTATAAAATACAGCAGTCATAAAGTCATATAAAATAAAGCCTACCTCGTCACATTTTTCTGCTCAAAATATGCAAAATAAATTTGTGTTTTACGATTAATATTCTTTCTTAATTGATCTTTTCTCGTAATTGACTTCGTTTTAAATTCCAAGGTGATTTTTTTTAAGCTTTTCGTGGTATAGTAACGCCGTTTTGATCGCGTTATTACAAATAAAAAGCAGTTTTAGTCGGAAGCATCACGTTTTGTTATTGACTATAAAATGCCGAGGTGTAGAGTTGCGGTCGAAAGTGAGCGGTGCTTAAGTTCAGGGGAAGTAACTTGGCAAGACTACAGTAAGACAATGGATTGTTGTTTTTCTAAGTTATTGTTTTAAAAGACTAAATAATAAGTCTAACAAACAGATACTTAAGCACTATTGTAGTGTCTATTCATAATTTTGTTATAAAGAGAATTATCATGCCGATGTCGCTCGGAAATGCCTTTATCAAGAACTTCCTTGGTAAAGCGCCTGATTGGTACAAAGTTGCCATTATAGCCTTCCTAATTATTAACCCGATTGTTTTCTTCTTAATTGACCCATTTGTTGCAGGTTGGTTGCTAGTAGCGGAATTTATTTTCACATTAGCAATGGCGCTGAAGTGTTACCCACTTCAACCCGGAGGCCTCCTCGCAATAGAAGCGGTTGCTATCGGTATGACTAGCCCTGCCCAGGTGAAGCATGAGCTAGTTGCAAATATCGAAGTACTTCTACTATTGGTATTCATGGTTGCGGGTATCTACTTCATGAAACAGCTTCTGCTGTTCATTTTTACGAAGATCCTGCTTGGTATCCGTTCTAAAACGTTACTTTCGCTCGCATTCTGTTTCGCTGCCGCGTTTTTGTCAGCATTCTTGGATGCGCTGACCGTAATCGCAGTTGTTATCAGCGTTGCCGTTGGTTTCTACTCGATTTACCACAAAGTGGCTTCAGGAAACCCAATTGGCGACCACGATCATACTCAAGATGACACCATCACTGAGCTAACTCGTGACGACCTAGAAAACTACCGTGCTTTCTTACGTTCACTGCTTATGCATGCTGGTGTAGGTACCGCACTAGGTGGCGTAACGACGATGGTTGGCGAACCTCAAAACTTAATCATTGCTGACCAAGCTGGTTGGTTCTTTGGTGAGTTCTTGATTCGCATGGCGCCGGTAACACTTCCAGTCTTCTTCTGCGGTTTGATCACTTGTGCAGTTGTAGAGAAGCTGAAAATTTGTGGTTACGGTGCACAACTGCCTGATAACGTTCGTCAAATCCTTGTTGATTTCGACCGAGAAGAACGCAAAACACGTACAAATCAAGACGTTGCTAAACTTTGGATTCAAGGTCTTATTGCCGTGTGGTTAATTGCAGCACTTGCACTACACTTGGCAGCAGTTGGTCTGATTGGCCTTTCGGTAATTATCCTCGCGACTTCGTTCACGGGTGTGATTGAAGAACACTCAATGGGTAAAGCTTTTGAAGAGGCTCTGCCATTCACGGCACTACTAGCGGTATTCTTCGCGATTGTAGCCGTTATCATTGACCAAGAGTTGTTTAAACCTGTTATCGACGCGGTTCTCGCCGTTGAAGACAAAGGTACGCAACTTGCGTTGTTCTATGTCGCAAACGGTCTATTGTCGATGGTATCGGATAACGTATTCGTAGGGACAGTCTACATCAATGAAGTGAAAGCGGCATTGATCGACGGTCAAATCACCCGTGAACAATTCGACCTACTTGCAGTAGCAATCAACACAGGTACTAACCTACCTTCTGTTGCGACTCCAAATGGTCAAGCAGCCTTCCTATTCTTGCTAACATCTGCACTGGCACCATTGATTCGTCTATCATACGGCCGCATGGTTGTCATGGCATTGCCATACACTATCGTACTTGCTCTTGTAGGTTTGATGGGCATCATGTTCTTCCTAGAACCTGCAACCGCATTCTTCTACGATGCTGGTTGGATTGTGCCTAGTAGTGGTGATCTAGCACCCGTTATGTCAGGTGGACACTAAAAATATGAGTTGATTAGGAAACTTATCCACGTTAAAAAGCTCTGAGTAATCAGAGCTTTTTTATATTTCAGACAGGATTGAAACCCGTGACTATTTTCGCATCACTAAACCAGTTTTCGAAGGGACGCTTATCTTGGCTTCTACTTCTTCTTGCTATTGTCTTCTTTGAAGCCTGTGCCCTATTTTTCCAGCACATTATGATGCTAGCCCCTTGTGTTATGTGTATTTATGAACGCGTAGCCATGCTAGGTATTGGGGCAGCTGCAATGCTCGGCCTTATTGCACCAAACAACCCAATCACGCGTTGGATTGCGCTTGCAGCTTGGGGAGCAAGTGCATATAAGGGTTTAATGCTGGCAATGCAGCATGTCGATTACCAATTTAATCCATCGCCGTTTGCTACATGCGATCTCTTTGTTACGTTCCCAAGCTGGGCGCCATTAAATCAATGGGCACCATGGATGTTTGAAGCGTATGGTGATTGTGCAAAAATCGTATGGCAATTCTTTGGATTATCGATGCCACAATGGCTCGTGGTTATTTTTGCCGGCAACTTGATCGCTTTTGCTTTTGTTCTTATTGCTCAATTTGTAAGCCCAAAAAGAAAGAACCCGATCCAATAACACGGTTCAATAACCAAGCGATAGTTATGAAAAAGCCGACCTCAGGTCGGCTTTTTCACGTCAAGTCAGCGAGTGAAATCTACTTCCCACAGCACTGCTTAAATTTCTTACCACTCTCACATGGGCATGCATCATTACGGCCTACACCTTTGAATGGATTTAAGCTCTTCGACTTTTTACCGACCATCAGCTCATCAGCGCCTAATGCGACTTCGTTGATCATTAAGTCAAGCTGGTCCACAAAATCAGAAAGCGCAGGCGGTGTTACGATGCCAGCATCACGCATTTGTTGCTGTGTTTGCTCTTCATCAATCGCCAACATCATTGTCGTCAATAATGCTTGCAGCATGCGCTCTAAGCCATCATTAAGCGCAACGTCATGCCATTGTTCCTCAATGGTTGTCCATACAGACATAAAGCCTTCAGCAAAGTCTGCTAGTTGCTCTGTATTGCTATCTGTTAACTCCAGAATCGAGTATTCATTACGCAGGATATAGTTGTGCTGCTTGTGAATCTGTTCTTCTACTGCTGGTTGAATCGCTTTAAAACCCTCACCTAATAGCGGCTCTAGCCAAGTTTCTGGAGCTAAAGGTTTCGTCGTTAAGTTGGCTGCGAGTACCGCGCCTTCAATAAAAAGTGAAGACTCATCTAGCTGGACTTCACCTTTTTCTATCAATGTATATTGCATGACATCTGGTTTCCCATGAATTTGGCGGCATTATACCTCAGAGCTTATACCCAAGTAACCTCGAGATGCTTGGGTATATAGAATGCAAGTTGATGTCACTCCAAGCGGATGACTCTTTTAATGACAAACTTCACTCACATCGCTACAATCGCCCTCCTTTTTCTCACCAAACTGTATTAGGCAAGCTATGCGAGTTGTATTAGGCCCGATGGAAGGGGTTTTGGACCATTTGATGCGTCAAATCCTGACTGAAATAAACGACTATGATCTTTGTGTGACAGAGTTTGTTCGTGTGATCGATCAGCTTCTTCCAGATCATGTTTTCCATCGCTTATGCCCTGAACTTCTGCAAGGCTCTCAAACTGCATCTGGTGTACCTGTCCATGTCCAACTACTCGGGCAAGAACCAAACTGGATGGCTGAAAACGCTATAAAAGCAGCGGAGCTTGGCGCGCGCGGTATTGATTTGAACTTTGGCTGCCCAGCAAAGTTGGTGAACAAGAGTAAAGGTGGAGCAGCCTTGTTACAGCACCCTGAACTCATCCATAATGTGGTTAAAGCATGTCGCGATGCCGTGCCTAATGATATTCCAGTGACCGCAAAGATTCGCCTTGGCTGGGAGAACCCTGAAGACTGTTTTGAGATTGTAGACGCAATTCAAACAGCTGGAGCGAATGAGCTCACGGTTCATGCTCGTACCAAAGAAGGCGGATACAAAGCTTCTGAAATTAAATGGGAATACATTACGAAGATTCGTGAGCGTTTCGATATCCCATTAATCGCTAACGGCGAAATCTGGAATTATGAAGATGGCCAACGTTGCATTGCGACCACAGGCGTTGATTCTTTGATGGTATGCCGAGGTGCATTCAACATTCCTAACCTTGGAAACATGGTTAAACACAACCACCAGCCTATGCCTTGGTCAGAAGTGGTTGATCTATTGATTTACTACTCACAGTTTGAAATGAAGGGCGACAAAGGCTTGTACTACCCGAATCGCGTAAAACAATGGTTCTCTTATCTGCGACAAGCGTATCCAGAAGCGAAAGAACTGTTCCGAGAAATCCGTACGTTTAACAAAGCCGCCCCTATTGTCGAGTACATTCAACGTTATCGAGATGAATTGCACGCGCGCGTCGCTTAACCTACCGACATAAAAAAGGGCGATGAATTCGCCCTTTTTTATGTCTAATTTCCAACAACAAATTGCTTAAGTCGCTTAATAACAGATTTTGTTCTTACCTGTACTTTTCGCTTCATAAAGCTTTTCATCAGCAAGCTTAAACAGCTCATCAAAACCTTCCAATTGAGCCGCAGACTTAAATTCAACCCCACCCGAAACCGTAAAGCCTCCGTCGACGATTTTAATGGAGTGTTTGGCAATCGCTTTTCTTACACGCTCTAAAATTCTTAGCATGCTGTCAAAGTCTTCATCATAGATAGCCAAGACAAACTCTTCTCCACCAAAGCGTGACGCAACATCGGAATGTCGAATGTTATCTCGAATGCATTTGGCGACTAAGCGAATCGCATCATCACCTACATCATGACCATAAGTATCGTTAATCGCCTTAAAATCATCAATATCAAACACTGCTAAAGCAACGTGCTTTTTGGTCATTTTGTTTCGCCACACCGCTTGAATACCGCGGCGGTTTAATAGTCCTGTCATGGGGTCTTTAGCGGCCAATTCCTTGAAGTAACGGCGCTCTGTTTGTGTATTCACTAGGAACAACGCCACTGTACTCAAAACGTAAATAAAGAAAGCCACAGCCACACTGTATTTCTCAAACGCAATCAGGTTTTTAAATTCATCCCAAAGCTTGTATTCATAAAAAATACTGTGGTTAGCACTTAAACGGTCGTGCTCCACAGGTTGAATTCGCATTGCGTTTTGAGGTATCGGCGTAACGTTAGAAATAATATGCAGCTTACCCGCGAGATTCTCATTGGTCTTGAGGAGTGCATCGACATCAAAATCAATGGATAGAACCCCTTGATGAACAGCCTTCTCATAAATCGGCACTGTTAAGCTGATAACTTGACCATCACGACGTGCCAGCATCGGCGCAGGGCCAGACATGGTGACTTTTACGGTTTCTTGAGCTGTCTTTTGCCAAAATGGTCGCGCTTTTAGCGTATTCCATAGCTCTTGGGAAAAGT
The DNA here is from genome assembly GCF_002887615.1 of Vibrio jasicida 090810c. Lineage (NCBI taxonomy): Bacteria > Pseudomonadati > Pseudomonadota > Gammaproteobacteria > Vibrionales > Vibrionaceae > Vibrio > Vibrio jasicida. The sequence goes on along the minus strand of NZ_CP025792.1, from coordinate 3,457,185 downwards.
TCTCTGCATAGGTGTCTGGTGATGAGATAACGTAGCCACGCTGGTCGATATAGTGGATACCTATAATGTGCGATTCAATATCATGCAGGAACGACAAAGACGGCGCAAAACCCGCTTTCTTTTCTGCCAAATTAAACAGAGCAGAACCTTGCTCACATAATTCTTTTTGACCAACAATCATGTAATCCAGTTCGACCGCAGGTAAACCTCCCGAATGTTTATTTTCTAAGAGCAATACATCGATAGGCCATACGTAACACATGCCATTTCTTATCATGTGGTTGTGTTCTTGAAACAAAGGATGGGCTGGATTTGAGTAATTAACAAAGCTGTAGTCTAAAGCAGTAAGTACTTTAATCGCTCGGTTCAGCGCGCGATCAATCTGCGCGTATTCCAACGTAATGTAGCGATTCATTGCATCGTAATAGTTCTTCGCAGTCACGATCATGACTGCGATAAACAAAAATAGCGGGAAGAAGATGACAAACTTGAGGCTAAATCGCCTTTTATTACCCATTAAACACCATTGTTTCAGTTATTATTTGCCCTCAACAACGTAAGTTACCAAAGGGCTATTTATAGTTTTTCATTTATGTATTCATAAATTTTAATAAATCTGAGCTAACGTGTCACTCCAACTGCCATAATTTGCAGTTCATTGCTGGGATATTGACAGAAAAATGACGTTGCGCATCGATAACTTCACCATTGTCTAATAATTGATGCAAGTGCTTTGCATTTAAGCCAAGTTGCCATAAAGGTAAATTAACAATTTTGTCGTATTCGCTTAAGTTAAATGCCACAACTATTGTTTCTTCTTTCCACTGTCTGGCATACACCATTGTGCTTTCATCACAGTGCAACCATTGTATACTCCCTGACTGTAATGACCTGTATTTATTACGAATTCCAATCAATGCCTGATAGAAAGGAAACCACTGAGAACCATCTAATCCCTCCCAAGGGAAGCAACGTCTATTGTCCGGATCTAAACTCCCTTCTAACCCCACTTCGCTACCATAGTAAAGGCATGGAGTACCGACATAAGTCATTAACAATAACAATGCCACTCGCATTTTTTCTTCATCGCTATTCAAAAGCGTCAGAAAACGGGCAGTATCATGGCTATCTAACTGATTAAGTTGAGAGAGTTGGTTTGCAAATGGAATTTTAGCCCGAGCTTCATCTATCCACTCTTTAAACTCCATGACATCAATATCAATTGGGTCATACATGATGTCTTGTTTGGCAATCAAAGCGCGAACTGGATGAGCAAAGCCGTAATAATTCATCGCGCCATCTTCTTGTCCCCCCTGAAGCCATTGTGTCGCTTCAAAGAAATGCTCCCCTAACACATAGGCATCGGGATTGACCTCTTTTGTGGCCTTGCGAAAAGCTTCCACATAGTGTGCGTTGTTCTTTGCGCCATCGCCCTCACCTAACATATGAATCACATCGAAGCGCCAACCGTCGACAGCATAAGGCGGTTTAAGCCAATATTTGATGACCGACTCTTCACCTTGGTAGATATGGTCACGAACTTGTTCATTCTCAAAGTTAAGAACCGGTAGATTGCCAATACCTTTCCATCCAATGTAATTGTTGGTTTGCCCCTCGAAGAAGTAGTAATCACGGAAGTCAGAATTTGGATTCCCATAAGCCCCTTGGCCTTCTTGTTTAAGATCAAACCAAGGGTGGTGAACAGATGTGTGATTAAACACCGCATCCAAAACAATCTTCATCTGCTTACCACGAATTTGCTCACACAACTGCGCAAACTGCTCATTCGAGCCAAACATTGGATCAATCTTGAAGTAGTCTGTGGTGTCGTATTTATGGTTGCTTGGCGCTGTGAAAACTGGGTTGAAGTAAAGTGCTGTCACACCAAGTTCGGCCAAGTAATCCAGTTTTTTCTCTACGCCTTTTAAGTCGCCACCAAAGAACTCGCGCGCACCCGTATTTTTATGAGAACCAACAGGGTCTCCCCATGACTTAACCAGTGCGTCTGGGTCATAGGCAGCATAATCATCTTGGGTGACTTGCTCAGAACGACTTGAGGCAAAACGGTCCGGGAAAATTTGGTAAAAGACCTGCTCTTGTACCCAACTTGGCGGTTGAGATTGAGTGTTGAGTTTGAAGTGAAACTCTTTGGGCGGCATACGTTTATGTACACCTCTGCCATCGAGCCAAAACTGCTGCTTGCCTTTGAGCAGTTTGAAGATGTAGTGAGTCACATCACGGTCTTTATTTGACGCAAACTGAGCTTTCCAGAGAGTAAGCTCACCAGCTTCTCCGCTGCGTGACATGCTAATCAGGTATTCTTCATTATCCGGTTCACAACGAACGTGCACGCTATCAAAATCAGTGTTCTCGGTTTTCAGGATGACGGTTAGCAAATCGCCATCAAAAGTGAGGCCATCATCAGTTTGGCTATGGAAGATAAATGGAAGGGTCATGGCAAGTGCTCTTAGTATTGGAATATTCCACTATTTTAATTAAGAGTATTTACCGAAAAATCCTCCTTTTAAAACGACCATTTAGGTTATTTCTCAAGGAGGATCACGTTTGGTAGGCGTAGTTCTGTGTTTGCTTAGATTAGTTCAACAATAAACTGTCGTCCGCTAATTCCTCTCCTCGCACCTTTGAGAACATCTCTAGGAGATCCGGAACTTGCATATTGGCACGTTGCTCACCTGCGACATCAAGAACAATCTCACCTTGGTGCAGCATGACCGTTCTGTCACCACAAGCCAGCGCGTCTTTCATTGAGTGCGTCACCATCATCACTGTGAGATTGAACTCGCTGACGATACGCTTGGTTAGATCGATAACAAAAGCCGCCATGCGCGGATCTAACGCAGCAGTATGCTCATCTAACAACAACAGCTTACTGTCTGATAGTGTTGCCATGACCAAACTCACGGCTTGACGTTGGCCGCCTGACAACAGACCAATACTGTCTCCTAGCCGGTCCTCTAAACCCAAGCCAAGAATACTGATTCTCTCCTGGAAAAGTTTACGTCGTTTGGAAGAAATCGCCATTCCCCAACCACGACGCTTACCGCGCATGTACGCTAGAGCCATATTCTCCTCGATGGATAAGTCCCCACAAGTCCCTGCTAAAGGATCCTGGAAAACTCTCGCACACTGCGTAGCACGTTGGTCCACACTCTTTCGTGTTACGTCTTGCCCGTTGATAATGACTTGCCCACCAATCATCGGTGTTTCACCAGTCACCGCACCAAGCAGAGTCGACTTTCCCGCACCGTTAGACCCAATCACAGTGAGGAACTGGTGCTCAGGCACATCCAGAGATACGCCTTTTAACGCTCGGTTTTCCAAAATCGTTCCGGGGTTAAAGGTTACTTGAATATTACTTAACTCAATCATAGCGCCTCCCCTGAACCATTTTTAGATGCCGTTTGTTTGGCGTCATTAACGCGTTGTTTGGCTTTCATTTTTTGTTTTAGCTTTGGTGCAATTAGAGCTACAGCTACAAGCACCGCCGTAACGAGATTCAGGTCGGAAGCCTGTAAGCCAAACATGCCAGAGCTCAGAGCAAACGCGACAGCAAGTCGGTATAAAACCGAGCCAATAATGACCGCACATACCGCCACCCATATTTTGCGACCTGGAATGAGTGTCTGGCCAAGAATCACTGCCGCAAGACCAACCACTATCGTACCGACACCAGAGGTCACATCAGCAAAGCTATTGGTCTGAGCAAACAAGGCCCCAGCAAAGCCAACAAAACCATTAGATAGCGCCAAGCCAAAGTAGGTGTAAAGCCCTGTACTGGCTCCTTGCGCTGCAACCATACGCGCATTGACGCCTGTAGCCCTTAAACCAAGGCCAAAATCACTGTTCAGTAAACGCACCACAAACCAAGCAGAGAACAAGACCAGTACACCGACAACTAACGGCCGGATGTACATAGAGTCCCCTATGGCTTCAAACGGGGTAAGAATGGTGTCTTCACCTAGAAGGGCCATATTGGGCTTGCCCATGATGCGAATATTGATAGAGAACGCCGCAATCATGGTAAGGATGGAAGCTAATAGGTGAAGAATGCCACATCGAACCGCTAGAAAAGCCGTTACCCACCCTGTCATCCCACCAGCAATAACAGCCATTCCGGTGGCAATCCAAGGATTGATGCCCGCAACAATCGCAGTTGCAGCCACGGCAGCCCCCATTGGAAAGCTGCCATCAACACTTAAGTCGGGAAAGTCGAGAACACGAAAAGTTAGGTAAACGCCTAATGCAACCAAGCCATAAATCAAGCCGATCTCAAGCGCACCAAAAAAAGCAAATGCAGACATAACTGCTCCCTCTGCATAAATCAGGTCAGCATTTTACCGACCTGATAAGGACTCTTATTGCATGCTAGTTGCACGTTTCACTACAGCGCTAGGTAACTGTATACCGAGTTTGGTCGCAGCACCTTCATTCACCACTAAGTCAGAGCCTGTCGCAACTTTGACATCTAACTCACCCGGTTCTTTACCTTCTAATATCGCAGCAACATAATCCGCGGTTTGCACACCGACCTGATAGTAGTCAAACCCGAGGCTGGCAATGGCACCTTTTTCAACGTAAGACGTTGCACCACCAAACACTGGCTTCTTCGCCTGATTTGCCGCAACAATCATCCCTTCTATCGCACTTGCGACTGTATTGTCTGTTGGCGCATAAAGCACATCCGACTTAGCGGCAATGGCTTGCGTCGCCGATTGAACATCCGCACTCTTCAATGCTGTCGCTTCCACGACTTCTAATCCATTTGCTGCTGCACTTTCTTTTAGCAGTTGTACCAGCGTCACCGCGTTTGCTTCTCCTGGATTGTAAACCACACCAATGGTTTTAGCGGCTGGGAGTATTTCTTGAATCAAAGCAACATGCTGTGCCACAGGTGATAAGTCAGAAAGGCCAGTGACGTTTTTCCCCGGCTGATGCATGGATTTCACAAGCTTTGCGCCCACCGGATCCGTTACCGCAGTAAATACCACAGGAATTGAACGTGTCGCTGAAACCAGAGCTTGAGCAGAGGGCGTTGCAATACCCACTAAAACGTCTGGATTCTCACCGACGTATTGGCGAGCGATCTGTACGGCAATCGCGGGGTTACCTTGGGCAGTTTTATAATCAAACTCGAGGTTTTTGCCCTCTTCGTAACCTTTGGCTTTTAGACCGTCCAATAAGCCTTGTCGGGTAGCATCTAACGCTGGATGCTCAACGATTTGGGACACCGCTACGGTTGCGGTGTTGGCAAACACGCTGGCGGAAGAAAAAGTCGCCGTAGCAGCTAAAATGGCGGTGGCTAGTAAACGTTTCGTTCTCATCATTACTCCTTGATGTCTCTTCATCCTTGTACCACGAGCGTTCGTAAAAATTATGATGCCAGCATGGTTATTCAGAAGATGGGATGTCGTGTTTTCTGTGCACTTTTTGTGCATCTCGTTTTCATTATTAACGCTAACTCTCGGTAAATAAAAGTAAGATTTAACAACAAAGTAACATTTGTGATCGCGACGCCGCTATAAAGATAGTTTTGACAGCACAGAAAACGGTGGGATGGAGAAATGTAGAACAGACAGAAATGGAGTGACAAAGGCTCACTCCATTTTCATAACATTGACTTGAGGGTTGTTGTTGTCGAGATTAGAACCAGCGCTCCAGCGCAGTTTTATCTAACTGACGGAAAGCTCTGTTCAAGATAATCGCCAATTCTTTGTATCTTGGTTTTGCTTTTGCTGGCTCAAGTGCAAAGCCAGTCTCAGTGATCTTTTGATGCAGTTCTCGGTACCAAGACGCAAGTGCTGGAGGCAATTTGGTATTAGAACGACTGCCTAACCACCACATCCCTTGTAAAGGCATACTGATGGCAAATAATGCGACGACAATGGCTTGCGGTAACGCATTGTAATTGTTAAAAGCCATTTGAGTGAGAACACTGATCGCCGCTACTGCCGGCATCACTTTAATGCCGAAACGCGTTGCTTTGATAATGCGTTGTTCGGGAAAAATGGCGGTCAGCTCTTTACGAACCGGCCAGATCTCCATGTAGTTTTGGCCATCTTTCAGGCTATGGAACAATCCGACTTTATTACTCATACCACTCTCTCACTAAAAAATAGTTGAACATTTCAACTGAAGGCGCAAAAAATTGATGAAAGTTAATATTCTTTCAAAATTTTTTTGTTATCATTGCCTATTATCGCTATCCTTTGCAGACCCTCAATCTCATTGTTGCCGTTATTTACAATTTAAGCAACTTGAGATTCCTATCTGCACGGATCGCATCATAGTGATGGATGGGTTCATCACTATTCTTTTATACGGAATTAGAACGATTTTTGACCAAGATTAGTACGCACCCTCGATGGTATCGTCTATTCTTGTGATTAATTTTTCATCCTTTAACTGATTTTGATCAGACGAATAACAGGTAGTCACACATGTCTAAGCTAGTTTTAGTTTTAAACTGCGGTAGTTCTTCTCTTAAATTTGCTGTTGTTGATGCAGAAACAGGTGCAGAGCACCTATCAGGTCTTGCTGAATGTCTTCACCTTCCTGAAGCACGTATCAAGTGGAAACTTGATGGTAAACACGAAGCTCAACTAGGCAACGGTGCAGCACACGAAGAAGCGCTAGCGTTCATGGTTGAAACTATTCTTGCTTCTAAGCCAGAGCTTAAAGCTAACCTAGGCGCTATCGGTCACCGTATCGTTCACGGTGGCGAACAGTTCACTCAATCTGCACTGATCACTGACGAAGTACTTAAGGGTATTCAAGACGCTGCGACTTTCGCACCGCTTCACAACCCAGCGCACATCATCGGTATCGAAGCTGCTAAGCACAACTTCCCAGAGCTTCAAAACGTTGCTGTATTTGACACTGCGTTCCACCAAACTATGCCTGAAGAGTCTTTCCTATACGCTCTTCCTTACAAACTATACAAAGAACACGGTATCCGTCGTTACGGCATGCACGGTACTTCACACCTATTCATCACTCGTGAAGTTGCAGGTCTACTAAACAAGCCAGTTGAAGAAGTTAACATCATCAACTGTCACCTAGGTAACGGTGCATCTGTTTGTGCGATCAAGAACGGTCAATCTGTAGATACTTCTATGGGTCTTACTCCTCTTGAAGGTCTAGTAATGGGTACTCGTTGTGGTGACATCGACCCAGCTATCGTATTCCACCTACACGACGCTCTAGGTTACTCTGTTGAAGAAATCAACAACATGCTAACTAAAGAGTCTGGCCTACAAGGTCTAACTGAAGTGACTTCTGACTGTCGTTTCGTCGAAGACAACTACGGTGAGAAAGAAGAAGCAACTCGTGCAATGGACGTGTTCTGTCACCGTCTAGCTAAATACGTAGCAGGTTACACGGCTTCTATGGAAGGTCGTCTAGACGCAATCACTTTCACTGGTGGTATCGGCGAGAACTCTGGCCCTATCCGTGAAATGGTTCTAAACCGTCTAGGTATCTTCGGTATCGAAGTTGATGGTGAAGCTAACCTTAAAGCTCGTTTCGGCGGCGAAGGTACTATCACTACAGCAAACAGCCGTATCCCAGCAATGGTTATCTCTACTAACGAAGAGCTAGTAATTGCTGAAGACACTGCACGCCTAGCAGGTCTTTAATAGAATGAACTGGCTAGCCCTCGGCTAGCCAGTTTTTCTTCCAAACGAATTTCTTAGGGGCTCAACTCCTATTCTCTGAACCTCATGGAATAAGAGTTGAGCTTTTATCCCCCAATAGCTAAAGGTACTCTACGAATGTCTCGTACTATTATGCTTATCCCTGCAAGTGCTGGTGTTGGTCTAACTAGCGTAAGCATGGGTGTTCTTCGCGCTATGGAGCGCAAAGGCGTTAAGGTTTCTTTCTACAAACCAATTTCACAGCCACGTTCTGGCGGCGATCAACCTGATCTAACTTCAACAATCGTTGGTTACAACAGCGATATGAAGATCGGTCAACCTCTAGCGATGTCTGTTGCAGAAAGCCTAATCGGTAACGACAACATGGACGAGCTGCTAGAAACGGTTGTTGAACGTTACAACCAAATCAACAAAGACGCAGACGTGACGCTTATCGAAGGTCTAGTACCAACTCGTAAGCACCCATTCGCTAACCAAGTGAACGCGGAAATCGCAGCAACTCTAGGTGCGGAAATCGTTCTTGTTGCAACTCCAGGTACCGATAACCCAGCTCAACTTAAAGAGCGCATCGAAGTAGCATGTTCTAACTTCGGTGGTACTAAGAACAAGAACATCTCTGGCGTTATCATCAACAAGCTAAACGCACCTGTTGACGAAGCTGGCCGTACTCGCCCTGACCTATCTGAAATCTTTGACGATGCAGACAGCGCGAAGCAAAACGAAATGAAAGTGATGGAAATCTTCAACACTTCTCCAATTCGTGTACTAGGTTGTGTGCCATGGAGCATCGATCTGATCGCTACTCGTGCTATTGATATGGCTCAGCACCTAAATGCTGACATCATCAACGAAGGTGACATTGCGACTCGTCGTATTAAGAGCATCACTTTCTGTGCACGTTCTCTGCCAAACATGATTGAGCACTTCAAACCAGGTTCTCTACTTGTTACTTCAGCAGATCGTCCAGACGTTATCGTTGCAGCAGCGCTTGCGGCAATGAACGGCGTTGATATCGGTGCTATTCTATTGACTGGCGGTTACGACATCCCTGAAGAGATTTCTGGTCTATGTAAGCCAGCATTCGAAACAGGTCTGCCGATCTTCAAAGCACAAGGTAACACTTGGCAGACTTCTCTAAACCTACAGAGCTTCAGCATCGAAGTTCCTGCTGACGATAAAGAGCGTATCGAGTTCATCAACGAACACGTTGCGGGTCACATCGACGGTAACTGGATCGAGTCTATGACTGAGGGCACTCAGAAGTCTCGTCGTCTAAGCCCACCAGCATTCCGTTACCAGCTAACTGAATTCGCTCGTAAAGCAGGCAAGCGTATCGTTCTTCCTGAAGGTGACGAGCCACGTACAGTTAAAGCTGCAGCGATCTGTGCTGAGCGCGGCATTGCAGAATGTGTGCTTCTAGGTAACCCAGACGAAATCCGTCGCGTTGCTGAGCAGCAAGGTGTAACACTAGGTGCTGGCGTAACGATCATCAACTCTGATGAAGTTCGTGAAAACTACGTTGCTCGTCTAGTTGAGCTACGTGGCGCGAAAGGCATGACTGAAGTTGTTGCTCGTGAGAAGCTACAAGATTCAGTATTCCTAGGCACTATGATGCTTGAGAACGACGAAGTTGACGGTCTAGTTTCTGGTGCGGTTCACACCACAGCGAACACTATCGTACCTCCGTTCCAAATCATCAAGACTGCACCTGATGCGTCTATCGTATCTTCTGTATTCTTTATGCTGCTACCTGACCAAGTACTGGTTTACGGTGACTGTGCGATCAACCCAGATCCAACAGCGGAACAGCTTGCTGAAATCGCTATCCAATCTGCTGATTCTGCAGCGGCATTCGGTATCGACCCTCGCGTTGCTATGATCTCTTACTCTACTGGTGAATCTGGTAAGGGTGCAGACGTAGATAAAGTTCGTGAAGCAACAAAACTTGCTCAAGAGAAACGTCCAGATCTAGTAATCGACGGTCCTCTACAGTACGACGCAGCTATCATGGAAAACGTTGCTGCTTCTAAAGCACCAAACTCTCCAGTTGCAGGTAAAGCGACAGTATTCGTATTCCCAGACCTAAACACTGGTAACACGACTTACAAAGCGGTACAACGTTCAGCAGACCTAGTTTCTATCGGTCCAATGCTGCAAGGTATGCGTAAGCCTGTAAACGATCTATCTCGCGGTGCACTAGTAGACGATATCGTATACACAGTTGCTCTAACTGCGATTCAGGCAGATCAAGCTGACCAAGCAAAAGAAAAAGCAGTTAACTAATTAACCGCATCTTTCTGAATGAAAAAACCTCGCCACGGCGAGGTTTTTTATTTCATGTTGCTATACAAGAATCGGGTCCATTGGACGATTCAATTGATACTGAACGTTCAAATTCGTATTACTCGATCCGATGTCCCTATACTTCCAACGCACACCTTCATTGAGCTGGCGAGCAACAACGGACTCTACGGTAAGCAAGTTATCATTTTCTATGATGAGTCGATCGCTATCGCTACCACTTGAGGCAGCGCGATAGTGCGTCATGAACCAATCTCGTTTCAACATGTATTGACGCGCGTGGCCAAACTCATGAATAAGCCCAACCGCTGGTGACTGCGTCCCTCTAGATACATTGTTATTTGGCACACGACTGCGTCCAACGGGTTTATTGCGCTTAATGTCGTTTACATTCAAGCTATCAAAAGGATTCCAAGTCACCAAACTGCCGCGAACATTGCAGCCTGCTTGTTTTACGATTTCTGCAGGAAAAAAGCTGCTGGTAGTATCAGTTGTACAAAGTAACGTGACCTCTTCGCCTCCCGAAAGAAAATCTAATAGTGCTGCCGCCGCACTAGATTGACGTAAATAGGCCACAGCGTCGTTGTATTTAGTGATAGGTTGTTCCACGGTTTTCCATTTAAAGCCCGTCCCTTCGACCACTCCTGGAAATACAGTAATCATATCGTTTCTTCCTTGTTCAGATTCCTAGCGCTTGGAACGAAAGCCCAGCACTTGGTGAATCAGTATAGAAAAAGGAATGAGTTTTACTTGATTGATAAGTACAGATTGGAACCTAGCTCGCGACCTAATAAATTGTTTTTGCATCAGACGGTTATTTGTTCTAGAGCGCCAAATAGACAAGCCCACCCAAACAAACCGCACTCAACATAGGTGGAACAACCTTAGCCCACAGTTGACGAGCACCTATCATGAGTACCATCCCCATCTTAACAATGGTATTCACTGACGCCGCGATAAATATCCCGAGCACAGCAACCTCTATCGCCAATGACTGAGTACTTTGACGCCCTAAAGTCAGTGAAATAGCATCAACATCCGTAATCCCTGACACCGCAGATAGAACTAAGATACCCGCACTACCAAACCAATCTGAAAGCGCATGAGATAACAACATAATGATCGCTAATACAACACCAAAGAACAGTGCCGATTGAAGCGCCAACGGGTTAGTCTGTTTGTTCGATTGCTCTATTTTCTCGACTTCACTTCGACGCCATATCCACCAAGCCGGCAAATAAAGTGCAATCATCATGACCAAGACTATCGGCCATAACAAACTAACTAATTGAGGATTGAGAACAGATAGGACAATCAACAAGCGAGGAAACATAGTGCCGCAACTCAATAAGATTCCGCTTGCAAGCAGAGGGCTGATACCTTCCTGCTCACGTGAAAGATGAGAGAACTGCAACGTAAGTGCGGTAGAAGAACTTAGCCCAGCAAAGACAGACGTAAACAAAATGCCCCGCTTCGCTCCACCGATCTTAATCGCGAAATAGCCGACAAACGAAATACTGGCAATCAGCACCACCATCCACCAAATCTCATAAGGATTCAGTGCCTTCCAAGGACCGTACGCTTGGTTAGGTAGAAGAGGCAATAAAACGATGGAAATAAGCAGAAGACGCAAAGCCGCATCCAACTCATATTCTTGTAAACGCTGCAACGCTTGATGAAGCTCTTTCTTATTGTCCAGCACAACTGCAGTGATAACTGCCGCCGCTGCTGCAAGAACGGCCTCACCAGAAACAGCCAAACTACCGAGTACAAACGTAATCACTAAACTGACCACACCTGTAATGCTGATGTCCTCACTCTTTTTTTGCTGAATCACAAATGCAATACAAGCAAGAATAACCAAAGCAATAAGAGCAAAGCCAAGTAACAAAGGCGTGTAGATCTTAGCAAGAATACCGATCAGGCCGCCAAGTAGCCCCACCAAAGAGAAAGTGCGAATCCCCGCAACTCGACTGCCTTCAACACTGTTACGCATTACCCAACCGCGTTGGGTTCCAACAATTGCGCCTAATAACAGGGCAATAAACAGATTCCAAATTAGATGCTCACCACTGACAAACTCATTGACGTCCATACCCCACCTCAGTCCAAGATCGGTCGTTATATCATCAGTTTATGTGTTCATAAGGAATAAGGTGTGACGGTGGAAAGATATTGAGAAAAAGAAAACGCGCCAAATTCAAATGGCGCGTTTCTCGGAGAGCTTAAATTTTAAATTAGGTCCCGACCATGGAGCGAATCCAAATCTATCGCCGGGCCTTTTGGTACCACTTGCGTAGGGTTGATACCCGTATGACTGAAATAGTAGTGACGCTTAATGTGGTAGAAGTCAGTAGTTTCTGCCACGCCTTCTACTTGGTATAGCTCTTTCAAATAGCCTTGAATGTTTGCGTAGTCGGCAATGCGTTGTTTATTACATTTGAAATGGCCTACGTATACTGCGTCAAAGCGAACAAGAGTCGTAAACAAGCGCCAGTCGGCTTCGGTGATTTTGTTGCCCGCTAGGTAGCGATGCGTCGCAAGATGAGCATCGATTTTATCCAGTGCTGCGAACAATGAATCAAACGCCTCTTCGTACGCCTCTTGCGTTGTCGCAAACCCACAACGGTAAACACCGTTATTCACGTTAGGATAAATATAGTCGTTCCACTGGTCGATAACACTTTGAAGTTGCTCTGGGTAGTAGTCATCTTTGTTCCCCGTTAAATCGTTAAACTCGGTGTTAAACATTCGGATGATTTCAGACGATTCATTCGACACGATGGTGTTGGTCTTTTTATCCCATAAAACCGGAACAGTAACGCGACCTGTGTAATCAGACTTGGCTTGAGTGTAGATTTGGTGCATTCGAGTATGGCCAAACAGTGGCTCTGGCAGCCCCATCTGCCAGCCTTCACTTAGCATATCTGGGCAAACGACCGTGACGTCTATGTGTTTTTCCAAACCTTTGAGTTTGCGGAAGATCAGTGTGCGATGTGCCCACGGACAAGCAAGCGAAACATAAAGGTGGTAACGGCCTGACTCAGGTTGGAATGTTGCATCCGGTTTATTCTTTACCCACTGGCGAAAACCCGCATCTTCACGAACGAACTTACCACTGCTTGATTTAGTGTCATACCATACGTCTTGCCAAACGCCTTCAACTAACTTACCCATAACTGCTCTCCTCATATCTTGTCTTCTACTATATTAGCGATTCATACTGAGCTTAGAATCCGTTCACTTAGTACATCTTGTTCAAGAATTTCGAATGAACTTAAACCAACAAAAATCGTAGGCATAAAAAAAGCGCGACCCTATAAAAGGAGCCGCGCTTAAGCCCGTCACAGGCTGAATTAGATTATATCGCTACGTTCAAACAGGAAACTGCGTGAACATCAGAGCCTTGGATATTTGGTTTAGTCTTCGAGCACTCATCCGTCGCTTGTGGGCAACGAGTGCGGAAAACACAACCCGATGGTGGGCTAATAGGTGACGGTAAGTCCCCTTCTAGCATTTGAATCTTTTTGTTGCGCTCTAACTCCGGATCAGGAATTGGAACCGCTGACATCAAGGCGCGAGTGTATGGGTGCTTTGGATCGGCAAATAAAGCGTCTGATTCACCGAGCTCAACCGCATTACCAAGATACATAACCAGTACACGATCAGAGATGTGCTTTACAACAGACAAATCGTGCGCGATAAATACCAAAGAAAGACCAAGCTCTTTTTGTAGCTCTTTCAGTAGGTTAACTACCTGAGCCTGAATCGATACATCAAGTGCCGATACTGGCTCGTCACAAATGATCATCTTAGGCTTTAGGATAAGAGCACGAGCAATACCGATACGCTGACACTGACCGCCTGAGAATTCGTGTGGGTAACGGTTGATCACGTTAGGTAATAGACCTACCTTCGCCATCATCTCTTTAACGCGGTCCTTCACTTCTTGCTTAGTCAGTTCTGGGTAGAATGTCTCTAGCGGCTCAGCGATGATGTCGCCCACTGTCATACGCGGGTTCAAAGAAGCCAAAGGATCTTGGAAAATCATTTGGATTTCTTTACGCGTTTCGCGGCGTTGAACGTCTTTCATTTTCGTCAGGTCTTGACCCAACCAAACCACTTCACCGTCGGTAGCTTCAACAAGACCAATGATCGCGCGAGCAAACGTAGACTTACCACAACCAGACTCACCTACTACACCAAGAGTCTCGCCTTCGTACAGACGAACATTTACGCCGTCTACGGCTTTTAGGCTCGAAGGCTTTGACCAAGGCCACGCTGATTTCGATGCAATGCTGAAGTGAACTTTCAGATCAGACACATCCAAAATTAGTTTTTTATCTGTACTCATTTGCTCCAAGCCTCCCATTCAGAAAAACATGCACGCTGACGACCATCACCAAATGGTGTCAAGATTGGTGCTTCGCGTTTACAACGATCCATCACGCGGTGGCAACGCTCTTGGTAAGGGCAACCAGGTGGCAGACGCAGTAAGTTTGGCGGGTTACCTGGAATTGTTGGCAGGATCTCGCCTTCTGTATCTAGACGAGGAATCGCTTTTAACAGACCTTCCGCATACGGGTGGCTTGGGTTGTAGAAGATTTCGTTTACTGTGCCGTACTCCATAGTTCGACCAGCGTACATTACGAGTACTTTGTCACAAGAGCCCGCTACAACACCAAGATCGTGTGTGATCATGATGATTGCGGTATTGAACTCGGATTTAAGCTCGTTCAACAGATCCATGATCTGCGCTTGAACCGTTACGTCCAATGCCGTGGTTGGTTCATCCGCAATAAGCAGTTTTGGACGACACAGCAGCGCCATGGCGATCATTACACGCTGACGCATACCGCCTGAAAACTCGTGTGGGTACATAGTGATACGCTTGCGAGCTTCTGGAATTTTTACCGCTTCAAGCATACGAACAGACTCTTCGAACGCTTCTGCCTTGCCCATACCTTTGTGTAGCATCAGAACTTCCATCAGCTGATCACTAACTTTCATGTATGGGTTAAGAGACGTCATTGGGTCTTGGAAGATCATCGCGATCTGCTCTGCACGAACCTTGTTCAGTGCTTTTTCTGGCAGATTAAGGATCTCGTTTCCTTCAAACTTCGCGCTACCAGAAATGATACCGTTCTTCGCTAGCAAACCCATGATAGCGAATACGGTTTGTGATTTACCTGAACCCGACTCACCTACGATACCTAGGGTTTCACCTTGGTTTAGAGAGAAGTTCAAATCGTTTACTGCGGTCACGATACCATCTTGAGTGGTAAATTCTACGCGCAGATCTTTGACATCTAATAAACTCATCATTGCTTCCTTTATTCTTTCTATTTTTAATTATCTGTCTTTTGGATCCAGCGCATCGCGCAGGCCATCACCGACGTAGTTGAAGCAGAATAGAGTCACAACCATGAACGCTGCTGGGAACGCCAGCTGCCAGATTGCTACTTCCATTGTTTGCGAACCTTCTTGTAGAAGTGCGCCCCAACTTGTCATCGGTTCTTGAACACCAAGACCAAGGAATGAAAGGAATGATTCTGTCAGAATCATGCTTGGGATAAGCAGTGTCGAGTAAACCGCGACAATACCCAGTACGTTTGGAACGATATGGCGAGTGATGATTTTCCAATTACTCACACCACAAACGTGTGCCGCTTCAATAAACTCTTTACTACGTAGACTTAGCGTTTGACCGCGTACGATACGAGCCATATCTAGCCACGCAATAGCACCGATAGCGACGAAGATAAGAACAATATTACGACCGAAGAATGTTACCAGTACGATAACTAGGAACATGAACGGAACCGCGTATAGGATTTCAAGAATACGCATCATGATACGGTCAACTTTACCTCCGATGAAACCAGAAGCCGCACCGTAAAGCGTACCAATCACAACCGCAACCAATGCACCTAGAACACCAACCATTAGAGAGATACGACCGCCAATCAGCGTACGCACATAAAGGTCACGGCCTAAGCTGTCCGTGCCAAACCAGTGTTCAGCACTTGGACCGACGTGCATCGCATACCAGTCAGTGTCATCAAATGTGTATGGGGCAATCATTGGTAAAAAGATTACCGCCAGTGTCATCAATGTAAGAATGAACAAGCTCACCATTGCCGCTTTGTTACGCATAAAGCGGATACGGGCGTCTTGCCACAAACTACGGCCTTCAACTTCCAGGTTCTCTGCAAATTTCTCGACCGCTTCAAGATTCTCTTTTTTCGTTAACATAACCATACTTCCCTGTTAGTAGCGAATTTTCGGGTCAATCATTGCTAGTAGAATATCAACGATGGCGTTGAATAGAATGAATAGGAAACCAATCAGGATGGTTACCCCCATTACTAGCGAGTAGTCACGGTTGAAAGCAGCATTGACGAATAACTTGCCGATACCAGGTAGACCAAAGATGGTCTCGATAACAACCGAACCTGTGATGATACCTACGAAGGCAGGCCCCATATATGACACAACAGGAAGTAGTGCTGGTTTTAGCGCGTGTTTGATAACGATGTAACGGTAGCTTAGACCTTTCGCACGTGCTGTACGAATAAAGTTACTGTTCAACGTTTCTATCATCGAGCCACGGGTGATACGAGCAAACGTCGCGACATAGAGTAGTGACATACCGATAACTGGGAGTACGAGGTATTGCCATCCGCCATCATTCCAACCGCCGGCAGGGAATAAGTTCCAGTGCAACGAGAACAGATAGATTAAAGCGGGCGCCAATACAAATGAGGGCATAACCACCCCGAGCATGGCGGTCGACATGATCACATAATCCACCCAAGTATTTTGTTTGAGGGCTGCGATCGTCCCTATGCTTACCCCAAGAATGACAGTAAAGATAAAGGCAATGAAACCTACCTTTGCTGACACAGGAAGAGCAACCGAGATCAGTTCGTTTACTGTGTAGTCTAAGTATTTAAATGAAGGACCAAAGTCACCTTGGAGAACGTTGGTCAGATAAGTCGTATATTGCTCAAATACTGGCTTATCTAGGCCGTATTTAGCTTCGATGTTCGCCATAACTTCTGGCGGTAATGGACGCTCGCTCGAGAATGGGTTACCCGGTGCGAAACGCATGAGAAAGAAAGATACGGTGATCAAAACCAACATAGTTGGGATCGCCTCAAATATCCTTTTTGCGATGAATTTAAGCATAAACTCACTCTTTCAGTCTGTGACAGTTAAAAATTTGATGATAGGCACCGCACGTCCAGTGATTAGGACGTGTGGGCCTTTTTCTTATAGTCTTGAAGCGACTTTATTAGTCTGCTTTGATGTAAAGATCTTTTGAGTAGATCTTTTCTTCCGCGTTATTTGCTGGGAAACCACCAACATGCGGATTTAGTAGACGAGAACGAACGTACTGGTAGATAGGCGCGATAGGCATATCTTTCGCCATTAGCTGCTCAGCTTCTAGGTAAATTTTGGTACGCTCTTCTTCTGAAGTCGATTTAATCGCTTTGTCGATCAGAGCATCGTACTCTTTATTACCCCAGTGCTGACCACCCGTAGTGTTCGAGCTAACCATAAGGGTTAGGAATGAAGATGCTTCGTTGTAGTCACCACACCAACCTGCGCGTGCTACTTCGAAATCACCTTGGTCTTTCGTAGATAGGTAAGTTTTCCACTCTTGGTTTTCTAGCGTTACGTCTAGACCCAGAGTTTTCTTCCACATTGAACCTAGCGCTACCGCCAGTTTCTTGTGGTTCTCATCTGTGTTGTATAGAAGAGAGAATTTAAGAGGGTTGTCTTTGCCGTAGCCCGCTTCTGCAAGTAGACGTGCCGCTTCTTCGTTACGCTCTTTTTGCGTCATCTTACCGTAAGCTGGTAGCTCAGGGTTGAAGTGCGCTGTAATTTCAGGCGTTAGGAAGTAAGCAGGTTTCTGGCCTTGGCCAAGAATTGCGTTTGCTACGATGTTACGGTCAATCGCGTAAGAGATCGCCTTACGTACACGAACATCGTTAAATGGTTCTTTCTTCGTATTGAATGAGTAGTAATAAGTACATAGGCTACCTTCAACCGATACTGACTCTGGGTATTCTTTCTTCAAACGCTTAAAGTGCTCAGTTGGCAGTTTAGATGTGAAGTCGATTTCACCAGATAGGAAACGGTTCATTTCAGCAACGCCGTTCTCGATTGGAAGGTACGTAACTTTGTTGATAACGGTCTTATCGTTATCCCAGTACTGTTCGTTACGTACAAGTTCAAGACGCTCGTTCACTACCCACTTGTTTACGACGTATGCACCGTTACCTACGAAGTTTTCAGGTTTTGTCCATTGGTCGCCAAACTTTTCGACTGTTGCTTTGTGCACTGGCTTCATTGTTGTGTGGCCAGCCATCATTACGAAGTAAGGAACCGCAGTGTCTAGCTCAACGACAAGCGTGTGATCATCAGTCGCTTTAACACCCAGCTCGCTCTTGTCTTTTTTTCCTGCAACGATGTCTTTCGCATTTTTCATCTTGGTGTATTCCATGTACCAAGAGTAAGGCGAAGCCGTTGCTGGATCGACAGCACGCTGCCAGCTGTATACGAAATCTTGCGCTGTTACAGGGTCGCCGTTAGACCATTTTGCATCTTTGCGTAAGTGGAAAGTAAACGTTTTGTTGTCTGTCGTTTCCCAACTTTCTGCAACACCTGGGATAGTATCGCCATCTGCATTTTGATTCACTAAGCCTTCAAGAAGATCACGAATCACATGAGATTCAGGAACACCTTGAGATTTATGCGGGTCAATTGTCGCAACTTCAGTACCGTTACCACGAACGAGTTCTTGTTTGTCAGCAAGTTTAGTGCCTGCTGGAACATCAGCAGAGAAAGCGGTAGTTGAAGTGGCAGCCACTGCCAAACCAGCACCTAGAAGAAGGGCTTTAGTGATTTTGTTCTTATACATGCGTAAAACTCCAAGTTTTTCATTAGCATCCATGACTTCTTTGCAAGGGACTGGAACGGTCAGCATTTTAGAACTTTTTAGTGCACTTTTTGAGCATAAACGTCTAAAACCTTACAAAGACTGCGGCACACATTAGCAATCCTCAAAGTAATTTGCCATAAAAATGTAGCAAAAAAACTAATAATTCTGTAATTAGTGCTCATATTTAGCAATAAATACTAATCAAAAAGTATTGCCTAGCGAAATAAGGATTCAAGCATCCATTTGGCAGCTTAAACTTTCGATAACTCTAAAATCAAACTCTTTGATAGCATCTTATGCTAGATATATGAACAAAAATTAACATTTATGACACATTGAGTCTAATTAATAATTGCATATATCTTGTTTGATATTTTTTATTGTGAACAAGGTCACCGGGAGCAAAAATGGAGGAATACACGGCTTTTACGCACGCTGGAGAATTGGATTGGAGATAACTTGGCAGAGTAAAAAAGAAAAAAGGCCAGCTGCTCTATACATCTGACCTTTTAGGATTAAGCTGTAGAACAAATAAGAGTTCTACTTCTCCCAGCGTTGCGCTGCTTGATGGTCCGTATCACGTGACTCGATCCAGCGATTTTCACTGATCGTGCGTTCTTTTTTCCAGAAAGGTGCTTTGGTCTTTAAATAGTCCATAACAAACTCACAAGCATCAAAGGCAGCACCTCGATGGGCACTAGAAACACCAACAAAAACGATTTGATCACCAGTGTCGAGATCGCCAACACGATGAATTACACGGATGCCCAATAACGGCCAACGCGATTCGGCTTCGTCACAGATATCGATCAGGCTTTTCTCTGTCATGCCAGGATAATGTTCTAAATGAAGGCCAATGACATTATCACCTAAGTTCATATCACGAACTTTACCGATGAAAGTGACCACAGCACCAGAGGCTGTCCCTTCTGATAGACGCTGGTATTCTTGATCAACAGAGAAGTCTTCAGCTTGTACTGAAACGCGAGGATCCATTTTAGCCCCCTGTTACTGGTGGGAAGAAGGCAACTTCGTCACCTGACTTCACTTCAGCGTCTAGCGGAACAATAGACTGGTTTACTGCGGCAAGCAGTTTACCCGGCTCAAGCGCAAGGTCCCATTTACCCTCTTTATTTACACCAGCATCCACTAAATGTGCACGAATCGCTTCAACGTTATCAAACGCGCCTTCGAGCTCAAGACCATCGATACCAACTAACTCTCGTGTTTGAGCAAAGAAAAGTACTCTAATCATGATTCCGCCTTGAAATGCCCAGATTTGCCACCCGTTTTCTCTAATAAGCGGACTTGCTCGATAACCATGTCTTTTTGCACCGCTTTACACATATCATAAATTGTCAGTGCAGCAACAGAAGCGGCAGTAAGCGCTTCCATTTCCACGCCTGTCTTACCCGCCAGCTTACATACTGATTCGATACGTACTTTATTCTCCGCTTCAATCGCTTCTAGCTGGACTTCAACTTTAGAAAGCAATAAAGGGTGACAAAGTGGGATCAGGTCCCATGTTTTCTTTGCCGCTTGAATACCAGCAATACGCGCGGTTGCAAACACATCACCTTTGTGGTGTTGGCCTGAAACAATCAGTTGCAATGTTTCTGGCGCCATGTGTACAAATGCTTCTGCGCGCGCTTCACGAACGGTTTCCGCTTTTGCAGACACGTCGACCATGTTAGCTTCGCCAGACGCATTGATATGTGTAAATTGGGTCATTGTTGTTCCTTCGCTTTTAGGAAAGGTTATACAGATAGGTGTGGCATGAAGTTACAAGGGCGGTGACTCGCGTCTAACTGCTGCTTGATGATCTTCGTCCAACCCGTGCGGCATGCACCTGTAGAACCAGGCATTGCAAAGATAACAGTGTGGTTAGCAAAGCCCGCAATGGCGCGAGATTGAATGGTTGATGTACCAATCTCTTCGTAAGACACCTGACGGAACAATTCACCAAAGCCTTCCACTTCTTTGTCAAATAGTGGTTTAAGCGCTTCTGGAGTACTATCACGTGAAGTAAAACCTGTACCGCCAGTGATCATAATTGCTTGTACGTTTTCGTCAGCAATCCATTGAGAAACGATTGCACGAATCTTGTACATATCATCGATAACGATTTGTTTATCAACAACGTTATGACCCGCTTCCTTTGCGTGCTCAACTAGATAGCCGCCTGAAGTATCGTTTTCTTCTGTACGCGTGTCAGATACCGTTAGAACGGCAATATTTGCAGGTTGAAATTTGCTTTCAGCGTGACCCATTTGTTCACCTATTCTTTAATTTGATTTTGATACGCAAAGTATCGATTCTGGAAAAGTCATCGGAAGCCACGTCAGCTCCCAATGTAAAATCTGAATTTAACCGCCGATAGACGCAAGATGTGGCGTCATACCCGTATTGCCGTCATGCAAGAAGTGACTGACCGATTTTGTTTGCAGCTGGGCTTGAATACGCTCAATCAATTCATTTTCTTGGTCATCACGTTCTAATAGGTCCCGTAACTCTACGCCATGATCGCCGAACAGACACAGGTGCAGTTTACCTTTAGCAGAGACGCGAAGTCGGTTACAGCTCTCACAGAAGTCTTTTTCATAAGGCATGATAAGACCGATTTCGCCCTTATAGTCCGGATGAACAAACACTTGTGCAGGGCCATCATTATGAGAACGAACTTTGAGTAACCAACCGTTAGCAATTAATTGATTTCGAATAGCAACACCAGAAACATGGTGTTTCGCAAACAAATCATCCATTTCACCAGTCTGCATTAATTCGATAAAACGCAGTTGAATTGGACGATCTTTAATCCAGTTAAGGAATGCGGGCAGTTCGTTGTGGTTGAGGTCTTTCATTAGTACCACGTTAACTTTGACTTGCTCGTAACCCACTTCAAACGCGCGTTCGATACCATTCATCACTTCAGTGAACTTATTTTCACCCGTGATTTGATGGAACATGCGAGGGTCTAAACTATCCACGCTTACGTTGATGTTGGTCAAGCCAGCTTCACGCCAGTCAGCAACGTGCTTCGCCATGCGGTAACCGTTTGTCGTTGTTGCGACTTTTTTGATACCCGGCGTGGTTGCGACAGAGTGGATAATGTCAGTAAAGTCTTTGCGTAAACTCGGCTCACCACCTGTGATGCGTACCTTTGAGGTACCACAATCTGCAAACGCTCTTACGACACGATTGATCTCTGGTAGAGATAAAAAAGACGAGTTTTTATTGCCCGATGGCTTGTAGCCGTCAGGAAGGCAATAGGTACATTTAAAATTACAAACGTCGGTCACAGACAGACGCAAGTAATAGAACTTACGATGAAATTTGTCTTCGAATTGTTGCGCCACGGAACACCTTTCCAAACACGGGAGGCATAATCATTTCCAATTATGCCCTTGTGACAGTATGTCACTGGCTCAAAACGCCTATCCTTAGACTTAGCATAGTGAGCTCGGAGTTATGGCAACCAGAGGAAAGCCCCCTGATAGCTTTGCCGTGTAAAATACTTAAAATTTGTAATGGAATCCAGAGCAGAGTGATAAAAAACTCTCTAGAAACACAATTTACCGCTAAGTGAGTACCGTTAAGACACTCATTAAGATAAATTGTAGTCGCTTTTTACAAGATTATTAGAAGAACGTAATGAATATCTACACCAATAAGAAAGTGGTCGCAGTTGGCGGTGGTCACGGTTTAGGTCGAATGCTGGCCGCACTTAATGATTTTGGCAGCAATGCAACGGGCATTGTGGCAACCACTGACAACGGCGGATCAACTGGCCGTATCCGCCATTGTCAAGGCGGAATAGCTTGGGGCGATACACGAAACTGTATCAACCAGTTGATCACAGAGCCATCGATCAGCTCGATGATGTTTGAGTACCGCTTTAAAGGGACTGGTGAATTAGATGGCCACAACTTGGGGAACCTGATGCTCACGGCATTGGATAACCTCTCCGTCCGCCCTTTAGACGCGATCAATCTGATTCGCAATATGTTGAAAGTCGATGTCAACATTCTTCCTATGTCTGAACATCCTTCCGACCTCACTGCTTTGTCTGTAGATGGGCAATGGGTAACAGGTGAAACTAATGTGGATGAAATGGATAAAGATCTTCGCCGATTAGACCTTTCACCAGAAGTGCCAGCAACAAAAGAGGCGGTAACCGCTCTTGCAGAAGCTGACGCCATCATCCTCGGCCCTGGTAGCTTCCTAACGAGTATCATGCCACCGCTACTCTTACCTGAATTGGGGAAAGCAATCGCAGCGAACCAAAAAGCAAAAGTCATTTTTGTGGCGAATCTTAGTCCAGAATATGGTCCAGCGGGTCGCATGACGATGAAACAAAAGCTGGAATGGTGTGAGCGAGCATGCCAAGGCAGACAGATTGATGTCGTACTTGCAGAGGAAACCGATCAAGAGGTTCTGGATAACTGGAATGTGGTCACCGAGTCATTGGCGTCTACCAACCGCGACTGGCGTCATGATCGTGACAAACTTAAGTTAGCGATTGAAAACCAATTGGTTGCAAAATAACACAAGAAGTGGCCTACAATTGAGGCACCTGAGCGTATAAAATGACAAAGCCCTTCACCGACGTGAAGGGCTTTGTTTTTATAAGGTTTAATACAGGGCTACTGCGTCCATAAACGATACGCATCACGAGTAATGTGAAGCAAGTTTAACATCGAAGTAATGTCTCCCCCCCCTTCTACTAACTCACCTGATTTAGCTTTCTTATCAATCGCTACGGCCAAATCACACAAGCGATCAGCCCCAAAACTGGCGGCACTGCTTTTTAAAGCATGACTGATTTCCTTTAGATAGATCAGTTGCTCACTGCCTTGGTATTGCGACAAGTTGGTGATATAGACATCCATTTCTCCGAGGAAAATATCCAGCAAAATAGGAACGTTATCTAGGCCAATTTCCGCGGCCAATTCGTCGATTTTTTGCTGATTCAATACATCCATGCTCATACGTTTTGTTTTTCTTCCCTATTATTCCAAGCTTGCAACTTGCGATATATGGTTGAAGGGCTGACATCTAAGTAACCCGCAGCGCGTGGAATATTGCCATCACACGCCTGAATCGCCTGCTCGATGGCCATTTTTTCAGTCATCCAAAGCGGCATAATGTCTGACACCGTCATGATTTCAGGTTCAATAAATTTTGAAATCGATTGACGAACCACCGGTTGATTCAGTGGTGGTGGTAGCATGTCCAGAGTAATTTCTTTGCCGTTGTTCAGTACCACGATATTACGCAACACGTTTTGCAACTGACGAACGTTACCCGGCCATTCGTAACTGTTGAAACGTTCAATCACATCTTGTGCAAAACGAATAAAACTCTTGCCTTCCTCGTGAGACATATAACCCAGCAAAGAATACGCAATTTCGATCACGTCTTCACCACGTTCGCGTAGTGGCGGCAAATGTAAAGGAATCACGTAAAGGCGGTAATACAAGTCTTCACGAAAACGGCCTTCTTGTACTTCTTTCCACGGGTCGCGGTTAGTCGCACACACAAAGCGAACATCCACACTCTTCATCTTAGAAGAGCCTACTTTTTGGAACGTACCCGTCTGGATGAAACGCAATAACTTGGTTTGTAAATCCAAGTCCATTTCACATAGTTCATCAAGGAACAACGTCCCGCCGTCAGCCAGTTCAGCTGCACCTTGACGGTCATTTGCTGCTCCGGTAAACGCACCTTTAACGTGGCCAAACAACTCACTTTCGATCAAGTCTTTCGGGATAGCAGCACAGTTGATCGCAATAAACGGCTTATCGCCACGTTTGCTTGCTGCGTGAATCGCCTCGGCACACACCTCTTTACCAGTACCACTTTCACCAGTAATGAAGATACTGGCTTTACTGCTCGCAGCCGAGTCAATGGTGCGGTAAACCTGCTGCATGGTTTGGCTACTGCCGATGAAGCCTTGGTAGTTTTGGTTACCTGGGTTGTCGGCTTCATTCTTTAATTTCGTTGCCTTACGAATCGCGTTATTTACCGTTACGCGCAGCCGATCAGCCTCACAGGGTTTGATTAAGAAATCTTGAGAGCCATGGCGCATCGCCTCTACCGCGGTATCGATAGAACCGTGAGCAGTCATGAAAATAATTGGCACATCAGGGTGACTTTTCTTCACCGCGTGCAATACGTCCATCCCCGTCATATCTGGCAGACGAAGATCGAGAAGAATAAGATCCGGAATACGGTGATTCAGGCTTTCGATTGCATCTCTGCCTGTTCCAACAATATTGATATCAATGCCGAGTGGCGTTAGGTAAGAACGGTACAATGCCGCAACGGAAGCGGTATCTTCGACCATTAATAGGTAACGTGACTTTTGACCTTCTGTTATTTGTTGCATAGCCTAGCCGATTTTTTGTTGTGTTTTAAATAATAATCGCATTACGCTTTGCATTTTGCAAATAAACATTCGTTAGATTGTGGGTATTCTAAACAAATTAAACCGAATATCAACAGGTTAAAATATGGCACAAACCATGCTGCTTGTTTAATGACCCCTCGGGTCACCTAGCCAACTGACGTTGTTAGTGAACGATATGTTCACAAAACAAGCCAATAGACCCGACTGCCTATTGGCTTCTTTTTTGTCTGTTTTTTTGGGGGAAATATAAAACCCAAATACAAATGCACTCGGGTTTTGGTAGGTCTAAAGAGTTAACTATTGGCAATAAACTGCGCTCGTAGTTTCTCTATCTCATCGCGTTTTTGTGCAGCCAATTCAAACTCAAGATCTTGAGCATGTTGATACATCGCAGCTTCTAAACGACTGATCTCTTTTTCCAATTGCTGTGGTGACATCACGTCGTAAGACTGCGAAGGTTCTGCCACCTTAGATAATGGTACCTGCTTGGTATTACGCTGGCGCTTAGATTTAGTAATATCACCCAATTCCATGATGTCTTTGATATTGCGTTTCAGAGGCTGAGGCTCAATACCCATCTCTGCGTTGTAAGCTTTCTGTTTCTCACGACGACGATCCGTTTCATCCATTGCTTTTTTCATCGATTTTGTAATCGAGTCTGCATACAAAATCGCTCGACCTTCGATATTTCGTGCCGCACGGCCAATGGTCTGAATCAAAGAACGCTCTGAACGTAAGAAGCCCTCTTTATCCGCATCAAGAATCGCCACCAGTGATACCTCTGGCATATCAAGACCTTCTCGTAACAAGTTGATCCCAACCAGCACATCAAACTCACCCAAACGCAGATCTCGAATGATCTCGACTCGCTCGACAGTATCGATGTCTGAGTGAAGGTAACGCACTCGAACATCATGCTCATGCAGGTATTCCGTTAAGTCTTCTGCCATACGTTTGGTTAGTGTAGTTACCAAGACACGCTCATCTTTAGCCGCTCTAATTCGAATTTCAGACAACAAGTCATCGACCTGAGTTGCCACTGGGCGAACTTCCAATTCAGGATCAAGCAGACCCGTTGGGCGCACGACTTGATCGGCAATTTCATCTGCAGATTTTTCTAATTCGTAATTGCCTGGAGTTGCCGACACGAAAATAGTTTGTGGTGAGATCGACTCAAATTCCTCAAATTTCATCGGACGATTGTCTAAAGCAGAAGGTAAACGGAAGCCAAATTCCACCAGCGTTTCTTTACGCGAACGGTCGCCTTTATACATGGCACCGATTTGCGGAACCGTCACGTGCGACTCGTCGATGATCAACAAACCATCGTGAGGCAAGTAATCAAATAGTGTCGGTGGCGGCTCACCCTCGGCACGACCACTCAAGTAACGAGAGTAGTTTTCGATACCTGAACAGAAACCCAATTCGTTCATCATCTCAATATCGAATTGAGTACGTTGGCTGATACGCTGTTCTTCCAACAACTTGTTATTGTCTAGTAGTTGTTTCTTACGAACTTCTAACTCAACTTTAATACTTTCAATTGCATCTAAAATACGCTCGCGTGGCGTAACATAGTGCGTTTTAGGATAAATGGTGTAACGAGGTAAATCGCGTTGCTTTACGACCCCAGTCAATGGATCAAATACGCTAATGCAATCCACTTCATCATCAAACATTTCTACACGTACAGCATCTTGATCTGACTCGGCTGGGAAGATGTCAATCACCTCACCACGAACACGGAACTGACCGCGTTCAAATGCGACGTCATTGCGTGAGTATTGCAACTCTGCAAGGCGGCGTAGCATATCGCGCTGATCAATCACATCACCGCGACGCAGGTGCAACATCATTTGTAGATACGATTCAGGGTCACCCAAACCATAGATAGCCGATACCGACGCGACAATAATGGCATCTTTACGTTCTAGTAGTGCTTTTGTAGCGGACAAACGCATTTGTTCAATGTGCGCGTTAACTGACGCGTCTTTCTCTATGAAGGTATCCGTGGTCGGAACATACGCTTCCGGTTGGTAGTAGTCATAGTACGAAACAAAATACTCCACCGCGTTATTGGGGAAGAAAGACTTCATTTCACCATACAACTGAGCAGCAAGTGTTTTATTGGGGGCGAGTAGAATCGCTGGTCGTTGCGCTTCTGCAATAACATTCGCTAATGTAAATGTTTTACCAGACCCCGTTACACCTAAGAGTGTTTGGTGGGCAAGACCGGAATCTAACCCTTCTAGCAACTGCTTGATGGCTGTTGGTTGATCACCAGATGGTTGATAATCAGAGACCAGTTCATAAACTTTACTCATACCCTTCCTCAAAATTACTGCACTTTGGCTGTATATATATACACCTTCAAAGATGAAATCTACGTCTATCTATGATTTATAGCTCATTACTATTAAATTTTGTGCTTTCTCTACTTTGATCTAGCCTTATTTAACACGTTCTGATATAGTCTTCCGCCCTAGGCGATGAAGCGTCTGCACTCATCACGTTATAATTTCCACAAGTTTTCCCCAAAAAACACAAAAATCATCCTTTATCCCCAAAAGTGTAAATTTTATCCACTTTAATTGATTTCATAGCAAATTTAATAAATCACTGTTTTACTTGACTAATCAGTGAATATTCTCGCGTAAAAATTCACACAAAACACACCCAGTTGCATAACAATGATCTTTACTCAGATCTCATCAACATAGTTATCCACAATTTTGGTGGATAACTAACTCCAGCCCTTTACTGGCAAGGAGTACAAAAAAGTAAAGATGTAAAAACTAACTTTTTTGCTCAAAATGTGTTTTTTGGGTGTTGACAGCTTTGTGGGTGCTCGGTAAGATTCGTCCCGCTTTCAAGCAAAGCAATTCCTCCTTAGCTCAGTTGGTAGAGCGACGGACTGTTAATCCGCAGGTCGCTGGTTCGAGCCCAGCAGGAGGAGCCAAATTCCCGAAAAGCCCAGTTGAAAAACTGGGCTTTTTTCGTATCTAAATTCAACGGCTCAGCACCAATAAACGCCTCAGAGCATCTCGTCGCCAGTACCGCCTTCACTAACTCTAGCGCAACGTTCCTTTTTAAATTCCGCCTTTATTTTCTATTCTTAGAGATTTATTTCTTCTTTTTGGCCTTAAAAAAATTAAACCATTGATTTTTAAGTAAATGCAAAATAATCATTAAAAAAATGAAAAGCATTCATTTTACTCATACAGATTAAATCCATACGATTGACAGGGTTAAGAATGGTTCCGTCCTACTCGTCGCCTCCATTCTATTTATCAATAACTTAGGGATTTACTTATGACTATTCCGACGACTGATATGCTAGACGCATGGGCTGGATTCGCTGCTGGTGAGTGGCAAAACTCTGTCAACACTCGTGACTTCATCCAAAAAAACTACACACCCTATGAGGGAGACGAGTCCTTCTTAGCCGAGGTTAGCGCATCCACTTCAGCATTATGGAACCAAGTGCTTGAAGGCATTAAACAAGAAAGCCGCACACACGCTCCCGTTGATTTCGATACCGATCTGCCATCAACGATTACTTCTCACGATGCGGGTTACATCAACAAAGATCTGGAAAAGATCGTTGGCTTACAAACCGATCAGCCTCTAAAACGTGCAATCATCGCTAATGGTGGTATTCGCATGGTGAAAAACTCGTGCGAAGTTTATGGCCGCGAATTGGATCCAACAGTCGAAAAGATCTTCACTGAGTACCGTAAAACTCACAACAAAGCGTGTTTCGACCTTTACACCAAAGAAATCCTAGCGTGTCGTAAATCAGGCATCATCACTGGCCTTCCTGATGCCTATGGCCGTGGTCGTATCATTGGTGACTACCGCCGTATCGCCCTTTACGGTATCGACTTCTTAAAAGCGGACAAAAAAGAGCAATACAACTCGACACAAACGTTCCTAGAGCGCGGTGGCGATCTTGAGAAAACGCTTCGTCTACGTGAAGAAATTGCAGACCAAGTTCAAGCACTTGAAGACATTCGTCAAATGGGTTTGAAATACGGAATTGATATGTCGCTACCTGCAAAAACAGCGCAAGAAGCGATTCAATTTACCTACTTTGGTTACTTGGCGGCAGTTAAGTCTCAAAATGGCGCAGCAATGTCATTGGGTCGTACATCAACTTTCCTAGATGTTTACCTAGAACGTGATATCGCAAATGGCTTGATTGATGAATCGCAAGCGCAAGAGATGATCGACCACTTCATCATGAAACTGCGCATGGTTCGCTTCCTTCGTACACCAGAATACGATTCATTGTTCTCTGGCGACCCAATCTGGGCAACAGAAGCAATGGCAGGTATGGGGGTTGATGGCCGTACACTAGTATCTAAAACGACATTCCGATACTTACATACGCTACACACTATGGGCCCTGCTCCTGAGCCAAACATGACGATTCTTTGGTCAGAGCAATTGCCAGAAGCGTTCAAGCAATACGCTGCAAAAGTATCGATTGATACCTCTTCTGTTCAATACGAAAACGACGATCTAATGCGTCCTGATTTCGATAATGATGACTACGCGATTGCATGTTGTGTGAGCCCGCAGATTGTTGGTCAGCACATGCAGTTCTTTGGTGCACGCGCCAACCTTGCAAAAGCGCTGCTTTACACCATCAATGGTGGTATCGATGAAAAATCAAAAGCGCAAGTGGGTCCGGTAGTGGACAAAGTTCAAGATGAAATTCTCGACTTTGACGCGCTAATGCCACGCTTCGACAACATGTTGGAATGGCTAGCAACGCAATACGTCACAGCGTTGAACATCATCCATTACTCGCATGACCGTTACAGCTACGAAGCATCACTGATGGCATTGATGGATCGCGACGTGCACCGCACTATGGCGTGTGGTATTGCAGGTCTGTCTGTTGTCGCTGACTCTTTGGCGGCAATTAAATACGCGACCGTGAAGCCTGTTCGTGATGAAGATGGCATCGCCGTTGATTTTGAAATCGAAGGTGATTATCCAAAATTTGGTAACAACGATGCCCGTGTTGATGACATCGCTTGTGATCTGGTTGAGCGCTTCATGAAGAAAATTCAGAAGATGCACACCTACCGCGAAGCAGTGCCAACTCAATCGATCCTAACGATCACATCTAACGTGGTTTACGGCAAAAAAACGGGTAATACACCAGATGGCCGTCGCTCAGGTATGCCTTTTGGCCCGGGTGCAAACCCAATGCACGGTCGTGATGAAAAAGGGGCGGTTGCGTCTTTGGCATCGGTTTCTAAACTGCCGTTTGCTTACGCGAAAGATGGTATTTCTTACACCTTCTCAATTGTGCCTAACGCATTGGGTAAAGATGAATTAAGTCAGAAGAAAAACCTAGCCGCGCTAATGGATGGTTACTTCCATCACGAAGCGAGCAACGAGGGCATTGCGATTGAAGGTGGCCAACACCTTAACGTCAACGTTCTTAACCGAGAGATGTTATTGGATGCGGTTGAACATCCAGAGAAATACCCTCAGTTGACGATTCGAGTGTCCGGCTACGCGGTACGTTTTAACTCGCTAACTCGAGAGCAACAACAAGACGTGATCAGCCGAACTTTCACAGAAAAACTGTAATCGCGAGATTGTAAAATAATCAAAGCTCATGCCTCTAACTCATTAGGGGTATGAGCTTTTGTCGTTTCTGGCAAACCATACGAAGTGATACAAAAACCATCAACAACGCGTGCGTTAAATCAGTGGCGGTAATTGCGTTTTTCTTTGTTAACAACCATTCACCAAACTTTTCAATTTCTTATTAATTCATCCGCTCACATCACATACACGTATAATTTTCCATCGGGTGCATAAAACCACACCGTTCTCTGGTTGTTATTGGTGTCACAAAACACGATAATATTGGGATCGGATTTTAAGAACGTAATAACTATGACCGAATATATTTTGTTGTTGGTCGGCACTGTGCTGGTGAACAACTTTGTACTGGTGAAGTTTTTAGGCTTGTGTCCTTTTATGGGCGTGTCTAAAAAACTGGAAACAGCAATTGGCATGGGCTTAGCTACAACTTTTGTACTAACGCTCGCGTCTGTGTGTGCATACTTGGTGGAAAGCTATGTTTTGCGTCCACTGGGCATCGAATATCTACGAACCATGAGCTTTATTTTGGTGATCGCTGTTGTTGTACAGTTCACCGAAATGGTCGTGCACAAAACCAGCCCAACGCTGTATCGTCTGTTGGGTATCTTCCTACCTCTGATCACAACGAACTGTGCGGTTCTGGGTGTTGCTCTGCTTAACATCAACGAGAACCACAACTTTATCGAATCGATCATTTATGGTTTTGGCGCAGCGGTTGGCTTCTCTTTGGTACTGATCCTATTTGCGTCAATGCGTGAACGTATTGCCGCTGCTGACGTACCTGTGCCATTTAAAGGCGCATCGATTGCGATGATCACCGCAGGCCTGATGTCTCTTGCCTTTATGGGCTTTACAGGTTTGGTGAAGTAAACGATGAGTACGATTTTAATTGCGATCATCGCTCTTGCTGCCCTTGCCGCTGTATTTGGGGCCATACTTGGTTTTGCATCGATTCGCTTCAAAGTCGAAGCGGACCCGATTGTCGATCAAATCGATTCTATTCTTCCTCAAACTCAGTGTGGCCAATGTGGCTACCCGGGTTGTCGTCCATACGCAGAAGCAATCGCGAATGGCGATAAAATCAATAAATGTCCTCCAGGTGGTCAAGCAACCATTGAAAAACTGGCGGACCTAATGGGCGTTGAAGCGGAAGAGTCGGCACACGATCTCGACAGCAAAGTCAAAACCGTTGCTTTCATTCATGAAGACATGTGTATCGGTTGTACCAAGTGTATTCAAGCGTGTCCTGTCGATGCGATTGTTGGTGGTACTAAAGCCCTTCATACCGTTATCAAAGACGAGTGTACCGGTTGTGACTTGTGCGTTGCGCCTTGTCCAACTGACTGTATTGAAATGATTCCTGTGGAAACTACCACAGAGAGCTGGAAGTGGAAGCTTAACGCTATTCCAGTAGTTAACATTACGGATGCTGCCAATGCAGCGAACGTGACTGATTCAATTAAATAAGGTTTCGTATGTTGTCTTTGATTGAACAAATTCGTACTGGTTCGCTATGGGATTTCCCAGGCGGCGTGCATCCGGCAGAAAACAAAAAGCAATCCAACAAAACTGAATTGGTTCATGCAGCCATTCCGTCGGAAATCGTCCTACCTCTGAAACAACACATCGGTAAAGCAGGTAATCTATTGATCGCTGTTGGTGACACAGTGTTGAAAGGTCAACAGCTAACGGCATCAGACAGTGGTTTCACCGTTCCTGTTCATGCGCCAACTTCTGGGCAAGTGACAGCTATTGAGCCACGAACCGTCGCTCACCCATCGGGTTTAAGCGAACTGTGCGCAGTGATTACGCCAGATGGTAACGATACTTGGTGTGAGAAAACGCCAGTTGCCGATTACACCCAAGAATCTGCAGATGCGTTAATCGATGTGATTCGCCTTGCTGGTATCTCGGGCATGGGTGGCGCAGGCTTCCCAACGGCTAAGAAGATCCAATCGGGTATAGCGCGTACCGAAATTCTTATCGTTAACGCGGCTGAATGTGAACCTTACATCACCGCCGATGACAAACTCATGCAGGAGCATGCGGACGAACTGATCCAAGGGATCGAGATCGTCGAGCATATCCTTAAGCCAAAACTGACCATCATTGGTATTGAAGATAACAAGCCAGCAGCAATCAAAGCGCTGGAACAAGCGGCGATGAACAAAGACATCGTGATCCGCGTTATCCCAACCAAATACCCTTCTGGTGGTGAGAAGCAGCTCATCAAGATTTTGACCAACAAAGAAGTTCCTAGCGGCGCTATCCCCGCAGATATTGGCATCCTGGTTCAAAACGTTGGTTCTCTCTACTCAATTAAACGTGCAGTGATCGATGGCGAACCTGTAGTAAATCGCATCGTGACTCTGACGGGTAAGACCTTCAAGCAGCCACGTAACGTTTGGACGCTACTTGGTACGCCAGTACAAGCACTGTTAGACGAGTTTGGCTACAAAGCAGATAAGAAACTGCAGCGCTTGATCATGGGTGGTCCAATGATGGGCTTTACACTCCCCCACGCTCAGGTTCCTATCACTAAAACGGCAAACTGTATTCTGGCACCGAAGCGTCGTGAGATCGCCTCTGACCAATACGAAATGGAATGTATCCGTTGTAGCCAATGTGCGGAAGCGTGCCCTGCATCGCTATTGCCACAGCAGCTCCAGTGGTATGCAAAAAGCCAAGAATACGAAAAGCTGGAAGAACTGAACCTTAAAGATTGTATTGAATGTGGCGCGTGTGCATTTGTGTGCCCAAGTGAAATTCCATTGGTTCAATACTATCGTCAAGCGAAAGCTGAAATTCGTACACGCGCTCAAGAAGCGGCAGCAGCTGAACGAGCTAAGCTGCGCTTTGAAGAGAAGAAAGCGCGTATGGAACGCGAAAAAGCAGAACGTGAAAATCGCTTTAAGAAAGCCGCGGATGATCGTCGTAAAGACATGAAAGCCTCTGGCGGTGACGATGCGATTGCGGCAGCCATCGCTCGCGTGAAAGCACAAAAAGAGAATACTGAAGCGAAAGCCGAGCCAGCAGTGAAACCAGCGGTTGCAGCCGCGATTGCCAAAGCAAAAGCGAAACAAGCTGCAGCGGCTCAATCTGGCGCAGCCGAGCCTGATAACTCAGAAATGGCGAAGCTACGCGAAGAACGCAAACGTCTTGCTCGCGAACGCAAAGCGCAAAAAGAACAAGGCGACGCATCTACGGATAATGCTGACGACAAGAAGTCAGCGGTTGCAGCAGCGATCGCCCGCGCTAAGGCGAAGAAAGCTCAACAAGAAGACGCATCAACACCTGCTGAAGGCGGTGGCAAGAAAGCGGCCGTCGCGGCAGCTATCGCCAGAGCTAAAGCGAAAAAAGCACAACAAGAAGATTCGACCGAATCTGTAGAAACGAAAGCTCCTGCTGAACGAGCTGAAGATCCGAAAAAAGCCGCTGTTGCCGCAGCCATTGCTCGTGCAAAAGCGCGCAAAGCTCAGCAAGATGACTCTACGGAATCTGCAGAAGCGGAAACACCAGCAGAACAATCTGAAGATCCAAAG
Source organism: Vibrio jasicida 090810c (assembly GCF_002887615.1). Taxonomy (NCBI): domain Bacteria; kingdom Pseudomonadati; phylum Pseudomonadota; class Gammaproteobacteria; order Vibrionales; family Vibrionaceae; genus Vibrio; species Vibrio jasicida. The sequence goes on along the minus strand of NZ_CP025792.1, from coordinate 3,422,679 downwards.
AAAGCTGCAGTTGCCGCTGCTATTGCTCGCGCTAAGGCACGTAAAACTCAGCAAGACGGTTCTACTGAATCTGCAGAAACGGATGCGCCTGCTGAACCAGCAGAAGATCCAAAGAAAGCTGCTGTTGCTGCTGCCATTGCTCGTGCTAAAGCGCGTAAAGCTCAACAAGAAGGCTCTACTGAATCTGCAGAAGCGGAAACACCTGCTGAACAAGCTGAAGATCCAAAGAAAGCCGCTGTTGCTGCTGCCATTGCTCGTGCCAAAGCACGTAAAGCTCAGCAAGAATCGCAAACAGAATCTGTTGAAGCGGAAGCTCCTTCTGAAGAATTAGAAGTCGACCCGAAGAAAGCCGCGGTTGCCGCAGCGATTGCTCGTGCTAAAGCACGTAAAGCGCAGCAAGAATCGCAAACAGAATCTGTTGAAGCGGAAGCTCCTTCTGAAGAACCAGAAGTCGATCCGAAGAAAGCCGCGGTTGCCGCAGCCATTGCTCGTGCTAAAGCACGTAAAGCACAGCAAGAAGCACAAACAAAATCTGTTGAAGCGGAAGCTCCTTCTGAAGAGCCAGAAGTGGATCCAAAGAAAGCTGCTGTTGCCGCAGCCATTGCTCGTGCCAAAGCACGTAAAGCTCAGCAAGAAGCACAAACAGAATCTGTTGAAGAAACGCCTTCTGAAGAGCCGGAAGTGGATCCAAAGAAAGCTGCTGTTGCCGCAGCCATTGCGCGCGCCAAAGCACGTAAAGCTCAGCAAGAAGCGAATAAGAACAATACTGAGGAGAACGAGTAATGTCGTTTTTTATTGCCAGTTCACCACACGCTCACAGCCGTCGCAGCACGCCTGATTTGATGAAATGGGTAGCTCTGTGCGCTATTCCTGGCTTAGTAGCTCAAACCTACTTCTTTGGTTGGGGCACCATCATTCAACTTGTGTTCGCTATTGCTGTCGCAGTGTCACTTGAAGCATTAGTCATGCTTGTACGTAAGCGCTCTCCAATGCGTGCGCTGCGTGATAACAGTGCCATCGTGACAGCATGGTTATTGGCTGTGGCAATCCCACCATGGTCTCCTTGGTGGATCATGGTTATCGGTTTGATTTTTGCCATCGTTATTGCAAAGCACTTATACGGTGGTATTGGCCAAAACCTATTTAACCCGGCGATGGTCGCTTACGTTGTATTGCTTATCTCCTTCCCTGTCCAAATGACAAGTTGGAGCGCGCCTGTTTCATTGATGTCTGAGCATGTGACTTTTGCAGATGCGTTGTCTCTGATCTTCACTGGCTATGACTTTGATGGTTTGTCGCTGCAACAAGTTCGTGCCGGCGTGGATGGCGTAACAATGGCAACCCCATTAGATGCATTCAAAACTGGTATTCATACTGGTGCAACACCAAGTGAGGTGCTTTCACAACCAATGTTTGGTGGACTTGCGGGTATCGGTTGGCAATGGGTAAACCTAGCTTACTTGGTTGGTGGCCTAGTGATGATCAAAAAACGCATCATCCAATGGTACATTCCTGTTGGTTTCCTAGGTAGCTTGGTACTGTTTAGTACCGTGTTTAGCTTGATCATGCCGGGAGAAACCGCGTCACCAATCTTCCACCTACTTTCAGGTGCAACGATGTTAGGTGCGTTCTTTATCGCAACTGATCCTGTTTCAGCATCAACGACCGTGAAAGGTCGCTTGATTTTCGGTGCTCTGATCGGTGCGTTGGTATTCATTATTCGTAGTTGGGGTGGCTTCCCAGATGGTGTTGCGTTCGCCGTTCTGCTTGCCAATATGTGTGTACCGTTGATCGACTACTACACCAAACCAAGAACTTACGGTCACTGAGGTAAACATGTTAACCGCTATTAGAAAAAATGGTCTGACATTGGCGATCTTCGCCTGTGCAACAACCGGTCTTGTGGCACTGACTCAGTACCTAACAAAAGATCAAATTAAGCTTCAGGAACAAAAGCAATTGCTGTCGGTTCTTAACCAAGTGATTCCGGAAGAAATGCATGACAACAATCTTGTTGCGGCATGTACTATGGTATCTGCGCCCGATCTAGGTACGGTTCGCTCGATGCCAACTTACATTGCTACCAAAGATGGTCAACCAACGGCAATGGCAATTGAGTCTATCGCACCAGATGGCTACAACGGTGAAATCAAAATCATCACCGGCATCGATAACCAAGGCAAGATCCTTGGTACTCGTATCCTAAGCCATCAAGAAACGCCGGGATTGGGTGATAAAATTGATTTACGCGTTACGGATTGGATCTTGAGCTTCACCGGTAAGCAAGTGACAGAAAGTAACTGGAATTCTTGGCGAGTTCGTAAAGATGGTGGCGATTTCGATCAGTTTACTGGCGCAACCATTACCCCTCGTGCGGTAGTGAAAGCGGTGAGAAACACAGTAAACTACGTAAATAAGTCTCGTGATGAGATTCTGAATCAGCCCCTAGACTGCGCAGGAGGCAACCATGAGTGAAAATAAACTGCTAATGAAAAACGGCATGTGGAGCAATAACCCTGCCCTAGTGCAACTTCTGGGTTTGTGTCCTCTACTTGCGGTTTCTTCGACCATTACCAACGCCCTTGGTCTGGGTATTGCGACTTTGTTGGTGCTTGTCGGCTCTAACTTGACGGTTTCACTGATTCGTAACTACGTACCAAAAGAAATCCGTATTCCGGTTTTCGTTATGATCATCGCAGCCTTGGTAACTTGTGTTCAACTCTTGATGAACGCTTATGCCTACGGACTGTATCTATCTCTGGGTATCTTCATCCCATTGATCGTAACCAACTGTATTATCATCGGCCGTGCGGAAGCTTACGCATCGAAGAATGATCCATTACCAGCAGCATTGGATGGTTTCTGGATGGGTCTTGGTATGACAACCGTATTAGTTGTACTTGGCGCTATGCGTGAACTTATCGGCAACGGCACCTTATTCGATGGTGCAGACCTATTATTGGGTGACTGGGCTGCGGCACTGCGTATTCAAGTTTTCCACTTCGATAGCAGCTTCTTACTGGCATTATTGCCGCCAGGTGCGTTTATCGGCGTAGGACTTTTGATTGCGTTGAAAAACGTTATCGACAGCTCAATTCAGGAACGTCAGCCGAAAGAAGAAAAACCAGCCATTGAGCGCGCCCGCGTAACTAACGCATAATACAAGAATTCTAAAATCAAGGCTCTACCACTCGTAGGGCCTTTTTCATAAACCGCAAAGACGGGTTTGGAAGTCAGCAATGAACAAAGTCAAAAGAATTGAAATTCTCGAACGACTCCGAGAAAACAATCCCAATCCTCAGACAGAGCTCAACTGGAGCACGCCGTTTGAGTTGCTTATCGCCGTACTGCTTTCTGCGCAGGCGACGGACGTAAGCGTAAACAAGGCAACAGACAAGCTCTACTCTGTTGCGAACACGCCTCAAGGCATTCTTGATTTGGGTGTCGATGGTTTAAAGGAATACATCAAAACCATCGGTCTGTTTAATTCAAAAGCCGAAAACACCATCAAGACTTGTAAGATCTTACTAGAGAAGCACAACAGTGAAGTACCAGAAGATCGTGCAGCACTAGAAGCTTTGCCGGGTGTCGGTCGTAAAACCGCTAACGTGGTACTGAATACCGCCTTCGGTTGGCCAACTATCGCGGTGGACACACACATCTATCGTGTTTCTAACCGTACAAAGTTTGCGATGGGTAAAACCGTCGATGACGTAGAAGAAAAACTGCTAAAAGTGGTGCCAAAAGAGTTTAAGCTTGATGTACACCACTGGCTGATCCTTCATGGTCGTTACACATGTGTGGCAAGAAAACCGCGCTGTGGTAGCTGCATCATTGAAGATCTCTGTGAATACAAAGAAAAAGTGTACCCAGACGAATAAACCCGTCTGAAACAATCGCTAGGAGCAAATAATGTCAAACGGTCGAATTCTTCACACCATGCTACGCGTGGGTGATCTAGACAAATCTATCAAGTTCTACACTGAAGTAATGGGCATGCAGCTACTTCGTACCAATGAAAATAAAGAGTACGAATACACGCTAGCATTCTTAGGTTACGGTGATGAGTCTCAAGGTGCCGTCATCGAGCTGACTTACAACTGGGGTACAACCGAGTACGACTTAGGCTCTGCATTTGGCCATATCGCAATTGGCGTAGACGATATCTACTCAACTTGTGACGCAATCAAAGCAGCAGGTGGCAATGTCACTCGTGAAGCGGGCCCAGTAAAAGGCGGAACAACGCACATCGCTTTCGTGAAAGACCCTGATGGCTACATGATCGAGCTGATCCAAAACAAGCAAGCATCAGCAGGTTTAGAGGGCTAAACCCAGCCCCATTCTGAAATGCTGTAAAAGATGACAGGCAGATCTGAGAGCTGCCTGCTCATTTATAAACAAATATCTTTACTTGATAATAATTATCGTTTAGATTTGTTCGCAACATCGATATGTGGGACAAACGATAATGATCAGTGAATGGGAAAAAACACACACTTCTAGCCGATACTGCTCTTCAACTAGATGACCCTGTTCGCAGCATTCTTCATTACCAGCAAGCCCTTAGCCTGAGTGAAGATATTAGCGAATGCGTGGAAATAGAAGCTGATGAACGCTTACTAATTTCAGTGATTTCATGCCATAACCTCGCTCAATTTTGGCGCTGGGCTGGCGATACCGAGTATGAACTCAAATATCTGCAACTCGCATCTGAAAAAGTACTCACACTGATTCCTCAGTGCCCAAACAAAGATTGCGCGAGCTTTATTGATTCGATTGGCTGCTGTACAAAAGCACTGATTGATTTTATGAAACGACATCCGAATCCAGCGATTGCAAAACAAGTCGAAAAGATTGATACGGCGACGAATTGCGAAATCATTGCTAAATTTCGCTTAAACTAGCTGAAGTGACATGAAGGTAGCAACACAAGCGCATAAGTACTTTCAACAAGAACACAGTGATATAAAAACGCCAGAGTCTGACTCTGGCGTTTTTATTTGGTTAGCATTTCAATTAAACCTGAGTTCGTCCTAGCGAAATCACCACACGGCGGTTCTTATCTTTACCAATTGGTGAGCCATTATCAGCAATTGGTCGACGCTTGCCGTAGCCCTGCACTTGAATACGATCACCCGATAAACCCAGAGATTCGAAATACGCTCTAAGTGACTCTGCTCTTCTTTCTGAAAGACTTTGACTCGCACTCTTGCCATCCGTTGAATCTGTGTAGGTTGCAACAAGGACTAAATCGATATCTTGGTTGTGACGAACATAATCAGCAATTTGAGCCAAACGCTTCTTCGACGCTTTGGTTAACTGATCGCCTTGACGTTCATAGTGAAGAATCGTAAAGGCAATATCTTCGAAACTGTACTTCAACAAGTTAGCAATACAGTTACTAAAGGCATTGTATTTGCTTTGGAACAATACCGAAGACAACGCAATTTCAATACGTTGATCACGGCTCTGCCAATCTTGGTAGCTAAATGTCGGATAGCGCCCTTTTTCTAGCTCAGACAAAATGCCCCATGCCGTTTGACCACCCACGTAACCATCGAACTGCTTAAAGAACCTAAGATTAGTGATTCGGTCCGCATGCTCTCCCGGACGCCAAGGAGGCGGCATAGAAATCAAACTAACGTTACGCGTTTCCCCCATAGGACGACGCATCTTTAGCTCAAAATCCAAATTGATCTTTTTGCTCGCACGAGACGAAAATACCGCGTCACCAAATCCAGGAATAGGATGCACAAGTTGGCATTCCAATGGCGTATTCATCACCATTTCCCATTGTGACTGTTGCGGAGTGGCAACGTAGCGTTTACCCATTGATGCAAAACTATGTGCACTGAGTAAAGATAACGCGACACCACTGGTTACAAGCCATTTATTCATCTAGGTACTATCTCTCAAACGGCACTCTATTGCCGCTTATTCGCCTGAATTAAAAACACGTGAAAGAATGCAAAAATCCCGCCAACATAAAAATAGCAACTTGATAGAAGGACTTAAGGGACGATTTGGCAAGCGCGTAAAATGGGAAATAACATCACGAGAATAACAGGTGACCTTCCCCCTTATTTTTAGTTATAAGTCTCACCCAATACGGACGAAACAGAATTCTACATTTATCCAAATTGCGGTTTTTCTCATCGATAGAATCTGCAATAATGCAGCCTTCGTCACACAAAAATAAGCCAACATGACAATAGAAAATGAAGCTCTAACCCTGAAAAAGCGTTTTCGTGGTTATTTTCCAGTGGTAGTTGACGTTGAGACCGCAGGTTTCAATGCTCAAACTGATGCACTTTTAGAAATCTGTGCCGTAACGTTGAGCATGGATGAAAACGGCGATTTGCATCCTGCCTCCACCATTCATTTTCATATCGAACCTTTTGAAGGCGCGAATTTAGAAAAAGAAGCGCTAGAATTCAACGGCATTCGTGACCCTTTTAGCCCACTCCGTGGTGCTGTCTCTGAGCAAGAAGCGCTGAAAGAAATTTATAAGTTGATCCGTAAAGAGCAAAAAGCAGAAGATTGTTCGCGTGCAATCATGGTGGCACATAACGCGGCTTTCGACTTAAGTTTTGTGAATGCAGCCAACGAACGCTGCAAACTAAAAAGAGTCCCTTTCCATCCATTTGCCACTTTTGATACCGCGACATTAAGTGGACTTGCTTATGGCCAAACTGTTCTGGCTAAAGCATGCAAAACAGCAGGGATGGACTTTGACAATCGTGAAGCACACTCTGCGCTTTACGATACACAAAAAACTGCAGAGCTATTCTGCGGCATCGTGAACAAATGGAAGGCCCTAGGCGGTTGGCCGCTTGTTAGCGAAGAATAATAAATAAACACAACATATTAGGAAAAGTATGAATCCTGTCGTTATATCTGTGTGCGTCATGCTCGTGTTAGCATTGATGCGCGTAAACGTGGTGGTTGCCCTCACGTTTAGTGCCATCGTTGGTGGCCTTGTTGCTGGTATGAGTCTTACCGATACTGTTTCTGCCTTTGAAAGCGGACTCGGCGGCGGTGCAACCATCGCATTAAGCTATGCAATGCTTGGTACATTTGCCGTTGCTATTTCTCGCTCAGGGATTACTGACCTACTTGCTAAAAGCGTTATCAAGCGCCTAAATGGCAAAGAAAGCTCTGCGTCGACTACTGGTCTTAAATACGCAGTATTGGTTGCGCTTGTCCTTGTCACCATGTCATCTCAAAACGTGATTCCGGTACACATCGCCTTTATTCCAATTTTGATTCCACCTCTTTTGGGCGTTTTCGCTAAGCTGAAGCTGGACCGTCGTTTGGTCGCTTGTGTGCTTACCTTCGGTTTGATCACGCCTTATATGATTCTACCAATCGGTTTTGGTGGCATCTTCCTAAACAACATCCTATTGAAGAACTTACATGACAATGGTCTAACAGATGTCGTGGCAAGCCAAGTACCGACAGCAATGCTGTTGCCGGGCGCAGGTATGTTGTTTGGCCTTCTGACGGCAATCTTCTTTAGCTACCGTAAACCTCGTGAATACAAAGAAACTGAACTGACCGTTGTTCAAGAATCTGAAGAGAAGCTAAATAAGAAACACATTTTGGTTGCTGGCTTGGGTATTCTTGCTGCGCTAAGCGTACAGCTATACACGGGCTCAATGATCATCGGTGCACTAGCTGGCTTTATGGTATTCACCTTCGGTGGTGTTATCGCATGGAAAGAGACGCACGATGTGTTCACTAAAGGTGTACACATGATGGCAATGATCGGCTTCATCATGATTGCAGCGGCAGGTTTTGCGGCGGTAATGAAGCAAACTGGCGGCGTTGAAACACTAGTACAATCACTATCAACAAGCATCGGCGATAACAAACCTCTAGCTGCTCTGCTTATGCTGATCGTTGGTCTATTGGTCACTATGGGCATTGGTTCATCGTTCTCTACGATTCCAATCCTTGCAACTATCTATGTCCCGCTATCACTAGCGTTCGGCTTCTCACCAATGGCAACTATCGCACTAGTCGGTACTGCTGCTGCGCTAGGTGATGCAGGCTCTCCAGCTTCTGATTCAACGTTAGGTCCAACATCGGGGCTAAATGCGGATGGCCAACACGAGCACATTTGGGAAACCGTTGTTCCGACATTTATCCACTACAACATTCCACTGATCATCTTCGGTTGGATTGCTGCAATGGTGCTGTAATCGCATCATTTGAATGGATACAATTCATTACGAAAAAGCCGCTCGAGTGAGCGGCTTTTTGTTAATTTGAATACCTACGAATAACGCTTTAGAGGCTTCAATTCAATCATTGAGCGGGCATATTATCAACGATGCGCTCTCGAATAAGCTTTAGCGTCGCCTCAGTCGATAGGTAATCAACTTCAATCGGGAAGTAAGCATCGTTGATTTGCAGTACCAAGCTTGGGTACCCGTTCACACCAAGGCTTTTTGCAAGACTCAACTGATCTTGGAACACGCCTTCTAACAAAGCGCCATCCATATCGTTTTTGAACTGTTGAACGTTCAAACCAATCTCTTTTGCCAATTGCAGGTGCGTTGCTTCTTCGTGAGGAGGAAGAGCTCGCAGGTAGTACGCATGCTGAATTGCTTCTAACATTTGCTCATAAGAATCTTGGAACCCCGCGGCGATAACCGCACGGCATGATTGGTATGTACTTCTTACTGGCGTACACAAGGTCCAGAAATCATAATTGAACTTGGTGCCAAGCTGGCGCTCGATCTGCTTCCAAATTTGTTCGATCTTTTGTTGCATTTCTGGAGGCATCGGCAGATTAGTATCTGGCGCAAGGCCACCCACCACATACTCAAACTGAATGACACCCGGCAGCTGTTGTTTCAATTTTTCAATGGTTGGTTTGTAACCCCAACACCAACTGCACATTGGGTCATGTACGTAGTAAAGCTTTATATCCACTTTAATTTTTAAACCTATAAAATCAATTAGTTAAATCAAACAATTTTAAATAGTGGCGATAATGTGGCGACGTATTTTGTTTTGTTTGCTTTGAAGTTACCTAAAGTTTAGGTGTTATCCGATAAATGATCAGCTCTTGGTACATACTCATCCAACACGAAATTTCCACCTTATACTTTATCGTTGAGAACGGTCTTGCAAGTTGTACCTCATGCTACCTCCCAAAATGAGGTTTTTACTGTATTTGTTTTGAATGTAATGCAGTCTTTAGCCTCGATTATACTTCCTAAAAAGTTGAAAAACTGCTTTATCTTAAGTATTCATCCTAAAGCCTGACAGCAAAGGCGCATACATCCATTTACCAATAGGTCGTGAGAAATACCACCGCTTAGCTTGAATTCAATTCATTCTTATCAAGGTCAGGATTATCTAAAGATTGGACTTACAACTAGTAATACACAACGCACACTCCCCCCTTCATAATCATACTTCCGACAATAGCCGACAAAGAACGACCTTAGCTTTTATTCTTATTTTATCCATAAAATACAGCAACTTAAGCAAAAACCAACACTAAAGACCGAATGTAAAAACTGTGAACTACTGTACACAAAATTGAAGTCCTTAACTTTGACACCAGCTCAAAAACATATGTATAAATATACATGTAAATATCGCTCTTTATTAATTTGTGCCTAGGCAGATAAAACGCCGCAACAGAACGTTGGAAACGTGCTCCACTGCATCAGTTTTATCGACGGGGAAGCCCCACTAAAAACTTAGTGGAGAGAAATATTCCCCAAACACACCCGACGTCTCGCAAACGGGCTGGGTTCGGTTTTGCTCTGAGCCGATGAAAGTGAAAGAGCATTCTCGTAAGGAGAAAAAGTTATGACCAACAAACTTATACAGTTTCGTTCTTATCGCTACCTAAGAACTCAATCCAAGGTCGATAAAGCAACAAAAGAACGAACGCCACATGACATTGAACTAGAACGAACACGTAATCACTTCCGACGGTTTCATGCTCGTGAGTTCTTAGCACTGAGGTAAATGAAATGCCACAAAACGCAGAGAAAGACACAACTGGAATTTGGTTCAAGATGGACTCTGAAACCAACCGAAAGCTAGAAGAATCTGCCGAGTTCAACAAGCGAACAAAACGGCAAGAAGCAAGCTTTCGTTTAAGTGACCATCTTACTAAGTTCGACCGACACATGACCCCTCGCGCTAAACCTTAGCGTTTTTTTAAACCAAAACATCCAATCTTGGGACGAAAGGAGTCTCACATGGATAATAAAGAACTCATAGAGGGCAAACTTACCCTCGACCAACAAGCATACGATCTTCTCAACCAAGCTTCTCAACGTTCTTTTCGCTCCTTAAAAAAGGAAGCTTCCCTTCGCTTAATTGACCACGTACAACGATTTCATCACAGCCCACAAAACAAGCTTGATGAGATAGTGTTTAAAACGTCCATTAAGATCCCTATTAGGGTAAGAAAAAGCGTTGTACCTTGTCTGTATCGAGGTAAATACAAAGTGAAAACCTTGGTTAATGAATATTCGATACGTTTAAAAGACCACTTAAAACGCTACCCAACCATATCAGCGGTTGGTGTCGTACAGGAGGAAAAACATGCTCCTTGAGTTGAGCGCGTTAATCCCTCTACTCAATACCTGCCAAAGCCAAGTTGACGCAAGCATCCTCAAACGTCTCATCGATAATGAAAGCTCTCGTAATCCCTACGCTATCGCCGTAATCGGAGCCAAACCTGTCAATCAACCCAAGACCAAACTTGAAGCCATTCAAATTGCAACCGATTTGGAGAAGCAAGGTTTTAAGTACAGCTTGGGATTGATGCAAATCTACAAAGAGAACTTTCCCGCCTATGGCATGACTATCGAAACCGCATTTGACACTTGTAAAAGCATTGAGGTTGGAGCGGATATATACGCTAAGTGTTACCACCGCGCAAAAGCGCAAGCACCAAACAAGGCACACCAACAACTACTTGATGATGCCGCCTCTTGTTATTACTCCAATAACTTCACACGAGGCTATCAAGGTGAAGGAGAAAAAGGACTGAGCTACGTTGAGAAGTTCAACCGAGCAAAGAAACTCCCCTCCAACACTATTTCTGAATCTTACGACTCAACCTCTGAGTCTTCTCAACCTTCAAAACCAACACCACCAAAGCAAGCCCATTCATGGGATGTCTTTGGTGACTTCTCTTATTAATAAGGAAATATTCAATGAAACCACTTAACTCAAACACTCAAGCATACAGCAACCCAACCATTGCCTTCATCGCCGTCATGCTGATTCTTTTTGGTCATCCAGCTATCGCCGCAGGAGGCTTAGATGAGGCAACGAACTGGGTAAATGAAGTTGCAGATTGGGCATACAAACTCTTAGGCGCTGCCGTCTTTGTCTACAGTATCGTCATGGTCATCTTGGCCCTGATTGAGAAAAAAACATGGGGGGATGTGGGCATCAGCATCGCTAAAGCGGCGGCGGCTGGCGGTATCGTTGCAGCAGTCACTTACGCTTGGTCTATTTGGGGAAGCTAATCATGCAAGACGAAGAACGAGATCAATACGCCAGTTATAACTCGCTGGCACGCAAACCACTCATGTTTGGCATGCCTATCATCCCTCTCATTACAGGGATGTTGTTGATGCTACTGACTGGTTGGGTTGGGCTGAGTTTCTTCGGAGTAAAAGGGCAGGTTTTTCCAGCCTTTATTGCTTTAGGGCTACTGTATATACGCATTCGTAGCGAAGAAGACAGCCGAGCCATCGATGAAATGAAATGGGAAGCAAAAGGCTTTTTAACTCGCCTTCGCTGCCAATCCATCACCATTTCATTCACTTCTATCGATAATCACCCATTCAGGAGAAAGCAACATGTCAGCGAATGGTTTAAAAACAATACCCCTGACTGACCTTCCTGCTTATGGCTATCCAATCAATCGAACCATGCTCTCTTTGGATGACGCCAAAGTCATGGCAACCATAAGCCTTAACGGAATACCTTTCGAGTCAGAATCTTACAACACGCTCAAACCTTCCTTTGAGCTCGTAAAAAACATCCTTAGCACCCTCGCCAGAAAGTACGGCAGTCAACTTGCCATTTGGACACACATCGTCAAACGCAAAGAACGCTTTGAAGCCAACTACCGCTTCAAGAGCGACTTCATGCAGCGCTTTTCTGATCGTTACTTGCAAGACTTTTCCGGAGAGGACTTTTTCAGTGTCCGGTACTACATCACCTTTGTGCTCAACTACAAAGGCACACTCATCGAAGGAGAAGATGAGCTTGGTGATATTCTCAAGACGGTTTCAGCCACATTAAAACGTTTTGATAGCAAAGCGCTTGAAGTCGGTGACGATCACCGCTGTGAACACATTGAGTTTCTTTCTTACCTACTCAACTACAACGACCAACCTAAGCCACTTACGTCAGAAAAAGTGCGCAATTATATCGGTCACAGTGATTGGCACTTTGGTCACGACTTGCTCGAAGTTCGCAACGCGAACAACGAGGCCACCAAGTTCGCCACCTTCTTCGAGCTTGATGCCCTACCAATCGCAACGGAAATGGGGATGTGGGATTTCATCTTGAGTCAACCAACCGAGTTTATTCTGACTCAGTCCATGATTTTCATGCAGTCCCTCAAAGCTCAAAAGATGATTGATAGGCAAACTAACTTCATTGAGTCCAGTGACAACGCGGAACATGAATTAGAAGAGCTGCAAGCGGCACGAGACTATGTTGCCTCCGGCGCAGTCAGCTTTGGAGACTATCATGCATCACTGGCCGTCATTGGTGATTCACCAGACAAAGTGATCATAGATAGCGCTGACTTAAATGGTCAATTCCTAGCCAAAGGCACGGTCTTAAAGCGTTCGAACCTCAAGTCTCAGTTCTCTTTTTTAAGCGCCCTTCCCGCGTCAAAGATGCGCATCAAGCCCTCACCGCGAACCATTGCTAACCTTACCTCGACATGGTCACTGCATAACTACTCAACAGGCAAAGCAACAGGCAATCCGGTTGGCGATGGCAGCGCTATCATTCCTTTAAAAACGCTGTCTAACTCCCTGTTCCACTTTAACTGTCATGCCTCGGCAATAGGCAAAAACAATACGGGAGAAAAGAGCGCAGGACACACCATGATACTCGGTGCATCTGGCTCAGGTAAAACGACACTAGAGGCCACACTTACCGGCTTTTTTACTCGCTTTGAACAGCAAATCTTTTGTATCGATTACAAACGCTCTACCGAGCTGTTTATTCGAGCGTTTGGTGGTGAATACTTTTCGATTAAGGAAGGCGAAGATACAGGCATCAACCCTTTCCAATTGGAGCTGTCGCCAAAACTCGTGAGCTTCTTGAACCGTCTTGTTTGCCGCTTGGCGCAAGACTCACAAGGCCACATCAGCGCTCATGATGAGCAGGAAATCAAAGACGCGATAGACAGCGTGATGACCTTTGACGCACCAATGCGCGGCCTCAGTATGATGTTGCAATCCATTCAAAATCCGGATTTGCGCATGAGGCTCAGCAAATGGTGTCGCAGTGAAGACGGGAAACTCGCTTGGTGTTTGGACTCACCTCATAACCAGTTCAACCCGCAAGCAATGGATCGTATTGGCTTTGATTCCACTCTGCTATTAGAGAAGGATTCGAGCGGTCATGTTCACCCTGCTAGTGAGCCCATTCTGGCCTGTTTGTTCTTCTTAAAAGAGCTAATGCAAGAGTCCGGCAAGCTACTGCAAACCATAGTGGAAGAGTTTTGGATGCCAGCGAACTTCCCTCTCACTCAAGCGGTGATGAAGCGAGCGTTAAAGACTGGACGTTTAATGAATGAGTTTATGGTGCTGTCATCACAGTCACCAGAAGATGCGATTCATTGTGAAATCTTCCCAGCCATCGTCCAACAAACAGCAACCAAAGTGTACTTGCCGAACCCTGATGCAGAGTATGACGCTTACAAGCAGTGCAACCTCACCCAAGGCGAGTTCGACAAGCTCAAGGCGCTCGATAAACAAAGCCGAACCATGCTCATTAAGCAGTCGAACACCAGTTGTTTTGCAAAGCTGGATTTAGGTGGCTTTGATGAGTTCCTACCGATTATCTCAGGCTCTACCGATGACATTGTGCTGTGTGAAACCATTCGCGCAGAAGTGGGCAATAATCCTGATTTGTGGATACCTGAACTACTGAAAAGGAGATAACCATGCTTAAACGAACCACGCTTGCCCTATGCATTGCATTGGCATTAAACGCATCAACACAAGCATCGGGTATCCCCGTTGTTGACGTTGCGGGTATCACTCAAATGGTGGTTGATAGTGCGCAGCGAGCTCAAGAGTTTACGCAGTCGATAAGCGAAGCTCGCAACCGCCTTAATCAACTCAAAAGCCAAGCGGAGCACTATAAATCAATGGTCGAAGGTCACTATGGATTCGAAGAAATTCTCAGTGACCCGAACTTAAATGATGTGATCGACCTCAGTGCATACAGTGATTTGTATGACGCGGTAGATGATATATCCGACTTACGTTCTGAATTTGGCCTTTATTCCGACGACCCCGTGATACAGAGGCGCTACGATATGCAACTGAAACAACTTCGTTTTCAGGAAATGCTTTATGAGCGCAGCACTGAACGCAACGAACGAATGAGTCGTCTACTAAGCCAGTTTGGTACTGCGACAACACCAGCGGCCAAAGAGGACTTAGCGAACAGCATCAACTTTGAAACCATGCAGATGCAAAACGAGCAGCGCATGATGGATTCAATGTCAGACATGCTAGAGCGCCAAAAACAGCTTGAAAGCGAGCAACAACTTAACAAGCAGTACAATGCCTTTACGAATGGTGATGGCATTACATTTTAATAAGGAATTACTAATGAAACAGCTATTATCCCTTCTTTTCGTGTCTGCAATTCTTACTGGTTGTGGGAATGAAACAAAAACTACCGAATATTACTCACAACACTTAGAAGAAGCTAAAACTGTTCATAGTGAGTGTGAGAAAAGCTCGGCTACGCCAACCGAGAACTGTAAAAACGCTCGAAAAGCTCTACTTGAAAATAGTTTTGACCAATTTACAAATGGGGATGGCATTTCCTATTAGGGGGCTCTATGTTTGACCTACTTTTCGACTTCGTTCATCAAATAACACAGCAAAATATCGCCAGCTTCGTTGGTGTATTTGCAGCCACTATCACGCCCCTAATTGGGGCGTGCGTTGTTTTATATGCTATCTATCTTGCATTTCAGGCGCTCTATGACGCTGAAAACATGATGATAATGGAGTCGTTAAAATTCATGGCTTCATTAGCATTCTGTACTACTGTAGCGTTTAACACCTCGTGGTACTTAAACAGTATAGTTCCTATGGTGTACTACTCGGGAGATGATATTTCTAGCGCGCTACTTGGGAGTACAGGAAGCGGGAGCTTGCAGACTATGTTTGAGACCATGTTGAAGCAATTCAATGCTGTATGGGAACAAGCAAATTTTGGATTAACTGACTCGTGGTCTCGCTCTATACTTTTTATCTTCTCAGCTTGCCTAATCTTGCTAGGGTATATGCCCTTTTTACTTGTAGCTACGGCATACCTGTTAATTGCCAAGGTAATGGTCAGCTTCTTACTTATACTTGGTCCTCTGTTTATCATGTTCGCCTTCTTTCCCTCAACGCGAGACATGTTCAAAACATGGACTGGGCAATGCTTGAATTATGTACTTTTAACGATCGTTTACCCATTAGCGTTCAGCATTTTCACCCAAACCATCGACTACATAGTATTTAGTGGTGAGGACAAAATGACCTTAAGTAGTATCTTCGTAATGTTTATCTTATTTGGTTGTTGCATCTTAATCTCAGTCCAAATACCCGTGTTCTGTTCATCCCTTTCAGGTGGCGTTGGTATTAACGGCTTAGTCAGCAACATGGGGATGGGAATGCGAAGCCTCAGTAACACCGCCAAAGGTGGCACAGGAGCAGCCAAACGCGCAGGACAAAGCACATACAGTGGCGCCAAGTCATTGGGCGATAAGTTCAAAAACCGAATTAGACCAGGCTAACACCTTCCTCACACTCTCACCTTAAACACCGCGCCGCTTTACGCGGTTTTTTTGTATCTAAAAAAGGACATTTTCATGAAGACGTTCACCCTATTATTGGTGGCGTGTTTGACTGTGGGTTGCTCTAGCACTCCACCGCCGCCACCGGAGCCAAAAGGCAATATCACTCCGGTTAACCTCTCCAAAGTTAACCTCGCTGATTTGTACACCCAAGGAGATATACAATGAGCACAACCATCGATTCAGCCTTGGAACACAATCATACCAAGGCCGAGAAAAAACCAACCGCCAAACATCAAAAGCAAGCTGATGCGTACCTCGAAGAGATTAAACAGTTCGAGCAAGACCGCGTCGAAATCGCCAAGAAAAACGCGAAGACCGCATGGAAAGTCGCAACGGGCTCTGGCGTTCTCGCTTTGGTGCTCGGCATTGCGATTGTTGTGATGATGCCACTAAAAACCGTGGACTATCGATTGCTCTACATCGATCCACAAACAGGCATGACTCAAATCATTCAACCACTCGCTGACGCAAGAGAAATCACTTACGGTGAAGCGTTAGATAAGCATTGGTTGAATCGTTACGTCATTACTCGTGGCTCTTACCAATGGCAAACCGTCCAAGACGCCTTTGACTACATCAAACTCACCAGTCGTCACGATGTATTCAGCGCTTACAACACACAGCTACGAGCTAAAAACTCCCCTGTCGAAGTGTTCAAAGACTATAAGAAAATCCGCTTAGAAGACGTTGCCATTTCGTTCTTGCCAACCCACCAAGACCAAATGCTCGCGCAAGTGTCCTTCACCAAAGTGGTACTCAATAGCGATGACACGCCAGACACCGCTTACCTACCAACCAAATGGAGCGCCACCGTTACCTTTGATTACCTCAAGGAAATCAAAAAGGAATCAGAGCGCCAACTTAACCCACTTGGTTTCCGAGTCACCAGTTATCAAGAAAACAGGGTGATCCAATGATGAAACAACTGATTGTCTCTTTGGTGTGTTTAATGGCGTTCTCCACTCACGCCTTAACCCTGCCAAAGCATCAAGGCAAAGACCGCCGCATCGTGTATGCAGAGTACGACCCCAGTGATGTGATTGCGATACGTACCAAAGTGGGCGTCACCACCCTCATTCAGCTCGACAAGAATGAAACCATTGTTGGCGAGCACTCTGGTTTAGGGATGGGTGATGCCGCCGCATGGGGGTTTAATGTGCGCGGTAACAACGTGTTCTTTAAACCTCAAGCCAAACAGCCCAATACCAACTTAACCATCGTGAGCGATTTGGGGCGCACCTACTCATTTGAACTGTTCACCAATAAACAGCCGTTCTATGTGGTGAAAATGCGTTACCCCAAACCGAAGAAAGCCAACACTGCCCCACTCAAAGCCCCTTGTACTGATGGAAAATACAACTTCCGTTACGTGAAGTGGGGCGATGAGGAATTAGCCCCCGCTTACGCGTGGGACGATGGCCGTTTCACCTGCATGAAGTTTTCTAAAAACGCCGAACTGCCTGTGATTTACCAAATCAACGCCGACGGCAAAGAGTCTTTGGTGAACTACCACATTGAGCAAGACACCATCGTGATCCATTCGGTTGCCAACGAATACCGTTTGCGCCTTGGTGAACGTGTTCTAGGGGTGCTTTCTCACTTTGTCGAATTCGCTGGCCACAACCAAAAAGCGAGCTCGATTAAAGCCACTCGCGTCATTAAGGAGGACGAACATGAGTGATGACAACACCATTCCAAGCGCTTATGAAAGTGCCAACCTCGACCGTGGCGAGCTCACGGTGAGTGGTCGTAAAAAGAAAAACAAAGCGGTCATTGTGATCGCTTTGGTGATCCTCGCTTTGGTCGTCGTCGCGGTAGGGGTTCTGTTCGCAATTAATCAATTTCGTGAAGCGGAAGTGGAAACAAAGCCCCTACAGCCAGAGTCTACGGCCGAGGTAGTTGGCGTTGAAAAAGGCACGGTCGGCAACGACAGTGCTTGGTTTGAGAAAGCCAAGCGTGACCATGAAAAAGACAAGGCGCAGCAAGAGCGCGCCGCACAATGGAAGCGAGAACAAGAGCTCAAGCAAGCCAAAGCGCAAGCAACGCAGCAGCAACCTGTCACCGTGCCTAAAACGGGCGTTCCAGAGCCCAATGTCGCAAAGCAACCTTCCGCCACATCGAAACGAGACAAGAACGCGCCACCGACTCCGCAAGAGCGTCGCTTGATGGGTAGCCTCATGGTCAATGTTGAAAGCGGCAGCACTGCCAGTAGTCAAAGCCCCTCGGAACCTGCCTCTTACGACAACAGCTATGACGCGCCGACCTTCGCGATGGGTCACGCCTCCAAACGCAAGCAAGGAGGATTAGATTTTCTGCTGAAACATGGCTCAATCATTCCTTGTGCACTCTACAGTCAGGTCATCTCTGACTATCAGGGCATTGTGATGTGTCGCGTCACTCAAGATGTGTACAGCGCAAATGGTAAAGCCTTATTGGTAGAGCGTGGTTCGCTGCTCACAGGGTCGCAAAATGTCCAGCTAGAAGCAGGGAAAAACCGAGTATTCACAACGTGGGCTGATATCGAGACGCCGAATGGGATAGCCATTCGTATCGATTCGCTGGGTGCAGGTCGCCTCGGCGCAAGCGGTAACGAGGCTTGGGTCGATAATCACTTTAAAGAGCGCTTTGGCGGCGCAATTTTACTGTCCTTCCTCGACGATGCTTTTGGCGCACTCGCCGAAAAGGCCGCTTCATCGGATGGTGATATTACCTTTGATAGCTCAACCGAGAATGCCAGCAACATGGCAGAGAAGGCACTTGAGAGCAGCATCAATATTTCGCCAACGGGTTACACCCAAATCGGTCAACGCATCAACATCATTGTCGCTCGCGACATTGATATGTCGAGTGTGTACACCTTCGAATAACCGCTAAATCTGGTTGGTCTGCGGGATTACATGATTGATATATATGTAAAATTTTAGACCTGACAGGCCAACCACCTTCCCACTTTAACGCCACTTCAATACAAGGCTCGCTTTTGGCTGCAATAACGGGCGTAGCGCTTGTTGAGACAAAAGGAGTAACACGCCACGCGTGGATAAAAACTTTGGAGATTGTCCATGGAAACCCTGTCTGAATTTGATATCGCGCTCGCGCAGCGCCTCAACATCATCACCCCTAACGTTCTTGCTCATGCCTCACCGCAGTTCATCAATTATTGGCGTGAGGTACAAAAGGAAATCGAGCAACGAAGTATGCTCCATAACGCAGAGGATCGCCATGAACACCATCGATAAGGCCGCCACGGTCAATCAATTGCTCAACATGACCGGAATGCGGCACTACTTAGACTTAGAAGGACTTACCGAGATTGCCATCAACCGACCTAACGAGGTGTGGTTTGATCGTGGTAACGGTTGGGAGCGGGACGCGCTGCCAAACTTGTCATTAAACATGTGCAGCAATCTCGCGAAAGCGTTAGCCACTTTCGCAGGGCTGACCATTCCTCTCGGAGAAGCCAACCCTGTCGCCTCAGTGATTTTCCCTGATGGCGAACGCGGTCAAATTGCTATCCCCCCTGCCACTGAAAACGGCATTGTCAGCATGACCATTCGAAAACCTTCACTCACTCGGTTTGCGCTGTCGAGCTACCAAGAAAGTGGTCGATTCTCTGGCTTTAGAGAAATGGACGTAAACCGTGTTGAATTAACACCGGTTCAAGAGCAGCTTCTCACACTCAAACAAAATGGCGATATGTCGCAATTTTTTAACATGGCAGTAAAGAGCAAACTCAACATCTTGCTCGTCGGTGGTACCGGTTCAGGTAAAACCACCGTTATGAAAGCGATGGTGGATGAATACCCCACCGATAAGCGCCTCTTCACCATTGAAGATGTGCATGAGCTCGACCTACCCAATCATCCCAATCACCTTCATCTGTTTTACAAGCAAGGCGGCCTAACCCCGAAACAAATCATCGAGTCGTGTATGCGAATGAAACCCGACCATGTGTTGCTTGCAGAACTTCGTGGTGATGAAGCATGGACATACCTTGAAATGCTCAACACCGGACACGAAGGCTCAATCACCACCATTCACGCCAACGATTGTTACTCCACACCCGCACGACTGGCGGGATTGGTGAAACAATCCGAAGTCGGCCAAACACTCGATTATCACCACATCATGCGAACCATTCGAACCAGCATCGATGTGATTGCCTTTTTCAAACACACTCACCTCGTCGAACTCTTTTACGACCCCGTCGAGAAGAATCGACTGTTAAGCGAGGGCTAAATCATGGCGCTATCGAAAAAGAAAAAAGGAATATTGTTCGCCATGTTCCTTTTTTTTACCCTGCTGTGTTTCATTGGTGGCTTGTACGGTGGCGGCGCTGCCTATTACAAGCTCACCAATATCTCGTTAGAGCACCTGACGTATCACAGCCTCTTTGACCAATGGCAAGCCTACAACCACGACCCTGACATCAAGAAGTTCTTGGTGATTGGGGTGGCCGTGAGTATCGCCATCACTTTGTTTCCGACGCTGATGGTCATCGTGATAGCCATTGCCAGCCAAGAAAAAGAAGAAATCCACGGCAGTGCGAAGTTCGCGACCGACATGGACTTGGCGAACTCTGGTCTTTTCCCTAACCCAAAAGCCAAGAACAAAAAACCAAGCATCTTGTTAGGCAAGATGCCCAAAGGCCGCTTTAAAGGCCGTTTTATCGAGCTAGAGAGCTCGCAGTTTGTCGAAGTCCCTGCCCCAACACGAAGCGGTAAAGGGGTCGGCATCGTTATCCCTAACTGCGTGACCTATCCCGACTCATTGGTATGTGTCGATATAAAGTTCGAAAACTTAGTCAAAAGCGGCGGGTTTCGTCAGCAGTGCGGCCAAGCCGTTTTCTTGTTTGCGCCGGATGGGTATGCCATTGATGAGCAAGCGCGAGAGCGCGAAGAGCTTCGCACCCATCAATGGAATCCTTACGACTACGTTCGCAGAAGCCCCGTATTTCGAGTAAGCGATGTGCTCAATATTGCTAACAGCTTATACCCAATTTCTGGGGAAAAGGGCGATATTTGGAACGAGTTGGCGGGTAAGTTATTTAAAGGGCTCAGTTGTTGGATGCTCGATACCGAGTCTATTACAGGCATCACTCCCTCTTTACCCTACGTACTGAAACTTGGCGGCATCGAGGGCGGCCTAAGAGCGTGGATGCGCCGAGAAATCAAAAACGACTACGTCTCAGACGATGCACGTTTTGAGTTCAATAACTGCTTATCGATGGCCGAAGACACCTATTCAAGCGTCGAAAGTAACTTACTCAGCCCGTTGGCGATATTCAGTGACCGCGTCACCGCAGCAGCCGTCAGCGGCTCGGATTTTGATTTTCGTGAGCTGCGCAAAAAGCGCATGACCATCTACGTCGGTTGCCAGCCAGCTAACCTCAAAAACTTCGGCAAGCTGTTCAACTTGTTTTTCGAGCAGCTTATTTCAGAAAACACCCGCACTCTACCTGAACATGACGACACCCTGAAATATCAGTGTTTGGGTTTGCTCGATGAGTTCACTGCCCTTGGGCGAGTGAAGCAAATCGAAAAAGCAATCAGCTACACCGCTGGTTACAACCTGCGATTTTTAACCATCTACCAAGACGAAGGTCAGCTCGAAGAAGTGTATGGCCGAGAGAACGCGAAAAACATTCGCAAGAACCACGGCGTTAAGGTGGTGTATCCACCAAAAGAAGTGGACGACAACGTTCGCCGCCTTTCTGACACCTTGGGTACCAAAACGGTGAAAAAGCGCAAAGTCAGTCGCAGTACAGGCAAAGGCTCAAGCCGAACAACCAGTGAAGATGAGCTAAAACGCCCGTTAATGATGCCGCATGAAATCGTTGAGCTTGGCTTTGAGAAGCACCCGATTGCGAAAGAGCTCGGTATCAAAACCCTGATTTTGAAAGAGAACCAACGCCCCTTCATTGCAGAGAAAATCATCTACTTTGAAGAGCCCGTATTCGCTGAGCGAGTGAAATACTCCGAGGCGAATATCCCTGAAATCCCACGCCTTAAACTCCATTGAGGAACATCCCATGAAACACAAACTGTTTATGGCCGCTATCACAGCGGCTTTTTTATTGCCTGTTCAACCCGCTTTCGCGGCAAGCGACGATGAATGTGCCATTTGGCTTTGTCTTCCGACAGGCTTTCCAAGTGGTTGCAGTGGCGCTAAGAAAGCTTTCGTAAAGCGCATTAAGAAGTTCAAGCCTCCCCTCCCAAGCTTTACGTCTTGTTTGTTTTCCGGCGACGTCCCTATTGGCACACCGTCAAATGATACCGACATGTTTGCTCGCGATGGCCGCGCCGCCTACATCCCACCACGCGTTGAATGCGTGAAGTGGGAAACAGGCAAAGACTGGAGTCGATGCAGCAAAACAGAGGTTCGACCGAGCCAAATCATTAAAGACCAGAGCTGCCATGTGAACCACAAAGAAGGGACTTCAAACCCAAAATATTGCTCACATACCATCAGTTACGTTAAGACGTTCCAAGATGGCGAGCAGTACGGGGAAACCTATTACTTCGATAATGCAGGAAACACTTATATCGAAGGCTCAACCGAACACTAGGAGTGTACTATCATCGTTTATATCGCGGAGAAACCTTCCCTCGCTAAAAACATCTTCGAAGGGTTAAGTGGCAACCAAAAACGCAGCGAGGGGATGGGTTTTATAAACACAAAGAGCATGTCGTCACGTACTGCGTCGGGCACCTTTTAGAAATTTATGGCCCTGTAGACTAAGATGAGAAGTATTCGAAATTGGTCAAGAGTGCACTAAGATTAAATATTTCTAATAATTTAGATTCAAATAACTCACCTAGCCCGACAAACGTAAAATTTGACGAAAAACGAGCGGATTTATAGCCCACTCAGTGTTATTAGGATCATAAGATTATTTTTGAATCACGCTGCCTTTTTTTGACTATTCATATAATTTAACGCAATACCTTAATCAGAAAAAATTCAATACAACCCTTTACAACTATGGTTTTTCAACGAATCGCGGACAGGAGAATATAAAGAAATCAAGTATAATCGTGTAAATCAGCGTTTTCAATTTCATACCAATCGATGCAAACAATAAAAATCTTGGATCAAAATAAACTTAAGTACCATTTGCAGTGATAATATTGTTTTCATTTTTAACTGCATCATAAACAAAAAATAATGATAGAATCATTTCAGATAATTTCTCAAGACGCGAAATTATCTGAAAGTTGAAAATTTCAACGACCTTTAAGAGTTATTTTGTCTAAGTAATTGATGCATATAGACTCCAGCCTTACATTTTTCTCCTCAGTTTAATGTAAGGCTTTTTTATTTTAACAAACGGCCAAAAATCAAGAATGATAATGACGCTTTCGTCCGTAGCAATCAAAAAGCTTGGACCGCTTATAGGTACTAACCGACGATATCGCATCATTTTCTTGGTAGGTTCACTGTCTATTGTAATCGCTCATCAAGCTTGAATTTGATTCAGGTAACCTGTAGAAATCGCACATTCAGTTTTTAGACTTCTACACAACCTTTAGTAGAGGCGCCTAGCAACTGCTGCGATGACTCATTCTTTGAGTGACGTGAGTCTTTACCAAACTTTCGACTGTTATATTAACCTATTTTGTATAAATAGAAGATAACTAATTCTAAATAAAAGATAATTTGTCCTTAAAAATTGAAACCTCTTAATAAAGAGGCTTCAATAAATCTGTTTGCTAAAATTTAGTTTGAGTATGGAATTGAAGAGTGATGTACATTTATTTTTAATTTTCCATCAGAATCTTTTACATAACCAAAAGTGTATTCAACTTTTATCTCTTGACCATCTTTTTTTGTAAAAAAATAATTACCCATTGCTATTGCAGAATCTTGATCTGTTATGATGCCTTCGTTTTCCCAACGCACTTTAATGTATGGCGCCAATGCAAAGCCTTTATCTTCAGATAAATCTTGGCCAATAAAGTAAGAGAGCGCTTCCTTTTTAGTTCCTCTAAATTGATCTACTGCCGCTAAAGTTGGTTTAAATAATACTTGTCCATCATCAAATGCATAAAATTTTTCGATGTGCTCTGTTGCGGCCTTCCTAGCGTCTTTTGCCGTGCCAATTTTTACAATCCCTTCTCCCCATTCTTTCTGGATACTTTCAACTTCTGTTGTTGATATTGATGCAGCAAAAGTATTTAGTGAGAGAAGAGAACTAATTAAACCTGAGATAACAAATTTTTTTTCCATTATAAAATCCATCATGATAAATAAAAATACTTTTTCTTGAGCCAGATATCTATTGGTTGTTTCGTAATGCGTCATGTCGTAACAATGGCGATATTTAACTTAAGAAATATAATTTCACATTGGGTGTGTAATATAAAATAAAGAACAACTAAAGATAAGTTAATCAATTACAACTTAGAATTTCACTAAATTATTCCTCACTGTTATCCTTCCAAAATATTCCTCATTCTTGAGTGCCAATTTTATTTTCTAATTTAGAGTTTCATACAATTAAACAACTACAATACCGTTCATTGAAGTGGACGGTATTGTAATTCACTCTCTATTAAAATCTTACTTCCACTTCCACTCCTTCAACCCACCGAATCTTTTCCATAGGCTCACCAAAAGATAGTGTGACTTTCAGATACGCTGACTGACTTTCAAACGGACTCTGTAGTTCTTGAGGTAGTTTGTTGACAATTTCAACTGGTTTTGAGACGGCCGCAGAGAATGTTTTACCATCAGGGAAGACGACCTTCGCTTGGGTTTCTTTTGAGCTGTAATCCAAATATTTAGGACTTAGATACGCAATGATATCCGGCGTTACGTTTTGAGCCATCGTTAATAATGGTGCATTTTCTGTAACGCGCTGACCTTCATGAATGTGAATATCCAAAACCCGACCACTAAATGGAGCACTAAACGTTAACATCTCGTGTTGAGCCAGCTTTACGACAAGCTCTTGCATCAGCGCACGGTACTGTTGTAATACAGGGCCTGCCAAGGCCAGTTGCTCTCTATCACTCTTGGCATTGATGTAAGCAATTTCTTGACTGCTAAGTTGGCTTTCAATGGCGTTGCTCACATTTACGACCGCAGCATAATCCACCTCTGAAACCTGACCTTTCTCTCTAAATTGGTCATACTTTTGCTGGATTTGTTGCACCTTAGCGAGACTCGTTTTGGTATTAGCAATCGCTTGTTGGTACAACTCGTCCGTATTATTAATTTTGTTGTTGGATAACGAAACTAGCTCTTTTTGTATAAATTCGACTTCTTTGTTTAACATCCTGTCAGCCAATAGAATTAAGAGTTGTGCTTTGTCGACCTCATCGCCGACATTAACAGAAACAGATCCGACAGTAGCGGCTTGCGTCGCCGTTATCGTTAGCGGATAAGAGGTCACGATGCCTGGCGCAGTGACTAAGACCTGCTTCTTAAACAAGTAATAAGCCATAAATAGTAACGGACTCATTACAATTGCTAAAATCAGAAACCAACGAAGTCGATAACCACCACGCTTAGCCTGACCATACACGACTTTCATGCCATTCTCTGATTGCGGTTTATTTTTTTTGTCTAAGTGAAAGTTAACTTTCATACTAAAATTTTTTGCCTCGTTTCAATACCCACCAAGGAGCCATGCTAGATTCCTCGTGACTGCGCCTTACTACTTCATTCACCATCGAAAACGCAGTTATTAGGCGCATAAAAAATTGATAAATAGGGTACAAAAATAACCATTTGGCGAATTTAAAATCTTCTTTTTTTCTCTCAGATATTAATCCCATGTAAGTTACAAATATTATCAGAGAGAGAAACAAATATGTTATGTACAGCAACAGCATTAACGCTAAGACAAATTTAAGCGGATACACAACGAATATATAGACAGTAAAAATAACAACTAACAAAGGTAATAAAACGTTTTGAACCACACCATAAGCGAGAGTAAATAGAAAATTACTCCAGCCTAATAGAGACGGAGATAATCCTTCATTGTGCTTACGCAAAAATAGAAAAAGTAAATCTCCATCCCACCTTAAACGCTGCATAACTAACGCCTTCAAGGTATCTGGAACGTCGGTATGCCCTATCGCATTAGTGGCAAAAGTCAATTTGTGGTTTGGATAACGTCGTTTATATTGCTTTAGACGCATAGTTAAATCCAAATCTTCCGCAGTGTGCGTATCCCAACCGCCGACTTGCTTGAGCAAATTTTTTCTGAAGGCACCAAACGCACCTGAAATATTATTTAATACACCCCAATTTGCCATCCCCGTTTTTCCTGCTTGCATTGACAGCATGTATTCCAAGGACTGCATTCTTGTCAAAATATTGGTATTATGATTTCTAACCCGCAACGCACCACCGCTTGCAATCACATCTTTTGATGTAAACTGTTTCATCATCGTAAAGACCATATCGTTATCAAAAGACGTATCGCCATCAACGTTAATAACGATCTCGCCTTTAGCAACAGATAACCCGGCGTTAAGGGTCGACACTCGCCCCCCTCGTTGCCACTTAGGGATAACACGCACTTTGCGATTGCGGACTCCAGCGTGACGTAATTCACCGTTCAACGCCGCTAGATAAGTATCTTGATTCTGCACCGCACCATCGACAACCGCTAAGATTTCAATGTGACCGGGATACACTTGTTCGACTAAAGTGTCGATGGTAATTGCAATGGCATCTCCTTCGCCATAACAAGTGATGATAAAACTGATCGATGGAAACTGGATCAAATCGATTTCTTTTTGATTATAAGACCAACGAAAAATGCCTGTTAATACCAGTAGGTACAAGGGCAATTCGATAATGATCATGACTGGGAATAGCAGCAGCCACAGTTCTTTATTGTGAAACAGCATCCCAGAAAGATAATCAAGCAGAACAAGACTATCTTGCCACATAAATATCACCGACTATTGTTTCTAACCATAAAGCAACCCCATCGCCAATACTCGCTTGGGGAAGTGCCCAAGACAACACATTGAGCTCGAACTCTTCGTCTTCGATTTGGCTTCCCAGTATCGAAAGTTTGTCCTGTAATACCGATAAACTAGATGTTTTAGTATTCGGCATAAGCACCAGTAAAACATCTTGTTTAAATTGGCAGCAGATGTCCGTATCTCTAAATATCTCACTGAGACGTCTCGTCAATTGGTCCATAAGAGAGAAAAGCTTGGCATCCCCATGTTGCTTCCCGTACTCGTCCAGTGACGGAAGATGTAACCCCAAAAGCAAGTGTTGTTCTTTGTGTCGCATAGCAACTTTATTCTGCCACACTAATAAATTCTGAAAAAAACTGACCTCGACCTTACCTTTGATTGAGAGTTCTGGAGCTTGAGAAGACATTCCATGTTGGAATATATATTCCCCGGCTTCACCCAAACGATATTGATAAAGTTTGCGAACAACTAGGTCATCTAGCTTCATCTTCTCCTCACAGCTCAGACAGTGGCTCATCGTTGCAGCTTCCACAAAGAGGTTAGAACACTGATTACACACGTGATTCTCTAGGGGACGATCGTAGTCCACACCAATGTGTCTCAATTGCGTCAAACACTTTGGACATTCCAATTTGCCACGGCGCTGAAATGACAGTTGCTCCCCCACGTGACCGCAAGTAAAGCAATGAAGTGAACTCTGTGACTCGATGTCTATGCTGCTACACTGGGGGCAAACTTCAACATAGTTTAAGTGACCACTGTTACAATGCGTGCAGACACGAATACGGTCTTGCAACTGCTCGCTTTCTAAAATATTTCTCGCTTGCTCGGAAAGCACATAGCGATAAGTTGAATAAATATCCGGATAAAACGCATCGATCAATGGATATGTATAGATTGAAGGTGAGTCAAGGTTCTTCAAAGCTATCAATCTGCGATTTCTATTTACACCAAGCCAACCTATAAGTGAATCTATTCGCTCTACATACGGTACTGCTTCAAGACGTCTTTGTAAGCTTTGCCATGCTTTAAAAGACGTAGCTAAATCAAAAACACCGTCAGTAACACATTGAGAATATGGCGTTTCAATAGTAGTGTAGACAACCCAACTCCATCGTTCTGCTTGCTGATAAAAAACTTTTAGCAACTCATCAACTAGCTTTGACTCCGAAACGTTTATGCATAGCATACCGCCCATTCCAAGTGGTAGCTCGTTTATATCATCAATATAAGTTACATTTCCCAGTTCATATTCAGTTGGTTCATCACCAATCCAATAAAATTTCTCTTTATCAATTAGCATGTCTACACTCATATAAATATTAAGATATAACCAAAAAAAACCTCGCATTTCTAAGAGGAGATAAAATGCGAGGGAATAGTGAAAATCACACTACTTTTAATTAAAACCTAGGAGTAAAAGAAGATGGGCGGGTGCCACTTTTATAACAACAAAACTCGTAACGTGCTGTCGCCCAAGGCTTGTTCTTCCCGTAAGCGGAATTTATTGAAGCATGCCAAAGTTTGCAAGCCAGCGCCCAATTTCTTTGCCTTTCAGCCTCACAGGCTCTCTGTGCTAATTCAATATATTTTTTTTTCACATATCACCCAATAATTTTTATTGCCTTCTTATCTTTATATTATAATTACAATACATTATTAATTTTTGAAACGTCTACTCCAGTCCCCAATTAAGGTCGTAAACCTATAAAAACTTAATATTTATTCTATCTATAGAACATGATTTCGAAGTGTTCTAATTGAATGGCTTCTGAGTCAAAATTCATACTAATGAAGTTATAACTTATAGCCTAAAATGAAACATTATCGTATCTCTAAATGGAAGCCTATTGATACCGAGTACTGTTCTAACAGATAAGTCAAACCGAACCATTACATCCAGGCAACATATCTTGTCAAGCAAAAAATCAGCCATACACGTTCACATACAATACGTTAACATTAAGCCAATTAAACACTTTGAAAAACATGCAAAACATCAATACTCTTTCTTCAAAAAAACGATAATGTCAGCAAACATAGATGACTGTCGAATGTAATCCGTTTAAGACCTCTTGACCATTCAGTTGGCTACAGACAAGTCAGATCAATCGCCCTTCCCATTCAGATGATCTAAATACCTGTATCCACTACCTAGAACCCTTCGTTTTTGGAGCTACTTGCATCTGATTGACCAACCGAGTCAAGCCTATTCCCCCAAAAGATCGAGTTTCTGATGTTTATGTTAACCAGTATTCGGACTACCCTAAGCGACTATACTGGCTAATATTGACATCAATTTTCAGTATCAATTATCTATCATTACTACTCTATCCAAAGACTGCTTAGCGAATGCAACAACGCCTCACTAGCACCATTATCTTTCAAATACTTGAGAGTTAAGGACGTAAATTCGGGAATCATAAGAGTTTGGATACCTAAATCGTTGAATGCCGCTTTCACATCGTTCATAGAATTGTACGGGTGATTCATATCAATAATTTCACGTAAATCTGGAATACTGATCAATGACCCTAGTTCTTCTAGGTCTTCATTCGAAATGTTATTTTTGGCATACATCAACAAAATGCTACTGCCTCCGATGACCTGTGGCGCGCTTACAGGGAGTTGTTCCATCAAATCACTATTTAAAGGCGTAACTTCTACATCAAATTTATTGATGTGTTTTTTCAGTTCTTCACTCGAAAAAGATATACTTGAAGTGTCGCCAAAAAACGCGCTAACTTGAAAACTACCGACAATCAATAGCAATATTAAAGGTGTTATTTTTCTCATAAAATTCTTGATTTTTTACATTTTTATTGTTAATCCACTACAAATACACTGTATTGTCCTGTAGTGATTTTTAGTTAATTCCGAATCTAGGAATATCATCGATACACGTTTCGCCAACATATTCGACTTCGAGTGAATCATCACTTAAAAAAGCCAAATTTATTACGGCATCGTTTTCTTGTACGAGTGGTAGTAGACTTTTCCCAATAACAATCGCGTCAGATTTTGCTACAATCGCCCTACCATTACACCCTAAAGGACAACTTATATAAGCGAGAATCTCCCCTTTTTCGACCCTATCCCCAACATTGACAAAAGTTCTCAATATCCCCTCACAATCAGCATTCACCCAACTTGTTTTTTTTACAATGACTGAAGGAGGTACCTTCTTCCTGCTAATTCTAAGCATTCCTATAGAACGCATAAGTCTTGTTACACCAAGGAATCCCGTTCTGACTATTACTTGCTCAAATCGCAGGGCCTCTCCTGCTTCGAAGGTTAGTGTTGGTATACCTAAGTTTTCGGCCACACTTCTTAAAGAACCGTCTCTTTTTCGGGAATCTATAATAACTGGAGTGGCGAAAGCTTCGGCTATTCTCAAAGTTTCTTTGTTTGCAAGGTTTGCACGAATTTGAGGTAAGCTGGTTTTGTTCACTGAAGCTGTACGCAAATCTAATATATAGTCACAACGTTCAACAACATTCGAAAAAAAAGAATAAGCGACTCTAGACGCTAACGATCCTTTGCAATTTCCAGGGAAGACATTGCTCAAACTACCGCTCTTAAGCATGTAAAGAGGTTTGCGAACAAGCTCAAGGACATTGACAAAAGGTACAGCAATCAAAGTACCTCTTAGGTTATTAGTATCGATTGTATTCACGAGCTTGCGTACAATCTCGACACCATTCAACTCACTGCCATCTACTGCAGCGCTAACCATGAGTACAGGGCCGACTTTTTTTCCGTTAATTATCTCAATCGGGATCGATGATGGTGAATCGTAATGCGGATGAACGACTTCTAATCGAATACTTTTGCGAAAACCAGCTGCAATCTTATGCCCGAGAATCTCAAACGTTAAACTTTTGCTAACCTTTACCACGAGTTTTAACCCCTTTTGTGGGAGCATTTTTTTCGATGTAATCAATGATCATTCCGGCAATATCTTTTCCCGTTGCACTTTCGATACCTTCTAAGCCTGGAGAAGAGTTTACTTCCATGACCAATGGTCCGCGTTCTGACCTCAATAAATCTACCCCTGCAATTCCTAATCCCATGATTTTGGCAGCTGCGATAGCAGTTTTTCTCTCTTCTGGAGTAATCTTAATGAGCGACGCACTCCCCCCACGGTGTAAATTTGAGCGAAACTCTCCTTCAGCGCCTTGTCGTTTCATTGCCGCTATTACTTTATCTCCAATAACAAAGCATCTAATATCGGCCCCTCCAGATTCTTTTATGTATTCTTGAACCATAATATTTGCTTTTATTCCCATAAAAGCCTCAATTACGCTTTCAGCTGCTTTTCTGGTTTCAGCTAAAACTACGCCTATACCTTGAGTGCCTTCCAAAAGTTTTATTACAACCGGCGCTCCACCAACCATATTCAAAAGGTCTTTTATATCATCAGGCCTACAAGCAAAACCTGTTATAGGCATACCGATACCTTTTCTTGATAAGAGTTGCATAGAACGCAATTTGTCACGAGACCTCGTGATCGCGACTGACTCGTTAACTGGGAAAACACCCATCATTTCAAATTGTCGTAAAACAGCCGTGCCGTAAAATGTCACGGACGCCCCTATGCGAGGGATAACTGCGTCAAAAGTGGACATCTCAATCCCTTTAAAGTGAACCTCTGGCTTGTTAGAGTTAATATTCATATAACAACGCAACACGTCTACTACCTGAGTTTCGTGACCACGCGATTCAGCTGCTTCAATTAAACGTTTTGTCGAATAGAGATTACGATTACGTGACAATATTCCAATTTTCATTATGTTTGCTCTTCTTTATCGTACAAATTAAATTTTGATTTTTCTTACAATCATAGATATTTCTAAACTTGTCAACATGCATAGCACCCATATTTATCTATCAAACACAAAAAAGAAGAAATACGTTTAGAAACTTCAAAAGCAAATCGAAATTTAGCTTTCGCCTCTCTAATCGTAATTAACTGAAGAATAAGAAAATTTATCAAAAGTGAAATTTCTACATTTAAAAAAACAAGGAATTGTATCGTTTTTGAGAAACCAAACTAATATAATCAACCCTCATTTGTTATGTAAAAATAAAACCCGATCAATAACTTTTATTTTTCTTATCGACAATAATTTTTTATCGAATTAATATTGACATATATTGTTTGCTATTTTATAAACTTAATTTGCGAACGCATAATTAAAAATAAACTCATGCAAAAGACGAAAAAAAAAAACAAATTCTTAAATAACCTGCTATCCTTCGCGTTATTAATATTTAGCAATGTATCTTACGGTTCTGTAAAAATAGGAGTTTGGAAAGAGAGTATCACTCCTAGATATTCCGAATTACGTAACAGTTGTTTAGGTGGGTATGGAGCACCTTTGTCAAACCCAAGATGCTCGCCTGTTGCAATTAGCGATGAGTTGACGTTGCGTACGTTACATATCTCTAATAAATATAATAAGAAAGAACAGTTGACAGTTCTTATTTTTGACACAACAGGTATAGGTGATTCGATTGATAAAGAAATACGCCGAAAAATTCGGGAACTTACAAATTCAATTGATACGGATAGAGTTATTATCGCTTCTACACATACTCATTCAGGATTAGATTATCAAGGAATTTGGGGGGAATAGATAAAAACTATAGAGAAAGAGTTATAAATTTGACTGCAAGAAGCGCAGTCCAAGCGCAGGATACAACCATCCCTGCAAACGTTTTTGCTTCAAAAACAAAAATCAAAGTCGAGAATAGACGCGGATGGAATATTGTCGACGATAGTATTACGACGTTGTTTTTTGAAAATAAATCAAATGGAGGCAGGATTGCAACCTTAGTCAATTTTGGCGCTCATCCTACTATATTATCATCCGATAATTCAATGTTAAGTAGTGATTATGTCCATTCTTTAAGAGAAGCAATCGAATTTGAGAGTGGTGGTATGACATTGTTTTTAAACGGGATATTAGGTGATTCACATTTTAAAACAGACAATAGAGAATTATCCGAGGCAAGTAGAATTGGTAATGAAGCAGCTCGACTAGTTTTGGAATCAGAAAAGAAACGAAAGAAAATAGACGGTGATTTAAAAATCACAACCTTGCCGTTTACTCAACAAGTAACAAATAGACAAATTATAGCGTTATATAACAATAACGCATTAGACATTGACTTGAATGATAATAATGAAATTAATACTAAGATTTTACACGGTACAATAGGCAAAAATTTAAGTTTTATCTCTTTTCCAGGAGAAGCCCTTACAAGGCTAGGTTTGCCAATAAAGAAAAATATGAAGGGTGATTTTAAGCTATTTTTTGGTTTATCGAACGCATCTTATGGCTACTTCATCCCAAACGATGAGTTTTTAAAGGTATCAGGAAGAAATACAGAAGAGGTATTTTCGATGGATGAAAATGCCGGAACAAACATTAAAAACGTAATTATAGATCATTTAAAAAAATAGAATTTCAATATTACTATCGCGACCCTTATTATTGAGAAGTAAAAATGAAGCCAACATGTAATGAAAAATCAAAAGATAAGCCTAAGACAAAAAATAAAACGGTTGATTTTAAAAAATTTTCTCCGTATTTCGAAACCATTGTTAAAGTACATGATTTAGACATGCTTTGCTTTGAAGCATTACTTCGAATAAGCACTAGCAACTCTGAATTACAAAACTCCATATTTACTTATTCAAAAAGACATCAGTTACCTGAGAAAATTGAGATAGAAGGTTTAGAGTTTCTACTATCCAGGCTATCGTGTTGTTCTGGAGAATTTGCAATAAAGTTGAATCCTAATTTGCTTTTGAACGAAAAGGTTCACGACATACTTATAAATCATATCGAACCAAAAAATATAAATATAGAATTAACGAGTTATTTAAAAATAAAAGATTGGACACAAATAATGACGAGAATTGAGGAGTATCGAGAAATCGGTTACCGCTTTTGGTTAGACGAGGTTCATTGCGGTTTCTTTGAGTTAGCTCTTGTTAACCATTTGCAACCTGAAGTCACAAAAATCGTAAGTGATGTTACTAAACGAAGAGTTACAGATGGGCTTTATGATGGAAATTTGCATAAAATGATTTCAATGATTCATGCATTTGGAGGTAAGGTTTTAGCAAAAGATATTGAGCAGTTAGATCATTTTGAGAATATCGAAAGACTGAACTTTGACTATGCTCAAGGAGGATTTTTTGAACTTCCAATAGAGCACCATAGAAGACCAATCTAGGTAAATAATAATCATACTATGAAGATATGGTATTATTATCCCTCTTCTGTCCGTTACTCAACGCTGAAAATATCATGAAGCGGGCACTACCGCATTATCTATTCAGAGATAATGACATATAAGCATGTAACCTTCATTAAGATGTTCTCTGCCAGACATTAAGTCTGATACCTATCAATGTCTAACCCTCGAACTTTGGTGCAGAAGACATACATTTCAAGTAAAAACTCCTATTCGATTCAAAATTAAGGATTAATAATTGAATAAATTTCAAGAGCTATCTCTTTTGATAGAAGCAATAGTTGATAGAAGTGACGATAGTCAGGTCCAGATACTAACACAAGCTATAAAGGATGGCATCGAATCTGGTGCTATCGCTCACGTTATCGAAGCTATACCAATCGAAAAGCGGGGACATTTATGGCGTTCTCTACCGCAGTCAATAAGTATCGATGTTCTTACCGATATGCGAGCTGAGGTTAGGTTATCAGTAATATCAACGTTGTCAGAAAATGAGTTGAAGCTAGTTCTCTCTAGGCTCGACAATTTATCGTTGATCGAATGGTCAGAAACACTACCTGATGACATTGTGAATGATGCTTTAGGTCTGATTGCACCGAGTGAGTTGGACCTATATACGCAAGCAAATACTTATTCGGATATACATATTGGAAGGTGGGCTAACAACAAAATCACGACGCTGCCATTTAACATAAGCATTGAAAAAGCAAAAATGTTGTTAGCAAGAAATAAAAAAGTATTGAGTCACATCTATCTAATTAACAGAAAGAAGCAATATAAAGGAATTGTTCGCTACATTGACATCATGTCTAACATAAATAATATTCGTTTGGACAAGTTGACTTTAGACAGTGTAACTGTAATTGATAGTAAGGTTGAAGTATTCGAAGCAGTTGAAGCTCTAGAACAGCACTCATTTCAATCACTACCGATTGTTGATAGCAGTAATAACATTTTAATTGGTGAAATCGATTGGAAGTTTGCTCTCGAGAAGCAAAGAGAGTTGTATGAATCTCGATTAATGGCTGGTACAGGTATGAATGAAGATGATGACTTATTTTCACCAATAGTCAGAAGCTCACAAAAAAGGGGGATTTGGTTAGGTATTAATTTGTTAACTGCTGTTACAGCTTCTGTTACCATCGGCCTGTTTGAAAATGTCATCACCCAAATCGTCGCATTAGCAGTACTCATGCCAATAGTAGCTTCTATGGGAGGAATTGCTGGTAGTCAAACACTTACTCTGATGATTAGAGCGATGGCCTTAGACCAAATAACTTCCGGAAATCGATTTGCATTATTAAAGAACGAATTGGGAATAGGAATTATTAATGGTATCTTATGGGCTATCGTAATAGGATCTATAACTTGCGTTTGGTTCGAATCAAGTACCCTCGGGATAGTGATATCACTTGCTATTGTGATTAATATAATATCAGCTTCTATATTTGGAGTACTCATACCAGTAGTTTTAGATAAGTTCAAACTCGACCCAGCTTTAGCGGGTTCTGTAATATTAACAACTATAACTGATGTTGTTGGGTTTTTCACCTTTTTGGGAACAGCAAGCATCTTTCTTACTTAGCAACAGCACTGTATATAGTTTAAAAGCCATATTACTATTTATGATTTCAAGTCATATGGAAAATTTTGCTACATTTCATCTTTAAATGCTTTCTAGCTCCTAACTTTTCATACTCGATAACTTGAAAAAGATTTTATGTCCTATCGCACTTTATTGTTACGAAAGACCAAGCCCAGATTGACCTTTGTACATATCCTTGCTTACGAATAGGTACCTTTCAAAAACGAATGAGAAAACTAACCATGACATATATTAAGTAGTGTCTAACCATATGGATGTGCTAAACAAATCTGTGACGTAACTTACTTTATAGATAGTGTACATTGCTTTTTTTAGAACTATAGTAGTTCTAGTACTTTGTTAATATTCAAAATTTGCCATACAAACATAAAGGTGAGTAAAATGCCTAACACTGTCGCAAAGGAAGGGTTCATACAGCGAAATAAAGTCTCCATTTCAGTGTTTCTTTCTTTGATCTTAGTCACTGCCGCTATGACATATGGGGCGTTGCGACTGCAGCAGCGCTATGCCTTGACTATTTTTAACACGTTGGCAGATAGGCAGACTCAATCCATAAAATTTTTTGTAGAGAATGATCTTGAATTTATAGGAGCAGGCGCTAATTTTTTTCAAACTGTAAGCCCGTCAAGTTGGCACAAGTTTTCGCGCTACTCCGAACAAATTGTTCGAGGTTCAAAAAGCTTGATAGGCTTGCAATGGTTGCAACGTGTAGAAAAAAATGATCTAAAATCCTATATAAAAAAAATGCGAGAGCAATATAAAAATTTTGACATTTATACAATTCCAAAAGGTCAGGATAAAAAAGAAGGCTATATTCTTAAGGATGATTCTCCTATATACGTTATCACTGATGTTTTTCCCAAAACTGAAGCAAATTTAGACCTGATAGGTTTTTACTCTTCAAGGGAACGCTTCGATCTGGTCATTCGTGATATTGAGAATAATTATAGACCTGCGATTTCTGATAACGTTAATCTACTGCAATATAGGACAAGTAAGACAACTGAACCAACTGGAATATTAGTCTATCACCCAGTTTTTAATAGCGAAAAGAAACGTTTATTAGGAGTAATGGTCGGAGTATTAAAAAGTTCAGTCTATTTTGAAAACCTAGTAGTTAAAACAGCCACAGAATCAGATCTACTAATTAAGGTTACTGATTTAGGTTTTGATGGGCATGATAGACCGACACTATTCGCAAGTAAAAACTGGGATTACGTAGAAAGCGAGCCATTGAGTAGGATAATCAGTCTCCCAAACCGTAACTGGCTTATCGAGTTCAAATTATCAAATTCAATCTCTACTTGGGATCGCACGATGCTTTATAGCATAGCTATTTTCGGCCTAACCATATCATTTCTTATCTGTTACATCGTTAACTTACAGATCAATGATAAAGAACGTTTAGCCGTAATGTTAGACTCAAAAACTCGTGAGCTAAAAGAAATGGCAGAAAAAGATTCATTAACTTACCTTTATAATAGACGTATGTTCAATTTACACTTAAGAAAATTCATTGATGGTTCAACTCCATTTAGCTTAGTTGGTTTTGATATTGATCACTTTAAAAAAATTAATGACGAGTATGGACATATCGCAGGAGATGAAGCGATTATACATATTACAAAAATGATTAAATCAAAGTTAAGGAAAAGAGACTTGTTCTATCGCACTGGTGGGGACGAATTTTGCATATTAACAAGGTTGGTACAAAAAGAAGATTTGGATAAATATTTGGAGTCATTAAGATTATCAGTATCTGAATCTTCTTTTGTAGTTCAAGGTTCTAGAATACCATGTACTATAAGTATTGGTGCGGCAT
The DNA here is from genome assembly GCF_002887615.1 of Vibrio jasicida 090810c. NCBI lineage: Bacteria > Pseudomonadati > Pseudomonadota > Gammaproteobacteria > Vibrionales > Vibrionaceae > Vibrio > Vibrio jasicida. The sequence continues at coordinate 3,384,928 of NZ_CP025792.1, read as the reverse complement.
CATATGCTAACGAGACCCCTGCAGACTTGTATCATAAGATGGATGAACAACTATATGAAAGTAAAAGAAAAGGTAGGAACAGCGTATCTATATTTACTGAGTAGCTACTGTTTAAAAATTTTAAACAGTAGCTTTCATATTTTAATTTTTACTCATCCTTCTTCTATTACAGAGAACTTAAAGTCATATAAAGCAAAGTAAAACTAAATCTATTTCTTAGTATTATGTTTTTGCTTTTTCATGTCATACGTTCTTTTTATAATCAATTGCTTTATTTCTAGAAATTCAGACAATGTTGGTGCGCCAACCTTTTTAAAAACTGCATATGGAGAATTAAAGTAAAGTCTTTCAAAATCATCATGATTAGACTTTTTATTAAAATTATTATTATCTTTCATGTAAACGCTCTGTAACTGTAACTGTAACTGTAACTGTAACTGTAACTGTAACTGTAACTGTAACTGTAACTGTAACATAAATTATTGATGATATTTTTCATAAAGTATATGTTTATCAACTATTCTCAATAATTAGAAGCCCTCTCATAAGAAAATAATTTTTCAATACTCCCAATGATATAGTGAGAATTTTTTATTTAAAAATTTCATTTAAAAAAGCAAACCTATCAATCTGGTCAACTCACAGGCTGAATAAATTATGATTTTAATTTAATAGTATTGCCATTAGTGTTCTCGACCTATTAAAACAGGTTTGTCTCGTAATTTAGACAGCGATCAAACCTCCGCAAATTAATCAGAACTTAAACAACGCATAGAGTTTCATTTACATCAAACCCTGCAGCTTATTCAGTGCTTTAATCATGGAGTAGATTTCACTAATCCCACCATTGGTGTCTCTACGACTTAGCCTCACGTCTAACAACTCGATGCAATACATGACTGTTTCGGAAAGAAAATGCTTGTAATAACTATATCGTGTTTTCCACTTCTTGTTGGAACTATATAGCTTTGGCTATTCACTGCTAAACAAGGAAGTATATTCTATCGATGCGATAAGCGAAACATCCCGCTTAATCCGTATGACGCTACGACAATTCCTTCTGTCGTAAGCAACAACTCGAGATATTTCGATGATTCGTTGGTATTTTCTCTTAAGTAAATTAGGAAGCACTTATCTTTCATTCGCATTAAATAGTTGTTACTGGTCCGTTAGGCCTGGTGCCGACTGATAGATGAAGCTTTCCCCGAACATTACGCCTTCCATCCCTCTACCTTGAGCCTTGGAACCTGTAGCATCAATAACCAGATGTTGTATCACACCTCTAGTTCTTATCTGAATTGAAACCTTAACCTGCTTAGCTCTTTAACTGAAGCAACTGTAGTGTGGACAGATATGATGAATTTTGCCCGACGCGGCCAGGGAATAGATAAAGACGCGTAACGTCCTCATAGGCACTGAAAAATTCATTTACCATAATGAAGACCAGATCGGCTATGCGATGAAATTTGGCATAGGGTTAGGATAGTTAACTGATGTAGCTGATCAGTTCGCCAGTTCCAAATTTGCTTCCATCGAACTATGCTACATACTCTATTAAAGCCTGTCATATTGTTGTTTTAAAGTTGGCTAAGATCATATCCATGTCTCTAGCTTGCTTTGTTATTTCGTTAACTTCAAGCAAGCAATCTTTCGCAGATTTTCTATTTTCTTCGGAAACACTGTTCAATTCTTTTATCGAATCGTCCACCTGAGACATTACTATGCCCTGCTCTTCTATAGCGGAAGCTATCCTCTCTGAGTTTTGTTGAATCATGATGACATCATCTATTATTTGTTGCAGGCTAACATCTAACTGTTGTGTCCCTGTTAGTGTCTGGTTGCCCTGCTCGTTGCAGTTGTTTATTTCATCTACAACACTAGACATCTGACTTTGAATACAAACTACAACACGCTTGATTTCCTCCGTTGATTTATGTGTTCTACTAGCTAGAGCTCTTACTTCATCGGCTACAACAGCAAAACCACGGCCTTGTTCACCAGCCCGAGCAGCCTCTATTGCTGCATTTAAAGCCAATAAATTGGTTTGTTCTGCGATTCCTTGAATGATTTCAACGGCACCACCGATTTGCTGCACAAATTCACTCAACGAAGTAATAGAGTTTTGGCTACTTGACAACCTCTCGGTCAACTCAAATACATTGCTTATTGTCGATTCAACAACTCTTCTTCCCTCAATTGCGTTATTCGATGCTTTATGGACACCTTCGACAGCGGTTGCTGTGCTATAGGAAATTTCGTTTATTGTAGCAACTATTTGTTCTACAGCCGTGCCCATTGATGCCGTTTGTTCCGTTTGAACATCAATTTGAGTTGTTAGTCTTTTGAGTTCTGAGTTTATAGCATCACTGCTTTCAAAAAGTGTTTGAGACTTCGATTTAGACTGCTTTGTCAAATTTTCAATCTTATTCAACAATTCGTTTAAATGGCTGCTGATGGTTGAAATTTCGTCTTTTCCTCGAGTTTCAGCCCTTAGGCTTATGTCGTTTTCTTCAGTGATCGCTTTAATTGTGATTAGGAGTTCATCAACACTATAGTTGATAGTCCGAGTGATCTTCCAAACCACAAAAGAGATGAACACTAAAAGGAGTACAACGAAGGATATACTAATCATCCTCAAACGAGCTTCTCGCTCGACATACGCACTTTTTAACAATGCTGAAAAGTCTTTAAATTGGGTTTCAACTCTATGGGAGGAAGACCTTGTCTTACCAAGCAATCCATTGTCAAAAGATAATCCAATAGTAGTTTTTTGTTCCACAATTTTTCTTGCCAGCTCGTTGAGTTGTGGGTTAACAGATTCTATATCGAGAGCATCAAATTCCCCTTTTTGAATTTTTTCATTGAACTTCATCAGTATCACGTACTTCGTATCTGTTACGAGCTTTAATTTTTCATTCAATAATAAATTATACTGGTCCAATAATCCTGAACTCTCTTCATTCTTTAGAGTTTGGATTGCTCTACTCAACTCCCCGAAAGCTTCAGAATAATCGATTAAACCAGTTTTCAACTTATCGCTGTTAGGCAGATTGTTTTCTTCAAGTATTATGTGTAATTTTTTTTCAATATCAAAAAATATTTTCACATTGCGGTCAAAAGACGCCACATAACGTGTCTCTTCTCTCAACAAAAAGTCTTTTTCATTGCGACGCAAATTAAGTAATCTTACTTCTAATTGTTCTACAAGGTTGATGGCGTCACTTAGATCTTTACTTTGCTTTAAAAAATATGATGAAGCTCCAAGCATCATAAGCAAACCAAATATCACCGTTGCTCCCAATAAATATAACTTCATTTTAATCGTCATTACTAAAAATCCTTTGAGTACTGAAATAAATCTTTTTGATAGTTGCTTTAAAACTCTGTATGTAAAATATGCTTACACTATCATAAGCAATAAGAGCATATCCCCATAAAATTATGAATAAATTCATTAAAAGCCAACTTATATGTCAACATTTTATAAATCACAACAAAATAATTTTATTGATGCGACAATTTTTTTTGTTGAAAAGTTCACTACATTCGTTTAATGAATTTCTAATGTCACTAAAATCCCAACATGGCATCGCAAATAAACGTATTTTGTCCAATTAATTAAGTAAAAAATAAAAATAACCACCACAATTTACACTATGTCATGCGATAGAAATAAACGTTAACATTTAACTTACTTTGTTTACACACTGTTTATTTAAATTCAATTGATAAAAAGAATAATTCATTTAATAACGGTCAGAATGGAGTTGTGAAATTGCCAATTTTTTTAGCTATATCTTATAATAAAAATGATGACATCATTGGGTCTGAAACCTTGTTTTCAAAAACATTGGAAGGCGCAAAACTTTTAGTGAGAAACCATAATCAGGATACAACTAAACGAATAGAGATTAGCTACTTAATAGGGAGACGACTATCAATATATACTCAAAAACATGGATGGATCGATACAACATAAAAAAACCTGGACTTTTAAAACGTCCAGGTAAACGCCAGTATATCTGTTGTTATTTTATGTGAAGTTTCATATTGTTCCGTATACAAGAAGACAATGTCAGAATAATGAAAAATCCTTCACTCCATTAGCTATAAGATATAATAATTTTGTTGAAAAATATTTTTTATCTTAACGATAAAAAATATTTTTAATTCTTTGAAAGAATTTCATTAAACTAGCGGCTATTTGTGTTAGTTTAATAAAATAAGCAATTCCACTATTTGTTGTGTGACCAGGGGTTTATTGCCCCTTTATTTGATGATTAATTTTCATCATATAACCTTGCACTGAATTAAAGGTGCAAGGTTCTTTTTCCAACAAGTGGCATATTTAATTCGTCGTTTTCTCGTTTCTTTTCCCACGCTATTAGCTTAGTTTATATAGCTAGCAGTGAAAAAATCTATTTTAATCAGATAAGAAGATTCGAATGTAAAACAAAATTTAGCAACTCAACAACTGCCCTGCTTCGACTTACTACTGCATAAAAAAGGAATTCCAAAGTAATAAAATGAAAATTTCAGATATCCAGATATTAATTAAGATCGCAGAACTTCAATCAATCACAGCTGCAGCTAAACATTTTGGAATCAGCGTATCTTCTGCTAGCGTGTCTTTGAAGCGCGTCGAAGCTGCTCTGGGTGTTGATCTCGTTGTACGTACCACACGTAAATTAAGGTTGACAATAGAGGGAGAACGTTTTATTCCAATTTGTAGTCAGGCTCTCCTTCTGTTACAAAAAGCTCAAAATACATTAAATGAAGAACAACATGAAATAAGCGGAGAAGTCCGTCTTGCAGTATCATCAGAAATGGGTAGAAATTTGATGCGTATACTGCTAGATAACGTAATAGAAAGCCACAACTCACTTTCTCTCAAGCTTTATGTGAGTGACGGTCGAGCAGACTTCTATAAAGATAATGTTGATGTCGCATTAAGGGATATGGTTCAAACTGAAGCGAATGAATCCAATTTATATGGATTTAAGATTGCCAATATACCTCATATCCTATGTGCAAGCCCAAGCTATATAGCAAAACAAGGTGAACCGATGGAACCTGAAGACTTAGTTTCTCATAACATTTTGCTTTATAAAATCGACGATGTTATTCATGATGGATGGGAATTATTAAAAAAGGAAACAAAACATAGAGTTAAGGTAAAAGGTAACCGCACTTCTAATGACAGTGATATAGTGCGTCGCTGGTGTGTAGAAGGCTTTGGAATTTCTAAGAAGTCCGCTTTAGACGTAGCGAATGATCTTTTAGAAGGTAGAGTCAAGCGACTAATGCCCTGTTATCAATTCCAATTAACTGAACTATGGTTATTACTACCTAGTCGTCAGTTGATTACGCCTTCGATTAGATTGATAAGGGATGAGTTGAAACAAGAGATTAAAAAAGTTAGAGAGAAGTTACTCGAAGAAAAAATACTGTCTTCCAGCGAATGGCCTTTGTAATACTAAGTTACATTATCCCTCACGTTCACTTAATAATAGAAGTCAGCTGAACAAACAAACCATCATTATATAAAGCACGATCTCTGTACGTGTCCAAGAAAGCACCTTAACAAAGATTTGCTACAAGAATACGAGAACCTTTGTAAGATAACTCTTGGGCACGAGCGCTCTAGTTACTACATGTCGCTCAGTGGATGTTTGAAGGAACAAGCCATCCAATTAATCGCTCATGCTTTACATTAACGAGCTACACATCTTTCTTTTTTTCAAAACATGGTCAACCTTTGATAAATTTAATTAATCCGATTTGTGACTATGCAACAAGGAAAACTAGACCTTAGTTACTAGGTAAACTCAAATCTTAGTATCTCGCTATTAAATCTATCAGCCTCCTAACTCGGTACGGGTACTTTTACAGAGTGCAACCGGAAGAGATAAGCACGTATGAAAAAATACAGCATTAGCTCTCACTCACATTCGCCAGAACTACTAACCATAAAATCAAGAGAATAACATTAAGTACAGTATAATTGTCTAAATCTTAAGAAAAAACATAGTATATTTGAAGATTATTGCCGGCGTTTACTAAGGTGAAAAGGGCGATTTATACTGTGTTGAAACAAGCGGAGACCATGTAAAGTAAAAATCGCCCTAAATTTAGGTGTTGTGAGAAAGTAATAAAGTCTAATTCCAAGTAATAAGGAATCATACTGAGTATTAAAGTATCACACTAGAAAGGTCGCGATCACATCGGACACCACCTTCTCTAAAACATTTATGCCAAAGCTTTTTGGAGAGTGAAAAGGATTTGTAGATATGACGAACAAAGAAAGTTACGCAGCTATATCTCTAACGAGGAGACATAACTGCTTATTAAGATAATAGACTAGAGCTATTTCACTTCGTACCTAAGTAGAACTTCATTATCCAAAACAACGTTTGTTGACCAAATGAAGCTAGCTCCAACACCACTGAATTTCTCAATAAAATTCATGTAAGATTTCTTGTTATTCACACCAATTTCGTCTTCCGAGTATTCAGTCGCTTGAGGCCATGAAACTGCATCAAAGTCTTGTGCCATCCAGTTACTTGGGGTTTCCCAATGGGCTGCATAAGCATTCTCACCGTTATCTGTACCTTCTGTAGTACAGCTCTCAGATAAACGTTTACCATCTACCTCACTCAGGCAACTCAAGTCGTAGATTGGCGCAGTATAAAATGTCTGCGCTTGCCAGTCAGAGCCGGTCACAGTACCGTCACTAAAGCTTGCGATAAAGCCACCATCACCTGGGTGAAATGCCTTACCACGATTATCTTCTGTACCTAAACCTAAGTTTTCTTCCCAATCAATTACTTTTACAGCAATTGTGTATGGCTTGTTTACTTTGAACTTTACAATACTAGAGTTAAACGGTGTGAAAGGTACAGTGTCTACAGCAACGAGCTGACCATTGATATATAGCTCGAAATAGTTGTCAGCAAAGATATAACCAGTGATCTCTTCGCCATCTTGATCAATCACAGCCACAGGTACAGAAGCTTCATCTACATCAGCTATGCTTTCAGGTGTGATGTTGGCACACTCTTCATAAAGATCGATCGCCTTTGGCGCTGTTGTGAAATGATTTTGAGCAGGGACTGTCCATACTTTGCCATCAGCATCAGCGATTTCACCGATGCCTGCAACACGGCTTCGACCATTAGCACATTCAAAAAGGCTTGCTTCTACTGTTTTTGCAAGTCCTTGAGTGATGCTAGCTGAGCCTTTGTAATCACTAATTGTTCCAGCTACCGTTAGATCGGAGGATGGTGAGCAACCAGCTAACAGCAAGGCGATAGAAGAAAGAGCGAATACTTGATTGTTTGTAGAAATCATAAATAAAAATCCAGTAGTAAGTATGAAGCTTAAGTGTAGTTTTTAGTCTCGACAAATCAATATGTTGAGTTACATAAATAGTTAGTGCATATATTAGGTTGTGTGCTGTCAATTACCGTAAGCGATGTGCAATTGACTTCGACTCCAAGCTTTCATATCTAATCCCTCGTAACTCACAAATGTCCGGAAACGCATTTCAAAGAGTAATGAAGACAATCATCATGATACGTCAATATTCAGTGGTAGCCCGGCTCAAATTTGGTTGTAGAAATTAGTATGAATATTTTTTGGGTTACTTGGCTGTTTAGTATGAAACTTTACTTCTCTCTCACAGTTATTCCGGACGAATTAAAAATTGAGTATCGCAACTTTCAGTATTCCAATGGGAATATCTAAACTACATTTGCTAATTTTTATTAGGTAATGGAATATGTTGTAACGTTATACCTTATGAAAAAATACAGGCCAATAAATAGTCCAACTATTCGTCGCTTGCAAGCTTAGAAGCTTCTAGGCTTTATTTATCCCTTCTTTCCTTGCTGTTATCAACGTTGTATTTATGATAAATAAGGTATCCCTTATGTGCTTTAAATGCCAATCCATATTGTCCTACCTTTCTCCTTCTTTTTCGTATTATGAGCTTTTCTAGTGAATCTGAAGATATTATTAGATTTTTAATTTTAATATTAAAATTAATATTATACTTATCTAGTTCCATATATATTAATTCAATTATAAAAGCCTTATGTAATCGATCTCTAGGTGTAGCAGGCAAGTTAAAAAAAGTCAAAATGATAGCTTACACCTTCAAATAGTACATATATGTTCGGCTCTATGGTTTTAGTTTCTTTACTATTTGTAATGGGGTGCTATCCCATCACTAGAGCATGTACTAACTAACCTATACTCAGCATAGTAAGCTAGCATCAATAACTTATCAGCATAGGTTTAAACCTTATTTATTTTTAGAGTCGTTAACACTATAGTTATAATTTACATTGATGATTGCACGATACTTTATTTCATAAGGCTCCTCTGAGTATTCTTCTACGTAACGTAAAAATTTTCCAACTATGTATCTCGAGAAAAACCTTGCCCGATAATGCTTAATCTTTTGTTAAGTTCTGCTTGAGACACATCTTCTAACTGGCTTATGAAGTCAAAACTTTCTTCATAAACTGTCGATTTATCAATAAAGTTGTTTTTAATTATTCTTTTTGTACCATCTTCGACATGACCCCTTGCAACGGTATAAAAAATAGCAAATGTTAGAGTTGTTAAATTTTTCAAATTTCCAACTATAAAGTAGCGATTAGTTGAACTTTAAATTTTTTAACATATCCATGTCTCTTTACTTAATTAAAAATATTAGATCTCACTTAATAATAAAATTTTTGTACAGTGCGTTTCAACAATATCCTATTCTTATAGTTTCCTTATTCACCTATTCAGGAAGTGATATTCGTTATGATAAAACTTTTTGTTAGTCTTAATACGATCCGAGAAAAATTCTAGAGCAGCCTTATTTTCTGGAGATAACCGCTCATATGTAAGATTTCTCTGTTTGCTTAATTCACTTTGTATTTGCTATTAGTACGAATATAAATTGTGGCTTCCGATTCCGTGTTATTCATTAGTTCATGACTAATACTACCTGTTGATTCAATATAACTACCTGGTGCAAGGCGTTGTGCTTTTTTCATATCATCAGAGTTGTATTCTATTGAGCCAGAAATAACTACGGCACGAAACTCTGTCGCTGTAGTTTCAATCGAACCTTTAAAACCTGCTGGCAACTTAACCATCGAACCACCTATACCAGTGGTGCTACCCCAAACATAAGTCGATTTCACATCTTCTACATTAATATCGTGTAAATCGCTCTTACCGAGCCAGACAATATTGTCTTTGTGTAGATTGAGCGGTCGTTCACCGTTATCAAATTGCTCTTTAGTTGGCTTAACTAAGTAAGGCCCCTCATCAATCTCAAGGTAGATTAGGTTCGTTTCACCGCTTGCCGCTGTTATGTGGTCTTCACCTGCAGGCTGTGTCCAATATGAACCAGTCGGCATCCACATCTTTACCGATGTTGGATCATCATTGTGCATCAGGCCCTTAATAACAATTCCACGGTAGGTAATGTTATGAATGTGCGGAGGTGACTCAAAACCTTTATTGAAACGTACCAGCATACCCGTTGCTGTATCAGTAGTACGGTCTCCCCAAAGGTCTGCTGCTCCTGGACTTAAAACTCCCCGCAGAGGGTTAAGGTAACCCCATTTGATATCACCTGCTGCCACAATTTTATATGTACCATTAGCCGCAAATGTTGGTGCTGAAAGCAACAACGCCGTTAGCGTAAGTGTTGATTTGGTGATTACATATTTCTTCATTTTGGTTTTCATCCCACAAGTTAGACGCATATATTGCTTATAGTTACATCTTAATTAAATACGCAAATGCTAAATTCTCTTTCGCAAAAATGTGGAAAATTTATTGTAACTTTACACAGACCTCCCAACATCCAAACGTGTAATGGCTCATGACTGTAGCCAATTGTTTCTCTATTCAAGAAATCGTATCTGAAACAAGCTACAGTAGGTCTGCATCAAGAATTTTTAGTTGATTCCTTTTGAATGCAATAGACTCTAGTCACCTCTCTAACATTTGTGAATGCGCATAACAAAAAAACACTTTCAATAGAAACTATAAGATCACAAGTTAACGAGACCATTACAATCATTAGATCTAAAGTCTTCGTCCGTTTTAACAGTTATTTAGGCCCGGGCCATAAATTAGATTTTTCAGTTCTGTGTAGGGTGCATCATTATTCTCAGAAAATTGCAAATGTTAAAAGAGTAACTGCTCAATTGGGGCAAAAGAACACAAGGTTTTCGCTCTGAAAACTAGAGAAACATTATGTTTGTAAATAATGACTGTATAGTCGAAGAAAAACTAAACGAAAGCGAGTGAGAACTTCATCAAATCATGGGTTATCAATGGAGCACACTAGCTCATTAAACGGCACATTGAACTACCAATACGACTTGTTGGATGGTGGCAGACTAACTACCTAGAAAAATCTGTCAAACCTTGAATCGGACAGTCACAGATTGCATCCAGATCAAACCAAAACACTATTTCATGCGACGGTTTTGTTGCCGGTTATAAGCTCTATCAATGACATTAGTCTGAGCATCATACGTCTTAGGCACTGGCTGCACTCCTTCCGCTTTCTTTTGGTCTATCAAACCAAACTGCACCTCTTTAACAGTGTAGTGTTTTAAGAAAGTATCTTTCTTCACAATTTGCTCAACCGTGGATTGTTCAAAACGGTTTGGCGACTTCCCGTTTATCGTTACTTGCAGCTTACCACTGAGCTTATCCCACTGATATTCGACCTCAAACTTAGCAGGCTTAAGCACCTTTTCTTTAAGCTGCGTATTCGCAGCTTCATGAGGCATGTGCTCTTTCGGTTCTGTTGCCGCTTCGCTTTTCGAGCGAGCGCTATCCATCGTTTCAACAATGACGTCACGCTTCAACTCTTCCTTGCGACGAACAAAATCCGCTTCCATCTTCTTATCTGCAAACACAATGTTTAAGTCCTTGCTCACAGCCACATCGATGACTTGATCTTTAAACTCCTTCGTACCATTGATTTTCACCACCCCAAACTTTTCAGCGGCTAGCGTTAGTGCGGCTGCGGTATGGTTAATGTCCGCTTGTTTGCTATGCATAACGATCTTTTCACCGTCATCACGAAATATCTTATCGCCGGTGTTCTTGTCAGAGAAGTCCACATATCGCTTTGTATCGTTCTTGCTCGCGACTAGGTCGTTCATGGTCAACGTGATCTGCGCAGCAGTCTCTCTCGCCTTCATGATGCGCTTAGCGCTCTCGACGGCGCTAAAGCTCTCGTTAGCTGAAACGATAGCATTGTCTTTTGTTTCCGGCGCGCGGTGGCGCTCTAGTTCATGTAGTGCCATAGGTAACTCTCCAATGTGCTCTTTGCGTTGCAAGTGTTTGAGCAATCGGATGGACTCATCGAGTGGGTTCTTTTTACCCCAACCTAGAGTAACTCTATTGCTGACAAACACGATGGAATTGACGGCTTGTTGCTCTTGGCGAACTCGTTGCTGTTGCGCAAGTTGCTGCCTCTGCTTGCCGTAAGTCGTCTTTAGAATTTCTTTGGTTTCATCCCAACTCAGCCCCATGTATTTTGTGCAGAAGTCGCTGACGTTATAAGCTCGCGTTTCAGCTTTTATCCGCCCAGAACCATCTTTGGCATTAAAGTGGCTGTACTGGTCTTTGACTAAACCATGAGAGTCGGAAAGGTGAGAAAGCAAGCTTTCGGCCTTTAGGTTTTGCCTGATAGTGCGAAAGCGACCGAGTTCGCTTTGCTCTTGCTTATTTTCTTGGAAGGTGTCGAACAATTGCGTCACGTAGCTCTCGCTATGTTGCGCCTTGGCTTTGATGCGCTTGATAGTTGCCAGTGTCGCGTTCGGTGAAGGCTTTCGGTAAACCGAAAGTCGAATTACTCGTCGTCGAGGTTCATAACCAGCCCGTCGCAATTGAGGACTTCGACTGGTTTGTTTGACTGCCAAATGATTCGATGCATTATCATGCAATAGTTCTGTAGAACGACTTCCCCGTTTTCGTCCTGCTGTAGCCACATTGAGTTCGGACATACTTGGCAACCCGTTGGGGATGTCGGTAAATCCTCTGGGGATGCCTCGTTCAACACCAGGCTTTCGATCACGCGCCCGTCTGCTCGTTGGAATATTCCGCTGGCTTGCTCCGGTGCTAAGGTTGTGTTGTCGGTAATATCGCACTCGTTGCTCATTTAAAAACTCCCCTTTTAGTTGGGTTGGCAGCGCCTTGTATTGCTCGCGCAATTTGGGAGCTGCTTGGTGAATGTACTTGACCTCATGTGACTTGCTGTTGACCCACTCATCAACCAAGCGGTTCACCTGCTTTTCGCTCGGCTTTTCTCGTTTGAGTGTTCGATGCTCGATAAACTCAGGGCGAAAACAACTGTCCGTTAAACGAACATTGCGCGTTGAGCCGTGAGGTTTGATTTTGAGGTATTCATCCGGCTTTCCGGCCTTACCTATCGATACTTCACCATGCTTCGCGAGTTCTTCTTTGAAAGCGGCCATAGTGGTGATGTTTTTGTCTTGGATAACGTCAAACAGATCAGACTTGAGTTTGGCGTTCGCACCTTTGAAGTTGTCACCTTTGTAACGCGCTAACAATTTTCCATTGTCTATGTTAAATAGCCTTTGATTATCTCTAGGAGATACGAAGTTATGCTTATAATTAATTTTCTCTTGGATCGCTTGAATATAATTCTCATGCGATTTGTAGAAGCCAAATGGGTTTAAATTCTTATCATCGAGCAAATTTTTCTTAGGTATGACAACGTGAACATGAGGAAAACGCTCTACTACTTCCCCTGTGCTCTTATCTTCGTAGGACTTAATTTTTGGAACATGAACTTCAGCATAAATATTAAATTCTTCGCTGACATACGCCGCCATTAATTCTGTTTTAAACTGCTCGTAAACATCTCTTATCACTTGCTCGCCAATATCTTTCTCAGCAAAACTCAAAGTAATATGAAAATAATTTTCAGGTTTATCTGTTTTCGCCATCGTTTTAATAATGGTATCGGTAATAGATAAATCCCCATCAATACAAATACGCTTATCTAAATGGTCGCGGTGCATTTCGCGATCGGACTTCATTCCATCGCGCAAATACTCTGCAATGCCATCCTTACCACCACGAACTCGAACTAACATTTATCCATGCCTTTTTCAAAAGTAGAGCGAACACCAATCAACTCATTCATGACTTTCAGGTAGTTCCGCTCACTAACCACTTCACCACGGTAAGCTTGATTTAGCTTCCTAGCGATTTGGTTGATGTTGTTCGAGGTTTTGTTGGCTAGAAAAACCATGCGTTTTTGAGCATCAGTTTCCTTAACTGAGCCGCTCACTTCCACCATATTATTCTCGTTTGATAAAATAACTTTTCGAAAAAGCTCAGCCTTTTTTATGTCAAATTTTTCTATCACGACTTTAAACGGTTTATATTCAGAAGGTGTTAGTCTTGTTTGAATATGAATAGTGGCACTTTCTTTTTCCATAATTAAACTCGTAGAGTTTCAGGGGTTCAAAGGGATATTATCCCCTTGGCACGCGAATGTATACATTCGGCAACGTGCCTATGGAAATATAAAAGACCCGAAACGGGTCTTTTACTTTCACACATTCACTAGTCTTTTTTCACATATTAAGTTAGAACTATCACAAGACAAGCATTTAATTATCACTGTCTAATCATACTTATATCACTGTTTTATCACAGAGAGGACTTATGTACTCAGAAGAAACGCTTAATAGGCTTGTGCAGGATATTAAAAATGACTTGGATAGCAAACTCATGACTACGCAAGGTGTATTCTACAAGTACATTCCCAAATTAATTGCGTTTAAACGAAACGGGTTTAGTTATTCAAAAATATATGAGCACGGTCAGTTCAGCATTGGTAAATCACATTTCTACAATTTACTTCATAAAGCCACGATGCAGACAATCGAAAGCAATGAAGTTCAACAACAACCAGACACAGCGAGCGAAGACATTAAGCGAAGCACGCTGAAGTCAAAACCACGAACTAACTTTTCTGATTCGGACTGGAAAGCAATTGGTATTCACAATGAATATTTAATCAGCGTCTTGCAAGAAACCGACCTCACACCAGAAGAAGTAAAAAGTTGGAACTGCCCTAACCAAATTCAACTGAGTACGCGAATCAATGAATATCGTATGCGTAAAATGAAGAGGAAATAAACATGTACTTAAATATTGCTGTCGTTAACAACTCTGGCAACGTAGGTAAATCTACCATCTGTGACATCCTGTTAAAACCAAGACTACAAGGGGCACAGGTTGTCAAAGTCGAAACCATTAATTCAGATGGTACGAACGACGAAAAAATCTCAGCAGAGCAGTTCGAAGACGTACTCAATAAAATGGATGAGCATGATTGCTCAATCATTGACGTTGGCTCTTCCAATATCGAAAACTTTTTATTGAAAATGCAGGAGTTCAAAAGCAGTCATGAAGATATTGATTACTTTTTAGTCCCTGTCACCCCATCCAACAAACAACAAGTGGACTCTGCTACTACTATTCAAAATCTAATGACTCTTGGTATAGAGCCTGAACGCGTTAAAGTTGTCTTCAATATGGCAAATAAAAAACTGGCCGTAAGCAAAGAGTATGCAGAATTTTTAGGTGGTATACCTTCTGGTATTTCATTATCAGAATATCCTGTCGTATTCGAATCCACCGTGTTTGATTTGCTCGCCAAAATTGATCGCCCATTTTTGGACGTATTAAATGACAAAAGAGATTACCGTTCATTAATTCGCCAAAGTGAATCAAAAGAAGAACGCAGCATTCTCTCGTTTGAGCGTTCGGCGCATCGCCTCGTCAATGGGTTTAATGATGAGTTAGACCAAGCATTTTCTGCGTTAAAGCTAATCTAAGGGGGACAACATGAACAACCTTGCCCAAATAACCAAAGAGCTCACCCTTGATGAGCTCCACGAACTACGAGAAACAGTTCTTGCGTTAAGTGAAGCATTGAAGCTCGTTCCAAGCGAGTTTGATGCCTCGTTCCAGCAAAAAATCAATCGCCTCCTAGATATCACCAGTGAAGTTGAACACCACAGCAGGCAACTAAGAACTGGTATCGAGCATTCCCAGCAAGCATTTCACAACTCACTCCTACAAGATGTGAGAAAGGAGTCTGCTCAACAATTGATAAACATCGAAAAATGTATCTCGAACAAATTGAGTGGCTATATTCCGGTAAATAAAGGATTCTTCTTCACCGCCTTACTCGTCAATGCGGTGTTTATTGGCAGTATTCTAGGCGGCGTGTTCTATCTATTAGCGTTCAGACAATGAGTGCGCTATTTGATTACCACATATCCACAATCGGCAGGAGATTTTTCCTAGCGGTCTCCTGTCTTCCTCATATGGATATGTGTTAATCATTAGGGTCCATTTACATAAATGACGATACCCGCACGGTTTTAAAACCACATGAATAGATATTTAGAAAGGGAAAGCTTTAAAATAATATCGGGTGCTCTTGGCTTGCTGCCATGAGCATTTCTCTGAGTAGTATTTGTGAATGGTAGAAAGTACAAAGCCCCGAATGAACTATAAATTCAAACGAGGCCGTGTATGTATCTGAACAGTACAAATACTAGCCTCTTTGCCACAAGGAGGCAACGAAAAATGCCAAAAAGTAAAACCGCCTTAGCGGGATTAACGGTAATTTGTATCACCGCGTTGGTGGGACTATGGATAGTCCGAGATTCACTGTGTGAAGTGCAATACAAGGATGAGAACACCAACTTTCTGGCCCGCTTCGTTGTCTACGAAACGGTGAAGTAAGCTCGACAGAGAGAGGGGTTACAGGAGCCCCTCTCTCTGATTCAGTGCTGTCTAGATGCAGGTCAAAGAGCACCCATGTAATTTATTTCCTTCATGAAACCTATACAGGGATGACCATGGATACTGTTTTGCAAGTCAAAGTTACAGATATAGTTTTGGGTGTGATCTCACTAATTGCGGCCATCGCCGCGGTCATAAGTGCCATTCCAACCGTGAAAAATTGGCTCCCCCCGAAGCTTGCGAAAAAAGAAAAAGACATCCTGCTGCTCGCGATAGACGATAGCTTTCCTAATACGATCTGTTTTGTTTGTGGTGCTGGGAAAGCGTATGTCCAAACACCTTATAAAAATCTCTCGAATATTCCAGTGGAAAGTGAAATTTCAACATTGGTAAGTAAAGGGTTACTCATTCACATTGATTCTGAGCTAATACAAGGGCTACTGAACCATAAAGTCATTTGGTTAATGTTGACGGAGAAAGGGATCAGAACGGCAAAGCGTATTCAGCACAAAGCCCAATCTTGATAATTGTGGAAACATTGCTAGCAAAGAAGCCCTACCAATGGCCCCTCTTCCTAATAAGCCAACTCCAGTAGCACTGACTACAAGCCCATAAAAGAATTTCACCTCTAGTAGCGCCATAAATAAGAAAGTGCACAACCTATTCTTCTCTTGTATTTTCTCATTCAACACTCCTACCTCCTCACGTCTACAGTCACGCTTGGCGTTCAAACCTTAAATGACACTAGTTGCATACATGTGGATTAAGCACTACCTTCTTTATAACCAGAAAGAACAAATTCTGGCTAATTAATTAGTTTTATATATAACAAATGCAACAACACCGTTGGACTAGGAGAAAAACACATGACAAAAATTCACAACAATGAATTCACCTTCAATATTGAAGGGCTCTCGGAAATTTCTTTTATCGAAAAAGAGCACAAGATAACAAAAGGTCAGCCGTATGAGGGGGTTAGCTGTAAAGGGAACACGCTTGTCGTGAAAGCAGGACGACACAACTCAGGTGATGTTGCGAAATGGTTTCTAAATAGCGCTAAAGAGCGCGGGGTAATAGCGAAAACATTCAATGACGAAAAGCCAGAAGCTCTAAACTTTGCAGTGCGTGGAACACTATTACTTCATATAAAAGGGGTTACATATACTTTCGATGACTTCGTTATAGGCCAAGGGCATTTTGAGTTTAACAACAACTGGTGGATTGGCTCTAAAGAAATGTTTGGTGTTACATGGGACAACGTAAACCAACAATATGCTGAGCAACTAGTTCAAGACTCGTTAAGTGTAGCATCCAGCATCATTTCTGAAGACCCAGTAGGTAGCGTTATTGATAGTGCGAAGCTCATCGTAGACGTGCTGAACAAACGTAAAGTGGGCTCTGGAAGCATAGCGGCACGAACGAGTGAATCGACGACTGCTGTTGGGCTATTCTTGTTCCAAATGGACAATTCTCAAACCAATGTAACCATGACTGGCCGCTATTCACACCCTTAGTGCCTCTTCTTGTAGAGTGATGCTAAGCGCTTACTACTGCTAGCCATACTCACTCAGACACACAGACCAAAGACGAACAAATGAGCTTTGGTGACTGGTTCATAACCAAAGCTCAAAAACATTCTATATCGGAGAACAACATGGCTGACGTAAGCACAAAAAACTGGATGAGTGCACTAGATAAAAACTTAACACTGGACAGTATTTCCATGCCGGGGACTCATGATTCAGGGACTCAAAAAGCCCTTAAA
The DNA here is from genome assembly GCF_002887615.1 of Vibrio jasicida 090810c. Classification (NCBI taxonomy): domain Bacteria; kingdom Pseudomonadati; phylum Pseudomonadota; class Gammaproteobacteria; order Vibrionales; family Vibrionaceae; genus Vibrio; species Vibrio jasicida. The sequence continues at coordinate 3,367,335 of NZ_CP025792.1, read as the reverse complement.
GGGGGAGCTAGAACACAAAACTTTGGCATTTATGATCAACTATCGGATGGCATTCGTTTCCTCGACATTCGTGTGAAACCAAACGGTCCAGAACTTGACCCTCTAAATATTTACCATGGTGACTTTAGTTGCGGCATTTCTTTCGGTGATGTTCTAAATGATTGTTTAAGGTTTCTCTCAGAAAACCCAAGTGAATCCGTCGTTATGCTTATGAACGCCGCGACAAATAGTGATAAAGACATTCAAACAAAATTCGATGAATACCTTAAACAAGAGAAGTACAAACATCTATTTTACTTAGAGCCACGAATACCGGCGTTGCATGAAGTCCAGAGCAAAATTGTTTTGTTAAGACGTTTTGATGGCGATGAAGGTATCGATCTATCCAATGGGTGGGAAAAGAATGCAACCTTCACTCTGACAACGCCCGAAAACCAAGTGTTCCAAATAGAAGATGAATACCAGCAGCACGATACTCACAAGAAAATGGCTACCGTACACTCCTCAATAAACGGAGCCATGGGGACACCAAATGATAACGCTGTGCATATTACATACAATAGCATCTCACTTGGGGGACACTCACCTTATCAATACGCTTGGGGCGGCGGTTTCGGTAAAGTAGATCCGAAGATGAATCCAGGACTAACGGAATTCTTAGCTGAACAACAAAAGGGAAATAGGTTTGGTATTGTTGTTCTAGACTTTTACAACAACGAAGAAGGTCATATAGATAACAGAAATGCCGAACTGATTATCAACACCAACTCGGGAGTTGACTTAAAAAATGGCGAGTGTGCAAGAAGTTCATCTACCATTAAAGAAGACCATTCTTACCTAGTTTAAAGAATGTATGTCAACTACCTAGGCGGCAGTAAATACCTTATCCATCTCGCATTCTTCTGTTCACCTAAGGTGTCACATCAAGGTGGGGCTTGTCCCCGCTTGACCAATATGAATCACATCAACACGATTTAAATCATCAGTATATGTTAAGGCACCCATATAACATTTCGATACAGCTCGAGAATAACACTCTAGTGTCTGACTAATTATTGGACAAAAGCTTCTTAGGTTGGTTGATATTAGAAATAATTAAGGTAATGTTTTATTTTTAACCATCTCCCTAATGATATTGAAAATATTTTATTATACCAGATTTTAATATTGGCGTGATCTAATCCAACACATTAGATAAATGTTACCTGAATAAGAACAACAGCATAAAAACGACCCAAACCGAACATGTTTCTATAATTTTTTTACTATTAAAATCAGCCTTTCTTTAAATATTGGAATAACCATAACCAATGTAGAGACGGAAAGTGAATATTTCAGACCAAATATATCTGTCATCTGACCAAAAAAGAAAGATCCTATCGTCATAGCTAAGTACATAAAAGTGTATGATATCGATATAGTTAAACCTATGTTTTTTCTATCTCTACCCATACGTTGAATTTCTCTATTAATAATAGTCACCTTTATCGACCATAAGAAACCGAAGATAGCGATAGAAAAGGATGTGATTATATTTGAGTAACTCACAAATAAGTTAGTTATTAAGATAGTTAAAGACAAGATAATTGTTATTAACTCATAATTAAAGCTATTCATTTTAATCGATGATACTTTCTCCTTAATTAAAAATGCGGGTATTGCACCAAGAATCATGAGAGACATAAGTAATGATTGGTATGACTTATTTAAGCCTAGTTCATGTGATGATATATAAGGCATTAATGACCATAAAGCACTACCACTTAAAAAGAGCATCACAGAATCAAATAAACAATTTTTATACTCATGACTCATGATGTTTTTATTATAAATACTTCTATTTTTTTCCTTTACCCTCACCCTTTCCATTTTGCAATTGATTGATTTGATTGATATTATTATCGTTATTGCCACTGGTATCGTAATTATTAATAATGACTCAAAAAATCCTAAAATAGAATATAAGTATCCAGATATTAACGTCCCTAGTATTCTTACAATAGCAAGTGATATGCTATTTATACTTGCTGAGGTATTCAGCTGACTCGCATCGATAATACTGGCAATATATGATTGCATTGCAATCACTCTTACTGCTGTAACCGAAGAAATGAAAAAAGTTATTATTAAAATAAATTGTATAGATTGGAAAAATTGCATTAAATAAATAAAAAAAGCGATAGATAAATTTGATATGAGTATTATTTTATCCTTATCGTATTTATCGCTAATGATACCTGATGCAATACTAAATAAAGCTATTGGAGCGTTAATAGATATAAATGCCATCACGCCAATTGAAGCTGAGTTTGAATATTCAACAAGCAACAGCATTATCGAGGTATTAAAAAACCATATCGAAAAGTTACCAACTATATTATTAATAACGGCTAACTTATATTTTTTATTCTGCTGTAAAGGTGTAACTAATAAACAATCATTCATTTGGCATTCCTTGAACACTGATTTGTCACGAAGCCCTATAGTCTATGCTGAAGGTGCTTTCTTAGTGATCAGGCTTACCTAAATTCACTCAGCAATAGCTACCTCCAGCCAAATATGAGATGACTGATGGTTGCTATGAGATGAGATTAAATTAAAAATTACCATAGACTACATATACCTTTTTGGCATGCCTCCGTCAATATTTAAATGAGGTATTAAAACAGTAAATGAAACTAATCTAAAATCATGTAAATAGGACATGAATGAGTAATAGATCTAACTTAAAACGGCGCAAAAATTCGCTAGAGCCTCCCACCTTTTTAAGCACATTCCCAAATGATTTCTTCCCCACGGTCTTTTTCATATTGTAAGTCCTCTTCATTCAGGTAACCCGTTTGCCAATCGTCCCAACGACAGAAATACGCATCTTCACGCTCACACCACCATTTCACTACAATCATGCTTTATATCAGGGCATCGTTACCGATGCCCTGCCTGCCTTTTAATGCTCGCTAACGAGTGAAAATCTCGTCTCACTGCGGTCGGCATTTGTGACCACTCGAACTCGTTCACCTGCTATATTGTACTCAGAGCAGATACTAAGCCCCTCGCGTGTTGCCTTGTCGTTGGCGACCTTCCTCTCGATGCTGACGTTACCCCAATCCCCGTTTTTATGACGGGTTTCACTAGGGAACAAAAAGAAAGTTGAACCGCCAATCAAGACACCTAAGCCTTTACTAATAACAATCAGACCGAGCTCAAACTCTACAGCAGTGCAAGTGTAGATTTGAGTTGGCTTTTCATTTAATGTAGTCATGTTAATTTCCTCGTGAACGGTAGTTAACGGAATGCCTTAGCTTTTCTGTCGCAAGTGGAGCTAAGGCGTTTTTCTATCTGCCGTTAGTACGGCAGATGCTCAAACCGAAAGACCTTTTCACAAGCGGTCGATTCGTCAGTCACAACAAAGTCGCTTAGACGTTTCACCACCTCTTCAAGATCAGCCGGATAGAATCGAAAACCCTTCATAACTAACCCCGCGTTAGCAAGCTCGCTAGGGCGCACATCACTTCCCATTGCCACCTTAAAAACCTCATCTTTAGAGGCAGCCTTCGACTCCAAGTTCGAAAACTTGGTCGGTTCTGGTTGCTTAGTGATGGTTGAGCGGATTACGTTTGAGTCAGTCATGGCTAGGTTTCCTTATGGAGTGAATTTTCATCTTCGTCGTTGCCTGACTGTCCAACCCTCAAACATGGTTCTAACCTGCAAGGGCGCGAAGCGGCTCTGCCCTACCTTGCCGGTTAGGTTCTGGGTGAGGATGGTTACAGGAAGTTGCAGGGCGATAGGGAAAATCACTAGGAAACCAATGATTGGCGAGAAGGGAGGACGCGATTTACCAGCCACTTGGCAGACATAATCGAAATGGCATTGTGACTATGGCACTGCCATAGGAATACTTTTGCGTTGGGTGATTGTTCACAGGAACTAAACCGAACAGAAAGAAAGATGGCACCAAGTGAGGAACGAACCTGGTGCAAAGACCGATTTCGTTCTGAGGCTAGTTATCGTGGGAGGAGTGAAACGACGGAATGAACCGAGCGCAGCGAGAACGCCACTCTAATTCATTTAAAGGTAATACACGTGTATTACACAGCAATCTATCTACTACTCCATTGATACTTATGACAAAAATAAAAGGCGGCCGAAGCCGCCCTTTTAAATCCAGCCTCGCTCAGCGAATGAAACTGCACCTTCAAAGGAGACTACGAAATGGTCAAGAACCTTAACATCGATAAGCGCTAGTGCATCGATTAGGCGGCGCGTAATGCGACGGTCAGCTTGGCTAGGCTCAGCAACGCCCGAAGGGTGGTTGTGGTAGAAAATCACCGCGGCAGCGTTTTCAGCAAGTGCCTTTTTGACGACTTCGCGAGGATACACCGAAGCTGCGTCAACCGTGCCAGTGAACAGCTCAGCAGAAGAGCGAGCTCGATGCTGGTTATCAAGGAAGATTACGCCGAACACTTCGTGTTCTTTGGCAGCTAATGAGTTTCGACAAAACAGCTTTACCATCTCCGGAGATGTGAGAGCTGGCTGCTCACTGACAAACATTTTCGACTTTAGGATTTCGGCTGCATGAGACAATACTTCCTGCTCCTGCGCTGTGAATAGTGAAGTGTCTGAGTAGTTAAAGGTTGATTCAGTCATGGCTCATTTCCTTGTGTTCATGTTGTTGTCGTCTGACTGTCCGGCCTACTGTCATGGTTCTGGTCTGCAAGGGCGCAAAGCGTTCATATACCCTTGCTGACAAGGTTCTGATGGTAGACGGTTTAAAGGAATGCGATTAATAACTGAACACGATTAGCGCCGTGACTTGCCAACTACACGAACTGACCTTACGGCCAGTCCGTGCAAGACCACTTATGCCGCCGTCGCCTTGTTGAAGTTTGCTCGGATAGTTCGCAACACTGTTGATGGTTTACGAATACTGTTAATAACCATGACTTGAGCGCTTGGTTTCGCCTCTTCTAACGTCAAACCCAAGCCACTCACAACAACTTCATACTGATCACAAAGGTTTTCGATTTGTGGCTCTGTCAGCTCAATCCATTTGGTGCGAACCATATCAGCATAAGTATGTACACAATGCGTTTCCTCGGAACTTTCAAAGAGTTCGTTCAGTGGGCATCTTCACTTGATATTTCACACTCAGATACCGAAGGGAACTCAGGATCAACAGGACAACCCACATGACAAAGCATCTTAATAGCCGTCAGCTTGATAGCGGTAGAATCGGTCAGCATGTTACCTGTGACAGTATCGATGCATCGACCGATAAATTCGTCGCTGTCACGGCGAATATTTAGCGAAGCCAAGCTCGAGCCAGCGAGCGCCATCAAATGATGCGAGTCGAAAGAATTATCGACGCCGACAAAATCGGCCCTTACTCGCTCTTATCGAAGGCAGCGGAAGGTAATGAGGAAGAATGACGAAGCGCAGCTACACAGTAGCGGAGGCGTTGGGTGATTGTTCACAGGAACTAAGCCGAACAGAAAAAGGGATGGCACCAAGTAAGGAACGAACCTGGTGCAAAGACCAATTTCGTTTTGAGGCTAGTTATCGTGGGAGGAACACAGTGACGGAATGAACCGAGAGACAGCGGTATGCCACCCAACGAGAACGCCCAATGTTTTGTGTAAATAGACTTTGTCTGTAAGAATAAAAAATAGAAAAAACGGGAAATGAAAAAGATGAGTAAGACTTCAGAAAAACACTATTACCATGAAGTAAACGGCATAGAACGAGTAGAATACCCCTGTAAATGTGGTCAAGGTTTCTATCGATATGATCCAGACGGAGAACGTTCAACTCATAACCAATTGCCACATCGATGCACCAAATGTAATGAGTTAGTATTCTTTAGCATCCCCTACCCTGCACTTCGCTATAAGGGACGTATATTTGTAGATTGGGAAACAGTGAGAGTACTTGGCGCTTAACTTTGCTTTTTAGGGAGAACAATCGCACGCCCCTTCCCGTGCCCCCCAGAACTGGAGAACTTACACGCTTAAACGCTTTGTTTTTCTCATATCCTAAATACAAATTTCCTACCGTGACCCCTTATTCAGTCTTTGGTTTTGTGTGTATTGACTTGGCATTGAAAACAACGAAGGAAGTATGCATACAAACAAAATAACTCCAACGGCAGCCAAATCACCAACTACAAAGTAAAACACCCCAGCTATAGCCATGACCACTGGAGCTAAAAAGGGGACTTGTTCATTGAACCATTTACTCATAAAGCGCAACTTCACTGTTAAGCTGCGTTTGCTTTTTATTACTGGCCTAAAAACTGTTTTGGTTGTTGTTGGCTTAAATGCAAATGAAATTAAGACCATACAAAGAAACAAAAGGGCGTTGAAAGGCTCAAAAAGTATTTTCATCCAAACACCCTCCAAGAAAATGCAAGCCAAAACACCATCACGACCACCACTGCGTAGCTCAGAGCTCCAAATAGCGCCTCAACCACAGCAGCATCATAAGCTTTAACATCGCCCTTCAATTTCAACAGTCGTAGTAACCAGAAAACTTGCAACCCTCTCCGTACCCCATAAACAAGCAATATAGCGCCAATTAAAAATACGAAATAACCCACTCTAAACCTCCTTGTGATTAACCACTGTTAATAAATACAACGATAGTTTAGCACGCTACAGACGTGCGAAAGGTTATTTTTAATCCAAGTGTGATTTACTGCACCCCAATTCATAATTCGATATTCGCCGCGCTTAAACTGTTCGACTTCGATTTCCAATTCATGCAGTGCTTTAACAGTGTCTTGTGCAGTTCTGCGAGGCATTCCGGTTGCCTCCATAATCAATGGAATGGTATTTCGGCCATTATCTATGAGATAGGCGACCAACAATCTTCGCAAGAACGAAGTTTGAGTTTTACTAGGTTTTTCTGTCATTGAATTCATACCTATAATTTCTTGTGAGAATTAAAATAGCACGAACTAAACACATAAAAATACGCTCCGAAGGACGTCTTTGGTTAGAAGATACAGCTATTTTCTAGATTAAAGCTCAATGCTTCAAAAAAAGTAGTGAAGCTATAGAGCTCATCCCACGATACACTATCAACAATAACAAACGTCTTGTTATCAAGGTTGAACGCTATCCTAGTCGTTGATTCTTCACTATACGCGAAGTACTTCCTTAACGACTCTTCTTCCCAAAATTCCAAATTCGCATCGATAATGCCATCCAAAAAATATGGTTCATTTTTTTGTTCACTTCCATATAAGTTAAAGCCATTACACGAGAAACCGTTTGTTTCCTTTAGGATTGACAGGTAATCACTATCTAGCTTCAGATTGAACAGCTCTTCCACTTTTCTTTTGCATTGTTCAACATCTGCGTCATTTGCAGAAGGAACGAAAAAACCAACACCGAACATCTGATGTTCTTTTTCATTTTGGAGCTTCAGCATCTCCAACGCATCTCTATCTGACATTTTCATCCCTACTTCTTGGGTAAATAGTCCCATCGAGCACAGGCCACTGAACTTCCACAATACTACCGATGATTTAGCAATATCATCTCACTTTGTATCTGTCGCAATTGGGAACGGATCCAGCAAAAATCATCTTTAATTTAAGTATTTAAATTATGAACAGTTATGCGCATTGGAAAAAGAAGATAGGATGCAATCAGTTTCTTAATGAGGGAAAGTGGTGAGTGATTATTTTGGGAAAAGAAGTAAGCCGGCTCGCTCTTTAGGAGGAGGATATAAACCTCTTCATGATGTTGAGAATGTAAAAAAGCCCGTGGAACGTATAGAGACCGCTCGAGAGCGCGCAGCGCAGCAATGTCGAAAACGTCAAGAGGAGTTGCGTTACACGAAAGAGGATGAAGCTAGGTGGGCACGAAATCGAGAGAGAGCACTCTCGGAACGTAAAGTAGACGAGGCATTTAATATTAAAGTAGCGTTGCAAACCAAAGATGGAATAGCTCTTCCTAATCAAGAATTTAAAGCCTTTTTTGAAGATGGTAGTGAGCAAGTATTTGAAACTGACGATAACGGCGTTTCAACTGAGTTTGCAGAGATGACAAGGGTACAGAAAGTCGTTATTTCATTGAATCACGGTTGGATTAAAAGGGATGTATAGCGATGACAGTTGAAATACAAACGACACCGACATCAAACCAAGAAGCAGTGGTTGTACACGTCAAGATCGAAGTGGGTGACTATGTTATCCCGATCGTCTACCCTGATTACCTCGTCGCCATCCCTCCTGAGTTCCAAGAATTATGGGGGGTTAAAATTCTGGATAAAAAAGAACAGTTTGGTCATGCTGGAGCATTAATCATTAATGGTAAAACTGGACTTTCAAAGTACTATGAATACGGTCGCTATGAACAGTTTGGAACTCTTGGTGGAGTGAACAACGTTGGAATATCTGATGCCGTGATCGAAGATGGCAGAATAACAGAGTCAAGCTTGGCCAATATCATGAGTGAACTGTCACAAGATGCAGGACAAGGAGGGCGAATTGAAGCGGTCGTCTTCATCGGAGACTATTATGACAAAGCCTACGAATGGCTAACAGACCCAAAAGGCCCTTATAGGAGCCCTGATAGACAAGCTTATGATGTTACCGATTTTAATTGTATGCAGTTTGTCTTGGATTTACTGAACGCACTCGATATCGAAACACACTGGACAGGGTTTATTGTTAAGCCCGATGATGAAATGGAAGAACTTCAAGAAGACTACAAAGACCTTCGATATACCCCAGGCAACAGAACCTTGGAAATAGAAGATGAGTAAACTCCTCAAGATAATAATAGGGCTTATCAGCTCCGTTCTATTCATTGTCATAGCTGCAACAATGAGCTTCTACCTAAAGACTCAATCCGTTACATATGTTGACGAGTTTGGGGAGACAAGATTGGAAAACCATCCCTCTGCAAAATTTGTGGGAGGTAAAGCTTTTGGTTGGTTTGTCGTGCAAGAACCAATACAAAGCGCCGTCATTATTAATGTGTTCTCAGAGAGCGGTAACCTCCAAGGACGCTATGAACTACTACTTCCAGAATCGCAACGTAGCAGTTTCACTACGAGTGATATAACTTTTTTTAATAATGATACATTTACGCTTTCCGATGGAAATACAGTAAATAGTAGGTTGTTATCCAGATAGTAAAGGAAGCTGTAACTGACCTAAATTCCTGAGAACGAAAAAGATGGCCACAAGCAGAAGAGTTAGAGCTAACAAAAGCGACCTGTTTAAGTCAATGACTGTGTTAGCAGTAAGCACTCTTGCAGTCTCGTTGACAATAGCAATGGGGATCTCGATGCCAATTGTGGCTGGTGTTTTAGCATGGGTTGGAATTGAGATGCTTCTCGGTTCAATATTGGATGAATTTGAGGTTGACGACGCTATCGTGAACGGGTTAAAAAATGCAACCAATTAAGAACAAATACCTACTACTTTTGGGAGCGCTGGCCGTATCCTCACTGTACTTCATTTGGCTTTATGTCGTGATGAAAGACTTCTTCGACATAATCTATCTAAGAGCAGCACAACTAGAAGTTAGCTATAGCTTTGCGACCATACCAGTACAGCTATGGATCTTCTCCATATTCATCTTTGGTGGTTTGTTCGTGGCGAGCAACGGGAAGCTAAAACTACCGAATAGGATTAAACGCATCTACATGACTGTTATCCCAGTTGCCAGCCTCGCGATCTCTATCGGCTTGGGAGTAGTGCTGAAACCAACGCTGATCAAACACTTGACTAACAATGGCTATCAGCTGACCGAAACTATTCAAGCATCTAAACCTTGGTATTTCGATAAAGAGGTTTACGAACTAAACGTTACCAATATAAGTTCCGCTCATTAAGCCTTTCTGGCTTTGAAGTTTGCAAAAACTTCATATGATGTCGCAAATTGCATATTTGCTCCTATTAGACCAAGTCATAGGGTTATGCTCAGTATATTGAGCTCAATTTAGCTCAAGGAACCACAATATAAATTGATTGAAATCATTCCATTTATGCAGAAAATGCCCCTCTTTAAATGCAGAAAAAACATCACCAGCTTCAAGAAAAATAACACTTTGGTCTTTTTTATTATAAAAGTAGGTGCCATTTGAAAGGTCATTCAACGGAATGTAGTCTTCTGACAATTCGTAAGTATTTCTAATTGAAGAAAGAAGATCAAGATAGTCAGAATTAATGACAAACCAGCAAATTTGATATATTTCCTGATTCTTACTACGAAAAGTAGCCCCATCCTCTGCATGTAAATAAAACTGAGCGATATCACTATCCAAATCCAAGCCAACTGAACTCAAAGCTTGCTCATAAGGCGCAGTCACATCTTCAAACCATTGTTCTTTATCGTTTAAGTAATTGATTACTTTTGAATCTAACATAGCCTATCTCTTTTTCATCTCGTTGTTTGCTCGTTCTATCCAATAAGCTTCTCTGTCTAAGTCAAAGCTATCTCTATCTACTGGATTTATTGGGGGTCTATTCGGAAGGGACAGATGCAAACTGTTAGTACCATAATACTGTTGGTGTGTTTTAGCTGACAGTTCAAAAAGGGAGCCTTTCGAGTTTTGTTTAAATAGACTCAACGTCGACTCAGTTTGGTTAGAGTAGCTAATGTATATGCACTTTGCGATTTTAAAGCGATTTATCATCGCAAGCATCAAGAGCTTTATTTACGTGGTAGACCGAAAATAACACCCCACCTTCAGCTAGCATATTGAAACCAATTGGCATTGAAATAAGCCCCAAGAACAAGTAACTGACGTAAAACGTAGATGTCAAAGAGTACAACGACAATAAAAAACTCACGAAGCCAATCGTTGCAATAACAAGACCAAGCACAAGATTAAACACTCCGAACACTACATCAAATTTAAGTAATCGAACTCGGAAAGAAAGCGCTTCTATACCTGTAACATCAGGATACACACCTATCGTTTTCAAGATATGACGAAAGGCCACCTTGCTCCCAATGCGTTCATTCATAATCAAAGCCGCATTTAACATGGGAACACTAAGCCTCTTGCCGTGGATTTTCCGAAAGTGCTCTATGTTGAGTTCATTATTGAAATGAGCTTTTAGCTCGGTTGAGATGTTCGGGTCATCGAGAGCAGCTGTAATCGCGAGGTAACGTTGATTGCGGCTATGATGGTAAAAACCGGCTATCTTAGGAAAATGCCATGCTGCAAGCAAAACTAATATTGCTGCTGCAACCCAGTAATCTCCTTGCTTTAGTAGATCTGCAAATACTTCCATCTAGATAACTCTCCTTAGTTCTTACCTTATAGACATACCACAAATTGATATGCAATCGCATTACATCTTTTCACCTAATACTCTGATTAACAATCAAAATATTATTGAAAACAATGAAATATGTACCCACTAACGGTTGAATAAGTCGTTAGATATATCTAGAGAAGATCGAAGTCATCGAGGGTAATATGGAGCAACATAGGTTGAAGAGTAACAAGGGTAAGTAAGAGCTCTTTAGTACTGAACAGCAACTAAGGGTGAAGACACCCTTATTCTTAGAGCCTTTAAGGAGGCATGGACTAACGTTCGGCCATTTCAATGATACTTAGAACTGCCTTGCGCGTATCTTGTTCAAGCATGCCTTTTGTATCAGCGATGATTAAGCCGGCAATATATATACCCGCAGTTCGCATTTCTTCATTAGCCTCACTGCTCGACACACCATCGATAACGATATCTAGAGCAGATAAAACGATGTCCTTTTCTTTATGATTTAACATATCAACACCCTCGTGAGTCAACTGATTATGAATCACACCTTCTCTACTGCCGCTTTATCACGCAGCAATGATTCAAAGGTGTTGAATGTCTTGTTGGTTAAATCATCCTTTATCTGGACATGTAGCAAACCTAACAATAGTCCTTGTCACTTCAATAGCATCTTGCAACTAAATTAGACCTAAATGCTCCTTTCTTCCTTGTCCCTACCTGTTGTTAAAGTGACCCAACAAGTTCATCAGTGAAAGTGATGCCTCTCAAATCATTCTCTCGAAAAATCTCGACAAACCTCTGGTTACAAAACAAATTCGAGGATCCATCTAACCTCGACTTAAACAACACCTTTTTGTTGATGTCGCCCTCAACAAAAACAAGCTTCTCCACTCCAGCAGAAAAACCATATTCGATTTTCTCAACACACTGGTCCCGATCTTCCAGACCAAACTGAAAACATGAGTAAAGATACCAAGAATCACCATCAACATTTATTGGCAAGAACTCACCCATCAATTCAAGGTTTTCCTTCAACGCGCTGTGCGCTTTTGGTGATAGGACTAAATAAGTTCGTAGCCAAAGACTCACATCCGGTAGTTGAGAATTACTGTCGAGGACATCTTCAAAGCAGACATCGACTTGCTTCCAGATGTCTTGCAGAGAATCATTTTCGGTCGGTTGCCTTAAGATGCGTTCAAATAAATTGAAGTCTCCCAACTGCGTTGCCATCTCATCGGGTGTTGAACACATTGTTTGAAAGTGTTCGTGGTCATCACATATCCTGAAAACGTTCATTAACCTGTCCAACTATTGTCTTTACTGCCCATCACTTTCTCTGGATAGGTTCCTTTTTTCAAGTGCATTTTGACTTGAAAAAGCCTTGCTTCGAAGTGTTTTTTCTCAACCGTTGTTCGCGCAAACTTCGCACTGATCCAAGTTTCATAATTATATCGATGCAGTGAACGATGAGCAGGTGATTGTGGGTCTGCCCAGTTGTATGTGGCATTGGATAAAAAGTTCATCAGCCATACACCGTTGCGAGGGTCGTTGATACCCACTCGATGCAGGTGCATATTTAGTCGAGCGGCTCTCATATCCGCTTTACGAAATCGACCTTCCCCCGGAATGATATGATGAGGCTCGTGGTTTTGTGTCGGTTGAGGCTCCCCTGCTGCCGTTAAGTTACCAGCAAGCCTTCCTGTAGGATGATGCTTTTCACGCAATAGATCGGAAGCATTTTTCTGTAAGTTTTCACTGGTGTAGCTTTCAAGCTTATCTTCAAGGTCTTCGACTCTTGCATGGGCAATAAGCTCGATCCGTTTCAATTTCAGAAACTTTAGGTCTCGGGCTTCAGCAATAAGTCGCTTGTCTCGTTGAGCTTTCGTTTCACTCTTAGAAGGAGTCTTACGATACCTCTCATAGAAATCAGCAACGAGTAGATCATATCTATCTAAAGCTAACTCCGCCGCTGAAGCCTCTTTGGGACGCTTCGATGCTTTACCAACAATACTCAAACTAGTCTGCATACCAATCTCCTATGTGCAAAGCTAGTTGGATAACACTAGGAATTTAGGTGAGCAAATACTCAACCTTTGGCTTTCGACTCAAAAATCATTCATCGTGCAAGTTTTGATGTTATGCATCAATATTGAGAACAGAATAGGCTTTGAACAAACCCAAAACTAACCATCAACAATATTCAGATAAGCCGCCCACTTCAGCGGGGATCGAGTGAAACCAATGATCTTGCGCTTCCCACCATTAGCAAAATCAAGATCTTTCTCAGGGGCAGTTATCTGATGTACAGCATAAGGACCACTTTGCCTCAAACCTAAAAGCGATGAAACCGGAAGGATCCGAACATCTTCAGTAGGCTCAATCAAAGATTGAACTTCATAGAAATAACGACGCACCGTTTTACGACAGAGACGAGCGGTTTTCGCAACTAGCGTGATACTAAGCGATTCCCCCTTATTTAGTAGATATCGACTAGCGTTTATAACGCGCTTTTTAGTTTTCTCACGCCTAACTTGATGTGTTCTCGCCGCAGCTAAGCTTTGCCTTTGCTTAATATTTAGGTCACTCGGCAGATCCATCACTCCCCGCTTAACATGCGAACAAGCGTAATACTTATCCCAAGTCCATCGAGCAACACTTTTAACCACGGACTCAACTTCGCTATGCCTCAAAGGCGTCTGAGTATCAAACGAATGGTTCTTGTATGTTGCAAAGTAACTGACACGACGTTTGAAATTCTCATAGCTCCCTTCCCTACGCTCGGCCTTTACAATCGAATAGGCATAGTGGCGAGCATATTCAAATAAAGTGCAATTACGGGAGTGAGACATATCATCTAGGCTAGCGGGTTCGCGCCAATGCAAAGCTGCTTCAACTTCTACAGAGTCAGCTAATTCACCAAGTTCATAAACTTGGGAATGAAGTTCTGTTGTTTGCCACCATGGATGAAATGGCGTCTTAGCCACTGGCCCTGAATAAGCAAGATCAGCCTTGAGCCGCAAAGCCATAGCTTGATATACCGCCTTAAGGTATTGGATAGGTTTACTTCTCGCATTGTCACTATTACAAACCGGAACAATCGCATAGTAGAGGTGGGCTTTGTTACTGTGTCGATTTCGGACAATGAGATTAGGAGCTGGTAACCCTTCATCTTGCCAAATGTAAGGATTAGGGATTGGTCTATCTTCATGGTCAATGTCGAACACTAACCAAGAAAGCATATCTTTACGGTTAACCTGCATATAAGGCCAGCGGATAGCATAATGCCTTGGTCGAACAAGCATTGCGGTTTTATTATCGCTGCATCTAGACAGATACGGTGCTTCATCGAGCAAACGCTGAAACGAATTGCTCGTTGTTTTTAGAGGGAGCATGGCAACCTGCCTAAAGTTATTTAGTCATGGTTAGGAAGCAATTGATAACCTTCACAGGCATACACTAGCCAACACTATCAATAATCCCGACGCACACAGAGGTAACCTTCGATATTGGAATCGAATGTAGAAACAGGGGCATTATTAATGTTAAAGGGCTCAAGACTTAGAGAGGCTCTTTGCGTGAGAGCACCCTCTAGTTTCTATGAACAAGGAGGCATGTCATCCTTTCGTCTCGCTTGCAAATGTCTTAAGAGCCATGCCAGCTTGGTTGTGTATATCACGCCAGATCCGAATTAAATTACTTTGACAGGCTTCCTGCCCCTCCACTTGGTTATCTCTATACTTAGCGATATTTAACGATGCCACGTTCTGAAGGTGGAGTGCTTCATCAATGTTGGAGATAGGTATCTGAACGGTTAGATAACTCATGCGCTGCCTCCCATCACTTCTAAGCAATATTGTTCAAACTGGAACAGCGCTTCATCATCGAAATGTCCAAGGTCTCTAAGTGCTAGCATTTCCACAAACAAGCTACGATTATTGAAATCCAAATAAGACCAATGATGAAGTTGCGGTGCGCACTTAACATTTCCTGAGCGATACCAACTGACAAATGAATGGGAGAAGAATACACGAGCGCGCTCTCCTTCCATCGCGTCACGTATTTCTGCCAAAATGTCTGATTGAGGACGATGTACCTCGGGAGGAGACAGTTTCTTTGCAATAGCCTCAAGGTATTGCAGTATTGTTTGCTGCTCTTCCATACCGCTTTGCCTAAAGCGTTTTTGTATCTGCTCTATTGACTGATTCAATAAAAATAGTTCTAAACTTTCCATACTAACCTCCAAGTCATGGCCACTAAGTGCGTATGTGAAAAACGTTCATTCGAATAACTCAACCTAAAGCAGTAATAGCCTCACGAGCCGCCATTTCATGCATGGCGACCATGTTAATCAGAGGCTTATCACGAGGTTTGTCTTTAGGTTTGATGATGACGCGACCTTCGGTCACGAACTGGCGGATAGTACCCATAGGCAGGCCAGTGATGCGAGAGTATTCTTCGTAAGTCACATAAGGGCTTAGGGGTGGTATCTTGTACGTTAACATAGTGATATCCTTATATTTATGTCTATCTTCATCGGTTTTCTTTAGCTTTGGTCGGCATGATAACCGAAAACAAGTTTAGTATTGATCCGATTTCTCGTACGGTCAACATGTTTTCGTACAAGATTGAAATCAATCACATAATGGTGAACGATTATGAGTGCAGAATTGGCTATTTTTGATTACATCAAAGGCGAGGCATTCACTGACAAACTGAAAGAAATCAATGGTGTAAACTCTCTTGGAGAGTTAGCTCAGATATATGGTGTACCTAAAACCACTTTTAGTACTTGGAACTCACACAACAGAAACTCACACGAACTAGTTGTTAGAACTCATTTACGTACAGGCATACCAGTTAGAGAGCTGATTCTTCCCAACGACTCCCCTGAGACCGAACTACATCATTCTTTTTGGGGTAATAAAAAAGAGCCTAAAACAGGGGGGACTTCATCTAGTCCAGCGTTGCAGAACTCTCAATTAGCTATCGTCGCAATTAAGAGCTTCTGCCTCACGAACGGCCAGCTTGTGCCAACCGGAGAGATTCCATACGCACAACGCATGTTTAACTCGTGGGATTTGGAAGCCAGGAACACCATCGAAATCGAAACAAACGGAGGTCGCTTTCTAGTAGATAAAAAACAGAACGACGCAGTGAGTGGCGAGTATTTGATTGATATGAATGGACGACTGTCCATCAATCACATTCAACGGCTACCAAATAAACTTGCAATCATATTTGGTAACTCTACGGTTGAAGTATCTGAAGAGGATATAAAAGTAATTGGTCGCATAGCGGTAGCGTTGGAGAAGAGATGATACTGTCCTAATCGAAGTTTTAAAGGATTATTGCCTCGTGCCATAGCTTATCTGGGAAAGCTACAATGGTTCATGTGACGCAGAGGCTTGGTATAAAAAACCAAGAATGTCTTTTCAAATACGAATATGTGCGACTAACTGATACTCATCGCTCTCGATAATGTGCTTTTGGTACTTATGAACATCAATAGCCACGATTTTATGAATGTGGATCGCTTCTTTTAGGAGGGCATTAGGTAAGCCCAAGGTTTGTCGAGCTATTAGCAACCTAATCAATGATAGTGCGTTTAGTCATACCTGAGAATTGAGAGTATTGGTTGCACATGATAAGAGACGCATTTAGTGCTACTTGATGTGAAAGCATAGTGATATGCTATTACGTAACTGATGGTTTTTATTCAGGTGAAAGCATAACAGCTCGCTATACGATTTCATTTGAAGTTATCGATCGCATACATTATGCACACCAATTCCAAGCCCGTTCGCCTAAGTATATTAGGGGAAAGGTTGATACCGGCTACAAAAACCAGCTCAAGCCAGGAATTCATTGGCGTATTTGGTTTATCTAAGTCCACCATCGACACATGGTGTCACAGAAATTTAATACAATATGAAATTGTGGCTCGATTGTATTTGGAAATAGGAATCTTAATAAGACGGTTCACACTCAGTGAAGGCGAGCCTTATGAGGCTTCATTGGACCACACACTTATTTCAGAGGGAAAAGATTTTGATGCCAACTGTTTTCGTATAGAAGATGGACAGCTGGCAAATAAAGAGTCGCGTCAGGCAGTGAGCGACACATATCGAGTGGATATGGACGACCAGCTCTCGCTAGCCGATATTCAGCGCGTATTAGGCAAGAAAATGACATTCAGCTTTCGATGAAAGTAAAGTGAGAATCATGGGTAGAGTCTCTCTACGTATGGAAAAATCTAGTTAATAAAAGTTAAGTGGAAACAATGACTGAACTAACAAAAACACAACAAGAAATTGTTGACCAAATAGAAAAAGCAACGCATCAGTTAAAAACAGACAACTATGCCATGTCTATTGGTGAAATCATTAATCTATATCGTGATGGAGATATGATTCTTGACCCTGCTTTCCAAAGGCTTTTCAGATGGGAGGATGGTCAAAAAACTAAATTAATCGAATCTATTTTGATAGGAATACCAGTCCCTGAAATATTTGTTGCTCAAAAATCAGATCATACATGGCATGTTGTCGATGGAGTCCAAAGGCTGTCAACAATTCTCCAAATGGCTGGTGTTTTACATGGGTACGCTCCACTAACCTTCGAAAGTTGCAAATATATTCCAGCACTAGAGGGGCAAACTTGGAAAACATTGCCAACAGAGCTTCAACGATCAATAAAACGATCAAAGCTCAAGATAACAATACTTAGAACCACGGACAGCGATGAAGCTCAATATGAGTTATTCCAACGCCTAAATACGGGAGGTACAAGCCTTTCAGTTCAAGAAGTAAGAAACTGCGTAATCTTAATGTTCGATGAAAAGTTATACGAGCTAATTAACGAATTGAAAACATATCCAAACTTCCTGAACTGCTTAACCTTAAAAGATGAAGACTATGAGCAAGAAGAGCACATGGAACTAATTCTTCGAATGTTCATCGGTTATAATAATCAAGTTAATTATGAGGAGCATGGTCAGATTAATAAAATAGTAATCTCAGAGTTTATCGACCGAGAGACTATCAGACTCGTCAACACAGCTGACTACAAAAAGTTTGCTGAAGCATTTAAGCATACATTTGATATGCTTAATTTAACACTTGGTGAAAACTCCTTTAAAAAATACGACGCTGAACAGAATAAATTTAGAGGTGGCTTCAACGTATCAATTTTTGAGATCCTAACAATTGGTATATCGACCAACATAGAGAAAGTATCACAAATAGGTACAAAGCAGTTAGAAGAAAAAATAAAAGACATCCAATCTGAAGATGAAATCGTTAAAAGTTTGGGACGTGGTGTACGTGCAATTAAACGGTTCCGCGATACAACAAAATTCTCAAGAGAATACTTTGAATAATGGCGAAGAAGTTCAACTTACAAGACTTTGTTTCTACGATAGAAGGTGATTTGCTTTGGCGAAAAAAGGAGATCTCCGACTTGATCGTCCTTCGCAATGGTGAAAATGACTTTCTGGTATCTAAGTCAGTAATATTAATGCTCTATTCTCATTGGGAAGGGTACATAAAAAACGCGTCAAAAGCGTATATTTATTACATTTCGAGCTTAAAGCTACCATTAAATAAGTTAACAACTAACTTCGAAGCAATTGCTTTAAAAAATGAACTGAATTTAGCCAAGTCTTCCGCGGAAAAGATGAGGATTGATTGTGATATTACACTCGTCAATGACTTTTATGAACGCCTAAACGACACATTTACGGTACCCAGTGAGATACTACAAGAGCGAAATAAAAAGTTCATCAATACTCACGACAATTTGAATATTGAACACTTTAATCACATTATGAGAATTGTTGGGATTGGTAATCTTGATGCTATAAGCAACAGAGCTAACTACATAGATGAACAGCTTCTGCACCAGAGAAATACCATAAGTCATGGTACGAAAATCAACCCTAAAAACCCTGGGTTTAACCTTTCAATACCACAGGTAAAAACGTTAAGAGACTTTATAGTTCTACTTATGGAGTTTGTTCGAGACGAGTTAATTTACTATTCCGAGGAAGAACTATACTTATTCAACAATATGGCAAAAGCTGAAATAAGAAGAGACAAATCCACGACTAATCTTGAAAATAATTTAAAGACCTTATTTGAAGAGTAAAGCCTCCTTAGAGGCTTTATCTATAAAATTAATTTGTTAACAATATAATCTATATTTTTTTGATCAATATCATCACTAATATAGCTCTCAGACATTTGAAGTAGCCTTTCCTTTCTTGGGTAACGTAATGTTCTTAAATCCGTAGCATTAACCTGAGTATGTCCATTCATTTGTCTAAAGTATTGATCGACTAACGTACTGTTTAAAAATATCCACAGCCCCTTCGCTAAATCATCATCCAATGGCATGTTGTTGGAATGAAAATAGTTTGTTTTATTCTCAAAGCCGACAACTGAAGTATCTGCAATATCGGCTGTATATAGAGAGGCTGCGATCCTTCGCTTTTCCTCTTTTGCAGTCAGTCTTCTGGTAAGCACGTACGTGCCATTAGGAACCATTAGCTTTTCAGTGCTTTTGTTGTTGAGCAAAGAGTTAGGCTTTTTTGAAGCTTTAATAGGCCATTCAACACGACCATTTTGTAGATGTTGTGGAAAAATTAAAGGAACAGAGCGTTCGCATGTGTCTTGAACCAAGTTTTCGCGAGTTCGAAAATCAACCACGCGACCTGTGCTAGCCTGAATCCCTAAATCTTCAAGGGAACACGGTAAACCACCTGCAGCATGTGCTATTTTTTGCTCTTCCTCATTCGTAATTATATGAATAAACCGATCTGGGTTATTTGGGCTAACTACATCAGAAAACGGAACCTCAAATATTTCAGGGTTCGGATCTTCGGCGCACGAACTAGAGTATACAGTAACATTTTCGACTTGCAGTTTGCCTTTAGTCAAATGAAAAACAACGTTCTCTTGAAGTACTTTATCCGCCTTAAATGCTGACTTTCGACTGTTAAATACATGAATCTTATTCAGAGAACATTCATCAAGTATTAACTTTCGAAAATCATTGAAATACGGACCGTTACAAAAGCTTCTTGGAGTAATGGCAACAAGTTCTCCCCCGTCTTCAAGTAGCTTAATAGCTAGCCCAACGAATGCAGAGTATAGGTTACCCGTTTCAAACTTAACCTTCTTGATCTCTGCACGCTCGGGGCCTTTAGCTGAAATTTTTAAATATGGCGGGTTAAGTATCGCTCTATTGAAAGAAGGAACAAAGTTATCCTTGGTAAGATCATATACAGCTTCCTGAATGAAATCGTGTCGAATAACACTAGAAGTCCAGTCGATATTAGACTCACTTAACAATTCCTCACACAACTGTAGAGTTTGGCTTAGATGCGATACCATAACGTCATCGATCTCGTAGGCTGTAGCAGAGATACTATTGGCTGAAGCTACTGCCCTAGATACAAAGGCCGCGGTGAGAGAGCCTACACCTGCACCCGCATCTAACAAACGAATATCCCCAGACATGTCTTCAAACATGCTGGCAAGCAACTTAGATACCGAAGAGGAAGACATGAACTGCCCTAGCTTTCCTCGAAGGTTTTCATCCAAAAGAGAATTCGCTCGTTCTCTAATCTCATTTACTTCCATGTTAATGTCGTTTGGCACAGCTAAAGATACTTCGCTCATATATTGTTCATTTGTACAGTAGTTCACTAGATTAGAGTATGTCAGAAGTCATCTGTTTGATAAAGCTATAACGAATGATACGATATAGTAAAGCGCACCTAAGCGTTACAAAACGTTGTTAAGGCTATAGAAGTAATGAAAAAAAGTGAAAAGCTCTCGTTTGTAAAAGATGTCTTGATAAGTTTAGGCTTACCTGAAGCACAGCAAAATGAACGCTCTTGTTTGACTCTACTCGCCCTCGCTGGATTAAAGGTAAATTCAAGCTACCAGGATACATCAGCCAAGCTAGTCACCACTCGAGATATAATGGATTTCATACGAGATGAGTATGAAGTCGAGTACGCAGCAAATACGCGTGAAACTATCAGAAGGCAGACGTTGCATCAGATGGAGCAAGCTGGATTACTCGAACGTAATCGAGATGACCCTGCTCGTGCGACTAATTCACCAAAGAATAATTACTCTCTAAATGCCCCTATCGTAAAGATCCTAGCGCAAGGACCAAAAGGCAGGTGGCAGCCTCTAATAGATAACTTCCACGCTGTTGTGCCAAAGCTAACTGAGCAATACGAAAAGAAAATCAATAAGCATAAGATTCCGATCGCTCTTCCTGATGGAAAAACAATTGAGCTGTCACCGGGTGCCCACAACCAACTTCATGCAGATATTATTCATGAGTTCTGCCCTATTTTTGTTGGTACTGCCTGCAAAGTATTGTATATCGGTGATACAGCGAGTAGCCGCGACAAAGAAGGCGGTAAGTTACTTCATCTAGATACACAATATTTGGAGTCTATCGGTGTTCCTCCGATGTCGCATGACAAACTTCCTGACGTAGTCGTATACGACGAACAGCGTCAATGGCTATTTCTTATTGAAGCAGTGACTAGCCATGGTCCAGTAAGTCCAAAACGTTGGAAAGAGCTCGAAGATATGCTTTCTCAATGTAAAGTTGGTCGTGTCTACGTAACAGCTTTCCCTGACCGGAAAGAATTTAGAAAAAACGCTGCCGATATTGCTTGGGAAACAGAAGTTTGGATTGCCGACAACCCTGAACACATGATCCATTTCAATGGCGATCGCTTCCTTGGACCACACGAAAACAAAACTCAGGTTAGTTAAAATGCGTAATCTGTCCTGAAATTTTAAGGCCCATTTCTGATTAAAATTGTTTAATTTTTTTGTAAAGCAAAAGATTATGAGCAGGATATTGATGGGTAAAAGTCTATCCGATAGTCTCGCAGTGTTGGATCGCCCTATTCAAGAGTAAGCAACGCAACCTGATGCCAATGAATAACACACTAAGCGCAACACATAGCGCAAATGCCGCGCGTTATAATCACTCTTGAGCAGACTTTATGTTCGGCATCGCTTTGACTCCTGTAGCTACTATACCTGCACAAGATTGACGATAAAAAGCTTTAGAGAAATACGACGATAGTATCATGGTCAACCAAATACCTTTCTCAATAAGATGATTAGGTTCACTGTTACGTAATCGAGGCATTTATCGACCTTGTTCCTTCCGTGCGAGATAGAACATTGTCCAACGCTTTAGCTTGAATTACACTGTCTTTATATACAGTCAAGTGGAGCTTAAATATGACTGTCCGCAACTTAAAAGACAGCAGTAAAAAGCCATGGCTATGCGAGTGCTACCCAAACGGTCGCACTGGTAAACGCGTCCGTAAACGCTTCGCCACCAAAGGCGAAGCAAATGCCTACGAATTCCATCTCATGAAAGAGTTGGATGACAAACCTTGGCTTGGAGCAAAGCCCGATCACCGTCGCCTGTCTGACTTGGTTGCGCTTTGGTTTAAGTTGCATGGAAAGAATCTAAAATCCGGTGACCATTCTCGCTTGCGTTTAGAAATCATGGTTGCCGATCTCGATAATCCAATCGCTGCTCATCTGAATTCACAACAACTGGCATTGTACAGAGCCAACCGCTCGAACAAAGGGAGAGGCAAACAACACAAGGAATTGTCGATCGCATCGAGTAATACGGATTTCGGCTTGTTGAAATCGGTGTTCAACAAGTTGATAAAGCTCGGTGAGTGGAAACTACCTAATCCGGTGAACGGTATTGATGCCATTAAAAAGCCACAAACTGAATTGGCGTTTTTATCCGATCAGGAAATTCATCATTTATTCGAAGTAGCAAGGCAAAGCCCTGTTGGTGACGAGATAATTAAGGTTTACAAGATTTGTTTATCAACAGGTGCGCGTGTCAGGGAAGCGATATTTCTAAAAGGCTCCAACTTAACGAAGTACCGAGTCACGTACAGTAACACCAAAGGCAAACGCAACCGAACGGTACCCATTTCGGAAGACTTATATAACCAGATTTATAAACCAACCAATGATCGCCTTTTTACTTGCAGTTACAGAGTTGTGTATAAATGGCTTAGAGTAGCATTGCCACACCTACCGGAAGGGCAGGCAACTCACGTATTGCGTCATACCTTCGCGAGTCACTTTATGTCGAACGGCGGCAATATCCTTGTACTAAAAGAAATTCTCGGTCACAAACTGATTGACCACACGATGATTTACGCCCATTTCTCACCAAGCCATTTGAGTGATGCGGTGCGCTTCAACCCTCTCGTAAACCTCAATATCTAGCCGCCACAAATGGCGACAAAATGGCGACAACCGTCATTAAACATCGGTATTTATCGGCATTCATCAGAACGGGTTGTTTTTCAACCACTTGAAATAGCAAGGGATTGCTCGGTTTTGCGAGGGTTATAGAAAGAATGGGACATAATAAAGCTTTATGTTCATTCCACTAACCTAAAAAAAGAAAAAGGAGCCAATGCGGCTCCTTTGTATTCTATCGCCAAATTTGAGTATTTACGAATTACTCAGCGTCACCTTCAACGCGTGCTGCCGCTTCTTTGATAAGAGGCTGAAGCTCACCTTTCTGGAACATTTCCAAAATGATGTCACAACCACCGATCAGTTCGCCTTCAATCCATAGTTGTGGGAATGTTGGCCATTGAGCGTATTTTGGTAGCTCAGCACGGATGTCTGGGTTTTGTAGAATGTCTACGTAAGCGAACTTCTCGCCACAAGCCATTAGCGCCTGTGCAGCTTGAGAAGAGAAACCACAGCTAGGCAGTTTCGGTGATCCTTTCATGTACAGCAAGATTGTGTTTTCAGAGATCTGCTGTTTGATTTTATCGATAGTTTCCATCGCTTCCTCATTCATGGATGTGAACTTTAATTATTGCCACATTTTACTCAATAACCACAGAATAAAAACCATATAATTAGTAAGTCTTTGTGGGTTTTATCTTAAAATATTTTCATATCGGGGTTTTAATAAAGTAAAAACTTGCTAAAATACTTTTCAAGTCAGTCGTAAAGACTACATATAAATAAAAACACTGGAAGCAATCGAAAGGTAACCCTTTCATATCTATGGAGAATTGAGCAATGGCATTTGAACTACCAGCTCTACCTTACGCGAAAGACGCACTAGAACCACACATCTCTGCTGAAACTCTAGATTTCCACCACGGTAAACACCACAACACTTACGTAGTTAAGCTAAACGGTCTTATCCCTGGTACTGAGTTCGAAGGCAAAACACTAGAAGAAATCATCAAGACTTCTACTGGTGGCGTATTCAACAACGCAGCACAGATCTGGAACCACACGTTCTACTGGCACTGTCTAGCTCCAAACGCGGGCGGCGAACCAACTGGTGCAGTTGCTGAAGCAATCAACGCAGCATTCGGTTCTTTCGAAGAATTCAAAGCGAAGTTCACTGATTCAGCAATCAACAACTTCGGTTCTTCATGGACTTGGCTAGTTAAGAAAGCTGACGGTTCTCTAGAGATCGTTAACACTTCTAACGCTGCAACGCCTCTAACAGAAGAAGGTACCACTCCAATTCTAACTGTTGACCTTTGGGAACACGCGTACTATATCGATTACCGCAACGTACGTCCTGATTACATGAACGGCTTCTGGGCTCTTGTAAACTGGGACTTCGTAGCTGAGAACCTAGCGAAGTAATTTACTTCCCCCTAAGTTCAATTTAGTCATATTTAAAAGCTCGCATTATTGCGGGCTTTTTTATTGCTTCTCCGACCTATTTTTTCAATTAATCCCCTCTTTTTCCTAAAGTTCTTCCCTTCGTTGCCGTTAAAAGTGCATTAAGCGAGGAACATCATGCAAATCCATACTTTAGACAAGGCTGTAATCATCAACGAACTTCAGTTCGGCAATGGTATTAACCATGCTGTACATGAAGGTCGCCGCGCTGATTTCTCGCTGATTCTGTCTATGTTCTCTAATGATGTTCGCGATGTAGTCCCGGTTGAAGAAGTACAAGAAGTCATTACAAGTGATGACCTCCTTCGTAAACAGTTTGGTTTATCACAACCACAAGCGCTTCGCTCAGACAGCAGCAGTTACGAGCTAGCTGCAGAGCAAGCAAAGCAGTTTCATGATGCGGGTTTACCGTCTGCTAAGCTAAGCCACTACCTTAAACCTGATGCACTAACCTATTTGCCTCAAGACACGTTCAACCTACCGGAAAACGTCTATCACAACCTTTCCGGTCATGAGCGCCGTAGTTTAGGCGAACGTAACAAAACACTGATTCCTGACGCTGGGCTTTACAATCAATTAGTGACGGCACAGCGTCAGTATCAAATCCAAGCGCAAGCTTAACGCTCCGTATTCACCCCAACTGATTGCATTCTGCACACGTCAGAAATGTGACGCCTTACAAATTCCCAAACAATAGTTGCGGTTCAAAAGCGTTACTTTGAAGCTTTTCACACTGAGCTCATAAAAATTAATCCATGCTGTTAGCACAAACCACTGATGTATTGTTTAACACAAGAAATGACAGTGTAGGTGCTATGGATATTAAAGAATCAATCATTCTCGTCACTTCCGCAGGAACTATCCTCGGCAGAACATGCTCTAGTCACTTTGCCCACTTAGGGGCAACGATTGTTCTTTGCGACCAGAATCCAACAGCCTTGAGAGCCAGTTATGAGCAAATTAGCGCCTTTTCAGATAAGGTGTACGCCATTAATGTGTGCAGTGATAACACCACGTCCATCAATTTATTGTTTGACCAAATAGAATCTCAGCTTGGTGCGACACCAGATGTCATCGTCAATTGTTGGACCAGTTCACCAATGCCAAGTTTGATGGCTCCAGAACCAATGAGTACTTATATCGATCATCTTTCATCTGCGGCTCGCTTTCTTTATACCTATGGTCAAGTGAGCGCAGAGCGCTTCCGCTCCAGAGAAAAGAAAGGCGTAATCGTCAATGTCATTTCTCATGATAATCATGAAGACCTCACGGGTGTGGAAAGCATGGCGGCATTAGTCTCTGGTTTTACCCACAGCTGGGCAAAAGAACTGACCCCTTTCAACATCCGGGTTGGTGGTGTCATCCCTTCAGTAAATCATACGAGTGAAGATGTAGATGAACGACATTGGGCGCAAATTCAAGACGAGCTAGTGAGGAATACGGCTTATATTGTTGCTAACGAGTACTTTAGCGGTCGAGTCGTAACGACCGAAGTCTGAGTAAATCTCCTAACCAAAACACCTCTTCAAGCAGAACTTCTCATAATTTGAAAAGCATAAAAAAAGCCCCAGTCTCTCGACTGGGGCTTTGCTTTTTCCCGATGGTAGATTTCGTGCTAGCGAAAACCTATCCCATAACTAACGTCTTGCTTATGCGTTAGCTTTTTCTTTCTTAGCTTTTGGTGCTGCTTCTTTCGCTACTTGGTCTGCTTTCTTTTTGATAACAGTTGTACCTTCGAAAGTTTCGCCTTCAACGAACGCTTTACCGTAGTAAGAAGCCATTAGTACTTCTTTTAGCTCTGTGATTAGAGGGTAACGTGGGTTCGCACCAGTACATTGGTCATCGAACGCTTCAACCGCTAGCTCGTCTAGTTTCGCAACGAAATCAGACTCTGCAACGCCTGCTGCTTGAATCGACAGCGGGATGTCTAGGTCACCTTTCAGCTCTTCTAGCCATGCTAGTAGACGTTCAATTTTCTGAGCAGTACGGTCACCAGCTTGGCTTAGGCCTAGGTGGTCAGCAACTTCAGCGTAACGACGACGTGCTTGTGGACGGTCGTACTGAGAGAATGCAGTCTGCTTAGTTGGGTTATCGTTCGCGTTGTAACGTACAACGTTCGAGATTAGTAACGCGTTAGCAAGGCCGTGTGGTAGGTGGAACTCAGCACCAATCTTGTGCGCCATTGAGTGACAAACACCTAGGAATGCGTTCGCAAACGCGATACCAGCGATAGTTGCCGCGTTGTGTACTTTCTCACGAGCGATTGGGTCGTTTGCACCGTTTGCATAGCTTGATGGTAGGTATTCTTTAAGCATCTTAAGTGCTTGCAGAGCTTGACCATCAGAGTATTCGTTAGCAAGAACAGATACGTAAGCTTCTAGAGCGTGAGTTACAGCATCGTAACCACCGAATGCTGTTAGAGACTTAGGCATGTTCATTACTAGGTTAGCATCAACGATAGCCATGTTTGGCGTGATTTCGTAGTCAGCTAGTGGGTACTTAGCACCAGTCTTGTCGTCTGTAACAACCGCGAATGGAGTAACTTCAGAACCCGTACCTGAAGTTGTAGTGATACACACAAGCTCAGCTTTTTGACCCATTTTAGGGAACTTGTAGATACGTTTACGGATGTCCATAAAGCGCATTGCTAGTTCTTCGAAGTGAGTTTCTGGGTGCTCGTACATTACCCACATGATCTTAGCTGCATCCATCGGTGAACCGCCACCTAGAGCTAAGATTACGTCAGGTTGGAAGCTCTTCATTGCTTCTGCGCCTTTCTCAACAACAGATAGTGTTGGATCCGCTTCTACGTCGAAGAATGTTTGAACTTCGATGCCTTGCTCTTTAAGCAGTTTAACTACTTCGTCAGCGTAACCGTTGTTGAATAGGAAACGGTCAGTTACTAGGAATGCGCGTTTCTTACCTTCTAGGTCGCTCATTGCGATTGGAAGGCTACCACGACGGAAGTAGATAGACTTAGGTAGTTTGTGCCACAACATGTTTTCAGCTCGCTTAGCTACAGTTTTCTTGTTGATAAGGTGCTTAGGACCAACGTTTTCAGAGATAGAGTTACCACCCCATGAACCACAACCTAGAGTTAGAGAAGGTGCTACGTTGAAGTTGTAAAGGTCACCGATACCACCGTGAGTAGTTGGGATGTTTACAAGGATACGTGCAGTCTTCATCTTGTCACCGAAGTAACGGATGCGGTCTGCGTTAACGTCTTGGTTAGTGTAAAGGCCAGATGTGTGACCGATACCACCGATTTCAACCATTGTTACTGCTTGAGCAACTGCGTCTTCGAAGTCGTCAGCGCGGAATAGACCAAGAGTTGGAGATAGTTTCTCGTGAGCGAATTCATCATCGTAAGAAACTTTACCTAGGCCTTCACCTACAAGTACTTTTGTATCAGCAGGAACTTTAACACCAGCCATTTCAGCGATTGCTGGAGCAGGTTGACCTACGATTTTCGCGTTTAGTGCGCCGTCGATAAGAAGTACTTTACGTACTTTATCAGCGTCAGATTTAGATAGAACGTGAGCTTTGTGAGAAGCGAAACGCTCTTTCACTTCGTCGTATACTTCACCAACTACGATTGCAGCTTGCTCAGAAGCACATACTACGCCGTTATCGAAAGTCTTAGACATAAGGATAGAAGCAACAGCACGTTTGATGTCAGCTGTTTCATCGATAACTACAGGAACGTTACCTGCACCTACACCGATTGCTGGCTTACCAGAAGAGTATGCTGCTTTAACCATGCCTGGACCACCTGTTGCAAGGATAAGAGCGATGCCATCGTGCTTCATAAGAGCGTTAGAAAGCTCTACAGATGGTTGGTCGATCCAACCGATGATGTCTTTTGGAGCACCCGCTGCTACTGCTGCATCTAGAACTAGTTTCGCAGCATCGTTAGTTGAGTTCTTCGCACGTGGGTGTGGCGAGAAGATGATGCCGTTACGAGTTTTTAGAGAGATTAGAGATTTGAAGATTGCTGTAGAAGTTGGGTTCGTTGTTGGAACGATACCACAGATGATACCTACAGGCTCTGCGATAGTCATCGTGCCTAGGTTGTCATCTTCTTCCAAGATGCCACATGTTTTTTCATCTTTGTATTTGTTGTAGATAAACTCTGAAGCGAAGTGGTTTTTGATTACCTTATCTTCAACAATACCCATTCCAGATTCAGCAACTGCTTGTTGTGCTAGTGGGATACGAGCATGGTTAGCTGCAAGAGAAGCTGCGCGGAAGATTGCGTCTACTTTCTCTTGTGAGAACGTTGCGAATTCTTCTTGTGCTGCTTTAACGCGTGCTACTAGAGCATCTAGTTCAGCTAAGTTAGTTACAGGCATGGTGGATCTCCTAAAATAATAAATATTAAAAACTTTTTAGTAAGGCTATTGTCTTTCGTTTTGACTGTTTATCAGCGTTTTAACTAACAACCATCTTAGTAAATTGCTTTCAGGGCTGAGTATAATATTTCAGAGTGTGAAAAAAATTGACTTGGATCAGTTCTCACAACTGAAATACCCCCAAAGTAGTGGTTTACCACAACAAAACCAGCTAAATAATTGATAAACAAACAAATTAAGCTTAATTTTTAATTGCACAAAAAAGAAGCAAACGAACTTAAAAATAAAAGAAACAACAACAATCTGTAAAAAAGTTTCATTTTTAGCCAACAAAATTACATGTGGACCCTAATTTTTGTGCTACTGAGAGTATATCGAATGCGTCATATCTCTCTACAAACCACCCTTATTTTTGTGAAAAATGTGCGAATGTTAACGTTTGTGTAAATCAGTTCAGGTTCTCACCAGTCTTCTACGTAACAATTCGTTTCCAGAATGCATACATTTCTTTCAATAATTAGTTTTTCTCACAAATACTAGCCCAAATACGTTAGTTTTTTTCATTTCTTCCCAACGCACTTTTGCCTTACATTACGCCTAAAATTACCCCCTCTCTTTTTCACTATTGTGAACGTTTACGAGTAAGCAACATGCAGACTTTAGAGTTAGCTATTTTCCTACAGTTTTTCCTCGGTTTGGTCGCCGCAGTTAACCCGGTAGGCATCATGCCTGTTTTTGTGTCTTTGACTGGGCATATGACGCCAGAAGAGAAAAGCAAAACCGCCACGACAGCCAATATTGCTGTCGCGAGTATTCTGATTATTTCTTTGTTTGCTGGTCAGTTGCTGCTGGACATGTTCAGTATTTCGCTCGATTCGTTTCGCGTAGCTGGCGGTTTACTGCTTCTAAGCATCGCATTCTCGATGATGAGTGGTAAGTTGGGTGAAGATAAGCAAAACAAGCAAGAGAAGACGGAATACGTAAGCCGTGAGCAAATTGGTGTCGTACCACTTGCCATGCCGTTAATGGCAGGTCCAGGTGCAATTAGCTCAACCATCGTTTACGGCGCACGCTACCCTAGCGCGCTGGATACAGTTGGTATCAGCTTAACGATCGTTTTGTTTTGTTTCTGCTCTTGGTTACTGTTCCGCTCCGCGCCTTTAATTGTGCGTTTCCTTGGACAAACTGGCATCAACGTGATCACTCGTATTATGGGCCTAATCCTCGGCGCGCTTGGTATTGAGTTTATCGCGAACGGTTTAAGAAACCTGTTTCCTGGTTTAGCCTAAGTTTCTTAACTTCTGGTATGATGTTGCAATCCGTTTCATTTTAACGTCGATAGTGCAACATCATGCCTCGCAAGTCTCTAAAGCATCATTTATATGTGATTATTTTCGGTACTCATACTCGTGCCGGACGCATCTTTGATATCGCGCTGATCGTCGCGATCATCGCATCTCTCGTGGTTCTTATTCTGGAATCTCTGCCGACTGTAATGACAGAATGGTCGCAAGAGTTGCGCTACGTGGAATATACTTTCACCGCTTTATTCACCATTGAGTATCTGCTGCGACTGTATTGTTCGCCCAAACCTAAGTCCTACGCCACCAGCTTTTATGGTGTCGTCGATCTCTTAGCGATACTGCCAACCTACTTAGCTATCATCTTCCCTGGCGCTTCCTTTATGGGGGTCGTTAGACTGCTGCGTGTTATGCGCATCTTCCGTATTTTAAAGTTAGTTCGCTATTTGCAAGACTCGAATATTTTATTGCGCTCCCTTTTAATGGCGCGACGCAAGATTATTATCTTCTTTAGTACGGTGGGAATTCTCGTCACCATCTTTGGTGCGTTGATCTTTGTGATTGAAGGGCCACACAACGGTTTCACGAGTATCCCAAAAAGCATCTACTGGGCGATTGTGACGATTACTACGGTAGGCTATGGCGACATGGTGCCGCAAACGCATCTCGGTAAAGCAATCGCGTCATTAACTATGTTGCTTGGTTATTCGATATTGGCAGTTCCTACCGGGATTATTACCGCAGAACTGAGCAATGAGATGAATGCTCACAAAGAGCTTGTGAAATGCCCCAACTGTAATCGCTCCGGTCATGATTCTGATGCGATGCACTGCAAGCATTGTGGTAGTGAGCTGGCAGATCCTGATAATCGCGTCGTCAGAGCGGATGAGGAAGATTAGAATCGGGAATCGGGAATCGGGAATCGGGAATCGGGAATCGGGAATCGGGAATCGGGAATCGGGAATCGGCGATATTTTGTCTTTCCGGGGATAGATTCTATCAACGCCTTTTAGAGCGTAGTTTCTTTCACTAGCCTTCCAGCGGAGCGCTTCCAAGTATTGGAGCGTTGCACACCGAACCAAGAGATTCCCGACTGCACTCCTTCGTCGCTTTCGGTAGTGACGTTGTTTTAGTTTAGAGAACAATGCCCGTCATCCTCAAGAGCAAGGAACGAGCGAGTTGGGGATCTCGCTCTTCCTAAAACTCGGGATGACTTAGCTATATATTTTTATTGGCCTTCAAGTATCGTTACTTTAACAACCACTGGTTTCAGTAAACACTTTTGTTTCGGCACCCGAACTATCTGCAAATGCGTGAATCTCGTAACGAGCGTAACATTTGGTAGCTTCTATTTCCGCTGTTGTTGGGTACGGATAGTGCTTTTCGGCCGATACTAAATCAGAGAAGGTATAAACCATGTAAACTGGGACAGTGTAGCCCGGACTGTAGTTATCATATACAGCCCAAGTAAACTCAGTACCTTTCGTTAAATTATAATCAGCATCTAAATCAACAAACTTCGGCATACCTTTAGTTTTCACTGCTGGGAATCCATAGTGGTACTGTCTACCATCTTCATCCTCTGTGTCTGTATCCGCCCATTGTTTGTGTTCGAAGCCCTCTAGAATTCCTTTTCCATGACCAATTTCGGAAGCATTTTGCAAAGAAGCTGCTACACCTTCTATTACTGAAGCTCTCGCATCATGTTGAAGATTTAAAAACTTAGGTGCGGCAACGACGGCTAGAATGCCGAGTATGACGATGACAACCACTAACTCTATGAGAGTAAAACCTTTTGTATTTTGTTTCATTACCGCACTCCAATGGATTAATTTCGCGGCAACGGTATGCAACAAAAGTCAGCTTACTGTCATTGTAATATCAAAAAAGCGCCCAATTGGGCGCTTTCAAAATAACCATCTCAACATTGAGACAAATTAAGCTTTCTCAGCAAGGATGATTCGTAGAGTGCGGCGTAGTGGCTCAGCAGCCCCCCACAATAGTTGGTCACCTACTGTAAATGCATTTAGGAAGTCATCACCCATTGCCATCTTGCGTAGACGGCCTACTGGAATAGACAACGTACCTGTCACTTTCGCTGGTGTAAGTTCTTGAGCCGTAATGTCACGATCGTTAGGAACAACTTTCACCCAATCGTTGTGCGTTGCGATGATCTCTTCGATCTCATCCATTGGTACATTTTGCTTCAGCTTGATTGTCAGAGCTTGAGAGTGACAGCGCATCGCACCAATGCGGACACATGTACCATCGATTGGCACTGGCGCATTTTGGAAGCCCAAAATCTTGTTCGCTTCTACGCCCGCTTTCCACTCTTCTTTGCTTTGGCCGTTATCACGCTTAACATCAATCCAAGGGATAAGAGAGCCAGCTAGTGGCACACCAAACTTTTCTGAAGGGAAAGAAGAGCTGCGCATTGTGTCTGCAACTTTCTTGTCGATATCGAGAATAGAGCTTGCTGGATTAGCCAATTCAGAGCTTACAGAATCGTTGATCACACCCATCTGAGAAATCAGCTCACGCATGTTTTGTGCACCTGCGCCAGACGCCGCTTGGTACGTCATTGCGCTTGTCCACTCAACCAAACCCTTCTCGAATAGGCCACCAAGACCCATTAGCATTAGGCTTACTGTGCAGTTACCACCAACAAATGTATTAGTGCCACCATGAATACCTTGCTGAATTTGCGCAAGGTTTACTGGGTCTAGGGTAATAATAGAATCTTGTGCCATACGTAACGTAGAAGCAGCATCAATCCAGTAACCTTTCCAACCCGCTTGGCGTAATGCTGGGTAAACTTTTTCAGTGTAACTTCCACCTTGACACGTAACGACCGCATCAAGCTGTTTTAAACTTTCAATATCGAACGCATCTTGAAGTAGACCAGCATCTTTACCTAGGTTTGGTGCAGGAATACCTATTTGAGACGTGCTGTAGAAAACTGGCTCGATCAAATCGAAGTCTTTCTCTTCGACCATGCGCTGCATAAGGACTGAACCAACCATGCCACGCCAACCAACTAAACCTACTCTCATCGCATTAACTCTCCATGTATATTTCTGAAACTTTCTCCATAGTTCAATTTTCGACACAAAATCTCAAGCCCTAATTTGCAAATAAACGCAACTTTTTTAACGTTTGCGGCGAAATTTTATAATCAAGTCCATTTTCTTCCTTTTTCTTTACGCTCAACTGGATAGATGACGAAAGAAAAGTGTGAAATCAACACCGATGGTCCTACCACCTAATGAGAAAACAACATTTGAAGCACATAATTTTTACATCACAAAACATTTCAAACCGTTAATATTAATAATTAATGGTGATTAATTTCACAAGCAAACGTTTTTACCGACGAACATCAAGATAAAGCACCAAATGTTCGAAATATAATTTTTGTTAATGTATGTTAGGCGCCGATTAAAACAGGGAGCGGCCTTCCTCTATTGCTCCAAGAACGACAGAGGCACATATGAAGCAAGTTACAACACGCTTACCTAGTCTGATACAGGTATTTATCTCACTAGGTTTGTTTCTACTTTTGGCATTTTCATTTACTGCCAAATTAGACCTTCCTATTCAGCTAGCGCTGTACATTGGTTGGTTCATTATCATACTGTTGGGTTTAAGGCTCGGCCATCAATACAAAGACCTAGAAAAAGCCGCATTAAATGGCATTTCTAATGGCCTAGGTGCCGTGCTAATTCTTCTTGCTGTAGGAGCCTTAGTCGGTACTTGGATCTCAGGCGGTATTGTTCCGACCATCATCTATTACGGTTTGAAAGCAATCCACCCTTCTATCTTCTTGCTTGCTACCATGATCATCTGTTCTTTGACTGCGCTAGCAACGGGAACTTCTTGGGGTGCTGCGGGTACAGCCGGTATTGCCATGATGGGTATTGGTCAAGGTCTTGGAGTTCCAGCCCCAATCACCGCAGGCGCGGTGCTATCGGGTTGTTACTTTGGTGACAAGATGTCTCCACTTTCAGACTCTGTGATCCTTGCTTCTTCTATGTCGAATGTAGAAGTCGTTGAGCACATCAAGGGTATGCTACCTATCGCGCTGATCAGCTACATTATCACTGGTATCATGTTTACCGCATTTGGCTTTCACTTCGCTGGTAAAGTGGACATGAGCCAAGTGGATTCTGTTATTCAGGCAATGGAGCAACAATTTTTCATTACGCCTTATTCCTTTGTTCCAGTGGTCATCGTATTGGCTCTACTTGCGATGCGTATGCCTTCTTTCCCTGTGATTAGCTTTGGCTCTCTGCTAGGTATTATCTGGGCAGTGATGATTCAGGATGTGGACTTCCTGACAGCGTTTAACACGGCTTGGGCGCCATTTGCGATTTCTTCAGGAGTCGACTTCATTGATTCGATTCTCAACCGTGGCGGCATGTCTTCTATGTTGGGCTCTGTAGCGGTAATCGTGTTTGGTCTTGGTTTCGGTGGCCTGCTCGACAAAGTAGGTGTGCTTGAGACTATTGCAAAGCTGTTCGAACGACGTGTTCAGAGCGCGGGTTCACTTGCGACGAGCACGATTGGTACGGCCTTCATGGGTAACGTATTTGGCTCTGCGATGTACGTATCACTGATTCTTACGCCTAAGATCTGTGCGAAGAACTACGACCGCCTTGGCTACAAACGCAAAAACTTATCTCGTAACGCAGAGTTCGGTGGCACACTGACATCAGGTATGGTGCCGTGGAGTGACAACGGAATCTACATGGCAAGCATCTTGGGTGTGGCAACATTATCATACGCGCCGTTCATGTGGCTGAGCTTCGTATGCATTATCGTTACCATCTTTACTTCTTACATGGGCTGGTTTGTTGATAAATGCGAACCAACAGCACCAGCAACGGAAGAACAATCAGAAAGTGAACTCGAGCAGCAAACGGCTTAAATCAGCTTTCCATAGATAGAAACTTTCCGTAAATAAAAAAGGACCGATGATTCGGTCCTTTTTTGTGTTTGTCATTTAGTATTTACGTACAGGTAATCAAGCCGATTTAGACCCTGCTCTTACTGCTGAACGCTTACCTAATGCATAACCCAGAACCAACGGAGCAAAGAAGATAACCAAAATAAATAGAATGAAGTAAATAATTGTGCTCTTAACCAATTGAATCAATTTGTCCATCGCTAGATTCACAACTTCTTGTGAAACATGGTCTAGGTCTTGTGCAAACTTCTCACGCTCATTCGTAATAATTTGTGCGATTTCTTGGCGCTCTCTTGCCACCATCAATTCCAGAGCTTGACGCTCTTCACTCAACTGAGACAAACGCTCTTCCGTTTTCTGGTCAATGTCTTCAACCAAAGGCTGTAACTGTACCGCCATTTGCTCGGCTAAGTTACGCATGTACTCAGGGTTATTATCGATAAAGTCCTTTAACGACTCAGAAGTCACCTTCAAGCTATTTAGTGCTGCGTTTACTTGCTCAATACTTGCGGAACTATTTAACGCCAATAGTTGCGCTTTCCACGTCATGATCTTAGGCGTTTGCTCAGACACCAAACTTAAGCGGTCAGAAACATCACCGATGGCTTCTGGCATCGTGCCCAATGTTGTGACAGCTTCTTCTTCACTGATTTGGTTAGCCTCAAGCCAAGCACGGTAAGCGGGTGTACGAATCATGCTTAGATCCGCGAATGGGTATTTCTCTACAAAGTCAGCGACAAACACTTTGGTGTTTTCATAAACGTCTTTTTTCAAAAGAGACTGAGCGAGTTTATCGACTTCTTTGGCTAGATGTGCAGAGACTTGTTTAGCTTCACCCGTCGCAAACAAATCTTTGCCCGCTCCTTCGCTATAAAACTGGTTCATCTGGTAAGTAAACACCCACGTATCTATGAGCGCAGCCATTGGGGAAACTTGATAAGCCGCCGCTTGAAGACCTTCTTCAGCATTGATCTTCCACAGCAGAATATAAGATTGGTTTACTTTGTCGCTCGGCTCATAGTTTTTTTGGAGCACATCAGCAGCTTGTTCGACTTGAGCAAAAAACTGTTGTGCGTATTCACGCGTCATTATACGCATGTTGAGTTCTTGTTTAGTGAGCGGTACAGTTTGGCTGTCGATTTTCACCTCTAGCAGGGAACACCCTGAAAGACTCAAAACCAAGCAAGCTACCATCAAAGAGGACAGTCGACGGATGGACATGAAATTACCTATGGTCAAAATGTGTAGAACAGGAACAGAACGAACCAAGGCATCAGGTTCGTGAACGCACCTTTAATACCTCAGCACCCTATATTTTAAGTCAGAGGAATATCAATCCGTTAGCACTTCTCGAATGTTTTCACTAATGAGAACTCTTTCGGCAAAAAGTGTCGTTTTCTTTAACGTATCTTCTAACTGACTCAATTTATCGTCTGAGATTTGCTCGCCTTGTTTAATTAAAGATTCGATATCTCCAGAGATATAGTGTAGAGGCATTGCACCTATACTGCCCGATACCCCTTTCAAGCTGTGCGCAACTCGCTGAGCATGTTCTTTATCTTCCAGTAACAATCTTCTTAGCTTACTGCCGTCATCAGTATGATCTTGAATAAACACGTCTAACAGCATGCGCACGGACTCTTCATCGTCGGACAAAGAGTCAAGCATTCTTTCTATATCAATGTAAGGTTCGGGACTTTCATTTAACAACTGTTGGTGGGACTCGGAATCGCTTCTCTCAGGTCCGTTCGTCACCTCAGTTGAATTTGCTGGTTCAAGCTCCGTCTGCTCACTCCCCCGCTCAACCCTATCAAGTTGGTGAGAGAGTGGTTGCATTGGCGAATTTATGTTTTCTGAATCGGATTGATTTCCTTCGGTTAGAACTGACTCTTTATAAGACAAAGCCCAACAAACACATACAAGTAAGGAAGCACTTACCATTATCAACAGCAAGAGGTAAACCAACAGTTTTTGTTCTAGCGAAGCACTAATCGCAGCCAGCTGGTTCGGGAATTCAGGGTTGAGCAATTGGCTCGAAAGATGACTGCCTTTTGCGTGAGCAGCAAGCACGCTGGATGTTTGAGCAAGGCGACGTTGGAAAGAGGACTGTTCTTCAAGCGCTAAAGTTTTCGATTCTGTAAACAACAAATCTAATTCTTGATAAGTGTCTGCACTCGTCGCAGAGTCACTAAACATCGCTTCTAGCACTAATGCGCCGAGCCGAAAGTACATCGTCTGTAGTGATTGAGAGTTGCTTGCCGACTCTCGACTGTTGCGTAATTGGTCTGCGAGCGCGACGAGTTCACTATCACTACCAATAAAGCTCTTCGCACCCTCTAAAAAACGGTCTGTCGAATAAAGAAGTTGGGTTAAGTCTGGAACACCCAATCCTTGGCCCTGTTCACTTTCGAGTTGTAAGCGAACCGCATAAACCAATTGGAGCTTAAGAGAAACTTGATCGACATGTTGAGCACGATATGGAAGTTCGAAATGAAAAATATTTCTTACTTCATCTACTTTGCTACCAAGTTCGTCCACGGTAGACATCGTTCTCATGGTCTGTTGCGCCTGAAGCCATATACCTACGGCAAACGCACACCACACAACAAATAAAATCCAGACGACTCGTCTTATTCCCTCTTTTAATTGCTGCAACACTCATTCCTCGACTATTTCTATTAATAACAAGCATATACCATGATTCATGCTCAAACTGTGCACACTTCACATAAAAAAAGAGAGCACATGGCTCTCTCTTTCTTGAATTAGTTGCGACTCAACTGATCTTTCAGATTCGGAGGCGTCCCTTTAATGGTCAGCGTATCCGTCTCCGGATCGTAGAAAATACGCTCGCCAAGCAACAGGCTGTCAAAGCTAATGTTCAAACCGCCACCTGCTCCTACGTATTTCGTCAATTTGCGTACGGTTGAGCGATCACCTGGGAAAGACTCTTCCAACTCGTAACCTTGTTCTTTAGTAAAGTCCATGAAACTGGTGCCATCTTGGCTAGGCGGTAATTCACCAGATAGCTCAGAAATTTGAACTTCATCACCAGTTTTAATTTGCTCGTTACAGTAGTTGTAAACTTGCTTTTTGTACTCATTCGCTTCTTGCTTCTCAAGCTTAGAGTCTGCACAAAAGTCTTCAACTGCCTGCATCAACACTTGGTTTTGCTGTTTGGTATCTAAGCCAACATCGGCTTGTAAGAAATCTAAGAAGAAGTCTGCCACTTTACGGCCAACACGTCCTTTGATGTAAGAAAGGTAACGATTTGATTCACGGTCAGTATCGTAGCTTGATAGGTCAATGCGCGCAGCAATATCCATTTTAGTGATGTCTAGATAATCTGTTGCATCAATATCCAAGCCTTCAGTTACCTTTAGGCTCTGGTTCATAGGCAAAATGCCGATAAACAAGTAATCCGTTGCTAAACTTTGGTATTCCGCAAACACTAAAATGCCTTCGTCTGCAAATGGGTACTTAATCAACTCTTCTTTCAAGCGATTTGCACTAATTTGTGAGAAGTCGTAAAAATCTCGCTCTCCTTTGCGCATTTCTTGAAGCCAAAATTGAAATTCGCTGTCTGACTGGAAAGAGCCAAAACCTTTACCTGCTTTAGAATGGAATACGCGATGCAGTTCCGCGACAAGGTTTTCTGTAGCGGTATCGTTCTCTAACGATGCCGGGCGAAGTTTAACAACCAGTTCGTCCTGATCGTTTTTGCATAATTGATGCAGAATAACGTTTGAAAGATGAAGGCTCATAGTGATTTTATCTTGCTACAAGGTTTAAGTTGTTGGGCATTGTAGGTTATCATAAGCCGCTTTTACTATCATTATTAGAGTCTTTATGCCGATTACATCTAAATATACTGACGAACAAGTAGAGAAAATTCTTGCTGAAGTGGGCGCTGTACTAGAAAAACACGCCGCCTCTCCTGAGTTGACGCTAATGATTGCCGGAAATATCGCAACCAATGTCTTAAATCAACAAGTTGCTGCTTCACAACGCAAAGTTATTGCTGAAAAATTTGCTCAGGCGCTCGTATCTTCTCTTGAAGTGCCAAAATCACACTAATAACGGATAATAGAACAAGTACATGGTAGACAGCGGAAACTCATACGGCGAACGTGTATCTCGACTGGTTGGTTGGGGTCACTGGTTTGCA
Source organism: Vibrio jasicida 090810c (assembly GCF_002887615.1). Taxonomy (NCBI): domain Bacteria; kingdom Pseudomonadati; phylum Pseudomonadota; class Gammaproteobacteria; order Vibrionales; family Vibrionaceae; genus Vibrio; species Vibrio jasicida. The sequence continues at coordinate 3,327,555 of NZ_CP025792.1, read as the reverse complement.
TTCTTCAACATCGTTGCATCGATGTTGATAGGTACGCGCTATATCGTTCAGTCGCCTTGGCCAGAGACCCTTATGGGGCAATTCTATCTGGCGGTATCCTGGGTTGGCCATTTTGGCTTTCTTGTTTTCGCGCTCTACTTGTTGGTTCTATTCCCGCTGACGTTTGTCCTGCCATCTAGGAAGCTTTTCCGTTTGGTGGCAGTGATATTCGCAACCGTCGGTCAAACGGTCTTACTGATCGATACCCAAGCTTACCAATCCATCAACTTGCACTTAAACCCCGTGGTTTGGGAGTTGTTGTTTAGCGAAGATAAAAGTGCCATCAGCTCTGACTTGCAGCACCTTTTTGTGGTTATGCCACTTATCTTCCTGGTTCAGTTAGGCTTATCAGAATGGGTTTGGCGTAAACAACGCAAACTTTCCCATAAACACGTTGGCCGCCCTCTGGCCGCAGTGTTCTTCTTGAGCTTTATCACTAGCCATCTGGTTTATATTTGGGCTGATGCCTATTTCTATAACCCGATTACTAGCCAGCGCTCTAATTTCCCGTTGTCTTACCCAATGACCGCGAAGAGCTTTATGGAAAAACATGGCCTACTAGACCGTGAAGAATATCTAAAACGCTTAGCGGAAAACCAAGGTAATATTGACCTGGTGAGCTACCCGCTCGAAAAACTCGAATTTAATCGTCGTGGTAACAAATTGAACGTACTGATGATCAGTGTGAACAACTTACGTGCAGATGCACTAAACCAAGACGAAATGCCAAACATGTACCAGTTTGCACAAGACAACCAAAACTTTGTAAACCACTACAGTTCTAGCAATGACACGTACGGTGCATTCGGTCTGTTTTATGGCTTACCAAGTAGCTACGCAAGTAGCATCAAAGCACAAGGCTCTGCACCGGTTCTTTTGGATGTATTAAAAGATCAAGGCTATAGCTTTGGTTTGTTCAGCGGAAATGGTTTTGAAGATGACCTTTACTCAGAAGTAATCTTCCGTGGAGTTAATCTTGCTAACACGTTAGACGGTACGCAAGCACACACCGACAAACAATCCATTGCGGCATGGAATACATGGCTAAACGAACAAGCAAGCCAACCTTGGTTTAGCTATATCGAAGTCACCACTGTCGATAACTTTGAATCTGAACCAGAAGCGGCAAATGAAGAAATGCCAGCCAGCGAGCGATTCAAGAAAGCATATGAGAAAGCGGTAAAATCTGCCGATAAGACAGTCGCTGAAATCATTTCTGATCTCGATGAAAAACAACTACTTACCAATACAATAGTGGTCATCACCTCTAATCACGGTAGCGAGTTTAATGAGACCAATACCAACAGTTGGGGAGCGAACAGCAATTACAGCCGCTACCAGCTTCAGGTCCCTATGGTTATTCATTGGCCAGGAATGCTGCCAGGTGAATTTACGCACAGTACAAGCCATCTGGACTTGTCGGTAACGCTGTTACAAGACATGTTAGGCGTCTCATCGAACCCTTATGATTACAGCAGTGGTCGTAACCTATTTGACGAAAGCCGTCGCCGCTGGATTTTAGCGGGCGACACTCGTGAAATCGCGCTGATCACCAGCTCCCAAACGACAGTTATCGATAAATTTGGTAACTACAAGCTGTATGATGACAACTACAAACGCTTAAGAGAAACAACGCCTAAACTGCCTGTCCTGATGCAAGGACTAACAGAACTGCAGCGCTTCTATTCGAAAAGCAATTAATTGAAAAAAGCTCTCCACTCGGAGCAATGTAGTTCACTTAAGCGGAGCTGCTTTGCGATTAACTGGGTAGCGAGTCTTTGACATTTTTACCGCCCTAGGCCGATTAGGCTTAGGGCGTTTGTCTATAAAGAGGATTGATAAGTCTCCCCTGAGACTCTTTAAACGCTTAGGTGTATTGCCTAGCGATAACGCTTTACTCATCACTTTCAGTTGACTCGCTATAAACTGACAAGCGTATTTAAAGCTAATTTCATTCGGCATTCTTCCATGCTCAACTGCTGCCTGGCTCGCTTCACGTCTTACTAAGTTATAACCAAGCAACAGCCCCCAGAGTTCTTGATAAACAAGGTCTACTGTTCTGCTGCGTAATACTAAGGCATTGTGTTGCATTGAGCTTTTGATATCACGATAACCTAATTCGATTTCCCAACGTTCGTGATAAAGTTCAGCTACCGCTTTCGCGTCGTAGTTTGTCCTAGGAAGGGAGGTAAAAACAGTTTTCTGCTTACCTTGTACTTCATAGGTCACCGCTCTGACTTGCCATTTTTCAGGTAAACTAGGATTCTTTTTGCGGGCTTGCGGTGAGACGTTCATTTCGATGACCATGTCATTACTTTCTTCTTCATCTAAAAGAGTGTATTTCAACCCCTTCCTTGCTGGTATCAACCAATGTCTATTAATACCGCTCTTTTGAAGAGAGAGAAGTAAGTCCGCACCGTAAAACCCTTTATCTAGTAGCGTCACAGAGTTATCTGGCAAAGAGTCGATGAAGGGCATAGCAAGTGGGATTTCACCACGCCGATAGGGGCTTATGGCGGCATCAGCGATGACATGAGAGCGGACATTCATTATGGTCACAACTCTTAGCACTGGATGCGGTGTCTGTCTGTTGTTAGAGGTATTACCCGAGCCAAAGTGCTCTCTAAGTTCGGGTGTATCCGCGGTTCGAAAAAGAGCACCGTCTACAGCAAAAACTTGTAATCCTTGCCACGTATCATCACGGTATCGTTCAAGACCCCACGTCCGCCCACATTGTTTAAACAACCACTCTGGTGCAGCTCTACCTAAACGCTGTCTTGCCTGAGTTAAAGCACTTTTTGCTAATAACTCTTCATCAGCTAAGCCATCCGCACAGACATTCATTCTTCGTGCAACCTCGGCAATAGGTTCATTACGAAAGAAGGCCATGCCGACAATTAACCACAAGACCATGTCACTTGGTAATCGACGTCGGCGAATAGTTGCTTTATCAGAAAGACTGGCCGCCTTAACAATCCACTCATCTGGAATATGTTCAGAGAAAGTAGTGAGTTGAGCTACATCAACAGGATTTTCTTCGAGGAAATCGGCAAAACAGTTTTGGATAGACATAAAAATCGGAAGCCTAGAAACAGGCTTCCGATTATCTCTCAACAGAAGGATCGGTCAACCGATCCTTATCTGATCTACATTGCTCCACTCGGAGAGCTTTTTTGATTCTTTTATCCGCAAACAACACAAAATTGAACAGTAAACATCCAAACAGTTCATTTTGGGGTTTACAAGGTTTTCAAAGCCTTATATTATGCGCTTCAACAACGGAGAGATGGCTGAGTGGTTGAAAGCACCGGTCTTGAAAACCGGCATACGTTAATAGCGTATCTAGGGTTCAAATCCCTATCTCTCCGCCACATTCAGAAAGCTCGTTGAGAAATCAACGAGCTTTCGTCGTTTTAGCGCTTGGGAAATTACGGGATTTGTAAATCCCTAGTTGAACGCAACCCCGAACTAGGCGTCCCCGCACTCAGCCACATTTAGAAAAAGCCCGCTAAGCAATTAGTGGGCTTTTTCGTATCTGAAGGCTTAAAGAGGGATTTAGACAAATCCCTCCTTGAATGCAAGCCCAGCACTCACGCCACATTCAGAAAGCCCGTTGAGAAATCAACGGGCTTTCGTCGTTCTAGCGCTTGGGAAATTACGGGATTTGTAAATCCCTAGTTGAACGCACCCCCGAACTAGGCGTCCCCGCACTCAGCTACATCCTGAAAAAGACTGTCTAATCCTCGAAGCACTTTTCAATACGCAAGAAAAAAGCCCACTAATATTTAGTGAGCTTTCATCGTTAAGTATTCGAATGGAAAGGTTAGTTTCCTTTCGCTGCTTCAATCCTTGTCTTTAGGTCTGGATGGGAGCTTAGCCATTCAGGAAGTTCTTCATAACCTTGGTTACGGAACAACTCAAACATTTCAGCCATCGGATTTGTGTCGCCATAAATCTTGAGCATCGCCTCTCTTGCAAATGCATCGGCTTGTATTTCGGCTTCTCTGGAGTAACCGCTGGACAACACAAACACACTTGCACCGGCAAGATTGTCCACGATGCCAGAGCTTTCACCGGTTAAAAGAGCGACACCAACAGAAAGGACACTCGAATACACCAACCTCTTTAGCATGTGGCGATGATGAATATGGCCAAGCTCGTGAAGAATAATACTGTCCAGTTGTTGCTGGTTTTTAGACAGCGCGACTAATTCATCGAGCAGCACAATCTTTCCACCAGGCAAGGCAAACGCATTCGCTCCTAGCTCAGAGGATCGGAAAACAATCTCTACTTGGTAAGGCAACGCCTCGAACTGTGTTAAGTGCTGCTCTACCCTGCTCCGAATGGCTTCTTGTTCGGCTTTACTCAGCTCACTCGGTTCCCAACGGGAATCCAAGCTTTCGAGTACCTTTTCGCCAAGTACAACTGAGACACTGTCAGGAATCGCGTATGCGACTTTGTCGCTCACCCAAGGTAACGCGTAATAATATCCCCCGAGCACAACGGCAATGCATGCCATCGCAGACACGACCCAAGCAAGCCAGTTCGATTCAATTTTATCAACAAAGCTCGACCTTTTATTTGCCTCTAGCCACCGAGACACTTCTTCAGTCCGTTCGGTAACGAAAACCCAACCATTGGGCAGCTTAAATCTGACGGGTAAATTGCCGACTGGAGCAGTAATGTCCGCATGCTGCTGGTCACAGCTGAAAATATTGTCAGCAACAACCAAACTCAACGAGTTGGCCTGAGCGACATCCAATTTGGCTTGATGTCGCTCAGAGCTTTTGGGTGGAAACGCGGTTCCTTCAAACTGCATTAACCGATTCCAACACCGAGATCGAAGGCTTGTGCAACTTCATCAGAAATCGCTGATTTCACTTTTGAATCTTGGCCTGCAGCTTTCAGTTGGCTCATGTCTCCAACGACGACCGTCTTGTCAGCAACATAGCGAGAAGTACGAACCATTACCCATGGTCTCGCAATACTCAAGGTCACAACTTGTAATAGGAAATTTGAGATAATCAGCCACATGTAGCCATCAACTGTATAGGTAGACTTAAAGGTAAAGTTGTTTTCTTCTTGCCCTTCTTTTTCTAGCTTCATTTGGGAGAACAAGTAGTTACGAGTTCTTGTTGCTGTGTATGCCGTCAAGCCGATGGTTAAGCCAATCATACCAAGGTACATGACAACCATTGTAATGACAGGGCTAGATTTATTCAGTGAAGCCAAGTCGCCCGTTGCTGCTTCCATTAGCCCTGAGCTCCCAACCATCACAATGACCGCTACAATCGCAATCGCGACAGCTGTGCTAAGGCCGATTGCTACGGCTTTCAGGTAGGTTTTTACAAAGAAACTGGTTTCAAGTTCGCCACTAAACTGCCAATCACCATAGCGGTAGCCATTAACAAAGTAACGTTGAACACCAACCACAACCCAACCATAAAGTGCAGCCATAACGACAACTGAGCAAAGCCCTAAAATAACCGACGCAGCTTGCGAAACGCTCGCAACCGCCACACAGATACCAATGAAAACCATGACAGCCAGCGCTGCACCAAAGCCTCGGCCAAGTATGGTCATGTATGCATCTTTCAGTGACGAATTAAAAGAGAAGTGAACATTGCGGTAACTCGTCATTGCAGAATCAAATCGTGCGTTGCTCCATAACAACCATGGCAGAGCGACATAAAACAGAAGTAAGAGCACAAGCGCCAGTTGGGGAATGAACGAGTTTGCGATACCCCATACCAATACAATCGCCAGCGCGACTAAACGCCCCTTTAAAATTTGCATTGGCTCAGCATGATACTCAAAGTTATCACCGTCGATGTACGTGTTACCGTAGAAGTAGCGCTTTGTTCTTACTTTGGCCCAAGCAGAGTAAATTCCAAGCGTAACGATAGAAAGTAGAACATTGACAATCCAGATGCCAAAAAACTCTCCCCCTCGCCCTTTAAAAGAGATGGTATTGGAAATGCGTTGATGGTTCATATACAGTCCGAATAGTTTATTTAATTTTATGAATTTAAAGGCGTTATCCTATCTCATTCATAAATTGATAAACTTGACTGCCATAAGCAAACTAAACATCAATTATTTATAAAATGCATATTAATTATGAATTCAAATTCACCGAAAAAATAATTAAATGGTCAATTCCGCTCAAATAAAGCCACTCAAAGTGATAGAAACTACTCTCTCAGTGAATTTAATCGACAATGGTTCATTATCACTAAAAAAGCCCACATTCAGAGATGCGGGCTTGCCAATCAACAGGTTAGTTGCTGATTACATTTTTTATCAGACGAATTGTAAGGTGTTTATAACTATCTAAATGCCGCGAAGCCCCCTAATATTCGCCTCGGCATAAGGCAGGAGCATCTTCTTTCTGCATTAGCTAAATCCATCCATTTGTTGTTTTAGACAACGTCAAAGGCTAGGAAAATAAAATTGGGAAAGGATTCCCAGCCTTAAATGTTCATTCGAGAACTGAGTCCGCTACCTCAATTTCAACATTCTAGATTCAGTCTTTAAAAACGAATTCAGCGGCATTCAACAACTGCATATGAATAGGCACCAAATCCGCGTGTTCACTTCGATAACCACCACCGACGACAGCCGCAACAGGAATCCCTCTATCTTTCATTAACTGCATTAAAAAGCGGTCACGTTCGAATATGCCTTCCATCGACACGTTGAAATACCCCAATTCGTCGTCGACATGAATATCCACCCCAGCATCGTAAATCACCATATCAGGGCGATGCAGATTAATTGCCATTTCGACCACTTCTTTAAACGTCATCAAAAAAGCTTCATCACTGGTTCCACGACTTAATGGAACATCAAGGTCAGAGTCTGGCTTTCTCGCTGGGAAGTTTTTATCGCAGTGGAAAGACAAGGTGACAATGTCGGGTTCACTTTCACAAATCGTTGCCGTGCCATCGCCATGGTGGACATCACTATCGATGATCATCACTTTATCGACGTGTTCATGATCAAGCATGTGCTTAGCAGCAATCGCCAGATCGTTGAATAGACAAAAACCACTGCCAAAGTTTTTGTGCGCATGATGATAGCCACCGCTTAGGTGAATCGCGACACCATGCTCTAATGCCTTTTCTGCGGTCAGCACTGTTCCGGCGGTGGATGTCAGTGTCCGTGTTATCAGGACCTCGCTCCAAGGAAACCCAATTCGACGCATTTTGGCCGCAGGCATAGCTCCCGTCACCAACAAGTCGACATACTCCCCATCATGCACCTGTTTAATATCATCCGTACTTAGAGGGCTTGGTTGGAAGAATTCAATTTGCCCTCCCCAACCCTCACTCGCGAGTTTTTCCATCACAGCTTGATAAAGGTAGCGATATTTCATGATCGGATAACGGTGACCATCTGGTAGATCGAGTTGCGAGTAAATAGGGTGATAAATCAGTGGCAGCATGAGACATTCTTTTCATAAAACGTTGTGAAATAGTACCAACTCCTTGAGTTGATTAAAAAGAAATTTAATTGATAATGATTTTCAATATCAATTAAATTTCTACCTGTTATGAATAAAACCTTATATACGATACTCGGCGCTTTCTTTGGTTCTTTCTGCGCGATTTCTCTGTTCATGTCGATGATGTTAGGTGCATGGTGGTTAGTTGATTTTATCGCCCTTAGCTAACACAATGGCTCTGTTTCCACTTAACCTTATTGAATCAGACAGATAGGTGTACTCATGAGTCAGACAGTCTTTATTACTGGTGCGAATCGCGGTATCGGTTTGAGTTTAACCGAGCTCTATTTGCAACAAGGCGCTCAAGTTCACGCGACAAGCCGTAACCTAACAGACAGTAAAGAACTACACGCATTAGCGTCGCGTTATAATACCTTGGTGCTACATGAATTGGACGTGACGGATTACCAACGAGTCGCCCAACTCGCAAGCGAACTCCCGGCAATCGATCTGCTGATCAACAATGCAGGTTACTACGGGCCTAAAGGCTATGGATTTGGTAACACCGACATCGAAGAGTGGCGACAAGTCTTCGAGATAAATACCATCGCTCCATTGAAGTTAGTGGAAAGCTTTTATCCGCTGCTACAACAAGGCAAAGCGAAGAAAATTGCGTGTATCTCCTCTAAAGTCGGCAGCATGACGGAAAACACCTCTGGTGGTGGTTACATCTATCGCTCTTCCAAAGCGGCACTCAACTCTGTTGTTAAAAGTTTGAGTAATGACCTAACCGATGAGGGATTTACTGTTTTGGCACTTCATCCGGGCTGGGTACGTACTGAAATGGGTGGGCCTAATGCCCTTATCGACACCCAAACGTCTGCTGATGGTTTAGCAAAAGTGATTGAGCAAAGCACGCAAGAAAATTCGGGGCAGTTTATTAACTATGATGGCACCGAACTTCCTTGGTAATAGTCAACTATCAATAAGTTAACGTTAGGCGACGAAAGGTTCCTAGTTTCGTCGCCCATTCTCCACTTCTCTAATCTCATTACTTAACTTGAATTTCACCGTTTCCTATCCAGACTTAGTGAGGATTAACCCCACTAAGGAGAGTAAACATGGCAGCAGATAAAGATCTGGTGAATTTCAGTGAAGATCATGAGCTCAATTACTGCTTAAGAAGTGCAGGTAAACGTCAAACTCAAGCGAATCGCGATACGCTGATCGACTTAGGACGACAAGTAAAACAGGATTTAGGTAAACGAGTATTAACTCAAGATGACGTCAGAGGCGCAATCGACAAGAACGATAACTTGTTCGACTAGCCATGACCTTAATACAAGAAAGCAGCACTGGATGGTGCCGCTTTCTTGTAAATAAACATGCGTTATTTAGAGGATTTACGTTTGGTGGTCGTCGTTTTTGATGCACCAGATTTGTTGTAACTGCGCTTCTTACGCTTGAATGCTGGTCGCTCTACTTTAGGAAGATGACGCAGAGATTCCGGAATCGGACCTGATTTCACTTCGCCCATCAGCCCGTCTATGCGTTGTTCTAACGCTTGCATAAAAGGTTGATATGCTTGGTTTCTTTCTGCCATACCTTGTAATTGGTGTTCCCAATGCGCGGTCATATCTGGGTACGTCGAGTCCATTGGCAAAGCGTGGATCAAGCCACGCCCTGCTGGTGAGCTCAAAATCGATTTACCCTGACGAGTCAGCAATTGACGTTTGAATAAGGTATCTAAGATGCCTGCTCGAGTCGCTTCCGTACCAAGACCATCGGTATCTCGCAAAATCTTTTTCAATTCTTTATCGGCAACATAACGAGCAATACCTGTCATTGCTTGTAATAACGTCGCTTCGGTAAAATGCTTTGGCGGCTCTGTCTTGCGATCTCTAATTTCCCCTTCACGGCATGTCAGTACGGTGCCTTCTGTTAAAGGTGGCACAGCATCAATACCCTCATCTTCTTTGTCTGTTTTCCCCATTAACGCTTTCCAGCCCGGAGAAACAAGCTGGCGACCTTTAGCGATAAACGTACCACCAGCAATATCAAAGACGAGCTTCGCTTCCGCATAAACTGCAGCTGGATAGAATTGCATTAAATATTGACGGGCAATGAGCTGATACACCTTCATCTCATTACCTGATAATGCATTCACATTTGCTTGTTTTGGCGTTGGAATAATTGCATGGTGAGCATCAACTTTTTTGTCGTTCCACGCTTTAGACTTAATCGATAAATCCGCACCTTGCACCGCGCTTTGTAGCTCTTTGGCATTGTTAGCAATAGCGGAAGTGACAGAACCCGCTTGCGAATAATGCTCCGTCGGTAAGTAACGACAATCAGAACGTGGGTACGTGATCAGTTTGTGCTTCTCATACAACGCCTGACAAGTATCCAAAACCTGTTGGGCACTCATGCCATAGCGTTTGGCAGCATCAATCTGCAAGGCTGATAATGAATAAGGAAGTGGCGCAGACTGCTTAGTTTGCTTTTGCTCAGATTCCGTGACTTTCGCAGGCTGGTTAGCAATGCGGTTCGCCACGTTCTCGACGAGCTTTCGGTTAAGAACACGACCTTCCTCATCTTGCCAAGGCTTACATGCCTCACTTGGCTTCCAACGAGCGCGAATATCAAACGAACCATTTTGATCTTGATAAGGGATCAATGCATGCAGAGTGAAATAGTCTTTGGGTACAAAGTTTTCGATTTCTTCGTCGCGACGTACCACCAAACCAAGTACAGGCGTTTGAACTCGCCCGACCGATAATACGCCTTGGTAGCCTGCTTTTTGGCCCAGCAAAGTATAAGCGCGAGACATGTTCATTCCGTAAAGCCAATCAGCGCGAGAGCGCGCCAAAGCTGAAACAGAAAGAGGAATGAAATCGCGATTGCTACGCATCGAGCTCAATGCACGCTTAACCGCGGGTAAGTTCAAGTCTGAAATGAGAAGTCGTTGTGTCGCTTCTTTCTTGGTTTTGGAGAGCTTACAGTAGTCCAACACCTCATCCACCAGCAGTTGCCCCTCTCGATCCGGGTCGCCTGCATGGATAACTTCTGTCGCATCTTTAAGGAGTTTACGTATTACCGTGAGCTGTTTACTGGCACTTTTTCTCGGTCTTAACTGCCATTGCTGAGGAATAATCGGCAAGTCAGCTATATTCCATTTTTTATAGCGTTCATCGTAGGCATCGGGCTCAACTTGCTCTAACAAGTGACCAATACACCAAGTCACGACATCACCATTACCACAACGGATAAAGCCTTGATCTTTCTTTTGAGGGTTTGGTAGTGCAGCCGCAATCGCGCGACCTAGACTTGGTTTTTCAGCAATAAACAGACGAGACATAAGGTTTTGGAAATGATAATAATTAGGGCCACATTATCTAATGTAGCCCTAACAAATCAAGGAAAACTGTACAGATGAACAGTTATAGCGTCACTTTCTAGCTTACTGAAACTCAACAAACTGAGACAGGTCACGCTCTGGCACTTTCATTGGGGTGCAGCCGGGTGTGCCAAGATATAAGAATCCTACAATTTGATCTTCGCCTTCAAGGCCAAAAGCTTGATGCACTTCTGGGTGGAACATCCACTTACCTGAGCGCCAAAAACCTTGGAAACCTTGTGCTACCGCTGCCATCTGCATCGCTTGTGCCGCGCAGCCTGCTGAGAGGTATTGCTCGAATGCAGGGACTTTTTCATGTTCCGTCACCTTTGCAATCACCGTGATGACCATTGGCGCACGAAACGGGGCATTTTTTACTTTTTCAACGACCGCTTCTTCACTGTTTTCCGCTTCAGCGGCTTTAACAAGAATATCTGACAGTTTCTTTAAGCCATCGCCTTGAGCAATCACAAAACGCCAAGGGGTTAAACCCGCATGATCAGGCGCGCGCAAACCTGCACGAATAATATTCTCCAACGCTTTACCTTCTGGCGCAGGCTCAGACAACTTGGCAATAGAACGACGGTTGAGCAAAAGATCGAGAGCTTCCATGAGCAAGTCCTTATTTGATTGAATTATTATTTTTACGCAGCTCACTTTAGCATAATCCAAACTTTCGAATAACAACCTGTTTTCTGGGGGTTTAGATAGCCAATTTTAGATTTCTAGGCGTTAAATAGGCAAAAAAAGCGGCGCACTTGGCGCAGCAAAATAGTTAAGAAAGAATGATACTTACAGTTTGACAGCCAGTTTCACACCCTGGCGGATGGCGCGAACCGCATCCAATTCCCCAGCATGGTCTGCACCACCAATGATATGTAATTTCTCGCCTAGCTCATGCCATTTGTCTTCAAACGGACGAACCGACTCTTGCCCCGCACAAATAACCACTTTGTCAGCTTCTAACAATTGCGCCTTGCCGCTGACTTGAATATGTAGGCCGCCATCATCAATCTTGTCGTATGACACGCCACCGACTAAGTGAACACCGCGCTTTTCAAGCGTACGTTTATGAATCCAACCTGTGGTTTTACCCGGTCCTTTTCCAACGCGACCCTTACGACGTTGAAGTACCCACACTTCTTTATCAGCAACGGCGTCAGGATAAGGGTACAATCCCCCCGGTTGAGACATTTCTTTGTCGATTCCCCATTCATGCAGCCAATCATCAAGTGTTTGTCCCGCGGGCTCAGTAAGCATCGTTGCCACATCAACACCAATCCCGCCTGCGCCAACAATGGCTACCTTTTCACCTACTGGCGTTTTATCACGGATCAGCGTTTGATAATCGATCACTTTTTCTGGGTTTTCTATCCCATCAATTTTCACTTTACGCGGCTCAACGCCAGATGCCATGACCACTTCATCATATTCAGTCAGCAGATCGTAATTCGCCTCAGTTTCTAGATGTAAGTTAACGCCAGTTTCTTCAATGCGGTTCGCAAAGTAACGGATGGTCTCACGAAACTCTTCTTTACCTGGAATCTGCATGGCTAAACGGAACTGACCACCAATGCGATCGTTCTTCTCAAACAAATCTACTTTGTGGCCACGTTCTGCCAGCGTTGTCGCACAAGCGAGGCCAGCAGGTCCCGCGCCGACGACTGCAATATTTTTCTTCTTAAACGCATCCTCGACCACGATTTCAGTTTCGTAGCAAGCTAATGGGTTAACCAAACAACTTGCTCGCTTGCCTTTAAATACATTGTCTAAGCACGCTTGGTTACAACCAATACACGTATTGATGAGCTGTGACTTTTCTTGCTCGGCTTTAGCAACAAAGTAAGGATCAGCTAGGAAAGGACGTGCCATAGAAACCATGTCAGCATGTCCAGAAGAAAGAATTCGTTCGGCCTCATCTGGGGTATTTATTCGGTTACAGGTGATGATTGGAACAGAAACGTGCGGCTTCACCTTTTCAGTCACCCACGTAAATGCTCCGCGGGGTACTTGAGTGGCAATGGTCGGAATACGCGCTTCGTGCCAGCCGATACCCGTATTAATTATTGTCACACCGGCTTCTTCAAGTGCTTTTGCCAATTCAATAACATCTTCAAACGTGCTGCCTTGCTCGACCAAGTCCAACATCGAGAGACGGAAGATAATAATAAACTTTTCGCCCACGGCTTTACGCACTGCTTTAACGATTTCGATAGGGAAACGCATACGTTTTTTGTAGCTGCCGCCCCAGTCGTCGTAGCGCATGTTGGTACGCTTACATAAGAATTGGTTAATCAAATAACCTTCAGAGCCCATTAGCTCGACACCATCATAACCCGCTAGCTGAGCCAGCTCTGCACTATTAGCAAAAGCTTCGATGGTCTTTTTGATTTGTCGCTCGCTCATTTCGCTTGGTGCAAATTTGGCGATAGGCGCTTTCATACCCGATGCACTTTGCGCGAATGGATGCATCGCATAACGCCCTGCATGGAGAATTTGTAGGGCAATTTTACTGCCGTGCTTGTGAACCGCTTCCGTCACAACCTTATGTGCTTTGGCGTGCTTAGGCTTACTAAATTCAGCGCTTAACGGATGCAATCGGCCACGTAAATTTGGAGAAAAACCACCAGTTACGATTAAGCCAACACCGCCTTTGGCACGCTCTTCATAAAACGCAGCCAGCTTTTGAAGACCTTCTTTGTGCTCTTCTAAACCAGTATGCATTGATCCCATCAGGACGCGGTTTCGTAGCTGTGTAAAACCTAAGTCCAATGGCTTTAACAAATTTGGGTACATGGCAGACATCACTAAACATCCATTTTTATTGTTGTGGTCTGACCACAGTACGCCGCAAAAACCAAAAAATCAAACAAGCGTTTACAATTTTGCAACACGCGTCAATCTCACGTTAAACTATGCCAATTGTGAATGAGCGTGATAAGCTAAAAAAATTGTTATCTTTTGAGATCTTAGAGATAAGAACCCATACTTTGTAAGATTAGGGAAAGACTATCTCGTTATGGAGACAAGATGAAAAAACTCTTCAAATTTATTGGTCTGATATTCAAGGGGATATGGAAAGCCATCACCTTTGTCAGACTTGCGCTAGTGAACCTGATCTTTTTAGTGATGATTGCTGTCTTCTACTTTGCCTTTACCTACACTGGGGAAGGTCAACCTGTCATTGATAAAGAATCGGCGTTGGTTATGAACTTGTCGGGACCGATCGTTGAGCAGCGTCGTTACGTTAACCCAATGGATTCCATTGCTGGTTCGGTTTTAGGTAACGAAATTCCGAAAGAAAACGTGTTATTCGACATTGTCGATACCATCCGATACGCAAAAGACGACCCTAAAGTCTCGGGCCTTGTCCTTGCTCTGCGTGATATGCCAGAAACTAACCTAACTAAGCTTCGTTACATTGCAAAAGCACTGAACGAGTTTAAAGCATCAGGCAAACCAGTATATGCGGTGGGTGATTTCTATAATCAAAGCCAATACTACCTTGCAAGTTACGCTGATAAAGTTTTTCTAGCACCCGATGGTGGCGTATTGATTAAGGGTTATAGCTCTTACTCCATGTACTACAAAACCTTGTTAGAGAAACTCGATGTTTCAACGCACGTATTCCGAGTAGGTACTTACAAATCCGCGATTGAACCATTCATCCGCGATGACATGTCAGACGCAGCAAAAGAATCAGCGACTCGTTGGATCACACAACTATGGAGCGCGTTTGTTGATGACGTAGCAACGAACCGTAACATTGATGCAAAAGCATTAAATCCAACCATGGAAGAGTTGCTAGCAGAGATGAAGTCGGTTGATGGCGACATCGCTCAGCTTGCAGTAAAAATGGGATTGGTTGATGAACTGGCTACTCGCCAAGACGTACGTAAGCTGTTCGCTAAAGAGTTTGGCAGTGACGGCAAAGACAGCTACAACGCAATTGGATATTACGACTACCTTGCTACCATGCGTCCTAAACTAAACCTTGCTGAAAACGACATTGCTGTTGTTGTTGCAAGCGGTGCCATTATGGATGGTCAACAACCACGTGGTACGGTCGGTGGTGACACAGTCGCAAGCCTACTTCGTCAAGCTCGCAACGATGATAAAGTGAAAGCTGTTGTACTTCGTGTTGATAGCCCTGGCGGCAGTGCTTTTGCCTCTGAAGTGATTCGTAATGAAGTAGAAGCCTTAAAAGAAGTAGGTAAACCCGTTGTGGTTTCAATGTCTAGCCTTGCGGCTTCAGGTGGTTACTGGATTTCAATGAGCGCAGACAAAATCGTTGCTCAGCCGACGACACTGACAGGCTCAATCGGTATCTTCAGCGTAATTACGACCTTTGAAAAGGGCTTTAACAAACTTGGTATTAGCACTGATGGTGTGGGGACTTCTCCATTCTCTGGTGATGGCATCACGACGGGTCTTTCTGCCGGCGCTTCTGAGGCGTTCCAATTGGGTATTGAGCACGGTTACAAACGTTTTATTTCTTTGGTTGGCTCAAACCGAGATATGTCACTTGAAGAAGTGGACAAAGTAGCGCAAGGTCGCGTGTGGACGGGTCAAGACGCGTTGTCATTCGGTCTAGTCGATCAAATGGGTGATTTCGATGATGCCGTTAAACTGGCGGCGAAACTGGCTGAGGTAGAGAACTACGAAATCTACTGGGTTGAAGAACCACTTTCACCGACAGAGCAATTTGTTCAAGAGTTCATGAACCAAGTCAAAGTATCACTCGGTATTGACGCAACGAGCTTCTTACCTAAGAGCCTTCAACCAGTGGCTCAGCAATTTGAACAAGACGCTAGCATGCTACAAAGTTTTAATGATCCAAAAGGTCAATACGCGTTCTGCTTAAATTGCCAAGTGCAATAGCTAACCTAGCTTAGCCAAAAAGGGGCGTCTCTGTGCGAGATGCCCCTTTTTATTAGGTTTCATTTCGCTATAATCCCCGCCACTGTTCCCCTACATGAAAGTAAAGTAGAACGATGACTAGAAAACACATCTACATCGCTTACACCGGTGGCACCATCGGTATGCAAAAATCCGATCACGGCTACGTCCCTGTCGCTGGCTTTATGGAAAAACAACTCGCCAGCATGCCCGAGTTTCACCGTCCAGAAATGCCGGAATACACTATCCACGAATACGAGCCACTGATCGATTCTTCGGATATGACTCCTGCTGACTGGCAACAAATCGCTGACGATATCCGTGACAACTACGATAAATACGATGGATTTGTGATTTTGCATGGTACCGACACCATGGCGTACACCGCTTCTGCATTGTCTTTCATGTTGGAGAACCTAGGTAAACCTGTCATCGTGACCGGCTCACAAATTCCTCTGGCAGAACTGCGCTCAGACGGCCAAGCAAACCTACTGAATGCTCTGCATATTGCGGCAAACTACCCTATCAACGAAGTAACATTGTTCTTCAACAATCAGTTGATGCGCGGTAACCGCAGCACCAAGTCTCATGCTGATGGCTTTAACGCGTTTACATCGCCAAACTTGCCACCTCTGTTGGAGGCAGGTATCAATATCCAGATCAGCAACAATGTTGCAGTAGGCACAAAGCCAGAGGGTGACTTCAAAGTACACAACATCACGCCTCAACCTATCGGCGTGATCACCATGTACCCTGGCATTTCACACGAAGTAATCCGCAATACACTTCGTCAACCAGTCAATGCGATGATCTTGCTGACATTTGGTGTGGGCAATGCTCCGCAAAATCCTGAGTTACTAGGTCATCTAAAAGAAGCATCTGAGCGTGGCGTCATTGTCGTGAACTTAACGCAATGTTTGGCGGGTAAAGTCAACATGGGCGGCTACGCAACTGGTTGTGCACTTGCAGATTCTGGCGTAATCAGTGGTTTTGATATGACGCCAGAAGCAGCGCTAGCAAAACTGCACTACCTTCTAAGCCAGAACCTGTCTTATGAAGAGATCAAAACGAAGATGCAAGAAGTACTGCGTGGTGAAATGAGCCTGTAGTTCGGTAAACCTACTGTTCGTATCTTAAACAACAAAGCCCAATTCAAAATTGGGCTTTTCAATATTTACTGTTCTGCCTACTGCAAGGAGAGTAAGAATAGGACTATCAGCTGTGATTCGGGTTTACTCGAACAATATCTTGCTCTTCTTCGTTGAACTGTTTCTTCAATTCTTGCTTCGATTTAAAACTGATTTCTCCACCAGCAGCCACGGTCATGTGCTGCGCATCAGTGTTGTGTTTTGATTGATACAACATCACAGCTTGCATACATGAGTCTCGCTGCTCTTTAGAAAGTGTTGTACCCTCAGGCCATCTTCCTGTTTCTACTGCGTAAACCAATCGATCATAGACTTCTGGCGTTATCGCATTTAATAATTGTTCTGCGTCCATAATGTACCTTCTTATTACATTCTATTCACAGAACATAACGGGTTAGTAAACAGAGTCAAGAATCCAAAAATGAATTGGTGTAACGGATCACAAGCAAAACCATGAAACGAACATACTGGCTACTAGCAAGCCTTGCCTCTTTGACTTTAACAGGCTGCTTTGAAGGCAACGTAACAACGGAAGAATTGTGCCAAAACAATCCCAAACTGCGTTGCGAGCAACTCAACATGGACGATGGACAGTGCCGGATTCCTAGAACGAATTTAGTCTGGCATCGATTTGAGTTACTCAAAAGCCCAACAGAAGCGAACCAGATCACCGAATACGCTTTGGTTGCTGAGTACAGGAAATGCCTTGAGCTTGCCTCTCAAATTACCCCTATCGATCAAAGCGCGTTAAAAAGAAAACGTTTCGATGCATTAGTGCATAGCATTGACGAATTAGAACGTATCGTCGCGACACTAAAAGGTTCTGACGATCCTGCGACCCTATACTTTTTATGGTCTCAAACGGGAGACGATCAAGCGAGGCGTCAATTCTTGCAAATGGAAGGCTCCCCTCAACTTAACAATGCTGAGATGCAATATGCCTTAGCGACCTTCTATACCAATAGAGACCAGCAAAAAACGTTAACATTACTTCATAATTCGCTTTCAATGTCTGACGAGAACAACCTCAATCCAGCCATCCTCAAGTCGCTCGCGAGCATCAATCAAGGGTTAGGTAACAAAGAGCAGGCCTATTTATGGGCGATGGTAGCCAAACGCTTTGATGTTCCGCTCGCCAATGAGCAACAATTAAAGCGTATGTTCAATTTTTCAAAGACAGAGAAATATGAACAACTAGACGATTTGGCTAAATCTATTTCGAAGTCGATAGAGAAAGGGAATTATTCGCCAAGGATGATCCCAAGTAATTTATAAAATAAAAAACTCCCATTCATATTGGGAGTTTTTTATTTGTCTCTCGGCTTATCTTGAGTGGACAATTACTATTTTATTAATTGAAAGGATGAAACATTCTTTCAACCATTATCCGGCTTATTGGTCAGATTTGTTGAAAATTAACGACACCGAGTTTACACAATAGCGTTCGCCTGTTGTTTGCGGCCCATCTTCAAAAACATGACCTAAATGACTGTCACAAGCGCCACATCGAATCTCTGTACGAACCATTCCGTGACTCAGATCTTCTAAATAACGGACCGCGGTGTCATTAATTGGCGCATCAAAACTTGGCCAGCCACACCCTGAGTCGTACTTATTATCAGAGACAAATAGAGGGGCATCACAACAAGTACAGGCATAGACGCCTGTCTCTTTGTTGTGAAGCAGTTTACCGGAGAACGGAGCTTCTGTTCCTTGCTCGCGACAGACGCGAAACTCTTCCTCAGAGAGCTGCTCACGCCACTGTTCATCGGACTTCGTTACTTTTCTTCCGCTTTGTTCCACCAATTCCTGTTCCTTATTTCTTATTTTTGGCAATGACTTTTTTAGCAAAAAACTTGCTTCTCGTAACAGTTGTAGCACATACTTTCTCACCAGAACACCATGTGTAATTAATTTGATACGAGTACTTATCTCGGAAGTTATATTACGCCAACTGGGATGTAGAATAACCAGTTAAAAGTTTAAAAAACGAGCATTTGCGAAGAATTGTTAAAAAAAGCGTCGCTTTTTTTTGACTTTAAACAAGTTAAGTCCGATTATCTGTTGCAGATGTTTACTGGATTCTGTAATTTTACTACCAGTTATCTTTAATCAGAAATTAAGTTGTGGAGCAACTATAATGACTATCAAAGTAGGTATTAACGGTTTTGGCCGTATCGGTCGTTTCGTATTCCGTGCAGCGCAAGAGCGCAACGACATCGAAGTTGTAGGTATTAACGACCTTATCGACGTAGATTACATGGCATACATGCTTAAGTACGACTCAACTCACGGCCGTTTCAACGGTACTGTTGAAGTTGAAGGCGGTAACCTAATCGTTAACGGTAAAACTGTACGTGTAACTGCAGAGCGCAACCCTGAAGATCTAAAATGGGATGCTATCGACGTTGACGTAGTAGCTGAAGCAACTGGTCTTTTCCTAACTGACGAGACTGCACGTAAGCACATCACTGCTGGTGCGAAGAAAGTTGTTCTAACTGGTCCTTCTAAAGACGCAACTCCAATGTTCGTTATGGGCGTAAACGATTCAACTTACGCAGGTCAAGACATCGTTTCTAACGCTTCTTGTACTACTAACTGTCTAGCGCCTATCGCTAAAGTTCTTAACGACAAGTTCGGTATCGTATCTGGTCTTATGACTACAGTTCACGCTACTACAGCTACTCAAAAAACTGTAGACGGTCCTTCTGCTAAAGACTGGCGCGGTGGTCGTGGTGCTTCTCAGAACATCATCCCATCTTCAACTGGTGCTGCTAAAGCTGTAGGCGTTGTTCTTCCAGAACTAAACGGCAAACTAACTGGTATGGCTTTCCGCGTACCAACAGCTAACGTTTCTGTAGTTGACCTAACAGTTAACCTAGAGAAAGGCGCATCTTACGAAGCTATCTGTGCAGCAATGAAAGAAGCTTCTGAAGGCGAACTAAAAGGCGTTCTAGGCTACACTGAAGACCAAGTTGTTTCTCAAGACTTCATCGGTGAAGTTCAAACTTCAGTATTCGATGCTAAAGCTGGTATCGCTCTAACTGATAACTTCGTTAAAGTTGTATCTTGGTACGACAACGAAATCGGTTACTCAAACAAAGTTCTAGACCTAATCGCTCACATCTCTAAGTAATTATTACTTAGCTGAAAAGCAATTAGCGAAGCTTGTGTTTGAAACATAAGATTTGAATAAAAGGCGGCTCTAGAGTCGCCTTTTTTGTATCTGGAATTTGAGAGAATGAAGACTCGACGTTGCACTCAATGTGCGAAGTGCGTCTAAAAAGCTCTCCCTCCCAGCGATAGGAAGCAACACATGGATTTAAAAACTCTCCCAGCTCTAACCGTGCTATCTGATAACGTCACTATCGTTGAAGTTGATCAGGTTAAAGTCGTTCGCGTTATTCATGAGAAAGCAACGGCAGGTATCGCACTACACGGTGGTCATGTCGTGTCGTTCACACCAGCAGGCCAAGAAGACCTAATCTGGATGAGCGAAAAAGCAATCTTTGATGGCAAAGCGGCACTTCGCGGTGGTATTCCTGTTTGTTGGCCTTGGTTTGGCCGCATTGCAGCACCAGCTCATGGTTTTGCGCGCACAGCAGAATGGGAATTGGTTGAACACCGTGAGAACGACAACGGCGTGATCGTTGAACTTGCTCTCTTCCCAACCGAAGAAACTCACGACATCTGGCCACATATGTTTGATGCTCGTCTTGTTGTTGAAATCAGCGACGAGCTAAAGGTGACACTGAAAGTCACCAACATTGATGATGCAGAGTGGACATTCTCAGGTGCACTACACACATATCTAAACGTTGGTGATATCAAACAAGCACAAACAACAGGTATGGGACCTGAGTACATCGACAGCTTAAAAGAAGGTGAAATCTGCCAAGGTGGTGATGTCCTTCAACTAACTGATACCATCGACCGTGTTTACACTCAGCCAGAAGCGCAAATCTTGGTGAAAGACCCAGTGTTAGATCGCACGTTGAGCGTTGAAAACCAAGGCCATAACTCAGCAGTATTGTGGAATCCTTGGGCACAAGGCGCACAAGGCATGGGTGACATGGCAGACAACGGCTACGAAACCATGATATGTGTGGAATCGACAGTGCATGCGCCAAGTATCGAGCAAGGCAAGACGTTACAGCCAGGTGAGACACATGAACTTATCACTGTGATTTCAGCGCAGTAATACAGTTTAAAGGCCGGTTCTCCCGGCCTTTTTTTACATTTCCAAAGCACAACACAAGAATCACTCATGCCATACTAAGTCCAACCAAAACGAGTCGAGATAATGGTGCAACGATGAAATACCGCATTTATTCAATATCGCTTCTTACGGGCTTATTGTTTGGCTGTGCCAACACTGAGGTCTCGTTACAAGCCGAAAAGAACGTCGCCGAATACAAGCAATTGTCTCCAACACGATATCAAGTCTATTGCCCCACCGGAATCTGCCGCTTCCAAGTTTCCGCGAACCAGAAAACGGCAATAAGCATTGAGATGTTCTATGCCGAAAATAAACCGTTCAAGAAGATTGAGGGGCTGACCTACGACAATCAAAATCAATATCCGGCGTCGAATGTTTTTACTCTTCCCGTAAAATCAGACAACGAGAGAATATCTGTGCAAGTCATCGACTATTACAGATAACACCACTCCGTTATCGCTTTGAATAACGAATAATCGATTCTCGATAAAGTGAAAGCAGTGTATCGCTTTTCACACCGACCCCAACGTTTTGCGCGGAGAAAGCACTCCACTCATCGTGCATGTATTTGCGTTGATCCGTTTTCTGAATCGTCATCCCTTCGGCAGGCCCATCAGTCACCACTCGGACGGCACCACTGCGCAAAGTAAACAGCTCAGGATCAATGACATACGCAATCGCAGAAGGATCATGGACATGGCAACCATCCATTCCAACCTTCTCGGAGTAAAACTTCAAATAGTAGCGGCTCACATCCCAAATGAACTGCCCTACTTCTCCCGCATCCTCACGCAGCTGGTCTAGGTATTGCCCCGTAAAGAAGCTCTCTTCCGTAACATCCAAACCGATGATGACGACTGGCCACGAAGCCGTGAATACCTTATCTGCGGCATGAGGGTCGTCATGAATGTTTGCTTCCGCAAATGGCGTAACATTGCCTCGATGATCGTTCTCACCAAAAGCACCGCCCATTACAACCACTTCCTTAACCAAGTTAGCGATTTCTGGATCTGCTTCCAAAGCGAGCGCAAGGTTAGTTAAAGGGCCCACGGCCACCAAGGTGATTTCTCCCGGTTCTGCTCTAACGCGGTCGATGATGAACTGATAGGCAGGCGTATCAATGGCACTTACATCCAGTGCGCTCGGCGCTTTTACATCACCAAAACCTGCTTCACCGTGCACGACAACCGTTGCTCCAACCGGCGCTTTTACTAAAGGCTTATCCGCACCTTTCGCAACCAAGGCTTTCATACCAAACTTCTGTTTTAGGTAAAGGGCGTTTTGCGTCGCGTTGTCTATCGTTGCATTGCCATAAACGGTTGTAATGGCCATAAGGTCGATATCAGGATGGGCTTCAGCAAAAAGAATGGCCATCGCATCATCGATGCCAGGATCTGTGTCTAGGATGATTTTCTTTGTCATATCAGCTTCTATTAAACGCTTGGAAAGCCCCAACAATACCTATAAAAAACAAGGATAAACGTGACCAAAGCCGAAGGTATGAGCTTTCTTTTAGTCGCTGCTCCTTACTATTGCTTCAACCAAACAGATGAAATTTTCGCCCACTAGTATCAAATTCATTGGTGGCTCAACTTACTCAACCTTATTTGGTCATTCCATTTCTGCAATAAAATCACCCAGCCAGCGGTCATTTGTTATCTAAGCTATTGGTTGCTCTTATTTTTTGACAATTAACTTAATAAATATCAAAAAAACTCGTCATATAAATCGCTAGCATGCCGATACAACATTTATAACATCTATCAATAATCAGGAAAGACACTACATGCTAGACAAATATCGGAATCAAAGTGTCGGTTTTCAGCTCAAGCTGGTCATCACACTTTGTCTGCTTATTGCATTTTCAAGCATTGCTGCGCTTGTTTATCAAAACGCTTCAAACGTACTTTTAGAAAACACGCTGAAAGAACATCAATCTAAAGTGGAATCGATGGCAAAAACCATTGCAGGCCAGTTCAATGCTTATCTGCACACGGCAGAAGTTTTGGAATCAACCTTCCGTAATGGTTATTTGGCGGGCGTCTATGTCGAGAGTTACAACGTCGACTTTCAAGGTCACCAAGTATCAAACATAACCCAATACAGTGAAAGCTTGATTGGTGACACTAAGTTAGTTGATAGCTTCACTCGTGACACTGGCGCTGTTGCAACCCTGTTTGCTCCAATGGGCAACGACTTCATTCGCGTTGCTACTTCACTAAAAAATCCTGAAGGTAAAAGAGCACTTGGTACCACATTGGGACTTAACCACCCAGGTTACCAAAAGCTTAAAAACGGCCAACCTTACTATGCGCAAATCAAACTTTATGGTGAGCGCTACATCACCTACTACGCACCTTTAAAAGACGCGAATGGTAAGGTCAACGGTATCTCATTCATTGGTTTACCTGTTGAGCGCGCAACCCAAGATCTATTCAGCTCGCTACAAAGCGTAAAATGGGGTGACACTGGTTACACCATTATTCTGGATAACGAAAAAGACAACCAAGGTCACTACCTTCTTCACCCAAAACACGAAGAGAGCGATCCACCGATTCAAGAAGTGTCTGACTACAACGGCAACAAGCCTTTCTACCAACTTTTCGAACAAGAAAGTGGCTTAATTCGCTACCCATTTGAGTACCAAGGCACCGTGGGTGAAAAGTACTTAGTTTACACTCAAGTACCAGGTTGGAACTGGAAACTCTTGGGTGGCACTTTCATCAATGAAGTCACCAAAGGCAGCCAAGCTTTACTTCAACTGATTGCGACGATTTCTCTAATTGTGGCAGCGGCAACTTTTGTGGTGCTTACGCTTGTTCTTAACCGAACGCTAAATCCACTCACCGTTTTGAATGGCTACATGAACCGTTTAGCAAAAGGTGAAGTGAGTATTGATATTCCGGCTTCAGGTAAAGCATCGAAAAACGAAATCGTTAACTTGAACAACGGCGTTGCCAATATGGCGAGACAACTGAACGAGTTGGTTGGTCAAATTCGCTCGACTAGCGACCAAGTTGAAAGTAACTCGACCAGCGTTGTGGATGATGCAAACCGCAACCTCATGCAATCGGATCTTCAACAAGAACAGGTAGAGCAAGTGGTGACTGCAATTGAAGAGATGGCTTCGTCTGCTCAATCTGTCGCTCAGCAAGTTGAGCAAATTGCCGAAAATGTGCGCTCTGCAAACACTGATAGCCAATCAGGTCTCGAAGTCGTTGAAGGCGTTTGTATTGATGTGGCTCAGCTAAACGACCAAATCGACCAATCTGCGGCAGCTATCGAGCAAGTGAACCGTGACAGCGAAAGCATCCAAACCGTGACGAAAATGATTGATGAGATCGCAGAGCAAACCAACCTACTTGCGCTTAACGCAGCAATTGAGGCTGCACGTGCCGGTGAACAAGGCCGTGGCTTTGCCGTAGTGGCAGACGAAGTACGAACGCTTGCTCATCGAACTCAGACCTCAGTGAAAGATGTCGTAGAGATCATCGAGAAACTTAAAGGCTCCACCAGCAATGCCGTAAGCATGATGACGGAAAGCCAGCAAAACGCGAATAAAGTATTGGATAAAGCACAAGAAGCAGGCACTGCGCTGGAAGCTATTGCAGGACAAGTTCAGTCCATTGCTTCTCAAGCCGATGCTATTGCTGCAACCTCAGAAGAACAAGCTCAAGTTTCTCAAGAGATTGCCGCAAACGCGCACTCTATTAGCGAATTGAACCGCGAAAGCCGTGATACCAGCGCTAAAACATCGCAAAGCGCAACCGAGCTACAGCACCAAGCACAAAACTTAAAACAGCAAGTGGATTTCTTCCACTAACCCTCCAATAAAACCGATGAAAGAGCCGATAATTCGGCTCTTTTTTGTTTCGCTTGCAGCATCCCTTTTTGATAGAATTTGCCGCCCTACTTCCTGTCCAGAGATCGTCATGAACTATCAATGTCCTCTATGTCACCAACCTCTTGAGCTAACAGCAAAGACGTTTAAGTGTGAAAACAACCATCAGTTTGATTTAGCAAAAGAAGGCTACGTCAACTTGATGCCAGCGCACCACAAACGCTCAAAAGATCCAGGTGATAACAAAGAGATGATGCAAGCACGTCGTCGCTTTTTAGAAGGCAATCATTACGATCCGATGCGCCAAGAAGTGGCAAGCCTATGTGCCAAATACACCGAAGGCACAAGCCATCAATTGTTGGATATTGGTTGCGGCGAAGGCTACTACACAGACCAAGTTCAGCAGTCTCTGCATTCACAAAATGAAGAAGCGACGGTGTATGGTCTAGATATTTCTAAAGTCGCCATTCGTTTCGCCTCTAAGCGCTACCCAAATTGCGATTTCAGCGTGGCATCAAGCCATCGCTTGCCGTTTGCAGAGCAATCTCTAGACGCGATTTTACGTATCTACGCTCCGTGTAAAGCAGAAGAGCTACAACGTGTGATTAAAGATAACGGTGTTGTTATCACAGTCACGCCAGCAGGCCGTCATTTGTACCAGTTCCGTGAACGTATCTACCAAGAGATACGCTTGCACAACGAAGAGCCCGAGAACATTGAAGGGTTCGAACTTGAGCATCAACAAAAGCTCAACTACACCATGGACTTAAAAGACGGCGTCGCATTCGACCTACTGCAAATGACACCATTCGCATGGAAAGCCAGCGACGAGCTTCGCGAAGAGCTAAAGTCATCTACACTTTTCCAATGTGAGGCTGACTTTATGTTGCGCGTTTACCGTAAGAAATCGAATCAATCTGAGAATGAAGCATAAAATGTAACGCTAATTATTCTCATTACCATTGATTCATTTATCAGCCTCCATTAATATCATTCGGACATTTTTGGAGGCTTTTTAATGCGCTTTTCTACACTAAGTCTGATTTTTGCAGGCTTGCTTACTGGTTGTGCTTCAAATGCACCGACCGTTCCCAACGCCGCAACTGACGACGTAACCAGTTTCTACGACTACCAGCTTCATGCCCCTTCCGGTGAAGCCATCTCAGTCAATCAGCTAACCCCAGCCCTACAACAAGCCGATGTAATTTTGATTGGCGAATGGCACACACACGCAGGTATTCACCGTTTCCAGACTGACATGCTAAAGCAGTTGTCTTCTACTAATCGTCCTCTTGCGCTTTCAATGGAGCAGGTCACACGCGACAAGCAAGCAATCTTAGATTCATACTTAAACGGCGAAATTGGTGAGCAATACTTTATGAAGCAAAGTAATGCTTGGCCAAACTACGAAAGTGATTACCGCCCGCTGGTTGAGTTTGCCAAGCAAGCTGATATTCCCGTGATTGCCGCAAATGCGCCGAAAAATATTGTGCGTTGCATTGGCCGCCAAGGCATCGATTACTTAGAGAAGCTCGACAGTGATGAGCGCAGTTTTGTCGCGGACGAAGTCAACACCGCAAACAGCCCATACAAAGAGAAGTTCATGGCATCCATGCACCACGGCAAACCAGAGCAGACTGAAAAGCAATACGCAGCTCAGGTAACATGGGATGAGACCATGGCAGAATCTATCGTCAAATACCTAGAGCAACACCCAAGTACTCAAGTGGTTCACGTCGCGGGCAAATTCCATACTGAAGACGGTTTAGGGACAGCGGCTTCTATCTTGAATCGTAACCCAGATTTAAACGTTGTCGTCATTACCCCTACTGCAGACATTACTTCAGACGGTTCGGATTACCAATTAGAAGTCCTTGCGCCACCTGTGCGTTATGTACAAAACGCAAACCGCATGGCCGCGTACAAGCATCTAGC
This sequence comes from Vibrio jasicida 090810c, assembly GCF_002887615.1. Taxonomy (NCBI): domain Bacteria; kingdom Pseudomonadati; phylum Pseudomonadota; class Gammaproteobacteria; order Vibrionales; family Vibrionaceae; genus Vibrio; species Vibrio jasicida. The sequence continues at coordinate 3,300,630 of NZ_CP025792.1, read as the reverse complement.
TAAGCGCAACAGCGATCTTCAATGTAAGTAATTGGAAAAATCCGACCACGACTTAAGATAAATAGGTCTGCTTTTTGCTAGCTATTCTAGATATACATAGAAAGCGGCAAAAACAGACCTATTTTTGTATTTGATTGATTCAAGAAATAGCCTTTGCCGTCGATATAGGGATAACTGCTTTTTATACCCAAGTAACCTCGAGATGCTAGGTTCAGCGAGAATGACTTGGTTTGTAGACGCGGCGGCGATTTAAAGGTTTGGTGGATCCAAATCAAGAATCGACAACAAAGTATACAAGCCAAGTCAACTAGCCCTTCGGGAGCGTGTCATTGACCCAATTTCTGCGTCAAACAACTTGGAAAGAGCCAGCTATTACGCTGCGTTGTTTTCCTTGACCTCGAATCAATGACAACGCTCTGAATCCTGCATCTTGAAGTCACTTGGGTATACCTGCACTCATAAAGGAGTGTCGTTGTTCGAAGGGGTAACAGATGAATCCAGTAGGAAGCAATTCAGTCAACCGTCAATCGGTTTATAGTAATGCAGCACAGCAAAATAACCGAGACCAAGCGAAAGTGGCTGAACAAAGTGCCAATGCCGCACCATTAAAGGTCGACCAAAATACGGTCACGCTGTCCTCTGAAGGGAAAGCCTTACTCGTCGCATTACAACAGATTGATCACGAGAGCAAAAAGCTGGAAGCCGAAAATAAGACCGTTGGTGACAAAGTCGAATCTTTCGCTCATGGCGCACTCGGGATGGATCACCCAGATACGATTGAAGAAGAGGATGATGGCTCATACTCTGCTGGTCAATATTTGTCTGCGGCATTGACCGTTGGTGGTATTATTCTCGCTCTTGTTTAAAATATCGCCTTAAATTATTGGTTAAAAAAGAGTTTTTTCCGTTACGACAACCATCCTCATTTGAACACTGTTTTTACCCAAGTCCATAATGGATAACTATTCATTAACGGACGATGAACTGTGAAAAATGCATTTTCTCTCATAGACAAACCAACCTTCTTTGGCGCTATCGCGCTGTTACTTTCTATTGTCTTTCCATTAATTATGTTCCCGACTGAGGGTGCAGAATGGATTGCGATCGCAAAAACCTTCATGACGGATAAATTGGGGTTCTTGTACCTTGCACTCGGCCTTGCTGCCTTTATTTTCATGATTTACGTTGTCTTCAGCGACATGGGACAAATCAAACTCGGTGACCCTGACGAGAAACCAGAATTTACTACTGCGTCATGGGCGGCGATGCTGTTCTGTGGCGGCATCGGTGCCAGCATTCTTTACTGGGGCTGCATCGAATGGGCGTATTACTACCAATCACCACCTTTTCAACTAGAACCAGGCAGTGAAGAAGCGGTGCGTTGGGCGGCGACCTATGGCCTCTTCCACTGGGGCCCAATCGCATGGTCTATCTACCTTATCCCTGCTCTGCCAATTGCGTACTTCTTCTACGTACGTAAACAACCCGTTTTGAAAGTATCCAGTGCATTGATGCCAGTGCTTGGCGAAGAACGTAGTAAAGGCGCCGCCGGTAAAATCGTTGATGTACTGTTTATCTTCGGCCTGCTTGGCGGTGCCGCAACGAGCTTAGGTTTAGCCGCTCCGTTGATCGGCGAAGGTCTGCATTATCTTTTCGGTATGCCTAAAAACACATATAGCCAAGTGTTAGTACTGCTGATCTGTACGGCCATTTTTGCTTACTCCTCTTACGCAGGTATGGAGAAAGGCATTAAAGTTTTAAGCAACATTAACTTCTGGGGTGCGATGGGCTTACTGGCGTTCATCTTAGCGGTTGGACCTACCATCTTCATGCTGGAAACGGGTTTAGACTCGATTGGCCGAATGCTGTCTAATTTCTTTGTAATGGCAACATGGGCGGAACCGTTCGGCGGTTACGGTACGTTTGATAACACCCACTTCCCACAAGATTGGACCATTTTCTATTGGGCATGGTGGCTAGTATTTGCACCTAGCATGGGCCTGTTTGTGGCGCGTATCTCTCGCGGTCGCACTATCAAACAAATGGTATCTGGCTCGATTTTCTTTGGTTCTCTAGGCTGTTTCTTATTCTTTATGATTCTAGGTAACTATGGCTTGTCGCTACAGTTATCAGGAGAACTAGACGTTGTTGCTATCCTAAATGCAGAAGGCGCAACCGCGGCGATCTTCTCGATGTTAGATGCACTGCCAATGAGTACGTTAGTCATCGCCGTATTTACTGTGCTTTGCATTATTTTCACTGCCACGACCTTTGACTCGATTTCCTACATTCTTGCGTCTGTTGTACAAAACAACGTCACGGAAGAACCAATGCGTTGGAACCGAATGTTCTGGGCATTCACCTTATCCTTTCTTCCAACGGTTCTGATGTTTATGGGTGGGTTAAGCACACTACAGACCGCGGCTATCGTGGGTGGTTTACCTTTGTTGGGTATCTCAATCATGCTGATGGTTTCTGCGGTACGTGCAACCACGCTGGATATTCGTCATCAAGAAGATTACATCGAACCAACCATCAACATTGAAGAGCTACCAGAATTTGATCCGTGGTCAACAGAAGGCATGGCAATGGCGAAGTTTGAACGTGCGCGTGATGCAGCTCAAGATGCGGCAGAAGAAGAGCGTGAAGCGTTAGCCGAGCTCATGAAACTACGTAAACGAATTCGCGCTTTTGCTCTGGAGCATAGCGACGACAATGATTTTGCTGATCATCACTTACCTCAGGAGATGCAGGATGAGCTGCAGACCCTATTGGATAATGTCATGAAAGCAAAAGAGAGAAAACTCGAGCTATCTGATGCGGCCCAGCAATCAAGAGTCGAGTTTAATCAAATCGTGGCCCAAAGCCCTGCTTACGCGGTGTAGCTTTAGCTCATGACTTTCCACTCCTAAACCTAATTCAAGCCCACTTCTGTGGGCTTTCTTATTTCTGCCCTAGTAAAAAGAAATGAAGTACACATGAACCTTTTGTGACGGTAGCAATTTTGTCATAAATCCTTGTTTTAATTTGCACGCTTTTATAAATAAGGAATATACAATGAAGCACTTAGTGACCCCAATTGTGACCGCAGTAGCGGCGTCCACGCTCTCTTTCAATGCTCTATCAGCAGAAATCAAAAACGTTATCCTAATGATTGGTGATGGCATGGGCCCTCAGCAAGTAGGCTTGTTAGAGACTTACGCGAATCACGCACCAAACTCGATTTACAAAGGCGAAACAACCGCCATTTACAAGCTCGCACAGGAAGGGGTAATTGGTTCATCCTTGACCAACCCTGAGGATGCGATTGTCGTCGATTCTGCTTGCTCGGCCACAATGCTCGCTACTGGCACCCCGACGGCATCAGAAGTGATCGGTATTGATAGCCAAGGTAATCACGTGGAAACCATTCTGGAAAAAGCCAAAGCGAAAGGCAAAGCAACGGGCTTGGTGTCGGATACACGAATGACACACGCTACACCAGCGGCTTTTGCTTCTCATCAACCGCATCGTTCTCTCGAAAATAGTATCGCAGTTGATATGCTAGAGACCGGCGTGGATGTGATGCTTTCTGGCGGCCTTCGTCATTGGATTCCTAAATCAACCAACGAGAAAGGCGACACATACAAACAACTTGAGAAGCTGACCCAGGGTGACGTTTACCTAAAATCGAAACGCAAAGACGAGCGTAACTTACTGACGGAAGCGCAGCAACAAGGTTACAGTTTGGCGTTTAACCGCAATATGCTTGAAACCTCCAACGGCGATAAGCTACTGGGGTTATTTGCCTATTCAGGCATGGATGATGGCATCGCTTACAGCAAAAACAAAAATGATCCGAAACGGACTCAACCGTCACTAGAAGAAATGACCGTAAAAGCGCTCGATATCCTATCTAAGGATAAAGATGGCTTCTTCTTAATGGTCGAAGGAGGTCAAATCGACTGGGCGGGTCACAGCAATGACGCCGGAACCATGTTGCACGAACTGATTAAGTTTGATGAAGCAGTGAACTCTGTATACGAATGGGCAAAAGGCCGTGAAGACACGTTGGTGATAGTCACTGCCGATCATGAAACCGGTTCATTTGGCTTCAGTTATTCTTCCGCTGATTTACCCAAACCACAAAAGCGCAATGGTGAGGCTTTTGCGAACCGCGATTACGCACCCAACTTCAACTTCGGCAAGTTCGATATTCTTGATGGACTTTATAATCAAAAACAAAGCTACTACGGCATGATCAGCGAGTTTCAAAAGCTTGATAAAACAAAACAAACACCAGCTAAATTGGCCGAAATCGTAAACGAAAATAGTGACTTTTCTATCACACCAGAACAGGCAGAGCGCGTCTTAGCAAGTAAACCAAACCCTTATCGCTTAGCAAGCCACAAATATTTAAGTGAAGAAAACGTCCCAGCAATTAACGATTTTGATGCGTTTTTTCCTTACAACGATAGAGGTAACCTACTCGCTCGCGAACAAGGGACGAAACAGAATACAGTCTGGGGAACTGGCACACATACGCACACCCCTGTAAACGTATTTGCTTGGGGGCCAGCTGGCACGATTTTACCTATCTCCAAGATCATGCATCACTCTGAGCTAGGTCAATACCTCATCAAGCAAATTAACTAACTCGTCAACGCTTAACCACACTCACGCCACTTTCGTGGTGATACTCAAACGCTCTCTTCTGGGAGCGTTTTTTTGTGATAGAAACGGTTGACGGCTTACTCCCTCCCTTCAATAATTGCGGCTCTTTTATAAAAACGAATAACCTTATGTGCGAAATATTTGCTAAACAACCACAAGAAAACTATCAGTTTGTTACCCGCTCCATCCGCATTGATGGCCATGCCACCAGCGTAAAGTTGGAATCGAGTTTTTGGTTGATTCTAGAAGAAATTGCCTCTGCCCAAGACATGACCGTACCTAAGTTCATCACGACCGTTTACCAAGAAGCGTTAGAACACAACGGGGAGGTCAATAACTTCGCCTCTCTGCTTCGCTGCGCCTGCCTTACCTACGCTCGACAACCACAAGCGACGCTAGATCAAGCACTAAGTGAGCAAAACTAACCACTCACGTTATTGTCGTACCTGAGTACTACCAAACTCGCGCTAAAACTGACTAGTCTAGGCGCAGTATTAAGGAGTACTCATGACAAAAATGATTCATACCATGATTCGCGTAAGCGATCTGGAGCGTTCTCTTAAGTTTTATCGCGACGCACTTGAGCTAGAAATCAAAGACCAATACGTATTCGACGGCTTTTCTCTTACCTACTTAGCAAACCCTGAAACGGGATTCGAGTTAGAACTCACTCACAATCACGACCAAAGTGAGCCATACACACATGGTACGGCTTACGGGCACCTTGCGGTAAGCGTAGAAGACATTGCGGCGACTTATCGACGCTTGAACTCGCTAGATATCGAAGCGAGCGACATCAAAGTCTTTGACCATCAGGAAAAACACTTAGCGACATTTTTCTTCATTACCGACCCAGACGGCTACAAAATTGAGTTCTTGCAGCGTCAAGGTCGCTATCTCTGATAGTAAGTTCTGTCCTAACAGAAACTGCCACTATCCCCTTTAATAAAAACAAAGAAGCAAACACAACTATGATTCATTTAACTGCTGCATTTCACGCAAAACCTGACTGCGTATATCAACTAAAACAAGCATTAGAAGCGATGCTAGAGCCGACTCGAAATGAGACGGGCTGCGTGCGTTATCACTTGTTCCAAGACAAAAATGACCCAAGCCAATTCTTATTCCAAGAGCAGTTTGCAGACCAAGCCGCGTTTGACGAACACTGCAAAACAACGCATTTCCAGACTCTATTGAGTGAGATTGATGGTTTACTTGCCAGTGAGCCAAAAATCACGTTCTTGGATGAGCTGTAATCTTTACTGCTAAACCGATAAAAAAGGCGCTCTAATTGAGCGCCTTTTTGTTGATTTTGGATTCAAGTAAAAGAAATTTATGCTTCTTTCTTTTCCACCATGTGCAAATGCACATCTTGTTGTGGGAATGGAATCGAAATGCCTTCACGGTCGAAGCGCAGTTTCACTTCTCGAGTTACATCCCAGTAAACATCCCAGTAGTCATCCGTTTTAACCCAAGGACGAACAATGAAGTCAACTGAAGAAGTGTTCAGTGTATGAAGCTTGATCATTGGCTCTGGAGAACGAAGTACTGAAGGGTGAGACGTCACGATATCTGCCAATACTTCTTCTGCTTTTAGTACGTCATCTGAGTAACCGATACCAAAAACCATATCGACACGGCGAATGCGCTCATGTGTCACGTTCTTAATCACGTCACCCCAAATCTTGCTGTTTGGCACGATGATGATTTGGTTATCGAAAGTACGGATTGTTGTGTTCACCAAGCTCATGTGGCTTACCTTACCGTCTACACCACCTGCGTAAACAAAGTCACCAACATCGAACGGACGGTAGATCAGTAGCATCATACCCGCAGCGAAGTTTGATAGCGTATCTTGTAATGCGAAACCGATGATCACACCAGCAATACCGAAACCAGTCAGGATTGGAGCAAGGTTAAGGCCGATTTGAGATAGACCAACCATGATACCGATGATCCACACGGCTTTGCCTGACATCGAGATAAAGAAGTCTTGCATCAAGTGTGACAGCTTCAAGTTCTTCGATGCCACCGTCTTGCTAACCACTTTACGCGTTAGCTTCGCCAGTGCGCGGGCAATCAGCAGGATCAGAGCAAACACAAACAACTGGAAGATGTGCTGTGGTGCGTTCTCAGCAAACCAATCCACCATTGAGTTCGACCAATGGCTCAAGATAGACAGAATTACTTTGGTGTTCAGCAAGTCGTGAGTAATGCTGCCTGTTACTTCAAAAATCTGACGTTTATATTCAGAGGTTTCTAAACCAAGGTTGTCACCAATCGTAATCAGAGTACGCAAACTCTCTGTCGCCACGTTCAATCGCTGCTTGAGAATCAATTGGTTCAACTGAAGTGATGCTTTTTCCGACTCTGGGCTAGAAGAGACTTGCGAACCAATGATCTCACTCTGCTGGTTCAAGTACTCAATCGAAGCAGACAATAAGCGCATGCGCTTATCGACACTATCTTTAAATTCTGAGTCAGCATCCTTGTCTTGAATATCAAGGCTCTTTAACCATTTTAGGTTTTGCCAACTCGACTCGTAGCTTACATCTAAATATTGTTGCAATTCGCGATATTGATTAACGAGCGATAGTTTGTCTTCATCTTTGGCTTTATTGAGTTCTTCATTTAGCGCTATGATTTTATCATCCAGATAAGCGACAGCGCCTTCGGAGTACATCTCTTGAGTTTTTACCAGCTCAATCAACGTCTCGTGAGGGATCGATTTATTGCTGATCGCTGTTGAAAGGCGGCTTCTCAGTTCTTCATTTTTCTGGAACAGTTGCAATTGCAAAGCATCGCGTTCATCACCACGGGCCTGCTTTAAGCTTTCCGACAAATCAATGATATCTTGATTGATATTATCGATGGCCTTTTCAGCGGCAGAAACCTCTGGCACTTCTACGACCTTTTCTGTGCTTTCTGTTGCATTAACAATGAAGGAACTCATCGTCAAAGCAAACGCCATAAACAACACCTTGAATGGTGTAAAACGCACTGTTAGGGGGGATAGTAACGTCATTTTTACCTCGTAAGGGACGAACTTGAACGGGATGGTCAAGCGCCGGGATATAAATCCTTGAAAGTAGATGCTGTAAGTTTACACCACGAAATAGAAAACGAGCACTAATAAAAAGTGCGTACTAAATTCACAATTCTCCTCTTATGACAACTCAATTCATGTGCCACATGGTGTACGTCTCTGATATTTGCCTAATCGAGCACAAAATAAAATAAAACAACGTGAAATAAGCAACAAAATGCTTATTTTTCCTGACATTATAGAAAACCCTGCTATGTTTATTTTTGCTGCCGTCATTGCTATTAACCCTACAAAAAATAGCAATAAGTGGAATTAATTCAATAAGATAAGGGATTCACCATGCCTCTTCATAAAAAATCAACCGTTCGTGGCTCAATCCTAGACGATGTGTATTCGTCTAAAGATCTTTCCATTGTTATGCCTAAGTACCGTATTCCAGAGCACGAGCATGCTCCCGATCATGCTTACCAAGTTGTCCATGATGAGCTCATGCTTGATGGCAATTCGCGTCAGAACCTTGCGACATTCTGTCAAACATGGGTCGAAGACGAAGTCCACAAATTGATGGACGAGTGCATCGACAAAAACATGATCGACAAAGATGAATACCCTCAAACGGCGGAAATCGAATCTCGATGTGTGCATATGCTTGCCGACCTTTGGCATGCACCGGATGCTGAAAACCCTATGGGATGTTCAACAACAGGCTCAAGTGAAGCGGCAATGCTAGGCGGCATGGCGCTAAAATGGGCTTGGCGCGAAAAAATGAAGAAGCAAGGCAAACCAACTGATCGCCCGAATCTTATCTGTGGCCCAGTTCAAGTTTGTTGGCATAAGTTTGCGCGCTACTGGGACATTGAACTTCGCGAAATCCCAATGCAAGGCGACCGTCTTATCATGACCCCAGAGGAAGTAATCAAACGTTGTGACGAAAATACGATTGGTGTTGTCCCAACGTTAGGCGTGACCTTTACTTGCCAATACGAGCCAGTACAAGCGGTGCACGAAGCGTTAGATAAGCTACAAGAAGATACCGGGCTAGATATTCCGATTCACGTTGATGGTGCGAGTGGTGCCTTTCTTGCCCCATTCTGCGATCCAAATTTAGTGTGGGACTTCCGTTTACCAAGAGTAAAGTCCATCAATGCCTCTGGACATAAGTTTGGCCTTTCCCCACTCGGCGTTGGTTGGGTTGTTTGGCGAGATGCCGATGCTCTACATGAAGACTTGATCTTTAACGTCAACTACCTCGGTGGCAACATGCCCACCTTTGCACTCAATTTCTCTCGCCCTGGTGGTCAAATCGTTGCTCAATATTATAACTTCTTGCGTCTTGGCAAAGAGGGCTATCGTAAGATCCACGATGCTTGTTATGACACAGCTCGTTACCTTGCCAAAGAAGTCGAAAAAATGGGTATGTTCCACATCATCTATGATGGACATGGTGGTATCCCTGCACTGAGTTGGTCAATAAAAGATGGCGCAAACCCAGGCTTCAATCTTTACGATCTTTCTGATCGCATTCGATCTCGTGGCTGGCAAATTGCGGCTTACGCTATGCCTGCCGAACGCGAAGATCTAGTGATCATGCGTATTTTGGTTCGACATGGATTTAGCCGAGACATGGCGGATCTTTTGATTTCCGATTTACAACACTGCGTGGACTTCTTCGACAAGCATCCTGTCGTCAACGGTAGCGACGCTGATGAGTCGAGTAACTTTAACCACGGCTAATTGTCCCCTTCCACTTAAAGCAAGGAACTCTCATGGTTCCTTGCTCTTATATCAACAAATTCACAGGTGACACTATGTCCTTTCTATTTAGTTACTTGTCAGAAAATCCGTTCGTTTTTCTCTTTCTATCTCTCGCTATTGGATACCCGCTTGGTCGACTTACATTCAAAGGAGTGAGCCTAGGAACAACAGCTGGCACTTTAGTTGTTGGTGTTGCTTTAGCTCTTACCTCCTTTTCGGTTTATGGGCTAAAAATTGAAGAGCCGGGGCTGGTCTCAGATATCTTCTTAATGATGTTCATGTACGCGATTGGGATGAAAGTGGGGCCACAATTTTTCTCCGGTCTTGCTAGAGGAGGGATCGACTTCGTCGTCATTGGTTTGATTGTCGTGTTCAGCAATTTTGCGATTGTTGTCATCGGCGCCAAGCTAATGGGTCTGGAGCCCGGCTACGCCGCTGGCATCATTTCTGGCAGTTACACAGTGACCGCCGTAATGGGCGTAGCGCAGTCAGCAATTAGTTCAGGCGCATTTACGCCACCTGAAGGGATGAGCATTGATCACGTCAGTGCCAATATTGCGGCGGGCTACGCGATAAGTTATGTCCTTTCGACCGTCCTCATCATCTTGTTCATTAAGTACCTCCCTTCTCTCTTTGGTATTGACCCCGTCAAAGCAGGTAAAGAGGCAGAAGCGGAATTCTCAACTGGCGATGACAACGAGAAACTCCCAAGCACCTTTGGGTTTTCAGACGTGGGCGTCCTACCGATTGATGTTCGTGCTTATAAAGTCACACACCAAGAGTTAGTTGGCCGTTCAGTGCAAGAGTTGTATCAGAAGTTCCCTGATGCGGCCGTGCTTAAAGTGGTTCGAGGTGAGCAAGTCATTGATGCTTCTGATAATCCAATGCTTGAGTTAAATGATGTTATTGGCATTCGCGGAGAATATCGCGTCTTGATTGCGGAAGGTGAAGCCGATATCGGAAATGAAGTCGATGAGCCACGCGCAAGAAATGTCGACATTGAAGTGGCTGATATTCACGTTGGTAAATCTGAGCATGCAGGGAAAACTGTCGCACAATTGCATGCCGAAGTCGGCTTTGGTGTTTATTTCAAAGCGATATTTCGACAAGGCCACCAGCAACCTTTATTGCCACAAACTAAGGTCGAAGTGGGCGATGTTGTGCGTATTGCAGGCTCCCAATGGTGCGTAGAACAAACCGCATCCAAACTCAATAGCGTTCCGATTGTAGAGAGTACGGTCACTGAAACCTTCTACCTCGCCCTCTCCCTTCTTATTGGCTATGTCTTTGGACATTTGAGTGTCACCGTTGCAGGTATCCCTTTTGCCCTTGGCACATCGGCGGGTTGCATGTTAACCGGGATCGTTTTCTCATTCCTACGAACTCGTAACCCTAGCTTTGGCGGCCCCATGAGTGAAGGGGCAAGAAGCTTTCTACAAGACATCGGCCTAAACCTATTTGTCGCGGTATTAGCGGCAACCGTGGGGCCGAAAATCTTAGCGTCATTCCAAGGCATCATTGTCATCAAGATAGCGTTACTGGGTGTGACTGCAGCACTCGTACCACCTCTGCTAGCTTGGTTATACGGATTGTACTTCCGCAAAATGAACCCTGCTATTTTAGCGGGAGCCTGTGCCGGAGGGAGAAACAGTACCCCTGCAATGAAAGGAGCCCAAGATGCAAGCCACAGTGACATGCCAGCGATTGGCTACCCCGTGCCATACGCATTAACTTCAGTTTTAGTCCTGATATTAGGTTACATCGCGATGGTCATCAGTTAGTTAAATCTACGCTTTTGGATGAATGGTCTATGATTGAAACGTAACCATGAATGCGTAACGACACGTACCTAACACAATAATGAGTAAGGAGAAATTATGGGCTTTCTATCTTGGATTATTCTAGGTTTGATTGCAGGTGCACTGGCTAAGTGGTTGATGCCAGGTAACGATGGAGGCGGCTGGATTGCCACGATGGTGCTCGGTATCGTAGGCGCTTTCGTTGGTGGTTTCTTAGGAAGCTTTGTGGGCCTTGGCGGTGCAGACGGAGTAAACATCGGCAGCATCGTCACCGCGACTTTAGGTGCTTTCGTTATATTGTTTGTCTATAACCGTTTCTTAAAAGGTTAGGTACTTTTGCCTCACCCCAAAATAAACAAGCCTTTCAATGAAAGGCTTGTTTTACATTCGGCTATGGACGATTAGGGTGATTTAAAATGTGATCTTCCCAGTCCACCACATCGATTTCATACACCACTTTGTTTCGTACACTTTCCCCTGCTGCGTGCATTGCAGACTTAGAGCCAGTGATTAATGGGTGCCATTCTGGCAGTGGCTGGCTTTCTGCCAACAAGCGGTATGCACAAGTGTGTGGCAGCCACGTAAAATCATCAATATCTTCACGCGTCAGCTTGGTGCACTCTTCGCCTGAAGTAAAACGGTTCGGGTAGTCTTTGCACGAACATGTTTTGCTGTTCAGCCAACTACACGCCACGTTGGTGTAGTAGATTTCGTCCGTATCTTCATCCATTAGCTTGTGCAGACAACATTTGCCACACCCATCACAGAGAGATTCCCATTCTTCTTCTGTCATGTTCTCTAACGATTTACTTTGCCAAAATGGAGTGCTCATACGCTTACTACTTATTTCTCGAATGGGAATGAATTGGGTGCGTTTTATACCCCTCTGACAACAAAAGTTCAAGTTTTGCCGAATTCCGCCCCGTAATACGAACTATTATCAACGCTTGTTCTATTTCACTAGCAAGGGCGATCAACATTGATATTTTTACTAATAGTGATTCCTATCCTATGGTTTTAGCTCATAGTGTGAATAAAGGAATCAATATTATGAAGCTCGCAATGATCACCATTATCTCTCTTGTTTCGTTCGGAGCTGCGGCAAGTACCGATGCAGAACTTTGTCAACAATACGGCAAGGATCTAGCGTCTAATGTTCAAGAAGGTCAAGCAACGTTCCTAACGGAAATGTCCTCTCGCACCAAGGCTGGAACCTGGGGTTTAAGCATGCAAGAGTGCAACCGTTATATCCAACAGGCTAAACGCGATCAGAATTTTGAAGTCGCTGCTTTACTTAATGATGAGTAAAAAGGACTTAATGACGAGTAGAAAGGGCTAACTTTGTTGGCGTGAATTCACGCACGCCTCTTCCAATCTGACGAGAAATGGCCATAATGCCCCCTTCATTTTTACGAGGGCTTTTAGATGGATTGTCGATTAGGTTGTGGGGCGTGTTGTATCTCACCAAGTATCTCTTCTCCGATTCCGGGCATGCCAAAAGGCAAACCTGCTGGAGAGCGCTGCATTCAATTAAATGACGACAACTTATGTAAGCTTTTCGGAATGCCTGAACGCCCAAAAGTTTGCCACGACTTCAAACCTTGCCCAGTTGTGTGCGGCAAAACGAATCAAGAAGCGATAAATAATATCACCGAACTTGAACAACTGACCTAGTCGTTACTACCCAACTCTCTCAAGTAAAGGTAAATAGTATCGCGTGAAATACCGAGATGATTTGCCACCATCAATACCGCATCTTTGTATTTAAAAATCCCCAAACCTTGTAAACGCGTGACCAGTTCACGGTTGCGTTTTGAAGGGGAAATCGCTTCGTTCGACCACACTTCTGCTTGTACGGTCTCAATGGTACTAATGATGGTTTCATCGATGTTACGAGCGAAGGTTTCTGGTGAACGTGCGCCCGCACAGCAGTCATTTTGTTGAGTTGGCATAATCGATCTCAAAAAATCTTGCATCGGTACATCCATGTCGACGTTGATACACAATAACCCAATAGGTTTGTTCTTTGGGTTACGGACAATGGTCGTGATGGAATGCAAGGTTTTACCGCTTACGGTTTTCGTCACATACGAATCTGAAACGTCGTTACCTTCAAGCAGCTTCATTCTTGCTAAGTTGGTAATCGGTGCACCTTCTCCACGCTCAGTAACGTGGCCATTGGCAATTTTGATGATTTCCGGAGCTTCTGCATCAAGACTGTGAAGAACGACCTCGGTATGCTTGCCATACATGCGCGCAATGCCATCGACGACGTTCTTCATCGAATTCAAAATATCTAAATCACTTTTGGTGAGTTTCTTAAGCTGCAATTTACTTCCCTTAGCAAAAACTTTGAGGCTAGGCCGACATGATGTCGATAATAGATTTGTCAGTATACGGCATACCAAGTCTAACCATAGAGCCTACGTTTCTTATAGTTTGTTCGACTTCGTCGCCTACTATACCTTGATTCTTCACACTGTGGTTACCCATCGCCATCAAATATGAGCGAACTGCCGTCGTTGATGAGGTGCAAACTTTCATTGCACAAGATGACTTCGCGCCATCACACACCATGCCTGAACTGTCACTAATGACGTTTTGAATTGCAGAGCAAGATTGCTCAAACGAGCCGCCTGCTAGATACACTAGTGCCATGGATGCGGCAGCACTAGTGACGGTGTTACCACAGAATGCAGATAAAGGTGGGTAGTATGACTTAATGTAGATCGCGCCTAAATGACTCATGATTAGTGCGCGAGCGAGTTGTTCTTCGTTACTTTGAAACGCTTCTGCGGCGATAACAACCGGAATCGTCGCGGCAATACCTTGGTTACCGCTGCCAAAGTTACTCATCGCTGGCAGCGTCGCACCGCCCATTCGGGCATCGGATGCTGCAGAGGTCATCATTTGGATTCTGCTCATCAGATCATTACCAAGCACCCCCTGTTCGATATTGCCTTTTAATGTTCGGCCAATTTCTAAGCCGTAACCTCGGTCGATACCCTCTTGCGCTAAGGAAGAGTTGAGTTCAGCCGCTTGCAGAATGAATTTGATGCCATCAAATGGCGCTTGAAGGGCAAAGTCGTAAATCTGCTTAATAGAGATATCCACCCCTTCACATACTGATCCTGTCGCGACTCGCTGCTGCAAAGGGGCATTGAACGTCACCGCTCCATTGCGAGTGATCTGGATAATATTAGTGTGTCCACCGCTGATAGTCACCGAGACGGTGTCTTCTCCAACGCTCATGGTTACACTGCAAAAGATAAATTCTTGTGTATCAATGCGAGCAACACTGACTCGCTCTTCATCAATAAGTTGCTGGGCTGCAGTCACATCGTCTTGATTAATTTTAGCGAGCACTTCCAGTTCTGCGTTTGGGTCTCCCGCTAATGCCCCAACTGACGCCGCGATCTTAAGGCCAATTTTCCCAGTGCCGGGAACGTAAACCCCCATGGAGTTTTTAAACAAGTTATCTGAGACACGTACTTCAATCATGTCCGGGGTTTGGCATCCAAGCTCACGCTTTGCAACTGCTGCCGCATATGCAGCAGCAATGGGTTCGGTACATCCGAGGGCAGGTTTCACAACTTGCTTAATGATTTGGATATATTGGTTCCATTGCTGATTCATGCTTCTTCTCCGTATTACTTTTTACTAGCAATCGCTTCAACTTCAATCAAAACACCTAGCGGAAGATCTTTCACCGCAAAGCAGCTTCGTGCTGGGCAATCTTTTTGGAAAAACTCTGCATACACTTTGTTGAATTCCGCAAAATCACTGATGTTTGCCAAGTAACACGTCGTTTTTAGAACCGTATCTAAACTGCCGTTACCCGCTTCAAGCACATGTTTTAAGTTCGTTAGAGATTGATGACTTTGAGCAGTAATCCCTCCCTCTACTACTTTACCTGTCGCGCTATCAACTGGGAGTTGGCCAGACGTAAAAATCAAATCCCCGTAAGTGGTTCCGTGTGAATATGGGCCAATTGCGGCAGGAGCGTGCTCTGAAGCGATCAATTCTTTCATGTTAATCCTCACATAGTTTTTAGTTTTAGTCGTAAAACTCAGCTTTTGCTTTCGTTTCAAAGCTATTCTTTCAACTATATGTGAGCAAAACAACCACTACAGATCACACAAATCGATCTAAATTCAGATTTTATTGAGTAATTTTGTCGAGATCTCAAATTTATCTGAATTTTCCACAAAAAAATTGTTGTTAATCTTTTTCTCAAATAGATTTGAGAAAAATTCATACTAACAAAGAGAAAACGACAATGAGCGTTACTGTACCTACACAAACTCTTCCAATAACTAAAGAACCACCTCACGTTAAAGCCGGAATGACAGCCACAGAATGGAAAGCGGCGACTAAATTTGATAGCACTGACTGGGGCTGGGTAATCATGAGCATCGGCATGGCAATCGGTGCTGGTATTGTTTTTCTTCCAGTAAAGGTGGGCGTACTTGGCATATGGGTATTTCTTGCCTCCGCGGTGATTGGTTATCCAGCGATGTACTTGTTCCAACGCCTATTTATTAACACGCTTTCCACCTCTCCGAAATGTCAAGACTATGCGGGCGTTATCTCAGGCTACCTTGGCAATAAATGGGGCGCCTTGTTAGGCGTGCTCTACTTCATCATGTTGGTGATCTGGGTATTCGTATACTCGACGGCAATCAATAATGACTCAGCCTCTTTCCTACACAGCTTTGGTATCACTGAGGGGCTGTTGTCGGAAAACCCGTTGTATGGTCTAGCATTGGTTTGCGCTTTGGTGGCAATCGCTTCGCGTGGTGAGAAGGTCCTATTTAAGGTCAGCACCGGATTAGTATTGGTAAAACTTTGTACCGTAGCACTGCTAGGCTTCATGATGATTGAAAAATGGGATCTGGCGAATGTAGGTAGCGTCCCAACAGCGGGTGCTGGCCTAAAAGATGCGATTGAACTGCTGCCGTTCACTCTCACTTCTATCTTGTTTATTCAAAGCTTGAGTCCGATGGTGATCTCTTACCGTTCAAAAGAGAAGTCTATTGAAGTTGCCCGTTTTAAAGCGATGCGTGCTATGAATATCGCTTTTGGCATTTTGTTTGTGACCGTGTTTTTCTACGCGATTTCTTTCACGTTGGCGATGTCTCATGAACAAGCAGTCCGTGCAGCAAACGAGAACATCTCTGCGCTTGCGATGGTAGCACAAGGCATGGACGGCACGACGCTTAAACTGCTTAGCCTGATGTTGAACATCTTTTCTGTAATGACAGCCTTCTTTGGTGTTTACCTTGGCTTCCGTGATTCTTGCCAAGGCCTTGCGATGTTGGCATTGAAAAAAGTGATGCCTGAAGAGCAAATCAACAAAGATCTCGTGACGAAAGGCATCATTCTATTCGCGATTTTGATGGCATGGGGCGCTATCGTACTCAACCTACCGGTTTTGAGCTTCACTTCGGTTTGTAGCCCTATCTTTGGTTTGATTGGCTGTTTGATTCCTGCTTACTTGGTGTATCAAGTGCCTTCTCTACATAAATACAAAGGTGCTTCACTATACCTAATCATCGCGACGGGCATCTTGTTGTGTATCTCACCATTTATTGCTTTTAGCTAACGCTTCCTCTCGCCTCGGCTATCAAACTCTATAACGATAGCCGAGGTTTTCCTTTCAACTCATCCACCCACCCTCTCCTTACTCATTTCGTTTCATGTATGAGACAGAAACGCTCGTATCTGGCATTTTGGTTAATTTCCGTGCTTCAACTCACACTTTTCTGACAATTCTCTACTATGTTCAGCGGGTAATCTAAATCCGCAATAGGAAACAATATGAATAAATACATGGCAGAGGTTTTTGGTACTTTTTGGTTAGTGCTTGGTGGCTGTGGTAGTGCAGTGTTAGCGGCTGGCTTCCCTGATGTCGGCATTGGCTTGTTGGGCGTTTCTTTGGCGTTCGGTCTTACCGTACTCACAATGGCGTTTGCTATTGGCCATATCTCAGGTTGTCACCTAAACCCAGCAGTAACTATCGGTCTATGGGCCGGTGGTCGTTTTGAGACTAAAGACGTAGTGCCTTACATCATCGCGCAAGTGATTGGTGGTGTTATTGCGGGTGGCGTACTTTACGTAATCGCAACCGGTCAAGCAGGTTTTGACGTGGTTGGTTCTGGCTTTGCCGCGAACGGTTACGGCGCGCATTCTCCTGGCCAATATTCAATGGTTGCAGCTTTAGTGACTGAAGTTGTGATGACAATGATGTTCCTAATCGTGATCATGGGTGCCACAGACAAACGCGCACCACAAGGTTTTGCACCTATCGCGATCGGTTTATGTTTGACTCTTATCCACCTAATCAGTATTCCAGTGACTAACACATCGGTTAACCCAGCACGTAGTACTGGTGTTGCCGTATTCGTTGGCGACTGGGCTGTTTCTCAGCTTTGGCTATTCTGGGTGGCACCAATCGTTGGTGGTATTCTAGGTGCACTTATCTACAAGAACCTTCTTGGTACAGAATCAAACGATTAATCGATTCTCGAACCTCAAGAACAAAAAAGCCGCTGAATTCAGCGGCTTTTTTATTAAATCTTGTGTCGACCTAGAAGAGAGTGAGACAAGGTTGTCCCGTCCACGAGCTCAAGCTCGCCCCCCACTGGTACACCGTGTGCGATACGGCTTGCATCCACTTGGTGTTCTTTACACAGCTCCGCGATGTAATGCGCTGTTGCTTCCCCTTCAACCGTTGGATTGGTTGCAAGAATCACTTCAGAAACATCACCGCGACGCAGACGGTAATCCAGTACATCAAGACCAATATCACTTGGACCAATTCCGTCCAGTGGTGATAAGTGCCCCATTAGTACAAAGTATCGACCCGAGTATTGACCTGTCGCTTCTACTGCCGCAATGTCTGCTGGACTTTCTACTACACAAATTTGGCCATTTTCTTGGCGCTTTGGGTTCGTACAAATATGGCAAACGTCTTCTTCAGTGAAGGTACGGCACTCGGTGCAATGACCAATTTCTGTCATTGACTGACTCAGCGCATCTGCCAGTTGCAGACCGCCTTTTCTATCACGCTGTAACAAATGAAAGGCCATACGCTGCGCCGACTTGGGGCCAACCCCAGGTAGACAACGTAAGGCCTCCATCAATTGTTCCAGCATATGGCTGGTACGCATTAAAAATCCGCTTAGTTAGAATTCAGCAGATTAGAATGGCATTTTCATACCTGGTGGTAATTGCATACCGCCAGTTACTGAAGCCATTTTCTCTTTTTGAGTTTCTTCAACACGACGTGCTGCATCGTTGAATGCCGCAGCGATAAGATCTTCTAGCATCTCTTTGTCGTCTTCCATTAGACTCTCGTCAATATCAACACGACGCACACTGTGACTACCAGTGATTGTAACTTTAACTAGACCAGCACCAGACTCGCCAGTTACTTCCATATTCGCGATTTCTTCTTGAAGCTTTTGCATGCGATCTTGCATTTGCTGGGCTTGCTTCATTAGGTTGCCCATACCGCCTTTACCAAACATGTTTATCTCTCTGGTTTAATTAGGTGTTGCATCTGTTAATGGGGTTTTCACTGAACGTTTTCAACCCCATTCCGTTCAAAATTTAGATAGGTCTTACACTATCTTTATCGAGCTCTGCAGCGAAACGACGTTCGATGAACTGAACATGTGGATCGTTTTCTAAACTGTTCAGAGCTTGTTGCAATTTTTCTTGATACAGCCTGTCTCTAAGCTCAAGGGGTGTCTCACCGTTTTCGCCCACATCAATACTAAGATGGCACTCTTGTTCTAACACGCCATTTAACGCGTTCAACAGCTCGCTTTGCGCTCTGTCAGTATTCAAGTGTGCCTGACTGTCTCTTAATTGTAGCGAAACTGTCGAGCCTTCTTTGCTGTAATGCGAGTTTAGTGCAAGTTGCTCCACCAGCTTGGGTGTATTCATTAAGCTGATCAGCTTTGCCCACTCACTGCTTTCCAATGATTCATCGACAAGCTTTTGCGCCATTTCTGGCGTCTTTTCGTGCTCAAGAGCTTTCTTGAGCTGCGTAGGTGTCAGTTGCGTATTCGTTTTTGTTTCA
This sequence comes from Vibrio jasicida 090810c, assembly GCF_002887615.1. Lineage (NCBI taxonomy): Bacteria > Pseudomonadati > Pseudomonadota > Gammaproteobacteria > Vibrionales > Vibrionaceae > Vibrio > Vibrio jasicida. Next base: position 3,281,288 of record NZ_CP025792.1, on the reverse strand, counting down.
ACCGGTTGCTTGGTTGGACGCCAACGATATGCTTCATCCTCAATGACAGGTTGTTCCGCTTGAGAAGAGGATGGTAGCGACACCTGTGCGGAATTGCCATGCAATTGCGCTAGACGGTCAATGACCGACTCTTTTTGAGCAGATGTCGCGTTAGGCTTTTTTGGGCCACCATTTTGCGTCGTCGCCTGTTGCTGACCCTGGCGTTGCGAGCGCAATTGATGACGAAGACCACTCAAATTACCTCGAGCAGGCGCTGGCGCATTCTCTGGCATAGGTTGAGCTTGTTGAGGAACCTGCTGTGTAGGCACAGGATTCTCACTCATTGGTGGTGCCATGTCATACTGTGGCGGAGCCATATCATAACCACCTTGATATTCAGGTTGGTATGATGGTGCTTCATTCGTCGGCTGCTGTGCTGCCTGAGACAGCGGTTGTGACGCCATATTCGGCGCTAACTGGCTTGGTCTAGGCTGACTTTGCGTTTGCTGTACAGGTGCTTGCTGAACTGGCGCTTGCGGTTTTGCCACCGATGCTGCTTGTGTTTGCACTGCACTTTGCGCAGGCAAGCCTTGTGTCTGCGATGAGGTTGAGATGACGGTGGCGCTGTTACTTGCAGATGGACGGAATGCCATCATGCGCAAAACGATCATTTCCATCCCAACGCGACCATTCGGTGACAACGTTAGGTCTTCACGGCCTTTTAAAGCAATTTGGTAGTAAAGCTGAACATCTTGTGGTGTTAACGCTTTACTCAATAATTCGATTTTTTCAGCATCAGGTTGAGTCTGATCTAAGGTCGACGGCAGAGCTTGGTACATCGCGACGCGGTGAAGCTGGGATGCCAATTGTTGTAGCAATCCATCCCACTCGACACCGTTTGATGCAAGTTGTTGGATTTTGTCCATCGCCTGTTGCGGCTGCTTACTGCTGACCGATTCCAGCAAATGAATCGCTTGGTCAGTATCAATCGTACCAAGCATGTGGCTAACGATATCGGTCTGAATCGTGCCGTTACCTAGGGCGATAGCTTGGTCAGTTAAGCTCAGTGCATCACGCATACTGCCATCTGCAGCATGCGAGATCATGCCAAGTGCTCTTGCTTCTGCAGAGATTTGTTCTTTTTCCAGAATATGGTCAAGTTGCTGATGAATGTCATCAACACTGATTGGCTTAAGGTGGAACTGTAAACAGCGCGACAGAATCGTTACCGGCAGTTTTTGTGGATCCGTCGTAGCCAACAAGAACTTCACATACTCTGGCGGCTCTTCCAACGTTTTTAACAGCGCATTGAAAGAGTGACGCGAAAGCATGTGTACCTCATCAATGAGGTACACTTTAAAACGTCCGCGAGCGGGCTTGTATTGAACGTTATCTAATAGTTCACGAGTGTCTTCAACTTTAGTACGAGAAGCCGCGTCGATCTCTAGTAGGTCAACAAAGCGACCTTCATCAATCTCACGACAAGTATCACACTCACCACAAGGGTTAGCAGTAATACCTGTTTCACAATTCAGGCCCTTAGCAAACAGTCGGCCAATCGATGTTTTACCAACGCCTCGCGTACCGCTGAAGAGATACGCATGGTGTAAGCGATTTTGCGCCAACGCGTTTTCCAGAGCCGTAAGGACATGGCTTTGCCCTACGACTTGGTCAAACTTATTCGGACGCCATTTTCGCGCTAAAGCTAAATAACTCATTGAATGTATTAGTGTCCTTCAAACTCGCAAATGCTGTATACGTTCAGACCTAGACCTTCTAGGCGCTTATCACCACCAATTTCTGGCAGGTTGATAACGAATGCAGCGTGCTCTACTTCACCGCCTAGTTGACGGATAAGCTTTGTTGTTGCTTCGATCGTACCGCCCGTAGCAAGTAGATCATCTACAACCAATACTTTATCGCCTTCTACGATCGCATCAGTATGGATTTCTAGCGTATCAACACCATATTCAAGCTCGTAGGATTGAGCCACAGTAGGACGAGGCAGTTTGCCTGGCTTACGCACAGGGACAAAACCAACACCCAGTTCTAGTGCTAGTGGTGCACCAAACAAGAAACCACGAGCTTCTGTACCCACAACTTTCGTGAAACCCATATCTTTGTAGCGCTCAACCAAAAGATTGATTGTCGCTTGATACGCTTTCGCGTCCTCAAGAAGGCTGGTTACGTCGCGGAAAAGAATGCCTGGTTTCGGGTAATCTTCGATGCTTTTGATGCTAGATTTGATCAGTGAGATTGTTTCTGTAGTCATAATACCGATTTACTTAGATTGGCTCATCACCCTCTGTTCTAATCGCAGTATATATGAGGGCAACAAACAATAGGTTTTCATCACTATGTGCTTACTTTCGTAAAAGTCACAAGCGCTGAAAATACAAACGCCCACTCGAAGAGCGGGCACACTATTCTCTACAATCTTAGTGATTTTCTTCTCGGTCAGCAACCAACTCAGTCACAGGGAGACGCATAAACCAACTCAGTAAAACGATTAGCATCACTAAAAGCGCAATTTTTACCCAAACCATTGGAGCGACAATGATGGAGAAAGTAAAACTGAGTACGATGAAAACCGCGCCACGTTGTTTCACTTTGCGTGTGACTGCTCGGTGTTTATGCCAGTTTTCGAGTAAAGGTCCAAACGTTTTATGTTCATGCAGCCAACGATGAAACGCAGGGCTGCCTCGCATGAAACAGGCACTCGCTAAAAGAATAAAGGGTGTGGTAGGAAGAAGAGGAAGAACGATGCCGGCAATGCCAAGCAGCATGCAGAGTCCACCAGCTATATTGAAAAGGTAACGCTTAATACGAATGGTGGACTCCAATAAACTAACGCTAAATTAAAAGCCCGCGTAACCATTCATTACACGAAGCCAGGTTAACGTTGCAGGTAAAGTTGGGATCAAAAGGACTGCAATGAAACCTAAAAAGTAAAAAATATTATAAGGCTCTTTAAAATCTTTGTCTGCCATGATGTTTCTTCTCACTAGAGTTGAGTTGACTTCGCTTCCCCCACCTTACATCGTTAAATTATCGTTGCATAAATGGGTCATTATTGTTTTAAGCGATGACTATACCTTAAACAATTAACGCTAAACACCAACAAAAAGTAGGGTTATAAAGCGAAGTATCATTAGTTCGAAGCCAAGCAGCTAGAAATAAAAAAGCAGCGTAATGGACGCTGCTTTTATTGATGTATCTATGTTTTTACCTGCTGCTCGTTATATCAATCGATTCAGACGAACCATATTGAGGCTAAAGCTGGATGTCCCAAGACAACCAATTGAAAGCTGCCCGTTAGTGCTGATTGGTAAATCTCGGGTGATGAAGTTTTTCATACTGCCGTCACCTAATTGATTACCAGCGGCTATGTGCTGATTTGAATGGCCGTCTGACCACTGACTATCCAAACCCGCTGGTAGTATAGAGACAGAAGACGAAGCAAGATCTGCGACACCGAAAACGGCATTTACGGCACCGGTACTATCAGAGCACTGAATACCTTTTTCAATAATGTCGACCATGTCTTTCAGGTCTGCACTAAAACTCTTTAAGTTACGTAAGTAGTCATCAAACAAAGCACGCACCAGCAGCGTTGTTGCCACACCATCGTGCGCTGATGACGCTGAATCAACGAGATAAAAGGCAAATTGCCCGTTCATCAGCCAACGGTAATCAAACACTAAAGGCATAACGTCGGTTGATTGCAATAAACGATAAGAGCATTTCCAATCGCCTTGTGATGCGTCTTTTTCTGGTAATAAAGCGTGTAGCAAGTCTCTTGCAGCATTTGGGTGTTGTTGTAGATATTCTAGGTGCCAGTGCAATTCTTGATCGTCTGGCATTTCCCCACCGTCATCAACCCTAAACCATTGGCTCGAAAAATCTCGATGGTCAGAGTAGTGACAGTCTGATTCCTCAAGCGTGTTGTCGATCGCTTGAGATAGATGTTGATAGTTTCCTATTGGTTTAGGTAAGAAATCTTTAATACCAAAACGAAGCGCTTTCGCGACGTCAGACATCTCATCCGTTCCAGACACAACAATCAGTGGCATAGACGGATACTCTAAGCTAACTTCCTCGACAAATTCTATCCCGTCCAACACGGGCATGGATAAATCACATAAGACCAAATCAGGTTGGCATTCCCTTAGTTGTTGAAGCGCCTCTAGGCCGTTTTCTGCTTCGACCACCTTAAAACCCTGACTTTCCAAATAGGCATTAGTCACGCTACGAAATATCGGATCATCGTCCACTAACATGATGAGTTTATGATTGACCACTTCCTGCGCCGAGACCATTGCCGTTTGACTGTGAGTCTTAAACATACCTTTGCACCTCACAAAGCTCAGTCAAAAAAACAAATTTATATGTCGTTATTTTTGTTGTATTCACATCTTACAAAACGTTATGCAGCAAGACATCAGGCCCTTTCACCTTGTTATAAACCGTAGCCTGAAATTGACGTTTATACAAATATTCCATGGTCTATCAGTATTTACTCAGGGAGCCTTGCTGTGTTCAAATGACGCAACATGTTGACTTAAAGCAAACTTTGATCACAAAGTTAATTATAAATTAGCCATAAACGGTAGTTTAATGTGTCTGGAAATATGAAATTAGATGATCTAAACCTGTTTCGATTGGTTGTCGAAAATGGGAGCTATACCGCAACTTCGCGAAAAACCATGATTCCGGTGGCAACCATCACCCGACGCATTCAAGCGCTAGAAGACTCTGTCAATCTTCGATTGCTGAACCGTCATGCGCGTAAGCTTTCTCTGACCGAGGCCGGAGAACGCTTTTACCATGAATGCTCACCTCTGCTACAACGCCTAACATCGACAGCTGAGGAGATTACGGATGACTGTCGTGGCGCATCGGGCAAGATTAAGATTTCTGCACCGTACAACCTGACTAAGCGCATGATGATGCCTATGTTTAATGGGTTCATGAAGCAGTATCCTGACATCAACATCGAGCTGACGACAGAAAACAACGCCGATCAACTTGATCCTACTGAGTGGGACGTGATTTTCCGCGTTGGACCACAGCGTGACTCAAGCTTGATCGCCCGTAAAATTGGTGAAGTGAAGGATATTCTCGTCGCAAGTCCTGACTATCTCGCCGCAAATCCGGCACCAAACCACGCTGAAGAGCTCTCTAACCATTCTTTGCTGAAAGGCTACCCACTGATCAAGTGGACACTAATCAACAGCAAGGGAGAGTCTGTGGTGAATGCAGAACGTGGTCGTTTTCAAGCCAATGCACTGAATGTCGTGCGTAGCTCTTGCTCTGAAGGGTTGGGGATTACATTAATGCCTGACGTGATGATCAAAGAGTATATTGAAAGTGGCGATCTACTGCGTGTATTACCAGATTGGAGCGCTAACCCGCGCGACATCTACATGCTGTACAATCACAAAGACCACCTTCCTGAGAAAGTGCGTCTTTTTATCGACTTCGTGATCGCTTACAACATTCACTAAACTCGATAGCAGATACAAAAAACCAGAGCGCGAGCTCTGGTTTTTTTATGTCTTGGATTTTCGGGCAGATTAAGCGCCTTCGTTATGCAGTTCTAGATTAGCAAGATCTTGCTGAATTTCTGCTTGTGTCTTTGCATCATCGTTACGTAAACCATCAAGGAAGTCGAGGTATTGTTGGTCGATGTCACCCGTCACATATTCACCGTTAAATACTGATGTATCGAACTGAGTGATGTCTTGATTGCCTAAACCAACTGCTTCAACCAAATCATCCAAGCGTTGGTAAATAAGCGCGTCAGCACCAATTTGCTTACAGATGGTTTCGTTATCGCGGCCATGAGCAATCAACTCTGTTGCACTTGGCATATCGATACCGTAAACATTCGGGAAACGTACTTCTGGTGCCGCCGAGACCATAAACACCTTGTTTGCGCCAGAGTCACGAGCCATCTCAATGATCTGCTCTGATGTTGTACCGCGAACAATAGAGTCATCCACAAGCAGGACATTCTTACCTTTAAATTCAGAACGAATCGCGTTTAGTTTGCGGCGCACCGATTTCTTACGCTGTTGTTGACCCGGCATAATGAAAGTACGACCTACGTAACGGTTTTTCACAAAGCCTTGACGGTAAGGTTTATCAATAGCTTGGGCAATTTGTAGAGCAATATCGCAGGACGTTTCAGGAATAGGAATAACCACGTCGATATCCAATTCTGCGTAATCTTCACGAATACGCTCGCCAAGCTTTTTACCCATCTCAACACGAGCACTGTAAACAGAAATCTTGTCGATGAAAGAGTCCGGACGTGCAAAGTAAACGAATTCAAAGATACACGGATTCAGTTTTGGATTGTCGCCACATTGTTTCGTAAATAGTTCACCATCAAACGTTGCGTAAATCGCTTCACCAGGAGCGACATCGCGAACAAAATCAAAACCAACAGCATCTAACGCCACTGACTCTGACGCCACCATGTATTCTGTTCTTCCGTTCACTTCACGCTTACCTAAGCACAAAGGGCGGATACCATGTGGGTCGCGAAACGCAATCATACCGTGGCCAATAATCATCGCAGCAACAGCATAAGCACCACGGATTGTACGGTGAACATTCGTAACCGCACGGAAGACATCGTCAGCTGTCACATTGCCTTTTACTGTATCGATTTCGTGAGCGAGTACATTCAGAAGCACTTCAGAATCTGAAGTCGTATTGATATGACGGCGGTCTTTTTCAAACAGTTTTTGACGAACTTCATGAGCGTTAGTCAAATTACCATTGTGGGCAAGTGTAATACCGAAAGGAGAGTTTACGTAGAAAGGTTGAGCTTCAGAGGCACTTGAACTGCCTGCGGTTGGGTAACGAACATGACCGATACCAACCTCACCTTGTAAGCGTTGCATGTGTCTTGCTTCGAACACATCCTTCACTAAACCGTTCGCCTTACGCAGACGAAAACGATTGCTTTCTATGGTACAAATACCAGCGGCATCTTGGCCACGATGCTGTAACACCGTTAACGCGTCATAAATAGACTGGTTTACAGGCGTTGTGCCCACGATTCCAACAATACCACACATGTCCTAATCCTCGATTTGCGACAGTAGCTGGCACTACTAGATAGTGCCAGACAGAAAACTTGATGTTGCTTTTAAGTGCTCGAAGAATGGGGCGATGATACGGCTGAACTCTGGGACCAACTGTGACTCTTTCCACCAATCCGAGCTTGGGAATGCAGTAAACGCATCCATAAAAAACAGCACCGCAGAAACAATCAGTACTCCGCGTAAACCACCAAACACCACACCGAGAATTCGGTCGGTTCCTGATAGCCCTGTTTTTTGTACCAGTTGACCAATGACGTAATTCACCACTGCACCAACCACTAAGGTAGCGACGAATAACGCCGCTATTGCGGCTCCGTTACGAAACATTTCATCTTCGATGTTGGTGAAATACACCGCCAATTTGGCGTAGTAATTACTGGAGATAAAAAATGCTCCAAACCAAATCACCAAAGACAAAGCTTCTTTAGCAAAACCGCGAACTAAACTGATCAGAGCTGAAAATCCGATCACACCTAAAATGACAAAATCTAACCAATTCATGTTTTCTTCATCTTAAGTTGGCGCGCATTTTAACAGAAAAAATGCTGACGCAAACGTTTTCTTATGGATTTAATGGCTTAAATTTAAGCAATTGACCTTTTGAGCCTGTAATTTTTTGTAATTCCTTGACCTGTCGTTCAAGTTTACTTTTTGACACATCAGGACCAACAATCACTCGAGTAAAGGCTGTCTCTTTTTTTACATGAGCTTGGTAGCCACGCTTCTGAAGATCCTCTACAAGTGCAACCGCATTTTCATGATTTTTTAGTGCCATCAACTGAATGATCCAGGCTGAATCTTCATATTGATTTTTTTCTTCAACCGGACGAACGGCAACTTCAACCTGTTCAGGTTGTTTGACTTCTTCTGGCTGAGAAACTGACTCTGGTTCTGGCTGAGAAACCGCGACTTGAGGCTCTTGAGATTCATTCACTGTTGCAGTTACTGGAGATTCCGGTAATGAAACGTCGTCTTCAACAGGCTCTAGTATTTCGAAGTTCTCCACATCGCTATCAAGTTCAGGTTTGATAGGAATACTGGCAAACTCTTCTTTATAGTGCAGTTTCTTACCATCCAGTACGTCTGGAAGCACGATGACCCCCACCGCCACTAGAATGATGGTGCCGACTAAACGACTTTGAAATTTACTTGCCATCAAATTACCTTTGATTACTCATTATTTGATTGCCAATACTCCAACACTTCACCCACTGTGTGGAATGAACCCACCACCAAAATGACATCATCATGAGCCGCATGAGTTTTCGCGCTCTCAAATGCCTCTACTGGAGTTTGGAACTGAATCTGCCCTTCGGGTAAATATTGACATAACTCGTCGGCAGTTGCCGCGCGAGGGCCAGTCAGTGATGCTGGGTACCATTGGGTTGCAATTGGCGCTAATACTTCAATTGTTGCCTTGATGTCTTTATCGTGCAGCATTGCCACCACGACATGGATGTTTTTATTCACGTATTGGTGCTTCACCTTCTCTACCAAGTATTCTGCAGAGTGAGGATTGTGCGCCACATCAAGCACAATGTCTGGTTCCGTTTGCAAAACCTGCATTCGGCCAGCTAGGCGAGCATTATTCAAGCCATTAACGATATTAATGTCAGTGATTTGCAATTCTGAAGCGCCAAGTGCCATCAGAGCAGTTGCTGCATTCGGTAAGGGCAGAGAAGGCAATGGAAGGTCGTCTAGGCCAAACGCTCCACTGGTCCACTTCCAACCTTTCTCAGTCAATTGGTAATCGAACTGGATGCCAACTTGGAAGAACTCAGCTTGAATGTCATCAGCGTGCGCAGCAACGGTTGCTGGCGGCGTCGGTTGGCCACAAATCGCAGGTTTACCAGTACGGTAGATACCCGCTTTCTCAAAGCCAATTACATTGATGTCATCGCCTAGCCAATCCACATGGTCGATAGCCAAGCTGGTAATAACAGAGACATCATGATCTACGACATTTGTTGCATCTAATCGACCACCAAGGCCAACTTCTAACAACACCACGTCCACTTTTTCAACTTGGAAAATACGAAGTGCAGCCAACGTACCGAATTCAAACAAGCTTAGGCTAATATCACCACGTTGTTGCTCGATATAATCGAATGCTTCGCAGTGTGTACGATCTTCTGCATCTACGCCGTTAATACGAACACGCTCGTTGTAGCGAATAAGGTGAGGTGAACTGTAAACTCCGACTGAGTAGCCGGCATCTAATAGAATCGCTTCCATCAACGCGCACGTCGAACCCTTGCCATTGGTGCCGGCAACAGTAATCACAGTAGGGGCTGGTTTGGTGAGGTTGGCTTTTTTCGCTACCGCTTGAACGCGGTCTAAGCCGAGGTCGATAGCTGATGTGTGGAGATTTGTTAAATAATCAAGCCACATCGTTAGAGTGGATGTGGCTTGAGGAATTGCGTTTTGTGTCATCTAACTTTAACCATTAATTTCTTTGGTTTTTATGTTAGTTGATACTTTACCCTTTTTCGTCCGCTTCTGGTACAGAATATGGCTCTTCATTTGGAGATTCGTTAACGGAAACCACCATCGGAGACTTGTGGTTAGTCATCTTAGCGATCAGACCACCCACACGTTGACGCATTTCACGACGGTCAACGATCATGTCAATCGCACCGTGCTCTAGCAGGAACTCACTACGCTGGAAGCCTTCAGGAAGATCTTCGCGTACTGTTTGCTCGATTACACGACGGCCAGCGAAACCGATCAATGCTTTAGGTTCACCAATGTTGATGTCACCTAGCATCGCTAAACTTGCCGATACACCACCCATTGTTGGGTCAGTCAGTACCGAAATGAATGGTAGGCCTTTTTCTGACAAACGCTCAAGCGCCGCACTGGTTTTCGCCATTTGCATTAGAGACATTAACGCCTCTTGCATACGCGCACCACCACTTGCAGAGAAACACACCAGTGCACAATTGTTTTCAATTGCGGCGTCAACTGCTTTCACGAAACGAGCACCAACAACGGACCCCATTGAACCACCCATGAAAGAGAATTCAAACGCACACGCTACCAATGGCATACCAAGCAGTTCACCCTGCATAACCACCAATGCGTCTTTCTCGCCACTGTTCTTTTGAGCAGCAGAGATACGCTCTTTGTAGCGCTTAGAATCTTTAAATTTCAGTTTGTCCTGTGGCTCAAGCTCTGTGCCTAGCTCTACACGCTCACCTTCATCTAAGAATGTTTCTAGACGACGACGCGCTTTCATGCGCATGTGGTGATTACACTTAGGACAAACTTCTAGGTTACGCTCAAGTTCAGCATGGTAAAGAACCTGCTCACAAGAGGTACATTTCGTCCACACGCCTTCAGGGATAGAAGCTTTGCGTGAACTTACTAGGTTGCTTTTTTCTAAAATCTTTTCAAGCCAACTCATGGAAGACCTTTTCTCTCAATTCTTCCGCTTCATTGCGAAAGATATAAATTCGGAATATTGCGGATGGATTAAAACATATCTTGCCGCGACTGTAGATAAAAAACTGGTTGTACCTATTTTTGATATCATTAATAACGCATAGTTTCTGCGCATTTCCAGTCTAAACTACCGATAATTTGAAACAAATTCGCAAATTTAGTTCAAATTATCCGGTAAAAATAGCGGACCGATCGGCACTTGTGGTAATCCAAACGCTTCTGGGTAGTCCACATCAACCAAATACAAACCTTCAGCCTTGGCCGTTGCACCCGCTAATTTGCGGTCTTTTGCTTCTAAAAGTGACTTGATCCATTCAGGCTTTTCTTCGCCACGACCCACTTTAATCAAACTGCCTGTAATGTTACGCACCATGTGGTGAACAAAAGCGTTCGCTTTAATATCGATAATGACGTAGTCACCATGTCGAGTCACGTTCAAGTGCATCATATTTCGACAAGGGCTCAACGATTGGCAGTGTGCTGCACGAAATGAACTGAAGTCATTCTCACCAAGCAAGTATTGTCCTGCTTCGTGCATTTTCTTTTCATCCAAGTCACCGTGATAATGGCTCACTCCAGAATTTAAGATGCCAGGACGCAATGCGTGATTAAAGATGATGTAGCGGTAACGACGCGCCGTCGCTGAGAATCGTGCATGGAAGTCATCAGGTACTTCTACCGCCCAGCGGACAGCGATATCACTTGGCATGTTCGCATTTGCGCCCATTGTCCAAGCAACCATTTTTCGATTTACGTTGGTGTCGAAGTGAACAACTTGTCCTGTGCCGTGTACACCTGCATCGGTACGACCAGCGCACTGAACTTCTACAGGGTGATTTGCTACTACAGAAAGTGCTTTTTCCAGCGCTTCTTGGACACTTTTTACTTCTCTTTGGCGTTGCCAACCAAAGTAATTTGTACCGTTATACTCGATACCTAATGCGATTCTCATTTTAACCTTCGAACTCTAAAATGGGGCGGGAAGTATATACGTAAGTCCTTCCAGATACAAAAATGGGCAGCATTTGCTACCCATTTTTCTTTATCGACCGTTAATGGCGTCGATAAGCCCTTTCGCTTCACGGCGAATATCATCTTCACCGTAGACGATGGCCTCTTCTAGCAATTTGATCGCCCCTTGAGGATCGTTCATTTCTAGATAGATTTTTGCTAAATCAAGCTTACCTGCGGCTTCTGCGTTGGTGTCTACATCCACATCACCGATGTCACCAATCACATCAGGGAACTCATTCAAACCAACATCGAGCTTTAATTCTTGCTCTTCGAAGTCACCGCCATTTTTATCCACTTGAGCCATCAACTCATCAATCGTCATGAATTGATTTTTCTTCGGGTCGAAGTCGGTAAGATCATCCTGCTCACCCCAGTTTTCCTGAGCGATTTCTGGTTGCGCAAGTGCTTCTGTCGAGCTCCAAACGTCTCTTTGATCTTCTGGGACTTCCGTTGTTGACGCCGCGCTGTCTGATGACAGTTTAAAACCATCCCAGTCATCGCCCACATCCAGCATGGTTTCGAAATCCATACCCGCACTTGCGATGGTGTCATTGTCCAATTTTCCATCAAACACTTCTGAGTCTGCGTTTTCTGACAACAGGTTCGCCATTGCAGATTCTTCAAAATCATTGAGTTCAGACTCTAAGTCTACTTGTGCTTCGGGAACGGGATCAGGCTCGACACTGAAAGCCTCTGGCTGCGCGAATACATCAAACAAAGCATCATGGTCATTGTCTGATTGAATAACAGTTTGAGACGCTTCAGGGTGCTTTACCGGCGTTTCTAGTTCTGCATCGCCCATTGAAGCCAATGCATCTTCTTCATTGAACTCTGGCAAGTCCAGATCATCAAAGTTGAACTCCTCATCGCTCGCCATGCCGGCGGCTGGCTGTGAAGTTTCTGCTTCTGACAATCTTGGCTCGTCAGCCATTGATGCAAGAGCATCTTCTTCGCTGAACTCCGGAAGATCCAGATCATCGAAGTCGAACTCTTCATCTTCAGCCACTGGCTCATTCGCCGCTGTTTCTGGGTCAGTAGTTTCAGATCCAGCTAACTCTGGCTCTTGCGCCATTGACGTTAGTGCATCTTCTTCGCTGAACTCAGGAAGCTCTAGATCATCAAAATTGAACTCTTCCTCTTTAGCCGTTGGTTCAATCGCCGCAGTTTCTGGTTCAGCGGTTTCAGATTCAGCTAACTCTAGCTCTTGCACCATTGACGTTAGTGCATCTTCTTCGTTGAACTCCGGAAGGTCTAGCTCATCGACGTTGAATTCTTCGTCTTCGGCCGTCGGCTCAATCGCCGCAGTTTCTGGTTCAGCAATTTCAGACTCAGCTAACTCTGGCTCTTGCGCCATTGACGCTAGAGCATCTTCTTCGTTGAACTCCGGAAGGTCTAGCTCATCGAAGTTGAATTCTTCGTCTTCGGCCGTCGGCTCAATCGCCGCAGTTTCTGGTTCAGCGGTTTCAGGTTCAGCTAACTCTGGCTCTTGCGCCATTGACGTTAGTGCATCTTCTTCACTGAACTCCGGAAGCTCTAAATCATCAAAGTTGAATTCTTCTTCAGCCGTTGACTCATTCGCCGCAGTTTCTGGATCAGCGGTTTCAGATTCAGCTAACTCTGGCTCTTGTGCCATTGATGTTAGTGCATCTTCTTCGTTGAACTCCGGAAGATCCAGTTCATCGAAGTTGAACTCTTCGTCTTCGGTAGCTGTCTCAGTTGAACTTGCCGCTACGGGTTCTTGTTCCGTCTTCGTCTCGGGCTCTATGTCATCAACAAGCCAGTCTTCTTCTTGCGGAATACCAAATTCATTTTCGACGGTGTTTGGCGTCGGAGTGAACGCGGGCTCTTCTTCTGTTTTGCTGAGTGATGTTTCAACGTCTGAGTCCGCTTTTTCTAAGATCGCATCTTGCGGTTCTGATTCGATAGAAGGTTCTTGAATCAACTCAGGTTCAAAATCTAACTCATCTTCTTCTGTCGCTTGCTCACTAATAAGCGCATCCAGTTCCGCAGCGAAATCGGCGCGCTCTTGCTCTGCTTGTTTTAGATCGTCTTCATTAGATTCAAACAACTCATCCAATTCCGACATCAAAGGATCGTGCTCTGGGATTGAATCTTCTAAATCACCAAAGAAATCCTCTTTGTCAAAATCTTCAACGGTTTGTTCTAGTGCTGATTCAGCCTCTGATTCGCGGCTCAACGCGTCTACTTTCGGCTCAACCTCTGGTTGGTTCTCGTTCAGTAATGCATCGATATCTAAGCCTGAATCCAGACCAAGCGCCTTTTCGTCTTCCAATTCAGAAGCAGATTTAACCTGTTGTTGAGTTTCAGCAGGTTGAGTCGCTTCTGGCTCAAGATCATCAAAACCTAACGAGGCCAATAAGTCATCGTCACTCTGCTGCGCACTCGCGATTTCTGGCTCATCATCTTCACGAATCAAATCATCGAATGGGTCAACGTCCGTAGGCTCTTGTTCGTCTATTGTTTCATCGCCGCTGTCATCAAGTAGCTCATCCAACAAATCGACGCTGTTTTCATCAAGATCTTCTAATGCGTCATCGCCCTCAAAACCAGACAGTTTCTCTAGTTCATCAAGTGGATCAAAATCATCGTCAGATGCATCCTCATCATCAAAACCAATCAACTCGTCAAGCAAATCTGTGCTGTCTTCATCAATCGAAGGTTCTTCACTCAAGCCTGCGATGTCTTCTAGATCGTCAAGAGGATCTCGCTCATTGATTGATTCACCTTCGTCGTCACCCATCAACTCATCGAGGAGTGCTGATGCATCATCCTGCTCTAAGTCTGAATCAGACAGACCAGACAATGATTCTAGTTCATCAAGTAGTGGGTCATCGGCATCCGCACTTACTGGCTGTTCATACTGAGCAAGCAGTTTATCTATGTCATCGTCGGTTGCTTCACCAGCAGAGAAAGCACTCTCTGACACTTGAGATGGCTTCTCGTCCTCAACATCAAGATTGAGGTCGTCACCATCAAGGTCAGCAAATAAGTCATCAAGCATGGCTTGATCAACCGCGTCACTTTGTAACTCTTCAGATGGGTCGTCAGCAGAGAGTAACTCGGCAAATGCATCATCCGACATCACATCAGCGTTATCTTCATCTGAAAGATCGAAACCGACTTCATCCTCATCATCCAAAACTTCAAGCTCTGGAGAGACTTCATCAAGTGCACGCTCCATCTCTTCAAGACCGAGCGCTTTTTCTTCGCCGTTTACTTTTATGCCATTGCTTGAAGAGTCAAATTCATCGAAGCCAACGTCAAGATCGCCATCATCCCCAATCCCCGCGAATGGGTCTTCGCCATCATCCCCTTCGAGGTTGAAATCGAGATCGTCGTCATCCAGATTAGCAAAGACATCCTCTTCTTCTGGCTGCGCTTCTTCTTGGCCGAATAGTTGTTCCGTGTCGTCATCGTCACCAAACAAATCGTCGTCTAGACTTAATTCTTCATCCAACTCATCTGCCGCTGCCAATCCGATTGGCGCAGCAAGTGGATCAACACTTTGCTGTTCTTGCGCAGCAGCTTCTTCCTCTTTCTCTTTAGAGCGACGACCAAGCAACATGACGATTAACATGGCAATCAATGCACCTGGAATAAGTGCTGCAAGGCCTACTAGCCAACCGTTAGACAGAACCTTGTCCATCGTACTTGGCTGCATTCGTTGCTGCTCTGCAAGACGCTGACGTTCTTCCGCTAGCAGTTTTTCAACTTCAGAGCGAATTCGTTCTTCATCGTTGAGCGAAGTTTTAAGCGTTGCGACCTCACTCTGCACTTCAGACAGCATCAAACGTAAACGATGGTTCTTCTCTTCGAGAGAGTCCAACTCACTTTGTGAGCCTTGCAGTTTATCTTTAAGTGCTGTTACTTGTTTCTCACCTTCCGGTGAAGTCACGACTTCAGGTACGGGGGTCGTAGACTCAACCGGCTTGATTGGTTCTGGCTTTGCCAATTCCGGTTTAGACGGCTCAATTTGAGCAACTTCTGGCTTAGGTTGAGGTTTCGTAACTTCAGCCGTAGGCTTTGGTGTTTCCGGTTTTGGCTTAACAGGCGATGTTTTTGCTGGTTTTTGTTGAGCTAATCGAACTTCATGAGCATTCATCACGGCAATCGCCTGAGGCGTGGTAGCACTCTGAACTTGCTCTAATGAAGGCACGCGAAGTCGGCTGCCCGGGATCAATTCATGAATATTCTGGTTATCAAACGCTTGAGGGTTGATTCGGTAAATGGCGAGAAGCGTCTGTTGAACAGAAACATTACGAGAAGGTCGCAATTGAGAAGCAATCGACCACAAAGTCTCGTTTTTATTCGTCGGACCATAAAAGCGCGACGGTTGGTTATTTTCAGGCGGAGCAGGTAACGCTCGCTCAATCTCCTCAGCGTAGCTAGGAGACGTTTGCACTTCACCAGAGGGTCCTACAAGTCGAATTCCTTCGGCTTGAACCACTGACGATGTCTGAGTCGCGCTCATCAACACAAGGGCTGCTAACAAACGCTTATAATTTTGACGCATAGAAGGCTCAGTTTGGTGCTAGAAACAATTTGAAATGGTGATCGGTTAAATATATCGGATAACACACGCAAAACTATAGCTTTGAGGGCAAAAAATGTGTGGCTCTCACCATATTCGTACTAATCTCACACAAATTTACGCCGTTCGAACAAAAAAGCCTCGCAGTGTGCGAGGCTTTGGATTCATTCGTCAGCGTGGCTTAGTAGTAATCGCGAATCAAAACTTCAGCAATTTGTACGGCGTTTGTCGCTGCACCTTTGCGTACGTTATCAGCAACTACCCATAGGTTTACACCACTGTGATGACTAATATCATTGCGAATACGACCAACCATTACGTGGTCTTTGCCGCCTGCATCACGCACTTGTGTTGGGAAATCTTCACCGTGGAACACTTCGATGCCATCCGTTTGCTCAAGCAGGTTAACCACTTCTTGTGCATCGATTGGTGAACGAGTTTCAACATGTAATGCTTCTGCATGACCGTAAAATACCGGAACGCGTACACACGTTGGGTTTACAGTGATTGATGGGTCGTTAAAGATCTTTTGCGTCTCCCACACCATTTTCATTTCTTCTTTGGTGTAGCCGTTTTCCATCATCTGGTCGATTTGTGGAATACAGTTAAACGCGATCTGTTGAGAAAATTCTTTCTTGTCAGCAGGTAGACCATTTAGCAGCTTCGCTGTTTGGCCTGCTAGCTCATCAATACCTGCTTTACCTGCTCCCGATACAGATTGGTAAGTTGAAACGTTAATACGTTCAATGCCCACTGCATCATGAATTGGTTTTAGTGCCACCAGCATTTGGATGGTCGAACAGTTCGGGTTTGCAATGATATTGCGGTTACGAAACTCTGCAATCGCTTCTGGGTTTACTTCTGGCACAACCAAGGGAATATCATATTCGTAACGGAAGTTCGACGTATTATCGATAACGATAACACCTTCATCAGCGGCAATTGGTGCCCATTTCGCTGACAGTTCGCCACCAGCAGAGAACAGTGCGATGTGCGCTTGAGACCAATCGAATTCTTCTACGTTTTGAACACGTACCGTTTTACCATTGAAGCGGTAAGTCTTGCCTTCACTACGCTCACTCGCAAGTAGGAAGATTTCACCTACCGGGAATTTGCGCTCTTGAAGCACTTCCAAAATTGTTTCACCGACCGCACCGGTCGCACCTAATACGGCAACATTGTATTGCTGGCTCATTGACTTACCTCAACCTGAAAACCTAGTTCTGCTAATGGTGCAAGATTGCATGTTTCGTTACCCATTAGCGTGACAGCGCTGTACTCGCGGCGATCCCAGTAGTTTTTACGCATCAGGTCAAAAGAGCCTGGCTTACTGATTTCGCGGCGGAAAAGAGCGTCATCTTTACGCACATCATAGATTAACTGCGTGATGTTGTGCAGCGTTGCTTCATCCCATGCTCTGTCCAATACCATAGTAGGAACAGGCGCGGTTGGCAGTAAATCGCTGGCATGCGCACGTAATTCGTTATTTAAGAACTCACAGTAGCTATTGAAAATCATTGTTGTACCGCGAGCTTTCCCTTCCAGACCATAGCCTGCAACGTGAGGGGTTGCGAATGCTAGCAGAGGCAGAAGCTCCATATCAACCTCTGGTTCAAACTCAAACACATCGAGTGCCGCTGTAAAGCCGTCGTTTTTCAGTAAACGTTGCTTTAGCGCTTGGTTGTCAACGACCGGACCGCGCGCGGCATTGATAAGAATTTGATCGCTACGAAGACCATTTAGCACTGCCTCATCAATCAGGTGATGCGTTGGATGTGGACCATCTTTAGTGATAGGCGTATGCAGCGTAATGATGTCAGAACGTTCGATCAGCTCGGCTAGCGGAGTGAAGCTGCGAGAATCACCCTCTTCTTGTTTAAATGGATCATTGATGAGCACGTTTATGCCCATGCCTTTCAAACATTTTTCAAGGTAGCTACCGACTTGACCCGCGCCAATAATACCAACGGTTTTATCGAAAACTGAGAAGCCTTGTTGTTGTGCTAGCACCATCATGACGCTGAACGCGTACTCGGCAACACCAACTTTGTTACAACCAGGTGCTGCGGTGAAGAAAATACCTTTCTCTTGCAATAGCGCTTGATCAACATGATCCATACCTGCGGTTGCTGTACCAACGAACTTCAGCTTGTTTGCTTTGCTGATCAGTTCTGCGTTTACTTTGGTAACTGAGCGAATCATTAGCGCGTCGACATCGACTAAATCATCGGCGGTTAGTGTACGACCAGGTTTTAGAATCACTTCACCGAGTTGGCTGAATAGCTCTTCAGCGTACGGCATATTTTCATCAACAATAATTTTCATAGCGCCAGCGTTTAACATCCATTTGTATGAGTTCGTTTATTCGCAAGATGCGAAGCTAAAGCGATTGTGCCCTTTTCTTGAAAAATCTCAACAACTATACCCAAGTGACTTTCCTAAACAGGTTTCAGAAAAGAAAAAGCCCGGCTAAATTAGCCGGGCAAAGTTCCAGAACAAAAGGATCCTATCCCGCTCTCCTTGGGATAGAGTCTGCGTCTGTTCGATCAGTTAACCTGATCAAGCTCTGGAAACTGGTTTGTTGGTCGGTTCACTCCACGAAGAGAATCACAGCCCAACAAATTCAGTTAGCTTTGGGTCGCTTATGCTTGGTACTTTTTGATTACCAATGTCGCGTTTGTACCACCAAAACCAAAGCTGTTTGACATAACTGTCGTCAGTTCAGCGTCACGAGCTTCCATCACGATGTCTAGACCTTGTGCTGCTTCATCCAAGTTAGAGATGTTCACACTTGGGGCAATGAAGTTGTTGTCTAGCATTAGCGTTGAGTAAATCGCTTCGTGAACGCCAGCTGCACCTAGTGCGTGACCTGTCATTGCTTTTGTCGCAGAGATTGCTGGGCTGTTATCACCGAATAGTTCTTGGATAGCGCCTAGCTCTTTCACGTCACCTACTGGAGTAGAAGTGCCGTGGGTATTGATGTAGTCGATAGCATCAACATCTTGCATTGCCATCTTCATACAACGAACGGCACCTTCACCTGATGGTGCTACCATGTCGTAGCCATCAGAAGTCGCACCGTAACCTACGATCTCACCGTAGATTTTCGCGCCACGAGCTAGAGCGTGCTCTAGTTCTTCGATAACTAGCATGCCGCCGCCACCAGAGATTACGAAACCGTCACGGTCTGCATCGTAAGTACGAGATGCTTTGTCTGGTGTTTCGTTGTATTTAGTTGATAGTGCGCCCATCGCATCAAACATCATAGTTTGAGACCAATCTAGCTCTTCACCACCACCTGCAAAAACGATGTCTTGTTTACCAAGTTGGATAAGCTCCATCGCGTGACCGATACAGTGTGCAGACGTTGCACAAGCTGAGCTCATTGAGTAGTTCACGCCACGAATCTTAAATGGTGTTGCAAGACACGCTGATACTGTTGAAGACATAGTACGTGGAACCATGTATGGACCTACGCGTTTTACGCCTTTTGCACGCATCGTGTCAGTTGCTACTGTTTGGTTTAATGCAGAAGCACCACCAGAACCAGCAACGATACCTGTACGATCGTTTGAAACTTGTTCTTCAGATAGACCAGCGTCTTCAATTGCCTGCTGCATTGATAGGTATGCATAAGCAGCCGCATCACCCATAAAGCGCATCTGCTTACGGTCAATAAATTCTGCTGGGTTGATTTTCAGATCACCCCATACCTGCGAACGCAGACCGTTTTCTTTAAACTGCTCAGACGCAGTGATGCCAGATTTGCCCGCTTTAAGAGACGCTAGAACTTCTTCGACGTTGTTACCGATACTTGAAACAATACCCATACCGGTGATTACGACTCGTTTCATTATGACATTCCTATAATTCAAAAATCCGCTAGATAATAACTAAGATAGTCAACAAAAGTGGTCAGCTTTCCCAGAAATTCGTACAATCGCCGAATTCTAACCGCGCCAAATCACATATTTGCACCATTATGACTTCGATTAAAAACGCAGAACTTGGTTGGAACGAAGCTGGTACACCGGTTTCTGACCAATTTGATGATGTTTATTTCTCCAACGTAAACGGTCTCGAAGAGACGCGTTACGTGTTCCTCAAACAAAATCATCTACCAGAAAGATGGCAGGAATTTGACCAAAGACGTTTTGTTATTGGTGAAACCGGATTTGGCACAGGGTTGAACTTCTTAGCCGTGTGGCAATGGTTTACCGAATTTCGTCGCGAATATCCAGAGGCAACCCTAAAAGAATTACATTTTGTTAGCTTTGAGAAGTACCCACTAAGCAAAGCTGATTTAGAAAAAGCGCATCAATCATGGCCAGAATTGGCCGAGTTTGCCGAAAAACTGCAACAGCACTATCCAGCCGCAGTGCCTGAGTGTCATCGCATTGTTTTAGAAGACGGCGCTATCACACTCGATCTTTGGTTTGGCGATATCAAAGACTGCATGCCGCTTGTTCCTTATGCAGAGCGAGGCTTGATTGATGCTTGGTTCTTAGATGGTTTTGCACCAAGCAAAAACCCAGAAATGTGGAACCAAAACCTATTCAACGGTATGGCAAAATTGGCGAAACAGGATTGTACGGTCGCAACCTTTACGGCAGCGGGCTTTGTGCGTCGCGGCTTAAACGAAGCGGGCTTTGCAATGAGAAAAGTCAAAGGCTTCGGCACCAAACGTGAAATGATCGCAGGTTCGATGGAGCAGCGTGAAGCACATTCAAACCACCTACCTTGGTTTAACCGCACTGCCTCGACCAATCATGATTCCATCGCGATTATTGGTGGCGGCATCGCTAGCGCGACTTTGGCTAAAACGCTGATTCGTCGCGGTCAAAATGTCACGCTTTACTGCAAAGACGCTCAACCTGCAGAAGGCGCATCAGGCAACCGCCAAGGCGCAGTGTACCCATTATTAAATGGTCCACACAAAGGCGTTTCTCGTGTATTCGCTCCGGGCTTTTTGTTTGCCCGTCAGTTTGTTGACCAAGCAGCGCAAGATATCCGATTTGACCACGATTGGTGCGGCATCACTCAGTTAATGTGGGATGACAAATCCGCAGACAAGCTGGAAAAAATGCTTGCTGGCAATTTCACGCCAGAGTTAATTCATAAACTATCTGCTGAAGAGACCGCAGAGAAGATTGGCTTGCCGATCGATATGGCATCAGTTCATTACCCTCTTGGCGGTTGGTTATGCCCTGCAGAACTGACCCGTGGTTTGATTGCTCAACTGGAGAAAACAGAACTTTTTGAAGTGAAGTTCGAGCATCAAGTCGAGTCACTAACTTGGGATGAAGCGCGCCAACTATGGACATTGAAAGCAAACGGTCAAAGCTTTGAACACTCCACTGTAGTGGTTGCTAACGGCAGTGAATTCCAAACACTAAGCCAAACCGCGGATCTACCAATGGGTCAGGTAAAAGGTCAAGTTAGCCACGCCCCTGCAACTGAAACGCTGTCTAAGCTGAAAACAGTACTGTGTTACGACGGTTACATGACACCTGTTAACCCGAATAATCAGCACTTGTGCATCGGTGCAAGTTACGACCGCAGTCACCTCGATTACGAGTTTGACGAAGAAGCACAGAAAGACAATGCAGAGAAATTGGTGAAGTGTTTGCCAAACCAAGCTTGGACGAAAGAAGTAGATACCTCTGGTAATTTATCACGCCAAGGCATTCGCTGTGTTAGCCGTGATCACCTTCCATTTGTCGGTAACGTAGGCGACTTTGAAACCATCAAAGCGCAATATGCGGATCTGCAAAATCAACAAGAACAAGACGTTGAAGCGATTCACCAGTTCCCTAACCTATTCTGTTTCCTTGGTTTAGGCTCTCGTGGTTTGAGTTCTGCGCCTCTAATGGCCGAAGTGTTGGCATCACAAATCTGTGGCGACCCATTACCATTGCCTGTTGATATACTGACTGAGCTGCACCCTAGCCGTATGTGGGTAAGAAAGCTACGTAAAGGTAAGGCGATTACTGAGTTATAACGCGTTTCGAATGCGTAAATAACCCCTCCTAGCCTCCCCTTAAAAAGGGGAGGAACAAGTTCTTAACCCCCACTTTAGTCCATCCATCTTTCCAAGAAGGAGTCAGGGGCTACTCCGAAAACAAACAGCCACTCCTTGCCTCATTTTAAAAAAGTGGAGGAGCAAGTTATGAACTCCGCATTCGTCCTCCCCCTTTCCAAGGGGGAGTTAGAGGGGGTTACAAGTTTTTTAATTCAATGCCGCCACGGCCGCTTTCACCTGATCTGCAATTTCAGCATTACGGAACTCACCCGCTTCCAAATCAAAGTTATCGTAGAAGCTTGGAATAGATTGCGATGCTTTCACTTCAGCACCAAAGTAAGGCGCAGACCCTGTCGCTGCGGCGAGTACCGTTTGTGCACCACCAGGGCCAGGTGAAGTCGCTAAGTACACCGCCGGTTTATTTTGGAATACGTTGCGATCAATGCGTGTCGCCCAATCGAATAGATTCTTATACGCCGCTGGGTAAGAGCCGTTGTGCTCAGCAAAAGAAATCACCAAAGCGTCCGCGGTTGCGATATCAGCAAGAAACGCTTTTGCGCCTTCCGCCTGGCCGATTTCCTTCTCTTTGTCTTCACTGAACAAAGGAACATCGTAACTATTGAGGTCTAACACTTGAACTTCTGCACCTTCGACAAGGTTAGCAGCGTAAGTCGCAAGGGTTTTATTGATAGAGGTAGAGCTAGTAGAAGCGCCGAATGCGATAATTTTCATGGTTGTAATCCTTTGTTCACGTTTTGTACTAACAAGAGTAAAAGGTGAACGAGTGTGCTACAACCACAAAAATTTTAAGGAGAGATTCGAAAATTTCGAAGGAGTTTATTTCAACTCTTTTTGCTTCAACCAGAAGCTTAGAGCAACCAGTCGAAGCATATATAACTGAATGAGACTTAAGCTTGCGCTTGAAGCTCTTGCCATAGATCACTCACGATCACGCGATCGGCTGGCGTTAGTTCTGAACGTGCTTCTTCAAGACTGCTTTCGATGCGAGATTTAAGCTCCGTCACATCGTTAATGCCTTCTTCTTCACACGCTGCAGCAGACAGAGAAATGTGACCACGTAAATAACCACCAGCAAACAGTTCATCATCCGATGCTGTTTCAATGCGAGCATCAATCAGTTCTAGTAGTTTTTCTTCAAATTCAATAATCATGGCGTTTCTCTGAGGTTATTTAACGATAAAGTCAGATGGTTCCAGCGGCTTGGTTTGGTAAAAGGCACGCAACGCATCCGATAGCATTTTCACGCGAGGCGGAAGGCCGTTTTCTAGAATACCCATTACTTCATTGTGCACTTTGTGCATAAAACCAAGACGATCTGGTTCAAAATCGCCGTGTAGATTGTCACAACTGACGTTAAAAGGGAAGTCAGCACTTTTCGCTAGAATCCACTCGTAAGCTTGAGGGCGAATTTCAACTTTTTCGAACTCAGCTTGAACCTCTGCTGTACGACCATCTGGTTCGTACCAGTAGCCAAAATCTTCCAGCAAACGACGTTCTGGTCCTGCTACGCACCAATGGGCAATCTCGTGCAGTGCTGACGCATAAAAGCCACGAGCAAAAATAATCCGATGATGCGGATGTTCTTCATCTGCTGGCAAGTAAATTGGCTCATCGCCGCCTAGCTCTAACTCAGTGTTAAAAGGCCCAAGAAATGTGTCATTGAAAATAGCGATAAGGTCTTGATATTCGTGGTTCATCATCGATTCTGTACGTCAAATTGATATGCGGTGCGCATTGTCGCTGTTTTTCTTACACAGGTAAAGCCACACAACATGTTTGGTTATTAGCTGAGTTAATCTGAAAGTCGCTTTCTCCATACAATTTCTCATTCGTCACAGATCACATTTCCCACTACACTCACGCCTTATTTTTACGCTTAACGATGGCGACTTCAACGCCACTTGAAGCGAGATTCTTTTTGGATTTAAGCCTCTCCCCAAGGTTTAAATCTTGTTGGTAAGTTTTGCTGCTGTTTTCCTTAATCTCAAGGACCATGACAGAGCCCTTTTATTTGAGTGTCCCCTTATGCTGCTAAGTGTGTTGTACATCATTGGTATCACGGCTGAAGCCATGACTGGTGCATTGAGTGCCGGCCGAAGAAAAATGGATTGGTTTGGTGTTATGTTGGTAGCCAGTGCAACGGCTATTGGCGGCGGTACGGTGCGCGACATTCTTCTTGGCCACTACCCATTAGGTTGGGTGAAGAATCCAGAATTTTTGGCAATCACTTGTGTAGCTGGCGTTCTAACGACTGGCTTAGCGAAATGGGTGATTAAATTCAAAGGGCTATTTATCCGTTTGGATGCACTAGGCTTGATCGTATTTAGCATCATCGGCACCAAAGTCGCGATTGTTATGGGCTTACACCCTGGCATTTGTATGGTGTCTGCGCTAGTAACCGGCGTATTTGGTGGTTTGCTACGTGATTTGATTTGTCGTCAAACACCGCTTGTGTTGCATGAAGAGCTTTACGCCTCTGTCGCACTTATCGCATCAGGTTTGTACCTAGCGCTACTTGAGTTCAACGTACCAGACGTAACCGCAACGATTGTGACTCTGATTACTGGTTACATGCTGCGAATGGCGGCAGTACGATTCAAATGGCGCTTGCCTTCATTCCACTTGGAAACCGAAGGGTCGATTCACTGATTCAAATCGAAAGCTATTGAAAATATATGAAAAAAGGCTGCTCACTGAGCAGCCTTTTGCATTTCTATCAAGTTGAGTTTCAAACTTAAATCTTTGGAGTCTCGGTTTGTACGCCATGGTTTTGACCACGATGACGTAGCAAGTGATCCATAACGACAATAGCCAGCATCGCTTCCGCGATAGGCACGGCGCGGATACCCACACATGGGTCATGACGACCTTTAGTGATCAACTGAGTTGGTTCACCTTCTTTAGTGATAGTCTCACCTGGAACCGTAATGCTTGAGGTTGGCTTAAGCGCGATGTTTGCCACAATCTCTTGGCCGGTAGAGATACCGCCAAGAATGCCACCCGCGTGGTTGCTGCCGAAGCCTTCTGGAGAAAGCGTATCACGGTGCTCGCTGCCTTTTTGGTTTACCACGTCAAAACCGTCACCGATTTCCACGCCTTTCACCGCATTGATACTCATTAGCGCGTGTGCGATGTCTGCATCCAAACGATCAAATACAGGCTCACCAAGACCAACAGGTACGTTCGTTGCCACAACCTGAATTTTTGCGCCAATAGAGTCGCCTTCTTTTTTCAGGTCACGGATAAGTTGGTCAAATGCTTCTACTTTGTCTGCATCTGGGCAGAAGAACGCATTATTTTCGATTTCATTCCAATCCACTTTATCGATTGAAACGTCACCCATTTGCGACAAGTAAGCACGGATTTCTACACCGAACTCGTCTTTCAGGTATTTCTTAGCGATTGCACCAGCCGCCACACGCATTGCCGTTTCACGAGCAGACGAACGGCCGCCACCTCGATAATCGCGCACACCGTATTTTTGGTGGTAAGTGTAATCAGCATGTCCTGGACGGAACTTGTCTTTAATGTCTGAGTAGTCTTTAGAACGCTGGTCAGTGTTCTCAATCATCAAACCAATTGAAGTACCTGTAGTTTGACCTTCAAATACGCCAGAAAGAATTTTTACTTCGTCCGGTTCACGACGCTGTGTGGTGTAACGTGATGTGCCAGGACGGCGACGGTCGAGATCCGTTTGCAGATCTGCCTCAGTGATTTCCAAACCTGGAGGGCATCCGTCTACGATACATCCTAGTGCGATACCGTGACTTTCCCCGAATGTCGTCACTCGGAAATGTTGTCCGATACTGTTTCCTGCCATTACTTCCTCAAATTATTGTCGCCACGCTCGAACTGTGGGAGCGCAACTGCTTATCAATTCTTCGTGAATTCATAGTGGCGGTATTACGTTTTGATGTAAAGCCCGTTTTGGCGGAAAAAACAAATCAGCCTGAATTTTCAAGCTCACTGCGAAGCGGATAAAAAAACACCGAACACTAGGCTCGGTGTTTTCATTGTTTGTTCGACTGGTTTGCTTAGACAGACTTAGTCTTTGTACAGTTTGAACTCTTCTGCACATTCAACTAACTGATCACGTGTTAGCATGAATACGCCGTGACCGCCGTTCTCGAACTCGACCCAAGTAAATGGGATCTGAGGGTACTGTTCCATCATGTGAACCATCGAGTTACCGACTTCACAAATAAGAATACCGTTTTCTGTTAGGTAGTCTGGAGCGTTAGCAAGAATACGACGAACCAGTTTTAGACCGTCAGTACCCGCAGCTAGACCTAGCTCAGGCTCGTGCGTGAACTCGTCTGGTAGGCTGTTCATGTCTTCTTCGTCCACGTAAGGTGGGTTAGACACGATCAGGTTGTACTTCTCTTTTGGCAGATCACGGAACAAATCTGAACGGATTGGGAACACTTGCTGCTCCATACCGTGATCTTGTACGTTTTGTTCAGCCACTTGTAGGGCGTCTGTAGAGATGTCGATCGCATCGACTTCTGCTTCAGGGAAAGCGTGCGCACAAGCAATCGCGATACAGCCAGAACCCGTACATAGGTCCATGATGCGAGTTGGCTCTTCCACCAACCAAGGTTGGAATTCCGCTTGAATCAATTCACCGATTGGAGAACGTGGCACAAGTACACGCTCATCAACAAAGAACTCAAGACCGCAGAACCATGCTTTGTTCGTTAGGTATGCAGTTGGTGTACGCTCGTTGATGCGTTTTACTACGCGCTCAACAATACGTAGACGCTCGCTTGTCGTTAGGCGAGAGTTCAATACATGCGGAGGCACATCAATCGGCAAGTATAATGTCGGCAGGATAAGCTGAACCGCTTCATCCCACGCATTATCAGTACCATGACCGTAAAACAAGTTAGCGGCGTTAAAGCGGCTGACCGTCCAACGAATCATATCTTGAAGGGTATGCAGTTCCGATACCGCCTCTTCTACAAAAATCTTATCCAAAATTGCCTCCGAAAAGCGCTACAATACTGCCATAAATTGTAAAAATGAAATTGTTTACCTAATGAGCAAAAAAGACACCGAACACGATGACGATTTCGCCTTGTTTAAGGATGCAGTACAGGGCGTAAAAAAGTTGCGACAGGATACCATAATCCAGCAACCAAAAAAAAATACTAAGCAAAAAGAAATCACGCGCTCAAACCGTGAAGCGAGTGATTCTGAGTTTTACTTTTCCGATGAGTTTGTCCCGCTCTTAAATGCGGATGGACCAACTCGTTACGCGCGTGATGATGTCTCAACTTATGAAGTGAAACGTCTGCGCCGTGGTGTCTACGTACCTGATGTCTTCCTAGACATGCATGGTATGACCCAACTGGAAGCTAAGCGAGAGCTCGGTGCGATGATCGCTTACTGTGTCAAAAACGAAATCCACTGTGCGTGTGTTCAACACGGCATTGGTAAGCACATCTTGAAGCAGAAAGCACCGCTGTGGCTTGCTCAACACCCAGACGTGATGGCATTCCACCAAGCGCCTTTAGAGTTTGGCGGAGACGGTGCGCTACTGGTATTACTGTCTATTCCAGAGAAATAAACCACCGACTTCGAAAATGTTTCGCTGACGAACAAGAACGACAAAGGCAGGTTAACCCTGCCTTTTTGTTTTTCTCGAGTCGTGATCCCGAGAGCGAGTGTTCTATGGCGTGATATGCCACAACACTTCACCACGTTGTGTTTGCGGATCGTATTCAATGCACACCAAGCCAGATGTTGGGAACATCGGTGGTGTCATGTCTTTCACAAACTCAGAAGTGAGATACCCCACCAGCGGTAAGTGCGACACAAACAGAAGTGATTCTAACTTCTCAACCTCAATCAATGCATTGGCAAAATCAAATACATGGTCCGATTGACCGTATGGCGTGATGTCTTCACAAGTCTCAATACTTTTCGCCGAGAAATGGACGCTGATCTCTTGCCATGTTTGTTGCGCTCGGATGTATGGACTGACTAGCACTTTGTCGAATTGAGCAAAACCTTGCTCTTTACATGCTCGGGCAACTGCTTCCGATTCAGTTCTGCCTCTTTGGGTCAGTTGTCTTTCTGCATCGGTATCCGCGAAATGTTCCGCTTCACCGTGACGCAAGATAAATATTTTCATGTTATTTCCTAGGGATAGCTAACGCTACCAAAAGGTTGACTGCTATCTTTATACGGATAGCGGGCTAACTTTAATAATGTCGAAACAAAAATACTGATATAATTATCGGTTCATTATACCAATTCGCTTGCTAAAGATAGCGACTTTCTTAACAATCTATTAAAAAGAATAGACTCAGTTCATCACATTCTACGATGAAGTTATGAACTCAGTGCATTCCTTCAAATAGCTCGAACCCCATAGCATTGGCTATTGGGCTTATGCAGTACTCTTACGAATAACAAAAATACGGCAAGCAGTATTTGTCGAAGCGCAAACTTTGCGCAGCCCCATTCGGGGGTCATCATTACTGTAATGCGAAATCTGGAGACGCATCGTGCACTTAAGTCCAAACGATTCAAATCAATACCGCTACATTACCTTGAGTAATGCACTGCGCGTGTTGCTGATCCACTCCGACACCGCTCAACAGTCGGCAGCAGCCTTGGCAGTAAATGTTGGACACTTTGATGACCCAAATGATCGTCAAGGTCTGGCACACTACCTAGAACACATGCTTTTTTTGGGAACGGAAAAATACCCTAAAGTTGGCGAGTTTCAAAGTTATATTAGTCAACACGGTGGCACAAATAACGCTTGGACGGGAACAGAGCATACTTGTTTCTTCTTTGACGTCACCCCCACAGCGTTTGAAACCGCGCTTGACCGTTTCAGCCAATTCTTCACCGCACCGTTGTTTAATGAAGAAGCGTTAGACAAAGAGCGCCAAGCTGTCGACTCCGAATACAAGCTCAAACTGAACGACGATTCTCGCCGTCTATATCAAGTAAACAAAGAGGTCATCAACCCTGATCATCCGTTTTCTAAGTTCTCTGTCGGCAACTTGGAAACCCTCGGCGATCGCGATGGCAAATCGATTCGCGACGAGATAGTCGAGTTTCACCACTCGCAATATTCCGCTGATTTGATGACATTGACCTTGTTTGGTCCTCAATCTCTTGATGAACAGCAAGCTTGGGTAGAAACCATGTTTGCTGACATTCCAAATCATCAATTACACGGAAAATCGATTGATGTACCTATAGGTAACGAAGACAGCACCGGCATTTTGGTTCAAGTCGAACCGATTAAAGAATTTCGTAAACTGATCTTAACCTTCCCGATGCCAGGGATGGATGTGCATTACGGCGCGAAACCCCTCTCCTACTTTGCGCATTTGTTGGGTTATGAAGGCGAAGGCAGTTTGATGCTAGAGCTGAAAAACAAAGGTTGGATTACTTCCTTATCTGCCGGTGGAGGTGCAAGCGGCAGCAATTACCGAGACTTCACAGTCAGCTGCACATTGACCCAAGATGGCTTGGGTTATGTCGATAACATCATTCAAGCCGTATTCCAGTACCTGTCTATGATCAAACAAGATGGGATGGATGAATGGCGTTACCTTGAAAAACAAGCAGTGCTGGAGTCTGCCTTCCGCTTTCAAGAGCCATCTCGTCCGATGGATTTGGTCAGCCACCTTGTGATCAACATGCAGCACTATCAGCCGGAAGACACGGTTTACGGTGACTACAAAATGACAGGGTATGATGAAGAGCTACAATGCTCTTTATTGCACTACCTCAACATCGAAAATGTTCGTGTGACTCTGATTGCCAAAGGATTAGAGTACAACCAAACCACAGAATGGTATTTCACGCCCTACTCAGTGCATCCATTCAACGATGAACAACGTCGTTTATATCAACAAATCGATCCTAGTTGGCAATTCGTTCTCCCAGAAAAGAACCCATACATTTGCTACGAGCTCGATCCAAAACCGTTTGAAAATGGTGGCTCATTGCCAGAATTAGTGGAAGATGTCGAAGGCTTCCGTTTATGGCATTTGCAAGATGACGAATTCCGAGTGCCAAAAGGCGTCGTGTATGTCGCTATCGACAGCTCGCACGCCGTCGCTTCACCGAAAAACATCGTGAAAACACGCCTATGTGTTGAGATGTTCCTTGATTCATTAGCGAAAGAGACCTATCAAGCTGAAATCGCAGGTATGGGTTACAACATGTACGCTCACCAAGGTGGTGTTACTCTGACGCTATCAGGTTTTAGCGAGAAATTGCCTCAGCTGTTAGAAATGATTCTGCATCGCTTCGCGGCACGTGAGTTCAGCCCTGCTCGATTCGAAACCATCAAACAACAACTATTACGTAATTGGCGAAATTCATCTCAGGACCGCCCTATTTCGCAGCTATTCAATGCACTGACTGGTCTTCTTCAACCCAACAATCCGCCTTTCGCAACACTCGTTGAAGCGCTGGAAGAAATAGAAGTGGATGAACTGTCGGTGTTTGTTGAATCAATTTTGGCCGAGTTGCATGTAGAAATGTTCGTTTACGGCGACTGGCAGCGTCAGCACGCAAAAGAGATGGCAACAACGTTGAAAGATGCCCTTAGAGTAAAAGAACAACGCTACGAAGAGGCACTCCGCCCGTTGGTCATGCTTGGCGAAAATGGTAGTTTCCAACGTGAAGTCCACTGTAATCAGCAAGATTCCGCGGTGGTGATTTACCACCAATGTGAAGATATCGAGCCACGCAAT
Source organism: Vibrio jasicida 090810c (assembly GCF_002887615.1). NCBI lineage: Bacteria > Pseudomonadati > Pseudomonadota > Gammaproteobacteria > Vibrionales > Vibrionaceae > Vibrio > Vibrio jasicida. The sequence goes on along the minus strand of NZ_CP025792.1, from coordinate 3,250,409 downwards.
ATCGCCTTGTATACACTGGCTAACCATCTGATGTCGGCGACCTTCTTCCATGAAATCCGCACCAAGCAGCAACTTGGCTATATGGTCGGTACGGGAAATATGCCTCTCAATCGCCATCCAGGTATTGTACTGTACGTTCAGTCTCCAAATGCCGCTCCCGCTGAATTGGTCACATCAATTGATGAGTTTTTGAACGCTTTCTACATGGTATTGCTAGAGCTAAATGAATACCAGTGGCACAGCAGCAAGCGAGGCTTATGGAATCAAATAGCAACGCCCGACACAACATTGCGTGGTAGAGCTCAGCGCTTGTGGGTCGCTATTGGCAACAAAGACACGGATTTCAATCAACGCGAAAAAGTACTAGAAGAGCTTAAAGGGCTTACTCGTACCGATATGATCCGCTTTGTTGTCAACGAGTTAAAACCGCGTACAGCAAACCGTTTGGTCATGCACTCGCAAGGTATAGCACACGCAGATGCTCCGCGAGTTAATCTTGGTTTAGAAATTGGATCGATTGAAGAGTTTCAATTACGACCAAAAGATTGTGGTTTGGGTTAATCAGATTTAACGAGCAAAATTAGAAAAGGCTTGCGCAGTGCAAGCCTTTTTATTACCTAACATAGACAGATTAGTCGTAGAAATTACGACCTTCACCCGCGCGAGTGAGTAAGCCATCACATGGCGCGTAACGATCGCCGTATTTCGATGCAAACTCGTTCATTTTCTCAACCAGTTCTTTCAAACCGAATTGATCCATGTAACGGAATGGACCACCTAGGAATGGTGGGAAACCAATACCAAAGATCGCACCGATATCACCATCGCGTGGAGAACGGATAATACCGTCATCCAAACAACGAACAGCTTCGTTCAACATTGGCAGCACACAGCGCAAAGCAATGTCGTTGTCGCTCAGTTTTGATTCAGGCGTTAAGTTCAGCAGTTTGTACACTGACTTATCAACTTCCTTCTTCTTACCTTTATAGGTATAGAAACCTTTACCACTCTTACGACCTTTACGACCGTCGTTCAGTAGTGTTTCGAATACGTCTGGACCTTTAAATCGCTCGCCCAATTCGTTAACCAAGATTGGCATGATCTTCGCGCCAATATCGACACCAACTTCATCAAGCAAAGTAATTGGGCCAACCGGGAAACCAAAATCGAGTAGTGCATTGTCCAGTTGTTCGATTGGCTCATTTGCCAACAATATATGTGCGGCTTCATTCATGTAAGGTGCAAGAATACGGTTTACGTAAAAGCCTGCTTTATCTTTCACAACGATTGGCGTTTTACCTTGTTTCTTCGCAAGCGCAACCACGGTAGAAATGGTTTCATCCGACGTCGTCTCGTGAGGAATCACTTCCACCAGCGGCATTTTCTCTACCGGGCTGAAATAGTGTAAACCGACGATGTTTTCTGGACGCTCTGCTTTTTCCGCAATTTTGTGAATCGGCAAAGAAGACGTATTGGTCGCAAAAATAGTGTCTAGTTTCGCATTCGCTTCAATATCCGCAACCATCGTCTGTTTAAGGTCAAGATCTTCAAACACGGCTTCAATTACTACATCAATATGGTTGAAGCTTGTAAAGTCAATGCCGCCAGACAGTTGCAGCATCTTCGCTTGCAGACCCGCTTTCGAGATAATGCGGCGCTTACGTTGCTTATCAAACAACTTGTAGTTGTAGTTCAATGCGTTAAGCACACCGTCGTTACTAACATCTTTAATACGCACTGGCACTTTTGCTTTGGCGACGGAAACGTGGCTAATACCCGCCCCCATCAAACCACCACCAAGTACACCAACTCGACCGACCGATGCGGGCTCAGCCTCTGTACCATTCTCTTTCTTCATCTCAGTGGTAGCAAAGAAAATAGAGCGTAATGCTTTTGATTCAGAGCTCATCACCAATTCGCTAAAGCGCTTTGCTTCAAGTTCTTGGCCTTGAGCAAAACCTTTCTCAAGACCGTGTTGAATAACTTCTAGGATAGCCACGGTTGCAGGGTAGTTACCACGCGTTTTTTCATTAGTTTTTTTCGCTGCTTGCTCAAACACAAACTTACGACCTAAGCCGCTGCCTGACATCAATTTCTCTTTGGTCGATTGCTTTTGTTTACCTTTCTTCTTGCCTTTTTCGACATGCATCTTCGCGACATCAAGCAAGACAGTCTCAGGCACACATGCGTCAACCACACCCAATTTTTTCGCTTTCTTCGCACGCAGTTGTTTACCTGTAAGGATTAAATCTAACGAGGGCAACAGACCAATTAAACGTGGAAGACGTTGAGTACCACCAGAACCAGGCAGCAAACCAAGTTGCACTTCAGGCAAACCAAGACGCGTTTTATCGGAATCAGTACACACTCGGTAGTCACACGCGAGAGCAAGCTCTAAACCGCCACCCAGACATGGACCATGAATCGCTGCGACAACCGGATAAGGCAGCTCAGACAGCTGCTGGAACAAGTCTTGGCCTTGCTTGGCTAAGGCTTCAGCTTCACTTGCCGTCGTGCACGCTTCGAGCATGCGTACATCGGCACCCGCAACAAAGTTATCTGGTTTTAAGGAATGGATGATCATCCCTTTTACGCCGTTGGTGTCTTTCAGTTGAGCGAAAATCTCTTTCATCTCGTCTGCAAACGCCGCTTGCAGCGTGTTCATTTTCTCGTTTGGCACATCGATGGCTAGCCAAGCAATGTTCTGCTCATCAATCTTTAGACTAAATGCTTTTTGCTCGCTCATTACTCCACCTCCAAAATCATTGCTGCACCAAGACCACCTGCGGCACACGCAGTATTCAACGCAAGACCACCACCACGACGTTTCAGCTCACGTAACGTTTGTGTCATCATACGAGCGCCAGTCGCAGCAAATGGGTGACCGTAAGCAATTGAACCGCCAAGGACATTGAATTTGTCCATGTCGATCTCGCCAATCGCTTTCGCGCGACCTAGGTTCTCTTGGGCAAATTTATCAGAAGCAAACATCTTCACATTTGCAAGTGCTTGAGCAGCAAACGCTTCATGCATATCAATAAGCGTGAGGTCTGAAAGTTCCAATCCGGTATTTTCTAATACTTTCGATGTCGCGTAAGTTGGCCCCATCAACATATCCATTTCGACGCCAATAGCCGAGAATGCATAACCGCGAATGTAGCCAAGAATTTCCATCCCAAGCTCTTTCGCTTTACCTTCACGCATTAGCATCACAGCGGCACCACCATCGGTTAATGGCGTACTGTTTGCGGCTGTTACACTACCGTATTGGCGGTCAAAAGCCGGACGCAATTTTGCATAACCTTCTAATGTCGAATCATGACGAATGTTGTTATCTTCAGAGATCCATTTTTTGTAAGGTTCTGGGAAAGCAGTCATCACTTCGTCTTGGATTTTGCCGTCTTTCCAAGCTTGCGAAGCTAGAGAGTGAGAACGGTGCGCCAACGCATCTTGCTCTGCACGAGTAATTCCGTGTGACTTCGCCATTTGCTCGGCAGTCTGACCCATTGAGAGACCCGTCGAGTATTCAGCCACTGCCGGCGGCACTGGCATCAAATCTTTGAAGCTGAGTTTTTTAAGAATGTTGAGCTTTTGACCCAGCGTTTTGGTTTTGCTGAGCGCCAGCAAATTAGCAGCCAGCGTTTTTGATACACCAATAGGCAACACAGAAGAAGAGTCCGCACCACCAGCAATCCCCACATCAATGCTGCCAGCCATAATACTTTCGGCAACATTGACAGCAGCTTGGAAGCTGGTCGCACATGCGCGAGTCACACTGTAAGCGTCGGTATGAATGTGCATACCCGTCCCCAATACGATTTCTCGTGCGATGTTTGGTGCTTCTGGCATTTGAACCACTTGTCCAAATACCACTTGTTCAATTAACTTAGGGTCGATATCTGTGCGAGCAAGCATTTCGCTCACTACCATTTTACCTAAATCGACCGCTGGCACCTGGCTGAACTCAGTGCTTTGACGAGCAAAGGGAGTTCGGAGCCCTGCGACAATAGCAACACGTTCACCATGGCGTGTTTTTACTTCCTGCTTGCCCATTGTTTCTCCTTAAATACAAGAGGTCTGACCTCATGCATTGTAATCAACTTGTTAAATTTATCAAACGTGCGTTTAAATAAACGTGAAGCGAGTAGATCTATTACTCTAGTTCATTGATTCTTATGCGATTAAGATTGCTTAACTATAGTGACTTAAAAAGAGAAGAAGTGTGCTGTGGGTAAAATTGAAGCAAAAAAAAACCACACAATATTGTGTGGTCGGAATATCTATAAAACAATTAACATACGCCAATTGTAAAATTAATCAGTTTCCTGATTAGGAGAAAGTAAAGTCAGCCTTCAAAAGGAAGTGTCATCTTGCTCAACATGTTAGTCGCAATGACTAACTAGATGACAAGATGTACTATAGCCCCTTCACTGTATGAGATTTTGAAATAGATCAATTTTTATGGTGATTTTATGGTTTCTTGCAGGAATAGGATTTGAAGACTGACCAAGTAGCCAACCAAATGAGGTAAAACGCCTCACTGACAACAATAAAAAATAAATTATCATCACTTCAAATAAGTGCTTGATCGTTGAAGACGTATATTGTGCTGCTGCTAAACTACAAAAAGTGTAGTCGGATCGATTATAAATATAAGCGGTATATATGACCTCACAGAGCAAGACGGAGGCTCCTGTGGCAATATTTAAAATGTTTGGAAAGAAAAATTCCGACAGTCCGGTCAACTCTGATATGGACAGACAAAGAAAATACGAAGCTCTTGTTCGGGGCTATCACAGAGACTTATATCGCTACGCATACTGGTTATGCAAGGAAAAGGCGGTTGCAGAAGATTTGGTTCAAGAAACCTGTCTGCGTGCGTGGAAGTCTCTCGATAGCCTTCAAGATGAAAAGGCTGCGAAATCTTGGCTTATTACCATTCTGAGACGAGAAAATGCGCGCCGCTTCGAACGCAAACAATTTGATTTGGTTGATATCGATGACTATGGCAATGATGCTAAAGTCAGCGATGACCCACATCATCAGCAGGAATGGCTACAAGCTCAAATAATGAAGCTTGATGTCGAATATCGTGAACCTTTGTTCCTCCAAGTTGTAGGCGGTTTCAGCGGAGAAGAAATCGGTAACATTTTGGAACTGAACAAAAATACGGTAATGACGCGCCTTTTCCGCGCCCGCAATCAACTAAAAGAGATGTTGGATTCTCAAGATACTCAGAGAGGACAAAAAAATGGATGATTTAGAATTTCGTCGTCGTATTTTGTCGGATCCAAAACAGAAGGATGAAGAGATTCTGCAAGCTTTAGCTGAGAACGACGCTAACAGTAAGTTTGTTGAAGACGTTTTGGACCTCGATCTAAAGATTAAGCAAGCCATGAATGTGGATGTGCCAGAAGATCTCGCCGACAAAATTTTGTTTAACCAAACATCAAATGCATTAGAAGATGAAAAGATAGTCAGACCTAATTTCGCACGTAAAGCGATGGCTTTGGCGGCATCCGTTGCATTTACTGCTGGTTTACTTGTAGGTCAGATTAACTGGGGTAACGTTATTGTTTCTCCAGCGCAGGCAAGTCTGGCTGACACCGCAATGAAACACGTAGTGGCAGAAGAACCGTTTGTCCGTAACATCGATGAAGATGTTTCGAATAAACAAGTCAACGCGAAAATGATGCCTTTCCATTACCAGATAAACGGTGATTTTCCATATCACGTTTACTACCTAAACCATTGTGGCTTTGGTGAGTCGAACAATGCGCTTCATGTCGTCTTCCAAGGTAAAGAAGGCAGAGTCACCATGTTTGTGACTGATGTGAAGAGTGACCAGAAAGTCGACTTTGATAAAGATGGTATGAGTGGTGTTGTGAAACCGGTGGGCAAAGCCAGTATGATTCTTGTTGGTAGCAATGGCGAAGATATCGATGCTATCGCAGCTAAGCTTGCTCCGATGATGGAACCTATGTAACAAGTTCCTTAATACCGCATCGATAAAACGTGAAAAGCCGCTAAATCTCGAAATTTAGCGGCTTTTTTCTTATAGATACCAATAAAAACATTCACCCCACCAATCAAGTTTAGAGTCAAAACTCTAAATTATGCACTTTAGATGCAATTTCCCGACATTTAGACATCATTTCTGCAATTTTTATTCAAATTTATCCAATGGTCGGATTTGTATGGTCCACTCTTAATACTACTATCTGCGCCACTGAGCAAATGCTCAACTTATCGTCCAAAGAGACGAAACCCATAAGGAATAAAAAATGACTCAGAATACGCGTCTGTTTAAAAAGACTCTCCTAGCAGTGACGGTTGCAATGGCATCTGGTCAAGCAATGGCAGCTGGTTTCCAGCTAAACGCACAATCAGCGACTGGTATCGGTCGTGCATTCGCAGGTGATGCAGTAATTGCGGACAACGCATCTGTAATGGCTCGTAACCCAGCAGCAATGGCTCTATTTGATAAAATGGAACTGTCGCTTGGTTTTGAAAGCATTACTTCAATGATTGAAGTTAAAGATGCGACGTACCGCGGCGTAACAGCTCCTCTAGGTACATCATCTAACTATGACGATGCAGGTGACACTTCTATCGCACCAAATATCCACCTAATCGTTCCTGTTAATGACAAATTCGCTTGGGGTGTAAACGCATACTCAAACTTCGGTACTAAAACTGAATTTGATGACAGCTTTGCTGCTCGCGAATACGGCGGCCTTACAGATGTGAAAAGCGCAAACTTTGGTCTAGCGGGTTCTTACCGTCTAAACGACCAATGGAGCTTCGGTGCTGGCATCGACCTAATCTACGGTCAAGGTACAATGAAACGTGAAGCAGAAGTTCTACCAATGCCTCTTCTAGATGTAGATGGTGCAGATGGTTGGGCTGTTGGTTTCAACGTAGGTACTGTATTTGAGCTAGATGAAAACAACCGTTTTGGTTTCTCTTACCGTTACAGCCCAGAAATGGAAGCTAAAGACGATAAGGGCCAAAAGATTACTCTTCCGCTACCTGATATGGCAGAGTTCTCTGGCTACCACAAAATTCAAGATACTAAATTTGCGGTTCACTACAGCATCCAATACATCGGTTGGGGTACGTTCGATCAAATCGAATTCCGCAATCTAAAAGACTCCGTTCTAACTGGTAGCTACGACAAGCCGTATGAGTGGCAAGATGGTTGGCACTACGCTATTGGTGGTACTTACTACCTAAATAATGATTGGACACTACGTGCGGGCTACATGTACGACACAAGTGCTCAAGCTGACCTAACTTCAGTTTCTGTACCTGATTCTGATCGTCAATGGTTCTCTGGTGGCTTCACTTATCATCTAGATTCAAGCTCAAACATCGATCTTGGCTTTACATATCTGGTAGGTAAAGATGTAGATGTTGTAGAGACAAGTGCTCCAACAGGCTCCTTTACAGGTACAACTCGCGCAGATGCGATTCTATTCGGCTTACAATACAGCCGCAGCTTCTAAGCATTACGCATGAAGCTAATATAAACACTCTCTATATAAAAGGCTGGAATTCCAGCCTTTTTTCTTATCTATCATTTACCCCTCACCTAATCTGAGCGCACACGTGTAACTAAATGCGGTTATTAGAACTCACAGTTGTTCGCTGAAACTTCTTCACAACGCCTTTACAGTTAGATAAATTAACTACATATTTAACCACCAATAGATAATTAACCTGAAAACACTGTTTTATTGGATTTTCATTTTTAAAGTAATAACTCTAGACGTAAACTTTCGCCCCACGTTATAAATAACTCAGCGAACATTACAATGAAAACCAACAAGACTCTCCTTTCAGCAGCAGTGGCATTCGGCCTATTAAGCACTTCAGGCGTTGCAAACGCAGCAGGTTTCCAACTTGCAGAATACTCTGCGACTGGCCTAGGTCGTGCATACGCTGGTGAAGCAGCGATGGCTGATAACGCAGGTGCACAGTGGCGTAACCCAGCAATGCTAACGTACCTAGAAGGCACACAAGTGTCTGTTGGCGCTATTTATGTAAACCCTAATATTGATGTTGATGGCACATCGACATTTGTAAATGGTTCTAATAAAGCAAGTTCACATGACTTTGCACACGATGCTGTTATCCCTAACTTCTACCTATCTCACCAGTACAACGACAAGTTTGCTATTGGTCTAGCATTTGGCACTAACTACGGTATGGAAACGGACCTAGGTAAAGATTTTGCTGCAGCAAACTTTGGTAACCAAGCTAGCGTAACGTCGATGGAAGCGAACCTGAACGCGGCTTACAAACTAAATGAAGCGGTAAGCATTGGTGGTGGCATCCGTTACATCATCGCAGATGGTAGCATTGGCGCGGTAATGCCACCTCAGATGGGTTTAGTGAAACCGACTTTACCGGGTCAAACACTTAAATACATGGAAGGTGATGACACCGCTTGGGGTTGGCAAGTGGGTACTGCATGGCAGATCAATGATAACAACCGCATCGGTTTCGCATATAAATCAGCGGTAGATCTGACCCTAGAAGGTCACGCGAATGGTCTTGCGTTCAACCCAGTGAACCCTAACGCGAAAAAAGCAGGTTCAATGGACCTTACCTTGCCAGCGACAGCTGAACTAGCGAGCTTCCACCAACTAAATGACCAGTTAGCAGTACACGCAAGCATTAACTGGACAGATTGGAGCAGCTTTAAAGAGCTAGTGGCAGATTTCCCTGATTCATCTGATCTAATCAAATCGGAAAACTGGGAAGATAACTACCGCTTTGCTGTAGGTACGACTTACAAGCTTGACCAAAAATGGACATTGCGCTCAGGCGTTGCTTACGACATGTCTGCAGTTGATGACAAGTACCGTACAACAACAATTCCAGAGACTGACCGTCTATGGCTAAGTGTTGGTGCAGGCTATGAATGGTCTAAAAACCTAACTCTAGACGCTGGCTTTACTTACATCTTTGCGAAAGATGCGCCAATCAGCGAACCTCGTGATGCATCTGATAACGAAGCAGCCGTTTTCGGTGGTGCATTTGAAGGTGAAGTAACGGGCAACGTTTGGCTAATCGGTGTTCAAGCGAACTACAAGTTCTAATCTAAACGCTATTTATCGATAAAAGAAAGTTACCGATAAAAAGAAAGGCTTGGTTTTCACCAAGCCTTTTTGTTTGTCTGTTGAAAACGTTTAGAAGTCTTCTTCTAAGTACTCGTCCAAGTACGCTTCTTCGTCCTCATTCACTTCATCCGTATTGTTGATTTCTGCTTTGAAATCTTGACGCTGAAGATAAATATCACGCGTTAATACGTATGGATCTGGAGAGGCTTCTAACTGCGCTTCTTGTGGAACAATCAGTGCACGCTTTTCCATACCTTCCAATGCCCACTTACCAAGACCAGCCCAGAAGTTAAGGTAAGAAAGCGGCAAATACATACCATCTACCGTATCTGTTACTTCGCGCAACGTATATGGGCCGTAGCCAGGTACCATGAAGTAAGGACCATTTCCTACTCCATAATGACCCACCACACTACTGAACTCTTTGTTATCGTATTTGGTGATACCCGCCGCTGTCGCGATATCGAACAAGCCAAGTACACCAAAAGTCGAGTTAATCCAGAATCGGTTAAAGTGATCGACCGCTTTAGTGCCGTTTCCCATTACCAAATTGTTAACCACGCTTGCTGGCTCATCTAAGTTCGCCAAAAAGTTTGCGATACCTGAGCGAACTGGGACTGGCGTGTAGTCCACATACGCAAGAGAGATAGGACGAACCAAATACGGATCAAGGTAATCGTAGTTGATTTCCCACATCGCGCGGTTGAAGCCTTCTAACGGATCATAAACACCAGAAGTCGTTTGATTCGTTTCGTTTTCTTCTGTTGCCGCCTCTTCAGGCGCAGTCGAACAGCCAACCATTCCAACTGCAAACAACAACAAAAAGGTGGATTTACCCTTGTTATACATTCTGCGTTCCATAACGACGATTAATATACCTAAGCAACCTTAAAGATTGATGTACGCGATACTGCTCTTAAAAAGTCACTTGGGTATATAAATAAAGAAAGGCCAGCAAGCGCTGGCCTTCATCATTCTACTCGATAGTTGGTAGTCATACCACAAAAGCGATAGGACAATCACAAAGTGTCCACTATCAGAGACAGGATAGATTTATTGATACTGCTTATCGATCATCACATCCACTGGTTGACCAAATTCAACCGCTTCACTTTCGCCGTGCCAATCATGGTCACGAGTCGCTACGTTACCGTCAGAGTCGATACGAACACGTACCATCAGTTTCTCTAACGACGACAGCTTCTGCCCTTCCATCATCGCATTACCGTCGTCTAGAACCACGGTACGAGGGAAAGTCCCTAGTGGATAGCGCGCTGCTGCAACTGGCATTGGGGAGCCGTCTGCGCGGTGAATAGATACAATCAATACTGCATTTGGGTCCAATTGAGCTTCTGGAGCAACGTTAATCGTCACTGCCACGCTTTTATCTGGAGACACCGCCTCACCCATTTGCTTACGCGCACTTTCGATACTGCGACCTAGCATTTCGTAACGGCTATCCTCTGGACCAATCATCTGCTGCATGATGCCCCAATATTTAATCGCTGCAGGGAAATCTTGGCGCTCAAACGCATCGAATGCCAACAGCGAGAATACACGTAGGTCGACATAGTCTTGCTGCATTAGCTTGCCAAGCAGAGAACGTGCTGTCGCTTGCTCCATCTCGTCTTGAGACAGCATTAGAGCTTGAGCGTAACCGAGTTGTACGTCAGGATCTTTCGGCTCCAGCTTGTACGCTTTCTCCATTGCATCAATCGAGGTTGTGACATCACGATTAGCCAGAGCGATACGACCAAGAAGCAGCCAACCTGTTGAATCATCTGGTTGGTAATGCAGACGCGTACGAAGTGCTAACGATAAGTCATCCATTTCATCTTCGCTTAAAGGCTCAGACGATGCTGACATCAATTTCTTCGAAAGTTCAGGTAGGTTTGACGTGACTTCCTGCCACTTAACAACGTCCTGAGAAGCACCAAACTTGTAGTAAAGACCGTAACTCAACACTACCGTTAAAATAACCGAAGGAATCAATACCGCCATTGGAGAAACTTTGGTTTCGCCTTGTGTTTTTTCACTTGGGATGTCATCCAATAGCGACTGTTTCAAATCAGAGATCAACTCGTCTTGGCTCTCGACCAAGCCTTCATCGGTTTCTTCTTCAAGTTCAGAAAGTCGGTCTTTATAGAACGCTTTGTTTAGCTCGTCACGTAATACTTCATCGTTGTTTGCTTTTTGCTTTAGCAGTGGCAAAGCGACCAACACGCAAGCAATCAGCGTTAAAACAACGGTAGAAATCCAAAATAGTGTCATTACTTCTTATCTCCGTTGTTCTCTTCATCAAGTAGCGCTTTAAGACGAGCTTCTTTGTTCTCATCCCAATTTTCATCGCTATCTTGAACAGCTTTTACTTTGGCTTTACGGCTGCGAAGCACGATCAAACCAAAGCCACCTAAAACAACAGCAAATGGACCAAGCCAAAGAATCGCGGTTGCCATGGTAAACGGAGGGTTATAAGTCACAAAATTACCGTAACGGGCAATCATGTAGTCAACGATTTCATCTTTAGACTTACCGTCTTTGGTCATTTCATAAACCTTGTGACGTAGGTCTTGAGCAAGCTCTGCGTTTGAGTCAGAAATCGTGTTGTTCTGACATTTAGGGCAACGAAGCGTATGACCGAGCTCTTTGAACTGTTGTTCTTGCTCTAAGTTATCAAACTCATACACTTCGATTGCAGCGTGTGCTGCAAGCGAAAATGTCATTGCAGCGAGCGCTGCTAGAATAAACTTCTTCATTGCTTCGCCTCCTCAACCAATTTGGTATAAAGCGGCTCTAGGGTCTCAGCCCAGTTACGAGGGTTCACATCGCCAACATGACGGTAGCGAATCACACCATTGGCATCGATGATGAACGTTTCAGGAGCGCCGTAAACACCAAGGTCTAGGCCCAACATGCCGCTTCCATCAAACAAGCTGATTAGGTATGGATTACCAAGGTCGTTTAACCAACCAATCGCTTTATTGCGATCATCTTTGTAGTTCATACCGATGATCTTCACGCCTTTGCCTGCAAGTTCGTTTAAGTATTTGTGCTCAGCGTAACAAGTTGGACACCAAGTCGCCCAAACGTTAAGCAACAGCGGCTCACCTTTAAAGATCGACTGGTCGTATTGCTTACCCGGTTCCGCTAAATCTTCTAGGTGGAACTCAGGTACTGGCTTACCTACCAGTACTGATTCCAATTTTGTTGGATCGTCGCCGTCTTGGTTACGAACCAACTGAGTCGCGAAGATACCCGCCAAAACCATAAAAGCGACCAACGGGATAAATAAGACTTTCTTATTCATATTATGCTTCCTTTTCCGCTAGCTTTGACTTTCCGTCTTTCTTAGCCGTCTTGCGGAAGCGGTAACGTCTATCAGAGATAGCAAGCGCACCACCTAAAGACATGATCAATGAACCAGCCCAGATCCAACGAACGAATGGTTTGTAGTAAATACGTACTGCCCACGAACGGTTGTCGTCTAGACGCTCGCCCATCGCGATGTACAAATCACGAGTAATTCCGCGATCAATAGCCGCTTCAGTCATCATCGACTTCGCCGTGCGGTAGAAACGTTTTTCAGCGTGTAGCGTGTTCACGTACTTACCATCATTGGTGATTTCGAAGTCCGCGATGTAACCATCGTAGTTTGGACCATCTTTGTCACGTAGACCTGAGAAGTAGAAATCGTAACCGTAAATCTTGAAGTGCTCACCAGGCGCCAAACGTACGTCACGCTCGATGCTGTAGTTTTGCACCATCGCAATACCAATCACAGTAACGGCTAAACCAATGTGACCAAGCATCATTGCCCAGTGGCTGCGTTGCAATTTACGAACACCTTCACCAAAGCTGTGACGGTGCGTCGCACGCTCGTACAATTCAAAGCAATGCATTGCAATGATCCAGATTGCCATTACCCAACCGATGTAAGCCATCACTGAGAAGAAGTCTGCGAACAGGAACACGCACACTGCCGCTAATGCGAAGGCAAGCACACCGGAAACAATCATCGGCTTAATAAGCTTAGATAGATTATCGCGCTTCCAGCGAATCATAGGACCAATACCTAACAGGAAGGCAAACGGCATCATCAACCATGCGAACAACATGTCGAAGAATGGCGCACCAATAGATACTGAACCAAGACCAATTTGTTTGTGAACTAATGGCAGCAATGTACCAACTAGTACGACGACCAGTGCAGCAATCAGAAGCACGTTGTTCCCAAGTAGCGCGTTCTCACGCGAAACCAAATCAAAGTTACCGCGAACCCGAACCGCCGCCCCTTTCACTGCAAATAACAGGAGTGAACCACCAATGACGAAAACGAGGAAACCTAGGATAAACATACCGCGAGATGGGTCAGACGCGAATGCGTGTACCGACACCAGAATACCGGAACGAACCAAGAAGGTACCAAGCAAACTTAATGAGAATGCAGAAATTGCCAGTAATACTGTCCATGCTTTAAACGTACCGCGTTTTTCCGTCACCGCTAGAGAGTGCATGAGAGCCGTACCCGCTAGCCAAGGCATGAATGATGCGTTTTCTACTGGATCCCAGAACCACCAGCCACCCCAGCCAAGTTCATAGTACGCCCACCAAGAGCCTAGTGCGATACCTAGTGTTAGGAAAACCCATGCAGCTGTAGTCCAAGGGCGAGACCAACGAGCCCAAGCCGTATCAAGACGGCCTGTCATTAGAGAAGCAATCGCAAACGAGAACGCAACCGAGAAGCCTACATAGCCCATGTAAAGCATTGGCGGGTGAACAATCAAACCCGGATCTTGAAGAAGTGGGTTCAGGTCACGACCATCAACAGGGAAGAATGGCAACGTACGTAGGAACGGGTTTGAAGTAAGAATGATGAACAGCAAGAAACCAACTGAAATCATGCCCATCACAGCAAGCACACGTGCAACCGATTCTTGTGGCATACCGCGGCTAAATGTCGCTACAGCCACAGTCCAACCAGCTTGGATAAGCACCCAAAGCAACAATGAACCTTCGTGCGCGCCCCAAACTGCCGTTAGACGGTAGTACCAAGGTAGTAGGCTGTTTGAGTTACTTGCCACGTATTGCAACGTGAAATCATTGGTATAGAAACCCCAACATAAGATCACGAATGAGAAAAATAGCATGATGAACATCGACCAAGATAGCGGTCGTGCTGTATTCATCAGCATCGTGTTATTGTTTGATGCGCCCCATAACGGCAGTACGCTTAGCAGTACTGCCATCGCAAGCGATAAAATGAGGGCAAAGTGACCGATTTCAGCAATCATTGGTCGCTTCCTTGTTTTTGTTCAGTGGTGTACTGCAAAGGCTCATGGGTTTTCTTCATCGCTTCTGCAATTTCAGGAGGCATGTACTCTTCGTCGTGCTTCGCTAGCACTTCAAACGCTTCAACCGTTGTTGCATCTTTAAGTACGCCTTGAGCTACGATACCCTGACCTTCACGGAACAAGTCTGGAAGGATACCTTCATACACGATCGTCACTTTTGGACCCACATCGTGTAGATCAAAACGCACTTTCAGAGAGTCTTGGTCGCGGCGAACTGAACCCACAACAACCATACCGCCGATACGCAAGCGTTGACCGACTTCCGGTTTCGTACCATCAGGCTTACCATTAACTAACTCTGTTGGAGTATAGAAAAGGTCCATATTTTGGTTAAGCGCATACAACATCAAACCAATGGTTGCACTGATGCCGATAAAGATAGCGAGGACAATGCCCAACCTCTTTTTACGTCTCGGGTTCATAACGTGTTCTCCATATTCTTCGCCGCGTCGATACGCGCTTGGCGGTCAATTTTTGCTTGAACTTCTTTCAATAACGCATCCCCACGACGGACGCTTGAAATCAAAAGAATCAGCATAGACAAGAAAGTAATACCAAACGCGCTCCATACGTATGATGCGTAGCCACCCATGGCAAATAATTCGCTCAGAGATTCAAAATGCATGATTAATTACCTCACTGAGTTTTTTCAGATGCGAGTTTGCGAACCCAAGGACGGTGACTTTCTTTACTGATGATTTCATTACGGAAACGCACCATAGTCACTGCACCAAAGAAGAACGCAAAGCCAAAGATGTTCAACAACAGCGGCCAAAGCATGTTGGATGAAATGGATGGCTTTTCAAATTTCGTAATGGTTGCGCCTTGGTGTAGCGTGTTCCACCACTCCACAGAAAAGTGGATGATAGGTAGGTTAACAACGCCAACAATCGCAAGAATACCAGCGGCTTTTGCGGCGGTTTTCTGATCGTCAAACGCGTGGTACAGCGCAATAACACCAAGATATAGGAATAGAAGAATGAGTTCTGAGGTTAGGCGTGCATCCCATACCCACCAAGTGCCCCACATTGGCTTTCCCCACACCGCGCCAGTAAGCAAAGCGATAAAAGTAAACACTGCACCAATTGGTGCCATGGCGAGTGCGGCCATTTCTGAAAGGCGAACCTGCCAAACCAAGCCAATAAATGCGGCAATGGCCATCGACATGTAAACACCCATCGACCAAATGGCTGAAGGCACGTGAATATAAATGATTCGGAAACTGTCGCCTTGCTGGTAGTCCGAAGGCGCGAACGCAAGCCCCCATACGGTACCAACCGACAGGCATACGAGGGCCAAAACAGAAAACCAAGGGAGAAACTTACCACTTAGGTGATAAGCTGCTTCAGGCTTGGCATAAGGATGTAGCCATTTCCACATGTTAAGTTCTCACTCTTACTTCAGGGACACTGTCTAGAGGGTCGAGACCGTAGCAGTGCTTTAATAATAATTCTTTGATCAAACGTCGCTTAATCCGCACTTTACTGAGTTAGTTAACACTAACTCTTAGCGCTGCGCTGATAGCAAACGGGGTGAGGGTGACAGCCCCCATCAACATGGCCCCTAAAATAGCCAGTTGTCCGTTATACGCGATACCTAATGCTGCAGCATCAATCGCGGATGTAGCGAAAATCAGAATTGGGATGTAGAGCGGCAGAATAAGCAAACTCAGAAGAACGCCGCCCTTTTGTAACCCAACTGTCAGCGCCACACCAATGGCACCGATAAAACTTAGCGTCGGAGTTCCGATCGCGAGTGTCAAAACCACAGACAACCAAGTATTGAAATCAAGAGAAAGCAGGATCGCCAATAATGGGCTAATCAGAATTAGCGGCAATCCAGTTAACAACCAATGTGCTATGACCTTAGAAATCACAACAAGTTGCAACGGAATTGGCATCAGCATCATTTGCTCTAGCGCACCGTCTTGAAAATCATCACGGAATAGACGCTCTAATGATAATAAGGCAGACAGCAACGCAGCAACCCAAACGATGCCAGCTGCAATACGTGCTAACAAATTAGGCTCTGGACCGATGCTAAGAGGGAAAAGTGTGATCACGATAATGAAGAACCACAGCGGGTTCAGGATGTCTGCCTGACGACGAAATGCAATCAACAACTCACGGCGGATAATGGTGGTCATGGACGAAATCATACTAATCACCCAATTTTATTTTTCTAAGTTTAGAGCTATCTGCAAACATATCTTGGTGTGTAGTCAGAATAACGATGCCACCATTATCAGCATGATTTGCAAACAATGATTCAAGCACCTTCACACCTTGTTTATCAATTGCCGTCAACGGCTCATCTAAAATCCATAGAATTTGTTTACTCAACCACAATCGAGCAAGCGCAACACGTCGTTGCTGACCGGCAGAAAGTTGTGCTACAGGCACATCTTCTCTACCTGCAAGACCAACTTGAGTCAATGCAGCAAAGATTTCGTCATCAGAAGAACGGTTATTGTGAATAGATTGATAAAAGCGTAGGTTTTCGAATGCCGTCAACTCGCGTTTTACGCCAGTTTGATGCCCAAGGAAGAGCAAGTCTTGATGAAAGACGTCACGAGATTTTTCCGTGATTTCGCCTTTCCATTTGATGATGCCCTCTTCTCTGTCCCCTAACCCGATAATGATTCGCAGCAATGTCGTTTTACCTGTGCCGTTTCGTCCTTCTATTTGGACAAGCTCACCAGGCTTAATTTCAAATTGCAGGTTTTCAAACAGGACCCTTTCGTCACGGATCGCAGTTAGGTTAGAGACTTCTAACATAGGGCTTCAACTAAAAAATGAATGAGCGGCTATATTAACACAGCTTAGTTGTGACAAAACAGGATAAGAAAGCGATGATGTATGTAAGTTCGTGAGTTTTTGTTAACTTATAGTCACATTTTAATAAAATTAACCATAAGTGATTATAAGTTTTTATTTTAAAAATAAAAAAAGAAGCCGAAGCTTCTTTTTTCATCTTTTATCGACGTCTTCCACGAGGTGGATAAGTCGGGTCATCAAAGGGTTGACTGCTTAGTGGTGGAATTTTCTCTTTCCCTGCAAGTTTCTTCTGCAAAGACAGCATTAATTCAGCTTCCGCTTTCGGCAATTCACACTCTTCAATCAACTCGTTGATATCAGCACCAAGTTGAACCATTTTTGAAGCGCGACTATACAGTCTTCCGTCTGTATCTGCGTGTTCTAGTTCGCGAATGCGTTCATTAAGATGTTGAATTACATCTTGTTGTTCAGTGACTTTTTGGCCTAAACCAACCACCACAGAACGCACTTCCAACAGTTGTTTGTTCAGCTTTTGTACTTCTTTCTCAGCATTTCGCGCATGAGCGCGCTGCTGATCCATTTGCTTTTGTAAGCCAGCACGCACGCGTAACTGCATTAAAAGCAGAATCAGAAATACAAAAGCCAAGCCGCCTGCAAATAGCGGCAAAGATAGGAAGGTTTCTTCAGCCATGATTCATCAGCCAATTATAGGTGAGCCATCTCATCCCATTCGTCATCGCTTAGTAGCTTGTTCAAATCAACAAGAATAAGCAGTTTACCATCACGGTTGCTTACGCCTTGAATGAACTTAGCGCTTTCGTCAGTACCTACAGATGGGGTTGTATCGATCTCAGAAGAACGTAGGTAAACCACTTCAGCAACGCTGTCGACTAGGATACCGATAACTTGGCGCTCAGACTCAATCACGATGATACGTGTATTGTCAGTCACTTCGCCTTCCATTAAGCCAAAACGAGAGCGAGTATCAATAACGGTAACCACGTTACCACGCAGGTTGATGATACCTAGTACGTAATCTGGCGCACCCGGAACTGGAGCGATTTCTGTGTAGCGAAGCACTTCACGAACTTGCATCACATTGATGCCATAAGTTTCTTCTTCAAGTTGGAACGTCACCCACTGAAGAACTTCGTCGTTCGATGTATCTTTCTTCACTTCAACTTCAAAAGCTTGAGACATAGTTAATCCTCGTTAATGTCGTTCCCGACCAAAATCTAATTCAGTGATTTTACATCTAAACCGGCGTTTAGCATGTCTATAAGTGCTTGGACATGAATTAAAGCACACATTTTTTCTTTCACCATACCCGCTAACCAAGGGCGTTTGCCGGCTTGTTCACGCCAACGGACTTTGTCGATATTGAGTGTTTCAGTTCCCATTAACTGGTTACTTGCCAACCCCCACATGCTTTCACCAAGCATGACGACATATTGGTAATTCTCTTTGTAGTCTTCATCACGAAGCTTATCTGCCATCACCCACTTTGCAGTGTCTACGACATCAAATTGCTGTTCGCGACTGGTTTGTAAACCCAAATACCAAGCAGGTCGACCGATTAAGTGATTGAGCTCTGTGATGCGATGAATGCCACCAAGCTCATCAAGCGGTACAGCGAACGTCACGTCGTTTACATCAAAGTACAACACTTGAAAGTCTTCACTACGTTGAGTGCTTTCCCAAGCATCAGGAAGCTTTGCTCCCGCTTCGGTCTCCAGCTCTGTTTCTGTCTCGATGCGTTGTTCAATTTCCACATCGGCATCAAACTTTGGTTCAACCACTTCAGCTTCTGGTTGAACCCTGATTGGTTCGGGTTGTTCAATCTCAATCGCAGGCACTGAATCTTCTTCAATGTCCCACTCTTGGATTTCTTCCACGGCTTCAACCGCCGCTTCGACTTCGATTACTGGTTCTTGTACGATTGACTTTGCTTCTGCAGCTATATCAATGGTGTTTTGTTCCAGAATGTCATCGATATCCAACTCTGCTACGACATTTGTAGATTCAAGCTGGCTTAATAATCGTTGTACATCCTCCAGATTGGGCGCTTCCAATGCTGGGGAATACATTTCGCTGTATTGGTAAGACTCGGGTTCAGCGTAATGCAGTTGCAATTTTGGCTCTGGCTCTGGCTCTGGCTCTGGCTCTGGCTCTGGCTCTGGCTCTGGCTCTGGCTCTGGCTCTGGCTCTGGCTCTGGCTCTGGCTCTGGCTCTGGCTCTGGCTCTGGCTCTGGCTCTGGCTCTGGCTCTGGCTCTGGCTCTGGCTCTGGCTCTGCAGATGATAGTTCTTGAGCGAGCAAGTCAAGTGCTTCTTCTTGCTCAATAACTTCGACCTCTTCGCCAAGCAAAGCACTGAAGTAATCATCAAGTGCTTGTTCACTGGAAAGTACGTCGTTATTGCTCATCGAACGCTAGCCTCTCCAAGTAAATTAGCAGTTGCTTGTATGCAAACACGCCACGGCTACCAGAAGCAAAATGCGATGCTGGCAGGTGCTTCAAGCTTGCATCACGGAATTTCGTGTCAATCGGTACCGCTGAGGTCCACACCTGATTCGGATAATCCTTTTTCAGCTGTGTTAACGTCTGCAACGAAGCTTTCGTACGCTTATCGTACATAGTCGGCACGATAGTCACTTTGAACCCGCCCGGACGAGACTTTTGCATGATGGTTAACGTGCGAATCATACGCTCTAAACCTTTCATGGCCAAAAATTCAGTCTGTACCGGAATTAAAATGCGATCACTCGCTGCTAGTGCGTTCACCATCATCACACCAAGAATTGGCGGACAGTCGATCAGCACATAATCATAATCTTGAGCAACGGCTTGTAGAGCTCGCTTTAAGATCAACCCCATTCCGCTGCGGTTGCCCATTACACGGTCGAGCGTGGCTAATGACATGTGCGCAGGGATAATGTCCATGCCGTCAAGATCCGTTTCTACGATCAACGGTTTTACCGTCTCACGAGTAAACGTCTTGAGCTGAAAAAGGTCGAACAAGCTCGACGTCACAGCATCAGGATCATAACCAAGGTACGTGGTCAGTGACGCATGTGGGTCCGTATCCACCATTAAGACACGATGGCCTTTTTGGCTTAATAGGCCTGCTAACGTCACTGTTGATGTCGTTTTGCCTACCCCACCTTTTTGGTTTGCTACACTCCAAACGATCATGATTTTTCCTACGCTAAGCCGACTTCGACCAGCATGCGCTCAGCAATACGGTCGAGAGGTAAATCTTCAGTGGATATACCCGCTTTCGCAACCGCTTGAGGCATGCCGTAGACGACGCAGCTTTCTTCGTCTTGAGCCCAAATAGTTGAGCCAGCCGATTTCAGCATACGCGCGCCTTCACGACCATCAGCACCCATGCCAGTCAGTACCATCGACAAGACTTTGTCGCCGTAGACTTTTGCCGCCGAGCCAAACGTTACGTCAACACAAGGTTTGTAGTTCATACGGTCGCCACCATCAATAATACGAAGACGAGCAGCACCAGCACGACCATCAACCATCATCTGTTTGCCGCCTGGGGCAAGATAAGCAACGCCAGCTTGCAACACATCACCATCTTGCGCTTCTTTCACTTGGATTTTGCATAGCGTGTTTAGACGACTCGCAAACGCCGCGGTAAAAGTCGCTGGCATATGTTGAATAAGCACGATTGGGTGCGGGTAGTTTACAGGTAAGCGAGTTAGAATTTTTTGCAGCGCAACAGGGCCACCGGTTGAAGTGCCAATAGCCGTTAACTGATACTTCTTACCAGACGCGCGGAATTTCGCAGCCATAGAGCGACTTGGTGCAGATGCCATTGGCGTAGCTGAACGAGATGCTAAAGGACGTGTTGTCGAATTAGCCGTTGTCGCCGCTGGTTTCGCAATAGGACGGCGCATAAACGCACGCTTGGAAGCAATTTGGATCACTCGTTGTTGGAGCAGCGATACCGCTTCATCGCGATTACGTGCGATGTCTTCGAATTTCTTCGGTAAGAAATCCAACGCACCAGCGTCTAGTGCATCAAGTGTCGCTCTCGCCCCATCATGCGTCAGGGACGAAAACATCAGGATTGGCGTGGGAGACGCAGCCATGATTTCACGAACGGCAGTAATACCGTCCATGACTGGCATTTCAATATCCATCGTGATGACGTCAGGTTTGAGAGATTTGGCTTTTTCTACCGCTTCTCTGCCGTTAACCGCAACGTCAATCACTTCTAGGCGCGATTCTGAGTTGATGATTTCGCTTACGCGACGACGGAAAAAACTCGAATCATCAACGACTAGTACTTTAATCGCCATTTTATTCCTTTTATAAACCCCAGCTTCGCTTAAATGCGTGAAGCCGCAGCATATTGCTTAAGTAGGTCTGGCACATCAAGAATCAATGCGATGTGGCCATCACTCGTGATAGTCGCACCTGCCATACCTGGCGTGCCTTGCAATAGATTGTCTAATGGCTTGATAACCACTTCTTCTTGGCCGATAAGCGTATCCACCACGAAACCAACACGTTGGCTGCCGATCTGTACGATAACAACATGACCGTGCCCCGTACGCTCTTGTACTCGTGGAGACTTAGAAGCCAACCAGTTCTGCAAGTAAAACAGTGGAATAGATTTATCACGTACGATGATAGTCAGCTGGCCATCTACCACATTCGTGCGGCTAAGATCTAAGTGGAAGATCTCGTTAACAGAAGCCAAAGGTAGTGCAAATGGGTGGCCGCCAACGCCAACCATTAGCGTCGGTAGAATTGCCAATGTAAGCGGTACTTTGATCGTAATCTTCGTACCCTTACCTAATTCAGAGTCAATATCGATAGAGCCATTTAGTGTATTGATCGCGGTTTTTACCACGTCCATACCAACACCACGACCTGAGATATCAGAAATCTTATCTTTGCTCGAGAAACCAGGAGCAAAGATCAAATTGAAACACTCTTTGTCAGACAGGCGCGCAGCCGCATCTTCGTCCATCATGCCGCGTTTCACGGCGATACCACGAAGTTTGTTCGGATCCATACCACCGCCATCATCAACAATAGCCAGTTCGATATGATCGCCTTCTTGTGACGCAGATAGGATAACTTTACCAGTACGAGATTTACCTGCTTTCGCGCGGTCGTCTGGCATTTCAATACCGTGGTCAACCGAGTTACGCACCAAGTGGATCAATGGATCCGCTAGCGCCTCTACTAGGTTTTTATCTAGGTCGGTTTCTTCACCGCGCATTTCAAGCACGATGTCTTTATTTAGGTTACGCGCCAAGTCGCGAACAACGCGTGGGAAACGACCAAATACTTTCTTGATTGGCTGCATGCGCGTTTTCATCACTGCACCTTGAAGGTCTGCAGTCACGACGTCTAGGTTTGCTACCGCTTTCGACATTTCTTCGTCGTTGCTGTTCAAACCCAGGCTTAGTAGACGGTTACGCACCAATACAAGCTCACCAACCATGTTCATGATGGTGTCTAGCGTCGAAGTATCAACACGTACAGTAGCTTCTGTTTGTGGTTTCTTAACCGCTGGCGCTTTCGCTTCTTCTTTTACCGCAACCGGTTTTGCTTCTGGCTTAGGAGCAGAAGCAGGTGCAGGAGAAGGCGCAGCCGCTACTGGAACTGGTTGAGGAGCTGGAGCGGGTTCCGCTTTTGGCGCTTCTGGGACAACGTTTGCTGATGCAGGCTTAGTCGCAAAATCGAGCTCTTCAAGAGAAGGACCTTTGCCTGAACCATGCAATTCGTCGAGGAGTTTTTCAAACTCTTCATCCGTCATCAAATCGCTGTCGTTCGAAAATGCAGAGCCTGCTGGCGCAGCAGGTTCTGCCGCTTTTGGCGGCTCAACTGGAGCAATTTCAGAAGCAGATGGGCTCTTACCAACACCATGTAGCTCGTCGAGCAACCTCTCGAACTCATCGTCAGTAATATCACCGCTATCGGTTGCCGGAGCATTCGATTGAGTAGGCGTTGCAGGAGCAGCCGGTACAGGCGTTAATGCACCTGGTGCTGAGCCTTTGCCGTGCAGTTCATCAAGCAGTTTCTCGAACTCGTCTTGAGTAATTTCATCCACGGACCCAACACTCACCGGAGCTGTGCTTGCTTCTACTGGCGCAGCAGGTTGCTCGATAGCAGGTTCAGGAATCTCTGGCGTTACAACTGGTGCTTCTGCGACCGTAACAACCTCGTCTTCTGACTCTGGTTTGCACAAACGGTGAAGCTCTTCCAACAATGCTGGATCTGCCGCATCTAGTGGCTCACGATCTTGCACCGCTTGGAATTGCGTATTGACTGTATCCAGCGCTTTTAACATGGTGTCCATCAAGCTTGGCGATACAGAACGCTGACCGTTTCTTAACACGTCAAACACGTTCTCAGCACCGTGACAAGTGTCAACCAGCTCTGCTAATGATAGGAAACCAGCACCACCTTTTACGGTGTGGAAGCCGCGGAAAATCGCGTTTAGGAGATCTTTGTCTTCTGGGTTATTTTCCAGTTCAACCAGCTGCTCAGACAGCAGCTCTAGGATTTCTCCAGCCTCAATGAGAAAGTCCTGAAGAATATCTTCGTCTAAATCGTAGCTCATACGTTACCTTTAAAATCCAAGACTGGACAACAAATCGTCGACTTCGTCCTGCGATGAAACCGCATCTTCCCTAAGTTCCGGATTCAGAATAGGGCCTTCAGCTTCGCTTGATTGTTTAATCTTTTTATCTGACGGTTCTGGCAAAACTTGAGTCTGTTCTTCTGGTTTATTTGCAGAAAAGACGGTCAAGATCTCAACCAAGCGATCTTCCACTTCATTAGAAAGCGTGATCACACGGCGAATAATTTGACCCGTTAAGTCTTGGAAGTCCTGTGCCATAAGAATTTCGGTCAGTTGACCGCGCAACTCAGTACTGTCACCTTCGACTTGAACTAATAGTTCATCGATACGGTGACAAAGTGTTTTGAAATCGCTTAATTCAATGCGTCCGTGCATGAGTTCGTTCCACTGAGGTCGAACTTGTTGAAGGCACTCATGCAGGTTATCAGCGATAGGTAAACAGCACTCAACCGCATCCATCGTTTTGTTTGCTGCCAGTTCAGTTTTATCAATCACATATTGCAGACGGTCTCTTGCATCCGGTATCTCGGCTTTTGCAATTTCTGTCATGCGCTGATCGAGGTTGAACTGCTTAAGTGAATCATGAAGGTCACGGGTTAATGTTCCGATTTCTTTAAGCATCGGATTCCCGTCGCCTTCATATATCGAGGCAACAAGCGTGTTAGCTTGGTCCTGTTCCCCGTTTTCTAGCATCTGAACGAGCGACTTCGCCTGCTCTAGTGAGATCATCCTGAATAGACCCTTTTTTACGTTTAGTGCTTTCTTTTGCTTTTTTGAGCGTCAACCGAGCCACCCTTTTGTATTAGGTATTAGGAGTGATGACTCGAGTAACAAAGAAAAAGAGAGAGTTATAAACGTTCGAAAATTTTATCTAATTTTTCTTTTAGTGTTGCAGCGGTAAATGGCTTAACGATATAGCCGTTAACGCCTGCTTGTGCTGCTTCAATGATCTGCTCACGTTTAGCTTCTGCTGTGATCATAAGAACAGGAAGGTGCTTTAATTCTGCATCTGCACGGATGTGTTTAAGCAAGTCGATGCCTTGCATACCTGGCATATTCCAGTCAGTTACAACAAAATCGAAGTCACCTTTTTTCAGCATTGGTAATGCAGTTAAACCGTCGTCCGCTTCTTGAGTGTTATTGAAACCCAAGTCACGAAGCAGGTTTTTAACAATACGGCGCATTGTTGAGAAATCGTCAACAATAAGGATCTTCATGTTTTTATTCAAAATTGCCTCCACTGAATCGTAAAATCAGTGTGTTTAGTCATTTTGTGTCCACGCACTGAGCTTGGTGCGTAAACGTTGCATCGCTTGACTCAGTATTTGGCTTACGCGAGATTCGCTTACGCCCAACACATCGCCAATCTCTTTCAAATTGAGTTCTTCGTCATAATAAAGCGAAAGTACCAAAGCTTCACGCTCCGGAAGCTGTTTTATTGATTCAACCAGTGCTTTTCGAAACGATTCATCAGCTACGCCCTTAAATGGGTTGCAGTCATCGGTTTCGTCCGCTGGTGAAATCACGTCATCAGAAACACCTAAATCTTCGATACCCACTAACCTTGAACAATTTATGTCGGTCAACGCACTGTGGTATTGATCTAGTGTCATACCAAGATGCGCTGCGACTTCAGAGTCAGACGGGTCGCGATTTAAGATGCCTTCCAGCTCCGCTACCGCTTGGTTAATTTCACGATTATTTTTATGAACAGAACGAGGTACCCAGTCGCCTTTGCGAATGTCATCTAACATTGCACCGCGAATACGGATACCTGCATAAGTTTCAAAGCTCGCACCTTTAGAACCATCATAATTCTGCTGAGCTTCGATAAGACCGATCATGCCGGCCTGAATTAAATCCTCTACCTGAACACTCGGCGGTAAACGGCCTAACAGGTGATGAGCAATACGCTTGACCAACACAGAATAACGTTCAATGAACGCCTGCTGGCTATTAAACTTGCCATGTTGGTCGTAGGTAATCGCTTTATTCACCAAAAGGGTCCTCTGTGAATTCAGTACGATTTAGCAACCTTTCAACAAAGAACTCTAGGTGTCCACTTGGTGTTTTCGGCAGTGGCCACGTTAGTGCTTTGCTCGCTAATGAGCTGATTGCTAAAGCCGCTGGAGAACGAGGGAATGCATCCACAACGATCTTTTGTCGTTTAACGGCTTGTCGAACTTTGTCATCCAATGGAATACATGCTACGAGTTCAAGGCTGACATTCAAGAAGCGCTCTGTGACTAGCGTCAACTTTGCGAATAATTCTCTGCCTTCACGGTAGCTTCTGACCATATTTGCAACAACTTTGAAGCGTTGGACCTGGTGTTCTTTACTCAACAACTTGATTAATGCGTAGGCATCTGTAATAGAAGTCGGCTCGTCGCAGACAACAACCACAACATCTTGAGCTGCTCGTGAAAAACTAATCACCATGTCAGAAATGCCCGCTGCTGTATCAATCAGCAGTACGTCCATTTCTTCTTCAAGACTACCAAATGCACGGATGAGTCCAGCATGTTGAGCAGGAGATAGCTCGGTCATGCTTTGTGTGCCAGAAGTTGCAGGGACTATCTTTATACCATAAGGGCCTTCAACAATCGCATCTTTTAGCTCACATTCACCCGCAAGGACATGCCCAAGGTTACGTTTTGAACGGATTCCGAGCATAACGTCAACATTGGCTAGACCTAGGTCAGCATCGAGAACCATCACCTTCTTGCCTTGGCGAGCCATACAGATCGCCAGACCCAGTGTTACGTTTGATTTACCCACACCACCTTTGCCGCCAGTAACAGCAATTACTTTAGTCAATGATGGTTGTGTTAAGCGACGGAGGCCGCTTGCTTGATCGTGTATCATATTCTCAGTCATAGTAGTCCGCCGCCCTAGAGTCCTTCGCTGTCACTGTTCCAAAAGTGAGGTTCGTTCTCTGTCGACTTCTCTAACAGTTCATTTGCTTTCGCAATCATGTATTTTGGTTGTGCTATCACAATGTCTTCTGGCACGCGCTGACCATTGGCGATGTATGCCACTGGCATCGCATTCTGAATCACGACGCTGATAAATTCACCCAAGCTCAATGATTCATCAAGCTTAGTCAAAATACAGCCCGACAGCGGAATGCGTCGGAAATGATCCAGTGTTTCTTGCAAAACCCGACGTTGAGCGGTAGCTGGCAAAACAAGGTAGCTGTGAATCACTTCACCGCTCTCTTGCATCAGGGTATCAAGCTGTTCAGAGAGCCTTACATCTCGCTGCCCCATCCCTGCCGTATCGACCAAAATCAGTCTTCTGTTTCGTAGCTGATATATAACATCGGCTAACTCGTTAGAATCTTTAGCAACTCTTACGGGACAACCCATAATTCTTCCGTAAATTGAGAGCTGCTCATGTGCACCTATGCGATATGTATCTGTTGTCACAAGGGCTACGTTATCGGCACCAAACTCCATCGCCGCACGTGCTGCCAGCTTCGCAACGGTCGTGGTTTTACCCACTCCTGTCGGGCCAAGCAGTGCAACCACGCCACCACGCTTCAAAATATCTTGTTTTGGAATCGTGATTTGATCTGCAACAAGAGAAAGTAGTGCTTTCCACGCTCGCGCTGGTTTAGTGTCTTCTGGGATATAGCATGCCATTTGATCCGCAAGCTCCGGGGACACACCCATTCGCTCTAAACGTTTGATCAGCATGGCTCTTAGAGGCTCACGGCGCTCAACTTCTTGCCACATCAAACCAGAGACTTGGTGCTCAAGCAGACGACGAATTGATGTCATCTCTTCTCGCATGTTCTCCAGCTCATCCGCTGCTTCTTCACGCTCATCCGAGGGACGACGGCGATCGTAGCGGGTTGGGTCCAACTTTGGCGTAGGACGCTCAAAACGGCTGTCTTGAGCAATCAACTTCGCCAAGGGTGAGTCTGGTTGGTAAGGCGCTGGCTTTTCTTGGTTATAGCTTTCACGATGCTTATTTTGGCGTTGCAACAATGCCGATAGCGAATCTTCATTTTCCGCTACGTGGTCATCTGACTCAGCGGCACCGCCACTGTATTGCTTGAGCATGTTCGCGAAACGTTTTGTCATCGAGCCTGATTTTTCATTGTTCGCGTTTAGGCTGATTCTGTCTTCATCTAAACGGCGATCTTGATAACGCTCAGACGCGGATGATGACATTTGACGAGGTTCGCTATAACGATTCGATTGAGCTGCGCTGCGATTAGGAAGCGACTGCGCTTGCGAAGACGGTGCCACATTGGACTCACCATCTATTGCCGCAACGATCTCGACACCGCCCGCCACTTTCTTATTCGACATGATCACCGCTTCGGCACCAAGTTCTTCTTTCACTTGGAGCAGCGCCGTTCGCATGTCTTTGGCAAAAAATCGTTTAATCTTCAAACTATGAATCCATTAATGATGCGCGGGATCAGTTACCCACGGCTTGCACAATTCTGATCTGTTTCTCGTCCGGTATTTCTTGGTAAGACAGTACGCGGAGGTTAGGTATTGTGTTCTTAACAAACTTCGCCAGTGTGGAACGCAATACGCCAGACGTCAGCAGAACCGCAGGCTCACCTTTCAGTTCTTGCTCTTGTGTCGCTTGGCTCAGAGAGGACTGAAGTCGCTCGGCTAACCCCGGTTCTATGCCCGCAGATTCGCCCCCAGATGCCTGCATGGTTTGATGCAATATTTGTTCCAGTTCAGGAATGAGTGTTATCACCGGCAACTCTGGTTCTATACCATTGATTTCTTGAACAATTAGTCGCTTCAGGCTAATGCGCACCGCTGCCGTTAAAATGTCAGGTTCTTGACTCTTACTCGAGTACTCGGCCAAGGTCTGCACTATGGTTCTGATATCGCGAATAGGGATGGCTTCGTTAAGTAGGTTTTGTAGCACTTTGACCACCACACCTAATTGCAGTTGATCAGGAACGAAGTTCTCCACCAACTTAGGTGCGCTACGACCAAGCATTTCCAATAGGTTCTGTACTTCTTCATGACCAATCAGCTGTGATGCGTTGTTGGTGAGTAGTTGACTTAGGTGCGTCGCCAATACAGTTGAAGAATCAACAACGGTATAACCAAGAGCTTGTGCATGTTCACGTTGCTCTTCACGAATCCAAACCGCTTCAAGACCGAACGCTGGGTCCATGGTTGGTTCGCCTTCAATCATGCCGTAAACCTGGCCAGGGTTAATAGCTAGTTCTTGGTCGGGACGAATCTCGGCCTCACCAACAGCAACGCCCATCAAGGTAATACGATAGCTGTTTGGGGTCAGTTCTAGGTTGTCGCGGATATGAACCGCAGGAATAAGGAAACCGAAGTCTTGAGAGAGCTTTTTACGCACGCCTTTCACACGTTCAAGCAGTTCGCCACCTTGGTCTCGGTCCACCAATGGGATCAAACGGTAGCCCACTTCCAGACCGATGATATCGACTGGTTGTACATCATCCCATGACAATTCGCGTTGAGAAATGGGTTCGCTGCCATCTTCCGCTTTGGCGGGTAAGGCCGGTTCTTTGGCTTTTTGTTTTTGCTTCTTATCAAGCCAGTAAGCAGCACCACCAGCAACAGCGGCTAATGACAAGAACGAGAAATGCGGCATACCAGGCACGATACCCATCACACCAAGAATGGCAGCGGTGATCATGAGGGCTTTCGGGTTGTCGAACATCTGGAAAATCAGCTGTTCACCCATGTCTTCATCAGTATTTTGACGCGTTACCATCATCGCTGCAGCGATAGACAGTAGCAACGATGGAATTTGTGCCACCAGGCCGTCACCAATGGTCAGGAGCGTGTAGATTTGCATCGCTTCAGAGAAGCCCAAACCATACTGTGCCATACCAATCGACAAACCGCCGATGATATTGATGAACAGGATTAAGATACCGGCAATCGCATCGCCTTTAACAAACTTAGACGCACCATCCATTGAACCGTAGAAGTCGGCTTCTTTGGTCACTTCAAAACGGCGTATGCGTGCTTGGTCTTGGTCAATCAAACCGGCGTTCAAGTCTGCATCGATCGCCATCTGCTTACCCGGTAAGGCATCCAGTGTGAAGCGAGCACTTACCTCAGAAATACGACCCGCACCTTTGGTGACCACCATAAAGTTAATGATCATCAAGATTAGGAACACGACCAAACCCACGGCGTAGTTACCGCCAATCACAACGTTACCAAATGCTTCGATTACGTTACCAGCGGCGTTGCCCCCTTCATGACCGTAAAGAAGTACCACACGCGTAGACGCCACGTTCAATGCAAGGCGCAATAAGGTTGCAATAAGCAGTACAGTTGGGAATGCAGCAAAGTCGAGTGGACGACGTGTGTAAACGGTCACTAACAACACCACCATGGCTAAGGCGATGTTAAAGGTGAAGAATAAATCCAGCAGGAACGCAGGAATAGGCAAAACCACCATCGCAAGGGTGGCCAGTACCATAACAGGCGCACCAATGGCAGGCATGGAACGCTGTGGGATCTTTGGCAATTTATCTGCAAATGGCAGGCTTAACTTCATACTGCGAGGTGTCTCAATCGGTCTGGAGCATCACGTAACTGAAAGCAGTAATTAAACGCTTATAATGAGTACTACGCGACGGCTTTAGCCTAAAAGTTTAGGTATTGTTGTTGATTAACGCGTTATAAGCAATGTGTGTACCATGATTAACGCCAAAATAATGACTAATCGCTCAAAGAAATCACAATCCTTTGATCTAATGCGAATTTTTGTCTACTTCACCCATGCAATTATTTTCATTAGTGGCGATGTTCCGGTGGGATTGGCAAATCGTAATCTTGGATCTTAGGTCGCTGACCGCCACGTTTGCGATATTGCTTAAGCTGGAACACAAATGCGAGAACTTGTGCAACGGCAGTAAACAGTCCGTCGGGTATTTCTTGTTCTAATTCGGTGGTGTGATAAAGCGCACGCGCCAGTGGTGGAGCGGGTACAATGGTAATGTCATGTTCGCGCGCCACTTCTCGGATTTTCATCGCCATGTGGTCAGTACCTTTGGCGATCACTACAGGCGCACGGTCCGTTTTCTGCTTATAGCGCAGTGCTACCGAAAAGTGCTCAGGGTTGGTAATGATAACGTCCGCTTGCGGGACATCCGCCATCATTCGACGCTGTGCGGCTTCCCTTTGCAACATGCGAATACGCCCTTTTACTTCTGGCTTGCCTTCGGTCTCTTTGTATTCGTCTTTAATCTCTTGCTTGGTCATCTTAAGTTGATCGGCATGCTGCCAGATCTGAAAGGGAATATCGATCGCGACCACAATTAACAACGAACAACTGATAAGCAAAATGAAGTTGAGTAGGATATCCAAAGCATGGAAAATGTTTTGCGGATACACATCCATACTGAGTTGAATCAAGTCCGCTTGTGAGGCTTGAATGAGGTATATTGCCATCCCCGTAACAAGTGCGACTTTCAGGATGGACTTGATAAGCTCCACCCAACTCTGCATACCAACCATACGTTTTAAACCGCTAAGCGGGTTCATTTTGGACAGTTTTGGCATTGCCGCTTCAGCAGAAAAACTGATGCCCCCGACCCCTGCGGCTCCAATCATGGCAGCAACAAACAAGGTGATGAGAATCAAAAACAGTGGAAACAGCAAATCTGTCATCGCGCCAAACGCAATATCAAACAACTTTGCAGTATCAAAGATCTCTTCTCGCTTGAGATCAAATAAACGGCTCATGATAGAAAACAGTGAGCGTGCTAAAGCATCACCAAACCACATTAAGGCGATCGCGCCCACAATCAGCACAGAGGCGGATGCGAGCT
This sequence comes from Vibrio jasicida 090810c, assembly GCF_002887615.1. Taxonomy (NCBI): domain Bacteria; kingdom Pseudomonadati; phylum Pseudomonadota; class Gammaproteobacteria; order Vibrionales; family Vibrionaceae; genus Vibrio; species Vibrio jasicida. The sequence goes on along the minus strand of NZ_CP025792.1, from coordinate 3,218,730 downwards.
CTTTAGATCGAGCAACTTGCCCCTTCTCTCTGGCTTGTTGTAACCGTCGGGGGGTGGCTTCTTCGGTGCGTTCTTGACCGTCTGACTCTGCCAATCCAGCCTCCTAGCAATTCAAGCGAATGAGGTTACAAATCTGCTCCTCACCCACAGCCCAGAACAATTCATAATGGCTATATAAACCCGCCAGAATGTACCAACAAAGCAGCAAGCCCACCATCAAAGCGAATGCAAAACCGAGTGAGAAAATATTCAACTGCGGTGCAGCACGCGTCATTACACCAAATGATAAGTTGATGGTAAGCAATGCGATGATGCCAGATAAAGACATACTCAATGCCGTTTTAAACATGATGCCTAGCCAACTCGCCATCTCATAGAAGTCGACACTTCCTAATGAGCCAGAACCAATTGGTAAGGTTTTAAAACTGAACACCACCAGCTGCAGCATTTTTAAGTGCCCATCGGTGGCAAGGAAGAACATAGTTGCCAAAAACATAAAGAGCTGACCAAGCAGTGGCGTGTTCTGTCCATTCGCAGGGTCAACCATGGAGGCAAAACCCAAGCTCGATTGCATACCGAGGATCTGACCAAGCAGAACAAAGGTTTGGATCATAAATTGAGTCACCATGCCCATGGCAACGCCAATAATGATTTGCTCAGCGATGGTCATGAAACCACGGAAAGAGAGCAATTCAATGTCTTGTGGCACAGCGGGAATAGCAGGCGCAACCGCGAAGGTGATCGCTAAGCCAAGGTATAAGCGAATTCGAGGCGAGACGAAGCGTGCCCCGGTTACCGTCATCACCATCAACATGGCAGAGATACGGGTATAGGGCCAGAAGTAGTTTGCGATCCAGTCTAGGACGATATGAGTTGGATACTCCATACGCGCCTCTAGTAGAGCACCTGTGGTAAGCGTTCTATCAGGCCGTAGAAGTATTCCATCAGCATTTGCGTCATCCAGTGGCCGAACAACATCAGAGCCAACAAAGTGACAATCAAACGCGGCAAGAAACTCAGCGTCTGTTCGTTGATGGAGGTTGCCGCTTGGAAAATCGCCACGACTAGACCAATAAGCAAGCTGGGGATAATGATGGCACACACCATGATCAGCACCATCCAAAGTGCCTCACGAAAAAGCTCGACAAACATTTCTGGAGTCATGTCTTACCCTCTTCTCTCTGTGGCCAATCTAAAGGGCAAAACTGCCGGCAAGTGTCGACAATATCAAGTTCCACCCATCCACCAGCACAAACAGCATCAGCTTAAATGGCAGCGATACGATCATTGGCGATAGCATCATCATACCCATTGCCATCAAAACAGAAGCAACAACCAGGTCGATGATCAAAAATGGTAAGAACAGCATAAAGCCGATCTGGAATGCAGTCTTAAGTTCAGAGGTAATGAAAGCTGGGATCAAGACCGCCATCGAGACATCTTCTGGGTTGGTCACTTCTTCACCTGACATGGTCACGAAGGTTTCCAAATCTTTGATGCGAGTTTGTTTGAGCATAAAAGCTTTCATCGGCGCCTGTGCAGCGTCGAAGGCTTCACGAGCCGTCACTTGCTCATTCAAATAGGGTTGAACCGCTTGATCGTTAATCTCATTCAAAACAGGCGACATGATAAAGAAAGTCAGGAAGAGCGCGATACCGATGATGACTTGGTTAGAAGGCGTTTGTTGTAGACCCATGGCTTGTCGCAGAATCGACATCACCACCACAATACGGGTAAACGACGTCATCAAAATCACCATCGCAGGCAAGAAGCCAAGCATGGTCATTAAGGCAAGAATCTGTAACGTCACTGAATAGTCTTCACTGCCGTCGGCGTTGGTCGTCATGGTAAAGGCAGGAATACCGCCACCATTACCCACCGACATACTGCGGCTTGAGCCTGACTCACCCTCCATTGCCTTAACCGTCACACTGTCGCCCTGCGCTAGATTGGCAGGCAATGATGATTCCTCTGCTTGTGCAAAAGAAAGCGAAGAAAACAGCACGCCAATGAGCAACATAAAGGTGCTCAGCATCAGGCGGATTGAATTATCCTTTGTCATGTTTTTTTATCAGTTGGCTAAATTGACTAGCAAATGCGCTGGTCGCCAACGCTTCCTCTTTCAATGGCGTTTCAAGCTTGGCCAAGGTTTGGATAGATTGGCTTGTAATGCCAACCAAGAACTGTTCTTCACCAACCTGAACAACCGCAATGCGCTCTTTGGTGCCGACTGGTAACTGACTGACAATACGCAGCCCTTTCTGTTGCCCCATAGCTGGAACTTGCATGCGTTTTAGCAACCAAGCCAGTAATAAAATCACACCAATCACAAGCACTAAAGAACCTAACGTGGTTGCTAAATCTAGACTCGTTGGCGCGGCTGCAAATGCATAAGGAGCACTCAGCATTAAGCCGAGTGCTCCTGTAATTTGCTTCAATCGCGTTTTGATTGAACTGCTCATATTAGCGCAGCTTTTTAATGCGTTCAGTTTGGCTGATCACGTCGGTCAGACGAATACCAAACTTGTCATTGACGACAACGACTTCACCATGAGCAATCAAAGTACCGTTAACCAATACATCTAATGACTCACCAGCTAGACGGTCAAGTTCCACAACCGAACCTTGGTTCAATTGCAGCAGGTTACGGATACTGATTTGCGAGCGACCCACTTCCATCGAGATGGTCACTGGGATATCCATGATGGTGTCGAGTTTACGACGCTCATCTTCCGTAATTGGAGCAGAAGTATCTTTTAACTCTTCCAGTGGCGCTGCCAATATCTCATCAACATCGATTGAAGGTGCAGACGGGTCTTCGCCAAGAGCGGCTGCCCATTCGTCTGCTAGCTTTTGATCGTCACTTGGTTCCATTTTTCTGTCCTGTGTTAAGCCTTGCTTACACCTTTTTGAGTCTCGTCACCAATGACATTGAGAGAGACATCTTGGCGGCTTGTTTTAGCAAGGATTTTTAATCGTTTGTATCGTCGTCATTCTCAAGTTCAGACATGATGTCTTTACCCAAGAAGGCTAAATCGGTTTTGACTACGTGTGGACGCTCGATTTCTTCAGAAACTTGCACGGCAAGCTTGTCGTCAGAACGCCCCATTTTCACACGGTAAGTCGGCAAATCTTCGATGAACATAGTCGCGTGTTCTGGCATTTCAATCGGGATAACATCACCCGGCTGCAGTTCCATCAAATCGCGAAGAGAGATGTCTTTCTCTAACAAGTTCACACGGAAGTTAACCGGGCAATCCATAATTTCTTCGCGCAAAGCAGAGCTCCAACGAACGTCAGTTTCCATCTTGTCGGATTGCACACCTGCATCAAGCAGTTCGCGGATTGGTTCAACCATGGAGTAAGGCATCACTACGTGGAAGTCACCGCCACCGCCATCAACTTCGATGTGGAATGAACTCACGACAATCACTTCGGTCGGGCTCACGATGTTTGCCATGCTTGGGTTCACTTCAGAATCGAGGTATTCAAATTCCACCCCCATCACTGGCGACCACGCTTCTTTGTAATCTTCGAAAACAATTTTCAGCAGAAGCTGAATGATGCGACGTTCGGTTGGCGTGAATTCTCGGCCTTCGATTTTGGCGTGGAAACGACCATCACCACCGAAGAAGTTTTCAACCAAGATAAACACCAAACGTGCTTCCATGGTGATCAAGGCTGTGCCTTTGAGTGGACGAAAACGCACCATATTCAAACTGGTCGGAACGTACAGCGTATTTTGGTATTCACCAAATTTCATCATCTGTACGCCGTTAATCGACACCTCAGCGGTTTTACGCAACATGTTAAACAGGCTGATTCGCATGTGTCGTGCAAAGCGCTCATTGATAAGTTCGAGCGTCGGCATCCGACCACGGACAATCCTGTCTTGAGACGAGAAATCGAAACTAACGGCACTTTCGTCGCCGGCATCTATGGGTTCATCGACGTCATCAACATCGTCAACCCCATGCAGGAGCGCATCAATCTCGTCTTGGCTTAATAGATCGGTCACGTTTTACCTATTGAATTACAAAATCTGTAAACAGTACTTTCTCAATCACTGGCTTACCAACTGCCGCGTTCAATGCCGCTTTGATGTCGTCTGAAGCGCGATCTCGCAGTTCCACACGACCCGTAGGTGAACGAAGCTGCTCTACGGTTGCCGATGCGAAAGTCGACAACAAAGAGCTTTCAATTAGTGGGGAGTGGTAACGAGCTAATTGCTCATTTTCACTACCGCGCACCATCAGCTGTGCTTTGATTTGTACCAGTCTGTCGCGACGGTCACCCGTCACGTTAAAAATAAACGGTTGTGCAATGTTAACGTAAGCAATGGGCTCTGCAGCGGTCGTGGCTTGCGCTTGCTGAGTTTGAGCGGCTTGCGCAGGCTCGTCAGAACCCATTAAAAAGAAGGCTGCTGCACCACCACCGATAAGCAACACCACTACCGCAATGATGATGACCAGTAGTTTGCCTTTTCCTTTCGGTGCATCAACACCTTGTAGCTGTTCTTCTGCCATTACTGTCTCTTATTGTTCTGCTTTTTCTAGGCCGCTATTTTATGCGTAAAAACTAATTCCATCACGCTTTGAGGCCACATTCAAATCAAGATTCACGTCGGCATCAAAGTTTTCATCTGACTGGCCAGAAAATCCACGACCTTGTCCGCTTTGACCATTTTGATCCGCATTCGCATAGCCACCTTGCTGCTGACCACTGCTTTGTTGTTGCACTGAAGAATCCGCCAGTTGCATGCCTTGCTGCGCCAACATTTCTCTTAGACGAGGCAGTGTTTGTTCAATCAAGTCGCGTGCTTGTGGGTTTGCTACCGTAAAATGAACGTTGGCAAGATCGTTGTTCGTTGTCATGCGGATTTGCATACGACCAAGTTCTGGTGGGTCAAGACGGATATCGAGGTTCTTTAAGTTCTTCGACATCATCATTTGCACTTTCTCAGCGACTTGATCATTCGCCAGCTCTTTGGTTAGTTGCAACGGCAACTGAGCTTGCTGAGCGGCATCCACTCTTGTTTGTTGCTGGCCTGTCATACCTTGTTGACCTGCTGCCGCTTGAATTTGTCCCGCTAAACTAGGTTGTGGTTCCGGTTTATCTTGCTTATTCGCAGCACCTTTTAATGCGCCAGCAGCAAGGCCAGCATTCATGACCTTCTTACTCAATTCAGCACTCGATGCTGCTTGATTCACAGGATTCATCGTTGAAGCCGCTAGTGCCTCTGGCATCACAGACATTGCAGCTTTATCGACATTTGGCGTTGCTGCAGTTTGAGCGTTCACTTGTGCGGTCGTATGCTTTAGTTCCTGCGCGGCAAGTTGATGCGCTTGCTGAGCGGTCACCGTTGAAGCAACCGTTCTAGAATTGTGTTGAGCTGCTTGATGTTCTGCCATTGCGACTTTTACATCACTCGGAAAGGCAACAAACTGAGCCAACTCTTGCTCTGGAATATCCGCAATAAGTTCGCCCGTTTTTAGCCCTTCAATGATATCGTTCTCTTGCTTAGAAAGCGGCTTTCCTTGCGCTAACTTTGTATCGATGACGTGTAGTTCATCGATAGAGATGCGTTTTACGTCAATCGTTTCAGCGTCGGCGGACAAGGTTTGTTGAAACGCCTCAGATCCAATAACCGGCTGCGCACCTTGTGTGACAACTTGGCCGTTAACCGCAGCTTGCGTCGTCGCGTTTACGGTTGCTTCTGCATGCATGACTTGAGTGTTTGGTGAATTCCAATCAATTTGTGCTTCTGTCTTAGGGTGTGGGCCAATTGGTTTACCGTCGGCATCCAAAGTCACCGTTTCACCTTGTTTCGACACGGTAATCTCACCTTGCGGTAACGTATTTGACGGTGCTAGTTCGATCTTTTGCTCTGGTGATAACGGCTTACCATCCACTGTCATCATTGACTTTGCTGCAAATGCTGCCTCTGGTGGCAATGCTTTGCCGCTATCAACTAAAGACTCATTAGTTTTTAGCGCTTGGTTTGCTTGTTCAATTCGACCAAGCAACTGTTGACCTTCTCCCATCGCACTCTTTACGTTATCACTCTGTACTTGGGTATCGGATATGTTCTTTTGAGTCTCACTCACCACCACGGACGTATGCCCTGCGTGGCCAGAATCAAATTTTGTATTAACAGGGACTTCACTGCCGCTCTGTGAAACCGATGAATTTACCCCAACAGTGTCAACATCAGAGTCTGCAGGCGTCGCTTTACTATCTTGATCGCTTGTTGCCTTTGTCTCGCCTTGAATCAACAACGCATCGGCCGATTCGGCTGACGTGGTCTTCTCACCTTCTGTTGTGACTTTTTCTTGGCTCTCACCTTCGGAGCCTGTCGAGGCCACTTTCAGGCTTTCGCTTTCAATTTCTGTTGATGCTTCTGGCGTGTCAGACTTCGCGACTGCCTTTTCTGCTTTTTGTGAATCCGTAAATACCCCAGCTAAGGTTTCAAAAAAACCTTTGCTTTCAGGGTTTTCTGCATCAACTTTTGAAGACGCATCGGAAATCGATGACTTACTGGTTGCAGAAACATTCGACAAATTCACATTCATATAGACACTCTCGTTATCGTCAGCGTGAGTCATTCCGCTGCCGGATTGCCTTGCATGGCAAAATTAGGTGATTGGAGAACCCGTTTGGCAAATAGAATTGCAAAAATCACGCCAACGCATAACGTGAGTTTTCTGACGCTCATCAGGCCAGATTGAATGATGGAATCAAGATCAACCTTAGAAGAAACGGCTTAGTGCGATGAATTTGACTCAAACGCTTTCAAGGCGTAAACAGTAACCTTGCTCAACCGACGAGGACCGACTGTGAAAGTAACAGAATTACGCCAATACAAAATCAAAACAGGCAAAACAGAACAATGGTTAGCGTGGATGAAAAACGAGTTGCTGCCCTACCAACGCTCCAAAGGCATGCATGTCCTAAGCACCTATGTTCACACGGGTGAAGATGGGCACGATTATTTTGTGTGGTTACGAGAATTTGATAGCGAAGCCGATCGTCAGAGACTTTATGCGGACACTTACAATGATTGGTGGATTAGCAACATTCGTCCAAAAGTGTTTGAGTTGATCGAGCAAGACTCGGTTAAAGTCACTTTGCTTGAATCCGTCGACATGTAGCCAACAAAAACAATACTACATAGCGACAGGAGACGCTTAAAAACGTTGCGGCTTTCGGCTATACAGCAAGGTAGAAAACTCATCCATCTGCTTTTGCTCACGCTTAGCTTCCGCAATTTGCTTTTCTTTCTCGCGCTTATCAATCATCCACTCATAAGACATTCGCTCTTTACGCATGTTTAACCAATAGTCTTGGCAGTTGACGACTTGCTCTTTGAAGTGGTTTTCCGCTTGCTTTTGCTTGGAAAGCGTTTCATCAAGCTGGGTTAAGAATCGGTTTAAGTGACCATATTGACTGGCCGTCAGACCTGCCATACCGCGATCGACTAACTGTTGGCAGTAATCTAAACGGTACTTTTCAATCTGTTCGACTTGGTGGTAGTAGTCTTCAAGCTCTGAGCGTGCTTTGTTCAGTGCCAACACCGCTTGGTCTTCACGCTCTTTCGCTTGATCAAGTAGGAATTCCATCGCGTTATTCATGCGCTATTACCCACCTAAAATGCTTTTCAGCATATTGACACACATATCGTATGGTACGGATTCTTTCATACGTTGTTGTAGGTATTCGTCCAATCTTGGCTTGAGGGTAAACGCACCATCGATCGCTGGATCAGTACCCGGCTTGTACGCACCAATCGACACCAAGTCTTGGTTTTTACGGCAAATGGAGAGCACTTGGCGCACAGCTTTCGACATCAATACGTGTTCTTCGGTGGTGATTTGCGGCATAACGCGGCTCACCGATTTCTCAACGTCAATCGCCGGGTAGTGGCCCGCATCGGCCATTTCCCGGGATAACACGATGTGGCCATCGAGGATCGCACGTGACGCATCGGCAATCGGATCTTGTAGATCATCACCCTCGGTTAAAACAGTAAAGAAAGCGGTAATCGAACCTTGGTCATCACTGCCATTACCCGCACGTTCTACCAACGCCGGTAATTTCGCAAACACCGAAGGCGGATAACCTTTGGTTGCAGGAGGCTCACCGACTGACAGTGCAATTTCGCGCTGTGCTTGAGCAAAACGAGTCAGTGAATCCATCAATAGAAGAACGTCTAACCCTTGGTCACGGAAGTATTCGGCAATCGTCAGGGCAGTTTGACAGCCTTTCAAACGCATCAAAGGCGAGGCATCGGCAGGCGCGGCCACCACCACAGAGCGACGGCGTCCGTCTTCACCCAGAATCTCTTCAATGAATTCTTTTACTTCACGTCCACGCTCACCAATCAGACCAACGACAACAACTTGCGCCGTCGTGCCTCGTGTCATCATACCTAGAGTAACGGACTTACCCACACCAGAACCGGCAAACAGACCAATACGCTGGCCTTTACCTACCGTCAATAAACCGTTGATAGCTTTCAGGCCGACGTCGAGTGGTTCGGATATCGGTTTACGTGCCAATGGGTTAATAGGTTCGGCATTGAACGAAGCCCGTTGTTCGGTGTAAAGCGGACCAAGACCGTCCAGTGGGTTACCCACACCGTCGATCACGCGACCTAGTAGTTCCATACCAACAGGCAGACCGGCCTCGCTGGTCAAAGGTGTCACTTTCGCCCCTGGTAAGATGCCTGTGATTTGCTCACTCGGCATTAAGAAAAGATTGTCTCCAGAAAAGCCCACTACTTCCGCTTCCATATGACCAGACATGGTTTCGACCAAACACAAACTGCCAATTGGCGCACGGCAACCCGTCGCTTCCAAAGTTAAGCCAACAACACGCACAAGCTTGCCGGAAGCAACAGGGCGTGTGGTTAAACCTTCAACTTTGTAGTTTTTTAAGCGGTCGGCCAAGGCTTGCATGGATTACTCGCTCCCTTGATGGCGATTTGCACCACAAAAGCTGTTCAACACGCTTTTTACGCGTTCTTCCATGCGGTAGTTAATGCTCGATTCACCCGCTGCAATTTGTACATCGCCACGGTTTAGCGCCGGTTCAGAGACCAACGTCCAGTTACGGCAATCGAGCTCTTCTTCACCATATGCAGAACGGATGATCGCGACGTCATCGGGGTTCAAATGCAAGGTGATTGGATGACCAGAAATAGGCAACGCTTCGACAGACTGCTTCACCGTATCGAGAATAATTTGAGGATTGGTTTGCACTTCCACGTGTACGACTTCTTTGACTAGGCACAACACCATGTCTATCAGCTGCTTTTCAACCTGAGCGTTCATGAGCTCCAAAGGCTGAGCGAACTGATTTGCCAAGTTCATGAAGGTTTCGACTTGCTGCTGAATGTACTCTTGCCCTGCCGTCACGCCTTCAACTTTGCCGAGCTCCAGACCTTCTGCATGTCCTGCTTGAATGCCTTCTTCTTTGCCTTTGTCGTAGCCTTGTTTAAAGCCTGCTTCTTGACCTTGATACAGACCTTCTTGATAAGCGCCCTGCTTGATCAATTCAATCTGTTCTTCTGTCAGCTCAAGCGCTTGCTCTTCTTCTGGTTCGTCAAAGTTTGGCACCCAACCTGGATCGTAGTTGAACGCAGTTTGCTTGGCTTGCTTTGCTTTCGGCTCACCATAATCAGGCAACCCCCAGCGCTGCGGTTCGATCATCGCATCGTCTTCATCAGGACGGATAAATCCACGTTTTCTATCGCCAGCCATGCTTAACCTACAATCTGTCTATGTTGAAATTGATATTAAAAATAAAGTGCTTTGAAAAATGCGCGACTAAGGAAGTGCATTCCTCCCACTTAAGCAGGAGGAATAAGAAAGGATTATAAGAACTCGTCTGCGCCGCCAGACAGCATGATTTCGCCAGCGTCAGCCATACGACGAGCAATCGCCAAGATTTCTTTCTGCGCTGCTTCTACGTCTGCTACGCGAACCGGAGGCATTGCTTCGATATCGTCGCGCATCATCTCAGCTGCACGCTTAGACATGTTCTTGAAGACTTTCTCACGTAGAGAGTCGTCGGCACCTTTAAGTGCACGTTGCAGAACGTCCTGTGGAACGTCACGCAGCAATTTCTGAATACCTTGGTCGTCCACTTCCACCAAGTTCTCGAATACGAACATAAGGTCTTGGATTTGTGTCGCCATGTCTTCGTCTTGGTCGCGAATTTGTTCCATCAAGATACCTTCGACGTTGTTGTCTAGGTAGTTCATGATTTCTGCCGCTGCCTTCAGTCCGCCAATCTTCGCGGCTTGTGCACCCGCTTGGCCTGCGAACTGTTTCTCCATGATTTCGTTCAGCTCTGCCAGTGCAGACGGTTGAACTTCTTCTAGGTTGGCAATACGCATCATCAGGTCCAAGCGCACACGCTCTGGGAACTGAGATAAGATTTCTGCGGACTGGTCTGCTTCCAAGTAAGACAAAACTATCGTTTGGATCTGCGGGTGTTCGTTGACAATAATGCTTGCCACTTGGCGAGGGTCCATCCATTTTAATGAATCCAGACCTTTCGAGCCGGTACCCAATAGGATTTGATCAACCAAGTTATTCGCTTTGTCTTCACCCAGTGCAGCAACCAGAGCATTACGCATAAAGTCTTCGCTGCCCATACCAATGTTGGTGTATTTCTGGATGTCTTCCAAAAACGCTCGATGAACCGCTGAGACTTTGTCTTGGCTAAGGTCCTTTGCCTTTGCCATTGCACTGCCCACACGCTGAACCTGCTTGGGTTCTAGGTGGCGAATAATGCCAGCGGCGTCACTCTCATTCAGGCTGAGCAATAAGATGGCTGCTTTTTCTTCACCAGTAATGGTGGACGCATCAAATTCTACCGGCAATCCGCCATTTTCATCTTGAGGAACGATATCGTTAGCCATTGTCATTCATCCAATTTTTCACAACTTGAGCGGCAAGTTCAGGCTCGTTTGCAACCAGAGCGCGAACCGCTTTCAATACATCTTCATCTTTGTGAAGGTTAGGCAAATCAATGCTTGAACCAAACTCAAACAGTTCACCGCTTTCGATGTCGCTACCAATCAGGCTGGTTTCGCCATCCGCACCAATTGGCAAGCCATCTGGTCCGTACATTTCGTCTTCGTCGTCGCTCGCTGGGTTGAGCAGTTTCTTCAATGCTGGGCGAACCAACACCAAGACCACAACGATGATCACCAATGCACTTGCGAACCAACGAACCCAATCATTGAAGTTTGGATGTTCCCAAATCGGTGGATCGACCATCTGCTCAAGTTCTGGCTCGGCAAACTTCACACTCAAGACATTGAGTAAGTCACCACGATTTTGGTCAAAACCAACCGTACCGATCAGCACTTGACGAATCGCATTAATTTCAGATTCTGACATTGGGGTGTAAGTGACTTCACCCGTGTCTGGATTCACGCTGCGACGGTCTTTGATAGCTACAGAAACGGTTTGGCGTGCCAATGTACCAGTCTGTTTACGTTCGTGACTGATGGTGGTATCGAGTTCAAAGTTGCGCGTTGATTCTTTACGCACCGAGCCTTGGCCGGTAATTGAGCCATCTTTCATCTGCGCGACGTCTTGTGGGATAGACGCGTCCGCCGGCGGTTGATTGCTCAAAGCGCCAGGAATGCCTGCCACCATGTTACCGTTGTTATAATCTTCGAGTGCGTATTCGCTTCGTGTCGCTGGTGTATTTGGGTCGAAACGTTTGCGAGTCTGCTCTACCGCACTGAAATCCATTTGGATGTCTACTTGCGCGGTGTAGTTACCAAAACCTAGGATTGGTAGCAGGACAGAATCAATTTTTTCTCGTAGCGCTTGTTCTTGGCTGCGTTCAAGTTCTTGCTCTTTACGACGAGCCGCAGAGGCAGGATCTTGTGAGCCTGAGCTCAATAGACGACCGTGTTGATCGGTCACCGTAATACGTGACGTCTTCATGCCAGGAACAGCACTCGCCACCATGTCTACGATGGAGTCAACTTCTTGTTGCTTAAGGCTTGTGCCAGTAGAGAGTGTCAAAAATACCGAAGCAGACGCTTCTTGGTTGTGACGTACGAACACACTGTGTTTTGGCAAAGCAAGAAGCACACGTGCTTTACGCACTTGCTTCATCTCTTCAATCGCTTGCGCAAGTTGGCGCTCGCGGCTGAGCTTCAAACGTTCTTGCTCCAAACGTTGTGATACACCAAAGCCCATGTCTTGCAGCAGAATATCATCACCCGCCTCAGTCGCTTGGTTCACACCTGAACGCACCATGCCGAGTTTGATCGAGTTGTAATCACTCGACTCAACCGAGATGGTGTTGCCATCAAGCTTGTAGTTGATTTTTTGCTGATCAAGATAATCCAGCACTGGGATCAATTCTTCGGTTTCATACGCACCTAGAGGGCGCATTTCCGGCTCTTTCACCCAGAAGAACAGCATCACGATTAACGCAACACAGATAGAGATAGACAGCACAAGCACAACCTGTCGAAGTAAATCGAGGTCACCTACTGCCATATCGAATTTTGACGCACTACGCTCTTCAAGATCTGGGTTTTGGCTATCCACATCCAAATCTGAGCCAGCGATCAGTGCACCATCTGCGCCGCCATCGGTGACGGTTAAATCTGTAGACTTGTCTGCCACACTTATTACCTAAATTACACTGGCATGTTCATGAGATCCTTATAGGACTCAACGAGCTTATTGCGGATTTGTACAGTGGCATCAAATGCAACACTGGACTTGTTACGAGCAATCATAACGTCAGAAAGGGAAACATCAGCGTCACCACGATCGAAACGCGTTTGCAGGTCGCCGGATGTTTTTTGAAGTGAGTTAACGTTATTGATGGCTTTAGTGAGGAGATCGCCAAAATCCGCCCCTACTTTCGCACCAGTTGCAACGGGAGCGGTGTTGGTCGCTTCCACCATCATGGCGCGCATTTGTGCTTGAATACCATCAACTTTCATTGTCACCTCTAAGCCAAAAGTTTGACTATTAACTAAAACTGATTATTGACACAGCAATTACTGTGCCATAAGACAATAGTGCCGTAGTGTACCCACACTTTTGTCCTATGGCTATTGATGTGAGTACTAAGCAGGAATATCGATACCAGCGTCACGCATTTTGGCGAGTTTGTAACGCAGGGTACGTGGACTAATACCTAATTTCTCTGCCATCTCTTTGCGGCGGCCGTTACATTCGATCAAAGTTTCCAAAATGATCGCGTACTCTTGGTCACGCAGTTCACCACCAAGGCCTTCACCACCAGCGGCAACACGATTGATCGGATCCACTTGCGCGACAGGCTTAACATCAGGAACCAAAACCTCAGCATTTTGCACAACAGACTGTAGGCTGCTTGCATCTTGCCAATCTACACCTTCCAACAAAATGTGTTCTGCATCGATGTCACCGTTTTCGCTCAAAATGAGTGCTCGCTGAACCACGTTATCCAACTCACGAACGTTACCCGGCCATGGATATTGAAGCAGTTTATCTAATGCAACTGGTGAGAACTTAGGTACTGGCATGCCCATTTTGCTGCAATGACGTTCAGCAAGATGCGTTGCAAGTGGCGCAATATCCCCCTTACGTTCACAAAGTGCCGGCCATGAAATTGGGAATACGTTCAAGCGGTAGTACAAATCTTCACGGAAGTTGCCTTCTGACACGTACTGCTTGAGGTCACGGTTACTAGTGGCAAGAACGCGCACATCGAGCTTGATGCTCTTGCGGCTACCCAAACGCTCCACTTCTCGCTCTTGAAGAACGCGCAGCAGTTTCGCTTGTAGGCTCAAATCCATTTCACTGATTTCATCCAGCAAAATCGTACCGCCTTGTGCTTGCTCAAACTTACCCGGACACGCTTGAACCGCACCGGTAAACGCACCTTTCTCGTAGCCGAACAACGTCGCTTCAAGCATGTTGTCTGGGATTGCTGCACAGTTGATTGCGATAAAAGGGCCATCTTTGCGATTAGATGCATTGTGGATGTAACGGGACATCACTTCTTTACCAGAGCCACTTGGGCCCAAGATCATCACGTTTGCATCGGTGCGCGCGACTTTGTCAGCCAAAGCCAATAGGCGCAGACTTTTCTCGTCCGCCACGACCGCGTCACCGTTATCGTCACTCTTAATTGGTGCGTAACGGCTCACCATGTTCAGCAGTACTTCTGGTGCAAATGGCTTCGCCATGTAATCAATCGCACCTTCTTTCATTGCTGATACTGCGTCTTCAATGTTTGCGTAAGCCGTCATAAGAAGAACGGGTAAGTTCGGCCAATTCTGTTTGATATTGCGTAGCAGAGCCAAACCGCCCATGCCTGCCATTTGTACGTCAGAAACCACGATGTCGACCGCGTTTGACTTTAGTTTTACTAACGCATCTTCTGCACAATCGGCTTCTAACCATTCGTACCCTGCCAGAGCCAGAGTATCTACTAGGGCTTCACGAAGACCTTCATCGTCCTCTACGATCAGCACTTTGCTTTGCGCCATTATGATTCTCCAGTATCTGCTTGCACTCGCTCTAGCGGAATGCACATGGTAAAGCAGGCTCCATCGCCCTGCTCTGAAATGAGTTCCAATCGACCGTCATGGGCACGGCAAACCATTTGAACTACAGCGAGCCCCAACCCGGTTCCTTGAGAACGCGTGGTAAAAAACGGCTCCATAATCTTGGCTTGTAGTTCTTTTGGTACTCCCGGCCCGCTGTCTTGCACAGAAATGCGCAGTTCATCGTTAACCGGGCGGAAAAAGACATCTATTTGCGATTCCTTTCCAGACATCTGAATCGCGTTCATCACTAAGTTACTCAGTGCTGAAGCAATGGCGTTAGCGTTGCCTAACAGCTCAGTGTTCTCTTCTTCAACTTCTAGGAAGTAGTCGATGCTGTTGTTCTTCAGCGCGGTTTCCACCATTGGCTGATATTCGGCAACAAGCTGAGCAATGTTAAAAGGCTTAATGACTTTATTATCACCACCTTTGGCAAAAAGCAGCATATCATTAACCTGCTTCTCCAAATCGTGCAGTCGATCCATTAATTTGCTTTGAAATCGCTCTCTTGTCGCTGGAGGGAGATTTGGCGCACCTAAATTTGATGCATATAGCATGGCACTCGATAACGGCGTTCTTACTTGGTGAGCCAAAGACGCCACCATGCGACCTAAGGAGGACAGTCGTTGCAAATCACTCACGCGCGATTGCAGCAAGCGTGTTTCGGTCAAGTCGGTGATCAGAATCAGCTGTCCCGTCGCCGAAGCGGAGATCGCCAAGCGAACTTTACGTCCGTTACGCAGTGAGATTTCATGACCATCATCTTCACGCGGATCAAAGACCGCTTGGATGATGTTGAACCATTTCTCGTTGACCAGTGGAATCTCTAGAATTCGATGTGCTTCTGGGTTCGCTTCGCGCACAACACCGTGTGTATCGAGCAAGATCACACCAGCAGGCATCACGTCCAAAACTTGTTTGTAACGCTCTACTTGATTCTCTACTGAGTCTAAATGGGATTGGTTGGTGTTATTGTCCATTCACTGCCTGTCGAAATATCGCCATTTAAATACTAAAACAGCTTGGTAAGCAATTAGCATACCAAGCTGTTTTCTATATTTATCATAGCGTTATGTTATCGACAAGAAGTTGACACTAAGAAAAGTGCGGTTTTATTGTCAGAAAAGATAACAAAACGTTCGGAGTTTAAGCGTATGAACGTCAGACTTTACCTATCGTTGTAGGTTGTATTTACGCATTTTCTCAACCAAAGTCGTGCGTCGCATTCCAAGCATATCTGCTGCTCGTGCAACCACACCACCTTGCGCTTCTAACGCTTGGCTGATCATATTGACTTCCATATCGGCTAATAGCTCTTTCAAGTTCACGCCTTCTGGCGGCAGTGCTTGAGGCGCATTCATGTTGTGGTCTAGATCGCTTTGATCTTCAAAACTGAAGTTCTCAGAGAAGATATCTTGGAACACGTCACGCTCTTGTTCTTCAACCGAAGTAAATGGGTTACCTTCTGGTTGGAACTCAGGAATATCACTGTAACGGTACTTGGTTGGCAGATGGTTTACGTCGACCAAACTGTTCGGGTACAGAATAATCATGCGTTCAACAAGGTTCGCAAGCTCGCGAACGTTACCCGGCCAGTTGTGTTCCATTAAGGAGTTAATTGCACGAGGCGTAAAGCAAATTGGTTGCCCACCTTCGGCTTCCAAACGCGTCATCAGTTCTTGCAGTAGCAATGGAATATCTTGCTTACGTGCTTTCAGCGCCGGCATCTCGATTGGGAATACATTGAGGCGGTAGAACAGATCTTCACGGAATGTGCCATCATCGATCATGTTCTCTAGGTTGCGGTGCGTTGCTGCTACAACACGAACGTTTACTTTAATCGTGGTGTTACCACCTACACGTTCAAAACATCGCTCTTGTAGAACGCGCAGTAACTTCACTTGCATCGACATTGGCATATCGCCAATTTCATCAAGGAAGATCGTACCGCCTTCTGCCAATTCGAATCGGCCTTTACGCGAGGTCAATGCCCCCGTGAAAGCACCTTTCTCATGACCAAACAGTTCACTTTCCAACAGCTCTGGCGGAATTGCGCCACAGTTAATTGGCACAAACGGACCATTACGGTAAGCAGAATGGTAATGAATATTGCGTGCGACGACTTCTTTACCCGTGCCAGATTCACCCAAGATCAGGACGTTTGCTTCAGTATTAGAAACTTGTTCAATCAAATGACGAACTTCTTGAATGCCACGGCTTTGGCCTACAAGGCTACGGAAAAGAGTATTTTTGCGTGCGCTTGCAACAACGTTAACGCCTTTGCGACCAAGGAAATCTTTGCAGTGACGCAGTGCTTCGCTAAGTTGTGGGTAGTTCAGCGGTTGCTCTAACTCCCCAACGAAATTTGGCAAGTCATCAACAGGCAGCGGAAACGAGCCCAAGATGAGAAGTGGGATATGGTAGGCTTCATTAAGGTGAGCCATCACTGTTGTCGCAGCACTACCCGCCGAGATGTTACCGACAATACAACCTGACCACACGCTAGACCAGTCTACATCGCCTAGCTGGTCAGAACTGACCGCTTCGCAACTTTCTCCAACAAATTCCAATATATTGCTTATATTTAAACGACTTGGTGCATCGTCATCAATTACAAGCAGCTTTGCCAAACCTTGCATAAGTAAGAATGATTGCCTTTATTATGGGTGTGTTGCGGCCAGACCTTGATTTGCGCAATTGAGTGTAAAAAGGGGGGACCACTCTCAATTAACGATAGACAAAATAGGAAAATCAGCAACAAAAAAAAGCCATTAGGGGCCACTAATGACTTCTATTTTATTTGAATAAAAAAATAAGGCAACCAAGCAATAAAGAGGTGTGAGCTTGATTGTAACTTTACTGAATAACTTTCTGTGCAATCAGGCGCAATACCCTACTATTTAAGTAAGGTATTGTTTTGATTATTAAATGCCCACTTCTGCTGCTGTTAGGTTGTGGAATTCAGTCGGGATCTGGTCCCAAGCTGATTTGATCTCACGGATAATATCGATAACGTCGTCGATTGGCTGAGGATCATTCTGATGGTTCGCTGCCGAGATCTGAGTGATCATGAACTCGTAAAGTGAATCTAAGTTTGATGCAATATCACCACCGTCGTCCATCGACAGACAGCTGCGCAGTGCGATGATGATGTCCAATGCTTTACCCAGACGCTCACCTTTTGCAGGAATATTGCCTGCTTGCATTGCTGCTTTACCTTGGATCAGACGCTCAATTGCACCCGCCATTAGCATTTGAATGACTTTGTGCGGAGAAGCCGCGCTCAATTGGCTGTCGACTGATACCTTTTTGTATGCTTGCAAAGAACCGCGCATAGTATTCCTCTTTTATATAAATTTTTTGTACTGCTGAAGCGAACGCTGACCATAACGGAACTTATGAAGTTCTTTACCCACGTTAGAAGTCTCTGCCTGCATCAGCTCGACAATTCTTTTGGTACGAATAAGCAAGTTTTGCCATTCTGCTTCCTGCTTTAGCACCGGATTGCTCTCGACAATGGGTAGCAGGTTTTGCAATAACCGTTCCCTGATATCGACCAAACGTTGAATTTCTTCAGCATTAATGTCGACTTTTTCCAGTTCTTTCGTAATTAGTTGATCAATATCACTTATTTCAATGAGTTCATTTCGCATCTATTAGCCCAACGCGTTCATTAACGCTCCAAGTTGGCCTTGCATCTTGCCAGTAGCGTCTTGCATGGCAGCGAATTTTGCATGAGTGCGCTTCTCTAAGCTGTCCATGCGGCGATCGAGTGCCGCTTGATCATCACTCAGACGATAATTTTGTTCAGTCAGGCTTTTTTCACGAGTACGGATACTGCCAGTGAAACCCGTGACGCCTTGAATCGCATCTTCCACACGTTTGGCAAAACCGGTATTGCCACCAAAGAACTTCTCTAACTCGTTGAAGTTGTTGTTCAACTGACGATCAAGCATGTCGTAGTTGATTTCTAGCGTACCTTGACGAGTCGTAGTAATGCCAAATTCAGTCAGCGATTTTAGGTCTTCTGGTGCTTTTTCAATGTTGGTCGAAAAGACCGATTTCAACCGAGAATCAGCATTACGAACAGTACTGTCACCCGCTAAAGGCCCGCGTTGACCTGTCGTTGGGTCGACATTCGCTAATGCTTTGGATGTTTGATAGAACGCGTTGTAAGCCGAAACAAAGCTTTCGATATCTGAGCGCACGCTTTGACGGTCATATTCAACACCGATTTCAGCAGGCGGTTTACCCAGCTCTGATTTGCCTTTCAAAGTGAGGTTCACGCCCTCAATGGCATCTTCAATGACGTTGTTGTGACTCGACAACTGCGCAACACCATCCAGCATCACCATGGAGTCTTGTCCTGCTTGGACTTGAGCCATACCGGTGTAAGCCTCGAAGGATTTTTGAGCCTCAGCAATTTTAGCTTCTGCTACATCTATCTTTTCAAGACGTTCACGCTCTTCGGGTTCTAATTTAGCGCGATGGATGGTCTTTGCTTCTTCTTCTGTCAGTTCTCCACGTTCCACTTTTTGGTCAAGCGCTTGTTTTTCATCCGCAATCTTTTCTTCGATCTCGGCTTTTTCTTGCTCTAATTGCTGCTTGGCTTCTTTGGTTGTGACGTAAGAATCAGTCAACGTACCTGAGGCGGTATTGTTCCAGCCCGGTACGTCTGGCGCTTTGGCGATCGCATCTTCGTCCAACTCTAATTCCGGTGGACGGTAAGAATCGAGGAGTGTACCTGAAGCGGTTTCAGTCCAGCCAGGGATACTGTCTTGCGGACGCATACCCGCTCGTTGATTGGCTTTTTCTATCGCTTCTTGACCCGCTTTCGCAGCGGCAGCACCGGCCGCAGAGATCGGTTCATCCGTTGCGCCATCTGGCACATTCTCTGCCGCTTGTTGTTCTTCAGGAGGTATAGGATTGCCGTCTGCATCCAACGCTTCCGGTTGGTTTGCATCGGTTTCAGGCGCTTTTAGAGGCCCTAACACTGCTTCAGCCGCTTCACGTGCTTCTTCAAGCGCATTCACTCGGTCTTCCAGTGTTTTGTATTCGAAATGTTTCAGAGGGCTGCCGGCTTCGGCGTCCACACTGACTTTAAGTTGATGGTCCTTGCCCGACAGGTTCGAAGCAAGGATCAAACGCGGCCCTTCTACGTCGTTAATTAAGGAAGCACGTACGCCAGGGTTATCCTTAGCGCCGTTAATTCCACGAACGACATCAACTAGCTTAGAGCTAGAACGGACATTAACGTCGAAGGTGTCATCACCAAGAGAAATCTGCAGCTTACCAGGACCAAACTTAGCGTCTTCTGGCAGAACGTCAGAAGCCACTTTATGGCTCTGTGCAAGCTGCAACACATCGATAGCATACTTACCGGCTATAGCGTCAGTAGTTGCGGTCGCAGATACGACTGCGTCGTCCGTTGTCTCTACAGAACGAACGGCAAACGCCTTCTCCTGACGAAAGTTCGTCATGAGATTTTTCATCGTATCCAACGATTCTCTGAGTCGCCCGTAGGCACTGATGCTGGCGTCAATTGTCGTACGCTCGTTGTCGATGCGTTGCTGCTTTGGCACACGCTCGGCATCTACAATTTTGCTGACCATGGAATTGATATCCATGCCACCAGACATCCCCAAAGGGCCTAAACTCATCAAATCACCTCAAAAACGACTTACACCTTTTCAACTAACAAACCGCGGTTAGCTGTGTGCTCAGCTAGGCGACGCAATACCACTAGCATTTCTTCATCAGGAATCTGACGAATTACATCACCGGTTGTGGCTTCGTAAATCGTCACGACGTCTCGACCCGATTCTTCATCGACTCGAAACGCCACTCCTTTATTCATGGCGCTCACAAATTCATTCATTTGCTCAACCATTTTCTCGCGCTCTTCTTTGTTCAGCTCTTGGCGGGATTCCGCCATTTCAATCGCAGCTTGAACAGAGAGGTCACGTTCGGTTTCCTTCGCTTTTACAGGCGAAGTATTACCGTTTGAACTTGCTGTGCTAGGCGTGCCTATGCCATTTTCTTTAGCAACTTTTGTGCCACTCGGTGTGCCGTAAGGCTGGATGTTCGATGCGTAGGAGGATATTTCCATTACAATCTCCCTTCCACCTTATGAGCTAACGATTAGGTCTATCGCTTTGGTGATGGTATCACTAGGCTGAGTCGACCCAATTAGCCCAACAAGCTCAGCGCCGCAGATGGTGACTGCTTTGCTTGTGCCAAGATTGAAGTACTTGCTTGTTGAAGGATCTGCGACTTAGTCATCGCCGTTGTTTCCTTCGCGTAGTCAGTATCTTTAATACGGCTGTTAGACGCGTTAACGTTCTCGTTAATGTTGTCTAGGTTGCTGATTGCATGGTTGAAACGGTTTTGGAATGCACCAAGAGACGCACGTTGGCTGTCTACTGATTTTAGTGCGCCATCGATGATAGCTACCGCTTCTTGAGAACCTGCAACTGACGTTACGTCGATGTCTTTAACCGTTACGTCTTTAGCATCACCGAAGCCAATTTCACCTGCTAGGTTGCCAGAGAACTCAACATCACCTGTTACTTTTTGAGTAGCAGCGAATACTTGCAGCTTACCGTCCTCACCAACAGACGCTTTAACGTCGTCGCTTTGACCGTTGATGTAAGTTGCTAGCTGTTCAATATCATCGCCTTGCTTTGCAGTGATAGTCAGCTCTTTCTCTTCACCTTGCTTGTTGGTGTAGTTCAGCTTAAGTTCAGTGTTGTCACCAACCGCCCAAGATGCATCTTTACCGTCTTCTGCTGCATAGCTCTTACCGCCCATTGCAGAAGTATCAGAACGTAGGTTACCCATAGAAAGCATGACCGCTTCACCAGAGTCCGCACCGATTTGGAAAGATTGAGTACCGTAAGTACCGTTAAGAAGCTTGTTAC
This sequence comes from Vibrio jasicida 090810c, assembly GCF_002887615.1. Classification (NCBI taxonomy): domain Bacteria; kingdom Pseudomonadati; phylum Pseudomonadota; class Gammaproteobacteria; order Vibrionales; family Vibrionaceae; genus Vibrio; species Vibrio jasicida. The sequence goes on along the minus strand of NZ_CP025792.1, from coordinate 3,197,229 downwards.
CACCGAAAGAGGTTGTTTCAGCGATACGGTTTAGTTCGTCGTTAAGCGCTGTAACTTCTTCTTGGATCGCTACACGTTCTGATTTTGAGTTCGAACCGTTCGCAGATTGAAGCGATAGGTCACGCATACGTTGTAGGATGTTGGTAGATTCATTCATTGCACCTTCAGCAACCTGTGCAATAGAAATACCGTCGTTCGCGTTTTTCACAGCCATGTCTAGACCACGGCTCTGTGCGTTCAAACGGTTAGAAATCTGTAGACCGGCAGCATCGTCTTTCGCGCTATTGATTTTATAACCCGAAGACAAACGCTCCATTGATTTTTGTTGACCTTCAGCCGCCTGATTTAGGTAACGCTGTGCGGTCATCGCAGAAACGTTAGTATTAACGTTAATCGCCATAGTTGATCTCCTTAAGGCTTTAGTTGATGTACCGTCGTGTCTCTCACCTCACTTAGGTACATCTCATTTCTCTCAGTCCCTTTAACGGCGGCCTATAAATATCCTTTAGGAGAAAATTTCAATTTTTTGCGATTATTTTCTTCGACTTAATGAAGTGTGATGAATCTCTAATATTACGATTGGGGATAAATAACACTCGATTAAAATAAAAAATCAGACATAAAAAAACCCAGCCGAAGCTGGGTTTACTCGCTCATCTCTCACCACGAGCCAATATGGTTCTTGTCTTAGGTTAGGGATTAACCTAGAAGACTTAGCGCTGAGTTTGGCGCTTGTTTTGCTTGCGCAAGGATTGAGCTTGACGCTTGCGATAGAATTTGTGACTTGGTCATTTGAGTCGTTTCTTTCGCGAAGTCGGTATCTTTGATACGGCTCTTCGACGCGTTCACGTTCTCGTTGATGTTATCCAAGTTGCTGATTGCGTGGTTGAAACGGTTTTGGAAAGCACCTAGCTCTGCACGGTGGCTGTCTACGTATTTCAATGCCGCATCAATGATAGCTACAGACTCTTGTGCACCACCTACTGATGTTACGTCGATAGTATCAACCGTTACTTTCTTACCGTCGCTTAGACCTAACTCACCAGATAGGCCGCCAGAGAATTCAACGTCGCCTTCCACTTTGTTGTTGCCCGCAAACACTTGCAGCTTTCCGTCTTGGTCTACTGACGCTTTCACTAGGTCTGTTTGACCATTGATGTACGTCGCTAGCTCTTCGATATCGTCACCCGCTTTCGCGCTGATGTTGATTTCTTGTTCTTGACCAAAGCTGTCCGTTAGGCTGATTTTCATGTCTGATTTATCAGCAGCAACGTTCCAGTTTTTGTCTTTGCCGTTTTCAGCTTGGTAGCTCACGCCGCCCATCATTTGGTTGTCTGAGCGCATGTCTTTTAGGTTAAGCATTACTGCTTCACCGTTGTCCGCACCGATTTGGAAAGACTGAGTGCCGTAAGTACCGTTAAGTAGGCGGTTACCACCGAAAGATGTCGTTTCAGCGATACGGTTTAGTTCGTCGTTCAGTGCCGTTACTTCTTCTTGAATCGCAACACGCTCAGATTTTGAGTTAGAGCCGTTCGCAGATTGAAGAGATAGGTCACGCATACGTTGCAGGATGTTGGTAGTCTCGTTCATTGCACCTTCAGCAGTTTGTGCAATTGAGATACCGTCGTTCGCGTTACGAACAGCCACATCCAGACCACGGCTTTGTACGTTCAAGCGGTTCGAGATTTGAAGACCCGCGGCGTCGTCTTTTGCGCTGTTGATTTTGAAACCTGAAGACAAACGCTCCATAGAAGTTTGTTGTGCTGAGTTTGCGTTGTTTAGGTAACGCTGAGCGGTCATCGCTGATACGTTTGTGTTTACATTCACTGCCATGGTGATTTCTCCAATTGATTTTCCGATGTAGCGGTTTCCGACGTCTCGGAAAACCAAGTAGTTCTCTCAAAGTTACTTTTATTAACGGCGCATGCCCTGTTTTCTTTAGAAAAATTTTTAGATTTTTTTGAAAATAATTCGTTTGGAGGGGTAATCGTGACGAAGCGGATAAAAAAGCAAAAAAACTTTCATTTTTCGCTAAAGCTTCTTTTCGAATTGTCGATACAGGCTGATTTTGCGTTAAATTCGTGTGGTGCGAACCATTAACCAAGCAGCGTCAAAGCAAGGTTTGGCGCTTGTTTTGCTTGTGCCAGAATAGAAGTACTGACCTGTTGTAAGATCTGCTGCTTCACCATTTGCGTGGTTTCTTTGGCGTAGTCGGTATCTTGAATACGGCTGTTCGAAGCCGCTAGGTTTTCGTGGATGTTATCCAGATTATTGATCGCATGATTAAAGCGGTTTTGATAGGCACCTAGCTCGGCACGATGGCTATCAACGTACTTCATCGCTGTATCTAGGACGGCCACGGCTTGTTGCGCACCACCGACAGACGTAATGTCGATGTTATCAACCGCATCGTAACCTTTTAGCTGTAACCCCAGTTCACTGGCTAAATCACCTGAAAACGATAAAGCTCCTGAAGTTTCTTCTCCAGCCATAAATAGCTGTAACTGACCTTCTTCATTCACAGATGCCGTGACTTTGTCAGTTTGACCATTGATATAAGTCGCAAGCTCTTCGATATCGTCGCCAGCTTTGGCATTAATTTGAATGGTTTCCGTTTCACCAAAACGATTAGTAAACGACATGCTAAGATCATTCGCGCCATCTTTTACTTGCCAATCAGAGCTTGCGCGTCCGTTTGCAATGTAGCTAAAGCCGCCCATATCAATGCCATCACTGCGCATCGACTTTAACTCAACTTGCACTGCTTCACCTGACGCTGCGCCAATTTGAAATGCCGACTTACCAAAGCTGCCATTCAGCAGTTTACGACCACCAAAAGAAGTGGTTTCCGCAATGCGGTTTAACTCATCGTTGAGTGCAGAGACTTCTTCTTGCAACGCAGTGCGTTCCGCTTTGCTGTTTGAGCCATTGGCTGACTGGAGCGACAAATCACGCATACGCTGCATGATATTGGTCACCTCATTCATCGCGCCTTCCGCAGTTTGCATGATGGAAATGCCGTCATTCGCGTTACGCACAGCGACATCTAAACCACGCATTTGCGATTGCAGACGGTTGGAGATTTGCAGACCCGCAGCGTCATCCTTCGCGCTGTTAATACGCTTCCCTGAAGACAAACGCTCCATGGATTGGTTCAGCATGTCGGTTGCACTGGTCAAATGACGCTGTGCGACAAGTGCTGCCACATTGGTATTAACGGTGATCGCCACAAATATTGGTCCTGAAATTAAGGCTTTGGATACTTATCGACCAAATTAAAGAAACGTTTAGTGTTTTTTTAAGAAAAGTGATGCGGTTGTGCATTTCCCGACGAGACAGCGAATAGCAAAAAGCCTAGTGATGGTGCACTAGGCTTTGTGGTTATTCGCTGTGGTGACTCAGACTACTTTCGAACTTCAACACTTGAGTTGGCGGTAAGCGTGACAATTACATAACTCACCTTCTGTCCGTTCACGTATTTGTGCTTGGCAGAAACAGACTGTTCGTCAACGATAAGTGTCGGGTAATCGCCATAGAACCAAGCTTCCCACTCTAAGTTTTCCTCAGAGGTATTGGTAAGTGTCGATCGCTCTAAGCCATCATGACGCAAAGTTAGCTCGTGCTCTCCCATCGGAAGTTGCTCAACTTGAAGCCAGTCAATATCGGTTGTTAGATGTGACGCGGTTACAACTCGATGGTTTGCCGCATCAGGCTTGATGCCCATCAACCCCTCAATGGTATTCGAAATAAAGGTAAAAGAGATTTCAGGATAGTCACCGTTGGTACCTTGAGTTGGGCGCTCATGGGGCTCGTCTTTGATATCCATGATGTACTGCATCCACTTCCATGCTTCCGCATTACGATTGTAAGGGAAGTAGGTTTCAGGGATATAAGTGTAAGCCTCAATGTTGTATGGCGCTTCCGGCGTACTTCCAATTCCATCACCAAGATTTTCTGCAATAAAGTCTAAGTAGCTGTCGTGACGTTCTCCAGGTTCAGTGATCAGCTTCATTGGCATGAACCAGCTGTTTTCTTTACCGAAGTCATTCATACGGAAACCATCACGCTGAACGATGTTAACGTAGTTATCCAACGGTTTATTTGGATCCGCAATACTCCATTCTTCATTAAAGAAATCTTTAAGTTGCTGTGCTTTCTCTTGCCAAAGCGCTGCCTCGCTGTACTCTTCTCGAGCCCCAAGCATTGCAGCATACGCGACCGTCGCTTGGTATTGAGAGCCTATGCCATCACCGGCTTCGATTGGGAATTCGCCACGCTCGTTGTAAGTTGCGGAGCCTTCAAAAATACCACCATAACCCTCAGCAATACCGTTAGGATCTTGATCGTCGTGAAGCGTGATATAGTCCGTTAGCACCTTGGTGTAAAAACGCCATAAATCTGGGTCTTCGATGTAACGCTTGTCTCCTGTCCATTGATATTGCTTCCATGCTTTTTCTACAAACTCAAATTGAGCAGGTACTTCACGTACAAACCAGCTGTCATCTTTGTAGTCAATGGTATGTGGCGTGCCATCAAAGTTAACCGCCCACAAGGTATACCATTTTCTCGATTCCGTAGAATGCTTAGCGAAGGTCTCAAACATCGAAAAGTTTTCGGCATCTAGACCAGCAATTTTCGCCCCACTGACTTGATGTAAGAAGTCGCGAGAGTAAAAGGCAGTCCGATCAAAATAGCCGGCCCAATAAGATGGAATGTAGTCTGCGGTGCCATCACCATCATTATTGTTCTCATCACGGTTAACCAGATCATGTTGCCCCGTCATAACGAAGCGACGTGTTTTATCAATTGCCCATTCAAACGAATCTTGAAGTTTCTGATTCGAGGACGTGACGACAACCTGCTTCTCTTTTTCAATCGCCGTTACTGTCCATTTTTCTTCTTTACCATTTGCATCGGTTACTACCGCTTGCACTGGTTGAGTAAAGTCCACGACTTCACCGACATCCAAGCTTGATCGACTTTGTTCAGAAACCAAAAGTGTACTCACCGTTATGGCACTTAAATCGGTGCCATAAGGCACTTGGAACTCAACGGTTTGCTGAGTTTTATCAATGCCCGTCACACCGACCTGTTGCTCGGCTTTAAATTGGATGATTTGATTAAAACTAACAGGCTGGCTCTTGTTCACTCTTACCAAAGACACACTGTCGACGCTCACCCCTCCGACATCAGACCCTGTAAACCAGACTTTAATTTGCTCGCCTTTCTCTAGTGGAATAGCAGGCAGAGTATTTGGTTTATATAGTTCCCCTTCTGTATTTTCGTCTTTGGTTTTTTCAATCGTCTGGCTGACGAGAACCTCATCGGTCAGGTTACTTAAGCCAAGAATGGCGTCATCACTTGGGCTGCTGATGTGGGCGGATAAATCATAAAAACCCGTTTCAGGAATGGTGACTATTTGGCTCACATGATGGTTGGTTCCGGTGGCAATCCTCGCCATCGACTCACCAACATAAGCGTCTTCATACTTCACATTGGCAAACCAGTAGCTCCATCCTAAACCGTCATTTTCAAAGGTAGAATTTGAGACAAGGTTGTCGCCTTTCGAAGAATCATCATCAGACGAGCTATTACAACCGGACAAAGCAAGGGCGACAAGAATCGCTGAAGCAAGTATTTTCAGTTTCATTTTTTTCTCGTAGGGATAGAGTGATTATTGGATAACGTTTATTCGGGATGCTGCCGGCGACATGAAATGAAGACACCGGCATGTTAATTTTTAATAGCTGTAAGGTGCGTTAAACCGCTTGAATGGATTCTGGAGAGACTTTCGTTTTCTCATCAGAATCATTGGCCACAATATGGTCGTATTTCTCGGTCAGATGATCCTGAATTTTTTGGTGGTAAGCACCGTTGAGTTTGTAGAAGCGGAAGTACACAACCAAAGCGATAGCGAAGAAGAACGCAGGCAAACCAACCATGATGCATTGCATGCCAAACACGGTTTCAGGGCTTTGCTCCATGTTCGGTACATAATCCACTGCGGTAAGTGCGATACCAATAAAGAAAGCCGCAAAAGCAGACCCTGCTTTAACCACCAGCGTTTGTACTGAGTAAGCAATACTTTCGCAGCGAGATCCCAGTTTGTACTCACCATAGTCCACTGTATCCGCCACCATAATGACGTTGAGTACCCAAAATAGCGCCGTACCGATTTGCAATAACACGCCCGCAGTAGAAATCAGCAGAATGCTTTGTTTGTCGTACATGCCTACATAGATAAGTACCGCACAGCCTAGGATCGGGAAGCTCGATGCGCACGCCCATAAAACTCGACGTGAGAACATTTGCGCCAATTTAGGGAACAACACCAGTGTAATTAGGTTCGCAATACCAGCATAAGCCATGTAGTAAGGGAAAAGTTCCTCATTTCCGACCACATAGGTGAAGTAGTAAACCGCAAAGGCTGTGATGATGTTGGTAGCAAGGTTGTATGACAGTGCCATACAAAGAACGCTAGTCAGTTGGTCATTTTTGTAGATAAGCGAGAGGAGCTTCTTCAGCGAGACCTTTTCTTCAGGTTTCGTCACGTCAAGATTGCTGGTTGAGTAACGCTCTTTCACGTTACGTAGCGTGATATATGTTGAGACTAGGAAACAACCGACAAGCAAAATGGCAAACACTTGGAAACCAAATCCTTTGTCGTCGCCCCCGACATAATTGACGAACGGCATTGCGATAGCGGCGGTAACAATCCATGCAAGGCTGGCAAAAAATCGTGGATAAGGAACCAACTCTTCACGTTCACGTTTATCCAATGTTAATGTCGGAACCAGTGACCAAAAAGGAATGTCCATCAAGGTGTAAGTCATGCCCCATAAGATGTAAGTAACCGCAGCGTAAGCGATCAGCCATGGCCCTTCTATGTGATGCGCACTAAACAGCATGATTAACACAACTGAATTGGTGAGCGTGCCGACTAAGATCCAAGGTTTAAACTTACCCCAACGAGAGCGGGTGTTATTCACGATCCAGCCCATGATCGGATCGTTCACAGCATCCCAAATACGCGCGATTAAGAAGATGGTCCCCACCGCAGCAGCCGAGAGGCCAACAACGTCGGTGTAATAGAACATCAGATACATGTAAACGATGGTGATAGCGAAGTCTTTACCAAATGCGCCAAAGCCGTAGCTTAGCTTGGTATTCATAGAGATACTCATTTGTTACTCCTTACGCCCCCTCATCGAGAAGGCGCAGTATATTCACGTTATTGTCGTTTTTATTGATATTGGTTTTGTGAGTCTGGATTTACTGATGCACCCACGCTGGCAACCAACCTTCGTGTGCTTCTATCAAGTCATCAACAAGGGCATAAATCTCTTCGAGTCCAAGCACTGCTGCAGTATGAGGATCAAGCATAGCGGCATGGTAAATGCGGTCACGGTTTTCCGTGAGGATGGCTTCTGTCAGCAGCGTTTGAACATTAATGTTGGTCTGCATTAATGCCGCTAAGTGATTTGGTAAGCGTCCTGCTTTGATAGGTTGAATGCCGTTTGCGTCCACCAAACAAGCCACTTCCACACAACAACCTTGCGGTAAGTTGTCAATCAACGCTTCGTTCTTCACGTTGCCGTAGATAACACTTGGTGTGCCTGTCCAAATCGAGTTCATGATGGTACTCGCGTATTCATGTGACTCTTTGACGGTGATTTGATCCGCGTTTTTGAAGTCTTCGAGGTCTTTTTTCCAATCTGCAATTTGTTCTACACAACGTTTAGGATATTCATCAAGTGGCACTTTATAACGTTCAATCAAATCTGGGCGATTTGGCTTAATGAAATATGGCGTGTATTCAGAAAAATGTTCTGAAGATTCCGTTACGAAGTAGCCCAACTTCTTAAACATCTCGTAGCGGACTAGGTTGGTGCAGCGACCATTGTGGTGCAAACCCGGCTTCGGCGCTTTGCCCGATTCAAATGCCTTAAGCAGTTCAGGATAAATGTCGACATACTCCCCCTGCTCGTTTTTCTTTTCGAGCGTCAGGTAGTAAGCCATGTGGTTAATGCCTGCACAGGTGTAACGAAGGTCTGAGTATTGGATATCAAGGTCGCGAGCCAGCTCTTCCGCCGTCCCTTGCACGGAATGGCACAAACCCACTTGTTTGATATGAGGGTATTTCTCGTACATCGCCCAAGTGTTCATTGCCATTGGGTTAACGTAGTTAAGCATGGTAGCGTTTGGACAGATCGCCGTCATGTCCTCGCATACGCTCCAAAGGTGCGGAATGGTGCGAAGTGAGCGCATGATGCCGCCTGGGCCTAATGTATCCGCAATAGTTTGCTCTAAACCATGACGCTTACAGACTTCAAAATCCGTCACGGTACATGGTTCATAACCGCCAATTTGGAACGCAATAACCACGAAGTCTGCGCCTTGCAATGCCTCTTTCTGGTTTAAGTGGCAAGTGATCGTGCCCGTAGCACCGGATGACTCCATTAACTTGCTTACAACGAGATGTGACTCTTCTAAACGGAGTTCATCAATATCCATCAAGGCAATTTGCGCCCCTTTGAACGCTGGCTTGTGGAACACATCGCCAAGAATGTTTTTCACAAAAATCGTCGAACCCGCACCGATAAATGTGATTTTAGGGCTTTTCATAGTTGAATCCTTTTTGCTTTCATACTTTTGTTTCGATGCATTTAAGTTACACCTGTCGCAAGGCCGAATTCGTCTCAGATAAACCAATCACTCTCCCGTTTCCTAATATTTAAAATCAACCAATAAAAATTCTTAGGAAATAGGATATTTTTGTGTAAATCACGGATAAAAAAGGTGGGAAGATACACTGAGGCTTGCTAGCACGGCGATTTAAGTCACATAACCAAAATCTTATAAAACAGAGTAATCGGTGTTTTTGAAGCTGTTCTGAGTTTTGTTTCAACAGATTTAGTACAAAGAACTTATACAGTTTCCTAAGAGGTGGGCGATGGCGAAGGTAGAGTCCAAGGCAGAGTTAGATACATTGAAAGTCGTGATTCAAGATAAGTATTCTTCCGAAACGGTTTCTGTAAGCCCACTTTCGCTGTACTCATCCTATGAAAAAATCGATATCGAGCTTAGGCCGCCCCACTCTATGCCGGGTTATCACTGGCATGGACAAGTAGAGGTGAACATTCCTTTTGGCGATGATGTCGAGTACATCATTAACGGCAGCCCAGTGGTGGTGAAAGCAGGCTCGATAGGATTGTTTTGGGCGTCAGTTCCTCATCGGCTCACCAACCCGGGCAAGAGTCATAATATGGGGATCATCAATATTCCGATTCACCACTTTATGTCTTGGACGCTAAATCGAGATTTCGTCAATCAGATCACCCATGGTTGTGTGCTGCAATCAAACGCCAGTTCATTAGTCAGCGAGTTTGAGTTAGCACGCTGGGCAGAAGAAATAAGCCACCCTTCGGAAAGTCGCCAGCAATTAGCGATTGATGAAATTGGCTTGATGTTAAAAAGAATGAGCTTAGATGGTTGGCAACAACTGATCGTTAATCGACAAGAGAAATCGACGAAAAAAGGCGTGTCTAAACATTCGCAGTTTTACGTCAGTCAAATGCTGGAATACATTGCCACCCATCATAACCAGCCGATCACGATAAAAGATATTGCAGAACACATTGGACTGCACACCAATTATGCGATGAACGTGTTCCAACGAACCATGCAGATGACCATCAAGCAATACATCACGGCAATGCGGATTAACCACGCCAGAGCACTGTTGAGTGATACTGACCGGACAATTTTAGATATCGCTTTAACGGTAGGCTTTAATTCTAGCAGCCGATTTTATGAGACTTTTCAGAATTATATTGGTGTAACGCCAACGCAATATCGCAAGAAGTCACGCGAAGATCATCGCTGGAGCAGTCACAGTACCAGCCCACTTTACGAACTAGAGAAAGGCGCGATTGATGGCAAAAGACCACTGACAGTCAGTTAGTCTTATCAGGCAAGAATGAGGGGAAACAAAAAAGGCAGATCACTCTGCCTTTATAATCATTGGAGAGTTGGCGAAGAATTACTTAATCGCCAATTCCGCTAGCATTTCTTGTGAAGGAGCGAAGAAGTACGCACCTGTTACCGCTTTAGTGAAGCGAAGCAGTTGGTCAGTCTTACCATCAGTCACACCATACATGCTCTCTAGCATTACTTTGATGTTGTGGATGTTGTTGCAGTAAGAGATGAACAACAAGCCGTGTGCGCCAGTTACCGTGCCGTATGGCAAGCTGTGTCGAACAATCTTGAGGCCTTTGCCTTCTTCTTTAATGTCTACGCGACCAACGTGAGAAGCGGCAGGTACATCTTCTAATTCAATAGAATCCGGTTTAGTACGACCAATCACTTTCTCTTGCGCCGATACGTTCAGGCGGTTCCATGCAGGTAGGTTGTGCTCAAAACGTTGCACCATCACGTAACTACCACCAGCGAAAGCGCCGTCTTTGATCAACGCAACGTCCGCACGTGCATCGCCTTTCGGGTTTTCAGTGCCGTCGACGAAATCTGTCATGTCACGAGCATCTAGGTAACGGTAACCGTATGTCTCATCAACCACTGTCACGTCTTCTGCGGTGTCTACTAAGAACTTACGTAGAACGTAGAAGTGCAAATCATGACGCGTTGAGTGGCAGTGGATCAGAACATCTACGTCCGACGCAGGCGCTACGATGTCGCCTTCACCCAATTGAGGGAAATCAATCAACTCTTCTGGCATTTGCATGTTTAGGTGCTGCCAAAAAGATTTGGTGAATGCGATAGAAAGGGTTAGATCTGCACCTGGTTGGCTCGCATTGAGCTCTTTTACTAGCTCAGGAAGCGCTTTCAGTTTCGCCAACACGTTTTCACGGTTTTGGTTCACTTTCAACTGAGTGTAAAGTGCAAATGGACCTGCTTCAGGCACAATCGCCGTTTGAGCTTGTGACATTGAGATTTCCTCTATACATTGCCCCTTGCGGGAGCTTTGTTTTAATTTTTTGCTGGCTGTTCTTCTTTGTGCTCAACCTGTGGCACGTGGAAACAGTCTTTTACCCATCTTCCATTAAGAAGATAGATCATAAACCAAGTTAACAAGGTAATTGTAAGCGCGTTCGCCCAATTGAAAACACCATGTTCGAGATAGACATGATACATGGTCTGCGCCAGTTGAATACCGCACAAGATCAAAGTCATCGCACGACCATGCTGAGTAATTTGATTCACCCAACCTCTGTCAGGATGACGCAAGCCCATCAGCCACATCAATAGCAGGCTTGGAATACCCATCGATAGCCCGAGGTATAACGTATTAGAGTCAGGGTAAACAATCGATAGTATCTTGCTACCGCTGTCTCTACTCACTCCTGCCATGGCAAACACCACCCAAGAGCGCGCTAGGAACATCCATCCTAGCCATAACATAATTGGCGCTTTCAAAAATCCATGAGCGTCGTACTGATCGAATGAGTAACGCACAATATCGTCTTCTTAGTTTCATAAAAATGCCACTTTAACCGATCGCTTCAGAGTTGCAACACCGCAAACATGAGAACTAAAGTTCATTTCGTCATCTTACGCAGGTAAACTAAGGTTAGATTTACAGCGACGTCGAAAAAATATGAAAAAGAAAAACACAACAGCACCCGTTCCTTCCCAAGAAACCCAAACTGAAGCGATGAAAATTGCGAAAGCTACACAGAAGCCAGGCCAAACCAAAGAGCAAACCAGATTGGTCGCTCAAGGCATCGAAAAAGGCATTGCTCAGTACAAGAAGCAACAGAAAGAACGCAATCGACAAGCCGATAAAGCGAAGAAAAAACAGCAAAGAGAAAAGCAGCGCCAACATGAAGATACTGCTGAGCAAGAAATGGGAATGATTCAAGAGCCAGCAACCAAACCAACCATCTTGCCGTGGGCGTTACTTGTTCTTAGTTGGATTGGTTTTGCCGCCTATATCGTAATGGGGAGATAACATGTTTCGTTATGTGATGACAGGAAGCATCGCACTGGCTTTGATGGGATGCTCAACGCCTTCGACTTTGTCTTCTATACCAAGTGACAGTGTACAAATTCGCATTGATAGCCAATTTAACCCACAACATTGTGAATACCTAGGTGAAGTAACAGGCAGTGAGGGGCACTGGTATAGTTACTTGTTCTACACTAATGACGCAATGATGCAGGGCGCAATGCATGACCTGAAAAACAAGGCATCTGCCATAGGCGCGGACACGGTGTTTATGATCTCCCCTCAAGACTTTGTCACTTCATTTAGCGTGCTAGGTGTTGCCTACCGCTGCCAGTAGGTCTATTTCGAATGTAAAAAAAGCCAGCTATTGCTGGCTTATGCACGAAATCCAAGACTGCTAGCGATATCTCCTTCCCGCTCAAGAACCCATTGAACATCAAAAGGCCCCCAATCTGAAAGTTGGTAATAGCCGTCATTATGACGTCGGCCATCTTGAACGAAGATAAGCTCGATGCCGATCCCCGGTAATGCCTTGAGTACATCTTGAATAGTACGACGAGGCCACCCCGTTCTTTCGATCAATTTTGGTACATTTGGCCTTTCTAGGTTTTCCACCAACAAGGCCAAATATAGCCGCCTTGCAAAAACAGGACTCAATTCCATTGACACCTCCTAAAATTGTGCTGATTCATTATTTCTTTTTTGCCCAGAGAGATGTTGCGTTTGATCAATAACTCGACTTTTCCGTGCTATTTAGCCGAGTTTTTTATCAATCTGGATGCCATTTGGTGGTGGATTGAGCTACTAACTCAAACGAAACAGAGCAAAGTTACGCGAAATATTGTCTGCATCATTTTGTCAGTTTGGTTGCTTCTTGATAGGATGCTTAAACAGCCAAAAACAACGCTACATCGGTCATTCATATCGCAAACCGATGAGTAAAAAACAAAAAGAAAAGGAATTAATATGACGATCACCATGTTCGGCATCCCAAACTGCGACACAATTAAAAAAGCCAAAAAGTGGCTAGAAGCAGAAAACGTAGCATTTGATTTCCACGATTACCGTAAACAAGGTATCGACGCTGCAATGGTTACTGAATTTTGTAACGCCTTGGGATGGGAACAAGTCCTCAACAAACGCGGCACGACTTTCCGCCAACTGACTCAAGAACAGAAAGATTCACTAAACGCAGAGAACGCGATTGCTCTATTGGTGGAAAACCCAGCAATGATTAAGCGTCCAATCTTGAAAGTACAAGATCAACTTCATGTCGGTTTCAAAGCAGACCAATACGCGACCATTTTTAACTCTTAATGTAAGGAATACTCAAGGATGACAGACAGTCCAGTACTGGCACTCGCTAAAGACCTGATCAGCCGCCAGTCCGTAACGCCTGAAGATGCAGGCTGTCAGGATGTAATGATCGAACGCCTCAAAGCACTAGGTTTTGAAATCGAAGTGATGGTGTTTGAAGACACCACAAACTTCTGGGCTCGAAGTGGTACAGAAGCGCCACTGTTTGCTTTTGCCGGTCACACCGATGTGGTGCCTGCGGGCAAGCTAGAGCAATGGGACACCCACCCATTTGAACCAACCATTATCGATGGTTACTTACATGGTCGCGGCGCGGCAGATATGAAAGGCTCATTGGCTTGCATGGTGGTAGCGGTAGAACGTTTTATCGCAGAAAACCCAAACCATAAAGGCTCTATTGGCTTTTTGATCACTTCTGACGAAGAAGGCCCATTCATTAACGGCACCGTTCGCGTGGTTGAAACCCTAATGGCACGCGGTGAGAACATCGATATGTGTATCGTAGGCGAACCTTCAAGTACAGAAGTCGTTGGCGATGTGGTGAAAAATGGTCGTCGTGGATCGATCACTGGTGACCTAACGGTAAACGGGACACAAGGTCATGTCGCCTACCCTCACCTAGCAAACAATCCCGTTCACCAGTCTCTAATGGCGATTCACGAACTCGCGACAACCGAATGGGACCAAGGCAACGACTACTTCCCTCCAACCAGTTTCCAGATCCCGAACGTTTCAGCAGGTACTGGCGCGTCTAACGTCATTCCTGGCGAGTTTAATGTTCAGTTCAACCTGCGCTTTAGCACTGAGCTCAGCAATGAAGTGATCGTTCAACGCATCACTGAGACGCTGGATAAACACGAGCTAGACTACGATCTAAAATGGACGTTCAACGGCGACCCGTTCTTAACAGATACTGGTGCGCTACTGGATGCCGTAGTTGCAGCAGTGGATGAAGTTAACAACACAAAACCAGCCTTGCTAACAACTGGCGGCACATCGGATGGCCGCTTTATCGCCCGCATGGGTGGTCAAGTAGTAGAACTTGGCCCAGTAAACGCAACGATTCATAAAGTGAACGAGTGCGTGAAAGTTGACGACTTAGAGAAGCTGACTGACATGTACGAAAATACATTGAAGCACCTGTTAGCAAAATAAGCCGCATAAGAACACACAACAACGTATTTAACGAGAACACCATGACACCAGAGCAACTTACCGGAATCACCGATTCGCATCTGCAATCTACCTTAGTCGGGCAAAAGGCTTTTATGCTTCATCCTGAAGTGGCTGACGATTTGCTTAAGATGATTGAAGCGGCAACCGAAGCCGGCTTTAAGATGGAAATTGCCAGCGGCTTTCGTGATTTTCATCGCCAAAAAGCCATTTGGAACGGTAAGTTTTCTGGTGAATTGCCAATTCTTGACTCGAATTCCCAGCCTCTTAGCAAAGCAGAGTTAGGTGACGAAGAAAAGCTCATGGCGATTCTGCGTTGGTCAGCTCTGCCCGGTGGCAGTCGTCATCACTGGGGCTGTGACTTTGACGTTTATGCTCGCAACTTATTGCCACAAGACACCATGCTTCAATTAGAGCCTTGGGAATACCTTGATGGTCACCAGCGTGCATTCTATCAATGGTTAGCCGCTAACCTTGGCTCATTTGGCTTTTTCTTTCCTTATCAACAAGACTTAGGTGGTGTCGCTATCGAACCTTGGCACATTAGCCATAAAGCAGTAGGACAACAGTGCCTCGCGCACCTAACGCCTGCGCTGCTAAAAACTCAGCTGACGCAGCAAAATCAGCTCGATAGCATTGCAGGGATTGAAGTCATACTGAATAATTTGGATAACGTCGTAGAACGATTCATTCAAAATATCACGCCGCCGGAGGCTCTATGATAGAACTGCTAACCAACCCTTGGGTCATTATCATCATAGTGCTCAGCATCGTTGTCGGTAATATTGCTGCGCTTAAGTACACTGCTAAGATGAAGTTTGGTCAGATGGATAAAGGTCGTAAGAACGATTTAGACAAACTGAATGAGCTAGACAAAGAACGCTACGACGATAAAGGCCAAAAGAAGAAAGACGAACCTCGTTAATTTAAGAGTGCTCTTTCACTCAAAATCGTAGACTGAACATTAGACCAAGGCATCGTATTCAGAAGATCAAAAAAGGGACCACTGAGGTCCCTTTCGTTTATCTGTCTTGAAGACAATTGTAGCTAGTCTTTCACAACCGCGGCTAATACCGGCGCTAGTGATTTCAAGAATTCTTCTTCTACTGGCTTACCAGAAGAGTCCGTAATGTTGATTGAAGTACGGTTGCCTAAATCACCCAATAGGAAAGTGTACTTACCTGGGGCTAGGTCAACTGGCTTCACGCCGATGTCATTCCAGAATCCATCATCTGGAGATGCGTACTTGGCGGTCACCGTACCTTGAGATTGGCTGCGCTCTTCAATCTTGAAGCCCATCTTCGGTAGCGTATCTGGGAGACGATTCCAAACCACATTGTACTGAGCACGAGCGATGATCACTGGCAGGCCACTGCGATCTTTGCCCATTGTGATAGGGATGTGCTTCACAAGCTCTTGCGCCTTACGCTGTGCTTCTTCACGAACGTGTTGATCATAACGCGCCGTTACCAAGTTAGTCATGAACACGTTGTAACGCTCACGGTTAGTACGTGTCACTTCTTTCACTTGGTTGCCTTCGCGCCAGTCAATCAAGCTAACCTTAAAGCCATGACGACCATTCACCTCACCACGAGTGATTTCGTATCGGCTACCGATTTCCATCTCTTCGTCTGGTGAGTTCCAAGTGACCCAACCGGTTTCAATGCGGTTGTCAGTTTGGCTTTCTACAGGAATCTTGTTCTCAGAAACCATCTCTTGAACCGTTCGCCAAACTTTATCCAATTCATCCTTGCGAAGCAGCCATAGTGTCACTTCACCGTCGCTGCTACGGTCAAGACGAGCGCCAGGAATCAGTTCCAGTACTTGTTGAGGTGGGCGAATATCCACGTTTTTACCAATACCACCGCTGTAGTTTCCTTGAGGAATGCGGTAGTTAGGGTAAAACTGAGGAACAGCACCTGCGGGTACACTCCACTCTTCCAGAGATGGGGTGTTCAAATACTCGAAGTCGTCTTTTGCTTGACGACGTTGGTTGGCACCGCCTGAACAGGCAGTCAATACGAATACAGCTAGTGAGCTTAACACTAACTGGCTTGAAAGCTTCATTTATACTCCTAAAACACTGAGGGCGTACTTGCCCCCAGCATGAACTTCAATCCTAGTCACTCAATCTTAATAAATGCGGGCGTCTGTTAACGCTTGTTCCACAACTGGCTGAGATTTTTCAGAAAGCTCGACAAGAGGAAGACGTAAACCACCTTCTTCAATCAAACCAAGCTTGTGTGCTGCCCATTTTACTGGGATTGGGCTTGATTCAACGAACAGATTTTTGTGCAGTGTCATCAAACGTTGGTTGATAACTTCTGCTTCTTCGTACTTATCTTCACTTGCCAAATGGAACATGTCAGCCATGTCTTTAGCCGCAATATTATTCGTTACCGAGATAACGCCGTGACCGCCAAGTTTAACAAATTCTAGGCCAGTCGCATCATCACCACTTAGTAAGATAAAATCTTCGCCACAAAGTTCACGGTGAAGTGCAATTCGGCTTAAATCACCGGTTGCGTCTTTTAATGCCACGATATTATCAAGCTTTGACAAACGTGCCACTGTCTCAGGCAATAAATCTACTGCAGTACGACCTGGTACATTGTACAAAATTAGAGGTACATCACTCGCTTCAGCAATAGCTTTGTAATGTTGGAACAAACCTTCTTGTGTTGGTTTGTTGTAGTAAGGCGTCACACTCAGGTAACCAGAGATACCAGAATCCGCTAATAATTTGCTAAACGTAACTGCTTCGTGGGTTGCATTTGCGCCCGTACCAGCAATCACTGGGATACGACCGTCCGCAAACTCAACGATTTTATTAACGACCTTTACATGCTCTTCAATGGTCAGAGTCGCAGACTCACCTGTCGTGCCTACTGCCACAATACCGTCGGTACCTGCTTCTACATGGTACTCAACAAGCTTTTGCAGACCATCAAAGTCTACTTCACCATCTGGCTTAAATGGTGTAATCAGCGCTACGATACTTCCTGAAAACATGTTTATCTCCCTCAATTTACTCTTTCTGCATGGTACTGTAATGCGATTGACAAACACAAGAGCGTAAACTCGCTTACAAAGTACAAATGAATGAATAATTACCAGTTGTTAGAGGTCTCGCAACTAAATTGTGAATTTTGTTCTCAATTCCAGCCATTCTGATAATCGTATTGTCTTGTGGCAAGCCATTACCCAACTCAGCTTGCCATCTTAAATTAGCCGCGGAATATACTCTTTCACCTTTAAGCTCAAGTCAGCACTGAGTGAATTAATAGAGTGCTCAACAACCAAAGTGTTCACATAATCAACAAAGCGTTTCCATGAGTTTAAAAAAAGAACTGACTCGACATTTCTCTGTTGTATCTGTGCTAACATCTCTCTATTGAAAGAAAGGACAAGAAGCTCATTTATGAAGCAACATCTGGTACTTACAGCGGTTGGAACGGATCGTCCGGGCATATGTAACCAAGTGGTTAGGCTCGTCACTCTTGCTGGCTGTAACATTGTCGATAGCCGTATCGCTATCTTTGGTAATGAATTTACCCTCATTATGCTACTTACTGGGAATGCCAGTAATGTCACCCGTGTTGAAACACAATTGCCACTGCTTGGGCAAGAACATGACCTTATTACCATCATGAAGCGAACGTCGGCGCACGAGTTGCTCGACAACAGCTACACCATGGAAGTGTTTATTGAATCTGAGGACCGCATCGGTCTTACGGAAAAATTCACTCAGTTCTTCGCTGATAAACAGATTGGCCTACATTCTCTTAGTGCGCAAACCATCAGTAAATCAAAAATTCAGCTCGATGCGGATCAATTCCACATCGCAATCACTGCATCAGTGAGTGCAGACTGTAACCTGATGCAACTGCAAGAAGAATTCGATGAACTTTGTCATACGCTCAACGTACAAGGTTCTCTGAATTTCATTAAAAACACACTATAAGTAAAGGAAATAATAATGAATACGCTGACAGCAGGCTCGCCAGCGCCAGCCTTCTCTTTGCTCGACCAAGATGGCAACACCGTTTCTTTAGGTGATTTTAAAGGTAAAAAAGTTCTGTTTTACTTCTACCCTAAGGCGATGACACCGGGTTGTACGACCCAGGCAAAAGGTCTGCGTGATGTAAAAGCAGCGCTAGATGAACACAACGTTGTCGTTTTAGGCGTAAGTATCGACCCAGTAAAACGCCTTGGTAAATTCATCGAGCGTGATGAGCTAAACTTCACGCTACTTTCAGACGAAGATCATGCAGTTGCAGACCAATTCGGCGTTTGGGGCGAGAAGAAGTTCATGGGTAAAGTGTACGATGGCCTTCATCGCATCAGCTTCCTAATCAACGAAGAAGGCGTGATTGAGCACGTGTTCAACAAGTTCAAAACCAAAGATCACCACGAAGTGGTTGTGAACTACTTGAAAGAAAACGCGTAAGCTTAGCTTTCATCCAAATACCAAAAAGCCCAGCAATCGCTGGGCTTTTTATTGAAATCAGTTTCTATTCTTGTATCGGTTCGGCTTCTTCCGAGCTTGGCAGCGCGTTCCATACTGCTTTCACCAACGTCGCCAATGGAATAGCAAAGAATACGCCCCAGAAGCCCCACAATCCACCAAACACCAATACTGCGACAATGATAGCCACTGGGTGAAGGTTGACTGCCTCTGAAAACAATACTGGCACTAATACGTTGCCATCTAGTGCTTGAATAATACCGTAAGCAACAAGTAACCAGTAAAACTGAGGCGATAAGCCCCATTGGAACAAGCCAACAATCGCCACAGGTACTGTCACCGCTGCCGCACCGATATAAGGGATCAGAACGGATAAGCCCACGGCAACCGCAAGCAGCGCTGAGTAACGTAAATCAAGAATCGCGAAGGTTACGTAGCTCACACCACCAACGATAAGAATTTCAAGCACTTTACCGCGAATGTAATTCGAGATCTGTTCGTTCATCTCATGCCAAACTTTGTTCGCCAACTTACGGTTTTTAGGCAGAATACCGCTTGCCATGCGTAGCATTTCTTCTTTGTCTTTCAGTAGAAAGAACACCAACAGAGGAACAAGAATCAGATAAACCGCTAACGTAGCCAAACTGACGAGTGAAGCCAAAGAACCTTTCACCACACTTTCACCTAAGCCTATTGCTTGGTTTTTCGCATTGGTTACCAAGGTTTCCACGATTTGTAAGTTCGCCAGTTCTGGATAACGCTGTGGTAAAGTAGCAATGAACTTTTGCAGACCAGCATACATGTTCGGAATGTCGTTGATTAGGTTGCCGACCTGAGTCCAGATGGTTGGCACTAAACCAAACACCGCAATCAGCATCAAGCCAATGAAAATCAAAATCACCGTAATGACAGAAAAAGTACGTGGAATCCCCAAGCGACACATTTGCGTCACTGGCCACTCGAGTAAATATGCGAGAACGATGGCAACTAACAACGGTGCAATCAAATGCCCGAAGAAATAAATGGTGATAAAGCCGAACAGCAAGATCGCTACAAGGCTCACGGCGTGTGGGTCTGAAAAGCGTCGCTTATACCAACGACTTACCATCTCAAGCATCTTATGATGATTCCTTATTGAAGACTGTCAAAATGAAGTGTTCTGACGTGGATTCGCAATCCACTGTATAGCCTTGATTTTGCAAATACTTCACAATGTCTTGTTTAGAGCTCTTGTCTACAACTTGAATAACAAGCTGTTGAAACTGCGATGTTTCTCCTTGAAACACTTCAGCTGCGTGACGCTTAGCAAGTAACAGTGCCATAGGGCAGCGTTGATCACGCAAATCAAGTAACATGGATTCCATTGTATTGCTCTGCAACTATGATAGGGTTGTATTGTAACGGCTTTTTGAGCTGGTGCTAGTGATTTAAGCGTAGACGACAAAGACTTCTAAATTAACAATTTGAAGTTATGTGTATGACAATTGACGAAACCAATTCGTTTATTTTCGGTCTTATAGCTAGCATATTCATCCGACACGGATGACCATAAAGCCTGTGCTGACGTTGAAAGGAATTCATCTCTCAAGCACAGACTCGGTATTTTGGAGAATCTTTAAACCGTATGTTAAAACGCACTCGCTCGCTAGTTTGTTTATGCCTTGCTGCTGCATTGAGTACACCAACACCTATTTACGCCAATAGCCTTGATCTCCCTGATATTGGTACGGCAGCTGGAGGCACTCTGACGATAGATCAGGAGTTGATTTACGGTGACGCCTACATGCGTATGCTCAGAGCCAGCAGCCCTATTGTTAGCGATCCCGTCATCAATGAATACATTGACACACTTGGACACCGTTTGGTCGCCAATGCGAATGACGTAAAAACTCCGTTCCACTTCTTTATGATCCGTGACCGCAACATCAACGCATTCGCCTTCTTTGGTGGTTACGTTGCCCTGCACTCGGGTCTATTTTTGCACGCTCGTACTGAAAGTGAGCTTGCCTCTGTTGTGGCGCACGAAATTGCCCACGTTACACAGCGTCACCTTGCGCGAAGCATGGAAGAACAAGCTCGTCGCTCGCCAGCTACGATGGCGGCACTAGCTGGTGCGCTGTTGCTTGCTATTGCCTCTCCAGAAGCGGGGATGGCAGCAGTGACGGCGGCAACAGCTGGTAATATGCAGAGCCAAATCAACTACACTCGCTCAAACGAGAAAGAAGCCGACCGTTTTGGTATTGCGACCTTGGCAAAAGCTGGGTTTGAAGCTCAAGCAATGCCTCGCTTTTTTGGTCGTCTTGCGGACGAATACCGTTACGCAAGTAAGCCCCCCCCAATGCTTTTGACTCACCCATTACCAGAAGACCGTATTACCGACAGCCGAGCACGTGCTAGAGCGTATCCACCATTGCGAATTCAACCATCTATCGATTACCACCTGACACGCGCTCGCATTGTAGCCCGCTATGCAGGCATTGATGGACAAGCAGCGATGGGGTGGTTTGAACGAACACAGAAAAAAGCGTCACCAGAAATTGTCCCGTCTTTTGATTACGGTCGCGCGCTGGTGCATTTAGATAATAAGCGTCTCGATAAGGCTGAACCGTTGTTGAAAAAACTGCTTCAACAAGACCCAGCGAATCCATTTTATCTTGATGCCATGACAGATCTGTACATCGAGCAGAAACAGCCGCAAAAAGCCGTAGATATGCTAAGTCGTGCCTTAAAGCGCAATCCACAAAACAAAGTGCTGACCATCAACTATGCCAACGCTTTGTTGGAAGCAAATAAGAATGAAGAAGCCGTACGTATTCTTCAACGTTACACGCACGATAACCCAGAAGACACTAATGGTTGGCACCTTCTATCAAAAGGTAACCACGCACTGGGCCGCAATGACGAAGAACTTGCCGCTCGCGCGGAAATTTTAGCGCTGCGAGCAGGATGGAATAAAGCTATTCAATATTATTCTGAAGCAAGTAAAATTGCAGATCTGGGAAGCTTGAAACAAGCACGATACGACGCTCGTATCGACCAGTTAATGATCCAAAGAGATCGATTCATGGCATTACAATAACGAAATGGAGAAAACCATGTCAGTCGTGATTTATCACAATCCTCGTTGCTCAAAGAGCCGTCAAACACTGGAACTGCTAGAGCAAAATGGTGTGACACCCGAAGTGGTTAAGTACCTAGATACACCGCTTAACGTGGAGCAACTCAAAGCACTTTACACTCAACTTGGGTTCTCTTCAGTTCGCGAAATGATGCGTACAAAAGAAGACATCTACAAAGAGCTTGCTCTCGGTGAAGCGTCAGTGACAGACGAGCAACTGTTCGAAGCAATGGAAAAAAATCCAAAGCTTTTTGAGCGCCCTGTTGTTGTTGCAAACGGCAAAGCAAAAATTGGTCGCCCGCCAGAGCAAGTATTGGACATTCTATAAATGGATTGCCAGGTTCTTATTTTGTATTTCAGCCGTCATGGCTCTACAAAACAGCTGGCAAGACAGATAGCAAGAGGAGTCGAGTCGACTCCTCATTGTGAAGCGATTTTGCGTACAGTTGAAGAATTGTCACCTCACTCACAGCCTCCTTCTGATCCAATTGTTACTCTAGAAGAGTTGAAAAAGTGCGACGGTCTTGCGTTTGGCAGCCCAGTTTGGTTTGGCAACATGGCCGCACCACTCAAACACTTTTGGGATCAAACCACACCTTTGTGGGTAAACGGTGACCTTATCGATAAACCTGCTTGTGTGTTTACCTCATCATCTTCTATGCATGGTGGCCAAGAAACCACGTTACAGAGCATGATGACACCACTGCTGCATCACGGCATGATGGTGTTGGGAATCCCCTATTCAGAGCCAGAACTGCACACCACCCAATCAGGTGGCACACCATATGGCGCAAGCAGTGTAGGACAAGAACCAAGTCTTACGGCAGAAGAGATTCGTCTCGCACAGCAATTAGGAAAACGACTGGCAGCGACAGCACAAAAGCTGAAAGGCAGTCAGTAAGCTCAAGGATAAGTAAATCGATGACTGACTCTATCGACCA
This sequence comes from Vibrio jasicida 090810c, assembly GCF_002887615.1. Lineage (NCBI taxonomy): Bacteria > Pseudomonadati > Pseudomonadota > Gammaproteobacteria > Vibrionales > Vibrionaceae > Vibrio > Vibrio jasicida. Next base: position 3,174,247 of record NZ_CP025792.1, on the reverse strand, counting down.
ACCACCTCTCAGCAAGCAAACTCAAACCTATCGTTATATGGCGCTGTTTGGCAATTTAGCGCTACTGGCTTGGGTCGCCATTTGGCAACTGGCCTTATCGCCTCACCCACACCTGAGCAGTACCACATTAGCCATTGCTTGGTGTGTTCCGTTACTGCTCCCATTACCGGGAATTTTAGCGGGTAAGCCATACACCCACGCGTGGGCAAACTTTGTGCTGATGCTTTACTTCTTACACGGTTTGACCATTTTATACGTCGATGATGGTGAACGCTGGCTTGCCGTTGTCGAGTTACTACTCACCTCACTGGGCTTCTTGGGTAACATCTTGTTTGCACGAGCGAGAGGTAAAGAGCTAGGGTTGAAATTGAAACGCCTTTCTCAAGTTGAAAAGGAAGAGAAAGCCAAATTCAACAAGTAGTCTCGTGAAGTTTCAAAATCAAAAAAAGAGTCGCACTAGGCGACTCTTTTTATTTGTTTGAAACCCCAATCAAGACCGTCGATTAACCAACATCTTCTGGATTTTCTACCGTATCTTTTTCTAGCACAGGCGCAATTTCAGAATCCGCATCCAGCTCTGGCTCAACTTGTGCACGAACCGGAGCTTTCCACTTGTAAATAAGGTCATATTGCTCTGGAGCTGGCTGAGCAACAACAGGCTGTTTCGCTTCTACTGCGCTCTGCTCTGCCGTCAACTCTTGAACCACAGCACCACTCTCTGTAGCTTGGCCTTGCTCTGTATCAGCAGGAAGTTGCGCTGGTTGCGCAGGCGCTTCTGGAAGTTGTACCGCCGCCGGTTCTAAACCCGCCATTGGATCTTCGGTGACTTCCAATGGACGAATAGAGGAAGCTTCTTGTTCAAACGCTTGTTGAGAAGCAAGGAGGTGAATAGTCAATGTCACAGCATTGCCTTGTACACGCTTGATCTCGGTGCTCGCCACTGAGTTTAGCTTAGTTAGGGAATCCTCTAGGTTGAAGAAATCCATTGCTGATTCAACATCAACCACTTTTACATCGATCTCTTCTGAAGATTTGCTCGAGACAACAACCGCGCTTTTCTTCGCATAATAATCAGCGATACCACCAATCATCGCCGGAATCGCATTCGCACCAGAGGCAGAGCCACTACGTGGCGATTGCTTAGACTCAGACAATTGTGTTGGCGCTTGGTCATACAAAGTCCAACGGATCTTGTCACCTTGTACGCGTACAACCAAAACGGCATCCACAGGGTAACGTTGGCTTGCTTGGCTGATTGGGTCAACAAAGCCGCCCCACAGATCAGACACGTTCACACCGGTAACATCATCAAAGTCACCCACAGGCATCGTGATAGGTAAACCTCGTGACTGTGCCGCATCACGCAACGCTGCAACACTTGAAGAATCAGAATGCTCCCAAGTGATAGTACGGTCGTAACCTTGTTCTTCAACTAACCAAACAAGAATGTTGGCACGACTTGCTGACCACGTTGGCAACTGTGCTTGCGTCAACAATGAACGGATTTGGCCACTATTGAACAGCATCTTCAAACTGCTTTGACCATCAAGTTGGCCGTAACCAAGTTGAGAAATATAGCGAGAACTTGAACCCACTGCTTTCTTAATTACTGGGTTGCTAAGGGAAGATTCGCTGCCTGTTGCACGCACAATCACATCTTGCATACCTTGTTGACGGGCGAGTTCTTCGCCGTCTTTTTGCTCACTGTCGATCGCCACTTCGGCACGATAGATATCCACCTGAGTTAATGCATAAACTGGCAGAGACAACCAACCTATCAATAAGAGAGCTAAATAGCGCATAGTTTTCATAATCCTCTGTACAAGAACACGCATCATAAGCAACTATCAAACGGTGAGCAAGAAGAGTACTGAGTGAATTGTCTGTATTCTGACCAAGTTAAAACCCACCATGAAAACAAACTATTCGTCTCTGTTATAAATCCATACAAAAGTTTGATCTAGGCAACATTGCAATCGATTGCCAGATGATAATATTCGCCGGATTTGTCTGCGTATCTCTGAATAGGAAATAATTATGAAAAACGCGTTACAAGGCGCTCAGATGCTCTTTGTCGCTTTTGGTGCTCTCGTGCTGGTACCACTTCTTACTGGCCTAGACCCAAACGTTGCTCTGTTTGGTGCTGGTGTCGGTACTCTTCTTTTCCAACTGATTACTAAACGTTCTGTCCCTATCTTCCTTGCCTCTTCTTTTGCGTTTATTGCTCCTATTATGTTCGGTATCCAAACTTGGGGTATCGGTGCAACCATGGGTGGCTTGATGGCTGCTGGTTTAGTGTACGTTGGTCTTGGTGCGATGATCAAAGTACGCGGCGTTGGCTTTATTCATAAAATTCTGCCACCTGTGGTTGTCGGCCCAGTGATCATGGTGATAGGACTTGGCCTCGCTCCTACCGCGGTCAACATGGCAGTAGGTAAATCGGGAGACGGCGCGATTCAATTAGTGAATGGCGATGCGGCGGTGATCATCTCAGCGGTATCACTTTTAACGACTATTACACTAAGCGTGTTCGCGAAAGGCTTCCTAAAGTTGGTTCCTATCGTCGGCGGTATTTTGGCAGGCTACACAGTAGCCCTGTTCTACGGCGTGGTTGATTTCACACCGGTTGCTCAAGCGGCTTGGCTAGCCATGCCAAACTTCACCGCACCAGAGTTCAACATCAATGCGATCTTATTCATGATCCCAGTGGCTATCGCTCCAGCAGTAGAGCACGTGGGTGACATGCTAGCGATTTCAAACGTAACGGGTAAAAACTACCTGAAGAAACCGGGTCTGCACCGCACCATCGCCGGTGACGGGGTGGCAACAATTGCGGCTTCTATGGTTGGCGCACCACCAAACACCACTTACAGCGAGGTAACCGGTGCGGTAATGCTAACGAAAGCATTCAACCCAGTGATCATGACATGGGCAGCGGTTACTGCCATCGTACTTGCGCTGGTAGGTAAGCTAGGTGCGATTCTACAAACCATTCCAGTCCCGGTAATGGGCGGTATCATGATTCTACTGTTTGGTTCTATCGCAACCGTTGGTCTAAACACACTGATTAAAAACAACGTTGACCTGCACAAATCACGTAACCTAGTGATCGTAGCGGTAACCCTAGTATTTGGTATCGGCGGCATGGCTTTCGGTATTGGCGAGTTCAGCCTACAAGGTGTAAGCCTATGTGGTATCGTTGCAATCATTCTTAACCTAGTGCTACCACACGACCTTGGTGAAAACCACGTGGTAGATAATGCACAGATGGAAGAAGACAACGCGAAGTAAGTATGGTGGCGGCTTGATTGATTTAAGTCGCCCTTCCTGATCTCGTAGCTCGCTTCTAAATAGCAGAGACAAAAAAGGCTTGGTTTTCACCAAGCCTTTATTTTTGAATTCAGTAAAAACAATAATGCTTATTGAGTACCGAAGATCTTGTCCCCTGCATCACCAAGACCAGGAACAATGTAACCTTTGTCGTTTAGCTTCTCATCGATTGCCGCTGTGTATAGCTCAACATCTGGGTGCGCTTTTTCTAGTGCTTCGATACCTTCAGGAGCCGCTACAAGAACAAGAATCTTGATTGCCTGACAACCTTTCTCTTTTAGAAGATCGATTGTTGCGATCATAGAACCACCTGTTGCAAGCATTGGGTCAACAACTAGAGCAATACGCTCATCGATGTTAGAAGCAAGCTTGTTGAAGTATGGTACTGGCTCAAGTGTTTCTTCATCACGGTAGATACCTACAACACTGATACGTGCGCTTGGCATGTGCTCAAGAACGCCGTCCATCATACCTAGACCTGCACGCAGGATTGGCACTACTGTTACTTTCTTACCCTTGATTTGGTCAACTTCTACAGGACCATTCCAACCTTCAATGGTTACTTTCTCTGTTTCAAAGTCTGCAGTCGCTTCGTAAGTAAGTAGGCTACCGACTTCTGTCGCTAACTCACGAAAACGCTTCGTGCTGATGTCACCTTCTCGCATTAGACCGATTTTGTGTTTCACTAGAGGGTGTTTAACTTCAACAACTTTCATTTCCATCTCCGGCTTTTTTGGCAATATTTAAACAAACCTTCAGATTATACATGATTTTTGCAGGGATATCAGGATAGATCACTAAAGAAAAAAACCGACGCAAACGTTTGCTATCTATATTTAACCACTGGTAGAATAGCGCCGTTTTCATATCCAACTTAAAAACCGAGGACTTCCCTGTGAGTGGTAACAACTCTTCTCTTAGCTATAAAGACGCTGGTGTAGATATTGATGCAGGCAACGCGCTTGTAGATCGTATTAAAGGTGCGGTTAAGCGTACTCGTCGCCCTGAAGTGATGGGTGGTATCGGCGGTTTTGGCGCATTGTGTGAATTGCCGACAAAATACAAACAACCTGTACTGGTTTCTGGTACTGACGGTGTAGGAACAAAACTTCGCCTAGCGCTGGATATGAACAAGCACGACACTATCGGCGTTGACCTAGTGGCAATGTGTGTAAACGACCTAATCGTTCAAGGTGCTGAGCCCCTATTCTTCCTAGATTACTACGCAACAGGCAAGCTAGACGTAGATACCGCGGCAGACGTGGTTTCTGGTATTGCTGATGGCTGTGTTCAAGCAGGCTGTGCACTAATCGGTGGTGAAACTGCTGAGATGCCGGGCATGTACGAAGGCGAAGACTACGACGTTGCTGGATTCTGTGTTGGCGTAGTAGAAAAAGAAGACGTGATTGACGGCACGAAAGTGGCAGCTGGCGACGCACTAATCGCTGTTGGCTCAAGCGGTCCACACTCAAACGGTTACTCTCTTATCCGTAAGATCCTAGAAGTTTCTGGCGCAGATAAAAACGAAGAGCTAGCAGGTCGTACTATCGGTGAGCACCTACTAGAACCAACTAAGATTTACATCAAATCAGCACTTAAGATGATTGAGAAGCACGACATCCACGCGATTTCTCACATCACGGGTGGTGGTTTCTGGGAAAACATCCCACGCGTACTGCCTGAAGGCACAAAAGCCGTTATCAATGGTAATAGCTGGGAATGGCCAGTCATCTTCAAATGGTTACAAGAGAAAGGCAACGTTGAAACACACGAGATGTACCGTACGTTCAACTGTGGTGTTGGCCTAGTCGTTGCACTTCCAAAAGACCAAGCAGACGCTGCGGTTGCTCTTCTTAAAGAAGAAGGCGAAAACGCATGGGTGATTGGTGAAGTCGCTCAAGCAGAAGCAAACGAAGAGCAAGTTGAAATCCAATAACTTGTGAGTTGCGCTACATAACGATATGAATGAGGACGCGATGTCCTCATTCTGCTATCTGGAACATCGAAAACCATTCTAATAGTAGGTAATTTAGCGGATACGCACTTCAAACCTACAATAGCAAGGCAGTCTCAACATCATGAAAAACATAGTGGTCCTCATTTCGGGTAACGGCAGTAACCTTCAAGCCATCTTGGAAGCTTGCGAAGACAGTATGCCAAATGCACAAGTCGCAGCGGTGTTCTCCAATAAAGCTGACGCTTATGGTTTAGAGCGCGCAAAACAGTTTGATGTGAATGGGCATTTTGTCGATCCAAAAGCATTCGAATCCCGTGAAGACTTTGATGCTGAACTAATGAGACAAATCGATGAATACCAACCGGATGTGATTGTACTTGCAGGTTACATGCGTATTCTCAGTGGCGCGTTTGTTTCCCACTACCTGGGTAAAATGATCAACATCCACCCTTCCCTTTTGCCTAAGTATCCGGGGCTACACACCCACCAGCGCGCTATTGATGCTGGCGACAAAGAACACGGCACCAGCGTACACTTTGTCACAGAAGAGTTAGACGGCGGCCCTGTGGTACTACAAGCCAAAGTACCCGTGTTTGAAGACGACGATACCGATGCACTCGCCGCGCGCGTGCAGACTCAAGAACACAAGATCTACCCAATGGTCACTAAGTGGTTAGCGGATGAAAGGCTAACGATGAGAGATGGTAAAGCGTATCTCGATGGCTTCGAGCTAGGAGCTCACGGCTACGCCGCCGAGTAACTCTTAATTCCAAACACCAAACGTAAAAAGGCAGCCATCAGGCTGCCTTTTGTTTTATTCAAATGTTTTACTGCGAGAAAACCATCACTCCAACGGTTCGGTCGGTGCTTGGTTACCCGGCTTCGGCGCTGCAAAGGGGACATCCTCCAGAGCCTTGGCATTATTCAATACCAACTCTCCGACGTGGAATAAACCAAACTCACCCGGTTTCATTCGTTGCCATGCCTCATTGCCCGTTAATGGCTGAGTCGCAATCACAGAAACCACATCATTTGGCGTGGTCTCTTCTTGGAAGTTGATTTCGACATCTTCATCCAATAGGGCCGCTTTGCCAAATGGTGCGCGACGCGTAATCCAATACAGATGGTTGGTACAGTAAGTCATCACAAACTCACCGTCACTGAGCAGCATGTTAAACACGCCCTTGTCTCTCAACTTATCGCAACACTGAGCAACATAAGTAAAGACCGACTCCATATCCTGAGGTGGCTCAGGGTATTTATCTTCCATCTGTTTAAGCAGCCAACAGAAAGCCATTTCGCTGTCGGTTTCTCCCACCGGACGGTGACGACCCGTATACAAATCTTGGTAGTCAGTCAGTTGACCATTGTGTGCAAAAGTCCAGTAGCGTCCCCACAGCTCACGCGTAAATGGGTGCGTGTTCTCTAAATTCACTCCGCCTCGGTTTGCTTGGCGAATGTGGCTAACCACCGCACGACTTTTTATCGGGTAGTTCTGCACCAACTCAGCGATCTGAGAATCACAACTAGGGTTTGGATCTTTGAATGTTCGGAAACCCTTTCCTTCATAGAAAGTAATTCCCCAGCCATCACGATGCGGTCCAGTGCGACCACCGCGCTGCATCAATCCAGTAAAACTGAAACAAATATCGGTTGGAACATTTGCGCTCATGCCGAGCAATTCACACATGGTTAAACGAACTCCTTACCTTAAAACACCACTAAGCCCAAACGAGGCCAAGCTGAAAAGCTTATTCCATCTCTTTTTCAATCAACTGAATGATGATGTGAATAATCTTAATGTGTACTTCCTGAATGCGGTCTGCGTAACCAAAGTGTGGTACGCGAATCTCGATGTCCGCTAGGCCAGCCATTTTGCCGCCATCTTTACCGGTCAGCGCAATTGTCTTCATGCCTTTCGCTTGCGCGGCTTCAATCGCTTTTAGGATGTTGCCTGAGTTGCCTGACGTCGACAAACCAAACAGAACATCGCCTTTGCGGCCCACTGCTTCAACGTAACGAGAGAATACGAAATCGTAGCCAAAATCGTTACTAACGCAAGATAGGTGGCTTGGATCTGAAATAGCAATACCAGCGTAACCCGGACGGTTTTCACGGTAACGACCTGTTAGCTCTTCTGCAAAGTGCATAGAGTCACAGTGAGAACCACCGTTACCGCATGACAACACTTTACCATCTTGCTTGAATGAGTCAGCAATCATTTTTGCTGCCGCTTCGATTTGCGCGATGTTGTGGTCATCACTTAAAAACTTATTCAGAACTTCAGCAGCTTCGTTTAATTCACTTCTAATCAGATCTTGGTACATAAGACGTTCTCTTTATTATTTCGGCCACAGCAGTGAGGTTGAGGCTCTCGCTTGGCAAATTGTTCTGATGCGAATCTCGCACCGGACATTTCATTACTCTGAGTTTACCCACAAACGAGAATTAGTGTCGATAGTGAACCAACAGATTTGGATTCATCGCGGTAATAAACTTGTTAACTTGCTTACGAAATCATCACTCAACTCCCAACTTTAGAATTTTAACTCTACATAGATCACTTTTTACCCAATCTTGGGTTTTACATTTCATTAATATTTTGATTACACTTATGAGAACTGGTTAGACCTCTTACCAAAATACAGACGTACAACATTAATAAAGTCTGAAAAGGAAAAAACATATGGACATCTTGCTCTCAATCGTAGCGATGACAGTTGTGTTAGGCATAACGCTCTACCACAGAATGTCTCTCGTGAAATCCGTCAGTCTGCTAACTGCTGCCATGCTAGCACTGACGATCGCAGGCTCAGTTGGTGTTATTGGCTGGGCACTTTATGTACTTGCCGTTGCGGTATTCGCCGTGTCGGGCATTCGCCAATCACTGATCAGCCGCAAAGCGCTCGTGATGTTTAAGAAAGTCCTACCTGCTATGTCTCAGACCGAGAAAGAAGCATTGGACGCTGGTACGGTCTGGTGGGAAGCGGAGCTATTCAAAGGCAAACCTGAATGGGAAAAGCTTCACGCAATCAAAGCGCCTAAGCTGAGCAAAGAAGAGCGTGCATTCCTAGATGGCCCAGTTAACGAAGTGTGTGCCATGGTGAACGACTACCAAGTCACTCACGAGCTTGCAGATTTGCCACCAGAAGTATGGCAATACCTGAAAGACAACAAGTTCTTCGCCATGATCATCAAAAAGAAATACGGTGGTCTGGAATTCTCTGCATACGCGCAATCTTTGGTACTGCAAAAACTGACTGGCGTTTCTGGCGTGCTGTCTTCTACCGTTGGCGTACCGAACTCATTAGGTCCTGGTGAACTCCTGCAGCACTACGGTACAGAAGAGCAGAAAAATCATTACTTACCTCGCTTGGCTGAAGGTAAAGAGATCCCATGTTTTGCACTGACTAGTCCAGAAGCAGGTTCCGATGCGGGCTCTATCCCAGATTTTGGTGTGGTATGTAAAGGCGAGTGGCAAGGTGAAGAAGTCCTTGGTATGCGTCTAACTTGGAACAAGCGTTACATCACTCTAGCGCCAGTCGCAACGGTTCTTGGTCTTGCATTCAAACTGCGTGACCCAGAAGGCCTACTAGGTGACCAAGAAGATCTTGGCATCACTTGTGCTCTAATCCCAACTGACCTTAAAGGAGTTGAGATTGGTAACCGTCACTTCCCGCTTAACGTACCATTCCAAAATGGCCCAACTCGCGGTAAAGACATCTTCGTACCGATGGACTTCATCATCGGCGGTGAAAAAATGGCAGGTCAAGGCTGGCGTATGCTGGTTGAGTGTCTATCAGTTGGTCGTGGTATCACGCTACCTTCTAACTCAACGGGCGGCATCAAAACTGCAGCGATGGCGACAGGTGCTTACTCGCGCATTCGTCGTCAGTTCAAACAGCCTATCGGTCACATGGAAGGCGTAGAAGAGCCATTAGCACGTCTAGGTGGTAACGCTTACGTGATGGATGCAGCCAGCAACCTAACCGTGGCAGGTATCGACCTAGGTGAAAAACCTTCTGTTATCTCGGCTATCGTGAAGTACCACTGTACGCATCGTGGCCAACAAAGCATCATCGACGCGATGGATATCGTAGGTGGTAAAGGCATCTGTATGGGTCCTTCTAACTTCCTAGCACGTGGTTACCAAGGTGCACCGATCGCGGTAACGGTAGAAGGTGCGAACATCCTAACTCGTTCTATGATCATCTTCGGTCAGGGCGCGATTCGCTGTCACCCTTACGTTCTTGAAGAGATGAATGCCGCATACTCGGAGGCTGGTGACGCCGTTGAGAAGTTTGACAAAGCACTAGCGGGTCACGTGAGCTTTACCATGAGTAACCTAATTCGCAGCATCTGGTTTGGTCTAAGTGATGGTCTAGGTTCAACGTCACCAACCAAAGACGCAACCAAGCGTTACTACCAACAATTGAACCGTTACAGCGCAAACCTTGCTCTACTATCGGATATCTCGATGGCAGTACTAGGTGGTTCGTTGAAGCGTAAAGAACGTCTGTCTGCGCGTCTTGGTGACATTTTAAGTCAGCTATACTTGAGCTCTGCAACATTGAAACGCTTCGAGCAGGATGGCCGCCCTGTTGAAGACTTGCCATTGGTACATTGGGGCTTGCAAGACAGCTTAAAACAAAGCGAAGCTGCCATTGATGAGTTCCTAGCAAACTTCCCGAACAAAGTGATTGGTCGTACACTGCGTGTATTGATCATGCCATTTGGCCGAGTACGCAAAGCGCCAAGTGATAAGCTAGACAGTAAAGTGGCGCGTATTCTACAAACGCCAAGTGCAACGCGTTCACGTATTGGTCGTGGTCAGTACCTAGAACCAACGGAACACAACGCTGCAGGTAAGATTGAGTTGGCACTGTCTGTGATTCTTCAAGCTGAGCCTGTGTTCGACAAAATATGTAAAGCGCAAGGCAAACGCCGTCCATTCATGCGTTTGGATGTGATTGCTCAAGAAGGTCTAGAACAAGGCGTAATCACTCAGGAAGAAGCAGATCTGCTAAGAGAAGCGGAACAGCATCGCCTAGACACTATCAACGTAGACGATTTTGAGCCAGAGCTATTGGCCGCAAAGCCGCTTTACCCTCAGATGGAAAACGTCGCTTAAGCGAATGATGACTTAAACGATAAATAAGAAAGCAAAACGGGAGCCTCGGCTCCCGTTTTTTTGTTGAATCTCTGCTTCGCACAACACGGCAATCACAAAGAAGCGTTTATTGTTCGTTATCTTCTTCAACAATAAACGACTGTTCAATTCTGCGCAGTTCTTCCTGCTCTTTCAGCTTAAGTTCTTCTTGAAGCGTCGCTTTGCGTTCGTTCAAAGCTTTCTTCTCTGACTTAGTCAGGAACTTCACAGCCTTTTTGTTCGCCAATGCGTACGCAACGACATCTTCACCTTTTTCACGACGCTCACTCACGCGTTGGGAGAAACGTTCGTTGTCACGCGCTTTACGTTCAGCTGAAGTTAATTTGCTCATTTTTGTGCCTTTAATAAGAATACAGCAGCCCAATTGCTGCCCTCAGGTAAACAAATGAGAAGTCATTCATATAGCTGATGGCGTGAGTCTAGCATAGATATGCAAAGGAACAGCGAAGTGATTGTGTGTGCATACTAGAACCTACTGCCGAGTACTCTGTGGAGGGTGAAGAAACAAACGCCCCAGCGCGCTGACAATAGATTCTTAGTCTCGCTGGAGCTCGCTAGAATGACAGTTTACTTTTAGGTATCAGGTTACTACACGCACAGCATTTCTAGATTTTCATCACCCTGAACAGTAAGGAACGAACGTGATTCAGAATCTACTTACCACGTGTTCCTTAGATTATGACTCCACAAAGCCCTAGAGTGCTGATAGCAGATTCTTAGTCTCGCTGAAGCTCGCTAGAATGACGGTTTACTTTGAGTTATCAGGTTACTACACGCACAGTGTTTCTAGATTTCCGTCATTCTGAACAGTGAGGAACGAACATGATTCAGAATCTACTCATCAAGAGAACTTAACTAGGCAGATAAAAGATCCGGCTTGGAAAAACATCCGCCAAATACTCTAACTCCGTAATAGATGTACGTCGCTCTAAAATTCGACATGCCATGTTCAAGGCATATTTGACGTAGAAGCCTATCCGCTTGCTCTCGACTGCTTTGCGGCAATACTTCCTCCCTCATGAGCTGATACAACGCATCATGCACCAAAGACGCTTTAAGAATGTTCTTGGTATCAATCGCTGGACCACTCGCCCCATCCCATGAATAGCCTTTCTTAATCGTCAGCCAACCTTGCTCAGATAGACTCAGAAACGGACTATCGAAAGGCTGCGCAAGGGTGATACTGGTTTCAATCTGTTCTTCAGAATGAAGATTGTATTTGTACGTCCGACGTTTTTTGTACTTCATCAGAGACCTCCTAGTCACTTGGCTTCTTTGAGATGTAGAGCTTAGAGCTTTCACACTCAAATCAGCTTTAACCCACTTAGTGAATATCACGAATGATTTTGCAAATCGAACCGACATTCATAACCTTCGCCAAGAGTGTCACAAAATTAGATGCGCCATAAAAAGTAAAACGGAGCCAATCGGCTCCGTTTTCAATTTAAATTCTTGTGCTCTACTTCTTCGGCACTTCTAACTGCATCTCTGGCATGGCTTGGCGTTTGGCCTTGAGCTTGCTCCAGATGATCCAGAATAGAATCACCAATATCAGTGCAATCACGTTGCCGATAGCGATGATGATCATGCTGCGCTTACGTTCGGCTTCGCGCTCGGCGATGATGCGTTTTTCCATTTCAATGCGGCGTTGCTCGGCAAGCTCTGCTTCTTTAGCAAGACGTGCGGCTTCTAGATCCACTTCGTCGACCACACTGAACGTCTGCTCTTTAATTGGGAACACCAATGAGCGCTTGGTAGACAAGTCGGTAGCAAAGACTTCACCGTGCCATGAATATTTGCCAAGTTCAGGATCGTTATCCATCTTCAATGTGGTTTTAGAACCATCAGCCGACACCTGACCTTGGCTGTAACTGATAAAGCCGTCTGGTGCTTCTTGCTCAACGTTTACGGCAATGGTTCCGGGCGTGATCATGCCTTGCTCACCACTAACCACCAGCTGATGAGGTTGGTCTGCATGACGAGATTGAATGAAGGTACGTGAGATTGGAGATGGGTATACCAGTACCACTTGCTCTTGTGCTCGCAGGAACACGCCGTTGCCAGAAGTAATGCGCGCGCGGTATTTACCCGGTTCGACATCAATTGGTAGTTGAACAGTAAACACACCGTCGCCTGCTTTTTCATCTAGCCCACGGCCATCATCGGCAAATTCGCCAATCACCATTGGTACAGGGCGCGCTTCTTTGATCAGTTCGTCTTCGTTCTCAACAAACTTAGTAAAAGTCACACGCAGGTTTACCCGGTCTAGGAAATCACGCAGTACAAGCGGCTTATCGTCTGAGGTCAAACGTGCGGTAAATTTTAGAGCTTCGCTATTGTAAAGGCGGTTTGGAAACACATCGGTGCTGAGTTTGAGGTGCGAAATCAGACGGATGTTATTTTTCGGGGTAACTTTGCCGACGGCCTGCCAAGGACCCGGCATGGGTTTATCTATCGAGATGATGTCGAGGGAAGATTCTTGATACCAACGAACGTTGTCGTAGGTGCCCCAAGCGTAATATTTTTTACCATCGGGGCGGACAAGGACGACGGGCTGAGAGCTCTGTTCACGATAAACCAAAAAAGTAATCTGTTCGATGGTGGGATCGACACGAAAGCGGTTATCTAACAAAGACATGGCGGACTCGCTCGCAGCAAACGCGAAACAACTCCAGAACGCTAAAATAGCGACTGACAAAGCCCTCAACATAGTCTCTCCTAATAACTACCAAATACTGTCGTTCACCAGTTCTAGTCTTTTCTGGTGTGCTTCTACTTCATCGGCAGTTGCACGCAAAACCTTTAGCGCTTTTCTTCCTTCAACACGACGAATGCCTTCCGCTTCACCGTCTTTTTTGTTGGCGTTGAATTCTAGACTCGTTTGACCACCCGTCATTAGGAGGTAAACGTCAGCTAGAATCTCCGCATCGAGCAATGCCCCGTGGAGAGTACGGTGTGAGTTATCAATGCCGTAACGTTCACACAAGACGTCGAGGTTGTTTCGCTTGCCCGGGAAGATTTTCTTCGCCATGGCAAGGGTATCGGTCACCTTACAGTAGTCATCCGTCTTACCAATGCTTGGATTGAGCATTTCAAACTCATAGTCCATGAAGCCGGTATCGAAGGGCGCGTTGTGGGCAACCAGCTCGGCACCTTTGATAAAGTCGAGAAACTCTTGGTGTACGGCTGAGTAATCTGGCTTGTCGACCAAGAAGTCATCGGTAATACCGTGGACTTCAATCGCGTCTGGTTGGATTTCACGGTCAGGTTTTAGGTAAACGTGAAAGTGACGACCAGTCAGCTTACGGTTGATGATCTCCACGGCACCAATTTCGATGATGCGGTGACCCATGTAGTGAGGACCACCTTCTAGGTTCATACCCGTGGTTTCGGTATCGAGAACGACAATACGATTATGTTCAGAATTGCTGCTGGTATTCATAAGGTTATGTGTGTCAGACTATGCTTTATTAAATGTTTCGGCTAATAGTACCAAAAATATGACCAAACACGTTGAGATTTTCACAGACGGATCTTGTTTAGGAAATCCAGGCCCTGGCGGTTACGGCATTGTCTTGCGTTATAAGCAAACAGAAAAGACCCTCGCCAAAGGTTACACGCTCACCACAAACAACCGTATGGAAATGTTGGCCGCTGTTGTGGCGTTACAAACGCTAAAAGAGCCGTGCCAAGTGACGTTGACTACCGATAGTCAGTACGTGCGCCAAGGCATTACGCAATGGATCCACAACTGGAAGAAACGCGGTTGGAAAACGTCAGATAAAAAACCTGTGAAAAATGCCGATTTATGGCAGGCATTGGATAAAGAGACTGCTCGCCACCAAGTGGATTGGCGCTGGGTCAAAGGCCACGCGGGTCATCGTGAAAACGAAATGTGTGATGAATTAGCACGCACAGCCGCAGAAAACCCAACCGAAGAAGATACCGGTTACCAAGCGTCTTAGTTTTTACTGCTTGATACCTTTTCTACCGCACTGCCCTCTCTGTTCATCACGCCCAGTGGTGTTAACTTTCTCTTCAAGCGCCAATGTGGCTTGATAGGTTTGAGAGGGTAAGTTCGCTTACGAGCGACGATGTAATACAAACTCCCCGCCGGCGATGCCCAATCCCCCAAGCTGTTTTCCAACCATGTCCACATGGTTTTGTAACGTGTCATCGGAAACAGAGCATAACGTTCGCAATGAATCACCTGATAGTTCAATACCCCTAACCAGTCTTTAATCCGGTTCGCGGTGAACATTCGTCCACTCCAAGGCAAATTATTTCTGCGCCAAGGCAACAAACTCGCAAGTCCAGTGAAACTGATGGGGTTGAATCCCGTAATAATAAGATAACCGTCGTCCATCATGACGCGATCGACTTCTCGCAGCAATCGATGGGGATCACTTGCATAGTCAAGCTGATGGGCGAGGACCGCAACATCAAAGCTTTTCTCTAAAAAGGGTAATTCGTAACCATCTGCAATGACATTATGCAACGGGTTCTGGATATCTACGTTGACTTGGTGTTGAATGTTACAACTACAGCTGGTTAGCTCACAGCTCAACCCGCCCAATTTAAGCATGTGGTAACCGAACAATTTCGGACACCACTCGTCGAGTCGGGTTTGGATTGACTCAAGTACCCACGGGCCGTTATTCATTTCTGACCAGGTCGACGGGTGCTGTAAAGTTTTGTTGCTGAGTGCTGGTTTCATTAACCACCTGACTTAAAAGGGTGACGGAGAACGAACGTGTTAGAGATCAAAAGCATACCCGCATTTAATGATAATTACATCTGGCTGATTCAAAATAGCGATAAGCGATGCGCCGTGGTTGATCCGGGCGATGCTAAGCCAGTGTTGGAATATTTGCAGGCTAACGAGTTAACTTTAGAAGCGATCTTAATTACACACCACCACAACGATCACATTGGTGGCGTTCCAGATTTAGTTCATGCGTTTCCTCATGTTGCAGTGGTTGGTCCGAAAGCAGAGCCAATCCCAACCTTAACCAACGCAATGGAAGAAGGCGACAAGCTAGAACTGTTTGGCGAAATCTTCATGGTACTGGGGCTGCCTGGCCACACATTAGGTCACATTGGCTATGTTGGTGACGGTAAGTTGTTCTGTGGTGACGTGCTGTTCTCGGCGGGTTGTGGCCGAATCTTTGAAGGCACACCAGAGCAGATGTTTGAGTCACTAAGCAAAATAATGAAACTGCCGGAAGAGACAGAAGTGTTCTGCGCACATGAATACACGGCAAGTAATGTAGCATTTGCACTGGCGGTTGAGCCGGACAATGAACATTTGCGTCAATACCGTGATGATGTAAACCGTCTACGCGGATTAAATATTCCTACCCTTCCTACGACGTTACGCAAAGAGAAGTTAATTAACCCATTCCTGCGTGCAACGAACGCAGAGGTCATAAAATCTGTAACAAACCGTATCCAAAATAGCGACCCATGCTCGGTTTTTACAGCTTTACGTGAGTGGAAGAACGAATTTTAACCATTTTCTGCTTGTAACTTTGCTAGACGCAAGTATTATCGTGAGCTGATTTTCATAGAAGCGCCTCTGGCGCTTCTATTGCGTTTGGGGCTGATATAAATCTGTTTGTATTTCACCCAAACGCATAAAGTAGCGGCAAAACCGCCTCTACCCTTAGTTAGTGTTACAAGATGTCTATTATCTTGCGACTGCCACGTACTTTGTTGCGCGACAGGCAGGAGAAGATAAACAGGCCCTAAATAGGCTGAAACCATGCGTTTGAAGTACAGTTGGGCGTTGGCGTTACTATTATCTGGCTGTCAATTGACACAGTCAGATTCTGCAAGCACTCCAACACCAGAAACCAATAAGTCAGAACAAGCTGTTAAGCAAAAAACAGCTCAGGCTGACTCCGAGAAAAAGCAATCGATAGCAAAGAAACCTGCTAAAGAGACGCCAAAAGCCCTTTCCCCTCAGGAACAAGACGATGTGTGGCGACGTATCGGCATGCAACTTGAAATGGACATTCCTGACAACAAGAAAGTGGCTTACTACCGCACTTGGTATTTAAAGCATCCTAACCACCTGCGCACAGTATCTGAACGTGCACAGCCGTTTTTGTACATGATTACCACCCGTATCGAAGAACGTGGCCTTCCGATGGAATTGGCGCTGCTACCGATCGTAGAAAGCTCATTTGATGCTTTTGCCTACTCGCACGGCAGTGCAGCAGGTTTGTGGCAGTTCGTTCCAGGCACCGGCAAAATGATGGGTCTAGATCAGAACTACTGGTACGACGGTCGCCGTGATGTTTATGCTTCTACCGATGCAGCACTGGATTACCTAGAGCAGCAAAGCAAGCGTTTTGACGGCAACTGGGATCAAGCGATTGCGGCTTACAACAGTGGTGGTGGCCGTGTATCGAGCGCGATTCGTAAGAACAAAAAGCTAGGCAAACCAACGGACTTCTTCTCTTTGGATCTTCCAAAAGAGACCAGCAGTTACGTTCCTAAACTGCTTGCACTAGCGGACATCATTGCGAACCAAGATAAGTACGGCATCGACATTCCGCCGATCCCGAACAAGCCAGTTCTGACTCAGGTTGATCCAAAAGAACAACTAGACCTAGCAATTGCGGCAGACTACGCCGGAATTGGTGTTAAGGAGCTGCAAGGTTACAACCCAGCATATAACCAATGGTCTACTGCACCTGACGGCCCACACCAACTTCTTATTCCTATCGAGAAAAAGGATCAGTTCCTTGCTCAAGTGAAGAAGAACCGTGGTAAAGGCATGAAGGTCGCACGCTATAAAGTGAAGTCTGGTGACTCGCTCAGCGTATTGGCTCAGAAGTACGGTACGACAACGAAAGTTATCCAACGTGCTAACGGCCTATCGAACAACAATATCCGCGTTGGTCAGTACCTAATGATCCCAACGTCGACAAAAGACGATACAAAGTACGCCTTAACTGCTGAAAATCGCCTGAACAAAACGCAATCTCAATCTCGTGGTCAATTCAAACTGACTCACGTTGTGCAATCAGGCGAGAGCTTGTGGTCAATCGCAAAAGAGAACAAGGTTTCTCATAAGTCTTTGGCAAAATGGAACGGCATGGGACCAAAAGACACCTTGCGCGTTGGCCAAAAACTGGTGATTTGGAAGAACTCTGATAAAGGCGCAGTGATTCGTACCGTGTTCTACAACGTACGTTCTGGCGACACCATCAGTGGTATTGCAACCAAGTTTAAGGTGAAGGGTAACGACATCGTAAAATGGAATTCTCTTCAAAAGCAGAAGTACCTGAAACCAGGTCAGAAGCTTAAGTTGTATGTTGATGTAACTAAGGTAAGTGTATGAACCCGTCGAGTAACCCACTTATCATGTTGTTGGATATCTTCCGATCGCCAACATCTTGCTTCTTAGCGCTGTATCAGCGCGGAGGTTGGGGGTGGCAGCCGTTCATCATTTTGATGCTCAGCCCATTCCTATTCTGGGGCGCTTACTTCTCGAATGTGGATTTTACTTGGTTAAGTGATCAACTGACCGCTCAGTTCCAACAGATCGATCCAAAGCAAATCGAGTTGCTGGAGCCAAACACGCTGATGGCAAGTGCGATCATCAATGACGTATTCAATCGTTTTGCAACACTGCTGCTATTAGCGCTGTGGTTCTTTCTTGCAACCAAAGCAAGTAAACAGCAATACGGTTACTGGAAATGGTTCGCTGCTGCGAGTGCGATTTTATTCCCAGCCGTGTTGGGCGATATTGCAAGCTACGCGAGCTTATTGCTGAAGCATGGCCAGGTGATGACTTACGCTGCCGATTTGAATAGCCTAAACGGGTTGCTAAAGTTACCTTTGACCAGTGATTGGTCACACTTTGCAAGCTCATTACCATTGCTATTGCCATGGTACATCGTGCTTGGCTATGGTGTAGTTTTGACTTGGACAGAGTTCGAACGCGGACAGGCTCTTGTGATTGCGAGCCTGCCTTGGGTTGCGTTTTACGTAATTTGGGCGTTGTACATCGTTATCGCTTAATGGACCAAGGTAATCCGTTAGTCGCTTAACGTAAACGACACCAACAGTGGATTATGATCGGAAGCGTCGCTCTGCGGCGCTTTCGCATTTTTGAGGGTTAACCCGCGATAAAACACATGATCAAGCGGCAAGCCTGTAATGAACTGAGTTCGATTGTCTTGGCTGAACTTTGCTTCTTTTAGATTGGCTTTTTGGAGTGCTTTCTTCATTGCCATCACGCGCTCTTCACTCCAACTATTGAAATCCCCCGCAAACAGAATCGGGCCGCTGTGCTCTTTCAATACCCTTTCTAACGCAGACAATTGCGAAGTGTATTCCTCGGTACCAACGGTAAAGTTGATCGCGTGAATGTTCACCACCGCTAAGGTTTCACCGTTGCTGAGCCTGTATTTGCTATACAGTGCCGATTTCGGCAAGCGCAACCACGGTTCTTTCGATGTGTACGCACAAGCGAGAATGGGCTCTTTTTGCGCAATGCTGATCACACCAGCACCACTTCCTAATGCTTTAAACGCACTGACTTGATTACTGACCCAATGCCCTTCCACCAGCCAGCTTTTGAAGTCGTCCGTTAAGCTTGCTTCTTGTAACAAGAGCAACTGTTTATTGACGGAGAATGTATCCAACGCTTGCTTCCAGTTGTCTCGGTTTTGTTTGTAAATGTTCCACACTAAGACATTTAGCTCGCCATCCTTATCTAGCACTTGCGGCTTATCAAACTCCATGCAGCGGATATCTTGCTTAATGTTCGCCCCTGTTTGAGTAATAATTTGTGGTTGCTCTGGCACGGTAAAAATCACCTGAAAGCTCACCACCGCAGTAATAATAAGAAAAACTAACGCAAAAGCTAAACGCGGATACATAGGCTTACCTAAATACAAAAATGGCACGCATAAAATGCGCATAATAAAAAAGGAGCCCCAGTCGGCTCCCTCTTAGCTTACTCAAATTTTCACCATATGCTGTAGTGAAATCTTATATCTATCTGGATAACAGATTAGATCGCATCTTCGTCTTCTTCACCAGTACGGATACGCACTACGCGTTCGAC
This sequence comes from Vibrio jasicida 090810c, assembly GCF_002887615.1. Taxonomy (NCBI): domain Bacteria; kingdom Pseudomonadati; phylum Pseudomonadota; class Gammaproteobacteria; order Vibrionales; family Vibrionaceae; genus Vibrio; species Vibrio jasicida. Next base: position 3,154,705 of record NZ_CP025792.1, on the reverse strand, counting down.
GTCTGTTACGAAGATCTTACCGTCACCGATCTTACCGGTTTGCGCCGTTTCGATGATGGTTTCTACACACTTGTCTGCAACGTCTTCCGTCACTACGATTTCTAGCTTCACTTTAGGAAGGAAATCCACCATGTACTCTGCACCGCGGTACAATTCTGTGTGACCTTTCTGACGACCAAAGCCTTTCACTTCAGAGACGGTCATCCCTGTAATGCCTACTTCAGCCAATGCTTCTCGAACATCATCCAATTTGAATGGCTTGATAATCGCTTCAATCTTTTTCATGTTCATCCCTTAAGCTTCAATCGTTTGCGCATATTATCGGTTAGCGCCTCACAACATTCAATCCTTGTTGTGACCAAGCACCTGAAAATCCTGACATTGGTGGGATTTATTTGCGGGCGAATGTAACAAAGTCGCCATTCTCAATCATGCCACCAATGAAAAAGCCAGAGCATAAGTCTGGCTTGGTATGTGTTTTAGTGAGCGTTAATTTGAGGCTAACGCTTACTTCAAGCTCGCATAGTATGCCGCCAAGTTAGCAATGTCTTCATCAGACAGCAAACTTGCTTGTGCCTGCATCACCGCCGCTAAACCACCAGTGCGCTGGCCTGCTTTGTATGCCTTAATTGAGCTAGCAATGTACTGCTCATTTTGACCTTTTAAGTTTGGGTAGCCAGGAATCACAGCAATTCCATCTGGTCCATGACAAGCAGCACAAACGCCAGCTTTTGCTTGGCCAGCAGCCACATCGCCTGCCGCCATTGCCTGCCCACTTAACATGGCTAGCGTGATTCCTGCGCCCATGATTATTTTCTTCATTGCTTCACCTAATCGATTATTATTTAAAGATATTTTTGTTTTATAACCGATATTGTTGCATGAATTACAACATCTTGCGCCAGATCAGTTCACAGTCTTGACCACTAAAGGCTTGATCAACGAACAGGCCAGCGACGGCAACCACTTTATCTTCATACATTAGAATTGGAATTTGACGACGTTGCCAGCTCGGCACATTGTATTCCTGAAAGAGTTTTTTCAGCTTACGACTGTGGTGACGAGTCGTCGGGTGTGCAGACAAGCCTTCAGGGTTAAATGTAATTCTAAGTCGCTCTGGGTGCGCAGGTAGGGTAATACTTAGCTCACATGACTTGGTACTCAACTCAAGCTCCCCTAACGGCTCAGGAAGCTTTAGAGGCGTATTCAAAGGGCACTCGGCTTGCCACGAGGTCACATCTGAAGTTTCAGTGACCCAGTAGAGTCGATGTTGAAAGCGGCGCACTTCACCTTGCTTGAACTTCAATTTTGGGTTGGCGTCCTGTTGAGCCCGCGCCACTTCATCCCAAATCAGGTTCAACTGCACTTGAGACGGCATATTGGCATTGAGTTTTGCCAGCCACATCCGAATCAAACGTGCACGCGCCAACTCACTGTGTGCCGTTAAAACGTCAATACTCAAACTCAAATCCGGCTGCATCGCCTGATTGAATGCCGCTTCGAGCAACTCATCTAGCAAGGTCTCTTGCTGGGCACACAAAGTCGCACTGCGTTGCACCGCTTGGTGGATGCTCGGCCAACGTTCAGATAGCTCAGGCACAATGCGATGACGGAGGAAGTTACGATCGTAACGAATATCTTGGTTACTTTCGTCTTCTACCCAATCCAGTTTTTGCTCTCTGGCTGCCGCTTCGATTTGCTCTCGCTTAATGGTCAGTAATGGGCGTATTAATGTCCCACTAGCAAACGGCATACTTTCTGCCATCGACGACAACCCTTTCGGTCCACTGCCACGTTTTAGTGCCAATAAGAAGGTTTCGACCTGATCATCGGCATGTTGACCGGTCAGCAGTAAGTCACCGACTGCGATGTGCTTCGCCAGAGCTTGATAGCGCGCTTCACGAGCTAAAAGCTCAATGCTTTCACCACTGTTAATATCTAGGTTCACGCGTTCAACGGAACATGAGAACCCAGCTTGCTGTGCCCATTGCTTGCACTTTTGTGCCCAATCATCAGCATTCACACTTAAACCATGATGAACATACACAGCATGACAGTTTATTAGTTGGGAATCTGCAGAGCTACCGTCTGCTGAACGTGCTTGTTGGTAACGACTCAACAGCTCAAGCAACAGACGCGAATCCACCCCACCACTGAACGCCAAAACGATCTTAGTGTTTGGTTGATGATAGCGGTCGAGAACTTGAGCAAAATTTGAGTAAAGCGATTCCATAAGCAATCCAGTAGAAACAAAAAAAGGGCTGGACACATGCCCAACCCTTTCTATTTTATCTGTTATCTCAAGAGAGATCAGCTAGAGCTTAACGGTGACCGTAATTTAGCAGTAACCGTAGTTCATTAGACGCTGGTAACGGCGCTCAAGTAGCGTTTCGTGATCCAGCTGTTCTAGGTCTTCTAGCTGACGAAGCAGATTTGCTTTCATGTTCGCCGCCATTTGAACGTGGTCACGATGCGCGCCACCTAATGGCTCTTCGATGATTTCGTCGATAAGCTCAAGCTCTTTTAGACGAGGGGCGGTTAGACCCATTGCGTCTGCTGCTTGAGGTGCTTTGTCGGAATCACGCCATAGGATTGAAGCACAACCTTCTGGAGAAATTACTGAGTACGTTGAGTACTGAAGCATGTTCACGTAGTCACCTACACCAATAGCAAGTGCACCGCCTGAACCGCCTTCGCCCACCACGTTACAGATTACTGGCACTTTAAGACCAGACATCACTTTAAGGTTTTTTGCGATTGCTTCAGATTGACCGCGCTCTTCCGCGCCAACACCTGGGTATGCGCCAGCTGTGTCGATGAAAGTGATAATAGGCATGTTGAAACGCTCAGCCATTTCCATCAGACGCAGTGCTTTACGGTAACCTTCTGGTTTAGGCATACCAAAGTTACGCTTCACTTTCTCTTTAGTTTCACGACCTTTTTGGTGACCAATGATCATCACTGGACGGCCTTCAAGACGTGCGATACCACCAACAATAGCTTGGTCGTCTGCGAACGCACGGTCACCCGCCAATTCGTCAAACTCTTCAAACGCGTGCTGGATGTAATCCAATGTGTATGGACGTAAAGGGTGACGAGCCAGTTGAGCTGTTTCCCATGCGCCTAGGTTGCTGAAGGTTTTCTTCTTAAGTTCTAGGCTCTTTTTCTCAAGCTGTTCGATTTCTTTATCAAGGTCAACCGCAGAATCACCACCGTGACGAGATACGTCACGTAGCGCTTCAATTTTCGCTTCTAGTTCTGCAATCGGCTTTTCAAATTCAAGAAAGTTTAGGCTCATCTATGAATCCTTTTTGACTCAGCGTCTAACATATTGCGCTGAATTTTTAGTTAAATTCGAGTTCTACCTGGCCTTTGCCAAGTAACTGTTTTAAATCGTCTAGCAATGTATCACTTGGCGTTACTCGCCATTCGGTGCCCAATGTTAACCGCGCTCTGGCGTCGGCACGCTGGTAGTATACATTGACAGGTACGGTTCCGGCTTTGTACGGTTCTAAAATACGCGTAAATTGCTCAAAGAATTTATCGTTAATTTGGCTCGCATCGATGGATACTGACAAACCACGTGCATATTTTTCACGTGCACTACCAAGATCCATGACCTCACGCGCCGACATTTTAAGGCCACCATTGAAGTCATCAAAGCTGACCTGTCCAGAAACGACCAAAATTTTGTCTTTTTCGAGAAGTTCTGCATATCTATCGAGCGCATCCGAGAACAACATCACTTCCATTCGACCACTTCTGTCATCCAAAGTCATCAAACCGATGCGTGTTCCGCGCTTCGTTGTCATCACACGAGCTGCAATAACCAAACCCGCAACGGTCACAGATTGATCACGTCGAGTCGGTGTCGCATCTTTTAGTCGACAACTAACGTACTTATTTAGTTCCTTTATGTATGCGTTTACTGGGTGGCCTGTCAAATACAAACCTAGCGTCTCACGCTCACCCTCTAACCATACTTTCTCTGGCCACGCCGGAACTTGGGTGTATTTGTGTTCCACTTCTTCCGGAGCATCGGTCAATACGCCGAACATATCAGTCTGACCAAATGCTTCAGCTTGGTGATGTTGGCTGGCCGCTTTGACCGCGTCATTCAACGATGCCATCAACGCCGCACGATGTGGACCAAGTCGGTCAAGTGCGCCCGCGTAAATCAGTTTTTCGATAACGCGTTTGTTGACCTTTTTCAGATCGATGCGCGCACAGAAGTCAAACAGATCAATGAAGTGACCGCCTTTATTCCGCGCTTCTAAAATCGCATCAATTGGGCCTTCACCCACACCTTTAATTGCGCCAATACCGTAAACAATCGCGCCGTTTTCATCCACGTTAAAGCGGTATAAACCGGAGTTTATGTCTGGCGGTAAGACGGTCAGTTTCATGCGGAAACATTCGTCTACAAGGCCAACGACTTTTTCCGTGTTGTCCATATCTGCGGTCATTACCGCTGCCATGAACTCTGCTGGGAAGTGCGTCTTTAGCCATAGCGTTTGGTAAGAAACCAACGCATAAGCTGCCGAGTGCGATTTGTTAAAACCGTAACCTGCAAACTTTTCTACCAAGTCGAAGATTTTCATCGCCAACTCGCCATCGACGCCGTTAGCAATCGCGCCTTCTTCAAAGGTGGCACGCTGCTTCGCCATCTCTTCAGGCTTTTTCTTACCCATCGCACGACGAAGCATGTCCGCACCACCAAGGGTGTAGCCAGACAGTACCTGTGCAATCTGCATTACCTGTTCTTGATACAGGATGATGCCGTAAGTGGGATCCAGAATCTCTTTAAGTGATTCGTGTTGCCACTTTTCATCTGGATAAGAGATCGCTTCTCGGCCGTGTTTACGGTCGATAAAGTTATCTACCATGCCCGACTGTAGCGGACCGGGACGGAAAAGGGCTACAAGTGCGATGATGTCTTCGAAACAGTCCGGCTGAAGACGTTTGATCAGTTCTTTCATACCACGCGATTCCAGCTGGAATACCGCAGTAGTTTCTGAGTTTTGTAATAGTCGGAAAGACGCCGGATCCACCAGCGGGATCGATTCAATTTGAACGGATTCTTTACCCTCACGTTCTAAACGTGGGTTGATCAGGCCCAGTGCCCAGTCGATGATGGTTAAGGTACGCAGACCCAAGAAGTCAAACTTAACCAAGCCAGCGGTTTCAACGTCGTTCTTATCGAACTGAGTAACGGGAAAGTGGCCTTCCGCATCAGCATAAATCGGCGCAAAGTCGGTGATCGTGGTAGGTGAAATTACAACACCACCCGCGTGCTTACCGGCGTTTCGTGTACAACCCTCTAGGATACGACACTTATCGATCAGCTCTTTGACTTCTTCATCGGCGTCGTAAAGCTCTGGTAGCGCTGGCTCAGCTTTAAACGCTTTCTCTAGCGTCATACCTGGGTCAGGCGGAACCAGTTTCGAGATACGGTCAACGAAACCAAATGGGTGCCCCAATACACGGCCAACGTCGCGGATTACCGCTTTTGCCGCCATGGTACCAAACGTGATGATCTGCGATACCGCATCACGACCGTACATTTCTGCTACGTGGTCAATAACTTGGTCACGTTTGTCCATACAGAAGTCGACGTCGAAATCGGGCATGGAGACACGTTCTGGGTTCAAGAAACGTTCGAAAAGAAGGTCATATTCCAACGGGTCAAGGTCGGTGATCTTCAGTGCGTATGCCACCAAAGAACCAGCACCCGAACCACGACCTGGGCCTACTGGAATCGCATTGTCCTTCGACCACTGGATGAACTCCATTACGATCAAGAAGTAACCCGGGAATCCCATTTGGTTGATTACGTCGAGTTCGATTTGAAGGCGATCGTCGTATTCTGGTCGACGCTCTTTACGCTCGGCTTCGTCTGGGAATAGGAACTCAAGACGTTCTTCCAGGCCTTCACGAGATTTCATCACCAAGAATTCGGTTTCTTCCATCCCTTCGGTTGGGAAGGCTGGCAGGAAATATTCACCGAGACGAACCGTTACATTACAGCGTTTAGCGATTTCGACACTGTTTTCCAGCGCTTCAGGAATGTCGGCAAACAGCTCGCACATTTCCTCTTCCGTACGCAAATACTGCTCTGGACTGTAGTTCTTTGGACGTCGTGGATCCTCTAGGGTGTAACCATCGTGGATCGCAACGCGGATTTCATGAGCATCAAACAAGTCTTCGCTGATGAACACCACTTCGTTAGTTGCAACAACTGGCAGTTCTACCTCTTCTGCCAATTCAATCGCAAAGTGAAGGTAGGTTTCTTCATCTGGGCGACCGGTTCGAACCAATTCTAGATAGAAGCGGTCAGGGAAGTATTGGTTATAAAACTCGACGCAGCTGTCGACAACTTTACGGTTGCCTTTTAGCAATGCCTTACCGATTTCACCGTTTTTCGCACCAGAAAGAATGATAAGTCCTTCTGACAGTTCCGCTAACCATGCTTTATCGATAACAGGCTGATGTTGAACGTGACCACGTAAATACGCTTTGGAAATCAACAATGTTAGGTTTTTATAACCGGTGTTGTCCGCCGCTAATACGGTCAGTTGTGTCAGTTCCTCGCCAAACTCATCGGATTGCATTTTAAAGTCTGCACCAATGATTGGCTTAACACCACTACCGTGAGCTGTGCCGTAATATTTCACCAAACCACATAAGTTGGTGAAATCGGTCAGTGCCATTGCTGGCATGCCGAGTTCGGCGACTTTCTTAACGAGCGGTGGAACTTTGTTGATACCATCCACCATCGAGAAGTCACTATGGACACGAAGGTGAATGAACTTGGGATCTGACATTAACAGGTACCGTAAAACTAAATCTTGTTGGGAATTCTAACCTAAGGGCTGGCTTATAACACCAAGCAGCCGCTAATTATTCTTCAATACCAAGCGCTTTCTTCACTGGCTTGAAGCTCTTGCGATGTTCACTGATCACGCCGTGCTCTTCAATCGCTTCAAAGTGCGCTTTGGTTGGGTAACCTTTGTGCTTTGCAAAACCAAACTGTGGGTATTGCTTGTCCAATTCTTCCATTTCTTGGTCACGAACCACTTTTGCAATGATTGAAGCCGCGCTGATTTCCGCAACTCGCAAATCACCCTTCACCACCGCTTGGGAATCCATTGGCAACTGCGGACAGCGGTTGCCATCGATAAGTGCGAGGTCTGGCTGCACTTTCAAACCGGCAATTGCACGTTGCATGGCAACCATGGTGGCTTGCAATATGTTAAGCTCGTCAATTTCTTCAGGAGAACAGCGGCCGACCGCCCAAGCTAAGGCTTTCTCTTTAATTTCGGGCAGAAGTGCGAGACGTTTTTTCTCGCTCAGCTTTTTCGAGTCGTTCAAACCCTCAATTGGGTTATTTGGATCTAAGATAACCGCAGCGGTAACAACGTCGCCGACAAGAGGCCCACGCCCTACTTCATCTACACCCGCAACCAATTGGTAACCTTGTGGGTATTCAAACGGTGGGAGCTCTACTTTCGCTTTGGTCGTTTTTGGTTTTACAGCCATGGTAAATCTCTATTTTTCAATCAGTTTTAGAACCGCATTTGCAGCCTGTTGGTCCGCGTCTTTGCGTATCCAGTGATGCATTTCCGTAAACTTATCCAACATCTGTTGGTTATCGCTCTCTAGTAAGCGAGACACTTCAGTGAATAAGTTTTCTGGAGTGCACTCTTCTTGCAGGTATTCTTTTACTAACTCGCTATCCGACAAAATGTTTGGTAATGACACGTATTTGGTTTTCAGCAGGCGCTTGGCTAGGAAGGCGGTAACCGCGTTAACACGGTACCCTACAACCATTGGTCGTTTTAACAACATACACTCAAGCGCGACCGTACCAGACGCCAACATCACGGCATCAGACGCCGTAATCACATTACGAGCGGTATCGTCTACCAGTTTGAAATCCAACTCTGGCGCATACTCTTTCCACGCTTGCTCGAATTGCTCGCGACGTTTCTGATTTACTAACGCAACAACAAAGCCAAGATCAGGGAACTTCTGATGCAGTTTTTTACAGGTTTCAATAAACGGTTGAGAGAGCATTTTCAACTCACTGCCACGACTCCCCGGAAGCACCGCTAACCATTGTTTATCATGTTTTAAACCTAGTAACTCACGTGCAGGAGCCTTGTCTGAATGCAGAGGAATGGCATCTGCCAATGTGTGACCAATGAATTCACAAGGCACATTGAATTTGTCGTAAAACGCTTTTTCGAAAGGTAAGAAAGCCAATACTAGGTTGGTTGCCGCTTCAATCTTGAAGATACGTTTTTGACGCCAAGCCCAAACAGAAGGGCTCACGTAGTGTACCGTTTTGATTCCTGCGTTTTTTAAATCTAACTCAACACGTAGGTTAAAGTCTGGTGCATCGATCCCTACAAAGACATCCGGCGGATTTGCAGTGAAATACTTAATCAGCTCTGCTTTCACTTTTAATAATCTTGGTAAGCGACCCAGAACTTCAACCAAGCCCATCACAGCCAACTCTTCCATTTCAAACAGTGACTCACAGCCTTGCGCGATCATTTTAGGGCCGCCAATACCGACAAATTCTGCATCTGGGTATTGTTCTTTAACTGCTTTGATGAAGCCTTCGCCAAGAGTATCGCCTGACAGTTCTCCGGCAATGATGCCAATACGTAGTGGTCTTTCCATCTTTCTTTCGCTTTTTCCTATGCGCTATGGATAGAGAGTAACATCCGAGGATCTTGCTATTTTACCCTATCCATAAAACACAAAAAGACCGCAGCCCAATTGGGCGCGATCTTTTCTCATTAACCGCACATTCGTAAATTAACGAATGATGCCACGTTCCGTTGTTTCCAGAATGTCTGAGAAACGTTTTACTGCTGGCCACTCTTGTGCCATTTCAGCAAGGATCGGCTTCACTTCTTCTAGCGTTTTGCCTGAGCGGTAAAGCTCTTTGTACGCTTTTTGCAATGCACGGATTTCTGGTTTTTCAAAACCGTTACGCTTCAAACCAACCAAGTTCAAACCAAATGGTGTCGCATGGTTACCTTGTGCAAGTACGTAAGCTGGTACATCCTGAACAACTGCAGAACAGCCGCCAACGTAAGCGTAAGCACCTACCGTACAGAATGGGTGAATCGCAGAAAGTGCCATAACGCCGGCATGGTCATCAACCGTTACGTGACCGCCAAGAATCGCGTTGTTGCCAATGTGAGTATGGTTACCAACGATAACATCGTGAGCAATATGCGCGTTAACACACAGCAAGTTATCATCACCAATCACAGTGGTTGCTTTATCTTGGACAGTGCCACGATGAACCTGAACCGCTTCACGAATCACGTTGCGGTCACCGATAACCACTGTTGTATCTTCGCCACCGTACTTCTTATCTTGGTTCTCTTCACCAATGACAGCATGTGGGAAAATGCGGTTGTCTTTACCAATTGTGGTGTGACCTTTGATCACTACGTGAGACATCACTTCCGTACCTTCACCGATCTCTACCGTTGAGGTGATGTAAGTGAATGGACCAACAGTCACGTTAGCGCCAATTTTCGCGCCTTCTTCTACCACCGCAGCTGGGTGGATTTTAGCGGTTTCATGAATCATATTAAAACTCTCGACGAGCACACTTCAGCTCTGCTGAACATACTACTTCGCCGTCAACCTTCGCTACACCTTTGAATGCAGCAATGCCGCGACGCTCTTTCAAAAATTCTACTTCAATAATCATTTGGTCGCCTGGTACTACTGGTTTACGGAATTTTGCACCGTCAACACTTGCGAAGTAGTACAGCTCATTTTCAGTTGGCGCACCAAATGATTTAAATGCAAGTAAGCCTGTCGCCTGCGCCATCGCTTCCAGAATAAGAACACCTGGGAAGACTGGCAATTGTGGAAAGTGACCTGTGAACTGAGGTTCGTTAACCGACACGTTTTTAATCGCGTGAAGGTACTTCTCTTCTTGGAAGTCAATCACTCGGTCGATCAATAAGAATGGGTAGCGATGAGGTAGTAGCTCTTGAATTTCAGAGATGTTCATCGTTTTCTTTTCAGTAGTCAAAGTCGTCTTCCTATATCAATACTCAACAACCAAGATGGCAAGGCAGCGGCAAAAGCCACTTAATCAGGAAATGCCTGCAAAGTGTATACCAGCTTGGTGATAAATCTACTTATAGCGCGTCATTATAGAAGAAAAAGACCCGCATTTCGCGAGTCTTTGTTCAGAATTATGGAACTAAGATTCTTCTTTCGGTTCCAGCTGCTTCTCAACAGCTTTCAGGCGTTTGTTCATATCGTCAATGCGATGAACTCGAGTTGCCGTCTTACGCCACTCTCGGTTCGTTTGCAGTGGAATACCTGACGAATACAAGCCTTTCTCTTCGATACTGCGCATAACCATGCCCATACCGGTGATAGCTACGCCATCTGCAATCGTAATATGTCCGTTAAGAACCGACGCGCCGCCGATCTGGCAGTATTTACCAATTTTGGTACTGCCAGCGACAATAGTACCACCTGGCATCACGGTACCATATCCGATCTGCACGTTATGAGCGATTTGAAGCTGGTTATCAAGAATCACGTTGTCTTCAATGATGGTGTCTTCAAGTGCACCACGGTCAATCGTGGTACATGCACCAATCTCAACACGATTACCGATGCGCACTGAACCAAGCTGAGGAATTTTGATCCACTCGCCTTTATCGTTCGCGTAACCGAAACCGTCTGAGCCGATGACTGTGCCAGATTGAACCAGACAGTCATCGCCAAGTGACACTTCATGATAGATAGTAACATTAGCCCAAAGCTTGGTGTTGTTGCCTAACTTTGCGTTTTTACCGATAAAACAGCCCGCACCAACAATAACGTTGTCGCCAAGCTCTACACCCGTTTCAATCACTGCATTTGCACCGACTGCTACGTTTGCACCCATCATCACGTCTGCTGCAATCACGGCACTAGGTGCAATGTCTTCAGCAGGCTTCGGTGTGGTATCCATAGCTTGAACTACACGAGCAAAAGCTACATAAGGGTCAGCGACAACAAGCGCATTGCCTGTACACTGCTCTTTGTGCTCTTCCTTCACCATCACGACTGTTGCGAGACATTCAGCAAGGTGCTTTGCGTATTTTGGGTTAGACAAAAAGGTAACGTCACCTTCTTGTGCTTTATCCATTGGAGCTACACGGCTTACGACGAGTGACTCGTCACCAAACAGCTCTCCCCCGGTAATTGTCGCCAACTCGGCTAATGTTAATGTCTTCATAACTTCTTATTTTAGAGCTTTAATTACGTCTTCAGAGATGTTGTATTCTGGCTTACCGTACTGAAGAGAAGAAATATCGATTACCATATCGTAACCTTTCTTCGTTGCTACTTTCTTCACAGCATCTTGAATCGTTTTGAATAGCTTCGCTTTTTCTTCAGCTTCACGACGTGCGCTTGCTTTCTCTAGAGCTTGAGCTTTTACTTTGTACTCGCTGTCTAGTTTAGCGATGTCGATACGTAGCTTTTCAACTTCGTCTTGGCCTAGAAGTTGGCCATCACGCTGTAGCTTTTCAATCTTAGTCTTCGCTTTTGCTTGGATAGACTTCAGCTCGTCTGCCTTGCTCTTGAAGTCTTTCTGCATTTTTTGTAGAACCACTTCGCGCTGAGGAAGAGATTGGAAAACCTGAGCCGTGTTTACGTAAGCAATTTTCTGAGCAGCTTCAGCCGCGTTTGCAAACATTGAAGAGCTAAGTACAAGAAGGCCAATCCCAGCCGCTTTGATCATTTTATTCAAAATATTTTCCTCTTTAGAAGGTTCTACCGATAGTGAACGTGAAGAACTCTTCATCGTCGCCATCATATTTCTTAATTGGTTTCGCTAGTGAGAAGACTAGTGGCCCCATAGGAGACATCCATTGCAACGCCGCACCGTAAGATGAACGGTAGTTGGTTGGATCTGAGTAATCGTAGTAGTAACGGTCGCCGTATTCAGCACCTGAGCTACGGTAATCAAATTCGGTATCCCAAATACTCGCCATATCGAAGAAGATACTGGTACGAATCTGGTTACGAACTTCATCCGAAGCAAATGGTGTTGGTACGATCAACTCGATACTCGCCAGCGCTACCGCGTTACCACCAACAGAATCATCTGTTGCGGTGTCCGCACCGTTATTTGAGCCTGAGTAATCACGGTAAACCGCTTTTGGACCTACAGAGTTAGAGCCGAAACCACGTAGTGTTGTAAAACCACCTGCGTAGTAGTTTTCGTAGAATGGGAACAAGTTATCGTTACCATCCGTTTGACCATAACCGTTACCATAACCTAGACGACCACGGAACAAGAGCGTGAATTCATGCTTCTTAGTCAGTGGCACGTATTGACGAACATCATACTGCATCTTGAAGTATTGAACGTCAGAGCCAGGTACGGTCATCTTATAGAATGCACGTTGGTGGTTACCCGCTGTTGGGAAGTAGCCACGGTTTAGGTTGTTACGTGTCCATGAGATGTTGAAGTCAAAATCGTTTGTATTCAATGCGCCGCTAGAGTCGATATTGTCTGCTTGCGCTTGTAGGAACTGTTCTACCTGTAAGTAAGGCGACAAGTTACCGATCTTGTTGTGGGTATAACCAACACCAAACTCAAAACGGTTCAATTCGTCGAATGGGAAACCCCATGTCAAACTTGCACCGTAACTTTGGTTGGTATAGTCAACGATACCCGCTTCAGATGCTTCAAACTCGTCATAGAAGATCTTACCACCCAAACTTACACCATCTAGGTTCCAGTAAGGGTCGCGGTAGTCCAAACTCACGTTTTTCTGGTAGTCGTTCATCATCGCGTTAATACCAACGCGGTTACCACTACCGATAAAGTTGTCTTGTTGTAGACCAACTTGGAAGCTGACGCCTGATTCAGTACCGTAGCCGACACCAAAGTTAACGCTGCCTGAGTTTGCCTCTTTAACTGAGTAAACTAGGTCTACTTGGTCATCGCTGCCAGGTACACGTACAGTTTGTACTTCTACGTTTTCGAAGTAACCCAGACGGTTTAGACGCGTTTTACCCGTTTCAATCGATTTCGAGTTTAACCAGCTGCCTTCCATCTGCCGCATCTCACGACGCAGTACTTCGTCTTTCGTAGAGTTGTTACCCGTGAAACGAATATCGCGTACGTAGATGCGGTTGCCTGGTTCTACGTTCACAACAAGTGATACTTGTTTGTTTTCGTCGTCGAACTCAGGAATGGTGTTAACTTGCGGGTAAGCGTAACCAGATTCACCAAGCACACGTTTGATACCTTCTTCCATCGAAGTCACACGAGAACCGTTGTACGTCTCGTTGTCTTCAAATGGAACCAGCTTTTCGAACGTTGCTTCTTCACCGATCAAATCACCACGGAATTTCACGTCCTTCACGGTGTACACGTCGCCTTCTTCAAGACCAAGCGTAATGTATACGCCTTTTTTGTCAGGAGAAATCGCCACTTGTGTCGAATCAACGTTAAATTTCAGATAACCGCGGTCAAGGTAATAAGACTTCAGCGCTTCGATATCACCAGCAAGTACTTGCTTTTGGTATTTTTCGTCCGCTAGGAAGTTCCACCATGGCACGTCTACGTTTAGGTTGAAACGAGAAAGAAGGTCTTCATCAGAAAAAACTTCATTGCCGATAAAGTTGATTTGCTGAATTTTTGCCGATACACCTTCGGTGAAGACAAATTTCAGATCGGAACGGTTACGAGGCAATGGAGTAACAACCGCTTTTACGGTCGCGTTGTATTTACCAACGCTGTAGTAAAAGTCTTCCAAACCTTTTTCGATGTTGCTTAGCGTAGTACGGTCAAGCGCTTCACCTTCGCGAACACCAGAAGCGTTCAGGTTTTCTTGTAGCTGCTCATCCTTGATTGCTTTGTTGCCTGAGAATGAGATGCTAGCAATCGTTGGGCGCTCTTTCACTTGAACAACCAACACATCACCGTTGCGCAGTACTTTTACATCTTCAAAGTTACCCGATGCGTACAGTGCACGAATGATCTCAGCAACATCGCCTTGGTCAACAGTATCGCCGACACGTACAGGCATCTTCAGCAACGCAGCACCCAGTGCCACACGTTGCAATCCATCGATCTCAATATCTTGAACTACAAAGTTCTGTGCTCCGTTTGCAGATACACTGGTCGCCAGTAAACTTGCAAACAGAATTCGCTTAATCGCCATACTTGTTCTAATTATTCCTTGCTACTGCTTTTGTCTCTGAACTATCACAGACGAGTAAAATCATTAAATAGCGCTAACGCCATGAGCGAGAAGATAATCGCACCACCAATTCGATAACCCATTTCCTGTACCTTATCAGGTACTGGGCGTCGGATAACGGCTTCGATTGCAAAAAATAGCAAATGACCACCATCCAACATTGGTAAAGGAACGAGGTTGATAATACCTAGGTTAACACTAATTAGTGCGAGAAAACCTAAAAAGTAAACCAGACCGTAGTCTGCCGTCGCCCCTGCTCCTTTGGCGATTGAAATTGGCCCACTCAGATTGTTCAGACCAACATCACCTACAATCAGTTTCTTAAGCATGCTGATTGTAAGTCCAATAACTTGACCAGTTTTGTCAATCGCTTTGCCAATAGACTCGAATACACCAAACTGTAATTCGAAGCGATAACTTTCTGGCCATTCTGCGACTTCAGGTGCGATACCCGCAAAACCAACCACTTGTTTGTTAGCTAGCTCACGGCGACCTGGAGTCAACGTCAATGATTGCTCATCACCCTGACGTAACACCGTCAGGTCAATTGGCGTTTCTGGGTTAGAACGAATGGCTTCAACCACTTCATTCCAGTTAGAAATCTTTTTGCCGTTAATCGCAACAATCTTGTCACTAGCCAGTAAACCCGCCTTTTCACCCGCAGCGCCTTCACTTACTTGCGCTAACTCCGTGTATATCTCTGGAGTGAACGGCGTAAAGCCAAGTGAATGCATTGCTGATTGAGTTTCGGGATCAAATTTCCAATCACGGATATCAAGGGTTTTGGTCACTTCAGAGCCCACTTCATTCGATGAAGTTAAGGTCACTGTCATTGAATCATCGCCAATATGAGAGATTAAACCCATGTTGACTGATTCCCAATCCGGAGTTTTGATACCTGAGATAGATTTTAGTTCCATCCCTGTTTCAATTCCTGCCTGAGCAACGATTGAATTGGGGGTAACTTCACCAATTACAGGTTTAACCGCTGGCACACCAATCAGGAAAACTAACCAATACGCAACGATCGCGAACAGGAAGTTGAAAATAGGACCCGCCGCAACAATTGATGTGCGCTTCCACAACGGCTTTTGATCAAACGCCATGTGCTTTTCGTTTTCAGGTACTTCATCAACACGGCTATCCACCATTTTGACGTAGCCACCCAATGGGATCATTGAAATGCTGTACTCAGTGCCATCTTTGCCTACCTTGCTCCAGATAGACTTACCAAAACCGATTGAGAATTTCTCAACCTTGACACCACAACGGCGAGCAACCCAAAAGTGACCAAACTCGTGCACAGCCACCAAGATGCCCAATGCAACGATAAAAGAAACCAAATTCCACAAAATACCAGTCATTAGCTACGCTCGCGTAAAAATTCTAAGGCGATAGTTCGTGCCATTCTATCTAGCTCTATCAAGCTTTCCAAGCTATTCACATTCTCACTTTTATGGCTTGCAGTTATTTTGTTCAAAACTGACTCATTGATGCGAGCGATATCTGTGAAACCAAGTCGATTATTTAGGAAAGCATCAACGGCAATTTCGTTCGCTGCATTCAGAGCCGTTGTGGCATGTTGGCCTTCGTAGCACGCATCGATAGCCAGCTTCAAACACGGATAGCGTGCAAAATCTGGCTGAAGGAATGTCAATTCACCTACTTGAGTAAAATCTAACGGTTTCACTCCCGCATCCACACGGGATGGATATGACATGGTTAATGCAATCGGGGTTGCCATATCTGGCTCTCCCATTTGCGCCAGTACAGAACCATCGCGGTATTGAACCATGGAATGAATGACAGACTGAGGGTGAATGATCACTTTCAGTTGTTCACGAGCGGCGTTAAATAGCCATTTTGCTTCAATGTACTCAAGGCCTTTGTTCATCATGGTTGCAGAATCAACCGAGATTTTTGGCCCCATTGACCAGTTAGGATGAGCAATCGCTTGTGCTGGCGTCACTTTATCTAACTCTGCAATGTCGGTATAGCGGAATGGACCACCAGAACCAGTCAGCAGGATCGAGGAAATGCCATGCTCTTCTAAGTTGCAACGGCCTAGATTAGTTTGAACTTGTTGTGGTAGGCACTGGAAAATCGCATTGTGCTCACTGTCTACAGGAAGTAACTCTGCGCCATGTTCTTCAACTGCGTCAATGAACAGTTGACCAGACATCACAAGTGCTTCTTTGTTTGCCAGTAGCACACGCTTGCCCGCTTTTACCGCTGCCATTGTTGGCAACAGACCTGCAGCACCCACTATTGCCGCCATTACGCTATCGACTTCTTCCAGTGCAGAAACATGACAAAGTGCATCAACACCACCTAATACTTCAGTCTTTAGCGAGATTGAAGCTAGCTCAGCGCTTAATGCCACTGCCGCAGCCTTATCCGCCATAACAGCGTATTTTGGTTGCCATTTGCGGCAAAGTGCGACCATCTTTTCAACGTTAGTGCTGGCCGCTAATGCGACGATAGAAAACAGCTCAGGATTTTGTTCAACCACTTTTAGTGTGCTTGCACCGATTGAGCCTGTTGCACCAAGAATCGTTAACTTTTGCATGATGTAAGACCGTTAGAAAAACTCAGGAGCGACGATGCCGCTCCCGATTAAATTAGAATACGTAGTAAAGAAGAGCAAATACTGGGAATGCAGCGGTAAGGCTATCGACACGATCTAGGATACCGCCGTGACCTGGAATGATGTTGCTGCTGTCTTTGATGCCTGACACACGTTTGAACATGCTTTCAACCAAATCACCAAGCACAGAAATCACGACAGTAACCAATGTGATGACCACCATGTGAATTGGACTAGTAAATTGGATATCAAACCAACCGGCGAACAACCAGCCAACAATCAATGCTGCGATAATGCCACCAATCAAGCCTTCTATCGTCTTGTTTGGGCTCACATGAGGCGCCATTTTTCGCTTACCCATGCTTTTACCAGCAAAGTAAGCACCGCTATCAGCAGCCCATACCAAGAAGCAAACATACAGCACAAGTTTTGCGCCGTGGTATGGATCTACTGCAAAATCAGAAGCCCTAAGAATGATCACACTCCACAAGAAAGGGATCAACGTAAGGAAACCAAATACATGGCGCAACACTTTACTGCTTTGCCATAAATTAATGGTTTTAGGGTAAGTAATTGCCATTCCACTTGCGATAATCCACCAAGCAAAACCGAGTGTTAAAACGGTGTAATGCGGAGCTGCCAGTTGGTTAAGGCTTGCTGCATCAGGCGAAATGAATAGAAAACTAAGTCCGGTAACAACGGCAGCCGGAACAAGGGCAGCAATGCGAGATTTGCTTTCTGTAAACTGAGTCCACTCCCAAAAACCTAATAGGGTTATCGCGCTCAATGCGATGATAAAGCCCATTAGTGGTAACTTAAAAATACCTAAAATAACCAGGGGAGCTAAAATTAGTGCTGTTATTATTCTCTGTTTCAAACTAACTAGTCCTTATTGAGCAGCCATCAATGCCTTCACTTGTTCACCAGTACAACCAAAACGACGTTCTCGGTTGATAAACCAAGTCACAGCCTCTACTAAGCTGTCTTCATCGAATTCAGGCCAGTACTCAGGAGTAAAGTACATTTCAGCATAAGCCATTTGCCACAGCATGAAGTTACTGATGCGACACTCACCACTAGTACGAATCAATAGATCGACTTCTGGTAGATCAGCCATAGTCAGATGCTGGGTAATCAACTGCTCATTGATATCCTCTACACGGATCTCACCGTTACGCGCTTTTAACGCTAACGATTTGGCCGCCTCTGTGATGTCCCACTTGCCACCATAGTTGGCTGCAATGTTAATCACCATCCCCGTGTTGCCGGCAGTTAGAGCTTCCGCTTCAAGAATTTTACCTTGTAAGCGTTCACTAAAACGGCTGGTATCGCCAATGACACGTAGGCGTAAGTTGTTTTTGTGCAGCTTTTTCACTTCACTCGATAAGACAGAAATGAACAGCTCCATTAAAAGGCCGACTTCTTCTTCTGGACGACGCCAGTTTTCGCTACTGAAAGCGAACAAAGTCATGGCTTTGATGCCAAGCTTGGAAGCGGCTGCAACGGTCTTACGAACGGCGTTTACGCCCTTTTTATGACCGAATACACGAGGCTTTCCTTTGGACTTAGCCCAACGACCATTACCGTCCATAATGATGGCAATATGTTTAGGAAGGGAATCAGAGAAGGCTTGAGAGTTTTGCATAGGGAGTTAATTGAGTTCCATCAGTTGGATAGACTAACACAAAAAAACGCTGAGCTGTGAGCACAGCGTTTTCCAACAGTGATGTGGATGGGAGTATTAAACTTCCATCAACTCTTTTTCTTTTGCAGCAAGAACGTCGTCGATCTTCTTAACTGCTACGTCAGTCAATTTTTGAATTTCGTCTTGTGCTTTACGATCTTCGTCTTCAGAGATTTCTTTATCTTTTAGAAGACCTTTTAGGTCGCTGTTTGCGTCACGACGGATGTTACGAACAGCAACACGTGCGCCTTCAGCTTCACCACGAACGATCTTAACTAGGTCTTTACGACGCTCTTCTGTTAGCGGTGGAAGTGGAACGCGGATGATTGTGCCAGCAGACATTGGGTTTAGGCCAAGGTCAGACATCATGATCGCTTTTTCAACTTTTTGAGTTAGTTCTTTGTCGAAAACTGTGATTGCTAGAGTACGAGCGTCTTCAGCAACAACGTTAGCGATTTGGTTAAGAGGAGTAGCTGCGCCGTAGTATTCTACAGAGATGCCAGATAGTAGGCTTGGGTGTGCGCGGCCAGTACGAACTTTTGAAAGGTTGTTCTTTAGCGCTTCAACGCTTTTGTCCATGCGCTCTTGCGCGTCTTTATTGATTTCGTTAATCACGGTTTCACCTTAAAAATGTCATCTTTCATGAAGAAAGCTTAAAGGGCTTAAGCAAAGCAAAACGCCATCCAATGTCTCTTGTTGAATGGCGCTGAGATTTACGCGTCAGCGCAGATCAACGTGCCTTCAGCTTCGCCCATTACCACGCGACGTAGTGCGCCTGGCTTATTCATGTTAAATACGCGGATTGGCATTTTGTGGTCACGAGCAAGTGTGAACGCAGCCAAGTCCATCACTTTCAATTCTTTATCCAGAATTTCAGTGTAAGATAGCTTATCATACAGCTCTGCGTCTGGGTTTGCTACTGGGTCAGCAGTAAATACACCATCAACTTTTGTCGCTTTTAGAACTACGTCAGCTTCGATTTCGATACCACGTAGACAAGCCGCTGAATCTGTTGTGAAGAATGGGTTACCTGTACCTGCCGAGAAGATTACTACACGGCCTTGGCGAAGTTCGCGGATAGCGTCTGCCCAATTGTAATCGTCACACACACCCTTTAGAGGAATTGCAGACATTACGCGAGCATTTACGTATGCGCGGTGAAGTGCGTCACGCATTGCTAGACCGTTCATTACTGTTGCTAGCATACCCATGTGGTCACCCACAACGCGGTTCATGCCCGCTTCAGCCAGACCTGCACCACGGAATAGGTTACCACCACCGATTACCACACCAACTTGAACACCCAGTTCAACCAGCTCCTTAACTTCTTGAGCCATACGGTCAAGAACCGCAGGGTCAATACCGAAACCTTCTTCGCCTTGAAGAGCTTCACCACTCAGTTTTAATAGAATACGTTGATACGCTGGTTTAGGGTTCGTAGTCATGGAGTTTACCTTCCAAAAGAGAGTTGTTGATTAACAGTCATGAATAGACACAAGATGACTTATAGCTATTCATCACGGCTAAGTTTCGCCGCTCTTTTCGTAAAAAGACCGCAGCCAAGGCTACGGTCTAATGTTTGCTCTATACGCTAAGGATTAACCTTTTTGTACCGCAGCAACTTCTTCAGCAAAGCTCATTTCTGCAGCTTTTTCGATGCCTTCACCTACTTCTAGACGAACGAAAGTAGATACAGATGCACCTTTTTCTTTCAGCATTTCACCTACAGTTTTCTTAGGTTCCATGATGAATGCTTGACCAGTTAGAGAGATCTCGCCAGTGAATTTCTTCATGCGGCCAATAACCATCTTCTCAGCGATCTCTTGAGGCTTGCCTTCGTTCATAGCGATTTCAACTTGAACTTCTTTCTCTTTAGCAACTACGTCAGCTGGTACGTCTTCTGGGTTAACGAACTCAGGACGAGAAGCAGCAACGTGCATAGAAACGTGCTTAAGAGTTTCAGCATCGCCTTCACCAGCAACAACAACACCGATTTTCTCACCGTGACGGTAAGAAGCAATTGCATTACCTTGAACGTAAGCAACGCGACGGATGTTGATGTTTTCACCGATTTTTGCAACTAGTGCAACGCGAGTTTCTTCGAATTGAGCTTGAAGCTCTTCAACAGAAGCTTTAGAAGCTAGTGCTGCAACTGCAACGTCTTCAGCGAATGCAGTAAAGCTAGCGTCTTTTGCTACGAAGTCAGTTTGACAGTTAACTTCAAGAAGAACAGCTACGCCGTTTTCTTCTTTGATGATGATTGCGCCTTCAGCTGCAACGTTACCAGCTTTTTTAGCTGCTTTCGCTGCGCCAGATTTACGCATGTTTTCAATTGCTAGTTCGATGTCAGCGTTTGCTTCTACAAGCGCTTTCTTACATTCCATCATGCCAGCGCCAGTGCGCTCGCGAAGTTCTTTAACTAGAGCAGCAGTTACAGTTGCCATTCTCTATTCCTCGTTTGATTCGAAATAAGGTAAAAAACAGGGGCCTACATTGTCGGCCCCCATTGCTAACTATAACTCAGTCTATGCTACAACAAGGTTTCACATAGACTAAGTGTGACGCAGAGCCGCTATTATTCAGCTTCTACGAAACCGTCTTTTTCAGCAACTACTGCAACGTCTTTGTTGCGACCTTCAGTTACTGCAGATGCAACAGCGTTTAGGTATAGTTGAACTGCGCGGATCGCGTCGTCGTTACCTGGGATGATGTAGTCAACGCCGTCTGGGTTAGAGTTAGTATCTACCACAGCGTATACTGGAATACCTAGGTTGTTAGCTTCTTTAATTGCAATGTGCTCGTGATCAGCGTCGATTACGAATAGAGCGTCTGGTAGGCCGCCCATATCTTTGATACCACCAAGAGATTTCTCTAGCTTCTCCATTTCACGAGTACGCATTAGAGCTTCTTTCTTAGTTAGTTTTTCGAAAGTACCGTCTTGTGCTTGTGCTTCGAAATCTTTTAGACGCTTGATAGACTGACGAACTGTTTTGTAGTTCGTTAGCATGCCGCCCAACCAACGGTTGTTAACGTAGTATTGGTTGCTTGCGATTGCAGCTTCTTTAACAGCTTCAGATGCAGCGCGCTTAGTACCTACGAATAGAACTTTACCTTTCTTCTCGCCAACTTTAGCTAGTTCAGCTAGAGCTTCGTTGAACATTGGTACAGTTTTTTCTAGGTTGATGATGTGAACGCGGTTACGAGCACCAAAGATGAATGGCTTCATTTTTGGGTTCCAGTAACGAGTTTGGTGACCGAAGTGAACACCAGCTTTCAGCATATCGCGCATTGATACAGTTGCCATTTTAAAATCCTCTATGGGGTTAGGCCTCCACATCCCCCATAATTCCGACCAAGCTTCTGCTCAGCACCCCGGAACATGTGACGGAATGTGTGTGATTTAAAGATAAAAGTTAATTGGAAGAAGCTTGCTTCGCTACTCTTCTAATGAAAAGTAAAGAGAACAGTCCTCGATTCCGGCGCGCTTTATATCATATTTTAGCCTAAGATGGCTAGTAAAAATTGTTTCTTACACTTCTTACCCCATTGCATGACCACCCTACTCTTCACCAAATTCCATCACTACACTTTAAGTAAGAATGACTCATATTCTTAACTGGCTTGGGTTAAGCAAGGGTTGTCTGATAGAATGCGCGCATTCGCACGTTTACGTGCTTACGAATAAGTAGAGAAAGCCAATGTCAATCAAGATTAAAACTGCTGAAGAAATCGAACGCATGCGTATTGCGGGCAAGCTAGCCGCAGACACTCTAGAAATGATCGAACCGCACATCAAGGCGGGTGTGACGACAGAAGAATTAAACAAAATCTGTCACGATTACGCTCTAGAGCGAGGCGCTTACTCTGCACCGCTTGATTACCATGGATTCCCTAAATCAATCTGTACGTCAATCAACCACATCGTTTGTCACGGCATCCCTGCGACAGAAGATGAAAAAGGTGCAAATGGCCAAATGAAGCCAGCGGTACTTAAAGATGGTGACATCATTAACGTTGATATCACGGTTATCGTGCCTAACGATGAAAACGCAGATCTAAGCGTTCGTCCACAAGGCTACCACGGCGACACTTCTAAGATGTTCCTAGTTGGTGATGTATCTCCAGCAAACAAACGTTTGTGTATGGTTGCTCAAGAGTCTCTGTACATTGGTATGCGTCAAGTTAAGCCTGGTGCAACAGTTGGTGATATCGGTACAGCAATCGAGAAGTACATCAAAGAGAACAACAAGAACAACCCACGCAACAAGTTCTCTATCGTGAAAGACTTCTGCGGTCACGGCATCGGTGATGAGTTCCACGAAGAGCCACAAGTGGTTCACTACAAGAACAAAGACCGTCGCGTACTAAAAGAAGGCATGTGTTTTACTATCGAGCCAATGATCAATGCAGGTAAGTTTGGCTGTACAGTCGACGCACAAGACGATTGGACGGTATACACTGGCGATGGTAAAAACTCGGCACAGTGGGAACACACCATTGTGGTGACGAAAGACGGTTGTGAAGTGCTGACGCTTCGTAGTGACGACACGATTCCTCGTTTAATGAAAAACGCATAATCGCATATCACTTTCCTTATCCCCGCCCATGCGGGGATATTTTTTATCTGCTTCAAATTTGTTAGATTGCTTACAGTAGCAAGTTGCACGGATAGCAAATATGACTCTTCAGTCCCCTCTTTCGTTTACCGATGAACAGATCAACATCGCTGAACTTAAGCAAGAACTCGAAAAATTCAGTTCATTCCAAAAACAAGAATTTCTTAACCACCATCCGGTCACCAATTTGGTGTTGTCACGCGCTGAGTACATGGACTTACTCCTCAACCGTTTGTGGCAACACTTTGGCTTCAAAGACATCCATAATATATCGCTGGTTGCAGTAGGTGGTTATGGCCGTGGTGAGTTACACCCCCTTTCTGATATCGACATTTTGATTTTGTCGAACAACAAATTACCGAATGCCCTTGAAGCTAAAATCAGTGAATTCATTACCCTACTTTGGGATTTGCGCCTCGAAGTCGGTCATGCCGTTCGAACTGTTGCTGAATGTGCAGAGATTGGACGTTCAGACTTAACCGTTGCCACGAACCTACAAGAAGCGCGTTTGCTTTGCGGCAGTGAAGATACCTTCCAAGCCTTAAAGAAAGTGGTGTTGTCTGATTCTTTCTGGCCAAGCGAAACCTTCTACCGCGCCAAGATTCAAGAGCAGCGTGAACGCCACGCGCGCTACCATGACACCACCTACAACCTCGAACCCGACATCAAGTCCACGCCGGGCGGCTTGCGTGATATTCACACTTTAAGTTGGGTAGCGCGTCGTCACTTTGGTGCGACTTCATTGCTGGAAATGAGCCGCTATGGCTTTCTTACCGACGCAGAATACCGTGAGTTGGTTGAGTGTCAGGATTTCTTATGGCGAGTCCGTTTTGCTCTGCATATTGAACTACGCCGTTATGACAACCGTTTAACGTTCGGACATCAAGCACAAGTGGCTGAACATTTGGGCTATGTCGGCGAAGGTAACCGCGGCGTCGAAATGATGATGAAAGAGTTCTACCGTACGCTTAGACGTGTAGCAGAGCTTAATAAAATGCTTCTCAAGCTGTTTGATCAAGCGATCATCAACGGTGGCGCCTCTGCAGATGCCGAAATCATTGATGAGGATTTCCAACGCCGTGGTTCACTGATCGAGGCTCGCAAACCCGCGCTGTTCCAAGCTCGTCCTGAAACCATTTTGGATATGTTCCTGCACATCGCCAATGATTCGAGCATCGAAGGCGTGAGCCCTCCTACGTTGCGTCAGTTGCGTACTGCGCGTCGTCGCTTAAACAAGTTCTTGCACACTATTCCTGAAGCGCGTGAAAAGTTTATGGCGCTGTGTCGTCATCCAAATGCACTGCATAAGGCGTTCAGTCTGATGCACAAACTTGGTGTACTGGCGGCGTATCTTCCGCAATGGAGCCAAATTGTCGGTCAGATGCAATTTGATTTGTTCCATGTTTATACCGTGGATGAACACAGCATTCGCCTACTCAAACACATCAATACTTTTAGCTACGCAGAAAACCACAGCAAGCACCCGATTTGTTGTGAAGTTTACCCTCGTATTCAAAAGAAAGAATTGCTGATTCTGGCCGCGATTTTCCATGATATCGGTAAAGGGCGTGGTGGCGATCACTCCGTTATTGGTGAAGGTGAAGCGTATGATTTTTGTATTGAGCACGGCCTATCTAAACCTGAAGCGAAATTGGTAAGTTGGCTAGTGAGACATCACCTATTGATGTCCGTGACCGCTCAGCGACGCGATATATACGATCCAGACGTCATCACTGAGTTTGCGAAAAAAGTACGTGATGAAGAGTATCTTGAGTACCTCGTATGCCTGACTGTTGCCGATATCTGTGCGACTAACCCAGAGCTTTGGAATAGCTGGAAGCGTACCCTGCTCGCGGAATTGTTCTACTCAACTCAGCGCGCGTTGCGTCGCGGCTTGGAGAACCCTGTGGATGTTCGTGAACGTATACGCCACAACCAGCAAATGGCGTCAGCGCTACTGCGTAAAGAGGGTTTCTCGGCACGCGAGATCGAGGTGCTTTGGCAGCGCTTTAAAGCCGACTACTTTTTGCGTCATACCCATAAACAAATTGCTTGGCATTGTGAGAACTTGCTGCGTATGGAAGACGCAAGTAAACCACTGGTTCTGATCAGCAAAAAAGCCACGCGTGGTGGTACCGAAGTGTTCGTCTACTGCCCAGACCAACCAGCCCTATTCGCGACGGTGGTTGCAGAGCTCGATCGTCGTAATTTTAACGTTCATGACGCGCAGATCATGACCAGTAAAGACGGCTATGTACTCGATACCTTTATGGTGCTAGATCAACACGGTAAAGCAATTGAAGAAGGTCGTCATGGCGCTGTCACCAAGCACATTACTCACGTATTGGAAGATGGTCGTCCGACAAAAATCAAAACACGTCGTACACCAAATAAACTTCAGCACTTTAACGTCAAAACCAAGGTCGACTTCCTACCAACTAAGAGCAAGAAACGCACTTTAATGGAGTTCGTGGCACTTGATACGCCTGGGCTTCTCGCCAAAGTGGGGCGTACGTTTGCAGACTTAGGCATTAACTTACACGCCGCTAAGATCACCACAATTGGAGAACGTGCAGAAGATTTGTTTATCCTCACAAGTGATACTGGTGGTCGTCTGAGTGATGAACAACAAGACGAATTGCGCGAGAAGCTGATTGAAAAGTTGTCCGATTCTGTTTCTGCGTAAAAGCGATTAAGCAATAAAACCGTGGGCAAGAACCAGAGCGATCTTGCCCACAAGTTGAGCAATTTGACTAAATATCAGCTATCTAGCTCATAAATGGGCTGCTACAGTTATACGGAAAACTTATTCTAGTTATGAGACAGAGGTAGCCTATGTATCCCCACCTCACTGGTTTGGGTATCCACGAACCAAAACAAATTGAACGTTACTCCCTACGCCAAGAAGCACACAAAGACGTCCTCAAAATTTACTTCCACAAACAAAAAGGCGAATTCTTTGCCAAAAGCGTTAAATTCAAATATCCACGCCAAGTAAAGAACGTCTTGGTCGACAGCGGCAGCCATAAGTACAAAGAAATTACTGAAATCAATCGTAACTTAACTCTAGTCATCGACGAATTAAACAAGATAACTAAACCGGTAAAAACCGCAGAAGTGGACGTGAAGCAGAAGATTCTGTCCGATCTTCGTCACCTGGAAAAAGTGGTTTCGAGCAAAATCGCCGAGATCGAAGCGGATCTAGAAAAGCTGAAATAAAACGTTAAGAACTAAACAATTTAAAAGGGGTTGGTATAGATACCAACCCCTTTCTTTTTGATTGAATCAAAGCGGAGCTCATCAAACTAACGGCTTATTGCACCAATGATTCATCCCACTCGAATCGTGCAAACAATTTTTGCCACGTTTCATCAATACCCGCTTTCATTACGATTTCTTGCTCGGTAAATGGGTGGACAAAACGTAACTCCGACGCGTGCAGCAACAAACGGTGAGAATCAAACTCTGTACGATACAACTTGTTATGCTTACCATCACCATGGCTGGTGTCACCGACGATAGGATGACGTAGGTGGGCCATGTGGCGACGCAGCTGATGCTTACGCCCTGTCTTTGGCTGCATTTCCATCAAGCAATAGCGAGTGGTTGGGAACTTACCTGTTGAATACGGCACCTCAACTTTCGCTAACGGTTTGTAGGCTGTCACTGCATCCTGCGCTTCTTTCTCTTGCGAAGCGAACTTATCGGCAATTTTATCCAGCTCAACTTTTAGCGCGTAATCGAGTACGTCTTCTTCTTCGATCCAGCCGCGAACGATCGCGTGATAGGTTTTCTCCATCTTATGTTCAGCAAACATCGGCATCACTTGCGATGCAACTTCACTCGACAATGCAAACACAAGCACACCAGACGTCGGACGATCCAGACGGTGCAAAGGAAACACATGTTGGCCAATTTGGTCGCGCAGCGTTTGCATCACGAAAACTGTTTCGTGTTTATCTAACCAACTGCGGTGCACCAACATACCTGCAGGCTTATTTACTGCAACAAAGTACTCATCCTGATAAACGATCTCCAATTCCATTGGAGTAACAACTTGTGATGTTTCTTGTTCTGACATTGAGATTACTTACATAGTTCGTCGATGGTTCGGATGGTTACAAGTAGCTCAGCATAATGTGGTTCTTGCTTCCAAGCTTCCGCGAAATACGGTTCGATAGAAAAGCCACGCGGCAAAGGCTGGTTACTTTCCACTAACGCGCGCATACGTGCAATAAAAATCCATTGTAACCACTCGTGGGGATGCAGCGTATCAATCGCGAAAGGTTCTGTGCTCTGTAACGCTTCTGTCGTAGGCATGGTTTGTTGCCACAGCTCATAGTGCTGTAATTGCGCTTCAAGTTGTTGAAGTAAGTCGACCAATTGGATGTTTGTTGCCATTAATTCCGTCTCGAACCTTGAATTAGCCGAGAATGATACCATTTCTTGTGAAAAGAACATTAGGATGTCGTATTTAATGGAAAACATTCAAACCCTCACTCAGCTGTTAAATAACAGTCATTGTGAATATCAAATCTTCGACCTTGGTCGTCGTATCAAAACTATCGATGCACAAGTGTTTGCGGATGTGGAAAAAGGCCAGTGCCCTTACCCATTCCCAATGCAGCGTAAAGCGCACCTCGCGATCGCGTACTGGAACGAGCAAAAGCAGCCTTGGATTTGGTTTCTAAAATTTGAGCTGGATGAACGTGGTTTGCTAAAGCAATCCGATATCGGTAACTTCATTAAATACGTTGTAGAGGCGATGGGAACTCGTCTGAATGAGGAAATGTCGGAAGAGCAACAACAAAAGCTTTCTAACAACCCATATACTTTCAAACCCGCTGAAGAGAAGATGGCGGTATTTCATAGCCGAGTTCGCGCTAGTTTAGATTTACCCACCAGCCAGTATTACGAACATACTCAGCACTATTTCACTGGTGGTCTCGGTTGGGAAAACTGGCAAACCGTCGGTCTACAAGGTATTACGGATATGGCCGCACGCCTTGGCCAAGAGCAAAATGCGGTGACACTACGTAAGGCCTTAAACCATCTACCAAACGAACCACGCTACGCTCTGCTTGGTGCCCTAGAACATGTAGAACTGCAAGAGCGCCTAGCACAGCGTATTGCAGAACAAGCACAGCAAGAGATTGAAAGTGATGAGCCTGATCTGTTCCTATTATCTGCCTTAATCCGTGCTCTCGCAGGCGCATCGTCGGAAATTTCACTGCCAGTGTTAAACACAATTTTACAAAGCCCACGTTTAAGTCATCAAGAGGTCTTAATTGGTATCGCAGGCCGCACTTGGCACTTATTGGCTAATGCAAATGTCGCTGAGCAGTTTTTACTGCGCCTTGCTCAAACAGGCAACCAAGCACTCTTCAACCAATTATTTGCCGACTTAGTGATGCTGCCAGAACTAAGAATGGTTCTGCTACCTCTATTACACTCTAGCCCATCGGAAGAGCTAGCGACGGCATTAGTCAAATTGCAGCAAGCGACCAAGGGATAATAAAGGATTAGGGATGATTGGTGACTTACTAGCCATTTTAGGACTGTGCTTTTTCTGCTTTTTGTTTTGGCAACAAAGACGCCAATCAGAATTAGCGAAAGCGGCTATTACACGCAAATGCGAGCAACTTGATCTGCAATTGGTCAGCATCGCATTTGGTGCACATAAAATGAAAACGCCAGACGGAATCTGGCGTTGGCATACAGTGTATCAATTTGAGTTCTCATCTCTTGGTGACGATTGCTACCAAGGAGAATTGACGATGATCGGGTTTAGGCCGCTGAACTTTCACCTACCGCCACATCGCTTGTAAATTCCATTTCAAAGTAAGGGCCGTATAGGTCCTTGCTTTCTCTTGTCTTTGTAAATCCAAGTTTTTCCAGTACTGCCATGGATGCTTTGTGATGACTATTCACATTTGCTTTAACTTTGTGTAGTCCAAGCTCACGGCACGCCTTCGGGAAAAACGCCTTTAGCGCTTCTGTTGCTAATCCTTTACCCCAATAAGCTTTATCAAAGATAAATCCTAGCTCTGGTTCATGCTCCAGATTCGAAATGAACACGTGTCCCATATAGTCACGGCTGGTACTTTCAAGTACCGCCATACTGTAGACATTCTCATCATCCAGAATCTTCTCAAACAACTGTTTCGCAGAAGACACGGTATGTGGTCCATTCATCTCTGCGCGATTCTTAGCGCAGCAATTTAACATCACGAACTCTAGTTGCAACGACTCATTGTAGGGTAGAAGAAGCATTCTTCTGGTTACTATGGTCACATCTGTTCCTTGATTACAGCAAACTTAATTTATCCGCATAGCAGAAGCTCAAGAGCTATTCATTTGTTATGCGGTACATAACGCCTTTTAGAGAAGCCGAAAGTTAAACCAACTGATTGGAAAGGATATTGATCTGGATTGTTTTTTATTCAGTGTTATGAGGAATTTATAAATTATGTGATATTGACACTTTTAATTATCTGAAATTATGAAAGTGCAAAATAAGAAAGACCCCGACACTAGCGTATCGGGGTCATAGTCTTACTCGCAGCAGTCCGGCTACTAAATAGTGCTCCATGCATCATCCATAATAGTGGCTGATTCCGTCAGCTTAGTCCTTACGTCGCCGTCCTAGCGGTGTCCTTATCATCCTGATAGCTAACAATCCTCGTTAGCGCGCATCACTTGTTCCTTGAGCGGTGTCCATTGCATCTTCCTGATGCTGTCCTTACCTCAATCCTAAGAGGGGTCCATTGTCTATCCTTAGTCATCAACATCCTGTTGATGATTGTGTCCTTACAATGTCCTGCGCTCCGTGCTTGATCACTCATCCTGAATAATCAAATCGTCGTCCTGACGATGACCAAATCCTTGGTGCTTTCCTGTTCCATGTCTGCTTCCTGCCGACAAGGTTTAATTTACGCTTTTCCTTGTAAATCACAATCAGCCCAAGATATTCTTTTGTTTGAAAACTTAGTTAAAAAGATGTTAAATCGTTATTTTTCATAATCTTATGCCAACTAATTTCTTTTGTTCTGACGACGAAATCGTTTTCTCTCACAACCTCTGTGAGAGATCTCGCACAAGGGTCTGCCGAAATTGCCATTCGCTAATTTCAGCGCCTCAACGTATGATGACAGAAGTCATTTTAGTAGGGACAAAATATGTTAACTCAAGACGTCACTAAAGAGCTGGAAGCCGTGATGGAGCAGTTGCAACAGCAAGGTAAAGAGCCAACCGTTGCTCTGGTCAAAGCTCGAATGAAAACGCCTGTGCCTATGCCAGCATTAATCGCAACCATCAAAAGTTGGAAAAGCGCGAATCGCATTCCTAAAGTTGAAGTTGCGGTACAAACACCGAAAGAAGAAGATCGCATCACCATTCTGGAAAACACAGTAGCTAAACTGGTGGCTCGTGTTGAAGAGCTTGAAGCCAAACTAAATGAGAAAACAGCATGAAATTATGGGTAGATGCAGATGCTTGTCCGAAAGTCATTCGTGAGACTATCGTACGTGCGGCAGAACGAACCGGTGTTGAGTGTACCTTTGTTGCAAACCACGTAGTTCCTGTACCAAAGCGTGCCAATATTCACTCTCTGCAAGTGCCTGCCGGTTTTGATATTGCGGATAACGAAATTGTTCGTCGTGTCGAAGCCAATGATCTGGTGATCACATCAGATATTCCACTTGCAGATGAAGTCATTAGCAAAGGCGCATTGGCGCTAAGTTCACGAGGCGAGCTTTACACGAAAGATACTATCAAAGCGCGACTCAATATCCGTGACTTTATGGATACCATGCGATCAAGCGGTATTCAAACGGGAGGGCCAGCAGCGCTGTCTCAAACGGAACGTCGCGAGTTCGCCAATCACCTCGACAGAATCCTCGCAAAACGTTAGGCATTCATTTTACCCACGAAAATCGTCGCCAGTGAAATGAGAACCTCAAAACTCCGTTCTTTGTTGTTATAACAAGAATGGAGTTTTATTTATGAACGTACGGATCGTCGTCCCCTTTTCATTACTTTTCTTTTCTACGACGTTGCTTGCCAGCCAAGAGCCCTTTGGCATTGTTGGCGGTAGTATCACCTCTGGCGAAAGCGCTTTTTCCGTCAAAGACACACCTCAGTTGGGTGCGACACCTAACTTGTTCTATTCCGGCCCTATTGGCTTTGTCGATGGCAGCTTAGCCAACTGGCAAGCATTAACTTATTTGGGCCTATCGGTTAATTGGCGCTTTGCGGAAGTCTCCAACACCTTTGTCGATTTACCAAATGGCATCACCGATCGCGATGGCAATGGTGAACTTGGTATTACTTTGGGCACTGTTGGCGCAAGATTGACTTATCTGCATGATGTCACCTCAGATCACAATGGTTACGAAGTTCAACTGCATCTCGGCCGGACACTAGAGACTTGGTTACCACCGTTTACCCTCACCCCCTTTCTAGAAGTCGATTACCGAGATAAAAAACTCTCTAACCATCTGTACAGTGTCTCTGCGCGAGAAGCGGCAGCATCAGGGCTAAGAGAATTTAAAGCCAATTCTACTTTTGTTTACCAAGCAGGACTTATTGGTCTTTATGAAGTCACACCATCTTGGATTGCAATCACCAAAGCAGAATTTATTCATCATGACAGTGACAGCACATTGATACAGCGTGATATAGGTTGGTCGTTAGAAGTCGGTCTAACCTATCGTTTCGCAGGTCTTTGAACGAAAAAAGCCTGCGATAAACGCAGGCTTTGATTGAGCTGAGTGAGGTTGCCTATTAAGGCGTGTAGTATGTCGCTGCACCTGGACCTACTGGTAGACCGAATACGAATACCCACAGGTAGAACAGTACACTCCAACCAACAAGGAAGACAATCGAGTAAGGCAACATGGTCGCGATCAGCGTACCGATACCTAGATTCTTCATGTAGCGCGTTGCTACCGCAAGGATAAGACCGAAGTAGCTCATCATTGGTGTGATGATGTTCGTCGTTGAGTCACCGATACGGTAAGCCGCTTGAATGGTTTCAGGAGCGTAACCGACTAGCATTAACATTGGTACAAAGATTGGTGCTGTTACTGCCCACTGTGCTGATGCTGAACCAATCATCAAGTTGATGAAGCCACACATTAGGATGAAGGCGAAGAACAGCATTGGACCAGTTAGACCAATTTCTTGTAGGAAGCTTGCGCCTGCTACTGCAAACACTTGGCCAAAATTCGTCCACTTAAAGAAAGCAACAAATTGCGCCGCGAAGAATACCAGTACGATGTACATGCCCATTGAAGACATTGACTTCGACATGGCATCAATGACATCACGGTCATTCTTCATCGTGCCAACTACGCGACCGTACACAAAACCCGGTACCGCGAAGAAAACAAAGATAAACGCGACGATACTCTTCAAGAATGGAGAGCCCGCTACTGTGCCAGCGTCAGAACGTAGAACACCATCAGCAGGAACAATAGTCCATGCTAGTAGTGCAGACACTGCCAATACTGCGATACCCGCAAGCTTAAGGCCTTTTTTCTCTACGTCAGTTAGACCGCCCATCTTGTCTTGAGACAAGTCTTCAGCCGCTTCTTCGTCATTATATTTACCAAGTTTTGGTTCAACGATTTTCTCAGTAACAAATGCACCGGTAATCGCGATGAAGAAGGTAGAAACAAACATGAAGTACCAGTTTACTTCTGGACCAACAGAGTAAGTTGGGTCAATCATCTGTGCTGCTGTTTCAGTGATGCCTGATAGCAGTGGATCAACCGTACCGATAAGTAGGTTTGCAGAGTAGCCGCCCGACACACCAGCAAATGCAGCGGCAAGGCCAGCTAGTGGATGACGACCTAATGAGTGGAACAACATTGCTGCCAGTGGAATCAGTACCACGTAACCAAGCTCAGAAGCCGTGTTTGAAATGATACCAGCGAAAACAACGGTTACAGTAACCATGCGCTGAGAAGCGCCCATTACTAGGCCACGCATTGCAGCAGAAAGTAGACCAGAATGTTCTGCAATGGCAACACCAAGCATCGCAACCAAGACGGTACCTAACGGTGCGAAGCCAACAAAGTTTTTCACTAGATTTGTAACAATCAGCTGTAAGCCTTCAGCATTTAGCAAGCTTACGACTTGAATCATACCATCAGCAGCACGGCCAGGCGCACCCTCTGGGCGCGGATCGACAACGGAAACTTCAAAGTAACCAGCGATACCCGACATAACTAGGATTGCAAGACAGAAAATGGCGAAAAGTGTGATTGGGTGGGGTAAAAGGTTCCCCAAATATTCAACTGTATCTAGAAAACGCGTGAACAGCGGCTTCTTTGGTGAGTTTTGTTTCATTGAAGCAGATGAACTCATCTGTTCCCTCCTTGTATTTATTCCTGCGCATTTGTGACAAAAATGTCATAAAGCTTGCGCAGGGTACTCGACACAAGGGTTAAGTGAAAGTTCAAAACGTTACAGAATGTAACTCAAAGGCGGATTTATGACCTATTATCGATAAAAATATAGTTATATCACCCACATACAGATCATAAATCAGAATTATAAGTCACGACATCCCATAAATCGACACGATATTTATGGTTATTTCTGCACCGCCTTAAAGCGTGGGTTCGTTTTGCAAATAACGTATAAACGCCCTCTTCTTTTTACGATCTGACAATCTGGGTGACGGCTTTTTGCGCTCTTTAATGACTTAACAACCTTCATTTTTTACTCCTTATCTTTATTGAATTGACCAAAGCGGCGATTGAAGTTCGCAATACGACCTTCAGCTTGTACGACACGTTGCTTGCCTGTGTAAAACGGGTGAGAGGCAGATGACACATCCAGTGTGAAATATGGGTAAGTCTTGCCGTCTTTCCATTCAATGGTGCGATCAGTCTGTAGTGTCGAACCAACAACAAAGTATTCGTCTACGCTGGTGTCATGAAATACTACAGGACGGTATTCAGGGTGAATGCCTGGTTTCATATTAAAATTTCCCTCTTGAAGAACTGTTATAATATAACATATCAATTAGTAATCATTCTCAACAAAAAAGCAAGCGGAATTTTGTGGTACTTTAGTTTTCATCTTCCATGTATAAGACACCATATTCATGTATTCCATTGAGCCTATTGGCGTAATTGAAAGCCCATATAAAGAGAAGTTTGCGGTCCCTCGACAACCTCGCTTGGTGCCTGCGGCGCATTCACGTGTCAAACTTCAAGGCGCAGCAAATAGTCCAGAAGCCCTTCGTGGTTTAGAGCAGTTTTCTCATGTATGGCTACTGTTTTTGTTTGATCAGAACTTAGAAGCGGGATGGAAGCCCACCGTGCGCCCGCCTCGTTTAGGAGGCAATGAACGTGTTGGCGTCTTTGCGTCACGTTCTACTTTCCGTCCCAATGGCATTGGCATGTCGGCAGTGGAAGTCAAAGGTATTAGCAAGAAAGGCGATCAGATCTATTTGGATCTTGGTAACGTAGACTTGGTCGATGGCACGCCAATTGTTGATATCAAACCATACATCCCCTACTCAGATTCTATTGCAGAAGCACAAGGTGGTTACGCAGAAGAAGAACCCGAAACATCTCAGATCGGCTTTTCTTCAGCTGCACTGGCGGCACTCAAAAAGCGTAGCGATACTGAGTATGTCAAAACAGTGATCGAGCAAGTTCTGGCACAAGATCCTCGTCCGGCTTACAAGAAAAACAAGCCTGACAGTAAGGAATATGCGGTAAATTTGTTCGATCTGAACGTTAAGTTCACGGTTAGCGATAACTTAATAACAGTTACTGCGATTGAAAGCTTTTGACAAAGGCATTTGGCTGATATTATAAGCGGCTAACAATTTTCCCTTTGTGGGACCTCATGCTCCTGTCCATTCTGGCTTGAGTATCTAACTTTAATAAACGGATAAATTTAATGCGTACCAGTAATTATCTTCTTTCTACTCTGAAGGAGACTCCAAACGACGCAGAAGTAGTGAGCCACCAGCTCATGCTACGCGCGGGTATGATCCGTAAGCTGGCTTCAGGTCTATACACCTGGCTGCCTACTGGTCTACGTGTGCTGCGTAAAGTCGAAAACATCGTTCGTCAAGAAATCGACAATGCAGGTGCAGTCGAAACTTTGATGCCCGTTGTTCAGCCGTTTGAACTATGGGAAGAGACAGGTCGTTCTGAGAAGATGGGTCCTGAGCTACTTCGCTTTACTGACCGTCATACTCGTCCGTTTGTTCTTAGCCCTACAGCTGAAGAAGTGATCACTAGCCTTGTGCGTAACGAAGTGAGCTCTTACAAACAGCTTCCGCTAAACCTGTACCAAATCCAGACTAAATTCCGTGATGAACGTCGTCCACGTTTCGGCGTAATGCGTGCACGTGAATTCTGCATGATGGATGCATACAGCTTCGACATCGACAAAGAAGGTCTAGAGAAATCTTACCAAGCGATGCACGACGCTTACTGTAAAGCATTCGATCGCATGGGTCTTGAGTACCGTCCAGTACTTGCTGACTCTGGCGCTATCGGTGGTAGTGGTTCTCAAGAGTTCCACGTACTTGCTGAAAGCGGCGAAGACCTAATCGCATTCTCTACTGAGTCTGATTACGCAGCGAACATCGAAAAAGCAGAAGCGGCAGCACCTGCAGGTGAGCGCGCTGAGCCAACTCAAGAGATGACGTTGGTTGATACGCCAAACGCGAAAACAATCGCGGAGCTTGTAGAGCAACACGGTCTAGCAATCGAGAAGACAGTAAAAACTCTATTCGTTAAAGCCTCTGATGAAGTAGATGCTGACATCATTGCTCTTATCGTTCGTGGTGACCACGAGCTAAACGAAGTGAAAGCAGAAAACCTACCTCAAGTTGCTTCTCCATTAGAGATGGCATCAGAAGAGGAAATGCGTGCACTGATCGGTGCTGGCGCTGGCTCTCTAGGCCCTGTTGGTCTTGAACTGCCATTCATCGTTGACCGCTCTGTTGCTGTAATGAGCGACTTCGGCGCAGGTGCAAACATCGACGGCAAACACTACTTCGGTATCAACTGGGGCCGTGACGTTGAATTAGGCCAAGTTGAAGATCTACGTAACGTAGTAGAAGGCGATCCAAGCCCATGTGGTCAAGGCACGCTAATGCTTAAACGTGGTATCGAAGTTGGTCACATCTTCCAACTAGGTAACGTTTACTCAGAAGCGATGAACTGTGGTGTTCTTGGTCCTGACGGTAAGAACGTAATCCTAGAGATGGGTTGTTACGGTATAGGTGTTTCACGTGTTGTTGCTTCTGCAATCGAGCAAAACCACGACAAATACGGCATCATTTGGCCAGACGCACTAGCGCCTTTCCAAGTGGCTATCGTGCCTATGAACATGCACAAGTCTGAAGAAGTGAAAGAAGCGGCTGAGAAGCTGTACGCTGAACTGACGGCTATGGGTATCGAAGTACTATTCGATGACCGTAAAGAGCGCCCAGGCGTGATGTTCTCTGATATGGAACTTATCGGCATTCCTCACACTATCGTGATCGGTGATCGTTCAATGAAAGAAGGCAACTTCGAGTACAAGAACCGCCGCTCTGGTGAGAAAACAGCGATTGCTATGGCAGACATCGTTGAACACATTAAAGCTCAACTGCAATAAGCTGCAATAAGCTGCAATAAGCACATTGTGCTGAATACAGAGTGATAAAAAGGGTTGGCTTCGGTCAGCCCTTTTTTACGTCTGTTTTTTAAGCCTTTGGCCCTATCTAATATTGGCGCTGTTAATCTTTGGTTCAGACTCATCACCTTACACTGGATTCAATCTAGTAAGGAGGTCATTCATGGATCTAAAAAGTCTTCTTAACCAAGCGCTCAAATCAGACCTAATCAAGCAAGGTACCGATGCGATTGGTAAACAAGCCAGCAATATCAAATCCTCATCAAGCTCTAGCCAACTGAAAACACTTGGTGCCGGCGCGATTGGTGGCGGTCTTATCGGCATGTTAATGGGCTCTAAAAAGAGCAAAAAGATGGCCAAGAAAGTCGGTACAGGCGCACTCAAAGTCGGTGGCGCAGCGGCATTAGGTGCTCTGGCTTACAAAGTCTACAATGATTGGCAAGCGAAGCAGGACACACAGGGCGTCAACGAAAGCTTCGATCCTGATGACAACAAACATGCAAAACTGATCCTTAAAGCCATGATTGGTGCAGCCAAAGCCGATGGCCACGTCGATGAACAAGAAATGGCTCGCATCGAACAAGCACTGACAGAAATGGGTGCAGATGATCATGTAAGACAGTTGGTTCATCAAGAGCTAAACAAGCCGCTCGATCCAGCAGAAATTGCGCGCTTAGCAACGTCGCCACAACAGGCATCAGAAATTTATCTGGCGTCGTTGATTGTGGCCGATGAGCAAAACTTTATGGAGAAAACGTATTTGCAGGAGCTTGCGAAGCAGCTCAACCTTTCTCCAGAGGTCACTTATCAGTTAGAAGCACAATTACAGTGATGAATGTTTGCTCAAGTTACGTGTTAACTTGAGCCAAAACAATTCTCTGCTTTGAGTTTCAAAACGGCTATGTGTATATTTGAGAGCAGTTATCATTTCTTAAGGATTTAGCCATGCAAGTATACGGCTGTTGTGAATTAGTTCGTGAGCTTTACGCTCAAATCGGTAGTGGCGATCAAGGCTACATTCCTCAAGCGATCTCGTGTGCAGTAAAAGCGTTAAACGACATCGCTGCCGACGAATCCCTACCAAAAGAAGCTCGTGAAAAAGCCGCGTTTGCAGCAGCAAACCTGCTGATTTCAGATTTTGAGGATAAGTAATGAATCTGGCAAATTTTGAGTCCATGGATCCAATCATGTTAATGAGCATCGTCAATATGAAGCTGCGTGACGACTTTGCCGGTGATCTGGATAAGTTGGTCGTATTTTTTGATATCGACCGTGCTGCGCTTGAAGCAAAGCTAGCGACGGCAGGTTTCGATTTCTTACCTGATGCAGGTCAGTTCCGTTAATCGTGAGCCGAGACGGATAGCAAAAACACGAATAGAAAAAAGGGCTTGATGCATTCATCAAGCCCTTTTCTTTTATGCTTTGTGTAAGTCGATTAGCCGAACGAAGCCCAGATAACAGTCGCCACGAGAATCGGACAAACAAACTTCACGTATGCAGGCCACAACTTACCAAACCAACCTTGGGTGAACTCAGGACAACCTTGTTCAAGCTCTTTGATTTTCGAGTGACGATTCCATACCCAACCACCAAACAGACAGAACAACAGTGCTGCCATCGGTTGTAAATATTGCGTCGCGATAGTCGCAACCATGCCAAATAGTGCGCCGAAGTTAAATACGATAACCACACTGAACAGCGCAATCAGGCCACCCAATACCCAGCTTGTCGTGCTGCGTTTAGTGTTGAATCGCTCACCAACCAGAGCAACCGGACATTCAAGCATCGAGATAGATGACGTCAGTGCTGCAATCGTCAGCAGTAAGAAGAACACGATTGAGAACAATTGGCCAAGCAAACCTAAGCTATCAAACATCAGTGGCAGCACTGTAAATACCAATGTATCTGAACTTAATAGTGAACCATCTTCTGCATAGATTTGAACACCTTTTTGCATCGCAACGAACATTGCTGGCATCACCACTAGTCCAGCAATAAAGGCAACTGCGGTATCGACCATAGTCACGTTCATCGCCATCTTCGGCAGGTTCTCTTTCTTACTTAGGTAAGAGCCATAGATAAGCATCGAACAGCCACCGATGGTCAGTGAGAAGAAGCCTTGGCCCATTGCGGCAAGGATAAGTTTGCGATCC
Organism: Vibrio jasicida 090810c; assembly: GCF_002887615.1. NCBI lineage: Bacteria > Pseudomonadati > Pseudomonadota > Gammaproteobacteria > Vibrionales > Vibrionaceae > Vibrio > Vibrio jasicida. The sequence goes on along the minus strand of NZ_CP025792.1, from coordinate 3,115,751 downwards.
CATACTTTCTCGAAATCAGGCACTAGGTAGTGCTTCAAACCTTCCATCGCACCGTTTTGCGTCATGATGTAGATGAACAGCAAACCGAACAGAACAAACAGTGCTGGCATTAAACGTGTTGACCACTTCTCAATGCCCTGCTTCACGCCGCCTTGTACGATCAAAATGGTTAATACATAAAATGCAATCGTACCGAACAAGTTGCGTTCAACGCTGAAGCCTTTCAACCATTGTGTCGCCGCTTCCATGCCCATGATGTCGGTCACTGCACCCAACATAAAGCAGATCAACCAGCCGCCTACAATCGAGTAAAACGCCAAAACCGCACTTGGCACACTCAGGCCAATCCAACCAACTAAGCCGCCAAGCTTCTTGCCCACAGGGTTGTCTGTTAGAGAACGCATACTGTCTACTGGGTTTGCTTGACCATGACGACCGATCGCCATTTCAACCACCAGCATTGGGAATGCAACGATAAGAATCATCACCAAGTACACCAACAAGAAGGCACCACCGCCGTTACTTGCTGCTTGGGTAGGAAAGCCCCAAATGTTACCTAGACCCACTGCAGCACCTGCTGCCGCTAAGATGAATCCAAGGCGTGAGCCAAAATGCTCACGAGGCTGAGAAGAAGTTTGTTGTGTCATACCACTCACACAAAATATCAATGAACTAGCTAACTAGTACAGTATAGCAATATCTTCTACTCAACAAGAGTCATTAGGTTAATTACTCGACAATCAGATCAATTAGCAGACATTCAGTTTGTAAATTTCCACGTACATCTCATATTCGCCAAGTATCGTTTTTTGCCTTTTTGATGAATTTATAAATCAGCGTGAAGTGAGCCGAAAAATAATGAGCCGAGTTGTAAAGTACGAATAGTTCAACGTGATTTCGTGTTGAAAAGTGAAACATAACGCTTCGAATTTCTCTCCTGATGTCTATTTATCAACTAGTTATCTAATTAGTTCAACAGAACATCTTGTAACTCAAGGAGAGAAAAATGAAGGTCACGCTACTGCATGGTGCGGTCATCGCGGCACTCAGTGTCAGCTACCAAGCTCAAGCTTATAACTGCCAAAATTTATCAGCATGGGATGGTACCACCGTTTATAACTCTGGCGATCAAGTACGGACCCAAGGCGCAGCTTATGAAGCGGCCTATTGGACCCAAGGCAATAATCCGGTAAACAACTCGGGACCATGGGAGGCTTGGAAAGGCCTTGGGCAATGTGATGGTGGCGGTACAAACCTACCTCCAACAGTCTCATTCTCTTCTCCAACCGATAACGCACAGATACCAGAAGGCAGCGTAATAACGCTATTAGCCAATGCTGCTGATGAAGATGGGCAAGTGGCTCAAGTAGAGTTCCTTGCTGGGAATCAAACTGTTGCAATGGTAAGCCAAGCCCCTTTCCAAGCTAACTGGACAGCAGTAGAGGGTGTCTCTCAGTTAACGGCAATCGCCACCGACAACGAAGGTGCGGTAACCACAACCAATGTTTCTATCTTCGTTCAACCACAAACCGAATTGCCACCTCCAACCGTTTCTCTAACGAGCCCAACAGGTACAGAAACACCAAATGTAGGTGACACTATTTCGGTAACGGCCGATGCAGCAGACAGCGATGGTTTAGTCACCCAAGTTGAGTTCTTCGTAAACAACCAATCCGTGGCTGTCGATACTGCGGCTCCATATGAATATGTCTGGACGGCGGCAGTCGGTACTCATACCTTCAAAGCGCAAGCAACCGATGATTCGAACCTGTCAACCATGAGCCAAGAAGTCTCGCTCGTCGTCAGCGACTCTAGTTCTGGCGGTTGTGCAGACGCCTTGCCTTATGTGGCAGGTAACCGCTATGAAGCAGGTGCACTCGTCTCTAATCTCAACCAGAAATATCGTTGTGATGTTGCAGGCTGGTGTTCTTCTGATGCAGCCTGGGCTTATGAGCCAGGTGAAGGTTTGTACTGGCAGGATGCCTGGACTGGGCTAGGTGCCTGTTCGACACCGCCTCAAGTCGCTATCACCGCACCAAGCGAAGGCCAAGTATTACTCGCAGGCGACAATGTTGAAGTCTCGGCGGATGCCAGCGATGCAGACGGTAACGTGACTCAAGTGGAGTTCTTCGCCAATGGCACCAGTTTAGGTGTGGTTGCTCAAGCACCATACTCAGTCTTGTGGAGTGCAACGCTGATTGGTACCAATCAACTAAAAGCCGTTGCCACAGACAACGATAACAACACGTCCGAGTCTGTCGTTAACGTGACTGTGAGTGACCAAGATTTGGTGATTTCATTGACGTCACCGAGTGCTGGTCAAACCGTCGGTTTAGGTAAAAATCTCGTTCTAAGCGCGGATGCAACCTCACTAACCTCTGGCGTGAAACACGTCGACTTTACAGTGAACGGTGCCATTGTCGCAACCGACACGACGGCACCTTACTCGGCGAACTGGACACCTGCCGCGATTGGTAGCTTTACGGTAAGCGCTCAAGCCACCGATCTTGCAGGTACAATAGCGCTTTCTGATGCGGCATCGATTACGGTTGTTGAACAAACTGAGAAACGTCATAAGTTGATTGGCTACTGGCACAACTTCGTGAACGGTGCAGGCTGTCCTATCCGCCTCGCTGACATGTCTGATGCATGGGATGTGATTGATGTTGCCTTTGCAGAAAACGACCGTAACAGCGATGGTACCGTGCACTTCAACCTGTATTCTGGTGACATCCACAGTGATTGTCCTGCGCTAGACCCAACTCAATTCAAGCAAGACATGGCCGCACTGCAAGCTAAAGGTAAGAAGTTCGTTCTGTCTCTTGGTGGCGCAGAAGGCACAATCACACTCAACACTGACCAAGATGAAGCAAACTTCGTTTCAAGTCTGACCGGATTGATTGCTGAGTGGGGTTTTGATGGCTTGGATGTAGATTTAGAAAGTGGCTCTAACCTGCTGCATGGTTCGCAAATCCAAGCTCGTTTGGGTGGTGCGTTGTTGCAAATCGAGCAGAACATGGGCGGCGATATGTACCTAACTATGGCACCTGAGCACCCTTACGTACAAGGTGGCTACATTGCTTATAGCGGTATTTGGGGCGCGTACATTCCTGTGATTAACGAGACACGCAGTACACTCGACCTTCTACACGTTCAGCTATACAACAACGGTGGCCTGCCAAACCCTTACTTACCAGGATCGGCACCAGAAGGCTCAGTGGATATGATGGTGGCGCAATCTAAGATGTTGATTGAAGGCTTTGAATTAGCAGACGGCACCATGTTTGAGCCACTGCGTGATGACCAAGTCGCGATTGGCTTGCCGTCAGGTCCAAGTTCAGCTAACTCAGGTCAGGCGCCAACACAGAACATCCTAGACGCATTAGATTGCTTAACCAAAGGCACTTCATGTGGCACAGTGAAACCAGCATTCAACTACCCGAACTACGCTGGTGTGATGACATGGTCAATCAATTGGGATGAACACGATGGCTTTAACTTCTCGAAACCAGTTGGCGATAAGTTAACTCAGATGAATGCGGAATAACTCGTATAGATACTGAATAGTACCCATGTAAAAAGAGCGCCGATAACAGGCGCTCTTTGTTATTTGTGTTTCGCGAATTAAATCGTGAAGACTTGGTAATCTTTTAACGCTGGGATCTTCTTCAGCAGATCTTGCTCTTCACCTGCCATATCATCCAGTGATTCACACAAATCTTCCGCTTGTTTTTCGACGTCTTTCGAATGCTCAGCTAAGCGTTCTTGTACCTTGGCTTGCAGTTCCGTCATGCTTTCAGACAGCGCAGTCAAGTTCAAACCACCGTCTTCTTTCATCTTGGCAGACAAAGCGTCAAATGCGCTGGTTAGGAATTCTTTGTTAAAGATTTCTTGTGCCTTTTCGAAGTCTTGTGACCATGATTCTGTCATCGAGTCAAAACTGTCAGCAGGCAGAATAAAATCACCGTCTTTGTAGTAACGGGCTTCTACATCGGCAAAGAAATCCTTTACCGCAACCTTAACGTTATCAAACGAATCAGGCGCATCAAGGCTTACTGCGATATCATCGATGATGTCATTTGCTAGGGCTAAGCCATCACTCGCGAGCTGTTTCGCTTGCGGAATATAAGCATTCATCTTCTCGCGGTAACTTTCAATTGCCGCTTTTTGATCATCGTCTAGCTCGATCATTTCACCTTTGATGAACAGGTTATTGTCTTCATCGACGACCGCTTTTTCACCATTGGCATGTACGATTTCTAAGTTCTGACCATCCATACGAACTTCGTTGTTAATATCAACGCGACACTGAGCTGCGTAGCCACTGGCACTGATAGTCAACAAGGAGAGCGTGAGCAGTTTCTTCATTACTTTCTCTTTTTCATGATTATTCTGTTTAACTATAACAGCCACCTATGGGTGGGATGTCAGCAAATCGTCACGACTTCATAACAAGTTGTTTTATCGCCAATTTTCATCTCTATGTCCTCCCCTTCTTCTTTACCCATCAAAGCACGACCAAGGGGGGATTTCGGCGTAAGAACAAACACCTCTTTGCCTTGCCATTCGACAGTCAATCCGCCAGAGCAAGGCCCTATAAAGAAAGCTTTTTCGATATCATTTTCGTCCACTAATTCAATATAAGCACCAACCGCGATACGAGCATCGACAAAATCACGCAACACAAGAGTGCGGTACTGGCGAAGCTCTTCTTCACTTTCTTGCACGCGCATGGCCTGTCCATGCGCAAGATAAGATGCCTCAAGTGCTAGTGTATCGTATTTATGCTCAGGGACAGTTTCTTCATCTGTCGCGGCGTCAATTGCTCGTTGTGTAGAAGCGTGAGCAACTTGCAGCTTCTCTTCTAAGTGTTGAATGATAATTTGGACTAAGTCAGCTTTGTTCATACTTTTAGGGCGCGCATTAAGCATTTAGAATGTGGTAATTTAAAGAATCGTTTTCTGCGACAGTTTACCATCAAATAGAGGTTTCCCTATTATGCAAAGTGACCCACTTCAGCAAACACTTCAGTCTGTGTTTGGTTTTGATTCTTTACGATCAGGACAGCAACCCGTCATTGAAGCTGTGATGAGTGGTCATTCCGCTGCCGCAATATTTCCGACTGGCTCAGGTAAATCACTTTGTTACCAACTGCCCGCGACTTTGCTACCCAATCTAACGTTAGTGATCTCGCCGCTTTTGGCTTTAATGAAAGACCAATTAAGCTTTTTACAAAGTCGAGGGATTCCTGCAGCATCAGTGGACAGCAGCCAAAGTCGCGAAGAAACTCAACAAGTAATGGCGGGCGTAAAAAGTGGCAAGATTAAAATCTTGATGATCTCGGTTGAACGCTTGAAGAACGAGCGCTTTCGAGAGTTTATTCGTCAAATTCCTATCTCTTTAATGGTGGTCGATGAAGCGCACTGTATCTCTGAATGGGGCCACAACTTCCGCCCTGATTACCTCAAACTTCCGCAATATCAGCAAGACCTCAACATCAAACAATCTCTATTGTTAACCGCCACTGCAACCCCTGCGGTTATTGAAGATATGCAGAAGAAGTTCAATATCGCGAGTGAACACATTACAGTGACTGGCTTTTATCGCCCTAACCTTGATATCTCCGTTATTCCTTGTGAAGAAGCGAATAAGCCCACTCAACTTGGCGATCTTATTACGGCTGCACCAAAACTTCCGACCATCGTCTACGTGACACAGCAGCAAACCGCCGAGCAAGTGGCAAAGTCTTTGATCCATTTAGGCGTCAATGCACATGCTTACCACGCTGGCATGAAAAGCGAAATCCGCGAACAGATTCAACATCAATTTATGGCGTCACAAATTGACTGCATTGTCGCGACCATCGCGTTTGGTATGGGAGTCGATAAATCCGACATTCGCCGAGTAATTCACTTTGACTTACCTAAGTCAATCGAGAACTACGCGCAAGAAATTGGACGTGCAGGGCGTGATGGCGAGCGTTCAGAATGCATTTTACTTGGGAATACTTCGGGCTTAACCGTCCTAGAAAACTTTGTGTTTGGTGATACCCCAGAACCGAGCTCAATTCATTATGTGTTGGAGCAAATTCGCGAGCATGCTCCTCAATGGGAAGTAATGGCTTTGCGTTTATCTCGAGACAGTAACATTCGTCAATTGCCATTAAAGACACTGCTAGTTTATTTGGAACTCGCCCAAGTTATTACCGCAAAATACAGTTATTTTGCTGAATATCGCTTCAAGTTTTTGCAAGATCAGCAATTCATTCTCAACCAATTTCACGGTGAACGTCGCCAGTTTATTGAGGCTATTTTTACCTGTTCGACAAGGGCCAAAGTTTGGTGTCAGGTTGATTTGGAAGCGCTGTGGATGCATTACCAATCGGAGAGAAGTCGAGTGGTTGCGGCTTTGGATTACTTCCATCAAAACGGCTGGATTGAGCTGGAAAGCAAACAACTAACAGATGTGTATTCTGTCCTTCCAGAAACTCAAAGCCAAGACGGACTCGCTCAGCATTTGGTTGAATTATTTCAATCCAAAGAACGCAAGGATATTGAACGTATCCATACCATGCTGAATTTATTCCAATCTGACGATTGCTTGAGTCATCAACTGGCCCATTACTTCGCTGATCACAATGCACCGACGCAATGTGGTCACTGCTCAGTATGTCGCGGGCACGTCGCTACGTTTCCAAGCTCTCAAAATGAAATACCTGAACTCACCCACCTATCAGCATGGATTAACGAATTCATCCAACTATCACCTACCGCCGTCAGTAATGCAGCGGTTTCTCGCTTTTTATGTGGCATTAGTACGCCACTTATCACTCAGTTAAAAGCGAGCAAATTGCAAGGTTATGGAGCAATGGCGAATGTCTCTTTCGAGCAAGTATTGAAACAAGTGGAAATCGCTCGATCCTAGAAAAAGCTCAATTGACGAGCTTGTGCTTCGGGCTTGAGCATCACACTCAAGCCCAGCAAACGAATTTCTCGACCATTTTGGCGTTTAAGAATATCACGCAGCAGCACCTTGAAATCCTCTAGTTCCAACTGGGGATGAATGTGCTCAATCGTCGTAAGTTGAAAGTCAGCAAACTTGAGCTTGATGCCTTGCTTGATGATCGATTTATCTGGATTGGCTTTCTCTAGCCGTTTTTCTAATTCTGGGTAGAGTTTTTCTTCTATTACTTTCCAGCATTCATCGTAAGTCGAGATGTTCTCGCTAAACGTACGCTCAACACCAACTGATTTACGTTCACGCTCTACCACTACTTCACGATCGTCAATACCGTGACTGCGTTTCCATAGCGAAGCACCTTGACGCCCGAACTGACGCAGCAGTTCACGATAGTCACTGTTTTTAATATCTTCACATAAGTAGAACCCAGCTTGATGAAGTTTCTCCAAACTGACTTTGCCTACTCCAGGAATTTTTTCGAGTGGAAGTTTGTCCACCACCTCCTGAACTTTATCCGGCGGGATCACAAACTGACCGTTTGGCTTATTCATGTCAGAGGCTACTTTGGCAAGAAACTTAATCGGTGCGATGCCCGCTGATGCGGTCAATCCCAGTTCAACATGTATATCGTGGCGAATCGATTCGGCAATTAAAGTTGCAGAGCCTCGACATGCTGATGAGTCCGTGACATCGAGATAAGCTTCGTCTAAAGAGAGAGGCTCGATGATTTGCGTGTAACGCTCAAAGATGGCACGAATCTGCTGAGAAACTTGTTTATACACGTGCATGCGCCCCGGAACCACAAGCAGGTTCGGACATAGTTGTAATGCTCTTGCGGTTGGCATTGCACTGCGTACACCAAACTTACGTGCTTCGTAATTGCACGTGCTGATAACGCCCCTCTGCTTTTCATGCCCACCAACCGCAAGGGCGACTCCCCGATAATTTGGGTTATCGCGCATCTCAACGGCAGCATAGAAACAATCCATATCAACGTGAATTATTTTTCTTATTCTTTCAAGCACGATCTACACACAAAACAAATACTGTTTAAAAAAACAGTATAGCCATAAATAGCCGCTTTGAAAATAGTGTTATCTGGAGTCAATAATCTGAATTATTGATAGCACTGTATTCACATTTCGTTATTATTGATGCAAGTAACACTAAAAGTAGGGACACTTCTTTGAGTAAGAAAATACTGGTTGTCGAAGACAGTCGCGCCTTCAGAAATTATTTGCATCAAATCTTAAGCCAAGCTGGTTATGAAGTGCTTGCCGTAGAGAGTTTTGAAGAAGCTAAATCCTTTTTGATGAATGAACATGACTTATTATGTGCCGTTCTCGACTATTGTTTGCCGGACGCACAGGATGGAGAGATCATCGACCTCCTCCTTGCTTGTAAACATAAGGTCATTGTGCTGACAGCCATGTTTCAGGAAGATATTCGAGAGCAAATGTTGGCAAAAGGTGTATTGGACTACATCCTGAAAGACAGCATGGCATCTGTCTCTTATCTTCTGCCATTGCTTAAGCGCTTGACCAATAACCAGCACCACAAATGTTTAGTTGTTGATGATTCGATGACCGTTCGTCACCATGTTGTTCAGCTATTAGAACATCAATATATTCAAACGCTTCAAGCCGAAAATGGACAAAAAGCCATTGAGCTCATCGAGCAAAATCCCGACATCACCTTGGTTTTGACAGATCATGACATGCCGGTAAAAGACGGCATCACTATGATCCGAGAACTGCGCCAAAAGCTGGATAAAAACCAACTGGCTATCCTAGGCATCTCTGGCAGTGATGACCACACCATGACCGCACGCTTTCTGAAGGCTGGCGCTAACGACTTTTTATATAAACCCTTCAACCAAGAGGAATTTTTCTGTCGTGTCCATCAAATCTTAGACATGAAAGAAGCGACTACCGAATTGTTCCGGATGGCCAACCAAGATTCATTAACTGGCTTATGGAATCGTCGATTTTTATTTGGTCAAGCTTGTTGCGGATGTGAACAGCGCAACATCGCGATGCTAGATATCGATTTCTTCAAAAAGGTGAATGATAATTACGGGCATGACGGCGGGGATGCAGCCTTGGTGATGGTAGCGAATATCCTGAAGATCTATTTCCCAGAAGACGTGATTGCACGCTTTGGTGGTGAAGAGTTCTGTATACAATCTTGTGGCAGTTATGATGAATTCGTCAATCGACTGGAACAAATGCGTCAACGTGTAGAGAAAACACCCGTACCTTATCAGGACGAGAGTATTCAAGTAACGATTAGCGTTGGAGTATCAAACATCGACGGCAACCTTGACCAACAGATTAAGGTAGCGGACGACCGGCTGTATCAAGCAAAAGGGAATGGCCGAAATCAGACCATTTACCAGTAACGAACATTCACGGCTCAGAAAAAATAAAACCCAGCGCGAAGCTGGGTTTTTCTGTTTAGGATTCACATATTAAGCAATGCGATCTTTTTCCCATGCAGCAAGTTTTTCAGCACGTAGTGCTTCACGAGCTTCACGTTTTTTACGTGCATCACATGGTTCAGGACAGTTACATACCTTCTCGATGCCTACCGCACCAAGACCACCACAACTGCCTTTCACTACCTTCTTCTGGAAGATGTAGCCAACTGCCATCGCGGCAATCACCGCAACAAAGACAGCAAAAGTAATTAGAAATGTACTCATTGGGACATGCTCACTAAGTTGTTATTTCTTCATGAACGGCTTGTATGCTTCCGAAGCCAGTTCTTTAAAACCATCGTCCGTTTTCACAATCATGAAAACTGGGATGTTATTTTCATTCGCGATTTCCATGCCTTTGTCTTCACCTAGCACCATAATACCAGTAGCAAGACCATCAGCTGTCATCGACGATTTATCCAGTACCGTTACAGACACTACCTTATGATGAATAGGTTTGCCTGTTTGAGGATTGATGATATGAGAGTATCGCACACCATTGCTCTCAAAGTAATTACGATAGTCACCGCTTGTTGCAATTGCCATATCACCAGGCTCAATAATTTCTTGGATTGAGCGCTCATCAACAGTTGGCTTTTCAATCGCGATGCGCCATGGCACACCTTCGCGGTTAAGGCCTTTCAAGCGCATCTCACCACCAACTTCCACCATATAGTTGTGAATGCCTTGAGAGTGCAAGTAATCGGCTACTACATCCACCCCCCAACCTTTCGCAATAGTCGATAGGTCCACGTATAGGTTCGGGATGTCTTTTGACATCTTGTTACCTTCAACGGAAAGATGATGAATGCCAGTATTCGCTTTGCGTGCCGCCAGTTCTTCATCTGAAGGCACCACATCAGGGCGCGCTTCAGGGCCAAACCCCCAAAGATTAACCAATGGTCCTACAGTTACATCAAGTGCACCTAAAGTAAGACCGTTAAGACGAATCGCTTCTTTCACTACCGTAGCGGTTTGTGGCGAGACTTCAAACGGTTCACTGGTTTGATGCTGATTAAATCGACTCAGCTCTGAATCTTCACGGTATGTCGACATTTGATCGTTCACTTCTTCAAGTAAGCGATCAATCTCTGCCTGCAAGACATCTGGTTTTGGTAAACCATCTTGCTCGATGTATTTGATGTTATAAGTCGTACCCATTGTTGGGCCACTTAGATGAATTTGATCTGCTGGTTGGTCGCAGCCAGCTAAAACCAATAGAGAAGCGAATGCAACAAGCCATTTACTCACTTGTTTACTCCTATTGTTGTTAAATTGATATGGAAAATGGGTTCTCTTGAGATAAACCGATTTCCTATAGCAACTGTTGAATATCATTTTGTATTTTACAAAAAAGAATGGCTAGCTCTTACAGAGCTAGCCATAGATTCAATCACTTAGAGGGATTAACCACCGAAGTCATCTAGTAGGATGTTTTCATCCTCTACACCTAGATCTTTTAGCATGCCGATTACAGCAGCGTTCATCATAGGTGGACCACACATGTAGTATTCACAATCTTCTGGTGCTTCGTGATCACGTAAGTAGTTCTCGTAAAGAACATTGTGAATGAAGCCTGTGTAACCATCCCAGTTATCTTCTGGCATAGGGTCAGACAGAGCACAGTGCCATACGAAGTTATCGTTGTCAGCCGCTAGGCCATCAAAGTCTTCTACGTAGAACATTTCACGCTTAGAACGTGCACCATACCAGAATGACATCTTACGCTTAGAGTGCAGACGTTTTAGCTGGTCGAAGATATGAGAACGCATTGGGGCCATACCTGCACCACCACCAACGAATACCATTTCAGCGTCAGTGTCTTTCGCGAAGAACTCACCGAATGGACCAGAAATCGTACACTTGTCGCCTTCTTTTAGAGACCAGATGAACGATGACATGATACCAGGTGGTACGTCTGGGTTGTTCGGCGGCGGAGTCGCGATACGAACGTTAAGCATGATGATACCGTGTTCTTCTGGGTAGTTAGCCATAGAGTACGCACGGATCGTTTCTTCGTTTACCTTAGACTCGTAGCGGAACAGGTTAAATTTATCCCAATCACCACGGTACTCTTCAGGTACATCGAAGTCAGCGTATTTAACGTGGTGAGCTGGCGCTTCAATCTGGATGTAACCACCAGCACGGAAAGGTACTGATTCGCCATCTGGGATTTGTAGCTTAAGCTCTTTGATGAATGTTGCTTTGTTATCGTTAGAGATAACTGAACATTCCCACTTCTTAACGCCGAAGATTTCTTCAGGAAGCTCGATGTCCATGTCAGTTTTCATTGCAACTTGACACGCTAGACGCTCACCTTCACGTGCTTCACCTTTAGTAATATGGTCAAGCTCGGTAGGTAGGATGTCGCCACCACCTGATTTAACTTTTACGCGACACTGACCACATGAGCCACCGCCACCACAAGCAGAAGATACGAATACGCCAGCACCAGCTAACGCAGATAGTAGCTTACCACCTGGTTGTGTAACGATCGCCAGTGAAGGGTCATCGTTCACAGAAATTGTAATGTCACCTGTTGGTACAAGCTTAGACTTAGCGAAAAGAATCACTAGTACTAGCGCAAGTACGATCAGAGTAAACATCACTACACCAAGAATAATGTCCATTGACTATTCCTTAATTAATGCGGTTTACCCGACTTACAGTTGAACACCAGAGAAAGACATGAAGCCTAACGCCATCAGACCTACAGTGATGAACGTGATACCAAGACCACGTAGACCAGGAGGTACGTCTGAATACTTCATCTTCTCACGGATACCTGCAAGAGCAACGATTGCTAGCATCCAGCCCACACCAGAACCGAAGCCGTAAACAACAGATTCAGCAAAGTTGTAGTCACGTTGTACCATGAAAGATACACCACCGAAGATCGCACAGTTTACTGTGATCAGCGGTAGGAAGATGCCAAGCGCGTTGTACAAAGGTGGGAAGAAACGGTCAAGAACCATCTCTAGAATCTGTACAAGTGCCGCAATTACACCGATAAAGGTGATGAAGTTTAGGAAGCTAAGGTCTACGCCCTCAACTAACGCGTTCTCTTTTAGAACTAGGTTGTAAACTAGGTTGTTCACAGGAACCGCGATAGTAAGTACTACCACTACTGCAACACCCAGACCAAAAGAGGTCTTAACTTTCTTAGATACGGCAAGGAAAGTACACATACCTAGGAAGAAAGACAGTGCCATGTTTTCGATGAAAATCGATTTAACTAGCAGACTGATGTAATGTTCCATGACGTCCTTACTCCTTCGCTTCGATTTGTTCAGGTCTGATAATGCGGATAGCCCAGATCATGAAACCGATTAAGAAGAATGCTGATGGTGCAAGTAGCATCAGGCCGTTTGGCTGGTACCAACCACCGTTGCTCACTAGAGGTAGTACTTCTAGGCCAAATAGTTTGCCTGAGCCAAACAGCTCGCGGAAGAAACCAACAGTGATAAGAACGAAACCGTAACCAAGACCGTTACCGATACCATCAATTAGAGATGGGATTGGCGCAGACTTCATCGCGAATGCTTCAGCACGACCCATTACGATACAGTTCGTAATGATCAGACCTACGAATACAGATAGCTGTTTAGAGATATCGTATAGGTATGCTTTAAGCACTTGGTCTACCACGATTACTAAAGATGCGATGATCGCCATTTGAACGATGATACGCACACTGTTAGGAATGTGGTTACGGATTAAAGAAACAGAGAAGTTCGACAATGCGGTTACGAATGTTACCGCTAGTGTCATTACAAATGCTGTTTCTAGTTTAGTTGTTACTGCAAGAGCAGAACATACACCAAGAACCTGCAACGCGATCGGGTTGTTATCCAACACCGGCGCCATAATGCTCTTTTTAATGTTTTGTGCGCTAGACATTAGTTCAGACCTCCGTCACGAACTTTTGCTAGGAATGGACCAAAGCCCATGTCACCTAACCAGAAGTCGAATGTACCTTGAACACCGTTACCAGTTAGTGTCGCACCAGATAGGCCGTCAACGCCGTGTTCAGAACCTTCTGGAGCACCACCTTTAACAATCTTGATTGCTGGTTTGTGGTTCTCGTCGAATAGTTTCTTGCCAACGAATTGAGCACGCCATGCTGGGTTCTCTACTTCACCACCAAGTCCAGGAGTTTCACCTTGCTCGTAGTAAGTGATACCAGACACAGTGTCACCGTCAGTTTCAACCGCAACGAATGCGTACATCATTGACCAAAGACCTGTACCGTGAACAGGGATGATAACTTTAGATACTTCATCACCGCTTTTCACTAGGTAAACGATACCTGTATTAGCACGACGTAGGATCTTAGCTTTGTCTTCATCAGCTGTTAGCTTGATAGACTCTGCTGGATCTTTCGCTGCTTTACGTTGGTCATAGTTAGCTGCTGTAGAACCGTCTTCTGCAGTCTCGACAAAATCACCTGTTTTGAAGTCAACTAGACGAGGTTCAATGTACTCAGCAAATAGCTCAGGTACTTTTTTACCGTCAGCTTCAATGCCAGCAACTTCTACAATCTTTGATTGCTTATCTAGGACAGCGTTAGCTTTTTGCTTATCACGCAGGCCTACTGCCGCTGTTGATACGATGATTGAACAAACAAGGCTCAACCCGATAACAACACCCAGCGTCTTTTTAATGCTGTCGTTATTACTTGCCATAGCGTGCTAGTCTCCGCTTGATGTTCTTCTCGATAACTACATGGTCGAACAGAGGTGCGAATAGGTTCGCGAATAGAATCGCCAGCATCATACCTTCTGGGTACGCTGGGTTAACTACACGAATCATCACACACATTGCACCGATAAGGATGCCGTACCACCACTTACCACCGTTGGTAAATGAAGCTGATACTGGGTCCGTCGCCATGAAGAACATACCGAATGCAAAACCACCTAGAACTAGGTGCCAATGCCAAGGCATGTTGAACATTGGGTTGGTGTCAGAGCCAATCACGTTGAACAACGTAGACACTGCAATCATACCGATCATTACACCCGCAATGATGCGCCATGAAGCGATTCGCATGTATACGATCATCGCTGCACCGATCATTAGAGCTAGAGTCGATACTTCACCAATTGAACCTGGGATGTTACCGATGAAAGCATCCATCCAAGTGATAGGAGCGCCAGTGATGTTGTTGATCAACGCGCCGCTACCGCCGTGAGCCCATTGGCTAAGAGCAGTTGCACCAGAGAAGCCGTCAGCTGCTGTCCATACTACGTCACCCGAGATTTGAGCTGGGTAAGCGAAGAATAGGAACGCACGGCCTGCAAGTGCAGGGTTAAGGAAGTTACGACCAGTACCACCGAAGATCTCTTTAGCTACAACAACACCAAATGTGATACCTAGTGCCGCTTGCCATAGAGGTAGCGTTGGTGGAACGATAAGTGCGAATAGAATAGAAGTTACAAAGAAACCTTCGTTAACTTCGTGCTTACGCACCATACAGAAAAGCACTTCCCAGAAACCACCAACAATAAATACTGTTGCGTAGATTGGTAGGAAGTAAGTCGCACCTAGTAGCATTTTACTGCCAACACCTGCTTCAGCACCTATGGTGCCGCCAAGCATTTCTGTTAGCCAGTAGTGCCAGTTACCAGAGATAACTGTCGCTAGTTGATCACCAGCGTACATGTGGTTAAGTGCTGCGATAGCTTGGCCACCCGCGTTGTACATACCCCAGAACATTGCTGGGAATACCGCGAACCAAACCATGATCATGATACGTTTTAAGTCAACGCTATCACGGACGTGCGAGCTACGTTTTGTTACTAGACCTGGCGTGTAGAAAAGCGTTGCCGCTGCTTCGTACAGTGCAAACCATTTTTCGTGTTTGCCGCCTGGTTCAAAATGATGCTCGATATCCTCTATGAATTTCTTAAGCATGGATTACCCTTCCTTCACAATGGTATCTAGGCATTCACGAAGTAGCAGACCGTACTCGTATTTACCAGGACATACAAAGGTGCACAATGCTAGATCTTCTTCATCCAGTTCAAGCGCACCCAGTGTTTGAGCACTGTCAGTATCGCCTGCACATAGATCACGAAGCAGCAAAGTAGGTTCCATATCAAGTGGCATTACACGTTCGTAGTTGCCAATTGGAACCATTGCACGATCACTACCGTTAGTCGTTGTTGTCATGTTGAACAACTGACCTTTAAAGATGTGACCAAGGAAAGATTTCGTGATTGAGAATTTGTTTTTACCAGGAACAGCCCAGCCAAACAGTTCTTTCTCACGACCTTCACGCAGGACAGAAACCTGCTGATGGTAACGACCAAGGTAAGCATGTGGACCAGACGCGTGAGTACCTGAAAGTACAGAGCCTGAAATCACACGAACTTCACCTGGCATCAATTCGCTGTCAGTTAGGTCTTCAAGAGAAGCACCTACAACAGTACGAAGAAGACGTGGGTTATTCACTACAGGACCAGCAAGAGATACAACACGATCTGTGTATAGCTCACCAGTAAGGAATAACTTACCGAACGCAATAACGTCTTGGTAGTTGATGCTCCAAGCCACGTTTTGTGCATTTACTGGGTATAGGAAATGCATGTGGGTGCCAGCAAGACCTGCTGGGTGAGGGCCATCGAAGACGTGTTCTTCTACGTTAGACTGAGAAGAGCGTGGCAAACTAGTGCCAGATTTACATACGTAAACCTTGTCTTCTGTCAGGGCTGAAAGAATGTCTAGACCTGCAACGAATGCTTCTTGTTGTTCATTAATGATCAACTCAGGCTGAGCTGCTAGTGGATTAGTATCCATTGCAGTTACAAAGATAGCCTTAGAATTTGAATCGATTGCTGGAACCTTGCTAAACGGACGAGTACGTAAAGCGGTCCAAAGGCCAGAATCAACCAGTTGAGTCTTGATCGCTTCACGATCTAGATTTGCTAGTTGAGCTGCTTCGAACTTATCAAATGTTACCTGCTCTTCGCCTGCCACTTCAATCACTACAGATTGAAGAACACGCTTAGCGCCACGGTTAACTTCGATCACTTTACCGGCTGCTGGTGCTGTGAACTTAACGCCAGGGTTCTTTTTGTCTTCAAAAAGAACTTGCGCTTTTTTCACTTCATCACCAACGCGGACATGCATGGTAGGACGCATGCCAACGTACTCTTCGCCAAGCAAGGCGACTTTTTTGATGGTCTTACCATCATTAATCACCTGGGATGGAGTTCCTGCGATAGGAAGATCCAAGCCCTTCTTTATTGTAATCATACGCACTTGCACTACTTTTATCGGGAAAAAGATTCTTTTGATTGCGTAACTTTTAGACACGACATCAGTGTCCGGTTTCGATGCTGTTTAAAACATCAAAATCGCAACATCCTATTAATTATCTCGTCACAAATATTAGGCGAGATTTATCAGGTGCGGTAGTCTAGCATTTTTTAGGAACTTGATGCCATGACCAATCTTAGGAAAGGAGGGTTTATTTCGGTAGAATCGAGTGTAAAAGGTTAAAGAATAGTCATAACTTTGACCCATCGCACAAATGCCAAATCCCTTGCATCTGCTAAGGAAATAAAACATTCACGCTTTGAAACATGCGTTAATTTTCATTCATTTGTTGAAACACTGTTAACACATTTTTTAACCTTTATTTGTGCCACATTTTAATCCCGTAAAGATGTAAAACAAAAAAAGATGGTCGAAACCATCTTTCTAAATCAGTGTTTTAATCACACTCTAACGACCGCCACCCATACACATCGGACTATCTGGTGCACCGTCTTGCTCTTGTTTCCATTCTTCATTGGTGTAGGTGTGAATCGCCAATGCGTGAATGTGATTATCAAGTTCATCAGCCAGTACAGTGTGTACTTGACGGTGACGCCCAATGAGGCGCTGACCAGCGAATGCATCACTGACCACTATCACTTTAAAGTGACTTTCTGAACCCGGTGGAACGTTGTGCATGTAACTCTCATTGATCACTTTCAAATAATTAGGTTGCAACTCACTATGCAGTTTCTTTTCTATGATTTCTTGGATCATATTTCATCCTCATTGATGCCAATTCGCTAAGTATATACTCTCGATTGGCAAATTAAATAAGCGAACTCATATTCCCCTCTCTTTCAATGTGCCATGATTTAGCAAAAGCCTGTGAAAATCAGTAAATTTGACAGCTTTTTGTATCTTGAGCTCTCATCATTTGCGACAATAATCACTTATTTCCAAATTGACTTACGTTTAGCTATGAAAACCGAACTGAATCTTCACGAGAGAAGCCTATCGCTTCATCGTTTCCCTAAGCGCTCTAACGAGACTCTTCAAGCATGGGATGCGGGGGATGAGTACCTCATCAATCACGTGGAAGAGTTAGCAATACCAGATAACCAAAACATTGTTGTTATTAACGATAGCTTCGGCGCTTTGGCATGTTGGTTTTCGGACAATCACAATGTCACCCTCATGAGTGACTCCTTCATCTCACACAAGGGTGCACAGCAAAACCTCGAAGATAACCAATGTAAGCCAGTCGCCTTTCTCACTACGATGGACGATATCCCTGAGAATACAGACTTGGTCTTGATGCAATTGCCAAAAAGTAATCGCCACCTAGTTTGGTTATTAAGTCAACTACGTAAAACGCTACCTGACTCTTGCCCAATTATTGCCGTCAACAAAGCAAAAGAGATTCACACTTCAACACTTAAATTGTTTGAAAAACACTTAGGTGAGACAAAAACGTCTCTCGCGTGGAAAAAACATCGTTTGGTGTTTTCTAATGCTAATACACTGCCAGTCATAGAAGTCGATCCGATGACCGCTTGGGGAGTAGATGGAGAAAACATTCAACTGAAAAACCTACCAAATGTTTACTCAGGCGAAAGTCTGGACTTAGGTGCACGTTTTATGCTTCAACACCTACCTCAAGATCCAACGTTGAAATACATCATAGACCTCGGCTGTGGCAACGGTGTGCTATCAGTGAAAATGGGCCAATTAAACCCTCAAGCCCGCCTAACGAGTGTGGATGAAAGCTTTATGGCTATCGAGTCAGCTAAACAAAACTTAGTTGATAACCTAGGCGAACCTTACGACATTCAATGCATTGCAAATAACTGTTTGGATGGTTTTAACCCTGATAGTGCTGACATGGTGATGTGTAACCCACCATTCCACCAACAACAAGCAGTAACCGACCATATCGCTTGGCAGATGTTCTGCGACTCTAAACAAATTTTGAACAAAGGTGGCAGATTACTAGTCATAGGTAACCGTCACCTTGGTTACGATGCGAAGCTAAAACGTCTGTTTGGCGATAAAAATGTGAAACTAGTCGCTTCTAACAGTAAGTTCGTGATTTTACAGGCAACAAAAGATCCTGCTAAATTAGGCGCAAAGCAATAAAGCCCTGACTTTAGCAACATGTTTAAAAGGAATAATAAAATGAGAAAACTGGTACTCGCGGCTTCGGTTGCCTTGCTTGCTGCATGTTCAGCGCCACAACAACCACAACTGAACCTACAGGCTGAATCGACACTAAGCACTAACCCGATCGTGCAAGGCAAGACGTACAGCTTAACCAGTAAAGACGTTCGTGCAGCGCAATACGTTGCACTTGTCGATAACGGACGCTCTAACATTCTGCCAATCCATGCCAAGCAAAACCTACGTATTTCGCTAGAAGAGGCGCTAGAGAAACAGTTCTCTTCTCAAGGTTTTCACTCGGATTTAAACAGCGATAATTCTATTCAATTAGAAGTACAAGAAGCGCTAGTCAACGTTAAACATTCTGTGATGGAAAACGAGATGGACGCGAAAGTGATTCTTGAAATCACCGCAGAAACTCCGCAAGGCAAGTTAGTTAAGACCTATACTGGTACAGCTAAACGCTCAGGCACACTTAGCGCTTCAGACTCAGACATTGAACAAACATTGAATGATGTCGTGGCTTTAACTCTGAAGGAAATCGCAAACGATCCTGAGCTTCGTCAATACATGCAGGAGCGATTCTAATGTTACGCAAAGCGATTCTTTCTTTGGCACTATTAAGTTGCAGTGTTTTTGCAGGCCCTAAAGTGGCGTTTGAAACAACACTAGGTAACTTTACTGTTGAGCTTAATGAAGAGAAAGCACCTATTACTGTCGCTAACTTCCTTAAATACGTGGAAGATGGCAGTTACGAAGGTACCATTTTCCACCGTGTTATCCCTGGTTTTATGGCGCAAGGTGGCGGCTTCAACCAAGACATGCAGATGCAAAAAACTTACGCGCCAATCAAGAACGAGGGTAACAACGGTTTGAACAACGACCGAGCAACGATCGCTATGGCTCGTACAAACGCACCTGATTCTGCAACACGTCAGTTCTTTATTAACCTCGTCGACAATGACTTCTTAAACTATGGTGCTCGCCCACCTGGTTATGCGGTATTTGGAGAAGTGACGGAAGGTTTTGACGTCATTCAGAATATGGCGAAGCAGCCAACCAAGTCTATCGGTCGCATGCGCGATGTCCCAGAGACGCAAATCGTCATTACCAAAGCAACTCTACTCAAGTAGCCAAAACCATAAGCCCTTTGAATATTCGAAGGGCTTTCTCTTTTAGTGGCTCTATTTTAACGGATTGATTTATGTCTTCATTACCTTCCATCACTTGGTTGGAAACGGTAAAAAGTTACCTCGATAAACGCCTACTTTGGGTTTTCATGCTGGGTTGTTCCAGTGGTTTCCCTTGGGTCCTTATCGGATCTAATATGTCTGGCTGGCTAAAAGATGCGGGCCTGACGCTCTCTGCTATCGGTTACTTTGGTAGCGTGTTCGCGGTTTACGCGATCAATTTTATGTGGGCTCCTCTGGTAGACCGACTTAAACTGCCCATTTTGCATCGTTTGCTTGGGCAACGTCGAAGCTGGATATTCCTTTGCCAAAGTATCGTGTTAGTAGCGACGCTGTTTATTGCCGGTGTAAACCCTGCCGAGAATCTTGTGTTGGCATCATTACTAGCACTCTGCATTGCGACCGCTTCTGCGACACAAGATATTGCTATTGATGCTTTCCGTATCGATACCTTCCCAAAAACAGAAGAATCTAAACTGCCACAAGCTTCTGCTATGGCGGTGATTGGTTGGTGGACGGGTTACTCACTCCCTGGGTATCTAGCCTTTATCAATGCAGACAGTATCGGTTGGAATGGTGTCTACTACGGAATGGCGTTTATTGTCATTTTACTGATGATTTTTACGCTGTTGGTCGGTGAACCGAAAACCCAACGAGAGCAACTTCAATCTGAAGCTGAGCAACGCCATAAAGAAGTGGTGGGTTCTAAAGTAGTAGCTTGGTTTACCGTAACGGTTGTAGAGCCCTTCTTAGACTTCTTTAACCGAAATGGTGTTCGCGTCGCTATCACGCTATTGCTGTTTGTTTTCTTATTTAAGATTGGTGAAGCTTTCTTAGGTCGAATGTCGATTGCCTTCTACAAAGAAATTGGATTTAGCAATGAACAAATTGGCTATTACTCCAAATTGATTGGTTGGGGCGCAACCATGTTGTTCACCTTTGTCGGCAGTATGTTTAATGTGAAGTTTGGTATCGTACGCGGCTTAATGATAGGTGGTATCGCAATGGCAGCAAGTAACCTGATGTTTGCTTGGATTGCGAAAGTGGGTCCAAACGAGCATCTTTACTTGGCAACGATCATTGTCGACAACTTTACAACGGCATTCTCGACCGTTGCATTTGTGTCCTTCTTGACTATCTTAACCGGACAAGCCTTCTCGGCAACTCAATATGCCTTGCTTGCATCTCTTGGCAACTTTGGTCGCACTACCCTCGCCTCTTTCAGCGGGGAACTGGTGGATTATCTCAATGATTGGACGACTTTCTTCATACTAACCGCATTGATGGTTGTGCCTAGTTTGATCATGCTTTATTCACTCAGACACTACTTTACTGAGCTACTTGAGAAAGCAAGGCAAAGAGATTAAAGAAAAATGCTTGAAAAAAACCACCGAGATTCGGTGGTTTTTTGATTTTGTCTGCCGCAATGTTTAAGGGTACATGCCTTTACCAAACAAGTTAAAGATTCTTGCTACGCCTTGTGTAAATATCATCGGCTCGGTGAGTACGGTTAAACATAAACAGTCTTCACCTGCTTTAGTAAATGGGCTGTGTTTAACAGACGCATCTCTGACAAGTACATCACCCACTTCGTAGTGGCCATCTTCATCACTAAATCCACCGTGCAAAACCAGCGTCGACTCTTGCCCTTTGTGTGTATGCTGAGGAATTCTCACATCTTCACTTATGTACATAAGATTGACACGTGCATCTTCGCCCAAATCAATCTGTGCGCTGTAGACTTTACCACCGTAACTCTTCCATTCACCGACTAGATCAGAAAAACGACTCAGCGTTTTCGGCAACTTAAAATCTTTACCAGCCACGGCAACTCGCGCAACATCTTTTATGATAATGCTGTCTGATTTTGGCTCAGCCGTGATGATGTCATTGAACATACTGTCAAATTCGACGTCATATTCCATCACCGAGCTTTCTATTACTACGTCGGCCTGCGCCGCTTCTAACTGGTTTACATACGCCCGACATTTTGAACAGGTTTCTAGGTGAGTGGCAACCACCAAACCAGAAACTGCATCAATGCTTCCCGAAGCGTACGCCTCTAACAAGTTGTTATCTGGATGTTTGTTCATAATTGCTCCGTATGCATCGAATGCCTCAGTTTTTCAACCGCTAACCTCAATCGAGACTTCACAGTGCCCAAAGGTATATCGAACAATTCAGCGACCTGTTGGTGCGGCAGTTCTTGAAGGTACACCGCTTGGAGTACTTCTCTTTGGTTTTTCGGCAGTATGTCTAAAAATTTGACTACCTGATCTTTGAGCATATCTTGCTCTGGTGAGTAATGGTCAACCAAATCAGGCGGGTAATAATCTGAAGGCCAAATGTCGTCAGAATGAATATGTAAGTCTTTGCCTTTCTGCTTTCTCAGCAAATCAAAACAGAGATTACGAATTATGGTGTAAATCCATGTGGATAAAGCACTCTTTGTACCATCGTACAAATGAGCTTTCTGCCAAACGGTTGCCATGGTCTCTTGTACCATCTCCAAAGCAACTTGCTCGTTTCCAACATGCTTGTAGGCGAACTGTTTTAACTTAGGCGCATAAAAACGAAAGACAAATTCGAACGCATTTTTATCCCGCGCCTTCACCTTGTCCATGTATTCATTCCAATCGCTACGCCCAAGTTTCTGCGGGCTTTCACTCATCATAATCGGCCTTAATCATTGGGAGGAGTGCCCTCCTCCCCCTTCGTCCTTAGTCTGTGATGTCATCAACGATTAGGTTGAAGCCACCATTGTTGCCATCATCGATAGCGACTACTTGGTATACGACGCCATTCATTACCGTTACAGGTGCAGAATCTATGGCTACTGTAGATGGGTCGCCGGCAACCGTCACCGTCACAAAATAAGACCCTTCCGTCACGTATACGCCTTGTACACTTTCTTTATACGCAAAATTAGCTATTGCTGGATCACTTCCTTCGATTCCCGCGCTAGAAGTGAGATAAATATCGACCATTTCAGCCACAGGATTCGCAGCTGCATGCGTTACGTTCAAGGTTGCGCTGGTTGCAACTGCACGACGCATGTCTTCAACGACCAGTGGTTCGATTGCAATTGCAGGAGTGACAACACCAACTGCATAAACGCTATAATCCATACCGCCTTTCACTTCTAAACCGTCAACATCGATAATTGGGTCCGTCGTTGTGCCATCGACAAACACATCAATATCATAAGCTTTTGGCGCAAGGTCCAAGTACCCTCGAATCTGTTTAAACTCCAAATCCGCAAGCGGAGCAAACGCAGCGCCATCAACGTGGACGTCTACAACCGGAGCACCGTCAACTAAGTGCCCTACTCGCACTTCGGCTTGGCTTCCCATATCTTCAAGTATAGAAGAGCCAGAACCATCTAATACCACTAACTTCACCGGAGAGGTGCTATTTGAATCACCAGTCTTAATAGCAGCAATGGTCAAATTAGCATTGGCTGGGAGAGGAATGGTTCCCGAATCAAACGCTACTGTGTCACCCACGGCCAATCTCACTTGGTAATCGCCTGCAGGGATATTCAGCACATCCGTTGACGCTTTATAAGCGAGATTAGTAATCGGTGATGAATCTGCCAAGGCTGCACCGGGTGCAGTCACATAAAGGTCTACAGCTGGGACGCCAGAGGCGGCATGTACCACCTGAACATCTAAGCTGTTAGCATCCGCCATCGAAGTCGCGCTACGAGTAACAATTAAAGGTTCAACAGGATTTGGTGTTCCTGAAGCGTCACCCACGACAAATGCTGTATAGTTTAGGTCCGAGTCGAGATCTAATGAAGTTTTCGGTACGACAGTTACCGTTTCAGCGCCTGGAAGCTGTACATCAACTTGAACAGAGTTACTGCCCTCAGGTAACTTCACGTATCCCGACCCGACGCCGTAGTCTACGCCAGTTAATGCCGCTCCATCATTTATCCAAACGTTAGCCAACGGCGCGTCAGCGGAAGCATGTACTGCTTGAAGGTTTGAATATTCTATCGAGTCGCTATCTGAGCCGCAGGCAGCAATCCCTAGCACAGCAACCAGCGTTACTGCAGTTTTGGTTAGTCCTTTCATATCCTTGTCTCTCTTTGAGGTGGGGCTTCGATGGCATCATTAAGAAAATCGAGTGCCGGAAGACAGTCCTCTGCACTCACCAATCGTTCAAATAGAGCGCTGTCCAATGGCAGTAGCTCGAGCCATCTTTGCACTACCCACGATGGGTCATCATAAAAACGATGTTGGTAAAGTGTCCCTAGTTGAGGAAACTGTTCGTACACGTGAGCGAGTTGATGACTTAGGTAAATGAAGTCTGGTGACGACAAAGGCTGCTGCCAGTTGTCTAACCACTCAACCTCTGCATGACGCAAACCATCTGAGTCTGCTCTAATTCGCTTGACCGTAAACCGTTTTTCACCGACTACGGTGATACCAAGAAGCCCATCACTGAGTGTTTCAAAATCAACGATGGTGACCAAAGTTCCGATGGATGACACATTTCCCACCGCTTTAGGGTCCCCCTCACTACCGACAAGACAAACACCAAAACCCACGTTTTGGAGGCTGCATTCTTTTACCATTCTTGTGTAACGTGGCTCAAAAATACGCAGATTCATTTTGCCTTCCGGTAAAACTACTGAGGTTAATGGGAATAACATGACTTCTTTCATTCAAACGTCCTCTTTGGTTCCCACACTCATACGAACGGACTATTAGTCAGATCACTAACGATTTATGTTGGTTAATCGACTGGCTTAAAAAGTCATAAAAACGTTTACGCAAACGACACTCGTCACATATTTATTGCAAACTAATGCAACAACCAAAAAGTTCCGTGAAATAAATGAATTTCGTGACAAGCCTCACTAAAAACCTTCATTTTTGCATCCTTTATCACTTTCATTTGAGATTTTTATCGCTATTATTCCCGCCAATTGGAAAGCGCGGCACAGATTGCGTGTTCTGAATCATTACAAACATAGAGAGTCCCCTTATGCGTAAATCACTTTTAGCTCTTAGCCTTCTAGCGGCTACTTCAGCTCCAGTTATGGCTGCTGACTACTCAGACGGCGACATCCACAAGAACGATTACAAGTGGATGCAATTCAACCTTATGGCTGCTGTTGATGAACTACCTGGCGAATCAACGCACGACTACCTAGAAATGGAATTCGGCGGCCGCTCTGGCATCTTCGATCTTTACGGTTACGTTGATGTATTCAACCTAACTTCTGATCCAGGCAGCGACAAAGCTGACGCAGACTCAAAAATCTTCATGAAGTTTGCTCCACGTATGTCTCTAGATGGCCTAACTGGTAAAGACCTATCTTTCGGTCCAGTTCAAGAGCTATACGTAGCTACTCTTATGGAGTGGGATGGTTCAAACGGTGGCGTGAACACTCAAAAAGTGGGTCTTGGTTCTGACGTGATGGTTCCTTGGTTCGGTAAAATCGGTCTTAACCTTTACGGTACTTACGATTCAAACAAAAAAGACTGGAACGGCTTCCAAATCTCGACTAACTGGTTCAAACCATTCTACTTCTTCGAGAACGGTTCATTCATTTCTTACCAAGGTTACATCGATTACCAATTTGGTATGGATGACGATTTCGGTGCACTTAACACTACTAACGGTGGTGCTATGTTCAACGGTATCTACTGGCACTCAGATCGCTTCGCAGTTGGTTACGGTCTAAAAGGCTACAAAGACGTGTACGGTCTTAAAGATGACGGTCTAGCTGGTAAAACAACTGGCTTCGGTCACTACTTCGCTGTAACTTACAAGTTCTAATAGAACCGATAAGTTCCCCAAAAATGGCGCCTCTTGGCGCCATTTTTATTTGCTTTCCTTTTTTCCCTCATTATCCTTGCAGCAAACCTTTTTAATGAGAGCGTTTGGTGAATATTCTCATCCTAGGTCCAGGAGCCGTTGGCTCACTTTGGGCGACTAAATTCAAACTTGCTGGACACAATGTTTCCTTGTGGGGAAGAAGCTCAAACAGCGAGCAGTTGCTCCAACTTGATGACAACTCAGCAATCAGTTTTTCTAATCAGCACATCCCTTCTGTTCAAAGTGCAGATCTGATTGTTGTGACAGTAAAAGCATGGCAAGTGGAAACCGCGATTGAGCCTCTTCTTCCTTATATCAACACTGACACCATCATAATGTTGATGCACAACGGAATGGGAACCGCACAACTCATCGAAACCAAACTTGCTGATAACCCGTTAATCGTTGCCACAACAACACACGGTGCTTACAAGCCAAGTAAAGAACATGTGCTTCACACTGGTCAGGGAAATACTCAACTGGGTGGCTTTAATGCAAAAGGTGCTCAATGTGGCTTCTTAGCGGAGGTGATGAATCACGCGTTGCCAGAGGTGAATTGGAACCCAAATATCAACGCTGCATTGTGGACCAAGCTTGCGATCAATTGCGCTATCAACCCTCTGACGGCCATTCATCAATGTAAAAATGGTGAGCTTGCCGCTCCGGAATTTGCCACCGAGTTGGCGAACATCACCCGCGAGTTGGTGGAGGTCATGAATAAAGAACAGATAAAGGTCGATTTTGATTCTCTTCACACCACCATTATGCAAGTGGTGAACGCAACAGCAGCCAACTACTCTTCAATGAGACAAGATGTTTTCCACCAACGTCGCACCGAAATCGATTTCATTACCGGTTATTTGCTGAAAGCTGCTGAAAAGCATCACATTAGTACGCCAGAGAACGCCAAACTCTATCAACGCATCAAACAGATTGAACAAAGCTGGACAGAACAATGAATAAAAAGATCTTAGTACCTATCGCGCCGGGCACAGAAGAAATGGAAGCGGTAACCGTTATCGACTTAATGGTTCGAGCAGGCTATGACGTAACCGTCGCAAGCGCAGATTTCGATGGTGCACTGACTATGAAAGCGTCTCGAGGCGTGACACTAACCGCGGATTGCAAGCTAGTTGATATTGCCGATGACGAGTTTGATGCGATTGTTCTGTCTGGGGGCGTAGGTGGTGCAGAAACCTTCCGTGATAGCACCATCATGATTGAGATCCTGAAACAGCACATGTACGAAGGTAAGCTGGTTGCGGCAATTTGTGCAGCGCCAGCTTTGGTTTTGCAACACCACAACCTTTACCCTGAAGCCCTGATGACATGTCACCCAAGCTTCCAATCTCATATTCCTGAAGACAAATGGCGAGCTAAGCGTGTCACCATGGATGTGAATCACAACCTACTGACAAGTCAGGGGCCAGGAACCGCGCTTGAGTTCGCGATGGAAATCATTATCAAACTTTCTGGTAAAGAGCATGGATGGATGGTCGCAGAACCGTTAGTCACTATCCCAACACTGCATTATCACGAATTCGGTGACGAATAATGTTTGACGTAAACGCTGTACGCGAACAGTTCCCAGCCCTAAATCAAGACGTCAACCAGTCGCCTTTGGTTTACCTTGATAGCGCAGCTACAACGCAAAAACCGCAGTGCGTGATCGATGTGATTAGCCGTTACTACAGTGCACAAAATGCTAACGTGCACCGTGGCAGTCATAGCTTAACAGCCAACGCGACCAGCCAATTTGAAGCCTCTCGTGAAGCCGTTGCTAAGTTCATTGGGGCGAGCAGTTCAAAAGAAATCATTTGGACTCGAGGCGCAACCGAAGCACTAAACCTCATCGCGCAAACTTATGCTCGTAGTACACTCCAAGCGGGTGATGAAATCCTGATCAGTGAAATGGAACACCACGCGAACATCGTGCCTTGGCAGATTGTCGCGGAGCAAACGGGCGCAAAAATCATTAAGGTTCCGATGACCTCCGGTTGCCAATTCGGCATCAATGCGTTTGAAGCACTGTTGTCGGAGCGCTGTAAAATCGTAGCGTGCGCACAAATCACCAATGTGACGGGCTCTCGTCAACCTATCGAGAAAATCATCGCCATGGCACATGCGGTAGGCGCAGTTGTCGTTGTCGATGGTGCACAGGGCATTGTTCATGAACAGTTGAACTTGGCAGAGCTCGATGTCGACTTTTATGTCTTCTCTGGTCACAAGCTATACGCCCCCGCTGGGATTGGTGTCCTGTATGGCAAGCTTGAACTGTTAGAAGCGATGCCACCATGGCACGGCGGCGGTAAAATGGTAGAAAGAGTCTCGTTTGAGAAAACCACTTTCTCTGCCTTGCCGGGTAAGTTTGAAGCAGGTACACCGAACGTCGCAGGCGCGATTGCTCTAGCGAAAGCCATCGGTTGGTACCAAGGTTTCGATCACGCCGCAGTAGAGGCACATCTGCATTCTCTGCAGAACAAAGCTTACCAAGAACTAAGCCAATTGGATGACATTCAAATCCTCGGTTATCAGCCGAATGCTTCAGTGCTTACTTTTGTAATGGATGGCGTTCACCACCAAGACATTGCAACGCTGCTTGATCAACAAGGTATCGCTGTTCGTGCTGGGCATCACTGTGCTCATCCTCTGATGGATGCGCTTAACGTCAAAGGCACGGTGCGTGTTTCTTTTGGTATCTACAATACGTTAGAAGATGTTGAGAAGCTGATTGCAGCAGTCGAGAAAGCGGTCGATATGCTTTAACAATCAAGATGCCAATCTAGATATATAGAAAAAGGGTTGAAACCGTTTGGCTTCAACCCTTTTCTTTATTCTGTTCGTTGTGCGATTTTAATTAACGCAAGCTACTGAGCCTGTGTTTTGATCTGCTCAACAATCGCTTTCAAACCGTTGCCACGCGATGGGCTTAGATGAGCAATTAAACCCAGCTTTTCAAAGTAAGCATCAATATCAAACGCTTGAATTTGCTCTGCTGTTTTACCGTCGTAAGCCGCCATCACCAAGGCAATCAGACCACGAACAATACGCGCATCAGAATCAGCGCAGAAGTGCCATACGCCTTCTTGCTCTTTACTTACCAACCACACTAGGCTTTCACAACCAGATACAGTTACTTGCTCTGATTTAAGCTCTTCAGGCATTTGAGGCAGCTTTTTACCCCATTGGATCACCTGACGGTAGCGGTCTTCCCAACCTTTAAATTGCTGCATGGTTGCGGCGATGTCTTCACTGGTGATGTCAGTGCCAAACGGCGAGACAGGGAAATCAGTCATGATGTACTCTCTTCTCTGAATTACTTCTTATGTTTTTGGATCAGCTTTTCAACGATGCGTGATACTGCAACAAAACCAAACGTTGCGGTTACAACCGTCGCTGCGCCAAAACCACTCGCACAATCCATACGTTTTGGACCTTCTGCTGTCGATTTCACGCCACATACTGAACCATCGGCTTGTGGGTACTTCAATTGCTCGGTAGAGAACACACAATCGATACCAAACTTACGCGCTGGATTTTTCGGGAAGTTATGATGACGACGTAATGTATCTTTGATCTTCTTCGCCAGTGGATCTTGGATAGTCTTGGTCAGATCCGCCACCATGATTTGGGTTGGATCGATTTGACCACCAGCACCGCCTGTCGTGATCACTTTAATCTTGTTGCTACGACAGTAAGCCAATAGAGAGGCTTTTGCTTTTACGCTATCGATCGCATCCAACACGTAATCGAACTCTTTGCTCAAGTACTCGTGTTGGTTATCTGGTGTGATGAAATCGTCAATCAGATTCACCTTACACTCGGGATTAATCAGCTTAACGCGCTCTGCCATCACTTCAATTTTACTTTGACCAACCGTGCCAGTCATCGCATGAATTTGACGGTTAATGTTGGTCACACACACGTCATCCATATCGATAAGCGTCAACTCACCAATACCAGTACGTGCGAGCGCTTCTACCGCCCATGAACCTACACCACCAATACCAATCACACACACGTGTGCAGCACGAAGGATTTCTACTTCGCTGTTGCCGTAGAGACGACGAGTGCCACCAAAACGTTGGTTATAGCTGTCAGATGCCGGAGTATCGAGTTCACGCATATTGAAGTTCCAGATGATCGATAGAAAAACAAAGAGTGCGATTTATACGCACTCTTTGAGGAAATGTCTAGATGATGAGAGGCGATTCCTCTCGCTAGGCGCTTATTGTAACTTCTCTGGCGGCAAAGCCCAAGGCGCTTGCGTTGGCGTGTTTTCCAAGCCCAACTTCCATACTCGACCAAAGTGCTTGTAGTGACCCGCTTCTGTACCAGCACGTGGTCCCATACCGTGGTATAGGTCAAGATGGTTTTGTTTCACCGCGCCGCCAGTGTCTAACACAATTAGAAGACGAAGCTGGTGCGCCCCACTCCATGTACCGTCTTTATTAAGCAATGGCACTTCCGCCAAAATTGGCGTACCCATAGGTAGAATCGAACGATCGCCAGCTACCGATGCCATTGGTAATAGTGGAATACCTGCAGAGCCCGTTACTGGCGCATCCGCTTGTGGAGCAAAGAACACATAAGAAGGGTTCTGCTCTAGCAACTCACGAACCGTTGCTTCATCATTCTTCATCACCCAGTCTTTGATGGCTTTGAGTGACATCTCTTCACGTGGCACTTCACCACGCTCAATTAGAATTCGGCCAATACTCACGTACGCTTTATTGTTCTTACCTGCGTAAGCAAAGTATTCCAGCGTATCGTCATCTTCGAAATGAACAAAGCCACTGCCTTGCACTTCCATCATGAATGGATCAATACGGTTTGGTGCGTAACCCAATACCAGACCTTGCCCCTCAAGCGCACCGTTATAAATTTCCGCACGAGTTGGGCAATCAGAGCTACATTTTGGCTTGCCGTAAACCGGGTACTTATATGTTTCATTCGGTTGATGACGCAATTCCATCACAGGAGAGAAGTAGCCTGTGAACAACACGTTGCCCTTCTTATCACCACCACCAAGCTGCGCGGCTTGGATGCCGTAAGCACTGAGCGCAGTCGTGTCACCACTCTGCAATGCCCATTCACTCAACTTCTCGTAAAGTGGCTGGTACATTTTTGCCATTGAAGGCGACTTAATCACAACCTGTTCAGCTTGTTTGTTGAACTCAGTGAAATCTTGTGGCTTGTTGGATTCAACGACATCAGCTTTGTTCAAGATATGCGAAAACTCGTCATCGTAATCTTGCTTAGCAAGTAGGTTCTGTTCAGGCTCAGCGGCACAGCCAAATAGCAGGCTCAAAGAAACAATAGGAAGGAGTTTTTTTAACACGTGTCTTTTCCGTAATAGAAGATAGCAAAAGGATGGCAAACAAATGCAAACGACGCAATTGAAAAGCTGCGACAAAGTGTATCAGCGATAAGGCAAAGGCTTTAGTTGCTGCCAATTCATCCATAAAAATAGAGAAGCTGGATAATAACAGCAATGTAATCAAACGATTGTCCGGACAATGTCTGATAGAAGTGGCAGGAATTTTAAGATCCCCAAAAACGCTGACCCTCTAACACTGAGACTCAGCAAGCAGTTATAGAAAGAATTTTACGAATATGAAGCGCTAGCGAATAGCTAGGTTCGAATGACCTTCTAGGTGAAAAACGGGCAGATAGTGGGCATTTGAATCCAACTTCATTTCAGAATGATGCTGATCGAGAAAGTCAAATCGACGCACTGTAGAACCAACCTTATAAGAAAGTGTGTCACCATCAAATTCGAAATCCGTTGCGACGGTTGAACCTCTCACCATTACACCACGCTCACTAAGAATAAACTCTTCACGAGCATATGGCGCCACGTCTTGCTCTACCCACTTGCCATAAATCACTGACTTAGAAATTGGTGGGTTTATATATCGAGTAATCAAATCACCATACATCATAAATACAACTATCGTACCTACGATCGCCGTTAGCATAAGCGAACGCTCAATCCATTTACGAAGTGGCGATTTTGTAGAGATATTTTGCTCTGATTGAGCAGCGATCGCAGCATTCTTATTTACAACTGAAGACATGAGGCTCACGTGTTTGAACTAGACGGGAACATTGTACCCTCATCAACCAAACACAACCAAGCATCACGCTCACGATGTTTGTGCTTTATTCTAAAAAATTACCTTGCCAATAATTGAATAAAAAGACAATATTAAAGCATAAATAAACACAAGGAATGGCTGTAGTGAAAATTCGTAGTACTGCTCTGGTTAAAGGATTCCGTCAATCCACACCCTATGTTAACGCACACCGTGGAAAAACCATGGTTTTGATGCTTGGGGGCGAAGCCGTTGCCGATAAAAACTTTGGCAACATTATCAATGATATTGCTTTGATGCACAGCCTTGGCATTAAAGTCGTCGTTGTTTATGGTGCCAGACCACAGATCAACCAACTACTAGAGAAACAAGATCTTGCTACGCCATACCATAAAAACGTTCGAATCACAGATGAAGCCGCGCTTTCGGTAGTTATGCAAGCAGCAGGACAGCTTCAACTGGCGATTACCGCGCGCTTATCCATGAGTCTTAACAACACGCCAATGGCGGGTACCCAACTTAACGTTGTGAGCGGCAACTTTGTCATTGCTCAGCCACTCGGTGTTGATGACGGAGTCGACTATTGCCACAGCGGGCGCATTCGTCGAATCGATACCGATGCAATCCACCGCACACTCGATCAAGGCTCAATTGTGTTACTCGGCCCAATCGCCAGCTCAGTGACAGGGGAATGCTTCAACCTTCCCTCAGAAGAAGTCGCGACTCAGCTAGCGATCAAGCTTGGTGCGGATAAATTGATTGGGTTCTGCTCTGAGCAAGGGGTTATTGATGATAACGGTAACGCCGTCGCGGAATTGTTCCCTATTGAAGCAGAGCATGTCATCACGAAACTCATGGCTGACACCTCACCAGATTCCGACTATAACTCTGGAACATTACGTTTTCTCAAAGGTTCGATTTCTGCGTGCCGTGCAGGTGTGCCAAGAAGCCATCTTATTAGCTACAAAGTTGATGGCGCACTCATCCAAGAATTGTTCTCTTTCGATGGTATCGGTACACAGGTTGTCATGGCCAGTGCCGAACAGGTGCGTGAAGCGGACATCGATGACATTGGCGGTATTTTAGATCTTATTCGCCCACTAGAAGAACAAGGTGTGCTAGTAAGGCGCTCTCGCGAACAACTTGAGCAAGAAATTAATAAGTTCACCATCATCGAAAAAGACGGCTTGATCATCGGTTGTGCGGCTTTGTACCCATATATTGAAGAGCAAAAAGCGGAAATGGCTTGCGTGGCTATTCACCAAGATTATCGCGATGGTAACCGTGGATTATTGCTACTCAATTACATGAAGCACCGTTCAAAATCAGACAACATCAATCAAATCTTTGTGCTGACCACACACAGCCTTCATTGGTTTAGAGAACAAGGCTTTTATGAAGTGAGCGTTGATTATCTTCCGGGGGCAAAACAAGGACTGTATAACTTCCAGCGTAAGTCAAAAATTCTGGCATTAGACCTGTGAGAATTAAAGAAACGTAGTTCAACCGAAACCTAAATAGTTATGCAAACCTTTACATTGACATTGGTCGCAATTTAACCTTTTCAATATACATACTGTTGGTTATACTCTGCGCAACAAACGGTCGTATTTTAAACAATCGGCAAATGGATCTAGGTGAATAACGATCACCCTAAAGTGCGGAGCAAGCTTGGCTGCTCTGCATGACGCATCAAGGACAGTTGTTACTCTTACAATGAATAAGATGAGCACTGTTATGAAAACCATTATTTGTAACTCACTTCAAAGCTTCTGGGATATGGCGGATAACCATTTTCTCGAAGGGCTCGACGTCCACTGCGTATTTCCCGTCAATGACGCCATTAAAGATTTTATCTTGGCTTATCAGCAACAATACAAAATTCGCAGCGTGTCATTTACCAATGCGTTTACACAAAATTAAAGAAGACCGAGCATCGCGCTCGGTCTTTTTGTATGTATGTTCAATAAAAGGCCATAATTAATAACGTCGAGAATATAACGAATAGAATGATTAGCAGTATCAACCAATAAACCAAGCTAACCTTAATCAGCCATTGAGGACTTAGACTGCGTACATCGCTCAGTCCTCTTTTTCGACCAAGTCGAGGAAACGCGATGGCAGCAAGCAAGCCCGTGCCATAGATAAGAGAGCCCAAATGAAAACCGGAACTGATGGCTAGCTCAACTTCCATATAATGCTCCCGTGTATAAGCGTATTGCTTAACCTCTTCAGGAGTGACACATATAAGAATTATACCGACAATCAGATACCAAAAAATGAGCAGACCACCAGCTATAAAAAATACGACAAACGATAGCTCTACCAAAGACATGATAAGTCCAACTACCTTTGATAATTAAGAGATGGATAGCCATGTAATCATTGAGATAATGACTGTAAACATCAGAAGCAACATTACCGTTGTATAAAACACACACACATAAATAAACCCTCGTCCGCACACACTCCGAATATCTGCCAGCCCTCGCTTTCTTCCCAACAGGGGGAAACATACGCTAGCGATCAAACCAACTCCATAGATAAGAGAGCCAAAATGAAAACCGGAACTGATTGCTAGCTCAACTTCAGAAAAATGTCGCTCATTGAAAGCGTATTGCTTTATATTTTTGGGTGTAAAAAAGACGAGAAAAGCACCTAACACCACAAACCAGGCAAATAACGCCCCCCCCGAGACAAAAAAGGTAACAAACGCAATATCTAATAACTGCATACGTCACCAATTCCTGTATTTGCAGCAATATTAATATCCGAATAATGTTCCTTATAAGTTCTTGCGGCCATTTTACCTATAGTGTAACTCCCAAAAGAAGACACTGTACCCAGCACTAGTGCACTGACCCAGCCAACAGGCGTTGCAAGAACAACTAGAGCTATCGCTGCGCCTGCGAGAGTGCCAACGGCTGTACTCGCCGCGGTTTCTACGATAATCGAACTCCTCTCTACATCAGTTTTAGCACGTGCAATTTGGTCACAAGCCAACCCAAGATTCACAGCGGTTAGAACCGTCCCTCCTTTTGCTGCCGCTTTTGACAACCTAGCAAGTTTGTCTGTATTTTTCTTTATAGCAGATGTTGCTGGAACTCCACCCCTCCTTGAAATCCTCATTGATTCACGCGCTTTCTGACCGTTAAAGAAGAGCTTTTCTGTGGGACCTAGATTTTTTGCGACCGTCTCCAACAGCTTTCTTCTGCGATAGTCATACTGACCTTTTGTTAATCTACCGGCTTTATAGTCTTGATAAAGTCCATCGAGCTTTTTGAGTTCTGATATGTTCCCTTTGGATTCACTCCCTAACAAAAATCCCATTGAAGCAAAACTAGCACCTATTCCAGCACTTGCAGGTCCCCAGTTATCATCTAACCAAGACAGCGCCCAAAAAGCTTCTCGCTCAGGTATAGATAATGCTTTAACTGTAGAATCAAACTGTTTTTGGTCTGCTTCAGAGATAGTTTGGGCATTTGCACTAATTGGTCGACTTTCAACACTAGTTTGAGTATCTAACTTTCTAAGAATGAGCGATTGCCCAATCTTAA
The DNA here is from genome assembly GCF_002887615.1 of Vibrio jasicida 090810c. Lineage (NCBI taxonomy): Bacteria > Pseudomonadati > Pseudomonadota > Gammaproteobacteria > Vibrionales > Vibrionaceae > Vibrio > Vibrio jasicida. The sequence continues at coordinate 3,080,212 of NZ_CP025792.1, read as the reverse complement.
TCTTATCGGGATCATTTATTTGTGGGTTATCTAAGATAATTTGCTGAAGTGCAGCTTTGTATCCACCGCTTCCAAATCTAACTTGGTAAAACTTGAGGATGATCTTTGATAAGGTATCGCCTGGTTTTACGCTATAGATCGAAGTATATCGATTAACGCTATTGAAGTGAGTTGTGTTCATTGAAAGTCTCAAAATGCACCAAAGTGCATAAAATGATATCGCCAAGAATTCCAACACTTCAATTTTGAAAAAGAATTGCAGACATAAAAATGGCGGGATTACGACCCGCCACATAAAAACATATTCAGTTTATGAAAACTTCTCACTTTTGAATGAGTAAACTCAATTTCTAAGTCGCTCAACCAACCCACTCGCTCGGGTAGTTTTTACTTTAATCCCGCGTTTGAGGACATTCATCTCAGCAAACATCGCGAGACGTTTCTTTGCACGAGTAATACCTGTGTAGATCAGCTCGCGAGTGAGGATTGGACTGAAATCTGGCGGCAGTATCATTACCGTGTATTCAAACTCACTGCCCTGTGATTTATGAATGGTCATCGCATATGCGGTTTCATGCTCAGGGACTCGGCTTGGCAGCACCGACTTCACGCTGCCATCTGGCAGTTCGAAGAACACTTTGAGACGCGGCTCTCCTTCGCTGTCGTCTCGCATACAAATGCCAATATCGCCGTTATACAACCCCAAGCCATGATCGTTACGCGTGACCATTACAGGTCTGCCGTGATACCAAAGCTCGTCTTGGGTTTGAATCAACTTACGTGCAGCGAGTGCTTTTTCAATGCGTTGGTTTAAACCTGTCACACCAAAATCACCTTCACGAATGGCACACAATAATCGGCATTGATTAAAGGTATCCAACACGGCTTTGGCTTTGTGGGTCAGTGTTTCTGGTTCCCCAGTCTTCTGGTCAATCTCTTGCTGTCCGATGCGTTTTAAATAACGACCATATTCGGCAACCAAAGTCTGCATCATCTGATTGTAATTTTGGCTGCTCAGTGCGAAATGCTCGATATCAGCAAAATCACGATTCCAAACGTCATCTACTTTAGCGGCGGAGCCAGCGTTGACCGCTTTTGCTAGCTGACCGATACCAGATCGAGCGTCGAATCGGTAACTCTTTTGTAGCATGCACAAGCTATCGGCAATCGAAGCATTACTGTTGGTACTGTACGCCAACGTGTCAAAGCCTGTTAACTTCGCGACCGCAGACGCCTGCTCTTTGCCAAAGCCAAATGCGTGGAACGAACAGATATCACCGAGCACCGCACCTGCTTCTACCGATGCCAACTGATCTTTATCTCCCAGTAGAATCAAACGCGCATGCTTGGGCAGCGCATCGACGACTTTGTACATCATCGGCAGATCGACCATGGAGGCTTCATCCACCACTAAAATATCGAGGTGTAGCGGATTTTGTTTGTTGTGACGAAACTCTGCACTGTTTGGGATCGCGCCCAACAGGCGATGCAAAGTGCTCGACTCGGTTGGAATTTTCGCTTTAAGCTCAGGCTCAACTGGCAACTCTTGAATCGCTTTACCAATAGATTCCGTCAAACGTGCGGCGGCTTTACCTGTTGGCGCCACCAGCTTGATGGTGAGGTTTTTCTCTTGCCCTGCTTGCTCAATCAGCGCGGCTAGCAGTTTGGTTACCGTGGTGGTTTTACCCGTCCCCGGACCACCGGAAATCACCGCAAAACGACGCGTCAGTGCTACCGCTGCCACGACCTTCTGCCAGTTAACACAAGCTGATAACGGTACAAGCTTGTCCAGCACTTGCAATTCATGAACCTGTTTTGCTTGGCAGACTGCCGCATCAATGGCTGCCCAATCGAGACTGTCTACAGTGACCACATCCAAATGATCACAGACTAATTGCTGACGTAGCACTTGGTTGCTGGTTCCTGCCTCTTCCGCTTTGGCTAATGCATTGAACAAAAAGTGATACTGACGAGCGAATAAATGATGCAGCAACTCAGACAAACGTGTGAACTCTTGAGGCTGTAAGTTTACAGCCGCACCGAGTTGATTGAGTTTGTCCGCCAACGTCACTTCATAGTGCCAGTAACGATGCAAGTAGAGACGCTCGCCATCAAACATCATTGGTAAGGCTTCACCTTGAGTACCAACCAAAGGCGATACTTGCAGAAGCTCCACCCAATTGACGCCCTGCAGTTGAGTATTAAGCGCTAACGCAGACTCTCCAAACAGACCGAGCTTACTGCCAAGATCTGCTGGTTGCCCTTGGCTATCAAACAGAGGCAAGCAGATGTGTCCTTTGCCTAACTCACTACTGACCACGCCTGCAATAAATGCCAGTTCTTGGCTTTTCGCTTGTTGCTCAACTTGCGAATAGATAAAGCGCGCGAACTGGAAATCCAATTGGCGAATCGCCCCTTTATTTGCTAGCGATTCTAACGTTACCAATAGATCTGGTGTTGCCACAGGGCTGGTTTGTGCAGAAAGAAGATCATTGGTTTTCATCAAATTAACTCCATCTGACCAGATTCACTGGATCGCGTATCTGGTGCTTGACCATCAATCAAATGATCCATCTCTTGTAAAAATTCGAAGGTTGGCTTGGCAGAAAAAATACCATGATCACTTTGCCCATCCATACCACGCAAGAACAGGTAATAAACGCCGCCAAAGTGCTGTTCATAATCATAATTTGGCAATCTGCTGCGTAAGAAACGATGCAGCGCCAAAGCGTAGATTTGGTATTGCAGATCGTATCGGTGATCCGCCATCGCCGACTTCAACGCATCGCCATGATAGTGGAACACATCATCGCCTAAGTGGTTCGATTTCCAGTCGAGGACGTAGTATTTACCTTGATGCTCAAACACCAAGTCAATAAAGCCTTTCAACATGCCTTGCACGGTTTGGAAACCCAAATCGCCCGCTTTGGCAGACAGCGGATCATGACGTTGAATCACACGGTTCAATGCTGGTGCAGATAGCACTTCAATCGGTAATAAAAATTCCATCTCAACCAAACGTTGCGCCGGACCTTTCTGATTGAGCAGTAGTGCTTTGCTATCCAAAGGCGTTGCCAGCACGGTATCAATCAACTGTTGCAGGATTGGCAGCCACTCTTCATCAAGCTGCTCACTTTCCATCAAACCGAGGATAATTTGGGTGTTCTCTTCCGTTGTCGCTGGTTGAGTAAACTCAATTTCCTCAAATAAGCTGTGCAGAAAAGTACCCGGACGTGCGCCACGCGGGAAGTTGAAGATAGAGCGTTCTGGCTCAACCAATTCCGCCTCATCTTGCTCTTCTGAAGAATCGATATCAAAGCCGGTAATTTCAATCGTCGCGTCATGCTCAGCATGATGAGAACCTTGTTTAACCAAGCCCGAGTAACTGGTGATTCGCCAGTTTCTATCAATTGGGTTTTGCAGCTCTTTAGCTGTCAACGCTTCCAACTCGGTTTGCTCCGCAACATACATCTCGTCGTGTTGCTTTGGAGGATCACAAATCACCACGTTATCGAGATTCTCTTGCTGCTTTTTCAGCCCAACAAACAGGTCGTTGATGCCACCCTCTTGACCATTTTGCACCAAGTAACCAATCGCACTGTGATGCACACCGGTTGGCTCTTTGGTTGAGCGACCATTACGCAGTGGTGAAGCACCAATAAAGCAGGCATACACGGCACGCGTTAGCGCTACGTAGATAAGGCGCAAGTCTTCAGCGAGGCGTTCTTTATCTGCCTGTTTTAACGACGCATCGTTACCCGTGATATCAAGAACGGTGCGATCGTTCTCAGCATCGTAGTATTTGGCTTCACTTGCTTCTCGGTAACCAAACACAAATGGCAGAAAGACCAAGTCATATTCCAGACCTTTGGATTTGTGAATGGTGACGATTTGCACCAAGTTACGCTCTGATTCCAAACGCTGAATTTGGTCATCGCTGCCACCTAGCCCATGTTCTGCATCGCTGATGGATTGCGCTAACCAACGCAGCAAACCGTGGTCGCTGTCTAATTCGTTACTCGCTTGCTGCAATAGTTCACCAATGTGCATCAGATCGGTAAGTACTCGCTCACCGTTTTCGCTTTGTGAGCTCGCCTCTTCTTCTAGCAGACGCTCAGCAATATGGCGTTTACTGATCACTGCTCGCAGCATAGGTAGCACACCACGTTGCACCCAAAGCTTACGGTATTCTTTGAACTCGTTAACCACATTTTCCCACACGGTTTCGTCGTTATTGAGGGCGTCTAAACTGGCTGCATCCAGAGCGAATAATTCTGATGCTAGGCTGGCGCGCAATGCTCTGTCGTTTTCTGGTGTTAATACCGCTTGCAGCAAACGCTGTAAGTCTTGCGCCACAGAGCTAGTAAACACGCTATCGCGGTTAGAAAGGTACACACTGGCAATGCCTTGGTCTGCTAACGCCTGTTTGACCATGCGACCTTCGCTACCCGTTCGCACCAATACTGCAATGTCGCCCGCTTTCACTGGCTTCTGTTTTTCGCCATTAACCAAGCACGCTTGGCCTTGTTGCGCTGCGGTCAAAATGGTTTGAATTTGGCTCGCTGTCGCCTCTGCCATGGCGGTGAGGTATTCACCTTTTGGCAATGGTTTATCTTCCGCTTCTTGCAGCCAATAAGTCAGTGCAGGTTGCTTTTGACCACCCATGGTCCAAACGCGTTTGTCAGCGCTTGGGCTGTAATCCACAGGGTGGAATGGAATGTCGGAGTCATAAATAAACGGGCTATCTGGCAGAGCAAAAATCTGGTTCACTGCCAATACCATATCGGCACTTGAGCGCCAGTTGGTGCCAAGCGTGTAGTGAGCACTAACTTGGTTACGCGCCTTGATGTAGGTAAAGATGTCCGCACCACGGAAACCGTAAATCGCCTGTTTCGGGTCACCGATCATAAACAAACCGCACTCAGGATTATTCAAATAAATGCGACTGAAAATACTGTATTGCAGTGGGTCGGTATCTTGGAATTCATCGATCATCGCAACCGGATAAAGCGTGCGAATACGCTCTGTCAGTAGTGCGGTTTCATCGGTATCAATCGAGGCAGAAAGCTGAGTCAACAAGTCATCAAATGACAACCATTGCTTCTGATTTTTTGCTTTTGCCAACATTACGCGACAATGCTCAATCGCATGAGCCAATAGCGGCGCTTTTAAACTGATTGGGTTGGCAAGGAAAGCTTCAATCGCCTCAAACACAGGGTGCTGTGGCGCAGTGCCTTTCGGGGTTTTCTCAAGTAACACATTCTGGGCGAACTTCTCCAGCTTATCTGGATAGTCATAGCCCGTGGTTTCTGTCGCAGCCCAAGCGTTGACCGCCTCTAACCACGTCGGTAAAGACTTTTTGGTGTAGCTGCGTTTGTTGACGTCAGAATCAGAAATCAACGCGAGGAAATCCTCTTGGCTATCACGCCACTGGGCTTTCAAAACATCAATTTGCTTTAGGTTTTGCTCATGCAAATCGGCAAGGCTACCTTGCATTGCAGGAACAGAGAGACTTAGCGGCGCGCCTGTGAGGTAGTTGCTGATGTCATACAACAGATCTGATGGCGAGCCCCAGAGTTGGCGTACTTCTCCTGCCAAAGCGAATGGCAGACAGTAGAAGTTACGACGCCAGTAATCGGCAACCACTTGCGCTTTGAGGTGGCTTTCGTCCGTTACAAACTCATTGTTGAAGCGACTACCGGATTCGAATGCGTTTTGCGTCAGCATGCGTTGGCAGAAACCGTGAATGGTGTACACCGCGGCTTCATCCATCTGGCGCTCTGCTTGCAATAGGATCTCAGCGGCTTGCTTATGATCCTCGATTTCTTCCAACAAAGGTTGAATCACAGGATCTGAGCTTTTACTGCGAGCGAATGCGATCCTCGCATCATGAATACGCGCACGAATACGATCACGCAGCTCCGCCGTTGCGGCTTCGGTAAAGGTCACCACCAGAATTTGATCCACGGTCAACGGCACGCGGTGTTTGGTATCTGTCGTGCCATGCCCTAGTAGGAGTCGCAGATACAAACCCGCGATGGTAAAGGTTTTACCCGTACCAGCCGATGCTTCAATTAACCTTGCACCATGCAGTGGAAAAGTCATGGTTTGCAGTGGAGTTGGAACTGACATTTGCGCCATAACGCTGAATCTCTCCGGATTATCGACTGACCGAACTGTGATCTGTCGTTAAAAATTCTATTTATATGTCTAACAAGTTGGAATATTTAGAGGTTAGTGGGATCTCACTCACGGTTATCCTGATCTTCAACCGCTAGTATGCGCCTCACGAGATAAGCCAAGCCTTTCAGGCAGCTACACTCAAACGAATCATGGTCCCTCTGACCTTGTGGCCGTACAGCGAACGCCCTACAAAAAATAATGATTTTCTGGCGGCCACCCTACTCCTTTTCATCCTTAATCATTCCAACTTATTTATTATCTTCAGCATCCATCGCCGTCAATCTTGCGCCTTGAAGAACCAATGCAGTCAGTGTGCGAACTTCTGCTGCAAGCTCATTATTCCAAGCCGACCAAATACGCGAAATATACGCATTGTTTCCTTCGCCTGGGCTCATGTAACCATCATTGAATGCGTCCGCCATTTTCTTTAGCGATTTCTCTTCGTCATCAGCCCAGTGGCCACGACTAAAGCCCGCCTCGACACACGCCAGTGCTGTTTTCGGGAAATATGGTAATGGCTTGGTCATGCCTTCAAAAAACAGACGTACTAATTCAGCAAGCAGTTGTTTCGCTTGCGCAGTGTCTGCCATTGCTGGGTAAACCAAATGCACCGCGCCTTCCTTGCGGTCATAACCGATAACGTGGGTCTTTCTAGCGTGACCAGAGGCAGACATAGCAAGATGATCAATCCATGCAGCAAGGTAATCCTGCGCACGAACTTTACCACTGCGGTAGCGAATCAACCCAGATTGATAGCATTGAGTTAACCAACCGGTTAGACGGATATTTTTTCCGTCACCAAGCACATCGAAGGTAAGGTCGATTTCTAAATCGTCTTGCGGCGCACCGGATAAGAACGCCAACTTATCCACCAGCACTTCCGCTTGCACGCGGTTGGTTTCAAACTCGATATCACCAAATGCGCCAACCGGTAATTTGCCCTGTGCGCGTTGCTCACTCATAAAGTGCTTGAGTACATCTGCTTTTGCGGACGGTTGAGTAATGGCGGTTTCGAGTAAGGTTTCTAGTAACTCATCGCGCATTTGATAGCTTTCTAAGCCGCCTAATACAAAGGGCTCGTCATCTTCCATCACAGGCAATGGCGGCTCGAACATCACTTTCAAACGGCGGTTAAAGAAATACTGAACTGGCAAACGCCAGAAGCGTTGTAATTCCACCAAGTCCAACTCGATTGGGAAGGTTGCGCCAAGCAAGTAATCATCCAATGCGCGGTTAAACTCGCCACGAGCATGACCTTGCGATTGATTGCTTTGGGTCAACGCAGCTGGAATCCACTCTTTGGCATAGCTTGAGTGAGAACCTTGGAATGCACTTGGGCTGAATGGCACCATGGCATGCACATTCACTAACTCATTGAGTAGTTTATCTCCCGAGTCATCGACAGGCTGGTCTTGATCGCTATCTAGGCAGTAGTTCTGATGGCAATATTCCATCAACTCCGACACCAGAACAGACGGCACGCGCTCGGTGTTATCTTGGATAGAACGCCCAACGTAACTGATGTACAAACTTTGCTGTGCAGACAGCACTGCTTCTAAGAATAGGTAACGGTCATCGTCTCGGCGTGAACGGTCGCCCGGTTTCGTGCGCCCTGTCATTAAGTCAAAACCTTCTGGTGGCATTGAGCGCGGGTAAACACCATCGTTCATACCAAGTAGACACACGGTTCTAAATGGGATCGAGCGCATCGGCATCAGAGTACAGAAGTTCACTTGTCCGGCAAGGAAGCGCTGGCTAACCCGTGTTCCTGACAGCTTGTTTTGTAGATACTGGCTGACAATAGAAGGCGACAAGGCATCATCAAATGCCGCATCGGTTAGCTGTTCTTTCAGTTGGCTTAAGGTATCTCGAATCGACTTGAGCGCCATTTCCCCTTCTAACTCCACAGAGAAGAAGTCATCCAACATCGCCACCAAGGTTTCACGCCATGCATCAATCGACTGAACATGGGAAAGTTTGCGGCGATATTGGCTAATTTGTTGAATAAAGTGAGCTAACTTACCAGCAAGTTCTGCGCCCATACCTTGCACTTCATTGTATGGCGAGAGGCTACCCTCTTGCGCTTCAAACAAACCGGCAGATTCTGGCATCGCGTAACCTAACAACATACGCTGGATACCAAATTGCCATGTATTTTGGCGTGTTTCTGGCAGTTCAAATTCGCTGCCCGTATGGCTATCTAGCCCCCAGCGAATGCCGGATTCTTCCACCCATTGTTTGGCTTGAAGGAAATCATCTTCGCTGAGATCGAATCGCTTCAAAATCGCCGGCGTTTCTAACAGCTCAAGTAATTCAGAAGCCAAGCAACGTGTATTCGGTAAATTAACAAGTTGCATGAAAGCCGCCAAAATTGGGCTTTCTTGATCGGCCGTTCGATCTGAAATCGAGTAAGGAATAAATCGCTCACCCGGCGCATTGCCAAACACCGCCTGAATCGCAGGGCTGTAGGCATTGATGTCTGCCACCATGACAATAATATCGCGCGGTTTCAGTGTCGGATCGGCATCGAACATCGCCAGAAGCTGATCGTGTAGCACTTCCACTTCTCGCATTGGGCTGTGGCAAGAGTGCAAGCTCACGGATTTATCACCCAAACTCACCACTTGTTTGTGCTGGCTGCTGTCGATTTGCTCGTCGTCTTGGTGTTCTTCTAAATTAAGAATGTCGGCTTGAAGGTGATGGAGCAGACTGTCTCGCTCGACATCAACAAAAGCTTCAATCTCATGAGATTCGAGCTGCGACAACAGATACATGTTATCGCGCCCAAGTTTACCCATCGACGCCAACAAGCTGTTACCTACCACATCGGTATGCAGCTCATCCACCACGTTTTCTTCTAGTGAACCTTTTAACTGCTCAGTCTCACCTTGCACTTCAGAATGGTCTTCTTGCCACACCACGTGCTGACGGTGTTTTGCTGCTAGGCGAGCTAGGAATTTACGGTCACGTACCTCACCCCAGTAATAGCGACAAGGGTTGGTAAACATCAGATGGACATCAATGTGTTCACCAATAGCTTTGAGCGCATCCATGTAACGTGGCGGCAGTGAAGAGATACCAAACACAAACAGACGCTTCGGCAGATGGTCAAAGTTACCGTTGAAGTTTTCTAGCGTATCAATGAAGTGTTCGTACAAATTGGCACGATGATAAGGCGATTGCCCAAGAGTAACCGTGTGATCGTACAACGCTTGCCACAAAACTGGCTGCCATGGGTGTTCGTCTTCAAGTTCAGGTACCGTTTGTCCGGCTTCCCAGCTTGCAATCCATTCTGGGCGATACACCAAATAGCCATCGAAGATATCAGCAATTTTCTCTGCCAATTGATACAGCTTGGAATTGTCAGTGTCGTCCTGAAGATAACGAGCCAAAGGTTCGAATGACGCTTCGTTAAGTAAACCCGGAAGCAAGTGCATCAGCTTCCACGTCATGGCTTCTTTGTTGAAGGCACTGCGCTTAGGCACATCAGCCAATACTTGGGTGAACATGTCCCAAATAAAAGTCGCTGGTAGCGGAAATTCTAAGTTTGCCGCAACACCAAACTCTTTCGCCAATTCCATTTTTAACCACTGAGACATACCCGGGCTTTGAACCAGAATTTGCTCTTTTTCGAATGGATTTTCTAATGGACTGATGCGAATCAGTTCAACAAGAAGTGATTTGAGAACATCGACCTGATTGGAGTGATAGACAGTAAACAAAGTAGGTGCACCGAATGCCAATGGAAACTGCTAGCAAGCTTAGCACAGCCACATTTATTCCTAGAGCGATCTCGATAGCTTAAATAACAAAAGGTTAGAGATTAGACAAAGTTTGAACAAGTAATCAACTGCCTGTAGACAATGACTTCCCTTCCTCACTGAGTACTCAAGGTAGATATATAAAATACAGCGGAGTTGGAAGGAAGGGATAGCTCACACCAGTGTATCCCCCCTAGCGAGCATATTGATGAAGTAAATGTTGCCTTAACACAGACACACTCGACAATATCACCCTCCTTTGGAACAAATGAGGGTGATAGTTCTTTGGACTGTAGCCGACAGGAAGCCCAGTTTTGTCATCAACTAACCAAGAGTCTGCTGGATGACACTTATCCAATTTGTAGATAAGTGGCCAAACGCTGACACCTAGGATTTCAGCGACCGCTTTGTTACTGGCTCTAAAATGGTTGTCGTTCAAGTAGTGTAAGATTTCTTCGAGAGAATACTGCATGCTGATACCGTGTCTGAGCGTGTTATTTGCGCAGCAATCGGAACACAAAAAGCAAAATGACAGCGCCGATGGTCGCAGTAATAATCCCCTCAACGCTCAACACACCTACAGCACCAAAACCAAACATTGAACCTACGTAGCCACCGACAAATGCACCAAGCACACCAAGAATGATTGTCGCAATCCAACTGTTTGAAGTACGTGTTGGTAATATCCATTGTACCAATAGACCAGCAACCAAACCTAAAACGATCCAAGCAATAATAGCCATGAAGTAATCCTTCCTATTGAGAAAGTTAACATTCTAGAAAGTTATATTTTTTATACATTAGCACTCGGTAATTTATACATTCGCGAGTGCCTAAGTCCGCCAAAGGTTATGACTTTGAGTAGGCATAGTGAAGAGAGGTAAGTTTCGAATTGCCATCATCTGCATGAGAACTCTCGCTACAATGGTTGCGGTTACTAAAGTTTGATGTATTAAAATTGTATCTAATTTTCCGCCACCCTTTTGGGGTGGCATTTTTTTATCTGCAGATTGGCTTTAGATCCCACCCTACCGATACAAAAAAAGCCTCTTGGCGAGAGAGACCAAGAGACTTTGCTTTACGAGTAAGACTTATGCGTGATGTGTTGTCATCAAGCGTGGTTGGATTAGTAAGTTATTGATGTATTGCAAACCTACGTAAGTCACCACAATCGTTGCCACAATCAATTCGATACCTGCTAGACCGCGAACTTGTTGTACATAGTGCGCTGCTAGACCATTTGCTTCCATCCAATTTGCTGTTTTGAACAGAGCCGTTGCACCAATCACCATTGGGAAGGTAAACGCTGCGTAACCTGGGCTAAATGGCAGTCTTAGCAATTTAAAGAAGGCTAAGTAGATGATGGCTGTCATCAATACCGCGATACCAAACAACAGAGCAATAATCACTGGTGAAGGTGTTGCCGTTACGGTTAGGTAACCAGCCAACGATAGGCTAGCTGGTGCCGCCATGATTGCCATGGTTGGTTTTGCTGCATCTGGGATTTCATGAGTGAACATGAAACGGTAGATCATCATTGGCAACATCACCGCGTAAGCCACCATACCGAAGACCAACGCACCGTGTGCAATAGGTGCAAGCACTGGGTTACCTGAGAAAGACACGTCTGCAACGATAATACCCACTGGTGGTACGAACCAGCTTGGCACCATGTGGTGTAGTTCGAAGTCTTTCGCGCGGTGGTACAAGAAGCTCACTAGGAACACGATATGTAGAGCTACCGCCACTAACCAAAGCACGTCACCTGCAACAGGGAAAAAGTGCCCTAGAGAATTTGAAACCACCATGGTTCCCATCGCGAAAGTTGGAACGACACTACCCACCACAGGGTGCGCAAGATCTTGTCTCAACAAATGATTGTGAAAAAGAAATTTAGTCGCCAAGATTGCTAGCAGCACGCTTGCAATACCAGCGCTAATCCACTGTCCATAGCCATGTAATTCGGCGAAGTTTTCCCAACTCCAACCTAAGCTCGCAATACCAAGAGCCAGACCCGCCATTGGGGTTGGTGCTCCCATTACTTTTGCTTTTGTTCTTTGAATCATTACGACCTCAAAATCTAGGCTAACTTTCTATGGGGTGTATATTACTCTTGCACTTCGTTCCAATATATCTAATTATTTAAAACTAACGTTCAGATAAACTTAACGGAATATCATGCCTAGTCATATCTCTCTTAAACAACTGAAAGTTTTTACTACGATCACTCAGCACAAGACGCTAACTGCGGCTTCGGAAAGCCTGTTTCTTTCTAAGGCGGCCGTGAGTATGGCGCTGTCTGAGTTAGAGAAACAAATTGGTCATCACCTATTTGACCGGGTGAACAACCGCTTAATTCTCAACCAAGAAGGACAAAAACTTTTGCCCCTCGCGGATGAACTCCTCAACCGAGCTCGGGATATTGAGAGTGTGTTCGATGGCGACCAAACCTTATCAGGGCTGCTTCGCATCGGTGCCAGTGACACCATCGGCAACCAAGTTGCACCTTACCTGTTAAGTGATTTTCGTGATGAAACGAATCACCAGTCGCAGAGTTTGTTCATCTCCAACTCTGCCCAGATTTGTGACATGTTGATCGCGTACGAACTCGACATCGCGCTCATCGAGGGCAAGACCATACACCCAGAGTTGGAATCAACGCAATTCAGTGAAGACGAAATGTGTGTAATTTGCCCGCCGGATTACCCTAACTTCGATGAAGGGCCAATCAGCCTAAACGAACTCGAAGACACAGAATGGATTCTGCGTGAGGCGGGTTCTGGTTCTCGTGAGTTCTTCATGCGAGCCATCGCTCCGCGTCTAGAACACTGGCATGAGGCTTTTCAGCTCAATACAACAGAAGCGCTGATCAATTCGGTATCTGCTGGGCTGGGTTTAGGTTGTTTATCACGCCTATCTGCAGAACCTGCAATTCGTGATGGTCGAGTGAAAATGCTCAATATGCCACTGGATATGAAGCGTCGCTTCTGGCTTTTGATCCACAAAGAGAAGTATCAAAACCCGCTCCTGCGTACATTCATTGAATTCTGCCAAGATTGGGAGCGACCAGAGAACCCTCATCTTAAAGATGGCTAGTTCGAGATAACTCGTTCACGGGAGATAGTTCAAGGCAGATAGTTCAAATGCTGGTCACTTAGTTGTACACGGCTCTCATTCTGAGGCTTGTCGCTAGACTTAATTGGTCAAAAACTGTATAAAAAGCCAGTATAAAATTTAACAAATTAACTTAGAGGACCAACCATGGCTGTAATCGTCAAGTACGTGGTAGAACGCAATGGAGAAGAGAAAATGACTTTTACCTCTAAAGCGGAAGCTGACGCATACGACAAAATGCTGGATATGGCGGACGAGTTATTCTCACTGCTGGGTAAGAGTGAACTTCTAGAAGACGAAGGTAAGCAAGAAGATCTTGCAATGTACCTTGCGCAAAACAAAGAAGAAGTGCTTTACGCTCTAGGTGCAAAACGTAAACCTGCACCAAAAAAAGCAAAGAAGCTTGAAGCTGTTGAAGAAGATGGCGAGCAAGAAGACGCTGCATAAGCCTCTCATTTGTTTAGAAAAAACGTCGCATAATGTGGCGTTTTTTTATGCGTTGCATTTATCGCTATATATCTCTGAGAATATAAAGAACCGATTTAATATCCCAAATTGCTCTAAATTTCATGTTGCAGATTAGTGTGACTTAGATCTAATCTAAATGGGCACGGTGATGGGGTGCCACCGGAATTGAAAGATTCGAACCGCTTTAAAGCTAATGACTCCTACAGAAACGAAAACAGGTCAGCCCTGTTGGAAATGCTTTCACCTATATTGTGAAAGCAAGAGTTCTGTAGTGAGCAATTCAACTCTTCTCCAACCCCGCTCCTGTTTTCTCAAAAATTAAAAAGATATCCAAAATAGTTGTTAACTCAACAAGGCGACAAACGCGTGAGCCTCCTGAACATAGTTTTTCTATCTGATGGAGCGAATAAGAGCAGTCAACGCCGTTGAGTCTGACCAATATGCCGGATATCGTACACTGGGAAAACATTATGCAATACTCACACGAAATCCAATCAATGTGCCCGATTCAACGCGGCGATCTTCATGCATCTGCACCGATCCCTGTTGAAGGCGCAATGATCAATCCAAAAGACGTTATCGCGATTTCTGGTCTTAGCCACGGCGTTGGTGCTTGTGCTCCTCAACAAGGTGCAGCAAAACTGACCCTTAACGTCAAAAACGGCATCATCGAAGAAGCTTTGATCGAAACGATCGGCTGTTCAGGCATGACTCAATCAGCCGCGATGGCCGCAGAAATCCTAACTGGCAAAACCATTCTTGAAGCACTGAATACCGACTTGGTATGTGATGCTATCAACGTCGCGATGCGCGAAATCTTCCTTCAATTTGTTTACGGGCGTACTCAATCTGCTTTCTCTGAAGGCGGCTTGGAAATTGGTGCGGCACTGGAAGACCTTGGTCAAACTCAACGTAGCCAAGTGGGTACTAGTTACTCAACTAAAGCAAAAGGCGTGCGTTACATGGAGTTGGCTGAAGGCTACGTAACAAAACTCGCACTAGACGAAAACAAAGAAGTGATTGGTTACCAATATCTCAACCTAGGCAAGATGATGAAAGCCATCAACGAAGGCGTATCTGCAGCAGAAGCCGCAGAGAAAGCAACGGGGACTTACGGTCGTTTTGACGAAGCCGTATCTACCATCAACCCACGCCAACAATAATTGCCACCAAGAGGAAAGAGATTATGAACACTCCAATTACTGAATCTGTACGTCGCACATTAGACGAAATGCAACTTTCTTCTCTGGAAGAGGCATACCAATACTGTATGGATCGTGGTATCGACCCTAAAGCATTGGTGATGGACACTCAACCTATAGCGTTTGAAAGCGCTGCCGATGCCTACACACTGGGCACTGCTTTGGCGATTTTCCGCGGTGCAAAAACAGCGGAAGAAGCTGCAAACATCATCGGTGAAGGCCTTCAAGCCTGCACAAAACCAGGCAGCGTGGCAGAGCAGCGCCGAGTGGGTATCGGTCACGGCGCATTGGCGGCTCGTCTACTGAATGAAGAAAGTGGCTGTTTCGCTTTCCTTGCGGGCCATGAGTCATTCGCAGCGGCAGAAGGCGCAATCAAAATCGCATTGAACGTGAACAAATCACGTAAAAATCCGTTGAAAGTTATCCTAAATGGCTTGGGGAAAGACGCCGCTTACCTAATCTCACGCATCAATGGTTTCACTTACGTACGCACTCAATACAACTACCAAACTGGTGAGTTAGTCGAAGTAGAACGTCGCCGTTTCTCCCAAGGTCCACGTGGTGAGATCCTTTGCTACGGTGCAGACGATGTGCGTGAAGGCGTGGCTATCATGCATAAAGAACAAGTGGATGTGAGCATCACAGGTAACTCAACCAACCCGACTCGCTTCCAACACCCTGTAGCAGGTATCTACAAAGCGGAACGTAACCGTGAAGGCATGCCTTACTTCTCAGTTGCATCAGGTGGTGGTACTGGTCGTACTCTACACCCTGATAATGTGGCGGCAGGTCCTGCATCCTACGGCATGACAGACACTATGGGTCGCATGCACGCCGATGCGCAATTCGCGGGTAGCTCTTCAGTACCAGCACACGTCGCGATGATGGGCTTCATCGGTATGGGCAACAATCCAATGGTAGGTGCAACGGTTGCACTTGCAGTAGAGGTCGGTGAGCTAAACCTCTAAGTCGATTTATCGCTTTACTATCCAAAGCCAGTAAATCCAACAAACCCAGTGTAGGGGGAGTGACTTCGGTCCTCCCCTTATTTTTTTGCGATGCCCTCTTCTCCAACGTCACTGTGTCTCTGCCCAAAATCGGTCTGATAAGGCTTTTGCGACACATTTCTCATCAGACAAACATATCTCTAAAAAGACAAAAGGTATCCATCTACAGACTTTCTCCATTTCCCCTCTTTAAACTCCCCAACACTCTCTTTATGATGGCTGACAACTTAATTATTTCTTGTCAGTGAACAGACGAGACACAAGACTCAACACATGGAGATCAACTATGGCTTTCTTCTCTCTAGCCTTTGGTACGGCAACTAAAAACCGCGACGGCAAAATCATCGAAGCGTTTTTCCCAAACCCAGTTCTTAACCCAAGCGAAGCGCTTGTTAACGCACTAGCAGCAGTAGCAGGTTACAAGCAAGGCAACCAAGCTATCGAGATCTCTGCAGCACAAAGCGCAGAACTGGCAGCAGCATTTGAAGCAAACGGCAATGCAGCAAACGCATCTTTCGCAGCAAAAGCAGCAGAATCGGCACAACCACTTGTACTGGTTATCCTTGCAACTGACGAGCAGCCACAAAGCGTT
The DNA here is from genome assembly GCF_002887615.1 of Vibrio jasicida 090810c. Classification (NCBI taxonomy): domain Bacteria; kingdom Pseudomonadati; phylum Pseudomonadota; class Gammaproteobacteria; order Vibrionales; family Vibrionaceae; genus Vibrio; species Vibrio jasicida. The sequence continues at coordinate 3,063,885 of NZ_CP025792.1, read as the reverse complement.
GCTGAAGGTTTCCTAAAACTTCAACTTATCTCTAACCGCCTAGTTCAACCGCACGGCACGGTACTAGACGGCATCTTCGGTCTACTACACAACATCGCATGGACTAACGAAGGTCCAATCGATCTACCTGAACTAGCAGAGCGTCAAATCGAAGCTCGCCTAGCAGGTCGTGCACTAAGCGTAGATTGCGTAGACAAGTTCCCTAAAATGGTGGACTACGTGGTACCAACTGGTGTTCGTATCGCTGACACTTCTCGCGTACGTCTTGGCGCACACGTTGGCGAAGGCACAACGGTAATGCACGAAGGCTTCATCAACTTCAACGCGGGTACAACTGGCGTGAGCATGGTTGAAGGTCGTATCTCTGCTGGCGTAGTGGTTGGTAACGGCTCTGACATCGGCGGCGGCGCATCTATCATGGGTACGCTATCTGGCGGCGGTAAAGTTGTGGTTTCTATCGGTGAAAACTCTCTATTAGGCGCGAACGCAGGTCTTGGTTTCCCAATGGGTGACCGTTGTACTATCGAATCAGGTCTGTACGTAACTGCTGGTTCTAAAGTACGCATGCTAGATTCTGCAGGCCAAGAAGTAGAAGTAGTGAAAGCACGCGACCTTGCTGGTGTTTCTGACCTACTGTTCCGTCGTAACTCTGTAACAGGTCAAATCGAGTGTCTTGCTAACAAGAGCGCGGTTGAACTGAACAGCGAACTGCATAAAAACAACTAATTCATTCGTGAATTAGCCCTACGAAAAATCCCCCAGCAGGAAACTGTTGGGGGATTTTTTATTGCCTGATAGATGGCACATTGTTACGACATGGCGTGTGACGTAATACTGAGCGTTTCAAACACCCAATTTTTAGAACTTTACTTGTTCAGAAAGTTCACTGCTTTATCAGGGAAGTCAGTAAACAAACCATCCACTTTCACCTGATTGTAGAAGACATCCATCATGCCATCGAAGCTGTCAGTATAAGCAGGAATACGCCCTGGATCCGCTCGGAAAGTATAAGGATGAACTTGCAAACCTGCGTCTTTTGCCGCTTTCATCAGAGGTTTGATGATGATGTTATCCTTGGTTGATTTGTCATCCACCAACATTGGCTTCCAAGGGCCAATTCCTTCCGCGTATTTTGCAACCTTCTTCATTCCATTGGCTTCAAACATCCAGTCATAACTGTATGGTGTTGCCTTGTCGCCTTTGTACTCCATGGTTTCGTTCCAGTCGGTGTAAGCCATGAGCTGAACGAGCTTTAAATCCATGTCCATTGCAGGCATGAGCTCACTGTTGATGCGTTGAAGCTCATTCGCATCAAAACACTGAAGGTATACTTTGTCGTCTTGCGAATCGTAACCGTACTGCTTTAAAACGTTAAGCACCGCTTTTGAGATGTCTTTACCTTCATGGCGATGGAACCAAGGCGCTTTAATTTCTGGGTAGATACCGATGTCATAACCCAGTGTTTTATTTAAACCTTGGATCAACTCAATCTCTTCCGCAAAAGTAGGAACGGTAAAATCTGATTTCCACATTGGGAATCGTGTCGGATAACCAGCAACCTTGTTACCTTTATCATCGATGTTAAAGCCTTCAGTGACTCGCAATGATTTGATTTCTTCCAAAGTGAAATCAATCGCGTAGTAGCGACCATCTTTACGAGCACGGTCTGGGAATCGCTCAGCCACATCGGTCACGCGATCGAGGTAATGATCATGCAATACGACGAGTTGATCGTCTTTGGTCATCACCACATCTTGCTCGATGTAGTCCGGCTTCATTGCATACGCAAGAGCTTTTGCTTCTAACGTATGTTCTGGCAGATAACCCGATGCTCCTCGGTGCGCGATAACAAGCGGTTGTGCTACCGCTCCAGCCGAAATGCCGAGAGCGAGAATCGTCATGCAAATTGACGTTGTTTTCATTGTTCTTTCCTTAACTTATTGAAGGAGCAATATTCCACCGCCCCTTTAATGTTTTATGACGCCAATGCTTCTTTCTCACGTGCTTTTTGTTCGTGATGAGCGCGTTCACCCAAGAAAGCGTAAATCAAGCAGATAATAGAGGTAATACAAGACCCGACAAGAATGATGAACCCACCATCCCAACCGAAGTGGTCAACGGTGTAACCAAGAATAGCGTTCGCAGCAACAGCGCCACCTAAGTATCCGAATAACCCGGTCAAGCCAGCGGCAGTACCCGCCGCTTTTTTAGGAGCAAGCTCTAGTGCATACAAACCAATCAACATCACTGGGCCGTAAATCAAGAAACCGATAGCCACCAGCGCCATCATATCGACGGCTGGATTACCTGCTGGGTTAAACCAGTAAACAAGCACCGCAACCGTGACAAGAACCATAAATAAGATGCCAGCAGGGGCGCGGCGACCTTTAAACACTTTGTCAGAAATCCAACCACACAATAACGTGCCAGGAATGCCAGCCCACTCGTATAGGAAGTAAGCCCAAGAAGATTTATCTACTGAGAAGTCTTTTGCTTCTTTTAAATACACTGGAGCCCAGTCCAACACACCGTAGCGGATCAGGTAAACAAACGCATTCGCGATCGCAATTGACCACAACAATTTATTAGAAAAGACATACTTGAAGAAAATCTCCTTCGCACTCATTTCTTTCTCATGAGACTTGTCGTAATCGTCTGGGTAGTCGTCTTTATACTCTTCAATTGGTGGAAGACCACAAGATTGAGGCGTGTCTCTCACCGTGAACCAAATGAAGATAGCAACGAGCGTGGCAAAAAATGCAGGTACATAGAAAGCGGTGCGCCAATCGTCGTTAAATGCCCAAAGACCAAGAATAAATAGTGGACCAATTAAACCACCACCTACGTTATGCGCCACGTTCCAAACCGATACGATCTCGCCACGTTCTTTACGTGACCACCAGTGAACCATGGTTCGACCACAGGCAGGCCATCCCATACCTTGGAACCAACCGTTTAGGAACAATAGAATAAACATCGCAGTAATGCTGCCCGTAGCCCAAGGCATAAAGCCGAAGCAGAACATCACAAGCGCAGACATTAATAGGCCGCCACTTAAGAAGTAACGAGGGTTAGAGCGGTCAGAAACACTGCCCATTAAGAATTTTGATAAACCATAGGCAATAGAAACTGCAGCTAAAGCAACACCTAAGTCACCACGGCTAAAACCTTGTTCAATAAGGTAAGGCATCGCCAAGCTAAAGTTTTTACGAACTAGGTAGTAGCCGGCATAGCCGACAAAGATGCCGATAAAGAGTTGCCAACGTAAGCGGGAATAAGTGCTGTCGATCTTATCGGACGATAAGCGATCGATGTGCGCCTTAGGTTTGAATATTCCAAACATAGGAACCTCATTAATATTGTGAGCGATGGTAGGGAGCATTAAATCGCGAACGAGCAAAAAGCAGTTTCGTTCGAAAGTAGTTGCATTCTATGAGATTCGATTTTTATTTCTGTGACAAATGTTGCATAAGGATTAAATTTCAGTAAATACATAAAATTAGAGACATTTAGTTAGACTATGCTTCCACTTTCCCCAGATTTCGTTACTGTTCGATTTTGTCTTAATAAGAAACAAATGCCTAATACCTGTATAGATTGAAGTTAAAACGCGCAGAGAACAAAACAAAAATAGGAATTTACCAAAACATATGCGATTTATAGCTGTGTTTTCCTTCTTAACGACCCGGTTCAATATAGGCTTGCCTTCCAAATAGTTAAGCAGCATTAAAACTAAAACCACTCCCAGAAACCAATAAGCAACAAAACGAACACAAAACACACCACGTTTAGTTTCTTTTTCACTCCAAAAGATGCGCCATTTAACAAAAACAGGCGTGTAAATTAACAATTTCATGTTCAAACGCTCAATTTTACAGCGCGTTTATTTTCGAATTCTCTCATGCATGCACAATTGCACGTGCTAGATAAACAAGTAACTAAAGGATTATTAACATGACAGCAAACAAATCCCCCTCTTTGCTCGGAGAATGTTTAGCCGAGTTCATCGGAACAGGACTGCTTATCTTCTTTGGTGTGGGCTGTGTTGCAGCACTCGTGCTAACAGGAGCAACATTCGGACAATGGGAAATTAGTATTGTCTGGGGCTTCGGCGTTGCCATCGCAATTTACTGTACTGCGGGCGTATCCGGTGCACACATCAATCCAGCCGTCACCATTGCACTTGCTATGTTTCATGGATTTGATAAGGCGAAAGTTGTGCCTTACATCATTGCTCAAATGCTCGGCGCGTTTTGCTCTGCGGCTTTGGTGTACAGCTTGTACAGTAATCTATTTACTGATTACGAAATCGCACACAACTTCGTTCGTAGCAGCCAGGACGCATTAGCGACGGCGGGCATTTTCTCGACTTACCCACATGCTTCTCTCTCTTTCTTTGGCGCTTTTGCTGTGGAATTCGTGATTACTGCAGTGCTAATGTTCGCTATCTTAGCCCTCGGTGATGAGAACAACGGCGCACCTCGCGGCGCAATGAACCCTCTACTGATCGGTATTCTCATTGCAGTTATTGGTGGATCTCTTGGTCCACTTACAGGGTTTGCAATGAACCCTGCACGTGACTTCGGGCCTAAACTGTTCGCCTACTTCGCAGGTTGGGATTACGCCTTGAGCGGTGCTCGCGATATTCCTTACTTTATCGTCCCTATGTTCGCTCCAATTGCAGGTGCATGTTTCGGAGCTTGGTTATACCCAAAAGCCATTGCTGTTCACCTACCATCTCAAGGCCATGGATGCACAATTCCTAACCAATGCGAAACCGAAGAAGAAGCCGAACAGGCTCGTGCTTAACTCCAGAAAAACAAACAACTCGTACAAATCTAATAACGAAATAAAAGGACTCTTACCATGACTGAGCAAAAATACATCGTTGCCCTCGACCAAGGTACGACAAGCTCTCGCGCTGTAATCCTCGACCATGATGCGAATATTGTGAGTGTCGCTCAACGAGAATTCACTCAGATTTACCCAGAGGCAGGATGGGTTGAGCATGACCCAATGGAAATCTGGGCAACACAAAGTTCAACTTTGGTTGAAGCACTAGCAAAGTCTGGTATCCGAAGCGACGAACTAGCAGCTATTGGTATTACTAACCAACGTGAAACTACGATTGTATGGAACAAAGAGACTGGCAAACCGGTTTACAACGCAATCGTGTGGCAATGTCGCCGTACTGCCGATATTTGTGAAGAATTAAAAGCGCGCGGACTAGAAGATTACGTTCGCGACAACACTGGCTTGGTTCTAGACCCTTATTTCTCTGGTACAAAAGTGAAGTGGATTCTAGATAACGTTGAAGGTGCGCGCGAAGAGGCTGAAGCAGGCAAACTGCTGTTCGGTACCGTTGATACTTGGCTGGTTTGGAAGATGACTCAAGGCCGTGTCCACGTAACGGATTACACTAACGCATCTCGTACCATGTTGTTCAACATCAATGACCTATGCTGGGATCAGAAAATGCTGGATGAGATGGGCATTCCAGCTTCGATGATGCCAGAAGTCAAACGCTCATCAGAAATTTACGGTCAAACTAACATTGGTGGTAAAGGCGGTACTCGTATCCCAATTGCAGGTATTGCTGGAGATCAACAAGCAGCACTTTACGGACAAATGTGTGTAGAAGCAGGTCAAGCGAAAAACACCTACGGCACGGGTTGTTTCTTGCTGATGAACACGGGTGAAGAGAAAGTCACTTCAAAGAACGGCCTACTGACTACTCTTGCGTGCGGCCCTAAAGGCGAACCGGCATATGCGCTAGAAGGTGCAGTATTTATGGGCGGCGCATCAATTCAATGGCTACGTGATGAGATGAAGATCTTGGCTGGCGCTGAAGATTCAGAGTATTTTGCAACTAAAGTTGATTCTTCAAATGGTGTCTATGTCGTGCCAGCATTTACGGGCCTGGGCGCACCATATTGGGATGCTTACGCTCGCGGTACAATTGTCGGTCTAACTCGTGGCGTGAATGCAAACCATATTATCCGCGCAACATTAGAAGGTATAGCTTACCAAACTCGTGACGTTCTAGATGCAATGCAAGCTGACTCTGGTATCAAGCTCGCGAACCTTCGTGTCGATGGCGGTGCGGTCGCAAATAACTTCCTAATGCAGTTCCAATCTGACGTGCTTGATACCGAAGTGCACCGTCCACAAGTGACTGAAGTAACGGCGTTGGGTGCTGCTTATCTAGCGGGCTTAGCCGTTGGTTTTTGGGAAAGCATTGACGAGTTGCAAGACAAAGCAGTGCTTGATCGCACTTTCGAACCACATCACGACGAAGAAAAGCGCAATCGCCGTTACAAAGGCTGGAAGCGTGCTGTTAAGTGTGCACAAACCTGGTCGGAGCTTCACGACGACGAAGACTAATTTTCTACTATCGTTTGACGTTTCTTGACAAACGACTCCCCCTAATAATAAAGAGCGCGAATTCAGCGCTCTTTTTTTTGCGCCTGATCGCGTAATCCTTACTCCCTTTACTTCTCACTTCGCGCTAATTCGAGCACAATAGAGTGAGTTTATATTTTCGATTTTGAAGCATTGGCTATTACCAGTGCACATGGGAGTGCTAAGTGAAGCAAATACCAAGGCACCAACAGATCGTCGAGTTGGTGAAGAAACAAGGCTATGTCAGCACGGATGAGCTGGTCGAGAAATTCAATGTAAGCCCTCAAACTATTCGTCGCGATCTCAACGACCTAGCAGATGAAAACAAAATACGCCGATATCATGGTGGCGCAACGATTCCGCTTAGTTCAGAGAATACGTCATATAACACGCGTAAAGCGCTTAACTTCAATGAGAAAGACGTGATTGCCGAAGAAGTGGTAAAACACATTCCTGATGGCGCGACCTTGTTCATTGATATTGGTACCACTCCTGAAGCTGTTGCCCGAGCATTAAACAAAAGCCATAAGCAATTACGCGTGGTGACCAACAACATCAATGTTGCAACTATTCTCTTACCTAATCCAGAAATCAAAGTGATTTTAGCTGGTGGTGAAGTCCGTAACCGTGACGGTGGTATTGTGGGCGAAGCAACTTTGGACTTTGTGAAACAATTTCGTCTCGACTTTGGCATTCTCGGTATCAGTGGTATCGATTTTGATGGCTCACTGTTAGATTTCGACTACCACGAAGTTCGCGTTAAGCAAGCTATCATCGACAATAGCCGAAGTGTGTTTCTCGCCGTCGACCATACTAAGTTTGGCCGAAATGCAATGGTGAAACTTGGTAATATTTCGCAATTAAATATGGTGTTTACCAACAAGCTGCCACCAGAAGAAATCCTGTCGATATTGAAAGAAGCCGCGATCCCGCTTGAAGTGGTTGATACGATGATCGAAAGAAACGAAACCGAATAGCAACACACTGTCAAATTTCTTCGTAACAAATGACCTCTATCTTAATTACATAGAGGTTTTTTTATGCCCAAATCACACAAAACGCTCACAAACGAAAATAATAGATGATCATAAACGAAACCTAAGCTACGATTATTTCATGTTCTAAATTGCTCGTTCGCTCATCGAGAGGTCAAATTTATGAGTATCCAACAAAATGCTTCCAAAACTAATCCACTCCCTACTCTAGACATGATCGTGATTGGTGGCGGCATTAACGGGGCTGGCATTGCAGCAGATGCTGCCGGCCGTGGTTTAAGCGTCGGTTTGTACGAAGCTAACGACTTCGCATCTGCTACTTCTTCTGCTAGTTCTAAACTTATCCATGGTGGATTACGTTACCTTGAACACTATGAGTTTCGTTTGGTTTCGGAAGCGCTCGCTGAACGTGAAGTGATCTTACGTAAAGCGCCTCATGTCGCTCTACCAATGCGCTTCCGTTTACCACACCGCCCATTTTTACGCCCGGCGTGGATGATCCGCTGCGGTCTGTTCCTTTACGATAACTTGGGTAAACGAACCACTCTTCCGGGCAGCAAAACCGTCAACCTAGCAAAATCAGGTCTACTAAAATCTGAAATAAAAACCGGTTTCGAATACTCCGATTGTTGGGTGGATGACGCGCGCTTAGTGTTGTTGAACGTTCTAGCGGCTAAAGAGAATAACGCAGAAGTTCGCAACTACTGCCGCGTAGAGAAAGCACACCGTGAAGGTGGCATTTGGCATGTCACTATTCATGACGTCACCACAGATCAACGTTTCGAACGCAAGGCAAAAGCTTTAGTTAATGCTGCTGGTCCATGGGTGAAACAGTTCTTTGACGAAGGATTAGAGCAAACCTCCCCTCGCAACATTCGTTTGATCAAAGGCTCGCACATCGTTGTTCCGCGTATCCACAACGAGCCGCAAGCCTACATCCTACAAAACAAAGATAACCGCATCGTATTTATGATCCCTTACCTAGATAAGTTCTCGATCATTGGTACAACAGATGTGGAATACAAAGGCGATCCGCGTGAAGTCGCGATTTCCGAAGATGAAGTCGATTACTTGATCGATATCGTTAACCAACACTTTGTCCACCAGCTAAGCCGTGAAGACGTGGTGTGGACATACAGTGGTGTACGTCCGTTGTGTGATGATGAGTCTGACTCACCGCAAGCGATCACACGTGACTACACACTAGAACTGGATGCTGAATACGACCACGCACCTTTACTTTCAGTGTTCGGCGGCAAGCTTACGACTTACCGTAAGCTTGGTGAAGCGGCGATGAAGAAACTTGCACCTTACTTACCTGAAATGGGTAAAGACTGGACGGCAAACCAAACCCTTCCTGGCGGTAACTTCAGTTGCAGCCGTGAGCAACTGGCGAAGATGATTCATGCGAAATACTCATGGGCATCAGAAGCGATGTTGCTGCGCTACGTGACTCAGTTTGGTACCCAAACTTGGGATCTGATGGAAGGTACTAACAGCATAGAGGATCTTGGTCACTGCTTCTCAGAGCAAGCAAATGGCGTATATCAACGTGAAATTGATTACTTGATGAATCACGAAATGGCGATAAATGAGGAAGACATTCTGTGGCGTCGTACTAAGCTTGGTCTTTACATGAACCAAGAAGAACAGCAAGCACTCACCGATTACTTAAAAGAAAAGTTGCAACAGAAAGTCGTGAACCTTTCGCAAGTTAGCTAACAACTTGTAACCATCACTAAAGGCATGAAAATCCCCCATCAGGAAACTGTTGGGGGATTTTAATTAGTGCAAGATTTCAAGAGTTTGGATAGTAACTATCACAGATAAAAATAGTCGGGGCGGGCGCCCCGACTAATGAGCTGACTTACCGACCAGAGGGCCAACTCAAAATCAGTCACGAATAGAATGATTCGCCATGTGCTCCAACGCTTTGATCATCGCAGAGTGATCCCAGTTTGAACCGTCTAACGATGCGCAAGTATTGAATAGCTCCTGCGCTGTTGCAGTGTTTGGTAGATTGATATTCAGTGCTCGTGCACCTTCCAACGCAAGGTTTAAATCCTTTTGGTGAAGTGATATACGGAAACCAGGATCGAACGTACCGTTAATCATGCGTTCGCCGTGCACTTCAAGAATTTTAGAGGATGCGAAACCACCCATTAAAGCCTGACGAATTTTCGCCGGATTTGCACCCGCTTTAGAAGCAAAAACAAGCGCTTCTGAAACCGCTTCAATGTTCAAAGCGACAATGATTTGGTTCGCGACTTTACAGGTTTGACCATCACCGTTTCCACCAACTAATGTGATGTTTTGCCCCATGATCTCGAACAAAGGTTTCGCGCGTTCAAAAATCTCATCACGGCCACCAACCATGATTGATAGCGTGCCGTTAATCGCACCGACTTCACCGCCAGATACTGGTGCATCGAGATAAAATGCGCCTAGTTCTTCTACTTTTTTAGCGAACTCTTTCGTCGCGATAGGTGAAATTGAACTCATGTCGATCACAACTTTGTCTTTCGCAAGGCCATGAGCAATACCAATTTCACTAAATAGTACGTCGTTAACTTGTGGTGTATCTGGCACCATCACGATAATGAACTCACACGCTTCAGCGACTGCAGCCGGGGTTGGCGCTGCAAAACCATTGTCACCCAATAAATCTGACGGAGCTGCTTCAAAGTGCTCAGAGAAGTACAAGGTATGACCTGCATTTTGCAGATTCTTCGCCATTGGTTTGCCCATGATACCTGTACCGATAAAACCGATATTCGCCATTTTTCTATCTCCGATTCTCAATTCTTTACGCTATTAAATTAGGTTGTATTCTTTTAGCCAGCCTAGGCCCGCTTCTGTTGTTGTTGCTGGCACATATTCGCAGCCAATCCAGCCTTGATAGCCAATATCGTCAATGTGCTTAAGTAGGAATGGATAATTGATTTCACCAGTCCCAGGTTCATGACGCCCTGGGTTATCCGCAAGCTGAATATGCGCAATAGTTGACTGGTTATCTTTCAGTGTACGAGCCAGATTGCCTTCCATAATTTGCATGTGGTAAATGTCGTATTGGTAACCTAAGTTGGCTTCACCCACTTCCGCCACAACGCGCAGTGCTTTTTCTGTGCTGTTTATAAAGAAGCCCGGCATGTCTTGTGTATTAATGGCTTCCATAATTAAACTAATGCCTTCCGCTTTGAGCTTTTCAGACGCAAACTTCAAATTCTCAACCACAGTCTGAAATGCTTCTTCTTCAGAAACATGCGAAGGTTTAATCCCCACAAGACAATTCACTTGTTGGCAATTCAATGCTTTGGCATAACGAATTGCTTTATCCACACCTTTACGGAATTCTTCTACACGGTCAGGGTGGCAAGCAATACCGCGCTCCCCTTTGGCCCAATCACCAGCAGGTAGATTGAATAACACTTGAGTTAAACCAAACTGGTATAACTCAGCCGCAATTTCTTGAGCGTCATAATCGTATGGGAAGAGGTATTCAACACCACGGAAACCCGCTTTGGATGCCGCTTCAAAACGGTCCATAAAATCGTATTCCGTGAACAACATAGAAAGGTTGGCAGCTAGTTTAGGCATAAGTCACTCCAAGAATATTTGTTGATGCCCTCCCCCACTCAAAGGCGTGGAGGAGAGTGAGTTAGCTATTAATCCAAATCGATGGTTTCTTCGAACTCGACCACTTTGTCGATGTCTGGACCCATTGCGATATTGGTCACGCGCTCCGTAATCACTTCCACAACAACTGGAACTTGGAACTCTTTGAGCCACGCTTGAGCTTTGCGCAGTGCCGGTTGAATATCTTCTGGGTTGAACACACGAATCGCTTTACAGCCAAGACCTTCTACTACTGACACATGGTCAACGCCGTAGCCATTTACTTCTGGAGCATTAATGTTTTCAAAATCCAGTTGCACACAGTGGTCAATCTCGAAAGCACGTTGAGATTGGCGGATTAAGCCTAGGTAAGCGTTGTTGATTAGTACGTGAATGTAAGGCAGTTTGAATTGTGCACCGACCGCCAACTCTTCCATCAAGAATTGGAAATCGTAGTCACCAGAAACACCAACAACCGGTGTTGTAGGATCGGCCTTCGCTACACCAAGTGCTGCAGGCATTGTCCAACCTAGAGGGCCTGCTTGGCATGAGTTAATCCAGTGACGAGGACGGTGGACATGTAAGAACTGGTTCGCTGCAATTTGCGCGTTACCGATGGTTGCGACATAACGCGTTTCTGGGCCGAATACCTCATTCATTTCTTGGTAGACACGTTGAGGCTTAATTGGGTTATTGTCGAAATCGGTACGACGCAACATAGTACGCTTACGTTCCTGGCACTCACCTAGCCATGCTGAGCGATCTTTTAGTTCGCCACGAGCTTGCATCTCTTGAGCAACTTCAACAAAGACTTTAAGCGCCTCACCTGCATCAGAGACAATACCAAGATCTGGGCCAAAGATACGACCAATTTGTGTTGGTTCGATATCTACGTGAATAAATTGACGACCTTTAGTGTAAGTTTCAATTGCACCTGTGTGGCGGTTCGCCCAACGGTTACCAATACCAAATACAAAGTCAGACTCTAGGTAAGAAGCGTTACCGTAACGATGGCCTGCTTGACACCCCATACGACCAATCATCAGTTCATGATCGTCAGAGATTGCCCCCCAACCACGCAGTGTTTGGATAACTGGAACACCTGTAATTTCAGCAAACTGCTGTAGTAGTGCCGACGCACCAGCGTTAATGATGCCACCACCAGCAACCAAAATAGGTTTGTCCGCTGCATTCAGCATTTGCAGTGCGCGCTCTGCTTGAGCTCGACTTGCTTTTGGTTTGTGTGGCTCTAATGGCTCATACAAATCGATATCGAACTCGATCTCCGCCATTTGAACGTCCATTGGTAAGTCAATATGGACAGGGCCAGGACGGCCCGAACGCATTTCGTAAAATGCTTTTTGGAAAGTACCAGGAACTTGGCCAACTTCGCGAATGGTCACCGACATTTTAGTCACAGGCTTCGCAATCGCTTCAATATCGACTCCTTGGAAGTCTTCTTTATGAAGCTTCGCTGTTGGTACCTGACCAGTAATGGTAAGAATCGGCGTTGAATCTGCTGACGCAGAATACAGACCGGTGATCATATCTGTACCAGCAGGGCCAGATGTACCGATACACACGCCGATGTTGCCATCTTTAGCACGAGTGTAACCTTCAGCCATATGCGACGCGCCTTCTACGTGACGAGCCAGAACATGCTCGATGCCACCCAGTTTTTTCAATGCCGCATATAGAGGGTTGATAGCTGCGCCAGGAACACCGAATGCGACCTTAACCCCTTCTTTTTTCATGATCAAAACAGCCGCTTCGATCGCTCTCATCTTAGCCATAGTACTTCTCCAAAAACATCGCACCTTATCGGTGACGAACAGAATCATGTGTTGTTGGGGGAGATTATTTGGCAAAAAAAACAGCCCAGCAAAGAATCAAAAATGCTTCAAAATGAAACCTATCAATCAAACAATTTCGTTCCGAAATGAAACGCAAATAATTAAAAATCTGCCTTTTTTTGAAAGAGACGTGATTTAAACCATCAAATGATAGCTGTGAAGATAAGAAGTCTATGTGGAGTCAAAAAGACACGTTCACAAGCGGTGAAAAAATCGCCAAGCACATATCAAAGAGATAACTTATTTATAGGGTCAAGATAAACACGGAAGAAGAGGGAAATCCCCTCTATTTATAGGCATCAATTTAGGCTGGGTAAGTTTGACCCATCGGAGATATTCACCAGGCAAATCATTGATGTGTTTTACAAAATCTAACCGTTAATAATTCTTACAATTTAGACAGTTTGTGTGAGATGTAAGTCGCTTTTCTCAAGCCCTTATCTAATAAGAAACTGACCTAAGTCATAGGAGTGTTTCATATTGAATCGGTGAAAAAATCGCCGTGAATGTCATCACACTCTAACGTTTATACGCAATATATCATTGTGCACCATATTACTGATAAGTCTCACAGGAAGAGCACCGCCGTTCCCCTTCCCAAAGTGACTTTCCTACATCCAATAACTGAAACTGACCTCTCCGTCTGGAGCAAATATGCTGTCGATAGAAGACAATAAGAAAAAATGGGAATTCTTCCAAAAGCACCATTGGGTTTCACCTGAGTTTTCACTTTCCCCTGTGCTTGAGTCATGGGAGCGCTGCACAAAACAATGCAGCCCATATAACTGGTCCAAACCTCATATTGCGTCGGGGTATACCCTGTCGTCTTTAATGAAGCGCAACGAACGCATAATCAGCTGCGCCACTACTGTTATCGAAGATACCTACGATTTACTTAGAGAAGAACAAATCATGTTGTTCATAACTGATGATAACGGATGTGTGCTCTACAGTGTTGGGCATGATGACATGCTGAGAGAAATGAATGAACTCGGCATCAAGATGGGTTGTTTTTTCTCAGAAGGTAAAATAGGCACCAACGCGGTAAGTCTGTGTATTGATACTCACATGCCTTGCGAAGTTTTTGCTGCTGAGCACTTCAATCGCCACCTACACAACTACGCTTCCTCTGCAGCACCTATCTTTGATACTTTTGGTCGACTACGCGGAACAGTGTGCTTGGTTAAAAGAGCGGAGGAATATAGTAAAGAAAACCTGGTGATCATAACCTCATGTGCCAAAGAGGTAGGATTACAGATTCATATTCAATGCGAGCAAGAAACCATGAACCGCTTAAGCTGTGCGCACAACGCAACGTTAGAGTGTATGGATGATGGAATCCTCGCATGGAACGATGAAAACCGCATTACCATGGTAAATGGTCAAGCTGAGCGCTTACTGAACGTCAATAGCCTCAAATTGATAGAGAAAGACGTGTTCTCAATTATGCGTTTTCCACCCAATATTTTGTCTAATATTGAAGCGCATAACATTATTCGTCGTAAGCAGACTACGATCGAAGTAAACGGTGAGTTTATTGAAGCAATTGTGACATTACGTCCGTTAAGTGATGGCTCCAACCTTTTGTTCATCCACCCTATTGATAAAATTCGCGAACTGGCTCAACAACAAATCGGCGGAAGTGCTCGCTACACGTTTGATACACTGCCAGCCGTATCGCGCAAGATGAAACACATCATTACTGTTGCGAAACGCGCAACAAAATCCAAAGCACCTATTCTAATCACAGGTGAAGAAGGCGTCGGCAAAACTGACCTTGCGATGGCGATTCACAATGAGAGTGAGTACAAAGAAGGCCCGTTTATCACCCTAAACTGCCGCTCAGTGAACAGCGAGCAAATGATTCGTGAAACTCTTGGTTACGATGAGGGACAAGGCATGCCTTCTAAGTTTGAGTTGGCACATAACGGCACCCTCTATCTAGAAAAAATTGAATATCTTTGTCCAGACTTACAAGCCGTAATCTTAAAGTTACTGAAGACAGGCTTAGTCAGTAGAAGTGATAGCCAACGTTTGATTCCAGTGAAATTTCAACTGATCACAAGTACCTCCTCAGACATCAGTGAGTATGTTGCACAACGCTCCTTTGGACGTCAGTTGTACTACGAAATTTCTTCGAATGAGTTACACATCCCACCTCTTCGCAAACGCAAAGAGGACATCGAATATATGATCCAGAAAATCATCAACAACTATGAGAAACGCCACAATGTCGCCATTTCAGTAGAAAAGGTGGTGATGGATGCTTTAATGAACTTCAACTGGCAAGGGAACAATTCGGAGCTACGAAACCGCATGGAACGCGTTCTTCTCAACCGAAGTTCAAACCTAATTAAACTCGACGACATCCCTGAGGAGATCAAACTCAACCTAAACGCTGGCAATGACCCAGAAAACCAACCAATCTTGTCACTGGAAGAGGTTGAGAAGAAAGCCATCATTCAGGCATGGAACATTTATGATGGAAAGATGAAGGAAATGGCTAAAGCCCTTAAAATAGGCCGCACCACCCTATGGCGTAAAATCAATAAGTTTGGTTTAGCCGACCAGATTGAACTGACATAAACACTCGAATTTCCCTTATTCAAAAACAGTCCTTTAGGGCTGTTTTTTATTTGCTCTTTTACCGAGACCATTGACTGATTGAATCGACCTCAAACAAGAAAAGCCCTTTGAGCATCGCTACTCAGAGGGCTTTGGATTGCCAACTGCCTTTTTGGGGGAAAGGGTGAATTAGGCTTTGATGGCGAGATCAATCTTGCGAACTTGCTCTTTCAAAGCAGGTAGCAAACTTGCACTGGCGCTGAACTTTCTCAAGCCGAGCTTGAGCAGCAGCTCTGTTGCTTTAGTATCGCCCGCCATTTCTCCGCACATACTCACAGAGATACCAGCTTTATTACCTGCTGAACAAGTTAACTCAATCGCTTTAATGACTGCAGGTTCGAAGTAGTTCACTAGCTCAGCAACGGCCGTGTTCCCACGATCGGCAGCCATCACGTATTGCGTTAGATCGTTAGTTCCTATTGAGAAGAAATCGACTTCTTTCGCCAATGCATCTGCATTGAAGACTGCGGCAGGTACCTCAATCATAATGCCGATAGGTAACGTGAGGTTGTCGATACCTAAGCTCTTCGCTTCACGCTCAACTAGCGCTTTGACACGACGAACTTCTTCCACCATCGCGATCATAGGGATCATTAACTGGATGTTGCTTTGCTCTTGATGAGCTCGTAAGACCGCTCGGATTTGAGTAGTAAATAACTCTTCGTGAGCTAGACACAGACGTACACCGCGTAGTCCCAAGAATGGGTTTTCTTCCTCGGGCATTGGGTAAGCCGCAAGTGGTTTATCACCACCGACATCCAAACTGCGAATCGTTAATGGTTTGTCGCCAAATGCTGCCGCAATATCACGGTAAACCTCATACTGCTCATCTTCCGTCGGCAATTCATCGCTGGTTTGGAATAAAAACTCTGTACGGAACAAACCAACGCCTTCCGCGCCATTTCGAAGTGCTGATTCGACATCTTCTGGGCCACCAATGTTCGCAATCACCTGTACAGCCGTACCATCAGCTGTAATGGCTTTTTCTTGAGCACTGTTTAATGCCGCTTGTTGAGCATCTAACCACTCGGTACGTCTTTGAGCTAATTCTGCTTGAACATCTTCTGATGGTTCTAACCACAGTAAGCCGCTAAATCCATCTACAGTGATAGTTTGACCGACTTTTACTTGGTCTAAACACCCCTGTGCTTTAACAATCGCAGGAATGCCCATCGCTCTTGCTAGGATTGCACTGTGAGACGTTTTACCACCTTCACTCAAGCAAATAGCCATCACTTTAGACTTATCCAAACCTGCGACATCCGAAGGCATTAAGTCGCGAGCGAGCAGAATGCTCGGCTCATTGATTTGCATCGCGGTTTGTTTCGCGCCAGTCACACTAATCATGACCTGACGAGCAATATCGTAAACATCCGCTTCGCGCTCACGCATATATTCACTGTCGGCATTACGGTAGTCTTCAGCCAAAGCGTTAATGGTGTTCATCCACGCCTCTTCAGCAATAAATCCGGATTCAATGTGCGTAACAGTGGCTTGCCACAACTCTGGATCGGATAACATCATCAAGTGAGCTTGGAAAATATCTCCATGAGGTTGTTTCGCTTGTATCGCTAAGTGTTGCTTCACAGCGTCGACGGCAGTTTGAAGACGACTGATTTCTGATGCGAACGACTCAAAAGGACGATCTGGTACGGCTGGCATCTCATGAGCAAATAAGATTGCAGGTGCCGTTACGATACCACCATTCACGCTTAAACCAACAATCGCTCCAGTAATCTCTTGGTCGATAATGATAGCTTCTTCTGGCTCTGCAGAAACAGCACCATTCACAATATCGGCTTCACCAAAGTGTTGATGCGCAAGTAGCGTAAAGGCATCAATAGCGGCTTGAGCATCGTTACCACAAGCGGAAAAAATGATGCAGTCTTCAAGGCGAACACCCAGCTTAGCAATGTTATTTAGGCTCTTAGCACTAACTCGTTGCTCACCTTTTTGCAGCCACATATCACAACTAAATGCAGCTAGTTGACCAACAATCGCCGCCGCAGGACGAGCATGAATACCGTGTGGGTTCTTTACTGTCCATTGGAATTGAAGCTCATCACCTGTCGCCTCTGCTAAGACCTCGACTTGATTGGTTTGCTCAAGCTCTTCACCTAAGTGTTCACGTTTTACATCTAATGCACTGCGCGCTTCTGCTACAACGGTTTCAATCGGCAAGCCCGCAGCCGCTGCAACGGATGCTGCCATCGTGCCTTCCACGATAGGAGCCGCAACCAGAGCCACTTTTTCACGCGTCTCGTCAT
The DNA here is from genome assembly GCF_002887615.1 of Vibrio jasicida 090810c. Taxonomy (NCBI): domain Bacteria; kingdom Pseudomonadati; phylum Pseudomonadota; class Gammaproteobacteria; order Vibrionales; family Vibrionaceae; genus Vibrio; species Vibrio jasicida. The sequence goes on along the minus strand of NZ_CP025792.1, from coordinate 3,046,128 downwards.
CGAGTAATTCCAGTGCCATTTCAGTACTTAGTAATGCACTGCCTAAGTCCATCAGCACCACAACGCCCTGCTCGTCACAAACTTCTTCTATCGCCCCCATAACCGCGATAGCGTCTGTACCGATTGGGTTTTCTGGATCGTCCACACCTGCGGCGATCGCTAAGTTAACCTTGCCTTGCGTCATTTGGGTGGCCAATTCGGCCACCCCTTCTGCGAGACGTCGGCTGTGAGATACAACTACAATCCCGACCATGCTTAGTTTCCTGTAACCGCCTGACGCAATGCTTTAATCATCAGAAGAGAAGACGTCGCACCTGGATCTTGATGACCCACACTGCGCTCACCTAGGTAGCTTGCACGGCCTTTCTTCGCTTGCATCTCAATTGTCGAAACAGCGCTTTTTTCAGCAAGATCGACCATTTCATCCAATAGATGATCTGGGCTAATACCACTTTCAAGCTGTGACTTCGTTGTGTTCAGTACTGGCAACCAGACATCACACATAGTCTTATCGCCTTGTTCAGCTTTACCGCGGGAGATAACACCATCTACACCACTCTTTAGAGCATCGATCAATTCTTCGAACGACAGTTGTTCACGTGTTCCTACAGAAGCAGCCGTACGAATAAACAGGGTGCCGTAAAGCGGGCCACTTGCACCACCAACACTAGAAAGCAACGTCATACCCGTGTTTTTCAAGATAGTCGCAATGTTTTGCTTCTCTACGCTTGGTAATGTCTCTGCCACTTTTTTGAAGCCACGGTTCATGTTCAAGCCGTGGTCTGCATCACCGATATCGCGGTCAAGATCCGTCAGGAAATCTTGGTTTTCAGCATAAGACTGAGCACACAACTCAAGCCAATTGATGATTTGGTTCTTTTCGATTTGCATATGTTCGCCCTCGCCTTACCATTTAATTGCAGCTGTATCGACTGGCGCATCGAACAGTTCGATCATTTCTTTGTCTGCTTGTAGTAAGGTGATTGAAACACCTTCCATGTCCAAAGATGTACAGTAGTTGCCAACCATGTTGCGAACCACACGGAAGCCTTCTTGCTCACAGTTTTGTGCCAGACGACGGTAAACACCGTATAGTTCAGATTCTGGAGTCCCGCCTAACCCGTTAACGATAGCGATGTAATCTTGATCAGCGTTGAACACTTCAATGCTTGACTCTACTTCGTCCCATTGGCCTTCTTCACGGTTCCAAATACGCAGTGTACGGCTGTAAGTAACGTTCTCTTTTAGCTCAAGGAACATTTTGTCCACTAGCTCATCTGCCGTTGTGTACTTCACACGTTCGATGCCAGGTTCACCATGGATACCTACACCGAATTCCACTTCGTCATCTTCTAAAATGAAAGATGGTTTACCCGCAGCAGGTACTACACATGCATTCAACGCAACGCCAAACGAGCGGCAGTTGTTGTTTACACGGCGAGCCAATTCTTCACATTGCTCTAGCGTGTAGCCTCTGTCTGCTGCTGCACCAACGATTTTCTCAACAAGAACTGTACCTGCAACACCACGGCGGCCTGCTGTGTATAGGCTGTCTTTTACCGCAACGTCATCATCGATAAGAACTGAACCAACTTTAATGCCATCCGCGTGAAGAAGCTCAACTGCTGTTTCAAAGTTCAGTACGTCGCCAGTGTAGTTTTTGATAAAGAATAGAACGCCTTCACCCGTGTTGACTTGGTTACCACATTCGTACATTTGATCAGGTGTTGGAGAAGTGAACACTTCACCTGGGCAAGCACCAGTAAGCATCCCTTTACCGATAAAACCTGCGTGTAGAGGTTCGTGACCACAACCACCACCAGATACCAATGCCACTTGTCCTGGGGTTTCTTCATGCCACATGTAGCGAGGTTCGTAGTTCACCTTCAGCTCTGGACGAGAATATGCCAGACCTTCCATTTGCTGTTTAACAACGTCTTCAACACTATTGATTAGCTTTTTCATATTTCCGATCTCTTTTAATTCGAATTTCGTTTCGTAGGGTTGGGGCCATCTTAAGTGGAGAAAAAGTACGCTCAATCAAAAAAATATCCGTTCCAGGTTGGAACATTTCGTATAGCGCTTTTGTTTCATATCGGAACAAATTCCTCCCTCTCATACACTAGAGTGATCGGTGCCAAAAACTGTCTTGGGAAGGGAAATAACAAACGACGGCTTTGACACCATCATCATACATTTGCTTATCAAGTAGGCGATTTTCTTCTTCTTTTTGCTTTGTGTACCTACGATAGCTCCAACGTTGAAACAAAACATAACCACATTACAAAAGGTCTGAATATCATGGATAAAATCATCATTAGCCCAAGCAAATATGTTCAAGGTGAAAACGTTTTGGGCTCAATTGCGAGCTACGTGAAAACACTAGGTGAAAACCCACTCGCTATCGCTGATGAGTTTGTGACTGGCTTGGTTGGCGAGACAGTAAAAGAAAGCTTCTCAAAAGAAGACATGCCTATCGCAATGGACATCTTTAACGGCGAATGTTCTCGCGTAGAGATCGACCGCCTAACTGACATCTGTTCAACTCAAAAGAACGACGTCATCATCGGTATTGGTGGTGGTAAAACACTAGATACTGCTAAGTCTGTTGCTTACTACACTAAAATTCCTGTTGTTGTGGTACCTACAATCGCATCAACTGACGCTCCAACATCAGCATTAGCGGTTATCTATACTCCGGAAGGTGAGTTCGCAGAATACCTACTGTTCCCTCAAAACCCAGATATGGTAATCATGGACACAGCAGTGATTGCTAAAGCACCAGTGCGCTTGCTTGTTGCTGGTATGGGTGATGCACTATCAACTTACTTTGAAGCTCGTGCAAACATGACTTCAGGTAAAGCGACAATGGCTGGCGGCGCACCAACTCGCTCAGCTCAAGCTCTGGCTAAACTATGTTACGAAACACTGCTTGAAGACGGTCTGAAAGCAAAAGTAGCAGTAGAGAATGGTGTTAGCACAAAAGCGGTAGAAAACATCATCGAAGCAAACACTTACCTAAGTGGTATCGGTTTCGAAAGTAGCGGCCTTGCTGGCGCTCACGCTATCCACAATGGCCTAACTAAACTGGAAGAATGCCACCATCTTTACCACGGCGAAAAAGTGGCATTCGGTACACTTGTTCAGCTTGTGCTAGAAAACGCAGCGATGGAAGAAATCAATACTGTTATCAATTTCTGCCGCTCAGTTGGTCTACCGACTAACCTATTCGAAATGGGCGTGAAAGAACTGAACCACGAGAAACTATACGAAGTAGCGAAAGGTGCGACAGCGGAAGGCGAAACAATTCACAACATGCCATTCCCAGTAACCGCAGATAACGTATTCTCAGCGATTCTGACTGCTCACCAACTAGGTCAGAAATAAACTCCACACTTAGTTACTGAGTTACGAACAAGGCAAGCGAAAGCTTGCCTTTTTTCGTGGGAAGTTTCAGCGCTTTATCGGACGAATCCACATCGATAAATCAGGGCATTCGTACTGCAAGTGATCCATCAATTGTTTGGCTTCTGAATAATGGAAATAAACATCACTAAACAAATAGTACGAACCATGAATGTGGTGCTCGTATAAAGGCACAGTCGCACACTGAGCAAATACCTTGTTCGGTGGCTTAACACCAGAGTAGAGCTGAACAACATAAGCTTTAGAGTTTGATGTTGATGGTCGAGATGGCTTTGGCGGAGGCGCTGGTTTTGATTTCCTTTGACCCGCTTTTTTCTCCAACAATGAACAGCTGGCTGCATTGATATCAAAAGACATCACTTTCGATTTGTCTGCGGCATCCAGAATATTGACGCGCTGAGCCTTCGCATCACCAAAACACTCTTTAGCCAAAGCGTAAGTCGCCAGTTCACTCAATACACAAGATGACGAATCGTAATAGATTTGCTGCACACCATTATTCAACTGCGCTTGCGGAGAGCATTTCACCATCTGACGAAACTCTGCCCCATCTAATATCCATAAATCGACCGCTTCTTGAATCGTGAGCTCTGCCTGTGCACCAGAAGCAAACCCAAAACAACTCAAAAGTAAGCACCAAGAGAAGTAAGGCTTACTTGTATTCGACGAAAACACTTACTCGTCTCCACCACCATCTTGATCAGACGATGCTGGTGCTTTTCGAGCATAGTTTGAGAACGTCTCAGGGCCATCTTTCTCTGCAGTCAATTTCTCGATTTTCTTATCCGTTTCGTAATTAACCAATGCATAGACAGACCAAATGGCCGCAGGCAACCAACCGATTAAAGTAATCTGCAATAACAAACAGATCACGCCCGCCCAATAACGGCCAATAGTAAAAAATTGAAGCCAAGGAATTAGAATGGCAAGTACTAGTCTCATGTCATGTCCTATTAAGTCTTTTATTATTCATGATCGTATTGCGCACTGACGCTCGGCTTATCAACAAACGGATTGCCGTCGAGATCGTTTTGTTCAAAAGAAAAAGCCGCCTAAGAATTTGGAGCTACGAACCGACATGTGAAGCAAGACTTAAGCGGCAAGCTGAAAGGGTAAACTAAGCCACTGGAACACAATCTTCTCCACAATGGCATTAGCAAAGGGCACCAATTTACAATACCGCTATATAGTAACCGTGTCAGAGGGATGAATATTTAGCATCTATAAATCAAGAACAACGGGGATGCATACACAGCGAATCTTAGAAAGTGAGAAAAGTTTAATATTGATAGGAAACAAAAAGCTCCCCAATTTGGGGAGCTTGATGAGTTGTCCGAACGATTAAAACACTCGAACCCCTTGTGCCTCTAACTTATGCTGTACCTCTGAAATATCGACCTCGCGACAGTTAACAACTTGTTTTATCGCTAAAGCAGCTGCTACACCTGCACCTTGCCCTGTTACTGCGCAGCATGCCATGTTCCTTGTCGTTGCGTGCGCAAATGGATCAGAGTCAATAGCTCGCCCGCAAACTAAAAGATTTTCAACATTCATTGGTAAAAGTGCACCATAAGGAATCTGGAAGTATCTTGGTTCCAAAGGCAATTTCAGTTTTCCATTCCCATCAATAAACTCAGGAAAAATACCAATGCTGTCCTGGTGGCGCCCTTGATTAACTATATCGTTTTCCGTAAGGCGAGTACGCCCTACAATATGTCTAGATTCTCGAGTTCCGATGGTCATTCCAAAGTTTTTTAGCACCGCATTCTCGAAACCAGGTTGCATTTTTCGAAGAGCATCGATGGCATAAAGTGCTTGTTTTCTGCCTTCAATCTCTGCCTTAGTTAGATCAAAAACATTGGTACAGTCTATTCCCGCCATACTCTGTACGTTCATATAGTTGGCATCACCATGATCGGTAATCGTACTCCAACTTCCACCCAATGTAACACCGTCAGGGATTAACCCCTCTTTCTTGGCTTTTGCAAACACTCTACCTAAGTATGGGCTGAACATTTCTTGGCAACTTTCATGGATTTCGTAAGACCAGTTTTTATTGTCTTCATCTTTTCCCCAGTCACTATATGTTGGTTTCGTTTCTGCAATATTTTCTAAGAATCGCTTCTTGTCGATATTTGAACAGTTAAATACTGTCGTTACACTCATCACCTCTTCACGAGAAGGTTGAATAAAAGGAGCTCCAGCAAAAGCGGCAATGTCAGCATCGCCGGTACAATCAATCACAACTTTTGCAAGTATGGCTTTTCTCCCTGATTTACTCTCTGTAACAATACCAATTACTGTATTGTTATCCATCAGTACATTAACTGCCATTATATGAAGTAAACGCTCAACACCACTCTCCGCAAGAAACTCATCCGCGACAACTTTAAACATTTCTGCGTTGATCGCTTGGCTTACCGATTGCACCTCTGGTGTTGTTGCACCAAATGCTTGTGCTTTATCTTCAAACTCTTTTGCAACTCCCCCAGCATCTACTGTATGTTCGTGCCGCCACCATGCAATAGATTCAACACCTGCGGTGGTCATCATTCCACCAAAACAGCCAAACCTTTCAATAAGTAAAGTATTCGCCCCTTCACGAGCGGCTCCTATTGCCGCAGCCATACCAGCTGGTCCACCGCCGACAACCAAAACATCCACATCGGCAATAATATCAATTGGTTTTGTTGGCTCTGTAATTTGTTTCATCTATACCACCTATAAACAGTTTAATATCTTGAATTCACTATTAGATTTTGTTTCTCTTGATAGCTGGAATAAGCTGCGACATTGCTTCGGTCAACAGTGTGTCCGATACCGCACAGTTCATACGTATATGCCCTTCACCACCAGTCCCAAAGTTTGGCCCAGAATTGACACCTAACTTGGCCTCAAATACGAAGAATTCATGAATGTCTTTATCTGACCATCCAGTCGAAGACATATCGATCCAGATGAGGTAACCCGCATCTGGCAAAGGAATAGATATTTGTCGGGAAGCATTTTTGATACGAGCAATAGTTTGATGGTGAATTTTGCGAATGTGCAGTATCAACTCTTGCTTGTAAGCTCTGCCATACTTGAAGCCGTGGTACATTGCTTCATGTGTAAACACATTTGGTAACCAATGAAGCTCTTTAATGATGGTTTGTATCATTTGATACAAACTAGTGTCTTTAGTGATGGCGAACCCACCAAACAAACCACCTAAATTAAAGATCTTTCCTCCTGAGTAAAAGGCGATGATCCCGTCAGTATCTGCGGTTGCACTGAAGATACTAGTGAATGGAACTTTGGAGTCCAGATAAGTGAAGTCAGCATGAATTTCATCTGAAATCACGACGGTGCCATTTCTTCTCGCAATGCTGATCAGTTGTTCGAGTTCTTCTACAGTCCAACATTGCCCAGTTGGATTATGTGGGTTACAAAGCAAAACAACAGTATGCTCTCGACACTGCTGCTCAAAAAGTTCGAAGTTAATTTGATATCTACCGGACTCACCTTTTATTAACGAACATTCAATAGGTTGGCGATGATTATCACGAATTGTCCCTGCAAAAGAGTGATAAACGGGATTAAAAATAATCACACCATCTCCTTCTTTAGTAAGATGGCGAATCAATGCCCCAATTGTCATTAGCATGCCCGGTATTTCTTGAATATCTTCAGCTTCAATAGAACACTGGAATTCAGTCTCATACCATCGTGCAACAAGCTCACTGATATCGCTATGATAATGAGCGTAACCAAAATCGTGACGTTGCGCCGTTGCAATCATTGCCGCCCGAATTTCCTCACAAACCGGTAAGTCCATGTCTGCAACCGACATAGGCAACACGTTTCTTCCCAAAACCGATGCATGCGAGTTCCACTTAGCTGAGTACGGGCGAGGGTGGCTATGTTTAAATTTATACATTGGCATTTCCTAATAACCGCCAACACGCTGCACATCTCACAGCGTATTGGCAGTAATAGTTTATTTAACAGTGGCAGGCTCTAACTTCGGGTCTTGTCCTTTTACTTCTTCTTCACCAAGTTCATAACCTTGCTTCAAAGCGAATGCTCGAGCTTCCTCGTGCGTAATAGTTACGATTGAGATATTAGTGATTGCGTAGAAGGTTGCGAATATCATCGAGAAAAAGAACAGCAAACAGTACGGTAGGTAATCCATTGTCGGTACCCCCAGTGTTGTTGCCATAAATAAGCCTGCGGCAGTCCAAGGGATCGCAGGGCCTGTCATGGTACCGAAGTCTTCCAGTGTACGAGCTAGCACCTTAGGATGAATGCCAAGCTTCAAGAAATGCTTATTCATTAGCTCTGAAGTGATTACTTTATTCAAACCATCAGAACCAGTAAGAGCATTGATTACAACTGCGATTAAACCAGAACCTAAAATAGCTGATCTTGCAGTTGTGATCTTTTTGGTCAACTCACCCATAGCAACATCCATCATCTTAGTGCCAGTCAGAATTCCGGCAAACGCCATTGCACAGATTATGAAAGCGAGGAAACCACCTTGTGTATTTAAACCACCACGATGTAACAGCTTAATCACCCCCGTGGCTTGCTCTGAAGAATTGAAGCCAATCATCTCGACTTTGAAGCCAGTCATGGTTGAAGAGACCCCTTCCCAAAGGTCAAACCCTTGGTACAACCAACCAACTAATACAGCAACAACGGCTGAAAGTAGCATCGAGGGAACAGGTGGCTTTTTAGTAAAAGTACATAGTAAGATCACTAACATTGGCAGCAATGGTAAAACACCAAAGCTGTACATCTCATTTAGTTGAGAAATCAGCAGTACACTATCTGTCGACATTTCACCATCAACATGATGAGTCATGCCAAGATAAATAAAGAAGCCAAGCGCGATAATCGTGGAGGGAATTGTTGTCCAGAACATGTACTTTATATGTTCATAGAGCGGTGTTTTCGTTACGCCCGCAGCTAAATTAGTTGTATCTGACAATGGAGACATCTTGTCACCAAAGTAAGCACCAGAAACCAGCGCACCAGCAAGCATCGCAGGATCGACGCCTAAACCAATACCTACACCCATCAAAGCAACACCAATTGATGCAACAGAACCCCAAGATGAGCCACTTAAAATAGCTAGTAAAGCAGTCAAAATAAAAGATAGGAATAAGATCATTGCAGGGCTAATCAGCTGCATACCATATACAACTAGCATGGCTAGCGTGCCGCTGTAACACCAGGTAGCAACCATGAAAGCAACAAATATTACGATCAAACACGCAGGCATAACCGCAGCAAATTTATCGACAATAAACTTCTCTAGTTCTTCCCATGTAAAATTAAGCCTACAAATCGCTATCCCACCAGCACAAGCTGCAGACAACAGTAGACATACACCTGTAGGCCATTTCAACATGCCCATCCCTATCGTTAGGACAATGACCATGAAAATGATTGGTGTGACCGCTTCACCAAAAGTAGGCAAGCGTGTCTCTCTTTGCTCTTCATGAGTTTCCATATTTTTACTCCGACATCATTGGTATATGTCCATCATTGGCAAACGTTTAGCTCAATACCATAAATACCTCCTGATGCATTATTGAACTGTGAAAACGCTAAAAAGCATTCTATTAATTCACTCTCTGGCTTGCTGAAGGTGTGAACAAACTCAAAGCTAATTAAGAATTGAAGCAATTACGTTTCAAATTGAAACGCGATCTTTTTTGAAAATGAAACACGTCTTGAAATTCACTTTATTTTTAAGCCAATTGATAAGAGCGTAGGATCACACTGTTGTTATTGTTTTATTTATGAGACATATTTCCCCAATAAAGGAGCAGGTAATGAACAGTGCAAAGCAGAACATGAAATCAAGATCAAAAAAGCCCACCGAGGGTATGGTGGGCAAAAAAGAGAGATAAAAAGACTTTAACTCAAGGCATGATCTCAAGCTAAAAATATCTCTACTTGAGCATTATCTTTAATGTCAAATAACTGATTGGGTAAATCTAATAAGGAACCAAATACATTCACCGGAGAGGCTGCCACAGGCTTTTTGCTATGACTGTATGGCGTGCTACCAAAGAACACACAAAACGCTTGTCCTGGCGGCCAGTAAGCTAAATCTCCGACTTCTACTTCTGTTTTCGCTTCTATGCATTCGTCAATCAGCAAAGGAATTGGAAAGTAAATTTCATCTCCCCAACGCCTTACTCGTCCCTTTATCGGTAGTGACGACAAAATACGTTGAGCAGTATCTGTCTGATTTAACGTAGCGGAATACTCGATGTTGTTTATTCGAATTGTTATTTGAGTCATCTTGTTTACAAGCTCCGAATTAAGCCATTTCCGGTTTTTCTGACGTTGCTAGTTTATTCACATCAACGTTTTTCGTGTTGAAAGGCTTAACTGCACCATGCTCCATTGTTAAAGCAACAATGTCTTTTGCACTAACATCACGTGAGTAGACACCTCGTTTTACAGCCAACGCTGCGGCAGCACCCACGGCTTGTCCCATTGCCATACAAGTACATTGTGCTCGGATCCCAGCAAGAGACACGCGATCAGCTGACAAGATACGACCTGCAACGGTAATGCGGTTGGTATTTTTCGGGATCAAAGCTCGGAAAGGAACCGCTGGGATAAGGCTTGCTGAATCATGGAAAATCTCATCACATCCATTGTCTTCGTTATGCATGTCAATGTAGTTGAAAGCATTACAAATCGCATCTTGATACTTCTCTGCTCCCATAAACTCAGGCTCAGTCACAATATGCTCGCCTATCACTCGGTAGCCTTCGCGAGATAACGCTCGGTTATACATGGTTTTCAGCACAGCACGCTCAGCGCCTGGGATTTTATTGCGAACAAATTGGTACATACGCAACATGCGTTCGCGACCTTCAATGTTTGCTTTTGTTTGGCCATCAGCATCAGAGGTATCACACGAATAGATATGAGTGGAGTTGTGCCCACCCATTTGCAAGAACCACTGGAACGGATAGATACCAAAGTAAGCCCAGTCACCTTTTTGCAACTCGCCATCAGCCATCGCTTTCTCGTAAATTTTTTGCACCTCACCCTGCCACACTTGTTGCATGTCGATGCCTTCAATACGATATTCCAGCGTGCCTGGTTGGCGCTTAGGTGACTTTTCAACTTGCAGACCGAGTGCACGTGAAACATCCGCATCGCCTGAACAATCAATGATCTCTCGACAACGTGTTATACGCTTAATACCACGAGCATATGAGGTCACTATCCAGAAGTTACCATCATGCGCCATTTCACCAATAAATTCGTGATAGTGAATATCTACACCGGCTTCAATGGCTGCTTGCTCCGCAACAGTCGCATAGATAGGTACGTTGATATTGCTGTAGTAAGCCGGTGTATCGACACCATATCGCTCTGACGGCGGTTTGATGCGTAAGCCTTCAATTTCCTTCGAGCGAGAGAACAGCTCCCAACCAATGCCTTGCACTACAGTTTCTGTTGGTGAATGCCAATGGTTTGGCATAAATACTCCACCATCTGTCATTGTGCCACCCAACATCGAACTGGCTTCAATCAAAGACACCGACACACCTGCACGTGCGGCTTGAATGGCAGCTATATGACCAGCAGTACCACCACCAGCCACAACGACATCTACACTCTGTTTTATCGTTTTCATACACTTACCTTGTTTCACGTTATCTTTTATATCGAAGTCACCTCGTTCTGATGCGAGGAAACTTAGGTATAAATCAATGTGGAAGGTGACCCAAACGACCCTGCAAAAGCAGAGCCGCTGGGAGTTGTCACATCACGTTAAGGATTGGAAATTAGTGGATTCGAACACCTTGCTTAACCAAAGTGTTTTGTAGCAATGTCATATCGACATCACGCGCATTGACGCCTTGCTTCAAAGATTCTGCTGCTGCGGTACCCGCACCTTCACCCGTGACGGCACAACACATCATGTTACGCATAGAAGTATGAGCAACTACACCACCAGAAATTGAACGGCCTGCCACAAGTAAGTTTTCTACCTGTTGAGGAACTAGACAGCCGTAAGGAATTTGGAAATAACGACCTGTCGTTGGCAGGATCAAATAACCACTGCCATCAATGAACTCAGGGAAAATCCCGATAGAGTCATTGCAGCGTCCTTGGTTCAGTACATGCTCGTCGTCGATGTGTGTTTCACCAACAATTAAGCGTGACTCACGAGTACCTAACGTCATACCAAAGTTGCGCAATTTGGCTTTTTCGAAGCCAGGAACATAGTGCTTAAGCGCATCAATCGCCCAAAGCGCCTGCTGACGACCTTCAATTTCAGCCTTAGTCAAATCCCATGCGTTGGTACAGTCGTAGCCAAACGAGTACACCATGTTAAGTTGATGCGCTTCACCCGCTTCAGAGAATGTAGACCAAGTACCAGCAATCGCAGAAGCATCACCAGGAATCACACCTTCTTCTTGTGCTTTGGTGAAAATCTCTTCCATGTATGGGCTAAACATGTCGTCTTCTTTGCCCGTCGTTTGAATTGTCCAGTTCTTACCCCAGTCGGCGTAAGTTGGTTTAAGCTCTTCAGCGACAAACTTATTGAATCGCTCAACACCAATACCTGCACAGTGGAACATTACCGTCACACCCATTAATTTATCAGTCGAACGCTGATTAAATGGAGCACCAGCCAGTGCCGCAACGTCTGCATCCCCCGTACAATCGACAATACGTTTTGCTAAGATAGCGCCGCGACCAGATTTGCTTTCGACAATCACGCCATAAATGGTGTTGCCTTCTTTTAGAACCTCAACAACCCATGAGTGGTAAAGTGGCGTCACGTTTGCTTCTGCAATCATTCGATCCGCGATGACTTTGAAGCCTTCAGTATCAATCGCTAAGCTCTTCGATTGTGGCTCTTGACGAGCAAAGCCCACTTCTTGTGCACGAACTTCATATTCACGACCGATACCTTCGCAATCCACCGTCCCTTCATGACGATACCAAGCAAAGCTCTCAACACCCGCTTGAGTTAACATGCCGCCTAAACAGCCATAGCGTTCAACGAGCATAGTTTTTGCACCAAGACGACCAGAAGCAATAGCAGCAGTTAAGCCAGCCGGGCCGCCGCCTACAACAAGCACGTCCGTTTCTGCAATCACAGGAATTTCTTTTTGAGGTTCGATGATTTTCATTTTTATCTCCTTATAGCACCCCCTTTTCATTGAAGGAGGTGCTCTTATATTAGCGTGCGCTCTGGGTTAGCTTAGAGAAGCCGCTGGTTCTGCTGCGGGCTTTGCTACTTGCTCCTCTTCAGTGCGATCTACTGGTGTATCCAAGTAGATGCGACCTTTTGAGTCGGCTGCTGGGAAGCCTTCTGGGAAATCAATGTTGATTTGTTTGATGAAGCTTTTAGCCACAATAGCTATCACGAAGCATAGAGGGAAACCTGTCAAAATCGATACTGTTTGTAGAGGCTTCAAACTCTCTGGGTTGATAAAGTACAGTGCAAGAGAAACCACCCCTGCCAAAACTAACCAGAATGCGATGTTCCAGTGCGCTGGGTCTTCGTTTTCTGCAATTTCATCTTGAGTCGCAGCTGCCAGTGAGTAACCCACTGCACAGTGACCCGTGATGTAAGAGATCAATGTGATTAGACCGAATGCGAACACGAATAGCGTACCGAGTGGCATTTGCTCAAGCATTGCGTACACAACCGCACCACGACCTTGTTCGTTCATGATGGTCATGAGATCCACTTGACCTGTCATTTGCATATTGATGCCCATACCCGGAAGGATCATGTAGAACACCATGCAGCCAAGAGAACCCGCAATCAGACCGCCCATCACGATCTCACGAATGGTTCTGCCTTTAGAAATCTTCGCAATGAACAGACCAAATGGCAGTGCGTAAACCACCCACCAAGAGAAGTAGAAGATAGTCCAAGCTTGTGGGAATCCACCGTCACGGATAACGTCTGTCGCCAAGCTCATGTAAACAAAGTTTTGAAGCATCAAGCCAAGGCCATCAACCGATAGGTTTAGGATGTATGCTGTAGGACCACAAACGAGCAAAGCAATTAACATCACTACGTCAGCTTTTACGTTCCAGTTACTCAGTGCTGATACGCCCTTTTTAAGACCCATGATAAGTGCTACGAGAGGGATAAAGGTCCACAAGAAAATAACGAAGGTATCCAAGAAAGCATTACTTGAATCCCACCCCATTACGTACACGATCGCGTTAGAAATAAGTGGCGTACCTAGTGCTAGTGAAGTCATAACACCACCAACCATACCGAACATGTACAAGAAGTTAATTAGGTGGCCAGAGATGCCATCCACTTTCTTGCCCAATACAGGACGAGCAAATTCACTCATTTTCAATGTCGGTTTTTTGCGTACATAGAAGCAGTAAGCAATTGGAATAGCGCAAGCAATGTACCAAGCCCATGCAGATGGTCCCCAATGGAACATGCCGTAAGCAGAAGCCCAACGCGCCGCCTCGATGCTACCAGCTTCGACACCAAACGGTGGCGCTTGCATAATCCAGATCCATTCCACGGCACCGAGATAAAGTACGCTGCCACCAGTACCTGAAGTAAAGATCATACCTAGCCATGTCATCGTCGAGAATTCAGGACCATGCTCTCTATCTCCCATGACCACACCGCCGTAACGAGAGATTGCTAGGTAAATGCAGAAGATAACGACTGCAAATGTTGCTAATAAGAAGAACCAGCCGAGCTCTCCCGTGGTGAACGCATGCAGCTTACCCATGACAAGCGCACTTGATGTAGGGTTCATCAGGAAGAATACAGCCATCGCTAAGGTCAAGATCGTGGCAGGCCAGAAGACTGCCTTGTCGATCGCCCCTTTTTTATGTTGAGAGGATTGGTTACTCATAATTTGTTTCCACGTTTCACGTTGTTGTTTTGGACAGGAACATCTTATGAACACCAACCAATAAAGGTTAGAAATTGCGGTGTTTTTGAACGGCAACTTTGAAGATAGCCACAGGAGAAAAGGGTTATTTTTTCTGACGGAATGCGAAGTGTGAAGCTAGGAGAATTTTCCTACAAAAGCGAAATGAGCTTTTCAAAACGAAACATCTCGTTTCAGGAAGTATTCCATTTTGGAACAATTCAGAAACCATCTCGGATGGCTTAACCTTCACAGCAAAGTAAGAGATTCAAGCATGTTTTTTCGGCTCTAAATATCGTGTTGAGCCTTATGTGTAGGAGGATTTAAACGTAAAATCATCGTGTTGCATTTTGAAAAGCACCTGGTATTTCTCATCAAATTAAAGGCCATTAAAAGGCATTTTTACGCTTAATTTAAGTAAGCTTCACATACATAGGTTTGTTGATCCAATTAGCATTTTTGATAATTCGCTCGTTTAAGGGCTGCAATTATCGAACATAGCTCAGCTGAAATAGTTGTCGTTTTGTCGAGACCATTAAAATTTTTAATTTCAGCCATTTAGAACAGTTTCTTATCATTTTTCTACTTGTTTATCAGTGGCAATTCCGCTTGATGCCTCCCTATTTCCAAAACCTGTATTGGTATGTGATGAAGAAATCTCTGCTTTTGAGCCTGTTATTGCTTGGTGGTTGTTCTATTGCACCAGAAGAAACACCACCTTGTGCGTGCAATAACTACGTTCCTCCCTACGTAAAACCGCCAAGCGCATCGAACGAAGATAACATCAAACAGTTACTGGCTTACATTGCTCAAAAAGCCAAAGATCGTTGGGGTGAAGATGAGTTCGTTGAAGCTGGCAAACACCGTTACGTGAAGTACCTTGATGGTTACAACACCCGAGCACATATCGACTTCGAAACGGGTAAGATCTATGTTTCGACGATTTCCCAATATCAGCCAACAGAGAAGCTACAAAAAGCCATCGTTCAAACTCTGCTCATGCCTGCCGATCCAACTCATGCAGAATTGTTTAGTGACAAAGAAGCGGTTTTGCGTGGAAAACCCTTCTTGCTTGGCCAAGTGCTTGATCAAGATCGTAAACCAATAGAGTGGGAATGGCGTGCTAATCGTTATTCGGATTACCTGATCGAGAATAAGCTACAAAAGAAAGCCATCAAGCGCGGCAGTGCTTACTATATCGAAATCAATATGGTGAAAGATCACCTAGAGCAACGTGAGTATCAATATGCAGGCTTGATTCGCGATGCTGCTAAACGGTATGGGTTGCCAGAAGACCTGATCTTTGCCGTGATCAAAACCGAAAGTAGCTTTAACCCTTATGCAGTTTCCCATGCCGGTGCTTACGGCTTGATGCAAGTGATTCCCAAAACAGCGGGGGCAGATGTGTTTAATTTGGTGAAAAACAAACCGGGTATTCCAACCAAAGAGTACTTGTTCGATCCTGCCAATAACATTGATACAGGCGCGGCGTACTTTTACATCTTGAAGAACCGTTATCTTCGCGATGTGAAACACCCTACCTCTAAGCATTTTAGTATGATTTCAGCCTATAACGGCGGTACTGGCGGCGTGCTTTCAACATTCGATAGTGACCGAAAACGCGCGATGAATGAGCTTAACAGCCTTAACCCGACTCAGGTTTATGATGCGTTAACCACTCAACATCCAAAAGGGGAAGCAAGACGCTACTTGCAAAAGGTGCTGTATTTCCAGAAAGACTTTAGCGAAGGGAATATCTAATTTTATCTAGCCACAAAACGAAAAACGCCGCTTAGTTCCACGGAGGGATAGAACTAAGCGGCCATGTAATTACACGAGAGACACCTATGGGTCTTAAACGTCAATTGGCTAGTTGATCACTCGTGTGCATACGAGCAATAACACCTACAGAGTAGCGGAGTCCGCCTCTTCTAGCACGCTCAAATCCCACTGTAGAATTCAACGTTTTTCACATTCTTAACAATTGCCTTACTAATTGTGGGTCATTTGCGGAAGCAAGCTCAAATAAAAAGGGCTCACACCATTGGTTGAGCCCTTCTTTTAGCGAGTCTGTACTGAGACTATCCGGGATGGCCATCCACTCTTGATTTCATCAACATCATGCCAAATCGCCATACGAACATACCGAAAGCCAGGATCCACAAGCCACCACTAATATCGATCCAAAGTAACATGTTCGCTGGATCTAATATCACACCGAGACTTCTCACCAAGGCTGCTAAAAAGATCGCGACGAAGGCGACGCTCATATTCGGACCGTTGTAAATCATACGACCAGTGTGCCCCATGGTCACTCGAGAAATCATTGCTAAGATCAAGCCTCCTAATGCTCCGATAGCAAACAGGTGAATCAAGTTATGATTAGCAAACACATTATCCCAACTACCACGTAGAATCAGACTCAAAGGCAAGCACAAGTAAGCTGCATGTAAAGACCACACCAACGGCTCACTTAATGTTAGCCAAGGCTTCCAGCGCAGGAATCGAACCAACTGCGCCACACCGGCAAACAACATAAGTGGCTGACCAAGTTCCGCAAACGTCACAGGGAAGAAACTCAATACGAACAACATGACCAAAGGTAGGTTTGCTAACCAATCTAACCACATTAGCGGTTGAGCCTTTTCGAAGTTAAAGCGACGGGCTGTGAAAAATGGAATCACTCGTCCGCCCATGACAGAAAGCAGCAGAGTGAACCACCAAAGCATCGCTTGCCATACTGCAGACGAGGTAAATGGCGGCATGCCTTTCACCGTTGCGTAACTGGCAAAGTTAGCAAAGATGGCGAGCAAGAATAACGGCACAAAGAATAGATTACGCCAGCCTTTCGCGCGGTAAACACGAATGCCCACTTCGTACGCTACAAACAGCAAAAACAGCGCTTCAATGCTGCTGGTTAACCAAAGCGGTGCTGGTGTCCAAAGCAGTATTCTCGGTGCAAGCCACAGTGTAAATACCGCTAACAAGGTGTAGTGTTTCGTGCCGTTAATGCCCGTCCAGTTCTGCACTGCAGTCAGCACAAAGCCCACCACTATTGCCATTGAAAAACCAAATAACATTTCATGAACGTGCCACCACAACGCCGGAACACTCAACGCGCTTGGCTGTCCGGTTTGGAACATCCATACCCATACCGCAATTGCGACAACAGCATAAATAGAGCCAAACATGAAAAACGGTCTAAACCCTAATCGCAGCCATGCAGGGATTTTCTCTTCCACTTTTTTATCGGTGATATTCAGCATTGTGATGCCCTTAAGTACACATTTGATACCGTTCAAAAATTCTACGCGATCGATATTAACACAAACATGCATAAAAAATACATGTTATAAAATCAAACTATCCTTTCGAGGTAAAACCTGTGCTTCATGCGTTGCTTGGTTGGTAGTGTTTAGGTATAACGGATAACAGTGATTTCGTCGAAGTAAGGGAAGCAATCGAGATGTATATATTTGGCTACGGCAGTTTAATCAATACCGCCTCGCGCAAGTTAACGGGTCAAACGGGAGAAGCCATCCCAGTCATCGCTCATGGTCTGGTGCGCTATTGGGGCAAAGTTGACGACAGCTATATCTTGTCACCCTTGGTTGTGAATGAAGGCGAAGGGCAAGTCAATGGCGTACTGCTTGAAGTCGACGATCAAGCGCTAGCGGAGTTTGACCGACGCGAACGTGGCTACCATCGCATTCAAATCCGTCCTGCTCAGATTGAAACAGAGGCCACTTTTAACTCTGAGCACAGCATTTGGGTTTATGTGAAAAACGATCCGTTACCACCCTGCTCGCTCAGTCCCATCATGCAAAGCTATGTTGATACGGTGCTCGCTGGATGCTTGGAAGTCTCCCATGCCTTTGCTGAGCACTTCGTTCGCCATACCGTTGGTTGGCATCATGCTAAAGAAAACGACCGCCACCAGCCAAAATACGGCAACTTAGCGGGCGTACAAGATCATCATTATGAGTTGATTGATAACCTAATTGCTCAACACTCTTAAGAACAGAATAAAAAACAGCGCTCTATCAGCGCTGTTTTTTTATTTGAGCAAGCTTAAGGATACTAAACGATTCTCACACCAGCAGGCATCGCGCGTTCAGGCGTCAGCAAAACACTTTCTGATTCATCATCGGTTTCGGCACAAAGCAACATGCACTCAGAGGTTTCACCACGCATCTTAGCTTTCGCAAGATTACACAGCACCACCACTTGTTTCCCCATCAACTCTTCTTCTGTGTAGTAAGGCACCAAGCTGGTGACGGTTTGCAGTGTTTTCTCACCGATGTCGATCTGCACGACGTAAAGCTTGTCAGCGTTCTCGTGACGAGCTACTTCGATGATTTTTCCGGTGCGAATTTCTAGCTTTGCGAAGTCTGAGTAAGCGATCGTTTCCATTGATTAAAACCCCAAGTAAAATTTTACTAAAACAAACTCTACATTATCAGTTAGTACTTTAAATACAAGAGGTGAAGATCGCATTTTGATGAGCAAAGATCGTGCTGATTACAATCACCCTTTACCAAATCTCACTCAACTTCGGCCACCCCCACGCCGTGATCTCTACACCTTTGAATATGTCTTGAAAGCTAAGTGTTTGTCGGTGGTGAAGCATAGAGCTGACCACACCTTCATAGATCAGCACAGAGCCAAGTTGCTCTAACTTAGTGAGGTAATCTTCCGGAGCGCTAAACTGTCGAATTTGGTTGATCTCAGCCACCACCCAGTCGCTGACATCAGATCCGATCGTGGCGTGCAAAATGGGATCGCTGAGGAAAAACAGTAAAGCCGAGACTTGTCGGTTGTCATCCAAGTTAAAGCTGCTTAAGACAATCTCTTCACTAAAGCCCTCTCCAGACGCTTTTTCAATAAATGCTTCAAACGAATAAACGTTTACTTCAACCTTGATGCCATGTTCCATCAAGATTTGCTCAGCGGCTCTCGCACTGCGTTGAATACCAAGATGGGAATAACAGGCGATTCGGATTGAACTCGGTAGCGCTACTTCATCGCTTCTCAGGTATTTGACGTTGTGCCAGAAGGGGAAAAAGTTATGTGCGATCTCAGCCCCAAAGGTGGTTTCGTTGCGTTCCAACTGCTGCCAAATGTTCTCACCACTCAAGGCATCACTCAGCCAACGTCGCTGAGCGTGTGATAAGTTAGGATGATTGTGATTGAAAATCATAAACAAGCATCCTTCTTCCACGCGATCTTTCGATGCTGTGTGTTTGGCATCGATGATGCGCTCATCCACTTCTTCATCTGGAGAGTTGGTGATGACCTTTTTCGAGTACTGCTCTGTCTTAGGTAAATCGTGGAGGTAGTTGGAAGCCTTTGCACCTTCCTTCTTTTCACTGTTTAACGACCAGATGGTGACTTTATCAGTGAGGGAGCGAAATCCGTGGAAGCGCTCATTCGCCACCAAGGTAAGCTTATTGTTCGTGTGCGATTCCAGAGAGAAAATGCCACAGCCGATGCTGTCGGAGGATAGGTTATTGAGTTGCTCGACAGGCTGTAAAGAGTATTTCAGATCACTCAATAATGCAGCGAAGCCTCTGTCTGGACGAGCAAGTTGAACGGCAAATCGATAAGGCGACTCAACGGAAACCGCTTCAAGGTGATCGAGTTCATTTTGATAATATGGAAGCTGCTGCCAATGATTTAGTAGCTTCACCATCAACTCTGCATCCACTTTACCGCCATGATGAAAGCAAACGGACGGGCGAAGATAAAACGTCCAAGTTCGCCACTCTTCATCGGCTTGCCAATGATGCGCAATATTTCCGACTAACTCACCTTCAGGTGTCATGGAAACCAAGCAAGCGTGAATTTGACGAATTAAGAAACGTTCGCTGTTTCGTTGCGGTGTGATTGGATTGAGCGTAGCAAAAGAGCGGTTATAGGTGAGCTGTACACTTACTTTGCCTTCTGTCACTTGGGCACCGGAAGTCTGCTTAAGTAATTGCTCAAACACCACTTGGTCGAAGTCAAGAAACTCAAGTGCTCGGTCGTATTTGCTCTCTTTGATCCACTCCAGAGCAATAGAGCGCTTTACCTCTGTACGCTCGATGTTACGAATTAAGGTCGAACGTTGGTTACGCCCCACTCTGGGTATCCAAGCGATCCAGTTGAGCGCATTCATCTGCTTGAGAATGGCTCGGGCGTGCCTTGGGCTGGTGAACATCTTGTCTGCAATCTCGGCAAGCGTCACCGCGTATTCCTCTCGCAGCTCAAAGCTCTCTACACGTTCGTAGTAGCGAAAAAGATTAATACTCTCCAAAACAGGCACTCCAAAACTAAGTTTATGTTCCTTATATTAGCGTTTAATGCCTTCATTCAAGTAAAAAGGTCTAAAAACTTAGTTATCAGGAACAAGAAAAACAAAATTCACTCTGTTTTTTCATGCCTTATTTTCGCCCAAAATACTCTTAGATTCTGACGCAGTCCTAAGGTTGAGCGATCGAAAGAGTGCCCTTCAATTGGTTAAGGCCCTCTATTTTTTAGCTCAGCACACCACTTATAAAGCTTTAGCGATAGCAACCAGTTTTTATGTTTATGCTCCAACCCCCGCAAACCATAATCACGATGCTATCGCTAATCTCCCCGCTTCCCACAGTTTATTCATGACTGCGCCACTCAAGATTTTTATCTAACAAGTTGGAGTATTTTTATGTTTGCTAACTTTTTTGCCAACCTTTCTAAGGTCGGTAAGGCGCTCATGTTGCCTATAGCCTCAATGCCCGCGGCAGGTATCCTTTTGGGTATTGGCTCGGCGCAATTTGGGTTCATTCCACCCGTAGTTTCTGAGTTGATGGCAGAAGCGGGTGGCGCAGTATTTGGTAACCTGCCGCTTATCTTTGCGCTTGGCGTTGCTATCTCATTTACCAACAATGATGGTGTTGGTGCGGTTGCGGCAGGTATTGGTTATTACGTATTAGTCGCGACGCTAAAAGTCATGGCTGGCGTGCTGGGCGTGGACCATATCGACACAGGTGTGCTCGGCGGCATCATCTCAGGTGCAGTTGGTGCGTATATGTTTAACCGCTTCTACACCATCAAGATGCCAGCTTACTTGGCCTTCTTCGCGGGTAAACGATTTGTCCCGATCGTCACATCATTTTCTATGCTGTTTTTGGGTATTGCGATTGCCTTTATTTGGCAACCAATTGGCTCCGGTATTGATTGGTTTGGCACATGGGCAACCGAGCAAAACCCATTGGTGGCATTCTGGGCTTACGGCACCGCGGAACGTGCTCTGATCCCATTTGGTCTGCACCATGTGATTAACGTAATTATTCAGCTTCAAGCCGGCGAGTTTGTGAACGCTGCTGGTCAAGAATTCCACGGAGAGATCCCTCGCTTCTTCGCTGGCGACCCAAATGCGGGCAACCTAGCGGGTGGCTACTTATTCAAGATGTTTGGTCTTCCTGCGGCGGCAATTGCGATTGGCCGTGCAGCAAAACCAGAGAACCGCACCAAAGTTATGGGCATCATGATCTCAGCTGCGCTAACGTCGTTCCTAACTGGTATCACTGAACCTATCGAGTTTGCGTTCTTGTTCATCTCGCCTGTGCTTTACGTGATTCACGCGATCATTGCGGGTCTGGCTTACCCACTGTGTATCATGCTGGGCGTTAAACATGGCTACAGCTTTAGTGCAGGTCTTATCGACTACGTGACCTTCTTTGGTATTTCGACTAAAGGTTGGATGATCATCCCATTAGGTTTGGCATACGCAGCGCTGTACTACGTTGTGTTCACTTGGTTCATTAAGACGTTCGATCTGAAAACACCAGGGCGTGAAGATCAAGGCAGCAGCAAAGCCGTCAATGACACCAGTTCAGAGTTTGCCAGTGAGTTGGTTAGCGCGTTTGGCGGAAAACAAAACATCTTAAGCACCGATGCTTGTATCACTCGATTGCGCATCCAAGTCGCAGAGCAAGACAAAGTCGACGAAGCCAAACTGAAAGCACTTGGTGCAGCAGGTGTGGTGCGAGTTGGTACAGGCGTACAAGCTATCTTTGGCGGCAACAGCGATGTGTACAAAACCCAAATGGTTGATTGGATGAACAACAACTAGCTTTCTGAGCGCCATTTTCTGTGGCCTGTAAAGAGAAATAGAAACGACAAATCGCGGTCGCATCAATGACCGCGATTTTTTGTTTTCATACTACTAATCAACGCCCTAGCTAAGATAACGTTTACACATCACATATATTCAATAAATTCATAGAGTAAGACCAAATTCATCGCAATATAAAAATGGTGTTGATTGCACTTATTACACAATGGGTGTTTAATACTCCAATTAACGTTATTTAGCCCACGAAAGGTCCCTCATGGCAACAATCAAGGATGTCGCGAAAGAAGCCGGCGTATCGGTCGCGACCGTCTCTCGCGTGATCAATAAATCACCGAAAGCGAGCCAATCTTCTATCGACGCAGTGACGCAAGCAATGAGCAAACTGGGCTACCGTCCAAACGCAGCGGCGCGTGCACTCGTCAGCCAAAGTACCAACACCATGGGCGTGCTTGTGGGTGATGTCTCAGACCCGTTCTTCGGAACACTGGTGAAATCGGTAGATAACGTGGCGCGTGAAAACGGCAAACACATTCTGATTGGTAATGGCTACCACAACCCAGAAGACGAACGCCAAGCGCTAGAACTTCTGATCAACAGCCGTTGTGAAGCCATTGTGATTCACTCTAAGGGTTTATCAGATGAAGAACTGATCGGCTACGCCAAAGAAGTCAAAGGTATGGTGTTGATCAATCGCCATATCCCAGAATTGGCAGAGCGTTGCATCTCTCTTGATAACCGCAAGGGCGCGTACTTAGCGACGGAATATCTGATTCGTCATGGTCATACCAAGATCGCTTGTATCGCCTCATCCCATGACATCGAAGATACCGACGAACGTTTACAAGGTTACCAAGCGGCACTGAAAGATCACGATATCGAGCTATCAAAAAGCTATGTCGAATATGGTGAACCAAACAGTGACGGCGGCGAAACAGCCATGACCAATCTGCTGACCAAATCACTCGCAATCACTGGCGTGGTAGCGTACAACGACTACATGGCAGCAGGTGCGCTGGCAGCGTTAGACCAAAACGGCATCGACGTACCAGAAAAAGTGTCCATGGTTGGCTTCGACGATGGCTTAATTGCTCGCTTCGTCAATCCAAGTTTGACCACGATTCGTTACCCAATCGAAATGATGGCAGAGCGTGCCGCGCGTTTGGCATTAGCATTATCGCGTGATGAACAAGTGGAAGATGACACCATCATCTTTAGCCCGACTTTAGTGCGCCGTAACTCGGTGGATCGCCTTTAGCTCTAATCTCTAAAAGACATACACAAGAAAGCCCGCTCAATCCGATTAAGCGGGCTTTTTCATTTCAAAGGTTTATTAGCTTAATGCTTCACTTGTCTTAGTCTGAGTCACTTCAACCCCATCAGCAAATTCACCACGTTGCAGTTTCTCACGCAGGATTGCATGCTGGTCTTCTGTGAAGGTATAACGAGACATAATAAAAATACGAACCAAAGCTCCTAGAGCAGGCAGTAAAGCTATACAGAAAAACATGCCATTTAGCGCTGTTTCAGTCTGCTCCGCATTCGGTACATAGCCAATCATCGTTAGGATGATGCCTGTTAAACCACCAGCGACTGCTACGGAGAGTTTGCCTGTGAAAGTCTGCCCTGAAAACGTAATAGCGGCTGTACGCTTTCCACTGTGGTAGTAAGAATACTCTACCGTATCTGCAATCATTGCCGAGATCAGCGGGTTCGTCATCATGAATATCCCCGTAATAACAGCTAACCAAATCATAACGGCCATTGGGTTATCGTAACCGGTAAGATAAAAGCCAACACGAGCGATGATCTCAAGCACACATAAAACGATGAATATGTCGCGCTTTTTGAATCTCTTCGTTAGTACTGGCGTGGCTAAACAAGCGATCGCACTCACCAAGGTAATCGTACCAATCAAAGAAACCAAGCCTGCATCACCCATGTTGTAGGTAAAGAAGAAAATGTACAGGCCATTTACTAGGTTAAAAAACACATTCATAAAGAAAGCGGCAAGAATAAAGAATAACGGCTTGTTCTTACGTACCGCTTGGAAAGTCTGTTTAAGCGTGACCTTCTCACAGCTCGCAGTGGATATACGTTCTTTAGTGTTGAAAAAGCCGTTCAACATGAACAACAGACCCGCAATCATCAACACTGCCACTGCAGGTAGGTAACCCTGATCTGCACGGCCGTCGGCAAAATAAGCACTCAGTTTAGGGAAAATAACTAACGTCGCACCAATACCCGCATTTACACCAAGCATTGCGCAAGTTGCTGCTTTAGCACGCTCTTGCGGCTCGTCTGTCATAACAGAAGACATTGACCAGAAAGGCACATCTGAAATGGTGTAAAGCGTTCCCCAAAGAATGTAAGTGATACCGGCGTACATCACCTTTGTAGAGGTATCAGCATCAATGTTGTAGAAAGAAGCGATCGTCACCAAGACGATAAGAAATGGTGTAAACAACATGTACGGGCGGAACTTACCAAATCGAGATTCAAGCGTGTCCATATAGCCCGCGATCAAAGGATCGTTCACTGCATCCCAAACTCGGGCAATTAAGAATATCGTACTCGCCGCTATCGGTGATATGCCTAAGATATCGGTATAAAAGTAAAGAATAAAAGAGCCGACTAGACCAAAGCTAAAGCACTGGCCTACTCCGTAGCCGAAGTAAGACATCAGCTCCTTATTGGTTAATCTGTTTTGTAGAGTAGTCATAGTTCACGTCTCAATTGAGTTAATTATAGATTGGCTGCCGACCTAAATCTCAAGGTCGGCTCACAGGCAATTAATCCACTTCTGCGAGTGTTTTGATTAACTGCACTTCACTTGGGTCATATGGCTGTCCTTGCTCATCAAGCAGATCGTGGAACCATCGACTTGCGTAGTCGGTATCGTTACGTTTAATTTCTGGCCAAGGTAAATGAGTTTGAGTCTTGCCCTTCACTAACCCCCACTGGTAACAACCAATGGTTTTCTGTTTGAAAATAGGTAGTTGTTCATGCAGATGAGATTCAGCATGACGTGCTAACCATTCAGTGCACATCATTGGGCGGTTATAAGCTTCCACAATTTCGACAGCTTTATGGAAGAGATCGATGGGAAGATAAGCGTGGAACGTGATGATATCTGACAGCTCTAAAGCTTTGCGATCAGTAGGGTGTTCGAAGATCGGTAGGCTTCGATCTAGAATGCTAGGAGCGTGCCATGCTCCCACTGTTAGAGGCTGCGATGGGTTTTCATCTCGCGCCCATTCAAACGCCTGTACCATCAGTTCATGACTGAACACTTCCATTTCTTCGTCATATGCAAACTCACCTTCATTGGTGAAAATCATGCGGTTGGTCGGTTCGTTATACAGGTCCCAAATAACAATACGAGGGTCATTCTTGTAAGTTGAAATAATGTCTCGAATATAGGTTTCAACCTCTCCCCATAGTGTTTTATCCATTACGACATTACGGCCTGGGCTTGCGGCTGCTTGGCTATTGTGCAAATCCGGAACGGGTGCTTTTTGCTCACCAAGATAAGGATGATCGCCAGAAAAACCGCAATCATCCATCGGTGTCATCATCACCTTAATTTGGTTACGTTCACAAATATCTAGAAAGCGCTCAATACGCTCATGCAAACCTTGGCGATCCGCCTGCCAAACAATGAAAGGTAAGTTAGTACGTAATGTGTTGTAGCCAACTTCTCTCGCCCACGCTAACTCCTGCTCCATAACTTCAGGAGAGAACGATTCGGCTTGCCACATCTCATTCCAGTTAACCGCGGTTCTTGGCAAATAGTTAAAGCCACGCAGCCATCCATGTTCTTTTTGCCACTGCCATGCTTTCTCTTCTGACCATCTTGTCATCTTACTAACCTCAAAACTAAATTATTAACTAATAATATTAGCTAATATATTAATAAATAATTTAGCCGCCAGATGATCACAAAATAAACGTG
This sequence comes from Vibrio jasicida 090810c, assembly GCF_002887615.1. Classification (NCBI taxonomy): domain Bacteria; kingdom Pseudomonadati; phylum Pseudomonadota; class Gammaproteobacteria; order Vibrionales; family Vibrionaceae; genus Vibrio; species Vibrio jasicida. Next base: position 3,019,757 of record NZ_CP025792.1, on the reverse strand, counting down.
GTGCTCATCACAGCTTTAGTGGCTCTATGACATGACTTTGTGATCAACATCTTTTGGGGATGATCTGGTCTTAATCTTTAGCTAATATCTTTAGCTAAGAAAATTATCCGTAAATCGAAGAATGGCTAAAAAAGTAACCATGAGTGATATTGCTGCGGAAGCAGGGGTATCCCAGTCAACCGTGTCTTTGGTGTTGAATGGCTCTACATCGGTAAAAATTGCAGATACCACCAAACAAAAGGTCCTTGAAACCGCAGAGTCGCTTGGCTACAAGAATAAGAAAGTGGCTCATGCGCTTGGTCGCCCCAAAAAAATCGCCTTGGTGATCAATGGGCTGACTAGCTACGATCCTTTTATTGATGCAATTAACGCCGCACGTGAAGAAGCGTGGGCGAACGACTTTATTCTAGTGACGTTCAATTACAGTCACGATGAAGTGTTGGCAAGTAAGATTGAAGCAGAAATAAATAGCGGTGATTATGCTGGCTTGGTTTATGCGTCGAGCATGACTCGTGAACTTGAACAACAACGCGTCAATACGGTACTACCAACCATACTTTTAAACTGCACAAACGAAAGTGCTCATGAAACACCAAGCGTTTTACCTGCAGATATGATAGGCGCTTACAAAGCAGTCTCTCACCTTACTCAACAAGGTTATCGTCGTATTGCAATGCTCACTGGTGAAAACTGGATGCTTGCAAGTCAGCAGCGCAGAGAGGGGTACCGTCAGGCATTGATTGACGCCGATATTATCCCGAATAATGCGTACGTTGCTGAAGCGAATTGGTCTCTAAAAGAAGCGCACCAACAGACGCTAGCGCTGTTCAACTTGGAGCAACCGCCTGAAGCGATATTCTGTGGAAGTGATTACATGGCAATGGGGTGTTACCAAGCATTGGCGGAGTTAGGTCTTAAGATCCCTCAGGATGTTGCGGTAGTTGGGTACGACAATCAACAGATTGCCTCTGAGAGCTTTCCAGCACTATCCTCTGTTGAACTGCCTTACTCAGATATGGGTAAGCTCGCCGTAGAATCCTTGATGGCTCTGATAGAAGAGCAACCGTTACTCTCCAGCAAACGAAAAGTAGAAGGTGAATTGATTATTCGAACTTCTTCGACAAAAACAAAAAAGGTGGGCATTTAGCCCACCAAAAAAGCTATCTAAAATTCAAAGCCATAGATGGTTTGATGCTGATAGCAGTCCACAGAGTTCAACACCCCACTGTTGACATCCCATTCAGGTTTATTCGGCCCATCAGGAAAGTACTGTGTTTCCAGTGCTAGTCCATCATAGAGCTCATAACTTTTGCTCTTACCTGGTGTTCCTGCTAGGAAATTACCAGAGTAAAACTGCACGGCTGGCTTTGTCGTTTTGACCGTCATCGTCACTTCTTGTTGAGGTGAAATCAGAACCGCGGCGACAGACACGCCATTGGTCACTTCAGGCTTGAACACAAAGGCGTGATCGTAGCCGCCAGCGGTTTTCTGATCGGGTTCACTCAGGAAATCTCTCCCTACTAATTTAACGGATGAGAAATCAAAACTGGTTCCTTCTACGGGCTTTAGGTCTCCTGTAGGAATTAGACCTTGATCAGTCGGTAAGTAGTGAGCGGCATTTAGCTGTAATTTATGATCTAAGCTTTTAGCGTCAGAACCTTCTCCCGCCAAGTTAAAGTAAGCATGATTCGTTAAATTTACCGGGCATGCTTTATCTGTGCTTGCTTCATAAGCAATCGACACTTCGTTATCGTCCGTTAAAACGTAAGTCACCTTAACGTCTAGATTACCCGGGTAACCTTGGTCACCATCTTCAGAATGAAGTTCAAATACAACTTGCTGAGAATCCTGCTCGACAATAGTCCAACGCCTTTTGTCAAACCCCTCTAAACCACCATGCAGTGAGTTTTCACCATTATTGATGCCAAGTTGGTAGCGCTGTCCCTCAAGCTCAAACTCCCCCTTGCCAATACGATTAGCAAAGCGACCAACTATCGAGCCAAAGTAAGCCCCCTGCTTCATATGTTCATCCATATTTGGCGAGCGCAGTAACACTTCGCGATACTCTCCATGGATAGGCAAAGTGCAACTTAACCACGTCGCACCGACATCCATAAAAGACGCGGTCATTCCGTTACTGTTGGTTAAGTGAATCAGCTTCGCTGGGAGACCATCAAACGATGGTGTATTGGCCATCGCTTGCTGTAAATTTTCAAAATACTCTCTCATTCCAGCCTCTTAAAGTACTTCGACTAAACCAGCGCCATTTTTCGCTTGGCACACGTAGATGGATTCTTTTAGGCCCGTTGCTGCTTGGTACTTCGCTTCTACCGTTGCTTTCACTTCGTCAACCAATGCTGGCGGTACAATAGCAACGATACAACCACCAAAGCCACCGCCCGTCATGCGCACACCACCTTGCTCGCCAATCACTTCTTTCACCATCTCAACTAACGTATCGATTTCTTTGACTGTGATTTCGAAATCATCACGCATAGAAGCATGAGACTCAGCCATCAACTCCCCCATGCGCTTCATGTTGTGCGTACGAAGTGCTTGCGCCGCTTCTACCGTGCGGTCGTTTTCTGTGATTACGTGACGAGCACGTTTTGCGACCATTTCATCCAGCTCGGACACTTTCTCGTTGAACTGTTCAATGGTCACATCACGCAGCGCTTTTACACCGAAGATGCGCGCGGCTTCTTCACACTGCTCACGACGCGTGTTGTATTCGCTGTCGACCAAGCCACGTTTTTTGTTTGAGTTGATGATCACCACGGCCATATCTTCAGGCATCGATACAGCTTCAGTTTCTAGACTACGGCAGTCCAATAGCATAGCGTGGTTTGCACGGCCTTCTGCCGAAATCATTTGGTCCATAATGCCGCAGTTACAACCGACGAATTCGTTCTCTGCTTGCTGCCCATTTAGTGCGATTTCCGCTTGGCTGATTTCTAGATTGAACAACACTTTGAACGTTTGACCGATCACGACTTCCAACGCTGCAGACGAGCTTAAACCCGCACCTTGAGGGACGTTACCGCTAACAGAAATATCCGCACCAGAGAATTGGTAACCACGAGCAAGTAGACACTTCACCACACCGCGAATGTAGTTCGCCCACATTTTGTCTTGTTGGAAGGTGATTTCTTGCGTGATGTCGAACTCATCCACGGCGTTGCCGTAATCCACAGAAACCACGCGCACTAAGTTGTCTTCACGCTTCGCTGCCGCCACAACGGTTTGGTAGTTGATCGCACATGGTAGTACAAAACCGTCGTTGTAATCAGTGTGCTCACCAATCAGGTTTACACGACCAGGCGCTTGAATAATGTGGCTTGGCACGTAACCCAGCACTTGTTCAAAAGAGGTTTTCACATTTTGGATTAGATCAGACATAGGGACGTTCTCTTAAATTTTAAATTTGGTATTGGTGTAACCGGTGTTAAGCCCTGATTTCCAGTTTCGTATTCGCTCGGTCTAATCCTCCCCCTTATCAAGGGGCAGTTAGAGGGGGTTAGCCCTCCCCTCCCGAATAAAAGGGAATTTGACCGAGTTTTAGGTAAAACCAGCGATAACTCCGGTTATTCATTAATTGGTTTTATTGCTCTTTGTAGTGCACATCGCTTAAATCACGCAGACGCTGCGCCGCTTGTTCTGCCGTTAGGTCGCGTTGGCTTTCTGCCAGCATTTCATAGCCAACCATGAACTTACGAACCGTTGCACTACGTAGCAGTGGCGGGTAGAACAACGCATGCAGTTGCCAATGGTCGATATCGGTGCCTTCTTCAAAGAACGGCGCGTAATGCCAGCCCATTGAGTAAGGGAAAGAGCATTGGAATAGGTTGTCATAACGGCTGGTTAGCTTTTTGATAGCAACCGCAAGGTCATCGCGTTGCTCATCGGTTAGCTCACTCATTCGACGAATATGCGTTTTAGGAAGTAGCATGGTTTCGAATGGCCACGCCGCCCAGTAAGGAACAACAGCAATCCAATGTTCAGTCTCAACCACTGTGCGTGAACCATCTTTAAGCTCAGCTTGCACGTAATCCACCAGCAAGTTACTGCCATGCTCTTGGTAGTACGCTTTTAAGTTGTGTTCTTTGCGCTCAATTTCATTCGGCAAGAAACTGTTTGCCCAGATTTGACCGTGCGGGTGAGGCTGAGAACAACCCATGGTCTCGCCCTTGTTCTCGAATGCTTGAACCCAAACATAGTCTTTACCCAGCTCTTCGATTTGATCATTCCACGTGTCAATCACGCCACGGATTTTGTCGACTGGTAGCTCAGGCAAGGCTTTGCTGTGATCAGGCGAGAAACAAATCACTCGGCTCAAACCGCGCACACCTTGTGTTTTGAACAGTGGGTTATCTGACTCAGGTGCATCTGGAGAGTCCACCATCAGTGCTGCAAAATCATTTTGGAACACATACGTGCCTTGGTAATCTGGGTTTACATCACCACAAATACGCTCGTTGGTCGGGCAAAGGAAACATTTCTCGTCGTAGCTTGGTAGCTCATCAATCGCAGGTTTCTCATCAGCGCCACTCCATGGGCGTTTTGCACGATGCGGTGACACCAAAATCCACTGACCCGTTAGTGGGTTGTAACGACGGTGTGGGTGATCCACTGGGTTAAATTCAACATTCGACATCTTACTTACTCAACTTTTAGAATTTCTTTCATCTGCATTCCCCAATGAAATTGGAGTTGCAGCTAGGCGGTCAATCAACAACGCTGCAGCATCAATTACGCAGGGGAATAGCCTTGCGGGTTATTTGACTGCCACTTCCACGTATCTGCCGTCATTTCCGCAACACTGCGCGTCGCTTTCCAACCAAGGTCTCGCTCCGCTTTATCTGTACTTGCCCAGCATTCTGCGATGTCACCCGGACGACGAGGACAAAGCTCGTAAGGCACTGGATGGCCGCAAGCCGTTGCGAATGCTTCTACCATTTCAAGCACACTAGAGCCTTTGCCCGTACCTAAGTTGTAAATGTGCAAACCTGCTTTTTCACCTACCGATTTCAGCGCTGCGATGTGGCCATCAGCCAAATCCATCACGTGGATGTAATCACGCACGCCTGTGCCATCCGGCGTTGGGTAGTCATTTCCAAATACCGACAGTTTTTCGCGGCGGCCTACTGCCACTTGCGCGATAAACGGCATCAAGTTGTTTGGGATGCCCTGAGGGTCTTCACCCATGGTGCCCGATGGATGCGCACCAACTGGGTTGAAGTAGCGCAGCAAAGTCACGCTCCAATCGTTTTCTGCATTGAACAAATCGCTCAAGCACTCTTCCACCATGTACTTGCTGCGACCGTATGGGTTAGTGGTCGCCCCCGTTGGAGAGTCTTCCGTAATCGGCACAATGTCAGGATCGCCGTAAACCGTTGCCGATGAGCTAAATACAATGCTTTTCACGCCCGCCTTACGCATGCTGCGCGCCAACACCAATGAGCCATTCACATTGTTGTCGTAGTATTCCAATGGTTTCGCGACAGATTCGCCCACCGCTTTCAGGCCAGCAAAGTGAATCACAGCTTGAATGTCATGCTTGGCAAATACTGAGTCCAAAAAGGCTTCATCGCGAATGTCGCCTTGGTAGAAAGCCGGTTGCTTACCGGTTAGCGCTTCAATGCGGCTTAACACTTCCACTTTGGCATTACACAAGTTGTCGACAATGATTGGCTCCATACCTGCTTCAATCATCTGGACACATGTGTGACTGCCGATGTACCCCATACCGCCTGTGACAAGAACTTTCACTTTTGCTTCTCCACTTTTGCTGCTCGATGCTTGGAAATTGGTTGAGCCTGCTCACCAAGCAAATTCGCTCATTTCTTAACTGGCTAAAAGTCTACCAATCAAAACCGATCCAGATCCGTGATCAAACTCAAAATAGTGTAAACGTTTCCACAAAATTACATCACGATTTTAAATCAATAAAAATGAAGGAAACTGAGTTAGAGCAGAAAAATGGAAAAGATTTATGATACTTACATGTATAAACGTTTACACAATGTAAGAAAAACACGGTAATTCACGCAAACCAGAAAGATGATTTTCCGCAATCGATACCTGACATTGCTCTTACAAAGCAAGAGATAAAGCCCGCTACAGTAGCCCCGCCCCAAATGTAACCTTTTGTAACAAGACTCAAATCTGCGTCTTTTTCCTTTTATCGGGGCATGCTGAGAACAAAAACAAATCTGAAGGGCCCTCATGCTACGCAAGCGAAACGAATTTCGAGATCATAATCAAGAAGTAAGGTTATTTAAAAACCGTGCCGTCGTTGCCTTTCTCGGCATGGTTATTTTGCTGGGAGGATTGGTCGCGAACCTCTACAACTTGCAAGTTAATCATTTCAAAGATTACCAAACTCGCTCTAATGACAATCGCATTAAGATTCTTCCTATCGCGCCCACTCGCGGTCTTATCTATGACCGCAATGGCGTTTTGATTGCTGAAAACCGCCCAGTTTACAACCTCGATATGATCCCTGAGCAAGCAGGCGACCCCGATGCTTTGCTTGAGAAACTCGCTCATTACATCGACATCACACCAGAACAAATTGAGTCATTCAAAAAACGCTACAAGCACACTCGCCGTTTTCGTTCTGTCACCATTTTGAACGAACTCAACGACAAACAAGTTGCGCGTTTTTCGGTGCATCAACATGAATTTGATGGTGTATTTGTAACTGCAGATCTTAAACGTTACTACCCTTACGGGAAGGAATTAACACACGTTCTAGGCTATGTTTCTCATATTAATGACCGCGATCTACGACGCTTAGACAAAGAAGGCAAAGCACAAAACTACCAAGCGACTCAGAACATCGGAAAACTGGGCGTGGAGCGTTACTACGAAGACATTTTGCATGGCACCAAAGGCTATGAAGAAGTAGAAGTAAACAGTCGCGGGCGCGTGATTCGTACCATTAAGTACGTGCCGCCAATTGCAGGGAAAGACATCGTTTTAAACCTCGATATCGAACTACAAGAGTATGTTTATCAGCAATTGGATAATCGTCAGGGCAGCGCTGTTGTACTCGATCCAAGAGATAATAGCGTCCTTGCGATGGCATCTAGCCCAAGTTATGACCCAAACCCATTTGTGAACGGCATTTCAAGCAAAGCCTACAGCGCATTGTTGAACGATCCAGCCCACCCGCTCGTAAACCGAACCACGCTAGGAGTCTATCCACCCGCTTCAACCGTCAAACCCTTTATGGCAGTCGCTGGGCTTGAAGAACATGTGATCACGCCAAGTACGATACGTAACGATCACGGTTCTTGGCGTATTCCAGGTTCAAAACCGAATTCAAAAGCTTGGCGAGATTGGAAACGTTGGGGTCACGGCAACGTTGATGTTACCAAGGCAATCGAGGAATCGGTTGACTCGTTCTTCTACCAAACCGCATTTGATTTGGGTATTGACCGCATCTCTAAATGGATGAACAAATTCGGCTTCGGATTGCCGACAGGCATTGATATCTATGAAGAGAGCAGTGCCAACATGCCGACACGAGAATGGAAAATTGCCCGTCACCGTACGCCTTGGTATCAAGGGGATACTGTGCCGATTGGTATTGGGCAAGGTTACTGGACAGCCACTCCGATGCAAATCGCCAAAGCCACTTCATTCCTTATCAATCATGGCGAGATGAAAGCACCACATCTGCTAAGAGCGGTGATTGAGCACGGTGAAGATTTTGAAAACCAAGTCGAAGTCGCACCGAAAGATCTACCACCAATTGAAGGTGTGCCAGATAAATACTGGGACATTCCAATCAATGCAATGCGCTTGGTAAACAATGGCGCACATGGCTCTGGTCGTCGCGCATTTAAAGGCGCGGAATACAGCAGTGGTGGCAAATCCGGTACCGCCCAGGTATTTGGCCTGCGCAAAGACGAGGTCTATAACTCGAAAAAGCTCGCGAACCACCTACTTGACCACGCGTTGTTCACTGCGTTTGCTCCGTATGACCATCCAAAATATGTGGCGACAGTGGTGATTGAGCACGGAAACGGTGGTTCAAAAGTCGGGGCACCGTTCATTCGCCATGTATTTGACCACTTGCTTGTCGAACCAGATAAAACCAAAGGTAAAAAGTCTTAGGTTTAACCTTATCGTCTTGCCACTCATGTTAAGTAGCAATAGTGAACAACAAAGCCCGACCGGAGAGTCCTAGCCGCTCGGGCTTTTGTTTGCTTAAAAAACCTCTTTTCCATGTAATCACTTTATTTCACCCACTCGCACAGTTTTACTAAAAATTTGTGCATCCATAAGTAGCTGTTTACAATGGTGGGATTATTGCTTATCTCACTGGGACAGTGAGCTTTGCCAACGGGAAGTGAACATGGCAACACTAAAAGATATCGCTACAGAAGCGGGCGTCTCACTTGCAACCGTCTCACGCGTGTTGAATGACGATCCGACTCTGAGCGTAAAAGAAGAAACCAAACACCGCATCTTAGAGATTGCTGAAAAGCTGGAATACCGCACCAGCAGTTCGAAAAAAGCCACCAAAGAGGCGAAACAAAAACACCACTTTTTAGCTTTGTATAACTACAAGCAAGAAGCAGAGGTGAATGATCCTTACTATTTATCCATTCGCCACGGGATTGAAACCCAATGTGATAGATTGGGCATTACGCTAACCAATTGCTACAACAGCGAAATTGACGTCGAAACACAAAAGATCACCGGCATCCTTTTGGTTGGTAAAACCGATAAAGCGATCATCAATAAACTACCTAAGCGCCTCGCAGACAGCATTTGTTATATCGACTTCTCAGACAGCGAAAGCATGTACGACAGCGTTGATATCGATCTTGCTCGCATCAGTAAGCAAGTCGTCGACTTCTTCGTCGAACAAGGTTACCAGCGCATTGGTTTCATTGGTGGACAAGACGAACCAAACACCGCGGACATTCGCGAAAAAGCGTTTGTGGAATACGGCAACCTAAAAGGTGTCGTGTCAGAGAATGACATTTACCGCGGCGATTTTTCTAGCCTCTCGGGTTACGACTTAGCCAAAGTGATGTTGGCCAAAGGCGACTTTCCGACAGCACTCTTTATCGCATCAGACTCGATTGCGATTGGGGTTTTACGTGCTATCCATGAGTTCGGTTTGAACATTCCACAAGACATTGCTCTGATCAGTGTGAATGACATTCCAACCGCGCGCTTTACCTTCCCACCGCTCTCTACCGTGCGAATTCACTCAGAGATGATGGGCATACAAGGGGTAAACTTATTGGTAGAAAAATACCGCGATGGTCGTGCGCTGCCATTGCAAGTCCACGTACCAAGCAAACTCAAGCTGCGCGGCACGACTAAGTAGTTATCCCTCTTTATTCTTATTTTATAAAGCACTGAATCCTCAGTGCTTTTTTATTTCTCTTATCTAAATTCCCGTCATTTTTTACTCATTTTACCCAGCAAATAAGCTTGGGATGCTATTCCTTTATGCTGATCACATCTTGCTCACCGATCGCTATTTAAAACGTGATCAAGTTAAAGTTAAACGTTTTCACTGATTTATTTTAGTAAAACTTTTACTAATATCTTTCCCAGATAACTCATAAGCCTTTTCACAATACATCGGCTGCATTTCTTTTGGGCAGATTCGACGCTGACGATACCGCGTCGAAATGACCAAGCTAAGCCGAGGGGAGAACAAACGTGAACAACTGGGAAAACTTCCTCCATCTACATGAGAACCGTATGGCACCACGTGCTTACTTCTTCTCATACGATTCAGTTAAAAACGCACAAACGTTCCAACGCGAGCTGAGCAGCCGCTTTAAGCTGCTGAGTGGTCAATGGACATTCAACTACTTCACTAACCCGCTTTTGGTTCCTGAAGCGTTTTACTCTCAAAAAATGGAAGATTGGGGACGCATTACCGTTCCAAACATGTGGCAAATGGAAGGCCACGGTGACCTTCAATACACTGACGAAGGTTTCCCATTCCCTATCGACGTACCGTTTGTCCCAACCGACAACCCAACTGGCGCATACCAACGTACTTTCACGCTTGGCCAGCAATGGGACAACAAACAAACCATCATCAAATTTGATGGTGTTGAAACTTACTTCGAAGTTTACGTAAACGGTCATTACGTTGGCTTTAGCAAAGGCAGTCGCTTAACCGCTGAGTTCGACATTTCTTCTTACGTTCAACAAGGCGAGAACTTATTGTCTGTGCGCGTCATGCAATGGGCAGATTCGACTTACATTGAAGACCAAGATATGTGGTGGACGGCGGGTATCTTCCGTGATGTTTACCTTGTCGGAAAAGAGCACGTTCACGTCCAAGATCTGACTGTTCGTACTGATTTCACCGACGATTACCAAAGTGCCACTTTAAGCTACCAAGTTGAGCTAGAAAACCTGTCTACTGCGGTTGCGTCCGGTTACACGCTGGAATACACGCTCCAAGACAAAGGAACTGTGATTGCTAGTGGCCAATGTGATGCACTGACTATCCAAGACAACAGCCAAACAAGCTTTGCCATTGATGTGATGAACCCAATCCATTGGACAGCGGAAAATCCATACCTATACCAACTGTTCATTACGCTAAAAGACGCACAAGGCAATGTGATTGAAGTGATCCCGCAGCGCGTTGGCTTCCGCGACATCAAAGTGCGTGATGGTCTGTTCTACATCAACAACCAATACGTGATGCTGCACGGTGTGAACCGTCATGATAACGACCACCTAAAAGGTCGTGCCGTCGGCATGGAGCGCATCGAAAAAGATCTGATCTTGATGAAGCAACACAACATCAACTCAGTTCGCACCGCCCACTACCCTAACGACCCACGCTTCTACGAACTGTGTGACATTTACGGCTTGTTCGTAATGGCAGAAACCGACGTAGAAACCCACGGCTTCGCGAACGTTGGCGATCTCAGCCGCATCACCAACGACGCTGCATGGGAAAGTGTGTTTGTAGACCGCGCAGAACGCCACGTTCACGCCCAAAAGAACCACCCTTCCATCATCATGTGGTCACTAGGTAACGAGTCCGGTTACGGCTGCAACATCCGCGCAATGTACGACGCAACCAAAGCGATTGATGACACCCGCTTGGTGCATTACGAAGAAGACCGTGATGCAGAAGTTGTCGACGTGATTTCAACCATGTACTCACGTGCGCAGCTCATGAATCACTTTGGTGAGCACCCACACGAGAAACCACGCATCATTTGTGAATACGCACACGCGATGGGTAATGGCCCTGGCGGTCTAACGGAATACCAAAACGTGTTCTATGCGCACGACCACATTCAAGGTCACTATGTATGGGAATGGTGTGATCACGGCGTATTAGCACGTGATGAAAACGGCCAAGAGTTTTACAAATACGGCGGCGACTACGGCGACTACCCGAATAACTACAACTTCTGTATGGATGGTTTGATTTACCCAGATCAAACACCTGGATCGGGCTTGAAAGAGTACAAACAAGTCATCGCTCCAGTGAAAATTCAAGCAGTAGAAGGCACGACAAACATCTTCACCGTAGAGAACAAATTGTGGTTTACCAACCTTGATGATTACACCATCACAGCGGATATCCGAGCGGAAGGTGAAACGCTGCGCAGCGTGCAGTTTAAGGTCGAAGAACTTGCAGCAAACAGCGCTCGTGAAATCACAATTAACCTGCCAGAACTGGACGAACGCGAGGCCTTTATTAACTTCACCGTGCGTAAAGACAGCCGCACTTTGTACAGCGAAGCGAACCACGACATCGCGGTCTACCAATTCCAACTGAAAGAGAACACAGCAAGCGAAGCCGTATTTGTTAGCCACAATGCACAAGCGTTAGTCACCACGGAAAGCCGCTTGGAACATGTGATTGAAGGCCACAACTTCACTCTGACCTTCTCTAAAGTCAACGGCAAGCTGACCTCTTGGCGCGTCAATGGTGAAGAGCTGATTCAGTCAGAACCTAGACTGAACTTCTTCAAACCAATGATTGATAACCACAAACAAGAGTACGAAGGTTTGTGGCACCCAGCGCACTTACAAATCATGCAGGAGCACTTCCGCACGCTACAAGTCGAAGCAACGGATGAATCGGTTTCGATTACGACCACCAGCATCATTGCGCCACCGGTGTTCGATTTTGGCATGCGCTGTACCTACCGCTACCAAATCAACGCACAAGGTCATTTGAATATGGAACTAAGCGGTGAGCGCTATGGCGATTACTCGCATGTTATCCCTGTGATTGGTTTGGATTTGGGCATTAACGGCAGCTTTGACCAAGTCAGTTACTACGGTCGCGGTCCTGAAGAAAACTACCAAGACAGCCGCCAAGCAAACTTGATTGATGTTTACCACAGCACGGTAGCCGACATGTTTGAGAACTACCCATTCCCACAAAACAACGGCAACCGCCAACACGTTCGTTGGGCATCACTAACGAATCGTCATGGCACGGGTTTGTTGGTGAAACCACAACAAGAAATCAACTTCAGCGCGTGGTTCTACACCAACCAAAACCTGCACGAAGCGCAACACACCATTGAGCTAGAGAAAAGCGGCTACATCACGCTCAACCTTGACCATCAAGTGATGGGACTGGGCTCAAACTCATGGGGCAGCGAAGTGCTTGATTCATACCGCGTGTACATGGACGAGTTCCGCTATGGCCTAACACTGATGCCACTTCAAGCCGGCGATTGCAGTGCACAAGCCATGGCACACCATGATTTCGACAATGCGTTCTTCACTCAATCCAATACTCAAACAGCAAACGAGGCGTAATCCATGATCGTGTTAGACAACTTAGAACAATTCAAAGTCGTGTACCGCGACGGTCGTAAATGGAACCGCTGCGTGGAAGCAATTGAGAACATCGCCAACATCAAAGACGGCGTGATGTATTCGATTGGTGACTCTCTGGTTTACATGATTGAAGACGGCACAAAACAAACCGAACTGTTTGAAGGGAACCGCCGCTACTTCGACGTGCATTACTACCTAGAAGGTCGCGAAACAGTGGAGTTCGCCGACAAATCCGATTTACGCCTAGAGCAAGCATATCGAGATGAAACTGACCGCGAATTTCTCTCCGGTCAAGGTGAGACTCGTGAGCTTTACGAAGGCCAAGTGGCAATTTTTGATAACGATAAAGCGTACCGCTTCCACGGTGACAACCGAGTAAGAAAAGTGGTGCTCAAAGTGACCATCGAAGATGGCTATTTCCTAAATAAATAACGGCTTACAGGCAAGGCCAGACAACGCGTCTGGCCTAACAACAAAATAATTAAATAAACCCAAAGTAATTCAGATCACAGATCAGTTGTAGACCTCAGCAATCCAACGCGATTACAAATAGCATTCGCCCAAGGATGATAAAACGGTCAATAGCACTATCACTGAGTTACGAAGGGAATTGACGTGATTCATCGGAGGACTCTATGTCTGAATCTATGCGCGGCACCATTGGCAAATTCGCCTTGCTGTCGATGACATTTGCGGCGGTATTTAACGTCCGTAACATCGTGAACAACAACATTGAGCTTGGCCTTAGCTCTGCCCCTATCTTCCTGTTAGCGACGATCGTCTACTTCATTCCATTTGTATTCATCATTGCTGAGTTCGTATCGGCGAATAAAAACTCTGAGTCAGGTATGTACGACTGGCTTAAACAACCGCTTGGCTCTAAAGCCGCTTACCTAGGTTCGTTCCTCTACTGGTTCGTGAACCTATTTTGGTTTGTGTCTCTGCTACCAAACGTGATTGCTTACGCGTCTTACGCGATGCTTGGTTACGAATACACCTTCTCACCAATGGTCACGTCGGTAATTTCGATCGTTCTGTTCGCAGCGGCGACCCACATTTCAACCAAAGGCGCATCTTGGTTAGGTAAAATTTCTGAGCTGGTTGCTTACGGTGTGTTTGCCCTATTCGGCATTTACGTTCTCGGCGCGCTAATGGCGCTGGGCGGCGACACTTACACGCCAGCAGAGCCAATCACACTAGAAGCAATGAGCCCAACCATTAACTGGGCAACGTTAGGCATTATGTGTTGGATCTTCCAAGCAGCAGGCGGTGCAGAAACCGCAGCGGCGTACCTAAAAGATGTAAAAGGCGGCCAAAAAGCCTTCATCAAAGTGATCATCATGGCAGGCGTCTTGATTGGTGCGATGTACGCTATTGGCTCACTTTTGGTGAACGTGTTCGTTCCGCGTGAAGACCTAACATACGCAGGCGGCATGGTAGAAATCTTTACCGGTATGGCTCAATACTTCGATATTTCAACAGTATTGGTTGGCCGCTTCGTTGGCATCATTTTGTTCATCGCGATGTTTGGCTCAATGATGATGTGGACTGCGGCACCAGTAAAAATTCACTTCTCTGAAATTCCAAAAGGTGTATACGGCGAGAAAACCACAGAGCTAAACGAGCATGGTGTACCAGTACGTGCAGCATGGTGGCAATTCGCGTTCGTTGTGGTGATGCTGATCGTCAACGGCTTTGGTTCAGAATCCGTGCAAGACATGATGAACCAAGCGATCAACCTAACCGCAGGTACGGCGATGCTACCGCCAATCTTCATCATGGTGGCGTACTTTGTGTTCCGTCTAAAACACGATGATACACCGCGCGACTTCCGTATGGGTTCACGCAAAGTGGGCATGAGTGTGGTGTCTGTACTAATTGCAATCTTTGTGGTGAGTATGACCGCGTCGGCATTCCCAACAGGTGTTGATTTGGTGCGTGCGTTCTTCATCAACGTGTTTATGACTGCCGTCTTCTCTGCTCTGGCTTGGTGGTGGATCTCTCGCTTTGAAAAGAAGCAAGCTATCAAACAACAAGCAACGCAAGAAAAGGCGCAAGAGCCAGTAACGCAAGTATAAACGACCTATAGCTCGGTTACTTAAAGGGCACCCTCGTGGTGCCCTTATAAGATCAATTACCTGTAATCAATTCTGCCACTAGCTGACGCAGCCAAATCCCTTTATCCTCGTTATTGCGGCTGGTATGCCACAACATCGCGATATCAAAATCCGCTACCGCAATCGGCGGCTGGACGCTCACCAAATCGTCCGAGAACCCTTCCGCTTGCGCCATTTTTTCCGGCACTATCGCAACCAACTCACGCTGTTTAAGCAAGTTTCGAATTGTCAGAAAGTTACGTGAAGCGACAGTGACTTTTCGGCTCAAGCCATGCTCCGCAAGCTTTTTGTCTACTTGTGTACTCAAGCTGCCATCAGGACTCACTAGGGCTTGCTCGATATTGGCAAAAGCATGAATCGACAGTTGTGTTTCACCTTTCAAAACTCGCTTATCACACAGACACACGTGCTTTTCTGTGTAGAGGTACTGGCTCTCAAAGTTATCGTCGAGCACAGGCATACTGCCGATGATGACATCTAATTTATCGTGTTCCGTTATCGCCACGTAATTGCTGCGGTTGACGTTGATAAAACTTATTTGGGCTTCTGGCGCACGCTTACGGATTTCATCATAAAGCAATGGCGCGAAGATGAATTCAGCGTAGTCGGTTAAACCAATACGACACACGCCAGCGTAGTTTTCTGGTTGAAAAGCGGACTTCGTCAGTAAGTCTTTGGCAATCGAATCCAATAAATGATGCACCGTCGGCGCGATATGATGCGCGTGCTCGGTTGGGTCCATCTTATGGCCTTTCCGCTCAAACAATGGCTCATCAAACAACACACGTAAACGCGACAAGCTGTGGCTCATAGCAGACTGACTGACAAAGCTTTTCTCTGCCGCCAAACTCACACTGCGATAGCGATACAGATAAGAAAAGGTCACCAACAGGTTTAAGTCGATATTGCGCCACTGGATGTCATCTTTCACAGAACAAACCTCATCCCATTTCATTCATAGATGAAATTAAAACTATTAATTTGAATCATCTTAGTACATTTCTTACAGTAGCTGCAGTTTTATTGGAGATTTAACAGGCTCAACATGTTTACCATTTTTAAAACCTTTTTTTGGCTTGGTTGGATCAGTTTCGGTGGCCCTGCGGCGCACATCGGTTACTTCCGCCAAACGTTCGTTGAAAAGCTCAAATGGATTGATGACAGCGAATACGCACAGATCGTGGCTTTAAGCCAATTCTTACCGGGCCCTGGCTCTAGCCAAGTTGGCTTTGCTCTGGGTTACAAACGCGGAGGCTTAGGCGGCGCATGCATGGCGTTTCTTGGCTTCACACTACCTTCCGTGATCATCATGTTGGCGCTTGCTATGGTAAGCAGCCAGATCACTGATACCGCGCTGTTCCAAAACATCGTTCACGGCTTGAAGTTACTTGCGGTCGTTGTGGTGGCGGATGCGACTTGGGGAATGTACAAAAACTTCTGTCAAAGCAAACTCACAGCCGGCTTATGTGTGGCAACCGCGATTGCTTTATTGGTTGCACCGAGCATCGCCACTCAAATGCTGGTACTTGTAATAGCGGGCTTGATTGGCACCCAATACCTTAAGAAAGAATCCGCAACACCTGCCGAACCATTTAAACCAACCATTGCACCATTGGCACTGTTCGCGGTACTTCTGATTGGTTTGCCGTTTGTGGCTCACACCCTGCCAATGCTCGGGCTATTTAGCGACTTCTTCCAAGCGGGTAGCTTAGTGTTCGGTGGCGGTCACGTGGTACTTCCCCTACTGCAAAACATCGTTGGCGATCAACTAAGTCAAGACGCGTTCCTAACGGGCTACGCCGCAGCGCAGGCGGTACCGGGGCCAATGTTTACCTTCGCGACTTACATTGGTTACGAACTATCTGATGCACCTATCCTAGGCGCGTTGGTCGCAACCTTAGGTGTGTTCTTACCGGGTTTCTTATTGCTGCTTGGCGTACTAAAGAACTGGCAAGCGCTGGCTGGTAAACCGGCAGTGTCAGGTGCAATCAACGGCGTAAACGCATCGGTCGTTGGTTTACTATTAGCAGCACTTTACCAACCGGTATTCAGCAGCGCTGTCGTTGCCCCGATTGACATCGCTCTTGTGATAGCTGGCTTCTACTTACATAAGAAACTTAACTTGTCGGTGCTTTGGATGATTGTATTCTTTGTCGCAGCAGGCATTGTGACTGGCATGATGTAAGCGCATCGCTGAGACAAAGACAAAGACAAAGACAAAGACAAAAATACAACGCCCGCTTCCAATTGAAGGCGGGCGTTTTTAATTCCATCGAGTCAGTAGTTAACACCTATTCCGTTGCTGGTGGTTTTTCCTGTTTATCCGCTGGAATGTAAACATCTGCTCTACGGTTTTTAGAACGACCCGAAGAGGTCTTGTTGGTTGCTATCGGTTCAGATTCACCAAAGGATTTAAGCGTGGTTTTCTGCTCACTCACCCCATAATAGTGCAGTTCACCAGCGGTGCTTTTGGCTCGGTTATGACCCAAGGTTTGGTTATACGCTTTGGTGCCAATCCAATCGGTGTGCCCTTCTACTGTTACTTGATAGTTCGTTTGAGCAAGTTGACGAGCCACATCGCTCAATACATTTCTGGCCAACGGGGTAAGGTTAAACTTGTCAAAGGCGAAGTGCACTCGCGCAATCAATTTACCTTTATCGCTGACCTCTCCGCTAAACTGAGCAATACCTAAATTGGAGATATAAGTCAGGCAATCATTAGGATTGGTAAGTAACGATGAGTTCTTCATCAGCGCCCACTTCAGTGCAGGGTCATTACTCACATCCGTTACTTGCAAATAACCATCACGATGCGATGCCACACCCGTCACGTCGCCAACCTGAATCGAGTGCGAGTATTCATAATATGACGTCCCGCAGTATTCGGTCACTTTTGAACTGACTTCACTGGCATTCGCACTAACGGTCGTGAAACCGGCCACCAGCATCCCTGTAATTAGCATTGTTTTGGTCATATCTCTCACCCATATAGTCTCGATACACCATTACCACGAGATCCTTTCTGAATTAGTTCTTCGATTTTCTTAATGAAGTCTTCCGTCTCTGTTACATCGATGATGTCTTCATCCGGATTCAACACACAATCTTGGAAACCGCTTTGCGAAGATGCACTGAAGTTCACGCCAATGACGCCAATATACAAATTGCCGTTCTCGGTTTGGAAGTGCTCACGCGCTTTATCGCACATACCTTTGTTTACTAAACCGGGCAAAATTTCTGTGTATGGATACTCCATACCATCACTGATTACTATCAGCATTTTAAGACGGTCATTGTATTGCTCTGTTTCTTCTTCGCTATTGCCGTTTGGACGTCCATCTTCCATGATTTGCAAGCCACGCAGCATGCCTTGATAGGCAGCGGTATTCCCACCCGAGCTCATGGTTTGTACCTTGTCGAGGTTTGTTTTGTTGGCAGTCAGTGGAATGGTATAAAAGCCCGAATGACCAGTCCGCGTCATACTGGAGTTATAAAGCTTGTTATTGTTCGACCTAAAGTGAAAGGTCAAATTGTTATTCGCGACTTTATCGTCAAACATGTGTCTAACCGATTTTGAGTAACCGACATAGTCAGGAATCTCCAAGCGATTATTATTGATATTCACCACATCTGCGACTCGCTTCGCTTGGTCTCGCTCCCAACTTTTTTTGTTTGGGCAGTCGGTGCGTTTGTTGGCACATTCCTCCACAGCTTCTTCAGAGTAAGGAGACCAATAGTCCCAATTTACCTGCTCATACTTCACTGAAGAGACGCTTTTGCGGTAGTTACCTTTGTACCTTAACTGACTGGTAGAGTAGAGGTTGTCATTGATCTTCTCTTGCACTCGCAGGTTAAATGGAATGATGGCAATACGATTCAGTACCTCACTCTCACCTTCTCGCGGAACTAAGATACGATTTGAAATTTGCTTAACCGCATCTTTGAGGAGATCAATTTTAATTTCGCCATCCCAGCTGTTGTTCATCGACCCTGAAAAGTCAGTCACCAAAACCAGATCAATGATTTTGTCTCCTAAATAAAAAGGATATTTCGCTGCAACGGCTTGTCCAGCGAGTTTCTCTTGAGCCTCAAAAGATGGAATTAAGTTACTGGCAAACCAAGAGTTGTGAGTGGTAACCGCTTGCACGGAATACTGAATTTTTTCCGTATTATCGTTGTCTTCTGTTGGCTCTTCGTACGTCCTCACCGTTTGGATATCAACATGGGAAATATCACGCACATAGTCATTGATGTACATCGTCGCCAATGCATCCGCTTGGTTCGATTTGTCGTCTATCGTAATAGCCAATGCAGCAGTTTGCGCTGCGTCTCTCAGTCGACTTGTCTCTTGGATATAACGCGTCCCCTCTACAGCGAAAAATGTCATACCAAAAACAGGCACTAAACTCAGTGCGAACCAAATTGCCGCAATCCCTTTTTGACTGCGACCTGAATGAATTGGAGCTCGTTGTTTAATAGTGAAATTCATCGTTACCTCCCCACCACAACAGAACTGGATGTGATTGTCATCGTGGATGCGCCTGAATTCCCCCAAAGCTGGGTAAACCAAGAGTTTTCTTGCTGACAAAGCGTTACTTGATACAAAGAGAAAATCACGCCATTCTCAACGGGTGCTAACTCTGACTTCGTATCTAAACCCGCAGCCTCACAGCCGAGATTTTTGTACTCGTTACTTTCAAAAGCATTTAACGTCGCCTTATTGTGCAATGCTTCAATTTTGATAGCGACGCTGCCTGGTGTCGTATCAAGTAGACGTGACGCAAGTGTCTGCATGTCCGTTTCATCACTTGCGTTTAAAGGTAATCTTTCGTCGTAATAACGACTTCGCTCTTTAAGGATATTAGCTAGCGCAAAACTCCCACGATCAAGTTGAGCACGAGCTAATAACTTGTCACTAATGTCCGTCATGAAATAAAAAATGCTGATGAGAGCAATCAAAACAAAAAACAGCTCAATCGCAAAAACACCTTTTTGTCGGGATCGTATTTTCATCATCACTCCTCCCAACCTTCATGTTCTAGGTTAATCAGTGTGCTTTTGGTAATCGGGATAACATCGTTGGAAAATACGTTCAAAATTGGCGTGTAGTTATAGGTCAACGTAATTTCAGCGATTGCATACCCTTGATCGTCTTCTCCCATCTCGGCATCAGAATAACTGGTACCTGAAATCAGATCGGCGTATGTCAAATAGTACCGACCAGACACTTCAAAGTTTTCAGCAGGAACGAGTGACGTCCATAATGCCCCTCCGTCCTTCATCGCCGAATCCAATGTTAGGTTGTAGTTATCGTAGGAGTTTCCGCCTTCAAACACCTTTGTATTTCTGACTGACTCCCTCAACGCATACTCAACCAAGTTGGTTACGTAAATTCTAAATCCCATTTCAAAAAGCATGACGAGAGCAAGAGCAAGAACCCCAGCCCCTAATGCAAATTCAACTACGGTTACGCCCTTTACCTTTCTTCGAGAATACTCCATACCGTCCACCCTTATTACCGGTGTAACTTCCTCGAGATTTGCGCTACTTGAGAATCGGTAAATGCTCCTTCAAGTAAATCTCTCGCTTGATAGACATCCCCTACTTTGAACAGTGCGATAGCCAAATTCGCTCGCACTTTCTGGTTACTTGGGTTCTCTTGATAAACAGGAACCAATAGCGATATCACGTCGTCATACTGTCGTTGTGCAAGATAAACTACGGCTAAATTGTTTTTCACCGCCACGTCGTTATAGCCTTTTAGACGAGCTTGATTGAACGCATTTTTTGCTTGAGAGAACTGGTCGGTATTGCAATAGGAGATGCCCGATAAAACATAGATTTCTCCGCTGTTGTTGCCCATTTCAATCGAGCTTTTATAGCGTTTCAGAGCCAAAGAATCTTCACCATCTTGGCTATGAATCTGACCTCTTAATTGCAGGAGCTCACTATTCTTCACCCCTTGATTGAGCAAATGGTCAGCATAAAACTTAGCCGACTCGATATCGCCCTTATCAAAATACACTTTTGCCAATTCCTGCATGATCTGGACGTCTTCAGGTCGCTTTTCTAGATGCCCTTTATAGTGATTAATCAGGCCTGTATGGTTATCAACACGCTCCATGTTTTGCACCACACTCTCTTCACTCTCTATTGTGGAAGAGCAACCAAACAGCAAAAGTAGTGGAATACTCAAAAAAGTCGCCTTATTCATTATTTACCCCCTCTAAAGCTCGTAAAGTCGATTTGTAAAAAGCCAGGAGCAAGAATAAAAATGACGATTGGAAACATGATCAGCAAGATCAAAGGCACACTCATTTTGGCTGACAATTTACCCATTTTCTCTTCAATTTCGAGTAATTGAATCCGACGCATATCTTCGGCTAAATCACTTAAAACATTCGCAACGGATGCGCCATAGTGAAGGTTTTGAATAATCGTTAAGACAAAGCTGTTGATTTCTGGTGCAGGCAAGCGAACGGAAAGATCATGCAATGCTTTTTCTATCCCATGTACTTTGCCGGCTTCTGATGTTTTATTGATTTGATAACATAAATCTTTATCGAAGATTTTTAGCTCTTGTGCTAAATACGCAAACGACGCTTCAATTGTCATACCGGTTTGCACGCAAACAGACATAATATCGAGGACATAAGGAAGGTTTTTCGAAACCTTTCGCACTAACATGCGCTTTCGCATCTCGAGCAACAGATCTGGAACAATGATGATACTAATAACAGCAATGATTGAAACTAATAACTTATTAATTAATGCCATGTCTAACAACCATATAAATACGGTTACTAAAAGAAAAACAACTGCTTTTAAAGGGAAGTAATATTTCGCTAAATCTTTATTGTAGTATCCGGCGTTAAGAAGTTTTTGCTCTAAATCTTTTTTGTTTCCTTCACCAAATTTAACAATGAAGGAATCAATTTTTTTCTTTGCCGGTTGTTTTTGGCCATATTTAAGATACTTGCTCAGTACCAACTCTTTTTTACGAGTGAAATAATAGTCATAAATCAAAAATGACAACGAAAAAATAATCAATAAAATACTCAGCGATAAAATCATCGTCTTACTCCTTTTACAAGAAGCCAAACAACGAATAAACCTAACACCTCACTACCTACAACATAGTAAAGTACCATCCGCCCTTGAGGGTCATTAAGAATAAAGTCGATGTGGCTCGGATCAATTTGATTGACCATGAATGCAAATGCGATCGGTATTGCAGCGACTACTTTAGCGGAGATGCGTGCCTCAGAGGTCATCGCCATTTTTTTCGACTCTAACGTTCTGGCATCAACCAAAATGCGAATTAGCCTTGCCAATACATTTTTTAGTTGTCCACCACGGTTAATATTGGCGCGTATCGTAATGGTAAAGAAGATGTATTCTGGATAAGGGAATGCTTTACAAGAGCGAAGTAACACCTTTTCTGCATTTTCCCCCAGCTTAAGTCGATCGCCCATCTCTTTAAATTCTCGCCCGACTTCTCCTTCCATGTTTTCGCCAACAAAAGAAAAAGCGTGCATTAAACTCTCACCAGCGGTTACGGCACTCATCAAAATGTTCAATGCGTCCGGAAATTTCTTCTCGAAATCTAAGCGACGTTTGTTTTGCAACCAGTAATAGGCCCAAACTACTGAAAACGTAAAAATACCAATAGAAAGTAGCATTGATTTAATATTGAGAACTTCATAAATGACGTAATAACTTAAATAAGCAGAAAGAACGATAAACAAAAAAATAATGAAATTTGCTCTTGGTCCTAAAACCTTTATTGCGGGAGATAAATTATTTTTGAATCTCTGCCAACGCTTTTGTTCCATCAATGCGTTCAAATTAATCGCCGCAATAATATCTTCGTCGACTTCAGTCTCTGGAAAATAATTCCCTATTTTGCTTCTTCGATGGCTCGTTAAAAGCAAAACGGCAATACCAAATAAGATAAAAGCAATCCATAACATCATGATCTTGCTCCTTGGAAAGCTTGCATCAGCTCTTCATACAAGCCGTAAAAATGTGCTTTTTTAACAAGCTCGGAGCGCTGCATAAGGCCCTCGGTCATAAAGCGTCCTCTTACTGCTTCACCATAACCCACTTCGTCGTATTGAAAACGGAAGATTTCCTCCATCACCACGCTATCGCCTTCGAGCCCTACGATTTCAGAGATGCTGGTTATTTTCCTTGAACCATCACGCAGTCGGTTCACTTGAACCACCAGCTCAATAGCACTCACAATCGCGCGTCGAATAGCATCGAGAGGCTGATTTAAGTTCGCCATCATTACCATGGATTCCACGCGTGATATTGCATCTCGTGGCGAGTTAGCATGTAGTGTCGACATGGAGCCTTCGTGACCCGTATTCATTGCTTGGAGCATCTCAAATGCTTCTGAGCCGCGACACTCACCGAGGATGATTCGATCAGGGCGCATACGAAGCGCATTAATAACCAAATCACGCTGAGTCACTAAGCCCGTGTGTTCCACACTCTCCGCTCTCGTTTCTAGGCGAACTAGGTTGGGTTGCTCTAAACGAAGCTCTGCCGCATCCTCAATTGTCACAATACGCTCGTCTTCACTGATGTATTGTGAAAGCGAATTCAATAAGGTGGTTTTACCTGAACCCGTACCACCCGAGATCAAAATGTTCATTCGGCAACGGGAAGCAATTGATAACAATCTCGCCATGTCCATCGACAGTGAACCAAAATCAACAAGCTCTTCTAGCCCGATATTTTGTTCGCGGAATTTACGTATCGAAATTGAGGTACCATCTAAGGCAATGGGTGGAATAACGATGTTGACACGACTACCATCCTCAAGACGCGCATCTACGGTAGGAGAAAGCTCATCCACACGACGTCCGATCCGCGCAGCAATTTGTTTTGCTATC
Source organism: Vibrio jasicida 090810c (assembly GCF_002887615.1). Lineage (NCBI taxonomy): Bacteria > Pseudomonadati > Pseudomonadota > Gammaproteobacteria > Vibrionales > Vibrionaceae > Vibrio > Vibrio jasicida. Next base: position 2,995,924 of record NZ_CP025792.1, on the reverse strand, counting down.
GTCAGGACTTGCTCTTCATCGATGAAGGTAATGTCCGACTTTTCTAATTTGCCATGCTTCTCAAAAAAGACGTTATTGGGGCCATTTACCATGATGTCGGTTATCGCTCGGTCATCAACCAGCGATTGAATCGGCCCAAGACCAAAGAGTTCATCCAGCATGCTTTTGACCAAACTTGACTTCATCATGGTCGTGACTGGACGATCAAAGTTCGCCGCTAAAACATCGACAGCGTTTCGGATTTGCCCTTCAATTTCCAAACGAGAAAGGCTTTGTATTGCTTCAACATCTAAAGCCTCAAAAATCTGTGACCGAAAAGCCGTGTAGATCTCTTTATTTGAACTCATCTTACCCCCAATCTAGCGAGCCAACCGCTAGCATGTTGAGTGGATTGTCCATTGATCAAACGAGTAAGATCATCGATAGCATGATTGATATTTCGATCGTGTTTGTGCGCGCGCTTGCCCTCAATAAGAAGGTGAGCCAGTGAGCGACAATACCCCATATCAAGATTGACTTCAGAACCAAGATATTTCTGGAGATCATTTTGTTCGATAACAAACGTGTTCTCTGGTCGGTGGTGATTTGCAAGTGTAATAATCCGGATCCGCTTGCTCATTGAAAGCTGCTTATTCTCAAGCTGTTCAAGTAACGCTTTGGCATTGCGGACGGAAGAAACCGAAGGCTCAAAAACCACCACGACCACGTCGTAATTTTCAATCAACATATTGGGGTCAACACGAAAGTCGACGCTTCCCGAGAAGTCTTCGATCATAAAGTTGGTATTTCGACTCAATAATTCGCAAAGTGTCTGGCTATAACTGAAAATGTCTGACTGAGATCGGTCACTATTAAGTGAAAGTAAACGTAAGTTTTTACGCACTTTGGTCAGATGACTTAATGCCCCTTCCGTATCTAACTCATGGATAGGGACAGAGTATTCGTCGATGGAGCGAGATTTGAAGTCATCTAGCGCAAGGAGCACATCAATATTGCTGTCATTGTATTGATGGTCGACCAACACATTATCGATATTATTGGCGGCTAACTTCGAGCTAATTTCAGTGGCAATAAACGACGTCCCTATCCCACCTTTGCTTCCGACAACTGCAACACGCTTTGCTTTTCGCTGTTTACTTACCCCTGTGTAAGTCTGCAAATTACGATGTACATTCATGACGAAATCAGCAAACTCGTGCTTGTTGATTGGCCAATAAAGATAATAGAACCCTAACTCTTTGAGCTGACGTAAGACGCAGATGGAGTCTTCTGTACCGATGACAATAATACCTTTGTGGGTCGGCATTTGGTTGGTTAACGCTTGAGCATCCGTGACAATGTCAGAAGACTCCGTGAGTTCAAGAATGACAATATTCCCACTTTGCTCAGAGTAAAAGCCTTTAGGAACCGAACTCTGTTTTACACACGTTGGTGCACTCCACCCTTCAAACTCGAACATTTCTTGAACCAAAGACATACATTCTAAGCTCTGGTAAAGCAGTACACACCCTGTTGGCCCATGTGCACTTTCTATGATTTGCGGTTTGCTCTCTTTGAGAGATTTTCCTAAGTCAAACATCACAATCCCTCCACGATACGTTCCTTGTGTGAGACTTGCTTCATCCGAGCTACTTCAGAAAAGCAATTCCGACTGACATTCACCTCTTCTATCTCAGAAGGTGCGCACTGGTGCGTCACTAATGCGTGGTAAGTAATCGTCAGTTGGATGTCATTCGACAGCGAACTGTTTTGGCGCACAACAAACTCATCCGCTCTCAAACGCAACGCCGTCTTGTCTTTAAGTGATTTATAAACCACTTTTTTGCCCTTATTGCTCCGATATTCAACAAGGTAACTCGCCCCTGAATCTATCTCGTCAACCGTGTCAAAAATCATGTTCAACTTTTCTTCCGTTTGTTGAGTAGATTTCACCGTAAACTGATAGATATGGGTTTCAGGGTAAATAAGCGCTTCCGCTCCTGGTCCATTGAAATAACGCTCAGCACACCCAGAAAGTAATAACGCGCTTAACACTGCCACAAATAAAGTTTTCATTGAATAAACCCTCCCTGAGACAGCAATTGAATGGTTGGGTCATTGCCTTTGTTGCCTTCTTCACTATCCGAAATTTTCAACCAACGGCGAAGTGTCGACGTTTTGCTCATGTAGGGCATTTGGATATCTTTCTTCTTCATTGGTTTGACAAGATTAACGGTCGCAACAATGATCAGCTCTGTGCGTCGTCTATCTGTAGAGGCTTTGCGAAACGCAGCCCCGAGAACAGGAATATCGCCAAGCAGTGGAATTTTTTGCAGCTCTTCTAAATCGGCACTACTCATCAGCCCACCAAGTACAAAACTATCGCCATCACCAAGTTCAATCGTGGTCATAGCTCTTCGAGTTGCAAATTGGGGCACTTCTAGCCCAGCAGAGCGAATGTATCTTTCTACTTCGCTAACTTCAGGCATGAGGCGCATTCGAATTTTGCCCTCATGAAGGACTTTCGCGGTAAGGTCGAGTTTGATACCAAACTCTCGGAAGGTAATGTTGATATTATTATTGGTGGTAACAATCACGGGCACTTCGCCACCAACGAGAAAGCTCGCAGACTCTCCTGAGATAACGGTAAGGTTTGGCTCGGCGAGGACTTGGGCAACGTTTTCATTACCAAGTGCAGTGATCAAAGTGGTGAGATCGGCAGCATCAAATTGTTGGAATAAAAACTCACCGACATCCGCCCCAACAGAAGACCAATCCACACCTACAGTTTGAGCGAATGTTTCTGTCACTTGAGCGACCGATATTTTCACATTGACCTGTTGATCCGTCGCGACCTCAATAAGTTCTAATATGCCTTCCCACGTCATATTGCGAGCAAAGATCATGCTTTGAGGTTCTTCAACATCGTAAGCGTCACTTTCAAACTCAAGGACTTGGGTCTCTTCCCACTTCTCCGTTTTGTCTCTTCCTAGCAAAGTAGCGACCATTCGATAAATATCATCACGTTGCTGTTCCGATTCAACAACCCCACTCACTGCGACCTGATTACCCACCGATTCCACTTTGATGTTGAGTTCAGGGTAGTGAAGCTTGATTTGACGTCGGACCAACGACAGATCAATATCGACAATAATTCGGTCAGAGAGCAGCACTTTCTTCGATTTACCGTAAATGATGAATCTGGCTTGCCCGACATCCTTGGCAAAAACAACGACGGTATTTTCATTTACAACGTTGTAGTCGACGATTTCAGGGTCACTGACAAATACGGTCGAGATCGGTTCTTTCACCTCAATGTGTTGACCATCACTGACCGTGATATAACGATCACCAGAGAAAGCGGAAAAACTAAATAAAAACACCAAAAACCAAGCGTATGAGAATATCCTTTTTGTTTTCATCACAGCTCCTCTCCTTGGGCAGATTGACGAGAAGATCCTCTTAACTCGGTCACGCCACTATAATTGCCGATCACATCACGAACTTCCGCGAAAACAGGCTCTTTGTAGCGATGGCTTCGGTATACCTCTAGATGCATCGTTTTCTGCGCGATAGATAACTTGGCGATCTCACTGGGCTCGACTTCAACAACGATGACTATTTGATGATCATCTTCACTTGAGACATTTGATTTAACTCGGGAGTCCACTGGCTCTTTGGTATTACCGACACTGAGCACTTTGACGTTTCTCAAAATCAATTGTGCGTTCACGCCACTAAAATCAATTGCGTCGGTATCTTCATCGGATAAGTTTTCTTTTGGGGAGCCCACGGAAAGTACATCAACATTAGTACCTGGACGGATATAACCTTTGACCAAGTTACGAGTACTCACCAGTAAAGAATACGGCTCTTTCCCTTCGGTAATGAGAAGGTCGATATAACGAGGATCGTTTTCTTTAACTTGATATTCAGAGAAGACGATTTTTCCAGCTTCAATGTTTTTTGAAAGGAGAGTAGACGGTGAGAAATCCAGCTTTATATCGGAGTTAATCCCCTCTTCTAAAGCGATATTAAGCAACATCTGCTCTTTTTGAACATCATCGATTTCAATAGGTGTTCCGCGCTCTAGATTGCTCTTCGCACGCCAGACCTGAACATAATGAGCCTGTGGCTCATCTGAATTGCTTGGTTGGGATACGGTTGGATTTTGCTGTTGAGGCTGGGCAGTCATATGGTTGTAAAGTCCGATGCCTCCAACCAGTAATGCTAACAGTGCAAAAACCATCCCTATACGAGATCGCATACGCCCCTCCCGTTTTTTAAACGGATGTTTTCAAAAGAAGTGCCGTATAAAACCCACAACAAATTGCAACACCGTAGGGGAGCCCGATCTGAGATTTCTTACCCTCTCCAGTAACGTGAGATGGTCGCGGTAGTATCAGGTAGGTTACTGCCAATATCCCTCCGTATATCCCAACGAAAATCAATGCCTCTAAAAGGCTTTGAGTTGGGAGTGAGAAAGAAAAAGCAGCAATAAGTTTTACGTCCCCTCCTCCAAGTACCCTAATTACATGGAGGAAAAGCAAAGCAGACCAACAAATACCTAAAACCCAAAGACTTGATAGTGAAAAGTCTGCAATGCCAATCGCAATCGCTAAAACGGCAATCACCAATACGTGACTGTTTTTGATGGTTCGCTCTCTGATATCAGAAAGCGACACAACAAGACAGACTGTTGCTAACGTGATGTATAAAAACAACATTCAATATTTGGAAAACCTGTTTTAGTTTCAGAATGCATCCAAGTCAGCAGCAATGTCATCAAACGCTCCATCCAATGCCGTAATAAGAGATCCATCAGAAGCGAAGGTAAGAATCAAGAATGCCGCCATTGCAACACCGATTAATCCGTACTCAATAGCAGTTACACCCTGCTCATCATTTTTAAGTTCATTTAGGTAGTTTGTAATGTCTACATAAAGTTTAGTAATCATGGTTTGTCCCTCTTTCCTTGTTTCGTACTAATTGCTTAGCACTTTGATCGTAGACACCGGATCACTGTCTCAAAAATGAACAACATCGGTGTGACCGATTCTGCCAATACTCTGTATTCCAATTGTCCTTATTCTTTAGAGGTATCAGAAAAAACTTCTATCTACAGTTCAGTCAATTAGCTATCACTCTTCTTCTTTGACTGGCAAAAATAAGATTTTGTACCATAAACTCAAACTGTGACACATGTCACACTTAGCTAAATTGTTAGTTAAGCCTTCTTCATACCCATTAAGCTAAAACTTAAGGACTAGAGGAAAGAGGAAGCACCTCGATGAAACTGCCCTTCGACAATCTGATCTCTTTTCATGCCGTGATCACTTATGGTTCTTTCAGCAGTGGAGCGAGAAAGTTAGGTAAGTCTCAATCGACGGTAAGTGGTGCGGTGAAGAGCTTAGAAGAGGAGCTAGGCTATCTGCTAATAGACAGAAGCAACAAACAAGTTGAACCAACAGAACGGGGAAAGAAGATCTATCAGCTGGCAACGCCCATCATCAACAAGTACAACGAACTGAGCCAAATCGCCGAATCCCTGTTGAGAACTGATCTATACCATATGCGAGTCGGCATTGATTCTCTGGTGTTTAACAACGAAGTCAAAAGTGCACTCATTGAGTTCTCAGAAGCCTTTCCTGAAATTGAACTTACTGTCGTCACTAAACCAAGTCGAATTCTGGGTCAATACGTCAATAATAACCAAATCGATATTGCCATCTGCAACCCTTATCACCGCACCAAATTAGACTTTAATATTGATGAGCTTTTTACCGTCAACTGCAATTGGATTGTGCATCGAGAGTTAATTCAAGAGGGTAAGCCCACTGAGTCTCGACTACTCTTATTGGATGGGTGCGAAGATTTGATCGACCTTTCGAATGTAGCCAAAAACAACATGTGGATACTCGATGACATCAGTACCATCATGGAATTGTGTATTGCTAAAAAAGGCATGGCGTTCCTTCCGCAACATACGATTGATAACTCCATGCATCAGGGGGTGTTAGCAAAGGCCCCCAGCGAAAGTGCGTTATTTGGGAAGCAGCTGTACGCCTCGTTGATTTGGCCAATACACTCTGACTACGGCAAATACCATCAATGGTTGCACGATAAATTAAGAAAAGGGCACAAACACTTTTAACCGGAGTCGAGATGTCTTTCTACTCTCCATTATTCAAAAACCACCTTCTCATCGTCTTGAGCAGTGTTTTGCTTTATGCCTCTTACCCAATTCAAGCAAAAATGACTGCGGTAGACAAAAACTCCGTTGCTCAACAAAATCGGCAATCATTGAACAATAAGAAGCTCAGGCTAAAACCTGCTCCAACCGCCTCTACCAGTTCAAGAAATCACGTTATTGAACTTCGAGGAAAAAATACGCCTTCTTCCCAAACCGTTTATTCGTTCATCAAAAAGCCAACATCGCCTGCCGCGTTACAGTATTTACCCACCATCGTCGCAGCATCAAAACAATGGCAGATTGATCCTGCTCTTATTCTTGCTGTCATTCATACGGAAAGCGCATTTAACCCCAATGCGGTATCTCATGCCGATGCAATTGGCTTGATGCAGGTGATGGAAAACGGTGGAGCATTAGAAGTCTCTCAGCAGCTCTATTTTGGCCGAAGGATAGAAAGAGAAGCATTGTTTGAGCCTGAGTTTAATATCGATATAGGCACGGCATATTTACATATTCTCGAAACGGAGTATTTACACGCTATTCACTCAGAAAAGAGTCGAACCTTACTCGCAATTGCGGCCTACAACTGCGGTTTATCGAATTTAATGCGCTACTTGTCTTATACACAGTCCATTCCAAGTTTTACTAAAGAAATGAATAAATTAAATGATGAAGAAGTCTATTTTCGACTGACACAAGCACTGCCAATTGAGGAAACTCGGCTCTATGTCGCGAAAGTGATGAAGCTTTATCAGCACTATAAAAAGCACCTCACCAATACACCTTAATGATGGACTTAACCGTACTTTGGCCCAAAGAATCGATAAGCTGTGATCCTTGACAGCAAGTTACTGTTTTTTCTCTCCCCAAATAATCATACTCATGCTATCGTTAACATTACATTAACAACAACAAACCTGCGATTAACATGGAGTTAGAGAATGATTCAGCCTAACGAGTTAAGTGAGCAGACTTGCGCTCTCCCACCACCAAATGAAATGATTCTCAAATGGGCAGCGGAGCGCCCAGATGAAGTCTACTTAAAACAAATCATCAACCGACAGTTTGTTGAGTTCACCTACGCCGAAGTGGCCGACCAAGCACTAAAATTGGTTACCGCTTTGCGCAATTTGGGGATTCAGCCGGGCGATAAAGTCGCGCTGGTTTCAAAAAACTGTGCCGAATGGTTTATCTGTGACCTTGCCATGATGCTCGGCGATTACGTCAGCGTACCTATTTTCCCGACTGCGGGTGCAGATACCATTGAGTACTGCCTTACACACAGTGAAAGTAAAGCGATCATAGGCGGTAAGTTGGATGATCCGGCCGCGACCCAACAAGTCATTGACGCCATGCCTGATGTGATCAGCATTGCTTTACCTTACGATACCGCGCCGAAGTGCCAACATCAATTTAAAGCATTGATCGCTAATGCGCAGCCGAGTGAGGAGCGTCCTCAGCACTACGATGATAAGCTAATGTCTCTGGTTTATACATCTGGTACTTCTGGCCTGCCTAAAGGCGCAATGCTGACCTATGGCGCGTTCAGTTGGTCAGTACAACAACTGATCAACCATATTGGTATACAAGAAAACGATCGCTTGTTCTCTTACTTGCCGCTTGCGCACATTACTGAGCGGGTATACATCTTTGGTTCGTCAGTCATGGGTGGCGTAACGACTGCTTTCCCAGAGTCACTCGATACTTTTATCGAAGACGTGAAGATGCACCGCCCTACGCTGTTTATCTCCGTGCCACGCTTATGGACACTGTTCCAACAACGTATTCAAGACAAACTGCCACAGAAAAAACTCAATATTCTGTTGAAGATTCCTTTCGTCAACTCTCTTATTAAGAAGAAGCTGGCTGACGGCCTTGGCCTTGATCAAGCACGTGTATTGGGATGTGGCTCTGCGCCAGTATCTCCTGCCTTATTGGAGTGGTACCGCAGTGTCGGCCTCAACATTACCGAAGCTTGGGGCATGACCGAATCTTTCGCTTACAGCACACTAAACTATCCGTTCCGCGCAGATAAGATTGGCTCGGTCGGTAATGCAGGCCCTGGCATTGAACTTAAAATCGCTGACGATGATGAAATCATGGTTCGTGGTAACGGCTTATTCTCGGGTTATTACAAAAACGACATCGCAACTCAAGAGTCATTTGACAGCGATGGTTGGCTGCATACAGGCGATATCGGCTTTATTGATGCGGAAGGCTACCTCACCATTCAAGGTCGTAAAAAGGACACCTTTAAAACCGCCAAGGGTAAGTTTGTTGCTCCAGTACCAATTGAGAATAAGCTCTTTGAGTACAGCCGTGTAGAAATGATGTGCTTGATCGGCTTAGGTCTGCCTGCACCGATTCTGTTGGTCGTGCCACATGACTTCCCGAACTTTGATCGAGAGCGCTACGCTCGTACCACTCGTAAAGTGATTGAGAGAATGAACCAAGATTTAGAGTCTCATGAACAGATTAAAGGGGTATTGATGATCCAAGACCCGTGGAGTATAGAGAATGGCGTGCTCACACCAACACTCAAGATAAAACGTCATGTGCTTGAACAAAAGTATCATGAAATTGGTCACAACTGGCCGAAAGGCGATCTCGTTGTTTGGGAAGAAGATTTGTAATTATCCTTCCTAACTCACCCCAATATCACCCCTGATGCTGACAAAGTTGCGCATCAGGGGTGATTCTTTTCATACCTTTTCATACTCCGCCCGCTCTAGCTTCACCGCTTATTTTCCTAACTTATTGTCTTATCGATATTTGTATTCTAGTCATTTGGTACTAACCTTTTTTAATACAGGTGCACATGATTTGTTAGCGTAGTTTTGCTTACAACAATATGAAAATGCATGAATCATATGCCGCAGTCTATTCGTTAAATACTTTTATACATCAACGCGTTGAGAACTAGGTTAATAAAAAATCAAAGACTAGACCTACAGGAATATTTGCCATGGAATTCAGTACTCAGCATTTTGTTGTACACCTTTTAAGTCGAGATAATTCATACTCTAGGGTGATTCGCGACTTGATTAAGGTTTCCTTTCCATACGTCAACTTCGTCAATAGCGACCGCTTCACCCAGTTGGATGAAAACAGTCTCAACTCAATCATATTGTTCGACGTACAGACCATGCCATGCCCTAAGCGATATGGTATTGCGCCTAACGAACGAGATGAAAAATGGATCGCCGTTAATGTCAGCTCCCAAACCTCATTAGAGTGGCTAGAAAAAGGCTACTCAGGGCAGATTTGCCATGGACTGGAACTGCTTCCCAAAGCCGTCTCTGCGGTCGCAAATGGCGATGTTTGGTTCCCGCGCCACATCTTAAATAAAGCCATTCATCACTACCAACAGGGGACTGAAAACCCTGTCGTCGCGGCCGAAGAGCTTAGCTCTAAATTCTTGCTTACCAAAAGAGAGAGTGAAGTGTGCAAACTCATGCTTCAAGGTCTCTCTAATACGCAAATCGCAAGACACTCAAATGTGAGTGTGAATACGGTCAAAACTCATGCGTCCAACGTATTGCATAAATTAGATGTGCATTCTCGCTACGAGTTAATGGCGATGGCAAAAGATCAGTTCTAAGCTAACTATAAGAAATAAAAAAGGATTATTGATTAGTTCAACATTAGTCAGGGTGTAATCAAATAGAGTTGAACCAAGTTCACCCCTTTTTCACCCTAACTAATAACATCACCTCACCTTTGTCGGTGAGGTTGAGAGACTCCTCTCCTCATAAGCTAGTAGAGCGATGCAACGATATGCATTCATTACTAACGAGGGATTGAGTTATGAAAAAGTTACTTCTTGCTTCAGCTGTAGCTGCAGCTGCTGCTTCACTTTCTTTTGGCGCTTCTGCGGTTCAGTTTAACAACCCAGTAGACTTTACAACGCTGAGCAAAACTGACCAAAAAACGATTCGTATTGAAGGTCGTGTGCCAAAACGTTGTTTACTACGAATCGGTAAGAAAGATGTGAAAAACAATGTTCTGCGTAAAGCAAACAAAGTGCACTCAGATTCGTGGGATAACGGGTTCAACAACAAGAAAGTGTTAGTTGGTAACTTACGCGCTTGGTGTAACTACGGTACTGATTTGGACTTCTCAGTAACTGCTTACAAACTTCGCGGTGTTACTAAACACAATATGGGCATGAAAATTAACTATAAAGTAAAAATTGGCTCTGAAACCGTTGCGAACACTAAAAACCACCATGGCATGGAGCAAATGGCAACTCCGCTTCCATCAGTTGGTGAGCACTTGGTGAACAAGATCAACAAGCATCCAATTTACGTGAAACCTGAAGATTCAGGCTTTGCACGAGCTGGTAAATATAAAGGTCGTATCAAAGTAAGCCTTGCTGCATCAGGTCCAGTAATGCCTTAACCGAACGACATCTTTATAGATAATATCTTTTAAAGGTAAAGGCAAAAAAACTTGGCTCGGTTATCGAGCCAAGTTTGTTATAGGGAGATAAATCTATGGCTAGGATCACCACTCTTCTCTTTTCTTTATTGTTCAGTTCTGTCTTATTTGCTTATGAGGTAAGTCCGATTTACTTAGAGCTTGATGATGTGGGACGGGGTTCCCAAGGGCTTTATAAAGTAACAAATGTAGAAGAAGAGCCCATTCTGCTTGAAGTGAGTGTCTATCAAGCTGATTTCTCTAGTGGGGAGGAAATCTTAACGCCATCAGAAGAGGACTTCTTAGTTCTCCCACCTCAAGCCAAAATCGATGGACAAAAATCACAAACATTCCGCGTCCGTCACATGCCGAAAGGTAACATCAGCCAGACAGTCACCTACCGAATTATCTTTACTCAGATTGAACTTGAAAATCAGGTCGAAGACGAGACGGATGACAGTTCGATCTCAATGCTATTAGAGTTTGCGACCCTTGCCTTCGTTTCACCAGCATCCAGCAAATCCATTCCAAAAGCGTCGATTCAAAATAACCAAGTTGCGTTAACCAACGATGGCAAACGCGTACTGAATATGAACGGGATGGAATTCAATTTCTCCGGAGGCAAGTCAAACGAGACTATCGATTGGGAAGTGTTGAGCAATAAGAGTAGTGCTTATTTAATGCCGGGGAGCACGGTGAAATACGCCCTTCCTAGCAAGTTAGGACAACCAAAGAAAGTCACCGTAAAAACATTAGACTAATGAGGTTTTCATGAAGAATCTCATTATAGGCCTTATCTTCTTGCTGACCTTGCAAACTGCAACTGCTCAAAGTTGGTTGTTTCCATTTCCGTTGATATGGGGAGAAAGGACCCTTGGAGAAATCGATGCGTATTCGGATGGGATCACAGTTGGCTCCATCAATGTAGAACAATTGACACAAGCAACTGAGCAATTAGTCAATGCTGGTACGCTCGACGCCCTCCGAAACTTACCAGATGAGTATGTCACGGTCGAGCAATTGAAGCAGATGGGAATAGCAGCAGAATTCAATTCATCAGATCAAAGCATCAACCTCGTGATTGATGAATCCGCAGCGGCTGATTTCCTGCTTTCTTTCGGCAGTAAATACGAGCCTGCGCAATATTCAGAGAGTGCATTTTGGACCATGCAAAACACTTTCAATGCCAGTACTGATTACACCTTGTTTAGCGATTCAGACAGTGAAAATACGCAGACATGGTTAGGAGAATGGTTGGTGAAGGCCAACATAGGTGGGGTTCGTGGTGCCAATATCGACGTCTCGGGTTTTATTACTGGTGGCGACGATATTGACTCTGACGTTTATCGTGGAGAGGCAAGACTCTTCTTCGATGAACCGAGCACGCCTTGGCGTTTAACCTTCGGTGATGTGACTCAAACCAGTGCCGGTCATTTGCCTAGTACACCGTTAGGCGGCGTTGCATTTGAACGTTTGTATCAAGACCTTCAACCAACTCGCAATATTCAAAATGGTGGTACACAACCTTTAGTGCTTAACGAAAGTGCTGATGTGGAGATTTACATCAATGATATTTTCCTCACCGAAATCCGACTTCCACCAGGCCGATACACCCTTGATGACCTTCCGTTGGTCTCTGGCACTAATGATGTTCGGTTAGACATCAGTTATCAATCAGGCCGCACAGACACCATTGTTTATAGCCAATTTTTCAATTCTCGCCTACTGCGTGAAGGCATCTCTGATTTTGGATTTTACTCAGGACTGATTTCGACGATTGAGGACAACAACTTCAAATACGATGATGAGCAATGGGTAACGTCTGGGTATTACGATTATGGTATCAGCGATACCTTAACGCTTGGCGTAAACGGCTTGTATCACCCAGATGGGCAACAACTTGGTGTTATCGCTACCATTGGTTCAGATTGGGGGAATTTGGGGTTAAGGGCCTCCGCTCAAAACAACAAACCCAATGATGAAACTGGCAGCATTTACAGCCTGGATTACTCTCATCAACTTTGGGGAACGGACAGTTATGGCTCACCAAACTTTCGCTTAGGTGCTGAATATCAAGATCAGTATTTTTCACTGCCTTGGCAAATTGGCCCTTCAGCGACAGGGTTACGAGTGTTCTCTAACTATGTATTTACCATTACGGATGATCTCAATCTCATCTTAACTGGGGACTATCGTGATTTTGAAGAAGAGGAAATTGAATGGCTAGTTTCGTCAGAAATTGCGTGGCAATGGTATAGCCTCTCGCTCTCTGCTGGTGTAGAAAAAGAGGAGAACCCAAACGACAATATTGATGAAACGCGCTTCACCTTCTCCGCGGATTGGGATTGGAATTCGGTTTCTGGGGAATATAACGCCAATGTTTCCTATTCGAATGAGCCCGATACTTATCGAGCACAATTCCAACGTCCATCCGATGATTACACTGGCAGCTATGGCTATGCTATGACCGCGGAAGGCGATGCAGATTCACAAACCTATTCCGTTGAAGGCGATTATGTTGCCAACCGATTTATTGCCGATGCCAAGGTCTTCCACCTAGAATTTGATAACGCAGACAGTTACCAAACGGCTTCCGTTCGCGCTAGTACGGCATTGACATTAGCAGACGGTAACTTGGCGTGGTCGCGCCCAATAAATGGCCCAGTTGCGATTGTCGCAGTTCATGAGTCACTAAACGCAGACGTCGAGATCAATGCTGTCGCGGATGATCCCGCAGAAGCCATATCAACTTCTACAATAAATAATGCGGTTCAATTGTCTGGTGGGCACCAGTTATCAACGATATTTATCAATGTGCCTGATGCGCCCGTCGGGTATGACTTTGGCGACAGTGAGTACAACATTACTCCAGGGTCTCAAACCGGACACCTCATAAAAATAGGGTCTGCGGCATCGAAAACCATCATTGGTACGATTGAACTTAGCCAGAATAAACCATTAAAACTATTCCAAGGTCAGTTAGTTGGACAACAGAAAACGTATGAATTTTTCACTAACCGATCAGGTAGATTTGTTGTAGAAGGCGTTGCGCCGGGCGATTACACCATCATGATAGATGGCTTCTCCCCAACGAAACTGAACGTCCCTGATACAAATGAAAATCTGATTTATCTACCCACTTTACTTATTAAAGAGGGATAAACAATGAAACACCTAATCAAACTCTCAGTGCTTGGTTTTGCCCTACTTTCCCATTCAGTCTGGGCGGAATGCAGTGGCAAATGGACGCTCAATGTCGACAGAAGTAACGTCGAATTTAAACGCGATTTAGGCGCTTATATACCCGTCTACCTTGAACTCTCAAGAGACATCCAACGCTGCCGCTTTCCGATGGCCATGGTCTCGGTTAACAATAAGCAATCTAGCTACTTGAGCTCAATAAGTGGAAACTTGCCCCTGACGATCTTAGACAAAAACTTTCGTCAATTAAGCCACTTTCCTAATAAAGGGTTCCAACTTCCACTTGATAATAGCCAGAGAACCAAGTTTTGGATTAAAGTCCCAGAGGCCAAAACATCTGCCTCTGGGAATTATACCGGCCTGCTAGAAGCCTCCATTTCACTAGATAGAAAAGAAGAGACCAAGAATGCAAAAGTAAAACTAAAGGTACCCGCCTTTGTCGCATTTAACTCTGCACCGAATACTCCCAACCTTCAGCGCTCCGGCAATTCAGGTTATCGCTTCCAGTTAGGTGAACTTGAATCCAACCGAACCTACCGGTCTGATTTTGATCTTCTGTCTAATTCAAACGTTCGCTTGGTCATTAAACAAAAGTATGGTGAGTTAAAACAAAAGTCAGAACCAGACTTTACGATTCCCTATACCCTCAAGTTTAACCATACCCAGGTAAACCAGAAGTCGGTTTATACCTTCTCTAATAATGAAGATACTAAGCGGTGGGGTTTACCTCTCGAAGTAACGCTAGGCAACATTGATTTTGCCCGTGCGGGAAGATACCAGGACACGATTACGGTAGAAGTGAAAGCGATGCCTTAAAGTGAAACCACCAAGTACAAAGCCAGCGGTGAATTGCCCGTTGGCTTTTTCTTTAGCTAGCGTTCAATCTCGCCAAAACGGTTTCTGAATTTCCTTTTGTACTTCACTTTCGTTGTAACCAATATCATCCAAAAGATGCTCTGGAAGGTCTGATAGATGACGCCGTGTACGGTAATTCTTTCTCCATACGACTAACTTGGAAAAGATATACTGAACTAAACGCTGACGTGGTTTCGAGGCCCATCGCCCACAAGTTTGTGCTGTATTGTTCATATCTCCTCCTTTTGATTCACATTGACCACTTAATAATCAACGACTACCCTGTAATGCTCAAACGATAGAATCTGACATTGAATTAAGGAAAACTAATGTGAAAGAGCGGATGCCACCATTACAGGGACTGTATTACTTCTATATCGCAGCAAAGGAAGGCAGCTTTAAAGTTGCAGCAACACACTTGTTTGTGACTCCAGCAGCGATTAGCCAACAGATACGTCAATTGGAAGCTTTTCTTGGTACCGATTTATTTGTGCGCCAACACCGTAAGATACTTCTCACTCCAGAGGGCAATTTGCTTTTTGCTCAAGCTGAACGAGGGTTTAATCACCTTCAACAAGGTGTGCGTTTGATTAACCAAGATCCCAACCCGAATCACCTCTCTATTTCAACCTTGCCATCTTTCGCCCATCATTGGTTGGTTCCTCGTATTACCGCTTTTCGACAAAGGCACCCTGAGTTATCACTACTGATGGAGCCCACCAATGAACTGGTATCATTTCAAGATAGTCAGATTGACCTGTGTGTTCGTTACGGCCGTGGCGATTACCCAAACTTAGAGTCTCAGTGGTTGATGGATGAGGCTTTTTATCCGGCTTGTCATCCCATTTATCAAAAGGAACACGGAATCTATCGGGTTGAAGATTTACACAAAGCAGAACTGATTGAGGATTTGTGGCCAGATTTAGATTGGTGTTTGTGGCTAGAGACACTAGGCCATAAGTCAGCCAAGCCAACCCTTAAATACAGTGGATCTCATTTAGTACTGGAAGGTGCACTGTCTCTACAAGGTGTCGCTTTGGTTAAGCACAGCTTGGCGTATCGTTATATTCAAGAAGGTAAACTGGTTCGAATTGGCGATATAGGAATTCAACCCAAATATGCTTATTACCTTTGCGCTCCCGCTGGTTACCTGAAACGACCAAAAGCACTATCGTTTAGCCAGTGGATAAAAGAAGAGATTGCTGAGTTTGAAAAGACCACGGTTAGAGACTTTGAGACCAT
This sequence comes from Vibrio jasicida 090810c, assembly GCF_002887615.1. Lineage (NCBI taxonomy): Bacteria > Pseudomonadati > Pseudomonadota > Gammaproteobacteria > Vibrionales > Vibrionaceae > Vibrio > Vibrio jasicida. Next base: position 2,980,035 of record NZ_CP025792.1, on the reverse strand, counting down.
AACCTTGGCTCAATAAAACTAAGATTTAATGACGAGCCCAGCAACAAGTACTGTTGATAGAAAGTGAGAGAACAGATAGTAAAAAGCCCCGCACTAGGCGGGGCTTTGAGATTTTAAAGAGTTAACTTAAGAATTACTTCTTACCGTCACGCTCTTTAACTTCTGCGATTACTTGCTCAGCAACGTTTGCTGGACATGCTGAGTAGTGTGCGAACTCCATAGAGAACTGACCACGACCAGAAGTGATAGTACGTAGGTGACCGATGTAACCGAACATTTCTGATAGAGGAACGTCAGCTTTAATACGAACGCCTGTAGTACCAGCTTGTTGGTCTTTGATCATACCACGACGACGGTTAAGGTCACCGATTACGTCACCAACGTTGTCTTCTGGAGTGAACACGTCAACGTTCATGATTGGCTCAAGAAGTTGCGCGCCTGCTTTAGGCATAGACTGACGGAATGCACCTTTCGCTGCGATTTCGTAAGCGATTGCTGATGAGTCAACTGCGTGGAAACCACCGTCGAATAGTTCAACTTCAACGTCTAGAGTTGGGAAGCCAGCTAGAACACCAGTATCCATCATTGACGCAAAGCCTTTCTCAACTGCAGGCCAGAATTCTTTAGGTACGTTACCACCAACAACTGTTGATTTGAACGTGAAGCCAGAGTTTGGCTCACCTGGTTTGATACGGTAGTCGATCTTACCGAACTGACCAGAACCACCAGACTGTTTCTTGTGCGTGTAGCTATCTTCAACTGGTTTAGTGATAGTTTCACGGTAAGCTACCTGTGGAGCACCTACTTCTAGCTCAACGCCGTAAGTACGCTTAAGGATGTCTACCTTGATGTCTAGGTGAAGTTCACCCATACCTTTCAGGATAGTTTCACCTGAATCTTCATCAGTCTCAACTTGGAATGATGGATCTTCTGCAACCATTTTACCGATCGCGATACCCATTTTCTCAGTAGAACCTTTGTCTTTTGGAGAAACAGCAATAGAGATTACTGGTTCTGGGAAGATCATAGCTTCTAGAGTACATTCGTGCTTAGGATCACATAGAGTGTGACCAGTTTGAACGTTCTTCATACCTACTACAGCGATGATGTCACCAGCTTGAGCTTCAGTAAGTTCGTTACGTTCGTCAGCTTGCATCTCACACATACGACCGATACGCTCAGTCTTACCAGTTGCAGAGTTAAGGATTGTGTCACCCTTCTTCATGCGACCAGAGTAGATACGGATAAATGTTAGTGCACCAAAACGGTCGTCCATGATCTTGAACGCAAGTGCTTTTAGTGGCGCGTCAGCGTCTACTGTAGCTACTTCACCTGTTGCTTCACCAGTTTCTGGATCTGTTAGAGGCTGAGGATCAACTTCGTTTGGAGCTGGTAGGTAATCTACAACAGCGTCAAGGATAAGTTGCATGCCTTTGTTTTTGAATGCAGAACCACAGAACGTTGGGAAGAACGCTAGATCACGAGTACCTTTACGGATACAAGTTTTTAGTTGCTCGATAGTCGGCTCTTCGCCTTCCATGTAAGCTTCCATTAGGTCGTCGTCTTGCTCTACAGCAGTTTCAACTAGCTCTTCACGGTACTGTTCTAGGTCATCAAGCATGTCCGCAGGAACGTCTTGGATTTCGTAGTTTTCTGGTAGACCTGTGTCATCCCAAACGTAAGCTTTACGGTTTAGTACGTCTACAACACCAACGAAATCGTCTTCACGACCGATTGGTAGAGTCATAACTAGTGGGTTTGCACCTAGTACGTTCTTAACTTGGTCAACAACGTTGAAGAAGTCTGCACCCATACGGTCTAGTTTGTTTACGAAGATCAGACGAGCAACTTCTGAGTCGTTCGCGTAACGCCAGTTTGTTTCTGACTGAGGCTCAACACCACCAGAACCACAGAATACACCGATACCACCGTCAAGAACTTTAAGTGAACGGTATACTTCAACTGTAAAGTCTACGTGTCCAGGAGTGTCGATTACGTTCAGGCGGTGACCGTTCCACTCACAAGTTACTGCTGCAGACTGGATTGTAATACCACGCTCAGCTTCTTGTTCCATGAAGTCAGTTGTAGACTCGCCGTCGTGTACTTCACCAGTCTTATGGATTTTACCAGTAAGCTTCAGGATACGCTCAGTTGTGGTAGTTTTACCCGCATCAACGTGCGCGAAAATACCAATGTTTCTGTATTTTGATAAATCAGTCATTGTCTTACTCTGTTAATAAGGTATAAAGTGCGCGCAGAGTATATCACAATCTGTCAAGACGGATACCTTTGCGTGCCATTGGAACAAAAAAAATTTTAACGTCGATTTTCCACCCTCAAATAATAGTCAAACTTCGCAATTTGTGTGCTTAATTCAAGAATAATGAGGATGGGTTCAACATTATTGTTACCCCTTAAATTGGGGCACAAGATGGCATTTACAACTCATCAAATGCTTCGATGGCCTCCGAGAGTTTTTTCACACCATGGATTTGCATACCAGGAATTCCGCCCTTAGGCATATTCGCCGCTGGCACTATCGCTTTCTTAAAGCCGTGTTTAAATGCTTCATTTAAACGCTCTTGGCCACTTGGTACTGGGCGAATCTCACCCGCCAAGCCAACCTCACCAAACACGACAACATCTTTCGGTAACGGGCGATCGCGGAAACTCGATAAAAGCGCCATAACTAACGCAAGGTCAGCACTGGTTTCTGTCACTTTTACACCACCGACGACATTCACGAACACATCTTGGTCTGCCATTTGAAGACCACCATGCTTATGCAGTACCGCTAATAATAAAGACAGGCGGTTTTGTTCTAGGCCAACCGCAACACGACGCGGGTTTGCCAGTTGTGAGTAGTCCACTAGCGCTTGAATCTCTACTAATAGAGGACGCGTACCTTCCCACACCACCATAACGGAAGAACCCGATGTTTCCTCTTCACCACGGGATAGGAAAATCGCCGAAGGGTTATTGACCTCTTTCAGTCCCTGCCCCGTCATGGCAAATACGCCGAGCTCGTTCACAGCACCGAAACGGTTTTTATGGCTACGCAAAGTACGGAAGCGGCTGTCAGTGCCACCATCGAGCAGAACTGAACAGTCAATAATGTGCTCAAGTACTTTCGGGCCGGCAAGGGTACCATCTTTTGTTACGTGACCAACAATAAAGACGGCGACATTGTTTTGCTTTGCGTATCTCGTTAATGCCGTTGCTGATTCACGTACCTGCGCTACACTGCCCGGTGACGACTGAACGTCAGACACGTGCATAACTTGAATCGAGTCGATAACCATAATGCGAGGTTGCTCTTTCTCGGCGATTTGGCAAATTTTATCGACGTTCGTTTCCGACAACATCTTTAGATGATCTTTCGGCAGCCCAAGGCGAGAGGCTCGCATCGCGACTTGCTGCAAAGACTCTTCACCCGTCACATACAAGGTTGGCATTTGAGAAGAGAGTAAGCACATGGTTTGCAGTAATAAGGTCGACTTACCCGCACCAGGGCTACCACCAATCAAAATCGCAGCGCCAGGAACAACACCACCGCCTAGAACACGGTCTAGTTCTTTAAAACCACTGGTGAATCTTGGGACTTCTTGTAAATCGATTTCCGATAAGGTTTGAACTTTCGATTCTGTTGCTGAACCAGCATAACCACTCAAGCGTTCATTGCGCGCAACCGTCGGAGAGGCTGCAATACGAACTTCAGTAATCGTATTCCACGCGCCACATGCGTTACATTGCCCCTGCCAACGCGGGAAGTCTGCGCCACAATCATTACAAACATACGCTCGTTTTGCTTTCGCCATGATGCCTCGATTTTTTCAACACTCGGTTTTTTCAACAAATGTGACCAAGCACAGCCATGTCAGACCTTATATGAGCAGAACTATTGATATACTCAAGTTTTGCTTTGCTTAGCCGATATAATTCGAATAACGACATACTTTAACAGAAATAATGCAGCAATCTGAAATTCTCTCGCTCGCAGAACGCCTCATCCCTGTTTATGGCGCTGATGACTTTGATTTCGTCCTGGGTCAATTGACTGAAGGAGAGCCACCATCGGCCAAAATTCTAGTAAAGATGGAGCTCAACCGTGTCATGGCTCCTTGTAAAAAGAGCATTGATTTGCGAGGTCGAGTGAAAGGTGAATGTCGTGAATACTTATTAGATGGCATTCCACATTGGCTGGATGATGTCGCCTTTAACGCTTACCACAAGAACCTGAAAAAGTACGGTGGTTACACCGAGGGCATGTGGGAGGCTTTGGTCAACACACGCAATAACTTCCGTGTGATGAGCAAAAATAATGGTAAGAGTGAAGAACGATCGCTGACCGATCCGAAAAGCCCTTTTCTTGCAGAGCCTGTGCACCTTGGGTATGACCTAAAACGTCAAGAGAAGCGTTTAAAAGTACAGTCCCAAGTGGAAATCGTTCGTTCAAAAGAGCAAGTGATCCATGGGTTGAGCATCGACCTTTCTTGTTCGGGGGCGAAATTCAAAGTCCCTAGCGCTTTTAAATACAGTCTGGGAGAAGTCATTCAGGTGACTTTTACTGAGTTTGCGAGCAAGTCTCAGGTCGCTGGCATTGAAAAGCCAATGACCTATCGTGTTCTAGCCGTAGATGATTGTTATGAAAATGACTCGATTCGCTACCTAAGAACGATTCGCCTGACGGAAACCAACATCATCGCTCGTGTGATTGACGAAGCACTAAATAGTGCAGCAAAACGAGCTCGTCATGACAACCAAGATAAAATCATTCGCGCTCGAACTCGTGGTTACGAGCACATTGCTCTCAAGCACACGAGCAATCTACCTCTGTTCTTCGAAGGTAGCGAACTTAAGTTAGCCATGTTAACGCCAAATAACCAAAAGTTATGGCAGTACTGGCACGATGAACGTAATCAGCAAGTATTTGGTTCGTTGTTCCATGAGCAAAGAATGGCATCGCTTATTACGCCAGGAGTTAAAGGAACAACCAATGTGCTTTATTCCTTTACCCATGAGCATGAAAATAAAACCTACTTCTATTCAATGCTCCGTCCAGAAGCGACTAGAGAACAACGCCAACTGTTTTGGCACTTAGGTGCAAAACGTTCAAGTTGGCGTGCGTTCCGTATTTCAATTTTTGAACTCTCTGAACAAGAGAAAAATGACCTTGCAGCGTTCTCTTCTGAGCTTGCTGAAAGCTCACAAAGACTGACACATGTCGGTATTTTGCAAGAGATCGCTGATGATAAATCCGGTCAAGATTACCTACTGACGGAGAAACCTCGTGTTCCTGCGAACACATTAAATTCATTTCGTCAGCCGAGGAAGATCATTGGCAGTCCTAAAGGTATCTATTTCGATGCGCAATCACGTCGCAAGGAACCTCGCTACCGTTTCAAAACGCCGTTGGTATTGGATGCTGGCAACCTAAAAGCCGCTGGTTTCACCATGGATATTTCCAAACGTGGCTTGGGAATCAGGTTAGATGAACCTACTGCGCTGCGTTCAGGGCAAGAGGTTCACATCAATTTCCGTGAGTTGCAGCTCTACGATAAGAAACTGCCCCTATCCGAGGTACCTTATCGTATTATTCGAGTGAGTCCTGATGGCCGTAGTGTGCAAATGGTGATAGACGAAGACAGCAAAACCATGCGTGTGATTGCTTTCTTTAATAGCATTATTGAACACAACCAAGACAAACTCATTCAACAAAAAGAGGTGCTACCAAGTAACCCACTGCTAGAAAGGCTGCACAGCGTGTTACTTTCTCGTACCTTGAGTACTCCGATCTTTATTAGTAAAAGTGCCACCTCTTCGGTTAAAACACCAGTGATAGGGGTGAACTTCCCACTTCCAAAACACATCGAGTTGTACGCTCGCTTGGGCCACAATCAACTGTTCTCGCTAGAACCTCTGTTTAAGGGTCGCTCCAGCACATTGATTGCCGACCCCATCAAGCGTATCGATGGCGCACAAGCAAGACATCAAGACATTTATATCAGCCTGATGAAGGTAGGCAGCAAGATCACGGGCCTCGAGTCTAAACTGCACCAAGATTTCACCAGTGTGAAAGAGCGCATTCAATTTATTAAGAAAGCGCGCATGATGGGCGAGTTCTACGCCACACGTATTTCAACCGCGCCGATCTTTGATCCAATGACCTCTTTGCTGCGCCAAGATTTGAGCGACCTGACTCAATTTGGTGTCCATCAAGCCAGCAAGTTAGAAAAAGAACTGACTGCTCTCGTCGGTTACAGTGAGTTTGAAGACATCACGGAAGAGGTCGTCGTCAGGCTTGAACTCACCGAATAAAGAAACACCGCCAACTATAGGCGGTGTTTTCTATTGGTCGGTCTTAAACCTTGAGCTTATGGCTTTGCTTGCCAGCTGATTTTCTGTTGCTTAACCAAAGCGCCTGACAGAATGCATAACACTCCACCGAGCCCCGCAAATCGAACTGATGTCTGCGCTTGTTGCTCTACCTTTGGTTTCGCATGATAAGCAATACCTAGCCCTGCTGCAGACATCATCACCAAGTCATTGGCTCCATCGCCTACGGCCACTGTATTGTGTTGTTCAATGTCATACTCTTCTGCAAGTTCAACCAAGATATCCGCTTTTGTTTGTGCAGAGACAACATCGCCAAGTACCTGACCGGTCAACTTGCCATCGATAATTTCCAATTGGTTCGATTGAGCAAAGTCCAAGCCAACTTTGTCTTTGATGAAATCAGAAAAATAAGTAAAGCCACCGGAAGCAATCGCCGTCTTCCAACCTAATGCTTTAAAGGTCGCAATCAGCGCTTCAAAGTCAGGCATAAATGGCAGTTGGCTACGTACTTGTTCCAAAATCGCTTCATCGGAACCTTTCAGTTTACCCACGCGCTGACGCAAACTTTGTTCGAAATCCAAGTCCCCTTGCATGGCTCGTTCGGTGACTTCTGCCACTTCTTCACCAACGCCTGCCAGCTTAGCGATTTCATCAATACACTCGATTTGAATCGCCGTCGAATCCATATCGAAAACCACCAGCCCTGGCGTAGAGAGATCCGGCACTTCATTAAGCGACGCATAATCAAGGTTAAGGTTCTTCAAAATGATTTCGTGCTCTGGAGTGAGTTGCCCAGCCATCAATGCAACTTCATACTGCCCAACTTTCCAAGTGTCTAAGATTGGATTGTAGAAACCAGTAAAAAAATCGATGTCTTCGAAGTTACGGGGCTCAAGATGTTCACCAAACACAATCCAGTTAGCCTTGGCTTTATCAAGCTGGGTGGCAAAGCGAGTTTCGGGTAGTCGTTTTAAAAGAGTCGTATGCCTTCTGATAGGCAAGCTTTTTGACGCGTCCATGTATATAATCCCTTGTGACTTTGCTAAAACGTTACCTCAACAAGCTAAAAAGGCAAGTCTTTGTTTTGTTTTGAATGGACGAGTAAACAGCATGAGTGAATCCCTGTTCTCAGTGAGGAATGCCCTACGAATCCTAGCGCTGATCCTGCTATGCGTGATGCTATTTATCACCATAAAAAACAGTGTCGTGATCAGTAAGGGCAACGAGAAGATTCAAGCACAGCAGCTTGAAACACTGACAAAAGTTTTGATTTCGCAAGCGTCGTTATCCGCTAGTGAAATGATCATAAATAAAGATCAAGAAAGTCTACTTAAGTTAACCAACCAACTTGCGCAAGACCGTTTAGTATTTGATGCCACCATCTATGATGCGCAAGGTGTACGTTTGGCTTCCAGTGAAGAGGCGCTTTCGGTACGTGAAGTGCTAGGATTAGATACACCGCTGGCGACAGCCTCTATCGGGCGCCAACAATTGGTCGAGCCCGTATCGGCTGATGGCGCTGTGATTGGTTTTGTTCGCGTGACCTTTGAAACAGGTCGTGTAACAGCAATTTCTGATCACCATTACCGCAAGAGTGATCGCTACATGTACATGATGGTTCTGATGAGCTTTGTGTGCGGCATGCTGTTCATTATGATTTTACGCAGACAACCAATCCGCCGTAAAAAAGGTGAAAACCTGTTACTGACAAAGTAGCTCTCATTCGATCTCGGATAAAAAAACAGCCCGCACAATGCGGGCTGTTTTTGTAATGCTTTAAAGCGAAAAGAACGCTATCCCTTCGTCTTACTCTTCATCGCCTAGTAGTACTGAATCAAGCGCAATCAGCATCATATCGTTGAACGTATTTTGACGCTCTTCAGATGTGGTTTGCTCGCCAGTCTTGATGTGGTCAGAAACAGTACAGATAGTCAGAGCTTTCGCGCCATACTCTGCTGCAACGCCGTAGATACCTGCCGCTTCCATTTCCACACCTACGATACCGTACTTGTCCATTACGTCGAACATTTCTGGATCTGGCGTGTAGAACAGCTCTGCAGAGAATAGGTTACCTACTTTCACGTCTACGCCGCGAGCTTTTGCTGCTTCTTCTGCTGCACGAACCATTTTGTAGTCAGCGATAGCGGCAAAGTCATGACCTTTGAAGCGAATGCGGTTCACTTTAGAGTCTGTACATGCGCCCATACCGATCACAACATCACGTACTTTGATGTCTTCGTTCACAGCGCCACAGCTACCTACACGGATCACTTTCTTAACGCCGAAGTCTTTGATTAGCTCAGTCACGTAGATTGAACAAGATGGGATACCCATACCATGGCCCATTACTGAGATCTTACGACCTTTGTAAGTGCCTGTGTAACCAAACATATTACGAACGTCACACACTTGAACAACATCTTCAAGGAAAGTCTCTGCGATGTATTTTGCACGTAGTGGGTCACCCGGCATTAGAACGACGTCTGCGAAAGCACCCATTTCTGCGTTGATATGTGGAGTTGCCATGTTTCTTTTCCTTAACCAGTCTCTAGCGATCCGCGCTGCTGTTGGCGGTTTTGGCTAGAATATTCTCATTTCCGACAAGCAACATTTTCATGCTGCGAACATAAAACTAGGAGCATGATGCTCCTAGTTTTCAAAACCTAAATAATTATAGGAAGTTCTTACCGTAATCCATTGGGGAAATACCGAAGTACGTTGCCAATGTTTGACCGATATCAGCAAAGCTGTCACGAAGGCCTAGTGAACCTGCTGGTACTTTCTTACCGTAAACAATCACTGGGATGTGCTCACGAGTGTGGTCTGTACCTGGCCATGTTGGGTCACAGCCGTGATCTGCCGTGAGGATAAGCACATCGTCTTCTTCCATAATATCCAGCACTTCGTTGATACGACCATCGAAGTACTCAAGTGCCGCGGCGTAACCTGCTACATCACGACGGTGACCGTAAGCTGAATCGAAGTCCACGAAGTTAGTGAATACGATCGTATTGTCACCCGCTTCTTTGATTTGCTCTAGTGTTGCTTCGAACAAGGCAGGGATACCTGTCGCTTTCACTTTCTTCGTGATACCGCAGTTTGCGTAGATATCCGCAATCTTACCGATAGAAACCACGTTGCCTTGCTTCTCTTCAACAAGTTTCTGTAGAACCGTTGCTGATGGTGGCTCAACAGAAAGGTCACGACGGTTACCTGTACGCTCGAATTGACCTTTACCTGCACCAACGAATGGACGCGCGATAACACGACCGATGTTGTAATCTTCTAGCTCTTCACGTGCAATTTGGCAAAGCTCTAGTAGGCGGTCTAGACCGAATGTCTCTTCATGACATGCGATTTGGAATACAGAGTCAGCTGATGTATAGAAGATTGGCTTGCCAGTCTTCATGTGCTCTTCACCCAGATCGTCAAGAACTTGAGTTCCCGATGCGTGGCAGTTACCTAGGAAACCGTCCAGACCAGCACGCTCAAGAATGCGGTCAGTCAGCTCTTTCGGGAAGCTGTTCGCTTTGTCAGTGAAGTAACCCCAATCAAACAGAACAGGAACACCTGCGATTTCCCAGTGACCAGACGGCGTGTCTTTACCTGAAGAAAGCTCTGCTGCGTGACCGTACGCACCGATGATCTCTGCGTCTGCATCTAGACCAGGAGCAAAACGACCTGTTGACTCTTTATGTGCCATTGCCAAACCCAGTTTAGATAGGTTTGGAAGACGAAGCGCGCCTTCACGTTTATCGTTGTTTGCTAAGCCTTGTTCACACTGGTCAGCAATATGACCAAGCGTGTCCGAACCTACGTCACCAAATTGCTTCGCATCAGCGGTTTCGCCGATACCGAATGAGTCTAGTACTAAAATAAATGCTCTTTTCATTGCTCGTTCCTTAGGCCCACTCGGCTTCTAATTATGATTGAGTAGGCCTTGTGTAATTACTTGTTCGATTAAAGATCTTCTGCACGGATTTGGCGGTAGACCTCTGGCGTTGGTGTATATTCTCCGCCTACTTTAATTGCGCTGCGAAGCGCTTTTGCCGCTTCTTCCCACTGCTCTTCTGTGCGAGCATGGATCACCGCTAAAGGCTTGTCACTGTCCGCTACTTCGCCTAAACGAATGAAGTTATCAAAACCAACCGCGTAGTCGATTTCGTCTGTTGCTACACGACGACCACCGCCCATAGAAACCACAGCCATGCCGATTGCACGAGTATCCATCGCAGATACAACGCCCGTTTCAGTTGCGTATACTGGTTTGATGATTTCCGCTTTCTCTAGGTAATTATCGTAGTTTTCTACGAAATCTGCTGGGCCACCTAGACCGGCAATCATCTTACCGAAGCACTCAGCCGCTTTGCCGTTATCTAGTGCTTCCATCAATTTCGCACGTGCGTCTTCTGTGTTCTCAGCCAGTTTGCCAAGTACTAACATTTCAGCACATGAAGCCATGGTTACTTCAAGTAGACGAGGGTTACGGTATTCACCTGTTAGGAAACGAACCGCTTCGCGTACTTCCACTGCGTTACCCGCAGAAGACGCCAATACTTGGTTCATGTCCGTTAGGATAGCGGTTGTCTTAGTACCAGCACCGTTTGCTACTGCTACGATTGATTTTGCTAGCTCTTCAGACGCTTCGTAAGTTGGCATGAATGCGCCAGAACCTACTTTTACGTCCATCACTAGAGATTCAAGACCTGCAGCAAGCTTCTTCGATAAAATCGACGCCGTGATCAGTGAAATATTATCTACTGTCGCTGTGATATCGCGAGTCGCGTAAACGCGCTTATCCGCTGGTGCTAGGTCACCCGTTTGACCGATAATTGCCACACCTGCGTCTTTGGTTACTTGACCAAATACGTCGTTTGTCGGTGTGATGTTGTAGCCAGGAATAGACTCAAGCTTATCCAGCGTACCGCCCGTATGGCCAAGACCACGACCAGAGATCATAGGTACGAAACCACCGCATGCAGCCACCATTGGACCAAGCATTAGAGAAGTCACGTCCCCCACACCACCAGTAGAGTGCTTATCGACAATTGGACCACCAAAATTCATGTGGCTCCAATCGATAACCATACCTGAATCACGCATTGCACAGGTTAGTGCGATACGCTCTGGCATCGTCATTTCATTGAAGAAGATTGTCATAGCAAAAGCGGCGATCTGGCCTTCAGATACACTGTTGTTTGCTACGCCTTGAATAAAGAAGTTGATTTCGTCGGCTGTTAGAACTTCGCCGTCACGTTTTTTACGAATGATTTCTTGTGGTAAATACATTAGTGCCTCCCAAGCTCATAATGAGCTATGGTAAAAGTAGGATAGAAGAGGTTTGGTAGCACCAAAGCTGGTGCTACCGTTCAGACGCTTTTTTTGGAATTAGTACGCTGTTGGATCAGCGACTTGGTCCGATACTTCTAATGTATTTAGTAGGTTTGTTAGCAGGCTAGACGCACCGAAACGGTAGTGACGAGCATCAACCCAGTTGTCACCAAGGATTTCATCAGCCATTGCTAGGTATGCCGCTGCATCTTCAGCAGTACGCACACCACCTGCTGGTTTGAAACCAACAGATTCTGCAACACCCATATCACGAATAACTTCAAGCATCATACGAGCGTATTCTGGTGTTGCGTTTACTGGCACTTTACCAGTTGAAGTTTTAATGAAGTCAGCACCTGCTTCGATACAGATTTGAGATGCTTTCTTGATTAGCGCTTCTTCTTTTAGTTCACCTGTTTCGATGATCACTTTAAGAAGGATATCACCACAAGCTTCTTTACATTGCTTAACTAGTTCGAAGCCAACTTTCTCGTTACCCGCCATTAGAGCGCGGTATGGGAAAACTACGTCTACTTCGTCTGCACCGTAAGCAACCGCCGCTTTTGTTTCAGCAACAGCGATGTCGATATCGTCGTTACCGTGTGGGAAGTTCGTTACAGTCGCAATGCGAACTTCTGGCGTACCTTGCTCACGAAGTGTCTTCTTAGCAATAGGAATAAAGCGAGGGTAAATACAGATTGCAGCTGTGTTGCCTACTGCAGTTTTCGCGTCATGACATAGCGAGATCACTTTTGCATCAGTGTCATCATCATTTAGCGTAGTAAGGTCCATAAGTTTCAGTGCACGTAGCGCTGCTGCTTTTAAATCGCTCATTTCTATCTCCGATCAATATTCAAAAAATTCACTACTCAGCTTCACATCACTTCTCTAACTATAATCAACAAGTAGAGACAGCGTGAGATTTTAGCTAAGCAGTCTATTAATGAACGGACTTGGTTCCCTGAAGACTCGGCATATACTGCGAAAAATCATATACCAATTGCTATCCTTGTCACCGCACAGTACCAGTTTGGCCTATGGCACAACAATCTATGATTGCGGTGTCTTTAATATCACATCACACAATAAAACGCTTGTGGGAACTGATATTGGAGGGCAATTCATTTGCCCATCGAGTATGTAATATTCACTCTGTGATTAAGTAGTTGTCAGAACCACCATTTCATGATTACTACATTATAGAGTTTCACCGCAAAACTGTAGCACCAAATAGAGCGCAAACGGTTTGTATCTCAAAATTTCCCAGCCCCTATTCCATCGACTGCGTAAGCGAATTGCATCGACCTACATACGATAAAATTTTCAGGCCTGAAAAACGAAAAATGCCCCGCAGCAATCTCTTGCTACAGGGCATGATTTAAAACGGCGTCTATATATTAAGAACCGATTCTAATTATAGTGCTGCAAGGCTAAGGCAGAAGCCTGCAATAGTCGCTGCCATTAGGTTAGACAACGTACCAGCAAGAACTGCTTTAATACCCATGCGAGCGATATCTGAACGACGGTTTGGTGCAAGGCTACCTAGACCACCAAGTAGAATCGCGATAGAAGAAAGGTTCGCGAAGCCACATAGTGCGAATGAGATGATAGCTGTTGTCTTAGCAGACATTACTTCACCAGTTGCTGCAACAACTTGAGCGCCTTCACCTAGGTAAGGTGTGAAGTTCAAGTATGCAACAAATTCGTTGATTACTAGTTTCTGACCGATGAATGAACCAGCAACAACTGCTTCGTCCCATGGAACACCGATTAGGAATGCTAGTGGAGAGAACGCGTAACCTAGGATAAGTTCTAGTGTTAGTTCAGGCATACCGAACCAACCACCGATGCCACCTAGCATACCGTTAACTAGAGCAATCAAACCAACGAATGCGATTAGCATTGCACCTACGTTTAGCGCAAGTTGTAGACCAGAAGCCGCACCGCCCGCTGCTGCGTCGATTACGTTAGCTGGTTTGTCGTCGCCACCGTCCATTGCTTCTTCGATATCTTCATGAGGCTTATCAGTCTCTGGGTGAAGAATCTTAGCGAACAGTAGACCACCTGGTGCAGCCATGAATGATGCTGCTACTAGGTATTCTAGTGGAACACCCATAGATGCGTAACCTGCTAGTACACCACCAGCAACAGACGCTAGACCACCACACATTACCGCGAATAGCTCAGATTGAGTCATTTTTGGAACGAACGGACGAACAACTAGAGGCGCTTCTGTTTGACCTACGAAAATGTTAGCTGCTGCTGACATTGATTCCGCACGAGATGTGCCAAGCGCTTTCTGTAGTGCACCACCAAGAATCTTGATAACCCACTGCATAACGCCAATGTAGTAAAGAACTGAAATCAGTGCAGAGAAGAAGATCAGTGTAGGAAGAACGCGGAATGCGAAGATGAAACCGCCGCCGCCGAATACTTCGAACATCTTGTCAGAAACAAGACCACCGAATAGGAAAGATGAACCATCGTTACCGTAGTTGATAACGTTAGATACACCAGTAGAGAAACCGTTTAGTAGATCACGGCCCCAAGGTACGTAAAGAACAAATGCACCTAGGATAAATTGGATAGCAAATGCGCCACCCACAGTTCTAAAGTTGATAGCTTTTCGGTTATTAGAAAATGCAAATGCAATAGCAAGAAGCACTACCATACCGACTAGGCTCATAAACAGGCTCATAGTTTATGACTTCCTTATAAGTTATTTATTGGCGTGTTACAAAATGGAGCTATAAAGCGGGGGCAATTATACTCATCCCGAATCAATTAAAGTAATGCCACCCTCACACTTTCTTATAAGATTCATCATTGATTCACTCTCGTTTGTGAGTTATCTCACAATAAGAAGGAAAACGTTTTCGCTTTTAAACACCATCTTTAGATTTTATTCACATATAGAGAAGGCAGAATTGCTATTTTCCCATAGCTGAGACGCAATCGATTGCTTATTTTCTATATGCAACGCAGACAGCTCATTTAAGACATAAATGAGTTTTGAAGGGTGATTCGGTTCGCCCTGATAGCCAAGTATAGGCATATCTGGAGCATCGGTTTCGAGTACAAGATGTTGCAGTGGTAACCTTTGAATCGCGTCGCGTGTTTTGTTCGCTCTTGGGTAGGTAATTGTGCCCCCAACTCCGATAAGAAAACCTAATCGAACCCACTCCATCGCCTGTTGATAACTGCCAGAGAAAGCATGCAACACACCACCTTTCGGCAACTTAGCGACTTTGACCATTTGGATGAGACGATTGTGTGCTTTTCGGCTGTGTAAAATAACGGGTAGTTCGAATCGTTTTGCCAGTTTGAACTGTAATTTGAGCGCCTGCTCTTGAAGCTCGGCGGGAACCTTGATAGCAAAGTCTAAACCACACTCCCCTATCGCAACGCATTGTCGGTTGCGTGAGGAAAGCAGAGATTCGAGCTCAGGAACAAACTGCTCAAACTCTTGTTGTAGAAAATAGGGATGAAAACCCAGCGCGTAATAAAGGTGAGAGTATTGATTGGCCAGCTCTTGAATACGAGCCCAGTTACTCGGCCCGATAGACGGAATCAAGATACGCTCTACCCCTTGCTCACGAGCGAGGTCGACTTGGTGAGTAAAATCCTGTTGAAAGACGTCAAAGTCAAAATGGCAGTGGGTATCAAACAGTTTCATTATTTGCTTTCCCTTGCTCTGCTTTTTTAGCAGGCTCGTCTTCATGAACTGGGTCTTGTTTATACGGCACACAACTGCGCTTTTGAGCAGGCGTCAGCCCCATCTCTTTGCACCAATCGTCATAGCGTTTGAGCCCTTTCTTAAACCAGTTCATCACACTCCCTTTTTAGCTAATAGAATTCGCGTTGCGCCAAATAAAAAGCCGCCGTTAGCTAAGTGTATAGCTAACGGCGGCTTATGATCTAGTACGCAATATAAAGCGAGTTAGATTCGATTAGTGCTCACGAGTCGCACGGAAATCGATATCAGGGAAACGTTCACGCGCTAGGTTTAAGTTAACCATGGTTGGTGCGATATACGTTAGGTTGTCGCCACCATCCAACGCTAGGTTAGTTTGGTTCTTACGTTGGAACTCATCCAGTTTCTTCGCATCACCACACTCAACCCAACGCGCCGTTGCCACGTTAACGCCTTCGTAGATTGCTTCAACGTTGTATTCTGACTTCAAGCGAGCCACAACCACGTCAAACTGAAGTACACCAACCGCACCAACGATCAAATCGTTGTTTTGTAGTGGACGGAATACCTGTACCGCACCTTCTTCAGAAAGCTGAACCAGACCTTTTAGTAGCTGCTTCTGCTTCAATGGATCTTTTAAACGAATACGACGGAACAGTTCCGGTGCAAAGTTTGGGATACCTGAGAACTTCAACGCTTCACCTTGAGTGAACGTATCACCAATTTGAATCGTACCGTGGTTATGAAGACCAATGATGTCACCCGCGTAAGCGTGTTCTGCACGAGAGCGGTCACCCGCCATGAAGGTAACCGCATCCGAGATACTCACTTGCTTGCCTAGACGAACGTGGTTCATCTTCATGCCTTGTGTGTAAGTACCCGAAACGATACGCATAAATGCGATACGGTCGCGGTGTTTTGGATCCATGTTTGCTTGAATTTTGAATACAAAACCTGAGAACTTGTCTTCTGTCGCTTCAACGTCACGTTCAACCGCTTGACGAGTCTTCGGTGCTGGAGCCCACTCAGTCAGACCTTCTAGCATATGATCTACACCGAAGTTACCTAGTGCTGTACCGAAGTAAACTGGCGTTAACTCACCCGTTAGGAACGCTTCTTGGTCAAACTCAGGGCAAGCGCCCATTACAAGTTCAAGCTCTTCACGAACGCTTGCTGCCAAGCTTTCACCCACTTTCTCGTCAAGCTCAGGGTTATCTAGGCCTTTGATGATACGAACTTCTTGGATCTCATGACCGTGGCCAGATTCGTACAGAATCGTTTCGTCACGGTGAATGTGGTAAACGCCTTTAAACTCTTTACCACAGCCGATTGGCCAGGTAATTGGCGCACACATCATGCCAAGTTCGTTTTCAACCTCGTCCAATACTTCCATTGGGTCACGAACGTCACGGTCAAGTTTGTTCATAAAAGTTACGATTGGTGTGTCGCGCAAACGAGTAACTTCCATCAGCTTACGAGTACGATCCTCGACACCTTTCGCTGCGTCGATAACCATCAAACACGAGTCCACCGCCGTAAGTGTACGGTATGTATCTTCCGAGAAGTCTTCGTGTCCAGGAGTATCAAGTAGGTTAACCAGACAATCGTTGAAAGGAAACTGCATGACAGACGTGGTTACCGAGATACCACGTTCCTTTTCCATTTCCATCCAGTCTGATTTTGCGTGTTGTGCGTTACCACGACCTTTAACCGTACCTGCTTTTTGGATTGCGTTTCCGAATAACAGTACTTTTTCAGTAATGGTGGTTTTACCCGCATCCGGGTGAGAAATAATAGCGAACGTTCTACGCTTAGAAACTTCGCCTAAAAAAAGGGGATTTGACATTAGTTAATCTTCTAAATTACTTTTATGCTCACAAAATGGGCAAGCATATCTACTATTCGATATTGTGCGGTATTCTCGCTTATTATCGCTATGCTAGCAAACTGGAAAGACATGAACTCAATTTACTCGGCTCATCCCCCTTTCCCTAGGGCTCACATTCCCTAGCGCCAACAATGGAAAACTAGCTCCACACAAAGAGATGTAAAAAATTCAAAAAATTATTATTACATATTCAATAGCCTCGAAGTCAGATACGCATTTATAGCATAAGTGTTGATGAGGTAATTCGTAATGACTAAAAACTAAATCAAAAATAAGTAACTCATAATGATGGCATCTTCTTTGCCATTGCCCGTTTTAGCTGGGTAATAGTTGTAACGACGATCCACTTCATTAAAGCCCGCTTGTTCATAAATATGAATAGCTGGATGGTTACTTTCACGCACTTCCAACCAAGCGCTCTCTGCTTTTGCTTGTTCACAGTATTCAAGGAAAGCATCCAAAAGCTTCTGACCTAAGCCTTTTCCTTGTTGGTGCGGTGCTATCGCGATATTGAGTAAGGTCACTTCACCCACAATATTCTGCGCATAAAAGTAACCCAATACTTGATGATCTTCCGTCATCACATGATGACAAGCACCTCGACTCGATAAATCTCGAACCAGTGATTCAGCCCAAGGGTGAGAATGTGCTTGCTGCTCAATTTGCCAAACTTGATCTGAGTGTTTAGCTTCCATCGGCGTAATTTGAATCGTCACGCTTTTGCTCCGTTACGAATACGAACAGATCTGCTGCCACAAGGCGCGACGTTGTTCGTTGTTGCCATCAATATCTTTCAGTTGTGGGGAAGTCAGTTGTTTTGCATTAACGCTTGCATCTACTTCACACCCAGCAAACCATACCCACTCCAACTCGTGCTCGCCTAAAGAAGATACTCGGCTCGGTTCTAAATACAGCGCATCGTCGAGCGAGAGTTTAATGCTCTTCAATACACGCTCAAACATCAAAGCTGTCTCGTTTTCAGGACACATTGGCGATACCAATAGGAGTTTACAAGAACTTTGCAAATCCAATAATGGCGACTGATAGCCTTCCAATCTTTCTGGGTGAGTCAGCTCCCATGTGCTGATCCCCATTTCATGTAAATATTGTTTCTCGTTAATTGACATCTTTTGTCACCTATTTGAACGAGGCAATCCTACCAAAATTTCGCATTTAAAGTCAGAGGTGTTATGAAGCTTTTCCAATCATTCGCAATCACATTGCTCATCGCGACCACCAGCTTTACTACTTTTGCTAAGGATAGCAACGATGGTTGGGAGCTGATCGCTGAAAAAACCGTAAACTTCCAAACGGAAACTGATACGGTTGAGCCAAATGGTCTTTTCAAAAATCGTAAATTCAGCAAGATTAAAATCAAGTGTACTCAAGGCACCATGAGCATCAAGAACATGAAAGTGACCATGACTGATGGCAGTGAAAAAAAACTCAAGACCATGGTCGGCACTTTAACTAAGGGCATGTCGACGCGCGCATGGACTCTACCAGGCTCTGAAGATGCTAAATTTAAGCGTCTGGATATGGAATACAAAAGCTGGGGTAACATGACTCTGAATGCCGCAGGTATGAGCAAAAAAGCCAAAATCGAGGTTTGGGGCAAAAAACGTATCCAAGAGCAAGATTAATCCACGTTTTCTCTTTGCGCATCGACAACAAAGCCCGCTTTTTAATGCGGGCTTTGTTTCTCTAAGTCGAGTAGATAGACGGCAAACTACAACTCAGAAAACTCTGGTGAGTAATCAATACGACCTGAACGACCATCACACTGGCCTTCTACTAATTCAGCGACACGGAATGCACCTTGTGGAACTTCCCATGCACAGTCAAAACCCATCTCTTCACCAGCTTCAAAACCTTGACGAGCGTAGTATTCAGGCTCACCTAATACCACACAGACTGGGTAACCAAAATCACGTAAAGAATCGAAACCTTCTTTAATCATTTCAGCTGCAATACCTTGACGACGGTAGTCTTCATGTACCGCCAGTGGTGCAAGCCCTTGCCAAGACAAATCTTCACCGTTTAGCGTCACAGGACTAAACAATGCGTGACCAATGACTTCACCTTCATCTGTACATGCTACCAACGACAAAGTGAGCTTGCCGTTTTCACGTAGGCGCATCACTAGATTGGCTTCCGCCTCAGTGGGGAAAGCATGTTTCAATAGGCGGTCAATGGTCAGAATGTCCGCAGGGGCTTCAGTTCGAATAAGCATTCGCTACTCCGGTTTCTTGTGCTGGTGCTTGAACGCCTTTTTGAACAAAGTCAGCCAGTTGGTTCAGTGCAACCTGCATTGCTTTTGGTAACTGCTCTAAGTCGACACTGTCCATCAGGTTTTTCACTTCCAAGCCAAGCTCGGTGTCACCTTCAATAGAAAGGCGACGTTGGAAGAACAGCGTGTCAGGGTCTTCTTTACGACCAGCAATAAGTACTAGGTCGTTAAGGTTACCACTAAAACTCACATCTTCCTGAACCGGTTTCTCTGCTACCACTAACTTTTCATCTTGGTAGCTGATATACCATGCTAAGTTCAAGTCTTTAATCGCAACTTTTAGCCACTTGTCTTCAAGGAACTCAAAATCGCCATCTTCTAGGGCTTCTTTGAACACCATTTTTAGGCCTTCTAACAAGGCTTTTTTCTGAACAGTTTGTGGCAATAACTGGACTGGAGATCGCAAAATTGATGCTGCGTTCTTTACTAGTTGACTGCGAATCTTGTTTAACACGCTAATTATCCGTTACTTTGTCATAAGGTCGTTTATATTACGCAATAGAGTAATACCAGTACCTGTTATGTATCAATAAAACTGTTTGTTTTAGAAGTAGGCAGTTTTACCAACCTTAGCGTCGTTTTTTTGACCTTACGTGTATTATTGACGCTAAGTCGTGGATAAACGCTTTAATAACGGTATGTTCAAAGTTATAGTTATCAAAATAGCGTTTTTATTACACGGACGAATAATCAGGCTCATTGGAGATCGGTAACACCTTAATGCCTTCCCAGCAATTACAACATTGGTTTGCAACGCTAACCTCAAATAGCCCTTTCTTTTTTGCCATTCTTGATAAGAAACACAATTATCGAATGGTAAGTGATCGCTATTGTGACATTGCAGGCTTAGGTCATGATGAAATCATCGGCCTTAACGACAGTCAGGTATTGGGAGAGCAGTTCTACAAAAAGCTCGCGCCCTACTATCAGCGTGCCTTCAAAGGCGAGCATGTCGAAGCAGAAATCACACTCGACGAAACCGATCTCGAAACCAGTTTGCACTTCAGTCTTTCTCCGATTCACGAAGAAAACGAAATCCGTTTTGTGGTTTTTCATGCCGTCGATACATCAGAAAAACAAATTCTGGTTCGCTCTTTAGAAGAATCTGAAAGCAAGTTTGCCAAGCTCACCCAGCTCTTACCTGACGGTTTATTGCTTGTTGAAGATGACATTATCATCTCTGCAAACCCTGCTTCAGCTCGCTTACTGGGGTTAAACTCTCCCCACGAATTACTGGGTGAAGAGCTTACTCGCTTGTTCATTGATGAAAACAGCAAAAAGGTTTTCACCCATCGCATCAGCACGCTGTTATCAGAAAAGCCCTTTGTTTGTTTAACCAGCGCACGTTGTGGATTTGAACGTAAAGTCCAATTGCATGCGGATACTACGGCAATTCTTGGTAGCGAGTCCCAAATCATATTGATCCAAGACGCTGATGATGCGCCAAAACTACTCTCTTCTGCCACCAATGAAGACGCACACATTGATTCACTGACCAAGCTGTACAATCGCTTTGGCTTTACTAAACGATTAGAGCAACTTATTAAGAGCCAGACACCGTTACTGGTTTTCTACCTCGACATCGATAACTTTAAGAATATCAATGACTCACTTGGCCACCACATCGGTGACAAAGTAATTCAAGAAGTCTCCGCCCGCCTAAAACGCTCTTTACCTAATCAAGCTATCATTGGTCACTTAGGCGGTGACGAATTTGGCATCATCCTGCCTGAGCCAGAAAACACTCGCATGGCGGAGATTTTATCTGAGCGCATTATTTCTCTGATTAACCAACCTTTCGATCTGCATCATTTCAGTAAACGCCTAGCATGTTCAATTGGCAGTGTGCGTTACCCAGAAGACGGGCAAGACGCGCGCATTCTGCTACAAAATGCTGATACCGCGATGTACGAAGCGAAAGACCGAGGTCGTAACCGTCTGATTAAATTTAACGATCAGATGAACAAAGAAGCACGAATGCGTTTGTGGTTGGAGATCGAGCTACAAAAAGCATTGCAGCAAAACGGCTTAGAAGTATGGTACCAACCAAAAGTTAACGCCCGTGACTTCAGCATTAACGGTGCAGAAGCACTAGTACGTTGGAAACATCCAGTCGAAGGTTATATCAGCCCGGGCGCATTTATCCCCGTAGCTGAACGTGCAGGCTTGATTGAACACCTTGGTCGTGTGGTAATGCGCGATGTGTTTAACACCGTAAAGCGCTGGAAACTGCAAGGCATCTTACCGGGACGCGTGGCGATCAACCTCTCTCCAGAGCAATTTGGTAACCCACAACTGATCGACTACATGGAAAAGCTGCTGCGCACTACCGAACTTGACCCAAGTTGTATTACCTTCGAGCTCACCGAAAGTGCAGTAATGAGCGACAGCGAACACACACTGCAAATGCTTAACGCGATCAAAAAGCTTGGTTTTGCTCTGTCTATCGACGACTTCGGAACGGGTTACTCTTCCCTTTCCTACTTAGCTCGCTTCCCTATCGATGAGCTAAAAATCGACCGCGCATTTATCAACGACATCGATACACTACCGAAACAGGTGACGGTGATTGAGAACATCATCAACCTTGGTAAATCATTAGATTTGACGGTTGTTGCCGAAGGTGTGGAAACCCACCAGCAAGCGACACTGCTCTCGAACCTGCAATGTAACTCGATTCAGGGCTTCCATTTTTACCGTCCTCAACCTAAACACGAGGTGGAAGAGTTGTTTGCGCAAAACCGCCGTCATAAGAACTGATCTCAACTGCAACAAAATCTGAGTGTTACCCCTTACTCTCAAGGGGTAAATCTCAACTTTATTGAGCTAAACCTAACTTAGGTCAATTTCGCTATTCATAATTCTTCATAAAATGCGGGCACCTTTTTATTCTCTAAAATTGTGAGCATATGGAACTCTTGTGTCCTGCGGGTAACTTGCCTGCGCTAAAAACCGCGATTGATTGCGGTGCAGACGCCGTCTATATCGGCTTTAAAGACGACACCAACGCTCGTCACTTTGCTGGTCTTAACTTTAACGGCAAGAAGCTAGAAAAAGCGGTGCAATACGTTCATGACCGCAACAAAAAGATCCACGTTGCGCTCAACACCTTTGCCCATCCAAATGGCTTTGATCGCTGGACAAATGCCGTCGATAACGCAGCGGCTCTTGGTGTTGATGCTTTGATTGTCGCTGACATTGCGGTTCTGGAATACGCTGCTCGCAAATACCCTGAACTAGAATTGCACTTATCTGTGCAAGCCTCAGCGACCAACGTTGCGGCTGTTGATTTCTACAAACAAAACTTCAACGTGAAGCGCGTTGTACTGCCTCGCGTACTGTCTATCCATCAGGTAAAACAGCTTTCTCGCAACATCACCAGCGATGTCGAGCTGGAAGTCTTTGCTTTTGGTAGTTTGTGCATCATGTCAGAAGGTCGTTGTTACTTGTCGTCTTACATGACCGGCGAGTCACCAAACACCGTGGGTGCGTGTTCTCCAGCGAAATACGTTCGCTGGCAAGAAACAGAAAACGGTCTGGAATCTCGTCTTAACGACATCCTGATCGATCGCTACAGCGCCGGTGAAAACGCGGGCTACCCAACCTTGTGTAAAGGTCGTTTCGACGCTGAAATTGAAGGCGAGAAGAAACGCTACCACGCACTGGAAGAGCCAACCAGTTTAAACACCCTTTCTATGATACCTGAGCTGTTTGCGGCAAATGTGGCTTCAGTAAAAATTGAAGGCCGCCAACGTAGCCCTGCGTACGTAGAACAAGTAACGCGCACATGGCGTGCAGCGATTGATCGTTACCAAGCAAACCCAGAGGCTTACCAAGTAGAAGCGGCTTGGGATGCAGCGTTGGCAAACGTATCGGAAGGTACGCAAACCACACTTGGTGCTTACCACCGTAAATGGCAGTAGAGGTTAAGATGGATAACTCAATGAAATACGCACTTGGTCCGCTGTTGTACTTCTGGCCAAAGCAAGATATTGAAGCGTTTTATGAGCAAGCAAAATCAAGTTCTGCGGACATCATCTATCTAGGTGAAACCGTGTGTTCAAAACGTCGAGAGATGAAACCTGCGCACTGGTTTGATATTGCGAAAGAACTGTCTACATCTGGTAAACAAGTGGTGCTTTCAACGATGGCACTATTAGAAGCGCCAAGTGAAGTCAACATCATGAAAAAGTACATCGACAACGGTGACTTCGCGATTGAAGCTAACGATGTGTCTGCGGTTCAACTGGCTTCTGAACACAAAGTGCCTTTCGTAGTAGGCCCAGCGGTTAATACATACAACGCCCACACGCTTAACTTGTTCCTAAAACAAGGCATGACCCGTTGGTGTATGCCAGTAGAGCTATCGCGTGAGTGGCTCAGCAACACGCTGGTTCAATGTGACGAGCTGGGTATTCGCAATAAGTTTGAAGTGGAAGTTTTCAGCCATGGTTACCTGCCACTGGCTTACTCGGCACGCTGCTTTACCGCTCGTGCAGAAAACAAAGCCAAAGACGACTGCGAAACTTGCTGTATTAAGTACCCAACAGGTATCCAAGTCAGCAGCCAAGAAGGTCAAGAAGTCTTCAACCTAAATGGCATTCAGACTCAATCGGGTTACTGCTACAACTTGGTCAATGATCTCCCGAGCATGGAAGGTTTGGTTGATGTGGTTCGTCTAAGCCCACTCGGTATCAGTACCTTCTCTGAACTAGACCAATTCCGTTCAAACGAGAAAGGCACTAACCCAGGCAAGATCCAAGACCGCCAATGTAACGGTTATTGGCATCAGCTTGCTGGCTTAGAAGTGAAGAACATCTAAGCCCTTCTCAGGGTTTTCAAGCCAATAAAAAAGCGAGGTGTTAACCTCGCTTTTTCGTTTGCGTTTTTCGATTAAGAAACTTGAACACTCGGCTCTACAGTACTCTCATTCATTAACTTCTTAATATCACGCCACAACATACTCATCACCACTAAGCTCAAAGCAATGTTAGATAGTGGGAATGCAATCCAAATACCCGTCACACCAAATAGCTTGGGCATAATAAACAGGAACGGTAATTGGATAACCATGTTGCCAATGGTCACAAACATGGCTTTGCTGCCTTTGTTCACCGATTGGTAGTACGCCGCAGCAACCACTAAGAAACCATCCAAGAACAATGCAAACATATGGAGGCGAATGCCGACTACTGTCGCATCAATCAGGTTTTGATCGGCATTGTTGAACACCGAGACAAACTCATACGGGAAGATGTTCATCAAAATAACAAACGCGACACCACCGAGCACTGACGTGCCCATTGCGACCTTCAACAGCTTACGAATATTGTCTTGGTTGCGTGCGCCATGGTTATAGCTCACTAAAGGCTGCATACCATTAGCGATGCCTTCCGCGATCAAGTAGTAGACCGTAACGATATAACCCAAGATGGCGTAAGCACCAATTAACAGAGCGCTACCATACTGAGCAAACAGCGCGTTGTGCAGCGCGACCATCATTGAGCCGTATGCGTACATGAAGAAGCTTGATGTGCCGATCATGACAATCTTAGGGATAACATCAAACTGCATCTTCAAGTCACTGAAAGACAAACGCATGTTGGCTCTGGAAGTAAAGAAGTATCCCACACCAAGAATGGTGACCACCATCTGTGCTAACGCAGTCGCAATAGCTGCGCCCTCAAGCTCCCAACCAAGCCAAGCAATAAACAGGTAATCAAGCACGATATTGATCACGGCACCAATCACCATCAAGATGGTGGCTAAGTTCGGGCTATCATCGTTACGCAGCAAAAACGGCACTGCGATTGAACCTAACGAGAACACACACGCCACGCTTAAGATGTGCAGGTACTGCAAACCAAGTTCGTATACTCGCCCTTCAGCCCCTTGCCAACCAATAAAGTCATCAGCGAAGAAGAACAAAGTTGTTGCTACGACAGGCATCAAAGCAACTAAAAGCAAAAGACCAGTTGAAAGAATACGTTTAGCACCTTCACTGTCTTTTTCACCTTGTTTGATAGAGGCGAGTGCACCCGTACCTACGCCTACCATCATACCAATACCAAGTATCGAGCCAATGATCGGCCAGGCTACATTGATCCCGGCTAATCCATCAGCCCCTACATAACGACCGATAAAAATGCCATCTACGACTTGATATAAGCCGTTGACCAACATGGCTGCAACGGTCGGAATTGTGTATTTCCAAAACTGTTTATATATAGAGTTTTGCATGACTACCACCAATAGTTAGCAAGGCTAACTAAATAGATAAAAGAATAAAATGTATGTTTAGTTTCCGAGCGCTTTATCCAGTAGCGCTTTCAGTTGCTGTGCTTCTTGTTTATCAAGTTTACGCACGAGTTGTTCAGAAATATCCTTGTAAACCACTTGCTCTAACGACATTTCTTGAATGACTTCTTCCGTTAAAAGAACACGCTTTGAACGTGCATCTTCATTACAAGCAATGCGTTGTACTAATCCTTTTTTCTCCAAACGAACCACCATGTTAGAAGCGGAAGGTTTTGTCACCTGAAGATCCTCAGCAAGGTCCGTAATTCGAACGCCCTCTGGGTAAAGCTGGATCACTCGTAGATAATCAAACTCGTTAAAGCTCAAATGAGAAAGCGGATCTTCCTTGGCATAAACACGCCACGCTTTTGCACAAAAACGTTCCAAATCAATCAAGCTTTTTTCTAATGCCATTGAGTACAATCCATTTAGTTAGCAAGGCTAACTATTTTAGTGAAGAGGTTCAAAATCTTCAAGCACAAAAAAGCCGCTCTAAGTGAGCGGCCTTCTGTTATTTTGTTTCTTCTTTTTGTTGCTCGGCTTTGAGTTTAGCCAGCTGTTCTTGTTGTAGCCTATCGTATATTTGAGCCAACTCTAGGAAAGAGTAACGATGCTCAACATACTCATACACATTGAAAGAAATCGCCAATTTATACAAGGCAATTGCATCAGCCACATCCCCTTCCAGTTGATAGCGCTTACCTAAATAAAAGTAGGTTTCTGTCAGGCGCTCCGCAAGGCGGTAATTTTCACGCGTGCCATCCATAATAGCTTTAAGTGCGGCATCATCTGACACATCACGAAGCATAATGGCAACAAGCACCCATCCCCACTCTTCGCTGCGATCACGTTGGTAGCGTTTTTCTAAGTTCGCTTTCGCTTGCTCAGGGTTTTGCTCTGCTTCTATGATGTATAACCATAATGCACGGAATGGGTCACTAGGCATCTCTTCGTAGTGCTTAGTCATGTCCTCTAAAGCAAGATCAATTCGACCGCCGTAGTACAACGCAATGGCTCGATTACGTTCTGCGTAAGAGTTTTCTGGTGCTAATTCTAACGTTGAGTCAAAGGCTTCATAAGCCGCATCAAATTCACCTACCTGGGTAAAGTACACCCCAAGTAAGTTAAATATATCAGGTTGAGCAGGGTTTAATTGTAGAGACTGGTTGAAGTCCAAACGAGCAAGATCACGAAGGCCAACGCTGTCGTAGTAGTTACCACGTTCGTAATGCATTTTTGCGCGCACTTCATCACTTAGATCAGGGCGTTGTAAAAGCTGAGACAGACGCGCGATCTGAACCTCTTGTTGAACACTCGGCTGCAGAGGAACGGCCATCGGTGGATAAATCCATTTCTCCGATGACTGTTGAGATGTATTAGCACAACCGGTCAGCGCGATAGCAACACATAAACTTGCGGTTTGAAACCATTTCACTAATTAGTACTCCTGTTTGGACCGCTCTGGGTCTGTTTCTCTTTTATGCACTATAGGATAGTTAACCTCATTTGAGGGTAAATACTTCGAAACAAACCAAAAAAAAGGGAGCGAAAATGCTCCCCTTTTATAGCATGCTTTCAGGCTCTTAAGCTAATAAAAGACCAAAAGTCGAAACTAAGATTACTCACCTTTCGCTTCAGATGCGTCAGACGCCTCTTCTGCTGGCTTCTCTACTGCTTCTTTCATGCTTAGACGTACACGGCCTTGACGGTCGATTTCAAGAACTTTAACTTGAACTTCTTGACCTTCAGCTAGGTAGTCAGACACTTTCTCAACACGCTTCTCAGCGATTTGTGAGATATGTACTAGACCATCTTTACCTGGAAGGATAGTAACGAATGCACCAAAGTCTGCTAGACGAGCTACTTTACCAGTGTAGATACGGCCTACTTCAACTTCAGCAGTGATCTCTTCGATACGACGGATAGCTTCTTTCGCTGCAGCACCTTCAGTTGCTGCAATCTTGATAGTACCGTCGTCTTCGATTTCGATAGTTGTACCAGTTTCTTCCGTTAGAGCACGGATAACTGCACCACCTTTACCGATAACGTCTTTGATCTTCTCTGAGCTGATCTTCATTGTATGAATGCGAGGAGCAAATTCAGAGATGTCTTCACGAGCACCAGAGATTGCTTCATCCATTACAGATAGGATGTGCTTACGTGCACCTTGAGCTTGGTTAAGCGCAATTTGCATGATCTCTTTGGTGATACCTTCGATCTTGATGTCCATTTGAAGTGCAGTGATACCAGATTGAGTACCTGCTACTTTAAAGTCCATGTCGCCTAGGTGGTCTTCGTCACCAAGGATGTCAGAAAGAACAACGAAATCGTCACCTTCTTTAACAAGACCCATTGCGATACCCGCAACAGAAGACTTGATTGGCACACCTGCATCCATAAGAGCAAGAGAAGTACCACATACAGAAGCCATTGATGAAGAACCGTTAGATTCTGTGATTTCTGATACAACACGTACTGTGTATGGGAACTCATCTACAGATGGCATTACTGCAGCGATACCACGCTTAGCCAGTTTACCGTGGCCGATTTCACGACGCTTTGGAGAACCTACAAAACCTGTTTCACCTACACAGTATGGAGGGAAGTTGTAGTGTAGTAGGAAGTGATCTTTACGCTCACCAGTTAGCTCATCAATGATTTGAGCGTCACGTTGTGTACCTAGAGTCGCTGTAACGATCGCCTGAGTTTCACCACGAGTGAATAGCGCGCTACCGTGAGTACGTGGAAGAACGCCAGTACGTACGTCTAGCGCACGAACCATGTCTTTCTCACGACCATCGATACGTGGGTTACCAGCGATGATGCTACGACGTACAACTGTCTTCTCTAGATCGTGGAAGATAGTGTGGATTTCTTTAGTGTTCGCTTCTGGATCTTCAGCAAGTAGCACTTCGTTTACTTCTGCCGCGATTTCGTGAATGCGGTCGTAACGAGCCATCTTTTCTGTGATTTGGTAAGCTTCAACAAGTTTCGCTTCTGCTAGCTCAGCAATCTTGTTGTTAAGCGCAGTGTTCTCTTCAGGAGCAACCCAATCCCAAGCCGGAGTAGCAACTTCAGCTTTGAATTCGTTAATCGCGTTGATAACAACTTGTTGTTGGTCGTGACCGTAAACAACCGCAGCTAGCATTTCTTCTTCAGTTAGGTTGTCTGCTTCTGATTCAACCATTAGTACCGCAGATTCTGTACCTGCAACCACTAGGTCTAGCTTAGATGCATCTAGCTCTGTGTTGCTTGGGTTTAGAACAAGTTGGCCATCAACGTGACCAACACGCGCAGCACCGATAGGACCGTTGAACGGGATACCAGAGATAGCAAGCGCAGCAGAAGTACCGATCATTGTTACGATATCTGGCTGAACGTCTGGGTTTACAGACATTACTGTCGCGATAACCTGAACTTCGTTTTTGAATGCATCAGGGAATAGTGGACGAATTGGGCGGTCAATTAGACGAGCTGTTAGCGTTTCGCCTTCAGAAGGACGGCCTTCACGCTTGAAGAAACCACCAGGGATTTTACCTGCCGCGTAAGTACGCTCTTGGTAGTTTACTGTTAGTGGGAAGAAATCTTGGCCTGCAACCGCTTCTTTCTTACCTACAACTGAAACGAATACTGCTGTATCGTCCATTGTAACCATTACTGCAGCCGTAGCTTGACGTGCGATAACGCCAGTTTCTAGAGTAACTGTGTGGTTACCGTACTGGAACGTTTTAACAACTGGTTTTTCGAACATTGTTATTCCTTGTTTCCGAGCGTTCTTTACGAATAAAGGCGCCTCAGAGTGTGTTAATTGACACTCAAGGTATTACGAATCGCGACTAGTAAAAATGGACTGAGTCAGACTGAAGTACACTTTTAATAGTCGCGACCTTTTGGTCGACTTGGTTGACTGTAATACGATGAGCTTAGTGAAAATCTCAAAACGAGATTTAGCCGCGTGTAGTATAACGGCATAAGTTTGATTTGGCTAAGTTATAGCAGCCAAAATAAGTAACGGGCAACAAAAAAGGGGCATAAAGCCCCTTTTAGACAAACTGCTATGCAGTCGCTTATTAGCGACGTAGGCCTAGACGCTTGATTAGGTCTTGGTAGCGAGCTAGATTTTTACCTTTTAGGTAATCTAGAAGCTTACGACGACGAGAAACCATACGTAGAAGACCACGACGGCTGTGGTGATCGCCTTTGTGTGCTTTGAAGTGACCTTGTAGGTGGTTGATAGAAGCTGTAAGTAGAGCTACTTGAACTTCTGGTGAACCAGTGTCGCCTTCGCCTTGTGCGTATTCTGCAACGATTGCTGCTTTAGTTTCTGCATTCAGAGACATAATTCTCTCCTAATAAGAGTAAGTTTAAAGTTGTAGCAGCCAATCTCTGATTCAGCCGCTACGCGAAGCGCGAATTATAGGGAAGTTTCCTTATCCGCGCAATACAAAAATACCGGCGATTTCGCCGGTATTTTCAATTCATTGGTGAGCTTATGCTTCGTCACGGAAAACCACTAAACGCTTTGGTGCCACTTTTCCGTCATCGTTTAGTTCAGCGACTCCGATGAAAAGTTTCTCTTCACCTGAAGTCATTCGAAGTGGCGTACCAGCAGGTGCGCCGAACACCTGTACAGGCATACCATGCTGAACAAGATTGGTAAGCTCTGCATTGAGGTTTACTTCTGGTAAATCTTCAACCGCAGTATCCATTGGTAGCAATAACGGATCAAGCAGCTCTTTTGGCGCAACTTCATCGCGATGAGCTTGCTCCAGAAGTTCGTTTAACTGCTCTAACGTCACCATTTTCTCATATGGGTACTTAGCAACACCCGTACGACGCAGCATCGTCACGTGCGCACCACAACCAAGCATTTCACCAAGATCATCAACGATAGTACGGATGTACGTGCCTTTAGAACAATGTACTTCCATCTCAACTTCATCGCCTTCAAAACGGTGAAGCACAATTTCGTATACCATGATCTTACGAGACTCACGTGGTACTTCGATACCTTTACGCGCGTACTCATACAATGGTTTACCTTGGTACTTCAATGCAGAGAACATTGAAGGTACTTGGTCTGATTCACCACGGAACGTGTCGATGCACGCTTCTAACTTCTCAAGGTTCACGTCAACTGGACGCGTCTCTACCACTTCGCCATCAGAGTCAGACGTATCAGTACGCTCACCCAACTTTGCGATTACGCGGTAGCGCTTGTCTGAATCCAACAAGAACTGAGAGAACTTAGTTGCTTCGCCTAAGCAGATTGGCAACATGCCCGTCGCTAGTGGGTCCAATGCACCCGTATGACCTGCTTTTTCAGCAAAGAAAATACGTTTTACTTTTTGCAGTGCATCATTTGAAGAAATACCTGTTGGTTTGTCCAACAAGATAACGCCATTAATTGGACGACCTTTACGACGACGAGCCATTACTCTTCCCCTGCCTGATCTTCTTCGCGACCTGAATCTTGCTGTTTACGTTTATCTTCGCTCACAACTTCAGACACTAGGTTCGACATACGCATACCTTCTACTAGTGTGTTGTCGTAGTAGAAACGGATTTCAGGCGTTAGACGTAGGCGAATACGCTTACCAAGCATCATACGGATGTGCACTTCGTGCTCACGTAGTGCTGCTAGGCATGATTCTGGCGTTTGCTCACCCACACATAGGAAAGTAACGAATACTTTTGCGTAAGCAAGATCGCGTGATACTTCTACATCAGAAATCGTAACCATGCCTAGGCGAGAGTCACGAACTTCACGTTGAAGGATCATCGCAAGTTCTTTTTGCAGCTGCTGTGATACGCGCTGCGTGCGGCTAAATTCTTTTGACATATTCATTCTCTTAAATAGAAAGAATGGGGGGATGGTCAAGCCAGCCCCCCATGGTGTATTCAACAACCAATTACTATTTGTCTTTCAGACGTTTAGTAATTTTAGTCAATTAGTCTAGAGTACGTTTGATTTCAACGATTTCGAATACTTCGATCTGGTCGCCAACGCGAACGTCGTTGTAGTTCTTAACGCCGATACCACACTCGTAGCCATTCTTAACTTCTTGAACGTCATCTTTAAAGCGACGAAGTGATTCTAGCTCACCTTCGTAGATAACAACGTTGTCGCGTAGAACGCGGATTGGGTTGTTACGCTTAATCAGACCTTCAGTAACCATACAACCAGCGATTGCACCCAGTTTCGGTGACTTAAATACGTCACGTACTTCAGCAAGACCAATGATTTCTTGCTTGAATTCTGGAGCAAGCATACCGCCCATTGCTTGTTTAACTTCATCAATCAATTGGTAAATGATTGAGTAGTAACGTAGATCAACGCTTGCTGCTTCAATCGCACGACGAGCAGAAGCATCAGCACGAACGTTAAAGCCAAGGATGATTGCGTTAGAAGCTTCTGCAAGTACTGCATCAGTTTCAGTAATACCACCCACACCAGAACCAACGATGTTCACTTTCACTTCGTCAGTAGACAGTTTCAGTAGTGAGTCTGCAATCGCTTCTACAGAACCTTGTACGTCTGCTTTTAGTACTACGTTTAGTTCAGCAACTTCACCAGCAGTCATGTTAGAGAACATGTTCTCTAGTTTAGATTTCTGCTGACGAGCAAGTTTCACTTCACGGAACTTACCAGCACGGTAGTTTGCTACTTCACGTGCTTTACGCTCGTCACGTACTACTGTTGCTTCATCACCTGAAGATGGTACGCCTGAAAGACCTAGGATCTCTACAGGGATAGATGGACCAGCTTGAGTGATTTCTTGACCTAGTTCGTCACGCATTGCACGAACACGACCGTATTCTTGGCCACAAAGAACGATATCGCCTTTGTTTAGCGTACCTGATTGAACAAGTACGGTTGCAACTGGACCACGACCTTTATCTAGGCGAGATTCAACAACAACACCAGACGCCATGCCTTCAGCGACAGCCGTAAGTTCAAGAACTTCAGACTGAAGAAGGATAGCTTCTAGAAGACCATCGATATTTGTACCCTGTTTAGCAGAGATGTGAACAAACATGTTCTCACCGCCCCACTCCTCAGGGATTACGTCGTATTGAGCTAGCTCATTCTTAACGTTATCTGGGTTCGCGTCTTCTTTATCGATCTTGTTCACAGCAACAATCAGAGGAACACCAGCCGCTTTCGCGTGCTGAATCGCTTCAACTGTTTGTGGCATTACGCCATCGTCTGCTGCTACAACAAGAACAACGATATCTGTCGCTTGAGCACCACGAGCACGCATTGCAGTAAACGCTGCGTGTCCAGGAGTATCAAGGAACGTGATCATACCGTTGTCAGTTTCAACGTGGTAAGCACCGATGTGCTGTGTGATACCACCCGCTTCGCCTGAAGCAACGTGTGTACGACGGATGTAGTCAAGTGTTGACGTTTTACCGTGGTCAACGTGACCCATGATAGTTACAACTGGAGCGCGAGGTACTGCTTCTGCGTTAGTGTCGCGATCAGATAGTACTGCTTCTTCCAGTTCGTTCTCTTTACGAAGAACGACCTTGTGACCCATTTCTTCAGCAACAAGTTGTGCTGTTTCTTGGTCGATCACTTGGTTGATAGTCGCCATAGCGCCCATCTTCATCATCACTTTGATAACTTCTGTCGCTTTAACCGACATCTTGTTAGCAAGTTCAGAAAGAACGATTGTTTCGCCAATTACTACGTCTTGTTTTGCTACAGTAGCAGACTTATCGAAACCGTGTTGCATTGAAGTTGGCTTAGCAAGTTTGCCTTTGTTACGGCCCTTACCACCACGTTGGTTACGACCACCACGTGACTGCTCTTCTCTAGCTGGTTTCTTCTTCTTACGACGAGCACCGCCTTCTTCTTTACGGTCAGCTGCATCTTCAGCTTCACGAGCGTACGTAGAAGTGGTTACGTGGTAGTCAGAGTTTTCAAGTTCTTTCTTCTTAGACTCTTCTTCAGACCAACGAGCTTCGTTTTCTTCTGCAAGTTTACGAGCTTCTTCAACAAGCTTAGCTGCTTCTTGCTCAGCTTTACGTTGGGCTTCTTCTTCCTGACGACGCTTTAGCTCGTCAGCTTCTTTCTTCGCTTGCGTATTAACATCCGCATTTTTTGCATTCATGTCTTTCTTAGCCTTTTCAGCTTGTGCGCGTTTTGCCTTTTCTTCAGCGTCACGTTTTGCATCCGCTTCACGTTTCACTTTCTCTTCGGCTTCGCGCTGTGCTTTCTCTGCAGCTTCACGTTTGGCTTGTTCTTCTGCCTCACGCTTCGCAAGCTCTTCAGCTTCACGCTTTGCTGCTTCCTCAGCCTCACGTTTTGCATCGTCTTCGATAGTGCTGCGCTTCACATACGTGCGCTTCTTACGCACTTCTACTTGAACATCCTTACTTTTGCCGCCACCTGCTGCAACACTTAGTGTACTGCGAGTCTTACGCTGAAGCGTCAGTCTAGTAGGTTCAGATTCGCCCGACGTATCGCCGTGCTCTTTCTTCAGGTGAGAGAGAAGCTTTTGCTTCTCTTCATCCGATACATGGTCAGAACTCGCTTTGTTCATGCCAGCGTCAGCAAGTTGTTCCATTAAGCGGTCGACTGGAGTACCAATCTCTTCACTCAGAGCTTTAACTGTTAATTGTGTCATGCCGCTTCCTCCTTGCTGATATTATGCTTCTTCGCCGAACCAACAGATGTTACGTGCAGCCATGATAAGCTCACCTGCGCGTTCTTCTGTCAGGCCTTCAATACCTTCTAAATCGTCGATACCTTGGTCGGCTAGATCTTCTAGTGTTGCAACACCTTTCGCTGCTAGTTTGAACGCCATTTCACGCTCTAGACCTTCAAGACCTAGTAGGTCTTCAGCCGGCTCAAGACCTTCAAATGACTCTTCTTGTGCTAGTGCGATAGTGGTTAGTGCGTCTTTAGCACGGCTACGTAGTTCTTCAACAAGTTCTTCGTTAAGACCGTCTACGTCAAGCAGTTCGTTAACTGGTACGTATGCGATTTCTTCTAGCGTTGAGAAACCTTCTTCAACAAGCAGTTGAGCGAAGTCTTCTTCAATGTCTAGGTACTTCATGAAGTTCTCGATTGATGCTTGAGATTCTTCAGCGTGTTTTTTCTGAAGATCTGCAACAGTCATTACATTCAGTTCCCAACCAGTTAGTTGAGACGCTAGACGAACGTTCTGACCTGCACGACCGATAGCTTGAGCTAGGTTATCTGCTTCAACTGCGATGTCCATTGAGTGTGCATCTTCATCAACAATGATTGATGCTACGTCAGCTGGCGCCATTGCGTTGATAACAAACTGTGCTGGGTTATCATCCCAAAGAACGATATCGATACGCTCACCACCAAGTTCGCCAGATACTGCTTGTACACGTGCACCACGCATACCAACACAAGCGCCCACAGGGTCAATGCGTTTATCGTTTGTTTTAACCGCGATCTTAGCGCGAGAACCAGGATCACGTGCCGCACCTTTAAGCTCGATGATCTCTTCAGCGATCTCAGGCACTTCAACACGGAATAGTTCTGCCAGCATTTCAGGCTTAGAACGCGTGATGAACAGTTGGAAACCACGAGCTTCTGGAGCTACTTTGTACAGAAGACCACGAACACGGTCACCTGGACGGAAGTTTTCACGAGGAAGTTGGTCATCACGTAGGATTACCGCTTCAGCGTTGTTACCAAGGTCCATTACGACAGTTTCACGGTTTACTTTCTTAACAACGCCAGTGATAAGGTCACCTTCGTTGTCAATGAACTGTTCAACGATTTGTGCACGCTCAGCTTCACGTACTTTCTGTACGATAACTTGCTTAGCCGTTTGTGTCGTAATACGGTCAAAAGTAACTGAAGGGATATCATCTTCAACAAAGTCGCCTAGTTGAAGTTCTGGATCTTCATACTGTGCAGCTTCTAGTGAGATTTCTTTTGTTGGATTTTCAACATCTTCTACGATCAACCAACGACGAAATGTTTCGAATTCGCCCGTTTTACGGTCAATAGCAACACGTACGTCGATTTCGATCTCGTACTTTTTCTTAGTAGAAGTTGCTAGAGCAATCTCAAGAGCTTCAAAGATACGCTCACGAGGTACCGCTTTTTCATTCGATACCGCTTCTGCTACCGCTAAAATTTCTTTACTCATTGTATTTAGCCTCTAAGCTTAAACTTTTTTAGGGAACTAAAATTTAGGGATCAGGTTAGCTTTTGAAATGTTACTTAGAGCAAACTCTTCTTGTTGCCCTTCAACAGTAACCGCTATTGTCTCACCATCAACGCTGTGGATAGTACCTGCCCACTTGCGGCGGTTGGCAACAGCCATTTTCAATACGATGCTGACCTCGTGACCAATAAATTGCTCGTAATGTGCTGCTTTGAAAAGTGGTCTTTCTAAGCCTGGAGAAGAAACTTCTAGGCTGTAAGCAACAGAAATTGGATCTTCAACGTCTAATACTGCACTTACCTGATGGCTAACTTCTGCACAGGCATCTACATTGATGCCATTTTCATGGTCGATGTAAATACGTAACGTTGAGTGCGCACCCGCACGAATAAATTCTAATCCAACCAACTCGTAGCCTGATGCCTCTACTGGAGCTTCAAGCATTTCAGTAAGTTGTCTTTCTAAACCAGTCATTTTAACCACTCCAGAAACAAAAAAAGGGCTCAGAGCCCAATCAAAAAACCAAGCAGTATCTGAGAGATTATAAAAACTCAGATAACAAAAAACCCCGAAAGTCGGGGTTTTATGCTGCTGGACCCTGATACGTTAAGAATAGCCAAAAATGCTTTTCTTAACTCACAGTGTGGTTAGCACTGTGCAAACTTGCCAATCGCATCATTCTTTACAATGAAAGAAGAGATTGGTTGCGGGGGCCGGATTTGAACCGACGACCTTCGGGTTATGAGCCCGACGAGCTACCAAGCTGCTCCACCCCGCGTCCGACTTGCTGAGCATTATACCCTCAAACAAGTGATTTACAAGTTTGTAAATTCATGGTGCCGAGAGAGGGACTCGAACCCTCACACCAAAGGCACTAGCACCTCATGCTAGCGTGTCTACCAATTTCACCATCTCGGCGCATAAACTTTTACAGCTTATTGAGGAATCTCATCACCAGTAGGTGCTGGAACTTCACTCGCTGCATCTTTAACTTGTTCTACAACTGGTTGACCTAACGTTGGGTCTACCCATTGTGACTCAGTCTTGTGCGTAGACATACGACCAAGTAGCAAGCTAATGATAAAAAATACGGTTGCTAAAATAGCAGTTGTTCGGGTTAAGAAATTACCTGAGCCGCTTGCGCCAAACACTGTGTTTGAAGCACCTGCACCGAACGAGGCTCCCATATCTGCGCCTTTACCTTGTTGAATCAACACAAGGCCAATCACACCAAGCGCCGCCAACAGGTAAATCACAAGTAGAACTGAAAACATTTTTTCCACCTATGTTCCAAATTGTTGAGCCAGCGCCGTTCAAAAATAATACTTTCATTTTAGAACAAGGCTAGCGACCTCCTAACGGGAGGCGGAGCAATACTAGCGAAAGCCAGTAACGCTGACAAGGGAAAATTAGCAAAAAATCAGCACTAACGCATTAAGCGCTCAAAAAAAGGGCAAAAGTTGCCCTTTTCTCTCGCAAAAGGCATTAAAGCAATGATTAACAACTCGCTTTTACAGTTTCCGCAATCTTAAGCGCAGAGCTTTGAACAAGATCTGCATCCTCACCTTCCACCATAACACGGATCAATGGCTCGGTGCCTGACTTACGAAGCAACACACGGCCCTTATCGCCTAACTCCGCTTCAACCGCCGCTACAGAGTCTAGTACGGCTTGCTCTTCAAGTGGATTGTTATCACCAGCAAAACGAACATTCTCAAGCACTTGAGGGTAAAGTGTCATACCTTGCGACAAATCGTGCAACGACATATCACTGCCAACTACAGACGCAATCACTTGCAGTGCTGCCACGATAGCATCACCCGTAGTTACTTTGTCTAGCAAGATAACGTGACCTGAATTTTCCGCGCCAATTTTCCAGCCTTTAGCAAGTAGCTGTTCCATGACATAACGGTCACCCACTGCTGCACGCACAAATGGAATGCCTAATTGTTTCAAACCATTTTCCATGCCTAGGTTTGTCATTAGCGTACCAACGACACCACCTTTTAGCTCACCACGACGCAGAGCATCACGTGCGATGATGTAAGCGATTTGGTCACCGTCAATCTTGTTGCCTAAATGGTCAACCATGATAATACGGTCACCGTCACCATCGAACGCCAAGCCGAGATGAGCTTGCTCTTCTACAACGCGCTTTTGTAAAGCACGAACGTCAGTCGCGCCAACTTCAGCGTTGATGTTAGTGCCGTTTGGCTCTACACCCATTGCGATCACTTCTGCACCTAACTCTTTAAATACGTTAGGAGCGATGTGGTAAGTCGCACCGTGTGCACAGTCAACGACAATCTTAAGACTTGCTAGGCTAAGCTCCGATGGGAATGTGCTCTTACAAAATTCAATGTAACGACCAGCAGCATCATTTAGACGTGTCGCTTTACCTAGCTCAGCAGACTCGACACACTCGATGTCTTTATCTAACTCAGCTTCAATAGCAAGCTCGATATCATCTGGTAATTTAGTACCTTCAGACGAGAAGAACTTGATACCGTTGTCGTAATAAGGGTTGTGTGAAGCAGAAATAACAATCCCCGCTTCCGCGCGGAAGGTTTGCGTTAGGTATGCCACCGCCGGTGTTGGCATCGGACCAGTAAAGGTCGCTTTTAACCCCGCAGCAGCAAGGCCGGCTTCCAGTGCAGATTCAAGCATATAACCAGAAATACGCGTATCTTTACCGATGATCACTTTCTTAGTACCTTGTTTTGCTAGTACACGACCAGCAGCCCAGCCAAGCTTAAGTACGAAATCAGGGGTAATTGGGTATTGTCCTACTTTCCCGCGCACACCGTCGGTACCAAAGTAACGTCTTTTATCAGACATAAAACTTTCCTTAATTCTTTTAGATATTATTTTTCGTCATCTCGACAATTTTCATTGCTTCAATGGTTTCTTCAAAATCATGAACTCGAATGATCTGTGCACCTTTCATCGCTGCCAAAGTCGCACAGACAACGCTTGCGTTAGCACACTCGCTCGCTGGCTTATCCAATAATTTAAAAATCATGGACTTACGCGAAAGCCCTGCCAATATAGGTAAACCAAACTCATGAAACTTGTCGAGATGAGCAAGCATATGATAATTGTGTTCTATGGTTTTGCCAAAACCAAAACCAGGATCAAGAATAAGTTGTGACTTTTCGATCCCTACCGATTCGCACGTGGTAATACGTTCATGCAGAAATTCAGCCACATCACTCATCAAATCATCATAGTGAGGGTTGGCTTGCATGGTTCGAGGTTGCCCTTTCATGTGCATCAAACAGATTGGTAAGTTTGATGCAGCAGCCACCTCTAACGCTCCCGGCTCTTGAAGGGCGCGAACATCATTAATGAGATCTGCACCAGCCTCAATCGCTTGACGCATCACTTCAGCTTTACTGGTATCAACAGAAATCCAAACATCGTGCTTTTCACGGATAGCTTTGATCACAGGAATAACACGTTGCAACTCTTCTTCTAATGTAACGTCTGGCGCTCCGGGACGTGTTGATTCGCCACCGATGTCAATAATGCTCACTCCAGCCTTAATCATTTTCTCAGCTTGGATCAAAGCAGAATCAAGATTATTAAACTTGCCACCATCAGAGAATGAATCCGGCGTGACATTGAGAATCGCCATCACGTGAGGATGGGATAGGTTGAGGGATTTATTATTTGCTTTAATGATCATAGCTTTAATAATTACAACATAAACAAAAACCCCGAGCTTAACTCGGGGTTTATTATCAAAGACTACTCTTTATTCAGAGTCTTTCTTTTCTGGCACTTCGCTTGAAGTCGCTTCTTGAGTCGTTGATTGCTCTACTGGTTTAGTAGGCTCAACAGACTTCTCTTCCGCTTTTACTTCAGGCTTCGCTTGAGGCTTATCGTCGTCTTCTGGTTTATTAGTAGGTTTATCCCCCCAACCAGCAGGCTCACGAATATCTTCTTTACGTTCCATCAGGTCGTCAATTTGGCCAGCATCAATGGTTTCATACTTCATTAGCGCGTCTTTCATCGCATGCATGATGTCCATGTTATCTTCCAAAATTTGCTTCGCACGATCGTAGTTGCGGTCGATGATCTTACGGACTTCGTCATCGATAAGCTTCGCTGTATCATCAGACATGTGTTTAGTCTGCGTCACACTACGGCCAAGGAATACTTCACCTTCGTCTTCTGCATAAAGAAGCGGACCTAATTTTTCAGAGAAGCCCCACTGTGTCACCATCTTACGAGCAATATCTGTTGCACGTTCAATATCGTTGGATGCACCAGTTGATACTTTCTCTTTGCCGTAAATAAGCTCTTCAGCCAGTCGACCACCATACAAACTAGAAATCATCGACTCAAGATGTTGACGGTTCATGCTTACGCGGTCTTGCTCTGGTAAGTACATTGTCACACCAAGCGCACGTCCGCGTGGAATGATAGATACTTTATACACTGGATCATGTTCAGGCACGAGACGACCAACAATAGCGTGACCAGCTTCGTGGTAAGCCGTAGACTCTTTTGTCTCTTCAGACATCACCATTGAACGGCGCTCTGCACCCATCATGATTTTGTCTTTTGCTAGTTCAAACTCAACCATAGATACATTGCGTTTGTTGCCACGAGCAGCAAACAGTGCAGCTTCGTTGACCAAGTTAGCAAGATCAGCACCAGAGAAACCAGGCGTACCACGTGCAATGAGAGAAGGCTCTACATCGCCAGCAAGAGGTACTTTACGCATGTGTACTTTAAGGATCTGTTCACGACCACGTACATCAGGTAGACCAACCACAACTTGACGGTCAAAACGGCCTGGACGTAGCAACGCTGGGTCCAATACATCTGGACGGTTAGTCGCAGCGATAACGATGATACCTTCGTTACCTTCGAAACCATCCATTTCTACTAGCATTTGGTTAAGTGTTTGCTCACGTTCATCGTGACCACCACCAACACCAGCACCACGCTGACGACCTACCGCATCGATCTCATCAATAAAGATGATACAAGGTGCCGCTTTCTTCGCTTGTTCGAACATGTCACGCACACGAGATGCACCAACACCAACAAACATTTCTACGAAGTCAGAACCTGAGATAGTAAAGAATGGTACTTTTGCCTCACCTGCAATGGCTTTCGCTAGTAGCGTTTTACCAGTACCCGGAGGACCAACCATTAGAACACCCGTTGGAATCTTACCGCCCAGCTTCTGGAAACGGCTTGGGTCACGCAGATAGTCCACCAGTTCTTTAACATCTTCTTTTGCTTCATCACAGCCTGCGACGTCAGCAAAAGTTGTCTTGATTTGTTCTTCGCTCATCATACGAGCTTTACTCTTACCGAAGGACATTGCGCCTTTACCGCCGCCGCCTTGCATTTGACGCATGAAGAAAATCCACACACCAATCAGTAAGATCATTGGGAACCAAGAAATAAAGATAGTACCAAGTAAGCTCTGCTCTTCAGGAGGCGTACCTTGTACTTTCACATTTTGGTTGATTAGGTCATCTAGAAGCTTCTGATCATACACTGGCATGTAGGTGACCATTTTGGCACCACCGCCACGACGAACGAAACTAATCTCACCGTCTTTAAAAGTTGCTTCTTGAATCTGGCCTTGGCCAACTTCCTGTACAAACGTGGTGTAGTCCACGGTTCTGCCGTTGCTCTCTCCAGGGCCAAAGCTCTGGAATACCGACATCAACACGACAGCGATAACAAGCCACAGAATTAAATTTTTTGCCATGTCACTCAAGGTGTCAGCCTCTCGATAACTAATTGTAATTAAAGGTAGGGTACTACAGTTTATTAGCTGTAGCTATAGTGTTAACCATGCTCTAAACGAGCGAAATAGTTAACCTTTGTAACCAGTGGCTACAACGAAGACTTCTCGTGAGCGAGCTCGCGATGAGTCTGGTTTTCTGATTTTTACGGCTTTAAACATGTTTCGGACTTCTTTAACGTACTCGTCGAAGCCTTCACCCTGGAAAACCTTTACGACAAAGCTACCATTAGGTGCTAGAACTTGTCGACACATATCTAAAGCCAATTCAACTAAATACATAGCTCGCGGCTGATCTACTGAGTTGTTGCCTGCAATATTAGGCGCCATATCAGACATTACTACGTCTACCATCGAAGGTTGGATTCTTTCCAACAACGCTTCTAATACCACATCGTCACGAAAGTCACCTTGTAAGAAGCTTACACCAGCGATTGGATCCATTGGTAATAAGTCACACGCAATGATTTGTCCTTCGTCACCTAATATCTTAGCAGCATATTGAGACCAGCCCCCCGGAGCCGCGCCTAAATCGACGACAGTCATACCAGGTTTCAACAATTTATCTTTCGTTTGGATCTCATCAATTTTGAAGTAAGCACGAGAACGATAGCCTTTTTTACGAGCTTCGTTAGCGTATTTATCATCAAAGTGTTCTTTCAACCAACGACCAGAACTAGCCGAATGTTTTTGTTTACTCATTTTAATCCCAACAAGGCGTAAATAGGAGCTATTGTTCTAATAGGCTCAACCTATTGCTCAATAAATTATAGTCTTCAGCAATAGATGGCGTTAAAATAGCTTTTTTCAACCCTTATTTTAAAGAAAATTGGCCGCGTAATGAACCTAAGCACCAAACAAAAGCAGCACCTTAAAGGCCTGGCTCACAGTTTAAAACCTGTTGTGCTAATGGGCGCAAATGGACTTACAGAAGCCGTGCTAGCAGAAATTGAAATCGCTCTAAACCATCACGAACTGATCAAAGTGAAAGTTGCATCAGAAGACCGTGAGACAAAACAGCTAATCATCGACGCTATCGTACGTGAGACGGGCGCTGAAAAAGTTCAGACTATTGGTAAAGTACTTGTGCTATACCGCCAATCTGAAGAGCGTAAAATCGAAATTCCTCG
This sequence comes from Vibrio jasicida 090810c, assembly GCF_002887615.1. Lineage (NCBI taxonomy): Bacteria > Pseudomonadati > Pseudomonadota > Gammaproteobacteria > Vibrionales > Vibrionaceae > Vibrio > Vibrio jasicida. The sequence goes on along the minus strand of NZ_CP025792.1, from coordinate 2,937,133 downwards.
TAAGTAATCTCAACTTACCCTATGGAAGAAGAAAAGGTCGCCAATGGCGACCTTTTTTGCATCTAACGATAAGACATATCGAGTGATTACACGTATTCTACGCTATCGATTTCGAAGTCTTTCGCACCACCTGGGGTTTGAATAACGACTTCGTCGCCTTCCATCTTACCAATCAAACCACGAGCAATTGGAGAACTAACAGAGATTCGACCCGATTTAATATCAGCTTCGTCATCACCAACAATTTGGTAAGTTTTTTCTTCTTCTGTATCGCAATCGATCAAAGTCACTGTTGAACCAAAAATCACTTTGCCTGTGTTGTCCATCTTGGTTACGTCGATAACCTGAGCCACAGACAGTTTGTATTCGATGTCACGGATTTGTGCCTCACAGATACCCTGCTCTTCTCGAGCCGCGTGGTATTCTGCATTTTCCTTCAAGTCACCAAGTTCGCGTGCTTCTGCGATTGCTTCTGAAATCTGTGGGCGAAGCTTTAGTAGACGATCGAGTTCTGTGCGTAGCAATTGTTCGCCACGCATTGTCATTGGAACTTTTTCCATTATATAACCTCAAGGCCAAAGGTGTCTTTGGACAAAAAAAGCCCACCCAACCAAATGGCTAGGTAGTGCGTTCGAAGATTTGTTTCAGTTAGTTTAAACAAACTCCGATATGAAATCACCCTAATTCGATTTCACAGCGTTACAGCGAAAGAAATACCTCGTCATGAATTGTTTTTAGATTTAACCATCATCGCAGTTTATTGGAAAACAACACTGTTCATTACACTAAAAACATCAAAAAAGATAAAAACAAATCAATGTCAGACCAATGTTAGCCTCAACCTAACCGTTTAAATACAACAACTTACACTAAAAACCCAAACAATTGAACACTGTTCATTAGTTGGATTTATATCATTTTACTAACTCATAAGGAAACTTTAGCAGTAAAACATGTCCGGCAAGCTGTTACGTCATAGCTTTTTCGAATGTGGGCGATTCTCACGAGTGAAACTATACGCACAACAACAGCTTGTGAGAGATAACCTCTCCCCCATAAAACAATGATTATGGACAGCTAACTAGGACAAATAAGATGAAAAAGACTCTAATTGCTCTTTCTGTATCTGCAGCAGCTATGGCAACTGGCGTTAACGCAGCTGAACTTTACAACCAAGACGGCACTTCTCTAGAAATGGGCGGCCGTGCTGAAGCACGTCTATCTATGAAAGATGGCGACGTAGCGGATAACTCTCGCATCCGTCTAAACTTCCTTGGTACTCAAGCAATCAACGACAACCTATACGGTGTTGGTTTCTGGGAAGGTGAGTTCACTACAGCTGAAGAAGGCGGCGTAGACGGCAACAGCAATCTAGACACTCGTTACGCATACGCTGGTCTAGGCGGTGCTTTCGGTGAAGTTACTTACGGTAAGAACGACGGTGCGCTAGGCGTTATCACTGACTTCACAGATATCATGGCTTACGCTGGTAACACAGCTGCTGACAAACTAGCTGCGGCTGACCGTTCAGACAACATGTTCTCTTACAAAGGCCAATTCGAAAACCTAGCAGTTAAAGCTAGCTACCGTTTTGCTGACCGTGTAGAAGAAAACGGCGCATACAAAGACAACGGCGAAGATGGCTACTCTCTATCTGCAATCTACACTCTAGGTGACACTGGTCTTGACCTAGGTGCTGGTTACGCAGATCAAGCTGACGCTAACGAATACATGCTTGCTGCTTCTTACACTATGAGCGATCTATACTTCGCTGGTGTATTCACTGACGGCGAAAAAGAAGCTGACTTCAAAAACACTGTAGACTACACAGGTTACGAACTAGCGGGTGCTTACACTCTAGGTCAAACTGTGTTCACTTCTACGTACAACAACGCAGAGACAAACGGCGATACTTCAGCGAACAACTTCGCTATCGACGCGTCTTACTACTTCAAGCCTAACTTCCGTGGTTACGTATCGTACAACTTCAACCTAATTGATGCTGGCGATAAAATGGGTTCAACTGAATTCGCTAACCACAAAGCGACTAAAGCTGACGCAGAAGACGAGCTAGCTCTAGGCCTACGTTACGACTTCTAATTCAGTCTTAAGACTTGAAGATAAAATGCTCGCACTATGCGGGCATTTTTTATATCCAGAATTCTGCAATTTTTCGGTATATACTCAATTGCATAACTAACCTCACGAACTTTCACTATGCGCTTACCTTGGTCTTTATTACTTTTTTCTAGTCTCGCCCCACTCACATCTATGGCTTATCCTCATCAAGAGGTTTTGCCAGAAGGCTCCCGTGTCAGCTTGATTGCTGAAAAACTCAACGACCAAAGTGAGCTAACCGGTATTAATCCAACCGACCAATATTTCCCGCCAGCTAGCACGCTAAAAGTCGTCACCGCTTTGGCTGCGAAACTTGAACTGGGAAACAACTTTGCTTTTCGCACTACCCTAGAAAGCTCTAGCTCGGACGCCGTCATTCATTTTTCTGGTGATCCAACGTTGTTGACTGGCGATCTCAAAAATCTACTGACTCGCGCAAAGAAAAACGGTTTAACGCAAATCAAAGGCGACCTATGGCTCGATAATAGTGCCTTTACTGGATACAACCGTGCGGTCGGTTGGCCGTGGGACATTCTAGGGGTTTGTTATAGTGCGCCAGCATCGGCGATCACTCTAAATGACAACTGTGTTCAAGCTTCCATCTACACCAAGAAAAACGGTTCAACGCGGGTTTATGTTCCTGAGCATCAACCAATTAATGTCAGCACTAGTGTAAAAACCGTGTCTAGAAGCGTTCAAAAGAGCCGTCATTGCGATTTAGACCTAATTGCCAAGCCCGACAACCATTATGAACTTAACGGCTGCCTCGTTGACCGAGGGGACAAACCGTTACCTCTTAAATTTGCCGTACAAGATCCAGAAAGTTACACCAGCAAAAAATTAGAGAAGTTGCTTAAACAAGTTGGAATCAGCTTGAAAGGCAATATCCGTATCGGCACACCTCCAGAAAAGCAGCGTAAATTGCTCGCGATACATAAATCGAAGCCTTTACCTCAATTGTTGGATCAAATGCTTAAACGCTCTGATAACCTTATTGCCGATACACTGACCAAAACATTGGGCGCGAAGTTTTTTGTCCAGGCGGGAAGCTTCGCCAATGGTACAGAAGCGATCAAGCAAATTATTTTTGCCAATACCGGGGTCGATATCCGTAATGCAAGACTAGAAGATGGCTCTGGCTTATCACGTAACAACCGAATCTCAGCGACCTCTATGGCGGCAATCCTGCGTTACATTTGGCAGCATGAGAAGGAACTCAACCTAATCGCCATTATGCCAAAGTCAGGTGAATCTGGGACTTTGCAGTACCGAAAAAGTATGCGTAAGGCACCGATCAAAGGGCAGTTGATAGCAAAGAGTGGCTCGTTATACGGGACTTACAATATGGCAGGGTATGGGTTAGATAAGAATGGTAAACCAAACACTGTGTTTGTTCAGTTTGTATCGGATTATTTCCCAGAAAAAAGGGACGATAACAAACCTGTCGTCGCCCCTATTACGCGTTTTGAAAAACTCTTCTATCAAGACATTATCAGCTTCAGTCAGGCAATACCTAAGAAGTAGTTAACAACGGTAAAGTAAATCCACATACCTGAGATATCAACAATTGATGCTAAAACTGGGCTCACCAAAACGGCAGGGTCCAGTTTAAATGCTCGAGCAATAATAGGCAGTAGCCCACCTAATGTCGTCGAAATAGTCACCTGAATAAACAGAGCGACTGCAATAGCAAATGCGATGGTTTCAAGCTCAAAACCGCCCGTTGATTGATTACCGCTAAACAGCATAATTCTGCCAATCATCACGATAGAAATCGTAAACGCGATACATAAAGCGACGCGGCTTTCTTTCCAAAGCACTGCAAGCCATTGACGCTTCTTAAGCTCCCCAGTTGCAAGAGCTCGGATAACTAACGTAGCCGCCTGCGTTCCTGTATTACCACCAGCAGCAGCAATCACAGGCATGTATACAGCCAGCAAAACCAATTGGCTTAGTGTGTCCTCGTATTGAGTGATGATAAGTCCAGAGACAATACCAAGTAATGCAAGGGCAATGATCCAGCCAATACGCTGCTTCACATGCTCGATAACACTCGTCGATAAATAACCGTCCGGTGTATCAACCTCTGACATATGCAGCCCTAGCTGGTGCGCATAATGTCTCGCTCGTTTGTCATACCCTGCTTGTTCTAGTTGAGCAATTAGGCTGTTCACATAACCAACCGAGCAGTGCTGTAAAATACCGACGGCTTCGTCGATAGGCATTACGGTCAATAAGTGTAGCTGTTGCTCCTGCTCATATTGCAGAAATGCATTACGAGCGGCACCAATTTCAACCTCTGAGAAGTTTGGTGTTGTTTCAATAAAAGTGTTGTTCATTACCGTCATGGCGAATCTCCCGATTGGCATTGGTAACGACCATCGACAACGCACGCAAAAGGTTGTTCGCGCACTTGCTTTCTATATAACAAAATCAAGATGCGTGAAGACATCAATGCAATTGCACTGTCTGTTCAGAATCAGTTGAAGGAAATAACAAGAAGGAAAAATAGAAAAGATGCCTTACCACTCAGGTAAGGCGGAGATCGCCAATACCGAAGCGGGTTATTTCGCTCCCTTAATCTTACTCACCCAGCAACTGGGAGGATGGTCGGTATTGTTCATGTAAATCTCCGATAAAGCTGCTCATTTTGCAGCGCGCGTATAGTAACAAAGTTCATCTGTTTTTACAGTCAATGTCACACGATTTCACTAAATTTTAATACAAAAAAAGCGCCGAGTAGGCGCTTTCATTTTGGGCAGTTATTGATTACTTAATAGTAATACGTGCAAATTTGCGTTTGCCAACTTGGAATACGTAAGTTCCAGATTCTGGCGCAAACTTCGCGTCAGCAACTTTCTCGCCTTCAATCTTAGCTGCGCCTTGTTTAACCATGCGCATTGCTTCAGAAGTTGAAGCACATAGACCTGCTTCTTTCAGTAGGTTTGCTACTGGTGTGCCCGCTTCAAAATCAAACTCAGGCATTTCATCTGGAATTTGGTTCTTAGCAAAACGGTTCACGAATTCTTGCTCTGCCGCATCAGCATCCGCTTCACTATGGAAACGAGCAATGATTTCTTTCGCTAGCAGTACTTTGATATCACGAGGGTTCTTACCTGCTTCCACGTCAGCTTTGAACTGTGCAATTTCTTCCAATGGACGGAAAGACAGTAGCTCGTAGTAGCTCCACATTAGATCGTCAGAGATAGACATGATCTTACCAAACATTTCGCTTGGCGCTTCGCTAATACCAATGTAGTTACCAGAAGATTTAGACATCTTCTTCTCACCGTCTAGACCAACAAGCAGTGGCATCATTAATACCACTTGTGGTTTTTGACCGTGAGATTTTTGCAGTTCACGACCCATTAGTAGGTTGAACTTCTGGTCAGTACCACCAAGCTCAACGTCTGTTTCCATTGCTACTGAGTCCCAACCTTGCAGTAGTGGGTACATAAACTCATGAATAGCGATTGGCTGACCACCTGCGTAACGCTTTTTAAAATCGTCACGTTCTAGCATACGTGCAACCGTTTGGTTTGCCGCTAGACGAATCATACCCTCGGCACCAAGCTCAGATAGCCACTCAGAGTTGAACTGAATCTTAGTCTTAGCCGGATCAAGAATCTTAAATACTTGCTCTTTGTATGTCTCTGCATTGCGCAATACGTCTTCACGGCTAAGTGGAGGACGCGTTGTGTTCTTACCTGTTGGGTCGCCAACCATTGCAGTGAAGTCACCGATTAGGAACGTCACTTCATGACCTAGCTCTTGGAACAAGCGAAGCTTATTGAAAATAACCGTATGGCCTAGGTGGATGTCAGGTGCTGTTGGATCGGCACCGAGTTTAATACGTAGAGGACGGCCTTCTTTTAGTTTCGCGATCAGCTCTTCTTCTGGAATCAGCTCTTCAACACCGCGCTTAATCTCGGCTAATGCAGCTTCAATGCTCGCCATTCTTGTTCACTCCCACAGATTTGGCAAAAATATAATAGCTGAACATCTTACTTGAATAGCGATGCATTTTGAAACACGTTAGACTAGGTAGTTGTCAATTTTTACGTTTAATTTAGCAATCAAGTACCTTATGCATTCGATTTTTTTCAGACTCCCACTCTTGCACAAAGTATTGATCGGCTTTTTTAGTGCCCTCATCATCTTTGCACTATTCTTTTTGCCTGATCCGCAAGACCTCGACCCGCAGCAAAGCCGACTCAAAGTTGGTGAGCACTATTCGGTACCAATTTCTGTAGAATCTCCCGAGCGCAGCGCCTCTTCTAATCTTCCTTCTGTTTTGCGTTGGGAAACCTACAAAGTCAAAAATGGCGAAAGCGCTGCCGTCCTGTTTAATCGTGTAGGGCTCTCCCCTCGTCTTCTTCACGAACTCATCACTTCAGATAAAGAGATCAAAGCGCAGCTTACTCGGCTTCGTCCCGGAGACCGATTGCAATTTGGCTTTGATGAAAATAACGATTTTATACAGCTAAAACGTACATTGAATGCTTTTGAAACTTTCCGTATCAAGTTGCAGGGAAGTAAATACGTCTCTGAAGTCGACAAAAAAGAAGTCGACTATCAATACAACTACGCCGAAGCGACGATTAAATCTAACTTCTGGAATGCTGGTATTTCATCGGGATTGAATGCAAATCAAATCATGGAGCTGGCGGGAATCTTTGGTTGGGATATCGACTTTGCGCTGGATATTCGTAAAAACGACACCTTCCGAGTACTTTATCAAGAAGAGGTCGTCGAGGGCGAAGTCATTGGACGTGGTAAGATCATCGCCGCAGTCTTTAAAAACCAAGGTGACACCTTCACCGCGATTTTAGATGAGAAGAGTGGTAAGTACTTCGACGAAAATGGTCGAGCAATGAAAAAGGCCTTCTTACGTGCGCCTCTGGATTTCCGCCGTGTAACCTCAAACTTCAACCCTCGTCGCCTTCACCCAGTAACCGGGAAAGTTCGCCCTCACCGTGGTACAGACTATGCAGCACCAGTTGGTACTCCAATTTGGGCTGCGGGCAACGGCGTAGTGCTTAAGTCGGCTTACAACAAATTCAATGGTAACTACGTCTTCATTAAACACAGCAATACCTATGTGACTAAGTACTTACACTTAACCAAACGTATGGTGAAGACAGGTCAACGTGTTAAACAAGGACAAACGATTGGTACTCTAGGTGGTACTGGACGAGTAACCGGACCTCACCTGCATTATGAGTTCTTAGTAAACGGCGTACACAAGAACGCAAGGACGGTAAAATTGCCGCAATCGAAATCTTTGACGGGGAAAGCAAAGCAAACCTTTATGGCTAACGCGAAAATCAGCATGGCGAAGCTTGACCGTTACAGTAAGTTACTCGCAATGAAATAATGTTGAGTGATGCGAGTAAAAATTGAATCACCAAGAGGCAGCCTAGGCTGCCTCTTTTGTTTCTGTTTGAGAATCATCAATATTATGCTCACGTCCAAGCATTAGCAGGCAAGGCGTTAAAACCAAAGTCAGCACGGTCGCAAATGCCAAGCCACCAGCAACTGCGGTTGCTAATTGTGACCACCACTGGGTACTTGGTGCGCCAAATTCAACTTTTTGATTCACCAAATCGATGTTCATTTCTAACACCATTGGCAACAAACCTAATATGGTCGTCACTGTGGTAAGCAAGACAGGGCGCAAGCGCTGAACCCCAGTCCGTAATATCGCGTCCGACTTTTCTAGACCACGTTTACGCATTTGGTTGTAGGTATCGATCAAGACGATGTTGTTGTTGACGACAATACCCGCTAACGCAATAACACCAATACCTGACATGATAATACCGAACGGTTTTTGGAAGATAAGCAAACCGGCAAATACTCCAACCGTAGAAAACAGGACGGCACTAAGGATCAAAAAGGCTTGGTAAAAGCTGTTGAACTGGGTAATCAAAATCAACGCCATAACGCCAAGTGCAACCATAAAGGCACTTCGTAAAAACGCAGAAGAGTTTTCTTGCTCCTCGTTTTGACCGCGAATTTTAAACTCAATACCAGCAGGCAAGCGCAGCTGCTCTACTTCTGCAGCTATCTTTGGTAATTCAAGAGCAAGGTTATAACCTTCAACCATGTCTGCTTTGATGTTCACTACGCGTCGACCATCAACACGTCGAATCGTATCTTGCTTATGGTCCGGCTTAATCTGCGCAAAGTTCGTGATCGGCACTAAGCCAGCCGCCGTTTTTACGCGTAATTGATCAAAGCGCCCGATATCCCGCTTATCTTGCGGATAACGCACTAAGATATCGACTTCTTCATCGGCATCATCGGGCAGATAATCACCAATCTTCAAACCGTTAGTCACAAACTGGACAGTATTACCAACCAAAGTCGCATCAGCAGCAAAACGAGAAGCATCGTCTCTGCGGATATCAATCTGCCAATCAATCCCCTCTTTATTAGTGGTGTCACTCAAGTTAGTTAAAGCGGGATTGCGATCAGCCCAGTAACGAACCATTTTGGCCGCACTGTCTAACTGATCAATGCTTGAGTTTTGTGCCGACATTTCAATGACGAGATCATGCTCTACTGGCGGACCAGCATCGGGGAATTTGTACTCCAACTCTACGCCTGAGAATTGATTAGTAGTCTGTTTGAGCTCTTCAATGATGTCTTTCACTTTGCGACGATATTGCCAATCGACAGGCGTAATCTGAATCTGACCAATCTCATCACCATCATTTGAATCCGTTCCGGTACGCGTATAGACACTCTCAAACTCATCGTGTCCTAGCATGACTTTTTCGATCTCTTTCATCACGACGTCTTTTTCGTTGATCGATAAATCACCGTAAGAACGCACCTTGACGGTAAAGAAAGCAGGATCTACCTCTGGAAAAAAACTCCGCACCTAAGCCAGCTTTGCTGTAAGTAAAACCGACTCCACCCGCAAGCAATATCGCACTGAGTAACACTTTAAGTGGGTGCTTAATCGCAATCGACAACGTACGATAGTAAAGCTTTGTAATGCCCGTCGCTTTCTCAAACTCTCCGTTGTGCAAGTCAACCATCTCTTGCTGGCTTTTCTGGTTAACAGCTTGAGGCTTACCGATGATTCCGCCTATAACTGGCACAAATAACAACGCCATTACAAGAGAAGCAGTCAAGGTTGCAATTAAGGTTAATGGTAAATACTTCATGAACTCGCCAGTAATATCTGGCCAAAAGAGTAATGGAGCAAATGCGGCGAGAGTGGTGGCCGTAGAGGCTGTAATCGGCCATGCCATACGTTTTGCAGCATCACGATAGGCTTCTTTACGTGGTATACCCTCTTGCATCCGCCTATCGGCAAACTCTGTCACGACAATAGCCCCATCAACGAGCATGCCGACTGCCATGATGAGAGCAAACAACACAACAATGTTGACCGTTAAGCCAAATACCGACAGAACTAATAACCCCGTCAGGAAAGAACCCGGAATAGAGATCCCAACAAGCAACGCCGTTCGAACCCCAAGAATTGCAATGATAACAATCACCACAAGAATGATTGCCGAGAGAATGTTGTTTTGCAGATCGTTGAGCATCAGTTTGACGTCATCAGACTGATCCCACGTGTATTTGACTTGTAGGTTATTCGGCCACTCTGAACGCTTTTGTGCCTCGAGCATTACTTGTTTAACTAACTCAACTGTCTCAATGATGTTTTCACCCGCGCGCTTTTTGACGTTGAGAACAACAGCAGGATTACCATCTAAGCGAGCAAAACTCTCAGGATCACGAAACGCCCTACGCACCGTCGCCACATCTCCAAAGGTAATCACCTCTTTGCCATTAACTTTAATTGGCAACTCTAAGACGTCTTTTAAAGAATCAAAAACAGAAGGGACTTTAACTGAGAAACGACCATATCCCGTATCGACAAAACCTGCTGCTACGACACGGTTGTTTAACGCGATCAAGTTGTAGATATCCGCTTGATCCAAACCGTAGCTTTCCATCAGCAATGGATCGACGACGATCTCTACAATGTCCTCCCGATCTCCCGCAATATCGACTTCTAGCACCTGACGATAGCTTTCTAATTTATCGCGAAGTACACGGGCAATTTGTACGGTTGTACGTTCTGGTACAGTCCCGTAAAGCACAACCGTAAGTACTGGTTCTTCAGAGGCAAATGTGACTTCATTTACGGTCGGTTCATCGCTGTCTTCTGGCAACTTCGGCTTAGCTAGATCGACAGCATCACGCACATCGGCCATTGCTTCAGCAAGATCGACGCCTACACTGAACTCTAACGTCACAGAGGCATGACCTTCTGAAGCCACAGCGGTCATTTCTTTTACGCCTTCAATCGAACGCAACTCTTGCTCTATTGGGCGTACCAATAAGCGTTCTGCATCTGTTGGTGAAATCCCCTGATGCCCAACAGAAACATAAATGATTGGGATAGTGATGTCGGGACTCGACTCTTTGGGGATCGTGATGTAGGTGATCACACCTGCAATCAAAATCATCACCAACAAGGTGAGCATGGTACGTGCACGCGATAACGCAGCATCAATCAAAGCAAACATATTGCCTCCTTACTGCTGATTCGCGGCTTCGATGGCGTCATCCACCTTGGTCGCCATCACTAAATCACCATCACGCGCAAAACCTTGTCCGAGCACAATGATATCAACTTGGTCGCCCAATCCAGACAGCCAAACGCCATCTTTTTCGGCTTTCACAAGTTGAATAGGAACAAAGTGGACATGCTGATCACTCAGTGTCTTGATGCCAAGGTTGCCTTCTTCATCGAGCGCGAGCATCGCTGCGGTCACTTTTACGGCCAACACTTCACTCAAAGACAACACGACTTCGGCACTGATCCCCGCCGGCATTACACTCTCACGGTTATCAATTTCGATCTCAATTGGGAACGTATTGGTTGAAGTCGAAGACACACGTCCGATATAACGAATCGTGCCTTGATGGTGAACGTTATTGATCGTGCGAACGTCAGCGACTTGGCCTTCTTTTAAATACTGAATGTGACGCTCGCTCACATCCGCCTCGATGACTAACTTTTCAAGGTCAATAACGGTGGCGATCGGATCGCCAACACCAACAAAATCACCAACTTCAACGAATCTATGGTCAAGAATGCCATCGAAAGGCGCTCTTACTTTGGTGTTTTTGAGTGCAGTTTCAACGTTACTTAGGCTTGCTCGAGCATCAACCAAGGCAGCTTGTGCTGTGGCAAACGCAACTTCACCCTGTAAGCCTCGATTTTTCAGAGACTCTGCGGCTTTAAACTCTTTTTCTTTAACACGCAGCATCGCTTTAGCGCGTTTGAGCTGAATATCGAGGTCACGTTCATCAATATTGGCAATCACCTGCTCTTGTTTCACGCTTTGCCCTTTTTGCACATTCAAACTGATGATCTTACCTGCGACTTCAGCCCCTAGGCGAGCTTGTCGATTTGGTGCAGTGCGACCGTACAGTTCAATGGTTTTGCTGGTTGGTTGGGCGGTAAAAGAGTTGAACATCACCTTAGCAACAGGTGTGTCTTCAGATTGAGAGTTTGAAAGAGAAGCCGTTTCGTCTTGTGCTTTAAGTTGACCCATTGCGAGCCAAGCAGCTAAAGCGATCACAAGCGTTAGAGAGACTAGCCATGGACGCTCTACAATACGACGTCCAAAAGAAGATCCAGACATACAAAGTCCTTTTTATTTTTAGCTCGCAGCTCTCTTTGGAACTGGGAGTGCGTTTACGTGACTTCCTGCTACGTAAAACTCAGGCAGCCAATTGGCTGCCTGTTGTCGTGTTAATTAAACACTGAATGATGCACCACAACCACAAGTTGTCGTCGCATTTGGGTTATTGACGAAGAAGCGAGCTCCTTCTAAACCTTCTGTGTAATCAACCACGCCACCGATTAGGTATTGCAGGCTCATTGGGTCTACAACCAGTGTTACACCGCTGTTTACGATTGTTGTGTCGCCTTCATTTACGTTCTCATCAAATGTGAAACCGTATTGGAAACCACTACAGCCGCCACCAGTAATGTATACGCGTAATTTCAGCGCTGGGTTTTCTTCTTCCGCAATCAACGTTTGAACGCGAGATGCCGCGGCATCAGAAAAAGACAATGGTACGTTTACTTCGCTCACGAAGACCTCTCTCACTCGTGTAATGCGTCAAGCCTGAAGCAAGACGTCAAATTTGTGCTAATTAGAGCGATTATCCAATACCTGACCAACTCGTTCAAGTATTCACCGTCGATTCTTTATATCCGATGCTGATATGTAAGATTACAACGCCAGACTACACATAAATTACCCAAAACGTTTCTAACTTGAAATTAGCTAGGTACAATGCGCTCCACTTGGTCCGAGCAATCAAAAGAGGATAACCCCATGACCAAATCATCAGAGCTATATCAAAAGGCTCAGCAAACCATTCCTGGCGGTGTGAACTCACCAGTTCGTGCATTCAACGGCGTTGGCGGTTCTCCGCTATTTATCGAACGAGCAGACGGTGCCCTGATTTTTGATGCCGATGGTAAAGCGTACATTGATTACGTTGGCTCTTGGGGTCCTATGATTCTAGGTCATAACCACGCAGTTATCCGTCAAGCAGTTATCGATGCAGCACAACGCGGTCTAAGTTTTGGTGCGCCAACTGAGATGGAAATCGCGATGGCTGAGCTTGTATCTGAGCTCGTGCCATCAATGGAACAAATCCGCATGGTGAGCTCTGGCACAGAAGCAACCATGAGTGCTATCCGTCTTGCTCGTGGCTTCACTGGCCGTGACAAGATCATGAAATTTGAAGGTTGTTACCACGGCCACGCTGACAGCTTGCTAGTAAAAGCGGGCTCTGGCGCACTAACTCTAGGCCAACCAAGCTCTCCTGGCGTTCCTGCAGATTTTGCTAAGCATACGTTAACGGCAACATTCAACGATCTAGATTCAGTACGTGAACTATTCGCTGCAAACAAAGGCGAAATCGCTTGTATCATCGTTGAGCCAGTTGCGGGCAACATGAACTGTATTCCACCAGTAGAAGGCTTCCATGAAGGTCTACGCGAAATCTGTGACCAAGAAGGTGCACTACTGATATTTGATGAAGTAATGACAGGTTTCCGTGTTGCTCTTGGTGGCGCGCAAGCACACTACAACATCAAACCAGACCTAACGACACTAGGTAAGGTTATCGGTGGTGGTATGCCAGTGGGCGCTTTTGGTGGTCGTAAAGAAGTCATGCAATACGTAGCGCCAACAGGCCCTGTTTACCAAGCGGGCACGCTTTCTGGTAACCCAGTTGCAATGGCAGCAGGCTTTGCATGTTTGAACCTTCTAAAAGAAGAAGGGAACGAAAAGCGCCTAGCAGCAAAAACTAAGCAACTTGCACAAGGCTTCAAAGAACTTGCCGACAAACACGGCGTGCCATTGGTAGTAAACCAAGTGGGCGGTATGTTTGGCTTCTTCTTCACTGACCAAGAAACCGTAACGTGCTACGAAGACGTGACTAAGTGCGATGTTGAGCGCTTCAAACGTTTCTTCCACCTAATGCTAAAACACGGCGTATACCTAGCGCCATCGGCATTCGAAGCAAGCTTCACTTCTCTTGCACACGGCTCAAAAGAGATCGATGCAACATTAGAAGCGGCAGATCGCTGTTTTGCAATTCTGGCAGAAGAAGCGAAGTAAGCTTTTCTCCCCAGAACATCAATACTAAAAAGGACCTTCACGGTCCTTTTTTATTGCCTGCATTACGCTTGCCAGTTAAAAATCACTAAGATAGCTAACACGCCAAGAACGATACCAAACCACGGAATACGCTTAGTTTTCTTTTCACTCTGACACTTCTTGTCACCGTTACAACAACCCATTTTTCTATCTCTTGATTGATAACTGCCTGATTTGTGGTCATTATAACAAGGTCCGTTGCACCTTCCCAATTCGGCTATGTCATAAGCTTGAAAGAATCGTCGGTGCAAAGTAATAAAGGTTTGACGCTGTGGTATAAAGCGCTAGCCGTAACATCATCCGTAAGTTGGATTAATCCCATGCCGAACAATGTAAAAATCACGTCGAGTCACCGAGTGTTAGTTGTTGCACTACTCGCCGCTGCTTTTGCCTGCTATTTATTGGTTGAGCCCTATGTAAACTCAATCGTAATGGCCTTTATCATCTCGCTACTTATGTTCCCAATACATGAGTGGTTTGAGAGCAAAATGCCTAACCATAAAAACTTGGTCTCGCTACTCTCTTGCGTGGTTCTAACCTTTATTATTGTGATTCCATTGTTGTTTGTCTTTGCTGCTATCGTTCAGCAAGGTTCCGTCTTTTCTCAAAACACCTATAAGTGGGTGACCAATGGTGGAATCCAAGATATCTTCCAACACCCTTGGGTAGTCAAAGGTTTAGCACTGGTTAATGAGTACTTACCTTTCGATAAAATAGAGCCTCAAGCTATCGCAGAGAAGATTGGTCAATTCGCCACATCATTTGGTTCAAACCTTGTAGCTATTAGCGCAAAAATCCTCGGTGATGCAACGAACTTCCTAATGGATTTCTTCCTAATGTTGTTCGTTTTGTTCTTCCTACTGCGTGACCACGACAAGATCATCTCGGCGATGCGCCATATTCTGCCGCTCTCTCGTAGCCAAGAAGACAAAATACTGACCGAAATTGAGCAAGTATCAAAATCTGCAGTTATGGGCTCGTTCTTAACTGCAATAGCGCAAGGTTTCGCTGGCGGTATCGGTATGTGGCTTGCTGGTTTTCCGGGCTTATTCTGGGGCACCATGATGGGCTTCGCCTCTTTCATTCCAGTGGTCGGTACCGCACTGATCTGGATTCCAGCAGCAGCCTACTTGTTCCTGACTGGTGACACCACTTGGGCAATCTTCTTGACGGTGTGGAGTATCGTTGTCGTTGGTTCGATCGATAACCTATTACGTCCATTGCTAATGCAAGGCAGCGCAGGCATGAACACGCTAATGATCTTCTTCTCGCTGCTGGGTGGTCTGCATCTATTTGGTTTAATTGGCCTTATTTACGGTCCACTGATCTTTGCCGTGACCATGGTTCTATTCAATATCTACGAAGAAGAGTTTAAAGACTTCCTCAACCAACAAGACAATAGCTAACAACCGCTTATTCACTTCAAGCTTGGGCCAGATTATGCGAAAATCTGGCCCTAATTATTTCTGATGAACCAAATTTATGTCTGCTTATATCGCTCCAAGCCAAATAGCTCAGCGTCAACTCGAGTATTTTAACGGAAAACACGTTTTAGTTGCTGGTGAAGTAGAAGACTTATTTCCACTGGAACTGGTGGATCACTGTGAGTCTGTTGAAGTATTCACTTCAAACTACAGCTATTACCGTCAAATCAGTACTTCTGAAAAAATCAAAAGCCATTTTGGTTCAGAGTTTGATGCCGATACGCAGGCAGACATGGTGTTACTGTACTGGCCAAAGGCAAAGCCAGAGGCGGAGTACCTACTCGCTATGTTAATGGCGAAGCTAGGCATCAACACTGAGATCGTAGTCGTCGGCGAAAATCGCTCCGGCGTGAAAAGCATT
Organism: Vibrio jasicida 090810c; assembly: GCF_002887615.1. Lineage (NCBI taxonomy): Bacteria > Pseudomonadati > Pseudomonadota > Gammaproteobacteria > Vibrionales > Vibrionaceae > Vibrio > Vibrio jasicida. Next base: position 2,921,453 of record NZ_CP025792.1, on the reverse strand, counting down.
GAGAAAATGTTTAAAGGCTATGGTCCTGTGAAGAAGTACGACACGGCTCGTCGTTGTTCATTTTACTGGGGAACATGCTTGAGCGAGCCAAAGCCGTTTGATCAAGCAGAATGGTTTAAATCTTATACCATTACTCTTGGAGAACAATCCGTTGAAGTAAAAAGCCTTCCAGGTGTATTCAGCCATGGTGAATTTGACTTGGGTAGCCAATTACTTTTAGAAACGTTGCCAAACCTGTCAGGTAAAGTGCTCGACTTCGGTTGTGGTGCAGGTGTTTTAGGCGCATTTATGGCGAAAGCCAATCCAGAAATTGCGATTGAAATGTGTGACATCAACGCGTATGCCATCACTTCAAGCCAAGCAACACTCGAAGCGAACGGGTTATCAGGTCGTGTTTTTGCCTCAGATATCTACTCAGACACGGCTAAAGACTACCGTTTTATCATTAGTAACCCACCATTCCATAGTGGTTTAGACACCAACTATAACGCTGCCGAAACCTTACTTGGACAAGCACCACGCTACATGACACGAGATGGTGAAATGATCATCGTTGCAAACAGCTTCTTGAAATACCCTCCAATTATTGAGCAAACATTCAATAATTGCGAGACGCTAAATAAGACTAATAAGTTCTCGATTTACTACGCGAAAAAACCTTAGCCTCTCTATTGCGCAGGTGAAATCCTGCGCACTTCTTACTTAAATTTCATTCAACTCTTCGAAAAACTGCGTCACTCCCCACGCTTTGCAATCAACTTTCTTGTCAAAGAAAAAAAACTCGTTAATTTTGTTAATTCTATCGAATCTAACTTCTTATCCGTTTTTAACGAGAACCTTGGCAAGCCCTAGTAATTTGGTCGCTGCCCTTTTATGAGTTGTAATCTTATTCATGTTTAAATTCTACAAAAAGCAGAAATTTAAGCGCCTGCAAAGCACGCTAATGACCGCGTTTTTGGTTCTTAGTATCACGCCTTTAACGATCACTGCGATTTTCTTCCTGCAGTCACACAGTAAAGATCTTCAAGAACAAAGTACCTCACACCTACTTTCTGTGCGTGACACGAAGCAACAACAGATCATCGACTACTTTGCGGCTCAAGAAACTGAGGTCATGGGCTTTGTTCGCTCAGAATTGGCGTATGCCAGTGGTGGTCGATTCTATGGTTTAGTCAATGCATTCAGTCGCCTAGGGCATGATATTGACGAAGCGAGAGAGAACGCACAGCAACGTTATATCCAAGGCAGTGGCGACCAGATAAAAACTTCAATTTTGCCAGAGTCCTCTAACTATGTTGGTAGTGAGCGTTATCGCCTATTACATAAACGCTACCACTGGGCGTATCTAGAACTGTTAAAGCGCTCTGACTTCAACGACATCTTGTTGGTCGATATTGACGGCAACGTGACTTATTCAATCAATAAAGATGACAATTACGGCACAAACTTACTGACTGGCAGCTATAAAGACAGCGCCTTGGGCCGAACATTCAAACGTCTGTCGGAGGACGTTAATGCGCGTCGTAAAGTCAATGAAGATTATACACCTGTTGTGTTTTCTGACTTTGAGATCGAAAACGGTAAGCAAGTCGCCTGGCTAGGTGCGCCGATTGTTCAGCAAGGTTACCTGCACAGCTATGCCATGTTCCGACTACCAAACAATGGCATTACAAAGCTAATTGCAGAAATTAACCGTGATTCTTCTATTGAGACTTTGTTGGTTGGCAGTGATCACAAACCTCGTACAATTAACACCAAGCAAGACAACATCCAAAACAGCCTAGAAATTATCGACAAAGCACTCGCGGGCGAAACCGAAGTAGGCACTTACAGCAACCGCTTAGGTGAAGAGATGATCGCGGCGTTTGCACCCATTGAAACTCGTGGTTTAACTTGGGCGCTAGTCGTACAGCTTCCTGAAAAAGAAGCGTTTGCCCGTGTCCATCAGCTTGAGAAACTGTTTGTGATTGCGATGTTGATTGCAATTGTATTAGTCGTTATCGCTTCACATTACTTATCTAATTTCATCACTTCGCCGCTACTCAAGCTTACTTGGGCAGCAGAGAAAGTGTCTGCTGGTGACTTAGATGAGACAACCTTTAATACTCAGCGAAAAGATGAGATCGGGCGTCTTGCGATCAGCTTTGAACGTATGCAGCGCTCAATTCGAGAAAAGATTCAAACGATTAAACAACAAAACGAAGAGCTTGAGAGCAACATTAAGTTGATTCAAAAGCAAAACGAGGAGTTGCAATTAGCAGACAAACTCAAAGATGAATTCCTAGCAACTACGTCTCACGAATTGCGGACACCGCTACACGGCATGGTGGGGATTGCAGAGACATTGGTATCTGGCGCAAACGGTGCGATTCCTTCGAGCCAAAAATACCAGCTAGACATCATTATTAAGAGTGGTCAGCGCTTGGCAAATCTCGTTGATGATTTATTGGATTATCATAAGATGCGCTATGGCAGCATGGATATCCAAAAATCAGCGGTAAGCTTAGCAAGTGCAACACGTTTGGTACTGGAACTCTCTGGCCACCTGTTAGGTAACAAAACAATCCGCATCATTAACCAAGTCCCTGCGGATTTAAAAGCGGTCTCTGCCGATCCACAACGTATAGAGCAAGTGCTTTACAATTTGATTGGTAACGCAATTAAGTACACCTCAGAAGGTAAAATTGTCATCTCCGCAAATGTGGTGGACGATCAGGTGCGCGTCCAAGTCGTTGATACTGGCCAAGGTATCCCAGCGGAACATTTGGAGCACATCTTTGAACCGCTCATTCAGGCGGGCCAAGATGCAAGTCGTTACCGTCAGGGTGCAGGACTCGGCCTATCCATTAGCCGTCAGCTTATCGAGTTGATGGGCGGCTCACTGTATGTCAGCAGTCAACCAATGGTAGGAACAACCTTTAGCTTCACTTTACCTCTTGCAACAGAAGAGGAAATAAAAGCAACACAAACTCTGGCGGCTCGTGGTCACTTCCAAATCCCTGAAGCAAATTTGGAAAACACCGACGACTTATCTCTGCCAGAAAACCCGGATGGTCCACTACTCTACGTCGCAGATGATGAACCAGTAAACTTACGCGTTTTAGAGAGCTTCTTACGATTGGAAGGCTATCGAGTGCGTACGATTTCAGATGGCCCTGATACGCTAGCGTTAATTGAACAAGAGAAACCAGAGCTGTTGCTATTGGATATCATGATGCCAGGCATGAGTGGCTACCAGGTATGTAGCGAGTTACGTAACACTTACGACCACGCAGAACTGCCGATCATCATGTTAACGGCATTAAGCCAGACAGAAGATCGTGTAAGAGGCTTCGAGGCTGGTGCAAATGATTACTTGTCCAAACCATTTAATAAACAAGAACTAGCCGCTCGAATCCAAGCGCATTTGACAGCAAGCAAAGCCGAAATGCGTCACATGGAAAACAAGTTGCTTGAATCTGAGCTGCGTCAACGCGCAGAAGTCGAAGCCAGTTTACTTGAAACACAAGGACGTTTGTTAGAGCAACTTGAATCTGCTCCAGAGGCCATCATCTGTTTGCGAGAAGACCAACGAATTCGCTTTGCCAACGAGGCGGCTTGTAAACTCTTCAAACGCAGCCTAGAACAGTTAAAACGCTCATCAGCTGATGAACTCATTGCGCCAAAATTCTTAACCGTCAAGCAACCACACTACTGTGGCAAGATTGATATCTACATCGAAGATATTCGTCAAAACATTGAAGCAGACATTCTCAAACTGCCAGAAGGCTCTGGTTTAGACGTTATGTACATCTTTAACGTTGGTGGTGGAGCAAACGCAGCACGTATTCATAATCTGGAAACGGCAGTAGAAGTTCTTTCATGCTATGCGTTCGATGGAGACAAAGATCAACTACAAAAACTGAAAGAGCTGGGCGGAGAGTTTACTCGTCTTGCCGACAAAGCATTAGGCAATAAGAAAGATAAACAAGAGTTGATGCGTGAAGTGCTGGTTGATGCGATGACACATGCTTTAGAATACTGGGAGTCCGTTACAGGAGAAACCAAGTTTGCTTTCGCTGAGCAAAGCGGCTTTTGGCGTGTTTACCTAGACCGCAGTACATTACAGACTCGAACACTTGATAAATACATGCGCATCGAAACTTTGCCAAAAACACCTCGCTGGAGAACCGTTTTAAACTCGATAGAGTTTATTCTTGAGCACTGTAAAGAACAAAGCCCAGAACGTGCTTACATCGAAGCACAGCGGGACAAACTGCAAAGGCTCCTCACGAGCTAAGCATGCCTATTTTAATTCAAGCCCTGCCTCGCGCAGGGCTTTTTTTGATAGTAAAAGCAGCCATCCTAGCTTCCACAGCAATGCTCAAATGTATTCACCTCATTCACCACTCAATAATGAACCACTTTCCCACCTCAGTCCTTCCTATAAGACTTGGAAGCAACATATCAGAATCATTTTTAAACCAAGTTTTTTTCTGGGCTGAGCGACGGCAAATAGCATCGTGTCATTTCGAACAAATACGCAGAAAAAACACTTCCTTTCCCCTATAAAAAAAGCATAATCAGCCGCCAAATTTCATCGCCGAAATGGGCTGTTTTTTACTTTTAAAGGGAAAATTGACCAACAATTAACGGAGATTGCGAAGTCAATCACAACAGAACGGCAGATTAAATTTCACCTAGTTAATTAACAAAATTTTCGTGTGTGAGCCAGATCGCCAAAGCAAAGAGAACACAAAATAAGCATATAATAAAAGACCCATGACGTAAGCAACCACTAACACGTAGTATTTGCGAGGATATAAACTGCGACACATATCAACGTTTATTTTTTAGCCTACAGAGACTTAAAAACGAACAAAATGACGTTTGTAACGTAGTTGGCTTAGTTTTTAACGTTTTTAACGGGAATCGAGTTTGATTATTTTGTGGATAAGGTGTTTTCTTAGTCCTGCCTAAGGCCTACAGGCCACTCTTAGAGCGACACAATTTGAAGTGTAGTGAAGAGGTGGGCCTTGGAGAGTGTTTATCAATTGATGACATTCAATTCCATTAGTGAAATGAAAGCAAATAGTAAGGAACAGCTATGCTTGCCAATATTAAAAAAACAGCACTAGCAACAGCAATTATTGCAACGGCTACTACAGGTTTCGCATCAGTAGCTACAGCCGCTGAGCGCAGTGAACTGACTATCCACCCTAAAGAGTTTACAACTTTTGTTCGTAACTTTAACCCTTTCTTGGGTGCAACTAACCTGCACACAACTACTGACTTTATTTACGAGCCTCTAGTTGTTTTCAACGAAATGCACGGTAACACACCGGTATTCCGTCTAGCAGAAAACTTCCAAATGTCTGACGACCTAATGAGCGTAACTTTCGATATCCGTAAAGGCGTAAAATGGTCTGACGGCGAAGCGTTTACCGCTGATGACGTTGTTTACTCTTTCAACCTAGTTAAAGAGAAGCCAGAGCTAGACCAATCTGGTATCAACTCTTGGGTAACTGGCGTAGAAAAAGTTAACGATTACAAAGTTAAGTTCCGTCTAAGCGAAGCAAACTCAAACGTTCCTTACGAAATTGCTAAAGTACCAGTTGTACCTAAGCACGTATGGAGCAAAGTGAAAGATCCATCAACATTCACTAACGAAAATCCAGTAGGTTCTGGCCCATTCACAGTGATCGACACTTTCACTCCTCAACTGTACATCCAGTGTGAAAACCCGAACTACTGGGATGCAGCGAACCTAGACGTTGACTGTCTACGTGTTCCACAAATCGCAAACAACGACCAATTCCTAGGTAAAGTTGTAAACGGTGAGATGGACTGGACTTCTTCATTCGTTCCAGATATCGACCGTACTTACGCAGCAGCGAGCCCTAAACACCACTACTGGTACCCGCCAGCAGGTACACAGGCATTCGTTGTAAACTTCAAGAACCCAGATGCAGCGAAAAACGAAGCACTAACTAACGTTGACTTCCGTCGTGCATTCTCTATGGCTCTTGACCGTCAAACTATCATTGATATCGCTTTCTACGGCGGCGGTACTGTGAACGACTTCGCATCTGGCCTTGGCTACGCATTCGAAGCTTGGTCTGACGAAAAGACTCATGACAAGTTCAAAGCTTACAACTCATACAACGCTGAAGGCGCTAAGAAGCTTCTAGCTAAAGCTGGCTTCAAAGACGTAAACAAAGATGGTTTTGTTGACACTCCATCAGGTAAGTCTTTCGAGCTTCTAATCCAATCTCCAAACGGTTGGACTGACTTCAACAACACTGTACAGCTTGCTGTTGAGCAACTTGCAGAAGTCGGTATCAAAGCACGTGCTCGTACACCAGATTTCTCTGTGTACAACCAAGCTATGCTTGAAGGTACTTACGATGTTGCGTACACCAACTACTTCCACGGTGCAGACCCATACACTTACTGGAACAGTGCTTACAACTCAGCACTTCAGTCTGGCGACGGTATGCCTCGTTTCGCGATGCACTTCTACAAGAACGATAAGCTAGATGGCCTACTTAACAGCTTCTACAAAACAGCTGATAAGCAAGAACAGCTAGAAATCGCTCACGGTATCCAGCAAATCATCGCTCAAGACCAAGTGACTATTCCTGTATTGTCTGGTGCTTACATGTACCAATACAACACAACTCGCTTCACAGGTTGGTGGAACGAAGAAAATCCTAAGGGCCGTCCAAACATTTGGGCTGGTATCCCAGAGCGTCTACTTCACGTATTGGATCTAAAACCAGTTAAATAAGTAGAAGTTCATTTCTAGCGGCACACATCCCGTGTGCCGCCTATAAAAATCCCCTTGTGACCAAACCAACATATGGCGCTCGTCGTCAGGGGATTTTTCGCTCTAAATTTCGCTAGGAGCGACCTGAAACCAGAAACAGGGAAAAAATCTGGGTGAGTAAGGTGTGAGTTATGGGTTATTTTTTAAGACGTTTGTCGTTCTATCTTGTCGCGCTCTTGGTTGCAGCGACGTTAAACTTCATTATTCCGCGAGCAATGCCTGGTGACCCAGTTACCATGATGTTTGCTAACGCATCAGTACAGGTAACACCAGAGCGAATCGCAGCAATGAAAGAGCTGTTAGGTTTCGTAGATGGTCCAATTTATGTTCAATACCTGTCGTACATTAAAAACATTCTAAGCTGGGAGCTAGGTACTTCTATCCAGTTCTACCCGCTTTCAGTTAACTCTCTACTAGGCAGTGCATTTGGTTGGTCACTATTCCTAGCTGGTACGGCAGTTGTGCTTTCATTCTCTATTGCATCTGTACTGGGTATCTTTGCAGCATGGAAACGTGGTAGCAAATACGATGCATTTGTAACGCCTGGAACGCTGATTATCCAAGCAATCCCGCAAATGGTTATCGCGATGCTAGCGCTGTTTATTTTTGCAATCGGTCTTAAATGGTTCCCATCTGGTTACGCTTACACACCGGGTACCATTCCTGACTGGACAAGTTGGGAATTCATAAAGGACGTTGGTTATCACGCGGTTCTTCCATTGTTCTGTGCAACGATTGTTCAGATTGGTGGCTTCCTAGTAAATATGCGTAACAACATGATCAACCTTCTTGCTGAAGACTACATCACGATGGCAAAAGGTAAGGGTCTAAGCCAAAACCGTGTTGTATTTAACTATGCTGCACGTAACGCGCTACTACCAAGTGTTACTGCACTTTCAATGTCTCTAGGTATGGCAATCGGTGGTCAGCTTATCATCGAGATGATCTTCAACTACCCAGGCCTAGGCACGGTGCTTCTAAACGCAATTCACGCACGTGACTACCAAGTACTTCAAGGTCAGCTAATTATCATGACAATGTTCATGCTGTGCTTCAACTTAATGGCTGACATGCTGTACATGATTCTAGACCCTCGCCTACGTAAGGGAGGCAAATAATCATGAAAGAACTATTTAAACTGATTTTAGGTAACGCGTTCGCACGTGTTGGTTTAGCCATTATCGCTTTGTTTATCTTTGTTGCAGTGGCTGCTCCTTTAATTACTCAACACGCACCAGACAAACGCACGGGTAACCCACATGAATACCCTGGCTTTATTGTAAAACAAGCGCAAAACAACCCTGATGGCTGGGTGGCTAAAAATCTAGCCGACGACCGTCGTACGCTTATCATGTCGAAAAAAGCGGACCACGTTCTAGGTACGTCTCGCATGGGTCGTGACATTTGGTCTCAAGTGGCATACGGCGCGCGAGTATCTCTAGGTGTTGGTTTCGGTGCGGGTATTATCGTTTGTTTCCTAGCAACAGTTATCGGTATCTCAGCAGGTTACTTTGGTGGCCGTGTTGATGACGTATTAAGTGCTGCCATGAACATCATGCTAGTTATCCCACAACTGCCATTACTGTTCGTACTTGCCGCCTTTATCGGGGAGGCAGGGCCACTCACCATTGCATTAATCATTGCCGGTACCTCCTGGGCTTGGGGTGCACGTGTGGTTCGAGCTCAAACCATGGCCTTGCGTGAAAAAGAATTTGTTAAAGCGGCTGAGGTTCTTGGTGAGTCATCTCTTCGTATCATCTTCGTTGAGATTCTACCAAACCTTATCCCAATCGTAGGTGCAAGCTTCATCGGTTCAGTAATGCTAGCAATCAACACAGAAGCCGTAATCTCGTTCCTAGGTCTGGGCGATGCGAACACCATCAGTTGGGGCATCATGCTGTACAACGTACAAACCTCATCGGCGATGCTAATCGGCGCATGGTGGGAAGTTCTAGCACCTTGTATTGCACTAACGTTACTGGTTACAGGTCTTGCTCTACTTAACTTCGCCGTTGATGAAATTGCGAACCCGCAGCTTCGCTCTCACAAAGGCATGAAGCGCTGGAAGAAACTAGCAGCAAAAGACAAGAAAGAGCGTGAGCCTGAACTGGCACCACAAAATGCACTATGGAGCGGAGATAAATAATCATGACTGCACCACTAATTTCTATCCGTAACCTATGCGTAGACTACATTACAGATGCGGGCGATGTCCGCGCCTGTAACAACGTCAGCTTTGACATCGCACCCGGCGAAGTATTCGGCCTAGCTGGTGAATCAGGCTGTGGTAAATCGACTGTTGCCTTCTCGCTAATGCGCCTTCATAAGCCGCCTGCGTTTATCACTGGTGGTGAGGTTATTTTCAATGGCGAAGATATCCTCCAGTACAGTGATGACCGTATGCAAGCGTTCCGTTGGAGCGAAATGTCGATGGTATTCCAGAGTGCGATGAACGCTTTGAACCCTGTTCTTACTATGGAAGAACAGTTCTGCGACGTCATCATGCGTCATACCAATATGACGCGAGCTCAAGCAAAAACACGAGCTGAAGGTCTTCTGGAAATCGTTGATATCCACCCAAGCCGCTTAAGCGACTACCCACACCAGTTCTCTGGTGGTATGCGTCAGCGTCTAGTAATCGCAATCGCTTTGGCTCTGAACCCAAAAATGATCATCATGGATGAACCAACTACCGCACTAGATGTAGTAGTTCAACGTGAAATTCTACAAAAGATTTACGCGCTTAAAGAAGAGTTTGGTTTCTCAATCCTGTTCATCACGCATGATTTGTCTTTGATGGTCGAGTTCTCTGACCGTATCGGCATCATGTACTCAGGTGAATTAATTGAAGTTGCACCTTCTAAGCAGATTCTGGAGAGTCCTTACCACCCTTACACCAAAGGTTTGGGTAGCTCTTTCCCTCCACTAACTGGTCCAAAGACCAAATTGACTGGTATTCCGGGTAACCCGCTGAACTTGCTAGAAGTACCACAAGGTTGCCGCTTCCAAGCTCGTTGCGACCGCGTACATGAAGCATGTACACGAGTACCAACGCAACTGCGTCAAATTGAACCAGGTCGTCTATCAAATTGTCATTTGTACGGCGACACCATTGCTCAAGCTAAGGTTTAACAACAAAAAATAACGCTAGCTAAGAACAAAAATTACACTGGAGAGAATTATGAGCAAACAATTCGGCGAACTGCTGATTGAAGGTAAAAATGTCGTTAAGGACTTCCCTTTAAACAGTAACTCAATCAAACAATCTAAGATGCGTGCAATCAACGACGTATCTTTCAAAATGTACAAGAGCCGTGGCTTGTCAGTGGTAGGTGAATCTGGTTCAGGTAAGTCTACTACTGCAAAAATGATTGCTAAAATGTACGCACCAACCGATGGCATCATCGAGTACAAAGGTCGTGATATTCAAGACATCACCTCTCGTCACGATTTGATGACTTACCGTGAAGGTGTGCAAATGGTATGGCAAGACCCGTTTGGCTCGCTAAACCCTACACACAACATCTTCCACCATATTGCTCGCCCACTTCTGATCCACAAGAAGGTTTCTCCGGGCAACAAAAAAGAGTTGGAAGAGCGCGTGTACGACCTACTCGAACAAGTTGGTCTTATTCCACCAAAGGAAACTGCCCAAAAATTCCCACATCAACTTTCTGGCGGTCAACGCCAGCGTGTGAACTTGGCTCGTAACATTGCGGTTGGTGCAGAAGTGGTACTGGCTGACGAACCAACATCAATGCTTGATGTATCGATCCGTGCCGGTGTTCTTAACCTGATGGAAGAGATGAAATTTGAGAAACAAATGTCTCTTCTTTACATCACGCACGACATCGCGACAGCGCGTTACATCGCTGAAGATCTAGCGGTTATGTACGTCGGCCACATGGTTGAGTGGGGTGACACAGAGGAAATCATTCACGATCCTCAACACCCATACACACAACTGCTGGTTTCTGCCGTTCCTGATCCATCAAAGTCAATCCACGAGAAGTTGAAAGGCAACAAAGGCGAGATACCACTTTGGACGCCAGAATCAGTTGGTTGTCCATTCGCAGGACGCTGTGTTCATGCCACAGACAAATGTCGTGAGCGACTGCCTGCTGTAACTCAGCTATCTGACAACCACTTTGTTCGTTGTTACTTATTTGAAGATTAATCATAACGAGGGTCAGGTATAAATCTGGCCCCTTTTTCCCTTTATATTTTATTGTTTCCCGGAGAAACTTGAATGCTGCTACTGACTAACCACATTGGTTACGAGCGTCTGGGCCCTAAAAAAGCGATCATCCAGACAAGCCAACCACGTCTGTCTTCTTATACTGCTTTATTGGTTTGTGCGGACAGCCACCAAACTGTCGCTACGCTAACAGTGGAAAAGCAAGGCAAAGTAGCGAGCTGGCATCAAGGTCATTTCTATCTTGTAGACTTTTCTTCATTTAATACTCCTGGTAACTACTACCTTCGTTTCGATCATTTGCGTTCATCTCACTTTGAAATTGGTGAACATATTCTTCTCGATCAAACACTATCTGACGTGATCCACTACTTTAAGTCTCAACGTTGTGGTGGCATTTTTGATCAACAAGATCGTCAGGTTCCACTGCTAAATTCCGACGAAACCGCAGATGTTCACGGCGGTTGGTATGACGCTTCAGGCGATGTCAGTAAATATCTGAGTCACTTGTCATACGCAAACTACCTAAACCCACAGCAGACACCAATGGTGGTGTGGAACATGTTGAAAGGTTCGTCTCTGCTTGAAGGCAACGACAAACTGGCTAAATTCACTTCTACTCGCCTTATTGAAGAAGCCCTGTTCGGTGCAGACTTCCTTGTTCGTATGCAAAACGAAAAAGGCTTCTTCTACATGACCGTGTTCGACAAGTGGAGTAAAGACACAGCTCAACGTCAAATCTGCGCCTACGAAACCCAACTTGGTCATAAGTTTGATGACTACCAAGCCGGTTACCGACAAGGTGCTGGCGTTAGCATTGCGGCATTAGCTTCAGCAGCACGTCTGGAGTTTCACGGTGAGTTCGACCAACAAAAATACCGTAATGCAGCAGAAAACGGCTACTGGCACTTAAAAGAGCACAACACCCAATATCTAAACGATGGTGAAGAGAACATCATCGATGAATACTGCGCATTGCTTGCAGCCGTTGAGCTATTCAAGACCACCAAAGAAACACGCTACCTAGAAGACAGCCGCGTATGGGCAAATCGTCTTTCTGCTCGTCAAATGAGTGATGAGCACATTCAACATTTTTGGGCTGCCAATCATGATGGCAGCCGCCCTTACTTCCATGCGGCAGAAGCAGGGCTTCCTGTTATCGCGCTATGTGAATACTTGGCGATTGAAGACGACTCTGAGCGCGCTTCAGTAGCAAAACAAATCATCACCCAAGCTTGTGAGTTTGAAGTCTCTATCACCAATAGAGTGAAGAACCCATTTGGTTACCCGCGCCAATATGTAAAAGGCGTGGACGAAGCAAAACGTGATGCGTTCTTTGTGGCACACAACAATGAATCGGGTTACTGGTGGCAAGGTGAGAATGCTCGCTTAGGTTCACTGGCAACCATGGCGTATTTGGCGCAACCATTTATTGAGTCAGAAACTCTAAAGCAGCAGCTTTCTAAACTCGCACAAGATTCTATCAACTGGATTGTGGGCCTGAACCCGTACGACATGTGCATGTTGGACGGTCATGGCCGTAACAATCCGGACTACCTTCCTCAATATGGCTTCTTCAACGCAAAAGGTGGCGTTTGCAACGGTATCACCGGCGGTTTCGAAGATGAGGAAGACATTGCATTTAATCCACCAGCACAGAAAGACGACATGCTTCAGAACTGGCGTTGGGGAGAACAATGGATCCCGCATGGCGCTTGGTACCTACTCGCAGTAATGAGTCAGGCTCAGCACATTTCGACTTTAGCGAACTCTCAAGAAATTAAGGAGCAATAACCATGGGGATGTATTTTGTAGGTATTGACGGCGGCGGCACTTCATGCCGAGCCCGTATCAAAGACGCGCAAGGTAACTTCATTGGTGAAGCGAAAAGCGGCAGTGCAAACATCATGCTGGGAGCGGAAGTCGCAATGGCATCCATTCTTGAATCAATAGCTTCAGCAGCGCAGCAAGGCGGCCTAACTCAGCAAGACTTTGCCTCTATGCACGTTGGCTTAGCTCTTGCGGGAGCTGAACACAAAACCTCTTGGCAAGCATTCATGGCTTTGGAACACCCATTTGCCAGTATGACACTCAACACTGATGCTTACGGTGCTTGTATTGGCGCGCACAGCGGTAAAGATGGCGCAATTATGATTGCTGGAACCGGTTCTTGCGGTATTTTCCTGAAAGGCCTTGAGCAGCACGTTGTTGGTGGACGTGAGTTCCCGATCTCCGACCAAGGCGGTGGCGCAGTAATGGGATTACGCCTGATTCAACAAGTCTTGCTAGCAGAAGATGGCATCCGTGAAAAAACACCTCTAGCAGCGCATGTCATGGCTCATTTTGAAAATGACATCGACAACATAGTGGCATGGTCTAAACAAGCTCTACCTCGCGATTACGGTCAATTTTCTCCAGCAATTTTCCAACATGCAGAACAAGGTGATGCACTAGCGATTGAAATGCTTAAGCAGACCGCTGCCGATATTGAGATGTTTCTGGTTGCGTTAAACAAACGCGGGGCGACTCGTATTTGCTTAATGGGCAGTATTGCTGAACGCATCCTGCATTGGCTGTCACCGCCCGTTCAACAATGGGTGGTAGAGCCTCAATTTGATGCGATTGAAGGAGCTATTATGTTTGCTGGTAAACCAGAGCATAACCTTTACGCCGTGAGTGTTGAGTAGGAGTGAGCATGGAATATCGTGTTGATCTAGTGGTCCTTTCTGAGCAAAAACAAAACTGCCGTTTTGGGCTCACCTTTCACAATTTGAGCGACCAAGACCTAAACAATTGGAGCCTGACTTTCGCTTTCGACCGCTATATTCTTCCAGACAGCGTTTCAAATGGTCAACTGACTCAAATTGGTAGCTTTTGCACACTTAAACCGGAAGGTATGGTACTGGCTGCCAACCATCACTATTACTGTGAATTCAGTATTGGTTCAAACCCATTCCGTTATTACTCGGATGGATTTAATGAAGCCATGATTGACTTTGTCGTTGACGGAAATCCACAACGCGCACAAGTTGATGTTACTCCTATCGTTTTGGCCTCACCTTATCGCGAACGCAGTGATATTCCAGCAAGCTTAACGCATGCACAGCCTTTATTACCAAAGCCCAACCATATTGAAGTGAGTGACCTGTCGTTTAGCTTCGATGAGCAAGTTGGTGTCGCGATATACACAGATTTAGCGAATTCAGCAAAAGCATGGTTGCTGGAAGAGCTTGAACGCATTCACCAATTCAAATTGTCTTCTTCTAACAGTGGGAAAATCTTATTCAAAAGTAACCCAACACTGGACGAAGGTACTTACAGACTTAAAGTATCTGAAGAGTCGATCAAGATTGAGGCAGGGTCTTCGTCTGGCTTTACCCATGCTTGTGCGACCTTATTGCAACTACTAAAACGAGACGAGAGTGCCAACACTATGGAAGTGGTGTGCTGCTCTATCAAAGACAGTCCTCGCTTTCGCTACCGTGGCATGATGTTGGACTGCGCTCGTCATTTCCACTCGGTAGAGCAAGTAAAACGCCTCATCAATTTGTTGGCACATTACAAATTCAATACCTTCCATTGGCACCTAACGGACGATGAAGGTTGGCGTATCGAGATTAAGTCCTTACCTCAACTAACAGACATTGGCGCTTGGCGTGGTATCGATGAAACCATCGAACCGCAATACACCCATTTAACTCAGCGTTACGGCGGTTTCTACACTCAAGAGCAAATTAAAGACGTGGTGGCTTTTGCAGCACAGCGTGGCATCACTATCATCCCTGAGATTGACGTTCCTGGGCATTGCCGCGCAGCAATCAAATCTCTGCCACACCTACTTGTTGAAGCGGAAGACAAAACCGAATATCGCAGCATTCAGCACTATAACGATAATGTCATCAACCCTGCTCTGCCGGGTAGTTACGAGTTTATCGACAAAGTACTTGAAGAAGTAGCAGCTCTATTCCCAGCGCCTTATGTCCATATTGGGGCAGACGAAGTACCTAATGGCGTGTGGTCTAAGAGCCCTTCTTGCCAAGCTCTTATGGAGCAATTGAGTTATACCGATTACAAAGAGCTACAAGGGCACTTCTTACGTCATGCAGAAGACAAGCTACGAAAATTAGGCAAACGAATGGTAGGTTGGGAAGAAGCCCAACACGGCAACAAAGTGAGTAAAGATACAGTGATCTACTCATGGCTAAGCGAAGAAGCTGCATTGAACTGCGCTCGCCAAGGTTTTGATGTAGTGCTGCAACCAGCACAAACCACCTACCTCGACATGACCCAAGACTATGCACCAGAAGAGCCAGGTGTTGACTGGGCAAACCCATTGCCATTAGAGAAAGCATACAACTATGAGCCATTAGCAGAAGTCCCTGCTGATGACCCAATCAGAAAGCGCATTTGGGGCATTCAAACTGCCTTGTGGTGCGAAATCATCAACAACCCATCGCGTATGGACTACATGATTTTCCCTCGCTTAACAGCCATGGCAGAAGCATGTTGGACTGAAAAACAACACCGCGATTGGACCGACTATTTATCACGTTTGAAAGGGCACCTTCCTCTGCTTGATTTGCAGGGAGTGAATTACCGTAAACCGTGGAAGTAATACCAAGCTAGATGACAATACATCTTGCTTAAAGAATTATTAAATTTGACTGCAAACGCAGTATTGTAAAAAGGAAATACACAAATGAAATACGGCTATTTCGATAACGAGAATCGCGAATACGTCATCACTCGCCCTGACGTACCAGCGCCATGGACTAACTACCTAGGTACTGAGAAGTTCTGTACCGTTATCTCGCACAACGCAGGCGGCTACTCGTTCTATAACTCTCCAGAATACAACCGTGTTACTAAATTCCGTCCAAACACGACATTCGATCGTCCTGGGCACTACGTTTACTTACGTGATGATAAGACAGGTGATTACTGGTCAATCTCTTGGCAACCAGTTGCAAAAAGCCTAGATGAAGCAAACTACGAAGTTCGCCATGGCTTGTCTTACTCTAAGTTCAAATGTGAATACAACGGTATTACAGCAACGAAAACCCTATTCGTACCAAAAGGCGAAGACGCTGAAGTTTGGGATGTGGTTATCAAGAACACTTCAGACAAGCCGCGCACAATCAGTGCATTCTCGTTTGTAGAATTTTCGTTCAGCCATATTCAATCAGACAACCAAAACCACCAGATGTCTCTGTACTCTGCAGGCACGTCTTACAATGAAGGTGTGATTGAATACGACTTGTACTATAACACCAACGATTTCGAAGGTTTCTACTACCTAGCTTCAACGTTTGACCCAGATTCATACGACGGCCAACGTGACAGCTTCCTAGGTCTATACCGCGACGAAGCAAACCCACTAGCAGTAGAACAAGGTAAATGTTTTAACACCGCACAAACGTGTTACAACCACTGTGGCTCTCTACACAAGCAATTTACTATCCAACCAGGTGAAGAAGTTCGTTTCGCATACATCCTAGGTATCGGTAAAGGCAACGGCGACCGCCTTCGCGCTAAATACCAAGATCTCGCTGAAGTAGACAATGCATTTGCGGGCATCAAAGCACACTGGGATGAGCGTTGTAATAAATTCCAAGTGAAATCACCAAACGAAGGTTTAGATACCATGATCAATGCTTGGACCCTATACCAAGCAGAAACTTGTGTGGTGTGGTCTCGCTTTGCTTCGTTCATCGAAGTGGGTGGTCGTACTGGTCTTGGCTACCGCGATACAGCGCAAGATGCGATTTCTGTTCCTCACGCCAACCCGGCAATGACCCGCAAGCGTCTTGTTGACCTACTTCGTGGCCAAGTGAAAGCAGGTTACGGTCTGCACCTGTTCGATCCAGACTGGTTCGATCCTGAGAAAGCTGATGTTAAGCCATCTAAATCTCCAACCGTCGTTCCAACGCCTTCTGATGAAGACAAGATCCACGGCATCGAAGACACGTGTTCAGATGATCACCTATGGCTAGTTCCAACCATCTGTAAGTACGTGATGGAAACGGGTGAGCACAGTTTCTTTGACGAAGTGATCCCTTACGCAGACGGCGGTGATGCAACCGTTTATGACCACATGAAAGCAGCGCTAGACTTCTCGGCTGAATACGTCGGTCAAACCGGTATCTGTAAAGGTCTACGCGCAGACTGGAACGACTGTCTGAACCTAGGTGGTGGTGAATCTTCAATGGTGTCGTTCCTACATTTCTGGGCACTGCAAGAGTTCATTGACCTAGCGAAATACCTAGGTAAAGAATCGGATGTTGAGAAATACACAGTTATGGCAGCAAACGTTCGTGAAGCGTGTGAAACACACCTTTGGGACGACGAAGGCGGTTGGTACATCCGTGGTCTGACGAAGAATGGTGACAAGATCGGTACAGCGCAACAAGCGGAAGGCCGAGTGCACCTTGAGTCAAACACGCTAGCAGTACTTTCTGGTGCGGTTTCTCAAGAGCGCGGTGAAAAAGCGATGGACGCAGTCGATGAGAACCTGTTCTCTGAGTACGGCCTGCATCTAAACTCACCATCATTTGCAACGCCGAACGATGACATCGGTTTCGTGACTCGTGTTTACCAAGGCGTAAAAGAGAACGGTGCAATCTTCTCGCATCCAAACCCATGGGCTTGGGTAGCTGAAGCGAAACTGGGTCGTGGTGATCGTGCAATGAAATTCTACGATGCACTTAACCCATACAACCAGAACGACATCATCGAAAAACGTATTGCAGAACCTTACTCATACGTGCAGTTCATCATGGGTCGTGACCACCAAGACCACGGTCGTGCAAACCACCCATGGTTAACAGGTACATCTGGCTGGGCATACTTCGCAGTTACCAACTTTATCCTTGGTGTGCGAACAGGCTTTGATGGTCTGACTATCGATCCATGTATCCCAACGAACTGGCCAGGCTTCGAAGTGACTCGCCAATGGCTAGGTGCAACGTACAACATCAAAGTCGTTAACCCAGACTCAGTAAGCAAAGGCGTTAAGTCGATTACTGTGAACGGTGAAGCAGTAAATGGTGCCTCTGTACCAGTTCAAGCGGAAGGTTCAGTAAACGAAGTTATCGTTACTCTAGGTTAATCATCTCTTAGGGGAGAGCTTCTCCCCTTTTGATTTATCCGATGCACTTGAATTCGATAAGTGCATCGGTTCGCTAGCAAAGATTTAAGAAGCGGTGGGACGCCGCTCTTATCGAGGATCGAATCATGATCAAATTTGGTACAGGCGGCTGGCGTGCATTTATCGGTGAGGAGTTCACTAAAGATAATGTACGTTTGGTTGCTCAAGCAGTCGCAAACATTACCAACGCTGAGTCCGTTGCTGATCGCGGCTTTATTATCGGTTATGACCGCCGTTTTCTTTCTGATAAAGCTGGTCGCTGGTTTGCTGAAGTTTTGGCAGCAAATGGCATCGTAGTTAGCTTTATCGATAAGTTCGTGCCGACGCCTATCGTGATGTTTAAAGCAAAAGAGATGGGCTGTGCATACTCTGCGTGTATTACAGCCTCACACAACCCTGCGGATTATAACGGCATCAAAGTCTTCATCGAAGGTGGGCGTGATGCCGATGAAATCATCACAGAAAAAATTGAGTCTCAAATCGCAACGCTTACAGCACAAGATGTGAAAAGCGTCGATTTTGATCAGGCAGTACAAGACAAACTGATTGATATTATTAACCCGATGAACGAGTTCGTCGATTCGATCATCGACTTTATCGACATTGAAGCCATCAAAAAAGCGAACCTTCGCGTTTTGGTCGACCCGATGTTTGGTGTTGCTAAAAATGCGCTGCAAACCGTATTGATTAATGGCCGCTGTGAAGTAGACGTAATCAACGACGGTAAGAACCCTGACTTTGGCGGCTTAATGCCATCACCAAATGCAGCAACCCTTTACCGCTTGATGCACCTTGTCGAGCAAGAAGGCTATGACATCGGTATTGGTACCGATGGTGATGCGGACCGTCTTGGTATTATCGACGAGAAAGGCAACTTTATTCACCCGAATGAAGTGCTACTACTGCTTTACTACTACTTGCTCGAATACAAAGGTTGGACCGGTTCAGTAGTGCGTAATATCGCAACAACACACTTGTTAGACAAAGTTGCGGAAGACCACGGTGAGAAGTGCTTTGAAGTACCTGTAGGCTTTAAGCACATCAGCTCTCAAATGGAAGCTGACGACTCACTAATTGGCGGTGAAAGCTCTGGCGGCTTAACTATTCGTGGCCATATTAAAGGCAAAGATGGTGTATTTGCATCAAGCCTATTAGTAGAAATGATTTCAGTCACTGGTAAGAAACTGTCTGAGTTACTGGATGAAATCTACGGCAAATACGGATATGCCTACATGGCAGAAGGCGATTGCAAGTTCAAACCTGCGCAAAAAGAAGTGCTATTCAACAAGATTTATGTTGAGAAGCAGTTGCCTGAGTTTGAATTTGAGATCGAGAAAGTCAGCTACGAAGACGGTGCGAAAGTGTACTTCAAGAACGGCGGTTGGATTATTGCTCGCTTCTCAGGTACTGAGCCACTACTACGAATTTTTGCAGAAATGCAAGATAAGGACACTGCAGAACGTGTTCTTCAACAGTTTAAGGACTTCTTGTCTTTATAGCTGAACCTTGTGCTCGCTTTGAGCACAATCCTATAGGTGAAGAACACTTGCCCGGCATCAGCGCCGGGCCTTTTTATTTTATAGATGTAAACATTACGCGAAAGCTAATACACCTTGGGTTTCAACTTTTACTATCACACTATCCCCGACATTCAACGCCTGAGCTGAAGTAGCCAACAGTCGGTCACCATTGACATCTATCACGTAGCGACAGTGATCCCCCATAAAGTGCTGTTCAAGTACTTTGATTGCACTCTCTTCATCCGCAGTAATTTGAACATGTTGAGGACGAAGCAGTAATGCACACTCATCATCTACTTGGATTTCCTGCTGAGCATTGGCTTCCACCACACCTAGGTGGGTTTGATATTCATTGTCGGAAATTCTCTTCGCAACAAGGTAGCTACCACCACCTAAGAAGTCCGCAACAAATTTGCTCAAAGGCTGGTAGTAAAGTTCAGATGCCGTGCCGTACTGCTCAATCACACCATGGTTCATCACTGCCATCTTATCGGCAAAAGCAAACGCTTCTTCACGGCTATGGGTGACAAAAATCGCGGTAACCCCCTGTTCTTTGAAGATTTTACGGATCTCACGGATCAGTTCATGACGAACTTGGGTATCAATATTGGAAAACGGTTCATCCAACAACAGAAGGTCTGGTTTGTAAGCCAATGAACGAGCAATCGCCACACGTTGCTGCTGGCCGCCAGAAAGTTGGTGAGGATAACGGTCACCGTAACCTTTAAGGTGAACCAAGCCGAGCATTTCTTCGACTTTAATCAGCTTTTGCTGCGCCGATTCGTTCTTCAAACCAAAAGCAATGTTCTCAGCGACTGTCAGGTGCGGGAACAAAGCGTAATCTTGGAAGATCATACCGATATTACGCTGCTCTGGTGGTAGCCAGTTTTTACCGTCATCAATCGTAAGACAGTTCAAACTCATTTGACCTGAACTCAGAGGAAGCAGGCCAGCAATCGCTTTTAAAAGCGTTGTCTTACCGCAGCCACTCGCGCCAAGTAGGCAGACAATCTGACCTTGCTCAACTTCGAGAGAAAGTGATTCAAGGACAGTCTGGTCGTCATACTGACAAGTTAGGTTTTTAATGGATAATGCGCAGCTCATCAATGACTTTGCTCCAGTGAACGGTTAACAACTACAAGCGGGATTAACCCAACAAGGACCAGTAATACTGCTGGCAGAGCAGCAAGTTCTAAATGCTCATCCGAAGCGAAGTTGTATACATACGTCGCTAAGGTTTCAAAGTTAAATGGTCGCAATAGTAATGCAGCATTCAGCTCTTTCATTGACTCAATAAACACCAACAAACCAGCAATTAGTGCACCACGTTTAACCAACGGGAAATGCACTCGCCAAAGCATGGTATTTGGCGTACAGCCCATAGTACGGGAAGCCATATCCAACGATGGAGAGATCTTATTTAAGTTACTTTCCACACTGCCAATTGCAACAGCCGAGAAACGTACCACCATCGCGAAAATCAGCGCAAACATAGAACCAGAGAAAATAAGCCCAGGTCTACCCCATTCCATCGCTTTCGCAATATCGTTAACACGGTGATCCATAAACAACACAGCAACCATCACACCGATAGCCAGTACCGTACCGGGGACGGCATAGCCCAACGAAGACAAACGCATAAACGCCAAGCTAGAGCGGCCGCCATTTACGCGTTGACTGAAGTTCACAGTCAACGCAATCGCAACACCAATGATTGCAGCCACGACTGACACCACCAAACTGTTCCATGCGTATTCACGAAACTCCGGCGTCCAACTTTGTGCAAAGTAAGTGATGGCGTAATCAATTAACTGTAGCAATGGGAAGATAAACGCGATTGCCACCAAGCCCCAACACCAAATTAATGCGCCCCACTTTCGCCAACCTCGTAGCTCATAACGGAAGTCTTCATGACTATTAAACTGACTTTGGAACAGCTTCTGCTTACGACGGCTGTAGCGCTCTGCACTCAATAACAACACTACAATCATCAACATCATTGCTGAGATTTTCGCGGCTGCATTGAGGTTCGAATACCCAAGCCAAGTATCGTAAACCGCCGTAGTAAGCGTGTTCACAGCAAAATAGCTGACGGTTCCGAAGTCACCGATGGTTTCCATCGCTACCAGAGACAAACCAACAGCGATAGAGGGTCTTACAAGCGGTAAAGAGATACGCCAAAAGCTTTCCCAAGGGGAACATTTTAACAAGCGAGCACTCTGCAGTAGAGAAACGTTCTGCTCCATAAATGCAGCACGACAAAGCAAGTAAACGTATGGGTAAAGAACAAGAGAAAGAACGAAGGTCGCACCACCTAAGGTCCGAATATCAGGGAACCAATACTCACCTGGGCCCCATCCCGTTATATCACGTAAGAAGATTTGAATTGGCCCAGCAAAATCAAACCAATCCGTAAAAATGTAACCAATGATATAACCCGGCATCGCAAGTGGTAGAACTAAGGCCCACTGCAACCACTTCTCAGTTGGCAATTTACACATCGCCATAAACCAAGCACTTGGAATACCCAGAATCAAAGAAAGAAGCATCACACCTGCAGTCAGAACTACGGTGTTATAGATATAGGTAGGCATGACCGTCGACATCAAGTGTGTGAACAAGTCATCTGTCTCGCCAATGGCGGTATAGAAGATCGCTAAGATCGGCAAAACCAGTAACAGGGTGATAGCCCCACTACTGGTTTTCCATAGAGAATGTTTATTCTTCATTGCCTAAATACTGCAAGGCTTTATGAAATACAAATGCGGCTGCAAATACATCTCATATCCTTTAATAAAATGGGGGTACAGTTATACCCCCACATGGAATTAAAGGTCAAATTTCACTTCATCTAGTAGCTTGATTGCTGCTTCATGGTGAGAAGCAATATCATCTAGAGAAATCGTATCTGCTTTGTAGTCACCCCAAGATTCCACAAGCTCAGAACGCTTAACACCTTCCTTCACTGGGTACTCGTAGTTTACTTCTGCGTACATTTGCTGCGCTTTGTCACCCGTTAGGAATTCCATAAGCTTCACAGCGTTGTCTTTGTTTGGAGAGAACTTCGCCATCGCCATACCAGAGATGTTCACGTGCGTACCTGTTGTCTCTTGGTTAGGGAAGTTGATGTATACCGCGTCTGCCCAAGCTTTTTGCTCTTTGTCGTTAACCATCTTACCTAGGTAGTAGCTGTTACCTAGAGAAACGTCACATAGACCTTCTTTGATTGCTTTAACTTGAGCACGGTCGTTACCTTGAGGCTTACGAGCTAGGTTCGCTTTTACGCCTTCTAGCCACTCTTTAGTCTCAGCTTCACCGTGGTGAGCGATCATAGAAGATACTAGAGATACGTTGTAAGGGTGCTTACCGCTACGAGTACAGATTTTGCCTTTGAACTCAGGCTTTGCTAGGTCAGCGTAGTTGAAGTCGTCACCTAGTTTGCCAACACGGTCACGTGAAGAGTAAACGTTACGAGTACGTAGAGTCAGAGCAAACCACTCGTTTTCTTTGTCTTGGTACTGTGCTGGTACGTTTTCTTCGATGATTTTGCTGTCTACCTTTTGAACCAGACCTTTGTTTGTCAGTTCAGCTAGACGGCTGATATCTGTGGTAAGGATTACGTCAGCTGGGCTGTATTCGCCTTCTTGAGCCAACTTCTCTGCTAGACCTTTTTTCGCAAACTTCACGTTTACTTTAATGCCAGTTTCTTTAGTGAACTCGTTGAACATAGGTTCAACTAGGAAAGGTTGACGGTAAGAGTACACGTTCACTTCTTCAGCAGCCATTGCCGTTGGAGCCAGAGTAGCGTAAGTAATCGCTGAAAGAGTTAGCAGTTTTTTCATTGTTTAATCCTTTACCATGCTAATGATAACGTTTATCAGTTGCGTTATTATATGCATGTTCAATAAGAAAACAATTAATCAATAAAAAAACCTGCTCATTGGAGCAGGTTTTTTAATGTTAAGTTTGTAACTATTTATTACATTGTGAGTGTTATTTCACAGTCACGAATTCTGGGTAAGCACCAACACCACAGTCGTGCATATCCATACCTTCTAACTCTTCGTCTTCCGATACGCGGATACCGACTGTCGCTTTCAGGATTGCCCATACCACTAGGCTTGCACCAAATACCCAAGCAAAGATAACTGCCGCACCTAGAAGCTGTGCACCAAACGTTGCATCACCGTTGCTCAGTGGCACAACCATTAGGCCGAAGAAACCACACACACCGTGAACTGAGATAGCACCTACTGGATCATCAATCTTAATCTTATCCAAACCGATGATGCTGAATACTACTAGCGCGCCTGATACCGCACCAATCGCCACAGCATAAAGCGGTGATGGTGATAGAGGGTCAGCCGTGATAGCAACAAGACCAGCTAACGCACCGTTCAAAATCATCGTTAGGTCTGCTTTACCCCAAGTTGTTTTACATACAAATAGTGCGGCAATTGCACCTGCTGCAGCTGCAGCGTTGGTGTTTAGGAAAATTTGACCAACTGCAGTCGCGTTCTCAAAATCCGAAACCATAAGTTGAGAACCGCCGTTGAAACCGAACCAACCGAACCAAAGGATAAACGTACCCAATGTAGCAAGAGGCATGTTTGAACCTGGGATTGGGTAGATTTCGCCATTTTTACCGTATTTACCTTTACGTGCACCCAGTAATAGTACGCCAGCTAATGCTGCTGAAGCACCCGCCATGTGTACGATACCTGAGCCCGCAAAGTCACTAAAGCCTGCTTCTGATAGGAAGCCACCACCCCAAGTCCAGTAACCTTCCATTGGGTAAATAAATGCAGTCAGTACCGCTGAGAAAATTAGGAAAGACCAAAGCTTCATACGCTCTGCAACCGCGCCAGAAACCACTGACATTGCTGTTGCTACAAATACGACTTGGAAGAAGAAGTCCGACTCTAGAGAGTGGTCAGCACCTTCACCTTGTGTGCCAATTAGTGCACCAAATGATGGTAACCAACCGCCTTCACCGTTATCGACATACATAATGTTGTAGCCAACCAATAGGAACATGGTACAAGCGATCGCGTAAAGACAGATGTTTTTAGTTAGAATTTCTGTTGTGTTTTTAGAGCGAACTAAGCCCGCTTCTAGCATGGCAAAACCTGCTGCCATCCACATGACCAACGCACCGGAAATGAGGAAGAAAAAGGTGTCGAGTGCGTAACGTAATTCAGTTACCGTTGTTGTTAATTCCATGATAGTTCTCCAATCCCTTGAATTCTTAAAGTGCTTCTGCGTCCATTTCGCCAGTACGTATACGCACCGCTTGGTTTAAGTCGTAGACAAAAATCTTACCGTCACCAATCTTGCCGGTTTGCGCCGCTTTAGTGATGGCTTCTACCACGCGCTCCACATTGTCTGCATGGGTAGCGATTTCTAGTTTTACTTTTGGTAGAAAGTCGACTTGATACTCGGCGCCACGGTATAGCTCCGTGTGGCCTTTCTGACGACCAAAACCTTTAACCTCTGATACTGTCATCCCTTCAATACCGACATCAGCCAATGCTTCGCGTACATCGTCTAACTTAAAAGGTTTTATAATGGCATTAATGATTTTCATTGAATCTTCTCCGCAGCTTTCATCCTGAAACATTCATATTAATCCAAGCGGCGTGCCAACTTTTTATCCCATTGATTTTTATAGAATTAGTGAAATTAACAAACTTATAAACAAAAAGGGCGCACCATATCGGTGCACCCTTTTCACAAATATAAGGCAATCCTAATTAGACTACCCAAAACTGTGCATTAAATGTTCAAAAAGTCTTTCCATTGCTCTATCAAGGCACAAAAATCTTCTATACCACAGCTGGCTGTACTCTCTGCATCGTAGAAATCAAACTCGCTTTCCATTTCCACTTCATACTCATGGCCCAGCGCGTTTTCTTGCACTAGCACCTCATCACCGTGGATCATCAAACTGATCTCTGCACCGGTTAATCTATGCTCTTGAGATGGCGAAGAAAATGCCTGATTAATTAAAGCTTCTACCTGAGCAATTTTTGCTGGGTCTTTGCCTATTTCTTCTTGCAACCAACGACCCACAATCTCATGCCCCATGCTGCATTTGACATAGTATTCGCCCATCAATGTGTTGCGGATGAATTCAAATTCCATCGTGATCGCCTTTTCGTATCAATTTGGTGCGGAGTATACAGGGAGATATTGGATGGGAGAAGCGAGAGACGAGAGACGAGAGACGAGAGACGAGAGACGAGAGACGAGAGACGAGAGACGAGAGACGAGAGACGAGAGACGAGAGACGAGAGACGAGAGACGAG
This sequence comes from Vibrio jasicida 090810c, assembly GCF_002887615.1. NCBI lineage: Bacteria > Pseudomonadati > Pseudomonadota > Gammaproteobacteria > Vibrionales > Vibrionaceae > Vibrio > Vibrio jasicida. The sequence continues at coordinate 2,895,475 of NZ_CP025792.1, read as the reverse complement.
AGACGAGAGACGAGAGACGAGAGACGGTTTCATTTTATCTTTTGAGGGACAAAGACTATCAACGTGTTTTGAGCTCACACGTTTATCTTTAATATTCCAGCGCTTACTTCCCGATTCCTAGAGCGAAGCATTCTCTCTTTTCGAAGCGCAGCGTTCCACAAAAAAAGCGCCCACCAATCGGTGAGCGCTTATTCAAGTATTAACAAAACTTGCTAAGATTATGCAGGCTCTTGGAAGATCACATCATCTGCTTTCTTGGTGTACTGTTCCATCTTGTGGAAATTCAAGTAGCGGTATGTGTCTGCTGCTGTCGCATCAATCTGGTCCATGTAAGACAGGTATTCTTCCTTAGTTGGAATCTTACCTAGAATCGCACCAACCGCAGCAAGTTCAGCCGAGGATAGATAAACGTTCGCACCAGTACCTAGACGATTCGGGAAGTTACGAGTAGACGTCGACATTACCGTTGCTTTATCCGCAACACGAGCCTGGTTACCCATACATAGCGAGCACCCTGGCGTTTCAATACGAACGCCGGCACGGCCATAAATACCGTAGTAACCTTCTTCAGTTAGTTGGTCACGGTCCATCTTGGTTGGTGGTGCTACCCATAAACGAGTATCAAGCTGGCCGTTAAACTTGTCGAGCAATTTACCTGCTGCACGGAAGTGACCAATGTTCGTCATACAAGAACCGATAAATACTTCATCAATCTGAGTACCCTGAACGTCAGACAGAAGACGCGCATCATCTGGATCGTTAGGTGCACAAAGAATTGGTTCGTTGATTTCCGCTAGATCGATTTCAATCACATGTGCGTATTCAGCGTCTGAATCTGCTTCCATCAACTCTGGGTTTGCTAACCACTCTTCCATCGCAGTAATACGACGTTCGATTGTACGACGGTCACCGTAACCTTCCGAAATCATCCATTTAAGCATAGTGATGTTCGAGTTTAGGTATTCATCAATCGACTCTTGAGAAAGCTTCACAGTACAACCCGCTGCTGAGCGCTCTGCCGATGCATCTGAAAGTTCAAATGCTTGTTCCACAGACAGGTGTTCAACACCTTCAATTTCTAGGACACGGCCTGAGAATTCGTTGATCTTACCCGCTTTCTCTACTGTTAACAGGCCTTGCTTGATACCGTATAGAGGAATGGCGTGTACAAGATCACGTAGCGTGATACCTGGCTGCATCTCACCTTTAAAACGAACCAAGATTGATTCAGGCATATCAAGAGGCATAACGCCTGTTGCTGCTGCAAATGCCACTAGACCAGAACCTGCTGGGAATGAAATACCCAGAGGGAAACGAGTATGCGAATCACCACCAGTACCAACAGTATCTGGCAGAAGCATACGGTTCAGCCATGAGTGGATAACACCATCGCCTGGACGAAGCGATACACCGCCACGGTTCATAATGAAATCAGGTAGTGTGTGGTGCGTGTTCACGTCGACTGGTTTCGGATATGCTGACGTATGACAGAATGACTGCATCACGAGATCCGCTGAGAAACCAAGACACGCAAGATCTTTTAGCTCATCACGCGTCATAGGGCCTGTCGTATCCTGAGAACCTACCGTTGTCATCTTAGGCTCACAATATTGACCAGCACGCACACCTTCTACGCCACATGCTTTACCTACCATCTTCTGAGCTAATGTATAACCTTTGTCAGAAGCAGTTGGATCAACGGGTTTAGCAAACAAATCTGTCTCTTCAAGACCAAGAGCTACTCGAGCACGGCTCGTTAGACCACGACCGATGATCAATGGAATACGACCACCAGCACGTACCTCATCAAGCAGCACTTTACTCAGTTCAAAGCTTGAGATCTCAGAACCTTCTTTACGAACCACACCTTCGTACGGGTAAATGTCGATCACATCGCCCATATTCATGTCTTGTACGTTTAGTTCAATTGGTAACGCTCCTGAATCTTCCATCGTATTGTAGAAGATAGGCGCAATCTTACCGCCTAGACAGATACCACCAGTACGCTTGTTTGGTACAAATGGGATATCTTCGCCCATAAACCATAATACTGAGTTGGTCGCTGATTTACGCGAAGAACCCGTACCAACAACATCACCTACGTATGCTAGTGGAATGCCGTCTTTTTGCAGTTCTTCAATTTGGTTGATTGGACCAACGCTGCCAGGTTGATCCGGGTTTATGCCATCACGTTCCATCTTAAGCATCGCTTTCGCGTGTACTGGAATATCTGGACGAGACCAAGCATCTGGAGCTGGAGACAGGTCATCGGTGTTAGTTTCACCGGTTACCTTAAAGACTTTAACCGTGATTTTTTCCGCTACTTTCTCTTTCGTTGTAAACCACTCGGCTTCCGCCCAAGATTGAAGGACTTGTTGAGCGAACGTGTTGCCCGCTTTCGCTTTTTCTTCAACATCATAGAAAGCATCAAACATTAACAGGGTATGAGACAGTGCTTTTGCTGCGATAGCCGCAAGAACATCATCATCTAAAAACTCGACGAGCGGAGCGATGTTATAACCACCTTGCATCGTACCTAGTAATTCTGCTGCCTTTTCACGACTAACAAGTGGAGACGATACTTCGCCTTTAGCAACCGCAGTCAAAAAGCCAGCTTTAACATAAGCCGCTTCGTCTACGCCCGGTGGGATACGGTTCTCTAGCAGGTCAAGAATAAAGGCTTCTTCACCTTGCGGGGGATTTTTCAGAAGTTCAACAAGTCCAGCAACTTGTTCTGCGTCTAGCGGTTTAGGAACAACTCCTTCGGCAGCACGCTCTTCGACGTGTTTACGGTAGGCTTCAAGCACGACTTTTTCCTCTCATTGCGGTTCCTCCTTCTTATTACTGTTTTTAAAAGTAAAGGAGTGAACATCCTTGGAAACTTGGCTCTCCATTGCCCTTGTTTTCATTCAATTCTTGATTGAGAAACAGCGCCGCAGAGGCCAAACTGTGGGCGAAAGGATAGCAAATTTAACCTTAAATTAAAATCTCATCATTTTGACCAACATAGCAACTTACGACTAAAGTCCTGTTTATTTTGGCTAAATATGCGGAGATATTGCTGTCCTTTTCCCGGTTATTTAAATGATGTTCCAACGATCAGGTACACAGCATCTAAATCTTGCTCTGTACGACCGTATGCCAACATGATTGGTCCTACTGGTGAATCAACACCAAAGAAAATCGATGCGGCATTATACAGTGGCGCTTCATTAAGCTTCAGATCGTTATCTGACCAAACACCACCGTGTTCAAGGGATGCACCTAGATACACAGGTGCTTCAAACAGCCCGAAGTCGTTATCCATCCACTTATAACGATACACCAGGCTGGTATAGAATAAGTTCTGCCCGATCAGGCTGTTACGTGGAATGCCTGAGAGATTCAAGAAACCACCAAGCTCACGCGGGTCTAAAGGCACAGACGAGTTTTTGCTCTCAACAAAGCTGTATTCCGCTTGTCCGACTAAAGTATGACGACTATGAGTCACTGCTCCCTTGAAACGCGCGGTAATCTCGTAAACGGTATCTTCAATATTGCCGTCTGGGTTTAACTGACGAAAATCCTCTGGAGTTTTATCGTGAGAAACCAGGTAATCCAAATCGATCAGCATACCGTGCGTTGGGAAGGCGAAATCGTCCAAAGTATCTAGGCGGTAATTGGCAAATACACCCAAGCGTTCATAATCAAGCTCACCGAAAGACTGAAAAGTGGATGCTTCAATCGCCCCTTTGGTATAGCGCCCGCCAACTCGGAACTCTTGCCAAAGCGTAGGTTGCACACCTGCAGCAAGCTCTGTAATAAACTCGGTGTAAGACACTGGCAGGTAATCGTAGACGGACCCAATATCGGGGTTTTCAAAGTTATCAGAGAGGTTTCTGTTCTCTGTGTTGTAATTCACTTTGCTAGAAACAAACAACTGCTGACTCGAAAGCACCGGAGAATAAAGCTCCGCCTCAATCAATTTATCCGTACCCATATCCACATTAAAGGTCAGCTCGGCGCCGTGAGAGTTCAAGTTGGTGAAATTGGCCGACATGCCGATGCCATATTGACTATCGGTATTGAAATCATCTTCTAAGAAGAATCGGAAGTTCAGGTAGTTTGGTCCCCAAGACTTCTCATTCACTTCAAAGACAAGTAGGTTAACACCTTCAATCTCTTCGAAATGGTAAGTAATCAGTTCAAAGCGATCTAAGGCATAAAGATTTTCGACTGCTTTTTCGATTTCAGCCGTTTTGAGAGGACGACCAGTATCAAGCTCGAGTCGGTTGGTCAGTAAGACATCACTGTAGTGGGTGTTATTGACAATAACAATTTGATCAACAACCCGCTCATCACCATATTCTAATCCTTTACGAACGTCTTGTTTGTGCTCGATATATTTTTGGTATTCCGCGTTAGAGACACTCAAGGATTCAAGCTTGGATTTGAGTTTTTTAGTGATGTCGTAGCCAGCTTGAAATGCGCTCGGCATCTTTTCAAATTCTACGGTTTCCATTTGCCCAACATCTGGACGAATGTAAACATCATCATCTTTCAGAGTTTCCGCTTGCTCTTGAGTGCTACGACGCACCAAATAATTCGACAACTGATCCGCAACCGCAAACAAGCCGGTGAAGTCTTCTTTGCTTTTATAATCTGTACTTATGTCGACCGCAATGACTATATCCGCTCCCATCGCGCGCGCTACGTCAACAGGCATGTTATTGACAACGCCACCATCCACCAGCATATGACCGTTGAGCTCGTATGGAGGAAGCGCGCCCGGTACCGACATGCTCGCCATCATCGCATCAACTAAGTAACCGTTATCAAGCACGACTTCATCAAGCTCGACGATGTCAGTCGCGACAGAACGATAAGGGATAGCAAGTTGGTCAAAAGAGTCAAAGCGTCCTAGATTGCCCGTCGTTTCGCGCAGAATGCGCAACATGTTCTGCCCTTGCACAACACCTGTTGGGGAACGCACCTCACCAAACCTCAGACCAAGATCTGTCGTTATTTGGTAGCGGTCTTCGTATTCTTTGTCGCGAACGCGACGTTGGCTGCGATCAACGCGATCTCGGTAACCGCTGTTCCAATCCACGCTGTAGATAAAACTCTCAATGTCATCAGCACTCATACCCGTCGCGTACAAACCACCGACATAAGCGCCCATGCTTGTGCCGGTAATGATATCAACGGGAATGTTCATCTCTTCAAGGGCTTTAAGCACACCAATATGCGCAGCGCCTTTCGCACCACCACCAGCGAGAACCACCGCAATTTTAGGACGAGAGCCGTCCTCTTCGAGATGTTTAGCAAAGGAAGGTGTGGCAATCAAAAAGGAGCAGACCCAAAGCGCAAAACCATGCACTAACGGGCTATTGGACATCTTTTTGAACATTCACATCTTCCTTTACTGAATATTGATCAACTACTTTTACTAAGAATCGACCAATGAAACAAGTCAGTGATAGCGTTTTTGGTAGCCTTACCAATCAAATAAATTATTCAACCAGTTCGATTTTTTCTCGCACTGCTGTTTTATTTGGCCTGTTTTATCCCACACTGGCAACTTATATTCGCTACGACAGTTCAGTTCCAACGCACCATTCGCCGCTTTTTGGAAACCCAATGTCGTCACTTCTTTTGGCCATGGCAATTCCAGTCGCTCAGGAATACGTTGCTGCAAATATTCAGCGTAAACACGCAGAGCACCGCTTGAACCCGTCAACTTGGTAGATTTATTATCATCGCGCCCCAGCCAAACGGTTGTCACTTCCCGACCATCAACACCGACAAACCAACTATCACGGCTGTCATTACTGGTGCCCGTTTTACCTGCTAACGCCGCCCATGAGAATTGGCTTTGTAAGAAACGGCCAGTTCCTTGTGCAACACCTTGCTTCATTGCGTATGTAGTTAGCCATGCCGCTTGCTGATCAACAGCCTGAGCCGAACGAGGCAGTGATTGATAAATCACATTACCATCCATATCGATAACCGAACGCAATGCTGACAGTTTCGCGCGTTTACCCGAGTTTGTTACAGTCTGGTACATCTGTGCGACTTCAAATGGCGTCAGAGAGAAAGAACCTAAGAACATAGATGGCACTGGGCGGATCTCATTTTTATCAACGCCGAGACGTTCTAGCGTATCAGAAACCTCAGGAATACCGAGTTCCATCCCCAAACGAACGGTTGGCACATTAAGAGATTTCGCTAGTGCTAGGTATAGAGGCACATCACCACGGAATTTACGGTCGAAATTACGTGGCGACCAAACGCTACCCTTACTGCCTTTCAAACTTAACGGCGTATCGTGAAGCGTGGTAGCGAGGTTGTATTTCTCTGGTTGCTCTAATGCCGTCAAGTAAATTGCAGGCTTCACTAACGAACCAATTGGACGACTCGCATTCAATGCTCGGTTAAAGCCCTCGTAGCCGACACGCTTACCACCAACCATGGCACGAATCTCGCCACTATGACGGTCAACCGCAACCGCTGCAGCTTCAAGTTCTTTACCTGCTCGCTTAGCCAACTCAGGTACCTTTTTCGCAATCGCTTGTTCTAGCTTACTTTGCGAAACAGGATCGAGAGACGTAAACAAACGTAACCCCGTTTCAGCTTTGAAGTTATCACCCACTTTTTCTTTCAGCTCAATATTCAGTTGCTGGAAATAAGCGGGCTGACGGCTTGCTATACGAGGTTTACTTTGCGTATCTAACGGACGATTGACTGCTTGTTCATACTGTTCAGAAGTCAGCATGTCTTGCTGCATCAACAGACGCAATACCAAGTCACGACGCGTTTTGGTGCGCTCAGGGTAACGAATTGGGTTGTAGTAAGACGGTCCTTTCACCATACCCACCAACATAGCGAGTTGGTCGATACGAAGCTCTTGAATCGGTTGACCGAAGTAGTAACGCGATGCCAAAGCAAAGCCATGGATTGCATCCCCACCGCTCTGACCTAAGTAGACTTCATTCAGGTAAGCTTCAAGAATACGGTCTTTGCTGTAGCGGTAGTCCAGAATCAGAGCAATGTACGCCTCACGGACTTTTCGCCACAAGGTTTTATCGCGTGTCAGGAATAAGTTTTTTGCTAACTGCTGGGTCAGCGTACTGCCACCTTGTACGGTACGGCCTGCCTTGATGTTGGCAACAAGTGCACGACCAATCGCCAAAGGAGAGACTCCATCATGCTGATAGAAATCACGATCTTCGGTCGCAAGAAGTGCATCGACAAGAATTTCAGGGAACTGATCACGACGTAGGAACAATCGTTGTTCGTTTTGATCTTTCTCCAGCATACCCAACATCTTAGGTTCAATACGCAAGTAACCTAAATCTCCTTTTGATTCGAGAGATTGAATGCGCGTTAAGCCGCTGCTTGAGAAATGCAACATCACGTGACGATCAGGCTCAGGGCCATCAGCAAATTCAAAAGGACGACGAATAAGCTCAATACGAGTGGAAGAGGAAGAGTATTCGCCAGGATAACGCGGTTGACTAACCTTACGGTAATTCAAAACATCTAGCTCGTTACGCATTTCTTTGATGGTTATGTTTTCACCAGGATTCAAATTGAGAATGCGAGCGTACACGACCGTTGGCAAATCAAACAACTGCCCATCGAAACGATCTTTCACCACACTATCTAAATAAATCCCGACGAAAAGCAATACTGCGGCCAACGCAATACACGCCTTCCAACTGAATGACCAAATGATTTTCAACCAAGAACGTTTACCATTGCTTGGCTTTTTCGATGGCGATCGTCTAGGACGCTTAGGCGAACTTTTCTTCGTCGTTGTCGCCTTACTTGACGTTGTTTTCTTGGCTGGAGCTCTTTTTGCACCGGGCTTTTTTGTATCAGTCATTATTCAATTGTCTTTTTGTTTTTGTTGTCGCTACATGAGTGGCAGGATCATCAGGCCAAACGTGTTTTGGATATCGGCCTTTCATCTCTTTTTGCACTTCTTTGTAGCTTCCTGCCCAAAAGGCAGCTAAATCCGTTGTCACCTGAAGAGGCCGTTGTGCTGGAGAAAGTAACTCTAACACCAATCGCTTGCGACCTTGTGCCACCGTTGGAGAAGTGCTCTCTCCAAACACTTCTTGCATACGCACTGACAGCACAGGCTCATGACCAAATTGGTAACGAATGCGCTTTTTCGAACCTGTTGGTAAGCGATAATCTTCTGGCAACCACTCATCAATCTGTTGATTCAACGGCCAACCTAATCGAGCGTTCAACGCTTCCACTAGGTTCACTTTCGCCAAATCTTTCGCCGATGAAACCGTGCTCATGTACGGCTCTAGCCACTCTCCTAGGCCATTAAGCAAACTGGTCTCATCAAAACTTGGCCAAGCTTGCTCAGGTAACCATTCCACTGCGCAGCGAATACGTTCTAACAAATTTTCCGCTGCCGACGTCCAGTTTAGACTCTGTAAGCCCTGACGGCGGACATAAGTGAGTAAAGCTTGTGTCATTTTTTCTTTACCCGGACTCGGCAAGGCTTCACGCTTAATCACCAGTTGATCAAGTTTGATTTGGCGTTCGGCAATCAAACGGCCTTTTTTCTCATCCCAATCAACCAGCTCAGCCGTCGTGAAAAGGTGCTCGAACGTTTCTTGTAATGCGTTGATATCTAAGTCACAAGCTAGGTTAATTTGGCTTGAGTTAGAATGCGAGCGCATCAAATCAATCGCAACTAAGTAATCACAACCACCGAGTGTCTCTTCTGGTCGACACTCAGCACCATGCCCGTTCGACAAAGTAAAACGACCATATTGGTTAACACGCTGCTGCGCAATGCGATCGGGGAAAGCTAAGCTCAATACTAACGCTAGCACTCGCTCATCAACATCAGGTAGGCTGAATACCGTATCCAGTTTGTGCGCCAGCGCTTGAGATCGCTTGTGCAATATAGCTTTCTTTGCATGTGTACCACTTACCCAGCGATGTAGGCTATGCGCGATGTTAGTCACATTGCGCTCGGGCTCTTCAATTAGGGCGACCGCAGCCAAAGCGGTATTTAGCATTTTTTCACTGCACTGCTGTGCTTGAATCAGCATTGCTGCTGAGCGCGGCTCTACACCAAGAGCGTGGGCCGTTTTACCTGCAGAAGTGAGTTGGCCTTGCTCGGTAAGTAACCCTAAAGGAATCAACAGCTGTTTAGCCTGAGCAAGCGATGCTGAAGAAGGAATATTCAACCATTTAAGCTCTGCGATATCCCCTGCTCCCCAGAATGATAGTTCCATGACCAAGCTTGCTAAATCTGAGTGCAGGATTTCTGGTTGGGGAACTTGCGGTTGCTGCTTGAATTGGCTTTCCGAATACAATCGGACGCAAATGCCCTCTTCAATACGCCCTGCTCGACCAGCACGTTGAATCGCAGACGATTGTGCCACTCGCACTTGCTCCAAGCGCGTAAGTCCATTCTTCAAATCAAAACGCGCCACACGTTCTAATCCAGAATCGACGACCAATCGAATGCCTTCAATGGTCAAAGAAGTTTCAGCAATATTAGTCGCGAGCACGACTTTGCGTTTACCTCCAGAAGCGGGAGCAATGGCTTTTTGTTGCTCGGCAAAGCTCAATTGACCATATAAAGGGCAAACTTCCACAGAATTAGGAAGATGTGACAAACGTTCCGCGACCTGCTTAATGGCCCCAACGCCAGGCAGAAAGGCGAGCAACGACCCTGTTTCTTTCTGAATTAGGCTTTCAATCGTCCTTGCCATTGATGTGGGCAAATGATCATTTGTACCCAGAGGTAAATAACGCGTTTCCACCTCAAAACTACGACCTTCCGACTCAATGTAAACCGCCTCCGGTAATAAGGATTGCAAGGCATCTTGGTCAAGTGTTGCCGACATCACCACCAGCTTTAAATCGTCTCGCAGTGCTTCTTGAACTTCTAAACTAAAGGCCAATGCCGTATCAGCATGAATACTTCGCTCATGAAACTCATCAAAGATTAGCAGGTCGATGCCATCTAACTCTGGGTCATTTTGGATCATCCGAGTCATGATCCCTTCCGTTACAATTTCAAGTTGCGTATTTTTACTTACCTTCGTCTCACCACGTACACGATAACCAACTCGATCTCCAACTTGTTCCCCCAACTGCTGTGCTAGATAACGCGCAATATTACGAGCCGCTAAACGTCTTGGTTCTAGCATGATGATTTTGCCCGTGACGGTTTGGCTTTGAAGAAGCTTTAGAGGAAAGAATGTCGACTTACCGGCACCCGGCGCAGCTTTTAAGATCACTTGATGTTGATGATTAACCGCAGCAAGTAATTGCGGCATCACGGCTTCAATCGGCAATTGTGACAAAGGAAATACCTTGTGTTGTAATGTTGGCAACATTGTACATAAAAACAGTCCCCCCTAAAGAAGCAAAATGCATTTCGAACCTACTCTAGAGTCAGCGACTCTGCTCAAACGCTACAAACGCTTTCTTGCCGATATCGAATTGGATAACGGCGAAGTTCGCACTATCCACTGTGCCAATACTGGTGCAATGACAGGCTGCGCCACACCAGGCAACAAAGTTTGGTACTCCACTTCTGATAACCCTAAGCGCAAATATCCCAATAGTTGGGAGCTCAGTGAAACACAACAGGGCCATAAAATCTGTATTAACACCGCTCGAGCTAACCAACTTGCCGTAGAAGCAATTGAAAATAATGTCATTTCAGAACTGTGTGGGTATGACAAACTTCAAACTGAAGTGAAATATGGCAATGAAAATAGTCGAATTGATATCTTGCTCAGCGCAAGTGACAAATCAAAGTGTTATATAGAAGTGAAAAGCGTCACGCTGTTGGATGAAGAAAGCGCATCCGGCCAAGGCTATTTCCCTGATGCCGTGACTACTCGAGGACAAAAGCACCTGCGAGAGCTCACAGAAATGGCACAAACTGGAAGTAGAGCCATACTTTTATTCACTGTTTTACATTCAGGTATTGAAAAAGTATCTGCGGCGCACCATATAGACGCGAAATATTCAACTTTACTAAAACAAGCACAAGACGCTGGAGTGGAAGTTCTCTGCTACAAAGCTGAACTGAGCAATACTGAAGTCAAGCTAATCTCTGCTATTGAATTTATCAATTAAGAGAAAAAATGATGTCATCTTCACAATGACGATAAGTTTGCAATTCAGTAATTGCCTGCACCGCCTCTTTTTGCTATAGATACCCGCCTTAAATTGACTGCAAAGCAGTTGACTAGGTGTAAGTAGGAGATGCTGTATGCCAGAATCAAAGAAGAAAACGATAGGCATCCTAGCCATTGCCGGTGTGGAGCCATATCAGGAAAAGCCTGGTGAAGAGTACATGTCACCAGAACAGGTTGAACACTTTACGAAAATCTTAACAGCTTGGCGTAATCAGCTCAGGGAAGAAGTCGATCGCACTGTACACCATATGCAGGACGAAGCAGCAAACTTCCCAGATCCAGTTGACCGTGCTTCTCAAGAGGAAGAGTTCAGCTTAGAACTGCGTAACCGTGACCGTGAGCGTCGCCTGATCAAGAAGATCGAAAAAACACTAGATAAAATCACTGAAGAAGATTTCGGCTTCTGTGAATCATGTGGTGTTGAAATTGGTGTTCGTCGCCTTGAAGCGCGTCCAACCGCAGACCTTTGTATCGACTGTAAAACACTTGCAGAGATCAAAGAGAAACAAATGCAAGGTTAATCAACCAAGCATGATGATTATTGAAAGGGAGCTCAGGCTCCCTTTTTGTTTTGGCTTAGCTTTATTAGAATAATTTCGAGATACACGCATGACACGCTATGTAGGTCGATTCGCACCATCCCCTTCTGGGCCATTACATTTTGGATCGTTAGTAGCTGCGCTCGGCAGCTACTTTCAAGCGAAAGCCAATCACGGAGATTGGTTGGTACGTATCGAAGACCTTGATCCACCCAGAGAAATGCTGGGAGCTTCTGACGAGATTCTAAGTGCACTACGCGCTTACCATTTGCACTGGGACGGCAACGTCGTATACCAAAGCGAACGTCATCACTTATACCAAACACAAATCGATGCTTGGTTAAAGAATGGCGACGCTTATTATTGCCAATGTACTCGCAAGCAAATTAAAGAACACGGCGGCTATTATCCGGGAACATGTCGAGATAAAGGCTTGAAAGAAGGCGCGATTCGCCTAAAAATGACCAAACCTATCGCTGATTTTCTCGATAAGAAACAAGGCACCATGACGATTCCAGAAGCTCTAGTAAATGAAGATTTCATTATTAAGCGTCGAGATGGATTATTTGCCTATAATCTTGCGGTAGTATTAGATGACATCGACCAAGGGGTTACCGAAGTCGTTCGTGGTGCGGATTTAATTGAGCCCACAGGTCGTCAAATCAGCTTGTACCAAATACTTGGGCAACCAGAAGTAAGCTATTTACACTTACCGTTAGCGATGGATTCAAACGGTAATAAGCTGTCAAAACAAAACCATGCGACGGCTATTGATGTCGACAATCCGAAGCCAGCTCTGCTGCATGCCATGACATTTTTAGGCTTTGATATACCTGACGATGTAAAAGGCGCAAACCTTGAAGAAATACTGCGTTGGGGTTGCGAAAATTGGCACTTAGAACAGCTTCCAGCAGAGATCGAGATCACACCGTGATTCTCAAATGGCACTGCGTAGGCTATCATTAGCCGCAAAATTGGCCCTCGAGGCGTAGAAACTAACCAAAGCAAGATTGGATTAAACCCAGTTATTGCCAGATGCACATGAATACAAACGACTATACACCAAGCGAATCTGCCATGATCCCAGAACTCGCTCTTAATGTAATTACTCGTGAAGAGCACAACATCTCGCGTAAGCATATCAGTGACAATGCACTGAAAGTGCTATACCGACTGAACGGTGCCGGTTTCGATGCTTATCTTGTAGGTGGCGGGGTTCGAGACTTACTGCTTGGACAAAAACCAAAAGACTTTGATATTGCAACGAACGCGACACCAGAGCAGATCAAACAGTTATTTAGAAACTGCCGTTTGATCGGTCGTCGCTTCCGTCTCGCACACATTATGTTTGGTCGAGACATCATCGAAGTTGCAACGTTCCGTGGTCACCACCAAGAGCAACAGAACAAAAGTATCTCCCAGCAATCGAAAGAAGGGATGCTACTTCGCGACAACGTATACGGCACCGTAGATGAAGATGCCGAACGTCGCGACTTCACGATTAACTCGATGTACTACAACATCGCAGACTACTCAATTCACGATTATGCGCGTGGTATTGAAGATCTAGAAGATCGCCTTATTCGCCTGATCGGTGACCCAGAAACCCGTTACCGCGAAGACCCAGTACGTATGCTGCGTGCAGTTCGCTTTGCGGTGAAATTGGACTTCGATATCGAAGAAGATACCGCGGCACCAATCGAAGAGATGGCACCACTACTACGTGATATTCCATCGGCACGTCTGTTCGAGGAATCACTGAAACTGCTTCAGTCTGGGTATGGGCTAGAAACCTACCATTTATTGCGTGAATACAACTTATTCCAACAGTTGTTCCCTGCAATTTCAGAGCACTTCACTGAAGATTATGAATCTCATACTGAGCAAATGCTTGATTTAGTGTTGGATTCAACCGATATGCGCATCGAAGAAGGTAAGCGTATTAACCCTGCCTTTATGTTTGCTGCAATGCTGTGGTACCCACTGTGTGCAATGGCAGACAAACTCATGGAACAGCGTAATCTGTGCCATTACGATGCCATCATGGAAGCAAGCAACATCATTCTTGATGACCAAGTACGTTCAATCGCCATTCCGCGCCGTCATACCGCGACCATACGCGAGATTTGGCAGCTGCAATTACGTCTTCCACGTCGCAATGGTAAACGTGCTTTCCGCCTGATGGAGCTCAATAAATTTAGAGCTGGCTTTGATTTTCTTGAAATGCGCGGTGAAATTGAAGGCGGCGACACTCAGAAGCTTGCTAAGTGGTGGGAAACTTTCCAAAATGCTGGCCGAGAAATGCGCCAAGCCATGGCGGCAGACCTAGATGGCCAAGCACCAAAAACAGGCCAACGACGTCGTAAAACCTATCGCAAGAAAAAGAGTAAACCAAACTCATGATCACAGCGTACATTGCGGTAGGCAGTAACTTGGCTGATCCCGTCAGCCAAGCTAAATTAGCGATTGAAGCGCTGAAGACCCTGCCTAAAACAGAGTTTATTCAAGCTTCTTCGCTATACAGCAGCACACCAATGGGTCCGCAAAACCAGCCGGATTACATCAATGCGGTTGTGGCAATTAAAACCAATTTGACGCCACTTGAACTGCTCGATTGCACCCAAGCAATAGAGCAAGAACAAGGGCGTGTCCGTAAAGACGAGCGTTGGGGACCAAGAACCTTGGATCTCGACATCGTGTTATACGGCAATGAGGTGATTGATTCCGAAAGACTGACAGTTCCACATTATGGAATGAGAGAGCGCGAGTTCGTACTCTACCCTCTTGCGGAAATTGCACCAAGTTTACAACTCCCAGACGGGATCGAGGTGTCGTCACTACTTGAAAAAGTAGATCGCAACGGCCTCAATATTTGGCAGTCATAGCCAACTCCTAGTGAGGATAAAACAATGAAAAAAATGACCATTAACGACCTGATTAAGTGGAAGCAAGAAGGTCGTAAATTTGCTACTTCAACTGCATACGATGCAAGCTTTGCCCAACTTTTCGAAAGCCAAGAAATGCCAGTTTTACTGGTAGGTGACTCTCTAGGCATGGTTCTGCAAGGTAAGACCGACACGTTACCTGTTACTGTTGAAGATATTGCTTATCACACTCGCTGTGTACGCGCTGGTAGCCCGAATTGTCTTTTGATGGCTGATATGCCATTCATGAGCTATGCAACGCCAGAGCAAGCGTGTGAGAACGCAGCAGTACTCATGCGTGCTGGCGCAAATATGGTAAAAATTGAAGGCGGCGACTGGTTAGTAGATACCGTAAAAATGCTCACGGAACGCGCGGTACCAGTCTGTGCACACTTGGGCCTAACACCACAATCTGTAAACATCTTTGGTGGTTACAAAGTGCAAGGTCGCGATCAAGAAAAAGCCGATCGTATGGTAAAAGATGCATTAGCACTGCAAGAAGCCGGCGCTCAAATTGTTTTACTCGAGTGTGTTCCAGCTGAATTGGCAGCTCGTATTACTCAAGTACTTGATGTACCAGTAATTGGCATCGGTGCAGGTAACGTAACGGACGGTCAAATCCTAGTTATGCACGATATGTTCGGAATTTCGGCGAACTACATGCCAAAGTTCTCGAAAAACTTCCTTGCTGAAACAGGCGATATGCGTACAGCTGTGGCAAAATACATGGCAGACGTTGAAAGCGCAGTGTTCCCAGACGACGCTCATACTATTGCCTAGAGGATAAATGCATGCACACTTTTGCAGAAATCTCAGCCATTCGTGAACAGATCAAGACGTTCAAACGTGAAGGTCGTAAAGTTGCGTTTGTCCCAACCATGGGCAACCTACACGAAGGCCATCTAACACTGGTTCGTAAAGCACGCGAGTACGCCGATGTCGTTGTGGTAAGCATCTTTGTCAACCCGATGCAGTTTGAACGTGCAGACGATTTAAATAACTACCCTCGTACACTTGAAGAAGATCTTAGCAAGCTAAGCGGCGAAGGCGTCGAGTTGGTATTCACACCGACACCAGAGACCATTTACCCTGAAGGCTTAGATAAACAGACTTTTGTCGATGTGCCTGGGCTTTCTACGATTCTTGAAGGCGCTTCTCGTCCGGGCCATTTCCGTGGCGTGACGACTATCGTAAATAAGTTATTCAACATCGTTCAACCTGATGTAGCTTGCTTTGGTGAAAAAGATTTCCAACAGCTTGCTGTTATTCGTAAGATGGTTGATGATCTAGCAATGGACATCGAAATCGTAGGTGTCGCAACCGTTCGTGAAATGGACGGCCTTGCAATGAGCTCTCGCAATGGCCTGCTAACGATTGATGAGCGTCAACGCGCACCTGTTTTAGCACGTACTATGCGCTGGATCAGTAGCGCGATGCGTGGTGGTCGTGACGATTACGCTTCAGTGATTGAAGATGCGAATGATCAATTACGCGCTGCCGGTTTGCAGCCAGATGAAATCTTCATTCGTGATGCTCGCACACTTCAAGCAATCACAACAGAGACCACTCAAGCCGTGATCTTGATGTCTGCCTTCTTAGGTAAAGCACGCCTCATCGACAACCAAACTGTTGATATGGCGGTAGAAGCTAAAGAAGAAGAATCTAGCGAAGCGAATTCAGCAAACGCTGAATAAACGAAATTCGCAAATAAAAAGGTCGGCACTAAGCCGACCTTTTTTGTATCCCTCTTACGCATAAACGCCACTCAAACCTTCCGGACGAGTTTTAAACCGCTTATGCAGCCACATCCAAGCTGGCACGTCTCTTCTTATCATGCCTTCAAGTTCTTGATTTAAGATACTTGCCGCTTTGACTGGATTACGGCGCTCGAAACGTCCACTGAGATCTTCACCAATATAGAGCGTGTAGTGAGAATGTTCACTGACCGTAACCCCTGACATCACTGCACACTTTGTCGCATCAATAAGCACACTTGATCCTGCAGTACTCGCGGCTTGCTCAACAGCGAAAAACGGGGCGAAGACCGAATTTTTAACACCGTAATCATGGTCAGGTAAGTACCACAGTCGCTGACCGTTTTTCAGCACTTTAAGCATTGATTTAACGTCTTTCCGATCAATCATTTGATGGCCGCAACGCGTGCGTCCTCGATGCTGAACAAACTCATAAACAGGGTTTGAATTCGGTCGATAAACACCATAGCCTTTGGCAAATTGACTAAAAATACGCGCCGTCATTTCCAAATTTAGGTGATGACTGCAAACCACCAGTACACCACGCCCATTTTTCTCTTGTTCCAGTAAACGCTCTTTTCCAACCACCTTGGCTAGACGCTTCACTCGCCACTCAGGCCAAAACCAAGCCATTCCGGTCTCGATCAGCGCCATCCCTGTGTATTTAAAGTTTGTCTTTACCAGTACATCGCATTCTTGAGCGCTGTATTCGGGAAAGCAGAGTTTTAAATTTTGCTTTGCAACGCCTTTACGGCGCTTCATGGCCAGCATCGCAAGCGAACCAATGCCCCTACCTAACAAACGTAAGGCTGAGTATGGAAGCAGATTGACAATCAGCGCCAACAGACCAAAGGCGAACCAAACAGACCAATATTTAGGAAGAAGCAATTTAAAAGAGAAAGATGGAGAGGGGACAATATTCATGGCTTCACTCATTTACAGCAAATGCATTTACAACAAATGAATCAAACCTAGCATGTTAAAAGTCGAAAAATTGTATGGGAATGTATTGGTGTGCATTAAGAAAGGGCAGCTCTCATGGCTGCCCTTTGAATGTGTTGTTAAGGTTAACTTCTTAACCCAATCCCCTTAGTCACTAGATAGTGAGCCACAGCGTAGAGCGCAACCACAAAGACGATCAATACGCTAAACGACGTAACGATACCCACATCAGACACACCAAGGAAACCATAACGGAAAGCGTTCACCATGTAGACGATTGGATTCAGCTTAGACACCCCTTGCCAAAATTCAGGTAATAGACTGATGGAGTAAAACACACCGCCAAGATAAGTCAGCGGAGTCAGAACGAACGTAGGGATAATCGAGATATCATCAAACGTTTTCGCATAAACCGCATTAATTAAGCCACCAAGTGAAAATACCACTGACGTCATAAAGACGGTCGCAATGATGATGCCCCAGTGATCGACTTGCAAATCAACAAAGAAGAGCGAAACAAACGTGACAATCGTTCCGACTAATAGGCCACGTACGACGCCGCCCATCACAAAGCCGAGAATGATGATGTAGTTCGGCACTGGCGCCACTAACAATTCCTCGATGTTTCTTTGGAATTTGGAACTAAAGAAAGAGGAAGCCACATTCGAGTACGAGTTCGTGATCACCGACATCATGATCAAACCCGGCACAATGTATTCCATGTAACTAAAGCCGTTCATGTCACCGATGCGAGAGCCAATCAAGTTACCGAAAATAATGAAATACAACGTCATCGTAATCGCAGGTGGTACCAAAGTTTGCACCCAAATACGCGTAAAACGGTTCACTTCTTTTGTAACTAGGCTACAAAAAGCCGTCCAATACAATTGGTACATTATTGGTTACCTCCACGTACGATACTGACAAACAACTCTTCCAAACGGTTCGCTTTGTTTCGCATAGACAGCACTTTTACACCTAGATCAGATAATTGGTTAAACACCGAGTTCAACCCTTGGCTCTTATCTAATTCGATTTCCAATGAACCATTGACCATCGATTGGTTACTTACCCCTTGAAGTGCTGGCACTTCACCGTCGAACTCAATATCTAGGATAAAAGTTTCTACCGTCAATTTACCCAACAGCGCCTTCATGGTCGTATTTTCAATCAGTTCACCTTTGTTAATGATACCGATATTACGACACAGCATTTCTGCTTCTTCCAAGTAATGCGTAGTCAATATGATGGTAATGCCCTGCTCTTGGTTGATCTCCTTTAAGAAGTCCCACATTGAACGACGCAGTTCAATATCCACCCCTGCAGTTGGTTCATCAAGGATCAGCAATTGAGGCTCGTGCATTAGAGCTCGCGCAATCATCAAACGACGCTTCATACCACCAGACAAGTTACGCGCACGTTCCTTACGTTTCTCCCATAAGTCGAGTTTGGTCAGGTACTGTTCTGCACGCTCTTTAGCTAGCGCTTTTGAAACCCCATAATAACCCGCTTGCTGCATGACAATCTGTTCGACAGTTTCAAATTGGTTGAAGTTGAATTCTTGAGGAACCAAACCTAGGTTTTGCTTCGCCAATTCAAGATGCGTATCAATGTCATACCCAAACACCTTGGTGGTGCCAGATGTCTTGTTGACTAAAGAAGAGATAATGCCAATGGTGGTTGATTTACCAGCCCCATTCGGCCCAAGAAGTGCGTAAAAGTCACCTTTCTTTACTTGTAAGCTAATGCCCTTCAACGCTTCAAATCCGCCCGCATAGGTCTTGCGAAGCTGTTCAATTTCTAATGCGTACATTGCGTAATACTTGCCATCTGTTGATGAATCGTGAATGCCAATACCAAATGGGGAAACTGCTGTCGGCGTCATAACCGACTATCGGTATTGCACTAAAGTTGAATTAGTTTATCGTTGAATAACGATGAATACAAATAAACCTTTCTATAAAATTAGAAATACCTATCTTTTATGATTCTTAATCACTCAATCTAAAAACAATAAAAAAGCGCTCCCAGAACCCCAGCAGCGCTTAGTTAAAAGAGACTGTTGATTAAAGCGTCAGCATTTGATGCTCATCAGTTTCAACATGCCTGATAGCCGCATTGAGCGCTTCATAGCGGAACTTGTATGTATTCGCATCCGGCACTAAATCAATCACATGGAATTTCTCTAGTTGCTCACGAGTACGTTGGTTAGGACACAACAAGTACACTTCACAGTTCGCGTCTAAAGCATCTTTAATGGCGTTTTCCAAAGCCAAGCCGACCGTCACATCAATCATAGGGACATCTGTTAAGTCGAGGATCATGACTTCATAGTCAGAAATGCTCGAGTGTTGACGAGAGATCGCTTTAGAAACACTAAAGATCATCGGACCGGACAGATAGAAGAACAACACTTTACCATTAGCTCTGTCCAACAAGCCTCTTTCGCTATCGGTCAGTGGTACATCGTCTTCATCAGCATCACTGATGGCTTTAACTTGGCGTGCTTGCTCACGACTCAAGCGTTCAATGATGATGATATTAGAAATAAATACCCCTAGCCCTACAGCCACAATCAAATCGACAAATACTGTCAGCAGCATGACGCCATACATGACCGCCATCCCCGGAAAGCTCACCTTATGGGCACGTTGGATAAAGCTCCAATCCAGAATATTAAAGCCAACATAAACCGCAATACCGGCTAATACAGCCATCGGAATGGGTTCAGTCAAACCGCTAGCGACCAACACCACCAGCGCGAGAATCAGCGCACGAATCACACCGGATAACGGTGAGCGAGCGCCAACTTGGATGTTGGTCACCGTTCCCATCGTCGCCCCCGCACCTGGCAGAGCGCCAAACAGCCCAGAAATCATGTTCGCCAAACCTTGGCCACGCAGTTCCTTGTCTGAATCATGCTCTTTACGCGTGAGTGAGTCACCAATAACCGCTGTCAATAAGGTATCAATACAACCTAACGTACCCAATACCAATGCATCGATGACCATTTCGGTAAACATCGCAGGATCGATATGTGGCACCACCAAAGAAGGTAAACCTGCTGGGATTTCACCAATTCGGCGAATATCATCGGCATCAAAGACAAGGACAGAAAGTAACGTTACCGCCACAAGAGCCACCAGCTGCGCTGGCACGTATCTGCGATATTGCTTAGGGAAGAAGAACAAGATACCCAACGTCAACAAACCTAAAAACAGTTCGCTGAACTTAAGATTAGAAATCGTATCTGGCAGAGCCGATAGTGTCCCTATCACACCGCCAGATGGCGCAGCATGGCCAAGTAAAGGCGACAACTGCAAGATAATGAGAATGACACCAATACCCGACATAAAGCCGGAGATAACACTGTATGGCATTAACGTTACGTATTTACCAAGCTTTAATGTACCGAGCACAATTTGGAACGCGCCCGCCATCATCACCACGGTAAAGGTCATGGCCATGCCCGTTTCTGGGTATTTGGCCATCATACTGGTTAATACCGCTGTCATGATCACCGTCATGGGACCGGTTGGCTCAGAAATAAGTGTATTGGAACCACCAAACAGTGAAGCAAATAACCCCACCATGATCGCGCCCCATAAACCAGCTTCTGCACCAGCTCCTGAAGCCACACCAAATGCTAATGCGAGAGGAAGTGAAATGATGGCCGTTGTGACACCACCAAACAGATCCCCTTTGAGGTTGATATCCTTAAAGCGACTACCGAACACGAATTTGCTCCCTGCATTAAAAAGACAAAATGCCATCAATCTAACAAATATTTCGCTAAAGAAATAAACGAAAAAAAGCCACGACCAAATTGGGCTTATTTGCTTACTGAATGATGGCTGCATATTTTATGATTTTCACAGCGAGAACTAGTCAGATGAGTCATCTTGAATGAATATTTAACGGGATCGAAATTGTAACATTGTGTATAGTTACAGCGCTGATCGCTTAGTAAGCACTAGGGAGTGGTTGGTTTTTTTAATTTTAGGGAAGTAGATGTCAGATGCCGGAAATTAAACAATTATTCGAAAATAACTCGAAATGGTCAGAAGAAATAAAATCTGATCGTCCAGAATATTTCGCAAAACTAGCGGAAGGTCAGAAACCAGACTTTCTTTGGATTGGTTGTTCAGACAGTCGCGTTCCAGCAGAGCGACTAACGGGACTTTTCTCAGGCGAGTTATTTGTTCACCGAAACGTTGCTAACCAGGTCATCCACACCGACCTAAACTGCCTCTCTGTCGTGCAATACGCCGTTGACGTACTCAAAGTAAAGCACATCATCGTTTGTGGTCATTATGGTTGTGGTGGCGTGAATGCCGCAATTGATAACCCTCAACTCGGCCTTATCAACAACTGGTTACTTCACATCCGTGACCTTTACTTTAAGCACCGCGCTTACCTTGACCAAATGCCTCTTGACGATCGCGCCGATAAACTAGGTGAAATCAACGTAGCCGAGCAAGTATATAACTTGGGTAACTCAACCATCATGCAAAACGCATGGGAACGCGGTCAGGATGTTGAAATTCATGGAGTGGTGTACGGCATTGAAGATGGTCGTCTTGAGTACTTAGGTATTCGTTCAAATTCAAAAGAGACCGTGGAAGCGTCTTACCAAAAAGCGCTCTCGACCATTCTTAACGATGACAACAAATTGTTATGTCGCGATTAATCATCACAAATAAATCGTCAACAAGATAAATAAAAAACGCCCATTTAAGATGGGCGTTTTTTTAATTCTAAAACTGGCGACAGAAATTATTCCTGCGGAACCACTTTACCAATAAATGGTAGGTGACGATATTTCTGAGCGTAATCAATACCAACACCAACAACAAACTCATCTGGAATAGAGAAACCAGCCCAATCAACCGGAACTTCTACTTCACGGCGAGATGGCTTATCAAGCAGCGTACAGATAGCGATAGATTTTGGTTCACGTAGAGACAGGATTTCACTGATTTTGTTTAACGTGTTACCTGTATCAATGATGTCTTCTACGATCAGTACATCTTTGCCTTTAATGTCGTCATCAAGGTCTTTCAAGATACGTACATCACGTGAGCTTTCCATCGTGTTACCGTAGCTAGAAGCGGTCATAAAATCGACTTGGTGAGTCAGTTCGATAGCACGTGCTAAGTCAGCCATAAATACAAATGAACCACGTAGCAAACCAACCAATACCAGATCTTCACTGCCTTGGTAATGTTCTGTAATTTGCTTACCTAATTCACGAATTCGATCCTGAACTTCTTGCTCAGAAATCATCACTTCTATTGTATGTTTCATACTGTGCTCAATTTTCTTTGTGGGTTGAGGTTGGTCGTACGCAAACGATCACCTTATCTTGCGGCGTGTAGTGTAACACCCCACTCAGTAGGTGGAAAGTCGCATCCCATTCCATTGAATTCTTGGATGAAAGTCTTAGTTTTCGGATTTATCTAGTTGAATGAATCATCAATAATGACATTACTGTCTATAAATTGGGCATCAGATGTTGACCTTGCACATATGCACCATTACACTCATCAATGCTTTAAGCAACTATTAAAATAATCAATTAGGGGGTTACCCCCAAATAATATCAACTCAATGGCAAGGAAAAGAATATGGACTCAATAGCTAAGAGACCTCGCACTAGGCTTTCCCCTTTAAAACGTAAACAGCAACTAATGGAAATCGCTCTTGAAGTGTTTGCTCGTCGCGGCATTGGCCGTGGTGGTCACGCAGACATTGCTGAGATTGCACAAGTTTCTGTTGCAACAGTATTTAATTACTTCCCAACTCGTGAAGATTTGGTTGATGAAGTACTGAACCACGTTGTACGTCAGTTCTCAAACTTCCTTTCGGATAACATCGACTTAGACCTTCACGCACGTGAAAACATCGCCAACATCACAAACGCAATGATCGAACTTGTTAGCCAAGATTGCCACTGGCTAAAAGTATGGTTCGAATGGAGCGCATCAACACGTGATGAAGTATGGCCATTGTTCGTGACAACTAACCGCACTAACCAACTGTTGGTGCAAAACATGTTCATTAAAGCAATTGAACGTGGGGAAGTTTGTGACCAACATGAACCGGAACACTTGGCGAATCTGTTCCACGGTATTTGTTACTCTATTTTCGTTCAAGCAAACCGCTCTAAGAGCGAAGCAGAGCTAACGAACCTAGTAAGCGCATATTTAGATATGCTATGCATCTACAACCGTGAACATCACTAAAAAATAATTAGGCTTAAAAAAGCAAAGGCTGATACTTAGGTATTGGCCTTTTTTCGTTTTCGGGAAACGGGAAACGGGAAACGGGAAATATTTTGTCTTTCTGGGAACAAACTCTGCCAACTCGGTTTAGATACAATTGCCTTCGATTAACCTTCTAACGAACACCTCTCGATTTTTAGAGCGAAGCGTTCGCGACTCTCGAAGCCCAGCGTTACATAGAACAGCCCGTTCTCGCCTCTCAAGCTCCGCGCACAAAAAAAACCGCTGACGAATCAGCGGTTTTTATCATTCAACGTTCAAGAAAAATTACTTTTTCTTTTTAACTGCTTTTTTGTTTGGAAGGTCAGTAATTGAACCTTCAAATACTTCAGCAGCTAGGCCCACAGACTCGTGTAGAGTTGGGTGAGCGTGGATAGTAAGTGCGATATCTTCCGCATCACAACCCATCTCGATCGCTAGGCCGATTTCACCAAGTAGTTCACCACCGTTAGTACCAACGATAGCACCACCGATTACGCGGTGAGTTTCTTTATCGAAGATTAGCTTAGTCATACCGTCTGCACAGTCAGACGCGATTGCACGACCTGATGCTGCCCATGGGAATGTCGCCACTTCGTAGTTGATGCCTTCTGCTTTCGCTTCTTTCTCAGTCTTACCAACCCATGCCACTTCTGGCTCAGTGTAAGCGATTGAAGGAATAACTTTAGGATCGAAGTAGTGCTTCTTACCAGAGATAACTTCTGCGGCTACGTGGCCTTCATGCACACCTTTGTGAGCAAGCATTGGTTGGCCAACTACGTCGCCGATTGCGTGGATGTGAGGAACGTTAGTACGCATTTGCTTATCAACGTTGATAAAGCCGCGCTCGTCCACTTCAATACCTGCTTTTTCAGCATCGATAAGTGCACCGTTTGGTACACGCCCGATAGCAACAAGAACCGCATCGTAACGCTCAGCTTCTGCTGGCGCTTTTTTGCCTTCCATTGAAACGTAGATACCGTCTTCTTTCGCTTCAACTGCGGTTACTTTAGTCTCAAGCATTAGCTTGAACTTGTCTTTAATACGCTTAGTGAAGACTTTAACGATGTCTTTATCCGCCGCTGGGATAACTTGGTCAAACATCTCTACTACGTCTACTTTAGAACCTAGAGAGTGGTAAACCGTACCCATTTCTAGACCGATGATACCACCGCCCATGATAAGCAGTTTTTCTGGTACTTCTTTCAGCTCTAGCGCATCCGTTGAATCCCAAATACGTGGGTCTTCATGCGGGATGAATGGTAGTTTGATTGGACGAGAACCCGCAGCGATGATTGCGTTGTCGAAGTTAACTGTTGTTGCTTCACCTTCGCCTTCAACTAGGATGCTGTTAGGACCAGTGAACTTACCGAAACCGTTAACAACCGTTACGTTACGCATCTTAGCCATACCGCTAAGACCACCTGTCAGTTGGTTTACAACTTTCTCTTTCCAGATACGGATTTTGCTGATGTCTGTTTGTGGTTCGCCAAACACAACACCGTGCTCAGCCATCGCTTTCGCTTCTTCGATAACTTTTGAAACGTGAAGAAGTGCTTTAGATGGAATACAACCAACGTTTAGACATACACCGCCAAGAGTGCTGTAACGTTCAACTAGTACTGTTTCTAGACCTAAATCCGCACAACGGAATGCAGCTGAGTAACCAGCAGGACCAGAACCAAGTACAACAACTTGGGCTTTAATTTCTTTGCTCATTGTGACCTCTTGTAGTCATTATCCCTAACAGGCTGAGTAGATGTTCTTAAATTATTAGGCTTTCAAACGGTCAATATTTTACAGAGATGTTAACAGTGTGAAAGCAGCTTTAAGTTAGCCTGTGAGCTAGACAACAATTCATCTTTCAGTTTCTGAACGATGGAAGAAATTGTCGTCTAAAAATAGTCTTTTATATAAAGAATTAAGGTGACCCGAAAGTCACCTTAACTATTACTTTCTCAATTACAGTACTAGACGACGAATGTCTGATAGTGCACCGTTTAAGAAAGTAATGAAGCGTGCACCTTCTGCACCATCGATCACACGGTGGTCGTATGATAGAGACAGTGGAAGCTGTAGACGTGGTTCGAACTCTTTACCGTTCCACACTGGCTTCATTTCAGATTTAGATACACCTAGGATACCAACTTCTGGCGCGTTTACGATTGGTGTAAACGCTGTACCGCCGATACCGCCAAGGCTAGAGATTGTGAAACAACCGCCTTGCATATCAGCTGCAGTTAGCTTACCAGCACGTGCTTTCTTCGATACTACCATCAATTCTTCAGATAGCTCGTAGATGCCTTTCTTGTTCACGTCTTTAAATACAGGAACAACAAGGCCGTTTGGCGTATCGACTGCGATACCTACGTTCACGTACTTCTTAAGAATGATGCTTTCGCCATCTTCAGAAAGTGAAGAGTTAAACGCTGGGAATGCTTCTAGTGCTTTCGCTACCGCTTTCATGATGAACACAAGAGGAGTGATCTTCATACCAGTGTCTTTCTTCGCTTCGATTGCGTTCTGTTCTTTACGGAATGCTTCTAGCTCAGTGATGTCTGCGTTATCCCACTGTGTAACGTGAGGGATCATTACCCAGTTACGGTGTAGGTTTGCACCAGAGATCTTCTTGATCTTAGAAAGCTTCTGAACTTCAGTTTCGCCGAACTTGCTGAAGTCAACTTTTGGCCAAGGAAGTAGACCAAGTGCAGCGCCGTCGCCCTTACCAGATGCTGCTGCACCTGCGCCAGACTCAAGACGCTTAAGCGCATCTTTAACGTAAGCTTGAACGTCTTCTTTCAGGATACGGCTCTTACGACCAGAACCTTTAACCTTAGATAGGTTTACGCCAAACTCACGAGCTAGACGACGAACAACTGGAGACGCATGTGCGTATTCGTTGTTTTCTTGGAAATCGTTCGCTGCAGGTGCCGCTTCAGCTTTTGCTGCTGGAGCAGGAGCCGCCGCAGGTGCTGGAGCTGCTGCCGAAGGAGCCGCTGCTGCAACTGGAGCTGCAGGAGCTGAACCAGCCACTTCGAATACCATAATTAGAGAACCAGTCGTTACTTTGTCGCCTTCAGTAATCTTGATCTCTTTAACTGTACCTGCGAATGGTGCTGGCACTTCCATAGAAGCTTTGTCGCCTTCTACAGTAATTAGAGATTGCTCTTCTTCTACTGTATCGCCAACTTTAACCATGATCTCAGTAACTTCTACTTCGTCACCGCCGATATCTGGAACATTAACTTCTTTGTCCGCTGCCACCGCAGGAGCCGCCGCAGGTGCTGCTGGCGCTTCAACCGCTGCAGGAGCTGGAGCTGCTGCACCTGAGCCCGCAACCTCAAATACCATCACAAGAGAGCCAGTTGTTACTGAATCACCTTCAGCAATCTTGATCTCTTTAACCGTACCTGCAAATGGTGCTGGTACTTCCATAGAAGCTTTGTCGCCTTCTACAGTTAGAAGTGATTGCTCTTCTTCTACTGCATCGCCAACTTTAACCATGATCTCGGTAACTTCTACTTCGTCGCCACCGATATCAGGAACGTGAACTTCTTTTAGTTCTGCTGCCGCCGCTGCTGGAGCTGGAGCTGCTGCTGGAGCCGCTTCTGCCGCAGGAGCAGGTGCAGGTGCAGCGTCAGCTGCACCCTCGGCTTCGAAAATCATGATAAGAGAACCAGTTGTTACTGAATCGCCTTCCGCAACTTTGATTTCTTTTACGATACCTGCTTGAGACGCTGGAACTTCCATAGAAGCTTTGTCGCCTTCAACAGTGATCAAAGACTGTTCTTCTTCAACCTTGTCGCCAACGCTTACAAGAATCTCAGTAACTTCAACCTCATCCGCACCGATGTCAGGTACATTAATTTCGATTGCCATTGCTTATTTACCTTCTAGTTAAGCGCTGTATTAAGCGTAAAGTGGGTTTGTTTTTTCAGTGTCGATGTTGAACTTAGCAATTGCTTCAGCAACAACAGACTTCTCAACATCACCACGTTTCGCTAGTTCAGTTAGTGCTGCAACTACCACGTAGCCTGCATTAACTTCGAAGTGACGACGTAGGTTCTCACGGCTGTCTGAGCGACCGAAGCCGTCAGTACCAAGAACTTTGTAAGACTCAGTTGGCATGAATGCACGTACTTGCTCTGCGTAGTTCTTCATGTAATCCGTCGCAGCGATTGCTGGTTCGTTACCAAGAACAGTCGTGATGTAAGGCACTTTCGCTTCAGCTTCTGGGTGAAGCATGTTGTAACGCTCTGCATTTTGACCATCACGAGTTAGCTCGTTGAATGAAGTTACAGAGAACACATCAGATGCTACGCCGTACTCTTCGCTTAGGATAGTCGCTGCTTTACGTACTTCGTTCATGATAGTACCAGAGCTCATTAGCTGAACTTTACCCTTAGCACCTTCGTGAGACTCAAGCTTGTAGATACCTTTACGGATGCCTTCTTCAGCGCCTTCTGGCATTGCTGGCATTGCGTAGTTTTCATTCATTACTGTTAGGTAGTAGTAAATGTTTTCTTGCTCAGGACCGTACATACGACGGATACCATCTTGCATGATTACTGCTAGCTCGTAAGCGAATGTTGGGTCGTAAGAGATACAGTTCGGGATAGTGTTCGCTTGAATGTGCGAGTGACCATCTTCGTGCTGTAGACCTTCACCGTTCAGTGTTGTACGACCAGCTGTAGCGCCTAGTAGGAAGCCACGAGCTTGTTGGTCACCTGCTAGCCATGCCATGTCACCAATACGTTGGAAACCGAACATTGAGTAGTAGATGTAGAACGGGATCATTGGCAGATCGTTTGTGCTGTAAGAAGTAGCAGCAGCAACCCAAGATGCCATTGAGCCTAGTTCGTTGATACCTTCTTGAAGAACTTGGCCTGATGTTGCTTCTTTGTAGTAAGAAACGATGCCTTTATCTTCAGGTGTGTATTCTTGACCGTCTGGGTTGTAGATGCCCACTTGACGGAATAGACCTTCCATACCGAACGTACGCGCTTCATCACAGATGATAGGAACGATGTTCTTACCGATGTTCTTGTCTTTAAGCAGGATGTTCAACGTACGTACGTAAGCCATAGTCGTTGAGATTTCACGCTTCTGAGCACCAAGTAGAGGAGCAAACTCTTCTAGCTCTGGTACTTTGAACTCTTGTGTGAACTTAGGTAGACGCTGTGGCGTGTAACCTTTCAGTGCTTTACGACGAGCATGTAGGTATTCGTACTCAGCAGAACCTTCTTCCAGTTTTAGGTAAGGCAGTTCTGCTACTTTCTCATCAGAAAGGATGTCTTGTAGACCTAGGCGATCACGTAGGTATTGTACGTGAGTCATGTCCATCTTCTTAACACCGTGAGCGATGTTCTTACCTTCAGCCGCTTCACCCATGCCGTAACCTTTAACAGTCTTAGCTAGGATTACCGTTGGCTTACCACCTGTCTCTTTTGCATTGTTGAATGCAGCAAACAGTTTAGAAGAATCGTGACCACCACGCTTCAGTTCGAAGATTTGGTCATCAGTCATGTCTGCAACTAGTGCAGCAGTCTCAGGGTACTTACCAAAGAAGTGCTCACGTACGTATGCACCATCTTTAGATTTGAATGTTTGGTAGTCGCCATCGATCGTTTCGTTCATAAGCTGTAGTAGCTTACCAGTCGTATCTTTAGCTAGTAGTGCATCCCAGTTGTTACCCCAGATAACTTTAACTACGTTCCAACCTGCACCTTTGAATAGACCTTCAAGTTCTTGAATGATCTTACCGTTACCCATTACAGGGCCATCTAGACGCTGAAGGTTACAGTTGATTAGGAAACATAGGTTGTCTAGTTTCTCACGCGCAGCGAAAGAGATAGCACCACGTGATTCTGGCTCATCCATCTCACCGTCGCCTAGGAAAGCGTATACACGTTGAGCAGAAGTATCTTTAAGGCCACGGCCGTTCAGGTACTTAAGGAAACGTGCTTGGTAAATAGCAGAGATTGGACCAAGACCCATAGATACTGTTGGGAATTGCCAGAACTCAGGCATCAACTTAGGGTGTGGGTATGAAGGTACACCTTTACCGTCGACTTCTTGACGGAAGTTGTCTAGCTGCTCTTCAGTTAGACGGCCTTCAACGAACGCACGCGAGTAGATGCCCGGTGAGATGTGGCCTTGGTAGTAAACTAGATCGCCACCGTCCGTCTCGTTTGGAGCACGGAAGAAGTGGTTGAAACAAACTTCGTAGAACGCTGCTGCTGACTGGTAAGAAGCCATGTGACCACCAAGGTCTAGGTCTTTCTTAGAAGCACGCAATACGATCATGATTGCGTTCCAGCGAATAATCGAACGAATACGACGCTCAAGAGTTACATCACCAGGGTAAGCTGGTTCTTGTGCTGCTGGAATAGTGTTGATGTAGTTTGTGTTGATGCCAGTTGGCATATCAACGCCGTCTAGACGTGCTTTTTCTAGAACGGTTTCTAGTAGAAACTGTGCACGTTCTACACCTTCTTCACGAACAACTGATTCAAGGGCTTGTAGCCAATCTTGAGTTTCCAGTGCATCTACGTCATGCTTCATGTCAGACATGGCGATCTATCCTTCTGTTGGTTGGATCTACTTATTTAAGTAAGCGGTTCTTGTATTAAGAATCGTTACCTTGCTGAATTCGACGCAGAGAACGCTCTCGTCGAGACTCTTCTCGAGTCAAATCCAACAATGTTTCTTCGATATAAGCTAAATGTGAGTGAGACATTTCACGCGCCTTTTCAGGCTGACCAGAAACAATCGCATCCACGATATTAGCTCTGTGTTTACTTACTTTATCGACCACTTCATCGCGGCGATGTAAGAGCTTTAGATTCTGTAGAACATTCTGCTCAAGCAAAGGCGCAAGGCTACGAACAATATGAAGGAGAACGACGTTGTGCGCTGCTTCGGTTAATGCAATCAAAAATTGCATTACTGCTGCCGCTTCTGCTTCAACGTTGCCGCCTTTTTGCTCTTCGCTGATTTGATTCAAGCATGCCTGAATACGAGCAAAATCTTCATCGGTACCACGTAACGCTGCAAAGTACGCTGAAATGCCTTCCATCGCATGGCGCGATTCAAGCAAGTCCAATTGCGTCTCTGAGTGGGTCGATAACAAATTCAGCAAAGGGTCTGAGAAACTCTTCCAGATGTTTTCACTTACGAATGTGCCACCGCCTTGACGACGAGTAAGCAGACGTTTCGCTTCCAAACGCTGAATGGCTTCACGGACAGATGGACGAGACACATCGAACTGCTTTGCGAGTTCGCGCTCTGGTGGCAATTGCTGCCCCGGAGAGAGTGTTCCTTCCACAATCAACCTTTCTAACTCTTGTTCAATAACATCAGAGAGTTTTGGCTGACGAATCCTTTGATAAGCCATAATTTATTGTTCTTCTACTCTTGCAGGTAATTGGTAATACCAATTTTAAGTTGGTGCAGAAATTAACATAATTAAAACGTGACTGTCCAGCCAAAAGTTGACCTAAATCATAGAACGGACTTACAACCAACACTTTGATAACAATCGACCATTAAAACAGCAATAAAATTGGTATGACCAATTACATAAACAAAACAGATGGGAAGTCTTCGTGCTAGTAAATTTGATCAACAAAAACAAAAAATGACAAAAAAAACCGGGTCATTTTTTCGTCACGAACCGTTTTAACGCCCCAAAATGTCGTTAACTTTTAACAAGCCTTCATATTTCTTGTATCAAAAAAAGGCATACCTGAGTGTATGCCTTATTTATTTCTGTTTTTTGAATTTACACTTTTGCTACAAGTTAACTTTGTACTTGTTGTCTGAACTTGGCCCAGTCAAAGCTTAGCCCAGGATCGGCTTTTCTCAAGGGAGCGATATACTGATGCCCCGTAATTCTCGGCAAGGTAATTTTTGGGTAGGAATGCATAACGGATTGGGTCAATGCAGTAAGTGATTGATATTGCTCTTCTGTGTACGCAACAAACTCGGTGCCTTCCAACTCAATACCAATTGAATAGTCATTACAACGTTCACGGCCAGCAAAGCTAGATTGTCCGGCATGCCAAGCTCTGTCTAAAAAAGAAACAAACTGAACAATCTCGCCATCACGCTTAATTAAACAATGTGCCGAAACGCCCATTTTGTGAATTACTTCAAAAAATGGATGGGCATTGGGGTCAAGATTGCCGGTAAAGAAGTCCTCTATATAACATCCACCAAATTGACCCGGTGGCAAGCTGATGTTGTGCACCACCAGCAGAGAGATATCTTCTTTGTCTGAACGAGCATCAAAAAATGGCGAAGGGACATGCTTCGCTTGCGTCAACCAACCATTCTCGATTTTTAGGCACATATCAACCTCTCTACTTTGCAAATTAACTGCTGAAATTATTAACACCGGAGAGTATCATTCGTTGCCATCTCCCTTTCAAGACTAGATTTGCGATGAAGAACACACACAACAGCCAAGAACGCCTAGAATACCTTAAGCAACAACTTCCATTAGAAATCACTCGCGCCGTAGCCGATACCCTAAAAGAAGATCTAGGTGGCACATTGGATGCAGACAAAGACATCACCGCATCGCTTATCCCAGCTGACGCTATTAACACGGCAACCATCATCACTCGTGAACACGGTGTGTTTTGTGGTCAAGCATGGGCAGATGAAGTATTTAAACAGCTAGGTAGCAAAGTGACCATCGAGTGGCATGTAAAAGATGGCGACAAGGTTAAACCAAACCAAACACTTTGCACACTGACGGGTTCTGCTCGTGATTTGCTCACTGGCGAGCGCAACGCAATGAACTTTATTCAAACCCTTTCAGGTTGCGCGACCATTACCGCTGAATATGCAGAGAAAATTGCTCACACTGAATGCCGTCTATTAGATACACGTAAAACGATTCCAGGTTTACGTAGTGCGCTTAAATACGCAGTAGCTTGTGGCGGTGGTTTCAACCATCGTATCGGTGTGTTCGATGCCTACCTTATTAAAGAAAACCACATCATTGCTTGTGGTGGTATTACTCAAGCGATCACGACAGCAAAAGAGTTGAACCCTGGTAAACCAGTTGAAGTAGAAACCGAAAGCTTGGAAGAGCTAAAAGAGGCGATCGAAGCGGGTGCAGACATCATCATGCTAGATAACTTCACGACAGATATGATGCGTGAAGCAGTCGCGATCAACGCAGGTCGTGCGGCGTTAGAAAACTCGGGTAACGTTACTCTAGAAACCATCGCTGAATATGCAGAAACTGGCGTCGATTACATCTCGGTGGGTGCTTTGACTAAGCACCTAAAAGCGATGGACCTTTCGATGCGCTTTAAGTAAATAGAGTACCGACAACAATATTAACTTCCTAAAAGTCAGCATGTTGTAATCCGATTCACTAAATAGAGGGCCGCAAGGCTCTTTATTTTTATCCACTAAAAAAATAACACCCCTCGCAAAACCTTGCATGCAATATGCAACTTCAACCTAAAGATTTTTACCTCACTCGGAAGGCATCCCCTTGCTAGTTTCCACTTGTTTCTACTCTTTTTACTCTTCTGCTCCATGCATAAGCATTAACTAAATTTCTCTTAAGGAAACAAAATGAAAACGAATAAACAGAAGAAGCAGCAAGGTTTTACGCTGATTGAATTAATGATTGTGGTGGCGATTATTGGCATTTTGGCAGCGTTTGCAGTACCTGCATATCAGAACTACACGAAAAAGGCGACTTTAGCTGAATTTCCAAAAGCAGCAGCGGCAGCTAAACTTGCTGTCGAACTGTGTGCTCATGAAAATGCATCTGACTCTGCTACATTTATTACAAACTGTACTTCAGGAGACAACGGTGTCCCAGCTACATTCACATTAAACGATATTGAAATCACTGTGGACACAGCGGCAAATGCAGGTGTTTCAGGCGCTATAGCAGTAATTGCTGAAGCTTCGGCGGTAAAAGGCCCTATTGCAGCAGGAGAACAATATGTGATGGCCGCAACTTATTTAGCTGAGGGATTGGAGTGGGACTCGTCATGTTCTTCTGGCTCTGAAGATTACTGCCCTAATTAATGCTAACCAACCTCTCAACAGTTCTTCGCCAAGCAGGAATACTGACCTTTTCCCAAGAAGAACTGTTACTTGAGCAAGCTAAAGCTTCTGGTATTTCGATGCCGGAGGCTTTGCTCAATTCTGGCTTTTTCCAATCCCATGAATTGACGGAACACTTAAGCTCTGTCTTTGGGCTTTCTTGCACCTCTCTCAATCAGTACGAATACGCTTCGCTCTGCCAAACGCTGGGCTTACGTGATCTGATCACTCGCCATAATGCTCTGCCACTCAACCGCAGTTCTTCAACTCTGATCTTGGCGGTAGCTGATCCGACTAATCTCCAAGCTGAAGACGACTTTCGTTTTGCGACAGGACTACAGGTTGAGCTTGTTCTTGCGGATTTTCGTGAACTCAGTGCGGCAATTAGGCGCTTATATGGTCGAGCACTAGGACAGGAAAAGTCCGGATTAAAAGAGATCAACCAAGATGAACTGGCAGGTCTGGTTGATATTGGTGCAGATGAAATCGACAACATCGAAGACCTCAGCCAAGACGAAGCACCTGTCAGTCGTTACATTAATCAGATTTTGTTGGATGCCGTTCGTAAAGGCGCTTCGGATATTCATTTTGAACCCTACGAAAACATGTATCGAGTGCGCTTACGTTGTGATGGTATTCTCGTTGAAAGCCAACAACCACCGAGTCATTTAAGTCGTCGCTTATCAGCGCGTATTAAAATCTTATCCAAACTTGATATCGCCGAACGACGCTTACCACAAGATGGTCGTATCAAGCTTAAGCTAAACCAAGATACTGCAATTGATATGCGTGTATCGACATTACCAACGCTATTTGGCGAAAAGATCGTACTGCGTTTGCTCGACAGTAGCTCCGCCTCGCTAAATATTGACCGCTTGGGTTACAGTGATGAGCAGAAGCAACTTTATCTGGATGCGCTAAAACGGCCACAAGGTATGATTTTAATGACTGGCCCGACGGGAAGTGGCAAAACCGTCTCGCTCTATACAGGCTTAAGTCTTCTAAACAAAACAGAGATCAATATCTCTACAGCGGAAGACCCCGTTGAAATTAACCTGCCTGGCATCAACCAAGTGCAAGTCCAGCCCAAAATTGGCTTTGGTTTTTCTGAAGCACTTCGTTCTTTCTTACGTCAGGATCCTGATGTGGTCATGGTGGGTGAGATCCGCGATCTAGACACGGCAGAAATCGCTATTAAAGCCTCACAAACTGGCCACTTAGTTCTGTCTACTCTGCACACCAACTCTGCCGCTGAAACCGTGATTCGCTTATCCAATATGGGGGTTGAGAGCTTTAACCTTGCTTCATCATTGAGCTTGATCATCGCTCAACGCTTGGCAAGAAAGCTATGCCCTCAGTGCAAACAACCTCAAGAGCCGAATGCCCAACTGCAACATATTGGGATTACCAACACAGAGCATGTCTTTAAGGCCAATCCAGATGGTTGTAACGAGTGTACCCACGGTTATTCAGGTCGAACGGGCATCTATGAAGTGATGAAGTTTGATGAGTCCCTATCTGAGGCGCTCATAAAAGGAGCTTCAGTACACGAACTAGAAAAACTCGCCATCGCCAAAGGGATGCAGACACTACAAATGTCTGGTATAGAAAAACTCAAACAAGGCATCACCAGCTTTAGCGAATTGCAACGCGTTCTCTACTTCTGATCTTTACGTTTATTAGGCAATCATCGACTCTATGAAAACTAACGCCCCACAACTTAAAAGTTTCCGCTGGAAAGGCACGAACAGTTCAGGGAAGAAAACCTCCGGACAAGTGTTAGCCATGACAGAAATTGAAGTGCGAGAACGCCTGGATGCTCAACACATTAAAATTAAGAAGCTTAAGAAAAGCAGTATTTCTTTTATCACGAAACTGAGTCATCGAGTCAAAGGCAAAGACATTACGGTATTTACCCGTCAAATCGCTACCATGTTAATGACTGGCGTTCCCATCGTTCAAGCTCTGAAGCTTGTCTCAGAAAACCATAGAAAAGCTGAGATGAAATCAATACTGATGAGCGTAACACGAGCAGTAGAAGCAGGTACGCCAATGTCCAAAGCCATGCGCACCGCCAGCACGCATTTTGATCCACTCTATACTGATTTAATCGCAACCGGTGAGCAGTCAGGTAACTTACCTCAGGTATTTGAACGTCTTGCGACTTACCGAGAAAAAAGCGAACAATTGAAAGCAAAAGTTATCAAAGCACTCATCTATCCGGCGATGGTAGTTTTGGTCGCGCTAGGGGTCTCCTACCTCATGCTCACCAAAGTGATACCTGAGTTCGAAAAAATGTTTGTTGGCTTTGGCGCCGACCTGCCTGCATTTACTCAAATGGTCTTAAATCTTTCGGCATGGACACAAAATTGGGGGCCTTTTATTGGGCTCAGTGCATTAAGCTTATTTATTTCCTCCCGTATCATGGCTAAACGTTCGGACTCTTTCCGATTGTTGTTGGCTCGATCGAGCTTAAGATTTCCGATACTCGGCCCCGTCTTATCCAAAGCAGCGATTGCGAAATTCAGCCGTACTCTTGCAACCAGTTTTACCGCCGGTATCCCCATTTTGACAAGCTTAAAAACCACCTCTAAAACATCCGGTAATATGCATTATCAACTTGCCATCGAAGAGGTCTACCGAGATACCGCAGCGGGTATGCCAATGTACATCGCAATGCGCAATTGCAACGTATTCCCAGAATTGGTGCTGCAAATGGTAATGATCGGTGAAGAATCCGGACGTTTAGACGATATGCTCAACAAAATTGCCGCGATCTATGAGTTTGAAGTGGATAACACCGTCGACAATCTGAGTAAAATTTTAGAGCCGTTGATCATTGTTTTTCTTGGGGTCGTCGTTGGCGGATTGGTCACAGCAATGTACTTACCAATCTTTAACTTAATGAGCGTATTGGGATAGAATGTTGCTTTAGCAAATTAATCCCATCAAAACAGCACTTTGCTATTTGATTCATCGTTCAAGAGACAGATATGGAAGTATTCCAGTACTACCCATGGCTATTCGTTGTATTTGCCACAATTTTTGGTTTGATCGTGGGTAGCTTCCTCAACGTGGTTATTTACCGCTTACCCAAGATCATGGAACTAGAATGGCGACGCGAGTGCGCTGAATCATTCCCTGAATACAAAATTGAAGCACCGAAGGAAACACTGACCTTAAGTGTCCCTCGTTCTTCCTGCCAACAGTGCGGAACGCCGATCCGCATTCGTGACAACATTCCTGTCATTAGCTGGCTGCTTCTGAAAGGCAAATGCCATAACTGTAAATCCTCGATTAGTGCTCGCTACCCTCTCATCGAATTGCTTACTGCTTTTGGTTCGGGTTTTATCGCGTTTCACTTCGGTTTTAGTTACTTCACTGTTGCGCTGGTTTTCTTTACCTTTGTACTGATTGCCGCCACGTTTATCGACCTCGATACTATGTTGCTACCAGACCAACTAACTCTGCCATTAATGTGGGCAGGTATTGCACTTGCATTGTCTGGCGTTAGTCCTGTTAACCTACAAGACGCCATCATTGGCGCGATGGCTGGTTACTTGTGTCTTTGGAGTGTTTACTGGGTATTTAAGCTTCTGACTGGCAAAGAGGGCATGGGCTATGGTGACTTCAAACTGCTTGCTGCCCTTGGTGCATGGTTAGGCTGGCAATCACTGCCGATGATCATTTTACTGTCGTCGGTTGTGGGCGTTATTTTCGGCCTGATACAACTGCGTTTACAAAAACAGGGTATCGAAAAAGCGTTCCCCTTTGGCCCTTACCTTGCGATTGCAGGTTGGGTGAGCCTTATTTGGGGTAACCAGATTCTGAACTGGTACTTCACGTCGATTCTAGGAGTGTAAATGGCTTTTGTTATTGGCCTAACAGGCGGCATTGCAAGCGGTAAAACCACCGTTGCAAACTTATTCAAACAGCAGTTCAAAATTGATATTGTCGATGCTGATATCGTGGCTCGCGAAGTTGTTGAGCCGGGAACTCCCGGACTTAATGCCATCGTTGAACACTTTGGTGCGGATATTGTTCGCGATGATCAGACACTTGATAGAGCAAAATTAAGAGAGCAAATTTTCTCTAATCCGGACGAGAAAGCGTGGCTAAACGCCCTACTACATCCGATGATCCGCGAAAAAATGATCGAAGATTTAGAGCAAGTGGAGTCCGAGTATGCGCTACTGGTTGTTCCGCTCTTAATCGAAAACAAGCTTGATAGCCTGTGTGATCGAGTCCTTGTGGTTGATGTTGAACCGGAAACTCAAATCGCAAGAACGGTAAAACGTGATAATGTAAGTGAAGATCAAGCTCGTGCGATCTTAGCCTCACAAGCAACACAAGCGCAAAGACTCGCGATTGCGAATGATGTGGTGAGAAATAACCCAAACGACCCTGATCTTTTGCTTCAAATCACAGATTTACACGAAAAGTACCTAGCCATGTGTAAGAAAAATCTGCGAAAATAGGAATGAAACTCACCAAGGCTTATGTCGATGACCACGCACAAATTTGAACATCCGTTAAATGAGAAAACTCGCATCTATCTGAGAGTTGAGTCTTTGCTGCGTCAGGCTCACCTAGCCTCTGGTTTTGCCGATAATCACCAATATCAGTTGTTCTTCCGTGCGCTTTTCGACATGGTTGAAATCTTTGAGCAGATTCAATTGAAAAGTGAGTTGGCAAAAGATCTTGAGAAACAACGTTTAGCCTACCGAAATTGGCTGAACGTTGAAGGCGTCGATCAGCAAGCGTTAAGTGAGCTACTAAAAGAGATCGATGTGGTTCATAGCCAACTGATGACTGCTGAACGTTTCGGCCAAGCGTTGAAAGAAGATCGTTTTTTAAGCTCAATTCGCCAGCGCTTTAATCTTCCTGGTGGTTCTTGCTGTTTTGATTTGCCAGCCTTGCATTATTGGTTACACCTTCCTATCGAACGCAAAAAGCACGATGCAGCCCAATGGCAAGAGAGCTTAAAGCCGTTGTCCGATGCACTCGCTTTATGGCTAAAACTGACTCGCGAAACAGGCCACTTCAAAGCACAAATCGCTCGTGCAGGCTTCTTCCAAAGCGACGCTGATGAAGCGAATATCCTTCGTTTACACATCCCTATGGAATATGGCGTCTATCCGATGATTTCAGGCCATAAGAACCGCTTCGCGATTAAGTTTATGTCGTTTGAAAGCGGACAAGCTTGCACGCAAGACGTTGAGTTTGAACTCGCGGTTTGTAGCTAAAACCAACGCACACTATTATTTCTATACCCCCTTTGACACCTCAACATAATGGGACTCTTTAATCATGTCTAAAATTACTATCGTGCCATGCCCACAATGCGGTGCAGACGTAGAATGGGGAGAGCAAAGCCCTCACCGCCCTTTTTGTAGCAAGAAATGCCAAATGATTGATTTTGGCGAATGGGCTGACGAAGAAAACGCCATTGCTGGCGCACCGGATATGTCGGACAGCGATGGATGGTCTGAAGACCAGTACTAAAGAATTGAGAGGCTAGAGTCGAGAAACGAAAACTCTACACTTCGAGAATAGAGAGAGGGGTTGATGTGGAACATCAGCCCTTTTTATTTTTCGGGATTCGGTTCATTTTGTCTTTCTAAGGACAAGCTCTGCCAACAACCTTTCGAGGCCATACTTCTTGCACTAGCTACACCTCTCGGTTCCTAAAGCGAGAAGCTCTCGAATCTCGTAGCGTTCCCGATTCTCGAAGGACAACGTCCACTCCCTAAACCCAGCGTCTTTTTCCTCGCATAAAAAAACGGAGCCCAATTGGGCTCCGTTTACTATGAGAACGCTAGTTATAGCATTACTTCTTAGCAAGTTTCTCTTTGATACGAGCAGACTTACCAGAACGCTCACGTAGGTAGTACAACTTGGCACGACGTACTGCACCACGGCGTTTAACTTCGATGCTATCAACGATTGGAGAGTGTGTTTGGAACGTACGCTCAACACCTTCACCGTTAGAGATCTTACGTACAGTGAAAGCAGAGTGTAGACCACGGTTACGGATTGCGATTACAACGCCTTCGAAAGCCTGTAGACGCTCACGCTCACCTTCTTTAACTTTAACCTGAACTACAACAGTGTCACCTGGTGCAAATTTAGGCAGGTCTGATTTCATTTGCTCTTCTTCAAGAGCTTTGATGATGTTACTCATTTTTTAAATTCCTAGAATAAACTGATACTAAATAAATTAGGTTACTTTGCGTTATGTTCAGTAATGAACTCAGCAAGTAATTGTTCCTGTTCGTCAGTCAGAGCTAGGTTTTCCAGGAGCTCTGGTCTTCTTAGCCAAGTTCGGCCCAGCGACTGTTTTAGTCGCCATTGACGAATATCCTTATGGTTGCCTGACATCAGTACCGCTGGCACTTCTTTATCATCCAACATTTCAGGACGCGTATAGTGAGGGCAATCTAACAAACCATTTGCAAAAGAATCTTCTTCTGCTGACGCAAAATCGCCTAGTACACCCGGAACAAACCGAGAGACTGAATCGATCAGTGTCATGGCTGGTATTTCACCACCCGTCATCACAAAATCTCCAATCGACCATTCTTCGTCGACTTCAGATTGAATGATACGCTCATCTACCCCTTCGTAACGGCCACAAATCAGAAGTAAATTCTCATTCGTTGCCAGTTCTTCCACTCCCTTTTGGTCGAGCTTGCGACCTTGAGGAGAAAGGTAAATGACTTTCGTCTTACCCGGTGAGGCTGCTTTCGCGGTATGAATGGCATCGCGCAAAGGCTGAACCATCATTAACATACCAGGACCACCACCGTAAGGTCGGTCATCGACAGTGCGATGTTTGTCGTGAGTGAAATCGCGAGGATTCCAAGTCTCAATTGACAAAAGACCTTTTTTAACCGCTTGACCTGTTACTCCAAATTCAGTAACAGAACGGAACATTTCAGGAAAAAGGCTAATAACGCCAACCCACATGTTTATCTCGCTCTGTAGTTTTGGAGATTAGAATCCAGGATCCCAGTCAACTTCGATCCGTTGAGCTGTGCGATCAACTTTAATGATCACTTGCTCTTCAAGGAACGGGATTAATCGTTCCTTCTGCCCGAAAGCATCTTTTAGATTTGCTTTAACAACCAGAACATCGTTTGAGCCAGTTTCTAGAATGTCATTAACGACACCCAGATCGTAACCTTTAGTGGTTACCACTTGCATCCCAAACAATTCACGCCAGTAGAATTCTTCTTCTGACAATTCAGGTAGTACCGCAGGGTCAATAGCAATTTCAAAGTTGGTCATCAGCTGCGCGTCTTCGCGAACGTCCAACCCTGCTAGCTTGCATACATAGCCTTGACCATGACGCTTCCAGCTTTCTACTTTGTACTCAACCCACGTACCCTTTTGGTTAACAAACCAAGGGCTGTAATCGAAAATGCTTTCAGCATTGTCTGTGTAGGAAAAAACTTTAAGCCAACCACGAATGCCGTAAGTAGCACCAAACTTGCCTACAACAATCTTCTCGTTGCTCATCGTTTCTTTACCTTTCATCGACATAAACTAGTTTCTACTTCTTAAAAGAATTAAGCCGCTTTTTGAGCGTCTTTAACTAGCTTAGCAACGCGGTCAGATAGAGACGCGCCTTGACCAACCCAATGGTTAACGCGGTCTAGGTCTAGACGTAGACCTTCTTCTTGACCTTTAGCAGTTGGGTTGAAGAAACCAACTTTCTCGATGAAACGGCCAGTTGCAGCGTTGCGGCTGTCCGCTACTACGATTTGATAAAATGGACGCTTTTTAGCGCCGTGACGTGCCAAACGAATGGTTACCATGTCGTCCTCTTTGCTTTCTCAAAAATAAAATTAACCCCAATAATCATCCATAAAGCTGAACAATCTGGGGTCTCGTGCCAAAATAAAGCTCCGGAATTTTACTCTTATCCCGAAGCAATGCAAGGTATTTAGTTACTTTTTCACCAACATAAATTGAAATTCAAGTTTGTGATGTAGCTAACACCCTGAAACTAAAGTCTAGGCAATCGTTTAACGACCAAATGGATTGAAGCCACCGCCTCCACCCATACCGCCGCCCATCATGCCTTGCATGTTGCGCATCATGCCTTTCATGCCGCCCTTTTGCATTTTCTTCATCATCTTTTGCATTTGGGTAAACTGCTTAAGCAGACGGTTAACGTCTTGTACCTGAACACCTGAACCTGCTGCGATACGTTTTTTACGTGAGCCTTTGATGATTTCCGGGCGTTGACGTTCTTTCATTGTCATTGAGCTGATGATCGCTTCCATTTGCTTGAACATCTTGTCATCAACTTTGTCTTTCACGTCTGACGGCAATTGAGACATACCTGGCAATTTGTCTAGCATGCCCATCATGCCACCCATGTTTTGCATTTGACCTAGCTGCTCACGGAAGTCTTCAAGGTCAAAACCTTTCTTCTCTTTGAACTTTTTCGCTAGTTTTTCTGCTTTGTCTTGGTCGACATTGCGTTGTAGGTCTTCAATCAGTGACAGTACATCACCCATGCCTAGAATACGCGATGCAATACGATCTGGGTGGAATGGTTCTAGTGCGTCAGTCTTTTCACCTACACCTAGGAATTTAATTGGCTTACCAGTGATATGACGAACCGATAGCGCCGCACCACCACGTGCATCACCATCCACTTTAGTCAGAATCACACCGGTTAGCGGTAGCGCATCACCAAATGCTTTCGCTGTGTTCGCCGCATCTTGACCTGTCATTGCATCAACAACGAACAGTGTCTCGACCGGGTTAATAGCAGAGTGAAGATCTTTAATCTCACCCATCATTTCTTCATCGATAGCCAAACGACCTGCGGTATCGACAATAAGCACGTCATAGAATTTCTTCTTCGCGTGGTCGATCGCGGCATTCGCAATATCAAGTGGTTTTTGATCTGGTGACGATGGGAAGAAGTCGACGCCGATGTCTGATGCTAGAGTTTCTAGCTGTTTGATTGCCGCAGGACGGTAAACGTCGGCCGACACAACCAAGACTTTCTTCTTATCACGCTCTTTTAGAAGCTTAGAAAGCTTACCTACCGATGTGGTTTTACCCGCACCTTGTAGGCCCGCCATTAAAAGGACGGCTGGCGGCTGCGCTGCTAGATTTAGGGCTTCGTTAGATTCACCCATTACACCTTCAAGCTCTGCTTGAACGATCTTGATGAATTCCTGACCCGGAGTCAGCGATTTAGAAACTTCTACGCCCACCGCTTTTTCTTTAACGCGGTTAACAAACTCACGCACAACAGGAAGGGCAACGTCCGCTTCCAAAAGCGCCATGCGCACTTCACGTAGGGTTTCTTTAATGTTGTCTTCGGTCAGACGACCTTTGCCACTGATATTTTTCAGCGTTTTGGATAATCGATCCGTTAAATTCTCAAACATCTTTGTCTCTTCGCTAAAATGGCGATTAATTAGTGTGAGTATACCTTAGCCAACGTCACAGTCATACCCGAACACTGCTCTTATCATTAACTTGAGGGCTAACTTGTTAATTTCAATATCTCATCTCTCGTGATTGATGAAGGATCTACCGTAGCCCCAAAGAGTAATGCAAGGTATAATTTTTAGCATCGTGCACAATAACTCTTAGGATTCATGGATAGCTTAATTGCCATCGCGGCCGCCATACTTTACGTTTTGGCGATAGCGACCATCATACCTGGACTCTCTCAGCAGTCAGGAATCAAAGTCAAAACCGTATTTGCCAGTGCGGCATGTGCGCTTGTTTTTCATGCTTGGATTCTGAGTGACCTGATATTTGACGGCTCAGGGCAAAACCTCAGTATTCTTAATGTTGCTTCGCTAATAAGTTTTATTATTTCTTTGGTCATGAGTGTGGCAATGCT
This sequence comes from Vibrio jasicida 090810c, assembly GCF_002887615.1. NCBI lineage: Bacteria > Pseudomonadati > Pseudomonadota > Gammaproteobacteria > Vibrionales > Vibrionaceae > Vibrio > Vibrio jasicida. The sequence continues at coordinate 2,851,919 of NZ_CP025792.1, read as the reverse complement.
TAAGAATCGCTTATGGTTCTTGTTGCCTGTGGTATACAGTTTTGCTGCTATCAATTTATCTGCAGCAACGTTTTTACCAAGCACATTTATTAGACATTTAGAAAACGACCCTAAGTTACTTATTCACATATCGTTCGCACTCTTCTCTTACGCCACGTTGACCATTGGTGCACTCTACGCACTCCAGTTAGCTTGGCTTGATCACAAACTTAAAACGAAAAAATCACTCGCAATCAATCCAAACTTACCGCCACTCATGATGGTGGAGCGTCAGCTATTCAAAATTATCTTGATTGGTAACTTGTTGCTCACGGCAACGCTGATTACTGGTTTTGTGTTTGTACAAGACATGTTTGCTCAAGGTAAAGCCCACAAGGGAATCCTTTCTTTCATCGCTTGGATTGTGTACTCAATTCTGCTTTGGGGTCACTACCGTAAAGGGTGGCGAGGCAAAAAAGTGACTTGGTTTGCGGTTGCAGGTGCGACTTTGTTGACCTTGGCGTACTTTGGTAGTCGCTTCGTGAAAGAGATCATCTTAAGTTGATACTTTCCATCGATTAAATGCAATTAATAAGGAGCCTTGTGCTCCTTATCCTTTATATTGCCGAGCAAATAAAATAGAGTACCCCTTATTCCATTGACTTCATGACCTAGCTCGGTCATAAATTAACCAAACACATAAAAGGAACTGCTGCGTTTTGGACGACATATCTACGGGTATCTTATTTGCGCTACTCGCGTGTCTTATCGTCATATCAGGTTACTTCTCCGGTTCAGAAACAGGGATGATGTCTTTGAACCGTTACCGCTTAAAGCACTTAGCCAATAATGGGCATAAAGGGGCGAAGCGAGTCGAAAAGCTTCTCGACCGCCCAGATCGCCTTATTGGCCTGATCCTTATTGGCAACAACCTCGTTAATATCCTCGCTTCCGCTATCGCAACCATTTTAGGTATGCGTTTGTATGGCGATTTAGGGGTCGCAATTGCAACTGGTGCTCTCACTATGGTGGTGCTGGTTTTTGCAGAGGTGACACCGAAAACGATCGCATCGCTCTATCCGGAGCGCGTCTCTTATGCGAGCAGTATCCTTCTTACTATTTTAATGAAGGTACTGTCACCACTCGTCATGTTGGTGAACTTTATTACTAACGGCTTTATCCGCTTACTCGGCGTAAAAGCCGATCACACCACAGAAGACCACCTTAGCTCAGAAGAGTTGCGTACCGTGGTAAATGAAGCTGGCGGCCTCATTCCTCGTCGTCACCAAGACATGCTGGTGTCTATTTTGGACCTAGAGCACGTCACAGTGAATGACATCATGGTGCCTCGTAATGAGATCACTGGCATCGACATCAATGACGATTGGAAATCTATCGTTCGTCAGCTGACTCACTCTCCTCATGGCCGTATTGTGCTGTACCGTGACCAGATTGATGAAGTGGTTGGTATGCTGCGTCTGCGTGAAGCTTATCGCTTAATGCTAGAGAAGAACGAGTTCAACAAAGAGACACTGCTACGCGCAGCCGATGAGGTGTACTACATTCCTGAAGGCACGCCACTGAACGTACAGATGTTGAAGTTTCAACGTAATAAACAGCGTATCGGTTTGATTGTCGATGAGTATGGCGACATTAACGGACTAGTGACGTTAGAAGATATTCTGGAAGAGATCGTCGGTGAGTTTACCACATCAATCGCACCGAGCTTGTCCGAAGAAATCACACCGCAAGGTGATGGTAGCTTCTTAATTGAGGGCAGTGCAAATATTCGAGACATCAACAAAGGTTTGAAGTGGAAACTGCCAACTGACGGACCAAGAACCCTCAATGGCTTGATCCTTGAACATCTGGAAGATATTCCTCAAAGCCATTTGAGTGTGCAAGTTTCTGGGCACCCAATGGAAATCGTTCAAGTAGAAGAGAACCGTATCAAGCTTGTAAAAGTGTATCCAAAGCTGAAGAAAAACAGCTAAGTGTGAACAAAATATCACGCCTTAAATCGCAAAGAAAAAGAGCCTGACACTGTCAGGCTCTTATGTTTTCAGCTATCTGAACGAAAAGCTAAGTTAGTCGATACGTAGCTCTTTCAGCATTGATTCTGGTAGTGCCAGCTCATCATTCTTATTCACCGCAACCCCCGCTTCTAGAATGTTCTTTGCAATTTGCTTCGCTTCATCCAGAGAGTGCATTGCCGCTGTACCACATTGGTACTCGTTCAGCTCAGGGATCTTGTTTTGGTTTTCTACTTTCAATACGTCTTCCATTGCTGCAATCCAAGCGTCAGCCACTTGCTGCTCTGAAGGCGTACCGATTAGACTCATGTAAAAACCTGTACGACAGCCCATTGGTGAAATATCAATAATCTCAACACTTTCACCATTTAGATGATTGCGCATAAAGCCTGCATACAAGTGCTCTAGCGTGTGAATTCCTCGCTCAGAAAGGATGTCTTTGTTCGGGGCAGTAAAGCGCAAGTCGAATACCGTGATGGTATCCCCTTTAGGGGTTTGCATCGTTTTAGCCACTCGTACTGCAGGTGCATTCATGCGAGTGTGGTCTACGGTAAAACTGTCTAATAAAGGCATTACATCTCTCCTGATTGTAACGACCAATACTCAAGAGTATTGGCATTGATTTCTATTCATTCCCCCAGTCCAAATGAATTCGTTAGGGGGTTAAAAGAACCAGCTGCTGTTGTCTTCTAGTTCCTGACGACATTGCTTCAGCTGCCAGCCATAAGTCTTTGCGGTTTGCTCAACGCGTCTTGCAACCTTTAACAAGCTTGGCTTGCTATTATAGGTTCCGCGCTTATATCCACCACGTCCTTCATGATAAGCAAGGTACTGCTTGTAAGGATCCCACAATGAGATGCCTAATTGACGACGAGTCTCATGGGTATACCAACCGACAAACATCATTGAGTCGTCGAAGTTAGTACGTGAACCACCTTGACCCGTCGCATCTTGAAAATCTTCCCAAGCAGGGTCTTGAGCTTGAGCATAACCGTAAGCGCTACTTACGCGCCCCCATGGAATAAAGCCGAGAACGTAATCCTTTGGTGGTCGAGCGTCATGACGAAAGCTACTTTCTTGCTTGATGATCGCCATCGCCACGTTTATCGGCGTACCCCACTCTTCTTCCATGTCTTTGGCATCTTCATACCAACCAGATTTTTCTCGGAATATTTCACATAGGTTGTCTTGTTGCTTTGGGGGCGCTGTCGCACAACCGGCTAACATTACGCTTCCAAGCACAGACACCACTAACGGCTTAATGTCCAATCCCTGCCCTTACTGCTGATTATTGTTTTAGATAAGCAAAGTAATCTTCTAAGAAGTCATCAAAGGATAACATGTCACTTTGCTCTGCTTGTTTTTGTTTCTCTACCGATGTCGCGACTTCAGTTTCCATCGCATCTGCCGAGTATTGCTCATAGCTATGTGCTAGATTTTCTTCGCGGAACTTCATACCAAGCGCACAACCCACTTTACCCAAACCGCCGTGCTCTTTGGTCAGCTCAAGCAATTGACCAGAGATAGTAAGCTCAGGCTCGTCAATCCAAGACTCCAGTTTGTCGCAAACCGCTTGGTACGCATTACCGCCAGTCGCGGTGTCCATTTCAACCGCAATCTGACGAAGATCAGCGAATACACTGTGCGCCCAATCTTGCAGAGATAAACGTTCGCCTTGGCAACCAATTTGCAGCATCAAACCTTTCTCACGACCAGAAACAATAACTTTGTTCCAGTTGTCACGCCAGCATTCTAGCTCGCAGTTATCCATAGGGTCAGAGTCAGAAAGCGCTGCCCATGTTAGGAATAGGTCCAAGAATCGAACTTGTTCCTCACTCACGCCAACCGCACTGAATGGGTTTACGTCTAAAGAACGGACTTCAATGTATTCAACACCCGCTCGTGTCAGAGCTTCAGATGGTTTTTCACCACTTTGCGTTACACGCTTAGGGCGAATTGGAGCGTATAGCTCGTTCTCAATTTGCAGAATGTTTGAGTTCAATTGACGGTATTCGCCATCCACTTTCACACCAATCTCTGCAAACTCATCCGATGGACGACGAATAGCGTCACTTAAGCCTTCAAGATACTGTTCAATGCTGTTAAAGCCAATCTTAAGCACGCTTTGCGCGCTGTTGGTGTAACCGAGATCACTCAGACGCAGAGAGGTTGCTTTTGGTAAGAAAAGCGTCCCGCCAATTTTCTCAAATGGCAGATCAGTTTCACGTCCTTGAATGAACGAGCCACACAATGCTGGTGACGCTCCAAAGAAGTACGGGATCATCCAACCAAAACGGTAGTAGTTACGGATTAGAGCAAAGTACGCTGCGGATTTCGTTTCTTGGCGAGCTTCTTCATCTTGCTCTCCATGTAGTGCATCCCAGAACGATTCAGGGAAAGAGAAGTTGAAGTGCACCCCCGAGATAATTTGCATTAAGCTACCGTAGCGGCGTTTTAAACCTTCACGGTAAAGCGTTTTCATTTTTGCTGAGTTTGATGAGCCATATTGAGCTAGCTGAATATCATCTTCAGTGCCTACATAACATGGCATCGAAAGTGGCCACATTTTCTCTTCACCCATTTTGGTTTGAGTGAAGTGATGGATGTCTTTCAACTGCCCGATCAATTCAGGGATATCATGTGATACAGGCGTAATGAATTCCAGTAGAGATTCTGAAAAGTCTGTCGTGATCCATTTGTTTGTGAACGCTGAGCCCAACCCCTCTGGATGAGGTGTTGTTGCTAGGTGTCCATCCTGACGATAGCGCAAAGTTTCTCGCTCAACACCGCGTCCAAACTGCTTAAATACTTCTGGGTTTGATGCAACTTGTTTTAGTCGCGCAGCAAAATCAGTCAAAATGAGGTTCGCTTATATTGGGAGCAGGACACTCGCCAAGCGTGGCAAGTGAAAGCTAAGTTATTGATATATAATCCATCTAGATAAATAACCCATCAAAAAGTCATTTATCTAGTTAGAAACGAATAGCGGAGAGTCTCCTCTCCGCTATTAAATGTGTACTCTATCGAATGATTTCAAGCTCTTCCACGTCTTTCCCTAACTTTTCTAGTTGAGGGCGAAGGGATTTTGCATCCCCGACAACCACGATTTGATAGTCGTTCGGGTCAAACCATTTTTCGGCTAGAGCGTTGAGAGTCTGCTTATCAACTTTCTCAACAATAGCGTTTCGTTGCTGTAAATAGTCTTTATCCAAGTCGTATTTCAAAATATCACTGATGAGTTTCGCTTTCTGTGTTGGCGTCTCATATTTCAGCGCATCTTTTTGACCGACCGCTTGGCGCATAAATTTCAATTCATCGTCAGTCATGCCCGATTGTGAGAACTCGTTCAACTCATTCTCCATCTCGATAATAGACGCAACCGTTGAATCCGCACGCACTTGTGCAGTGAAAACAACCGAGCCAGTTTCCGCATTACCGGAGAAATAACCATAAGCACCATAAGTGTAGCCTTTGTCTTCACGAAGGTTTTGGTTGATACGGCTATTGAAGTTACCCGCCAAATTAAAGTTCGCTAGCTGACCTAGGTAAAAATCACCAGTCGCATCGTAAGGCATACCTTGGCGTACGAGCATCACGACACTTTGTGGCGCTCCAGGCTTATCCACTAGGTGAATTTGTTGCTTACCCAAAGGGTTTACTTTTTGTGGAGAATACAACGGTGCAGCTTCTGCTTTCCAGTTAGACCAAAACGTCAGTTGTTTTTCTACGTCTGCTTTATCGATATCGCCCACCGCAATGATCTGCGCTCCTTGCGGTGTATAGTGCTTCGCGTAGAAGTCTCGAACATCGTCTAGTGTTAGCGCCTTTACTCCAGCCTTGGTGCCTTCTTTTGGACGAGCAAAAGTTGAATCACCGTACAAAACTTGGCGGCTGGCTTGCGCGGCCATCCAGCTTGGTTTTTGATGTTCGTAAACTAAGCCTTCTAACGCTTGCATTTTCACTCGTTCAAAGTCTTCTTCTTTAAATGCAGGCGACAACAACATCTCTTCAACAATCTTGAGCGTTGGTGCTAGGTTTTTCTCTAGTGTGGACACACTGATGTCAGTCGTATAGCCCGTCGCATCAACAGAGATAACACTACCTAATTTATCAAGCTCAGCTTGAATCTCTTCCACACTGTGTTGCGTTGTGCCTTCTTGCAGCATCGCAGCGGTCAGCTGTGCCAGACCTTCCTTGCCTTCTTCAACAAAACGCGTCCCTGCCGGGAGACTGAACTGCATCATCATAGTTGGCGTTTCATTGCTCACCGTACCAAGTAACTCTGAACCATTATTGAAATGGATGTCGTAAAGCTTGGGCATGGTTGCTTCGACTGGAGCACCAACCGGAGGCTGAACAGAACGATCGAAGTTGTCAGTCGCACGACGGTAGGCTAACTGGTCATCCGTGATCTTTTGGTATTCAGGTAATGTGCGTTTTGGGGTGACAAATGTAGCAGGTTTCACTGCCAATTCTGTTTTCCCTCTTGGCACCACACTCAAAGTAACTTTGTTCTTCCCTTGGATAAAGTCGCTGTAAGCTTTTTCTACTGATTCTGGTGTTACTGCACGGATCTGCTCAAGCTGTTTCTCAATCAAATCAGGCTGGCCAAAGAACGTTTGGTTGGAAGCAAGTTGCGTCACCTTGCCTTTAACGCTTTCCAGTGCAAAGATCGCATTCGCTTCTTCTTGACCTTTTAGTTGGTCAAGACGGTCTTTTGTCACGCCATCTTTCGCAAACTTGTTCAGCGATACCATTAATTCATCATAAAGCTTTGACAGGTCCCCTTTGTCACCAGAATCGCCCATCGCGTAAACATAGAAGTTACAAGACAGCTCAGCACAATCATGGAATGCACCCGCATCCACTGCTTTTTGTGTCTTCACTAAATCTTGGTAGAGCACACTGTTGGTGCCGCTGCCTAATACGCTAGAAAGTGTGTCTAACGAAGTTTGGCTTGCTTCACCGCTGTAAGTGGTTGGCCAAGCAATCATTACCATTGGCTGTTGGATTCGGTCCTCCAGCGTGATGAACTTACTCTCTGCCAGCTTCGCTGGTTGTTTCGGCGCATTATCGACCTCAGGGCCGCGAGGGATAGAGCCAAAGTATTTGTTCACCCACTCAAGCGTCTGTTCAACATCAATATCGCCACCAATCGTCACCACAGCATTGTTTGGACCGTACCAACGCAAGAAGAAGGCTTTCAGATCGTTCACGTCAACACGATCGAGATCTTCCACATAGCCAATGGTTTGCCATGAATATGGATGACCTTCAGGATAAAGCGCTTCAGCCATACGCTCCCAAATCAAACCATACGGACGGTTGTCGTAGCGCTGGGCTCGTTCATTTTTTACTGTTGAGCGCTGGATCTCGAACTTGTGTTGCGAAACGGCATCAAGCAAAAAGCCCATGCGGTCCGATTCTAACCACAGCATTTTCTCAAGTTGGTTAGCTGGGACAGTTTCAAAGTAGTTAGTGCGATCACGGTTAGTTGTACCATTTAAAGTACCACCCGCTTCAGTAATGATCTTAAAGTGTTGCTGGTCACCAACGTTCTCTGAACCTTGAAACATCATATGTTCGAAGAAGTGAGCAAAACCAGATTTACCAATTTCTTCTCGTGCAGAACCAACATGGTATGTCACATCAACGTGCACAAGTGGATCGGAATCCTCTGGTGCCAGAATCACCGTTAAACCGTTGTCTAGTTGATACTTTTGGTATGGAATTTTAACTTTGCCTTCTTCTGCTTTCGACGCTTCGACGAAAGTAACCCCATCAGGCAATGATGATACTGGGGCGTTTGATGCACAGCCCGTGATCACCAACAGTGAGCACGCGCTTACCCAAAACATTCTCATGCGCTTTCCTTAAAATAAACCGAGATAGATGGCGGCTAACAAGGAGTACCTTGCTGCTTTGCCTAAGAATATCAAAACCATACACGGCAGAAATTTCATCCTTAACCATCCTGCCGCTAAACATAGCGGGTCACCTATCACTGGTAACCAGCTAAAGAACAATCCCCAATATCCATACTTGGACAGCCATTTAAGTGCTGTATGGCCGTGTTTTTCATCTTTTGTCTTATTTGGAATCCAAAGCCCAAGCCAATAGTTGGTCAATCCACCAAGCGTGTTACCAATCGTGGCGACAATAATGATGGAAGTAGCGGAATACTGGTTTAACGAGAGGGTCGCGATCAATCCAGCTTCAGAGCCCCCCGGCAAGAGGGTCGCGCTAAGAAATCCAGTAATGAACAACACCCATAATGCGGAGTCAGAAAACCATAGTGCTAAATTTTCAAAGGCTGCATTAAATGCCTCTAGCATGTCATATCAAGCAATACCTTGCCTCGTGTCCGTCCGGATTCAACTTGTCTGTGGGCATCCACAACCTCGTCCATCGGATAAACATGTTGAATTTCTGTTTTTAGCAGACCAACCCCCACCATATAAAGTAAGGTGTCGAGCTGCTCACGATCCGGCTCCACCAGCATGCCACTAGCATCAAAACCAAGCAGTTTTGCTTTCTCACAAATCAACTCAGCCGTTATGGTCGGAACGGTGATCACTCGGGCGTTATCAGTCAGACATTTCAGAGCATCTAAAGCGGCATCACCACCGACTAGATCGATCAACACATCCACATCTTCAACACGTTCTGACACTGGCGCAAATTGATAGTTCACTGCATGTGCTCCCAGCGTCGCGAGGTAGTCTAAATTCCGCTCACTGCAGGTGGTAAAGACTTCGGCTTTGGTTGCTACGGCGATTTGTACCGCTATGTGGCCAACACCGCCTGCACCAGCAAGAATCAACACTCGGTCGCCTTCAGTAACATTAGCCTTGCTTAATGCTTGAGCCGCCGTTTGCCCTGCCAGAGGAAGTGCAGCCGCAGCTTCTAAAGTTACTGAATTGGGAATACGGCTGAGAGCTGACTCAGGAACACAAAGGTATTGGCTGTAACCACCACCACGAGCTGGAAATCCAATGAAACCAGCAACCTCGTCCCCGACTTCAAAACGTGACGTCCCTTCCCCACAAGACGCCACTTTGCCAGAAACGTCATACCCCGGAACCCAAGGAAGGTTATCTTTATTTTGTGCGGCCGCCCAACCTAACCCCGCGCGCGTTTTCACGTCGATAGGATTAATGCCTGAATAGGCGACTTTTATGAGGATTTCACCCTTTTGAGGTGAGGGTGTTGGTGCGGTTTGAATGGCGAGAACGTCTGCATCGCCAAACTTAGTAATCACTATCTGTTTGTGTTCCATAGCCCATTCCCTGCGAGAAAACAAAAAGGGATGCGAAAGCATCCCTTTGACTATAAACCATTTTGTTTACCGAAGTTAATCGTCAATTTGTAAATTGGTGGATAATTCTATGTCGTAGCGTATCCACCAAAAATTGAACAAGACGATTAGCCTACTAGCGCTAACAAGATACCAGCCGCGACTGCGGAACCAAGTACACCGGCTACGTTTGGCCCCATCGCATGCATCAACAGGAAGTTTTGTGGGTTCGCTTCTAAGCCAACTTTGTTCACAACACGAGCTGCCATTGGTACCGCTGAAACACCCGCAGCACCGATAAGTGGGTTGATGTCTTCTTTCGAGAACTTGTTGAGAAGCTTCGCCATCAGAACACCTGCACCAGTACCTATACTGAATGCCACTGCGCCTAAACCCAGAATGCCAAGTGTTTCTAGATTCAAAAACTGTTCAGCTTGCAGTTTAGAGCCGACACCAAGACCTAAGAAGATGGTCACGATGTTGATCAGCTCGTTTTGAGCGGTTTTGGATAAACGATCCACTACACCCGCTTCGCGCATCAAATTGCCTAAACAGAACATACCAACCAAAGGTGTAGCCGATGGCAGGAATAGAATTGTCATCAGCAACACAGCAAGTGGGAACAGTACTTTTTCCCACTTACCGACATGACGCAGTTGAGCCATTTTAATTTGACGCTCTTCTTTGGTCGTAAGTGCTTTCATGATCGGAGGCTGAATAATCGGCACCAACGCCATGTAGCTGTATGCCGCAACGGCGATCGCACCAAGTAGGTCCGGAGACAGTTTACTTGCTAAGAAAATCGCCGTAGGACCATCTGCACCACCAATAATGGCGATAGACGATGCATCAGCCATGGAGAATTCCATACCAGGAACGTAGTTAAGTAAAATCGCGCCAAATAGTGTCGCAAAAATACCAAACTGAGCAGCGGCCCCTAACCACAACGTTTTCGGGTTCGCAATTAAGGCACCAAAGTCCGTCATCGCACCGACACCCATGAAGATCAAGAGTGGGAAGACACCTGATTCGATCCCGATGTAATACACGTAGTAAAGCAAGCCACCTGGGTCAGTAAAGCCTGCATTTGGAATGTTAGCCAAGATGGCACCAAAACCAATAGGCAATAGCAACAATGGCTCAAAGCCTTTTTTGATCGCCAAAAACAGCAGTGCACAACCAACCAACATCATACAGATTTGGCCGAACTCAAAGTTCGCGATCCCTGTTTCTGACCATAAGGTCATCAATCCGTCCATGATACTCCCTTATGCTAAGCTCAGAAGCGGTGAACCAACAGTAACGGCATCACCTTCTTTCACATTCAGCTCTTGCACTACGCCACCACGAGCCGCGCGAACTTCGGTTTCCATCTTCATCGCTTCTAAGATAAGCAGAACATCCCCTTCAGAAACTTCAGCGCCTGGCTGAACATTCACTTTAAAGATGTTACCGGCAAGCGGTGCCGGTACTGCTTCCGCAGAAGTATTTGCTGGAGCTACGGGAGCACTTGGTTGTACTGGAGCTGCTGAAACATTTGGAGTAACAGACGCCAGCTGTCCTTGTGGGCCGACTTCCACTTCGTACACTTGGCCATCCACACGAACGCTATAAGTCTCAACACCACCGGTTGCTACTGGCGCTACCTGAGCTGCTGGTTTCGCTGACTCTAGCGTTGGAGCAGGTTCAAACGCATCTGGGTTGTCACGGTTCTTAAGGAATTTGAGACCAACTTGAGGGAACAAAGCATACGTCAATACGTCATCCACACGCTCACTTGCCAACTTGATACCATCAGACTGTGCTTTCTCCATCAAATCGACAGTAAGCGTCTCCATTTCAGGTTTCAATAGATCAGCAGGACGACACGTGATCGCCTCTTTTCCATCAAGAACTTTTGCTTGCAGGTCGGCGTTCAATGCGGCAGGTGCTGCACCGTATTCACCTTTTAATAAGCCTGCAGTTTCTTTCGTGATGCTCTTATAACGTTCACCTGTCAGCACGTTAATAACGGCTTGGGTGCCGACAATCTGTGAGGTTGGTGTTACTAGGGGAATAAAGCCAAGATCTTCACGCACGCGTGGGATCTCTTCCAGAACTTCATCAAGACGGTCTGCCGCCCCTTGTTCTTTAAGTTGGCCTTCCATGTTGGTTAACATGCCACCAGGAACCTGAGCAATGAGGATACGAGAATCCACCCCTTTCAATTGCCCTTCCCATTTCGCGTACTTCTTGCGCACTTCACGGAAGTAAGCCGCAATAGGCTCAATTTGGTCCAGTTTTAAGTTGGTATCACGCTCTGTACCTTGCAACATCGCTACCACAGTTTCTGTCGGCGTATGGCCATAAGTACAACTCATTGAAGAGATCGCGGTATCAAGGATATCAATTCCGGCTTCTACGGCCTTCACAGCAGTCGCGGTTGATAACCCCGTCGTTGCATGACAGTGAAGCGCTAGTGGCACATCACAGGATGCTTTGATGCGAGTGATCAGCTCTTCTGCTTCATAAGGCTTGAGCAAACCAGACATGTCTTTGATACACAGAGAGTGACAACCGAGGTCTTCTAAGCGTTTTGCTAAATCCACCCACGTCTCTGTGTTATGCACTGGGCTGGTCGTGTAAGACAGCGTACCCTGAGCATGTGCACCAACATCCACAGCAGCCTTAACAGCCGTTTGAAAGTTTCGCACGTCATTCATTGCGTCGAAAATACGGAACACATCCATTCCGTTAACGTGTGCACGCTCAACAAACTTCTCTACTACGTCATCAGCATAATGGCGGTATCCTAAAAGGTTTTGACCACGAAGTAGCATTTGCATCGGCGTGTTTGGCATTGCTTTTTTTAACTCACGTAGACGCTCCCATGGGTCTTCTCCCAGAAATCGAATACAAGAATCAAAAGTTGCGCCACCCCAGGTCTCTAATGACCAGTAACCAACTTTGTCCAATTCCGCTGCGATAGGCAGCATATCTTCGATACGCATACGCGTAGCAAACAGTGATTGATGGGCGTCACGAAGGACCACATCCGTAATAGCTAGTGGTTTAGACATGCTCTTAAACTCCTTTTTAATCCTATCTTTCGGCTACTTCGCGACAGAGGCGCGATGTTTATGAATCGCCGCCGAAATCGCCGCCACTACTTGTGGACTAACAGCTGAAGAGGTTGATTGAACGTTGGTGCGTGTTTTTGGTGCTGCGATCGGCTCAGGTACTTCTTCTGGTACCAATCTCGACAAAAGCCGAACGAGATAAACTAGAATGGTGAGGAAAATAAATACGACCGCCATCCCTGTTAGCATCAGGGTGGCCGCATCTACTAGCAGGCTTCCTATATTCGTCATGTTGCTTCCTTTCTTTGTCATCCTGACAATGCGCAGGACTCTAATAGCGTCAAATCCCGACCAATGGATTATCTCGATTGGTTAAATTTTGTCAATTTTGTTTAAGGAAGCTTTTAATTAATCTTTAATATTGATTATTTATTCACTACCCAGATCACAATTCGAGAGAAAATCATCGTTGAACATAAGAATGTTTAACTTATAACCACACTAAATTAAAGTGATTATAAAAACTGCGATTGGTATTTCAAAAAATCAATCTAAATGAAGGCAGAAAATAAAATAAAAACAGAAACCTATGTTGATTTAACCAAATTAAAACAACTGGTTTACAATTTATTTCTTAAGTAATCACACCAAAAGTAAAATGCGAATAAGGTGATACGAGCAAAGGTTTGCCCCTCGGGTTGTGAAACTAGCCGCTCTTGAATGAGCTTATGATTATTTACGCATTCTTTTTTGAGTACTTATTGTGCGGTTAACCCCCCGTTCATCCGCACTATCTTGATAGCATCATGACGGCAATGTACATCCAGTTTCTTGTACAACTTATAGATATGGCTTTTCACCGTACTCTCTGACAAAAACAACTGTGAAGCGATCTGCTGGTTTGATATTCCATAAGCCAGCAACTCTAAAATTTGCCTCTCACGACTGGTTAGCGAATCATGTTGGCATTCCATCGAAACATTCGAGTGTCTGTAGTTGTTGATTAACGTTTCTAAATACACCCTTGGTAACCACAATCCTCCTTGAAATATATATTCCACACTCTCGCTTATGTGGGACACAGAAGCACTTTGTAGCAAAATGCCTTTAAGTAGCTTCCATCGCAACAATTCATTTTCAACGCTCTCGCTTGGCACGTTGTGAATCATTAGCGGCCAACCGAATAAATCAAAATCCGGGAGCAAACCTCTGGATTCAAGTCGCCTCATAAAGTCATAGTCAATAAACACAAGATCGATGCTCATGGTATGACTGCGAAAGACGGCCTCTTCTGGTAAACACGTTCTGACTTTTACATCAGGTGCGATTGATAATTGCCCCTCTATTAAACTGGTTTGAAGATTATTCTCCGCTAGAAGGAGAAGATGTTTGGTTCCCATAGTATCCACCACTGTTTGCTGACACCTTTACTACCTACCTCCATGTGCCAGTGTTTTCTGATCACCACATTGATGATCAATAAAATTATCAATAGAGAAAATATAGCAGTTCAGGCTGACTTTACGGGCACACCTACGACATAAAATAACCAAAAGGATTGAGCATTTTTAAATGTAGAGTCGACACCTTTCCACCCAACCTAATTTAACTGCTTGTTCTTACTGACACCTTCAATTCAGGGGTCTAAACATCGACTTAACCGCTGGGATTTTAGGCTGAGTCATCTGATGAGCAAAAACCTACTTTTTCAGCCTTATTAGTCAGATATTTTCATACTTGAAGCACCCTAATGAGAGCTATTCTCACTAAGTTGATGATAAAAATTAGCTTTTATCAGTAAGCCAACTAGCTTCTATTCTTCATTTAACTCACTACTGATAGTTTTCTCATTCATAAGAAACGCCCCCAAAAACCCTTACCTATAATTCTCTCGCTTCCACAGTTAAGGAGGCAGCAAGAAGTTTACGTGCAGTCATTTTTAATTAGGAAATATCAGGAAATGGAGTAATCAACATGACTCTTAACAAAACAGGGCTTGCTATCGCAATGTCAGCGATTCTTTTTAGTGGTTCAGTATTAGCTGCTAACGGTATTGATGATGGCGATGACAATAAGCAATGGACGAACAGCGCAAACACGGCAACACAAACCACTACACAAACGAACAGCAGCACAAATGACGCCAGCAGTGCTGATGCAAATACAAATCGTAGTTACAACAACAACAGTACGAATAATGCGAACGACAGTTCTGATTCAAGCATGAACACGACTCGGAGTAACAACGACAACAGTGATAACAGCGACAGTAGCAATGCAAGTACTAACGGTAGCTACAATAACAGTAGTACCAACAATGCGAATGACAATTCAGATTCAAGCATGAACACCACGCGTAGTAACAACGACAACAGTGACCACAACGCGAGCACCAACCAAAGCAATAATGACAACAGCAGTAGCTATGCGAACGATAACTCCAACTCAAGTACGAATGGCAGTTACAACGACAACAGCGATAACCGTGACCAAGCAGACTACCGAGATCAATCAGATAACCGTGACCAAAGCGATAGCAGCGACAACAGCAGTAGTTACGCAAACGACAACTCTGATTCCAGCATGAACACTACACGTAGTAATAACGACAATAGTGATTCAAGCACAACCACTCGTCGTAGTAACAACGATAACAGTGATTCAAGCGTTAATGACAGCAACAACGACAATAGTGACAACCGTAGTTACGCTGACAATAACTCGGACAATCGTGATCAAAGTGATAATCGTGATCAAAGCGATAACCGAAGCTACGCGAACGACAACAGCGATAGCAGCACAAACGATAGCTACAACGACAACAGTGACTCAAGCACAACCAACACGGACAGCTTCAACCAAATCAACATGGATACAGATATGGTCGTAGCAAACTCAGAAGTGATGGGGCAAGTTCACTCAGCATCGGTCACTTACGATGCAGGAGAGAAAGACGCAAAAGTGAAAGTTGAAAACGTGAATAACCTTGGCGGTTTAGATAGTGCTGCGGGTATTACAACTGTGGCACAAAATGCCGGAGCGAACTCACTGATTCAACAATCTGTTGCTACCAATGCCAGTGTGTTTACCGGTGGTGAGTAAAGGAAGCTAGGAGAAAGCGATGCGTTTGGCACTGTGTACCTTGGGTATGATAGTTGCTTTTTCCGCACACGCAGAAGACATAACGTTATCTGATGAAAGTGTCAGTCTAGAAACGATGAATGAAGCACGAGGTGGCCAGAATGTTGAGCTAGACCTTGTTTATGCAGAATCAGATGTAGATGGCATTTCTTCAGATAACGTAGCGACCAATACCGTGAGCGGAAACAACATACTCTCACCAGGAGCGTTCGCAGACAGTTCAGGGATATCGAGCGTGATTCAGAATACTGGTAACAACGTTCTAATCCAGAACTCAACCGTCGTTAACCTGACACTCAAGTAAATATTGATATGAAAGTTTGGCAAAACTTACCTTGGCTGTTGCTGGCTCTGTCAGCTTCAGCCAATTCATTGGAGTTTCTCCCTCATCGGGGACATTTTTCTGTGCCTGTTAAAAGCTACAAAGAAATCGTATTTGGTGATGTATTTCGTCAACAGTATGATTTCAGTTGTGGTTCAGCAGCACTGGCCTCTCTATTGACCTATCACTATCAAACCCCTTCGTCAGAACAAGATATTTTTAAAAGCATGTACGACAAGGGAGATAAAAAGAAGATCAAAGAGAAAGGCTTTTCACTACTAGACATGAAAGTTTACCTCGATTCCATTGGACTTAACTCAGACGGCTTTCAAGTAGGATTAGAAAAGATTCGCAATGTAGGGGTCCCAGGGATCACACTCGTCAATTTTGATAGTTACATGCACTTCGTGGTGATCAGAGGAATGAACGCAGACTCCGTAATCTTAGGCGATCCGTCTCGGGGCACCATGATCATGAAATACGAAGAGTTCCAGAAATACTATCAAGGGATTGTGCTTCTAATCCGTAACGAAGCTGAAGTTGGTCGATCTGGTTTTATTACTGACGATAAGTTTGCTATTTATCATTCCTCTCCCCTAGAAAGCGGTGTGCAAAGAGATTCTCTCGGTGTGTTTAGCATTACGCTCCCCGTCGCTGGAGAGAACTAGATGAGGTGTGGTTATGAGGCTATCTAAGTGGATTCTGACATGCGGTGTTTTGACTTCGACACTTTCTCTAGCGAATGAAGTGGATCTAACGGGGTTAACCCCACTTCCACCAAATTCGTTGTCCGAACTTCGTGGTGGCTTTCAAGTCACTGACGATTACATCATCAACATCGGATTAAGTATTACCACCACAATCAATGGACAAGATATCCTAAATACCACCATTGCCAATTTAGTTATTGAGAATGGCCACCTTACCAATATTAGCGGCAGCAATAGCTCAGATGGTCTAGGTAACCCTCTCGATCAAGGCATCGTCAACATCATTCAATTTGGCGAAGGCAACTTTATAAGTGATAACCGCGCAAACTCACCAGATGTGACGAACCCGAATCAACCAAATATCATTAGCTCAGAGTTCATCAATTCCAGCATCATCAACATCATTCAAAACACCACAGATAACAGTGTGATTGGTTTAAGTACACTGGTCGACATCGATGCGCAAGTGAGTGGCGTAATGCAACAAATTCGTGCAAACCAGCAACTAGAAGACGCACTGTTGAATCACCTCCAATAATTTCCAACAAGAAGCGCTTGTACAAAAAAGGGCTGTCATCACAACAACCCTTAAATTCCTCTGTATTCACGTACTACAGATTAAATGGCACACGAATCGTTAATTGAAAATCTGGGGTATCTTCGGTTAATCCAGCTTGCGCACTTACGTTGAGCGATGCTCTAGGGCTAAAGGCATAATTAACACCCAACGTCAGTGCATCCAATTGAAGTAACTTCGCGTCATCAGCCGAGCTGCCGTTCACTTTACTTTTCAAAATCGTTTTGTGGCTTAACCCTAACGAAAAAGACAAGTCTGGATTGACGGCAAAGCCCATCCCTCCCGCTAACGCAATGGTATCACCAAGATCAACGTCTGCTTTGGTATCTCCAACAGTAACATTCTCTTCCAAGTTATAGATGTAGCTCAGGCTTGCATACAGCACCGCTGGGTCTGTTGGGTAGATCATTGAAATGTTGGGTTCAAAACTCCAAAAACCAGATCCCGTCGGCACATCACTAAAGGAATTACTGCCTTCGTCTATAGAAACATCGTAAGGCGAACGCCCAGTATCGGATTTGACTCTTAAACCACCGACCCAATAAGGTGCACTATCAAAATTAAACTGGTGGCGAATCGCAAGCTCAACATCTCCCATCCCGCCACCATCGATTGTTGTATTGACCACGTCAGCATTCGAACCGTCCTGAATAGGGCGCGTTGCAATCTGGTCGTTTCGATAAACGTAGGGCAGCCGAACCTCCAATTCCGTAGCGTTGGTCAAACCATAGCGAGCGGTTAAGCCAACCGTAACTGTAGTTCTATCAGCATCACTGACCTCAATTCGTCCCACGATCAATGTTGGTAACACGGTATAACCAACCACAGAGACTTTATTTGAAGAGTTTTGCGTGTAGCTGAGTGATGTGTCGAATGACCACTGTCCTCGCGGCGTGAGCACTCCTGGGCGGTCTATAACATCACTGACGGTCTGAGCCCGTTGAGGAATATCATCGCCTTCCGAGCTATTTGCGGTTTGAGCTACACATACCAACCCAAGAGTGCAGCCAATCAGAGTCTTCCCTAACATCGAGTAATCCTTTCTTGTGGCGGTTATAAACGATTAGGTTAGATCTGAAGGTTTAGCAATGAGTTGATGGCAAGAAGTCGCACAATCTTAAAACAGAAACGCTGGAATGACTGAGGACAGTATCGATAAGAAAGGGGCCAGTTCTCAGATACAAAAAAGCCCCGCATAAGCGAGGCTTTTTCTAAAGAGTGGCGCGTCCTGGAGGATTCGAACCTCCGACCGCCTGGTTCGTAGCCAGGTACTCTATCCAGCTGAGCTAAGGACGCACGGTTTTTGATATCAGTATTCCCAATATCAGGAGTTCATTAAGAAACCCTAAAGAGTGGCGCGTCCTGGAGGATTCGAACCTCCGACCGCCTGGTTCGTAGCCAGGTACTCTATCCAGCTGAGCTAAGGACGCGCAGTTTTCGATATCAGTATTCCCAATATCAGGAGTTCACTAAGGAAACCCTAAAGAGTGGCGCGTCCTGGAGGATTCGAACCTCCGACCGCCTGGTTCGTAGCCAGGTACTCTATCCAGCTGAGCTAAGGACGCGCAGTTTTCGATATCGGTATTCCCAATATCAGGAGTTCACTAAGGAAACCCTAAAGAGTGGCGCGTCCTGGAGGATTCGAACCTCCGACCGCCTGGTTCGTAGCCAGGTACTCTATCCAGCTGAGCTAAGGACGCGCAGTTTTCGATATCAGTATTCCCAATATCAGGAGTTCACTAGGAAACCCTAAAGAGTGGCGCGTCCTGGAGGATTCGAACCTCCGACCGCCTGGTTCGTAGCCAGGTACTCTATCCAGCTGAGCTAAGGACGCGCAGTTTTCGATATCGGCATTCCCAATATCAGGAGTTCACCAGGAAACCCTAAAGAGTGGCGCGTCCTGGAGGATTCGAACCTCCGACCGCCTGGTTCGTAGCCAGGTACTCTATCCAGCTGAGCTAAGGACGCGCAATAATCTTTATTTTACTTTGTATAACCCGTTTATCAAACGAATTATTAAATAGTGGCGCGTCCTGGAGGATTCGAACCTCCGACCGCCTGGTTCGTAGCCAGGTACTCTATCCAGCTGAGCTAAGGACGCGCAATTCTTCTTGCTAGGAAGGTGTGAACTACATCACATTTCATTTCTTACGAAACAAAAAAAAGGCCAACGGGCCAGTCAATGAATGGCGGTGAAGGAGGGATTCGAACCCTCGATACGGGATAAACCGTATACTCCCTTAGCAGGGGAGCGCCTTCAGCCTCTCGGCCACCTCACCGTTTTCATTGTTATATCTCAAAAGAGATATGGCGCGTCCTGGAGGATTCGAACCTCCGACCGCCTGGTTCGTAGCCAGGTACTCTATCCAGCTGAGCTAAGGACGCACTTTTTGTTGATAAATCAACGTTGCAAGAATGGCGGTGAAGGAGGGATTCGAACCCTCGATACGGGATAAACCGTATACTCCCTTAGCAGGGGAGCGCCTTCAGCCTCTCGGCCACCTCACCGTCTTGCGGAGGCACATATTACGTTTTACCGAAAATATGTCAAACACTTTCTTTGAAAAAAAACGCAAAAATCGCTTAACCGATGCGGATTTAATCAAAGTGATTATTAAACAAACTTTATCACTCTATTATGATGAAAAAAAGAGAATCTTCTCTTAAAAAATGACATTTATCTAAAACTAAAAAGGCCAGCCCAATGGCTAGCCTTTTTCATTCAAACTAAGCTCTATAAACAGGAGCAGCTTAGTAGTTACCAGAAGCAACGTTACCATTGCCTTTTTCAGCTTGAATGCGCATGTAGATTTCTTCACGGTGAACTGAAACCTCTTTCGGAGCGTTAACGCCGATACGTACTTGGTTACCTTTTACACCTAGTACAGTTACAGTCACTTCATCACCAATCATCAGTGTTTCGCCTACGCGGCGAGTCAAAATTAGCATTCTTTGCTCCTTGAGTAATCTCTAAATTTTCTTGCTACAAAGCTATTATCCAACAAAAGTTATATTTTCGTAAACTACCTTGTTACGGAAAATTAGCCTAAAAAGGCATGTTTTTGCTGAATGCTTAATGCTTCACTCGATCTAATGTAAGCATCATGGAGAATATTTGCTGCTGTATCCACACACTCTGGTGGTAAGACTAGCATCATAGTGAGTGCATTCGTTGAGCAGAAATTAATTGCAATATCTTGCTGTGCCAACAAATCGCATGCGTGCTCAACCATTCCATTGGCTTCAAGCCCCACTGCGGTCAACAGGCTTACTACTTCACTATTACGGATTTTATCGCTGAACACCAGATCCAACTTGGCACATGCATCTTGTTTTATCATGATACCTGTTCGTTCTGTTTCCTCGATCACATTCCAAATGTCGATGCCTAACATCTGACATTGCTTTGCGACACTAGACAGGTGGTCACTGTCGACTTCAATTATGGCAAGGTCACGTTGAATCGCTATACCGGAAACGGCTTGCTTACCCGCCTCCCCTTTCACCAAACTGCCTTCATTAATATCGAAGGTCGAAAGCACACGTAGTGGCACGTTATTCTTCCATGCGTATTGCACAGAAGGTAGATGCAGTACCTTCGCTCCTCGGCTCGCCATCGCTTCCATAGAAGGAAAATCGATAACGTCCAATTTCTGAGCGTTTTTCACTACACGAGGGTCACAAGTATATATACCATCAACGTCGGTAAAGATTTGGCACTCATCAGCACTTAACGCGCCTGCAAGTGTCACTGCGCTCGTATCAGAGCCACCTCGACCTAATGTGGTGATATCCCCATTTTCATTCACACCTTGGAAACCTGCCACGATAACAATTTGATCTTGCTTAAGTAAGTCAAAGATCGTAGAAGTGTCAATGTGCTTAATCGTCGCGTCATTGTGTTGATTGTCCGTCACAATGTTCGCTTGTGCTCCGGTAAGTGAGCGAGCAGCATAACCCAATTTATTAAGGGTCATTGCCAGTAGTGCCATCGACACTTGCTCACCAGCAGAGAGCAAAACATCAAGTTCTCGAGCTGTTGGAACGCTATCTATTTGGTTAGCTAGATCCATCAATCGATTTGTTTCGCCTGACATTGCAGACACAACAACGACAACTTGATTACCATCATCTTTCGCCTTAATGATGTGTTCAGCGACTTGGTGGATTCTCTCAATTGAACCCACAGAAGTTCCGCCAAACTTTTGCACGATAAGGGGCTTTTTCACCAGTCTTCACCTTCCCAAGACCAAAGTCTCATTAGGACCACTTCATATTCTATTGATTGCAAAATTATATAAGCGGTAGTTACAACAAAAACCAAGTGACGTAAATGACCTGGTTAAAATACGGTCAATTAAACCACTTGGTTACTATAAAAAAATTACGCTCAATCAAATAACTTTGATTGAGCGTAAAGGATGTTAAAAGCTTATAAGCGCTCTTCTAGCCATGGCTGTACTGATTGAATCGCTTCTGGTAGTGCAGATACATCTGTACCACCAGCTTGCGCCATATCAGGACGACCACCGCCTTTACCGCCAACTTGCTCAGCAACCATCTTAACTAGGTCACCTGCTTTCACTTTACCGATAAGGTCTTTGGTTACGCCTGCAATCAGACCGATCTTGTCATCGTTCACGTTAGCAAGAAGGATTACACCGCTACCTACTTGGTTCTTGATGTCATCAACCATAGTACGTAGGTTCTTGTTATCTGCGCCTTCTAGAGCAGCAATCAGTACTTTAGTACCGTTGATATCCTGAACTTTACCCATGATGTTTGCGCTTTCTGCCGCAGCCATCTTGTCTTTCAGTTTCTGGATTTCTTTCTCTAGAGATTTTGCTTTCTGCGCTGATTCAGCCAGTTTCTCTTCGTACTTAGCCGCTTGAACTTCGATTGCGTCTAGCGCACCTTCACCCGTTACCGCTTCGATACGACGGATACCTGCTGCGATACCACCTTCAGATGTGATCTTGAATAGACCGATGTCACCTGTGTTTGAAGCGTGGATACCACCACAAAGTTCAGTAGAAAAGTCACCCATAGACAGTACACGTACTTCGTCGTCGTACTTCTCGCCGAACAACGCCATTGCGCCTTTCTTCTTAGCAGACTCGATATCCATCACGTTAGTTTCAATCGTGTGGTTGCGACGAATTTGAGCATTTACTAGACGCTCAACTTCTTTTAGCTCAGCTGCCGTTACCGCTTCTAAGTGTGAGAAGTCGAAACGTAGGCTATCCGCTTTTACTAGAGAGCCTTTCTGCGTTACGTGCTCACCAAGTAATTGGCGAAGTGCAGCATGCAGCAAGTGCGTTGCTGAGTGGTTTAGAGAGATTGCAGCGCGACGCTCTGCGTCAACGATAGTGGCAACTTCATCACCTTTTGCTAGAACACCTTCAGCCATTACACCGTGGTGTGCGATTGCGTTACCTAGTTTTTGAGTGTCTTCAACACGGAATACACCAGCTTCAGTACGGATCTCACCAGCGTCACCACACTGACCGCCTGACTCTGCGTAGAATGGTGTTTCACCAAGCACGATGATTGCTTTGTCGCCAGCAGATAGAGATTCTACTTCGTTGCCTTCAACGAACATCGCCGCTACAGAGCTAGAGCCTTTAGTACCTGTGTAACCACAGAATTCTGTTTGCGTATCAACTTTAATTGCTGCGTTGTAGTCAGTACCGAAGTTACCAGCTTCACGCGCACGTTGACGCTGCTCTTCCATCGCTTTCTCGAAACCTTCTTCGTCGATTGCAAACTCACGTTCACGTGCAACGTCATTAGTTAAGTCAGCTGGGAAGCCGTAAGTATCGTAAAGTTTAAATACGGTTTCGCCGTCTAGTACTTTACCGTCCGTTCCTTGCGAAGAAATGTTATCTAGTGCTTCGTTTAGAATCGCCATACCGCGCTCAAGTGTACGGCCGAAGTTTTCTTCTTCGATACGCAGTACTTTTTCAACCACAGCTTGTTGACGCTTCAGCTCTTCACCAGCCGTACCCATGATTTCCGCTAGTACACCAACCAGTTTGTGGAAGAATGCACCTTGTGCGCCCAGCTTGTTACCGTGACGAACTGCACGACGGATGATACGACGTAGAACGTAACCACGACCTTCGTTTGAAGGCATAACGCCATCAACGATCAGGAATGAACATGAACGGATGTGGTCAGCGATAACGCGTAGCGATTGGTTTGATAGATCTTCGTAGCCAATCACTTCAGCAGCAGCTTTGATAAGAGCTTGGAATACATCGATTTCGTAGTTTGAGTGAACGCCTTGCATAATTGCAGAGATACGCTCGATACCCATACCAGTATCTACCGATGGCTTTGGTAGCGGTTCCATAGTGCCGTCTGCGTGACGGTTGAACTGCATGAATACGTTGTTCCAGATCTCGATGAAACGGTCACCATCTTCTTCAGGTGTGCCAGGACGGCCACCCCAGATGTGCTCACCGTGATCGTAGAAGATTTCAGTACATGGACCACAAGGACCTGTGTCACCCATTTGCCAGAAGTTATCTGACTCGTATGGTTTACCACCTTTCTTGTCGCCGATGCGAATAATGCGGTCTGCTGGAACGCCTACTTTTTGGTTCCAGATATCGAATGCTTCGTCGTCTGTCTCGTAAACGGTTACCAGTAGACGGTCTGCTGGCAGCTTAAGGGTTACTGTTAGGAATTCCCAAGCGAACGCGATAGCGTCTTCTTTGAAGTAATCGCCAAAGCTGAAGTTACCTAGCATTTCAAAGAATGTGTGGTGACGAGCAGTGAAGCCAACGTTTTCCAGGTCGTTGTGTTTGCCACCAGCACGTACACAACGTTGAGCCGTAGTCGCTCGAGTGTAGGCTCGTTTTTCTAAGCCTAAGAAACAATCTTTAAATTGGTTCATACCCGCGTTCGTGAACAGCAGGGTTGGGTCGTTATGTGGAACTAACGATGAACTTTCTACGATTTGGTGTCCTTTGCTCTCAAAGAACTTGAGGAACGCGTTACGAACCTCATCAGTGCTCATGTACATGCAGCTCTTCCTGAAAATAGTCGAGTTAGAATTTTGCCGTATTGTAGATCATGCAATCAGCTACGACTAGTTTTCTTGCGGAAAAGAGGCATTAGAGGAAAAAATTTGAAGCAAAACAAAAACAGTGTGAGCTACTGACCGCTAATCTTCGTCATCAAAGCTCAGCGCATAGCTGATTTGGTCAAAACTATAGCCACGATATTGCATAAATCGCACCTGTTTAGCGTATTCTTTCTGGTCTTTGGCTTTCATTCCTTTGAATTTCTTCTCAGCCGCCGTTCTTGCCAGTTCAAACCAGTCTTGTGGTTCCTCTTCCATCGCTGTTTCAATGATGGATTCAGCCACGCGTTTTTGATTCAACTCCTGTCGAATTCTCCTTTCACCATGCCCTTTATAGACGTGTTGGCGAATCTGACTTTTGGCATAACGTAAGTCATCTAAGTAATTGTGGTCGAGGCAAAAGTTGATGGCCACTTCGATATCGGCCTCTTCATAACCTTTTAGAGCCAGCTTTTGATAGAGCTCGTATTGTCCATGATCACGACGGCTTAGTAGCTGAATCGCCGCTTCTTTGCTCGACAACGTCGGAGCTTGACGCTTTTGGTACATGATGATCCTAAAACTATTTTTGCTGTACAGACTCTAAAACAATCGTAGTAAATAACTGCTCACTCTAGCTTGTTGCTGTGCCAGCTCTGCTCACCTACTTACTGGGATTGATATTAATCTGCCCTTTATTTTTAACGGTTTTGATTTCAGCAGATACAACAAAGCCCCGCATCGCAGGGCTTTGTTAGATATTAATTGAAGAAAAGATTAAAACTCTTCTTCTTGCTCTGATTTTTCACCGGCTTCTGGCGCTTCAGGTAAAGCAGGAGAAAGTAGCATTTCACGTAGCTTAGCATCGATAGTCTTTGCCACTTCGGTGTGCTCACGTAGGTAGTTACAAGCGTTCGCTTTACCTTGACCGATCTTATCGCCTTGGTAGCTGTACCATGCACCCGCTTTTTCTACTAGCTTGTGCTTAACGCCTAGGTCGACTAATTCACCTTCACGATTAAAGCCTTGGCCATACATGATTTGCGTATTCGCTTCTTTAAACGGTGCAGCAATCTTGTTTTTAACCACTTTAATGCGCGTTTCGTTACCCACAACTTCATCGCCTTCTTTGATTGCGCCAGTACGGCGGATATCTAGACGAACAGAAGCGTAGAATTTAAGAGCGTTACCACCAGTAGTGGTTTCAGGGTTACCGAACATCACACCAATCTTCATACGAATTTGGTTGATGAAGATACACATACAGTTAGACTGCTTTAGGTTACCTGTAAGCTTACGCATTGCTTGAGAAAGCATACGAGCTTGAAGACCCATGTGGCTGTCGCCCATTTCGCCTTCAATTTCAGCCTTTGGAGTAAGTGCCGCAACAGAGTCGACAACCATGACGTCGATAGCACCAGAACGTGCAAGTGCATCACAAATCTCAAGAGCTTGCTCACCCGTATCAGGCTGAGAAACAAGTAGAGCATCGATATCAACACCTAGTTTCTTCGCGTATACAGGATCTAGCGCGTGCTCCGCATCGATAAATGCACAAGTTTTGCCTTCACGTTGCGCTGCTGCAATAAGCTCTAGAGTTAGCGTTGTTTTACCTGAAGATTCTGGACCGTAAACCTCTACGATACGGCCCATTGGCAGACCACCAGCACCCAAAGCGATATCAAGAGAAAGAGAACCCGTTGAGATGGTTTCTACGTCCATTGCGCGGTTATCACCAAGGCGCATGATAGAGCCTTTACCGAATTGCTTTTCAATTTGACCTAGCGCAGCGGCGAGCGCTTTCTGTTTGTTCTCGTCCATTACTTTCTCCGATTTATTCATCTTCTTTGGGCGATGAATCATAATTCATTTTTCTTGAGCAGAAGAACTGCTCATCAATGAAAGTTATTATACTGTTGATTCATACAGTGTCTATACCTGTATGAAAAAAATTTGGCAGACCTAAACCTACTATTTGCTCCAGCCCTTATCAAAACAGGGCTACGACAATTAAAGAAATTCTAGATCAAATACTGATGCAGTTGAGTCAGTGCATGCTCAATCGCTTTTTTGCGAACTTGCGCACGATCACCAGTAAAATGCATGGTTTCCACTTGCTGCCAATTCTGATTATCTGCAAAGGCAAAACAAACCGTCCCAACAGGCTTTTCTTCGCTTCCACCGCTAGGGCCTGCTATGCCACTTATCGAGACTCCAATAGTTGCATTTGAATGATTTAGGGCGCCCAGCACCATTTCAATCACGACTGGCTCACTCACAGCACCGTGCGCTTCTAATGTTGAAGCTTGTACACCAAGCATTTCCATTTTAGCTTCATTGCTGTAGGTCACAAATGCGCGGTCTAGCCAAGCAGAGCTACCTGCAATATCAGTGATTGCTGTTGCAACCCCACCTCCAGTGCAAGATTCTGCCGTCGTTAAAATATGCCCATGCTTAGCCAATAATGCCCCTAAATCGGCACTCAATTTTGTTGCTCTTTCCATAGCCAAAAATGCCCTTTGTCTCTTTTTACTTGATAGGGATTCACGTATCCTAAGCCGCTACGGAAATAAACAAAAGTACTTACCTGTGAAAGCTGAACAAAAACACACTCCGATGATGCAGCAATACCTCAAGCTAAAGGCTGAGAATCCTGAAATCTTGCTGTTTTACCGCATGGGCGACTTCTACGAACTCTTCTACGACGATGCAAAACGCGCATCTCAATTGCTTGATATTTCGTTGACTAAACGCGGTGCATCGGCAGGTGAACCTATCCCAATGGCTGGCGTTCCATTCCACGCCGTTGAAGGTTATCTAGCCAAACTTGTTCAGCTTGGTGAGTCTGTGGCGATTTGTGAACAGATTGGCGATCCTGCAACAAGCAAAGGTCCGGTTGAACGTAAAGTAGTACGCATCGTCACGCCAGGTACTGTGACCGACGAAGCTCTGCTATCTGAGCGTATTGATAACCTGATTGCAGCAATCTATCAGCACAATGGTAAATTTGGTTACGCGACATTGGATGTAACTTCTGGACGCTTCCAATTGGTTGAGCCTGAAACCGAAGAAGCGATGGCAGCAGAACTTCAACGTACGGCCCCACGAGAGCTACTTTTCCCTGAAGATTTTGAGGCCGTTCACCTCATGTCTAACCGTAATGGTAACCGCCGCCGCCCTGTTTGGGAGTTTGAGCTCGATACTGCGAAGCAACAGCTTAACCAACAATTTGGCACTCGTGACTTAGTGGGCTTTGGTGTTGAACACGCATCACTTGGCTTGTGTGCCGCTGGCTGTTTGATTCAATATGTAAAGGACACTCAACGTACTGCCCTGCCACACATTCGTTCACTCACCTACGACAGACAAGATCACTCTGTGATTCTTGACGCAGCGACTCGTCGCAACCTTGAGCTAACACAAAACCTATCTGGTGGCACTGATAACACGCTTGCGGAAGTCTTAGATCATTGTGCAACCGCAATGGGCAGTCGTATGCTCAAGCGCTGGTTACACCAACCAATGCGCTGTATTGATACCTTAAACAATCGCTTAGATGCGATCAGCGAAATCAAAGATCAAAGCTTGTTCACCGACATTCAACCAATTTTCAAACAGATTGGTGATATTGAGCGTATTTTGGCTCGCTTAGCACTTCGTTCTGCTCGTCCTCGCGATATGGCTCGACTGCGTTACGCAATGCAACAACTCCCAGAATTGGAAAGTGTAACGTCTTCTCTGGCGCATCCTTACCTAATTAAATTGGCTCAATTTGCCGCGCCAATTGATGATGTCTGTGATCTGCTAGAACGTGCAATCAAAGAAAATCCACCAGTGGTTATTCGCGAGGGTGGTGTGATTGCAGAAGGCTACAACGCTGAGCTTGATGAATGGCGTAAACTCGCAGATGGCGCAACCGAGTATCTAGAAAAGCTCGAAGCAGACGAACGTGAGCGCCACGGTATTGATACACTAAAAGTAGGCTACAACGCCGTACACGGTTTCTTTATTCAGGTTAGTCGTGGCCAAAGCCACTTGGTTCCACCACATTATGTGCGTCGACAAACGCTGAAAAATGCAGAACGCTACATCATTCCAGAGTTGAAAGAGCATGAAGACAAGGTTCTAAACTCTAAGTCAAAAGCGTTAGCAGTAGAGAAGAAACTGTGGGAAGAGCTGTTTGATTTATTGATGCCAAACCTTGAGAAAATGCAAAACCTTGCGTCAGCGATTTCTCAGTTGGACGTTTTACAAAACCTTGCCGAACGTGCAGACACGTTAGATTACTGTCGCCCGACTCTAGATAAAGAAGCCGGTATCAGTATTCAAGCAGGCCGCCACCCTGTTGTGGAACAAGTAACCAGTGAACCATTTATTGCTAACCCAATAGAGTTAAGCTCAGACCGTAAGATGCTTATCATCACTGGTCCAAACATGGGTGGTAAATCGACCTACATGCGCCAAACTGCGTTGATTGCTTTGATGGCTCACATTGGTTCATACGTACCAGCGGAATCAGCTCATATCGGATCTTTGGATCGTATATTTACTCGTATTGGCGCATCCGATGACCTTGCTTCCGGGCGCTCTACCTTCATGGTAGAAATGACCGAAACAGCGAATATTCTTCATAACGCGACTCAAAACAGCTTGGTGTTAATGGATGAGATCGGCCGCGGTACCAGTACTTATGATGGTCTTTCTTTAGCATGGGCAAGTGCAGAATGGCTAGCCACACAAATAGGCGCAATGACCCTGTTTGCAACGCACTATTTTGAGTTGACTGAACTGCCAAACCAACTGCCAAATCTTGCCAACGTCCACCTAGATGCAGTAGAGCACGGTGACAGCATTGCCTTTATGCACGCAGTCCAAGAAGGTGCAGCAAGCAAGTCTTACGGCCTTGCCGTTGCTGGGCTGGCTGGAGTTCCAAAACCCGTGATCAAGAATGCGCGCAACAAACTGTCTCAGCTTGAGCAATTAGGTCAAGGTAATGACTCTCCACGACCAAGTGCTGTCGATGTAGCAAACCAACTAAGCTTGATCCCAGAGCCAAGCGATGTAGAGCAAGCACTGTCGAATATTGATCCTGACGATCTAACGCCACGTCAGGCATTGGAAGAGCTTTACCGCTTGAAGAAGATGCTCTAGATCTGACGCATCTTCAATAAAACGCAAAAAGGCTATGGTTTCCCATAGCCTTTTGTTTATTCTAAATTCACCTTTAAAGCAGGACTGTCCTAGTCGACTTCCACGTTGAACAGGTTTTCCATGTTCAAACCTTGCTTAATCAAGATTTCGCGCAATCGACGTAAACCTTCAACTTGAATCTGACGTACACGTTCGCGTGTTAGACCAATCTCGCGTCCCACTTCCTCAAGCGTTGATGGCTCGTAGCCAAGTAAACCAAAACGACGAGCAAGCACTTCTTTCTGTTTTGGATTTAGCTCTTCTAGCCAGTCAATCAACGAGGATTTGATGTCATCGTCTTGAGTGGATACTTCAGGATCCGAATTGTTTGCATCAGGAATAATATCCAGTAGCGCTTTCTCGCCATCACCACCGATAGGTGTATCGACAGAGCTGATACGCTCGTTAAGGCGAAGCATTTTACTTACGTCTTCAACTGGAATATCTAGCTGAGCTGCAATTTCTTCTGCCGTTGGTTCATGGTCGAGCTTCTGAGAAAGTTCACGCGCGGTACGCAGATAAATGTTCAGCTCTTTAACCACATGAATTGGCAAACGAATGGTGCGAGTTTGGTTCATCAACGCACGCTCAATCGTTTGGCGAATCCACCAAGTTGCATAGGTTGAAAAACGGAAACCTCGTTCAGGATCAAACTTCTCAACCGCACGGATCAAGCCCAGGTTACCTTCTTCGATAAGATCAAGAAGTGCTAAACCGCGATTGCTGTAACGACGAGAGATCTTCACGACAAGACGTAAATTACTTTCGATCATTCGCTTACGGGCAGCTTCATCACCACGTAATGCTCTACGAGCGTAAAGTACTTCTTCTTCTGCTGTGAGTAGTGGTGAAAAGCCAATTTCGCCTAAGTACAGTTGTGTCGCATCTAGACTTTTATTGCTCGCATCAAATTCTTCGCGAGCTGTTGCTTTGGTTTTTTTAGATGTTTTTTCAAGTTCAGGACTTCCGCTTCCTGTCGTTGCGTTGTCATATTCGAACTCTTCAACTTTGGTGACTGTGTTGCTGATACTCATAACGCCTCCCCCTGGCGAGTTAGCAAACATAACAACTCAATATGTCGCTAAATGATGTCGCAAGTTGTTATTCAAAGTTTTAAGGTAAATATCGTTTTGGATTTACGGATTTACCTTGATAGCGAATTTCAAAGTGGAGCTTGACTGATTTAGAACCAGAACTACCCATGGTAGCGATTTTTTGTCCGCTCTTGACACTTTGTCCTTCTGATACCAGCAATCTGTCATTATGTGCGTATGCGCTTAAATAATTGTCGTTATGCTTCACTATAATTAGGTTGCCATAACCTCGTAGCGCATTACCTGAGTACACAACAGTGCCGGCCGCGGTTGAAACGATAGGCTGACCACGCTGTCCTGCGATGTCTATGCCTTTATTTCCTTGTTCTCCCGCTGAGAAGTTCTTGATTACTCTCCCTTTTGTTGGCCACAACCACTTTGATACTTTATCGTTTTTCGCCGCAGTTACTGGTGGTTTCGGTTTAACATTCTGATTACCTTTTGACCCAACATACTCCTTTGGTTTGGATTGTTCAACCTTCTTTGGCGGCTGTTTTTGTGCAACTTTAGGCGTAGTGGTCGCAGGCTTTTGAGTAGAGCTTTTACTTGAATTTGACGGCTTTGACGCTGTTGATGTTTTAGTCACCGGCGCTGGTTTTGTCGCAACCACTGGAGGAACAACGGGTTCCACTTTATGACCATATTTTGGAGCAACATATTTCGGTGCCCAAAGTTTTAATCGTTGACCAGGGAAAATCGTATAGGGTGCGTTAAGTTCATTGTAACGAACAAGGTCATTTACATTCTTATCTGTGACATAAGCTATGAAATAAAGTGTATCTCCTTTCTTTACTTCATAATAACTGCCTCTATAACTGCCTCGTTCAACACTAGAATAGTCTTTATTTAAGCTAGAAACAGGCGCAGGCGAATGAGCCGCGCAACCGACAAGTCCCGCAGCTATCAAGCAGCTAATACCAAAACGACGTAAGAACCTATTCACCTGATCTTTAACCCTTAAGCTAAATCGCCTGCAACTAATGGCACAAATCTTACCATTTCTACCACGGTAGAAAGGAATTGTTCACCCTTGCGTTCAATTTTCAACAATTGTTGCTCATCCTCACCAACAGGTATGATCATCTTACCGCCCTCTTTCAGCTGAGATAAAAGTGCTTGGGGAACACTTTCCGCAGCCGCAGTGACAATAATCGCATCGAACGGACCTTTCGCTTCCCATCCGAGCCAGCCGTCCCCATGTTTGGTAGAGACATTATAAATATCCAGTTGTTTCAAGCGACGCTTAGCGTCCCATTGCAAAGATTTGATGCGTTCAACGGAATAAACATGATCAACGATTTGAGCAAGTACAGCCGTTTGATAACCTGATCCTGTTCCTATCTCAAGCACATTGCTGCTTTGTTTGAGATCGAGCAATTCTGTCATTTTCGCAACAATGTAAGGCTGAGAAATAGTTTGCCCCTGACCAATCGGTAACGCATTGTTATCGTACGCTTGGTGCATCATTGCCTGTGAGACAAAACTCTCACGCGGCAAACAGTACACGGCATCCAATACGCGTTGATCACTGATGCCACTGGAGATAAGAAACGCTATCAACCTGTCAGCATGTGGGTTACTCATTACTTCTCTTCCTTTAACCAACTGTCCATCGCACGCAAAGACTCATGAGCAGTGAGGTCAACTTGCAGTGGGGTGATTGAAACTCGACCATGCTCAATCGCATAAAAATCGGTGCCCTCTCCAGCATCTTGCTCTTTACCCGGAGGACCTAACCAATATATATCATGCCCACGTGGGTCCTGTTGCTTGATCATATTCTCGGCATGATGACGGGCGCCTAAACGTGTCACTTCAATCTCACCTAATTGTTCTAGTGGTAAATCAGGAACATTGACGTTCAGTAAGCGGTTAGTCGGGATCGGCCTAACCAAATGCTGCTCAACTAGCTGACGGGCAATTTTTGCCGCAGCTGCAAAGTTCTGTTTACCCACCAACGAAAAAGCAACAGATTGAACGCCAAGAAAGTGTCCTTCCATCGCAGCGGCAACCGTACCTGAATATAAGACATCATCGCCAAGGTTCGCGCCATGATTGATCCCAGTGAGAACTAAGTCTGGTAAATCGCCTTTCATCAATTCATTCAATGCAAAGTGAACACAATCTGTCGGGGTGCCTTGCACAGAGAAGGTGTTGGGTGCGATTTCATTTACTCTCAGAGGCTGCTCTAACGTCAGTGAGTTCGAAGCACCAGACCGGTTTCGATCTGGTGCCACAATCGTCACCTCAGCAATACTTTTTAGCTCATCAGCAAGCGCATGAATTCCTTGAGCATGAACGCCGTCGTCATTACTGAGCAGTACTCTTAATGGCTTCGCGTTTGGTGAATCCATTTCCATTAATATTCTCTTTCTACTTTTTCCTCGATAATCAACTCGCGTACGATAGAGGTCGCAAACGAACCGGCATCTAGCGAGAAGGTCAACGTAATATTGTTGCCATCCACCGTCCAAGCTAAGTCTTGAGGTTTAAGTGCAATATCACGACGGTCGTGACGCATACGATTCCCACGAATTAATGCCATTAAATCGGGTTCTTCATCCAAGAAAGGCTGCTCCAAGGCTAATGCATCTGTTTGAGTTGGAAGTGCATTGTCTCCAGCTAGCGCTGCAGTAATAACCACTTCGCCCTGAGCAAATTGTGCCTGTAGATCAGCAATGTTGCTTGCATCAATCAACTGAGTACCAGAAGTTGTCTTCGCCACATCACCGTCGATGAACTTGTCAAACACGCCTTGCTCTAATCGAGCTGAAACGATGCGGTTGAAGATCCACGAACGAGCCGCCGACAAATACATGCTGCGCTTGTTTTGGTTGCGAGTACGTACGTTCTCGCGCCCCCATCGACGTGCTTCTTCAAGGTTGTTGCCATCGTTACCAAAACGCTGACTACCAAAGTAGTTCGGCACGCCAACTTGTTTCACTTTTTCAAGGCGTTGCTCAACATCCGCTACATCTGTCACTTCAGACAAAGTAACCACGAACTCGTTCCCTACTAGGTCACCAGGACGTAGTTTTTTATTGTGACGACCTGTTGCCAGAATTTCGATACTTGGGTATTGCGCCAAAAATGCTGAAAAATCGGGTGTTTCACCTTTCGGTAAATGAACACTTAGCCATTGTTCAGTCACTGCGTGACGGTCTTTAAGACCCGCCCAGCTAACGTCTTTCGACTTAACGCCACAGGCTTTTGCTAGCTCATTAGCAACAAAGCTGGTGTTCTCGCCCGTTTTACGGATACGAACCATTAAATGCTCGCCTTCACCCGTAAAGGCAAAACCTAAGTCTTCGCGAACCTGAAAGTGTTCTGGTTGCGCTTTGATTTTTGCTGATGCTACAGGCTTACCCGTAAGGTAAGCCAATGAAGATAAAATGTCTGACATGATGTTTTTCCACTGCTAACGCAGCATTGAGGAGCAAATTGCTAGGTTATTGCTTAAAGAGAAGTACAACTGCTTCCGTTGCAATGCCTTCTTTGCGTCCAGTAAAACCGAGACGCTCTGTCGTCGTCGCCTTTACGTTTATATTACTGATATCGGTTTCCAAGTCTTCAGCAATCGTGGCACACATTGCGTCGATATGTGGCGCCATTTTAGGCGCTTGTGCCATGATGGTGATGTCAGCGTTTCCTAATCGATAGCCTTGTTCTTTCACCCTGCGATAAACATCTTTAAGCAGTTCGCGGCTATCAGCCCCTTTCCACTTATCATCGGTATCTGGGAAGTGACGGCCAATATCTCCGGCAGCAATAGCACCAAGCAGTGCATCGCTCAATGCATGAAGTGCCACATCACCATCTGAGTGGGCAATCAACCCTTGTTCGTAAGGAACAGCGACACCACCGATAATCACAGGGCCTTCACCACCAAATTTGTGTACATCGAAACCATGACCAATTCGAATCATTTTCTATCCTTTGTTTACTCGCCGTGCTCACGGCTTAGGTAAAACTCGGCTAACGCGAGGTCTTCTGGCTGAGTAATTTTTATGTTATTCGCATTACCTTGAACCAAAGCCGGCGTTTCACCTAACCATTCCAAAGCCGAAGCTTCATCAGTAATGGTTGCACCTTGTTCTAATGCGTCAGTCAGTGCTCGTGTTAATTGTTGAGTTTTAAACATTTGTGGGGTAAGTGCATGCCACAATGCTTCTCTATCTACCGTATGATCGATATCTTGTGCCACGTTTGCTCGCTTCATTGTGTCTCTCACTGGAGAGGCAAGGATGCCACCAGTTTGATGCTCGCAACAAACTTCGATCAGACGATCAATATCAGACGTAAGTACACAAGGTCTCGCGGCGTCGTGAACTAAAACCCACTCGCTCTCAAGATATGTTCTTACATAGTTTAGCCCTGAAAGCACAGAATCCGCCCTTTCTTTGCCACCAGACACGCAAATCACGTCTGGGTGCTGAGCAATGTTCAATTCAGGGTAATAAGGGTCGCCATCGGTAATTGCGATCACGACTTTAGAGATCCTCGGATGAGAAAGCAGCTTCTCTACTGTGTGCTCTAATACCGCTTTTCCGTCAATTAAGAGATATTGCTTAGGGCGATCAGCCTTCATACGGCTACCAACACCGGCCGCAGGTACAATCGCAACATGAGATGAAAACAACTTTGGCATGTTATTGCTCGTCCTCGTCAATAATACGATAGAAAGTCTCGCCATCTTTGACCAAACCTAACTCATGACGCGCACGTTCTTCAATCGCATCAAGACCTTGTCTCAGGTCATCAATTTCTGCGAACATCTCATTATTACGAGCTTGCAGCTTGCTGTTCACTTGTTGCTGCACTTCAATTTCATCTTCTACTGTGTAGTAGTCAGTCACCCCGTTTTTGCCAAACCATAGGGTATATTGGAGCCAGCCAAACAGTAACGTAAGGGCTAAAACAAAGATTCGCATATCGCTGCTAACATTCTGTACCGGAAGGGATTAGATAAGGTGACATATATAGCATAAATGCGTGGTTGGCTCTAGGGCAGAAAAAGAGACTCACACGCTCCTTACAGGAAAAAAGCAGCAAAATGAAACAAAGAGATTTCCGACTCCCTCCTTCGTCGTTCTAGGGAATGACAAATGAACGTGAACGACAGACATCAAAATGCAAAGTTAGCTCCCGCCTATCTAAGCGATGCGTTTACGTATCTCAGATACAAAAACGCCTCGCAAATGCGAGGCGTTTTTTAAAGCGTTAAGCTAATAATTTAGAAACCTAAATTATTGACCTTTAACTTCTTTAAGACCGTTGAAAGGAGCGCGCTCACCTAGAGCTTCCTCGATACGGATAAGTTGGTTGTACTTAGCAACACGGTCAGAACGGCTCATAGAACCAGTTTTGATTTGACCTGCAGCTGTACCTACCGCTAGATCAGCGATAGTTGCATCTTCAGTTTCGCCAGAACGGTGAGAGATTACTGCTGTGTAACCTGCGTCTTTAGCCATCTTGATTGCAGCTAGAGTCTCAGTTAGAGAACCGATTTGGTTGAACTTGATAAGGATAGAGTTAGCTACGCCTTTCTCGATACCTTCAGCAAGGATCTTAGTGTTAGTAACGAATAGATCGTCACCTACTAGTTGAAGCTTGTCACCTAGTAGTTCAGTTTGGTGCTTGAAGCCAGCCCAATCAGACTCGTCTAGACCGTCTTCGATAGAAACGATTGGGAATTGGTTAGCTAGCTCAGCTAGGTAGTGGTTGAACTCTTCAGAAGTGAAAGTTTTACCTTCACCTTTCATGTTGTAGATGCCAGCTTCTTTGTCGAAGAACTCAGATGCAGCACAGTCCATAGCTAGAGTAACGTCTTTACCTAGTTCGTAACCAGCAGCTGCAACAGCTTCTGCGATAACTTCTAGAGCTTCAGCGTTAGACTTAAGGTTAGGAGCGAAACCACCTTCGTCACCAACTGCAGTGCTGTAGCCTTTAGACTTAAGAACTTTAGCTAGGTTGTGGAATACTTCAGCACCGATACGTAGACCTTCTTTAAGAGTCTTAGCACCAACTGGTTGGATCATGAACTCTTGGATGTCAACGTTGTTATCTGCGTGCTCACCACCGTTGATGATGTTCATCATTGGTAGAGGCATAGAGAACTGACCAGCTGTACCGTTTAGCTCAGCGATGTGCTCGTATAGAGGCATGCCTTTAGCAGCAGCTGCTGCTTTAGCGTTTGCTAGAGAAACAGCTAGGATAGCGTTCGCACCGAATTTAGATTTGTTTTCAGTACCGTCTAGGTCGATCATTACTGCATCGATTGCAGCTTGATCTTTCGCGTCTTTACCAACTAGAGCTTCAGCGATTGGGCCGTTTACAGCTTCGATAGCTTTAAGAACACCTTTACCTAGGAAACGT
This sequence comes from Vibrio jasicida 090810c, assembly GCF_002887615.1. Lineage (NCBI taxonomy): Bacteria > Pseudomonadati > Pseudomonadota > Gammaproteobacteria > Vibrionales > Vibrionaceae > Vibrio > Vibrio jasicida. The sequence goes on along the minus strand of NZ_CP025792.1, from coordinate 2,815,073 downwards.
GCTTTGTCGCCGTCACGTAGCTCAAGAGCTTCGCGAGAACCAGTAGATGCGCCAGATGGAGCAGCAGCCATACCTACGAAACCGCCTTCTAGGTGTACTTCAGCTTCTACAGTTGGGTTACCACGTGAATCGATGATTTCACGACCTAGAACTTTAACGATCTTAGACATTGAATGTTTCCTTCTCGTTGAATATATAATGTCAAAATTAAAGGCAGCAACACAGCTTACGTTACTGCCTGTATTCCTTACTTACTTCTCGAAATCGCCACGCTGGTATTCGCCAGCTGCTTTCACGAAACCTGCGAACAATGGGTGACCATCACGCGGTGTTGACGTGAACTCTGGGTGGAATTGAGCCGCTACGAACCATGGGTGAGCTGGGTTCTCAATTACTTCTACCAGTTTCTTGTCTGCTGACAAGCCAGATACTTTAAGGCCTGCTTTTTCGATTTGCGGACGAAGATTGTTGTTCACTTCATAACGGTGACGGTGACGCTCATGAATTGTCGCGTTGCCGTATAGTTCACGAGCTTTCGTACCTTTTTCTAGGTGACATAGCTGTGAACCAAGACGCATAGTACCACCAAGATCAGACTTCTCGGTACGTTCTTCAACTTTACCTTCGCCATCAACCCACTCTGTGATTAAACCTACCACAGGGTACTTCGTCTCTTTGTTAAATTCTGTTGAATGTGCACCTTCCATACCCGCTACGTTACGTGCGTATTCGATCAGTGCCACTTGCATGCCTAGACAGATACCTAGGTAAGGAACGTTGTTTTCACGAGCGTATTGAGCTGCGCGAATCTTACCTTCGATACCACGGTCACCGAAACCGCCAGGAACAAGGATTGCGTCTAGACCTTCTAGGATCTCAACACCTTTGTTCTCTACATCTTGAGAATCAACGTACTGAATCTTAACGCTCAGACGGTTCTTAAGACCAGCATGTTTCAACGCTTCGTTTACTGATTTGTATGCATCTGGTAGTTCAATGTACTTACCAACCATACCAATCGTCACTTCTGCCGTTGGGTTAGCTTCTTCGTAAATTACTTGTTCCCACTCAGACAGGTTAGCTTCTGGCGCATTGATGCCAAAGCGAGCACAAACAAGATCGTCTAGACCTTGAGCTTTGATTAGCTGAGGGATCTTGTAGATAGAATCTACATCTTTCATTGAGATAACTGCTTTTTCTTGTACGTTACAGAAAAGAGCAATTTTCTTACGTTCGTTAGCAGGGATCATACGATCGCTACGACAAACTAGAATATCTGGTTGGATGCCGATAGATAGCAGCTCTTTAACAGAGTGCTGAGTTGGCTTAGTTTTCACTTCGCCCGCAGCTGCTAGGTAAGGAACTAGAGTTAGGTGCATGAACATTGCGCGTTCACGGCCTAGTTCTACAGCAAGCTGACGAATAGCTTCCATAAATGGTAGTGATTCGATATCACCTACCGTACCACCGACTTCAACGATAGCAACATCATGGCCTTCAGAACCTGCGATTACGCGGTCTTTGATAGCGTTAGTGATGTGAGGGATAACCTGAATGGTTGCACCTAGGTAATCGCCGCGACGTTCTTTACGTAGTACGTCTGCATAAACACGACCTGCAGTGAAGTTGTTACGCTTCGTCATCTTGGTGCGGATGAAACGCTCGTAGTGACCAAGGTCAAGGTCAGTCTCTGCGCCATCTTCCGTAACGAACACTTCACCGTGTTGAGTTGGGCTCATTGTGCCTGGATCAACGTTGATGTAAGGGTCAAGCTTCATCATAGTCACTTTAAGACCACGAGCTTCTAGAATAGCGGCAAGAGATGCTGCTGCAATACCTTTACCTAGAGAGGATACAACCCCGCCAGTAACAAAAATGTAATTTGTCGTCATGTTTAACCTGAAATTGGTTGAATGAGGGAAATGGAGTGCTTCTGGACGGGACGTAAATATACCAGAAGCTCCTTAACGCCACAACGTGAAATCTATCACACCGGAATTTTTTATTTTTTGCTTCAAATCAAAGTCGAGTATTCATGCAATTTCAGCTTTGCTCTTCTCGTTTCACTTCATCCCACATCGAATCGAGTTCATCTAGAGTAAAGTCTGTGAGTTGCTTACCGTGCGCTGCAACTTTAGTTTCCACGCCTTTAAAGCGTCTTGAGAACTTTAGATTTGCTTTGGCCAAAGCGACTTCAGGGTCTTTGCCTAAGTGACGAGATAGGTTGACGGTCGCAAATAATAAGTCCCCCAACTCAAGCTCTACCTTGGTTTCATCGGGGTTGACTTGAAGCGCCTCTTCCATCACTTCTTCAATTTCCTCTTGTACCTTCCCGACTACAGGACCCAGAGAGTCCCAATCAAAACCATATTTAGCGCATTTCTTTTGAATTTTTGTAGCACGAGAAAGCGCAGGTAGAGAGTTCGGTATTGAGTCTAGAATACTTTCCTCAGCTTTGCCTACTTGTGCTTTTTCTTTGGCTTTTTCCGCTTCCCAATTAGCGTTAATTTCTTCATCAGATTCAAACTCAACATCAGAAAAAACATGAGGATGACGACGAGTCAGTTTTTCATTCACAGTTTCGACGACGTCAGAAAAATCAAACAGCCCCTGTTCTTTTGCTATTTGGCTGTAGAAAATCACTTGGAACAATAAGTCACCCAACTCTTCTTGTAAGTTCGGCCAATCACGGTTTTGAATCGCATCCACCACTTCATAAGTTTCTTCAATGGTGTGCGGAACAATGGTGTCGAAGTTCTGCTTTAAGTCCCATGGGCAACCGCCGTCTGGGTCACGCAACTTCGCCATGATTTGTTCTAACTGTTCAATTGGATGACTCATTTTCTCTGTTCCTTTAAACCTTTCTATCTAAAGAAAAAGGTGAGCAGCCAAAACCACTCACCTTTGTTATATGTTGATCAATTCTCTAAATAATTGAAGCTGTAGCTAGGCTGCAAGCGAGCGAGACTCCTGAGCATAGCTTGCCTATGTGATGGAGCGAGTGAGCGTAGGCAACAACGCTATCAGCTTCAAGTATGACGAGAATTTTAGCCTAAGCGTTTCACCGACATAACATCCTTAATCTGCTCAACACGTTTCGAAACTCGTGAGAACACTTCAAGGTTGGTCACTTCAAGGTCAAAGTCCATGATCGACATTTGCGTGCGGTAATCGACGCGGCTCTTCATACTGGTGACTTTGATTTTCTCGTTCGCAAACAGAGTTGTGATGTCTTTTAGCAGACCGCCACGCTCCATTGCTTCAACACGAACCGTCAAGATGTAAGAACCGACAAAGCCGCTGCCCCAGACGGTATCGATGATACGTTCTGGTGCGTGATGGCGAAGCTCCTCTAGTTGCTCACAGTCACTGCGGTGGACCGAAATACCGCGACCTTGGGTGATGTAACCGGCAATCTCATCACCTGGGATCGGCTGACAACAACGCGCTAGGTGTGTCATTAGGTTATCGACACCTTCAACTACGACTGCATCTTTCTTCGGACGACTTTGTGCTGGCGCGCGATTTTCTGCTTCTTGCAGTTTTTCTAGCGCTTGTTGGTCTTCCTCTTCGGCGGTTGGTTTGTTTACCAAGGCGTTGATGTGGTTGATGATTTGGTTGATACGCAAGTCACCACTACCAATACCAACATACAATTCATCGGCACTATTAACGTTAAAGCGTTTCAGCGCGTAGTTATCAGCATCTTTCAATGTCGCGCCGATTTTCGCCAGTTCGTGCTCTAGAATTTCACGACCCGCTTCTAGGTTCTTCTCACGACTTTGCTTGCGGAACCATGCGTTGATCTTCGCACGCGCTCGGCTTGACGTCACAAAGCCAAGCGATGGGTTTAACCAGTCTCGTGAAGGGTTTGGTTCTTTCTGGGTGATGATTTCCACCTGATCGCCCATTTGCAGTTTATGGGTGAACGGTACGATACGACCTGCCACTTTAGCACCGATACAACGATGCCCTACTTCTGAGTGAATGTGGTAAGCGAAGTCTAATGGGGTTGCGCCCATCGGTAGGTCGACGACATCACCACGTGGGGTAAAGGCATACACGCGGTCGTCAAATACCTGACTACGCAGCTCGTCCAACATCTCGCCAGAGTCGGACATTTCTTCTTGCCAGTCGAGTAGCTTACGTAGCCACGTGATCTTCTCATCGTAACCGCTGCGGCTGCTTGCGCCTTCTTTGTATTTCCAGTGCGCTGCAACACCTAGTTCCGAGTCTTCGTGCATCTCTTTAGTTCGGATCTGGATCTCGATGGTCTTGCCTTCAGGGCCAAGAATCACGGTATGGATAGACTGGTAACCGTTTGGTTTCGGGTTCGCTACATAGTCGTCGAACTCGCTTGGCAGGTGTTTGTATTTGGTGTGGACCACACCCAGAGCGGCATAACAATCTTGCAGTTTGTCGGCGATGATACGTACTGCTCGTACGTCAAACAATTCATCAAACGCCAGACTCTTCTTCTGCATTTTACGCCAAATGCTGTAGATGTGCTTTGGACGACCACTGACTTCTGCGTTGATGCCGCATACGGTCATTTCTTGGGTAAGGTCGTCGACAAAGTCTTTGATGTATTGTTCACGGACAATACGACGCTCAGCCAATTGCTTCGCGATTTGCTTGTAGGTTTCTGGTTGTTGGTAGCGGAAAGCGTAATCTTCGATTTCCCATTTCAGCTGACCAATACCAAGGCGGTTTGCCAGAGGCGCATAAATGTTTGCACACTCTTTTGCCGCAGCGCGACGAACTTCGTCCGGCGCTTTTTTTACTTCAATCAGGTTGCAGATACGTTCCGCCAGCTTAATGACGACGCAGCGGAAATCATCCACCATGGCCAACAACATACGACGAACGTTATCAACTTGAGACGAGGCAGCACCACCATCCATTGTTACATTCAGTTGACCAATTGCCGCCATTTCGTCGACGCCATCGATCAGCTTAATGATTTCTTTGCTGTATTTTTCCTCAAGGAGTTCTCTATCAAAAGCACCGCTTGAGACCAAAGGAAACAGTTGCGCCGCGACAAGTGTCGCTTTGTCCATCGACAAGGTGATCAAAATTTCGATCATCTCTCGTCCACGCCACAACAAAAGCTCCGCCTGCTCGTGGTTCGCCAAAATCGACTGGCAATCACGATACACTTCAATTAAGCGTTTCGCTGTGTTCTTCTCTTGCCCTAGGCTAGCCACCCAGGTTTCGAGTTCAAACTGTTCATCTTGGTTTAAATGCGCGCTTCTTACCGCAACCATCTCATCATCCTAATTATTATATTTGTGTGGTTTGACTAACACCATCCAGGTTAGTTCTTATGCCAAGCCTTAAACGTTGGCTTATTGACCACCCACCACGTGTAAGTGATCAACAAAGTCCCAATTATCAGGACTTTTCAAACAGCGCCATCGATTCTAGATGGCTGGTATGAGGGAACATGTCCAGCATACCTAATTTGGTCAATTGGTAGCCTTGCTCCAGCAAGCTCTGACTATCCCTTGCAAGGGTAGCAGGATTACACGAAACATAAACTACACGCTGTGCGCCAAGCGCAGAAACTTGATCGATGATCCCACTCGCGCCTGCACGTGCCGGATCAAGCAGCACTTTGTCGAATTGTTCAGCCGCCCAAACTTGCCCTTCAAAATCCTGCTCAAGGTTAGCGTGATAAAATTGTGCGTTATTGATTTGGTTCAAGGATGCATTATTTGCTGCCTTTTCTACCATTTCTGGCACACCTTCTACGCCAACCACATGTTTTGCACGTTTTGCAATTGGCAAACTGAAGTTACCTAGACCACAGAACAAATCTAACACTCGCTCGTCACTTTGTGGGTCTAACCACGCCACTGCCTGAGCGACCATTTTCTGGTTCACCGCTTGGTTCACTTGAATAAAGTTGTTTGGCGTGAATGGTACGGTGACACCGGCTTCTTGATAGAAAGGCACTTCACCTTCAATCAAATCAAGTTGATCCGTTTCTGGCATCAGGTAGAGCGATGCATGATGACGCTTCGCCAATTCCACCAAAGTGTTAGTTTCTTTTTCAGTCAGTTTGCTTAGGTGGCGCAATGTAATACAAGGACCATTGTCGCCTAAGACCAACTCTACGTGACCCAATTGCTCTGGCTTCTTAAACGCTTTTAGCGTCGAGTAGATTTCTGGCAGTAACACATTCAACTCAGGCGCAAGCACGGGACAGTCCGTCACTTGTGCGATTTGCTTACTTTGTTTCTTACGGAAACCAAAGTGCAGCTGACGGGTCTTTTTATCCACAAATAAGCTCACGCGAGCACGGCGACGGTAGCCATGAGAGTCACCCAACACAGGTGCATCCAACTCGATATCACTGCCGGCAAATTTTCTCATCAACTGACGAAGCGTGTGCTGCTTATGCATCAATTGTTGGTCATAGTTCAAATGCTGAAGGTCACAACCACCACATTCATGGTAATGCGGACAAAAGGCGTCAACGCGTGTTTCACTCGGTTTAAGGATTTTAATCAACTTACCACGAGCGAATTTGCTCTTTTCTTCCACCAATTGGGTTACCACTTCCTCACCCGGTAGCGCACCATCAATAAACAATGGTTTCTTCTTGAGGTAAGCAATGCCTGCGCCGTGGTGATCCAAACGCTCCACTTGTACCGCTTGGTGACGAGTATTTAATTGCGTTTTCTTTTTAGGTTGAAAGATACGTGCCATGCTCTGTGCCTGATTTGTGTCTAATTGCTCTACGGCTTCACTATTCTTGATTGCAGCCGTTGTGTGATTCGAGTGACTTGATTATGCTTACCGTTTATCCGGTGACGTCACTTCTTTACTCAAGGCTTTATCGCGCGCTTGAGAAATAATGCGTTATTTTCCCATATCCAGACTCCGATGTAATTAGATAACATGACCAGATATGGCTTACGAGCACGTGTAATTACACTAACTCTCGCTCCCACACTCATTATTGGTTTATTACTGAGCGGCTTTTTCTCATTTAACCGCTACCAAGACCTCGAAAAACAAGTCATCACGACAGGTAATAGCATTATCGAACCACTTGCTATTGCCAGCGAAACGCACCTTCTTTCTGAAAGTCGTGAAGCCGTCCGTCGCCTGATCAGCTACGCCCACCGTAAAAACTCGAAATTGGTTCGTAGTATCGCGGTGTTTGATGAAAACCATGAGCTTTTTGTCACCTCTAACTTCCACCCAAATTTTGAAGCGCTGATGTTCCCGAAGGACAAACCGATTCCTCAATTAGGGAACTCAGAAATCTTCGAGAACTCGCTTATTCTGCGTGTGCCGATTCTATCAGAAGGCCATTATCTTTCTGAGCTTTCAAATGAGAATCAGGGAACAAAAGCCATTGGCTACATCGCGGTGGAAATGGATCTTTCGTCACTTCGTTTGCAGCAGTACCAAGAGGTCTTCTCAGCATTCTTGGTGTTGATTCTCGGCCTTGGTCTCGCGAGCGTGTTCGCCTCTCGCCTCATGCATGACGTTACCCAGCCGATCACCCACATGAAGAACGTTGTGGACCGAATTCGTCGTGGCCACCTTGACGTGCGTATCGAAGGCAAAATGCACGGTGAGTTGGACCAACTGAAAAACGGCATCAACGCCATGGCGGTCTCGTTGTCGGAATACCACGTTGAGATGCAGCACAGTATAGACCAAGCGACATCGGACTTGCGTGAAACCCTCGAACAGCTAGAAATTCAGAACGTAGAGTTAGACATCGCGAAGAAACGTGCGCAAGAAGCGGCGCGAGTGAAATCTGAATTCTTAGCCAATATGTCACACGAGCTTCGTACGCCACTGAACGGTGTGATTGGCTTTACGCGTCAGATGCTTAAAACTCAGTTGTCGAACAGCCAAACGGATTACTTGCAAACCATTGAGAAGTCGGCAAACAACCTACTCAACATCATCAACGACATCCTCGACTTCTCGAAACTGGAAGCGGGTAAGCTAGCCCTAGAAAACATTCCATTTGAATTCAGAGAAAGCTTGGAAGAAGTTATTAACTTACAAGCGACCAGCGCACATGAGAAAGGATTGGAGATCACCCTAAAAGTGGATCCGAAGATTCCGCCAGGCTTGGTCGGTGACCCACTGCGTATCCAGCAAATCCTTACTAACTTGGTCGGTAACTCGATCAAATTTACCGAGCGCGGCAACATCGACATCAGTGTTGAAATGCGTTCCCAATCCAGTGATTCCATTGAACTGCAATTTATGGTTCGCGATACGGGCATTGGTATTTCGGAGCGCCAACAAGCACAATTGTTCCAAGCCTTTAGCCAAGCAGATGCAAGTATTTCACGCCGATACGGCGGTACTGGTTTAGGTCTGGTTATCACCCAAAAACTGGTTAGCCAAATGGGCGGCGAAATCAGCTTAACCAGCCGTCTCCACCAAGGTTCTACCTTCTGGTTTACGCTGCGCCTACATTCAACAGAAATGCCAATGAGCGATCTAATTGAAGTAGAACTGCTATCTGGTAAGCAGCTGCTGCTGGTTGAACCAAACATGCAAGCAGCATCAGTGACTCAACAAGTCTTGAGTCAAGAAGGCATTCTAGTGACCTACCGCTCATCGCTACCAGAGAACGATGAACACTACGACTACGTATTGTTGAACTTGGGCGCAAACCAAACTTACGACGACCAATCCGTCTCAGCGTGGATTGAACAGGCGAAGCGTATGGCTCCAAGTGTCATCATGGGTACGCCAAGTACGGAGCTAGCATTAGCAGACCAAGTGATGAACGATCATCAGATCCAATGTCTGACCAAGCCATTATCGCGTCGTAAACTGCTACAGAGCCTGATCATTGACCATATAGAAATGCCTCAGGTTACCCTGCCTCCGGTTGAACCTGTAGAGAGCGAAAGACTGCCATTAACTGTGCTTGCGGTTGATGATAACCCTGCCAACTTGAAGCTGATCTCCGCGCTATTGAGAGAGCGTGTCGAAACAGTAACTGCATGCAGCAACGGTCAACAAGCAGTGAACCTCGCAACAGAGAAGAAATACGATCTGATCTTCATGGACATTCAAATGCCATTGATGGACGGCGTAACCGCTTGTCAGTACATTAAAGAGCTAGAGCTGAACAAAGACACCCCTGTAATTGCAGTGACCGCACACGCAATGGCTGGTGAGCGTGACCGACTGCTGGCAGCGGGAATGGATGATTACCTAACCAAGCCAATTGAGGAACATGTGTTGCAACAGGTTTTGGTTCATTGGAACCCAAATACTTGTACTGACAGTGTCGATAAGATCGCACCATCTTACGTGGAACCTGCAGTGGAAGTTGCACCACCAGCACCGGAAAAACCGCAGCAAGATATGATCATCGACTGGCAAGCGGCCTTAAAACAAAGCGCAAACAAAGAAGACCTAGCTAAGGACATGCTGCGCATGTTGATCGACTTTATTCCAGAAGTGGAAGAAGTGGTCGATCAAGCCATAGAGCAAGAAGACTTTTCGCGTGATGACCTTATCCATGTGGTGCATAAACTTCACGGCAGTAGCTCTTACTGTGGCGTACCGAGGTTGAAGTCACTGTGTGCAACCTTGGAACAGGCGCTGCGTTCAGGAGCGAGTATTGAAGACATCGAACCGGAAATGTTCGAACTGCAAGATGAAATGATTAAAGTCACCACGACGGCGAAGTTCTATCTTGAGCAGTAGAGAATAATTCGGGAAATCAACACAATAAAAAAGCCAGAGCATCGACTCTGGCTTTTTCGTATTCGGTTATTAATCCGTAATCAGACAAATTAGGATTCAAAAATCACCGTCGCGACCGCGTAATGACGCTCGTCAGAAATCGATAGATGAACATGATTCACCCCCATCGACTCGGCGATTTGCTTTGCCACGCCAGAAAGCGTCAACATCGGTTTACCGAACTCATCATTCGAAACAGTAAAGTCATGGAAGGTCACGCCTTTCGCAATGCCCGTGCCTAGCGCTTTTGACGCTGCTTCTTTTACCGCGAAGCGCTTTGCTAGATAACGACCTTTTTGTTTCAGTTCGTCAAGTTTTGCCATTTCTTGAACCGAGAGAATGCGCTTTGCAAATGGCTCACCACTGCGTTCTAGTGCTTTCTCTATTCGCCCAATCTCGGCGATATCGGTTCCTAATCCTAAAATTGCCATGATTGAAACGGATTACTTACGTGCAGCGACCATCAGGGCTTTCATTTCTGCCACTGACTTTTCTAGGCCATCAAATACCGCACGACCGATGATCGAGTGACCAATATTCAGTTCGTAAATTTCAGGCAATGCAGCGATTGGCGCAACGTTGTGGTAAGTCAGACCGTGACCAGCATTAACGATGATACCTAGGTCATCAGCGTAGCTTGCACCTGCAGCAATCTTCTTAAGCTCGTCTTGTTGGTCTTCCTCAGTCTCCGCATCCGCATAGTGACCAGTGTGAAGTTCGATATACGGTGCACCACATGCTTTTGCCGCATCGATCTGTTGACGGTCAGCATCAATAAATAGAGAGACTTTGATGCTCGCTTCCGTCAGTTTTTGCGTTGCTGCTTTCACTTTCTCAAGCTGACCTACAACGTCAAGACCACCTTCTGTTGTCAACTCTTCACGTTTTTCAGGAACCAGACACACGAATTCAGGCTTAATCTGTAGTGCAATCTCAACCATCTCGTCTGTTACTGCCATTTCAAGGTTCATACGAGTTTGAATGGTCTCACGTAGGATGCGCACGTCACGATCTAGAATGTGGCGACGGTCTTCACGCAGGTGAATAGTAATACCGTCTGCGCCAGCACGCTCTGCGATCTCAGCAGCATGAACTGGATCTGGGTATTTAGTACCACGCGCATTACGTAGAGTGGCAATATGGTCGATATTAACGCCTAAATAGATTGAGCTCATTTTCCATTACTCCGTGCTCTGTATGTCTGAATGAATAATTCACGACTTTTTAAAGGTTTGCCGCCAAGATACGGCTTTAAGGCCATACGTGTAAAGCGTTTCGCCGCTTTTAATTGCTCTTTAGTGACGAATCGCCGTTCACTAATCGCAATCAATTCATTCCCCAAAAAAGTGAGGTTATCTCGCCTTACTGATGCGATGAATCCTTTTTGTTCGCGATAGCGGTAAGTCATATCAGGATCAACGGGTTCACCAGTACCAGCACAATGCAAAAAATCGACGCCATACCCCATAGAAGACAGCAGGGCCAATTCAAAACGACGCAAGCCCGGTTCAGGATTATCACTCTGAGCTAGTTCCGTTAGTGCATGCAGATAATCATGAAACAGCGCAGGCATCGGCACTTCTGCCATCAACACTCTTCCAATCAATTCATTTACGTACATGGCGGAGTAAAGGTTTATTCCTGTCAAAGGCAAACCTAAGCTGATGGGCTCTGCTTGACGTAACGTCTTCATCGAGCCTTTCCCTGACCATTTCAGCAATAAAGGGGTAAAGGGCTGCAATGCGCCTTTAAGATTGGAGCGTTTACCGCGGGCACCTTTTGCCATCAATGTAATTCGACCATACTCCTCGCTGAATACATCAAGGATTAAGCTCGATTCACTGTAAGGGCGTCGATGCAATACAAAGCAGCGTTGAAAGCCTTCTGAAGACTGGTTGCTCATCTCGTCAGTGTGCCTAAGAAGTGTGAATAAAAAATAAGGAGCCAATTGGCTCCTTATTCTAATCGATATTTAGTTTTTATCGATGTTGTAACGAAGTATCTTCGTTACCAAACTTACAAGCAACCAAACTTATAGGTCGTCGATGTAACCAAGTGAACGCAATGCACGTTCGTCGTCTGCCCAACCAGATTTCACTTTTACCCAAGTCTCTAGGTAAACCTTACGGCCGAACAACTCTTCCATATCTAAGCGCGCTTCACGACCAATGGTCTTGATCTTCTCACCGCCTTTACCAATGACCATTTTCTTTTGACCGTTACGTTCAACAAGAATTAAGGCATTGATGTGGAAGCCATCATTTTCTGGGTTGTAGTCAAAACGTTCAATTTCAACCGTTACCGAGTAAGGCAATTCTTCACCAGTAAAACGCATCAGCTTTTCACGCACGATTTCAGACGCCATGAAACGCTGAGAACGGTCTGTTACGTATTCTTCAGGGAAGTGATGCGTTGCTTCTGGCAAGTGATCGCGAACGTGCTTACGTAGTACGTCGATGTTCTTGCCTTGTTTCGCAGAGATTGGCACAACGTCAACAAAGTCCATTTTCTTAGACATGTCGGCCATGTACATCATCACTTCGTTACGATCTTGGACGTTGTCTACCTTGTTCACACAAAGTACTACAGGGAAGTTCGACTTTTGAAGCTTAGTCAGCACCATCTCGTCGTCTTTGGTCCAGTGCGTACCATCAACCAAGAAGAATACTAGGTTTACATCACTGAGCGATGAGTTCGCCGCACGGTTCATCAAACGGTTGATCGCACGCTTCTCTTCAATGTGAAGTCCTGGTGTATCTACGTAGATCGCTTGGTAATCGCCGTCAGTGTCCACACCCATGATGCGGTGACGAGTCGTTTGCGGTTTACGAGATGTAATCGAAATCTTCTGACCAAGAATTTTGTTTAGAAGCGTCGATTTACCAACGTTTGGGCGACCAACAATCGCAATAAAGCCACAGTGCTGGTTTTCTGGTGAACTTACTTCACCGTTTGATGCAAAGAATGCATCGATATCGAATTCGTTATCAGCCATTTGTTAATTGCTCAAGTGCTGTTTCAGCAGCCGCTTGTTCTGCCTTGCGGCGGCTGGTGCCTTTACCAATGACAGGCTTATCCACACCTGCTACGTCACACTCAACCGTGAACTCTTGGTTGTGCGCTTCACCTTTAATATTAGTCACTGTGTAGACAGGCAGTGGTTTTCTTCTGCCTTGCAGGAACTCTTGTAGGCGAGTTTTTGGATCTTTTTGTGATACGCCAGGCTTGATGGCTTCAAGACGCGAGTTGTACCAGCTCAGTACAATACCGCGCACGACTTCAATATCACTATCAAGGTAAATCGCACCAATAATGGCTTCTACCGCATCGGCTAGAATAGAGTCTCGGCGGAATCCGCCACTCTTCAATTCACCTGGACCTAATTTTAAATAATCTCCTAGATCGAATTCACGACCCAGTTCCGCCAATGTGTGCCCACGTACCAAAGTAGCGCGCATACGGCTCATGTCACCTTCGTTCACTTTCGGGAAACGATGGTACAGATCATCAGCGATGACAAAACTTAAAATTGAATCGCCCAGAAACTCAAGACGTTCATTATGCTTACTGTTGGCGCTGCGGTGAGTCAGCGCCAAGTTGATAAGCCCAGCATCCTTAAATTGGTAGCCGAGCTTTCTCTCTAGTTTATCAATTGGAGAATTCATACTCTCTCGATATGTAATGGTTAGTGAATACCACCGACGCGGTTAAAACGCACACCAGTTGGAATCCATGAAGGTAGAACGCTGTCTGCGCCACGATCAAACTCGAAGCTAATCCAAATCGCGACAGCTTTACCCACTAAGTTTGCTTCTGGAACAAAACCCCAGTAACGGCTATCAGCACTGTTATCACGGTTATCACCCATAACAAAGTACTGACCTTGCGGTACAACCCATTCGTTAACTCCTGGACGTGGCTGGTAGTTCTGCACACGGTCACGAGCTAATGGGTTAACCAAGATTTGGTGTTCCACTTCACCCAGTTTTTCATTCATCTGAATCAGAGGAATACCGTTTTGGATGAACGGACTTTCTTCAACATTGCTCAATTTAACTGGCTTACAAACCGAATCACCTTGCGATTGAATACACACTTGCTTGTCACTTGAGTAACGAATCGTATCGCCAGGTAAGCCAACAACACGTTTAATGTAGTCAATATTTGGTTGAGGTGGGTATTTGAATACCACAATATCACCACGCTCTGGTTTGCCAGTTTCCACTAGCTGATGACGCCAAACAGGATCTTTCAATCCGTAAGCGTATTTCTCCACCAGAATAAAGTCGCCCACTAGTAGGGTGGGCATCATTGAGCCTGAAGGAATTTGGAACGGTTCATAGATAAAAGAACGCAATACAAGAACGAATGCAATTACAGGGAAAATAGACACGCTATTCTCAATCCACCATGGCTGACGTTCTACTTTCTGTAGTGTTACCGCGTCTAGGCCATTAGCTGTCTGTGCTTGAATCTCTTCTACTTTCGCTTGACGTTTTTTCGCAAACACCAGCTTTTCCAGTAGCCAAACTACGCCAGTTACCAAAGTCACGATAACTAGAATCAGTGAGAATGTATTCGCCATTAAATTCCCTTATCTAAAAATACGAAAGTGAAAGAGCCGAAACCCTTTCACTTATTTTACTATCTAACGTCTTATGACAGACAAGAGTAAGAGATAGTTCAACTCTAGTCTTTACCAACGTGAAGAATCGCTAGGAACGCTTCTTGAGGCAGCTCTACGTTACCGATCTGCTTCATACGTTTCTTACCTTCTTTCTGTTTCTTCAGAAGTTTCTTCTTACGGCTCACGTCACCACCGTAACATTTCGCGATTACGTTCTTACGTAGCTGTTTCACAGTAGAACGAGCAATGATGTGGTTACCGATTGCCGCTTGGATCGCGATATCAAACATCTGACGAGGAATGAATTCTTTCATCTTCTCAACTAACAAACGACCGCGGCTTTGCGCTTGATCTTTGTGCGTGATGATAGCTAAAGCATCCACTTTATCGCCGTTCAACAGAACGTCTACACGAACCATGTTTGATTCTTCAAAACGCTGGAAGTTGTAATCCAATGATGCATAACCACGAGATGTTGACTTCAAGCGGTCAAAGAAATCGAGTACAACTTCTGCCATAGGGATATCGTACGTCACCGCAACTTGGTTACCGTGGTAAACCATATCAACCTGCATACCACGCTTCTCAACACAAAGTGTGATTACGTTACCTAGGTAATCCGATGGCACAAGAATATTACAACGCGCAATAGGCTCACGGATAAATTCGATGTCGTTTACAGCTGGTAGCTTTGCAGGGCTGTCCACATACAGGATTTCGCCACTTGTTTGCTCAACTTCATAAACTACCGTTGGTGCGGTTGTAATAAGGTCAAGGTCGTATTCACGCTCAAGACGTTCTTGGATAATTTCCATGTGCAGCATACCAAGGAAGCCACAACGGAAACCAAAACCAAGTGCTGCCGAGCTTTCTGGCTCGTAGAACAACGACGCATCATTCAGGCTCAGTTTACCAAGTGCGTCACGGAAGTTTTCGTAGTCATCAGATGATACTGGGAATAGACCCGCGTATACCTGAGGCTTCACTTTTTTGAAGCCAGGAAGTGCTTTCTCACAACCATTTTTTGCGGTTGTCAGTGTATCACCCACTGGAGCACCAAGGATGTCTTTGATACCACAAACAACCCAGCCTACTTCGCCAGTATTTAACTCTGTCGTATCAACTTGTTTTGGTGTGAAGATACCTAGACGGTCAACACCCCAAACTTGGCCTGTGCTCATTACTTTGATTTTGTCATTTTTCTTCAGCGAGCCGTTTTTAATACGAACCAAAGAAACAACGCCAAGATAATTATCGAACCATGAATCGATGATCAATGCTTGAAGTGGCGCTTCAGGATCACCTTCTGGAGAAGGTATCGCAGAGACAATATTTTCTAGAACGTCATCCACGCCTAGACCTGTCTTCGCACTACAACGCGTCGCTTCCATCGCGTCGATACCAACAATCTCCTCAATCTCTTCAGCTACACGCTCTGGTTCTGCTGCTGGGAGGTCGATTTTGTTTAGGATTGGCACAACTTCCAAATCCATTTCGATCGCGGTGTAACAGTTGGCAAGCGTTTGAGCCTCTACACCTTGACCTGCGTCAACCACCAACAACGCCCCTTCACAAGCGGCCAGGGAACGTGAAACTTCGTACGAGAAGTCTACGTGTCCAGGAGTGTCGATAAAGTTAAGTTGGTATGTCTCGCCATCTTTTGCGGTGTAATCAAGAGTCACACTCTGCGCTTTGATAGTGATGCCACGCTCACGTTCAAGATCCATAGAATCCAGAACCTGTGCGGCCATTTCACGATCGCTTAATCCTCCACAAACTTGGATTAGACGGTCTGATAGGGTCGACTTACCATGGTCGATGTGGGCGATAATCGAAAAGTTACGAATGTGCTTCATAGATTTAGGGTGACTAACTCTTTACAAATAAGGACAGTAAGAAAGCCATCAGCTGACGGCATTTCAATCAAGTTGGCAGATTCTACCCAATTTCGTTAACGGGCGCACCTTATTTAAAGTATATACCTTAGTAACCTCGAGGTACGTACTTACTGGATAGGCTCACCGAGAACTCGAATGAGAGTGACTTGGCGTTTTGATTCATCTTCTAAAGGCCGTGACACACGTTTAGCGAGCCACATACCACCAGCAGCAAACAAAACCGAAGCTAAGATGGTAATGCCCTCGCCGCCTGCGGTTAAAGGCTCAAGAAGGAAGTTGCCAATCACGGCACCAAAAATCAGACCAAACAGAGGAAGAAGGTAAACCGCCATTGCGGATTTGATCAGGCTCGACTCAGGAAAGCCGATTTCTACCACCTGACCAACTTTGACAGATGTTTTTGTACGCAGATGCCATGCTAATGTTTTGTTACCAATTGCTTTAGTAACCACGCCAGTGCCACAGCTTTTTTGCGAAGAACAGCTGCTGCAACTGGTCTGTTGCTCGCAGCTTAAATCGATATCGTATTGCTGACCGTGACGATGAACACCCGTCACGGTTGCTAATGCGGTCATCATTGCGCTTTACTCTTTGCTGCATCAAACGTAACAGATTGTGCAATACGCTGAGCAGTTGCCGGTGGAATATCACCCACAACAGAGATTTCATGATTACCACTTACAAAGCTATGCAAAGTACGGCGGCCTTGACGAACCAGCTGACCTTTCAGCGAATGCTCATCTTTGCTGGCGACATAAACAGAGAAACTGAATAAACCATCCGAGTAAAGTTGGCTTTCAACCATTTGGTCGGTCACTGCCATTCGGTAGCGATTTAGCTCATTTGGGTGGAAACCTTCAGGAATCCAACCTACGTTCCAATCACTCGTACCGATATCACCTTTAGGCATCGTCAATACTGCTGGCAACTGCACATCCGCCAAACCACTCATCAACTCGCCAATTTTTGGATTCACCGAGTATGAAATCGTACGGTATTGCTCTAGCATTTCTCCATCTCGGTCAACCAGATCAGCACGCAGTGGTAACTTACTTTTCTCATCAATCCAAAGTACGTACGAATAACGCAAGCCGTCTTTAGGCACAATACGTAACACCTGAGTCGGAACGCCAGCTTCACGAGCACGACCGACTTTGACGTAATCGTAATAGAGGTTCAATTCATCGATATTGGTGTTCAGCATCGGCATGATTGGTGCGACCATCTTGCCAGATTCAATCGTAAACGGCTCTGCGCCGGTTTCGATGTAGCTCACTTCAGTACCACGACGAATTACTTCACGAACTGGACCACTCAAATACACAAGATGTGCGTACTGATCTTTATCGTGAGTCGCATGACGGTACAGCAAAGGTTCAATGCTGTTCTTTTTGATGAGGATATAAGAGAGTTCGTAGCTTAAATTTTTGCTCGCCTCGCTCATTTGATGCAATAAAGCCTCCGCTGGTTTATCACCAGCAAAGGCTTGAGTAGACATCAGACTGAACAGAGCGCAAGCGCTGATCAGAAATTTTTTCATTCAATATCCGGAGTCAGATTTGCATCTTGCTGAGACGCATCACTGTTAATTCTTAACTGCAATTCGTAGTCACGAAGCATAGCATGAACACGTTTACGTTGCTCTTGCATATTTGCTTCGCCAACCGAGCGCTCAACGGACTCACGAGTCAAACTTACTGGTTCTGCACTGCCAGCAAATGGCACTGTTTGAAGCACAGGAAGTTGATCGGCTTGTGGCGACATTGGGTCGCTACCACCGTATTGTTGCACACCTAAAATCACGGCAAGTGACACACACGCAGCAACGGCAACCTGACCAAACTGAGTTAGCCATGCAGGCAACTGGCGCTTGGCTTTTTGTGGCTCTGGTTGCGACTCTTTTGGCGCGTCATTAATTGAAATAACGTTAGCACTGCGTGAATCGATAGCACGATGCACAGGCTCGTCTTCTAACGCTAACGCCACGCTTTCAGCAATATTCCACTCAGGCTTTGCTGGCGCTTCGCCTCGCATCACATCACCAATAAGATGATAGTTCTGCCAAGCGTCACGGCTTTCTTGGTCTTGCTCTAATTCTTGAATTAAAGCCTTATCGACCAATTCTCCATCCATGAGAGCTGAAAGTTTTTCTTTGTCAGCCATTGTTTTCACCATAGTTATCACTTGTACTAGCGCTGTAAAAGAGGTTTGATTTTCTTTTCCACCGCCTCACGAGCACGGAAGATACGTGATCGTACCGTTCCCACCGGGCAATCCATTACTTCAGCAATTTCCTCATAGCTTAAGCCATCAAGCTCACGCAGAGTCATTGCCGTTTTTAAATCTTCAGGTAAGGCTTCGATTGCGCTGAACACTACCCGTTGCAATTCTTTGGACAACGTTAAGTTCTCAGGGTTCGAAATTTCTTTCAATGCATTACCTGTTTCGTAAAATTCAGCATCTTCAGCATCAACGTCCGTCGCAGGCGGTCTACGACCCTGAGCAACGATATGATTCTTCGCAGTATTCACTGCAATGCGATACAGCCAAGTGTAAAACGCACTCTCCCCGCGAAAGCTAGGGATAGCTCGGTAAGCCTTGATAAACGCTTCTTGTGCTACATCTGGAACATCGCCAGGATTACTTACGTATCTGGAAATAAGATTACATACCTTGTTCTGATACTTCGTTACCAGCAGGTTGAATGCTTGCTTATCTCCATTCTGAACTCGCTCAATCAATACTTGATCGGTCAGCTGCTCGTTCATTCGAGCGGATACTCCTATTTGTTATGCCCCTACTCTTCTCAGATATGGGTACTAATTATGCAAAACGTAGTATTGACACCACTGCTTACTTGAGCACTATTGTGACTCCGACGTGAATGAGAAAGTTCCATGGTTTCTCAAATTTTTTGTCATTGTTTTTTCACAGTGTGATGTCACTAGCCAAATCCCTCGCCACGTCTGAATTACGTCTCGTTTTGACAAGCGAGCATAGTGATGGGGAAATGGGTATAATGGATGATCTCTGTCCCAGATTGTGCTGGGTAGAGCCTAGAAAAGCAATGGCATTGACAAACTATTACTTTTTGTTGGCACGGCTAATGGCTATCTGAACAACGCGTTTAAAATAAAACTCAGGAAGCATTCGCATGTCATCGACATGCAAAAATAAGAGTGGCACAAGTCACCAGAGTTGCGGTGATTTAGATACCTCCCAACTTAGCCCTTAGCGACGGATGTCGCGTTAATGGATGCACATGGTGTGCAAAATATACACAAGGTAGCCTTGTTACCTTAGCTTGGGATTGTAAAAGTAATATGAACACGAATCGTGAACATGAATGTGATGTGTTAGTGGTAGGGAGTGGCGCCGCAGGCTTGTCGTTAGCTTTGCGCGTAGCAAACCACTGTAAAGTGATGGTGTTGAGTAAAGGCCCACGCAGCGAAGGCGCGACGTTTTACGCGCAAGGTGGTATCGCTGCGGTCTTCGATGAATCTGACACCATCGAGTCTCACGTTGAAGACACACAAATTGCTGGTGATGGCATTTGCGATGAAGAAACGGTTAAGTTTATCGCTGAGAATTCAAAAGAATGCGTGCAATGGTTGATTGATGGTGGTGTACCGTTTGACCGTGAGGACGATGACTCTGATGAAGAACCTCGTTACCACTTAACTCGCGAAGGTGGTCACAGTCGACGCCGAATTTTGCATGCTGCGGATGCAACAGGTATGGCGATGCAAACCTCACTGCAAGACAACGCCCACAGCCACCCAAACATTCATGTTCTTGAACGTCACAATGCTCTGGATTTAATCACTGAAGATAAAGTCGGCGGCGACAAAAACAAGATCATTGGCGCTTATATTTGGAACCGAAATGAAGAACAGGTAGAAACCGTTCGCGCTAAATTTGTTGTTCTTGCGACTGGTGGCGCTTCCAAAGTTTACCAATATACGTCAAACCCTGACGTTTCCTCTGGTGACGGTATCGCGATTGCTTGGCGCGCAGGCTGCCGTGTCGCAAATATGGAATTCAACCAATTCCACCCTACTTGCCTGTTCCACCCAGAAGCACGTAACTTCCTACTCACAGAAGCCTTGCGTGGTGAAGGTGCCTATCTGCGACGCCCTGATGGCTCACGCTTTATGCCGGATTTTGATGAGCGTAAAGAACTTGCGCCGCGTGATGTCGTCGCACGTGCCATCGACTTTGAAATGAAGCGCCTAGGTGCAGACTGCATGTATTTAGACATCAGCCACAAACCTGCGGAATTCATTACCAAGCACTTCCCAACCATCTACTCTCGTTTGATGGATCTTGGCATCGATATGACCAAAGAGCCGATCCCAATTGTTCCAGCCGCACACTACACGTGTGGTGGCGTGATGGTCGATCAAAACGGCAATACGGACTTGAAGAATCTATATGCCATTGGCGAAGTCAGCTACACCGGTCTACACGGTGCAAACCGCATGGCTTCAAACTCACTACTTGAGTGTGTGGTCTACGCATGGGCAGCCGCCAAAGATATCCTAAAGCACCACACGAAGGTCGAATTAGCACCCCGAGTACCTTGTTGGGATGAAAGCCAAGTCACCAACAGTGATGAAGAGGTTATCATCCAGCATAACTGGCATGAGCTTCGCTTGTTTATGTGGGATTACATGGGCATTGTTCGCACGGACAAACGTTTAGAACGCGCACTACGCCGTATTCAAATGCTTCAGCAAGAAACGCATGAGTACTACAGCCACTTCCGTGTTTCAAACAACTTGCTAGAACTGCGTAACCTACTTCAAGTAGCTGAACTGATGGTACGTTGTGCGATGCAGCGTAAAGAAAGCCGCGGTCTACACTACACCTTGGATTATCCAAACCAACGAGAGAATAGCGGACCAACGATCCTAACACCAAACAAGTAAATCTGACGCCAAGTAAGAAAGAGTCAGACACGATATCAAATGGGAGCTTCGGCTCCCATTTTCCATTGACGCAATATCATATTCAATTGACGATACGACACATCATCACAACTGTCTCGCCAAACGGTCACCTTATCCCCAGATACCAACTTGAACGTCACCTTGAAAACAGAAGCGGAAAGATCGACTCCTGATAACAGTGAAGTTTGAGCGTCATTTCGAACCGTTCCATCACGATGAAAAAACCAATTCCCGACAGTTGACGGCATGACGAATCCACCTTGGGTATGGCAACGATAGATCAGTAGTAACAGATAACTAGATAAGACGAGTGGAATATCAGAGAAGATAACCGCCCAAGCTAAACCGAAAAGAATCAAGTAATGCAGCGCTTGGGCGTTTAGAGATTTAGAAACAGTAAGGTTAACGAACCTTGCTGAGGTTGTGTGCGACAATTTTATCAACCATCGAAGCGTGACCAAGGTTTTCGCTGCGACCATGCCCCATGACCCAAGTAAACAAATCTGGATCATCACATTCTAACAACGAAACAAAATCACGTTGCTCTTGCTCACCTAGTGCATCGAAGCACTCTTCAAAAAACGGCATAATCACCACGTCAAGCTCAAGCATGCCACGACGACAAGCCCATTTAATACGCGCCTTTTCTTCCGCAGTGTACATTCAGTATTCCTTCATAGATGTCTTGTTCTTAGTGCGGAGTGTAACAAGGGATGTTCTACGCCACTAGTGTGCGGGTCACAATATGTAGCCAAGTCACTGCAAATCCTGATCGCATTTAATAAACAAACGTTCAGTTGAGCCAAACACCTTAAAATTGAGTGGATATATTGAGTGCTGACAAATGTCGAATCTGCAATTAACATAGCTGAAAAATATCTTCAAAAGGCATCGTACTCATGGAATGGCAAACTCGCTTTTCACCACTGAACCTATCGACACAAGACGCGCTACCGGAGCTGTCTATCTCGCTATTGGATAACCTGGGCATGATCACCATGGTCGGGGACGACAAAAAGTCATACCTACACGGTCAAGTTACCTGCGATGTGGTTTCTCTTGAGAAAGACCAATCAATGTTGGGAGCACATTGTGACGCGAAAGGTAAAGTGTGGAGTGTCTTCCGCCTATTCCACCATAACGATGGCTACTCAATGGTTCAGCCGAAATCAGCAATTGAAGTAGAACTGAAAGAAATTAAAAAGTACGCAGTGTTCTCGAAAGTGACCATCGAAGAGTCAAGCGACGTGGTACTGGGTGTTGCTGGTGAGAATGCAGATGCATTCATCTCAACGCTAAATGCTGATTCTGGCGACGTGCGTGCGATTGAAGGCGGCACTGCGGTCAAAGTCGCTCTGAATCGCTGGTTGCTTGCGCTTACAGCAGAAGCAGCACAATCATTAGTGGAAGATAGCCAAGCAACACTGACAACCCACGAGCTTTGGACCCGTTTCGATATTGAGGCAGCACTGCCATACTTGGCAGCAGACGCGCAAAACGAACACATTCCACAAGCACTAAACGTACAAGCGCTTGGTGGTATAAGCTTTACGAAAGGCTGCTACACGGGTCAAGAAACTGTAGCGCGCGCGAAATATCGCGGCACCAACAAACGTGCAATGTACATTGTTAAAGGTGTAACCGTTGAAACCTTAGGTGAAGGTGCGATCGAATTGGAACGTAGTGTCGGTGAAAACTGGCGTTCAGTAGGCGCCTTGCTCACGCATTATCAATTCAGCGACAACCAAGCGATGGGTCTCATTGTATTGCCAAACAACCTAGATGATGACACTCGTCTGCGCTTGGTTGACCAACCAGAATGTGAATGGGAAATCGCAGCACTGCCGTACAGCCTTGACGATGAGTAATACCATTCATACCCCTTTGATGCAGTTTTTGGCGGACCAAAACATCGAGTACCGCCTTCTTCCTCATCAAAGGCCAGCAACAACCATTGAGGATGCCGCGCAACAACGCGGCATTCGCCCTTCTCAAATGGTCAAAGCGATTCTTTTGCGTGATATGGGAAACCAATATGCGCTTGCTTGTGCACCAGGTGATCGTAGCGTTGATCCAAAGAAGGTGCGCGCATTACTGCAGTGCCGTCGCATGACGTGTGTTGATCAAGCCGACGTAGAAGCGATTACCGGATACAAGATTGGTACTGTCACACCACTACTCTTAAAACGCTACATGCCGATCGTATTTGACCCAAGTTTGCTTGAAGAAAAAGAAATCACTATCAGCAGTGGTGATCGTATGGCTGGATTAGCATTATCTATCGATGATTTACTGCAATTGTGCCAACCAACCTTGGCCGATATCTGCCGTTAACCTTCGTAAAAATGTAATAACATGCAGGCTTTCTCACACCTACGTGATCTCACTCATATCTCCCAACATACAAAGTGGAATTTTTAATCATTTTTAAAACATAAATAGTCACGCACAATAAACTCGTATATGCTGAATTTGTTGGTTAAGTTTTCAACAACGACTTAATCAACATAAAGTGAAACTGCTGACTGAATTGGCCTCTGCCACACGGTCAGTCGTCCACTTTTGTGTAATGCATCTGTGACTATTCGCCCGCCGAAGCGGGCTTTTTTTTATACGGAACTTTTCTGCGCCTCTTCCCTCTAACTCGATGAAAGCCATGTATTAAGCCCTTAATCCGGCGAAACGATAAAAATGCAATCAATTGAGTAAAAACATTTAGCAAACAATTATTTTCCTTCTATTCTTAATTCTGTAACAAAACAGTTGCTTAATGCACTACGTAACAACAGAAGGAGATAAGGAACGGTTCCTTCGCTAGTGTTTTTTTGAGGTAATCCTCACGCTATTTGAGATATGACCCTGTCAATTTGTCTATGGCAGCACAAATCTCTAAAGCGATACAACTCATCTGTACTTAATACCATTGCTGTCACAATAATTTTTACGCCAAAAACGTAAGATAACTGAGCTAGGTAAGAGATAAGGAAAAGTAAATATGAGACTGTTTAAGCGCTATACACCAGGTATGATTGCTAAACACATAAGTCGTCTTTTTAAAGGAAGAATTTATATTTACGGAGTCGGTAAATTTGAGTTTGATAATGGAAAATTAATGCTGCCAGAGAAAGCGGAAAAACGCCACTTTCAAGCGGTTAAAGAAATTAACCAAGAGATTATGAAGCTCAGATGCGCATACGCTTAGCGACAACATCGATGTAAAGGAAAGGCTGGATTAACCAGCCTTTTTTGTGTCTTCTATTCGTCGAGCAATAAGCTCGTTATTGACGCGCAAGTTCCGGCAAATTGCCTTTCAAACCCAATGCGCGTTTCATTATCTCGTCTTTTGCTCCTGGTAGCTGGCTAGCTAAACTCAAACCAATTCCACGTACCAGCTTTTTAGCAGGATTCTCACCAGAGAACAGGTCACGGAAGCCTTGCATCGCAGCAATCATCTTCGCAGCTTCCGCTTTACGCCAACGTTCATAACCACGTAGGTTACGTTTGGTGCCAATGTCCTGCCCTTGCTTCCAAAGCGCCAACACTTCTTGCGCTAAGCTCGCAGCATCCAATAAACCAAGGTTCACACCCTGCCCTGCTAGTGGATGAATGGTGTGTGCTGCATCGCCAACTAACGCCACGCGTTCAACCACAAAGTCACGCGCATAACGCATCTTAAGCGGGAACGCCGCACGTTCACCAACTACTTCACACAAACCTAAACGCACATCAAATTCGCTAGTTAATGCCTTATTGAACTCTTGCTCATTCATCGCCAGCAGTTGCTCGGCACGATTTGGTTCGGTAGACCAAACAATCGAACACATGTGCGGTTCAGACATCGGAAGGAAAGCCAATGGACCTTGCGGTGTAAAGATCTGACGCGCAACGCTGTTGTGTGGATCAGCGGTTTTCACGTTCGCGACAAGTGCACTATGACCGTAATCCCAATGCGTCAATGGAATATCCATTTGGTTGCGCAGCCAAGAGTTTGCACCATCGGCGCCAACCACTAACTTCGCAGTCATGGCTTGACCGTTGTCGAGCGTGAGCCAGCTTTCTTGCTCACCAACCGCTAACGTTGCACAACGTGCAGGCATAAACAGCGTCACGTTATCCAGCTTTTGAACTTGCTCTAGCAACGCCAATTGAATTACGCGATTTTCAACAATATGGCCAAGGTCTGGTTGAGCCATGCTTTGTGCATCAAATGCGATGTTAGCGAAACTGTCTTGCTCCCACACTTCCATCGCATGGTACGGTGAAGCACGACGCTGCTCGATACCTTGCCAAGCACCAAGGTTGCGAAGGATAGTTTCACTTGAACGGCTCAACGCCGATACGCGTACATCTGGCAGTTCATTTAGGGTGTCGTTTGGCACTGCGCCTTCGATAACGGCTACTCGCAGGTCACTGTCCTTAAAAGCGGCCGCCAATGCTAAACCTACCATTCCACCACCGATGATGGCGATATCTACACTTTGCATCATTGCTTTTGTTACCTAATTCGTTGCCGTTTATCGTTTCACTAGACCAAGCGTGTGGCGTAGCAGCGGCTGCTTAAAAGTAGAAAGGTTATCCATCGTTGCGAGAGCGAGGTTACGCCCAATTCGCATCGCCGGTAAATCATTTGAAAAAATATGCACGAGAGAACTGGTTAGCCAAATTGTTTCGCTGCGATCATCTTCACGACGCTGGCTAAATCGCATTAAGCCTTGGTAACGACCAGCGTCTTCAGTTTGCTTAACAACCTCTTCCGCTAACGATGCCACATCACGAATACCAAGGTTGAAGCCTTGCCCAGCAATCGGGTGAAGCGTTTGTGCAGCATTGCCGACAATAGCAAAGCGGTGCGAAATGTTCTGCTTACGATGACGCAGAAGAAGCGGATAGCTCGCGCGTTGTCCGACTTTCTGCATCGCACCTAAACGCCAACCAAAATCGTTCTGCAAACGCTCAAGGAACTCCGCGTCAGATAAGTTCACCACGGTCTGCGCTTCTTCAGGACGCAGGCACCACACCAACGACATGCGGTTGTCACTCATCGGCAGCAGTGCGACTGGGCCATTCTCGGTAAAGCGTTCAAAAGCGCGACCTTGATGAGGCTCTTGCGTCACGATATTCGCAATCACTGCCACTTGGTCAAAATCATGCTCAGACAACTCTAAACCGATTTGCTGACAGCATTGCGATACTGCGCCATCGGCAGCAACGAGCAACTTAGCTTCCAGCTTCTCACCGCTCGTCAGCTCAATGTGTGCTTTGTTTTGCTCACGCTCGATGTTCACGACCGAATCCGGGCAAAACAGACTGATCGCCTCACTCTTATCTAAGAGCTCTTGATAGACGCGACCAACATCGGCGAGTTCCACTACGTAACCAAGTGCTTCAACACCAACTTCGTGCTTGGTAATCTCAGTCATCCCCGCATGAGAACGATCGGACACATGAATGTGCTCTATTGGAGTTGCAAAAGGCTCAACCGCCGCCCACAACTGCAAATGGCGTAAGGTGTTGACGGTCCCGTAGGATAAGGCAATGGAACGAGAGTCAAAACCAGGGTGCTCATTAGATTGCGCTTTAAACGGCTCAACAACGGCAACACGAAGTTGTCCTTTCGATAAGCGATCTATCGCTAAAGCAAGTGTGGCTCCCGCCATGGCTCCACCAGCAATTACAACGTCATATTGCCTCATGCTAACCTCTAGAAACTATTCAATTAATGGTACCGACGATCAATGAATCGTCGGTTTACTATCGTTGCTTTCAGGACGAGCGCCAAACTCGGCATGAATAGTTAATACGCATGCTTTGACGTGTTCGATTACTTGCTCTAGCAATTGAGCTTGCTCACCTAGGTCGTCATCTTCATCAATGCCTAACTTAGCGATCTCTTCAAGATCTGCTAACGCCTCTTTCACATCGTCAGACGCTTTATTCATGGCGATACCAGCTAATCCCAAACCTGAGATAAAATGGTTAACGAAATCAGATAGGCCATCAGCCAATGCGAACAAGCCTTCTTCACCTGGCTCATCAGGCAACAACAGAGACAATTCCATCGAGGTGCCTGTCAACTCATTTACCGTCACTTTAAAAATGCTTTGTGCAAAAGCCAGTGCAGTAGTTGGCCACCCCATGCCATCATTGGTGTAATCAAACAAAATTGGTTGCCAGGTTTGATCGTTAATCGCCAATCCACCACTTAGCATGCCGACAAGTAACCCGTGTAACTCAGCAGGCGTCACTGCAATGCTTGCGGATTTAAGTTCAACAGCAATAGATTGATATTCTGGAAGGGTGATTTCACTCATAACTGGGCTCATTCTTGCGTAATAATGTATCGTTCTATCCTACCATCAAGCCTACTCGGCTGAAACGGCTATCAAATTCAAATTTGGACAGCATTTACTCAATTTGTCCAATTCCTGTGTGATCACTTCACCATTTTTCTATCTAGGGTGGGAAATGCTTGAATCTTAATAGCGGTTTTCCTATAGTTTCCTCCTCGGTAGTTGTACAAAGCAATACCTTAGATAGCGCGAATATAGAGTTTATTCATCATGAGCAATCAAGCGGTCGACGTTGAAATCCTTGGAAAAATGACACGAGTGAATTGTCCACCGGGTCAAGAAGAGTCACTGATTACAGCGGCTAAAGATCTCGATCGTCGATTGAAAGAGATGACAGACCGTACTAAGGTAACCAATGAAATTCAGCTACTGACTTTTGCTGCATTAAATATTTGTCATGAATTGCATACCAAGTCGTACGAATCAAACGGTCAGCAACAAGAAATTACGGAGCGAATGGAAAAGCTCACTGCGTCGCTAGAGAACGCACTTAAGAATGTAACGCAAGGACAGCAGTAGATACCAAATTTACCCTGGGGTGTTCGTCAGTTGGATTTAAGTCCCTGAGCCGATAAGCAATACCGAAGGGTTAGTACTTGATAGCTATTGAGCAAGCTTGGCATGCACCGAGAAGCCTACGGTTATCATTGCTGATCCGCCTTGAACCAGCTGGTTCAAGGGCCACAATCCTCAACGGCACCCTGGGGTATCCTCTCTATGTCAAACCTATCTCGACAAGAATTCCGTAAACTCATCCGTGAAAAACGTAACGGCCTGTGCAGTGATACTCAGTTTCAAGCAGGGCTCGATCTAATTAAACAGTTTTCACAGTTGCCAGAAATCCAAGTTTCAGATCACATCGCCATTTATCTTTCCGCCGACGGAGAGCTCGACACAAAACCGTTAATTGAGTGGCTATGGCAACAAGGTAAGTCGATTTACCTACCGGTGATTCACCCATTCTCGCAAGGCCAATTGTTGTTTCTTCATTACGTAAACGATGACCAGTTGGTGTTTAATAAGTATGGAATCTTAGAACCCAAACTCGATATCACCTACCTAAAGCCCGTTCGAGATCTCGACCTGATCTGCACACCATTAGTTGGTTTTGACAGTACCGGCCATCGCTTAGGTATGGGCGGAGGCTACTATGACCGGACACTCTCACGCTGGTTTAGTACTGGCGAGGGCGCCAAGCCAATCGGCATTGCTCATGACTGTCAGCATGTCGAACGCCTTCCAACAGAGAGTTGGGACATCCCATTACCTAAGATCGTGACTCCAAGCCAGATCTGGCAATGGGAAAAGTAGAACTTACCCGCTATAATCACGCCGCAAACGTTAACGAACATCTATTCAGGAGATTGGCATGACTCAAGATGAAATGAAGAAAGCGGCTGGTTGGGCAGCACTTAAATATGTTGAGAAAGACAGCATTGTCGGTGTTGGTACTGGCTCTACCGTGAATCACTTCATCGATGCCCTAGGCAGTATCAAAGACGATATCAAAGGTGCAGTGTCTAGCTCTATTGCTTCTACTGAGCGCCTAAAAGAGCTTGGTATTGAAGTATTCGAGTGTAACGACGTAGTGAAGCTAGATGTCTACGTTGATGGTGCAGATGAAATCAATGCAACACGCGATATGATCAAAGGCGGCGGTGCTGCATTGACTCGTGAAAAAATCGTTGCAGCGATTTCAGACAAATTCGTATGTATCGTTGACGGCACAAAAGCAGTTGACGTACTGGGCCAATTCCCACTTCCTGTAGAAGTTATCCCAATGGCACGCTCTTACGTAGCTCGTCAATTGGTAAAACTAGGTGGTGACCCTGCATACCGTGAAGGCGTAACGACGGACAACGGCAACGTGATCCTAGACGTACACAACATGCAAATCACTAACCCGAAAGAGATGGAAGATAAGATCAACGGCATCGCGGGTGTTGTGACTGTGGGTCTATTCGCTCACCGTGGTGCAGATGTGGTTATCACTGGCACACCAGAAGGTGCAAAAATAGAAGAATAAGTCACTAGTTGACTTAAATTTTCTGTTATTTCATTACAGACGGCGCCCTAGGGCGCCGTTTTTTCTTTCTTTTTCTAAGAAAAGCATGCCTTATTCCGTAATTTTCTTACCCAAAGCAAAAATTTTTTGTTACTTTATTGAACAGAAGACGCACAGGGAAACGTTTGTCTTCCAACAAAACTGTTAATTATCCCCTTTTTAATGGTTTTGCTTTATGTGCGCCACATTAGCCCACCTTTCCATTTTAAGGACGAGAAAAATGGCCAAAGTTTCACTGGAAAAAGAAAAGATTAAGATCCTCTTGCTAGAGGGACTCCACCCTTCTTCAGTTGAAGTTCTTCAAGCAGCTGGCTACAGCAACATTGAATATCACAAAGGTTCCCTTTCTGAGGAAGAACTGATTGAAGCAGTAAAAGACGTACACTTCATCGGTATCCGCTCCCGAACAAACCTATCGAAAGACGTGATCAATGCGGCGAACAAGCTAGTTGCGATTGGCTGTTTTTGTATTGGTACCAACCAAGTAGACCTCAACGCTGCTTCGGTGCGTGGTATCCCTGTATTCAACGCACCTTTCTCAAACACGCGCAGCGTCGCAGAGTTGGTTCTAGGTCAAATCCTGTTGCTTCTTCGTGGCATTCCAGAAAAGAACGCACTCGCGCACCGTGGCATTTGGAAAAAGAGTGCAGACAGTTCTTACGAAGCTCGCGGGAAACGTCTGGGCATCATTGGTTACGGTCACATTGGTACGCAATTAGGTATCATTGCCGAAAACCTAGGCATGCGTGTTTACTACTACGACATTGAAAACAAACTGTCTCTAGGTAATGCGACACAAGTGCTCACCATGAGTGAGTTACTAAATAAATGTGACGTCGTTTCTTTGCACGTACCAGAGACGCCAGAAACCAAGAACATGATGGGTGAGGAAGAGTTCGCGCGCATGAAGCCGGGCGCTATCTTTATCAATGCGGCGCGCGGTACTGTTGTTGATATTCCGGCTCTATGCCACAGCCTAGAATCAGGCCATATTTCTGGAGCAGCTATCGACGTATTCCCTGTAGAGCCAAAAACCAACGCCGATGCGTTTGAGTCTCCACTACAGAAGTTCGACAACGTTATCCTAACGCCACACGTCGGTGGCTCAACACAAGAAGCACAAGAAAACATTGGTGTAGAAGTTGCGGGTAAGTTGGCGAAGTACTCAGACAATGGTTCAACACTGTCGAGCGTGAACTTCCCAGAAGTATCACTGCCAGAGCATCGTGAATGTTCACGTCTACTCCACATCCACAAAAACCGTCCTGGTATCCTGACGCAAATCAACACCATTTTCGCAGAAGACGGCATCAACATCGCCGGCCAGTACCTACAAACCGCAGCTGAGATCGGCTACGTAGTGATTGACGTAGAAACCTCTCGCGCAGCAGAAGCATTAGTTAAATTAAAAGGCATCGAAGGCACCATTCGTGCCCGAATCCTTCACTGATCACTGACTTGCAAATACAAAAAAGGCAGGGACTTCCCTGCCTTTTCTCATTCTATGAATCGTAATGTTATCTGTACTATTTAAGCCTGTATACGACGTCCACTTGGTCACGAATCACCAACGTTGAATCTTGATAGCTATTTGAACTCTCTCTTGCATCCATCGCCACAGAGCGCATCAATACTGGGCGTGCGTGCATTTGGTTGTAGTTAATCTGCCACACATCACCTAACTTCTTATCAAAACCTGTCGCTAAAGAAGCCGCTTTGCTTTGTGCATCTTTAATCGCTGCCATGCGTGCTTTTTGTTGGTACTCAGATTGGTTGCTTACTTTAAGCTGAATGTTGTCAACTTGGTTGATGCCCGCCTTTAGCGCCATATCCAAGTACTCATTCAAGTTTGCCAAATCACTCACAGTCACATCAATACTGCGTGAAGCTCGATAACCCACAAGTTCCGCTTTACCCGATTTAGGATAGTGGTACTGAGGAGCAAG
Organism: Vibrio jasicida 090810c; assembly: GCF_002887615.1. Taxonomy (NCBI): domain Bacteria; kingdom Pseudomonadati; phylum Pseudomonadota; class Gammaproteobacteria; order Vibrionales; family Vibrionaceae; genus Vibrio; species Vibrio jasicida. The sequence goes on along the minus strand of NZ_CP025792.1, from coordinate 2,783,491 downwards.
GTACAGATTTGAGCTAGTAATATTGTCTTTCGACAAACCGGCATCAGCTAAGCTCTTAAGAAACTCATCAACCGTATTATCGACAGATTGCTTCGCCTGTTCTGCCGTCATGGTCGTATCAACAACCTTTACAGAAAAAGCCGCCATATCTGGCGTCGCGACAACTTCACCGTAGCCAGTGGTTGATAAATGGGCAAAATTCGGCACATCATTCGCAAACACAGAAATACTGGTAAGGCTTAGGGCTGAAGCAAGTAAACATGAAGACAGTTTCATTCGACAAATCCATCCGTATTGAAAGACTAAGATCACTCCAGTTGCCTGAGTTCAAGGCGAGAAACTCGATGAAAGCCATGGCAGATAAGTTGCTGTCTTGAATTCGCAAATAGATAAAACAGCAATGAACAGGAGTGTATATAGACTCATCATAGAAACTTCTGGCAATTATCCAAGCACCTTAAGCGACTTCTAACACAACTTTGACTGTGTAACTTCATGGTAATTTCGACTCAAAACGCGAGCGAAGTGGGAACTTATTGCGGTAAGTGTTTTTGAGCGTAACTCACAATTGCTTGCGATATCTCTTGCAGCACTCCAGTTTCCAACTGCCAGTGATGCCAATAAATGCGATAAGACATCAAAAAGCCAGGTGTAATATCGATAAGCTCCCCTTTCTCCAGTTCATCGGTGATCTGTAGTCGAGGAATCAAGCAATAAGCGACTCCAGCTAACGCCATTTTGAGGAAAGCTTCAGAACTACTAATGTTGTGATGGATGACACTATCCGGTCTGACGTTGAAGTGCTCCGTTAAAAACTTCTTATGCAGATCATCGTACTGATCGTAGGAAACCGCTGGTGCTTTAGCTAACGTTTGATTGTTCACGCCTTCGGTAAAATAGCGCTGATAGAACTCAGGGTTAGCGACACAAACATAATCGATGCGCCCTAGGTAATCCGCTCGACAACTCGGTATGGCTTGTGATTCTAAACTTATAGCCCCTGCTACCTCACCACTTCTGAGCTTTTCAATCGATCGTGATTCTCCGTAGATCGTCAACTTAAGTTCAACTTGGCGATGCTTCATCACATCTTGTAAAGCCGGTAGTAACCACGTTGCTAAGCTGTCGGCATTAGTCGCGAGTGAGAGCTGAACGGGGCGAGTTGTGGTGTCGTTTTTTAGCTCAGGAAGGATTTCATGCTCAAGCAACCTGACGCGACGATAAAGCCCGAGTAGCTTCTTACCAATTGGGGTTGGCTTTGGCGGTTGCTCACGTATAAGTACCGGTTGGGCAAGGTACTTCTCAAGCTGTTTGATACGTTGGGAAATGGCTGATTGCGAAACAAAAAGGTGCTCAGCAGCTCGGTCAAAACTGCCCTGATGAACTACCGCATCTAACGCTTCTATCCATTTATAATCCAATCCTCGCACGTGTTTTTCCTCCCTAATAAACGCCAACAGCACTAAATAAGTAACGCTAATAATATATTAAAATCATTAATTATACTTATTTAATGAAAAGCTTTATCTTCCCCTCCTCTGTTGTTCTATTACTAATGTTGAGGTGTGTTGTGAGCTTTTGGGTGTTATTACAAGGATTCGGTTTAGGTGCGACCATGATCATTCCAATCGGTGCGCAAAATGCGTATGTACTTAACCAAGGCATTAAGCGTCAACATCATCTAACGACTGCGACCATCTGTAGCATCCTAGATATGATTTTTATCTCGCTCGGTATTTTTGGTGGCGGCGCGATTCTCTCGCAAAATGAAATCCTACTTACCTCAGTCACTTTAGGTGGTATTGCCTTCTTAAGTGTTTACGGTTTACTGTCACTAAAAAGTGCATTCAAAGCAGCAAACGCCTCTGAATCGAATGGTGAAGTCGTCGCACGAGGCCGTCGTACCGTAATTCTTGGCGCACTTGCCGTCACAGTGTTGAACCCGCACCTGTACTTAGATACCGTAGTGATCTTAGGTTCAATTGGTGGTCAGTTCGAAGGCAACGATCGCATCGCCTTTGCAATAGGCACTATTATGGCATCGTTTGTATGGTTCTACACCTTATCATTAGGTGCAGCGAAACTAGGTCCAACACTCTCAAAACCAAAAGTGAAAAAAGGCATCGATATTGCGGTTGCTACTATGATGTTTACTATCGCTTTTGTACTTGCGAATGAGTTAGTCACCAAATACTGGTAAAGATAAATAGGAAAGAAACACGACATGGAGTCACTGGAAAAAATCCATCAAATCAATCGAGAGCGATTCAACGCGCTCTCCATCCCCTTTCGAGAGTGGCAACATGAAGCCATTCTCGACTTCGAAACCGATGTCAAAGTTGCCGCACAACTCGGCTGGACTGGCACTCATACTAAGAGCCTTTTTCTCAAGCTAAAAGGACAAGGTTACGCAGTATACCTGACTGACAAAGACTCTCGTTTAGACTCCAAACAAATCAAAATTATGACTGGTAAAAGACCTTCTATTTGCAGCGACGATGAAATGATTGAGCAGCTAGGTTGTGTACCAGGCGCAGTTTGTCCTATTGGCTTACCTGAGCATGTCACCATTATCGTCGACACGGCACTCTACCAGCATGATGAGTTGCTTTATACGCCAGGTTTACCCGAATTAACCTTTGGCTTTGCGGGTAGCGAACTTAAACGTCTGCTCCTCGCTGGCAGTAACACTCTGTTAGAACTTTAGAAAATCCGGATATAAAAAAAGCGAGGCCATTGCCTCGCTTTTTCATGTTCTCAATCGAAGGGATTAAGCTTCTACTTTGTTCAAATGAACATCCATTTGTGGGAATGGAATTTCGATGCCTGCTTCGTCCAACGCTTCTTTGATTGCTTGAGTTGAATCGAAGTAAACATCCCAGTAATCAGACGTTTTACACCATGGACGAACCACGAAATTCACTGAAGAGTCTGCTAGTGCTAGGACACCGATTTGGATTGCAGGATCTTTCAGGATACGCTCATCTTTTTCTAGCACGTCACGGATAACTTGCTTAGTTTGCTTAAGATCAGCGCTGTAAGAAACACCGATAACTAGGTCTACACGACGCGTAGCGTGGCGAGAGTAGTTAGTGATTGCGCCGCCGATAACTGATGAGTTCGGCACAACAACCATTTTGTTATCAGGTGTCTTTAGTACAGTTTGGAAGATTTGAATTGCTTCAACACTACCAGCTACACCACCGATTTCCACATAGTCACCAGACTTAAATGGACGGAATGCAACGATTAGCACGCCAGCAGCAAAGTTAGATAGTGAGCCTTGTAGAGCAAGACCAACAGCAAGACCAGCCGCACCAATTACCGCAACTACAGATGCAGTTTGAACACCTACACGACCTAGTGCCGCAATCAATACAATAACAAATAGAAGGTAACGAACTAGACCGTTGACAAACTCAACAACCGCTTTGTCCATTTGTTTCTTTTCAAGCACTTTTGAAACGCTGTTTGCTACCGCTTTAACGATAATGTTACCGATAAATAGGATCAGCAGTGCAGAAATGATGTTTACACCGTACTGAATAAGAAGATCTGAGTTGTTATTTAGCCACGTTTCCGCTTTGCTCAAACCATCCGTTAAAGAGGTATCGATACCCATCGATTCACCTGCCATAATTCGTATCCTCAAAATAAAGATATAAAAATCTAATTGCCGTTAACTTATGAACCTTGTTTTTTATAGGTTCTTATTCACAACAACATCCCTATTGTTTTCCTGAACAGTGTCAGATTTTTGGCACAATATCTCAAAACTGAAATTTTGCAAAGTCAGAGTTTCGCAAAGACCTACAAAACAAAGCTTTATCAGAATTTTCCGATATTGGCATGTTACAGAGTACGCAATGGATTTACATTTCGCCACACTTTTTAATTGCTTTTATGCCACTTGGTGCGGAAATGCGCTGAGTTTCGAAATTTGCGCCAAAACTGAAGGGATATGAAGTGCGGTGATCATATAGCAGTTGATTGAGTTATCAATTGCTAAAAGAAAGAGAATGGTCGCTGTCTCATTGATTAGACATAAAAAAACCCGCTCGAAGAGCGGGTTTTTAGAAACTCAAATAAGACGAATTATAGTACGTCGATTGCGTTTAGGTCAGAGAATGCTTTCTCTAGACGAGCTACCATTGAAGCTTGACCAGCACGCAGCCATACGCGTGGATCGTAGTACTTCTTGTTTGGCGCAGATTCGCCAGTTGGGTTACCGATTTGACCTTGCAGGTAATCAAAGTTTTCTGCAGAGTAAGTACGGATACCATCCCAAGTTGCCCACTGTGTATCAGTATCGATGTTCATTTTGATAACACCGTAGCCGATAGACTCTTGGATTTCAGCTTCAGATGAACCTGAACCACCGTGGAACACGAAGTTTAGAGCGTTTGGTGCAATACCGAACTTCTCTGCACAGTATGCTTGAGAGTCACGTAGGATAGTTGGAGTTAGTACAACGTTACCTGCTTGGTAAACACCGTGTACGTTACCGAAAGATGCTGCAATAGTGAAACGTGGGCTAATAGCGTTTAGTTTCTCGTATGCGTAAGCAACGTCTTCTGGAGAAGTGTAAAGCTCTGATGCGTCCATGTGAGAGTTATCAACGCCGTCTTCTTCACCACCAGTACAACCTAGTTCGATCTCTAGAGTCATACCCATTTTCGCCATGCGAGCTAGGTATTTGCCAGAGATTTCGATGTTCTCTTCTAGAGACTCTTCAGAAAGGTCGATCATGTGAGAAGAGAATAGTGGTTTACCAGTTTGAGCGAAGAACTCTTCACCAGCGTCTAGCAGACCGTCGATCCATGGAAGCAATTTCTTAGCAGCATGGTCAGTGTGAAGGATTACTGGAACGCCGTAAGATTCAGCAACTGCGTGTACGTATTTTGCACCTGCTACAGCGCCAAGGATTTGTGCACCTTGACCTTCAAGTTTCACGCCTTTACCAGCGAAGAAACCAGCACCGCCGTTTGAGAACTGAACAACAACAGGAGCTTTAACTTTCGCTGCAGCTTCTAGAACACCGTTGATTGAGTCAGTGTTAACAACGTTAACTGCTGGAAGAGCAAATTTGTTCTCTTTTGCTACTTCAAATACTTTCTGAACGTCATCGCCAGAGATAACACCTGGTTTTACGAAGTCGAAGATCTTAGACATGGATGTAATCCTATTTATCTGTCGTTTTATAAACAAAACTTGTTAAATTGAAAATCTTGCAAACGTTTGCTCACAACTGAGGCTATTTTAGCAGAGTTCCTCTCGCGTTGCAGCAAACAAGAAAGCGGGAGAGGACTCCCGCTTTACTGAATATTACTTAGCGCGTGCTTCTAGCATTTCAACTGCTGGAAGAACTTTACCTTCTACGAACTCAAGGAAAGCGCCGCCGCCAGTAGAGATGTAAGATACGTCAGCTTTGATACCGAACTTGTCGATAGCCGCTAGCGTGTCACCACCACCTGCAACAGAGAAGCCTTCAGAAGATGCGATAGCGTCAGAGATACCTTTAGTACCTGCTTCAAAGTTCTTGAATTCGAATACGCCTACTGGACCGTTCCATAGGATAGTCTTAGCGTTCTTCAAAATTTCTGCTAGTTCAGCAGTTGAATCTGGACCAAGGTCGAAGATCATGTCGTCGTCTTGTACTTCAGAAACGTGCTTGATTTCAGCTTCTGCGTTCTCGTCGAATGCTTTCGCACATGCAACGTCAGTTGCTACTGGAATTGCACACTCGTCCATTAGCTTCTTAGCTGTTTCAACTAGGTCTGCTTCGTATAGAGACTTACCAACGTTGTGGCCAGCAGCTGCGATGAATGTGTTAGCAATACCACCACCAACAACAAGTTGGTCAGCGATTTTAGATAGAGACTCAAGAACCGTTAGCTTAGTAGAAACTTTTGAACCACCTACGATAGCAACCATTGGACGAGCAGGCTTGTCCATTGCTTTACCTAGTGCTTCTAGTTCGTTCGCTAGTAGAGGACCAGCACATGCCACGTCTGCGTGCATACCAACACCGTGAGTAGATGCTTGTGCACGGTGAGCGGTACCGAATGCGTCCATTACGAAGATGTCACATAGAGCAGCGTATTGCTTAGACAGTTCTTCTTCGTTTTTCTTCTCGCCTTTGTTAAAGCGAACGTTTTCAAGAACAACTAGCTCACCAGCGTTTAGTTCTAGACCGTTTAGGTAATCTTTCGCTAGTTTAACTTCGCAATCTAGTGCGTCGTTTAGGTAGTTAACTACTGGTTGTAGAGAGAACTCTTCAGCGTATTCACCTTCAGTTGGGCGACCTAGGTGAGAAGTAACCATTACTTTAGCGCCTGCTTCTAGACAGTGCTTGATAGTTGGAAGAGATGCGATGATACGTGCATCAGAAGTTACTTTACCGTCTTTTACTGGCACGTTTAGGTCAGCACGGATAAATACACGTTTACCTGCAAGATCCAGGTCAGTCATCTTGATTACAGACATGATGTGTCCTCTCAAATATTAAATAATTAAAGTTTTTAAAAACTCGGCAATCCTGCCAAGCCCGTTAATTCTTCAAACTGGTTATTGATATGGAGATACGTCAGATTTATTTCAAGGCTTAAAATAAAAAATTTCTCCATCGCTTCCTCACCATTAAGGCTCCACTTGTGAAGAAGCTTGCATTGCTAAAGCGGTATCCAGCATCCGGTTAGCAAAGCCCCATTCGTTATCGCACCAAACAAGCATTTTTACGAGTTGCCCGTTGCTCACTCGAGTCTGAGTTCCATCCACAATGGCACTGTGGGGATCATGGTTAAAGTCGATGGAAACGAGCGGCGATTCAGTATAGTCAACAATGTTACGTAATGTACACTGAGATGCGTTAACAATGGTTTGATTTACGTCATTAACTTTCACATTTGTACTAATTGTGACACTTAAATCCATCGCGGTGACGTTAACTGTCGGAACTCGAACCGAAATGGCTTCGAATTTGTTGGAAAATTTCGGGAAGATTCTTTCAATTCCCTTATGCAACTTAGTATCGACAGGAATGATGGATTGACTGGCAGCACGAGTACGACGTAAATCATTATGATAAGCGTCAATCACCTGCTGATCGTTCATTGATGAATGGATAGTAGTAATGGTGCCCGACTCAATGCCAAAGGCTTCATCTAAGACTTTAATGATAGGAACGATACAATTCGTCGTACACGAGCCATTAGAAACAATGCGATGCTCGCCTTTTAGCGTTTCATGGTTCACGCCATAAATAATGGTGTTGTCGAGGTCATTTGCACCAGGGTGAGAAAACAGGACTTTCTCTGCACCTGCTTCAATATGAGCTAAGCCATCCGCTTGTGAGCCAAATACGCCAGTGCAGTCTAAGACAATATCGACCTCTAGATCGCGCCATGGCAACAGGTCGATTTCAGCGAGGTGAAGGATTCGAATGGGGTCATATTCACCACTATCATGATGAACATAAAGATGCTCTTGATCGTGAGAGATTTTCTTTCCGAAGCGGCCATGACTGGTGTCATATTGCAGAAGATGGGCCATTGCTTCTGGTTGTGCAAGCTCATTGACAGCGACAACCTTAATTTGTTGGTGTTTACCGCTCTCATATACTGCTCGCAGTACATTACGACCGATACGTCCAAATCCATTGATCGCAACCTTTAGCATTTCTCCCTCGCCTCACCAAAAATTCGTGTCACAGATAGTACCTGATACAAAGGCAGAACGCATTAAGTAAGTGATCTCACTCGCGGTAAACTATCTTTTCACTTCACGATACATTCACATTGCCAATATATTCATTTCTGACCTCGCGTATTTCACTTGGCACTTTAACTCCTTGTTTGACCACCAAAAGGAAATGCGTATGTCAGGTTTTCCCGCTGCTCACTTTTGTCAGCGATGCAATAGAGAAACACCACACTCTGAAGTGCTGGTCCGTAAGCCAAGTCGTTATGATACGGATAAATCGATTCTTGGAACGTTAAAACTCTGGGCTCATACCTTGCTGAATGGCGGCCACTATTACGATATGGATCGCTATGTCACTTGTAAGGAATGTGGGCACAAGGAGAGAGACAACTGGGGAAAAGAATTTGAATAGGCATAAAAAAACCGAGCATTAACGCTCGGTTTTTCATTTATAACGCGAAATTACGCTAGCAATTCTTGTGCTGTGTTCACTACGTTTTCTACAGTGAAACCAAACATCTCAAACAGCTGGTCAGCCGGCGCAGACTCACCGAAGGTCGTCATACCGATGATGCGGCCGTCGAAACCAACGTACTTGTACCAGAAGTCAGCAATGCCCGCTTCTACCGCGATACGTGCCGTTACGTCTGATGGTAGTACAGATTCACGGTAAGCAGCGTCTTGCTTGTCGAATGCATCTGTTGATGGCATTGAAACAACGCGTACTTTCTTACCTTCAGCCGTTAGTTGCTCAGCAGCTTTCACTACTAGCTCAACTTCAGAACCTGTCGCGATTAGGATTAGCTCAGGCTTACCATCGCTGTCTTTCAGGATGTAAGCACCTTTTGCGATGTTCGCAACTTGCGCAGCATCACGATCTTGTTGCGCTAGGTTTTGACGAGAGAAGATAAGTGCAGTTGGCGCATCTTTACGCTCAATCGCCAGTTTCCATGCTACTGCAGATTCAACTTGGTCACATGGACGCCATGTACTCATGTTTGGAGTCAGACGTAGTGAAGCCATTTGCTCAACCGGTTGGTGAGTTGGGCCATCTTCGCCAAGGCCGATAGAGTCGTGCGTGTAAACTTGGATGTTCTGAACTTTCATCAGAGCAGCCATACGCATAGCGTTACGAGCGTATTCCATAAACATTAGGAATGTTGCGCCGTAAGGAACGAAACCACCGTGTAGCGCGATACCGTTCATGATCGCAGTCATACCGAATTCACGTACACCGTAGTGGATGTAGTTACCAGAGAAGTCGTTCGCTTCTAGAGACTTAGAACCTGACCACATGGTTAGGTTAGAAGGCGCTAGGTCAGCAGAGCCGCCCATGAATTCTGGAAGCATTTGACCAAACGCTTCTAGAGCATTTTGAGATGCTTTACGTGATGCAATGTTCGCTGGATTAGATTGAAGATCCGCAATAATTTGGCTCGCTTTTTCTTCCCACTCTGCAGGAAGTTCGCCGTTTAAACGACGTTTAAGCTCTGCCGCTTCTGCTGGGTAAGCCGCTGCGTATGCTTCAAACTTCGCATTCCAAGCTGCTTCTTTCTCAGAACCTGCTGGTTTTGCATCCCACTCAGCGTATACGTCTGCTGGAATTTCAAATGCTGGGTGTTCCCAACCTAGGAACTCACGTGCTGCTGCGATTTCGTCTGCACCTAGTGGCGCACCGTGACAGTCGTGTGAACCTGATTTGTTTGGAGAACCAAAACCGATGATGGTTTTAGTACAGATCAGCGTAGGACGAGGGTCTGCTTTTGCCGCTTCAATAGCAGCATTGATCGCTTCAGAATCGTGACCATCTACAGCAGGGATAACGTGCCAACCGTAAGATTCAAAACGCTTAGGAGTGTCATCAGAGAACCAACCTTCTACGTGACCGTCGATAGAAATGCCATTGTCATCCCAGAATGCGATCAGTTTGCCAAGGCCTAGTGTACCAGCAAGAGAACAAGCCTCGTGCGAGATACCTTCCATTAGACAGCCATCGCCCATGAACACGTAAGTAAAGTGGTCAACGATGTCGTGACCTTCTTTATTGAACTGTGCCGCTAGCGCTTTCTCAGCCATTGCCATACCAACCGCGTTGGTGATGCCTTGACCTAGAGGACCAGTCGTTGTTTCGATACCTGGTGCGTAGCCGTACTCAGGGTGACCAGGAGTCTTAGAGTGAAGCTGACGGAAGTTTTTAAGATCGTCGATAGACAGCTCGTAACCGCTCAGGTGCAGTAGAGAGTAAATAAGCATAGAGCCGTGGCCGTTAGACAGTACGAAACGGTCGCGGTCTGCCCACTCTGGGTTAGCTGGGTTGTGGTTTAGGTGAGAACGCCAAAGAACTTCAGCGATATCAGCCATACCCATAGGTGCGCCTGGGTGGCCAGAGTTAGCTTGTTGAACACCATCCATGCTAAGAGCGCGGATTGCATTTGCCAGATGTTTACGAGAAGACATGTCTGCTCCTGAGTGCATTAAGCGAATTGATAAAGGAATGTGGGCGCTTTTATCTTACTAAGAAGGGATAAAAGCGCCGCAATATTCTCTCAGAGCCAAATTCTGACTGCAAACGTTTTACTCACCATTTTTGAGGTTTTAACTCAATCTTTTCGCTGATTGTCTGCATTTTTCTATAAATTCATCACCCTTCAAGCAAACGATTGGGTAATAAGTCAGATGAATTGGATTGGAAAAAGAACTTGTAATTCGAACACGGCAATTTAAAATAGACGTCTAGATGTAGAAACACCTACAAACTGTATTGTATTTTTCGTGGCAAGCTTGCGTTAGTTGGCCATGAGTAAACCTTAAGATTGGAGCTATCATGGCTAAGCACCTGTTCACTTCTGAGTCGGTATCAGAAGGTCATCCAGATAAAATCGCAGACCAAATCTCTGACGCAGTTCTTGATGCAATTCTTGAGCAAGACCCAAAAGCACGTGTTGCTTGTGAGACTTACGTTAAAACCGGCATGGTTATGGTTGGCGGTGAAGTAACAACGTCAGCATGGGTTGATATTGAAGAAATCACTCGTGAAACTGTTCGTGAAATTGGTTACGTTCACTCTGATATGGGCTTCGACGCGAACTCGTGTGCGGTTCTAAACACCATCGGTAAGCAGTCTCCAGACATCAACCAAGGTGTTGATAAAGCAGACCCTAAAGAGCAAGGCGCCGGCGACCAAGGCATCATGTTCGGTTACGCAACAAACGAAACTGAAATCCTAATGCCAGCTCCAATTACTTACTCTCACCTACTTGTTAAGAAGCAAGCTGAAGTTCGTAAGAGCGGTAAACTAGACTTCCTTCGTCCAGATGCGAAATCTCAAGTAACGTTCCAATACGACCAAGGTAAGATTGTTGGTATTGATGCGGTTGTTCTTTCGACTCAGCACTGTGATTCAGTAACAACACCAGACCTACGTGAAGCAGTAATGGAAGAGATCATCAAGCCAGTATTGCCTTCAGAGTGGATCACTAAAGACACTAACTTCTTCATCAACCCAACCGGTCGCTTCGTTATCGGTGGTCCAATGGGTGACTGTGGTCTAACTGGTCGTAAAATCATCGTAGATACTTACGGCGGTGCAGCTCGTCACGGTGGTGGTGCATTCTCAGGTAAAGATCCATCGAAAGTAGACCGCTCAGCAGCTTACGCGGCACGTTACGTAGCGAAAAACATCGTAGCAGCTGGCATGGCTGACCGTTGTGAAATCCAACTTTCATACGCTATCGGTGTTGCTGATCCAACGTCTATCATGGTTGAAACGTTCGGTACTGAGAAAGTATCACACGACATCATCATTGAAGCGGTTCGTCAAAACTTCGACCTACGTCCATATGGCCTACAAGAAATGCTTAACCTGCTTCAACCTATCTACAAGCAGACAGCAGCATACGGTCACTTCGGTCGCGAAGAGTTCCCATGGGAAGCAACGGATAAAGCAGCTATCCTACGCGATTTCGCTGGCATCAAATAATCGAGCCACACAAGAATCGATAAAGCCCTCGCCTTTGGCGGGGGCTTTTTGTTCCCTCCTCCCTTTTTCTTTCCTATCTCTTTCTTGAACAAAAATTCAGCATTTATTTGTAAATTGCCCTAACTCCGCCAATAGTTAACATAATGTTAAATGCACTTTCCGATGCATATAACGTATAGAGATAAGGTGCGGACTCACGTGATGAAAAAAGTAATGAAAACGTCAGTCAGGCATCCTTTATGGCCTAGGTGCCACCGTGGGAATAAATCAAGGAGGAGTTATGCCTCGTACCGTGAATCCGTCTGACTTCCAAAATAAACGAAAGGAAGTCCCAGATAACGAATATGCCAGAACCATTCCGTGCAATACCGTGAATCTTTCGGCCCCATTCCATTGGCTCTCACTGGGTCTGCACGACTTCGTTCGCATGCCAGTCATTAGTGCCTTTTACGGCATCTGCTTTATGGCCGCCGCTATTGGTATCGTGCTTCTGGTTCAATGGCAAGGCACACACTTAGTGGTGATGCCGAGTCTAATTGTCTACATGCTAATCGGCCCATTCCTAGCACTAGGCTTATATGACGCCAGTTGGGAGAGAGAGCGTGGACACAAACCAAGCTTGTTCCATTCAATGAAAGCCATTGGACGAAATTCGACTTCTCAATGGGCATTCGCTGTAATGCTCGCGGTATGTATGATTTTCTGGATGCGAATTGCCGCTCTGCTTCATGCACTTTATCCGTCCGTTCAAGGCGCGCCACTGACTGACTTCTTGCCTTTCTTAGTGATTGGCTCTCTAGTTGGCTTGGTATTAGCGTGCATCGTGTTCAGTATTTCTGCTTTTTCTATTCCTTTAATGATGGAAAGGCGTGTAGACATGATGACCGCCGTCTTTACCAGCTTTAACGCTGTGAAGTCGAACATTCCTGCGATGATCGTATGGGCAGCCATCATTTGTGGCGGTATCTTAATTGGCTTTGCAACGTACGGCATAGGTATGCTCTTCACCATGCCAATCCTCGGTTATGGTACTTGGCATGCTTACCATGCAACGATCAAGAAAAAACACACGCCTTAGAAAACTGATGTTATGATCCTGCCCTCGCAAACGCGGGGGCTTTTTATTAAATATAATGAGGTAAGTGTGGATATAGAGCTGAGCTACAAAGCCAAACAAGTGATGGCAGTTTGCATCACGAAGGCGGAGCAAGCATTCAAACGTTCTTTTCCGATGCCCGCAGTCACATTTAATGTTCGTGGTAAAGCGGCAGGCAAAGCTTATCTGCAATTGAATGAAGTTCGTCTAAATCCAAAGCTTTTTAAAGAAAACCCGCAAGCTTTTCTAAAAGAAGTGATACCACATGAAGTAGCGCATCTCATTACGTACCAAGTATACGGTCGTGTTCGCCCTCACGGTAAAGAATGGCAAGGTGTGATGGAAGCCATTTTTAACGTGCCAGCTAAAACAACTCACAGCTTTGATATCGCCTCTGTGCAAGGTAAGACCTTTGAGTACCGCTGCGCTTGCACCGCCTATCCGCTCTCAATTCGACGCCACAATAAAGTCATGCGTAAAGAGGCCGTCTATTCCTGCCAAAAGTGTCGAAAACCATTAAGCTTCACTGGCACTCAGCTCTCTTAACTCTCCTCAATAGAAATATTCAGATTCCTAAAACAGAGATTGTCGTTCTCAAACGGCCTCTTTTTGCCCATTATTGTTAACACACTCATCACTAAAGCTAATTTCTGCGTGTTAGAATGAATAAAGTCATACTTTATAAAGACTTTAATCATGAAATACCTGTTCTCTTTATTCCTGTTTGCGCTTTCTAATGCCGTAATTGCTGCGCCACCGACCTCTTTCTCTGCGGCAAAACGTGAAGCGGTTAAAATATACAAAGATCATCCAACCAGTTTCTACTGTGGCTGTGATATCAACTGGCAAGGTAAGAAAGGTGTACCGGACCTTGCTTCTTGTGGCTACCAAGTGCGTAAACAAGAAAAAACGTGCTTCTCGCATCGAGTGGGAACACGTGGTCCCAGCTTGGCAATTCGGCCACCAGCGTCAGTGCTGGCAAGATGGCGGACGCAAAAACTGCACAAGAAACGACAAAGTTTTCAAATCAATGGAAGCCGACCTTCATAACCTGACACCAGCTATTGGGGAAGTGAACGGCGATCGTTCTAATTACAATTTCAGTCAGTGGAATGGTATGGACGGTGTCAGCTATGGCCGCTGTGAAATGCAGGTTAACTTCAAGCAACGTAAAGTCATGCCACCAGACCGCGCTCGTGGCTCGATTGCTCGCACCTACCTATACATGAGCAAAGAGTACGGCTTCAAACTGTCTAAGCAACAAACTCAGTTAATGAGTGCGTGGAACAAAACCTACCCTGTCGACAAGTGGGAATGTGAGCGTGACGAGCGCATTTCAAAGGTTCAAGGCAACCATAACCCATTTGTACAAGAGGCTTGTCGAGCACTGTAATTCCCCTCAAAAATACAGCGGCAAACTTGTGCTAATTGAGGCGTAACTATTTACTGCAAATGGAAACGCCTCTTGCCCCTTGTTTTTTCGGTGGAAAGCATCCATGTTAGTGTCTAAACACTCGCGTATGCAGGAAATCGAAACACGATGCGTATCCCTCGAATTTATCATCCAGAAACCATTCAACAACTTGGCGCACTCGCTTTAAGTGAAGATGCAGCAGGCCACATTGGCCGAGTCCTTCGCATGAAAGAGGGACAAGAAGTCCTCCTTTTCGATGGCAGTGGCGCAGAATTTCCAGCCGTGATTAGTGAAGTCACGAAAAAGAATGTGATGGTTGAATTAACCGAGCGTGTAGAAAGCAACATTGAGTCACCTTTAGATCTGCATCTTGGTCAGGTTATTTCTCGCGGCGATAAGATGGAATTCACGATCCAAAAGTCTGTTGAGCTTGGTGTTAATACAATCACACCTCTTATCTCTGAACGTTGTGGCGTAAAGCTAGATCAAAAACGCTTCGAGAAGAAACTCGCTCAATGGCAAAAAATCGCAGTGAGCGCTTGTGAACAATGTGGTCGCAATGTCGTGCCTGAGATCCGTCCAATCATGAGTTTGGAAGAATGGTGTCAAGAAGCGTACGACGGTTTAAAACTGAACCTTCACCCACGAGCGAAGTACTCAATCAATACCCTGCCAACGCCTGTCGAAAAAGTACGGCTATTGATTGGCCCTGAAGGCGGTCTATCTTCAGAAGAAATCGGCATGACACGCGAACATCAATTTGAAGAAACGCTACTCGGTCCTCGCGTATTGCGCACCGAGACTGCGGCTCTTACCGCAATTACAGCCTTACAAGTTCGTTTCGGCGATCTTGGTTAAAACGGAGAAAAACAATGATCAAACTCGGTATTGTTATGGACCCAATCTCGTCCATTAACATCAAGAAAGACTCTAGCTTTGCCATGATGCTTGAAGCGCAGCGCCGCGGTTACGAAATCCACTACATGGAAATGAATGATCTTCACCTAGACCAAGGTAAAGCAATTGCGGATACCAAAGTAGTTGAATTAAAAGAAGATCCAAGTGGCTGGTACGAATTCAAATCAGAGCAAACTATCGAGCTTTCTGAGTTAGATGCGGTTCTGATGCGTAAAGATCCTCCATTCGACACTGAGTACATCTACGCGACTTACATCCTTGAACGTGCTGAAGAACAAGGTGCACTAATCGTTAACAAACCACAAAGCCTACGCGACTGTAACGAGAAACTGTTCACGGCTTGGTTCCCTGAACTCACACCAACTACTATCGTGACGCGAAAAGCAGAGAAGATTAAAGCTTTTCGTGAAGAGCATGGTGATGTGATCCTAAAACCACTTGATGGCATGGGTGGTGCATCTATCTTCCGCGTAAAAGAGAACGATCCAAACGTATCTGTGATCATCGAAACGCTGACTAACCACGGCCAAAACTACGCAATGGCGCAAACCTTCGTACCTGACATCAGCAATGGTGACAAGCGTATTCTTGTGGTTGATGGTGAACCAATGCCTTACTGCCTAGCTCGTATCCCTGCAAAAGGCGAAACGCGCGGCAACTTGGCTGCTGGTGGTACCGGTGAAGCTCGTCCACTGAGTGAAACTGACATGAAAATCGCACAAGCCGTCGCACCAACATTGAAAGAAAAAGGTCTTATCTTTGTTGGCCTTGACGTGATTGGCGACAAGCTAACGGAAATCAACGTCACCAGCCCAACGTGTATTCGTGAAATTGAAGCAGCATTTGATATTTCTATCACTGGTAAGCTCATGGATGCGATCGAGCGTCGTATCAAAGGCGAATAACTCAAACTGTAGTACAGTTAATAGAGAGCGTTGAACATTAACTTAAGCAAACTCATGCACATATCAGTGCGTGACGTTTGCTTAAGTACCTACTGAAAGGTCGAAATGAGAATGAACCTCACAAACTATTTCTTAGTTGCTATGCCGGGAATGAAAGACCCCTACTTTCAGAATAGTGTTATCTATGTCTGTGAGCACAATGAAGAAGGTGCGATGGGGCTAATGATCAATGCTCCGGTTGATATTACAGTAGGTAGCATGCTCAAGCAGGTCGAAGTACAACCTGTTCACCCGCGCCTGTTTGAAGCGAGTTTGGACAGGCCTGTTTATAATGGCGGCCCTGTTTCTGAAGATCGTGGTTTTATTTTGCATAAGCCAAAAGATTATTACGAATCGAGCATTCAAATGACTGACGAGTTGGCTGTCACCACTTCCAAAGACATCCTGTCGGTACTCGGCACAGAGGCAGAACCAAGTGACTATCTTGTTGCGTTAGGTTATTCAGGTTGGAGTGCTGGTCAGTTAGAAACCGAACTGGCTGAAAACTCATGGCTGACGATTGAAGCCACACCAGAGATCATCTTCGATACTCCTATTATCGATCGTTGGAAAAAAGCCGTCGAAAAGCTAGGTATCGATCCGAGCCAGTTATCTTCTGACGCCGGACATGCATAACCCACTTGCGTAATACGTTAAGTTTTCCACCCAATTGAGATTCGAGACACATTATGTCACGCACTGTTATGGCCTTTGATTTTGGCACCAAGAGTATTGGTAGCGCGATTGGCCAAGAAATTACTGGCACCGCTTCACCATTAAAAGCGTTTAAAGCCAATGATGGCATTCCAAACTGGGATGATATCGAAAAACAAATCAAAGAATGGCAACCAGACTTATTGGTTGTTGGCTTACCGACTGACCTGCACGGGAAAGATCTAGAAACCATTACGCCACGAGCAAAAAAGTTCGCCAACCGCCTTCAAGGCCGATATGGCTTACCTGTTGAGTTGCATGACGAACGTCTGTCGACAGCAGAGGCTCGTGCTGATTTATTCAGTATGGGTGGCTACAAAGCGTTATCGAAGGGCAACATCGACTGTCAGTCAGCGGTGGTGATTCTTGAAAGTTGGTTTGAAAACCTTTGGGGTGAGTAGGCATTCAAGCACAAAGAAAAAAGGTTGGCTTCTGCCAACCTTTTTCATTTCTGGAGTAGATTATACCAATCACAGTAAATAAGTGATCAGAAATAGCATAGGGAAAATGCTTGAGAACAAGGCGCAATTTTTCGATAAGTAGTTATTCTACAATCAAAAATTGCAACGCAGTTATCGAGTATTTTAACAAGCTAGAATGACCAGTTATTTACTACGATTGGTATTAATCCATATCGATCTTAACGTTCGCCAGCGTGCCTGTAGAAAAGGCTTCACCGCGTTGCGTCTTCAACATCAAACGCAGATCGTTAGCTGAATCCGCACTGTGCAATGCATCTTCTTCACTGATCTTGCCTTGCATCACCAATTTATAGAGCGACTGATCAAACGTCAGCATCCCGAATTCATTAGAGCGTGCCATGGTGGTTTTTAACTCATGCAGATCACCGCGACGGATCAGATCAGAAACTCGTGGACTATTTAGCAGAATCTCAAACACGCCATGACGTCCTTGACCGTTTTTATCACGGATCAGCTGTTGACCTACTACGCCTTTTAAGTTCATCGACAGATCAAACAGGAACTGATCTTTCTGATCTTTTGGCACTAGGTGCAAAATACGCTCAAGTGCTTGGTTTGCGTTATTCGCGTGCAATGTAGCCATACACAAGTGACCAGTCTCGGCAAAGGTCATCGCGTATTCCATCGTTTCGCGGCTACGGATCTCACCAATCAAAATCATGTCAGGCGCTTGGCGTAATGAGTTCTTTAACGCTACTTCATAGCTATCGGTATCCAATCCCACTTCACGCTGAGTCACGATACAACGCTTGTGCTCGTGCACAAATTCGATTGGGTCTTCAACTGTCAGAATGTGACCTGTTTTATTGCTGTTACGGTAACCCGTCATCGCCGCCATAGTGGTCGACTTACCGGAACCTGTAGCACCAACCACCAGCACTAAGCCACGTTTCGCTATCGCAAGATCTTGCAACACTAAAGGCAGCTTAAGCTGTTCAAACGTAGGAATGTTGGTTTCGATACGACGAATCACCGCACCAGGTAATTCTCGCTGAAAGAAAGCACTAACACGGAAGCGGCCACAATCTCGGACAATCGCAAAGTTTGATTCTCGACTTTTACGAAACTCCTGACGTCGCTCTGGATCCATTGCACTATCGAGCAGCATGGCTACGTCATTTTCACTCAACTTATCCCCTTGCGGACGCAGTTCGCCATCCACACGAAATAAGATCGGCGCACCAACCGTGATATAAAGATCCGACGCTTTTAACGCCAGCATGCCTTCGAGAAATTTATTCAGATCCATCTTCCGGGTTCGCTATTACCTATGTGATCGTTACGAGAATTGCTGCGCTTCGATTTCGACTTTCTTGTCGACTTCTTCACGCGATACCATACCTTGAGCCATCAACTGACGGGCATTTTGTTCCATGGTTTGCATGCCATGTGCCGCTCCGGTTTGAATGATCGAGTACATCTGCGCCACTTTATCTTCGCGGATCAAGTTACGGATTGCTGGCGTTGCCATCATGATCTCATGACAAGCAATACGGCCTCCACCATTTCGCTTAAGCAGCTTTTGCGCAATAACCGAACGCAACGACTCCGACAGCATCGAACGCACCATGTCTTTGTCACTACCTGGGAATACGTCGATAATACGGTCGATGGTTTTCGCTGCTGAGCTAGTATGCAGCGTACCGAAAACAAGGTGACCCGTTTCAGCAGCCGTCAGCGCCAAACTGATAGTTTCTTTGTCACGCATCTCACCAACTAGAATGACATCCGGGTCTTCACGTAGCGCGCTGCGAAGCGCATTTTGGAAGCTATGCGTATCACGGTGTACTTCACGCTGGTTGATCAAACACTTATTGTTGTTGTGAACAAATTCAATAGGATCTTCAATTGTAAGAATATGCTTGTTGTGATTACGGTTAATGTAGTCAACAATGGCAGCCAAGGTTGTCGATTTACCCGAACCTGTTGGACCGGTAACCAGTACTAAACCTTTTTCTGCGTTAGCAATCTTTTTGAAGATCTCTGGCGCTTCTAGCTCTTCCAGTGTTGGAATGCTACTTGGGATGGTACGGAACACCGCCGCACAGCCACGAGATTGGTTGAAGGCGTTGACACGAAAACGGCCAACATTGTGCAATTCAAATGAGAAATCGACTTCGAGTTTTTCTTCGAATTCACTGCGCTGCGCATCGTTCATGATTTCAAAAACCAAACGGTGCACTTCTTGGTGTGTAAACGCTGGAATGCCCAGTTTTCTCACATCACCATCAATACGAACCATTGGTGGTACACCTGCAGAAAGATGTAGATCCGAAGCATTATGTTTTACACTAAAATCCAGTAACTCAGTGATATCCATTTAAAATCCTTAAGTCTAAAGTACAGCTATGAGTAGTATTCAACAAAACATTGAACATATCACCTCTCAAATTCGACACGACGAACAAAAATGTGGCCGTTCTCCAGAGTCAGTGCAACTTTTAGCAGTAAGCAAAACTAAACCTGTCGAGGCGGTTCTCGAAGCCTACCAATCAGGCCAAGTGGCGTTTGGTGAAAACTACGTCCAAGAGGGCGTCAGTAAAGTTCAGCACTTTGCCGAGCATTATCCAGATTATCGAATCGAATGGCACTTCATTGGGCCAATTCAGTCCAATAAATCACGTCCTGTCGCTGAACATTTCGATTGGGTTCACACCATTGATCGCGCTAAGATCGCTCAACGTTTAAATGACCAGCGCCCAAGTGAGCTAAAACCGTTACAAGTGCTGATTCAAGTAAACACCAGTGGTGAAGATTCTAAATCTGGCGTCAACGATGCAGAAATATTCGAGCTGGCTGAGTTGATTTCTCGCCTTCCAAACCTCACGTTAAGAGGGTTGATGTCGATTCCTGCTAACGTGCCAGATTACGAATCACAACTGCGAGCGTTCAAACAATTATCTGAACTTAAGCACAAGCTAGCTCAGCAGTACCCAGATGTCGACACGCTCTCTATGGGCATGAGCGGTGACATGGATGCTGCTATAGAAGCGGGCAGTACTATGGTTCGCATCGGCACCGCTATTTTTGGCGCACGAGACTACGGCAAACAGCAATAAAAGCGCATTGTTGCCAGACACTGTGAACTTGAGTCTGACGGCCTTTCTTTGGACAGTCAGAGCAAAGTGGTGCGATTATACACCCGTGCGCACAACAAATTGTAAGAATTTATATTTGGAAATCAGACATATGGAACATAAAAAGATTGCCTTCATCGGCGCAGGGAACATGGTGAGAGCCATTGTCTCGGGTCTCGTCGCTAATGGCTACCCTGCTCAAAACATTGTCGCAACCGCGCCATCTGAGACGCGCCGCCAGCCTCTTGAGCAAGACTTTGGTATCCGTACCACCAGCGATAACATCGCAGCTGCAACGGAAGCGGACGTGGTGGTATTGTCTGTGAAGCCACAAATGATGGAGGAAGTGTGTACACCACTGCAATCTATCGACTTCAGCAACAAACTGGTTATCTCTATCGCAGCAGGTATCAACTGTTCACGTTTGGATGGCATGTTAGCGAATAAGCTCAACTTGGTTCGCGTGATGCCAAACACACCATCCCAACTTGGTCTGGGTATGAGTGGTCTATATGCGCCTGAATCTGTATCAGAACAAGACAAAGCCTTCGCAACAGAACTAATGCAAGCATGCGGTAAGGTGTGTTGGGTTGGGCAAGAATCGGGCATCAACAACGTTATTGCAGCAGCAGGCAGTGCACCGGCGTACTTCTTCCTATTTATAGAAGCGATGCAAGCTGAAGCGATTGCTCAAGGCTTCGATAAAGACACCGCACGCATGTTAGTTCAGCAAGCAGCACTTGGCGCTGCAAGCATGGTAGTGGAAAATCCAGAAACTGAACTTTCAACGCTACGCGAGAACGTGACATCAAAAGGTGGCACAACGGCAGAAGCGCTACGTACGTTCAACGAACATCAACTGTCTGATATTGTGGCGAAAGCAATGCAAGCTGCGGTTGCTCGTGCTGAAGAAATGGAAAAACTGTTTTAATTATCTGAACGGCACAACTAGGGCGTGTCGTTCTTTACTTGTTAAGGGTACCTTATGAATTCAATGAGTTTTCTCATCTCAACCCTATTTGACCTGTACATCATGGTCGTCATTTTGCGTATTTGGTTGCAAGCTGCCCGTGCAGATTTCTACAACCCATTCTCGCAGTTTATCGTTAAAGCAACACAGCCAGTTGTGGGGCCATTACGTCGAGTCATCCCTTCTGTCGGTGGTATCGATCTAGCGACAGTGCTTTTTGCTTACGTACTGTGCGTACTTAAGTTCGTTGCATTGATCCTGATTGCATCAAGTGGTTCGGTTTCTTTCAGTGCCGATTTCCTATTCCTAGGTTTGTTATCATTAGTTAAAGCCGCTGGAGGCTTGCTGTTCTGGGTTCTATTGATCCGTGCCATTCTAAGCTGGGTAAGCCAAGGTCGCAGCCCAATCGAGTACGTATTCCATCAATTAACAGAACCAATGCTCGCACCAATTCGCCGTATCCTACCTGCGATGGGTGGTTTTGATTTAAGCGTACTCGTATTGTTTATCGGTCTGCAATTCGCGAACTTCCTAATGGGTGACGTGATTGGTCCAATCTGGTACCAACTATAATGTCAGCCGCCGTTTGGCTCGATGGCGAGGATGTCATTCTCAAACTCTATATTCAACCAAAAGCGAGCCGCGACAAGGTCGTCGGCTTGCATGGTGAAGAGCTTAAAATTGCCATCACCGCACCGCCTGTCGATGGTAAAGCGAATGCACACCTCACTAAGTTTTTGGCGAAACAATTCAAAGTTGCTAAGGGCTTGGTTCACATAGAAAAAGGTGAACTGGGACGTCATAAGCAAATTCGGATAGAATCTCCAATACAAATACCAAGCGAAATTAAAGCCATCATTTGATGGCTTTTTATTTACGATTTTCGTATCAAATTAAATAACGAATATCGATTCGAGGAAGTAATAATGAGCAAATGGATTACCGCCCTATTGATCAGCCTTTTATCTTTACCAAGCATGGCAGGTCAGTTCAAAACCATGAAAGACATCGAAGTTCACTATGTTGCGTTTAACTCTACCTTTCTGACGTCAAAGATCGCTCGTAGCTACGACATCAAGCGTAATGGCTATAATGCAGTAGTGAACATCAGCGTATTAGACAGCGCCTCACTAGGTAAACCAGCAGTTGACGCAAAAATCACTGGCCAAGCGAAGAACTTGATTGGCCAAACGCAGAAACTCACCTTCCGAGAAGTAAAAGAAGGTAATGCGATTTACTACTTAGCTGAACTTGGCATTACCAACGAAGAAACTTTTACCTTCGATATTGACGTTAAAGCTGGAAACAAAGGCTCAGGTAAGCTTAAATTCACCCAGAAATTTTATGTCGAAGAGTAATTAGGTTGTGATGATCTAAAAGCTTTTAGAACACCATAACCTTAGGGTTTGTTTACCTTTCGAGCTGATTTTTGCAGCGAATTGTTGGGTATTTATACAAGGCAGAGACTTTGCTATGTAGCTAGCCTACATGAGAAGTCGATAACGCAGTAGAAATGACCAACAAACGCTGCCCAAAGGGTTCGGCTAAAATCGTTTTATGCTTTGTTAAGGAGTATTTGCTTAGAGTGACTAGGCGACACACTCCTTGCCTCACCTAAAACGATTTTATCTCGAACAAAATTTAACCGCGAAAGGTCAACAGACCCTAGCACCAATTTAATCGGGGAGAACACTGCGTTCTCCCTTTATCGCTACAGAAAGAGACGACCATGAAAAAGATAGTGCTAGCAACAGGCAACCAAGGCAAAGTTCGTGAGATGGCAGATCTGCTGTCTGACTTCGGTTTTGAAGTATTAGCGCAAAGTGAATTCAACGTATCTGAAGTAGCAGAAACTGGCACTACTTTCATCGAAAACGCGATCATCAAAGCTCGCCATGCAGCACAAGAAACGGGTCTTCCTGCGATTGCGGACGACTCAGGCTTAGAAGTCGATTTCTTGAAAGGCGCGCCTGGCATTTACTCTGCACGTTATGCAGGTGAAAAAGCCTCTGACCAAGAGAACCTAGAAAAGCTACTTAAAGCAATGGAAGGCGTACCAGAAGCAGAGCGCACCGCTCGTTTCCACTGCGTATTGGTTTTGATGCGTCATGAGAACGATCCAACCCCTATCGTTTGTCACGGTAAGTGGGAAGGTCGCATTCTAACTGAAGCACACGGTGAAAATGGCTTTGGCTACGACCCAATCTTCTTAGTACCTGAAGACAACTGCGCGTCTGCCGAACTTGATCCAGCACGTAAAAAACAACTGTCTCACCGCGGTAAAGCACTCAAATCGTTGTTTGCTCAACTGTCTGAGCAAGTGTCTCAGTAATCACGAGCGAATTAGACCATGTTAACGCCCCCAGCACTGAGCTTGTATGTACACATCCCATGGTGTGTACAAAAGTGCCCATATTGCGACTTTAACTCTCACGCGCTCAAAGCCGAGATCCCAGAAGAAGAGTACATCAATGCCCTTCTTGAAGACTTGGATACCGACATTGAGAAATACCGCCTCAACGAAGCGCCACGTCCACTGCATTCAATCTTCATTGGTGGTGGTACGCCGAGTTTGATTTCGGCAGAAGGCATCGAGCGTCTACTTAAGGGCATTGAAGCGCGTATTCCGTTCAAGCCTGAAATAGAAATCACCATGGAAGCCAACCCAGGCACTATCGAAGCAGAACGTTTTGCTGGCTACCGCAAGGCTGGTGTAACGCGCATCTCTATCGGCGTGCAAAGCTTTGAGCAACAGAAGCTTGAGCGTTTGGGGCGTATTCACGGTCAAGACGAAGCCGTCAATGCAGCTAAGCTGGCACACCAAATCGGTTTGAATAGCTTTAACCTCGATCTCATGCACGGCTTACCAGATCAAAGCATCGAACAAGCCTTAGCTGATTTGGACAAAGCGATTGAGTTAGCGCCACCGCACCTGTCTTGGTATCAGCTGACCATCGAACCAAACACCATGTTCTACTACAAGCCACCGACTTTGCCAGATGACGATGACTTGTGGGATATCTTCGAACAAGGACATGAGAAGCTGGCAGCGGCAGGTTACGTTCAGTACGAGATTTCTGGTTACAGCAAGCCTAGCTATCAGTGTCAGCACAACCTGAACTACTGGCGCTTTGGTGACTACCTTGGCATTGGCTGTGGCTCACACGGCAAGCTGAGCTTTGCTGATGGCCGCATCGTTCGTACCACTAAGCTCAAACACCCACGTGGCTATTTGATGGCATACCAAAACATGGTGAAGCCATACCTAGATAGTGAACAGCTTGTGGCTGATGAAGATCGTCCGTTTGAGTTCTTTATGAACCGTTTCCGCTTAATGGAAGCGTGCCCGAAACAAGACTACATCGATACGACAGGTCTTCCGTTGAGCTCAATTCAAGAGACTATCGATTGGGCGCTTGAGATGAGTTATCTGAGTGAAACAGAGACTCACTGGCAAATTACCGAGAAAGGTAAGCTGTTCCTGAATGACTTGCTTGAAGCCTTTATGGTGGAAGAGGAATAAGAGCAGATTCGAGATTTGGGAACGGACTGTGTCCTAAAGAACGCTTCACTCCGAGAGATTCGCTGAAACGGCTATGGATATATTCGACCAAGCCAATACAGCCTTTGTCTCTGCTAAAAATAACAAAGGGTTGGCGCACAAACGCCAACCCTTTCTTTTATTCGTTGTAACACTTCTTTCTCTAAAGCCTCTAAAACGAAGCGATTCCAAAGGACGCGATCCGTTCTCGCTTCTCGTCTCTTTTCCTTAGAAAATCGAACGACCAATACGCTCTGAAAGTAACTCAAGCGCTTTAGTACCTGCCAACGAGTTACCCGAAGCATCAAGCTCCGGAGACCATACTGCAATCGTCATCTCACCTGGGACAATAGCGATGATGCCACCACCGACACCAGATTTACCCGGCATGCCAACGCGGTATGCAAATTCACCAGCACCATCGTACAAACCACACGTGGCCAATAGCGCATTCAACTGTTTTGTCTGCACCGCCGAGACCACTGATTTACCCGTTTGTACCGATGTGCCTTTATTCGCTAAGTAGCTAAAGGTCTTTGCCAAATCCACACAACTCATCTTTAAAGCGCAGGCATGGAAGTAGTTTTGCAATACCGGAATAACCTCGTTTTCAAAGTTACCAAATGAGCGCATCAGGTAAGCAATCGCAGCGTTGCGGTCGCCATGCATCATTTCTGAAGCCGCGACGACTTTGTCATACACGATATGAGTATCACCAGATAACTGACGAGCAAATTCCAATAGACGCTGACGCGGCGCTGAGAGACGACTTTGCAGCAAATCAGCAACTACAATAGCACCGGCGTTAATGAATGGGTTACGTGGGATGCCCAGCTCCATCTCTAACTGGATCATCGAGTTAAACGCCTGACCAGAAGGCTCTTTACCTACACGAGACCAGATCTCTTCTTGCTTGTATAAGCACATAGCCAGAGTCAGGCTCAACGCTTTTGAGATCGACTGAATCGAAAACGACTCTTCTGCATCGCCCGCTTTAATCACTTCACCTTCATTGGTGTATACCGCAATACCCAGTTTGGTATTGGGTACTTTTGCCAATGCGGGAATGTAATCGGCGACTTTTCCTTGACCAATTAAAGGGCGAACTTCCGCTAGAATGTCTGTCAAAATTTGCGCTGTAGGTTTCATCTTCTACCTTCTTGTCACAAGAACCCAAATGGCTGAGTTCAGAGGTAAAAAAAGCCAACGCGGACGTTGGCTTTTCCATGGAATTTATTCGACTCAAGTCGATTATGGTTTTATTGCCACAATGATGTTGCGGTTGATGGACTGATCAACACGGTGAAGATAACCGATGTAAGGCTCTTCTGAAAGTACCTTCCACCCTTGCTCTTCAAATAATGCCGCCACGTCCTTCCATTTCAGAGTGAACTCATTGAAAGACAGCACGACCGAACCTTGCTTTTTCAGCACCACTTTCCATGCAGGCAGAGCTTCTTGTAGCAGCTCCAGAGGGCTACGATTCAATTTGCTGTCTTTTGCGTTTTTGCTACCGTGTTGCACACCGTAAGGCAAATCAGACACCATCACATCAACAGAGTTCTTCTTAACCACTTGTTCGGCAATTCGCGTGTCTGCTGAATACAGCTTCATCGTCTGAAGATTACCTTTGTTGTACTCTTCTTTCTCTGACGCGGCTTCAACCACGAAACCATCGGCCACCTTCTTACCACCAGAAGTGCGCTTTTCTTTGCTCACTTTGTGCTTGAAGCGACCGTTCTTCATAAACTTAACGATGAAGGTTTGGATCTCTTGTACCCATTTCTGGTTGATCTCCACACCCACTACATTCAGGCCGTGGATCAAACCTTCAAACAGAGTTGTACCCTTACCACACATTGGATCCATTAGCGTTAATTGAGCACTATCCGTATTGGACGCACTCACGCCTAAGTTCACCATCAAACGCGTAAACTGTTCATTCGTTTTACCGGTGTAACGAAGGATCTGGCTCATGCTCTCAGGGAAAGTATTGAATGCAGGCGCCTGAATCGGACGTAATAAGCCATCTTCACGCACTTCAAATAGCGCATAGTAGATAGATGACGCGGCAATTTTACCGGATTGCTGATCGCTTAACGCGTCTTCACAAGAGAACACGAGCGCAGCAGGTAAGCCGACGTCTTTGTTACCAATTTCAGTCACTTCAACACCTTCAGAAGCCAAAATTGCTTTTAGCTCGGAACATGCAATGGTCATTGCGCTATCAAAGTAAATTCGGTTGTGACCCGGATTCGCTAATATCGCGTAGTGGTACATCTACTGGCTCCTTAGTTATGCAGTGCGCTTGAATTTAATATCCCATACACCGTGACCTAGACGGTGACCACGAGCCTCGAACTTAGTCAGTGGACGCTCTTCAGGGCGAGGGATGAAATCACCGTCTTCTGCAATGTTTTCGAAACCAGGTGCTTGGTTCATGATTTCAATCATGTGTTCAGCGTAGTTTTCCCAGTCAGTCGCCATATGGAAGATACCTTCGTTAGGGATAAGCTTCTGGCGAACCATTTCAGCGAACTCAAGTTGTACGATACGACGCTTGTGGTGACGCTTTTTGTGCCATGGGTCTGGGAAGAACAATTGCAGCGTTGCTAGGCTACCATTTGGGATCATGTGTTCGAATACTTCTACCGCATCGTGACACATTACGCGTAGGTTCGTGATACCCGCTTCGCGTGCGTCAGCAAGACAAGCACCAACGCCTGGACTATGAACTTCGATACCGATAAAGTTTTTCTCTGGCGCGTTCTTTGCCATTTCAACCAATGAAGCGCCCATACCAAAACCGATCTCAAGCACTACTGGGTTATCGTTACCAAATACTTCTTTCCAATCAAGAAGTTCTGCTTTGTAATCGATACCCATTGTTGGCCAGCATTCGTTCATCGCATTTTCTTGGCCCTTGGTTAGACGACCTTCGCGACGCACGAAACTGCGGATTTTACGGATCATTTTTCCGTCTTCGTTGTATTCGTTAGTGGTTACTTCACTCATTGATTTTGCCTGCACATTGATTAATCAAAGCGGGGATTATCCAAAGAATTCACTTAGGTGCAAGTATTTGTTGAGCTATCGGACTATGGTAGCCCAAAAGCAAACAAACCAGACACAATATCCCCACAGTTTATCTGTTGTACTTACACCACAATCTGTGATGCAATTTTGCTCCTAACCAATAATAGAATACAGAGCAAGTCGTGACACCTTTCGCAAACGCCATCTTAGAATGGTATGACGCATATGGAAGAAAAGAGCTTCCATGGCAACAAAACAAGACCGCGTATAGTGTCTGGTTGTCTGAAATCATGCTTCAGCAAACTCAGGTCACTACGGTTATTCCTTATTACCAGCGTTTTTTAGAACGCTTTCCGACTGTCGTCGATCTCGCGAATGCTGAGCAAGATGAAGTACTGCACCTTTGGACCGGCTTAGGTTATTACGCACGTGCTCGCAATCTTCATAAAGCGGCTAAAGAAGTCGCCCATAAATATAATGGCGAGTTTCCATTAGATATTGAGCAAATGAACGCACTGCCGGGTATTGGTCGTTCAACCGCAGCCGCAGTACTCTCCTCTGTCTATAAACAGCCACATGCGATATTGGACGGCAACGTAAAGCGCACGCTTTCACGCTGCTTTGCTGTTGATGGATGGCCGGGACAAAAGAAAGTTGAAAATCAATTGTGGGAAATCGCAGAAACGCACACGCCACAAACAGACGTCGACAAGTACAATCAAGCCATGATGGATATGGGTGCCATGATGTGTACTCGCAGCAAGCCTAAGTGCACCTTGTGTCCAGTCAGCGATCTTTGTGTCGCAAAGAAACAAGGTAATGTGCTTGATTATCCGGGTAAGAAGCCGAAAAAAGACAAACCGGTTAAGCAAACACGTTTCGTTATGCTGCATCACAAAAATGGTGATAGTCACGAAGTGTGGTTAGAGCAAAGACCGCAGACGGGAATTTGGGGCGGACTCTTTTGTTTCCCACAAACTGAGCATATTGATGTAGAGAGCGATATTGAATTACTACTGGAACAACGTGGTATTCAAACTGACGATATTAGACATCAAGAAACTCTGATTACGTTTCGTCATACATTCAGCCATTATCACCTCGATATCACGCCGATTTTGATTGACCTGTCAAAGCAACCCAATGTGGTGATGGAAGGTAACAAAGGTCTTTGGTATAACTTATCTAAACCTGAAGAAGTCGGTTTGGCTGCGCCAGTAAAACTGCTACTGGAAGCGCTACCCCACGAACTTCGTTAATTAATTGCAAGGAGTCATTATGAGCCGCACTGTTTTTTGTGCTCGACTAAAGAAAGAAGGCGAAGGTCTAGACTTTCAACTTTACCCAGGTGAACTAGGTAAACGCATTTTCGATAACATCTCGAAAGAAGCTTGGGCTCAATGGCAACAGAAACAAACGATGTTGATCAACGAGAAGAAGCTCAACATGATGGATCCAGAGAACCGTAAACAGCTTGAAACAGAAATGGTGAACTTCCTTTTCGAAGGCAAAGAGGTTCACATTGAAGGCTACACGCCACCAAGCGAATAAATCAAACTTGTTTTAAAACAATGACATCACAACCAAACTTGTGATGTCATTTTTATATTCGAGCCGAAAAAGCTACCTAAATAATTATGAAAAAAATTGCCTTTATCGTTACTGCCCTTTTAATGGCAGGTTGCAGCCGTGAGTTTGTCGAAAAAATTTATGACGTTGATTACGAGCCGACGAACCGCTTTGCGAACAACCTAGCTGAGCTGCCAGGACAATTCGAAAAAGACACCGATGCTTTAGATGCGTTGATCAGCAGCTTCTCAGGAAACATCAAAAAGCGCTGGGGCCAACGCGAGGTAAAGGTTGCAGGTAAAAGCAATTACGTAAAATACATCGATAACTACTTAAGTCGTGCCGAGGTCGATTTCCAAAAAGGTGTGATAACCATCGAAACGGTTTCTCCGACGGAGCCACAAAAGCACCTAAAAAACGCCATCATCACGACACTTTTAACCCCAGATGATCCAGCCAATGTCGATCTATTCTCTTCTAAAGAGATCAAATTAGAAGGACAGCCATTTCTTTACAATCAGGTCGTTGATCAAGACAAAAAGCCCATTCAATGGTCATGGCGCGCGAATCGCTTTGCCGATTACTTGATTGCTAACCAAGTAAAAACCAAAGACGTTGACTTTAAAAAAGCCTACTACGTTGAAATTCCAATGGTGGAAGACCATTTCTCACAACGCAGTTACCAATATGCAGATATCGTGCGTCGTGCGTCGAAAAAATACGACATCCCTGAAGATCTAATTTACGCCATCATCAAAACCGAAAGTAGCTTTAACCCGTATGCAGTAAGCTGGGCCAACGCCTATGGTTTGATGCAAGTAGTTCCAAAAACAGCCGGCCGTGATGTTTTTAAATTGGTGAAGAACCGGTCAGGTCAGCCTAGTCCTGAATATTTGTTTAACCCAGAAAACAATATTGATACCGGAACGGCTTACTTTTACATTCTAAAAAATCGTTATTTGAAAGATGTCCAGCATCCAACATCTTTGGAGTACAGCATGATTTCCGCTTACAACGGCGGAACTGGTGGTGTTTTGAACACTTTCCATCGCACCGATCGCAAACGTGCAATGAAAGATTTAAATTCTTTACAGCCAAATCAAGTTTATTGGGCGTTAACAAAGAAACACCCGAACGCTGAAGCACGCCGATACCTAGAAAAAGTTACAAATTTCAAAAAGGAATTTAACGCAGGGTAAACTTTTTCTCGACAGTTGAATAAAAAGCGTTCGAACAACCACTTTTTTGAAATTATTTAAAAAAAGTGGTTGACGCAAAGCGGGAAAATCCGTTTAATAGCGCTCCGTTGCCCGGATAGCTCAGTCGGTAGAGCAGAGGATTGAAAATCCTCGTGTCGGTGGTTCGATTCCGCCTCCGGGCACCACAATTTCTAAATTGTTGGTGCCTAGCACGAACAGTTAGTAAAAGAATACGGTACGCCGACTTAGCTCAGTAGGTAGAGCAACTGACTTGTAATCAGTAGGTCACCAGTTCGATTCCGGTAGTCGGCACCATTCTTTTGCCTCGATAGCTCAGTCGGTAGAGCAGAGGATTGAAAATCCTCGTGTCGGTGGTTCGATTCCGCCTCGAGGCACCATATTTGGTGCGCTTGCTTAAAGTAAGACACAAACAGAATAGTTCCTCCTTAGCTCAGTTGGTAGAGCGACGGACTGTTAATCCGCAGGTCACTGGTTCAAGTCCAGTAGGAGGAGCCAACTTCTAGGATTTCATGTAAATGAGATTCTAAAAATGAAGAGTCTAACTCTTCTAAAAAGAATAAAGTGTGCCGACTTAGCTCAGTAGGTAGAGCAACTGACTTGTAATCAGTAGGTCACCAGTTCGACTCCGGTAGTCGGCACCATTCTTTTGCCTCGATAGCTCAGTCGGTAGAGCAGAGGATTGAAAATCCTCGTGTCGGTGGTTCGATTCCGCCTCGAGGCACCATATTTGGTGCACTTGCTTACAGTAAGACACAAACAGAATAGTTCCTCCTTAGCTCAGTTGGTAGAGCGACGGACTGTTAATCCGCAGGTCGCTGGTTCGAGCCCAGCAGGAGGAGCCAATTTAGAAAGCCAAGTCTTCGGACTTGGCTTTTTTCTTATCTGCAATATCCAAAACTCTCCCCCTATTTTCTAGTTCCGTCGAAACTTCTCCCTCAACGCCTTCAAGAAACAACCCTATTAACGTCTAGTTCATTTGATATAAAACACTTATTTCACGCTAAAAATTTAATCCAAATCATAGTTTCATCACTCGCAGATAGGCGCGTGTATACAAGTTCAATAATATGAATTTATTATTACGCCCCTTTATAAGCTATGCATTGCATAGTACGAACACGCTTTGTGAGCTAACTATGAAATTAAAAACTCAAGCCTATTTATTATCGGCCATCATACTAATTGCCCTGCTTGCATTAACTGCAACGGGTCTTTGGACACTTCGCGTCGCAAGTAACCTTGATAACAAAGCTCGAGTGACAGAGCTATTCAAGAGTGCTTATAGCATTCTAACTGAAGTAGAGAAAATGGCGGTAGAAGGCAAAATGCCTGAAGATGAGGCTAAAGCACTCGCGACTCGCCTACTTCGCAACAATATCTACAAAGACAACGAATACGTTTATGTTGCTGATGAGAACATGTTATTTGTGGCAGCCCCTTTAGACCCTCAATTGCATGGCACTAGCTTCCATGACTTTCGAGACGGTGATGGCAATAGTGTCGGTCAGCTGATCTTGGACGTGCTAGGTCGTAAGACAGGTCAAATCGTTGAATACACCTGGACACAAAAATTGCCTGACGGCACCATCGAAGAAAAACACTCGATTGCAGAAAAAACACCACATTGGAACTGGGTTGTAGGTACCGGCATTGGATTCAATGAAGTAAATGCACGTTTCTGGTCTACTGCACAATGGCAGCTAACCCTATGTCTTGTTATCGCTGGCGCAATCCTAGGTGGCTTGATCATCTCTATTCGCAAGATGCTTAACCTTCTTGGTGGTGAGCCGAATGACGTTCGTGAGGCGGTTCAGGCCGTCGCTCAGGGTAATATCCAAACCAGCTTTGAATACACAGCCCCTAAAGACAGTATCTATGGTGCGGTGCAAGAGATGAGTCAATCGTTAGCTAAGATGGTCACCAATCTAGACGCGTCAATGCACGCATTACGTTCAGAGCTATCAGCGGTAGAATCGCGCTCTAACTCTATTGCTGATTTGACCATGTCTCAGCAGCAATCGACGGCGATGATCGCAACAGCGATGACAGAAATGGCTTCTTCAGCCAACCATGTTGCAAGTTCGGCAAGTGACA
Organism: Vibrio jasicida 090810c; assembly: GCF_002887615.1. Classification (NCBI taxonomy): domain Bacteria; kingdom Pseudomonadati; phylum Pseudomonadota; class Gammaproteobacteria; order Vibrionales; family Vibrionaceae; genus Vibrio; species Vibrio jasicida. Next base: position 2,750,736 of record NZ_CP025792.1, on the reverse strand, counting down.
CGGCACATAACACCGATGAAGCCGACAAGCAGAGCCAACACACGCAATCATTGATCCACAGTACGGTAGATAATATTCAAGGCTTGGCGACCCAGCTCAATACAGCCAGTAAAGCCGTTGCGGATCTTGACCAAGATGTTAACAGTATTGTGAAAGTTCTCGACGTAATCGGCGACATTGCTGAGCAAACTAACCTACTGGCGTTGAATGCCGCCATTGAAGCAGCTCGTGCGGGTGAACAAGGTCGAGGCTTTGCGGTAGTAGCAGACGAGGTTCGCAACCTAGCAGGACGCACACAAGACAGCACAAAAGAGATTCAACAGATGATTTCTAACCTTCAGGAAGGTTCGCGTAACGCTATCCATACGATGGAGATTTGTGCCGAAACTAGCGAAAGCACAGTAACCGAGTCTATGAACGCCTCAGAAGCGCTACAACAGATAGTAACTGCACTAGAGTCCATCACGGCCATGAGCCAGCAAATCGCAACAGCAGCCGCTGAGCAGACTCAGGTAAGTGATGATATTGCGCATCGCATTAACCTTATCGAAGAAAGCGGTAGCCAGCTCAACACGGTAGTCACAGAAAGCCAATCAAGCACACAGACATTGGCGTCTTTAGCGAATGAGCTTGAAGGTTGGGTGAACAAGTTCTCAGTAAAGCACTAGTTTAAAGTCAATTGTTCAATAAAAAGCACGTTTTCGGACGTGCTTTTTTGTTTTTATGGTATTTATTTAGCAAGCGAACTCATGCTCCTATCATAATCAAGGCTTAAAATATGGTGCATTCCTGTTAAAAACGCATAAAAACAGCCCACTCCGAGCACAAATTCATCAAACGATATTTTATTTTAATTTTATTGTTGACGTGAAAGCGGAAAAGCCTTTTAATACACCTCGTCGCCCGGATAGCTCAGTCGGTAGAGCAGAGGATTGAAAATCCTCGTGTCGGTGGTTCGATTCCGCCTCCGGGCACCACAATTTAAAATTGTTGGTGTCTTACACGAACAATAAAAAGAATAACGGTACGCCGACTTAGCTCAGTAGGTAGAGCAACTGACTTGTAATCAGTAGGTCACCAGTTCGATTCCGGTAGTCGGCACCATTTATTCTTAAACAAGATAATTCCTCCTTAGCTCAGTTGGTAGAGCGACGGACTGTTAATCCGCAGGTCACTGGTTCAAGTCCAGTAGGAGGAGCCATCTTTCAGTTAGTAAGTCGATTACTTATTAACGAAAATGTGCCGACTTAGCTCAGTAGGTAGAGCAACTGACTTGTAATCAGTAGGTCACCAGTTCGATTCCGGTAGTCGGCACCACTTAATAAAATCTGTTCCTCCTTAGCTCAGTTGGTAGAGCGACGGACTGTTAATCCGCAGGTCACTGGTTCAAGTCCAGTAGGAGGAGCCATATTATAAAAAGCCGCATCACTTGATGCGGCTTTTTTGCATCTGAAGAAAACTCACAGCCCCCTCTTCATCTACCTTTATCTCAATAAACAAAAAGCCAGGTGATATACCCAGCTTCCGTCTTTGTCTCGTGAGAAGGTTAGCTCAAACCTCCAAGGCAGATATACTTCGTCTCTAGGTACTCATCGATACCTTGTTTAGCACCCTCACGACCAATGCCAGATTCTTTGATACCACCAAACGGCGCAACTTCCGTAGAGATAATCCCTTCGTTTATCCCTACCATGCCGTATTCCAAACCTTCACTAAATCGGATAATGCGTTTCAAGCTATCGGTATAGAAGTAGCAAGCTAAACCATACTCGGTGTCATTCGCCATCGAGAGCACTTGTTCATCGTCATCAAAACTAATGACTGGCAAAACCGGACCAAACAACTCTTGTCGCACGATCGCCATACCTTGTTCGACATCATCTAAGATAACAGGCTCCATAAAGCGCCCAGTGAGTTTTTGAGGCTGGTTAAGTATTGTTGCTCCTTCTTGTACTGCCTGATCGACTACCGCCTCTAGACGATGCTTAGAAGCCATAGTGATAACAGGGCCAAGAGTTGTATTTTCCTCAAGACCATTACCGACCGCCAGGCTTGCCACTTTATCAAGAAGCTTAGTTAAGAACGCCTCTTTCACACTCTGATGTACATACAAGCGGTTGGTACACACACAGGTTTGTCCAGCATTACGAAACTTGGAAGCAATTAAGCCATTCGCTGCAGCTTCTAAATCTGCATCCTCAAAAACAATAAAAGGTGCGTTACCACCCAATTCCATAGAAGCGGCTTTAACCGTATCACTTGCTTGTTTCATTAAGATCTTACCGACACGTGTCGAACCAGTGAAAGAGATCTTCTTAATACGAGGATCGGTACTTAATACCAAACCGAACTCTGCCGCCTGTTCAGAAACAACGGTAGACAATAGAGCTTTGGGGATACCAGCCCGATGAGCAAGCTCCACCACAGCCAGAGCAGTCAAAGGCGTTAATTCAGAAGGTTTAATGATCATCCCACATCCCGCAGCCAGAGCAGGAGCCGCTTTTCGAGTGATCATTGCAATAGGGAAGTTCCATGGTGTAATCGCTGTACACACGCCGACAGGTTGTTTGATGGTAGAGAGGCGTCTATCTACCGCTGGGGCTGGAATAACCTCACCATAAGTGCGTTTAGCCTCTTCTGCGAACCATTCAACAAAAGATGCGCCGTATGCGACTTCTCCACGACTTTCAGTAAGGGATTTACCTTGTTCTAAGGTAATGATGTTCGCGATGTCTTCCGTATGCTCTACAAGCAATTGGAACCACTTTTTTAGGGAAGCTGAACGTGCTTTAGCGCTGAGTTTTGCCCACTCAACTTGAGCCGATTTGCACGCTTCTATTTGCACATCTAACTCATCCAAAGAGCTAGGCTTTAAGCGAATCAGTTCTTGCTCAGTCGCAGGGTTAATAACGGCAATCCCATCTTGAGAAGACAGGCTTTCGAATAAGACTCTTAGCGTTTCACTTTTTATCTGCTGCATCATTAGGTTGTACTCCTATAAGAACCTTTACTAGGTTAATCCTTCTGACAAATAAGAGTAAAGCAAACAAAGTTTTCTTCAGCGTAAATATGAGAAGTGATGACCCAGTAGGATTAATCGGTGATACCGATAAGAGAACACCATCAGAGAAAGCGATTAATGAAGAAGCTAACCATTTGGTAGCTCATAAGCTCGGTGTTATTGAATGCCCCTATTCTTTAATAGACAAAGCATTAGAGGGCATCTCTAACGTAACCAAATGACAGAGTAGATTTTCAATAAGGGTGGATAGACTAGGGGCGTATATCTGAATAAATAGTTGGGCTTGTAGGCTACAGACAAAACCTTGCGAGCCTTACTTTCCTATAAACGAAAATCATATTCCCTAAAACGGTGAAAGCTAGCACGAAGGCTGAATTTCTAGATAAGTGTTGAAGCGGCTGAGCTTGCGCTCAATTGGACTCGCACACGAGCGGGACTCGTTGGTCGCAGACCAAAATAATATCGTAAATACAAAAAGACCCCAGCATTTCTGCTGAGGCCTGGAATAAGTGGCTAGTCGGCGGGGACGCCTAGTTCGGGGTTGCGGGCAACCGGGACTCATTCCCTGAAAGGGAAATTATTATGCTCAAAAACGACAAAACCCAGTCCGAAGACTGGGTTTCTAAATAAGTGGCGGAGCGGACGGGACTCGAACCCGCGACCCCCGGCGTGACAGGCCGGTATTCTAACCAACTGAACTACCGCTCCGCACTGGTTAGACTCTTGAGTCTAAATAAGAACCTGGCGATGTCCTACTCTCACATGGGGAAACCCCACACTACCATCGGCGCTACTTTGTTTCACTTCTGAGTTCGGAATGGAATCAGGTGGGTCCAAAGCGCTATGGTCGCCAAGCAAAATTCTTTACGTTTTGTTTTAAGCTTTGATTTAAAGCGTAAAACAAACAGTAAATGGTGCTGATACCCAGAATCGAACTGGGGACCTCATCCTTACCAAGGATGCGCTCTACCGACTGAGCCATATCAGCACATTATCTGTGTCCATGAGGACTAAAAAAGCCCGCTTTTTCAAACGGGCTCTCTTAACTTTTGTCTTCACCTTCTTAAAAAGGCAAAAACTAAATTTAAAGCCTGGCGATGTCCTACTCTCACATGGGGAAACCCCACACTACCATCGGCGCTAATTCGTTTCACTTCTGAGTTCGGAATGGAAGTCAGGTGGGTCCAAATCGCTATGGTCGCCAAGCAAATTCTTTAATCTGGAAAACTGATTTTAAGTTCTATTTATACACATTCAATCGTTCTTGCATTGAGTCCATCAAAACCCCTTGGGTGTTGTATGGTTAAGCCTCACGGGCAATTAGTACAGGTTAGCTCAACGCCTCACAACGCTTACACACCCTGCCTATCAACGTTCTAGTCTCGAACAACCCTTTAGGATACTTAAAGTATCAGGGAAGACTCATCTCAGGGCTCGCTTCCCGCTTAGATGCTTTCAGCGGTTATCGATTCCGAACTTAGCTACCGGGCAATGCGTCTGGCGACACAACCCGAACACCAGAGGTTCGTCCACTCCGGTCCTCTCGTACTAGGAGCAGCCCCCTTCAATCTTCCAACGCCCACGGCAGATAGGGACCGAACTGTCTCACGACGTTCTAAACCCAGCTCGCGTACCACTTTAAATGGCGAACAGCCATACCCTTGGGACCGACTTCAGCCCCAGGATGTGATGAGCCGACATCGAGGTGCCAAACACCGCCGTCGATATGAACTCTTGGGCGGTATCAGCCTGTTATCCCCGGAGTACCTTTTATCCGTTGAGCGATGGCCCTTCCATACAGAACCACCGGATCACTATGACCTGCTTTCGCACCTGCTCGAATTGTCATTCTCGCAGTCAAGCGGGCTTATGCCATTGCACTAACCTCACGATGTCCAACCGTGATTAGCCCACCTTCGTGCTCCTCCGTTACTCTTTGGGAGGAGACCGCCCCAGTCAAACTACCCACCAGGCACTGTCCGCAACCCCGATAAGGGGTCGACGTTAGAACATCAACACTACAAGGGTGGTATTTCAAGGACGGCTCCACACAATCTAGCGACTGTGCTTCAAAGCCTCCCACCTATCCTACACATGTAGGGTCAATGTTCAGTGCCAAGCTGTAGTAAAGGTTCACGGGGTCTTTCCGTCTAGCCGCGGGTACACTGCATCTTCACAGCGATTTCAATTTCACTGAGTCTCGGGTGGAGACAGCGTGGCCATCATTACGCCATTCGTGCAGGTCGGAACTTACCCGACAAGGAATTTCGCTACCTTAGGACCGTTATAGTTACGGCCGCCGTTTACCGGGGCTTCGATCAAGAGCTTCGACCGAAGTCTAACCCCATCAATTAACCTTCCGGCACCGGGCAGGCGTCACACCGTATACGTCATCTTACGATTTTGCACAGTGCTGTGTTTTTAATAAACAGTTGCAGCCACCTGGTATCTGCGACTCTCGTCAGCTCCATCCGCAAGGGACTTCACCATCAAGAGCGTACCTTCTCCCGAAGTTACGGTACCATTTTGCCTAGTTCCTTCACCCGAGTTCTCTCAAGCGCCTTGGTATTCTCTACCCGACCACCTGTGTCGGTTTGGGGTACGATTCCTTACAATCTGAAGCTTAGAGGCTTTTCCTGGAAGCATGGCATCAATGACTTCACTACCGTAGTAGCTCGACGTCGTGTCTCAGCCTTAAGAAGAGCCGGATTTACCTAACTCTTCAGCCTACGCACTTGAACCTGGACAACCGTCGCCAGGCCCACCTAGCCTTCTCCGTCCCCCCATCGCAATTGTAAGAAGTACGGGAATATTAACCCGTTTCCCATCGACTACGCCTTTCGGCCTCGCCTTAGGGGTCGACTTACCCTGCCCCGATTAACGTTGGACAGGAACCCTTGGTCTTCCGGCGAGGAGGTTTTTCACCCCCTTTATCGTTACTCATGTCAGCATTCGCACTTCTGATACCTCCAGCATGCTTTACAACACACCTTCAACGGCTTACAGAACGCTCCCCTACCCAATGAAGTAAACTTCATTGCCGCAGCTTCGGTTTATTACTTAGCCCCGTTACATCTTCCGCGCAGGCCGACTCGACCAGTGAGCTATTACGCTTTCTTTAAATGATGGCTGCTTCTAAGCCAACATCCTGGCTGTCTGAGCCTTCCCACATCGTTTCCCACTTAGTAATAATTTGGGACCTTAGCTGGCGGTCTGGGTTGTTTCCCTCTCCACGACGGACGTTAGCACCCGCCGTGTGTCTCCCGGATAGTACTTACTGGTATTCGGAGTTTGCAAAGGGTTGGTAAGTCGGGATGACCCCCTAGCCTTAACAGTGCTCTACCCCCAGTAGTATTCGTCCGAGGCGCTACCTAAATAGCTTTCGGGGAGAACCAGCTATCTCCAGGTTTGATTGGCCTTTCACCCCTAGCCACAAGTCATCCGCTAATTTTTCAACATTAGTCGGTTCGGTCCTCCAATTGATGTTACTCAATCTTCAACCTGCCCATGGCTAGATCACCTGGTTTCGGGTCTATATCCAGCGACTAAGTCGCGCAGTTAACACTCGCTTTCGCTACGGCTCCCCTAGATGGTTAACCTTGCCACTGAATATAAGTCGCTGACCCATTATACAAAAGGTACGCAGTCACACCACGAAGGTGCTCCTACTGCTTGTACGTACACGGTTTCAGGTTCTATTTCACTCCCCTCACAGGGGTTCTTTTCGCCTTTCCCTCACGGTACTGGTTCACTATCGGTCAGTCAGTAGTATTTAGCCTTGGAGGATGGTCCCCCCATATTCAGACAGGATATCACGTGTCCCGCCCTACTCGATTTCACTGAATGTGCGTTGTCAACTACGGGGCTATCACCCTTTATTGCCGGACTTTCCAGACCGTTCGTCTAACGCATATAAAGCTTAAGGGCTAGTCCAATTTCGCTCGCCGCTACTTTCGGAATCTCGGTTGATTTCTTTTCCTCGGGGTACTTAGATGTTTCAGTTCCCCCGGTTCGCCTCGCTGCGCTATGTATTCACGCAGCGATACTAGCTTATGCTAGTGGGTTTCCCCATTCGGAAATCCCAGACTCAAGTGGTTTTTACTACCTAATCTGGGCTTATCGCAAGTTAATACGTCCTTCATCGCCTCTGACTGCCAAGGCATCCACCGTGTACGCTTAGTCACTTAACCATACAACCCGAAGGAGTTTCGAGTTGATAATCAAATCACCAAAGTTGTCTCTCATTATTTGAATGAGCGAGAGACATTTCGATTTTGCCGGACTCAATTTCGAATAATCACTTTAAAAGTGATATTCCCAAGAACACTTGAATGTGTTTTTTGGTGTTTGTCATAAAGACAAACATTGAGAACTTTACAAACAATCTTAAAGATTGTTTTGTCAGCTTTCCAAATTGTTAAAGAGCTAGATTTTCTGATGAAAACCATTTTTAAAGATTCTTTTTCAAGAACACTTAAAGATGGTGGAGCTATGCGGGATCGAACCGCAGACCTCCTGCGTGCAAGGCAGGCGCTCTCCCAGCTGAGCTATAGCCCCATCAAGGTGTCGATACTGCATACCAATTTCAAAAGAAATTGGTGGGTCTGAGTGGACTCGAACCACCGACCTCTCGCTTATCAGGCGAACGCTCTAACCACCTGAGCTACAGACCCAGTATCGTCTCTTACTTATAAACCGTATCAATCTGTGTGGACACTCATCGTGAGTAATCATCGTATAAGGAGGTGATCCAGCGCCAGGTTCCCCTAGCGCTACCTTGTTACGACTTCACCCCAGTCATGAACCACAAAGTGGTAAGCGTCCTCCCGAAGGTTAAACTACCTACTTCTTTTGCAGCCCACTCCCATGGTGTGACGGGCGGTGTGTACAAGGCCCGGGAACGTATTCACCGTGGCATTCTGATCCACGATTACTAGCGATTCCGACTTCATGGAGTCGAGTTGCAGACTCCAATCCGGACTACGACGCACTTTTTGGGATTCGCTCACTATCGCTAGCTTGCTGCCCTCTGTATGCGCCATTGTAGCACGTGTGTAGCCCTACTCGTAAGGGCCATGATGACTTGACGTCGTCCCCACCTTCCTCCGGTTTATCACCGGCAGTCTCCCTGGAGTTCCCGACATTACTCGCTGGCAAACAAGGATAAGGGTTGCGCTCGTTGCGGGACTTAACCCAACATTTCACAACACGAGCTGACGACAGCCATGCAGCACCTGTCTCAGAGTTCCCGAAGGCACCAATCCATCTCTGGAAAGTTCTCTGGATGTCAAGAGTAGGTAAGGTTCTTCGCGTTGCATCGAATTAAACCACATGCTCCACCGCTTGTGCGGGCCCCCGTCAATTCATTTGAGTTTTAATCTTGCGACCGTACTCCCCAGGCGGTCTACTTAACGCGTTAGCTCCGAAAGCCACGGCTCAAGGCCACAACCTCCAAGTAGACATCGTTTACGGCGTGGACTACCAGGGTATCTAATCCTGTTTGCTCCCCACGCTTTCGCATCTGAGTGTCAGTATCTGTCCAGGGGGCCGCCTTCGCCACCGGTATTCCTTCAGATCTCTACGCATTTCACCGCTACACCTGAAATTCTACCCCCCTCTACAGTACTCTAGTCTGCCAGTTTCAAATGCTATTCCGAGGTTGAGCCCCGGGCTTTCACATCTGACTTAACAAACCACCTGCATGCGCTTTACGCCCAGTAATTCCGATTAACGCTCGCACCCTCCGTATTACCGCGGCTGCTGGCACGGAGTTAGCCGGTGCTTCTTCTGTCGCTAACGTCAAATGATAGTGCTATTAACACTACCACCTTCCTCACGACTGAAAGTGCTTTACAACCCGAAGGCCTTCTTCACACACGCGGCATGGCTGCATCAGGCTTGCGCCCATTGTGCAATATTCCCCACTGCTGCCTCCCGTAGGAGTCTGGACCGTGTCTCAGTTCCAGTGTGGCTGATCATCCTCTCAGACCAGCTAGGGATCGTCGCCTTGGTGAGCCATTACCTCACCAACTAGCTAATCCCACCTAGGCATATCCTGACGCGAGAGGCCCGAAGGTCCCCCTCTTTGGCCCGTAGGCATTATGCGGTATTAGCCATCGTTTCCAATGGTTATCCCCCACATCAGGGCAATTTCCTAGGCATTACTCACCCGTCCGCCGCTCGACGCCCTTAACGTTCCCCGAAGGTTCAGTTAAGTCGTTTCCGCTCGACTTGCATGTGTTAGGCCTGCCGCCAGCGTTCAATCTGAGCCATGATCAAACTCTTCAATTTAAGATTTTGTTCGGCTCAACGAATACTGACTTCAAAACTCATCCTTACTCGAAAGTAAGAAGTAATTTTAAAGCTATTACCATTCCAACAGAATGATAATGAATTGACTGTGCCAAGTCCGAAGACTTGATTGGTCACTCAGTTCATTGAAACCTAATTTGAAACCGAAGTTTCTAATTGGATTATCATCAACGAGTGCCCACACAGATTGATAGGTCTATATTGTTAAAGAGCTTGCTTTGCGAGAAGTTTTTCTCTCAAAGCGGAGGTGAATTCTAGCGAGATAATTGAGAGTGTCAAACACTTTTTTCAATTTATTTCCTCAGAAGTTTTTTACCTCCTCGACTCTGCTGAAGCCTTGTGGCGTCTGCCGTGTCGATGGATGCGCATTATAAGGAGAAGATTTTCTTTGGCAAGACTAAAAATGCATTTTTTCTAAAAAAAACATGCCAAGTGGATACTTTCCATCCAACCAGGAAAATACCCATAAATAACACCCAAGATTTCTACAGATTACCCACAAAAACCTGTGGATAACTACTCATCACTGTCAAAGAAATAGGAAATCCGAGATCTTGGATTTAGGTACTCCCTAATTTTTTCGGGCAGTTTGGATGGATGAATCGCGTTTACGATTTTTAAGTCTTTTGATGCAAGATCAATAATCGGCGCTTGTGTACGCGGAACTGAAGGGTCATAAACTAAGACATTAGGAAACAACAAGTGTGACGCATTTACTGAGATCACCAACCCCACCATATTATTGGAAAGTTGTACTACCGTTCCCGGTGGAAAAACGCCCATAAACTTGATCAAGATATTAAGGTTTTCTTCTTTATATAGATGTTTGCAATTCTTATATAAATGAGAGAGCGCGGTGTAAGGTATCTTTTGTTCGGAAGGGACTGGCGTATGGCACAAATTATCAAAAGCATTCGCCACAATGATCACTTGAGCCAACTCATCGATATCATCCCCTTTTAACCCTTTAGGATAACCCGAGCCATCTCTCATCTCATGATGTTGGGCTATGACTCTTTTCGCGCTTTCAGGAAAGTCATCAATTTGATTCGCCATATCCAAGCCGTACTTGGTGTGCAACTTAAGATAGTTACTTTCTGGTTCAGTGAGCGGCACCTGTTTACGTAAAATAGCCGTTGGGATTTTAATTTTGCCCATATCATGAAAGAGCGCTGCAAAAGAGAGCGCTTTAAGCTGCTCTGCGGAGTATCCTTTTGCACGTCCAATCATCATAGCAATGACAGCAACGTTCAACGAATGGAAGTAGATATCTTCAAATTCATTTTTGCCATTCATTAAATGTAATGTGACATTATCATCGCACATCAACTTCTCAACGATATCGTCAATCAATTGTTTGGCTTCATCAACAGCAGCGGCGGGACGATTACGTATTTTCGTCATCACAGAGCGCATACGGGCGAGGGAACGCTCGAACTCTTTCTCACATTGAATGACTCGACGGCGATAAGCGCTAAGCTTTTCGATGCGCTTTTGCTTCTCTTGCCATAGCTTCTGAGCTTCCAGCTCTAAAGTGTCGTCCTTCTTTACTTCTACTTGCGGCTGATTCGCTGCCAGAGGCGATACTTCGCTCTGTTCTGAGTTAAAATAAACAAACTTAACTCCAAGGTGTCGGATCATCTCAACTTGTTCTTGGTCTTTGATTTTGAAGCTATTTAATAGGAAGGGGTGCTCGTTCCACTTGAGTGGGAGACGGATATGTAAGCCGGGCTGAATACGATCCACTGTAAGTTTAATTGTTGCCACTTTTCCACTACTGACTTAGTTCTTCTTGATAAGCCTTTAATAGTAGTGGATTTTGTAAATGAATTCATCAATAAGGCCGATGTATAAAGCGTCGATGTGCTCACCATCAATAGACAATAACGAGTAGGTTATAGGCCACTCAACCTTTAGCGCTTACCATAAAGACCTATCGGCCTTACGTATTTTCAGTTGAGCTTCAAAGATAGGCTTGCTTTCTATTTGTTGATCTTTGACTAGCCCTATAAGAGTTTGCACTGCCACTCTCGCCATGTCACTAATTGGGAAATGAACCGCAGATACCGTAGGGTAGAGGCTTTCACATAGGTCAACACTATCAAAGCTTACTAACGAAATTTGTTCTGGGACAGATATCTTATGTTCATGCAGAAATTGCATTGCCCCAACCGTCATTTCCTCACTACAAGAAAAAAGCGCGGTTATTTCAGGATGCCGTCTATATAGAGAAGCCATTGCATCATAACCACTTTGACGGCCGTAGTTACCTTCTTCACACCAGCTTTCATCAATTTCGATGCCCGCACTCTTCATTGCATCTACATAACCTAACTTTCTAAGTAAGCTATTATGACGCTGTGAAGGGCCGGTAATACAAGCAATGTGCCTGTGCCCCCCCGAGATAAGGTGCTCTACCGCTATTCGACTCGCATCATGATGATTGAACGTGACGCACCGCTCTTCAATACCTTCTACATAACGATCAAGTAATACAAACGGCGTTGGTAACTTTGCTAGTTCACGCAAATCATCATCAGACAAATAACGGCTGTGAAGCACATAACCATCGCAGCGAAGATCATTAAAACGCTCAATAGCCTCTCGCTCTCCTTCTGCGGAATGGTGACCTTGTGCGGTAATCAAAAACTTCTTATGGATGTCTAGTTCCGTTTGAACTTGCTCCATCATCTCCCCGAAAAATCCACCGGTGTAGTACGTCACCAATAAACCAACCATGTTACTTGATGAAGTCGCTAGGGAGCGGGCAATCGCACTTGGGCGATAATTTAATTGCGCCATGGCCGCTTCGACTTTTTTTCTTGTCTCTTCACGGAACTTGCCTTCGCCATTAATAATGCGAGAAACGGTGGAACGGTTTACTCCAGCGAGTTCTGCGACATCTTTTATCCTTGCCATATTGCTATTTAATCCAACTGCATGTTTTATTCGAAGAGATAACCTAGATAAAGCGGCCACCAGCAAGTCGTAAGGTGATTATAGGGTTCGACGCCGGCGGCCTAAATCATACACTGGCAACTTTGTGAGAAGAAATAAGCTCAGAGTAATCCGTGACTGCGATACCATGTTGAACAAGTTCTTGCTTAAGTATCGGGGAGGTCAGAACCTGCAGCTCTAATTCTCGTTGCAGCGCGTAACCGCTGCTAAGTATTAGAGGTTGATCGGCCTCTGCGGGATGACACATCACTTCGACAATATCGTACTGAGACTTTAATCTGAGCAAGCCCCTTAGCAACCCATCGAGACTTACACCTTGATCATAAAATTCATCAGTAAAGAAATATCGAACAGGATTCCTGACATGGCATAACCCACTTCCGCGTAAAGGTACACGATATTTTGTAGCAAGTTCTCTTATAACAGGGAGCAATTGAGGGTGAGTGTGCGCATGGTGATGGCTATCTAGATGACTCAATGATAAGCCTAAAGCAAGAAAGTGCTCTATTTGGCTTTGCGCTTCTTCATACACAGCCTTTAAATCGAAATCTTGTTTTTTCCATAACTCGGCATAACTAACAAAGTGCTCCTTACCATTGGTAAGATTAGGGTGCCCCGTAATTGGAGCACCAGCGGTAAAACGAAGGTGTATACCAATTTTCAAGTTAGAATTTTGTTTCGCCAATTCGACGGCATGCTTCTCGGCCCCCATCCCTACCATCATGGTGGTCGACCGAACCACACCTTGCTGGTGTGCTTTGATGATTCCGTTATTCACTCCGGGCGTTAAGCCAAAGTCATCAGCGTTAAAAATCACTTTCATTGGTGATATCCCTTTTTACAGCATTGTCAGTTTAAATTGAGGAAGGTAGGGTGCATTCACTTTCAATATGTCGTCCAAAATGGATTTCGCTCGCCCAATATCAGGCACTAACGGATTATTGGTCAACGCCATAAGTGCTTTGTCATAACTCCCTTCAACCGCAGCTTCAATCGCTAATTGCTCGTAAGCCTTAACTTGGTAAAGTAGTCCTTTTATGTTGGTCGAGAGCTCCCCTACTGCGAGCGGTTTTGCCCCCCAACTACCAATAACTGCACTACATTCAATCACAGCATTGTCAGGTAAACCGTTAATTGCGCCATTGTTTAGTACGTTCACCACATGAATACTATTGCGATTGTTATAAATCGAGTCCACTAGGTTCAATGATGCATCGGAATAGTAAGCTCCTCCCCGCTCTTCTAACTCTTTTGGCTTATGAGCCAAGTTAGGATCTTGATACAGCTTAAATAGTGCCGATTCGGTCTCCATAACTTGTTCAGCACGCGTGCCTTGTTCACCCGCGCTCTGTTTTTCTTCTGCTAGCATGGCATCTGTTTGATAGAAATAACGATGATAAGGACAAGGGATCGCCCCTAACGCTTTAAGAAATGCAGGATCCCATGGTTCCTCCCAAATATTCTTCATACTGAAGTTGGCACCATCCCCAACCTTCTCTAGTACTGTTTGAGTAATATCCTCTCCTCTAAGCCATGCTTTATGTACCCACACCAAGTGATTCAAACCTGCGAACTCAAGTTGCAGCTCTTTTGGTTCACAATCCATCATCTCGGCAATCATCATTTCCATCGAAACAGGCACATTACAAAGTCCAATACTCTTCACTTTGGTATATTTACTCACCGCTTCAGAGACTAAACCTGCTGGGTTAGTAAAATTTAACATCCAAGCATTTGGGGCTAATTCTTCAATATCTTTGCAAATATCGAGGATTACAGGAATGGTTCTCAATGCTTTGGCGAAACCACCCGGTCCTGTAGTTTCCTGACCGATAACATCATATTTAATAGGAATACGCTCGTCGTTCGCTCGCGCAGCTAAACCACCAACACGGAATTGCGTCATAACAAAGTCCGCACCTTTGATTGCTTCACGACGATCAAAACCCGCTTTAATTTCAATGTCAGCACCAGCTTTATCGACCATACGTTGCGCTAAACCTGTGATGATCTCTAACTTCTCCGCCCCAGACTCAATATCAACAAAGTGCATCTGTTTAACAGGTAAGAACTCCAAACGTTTAATAACACCCTCAACAAGTTCCGGAGTGTAACTACTGCCGCCACCTATAATGGCGAGCTTGATTGCATTTCTCGGCATCGTGGCTTCCTTACCTTTCAGAAATTTGCTTGTTCAATGCGACGATTTCTACCGCCATTTCCTGCGCTAAGATGGTCGTCATTAAATGATCTTGAGCATGCACCATAACCAAGGTCATTGGCACTTTGCCCTCTCCTTGGTCCTCTTCAATCAATTGCGTTTGAATCAGGTGCGCTTTGTTAATGCACTCTTTCGCTTGAAAAAGCTTTTCTTCCGCTGCTGCAAAGTTTCTCTCTCTCGATAGGCGCAATGCCTCATAACTCAAACTTCTGGCTTCACCCGCGTTGCAGATAATTTCCATCACGACTAATTCTTGTTCCATGTCTTCTCTCCGAAAGGGAGGGCTATCGAATGACAGCCCAATCATCTTTATGCTGTTACGCCTTCACCGGATGGTTGTTCCGCGTCTTTTGTTTCTTTGCTTGTTGGAAGCTCTTGCTCTAATACTTGCTTTTCAAACATCTTGAAGAACGGCAAGTAGATAAACAGGTCAAGAATCAGTAGCCCTATCACGAGCAACACAGGTGAGAATGTCCAACCGCTACCCCATGATGCACCGATAATAGCTGGTGTAGTCCAAGGTGTTGTTGCTACCCCCATACCAACAAAACCAAGGTGCACAGCAAAATACGCAATGGTGGCATTCAAGATAGGTGCGAATACGAATGGAATAAATAGAATAGGGTTCATCACCACAGGGCTACCAAAAATAACCGGTTCGTTAATTTGGAAGAAACCAGGCACTGCACTCATACGTCCAATACTTTTGAGGTGAGCTGAACGACTGAAGGACATAAGCATTACCAGCGCTAATGTTGCACCCGAACCACCAATAAAGATGTAGAAGTCCCAGAATGGCTGAGTGAATACATTTGGAATAGGTTGGCCAGCAACAAACGCGTCGATGTTAGCACTGATATTAGTAAGGAAGATGGGAGACAGAAGACCAACGACAATCGCCGCTCCATGGATGCCCGCAAACCACAATAACTGACAAACAAGCAAGGCGCCAATGATCGCTGGTAACGTATTTGAAGCACTGATCAATGGTTTGAACATTGCCATCACCGCATCAGGAATCAACATATCGTATTGCATTTGAACAAAAATACTCAGAGGGTAAAGCGTAACGAAAATCGCTAAGACGGGTAGCAATACCTCAAAGGATCGTGCAATAGCCGGAGGCACCTGCTCTGGCATGCGAATCGTAATGTTATGCTTTTTCATAAAGCGGTACAGCTCGACAGAAAAGAAAGCACTCATTACCGCAGTAAAAATCCCCGTTCCTCCCATATGATTCATTGCCAAAGCGCCGTCTTTAGCAGGAGCTGCAATTAATAAGAAACTCATAAGCGACAAAACAGCACTGGTTATCCCATCCATTTTGTACGCTTTCGCCAAGCTATAGGCGACCCCTAGCGAGACGAATATCGTCATGATTCCCATCGACATATTGAACGGCATCATAATGGTATCGAAATGCGTCGTCGCAAAGTCCAACCATATTTGACCTAGAGTAAACGAAGTCCCTTCTTCAAATGGTGGAAAAGCAAATATTAAGATAAAGCTACCTACAATAATAAACGGCATTGCCACGATAAATCCGTCTCTCATTGCTCTAACATGAGGTTGATTACCCACTTTTGCTGCAATTGGGGCTATATGCTTTTCGACTATTCCTATAATCGCATCATAAAGCTTCATAGAGTCCATCCTTATTTTTAGACAAAAGAACCCCACATCAAATATCAATATTTGATGATTGTTCTTTTTATTTTAAACTATTGAATTAGTTAATAAGTTCTAATGCTTGCTTTAATACTTCTTCCCCTTTCATCATTCCATAAGCCTGTGGGGAAATTGCTTCTATATTTTTACCGTGCTCTTGAGCTGTTTTTCGCAACTCTTCTAATTGGAATCGAACTTGAGGTCCAAGCAAGCAAACATCGTACTCTTTGATTGCTTCATCAAACGCGTTCACAGACAACGCATCAATCTTACATACAATACCTTGCTTTTCAGCAGCTTGCTCCATCTTTCTAACCAACATACTGGTCGACATCCCAGCGCTACAGCATAAAAGGATCTTTTTCATAGCCTTACTCCCGTTGTGTAATTTTCAACCTACAAAAACTGTAGCAAAAATAACCAACGCAAAAAAGCGCAACCGGTTGCATTGTTCGTGAACTAAATCTCACTTTAGAAAATACGCTCTATTTTTTATTAATTATTTAGGTCTAGGATAAAAGCCAACAGAATAATAAAACACAAAATTTATATTTATAACTATCAATATATTACTACTGACAACGTCATAATTAATTTCTTAAAAGGAATAAAGAATGAAATTAAATAAACTGGCTATGGTTACACTCTTAGGCACTGCTCTATCTCAATATTCGCTTGCCCAAGCAGACCCAAAAGGCACGATATATTTAACTTTTGATGACGGCCCTATTAACGCGTCAATCGATGTGATTAATGTGCTTAATGAACAAGGGGTTAAAGGCACTTTTTACTTTAATGCTTGGCACCTAGATGGGATTGGTGATGAAAATGAGGACCGCGCTTTAGAAGCTTTGAAACTGGCTCTCGATACAGGGCATATCGTAGCGAACCACAGTTATGCCCATATGATCCATAACTGCGTGGAAGAATTTGGCCCTAACAGTGGTGCAGAATGTAATGCGACGGGCGATCATCAAATTAACTCTTACCAAGATCCTGTCTACGACGCTCTAACATTTGACGAAAACTTAGCAGTACTCGAGCGATACCTACCAAATATTTCCAGTTACCCAAACTATCGCGGTGAAGAGTTTGCTCGATTGCCATATACCAACGGCTGGCGTGTAACAAAAAACTTTAAAGCAGATGGCTTATGTGCAACCTCTGATGACTTAAAACCTTGGGAACCTGGCTACGTCTGTGACACTGACAACCCGTCAAACAGCGTTAAGGCCTCGATTGAAGTTCAAAATATCTTAGCGAATAAGGGATATCAAACCCATGGTTGGGATCTCGACTGGGCACCGGAGAACTGGGGCATTGCAATGCCAGCAAATAGTTTGACGGAAGCAGAACCGTTTCTAGGTTATGTTGATGCGGCCCTAAACAGTTGTGCGCCAACGACGATCAACCCTATCAACTCCAAAACACAAGAATTCCCTTGTGGTACTCCGCTACACGCAGACAAAGTTATCGTGTTAACACATGAGTTCTTATTCGAAGATGGCA
Source organism: Vibrio jasicida 090810c (assembly GCF_002887615.1). Taxonomy (NCBI): domain Bacteria; kingdom Pseudomonadati; phylum Pseudomonadota; class Gammaproteobacteria; order Vibrionales; family Vibrionaceae; genus Vibrio; species Vibrio jasicida. The sequence continues at coordinate 2,733,046 of NZ_CP025792.1, read as the reverse complement.
AACGCGGCATGGGAGCAACCAAAAACTTACCTAAGCTGGCTAAGTTTATCCAAATCGCAAAAGAAGCAGGATACGTTTTCGATACCATGGATAACTACACACCTGTTTGGCAAGTTGGTCAGGCATACGTTGCTGGTGATTACGTAACACATTCAGGTACTGTTTATAAAGCGGTTACAACGCACGTCGCACAACAGGATTGGGCACCGTCTTCAACGTCTAGCCTTTGGACAAATGCCGATCCTGCAACTGACTGGACACTAAACGTTGCTTATGAAGCAGATGATGTCGTGACTTACCAAGGTCTTCGCTACCTCGTAAACATTCCGCATGTATCACAGTCGGATTGGACTCCTAATACACAGAACACCTTGTTCACAGCTCTATAGGCTGTTCCTACTATCACCATGTAGTAGTTTGCGCGAGGCATACCCCTCGCGCTTTTTTATTTTGGATAACCAGAAACAACAAAGCCCCCCCACAACTTTCGTCGAGGCTCTGTCTTAAAATATGCTACCAGTAGGGGGAGTTAACTGGACGGGTATTCCTGCTGCCACCGCGAAGGCAACGCTAACTTTCTTCCACCATTTTCAAACACCCAAAACGACGAAAGGCGGCTATACAAGCGACCTTTCTATGTATGGTACTGGTGGGTGGCTTGACTGGGCAGGCACTCCTGACGCCACGCTGGATTTGAATTTACAAACCCCAGATACAACAAAGCCCCGACTTTCGTCGAGGCTCTGTCTTAGAATATGGTACCGGTGGGCGGACTTGAACCGCCACGCCCGAAGGCAACGGATTTTGAATCCGTCGTGTATACCAATTTCACCACACCGGCATCTCGGGGCTATTGCCCTTTGATGGTTGGCATTATACGTAAGCTTTTGACCTGCGCAAGCAGAAAAACCTTAAATAACTATCGTTTGCTGATAATTTCGCCACAAAGTGTGACAAAGAAGATCTCATCACAGTTCAGTCTGCCATATCACCTGATAACAAGACCTCCCTCTCATCCCTATAAACGGTTAACTGTAATATCCGACACGTAGCCATTACCAATGTTAGCCAACGCGCCATAAATCATTTTCGCAGCATCGTTTGCACTCATAAAGCTACTGGTGTCTAAAGACTTACCGCTCGTCTCCCAAAATTCCGTCGCCATACCTCCGGGATACACAGCGATAATTTTCATTGGTTTGCCTTTTAACTCCATACGAACGGATTCAATCAAACCTTTGACAGCCCACTTCACCGCACAATAGGTCGATTCTTGTGCCTTAGCTTGCTGTGCTGCTGTCGACATCACCATCACAACATTTACTGGCTGCTCTTGATAACGTTTGACCAACTCTCGAAGAATATTAATCGCCGAAGTGAGGTTATTTTCAATCAGCTTTTGAATCTCTTGCGGGTCTTGCTCAGCTAATAAACCAAAATACCCACTTCCAGCACAGTGAATTAGAGTAGAAGGCGCTTTAGGCAGCTCATTAAACAAATTCTCGACTTGGGATGTATCCACCAAATCACAACTACGCACTTGAGCTTTATTAGATAGGTGTTGAGAAAGAGTCGCCAACTTCTCTTCACTGCGTCCAGTTAACAGTGTTTCTTCGCCTTGAGCATCATACAACTTAGCTAGTTGCGCACCTAGTCCACTGCTCGCGCCGGTAATCACGATCATCTTGTACCTCTATCACGTCATTCGTAATCTCATGTTCTAAGCAAGGTACCGTATGTTTGACGATTTCACAGGTTAGGTGACGCGAAGTTTGAACTGGATAGCTTTGTTAAGTTAGACGATGGATATAAAGTGTCTTCTGCTATGGTGATTTCTTCGTAATTAGAGACTCTGTGCGTTAGCTCTCTTTTCACCGACAAGCGGAATCTATATCCTGACGCACAATTTTAAAGGTAAGTGATGGAACTATGACGACTTCTACAACTCTTCCACCAGCGGGCTTATTTCGCCGATTAGCGGCGTTGTTCTACGATATGCTGATTATCTTAGCAATTGAAATGATGGCCGCCGGCGTAGTGATGGCAATCGTCTTTGCGTTAAATGCAGCAGGATTATTGAGCTATGGAGAATATACAGATGCAGCGGATATGCTAGGAAAGCACCCTGTATTAAGCCCGCTATTTACCCTTTACTTGGCGACAGTCTGGGTATATTTCTTTGTCTTCTTCTGGACACGAGCAGGTCAAACACTAGGCATGCGAGCTTGGAAGATGCAGATCCGAAACAGCAAAGATGGCTCAGCTATTTCTGTAACTCAGGCACTGATTCGCCTAGCAACCTCTGGTTTCGGCTTAGCTAACCTCACTGTACCCATTGACCCACAGAAACGTGGTTTCCATGATATTTGGGCAAAAACTGAAGTCGTGGTATTACCGAAAGCTAAATAGTTAAATGGCAGAAGCAAAATAGAAAAAGGAAGGCATGGCGCCTTCCTTTTTTATGTTTACTGTCTTTGGGAATCTATAGCTTTCTTCTGAGCAGAGATACCGCAATAGCTAAGAATACGAGACTTGGAGCCAGTGCACCGAATACTGGCGAGATGCCATATACCAAGGTTAGAGGTCCAAAGAATTCACTGGATATGTAGAAAGTAAAGCCAGCAACCACCCCCGAAAGCACCCTTGCCCCCATGGTCACACTACGTAATGGACCGAATACAAATGACAGTGCCATCAACATCATTACCGCGATAGAAAGCGGTTGAGATAGCTTGCGCCAAAATGCCAGTTCATAACGTGAAGCATCTTGCTCTGATGCTTTCAGGTATGTCACATAGTCATACAAGCCACTTAGTGACAGCTCTTCTGGTTTTACCGTCACGACTGCCAGTTTGTCTGGTGCTAATGAGGTGTGCCACTCCATTTGTTCCAAATCACGCTTGGTAATGACGTTTTCATTCTCCATGTCAGTAACTTGCACGTAGCGCATCAGCCAATTGTTGTCTTGTTGGTAATCAACCTCTTCAGCAAAAATGACTTTCTGTAGGTTTTTATCATCATCAAAACGCCACATGTTCAAACCATAGAGTTTGTCGTCTTCAACTTTGCCGATAAAGATAAAATCATTGGCATCACGAGCCCAAACACCAGCCCGAACAGAAACGATACTACCGCCAGACAGAGCAAACGCTCGTAGGTCACGTGCCATTTTTTGTGCTTCAGGTGCGCCCCATTGGCCAAGCGTCATGACGATTAGCATTAATGGAACCGCGGTTTTAAGCACTGATAAACCGATATCCAACTTAGAAAAGCCGGCTGCTTGCATTACTACGAGCTCGGAGCTGGATGCCAACATACCAAGGCCAATTAATGCCCCCAACAACGCAGCCATCGGGAAAAACATTTCTACATCGCGAGGGATACTTAGTAACACAAAGTAGAGGGCATGCATTAAGTCGTATGCACCACGGCCGACTTTACGCAGCTGCTCTACGTATTTGATGATGCCAGACAAACCAACAAAGGTCGCTAACACCAAAGCCGTGGTAGAGATTATCGTTCTACCGATGTAAAGGTCTAAGAGTTTGAACACAGCTTACGCGAGCCTCTTCTTACGGAATTTTTCTTTCATTCGACGAGCAGGAACACTGTCCATCATGTTCGCCAGGATAGCGACCAAAAGCAGCATCGCATTAATAGGCCACATGCCAATAGCAGCAGGTATAGCACCATCCTCTAACGCAGATTTCGTTGCACTAATTGCAAGGAAGTACGCCAAGTAAATCAAGATGGCAGGGCCCATTTTGGCGAAACGTCCCTGACGTGGGTTGACCGCGGAAAGCGGAATAACCAACATCGTCAACAGCGGAATACACACAAATAATGAAATTCGCCATTGCAGTTCTGCTTGCGCTTCTGGATCGGGGTGGCCGATCAAATCTGCGGTTGGGTAAGCTTCCCAATCACGACCTTTTTGCTTCACTTCGCGCTGGCCAATCAAGCCTTCATATTCGTCAAACTTGGTGATCATGTATTCCACGCGAGTCGGCACACCTTCATAGCGCGTGCCCTCATGCATCGTAATGATCTGACGGCCATCCGACAGTTCTTTTACATCGCCTGAAGAAGAGAACATCACGCTTGGTAGAATGGAATCGCGAGGGCGCATCTGTGCAACAAACACGTTGCTTAACGTGCTGTTTTTGATGTCGTCAATAAACACGACTGACGAACCATCTGGCGTTCCTTGGAATTGGCCTTTTTTTAGCAGGTCAACGCTGTTTTCTGCCGCGACTTGCTCGTACAGCTGCTCGACACGGTCCTGAGACCAAGGTGATAACCACAACGCATTAAACGCAGCAACACCTGATGTAATCAGAGCTAAGTACAATGCCGCCTGTACCAAGAATTTATTCCCGATACCGGTGGCATTCATTACCACGATCTCACTTTCCGCATACAAGCGACCAAAGGTGATCAATATGCCGATGTACAAACTTAATGGCAGCATCAATAAACCCATGGCTGGCATGTTTAAACCAACCACTGAGAAAATTAATCCAGCAGGAATATCCCCGTCCGAAGCATCAGCAAGAACACTGATAAACTTCTGGCTCACAAACACCAAAAAAAGTACGAAGAAAATCGCAAATTGGCTCTTGAGTGTTTCGCGGATCAAATATCTAACAATAATCACGCTGAAATTACCTATACAAAACTTGTTTTTTTGGTCGAATCACTATAGTTTCCCGTTGAACCATTTATTTTTTTAAAAATTATAAACTAGATGTTAGCGCTTAAATCAGCTCTGTTGGTAAGACCTGAGCTTAAATTCAACAAGTAAGCGATCATTATCTAACATTTAGAGCAATTTGTCTTCAGGATGTAGGAGTACGCATGGAGTTCAGTGTTAAAAGTGGCAGTCCAGAGAAACAACGTAGCGCATGTATCGTTGTTGGTGTGTTTGAACCACGTCGCCTTTCTCCAGTAGCCGAACAACTTGATAAAATCAGTGACGGTTACATCAGTTCACTACTTCGCCGTGGTGATCTAGAGGGTAAACCTGGTCAGATGCTACTACTGCATCAAGTACCAGGTGTTTTGTCAGAGCGCGTTCTACTTGTAGGTTGTGGTAAAGAACGTGAACTCGGCGAGCGCCAGTACAAGGAAATCATTCAAAAGACGATCAGCACACTTAACGAAACCGGTTCAATGGAAGCAGTATGTTTCCTAACTGAACTGCACGTTAAAGGTCGCGATACGTACTGGAAAGTACGTCAAGCAGTTGAAGCGACTAAAGATGGTCTTTACACATTTAACCAGTTCAAGAGCGTTAAGCCAGAAACTCGTCGTCCACTGCGTAAGCTAGTGTTCAACGTACCAACGCGTCGTGAACTGAACCTAGGTGAAAAAGCAATCACCCATGGTCTAGCTATTTCTTCTGGTGTGAAAGCATCAAAAGATCTTGGCAACATGCCACCAAACGTAGCAAACCCAGCTTACTTAGCCTCTCAAGCTCGTCGCCTTGCTGACGATTACGAAACCGTAACCACCAAGATCATTGGTGAGCAAGAGATGGAAAAACTGGGCATGACATCTTACCTAGCAGTAGGTCGTGGTTCGAAGAACGAATCTATGATGTCGATTATCGAATACAAAGGTAACCCAGAGTCAGAAGCAAAACCTATCGTTCTCGTCGGTAAAGGTCTGACGTTCGATTCAGGCGGTATCTCTCTAAAACCTGGTGAAGGTATGGATGAGATGAAGTACGACATGTGTGGTGCAGCATCTGTATTCGGTACAATGAAAGCGCTAGCGAAGCTAAACCTACCAATCAACGTTATTGGTGTTCTAGCAGGCTGTGAAAACATGCCAGGCAGCAACGCTTACCGTCCAGGTGACATCCTAACAACCATGTCTGGTCAAACTGTAGAAGTTCTGAACACGGATGCGGAAGGTCGTCTTGTTCTTTGTGACGCACTGACTTACGTAGAGCGTTTCGAACCAGACTGCGTAGTTGACGTTGCAACGCTAACGGGAGCTTGTGTTATCGCACTAGGCCACCACATCAGCGGCGTAATCTCTAACCACAACCCACTTTCTCATGAGCTAGTAAACGCTTCTGAACAAGCAAGTGACCGTGCATGGCGTCTACCAATGGCAGACGAGTACCATGAGCAGCTGAAGAGTCCATTTGCTGATATGGCAAACATTGGTGGTCGTCCTGCTGGCACTATCACTGCAGGTTGCTTCCTGTCTAAGTTTGCTAAGAAGTACAACTGGGCACACGTCGATATCGCGGGTACAGCTTGGAAGTCAGGCGCAGCGAAAGGCTCAACGGGCCGTCCTGTCTCAATGCTTGTCCAATTCCTTTTGAACCGCAGCGGCCAAGAGACAGAAGAGTAATTTCTGAACACTATCTAAAAGGGCCGCAAGGCCCTTTTTTATTACCCCGATTTTCTTGAGAGAGAATAGGAATGTAAAATGGTCTAAGGATGAGACCAATGGCAAGTGAGAGAATGATGCAAACTGCAACCTTCTACATCATTAAAGAAGAGAGCCCTCAAGCAACAAAGACGGGCTTTGAACAATACATCGTATTCTTGGCTCAGCACTTTGCTCGCCAAGGAGCTAAAGTGTATTTGAACTGCCAAGACAAGTCGCACGCCGAACAACTGGCCGAGGCTTTTTGGCAAATTGATGCAGATAAGTTCATGGCTCATAATCTCGTAGGTGAAGGACCGAAATACGCCACCAATATTGAGATCGGCCATGAAGGCGTAAAACCTAATTGGAATCGTCAATTGGTAATTAATTTGGCGGAAAATGAGACAACCTTTGCGAACAAGTTTGCTCAAGTGGTAGACTTCGTGCCTTGCGAAGAAAAAGCTAAACAGGTCGCAAGAGAAAGGTATAAAATTTACCGTCAAGCAGGTTATCAACTGCAAACGATCGAAATTCAATATCCTTAACGGTCAATCCTTATAGTTAAGGCGATCTTGTTAAGATCCCTCACTTATAAAGATTGACTTAGATTCAACCATCAACGTATCCATTAAAAGAGCGCTATGGAAAAGACATACAACCCAACTTCAATCGAACAAGCTCTGTATCAGACTTGGGAAGAGAAAGGCTACTTTAAGCCACACGGTGACACTACTAAAGAATCATACAGCATCATGATCCCGCCACCGAACGTCACTGGTAGCCTACACATGGGCCACGCGTTCCAAGATACGATCATGGATACGCTTATCCGTTGTGAGCGCATGAAGGGTAAAAACACTCTTTGGCAAGTAGGTACGGACCACGCAGGTATCGCAACTCAGATGGTTGTTGAGCGTAAGATCGCTGCAGAAGAAGGCAAAACAAAACACGATTACGGTCGTGAAGCTTTCATCGACAAAATCTGGGAATGGAAAGGCGAATCTGGCGGCACTATCACTAAGCAGCTTCGTCGTCTTGGCGCATCTGTAGACTGGGATCGTGAGCGTTTTACGATGGACGATGGTCTATCTAACGCTGTTCAAGAAGTGTTCGTACGTCTATACGAAGACGATCTAATCTACCGCGGTAAGCGTCTAGTTAACTGGGATCCAAAGCTACACACAGCGATTTCAGATCTAGAAGTAGAGAACAAAGACACTAAAGGCAACATGTGGCACTTCCGCTACCCACTAGCAGATGGCGTTAAAACAGCGGATGGCAAAGGCTACATCGTTGTGGCTACGACTCGTCCAGAGACCATGCTAGGCGATACTGGTGTTGCGGTTAACCCAGAAGATCCACGTTACAAAGATCTTATCGGTAAAGACATCATCCTTCCTATCGTTGAACGTCGCATTCCAATCGTGGGCGATGAGCACGCAGATATGGAAAAAGGTACAGGCTGTGTGAAAATCACACCTGCGCACGACTTCAACGACTACGAAGTTGGTAAGCGCCACCAGCTACCAATGATCAACATTCTGACTTTCGACGCGAATATCCGTACTGCATCTGAAGTCTTCAACACTAACGGTGAAGCAAGCGACGCCTACAGTACTGAGCTACCAGCTAAGTACCACGGTATGGAGCGTTTTGCCGCTCGTAAAGCTATCGTTGCTGAATTCGACGAGCTAGGTCTACTTGAAGAAGTGAAAGATCACGATCTACAAGTTCCTTACGGCGACCGTGGTGGCGTGGTTATCGAACCAATGCTAACTGACCAATGGTACGTACGTACTGCGCCTCTAGCGAAAACAGCGGTTGAAGCAGTTGAAAACGGCGACATCCAATTCGTTCCTAAGCAATACGAAAACATGTACTTCTCTTGGATGCGTGACGTTCAAGACTGGTGTATCTCTCGTCAGCTATGGTGGGGTCACCGCATCCCAGCTTGGTACGACAACCAAGGTAATGTTTACGTAGGTCGTGACGAAGAAGAAGTTCGTAAGAATAACAACCTAGAGTCAGTCATTGAACTTCACCAAGACGAAGACGTACTGGATACATGGTTCTCTTCTGCACTATGGACATTCGGTACTCAAGGTTGGCCAGAGCAAACTGACGATCTGAAAGTATTCCACCCTTCAGACGTGCTAGTAACTGGTTTCGACATCATCTTCTTCTGGGTTGCGCGCATGATCATGATGACCATGCACTTCGTGAAAGACGAAAACGGCAAACCACAAGTACCATTTAAGACAGTTTACGTTACTGGTCTAATCCGTGACGAAAACGGCGACAAGATGTCTAAGTCGAAAGGTAACGTGCTTGACCCAATCGACATGATCGATGGTATCGACCTAGAGTCTCTAGTAGAGAAGCGTTGCGGCAACATGATGCAGCCTCAGCTAGCGAAGAAGATCGAGAAGAACACTCGTAAGACGTTTGAAAACGGTATCGAAGCATACGGTACAGACGCACTACGTTTCACTCTTGCAGCAATGGCATCAACAGGTCGCGATATCAACTGGGATATGAAGCGTCTTGAGGGTTACCGTAACTTCTGTAACAAACTATGGAACGCAAGCCGTTACGTAATGATGAACACAGAAGAGCAAGATTGTGGCTTCAACGGTGGTGAGATTGAATACTCACTAGCGGACAAGTGGATCGAGTCTCAGTTTGAACTTGCAGCGAAAGCGTTCAACAACCATATCGACAACTTCCGTCTAGATATGGCGTCTAACACGCTTTACGAATTCATCTGGAACCAATTCTGTGACTGGTACCTTGAGCTTACTAAGCCAGTTCTATGGAAAGGTACTGAAGCGCAACAGCGTGGTACTCGCCGTACACTAATCACGGTTCTTGAGAAGACGCTACGTCTAGCTCACCCAGTGATTCCTTACATCACTGAAACTATCTGGCAAAGCATCAAGCCACTAGTTGAAGGTGTAGAAGGTGAGACAATCATGCTGCAAGCACTGCCTCAATTCGACGAAGCAAACTTCAACCAAGAAGCGCTAGACGATATTGAATGGGTGAAAGCGTTCATTACCAGCATCCGTAACCTACGTGCTGAATACGACATCAACCCAGGTAAGCCGCTTGACGTTATGTTGAAAGCAGCAAACGCAGAAGACGCAGCGCGTCTAGAAGCAAACAAACAAGTTCTGATGTCTCTAGCGAAACTAGAATCTGTACGCGTACTTGCTGCTGACGAAGAAACGCCAGCGTGTGCAACAGCACTGGTTGCTAAGTCTGAGCTTATGATCCCAATGGCGGGTCTGATCGACAAAGACGCTGAGCTTGCTCGTCTAGATGGCGAAATCAAGAAAACTCACGGCGAAATCAAGCGTATCGAAGGCAAACTAGGTAACGAAGGCTTCGTAGCGAAAGCTCCTGAAGCGGTTGTTGCTAAAGAGCGTGAGAAGCTTGAAGGTTACAAAGAGACACTAGCTAAGCTGGAAGAGCAGAAGACAACGATCGCTGCACTTTAATCGCTAAAAGCTAGAATAAAAGAATCAAAGGGTTGGTGTGAAAGCATCAACCCTTTTTGCATTTTATTGCTCGGAAAGCTTTCAAAGATATTCACTGCTCTCTCCTACTCTGCCTCATATTTAATAGTTTTTGCCTATCAAACTAATCTTAACTGCCCATTAGATTTAATGATAATAATTCTCAATAATAGACCTATCGAAACAACACAACAATTGAGTAATTATCATGAAAAAGACACTAACCTTTGCAGCACTCCATTTTACTATCGCGTTTAGTGTCGCTTACGTGCTTACTGGCGACATTCTAATTGGTAGTTTAATTGCCATGATTGAGCCTTCAGTGAACACCGTCGCTTTCTACTTTCATGAAAAAGCATGGGCAAAAGTCCCTGCGCTTAAAGCTCGTCAGTGGATGACCAAAATAAAAACCGCAAGCTTTGCCACTATCCACTTCAGTGTTGCCTTTACCGTAGTTTACTTACTAACAGGTGATGCGTTTGTCGGCGGTATCATGGCAATGCTAGAGCCAAGCTTGAATACAGTAGCGTACTACTTCCACGAGAAAGTATGGATGCGTAAATCAGATAGCCAAACACCACAGTTCTGTTTGCACCAACACGCTTAAACATGGAGGCTCAATAAGCCTCCTAACGAGAAAAATGACATTTACCATTGACAAAGTTGCGCACCGCAATTAATTTAATTGCGGTACGCAACTTTATTTTTAGAGGTAAGTGATAATGAATGCTCGTCAACTCCGACACTATTCCCGTCAAGCCGTCCGATTGCTTGGTATGCTCGATAAGCAATGTGGCGACGTCGCTCTCACTCCAGTGCAAGCGCACGCGTTAGGTGAGATCAAACTGCAGCCGTTGACCATCAATCAACTAGCACAACAGCTCAATGTCGACAAGTCCAATGCAAGCCGCACCGTTACCGGTTTGATTAAATTAGGTTTAGTTGAGAGCATCGAAAACCCGAAAGACAAACGCAGTCAACTTGTGGCGCTTACAGAGCAAGGTCAACAGGCGTTATCGCAACTAGACCAACAGCAAAACAGCTTCTTTGAACAACTGCTTACCCAACTCGATGACAGCGAGCAAGAGCAACTCAAACTTGGTCTAGAGACTTACCTAAAAGGGCTAACGAAAGTGTGCCAGGCTGAGGAATACGTTCTTCGACCTCTTACCAAAGCAGATAACTCGCAAGTTGCAAACGTGATTCGCGCAGTCTCCGCAGAATACGGTTTAACCGCAGACAAAGGTTATGGTGTGGCCGATCCAACGCTTGATGACATGTACTCGGTTTACGACCAACAAGGCGCAGCCTACTGGGTAGTAGAGTACCAAGGCGAGATTGTGGGTGGCGGCGGCTTTGCACCTTTAGCTGGTGAGCCAAATGTGTGTGAGCTGCAAAAGATGTACTTCTTACCTCAAACACGAGGGCACGGCTTAGCTAAACGCATCGTCGCATTGAGCTTACAGCTAGCGAAACAGTTTGGGTATCAGCAGTGCTATTTAGAAACGACAGAATGTCTAAGAGAAGCGGTAGGCTTGTATGAAAAGCTAGGCTTTGAGCATCTCGATGCCCCGCTAGGACAAACAGGGCATGATGCATGTGAAGTCGTGATGCTTAAAACGCTATAGTGCTTTATCCTCAAACTTAAAGTACAAGATGGGTAACACAAAGCTCTTGGCTAAGTGCCACAGTAAACGCTTGGCGTTGCCCATCCAACTCCACTACGAGTTCGTAGAGATCTTTTGGATCGGGATCGTTAAGATCGGCATACTTTGGCGCTTCGATCTGGAATAAAGCACTCGCATGATCCGCTCGGACATCAATAGGAATATGGTAAGTCATGCCATTAAACTTAACCGATGCCGATACTAGACCCGGCGCAAAAGTTTGATAGTACAAGTCGACTTTAAACTCACAACCACCACCGTGGTGCCAAATCTGCTCGGTAGCCACGCGGTCTAAACGAACATTGCGAATGAACTGTAGATACGGTTCTTGCCATACCCCCAAGCGCTCATCACTCTTTTGGTATTCATGATCCGCAAGTGAGCACAACTCCGGTTTATCCTCATCCAGCAGAAGATCTTCTTCTTCCTCGAGGAACAGGATCTCAAAACGGTTGCGCCCCATCTGCATAAATGGACGAATGTCTTTTTTGTATATGCTTTGCGAACCGTCACAGTCGAACAATGCGACTCCGTTCAAACGCACTTCTGCATGGTAATCCACACCACCCAACACCATTTCTACCGCTGGGAATGCCATCATGGATTCGTCCACTTCGATGTCGTGCATCAGGTGCCACTCTTGCTGACGGATCGCTTCTTCAGTCAGTTCAGCAGGCAATACCTGACTCAAAGGAGCAGGGAAAGTAATGTCATCCTGTGGGATAGAAAGGTCCGTCAGTGGAGAGACTTGCCATAAACCGGCGAGTGAGAGTTGCATATACACCTTGAGCTAGATCAATTTTCATGCATTATATACTCAAGTGGCTTAGGGTTATAGGCAGTAAGCCTACAAACTCAATGAGAATTATTTATGGTCACCCTCGGTTATCATTTTTAAGGCACAAAAAAACCAGCGATAAACGCTGGCTTCTTAGAATGAATGAGTCGATTACTCTTCGTCTTCATCATCTTCGTCTGGGTAAAGCGCATCTTCGCCTTCGTAGTAAGTACCCCAACCGTCGTAAATGATGTCGTATTTTTCTGCAAGGTGAATCAACTTCTCAACCTGTGCATCAATCGCTTCTGCGTTTAGTGCAGATTCCATTGTTGCATCACAACAAAGCAGTTTGTTACCGTCTTCATCTTCTGTTTCTTCAGCTTCAAGCACTTCAAAGCCCATTTTGAATGCTTCCACAACCGCTTTCTCTAGCGTGTCGAAGTCTTCTGCAAATAGGTGGTGCTCGATTTCGTATAGTGAATCTGGATCGCTGCCGTCTTCTAGCAATGCTGCAATGATATCGCGAGTCTCTTCCTTTTGAATCTCAATTAATTCTTCTACTGATAGATATTCATCTTCGTGAGACATGTTTTGGCTCCAGATTAGTTACTTGATGAAAACACTATACTCAAGACTGAGTATGTTAATGCGGTGAAATATGGCACGGATTGCGATGAAAAGCCACAAACAAACACCAAACGGCTTGGATTCTTAACGAATATTCTTTCTCAAAAATCGAAACCTCGCTCACAGAAACAAAAAATTAACAAAAACAAGAAATCTTTAATATTCAGAAGATCCTAATCAAGTAAATTCGTCGAGATAGGAGAGTGCATTGCGTGTTTATGGCTATGAAGTGAATACACCAACAAGGCAATTAAAAATGCAAGCGAATAAAGAAAGCTTTAAAAATGCATATTTGAGAATAGTTATGCGTGTTTTATGCACTAACAATGTGAGTCTATTGAAAGCGAGTAAAAAGAATAAAAACGCACTTTTTAAATACTATGAACAAAGCTCTAAATATAGAATTTAAAAATACAAAGCATTAATTTACAAAATATATCGCTAATAAAAGCCAAAATATCGACATATAGAGTAAGTTCTAGGACTTGCATCTTTGCGGCAAGCTTGTCATAACTAATGGCTGGAAAATTTGTAAGGATACAAAATGAGCAAGCTGTACGTTGGATCAGAAGTTGGTCAACTTAGACGAGTGTTATTGAATCGCCCAGAGCGTGCCCTCACCCACCTCACCCCATCAAACTGTCACGAACTGTTATTTGACGATGTGCTCGCGGTAGAAGCTGCAGGGGAAGAGCACGATGCATTTGCCCGTACACTACGAGAGCAAGATGTCGAGGTGCTACTGCTACACGATTTGCTCGTAGAGACACTTGCCGTTCCTGAAGCAAAACAATGGTTGTTGAATACTCAAATCTCCGATTTCCGCTACGGTCCCACATTTGCTCGTGATTTACGTCAATACTTTGCAGAAATGGATGACGAGCATCTTGCGACTATCTTTCTTGGTGGTTTGGCCTACTCTGAACTACCAATAAAATCCTCTTCGATGCTACCGAAAATGAAGCGTCCATTGGATTTCGTTATCGAACCTCTTCCGAACCACCTCTTTACCCGTGACACGTCATGCTGGGTATACGGCGGCGTTTCTCTTAACCCAATGATGATGCCTGCACGTCAACGCGAAACCAACCATCTGCGCGCCATTTACCGTTGGCACCCAACTTTCGCAGGTCAAGATTTCATTAATTACTTCGGTGATGAAGACCTTCACTATGACAACGCAAACGTAGAAGGCGGTGATGTACTGGTTATCGGTAAAGGTGCCGTTTTGATTGGTATGTCTGAGCGCACAACCCCACAAGGTGTAGAAAACTTAGCGGCGAGTTTATTTAAATCTGGTCAGGCGAAAGAAGTGATTGCTATCGACCTACCAAAACACCGCTCGTGCATGCATCTTGATACGGTCATGACGCACATGGATGTGGACACTTTCTCGGTATACCCAGAAATCATGCGTAAAGATTTAGACACCTGGCGCCTAACACCTAAAGGCAACGGTGAAATGCATGTCGAAGCATCACACAACTATCTGCATGCCATCGAATCGGCACTTGGCTTAGATCAATTGAAGATCATCACAACGGGTGGTGACAGCTACGAAGCTGAACGAGAGCAATGGAACGATGCCAACAACGTACTGACGGTGAAACCTGGTGTTGTGATTGGTTACGAACGTAACGTCTACACTAACGAGAAGTACGACAAAGCTGGCATTGAAGTCCTGACTATTCCGGGTAACGAGCTTGGTCGCGGTCGTGGTGGTGCACGCTGTATGAGCTGCCCAATCGAACGTGACGATATTTGAGAAACCTCTCCCACCAAATAAAACCAATTGAGACTAAGGTTGATGTGAATACATCAACCTTTTTTTGCTTTTAATTAAAATAATTATTCACAATAAAAGCATTTATATGTTTTAATGCTTTTATTCTTTATTAACCAAACGACCTAAGGGACGAGCTATGGCTTTCAATTTACGTAATCGCAACTTTTTGAAGCTATTGGACTTCTCAACCAAAGAGATCCAGTTTTTGCTCGAACTGTCCGCAGAGCTGAAAAAAGCTAAATATGCAGGAACAGAGCAGAAGAAACTTCAAGGTAAAAACATCGCGCTAATCTTTGAGAAATCTTCTACTCGTACCCGATGTGCGTTTGAAGTTGCTGCCTTTGACCAAGGCGCTCAGGTCTCTTACATCGGCCCTTCTGGTTCGCAGATTGGTCATAAGGAATCCATGAAAGACACCGCACGCGTTCTTGGTCGTATGTACGATGGCATCGAATACCGTGGCTTTGGTCAATCTATTGTTGAAGAGCTCGGTACTTACGCAAGCGTCCCTGTTTGGAATGGTTTGACTGATGAGTTCCACCCTACCCAAATTCTTGCTGACTTCCTGACCATGCAAGAGCACGGGCGCGGTAAACAACTGCATGAGATGACGTTTGCCTACCTTGGTGATGCTCGTAATAACATGGGTAACTCACTCATGGTTGGCGCAGCAAAAATGGGCATGGACGTCCGCCTTGTAGCGCCAAAAGCCTTCTGGCCAGAAGAAGCATTAGTCGCAACTTGCCAAGAGATAGCCCAACAAACTGGCGCGAAGATCACGCTGACTGAAAACGTTGAAGAAGGCGTTAAAGGCTGTGACTTCTTATACACCGACGTTTGGGTCTCCATGGGTGAGTCGGCTGAAGCTTGGGATGAGCGTGTTGCTCTGATGACACCTTACCAAATCAATATGGATGTGATTAAGCAAACAGGTAACCCTCATGTGAAGTTCATGCACTGCCTGCCAGCCTTCCACAACGATGAAACGACTGTGGGTAAAGAGGTAGCAGAGAAATACGGAATGAAAGGGCTTGAAGTCACCGAAGAGGTGTTTGAGTCTGAATACTCTATCGTATTCGACGAAGCCGAAAACCGCATGCACACGATTAAAGCCGTGATGGTGGCAACGTTAGGCAGCTAAACCAAAGCATTAAAAATGGTAACAAAAACCACGATGTAATCGCTTGCGCTCACGAAAGTTAAGCGTATAATGCTCTGCAATTTGTCTGAGGATTATGAAATGACCACGCCGATTGCTGACGTAAAAACGCGATTTGCTCTAGCTAAGCGACTACGCTTACGTGCTGTTATTTTCGTTAATTCTATTGAATTTTAAAACCTCCCCAATTGGGGAGGTTTTTTTATGTCCGAAATTCCATCAGGGTAATTTTGGGGATAGTCACCACTGTTATAGGGAAGAAGATCATGGCGAACTCGCTTTACCAGAAGCACATCATCTCTATTCCAGAGCTTTCACGTGAAGAACTGGAACTGATTGTAGAAACTGCAGGTCAGCTAAAAAAAGAACCTCGTCCAGAACTGATTAAAAACAAGGTTGTAGCGAGCTGTTTCTTTGAGCCATCCACACGTACTCGTCTGTCATTCGAAACAGCGATTCAACGTATTGGTGGCGATGTTATTGGTTTTGATAACGGTGGTAACACCTCTCTGGCGAAAAAAGGCGAGACACTGTCTGACTCAGTTCAAGTGATCTCTTCTTACGTCGATGCCTTCGTTATGCGCCACCCTCAAGAAGGTGCAGCGCGCTTGGCATCCGAGTTCTCTAACGGCGTTCCTGTGATTAACGCTGGTGACGGTGCCAACCAACACCCAACACAAACGCTACTCGACCTATACACGATTGCAGAAACACAAGGTCGTCTAGACAACCTGAACGTTGCGTTCGTTGGTGACCTAAAATACGGTCGCACCGTGCATTCTTTAACTCAAGCATTGGCGAAGTTCAATAACATTCGCTTCTTCTTTGTGGCACCCGAAGCGCTCGCGATGCCTGATTACCTATGTGAAGAACTCGATGAAGCAGGTATTCAATACAGCCTGCATACAGACATGGAAAGCGTGATTCCTGAACTAGACATTCTGTACATGACACGCGTACAGAAAGAGCGTTTCGATGAATCTGAATACGCGCACATCAAGTCAGCTTACATCCTAACAGCGGCACTACTAGAAGGTGCACGTGAGAACTTGAAAGTGCTACACCCACTGCCACGCGTGGATGAAATCACCACAGACGTCGACGTAACACCGCACGCTTACTACTTCCAACAAGCAGAAAATGGCGTGTACGCGCGCCAAGCATTGTTGGCATTGGTTCTAAACGAAACACTGTAATCGAGGGAGAAAAAGACATGACTAAAGAAACTCAATTGCAGGTAGAAGCAATCAAAAATGGCACAGTAATCGACCATATTCCAGCCCAAATTGGTATCAAAGTGTTGAAATTGTTCGATATGCACAACTCTTCTCAACGCGTGACGATTGGCCTTAATCTGCCATCATCCGCATTAGGTCATAAAGACTTGTTGAAGATCGAGAACGTGTTCATCAACGAAGAGCAAGCAAGCAAATTGGCACTATACGCACCACACGCTACGGTTAACCAAATCGAAAATTACGAAGTGGTAAAAAAGCTGGCACTAGAGCTTCCTGAACGTATCAACAACGTATTTGAGTGCCCAAACACGAACTGCATTACGCATAACGAGCCAGTTGCGAGCAGCTTCCAAGTATTCGAGAAGAAGGAAGAAATCCGTCTGAAGTGTAAATACTGTGAGAAAGTCTTCGCTCGTGAGATCGTCACTGAACGTTAATTTCCCGCTTCAATTCTTGCTAACGATAAATTGACTGATACCCCGCCCGTGCGGGGTATTTTGCTCTTTACGTGCTTCATGTTTAAAGGCACACTGATTCTTCTTAAGAACGCTCAAATTGTTTGAGTACACTCTTTATTCCCCTAAACAGATGGAACAATTCAAATGACGAAAGTACTTCACACTGAGTCTGCACCAGCAGCAATCGGTCCTTACGTTCAAGGCGTAGATCTAGGTAACATGGTTCTAACTTCTGGCCAAATCCCAGTAAACCCAGCAACAGGTGAAGTGTCTGCGGACATCGCAGAGCAAGCACGTCAATCTCTAGAAAACGTGAAAGCAGTGGTTGAAGCTTCAGGCCTTAAAGTCACTGACATCGTAAAAATGACGGTATTCGTTAAAGACCTAAACGACTTCGGTACTGTGAACGAAGTTTACGGCAAGTTCTTCGATGAGCACGAAGTAGCAAACTACCCAGCACGTTCTTGTGTCGAAGTAGCTCGCCTACCAAAAGATGTTGGCATCGAGATTGAAGCAATCGCCGTTCGTAAATAATCGTGCTTGCTAAGAAACATAAAAAAACGGGTAGCTTAGGCTACCCGTTTTTTATTGTCTTTTTGTTGCAGTGTTCTATTTCCATTTAAGCGGCATTACGCTGTTTTACTTCTTCATCCAGCGCTTCTAGCTTCGCTTTCATTTGATCGCGACAGGTGTTTGCAAGTTCACGAACGCCTTCTTTGCCATAGCCTTCAGAGCTGATTGGTGGCAGCATTTCAATGATAACATGACCGTTATTCCAACGGTTCAATTTAATGTGATCAGTTGAACTACACACAATCGGAATGATTGGCACCTCTGCGCCGATAGCAGCATGGAATGCGCCGGTTTTAAATGGCAGTAAGCCACGGCCACGTGAGCGCGTCCCTTCTGGGAACATCCATACTGAAACGTCACTCTGCTTAATGCTATCAACTACTTGATCAATAGTGCCCTTAGCTTTAGAACGGTTACCACGGTCAATTAAAATGTTACCCGTTAGCCAGTAAAGCTGACCAAATAGTGGCATCCACGCTAAGCTTTTTTTACCTACCGTCACGACTTTTGGTGTCACTGCTGAAGATACAGTAAACAAATCCCAGTTATTTTGGTGGTTCGCGATGTAAACATGCTGACCACGAGAGTAAGCATCTTCAGGAATTCGTAATTCTAATTTGATTCCGAACACACGAGACATCTTGCCGAACAAGCGGCCAAAAGTGAAAACGTGCTTAGGATTTCGAGGACTTAATAGGCAGTAACCACAACCACCAATAAACATCACAATTGCGAAAATTGCGACAGCAAATACACGTAATAGTGCAATCATTGTTGTTCTCCAGGAACCGGCTTTACGCCAGATACAGCTATTGTTGGTTCTTTGGACATAGTCATCAGCTATGAAAGAGAGCGCGACATAAAAAAGCCGAAACCTGAGTTTCGGCTCTCTTTATATCGAAGTCAACTGCGATGCAGTTTAACCCGCCTCACTCACGCGCTCAATATTTGCGCCAAGAGCAGACAGTTTATTTTCGATTTTGTCGTAACCACGATCGATGTGGTAAATACGATCAACGATGGTTTCGCCTTTCGCGATACAACCTGCAATCACCAAACTTGCCGAAGCTCGTAGGTCAGTGGCCATTACTTGCGCACCACTTAGAGAATCTACGTCACCACAGATGACTGTGTTACCTTCGATTTCCGCTTTTGCGCCCATGCGCATCAGTTCAGGTACGTGCATGAAACGGTTTTCAAAGATCGTTTCAGTAATTACGCCGCCGCCTTTCGCCATCATGTTTAATAGCGTGAATTGTGCTTGCATGTCAGTCGGGAAACCTGGGTGTGGGGCAGTACGAATGCTTACCGCTTTCAGTTCACGGTCCGTCATATCTACAGAAATCCAGTCTTCACCAGTCTCTACTAATGCGCCCGCTTCTTCTAGCTTCGCAAGTACCGCTTCTAACAAGTGACCGTTGGTGTTACGACACACAACTTTGCCGCCAGAAACAGCCGCAGCAACAAGGAACGTACCCGTTTCGATACGGTCAGCCACAACGTTGTGCTTACCGCCACCTAAACGCTCAACACCTTCAATAGTGATGGTGTCTGTGCCCGCGCCTGAAATTTTTGCGCCAAGCTTGTTTAGGAAGTCTGCTGTATCAACGATTTCAGGTTCACGCGCTGCATTATCTAGCGTTGTGGTACCTTCCGCTAACGCTGCCGCACACATGATAGTAATCGTTGCACCAACACTCACTTTGTCCATCACAATGTGAGCGCCTTTTAGACGACCGTCCACTTCTGCTTTTACGTAACCATCTTCTAGTGTAATCGTTGCGCCAAGCTGCTCTAGACCTGTGATATGTAAATCAACAGGACGAGCGCCAATCGCACAGCCACCAGGTAGAGAAACTTGACCTTTACCAAAACGAGCCACCAGCGGACCAAGTGCCCAGATTGATGCACGCATGGTTTTCACCAAGTCGTAAGGTGCGCAGTATTCGTTGATGCTGCTTGGATCGACATGAACAGAACCATTACGGCTTACTTTTGCGCCCAAACGCTTAAGCAGTTCCATAGTAGTATCGATATCACGAAGGTGTGGCACATTCGCCACCTCTACTGGCTCTTCAGCCAAGATAGACGCAAATAAAATCGGCAGTGCTGCGTTTTTTGCACCTGAAATGGTCACTTCACCAACCAGTGGTTTATCTGACCCAATAACTCGAAACTTTTCCATCAATAAACCTTAAAGCGACATTAGCTTTTTATCACGAGCCCACTCTTCTGGAGTGAACGCTTTAATCGATAGCGCGTGAATGTCGTTACGCTGGATGTAATCCATCAGAGGACCGTAAATTAACTGCTGCTTCTTAACGCGGCTCATTCCATCGAAACAAGCATCAACAGCAACCACCTCATAGTGGCTACCTTCACCTTTTACATGCACTTCTTGAAGGTTTAGTGCTTCTTCTAGTAACTGTTGTACTTTTGCGCTATCCACAATTTACCCCTGATAATTCTGTATATGTTTGGCCACTAAAGATTCAACGTTGCTCAGCTGAAACAAAGTGCGCAATTGCGCCGGCACGAAACTGAGCATTATATGACAGTTTTGTTTTTTTGCATGCTCTAATAAGTGGATTAACATCACCATTCCCGCAGAGTCGACGCGCTCAATCTCTTCTAACGAGCATTCTAACTCGGTTTGAGATGGCTGCCATCGCTGCGCAACGGCCCACAAAGAAGGCACGGTATCTCGATCCAACGCCCCTGTAAGCTTAAGAATATCTGATTGTAAATGCCACTGAGAATGAGACTGCGCCATTACTTTGCTGCCTCGAAACGAATTGGCTGTGCCGCCAATTTTTCAAGATCTTTTGCTACCGCAAGGATACCGTCTTGACGAATCTTTGTATTCCACTCCGATTGCTTGCTTGAAAGTAAGCTAATACCTTCTGCAACCATGTCGAATGCTAACCATTCACCGGTTTTCTTATCTTTACGCAATTTAAACTCAAGTTTGATGTTCGGACGCGGAGCGTCGATGATATCTACTTTAATGCTTGTAATGCGCTTAGATGGGTCTAACTTAGGTTCAGGGCCAAACTCGATTTGCTGGTCTGTGTATTGTGTTAAGACTTGTGCGTAAGACGTCACCAAGTAAGAACGAAATGCCTTAATAAACTCACCAACGTCTTCACGCTTCGCGCCTTTTAAGTTCGGACCAAGCAGTTTTAATGCCGCATAGCGATCGTTGACGTAAGGCATCAGCTCTTCTTCAACGATAGTCTTAAGCAAATTCGGATCTTGCTTAATTTGTGGCTGTTCAGCTTTCAAACGATCAAATGTCACTTCCGCAACTTGTCTCATCATTTGATAAGGCTGAGTTTTATCTACTTCTGCAGCCACTGCACCAAAAGCAGTAAATGCCGCTACGAAAGAAAGTAATAATCTAGAGAACATGGGTTATTCCTTACTCGTTTTGCCAGAATCGCCGGAGCCACCGATGCTGTATAGCACCTGTCCAATTAAGTCTTCTAAAACTAAGGCAGACTTGGTGTCTTCGATGGTATCACCATCAACTAACATTTCTTCATCATCAAAGATGAAACCCGGAACTAAGCCAATGTACTGCTCGCCAATCAATCCAGAAGTCAAAATTTGTAAACTAGAAGTTTCTGGGAATTGATTGTATTGACTGTTAATCGACAAGCTCACAATTGGAAGTAGGCTTTCAGGGTTAAGTGTAATATCACTCACACGACCAACCACAACGCCGCCAACTTTCACTGGTGAACGAACTTTTAAACTACCAATATTATCGAACTCAGCTTTCAGGGTATAAGTATTGCCAGAGCCAATGCTTTTTACGTCAGCAACCTGAAAAATCATCACAAGAATCGCGCAAATTCCTGCCAATACAAAGCTGCCAACCCATAATTCAGTTTTACGTGTTTGTTGCATGATTAATTCCCAAACATCAATGCGGTCAGTACAAAGTCTAGTCCCAGTACTGTTAAAGAAGAATGCACTACCGTGCGCGTCGTTGCTCGGCTGATCCCTTCCGAAGTCGGAATCGCGTCATAGCCATTAAAAAGAGCGATCCAAGTAACGGTAATCGCAAACACGATACATTTGATCATGCTGTTACCAATATCTTGGCCTAATTCTACTGACGACTGCATTGCCGCCCAGAAACTACCGTGGTCAACGCCTTTCCAATCAACGCCAACAATTTGAGCGCCCCAGATACCAATAGCCATGAAGATCATCGCCAACAGTGGCATGGAAATCACACCTGCCCAAAAACGAGGAGCGATAACGCGTTTAAGCGGGTCTACCGCCATCATTTCCATACTCGAAAGCTGCTCAGTGGCTTTCATCAAGCCGATTTCTGCGGTTAATGCAGACCCAGCTCGCCCAGCGAATAACAAGGCGGTTACCACAGGCCCTAGCTCACGCAATAGCGATAGAGAGACCATTTGCCCGAGACTGCCTTCCGCACCGTAGTCCACCAGCACGACATAGCCTTGTAAACTCAACACCATGCCGATAAACAAACCCGATACGACAATGATAGCCAGAGACTGCACACCAACGGAGTAAAGCTGCTTCACTAATAACGGGAAGTTTTTGACCGGTTGTGGTCGGGTTACCAAAGCACCAACCAACATTAGTGTCGCACGGCCAAAGGCTTCACAGATGGCCAACGTGCGTCTTCCTAATGAAGCGACAAATTGAATAAAACTATCGACCATCAAATAAATCCTTTTCGATACTTTGAGCGGGAAATCGGAACGGTACCGGACCATCCGCATCACCCAACAAGAATTGCTGCACGCGTGGATCTGGATTGTCTCTCAGATCTTGTGGCGTGCCAAAAGCAATGATTTTGCCATCGGCCATCAAATAAACCCAATCCGCAATACTCATCACTTCTGGTACATCGTGTGAAACGACAATCGAAGTCAGACCTAGCGCTCGATTCAAATTACTGATCAACTCAACTAATACGCCCATGGTGATCGGATCCTGACCAACAAACGGTTCATCATACATGATAAGGTCGGGATCGAGCGCAATCGCGCGTGCTAAAGCAGCTCGCCTAGCCATACCGCCAGAAAGTTCACTTGGCATCAACTTTGCAACACCACGTAGACCTACGGCTTCAAGCTTAAGCAGCACCATAGTACGGATAAATTCTTCAGAGAGTTCTGTATGTTCACGTAAAGGAAAGGCAACATTATCGAAAACGTTCAAATCCGTGAACAGAGCGCCTGATTGGAACAACATGCTCATCTTCTTTCGAGCATGGTAAAGCTTCTTACGTGAGAGTGCTGGAATGTTATCGCCATCAAACCAGATCTCACCTTGTTCGGGGTACAACTGACCGCCAATTAAGCGTAACAGTGTCGTTTTACCGATCCCCGATGGCCCCATAATGGCCGTCACTTTCCCTTCTGGCACGTGTAAATCAACGCCATCAAAGATCTTACGTTCGCCTCGTGAAAAAGTGAGATTGTTAACGGTAACTAAATCGTTGTTCGACATACTATCTCTTCTACTGTTTGTGAGTTTGACTCACAGAGTCATCAGCCAACTCAACCCCGATTGTTTTCAAGATATTACGTCGAGAATATCCTAAAGTGACTTCGGTACACTTATTAGGCTGCAATCATAAGCACATTGAACTTGAATTAAAAGCACTGTTCAATTAAATAAAGCCGACCAAATTCAAGCAATTCTTCATAAAATATGACGAAATCAAAGGAAGGTGTTTAAATTCAACTCCAGATAAGCGGTATCAAATACAACACGCGATCGAGCAACAATTAAACACAATTTCGTTACTAACCTTTAATTTATTTGTTGTTTATCTTCCATTTTTGGCTGTGAAAGGTCAAAATTAGCGGTTACTCATTTCACTTATTTTTATTACTTAGGAATCATCATGCTCGAAGCCGTAGCGTTGCTTATCGTCGGTCTTGTTATACTTGTATGGAGTGCAGATAAACTTGTTTTTGGCTCTGCAGCTCTGGCCCGCAACGTCGGTATTTCACCTTTAGTGATCGGCATGACCATTTTGGCGATGGGTTCTTCTGCGCCAGAAATGATGGTTTCTGCAACCGCAGCATGGGACGGTAAAACCGACACAGCTGTCGGTAACGTTCTTGGCTCGAACATCGCCAACATCGCTTTAATTCTTGGTATCACCGCCATCATCAAACCACTTTCCATCAGCTCTGCTGTGGTTCGTCGAGAATTGCCATTGATGATAGCAGTAACCGTGCTGGCTGGTATTTTACTTTGGGATAACCACCTAGGTTTCTACGAAGGCGTATTGCTGTTTGTACTCTTTGCTGCGTTCCTATTTGCCATGTTGCAAATCAGCCGCAAAGAACAAAAAGCGGGTGATGCTTTTGTCGATGAACAAGAATCAGAAGTCCCTGAAGGTGTAAGTAATCCAAAAGCCGTTATGTGGGTTGTGATCGGTCTGATACTTCTACCTTTGGCAGCAAGCATGTTAGTCGACAACGCCGTCATCATTGCAAAACACTTTGGTATGAGTGATCTCGTTATCGGCCTTACTATCATTGCTATCGGCACTAGCCTACCGGAGCTTGCTGCATCTCTAGCAGGCGTTCTAAAGGGCGAAGACGATATGGCTGTGGGTAACATCATCGGTTCAAACGTTTTCAACATTTTGGCGGTAATGGGCCTACCGGGCATCATCAATCCTTCAATGCTAAGTGAATTTGCGATGGGTCGTGACTTTTGGGTTATGCTCGGCGTATCGCTACTGCTTGTGGCAATGTGTCTTGGTAAATCTCGCAGTATCAACCGTTTAGAAGGTTCAATCCTGTTTGTGTGTTTCTTAGGCTACCAAGTGTACCTATTCGCAAACATGGCCGCTTAATAACATAATAAGTAAAGACAAATTGGAGCTCTGATATGTCCACTCAATTTGATTTTCGTG
Source organism: Vibrio jasicida 090810c (assembly GCF_002887615.1). NCBI lineage: Bacteria > Pseudomonadati > Pseudomonadota > Gammaproteobacteria > Vibrionales > Vibrionaceae > Vibrio > Vibrio jasicida. The sequence continues at coordinate 2,707,930 of NZ_CP025792.1, read as the reverse complement.
CTGCTGCTAAACAAGTTCTTGATATTGAAGTGGCCGCACTTCAACAACTGGACCAGTATTTTGATGCGCAGTTTGAACAAGCTTGCGAATTGATTCTTTCCAATAATGGCAAAGTCGTTGTTATGGGGATGGGCAAATCAGGTCACATTGGCAACAAGATTGCTGCGACCCTTGCAAGTACAGGCACCTCCGCGTTTTTTGTTCACCCTGGTGAAGCTGCGCATGGTGACCTAGGAATGATCAGTGAAGGCGATATCGTCATTGCGATTTCTAACTCTGGTGAGTCTCACGAGATTTTATCTCTATTCCCAGTATTGAAACGTCTGAACATCAAAATTATCAGCATGACAGGCAAGCCTGAGTCGAACATGGCCAAATTGTCGGATATGCATTTGCAAATCACCGTTCCGCAAGAAGCCTGCCCACTTGGTCTTGCACCAACGAGCAGCACAACAGCAACTTTGGTCATGGGCGATGCTCTTGCCGTTGCCCTGCTTCAAGCTCGTGGTTTTTCTGCAGAAGACTTCGCTCTATCACACCCTGGTGGTGCGTTGGGAAGAAAATTGCTGCTCAAGCTGTCTGATATTATGCACTTTGGTAATGCACTACCAAAAGTTGCGCCAGATGCATTGATTCGCGACGCACTTCTTGAGATTTCAGAGAAAGGCTTAGGGATGACCGCGATTGTCGATGAGCACGATGCTATGCTTGGTATATTCACTGATGGTGACTTGCGTCGTACTTTGGATAAACGTATTGATATTCACACCACAGCAATCGGTGAAGTGATGACTCAAAACCCAACAACGGCTCATCCAGAAATGTTAGCTGTCGAGGGTTTGAATCTTATGCAAGATAAAAACATCAATGCTCTGATCTTGTGCGACAACAACAAGATTGTTGGTGCGCTGAATATGCACGATTTGTTGAAAGCGGGTGTGATGTAATCCATCCATCAACAAATGTTTACACAATTTGATTAACAGATTAAGGCAATGGTCAGGGAAGTACTGAGCTAAGATAAAGGCCTTTATTTTATGAGTTTTACTCGCCTTATTTATTTGCTCCTGATCTTCGTTGTCGCATGGTGTGGTTATTATTTGCTGACACCAAAAGGCGATGAAGATATACAGGTTGCACCTAATTTAGAACTGCCTATGTTCAGTGGTACTGGACTAGAAAATATCACTTATGGTGAAAATGGTGTCCGCAGTTACATCATTCGCTCCAACAGCTTGGATCATTACGCCAAGAGTGGAGATACGATTTTTAATAGCCCAACACTGATGGTTTACCGTGAAGGTAGCGTTGTTGAGTGGAAGGTCACTGCAACAAGAGCAGTACTTGATGAAGACCAGATCCTGACGTTATACGACAAAGTTCTCATGCAAAACTTATTGCCTGACGCAAGCTTTGACACCATGGCAACAGACAAGCTGGTCATCAACTTAAGCAATCGTGATTTTAAAGCCGATCAACAAGTAATGTTGGTTGGACCACAATTTGAAACTACCGGAGGCGCAATGCAAGGCAACTTAAAAGCCCACACTGCGACTCTGACAGATGAAGTTCAAGGTCGATATGAAACCGTTACACCTTAGCCTATTGGCATTGGTATTAGCAGCGCCACAAGCGTTGGCACTTAAGTCGGATACGCAACAGCCGGTTTACATTAATTCAGACACCCAGCAGGTGGACATGAAGAGTAACCAGGTGACCTTTAAAGGTGATGTATCTCTTAAGCAAGGTAGCATCAATATCGATGCTGACAGAATTGTTGTAACTCGTGACCCGAAAACGGAAGCGATCAAACAAATTCAAGCATTTGGTAAACCTGCCACTTTCTCTCAATTAATGGACGATGGTAAAACACTCAGTGGTCAAGCTACTGAATTGGATTACCGTATCTCTACTGACGAATTGACCATGAAAGGCCAAGCACAGCTAGCCCAAGACGGTAACACCATCAAGGGCTCATCAATTCGCTACCAAATTGGTCAACAGAAGCTTGTTGCTGACAGCTCGAAGAATGAGCGCGTTACCACCATCCTGCAACCGAACCAAATCGAGAACTAATATGGCAGTACTGAGCGCAAAGAATCTTGCTAAAAGCTACAAGAAACGCAAGGTCGTTACGGACGTGAGCCTCGAAGTCGAGTCTGGTCAAATTGTGGGACTGTTGGGTCCAAACGGCGCAGGTAAAACCACATCGTTTTACATGATTGTCGGCTTGGTACCTCGTGATGAAGGCATCATCACTATCGACGATCAAGACATCAGTATCCTACCGATGCACAGTCGCTCGCGCCTAGGTATCGGCTACTTGCCACAAGAAGCTTCCATATTCCGTAAGTTATCGGTTGAAGACAACATCATGGCCGTCCTAGAAACTCGCCAAGAGTTAACTCGAGAAGAGCGCCAAGATAAGCTTGAAGATTTATTGGAAGAATTCCACATACAGCACATACGCACCAGTGCGGGTATGGCACTATCAGGTGGTGAACGCCGCCGTGTAGAAATCGCTCGTGCATTGGCAGCAAACCCTCAGTTTATTTTGTTGGATGAACCGTTCGCGGGTGTTGACCCAATTTCGGTTAACGACATCAAAAAAATCATTGAACACTTGCGCGATCGCGGTCTTGGTGTGTTAATCACTGACCATAACGTTCGTGAAACCTTGGACGTTTGTGAAAAAGCCTATATCGTAAGTCAAGGACACCTTATTGCTTCAGGAACTCCGGATGAGGTTCTCAATAACGAGCAGGTGAAACAAGTTTATCTCGGTGAACAATTCCGTCTATGATTACATTAGGAACGGTAAGATTCTGAGCATTACAAGGTAAGTAACACTGAATGAAACCTTCATTACAACTCAAGCTAGGTCAACAGTTAGCCATGACGCCGCAGCTACAACAAGCGATTCGTTTGTTGCAATTGTCGACGCTCGACCTTCAACAGGAAATCCAAGAAGCCTTGGACTCCAACCCTTTATTGGAAGTTGAAGAAGGCCAAGAAGAACCTCAAGCAAATGGTGAAGACAAATCAGCACTCGATGCTGCAGACAACAGTGCCAATGAAACTGCCGAGATTGATGTTCCTGATAGCTCAGACGTGATTGAAAAATCTGAAATCAGCTCTGAGCTAGAAATCGACACCACTTGGGACGATGTGTACAGCGCGAACACTGGCAGTACAGGCTTAGCGCTTGATGACGATATGCCGGTCTATCAAGGTGAAACCACTGAATCGCTGCACGATTACCTGATGTGGCAGTTAGACTTAACGCCATTTAGCGAAACCGACCGCACCATCGCGTTAGCCATCATTGATGCGGTTGACGACTACGGTTACCTCACGCTCTCTCCAGAAGAAATTCATGAAAGCTTCGACAACGAAGATGTTGAACTTGATGAAATCGAAGCCGTTCGCAAACGCATTCAACAATTTGACCCCCTTGGCGTTGCCTCTCGCAACCTTCAAGAATGTCTATTACTGCAATTAGTGACCTTCCCAGAAGATACACCGTGGCTCGCTGAAGCGAAAATGGTGCTGAGCGATCATATCGATCATCTTGGTAATCGCGATTACAAGCTCGTCATCAAAGAGACCAAACTGAAAGAAGCAGACCTACGTGAAGTGTTAAAGCTGATTCAGCAATTGGACCCTCGACCTGGCAGCCGTATTACTCCAGATGATACCGAATACGTTATTCCTGACGTTTCCGTTTTTAAAGATCATGGCAAATGGACGGTTTCCATTAATCCTGACAGCATCCCAAAACTAAAAGTAAATCAACAATATGCGCAACTGGGTAAAGGCAACAGTGCCGATAGCCAGTATATTCGCAGCAATTTGCAAGAGGCAAAATGGCTGATTAAGAGCCTAGAAAGCAGAAACGAGACGCTTCTCAAAGTTGCAAGATGTATTGTTGAACATCAACAAGATTTCTTCGAGTATGGTGAAGAAGCCATGAAACCAATGGTACTTAACGATGTAGCATTGGCAGTGGACATGCATGAATCCACGATTTCTCGTGTGACTACCCAGAAGTTTATGCACACACCACGTGGCATTTTTGAATTGAAGTACTTCTTCTCTAGTCATGTCAGTACAGACAATGGCGGAGAATGTTCGTCCACAGCAATTCGCGCGCTCATCAAAAAGTTGGTCGCAGCGGAAAATACCGCTAAACCATTGAGTGACAGCAAGATTGCTGCTCTTCTGGCTGACCAAGGGATTCAAGTCGCAAGACGTACGATCGCGAAGTATCGTGAATCCTTGGGTATCGCCCCTTCAAGTCAGCGTAAACGCCTACTTTAAGGCACCAACTGAAAAGGAAAGTCTATGCAAATCAATATTCAAGGCCATCACGTTGATCTTACCGATTCAATGCAAGACTATGTTCAATCAAAGTTTCAGAAGCTCGATAGATTCTTCGACCATATAAACCAAATACAAGTTGTACTAAAAGTTGAAAAACTTAACCAAATCGCGGAAGCTACGCTTCACATAAATCAGGGCGAAATCCACGCGTCATCGAATGACGAAAGTATGTATGCAGCAATTGATTCGCTGGTGGATAAATTAGTTCGTCAACTTAACAAGCACAAAGAAAAACTAAACAGTCATTAATCATGCAATTGAGCGAGATACTGTCACTGGACTGCACCAAAAGTGCAGTCCATTGTACAAGTAAGAAACGAGCCCTAGAGATGATCAGCCAAATTGTTGCTGAAAACACGGGCCAAGATTCAACCGAACTGTTTGAGTGTATGCTCAGCAGAGAAAAGATGGGTAGTACGGGTATCGGCAACGGTATTGCTATCCCTCACGCAAGAATGTCATCCAGCGATAAAGCTATTGCCGTATTACTTCAATGTGATGAAGCGATTGAGTTTGATGCGATCGACAACCGACCTGTAGACCTTCTCTTTGCGCTTCTGGTTCCAGAAGAACAGTGCAAAGAACACCTCAAAACACTATCCTCTATGGCTGAACGCTTGAGCGACAAGCAAGTGTTAAAAATGCTGCGCAAAGCTCAGAGCGATGAAGAACTCTACGACATTATGATTCATCAGTAATCGAGGCGATCACCATGCGATTAATTGTTGTTAGCGGGCACTCCGGTGCCGGGAAGAGTGTTGCCCTGCGCGTACTTGAGGACTTAGGGTATTACTGCGTAGACAACCTACCAGTTAACTTGCTTGATGCGTTTGTAAAGTCGGTATCCGACAGTAAACAGAACGTTGCCGTAAGTATCGATATTCGAAATATCCCAAAGAAACTCAAAGAGCTGAACACCACTCTCGAAAAACTCAAAACTGAGTTAGACGTAACGGTGCTGTTCTTAGATGCGAACAAAGAGACCTTACTCAAACGCTACAGCGAAACCAGACGGATCCATCCGCTGTCGCTTGGCGCTCAATCCTTATCTCTTGATCAAGCCATTGAGTTAGAACACGAGATACTGATGCCCTTAAAAGCACACGCGGACTTAGTGCTCAACAGCAGTGGTCAATCCCTGCATGACTTGAGCGAAACCGTACGTATGCGCGTTGAAGGGCGAGATCGAAAAGATCTGGTGATGGTATTCGAATCCTTCGGTTTCAAATATGGACTACCCTCTGATGCCGATTACGTGTTTGATGTGCGCTTCTTGCCAAACCCGCATTGGGAACCAGCATTGCGCCCTCTTACAGGTCTAGATGCCCCGATTGGAGCCTTCCTAGAGCAACATCAATCTGTACTCGATCTTAAGTATCAAATTGAAAGTTTTATCGAGACTTGGTTGCCTCTGCTAGAAAAAAACAATCGCAGTTACTTAACTGTCGCGATTGGTTGTACTGGTGGTAAACATCGCTCAGTGTATCTCACGCAAAAAATTGGTGAGTTCTTCGCTGACAAAGGCCATCAGGTACAAATTCGCCACACTTCATTGGAAAAAAACGTTAAGGAATAACGGTGGAATTAAGTCGTAAGGCATTGATCCAAAACCGCTTAGGGCTTCACGCTCGCGCCGCGGTAAAACTGGTCGAACTGGCACAAAGCTACGATGCGATCATTACGATCGACAACGAAGAAGATAAAACAGCCACCGCTGATAGCGTTATGGGGCTATTAATGCTTGAGTCCGCCCAAGGGCAATACGTGACGATCCACGCCACTGGCGATCAATCAGAGCAAGCCCTTGATGCGGTTTGTCATTTGATTGAAGATAAGTTTGATGAAGGCGAGTGATTCACTCGCTTTTTTATTTTTAACACCCAAATATTCCACATCGCTTCCCCTTCCTACTTAAATTCCGATAAATAATTTTGTCGACTTTCATAAGTTGTTATTAAAAGGTGCCTAGAATTAAGTTATTATTCAAAGCATTGTAAATATCAGGAATTAGGGGGAATGAATGGCAGAGCAAATAGAATTCGACCAAGCTCACCAAGCCCTCCAAGAAGTCACAGAAGCGCTGGAAAACGGCCGCTTTGTCCATGTTCGTCGCCAATTGCAGGACATGGAACCTGAGGATATCGCCCACCTTTTAGAAGCCTCTCCACGTAAAAGTCGTGAAGTACTCTGGCAACTGACTGACCCAGAAGACTACGGTGAGATTCTTGACGAGCTAAACGAAGACGTCAAAGACAGTCTCGTGTCCAAAATGGCCCCAGAAGCGCTTGCAGAAGCGACGGAAGGCATGGACACTGATGATGTGGCTTACGTACTGCGTAGCTTGCCTGACGACGTCTCACGTGAAGTTCTATCCCAGATGGACACCGCTGACCGTCAACGAGTCGAAACGGCGCTATCCTACCCTGAGGATACCGCTGGCGGATTGATGAACACCGACGTAATCACCATTCGTGGTGATGTGGATGTGGACGTTGTCCTGCGCTACTTACGCATGAAAGGCGAACTGCCAGAAGCAACCGATGCGTTATACGTCATTGATGATGATAGTAAGCTGATTGGCGAACTGCCGATTACCACACTGATTACCACTCAACCTGATGTCAAAGTCAGTGCTGTGATGGAAGATGCCGACGATGCAATTACCGTAGACACCAGTGACTCTGATGTTGCTAGTCTATTTGAACGTCGTAACTGGGTATCTGCACCTGTAGTTGATGAAAACCAACATCTGGTTGGCCGTATCACCATCGATGACGTGGTCGATGTTATCCGTGAAGATGCCGAACACTCAATGATGAGTATGGCGGGTATGGATGACGATGAAGATACCTTCGCACCTGTCGTAAAATCCGCTCGTAAGCGCAGTATTTGGCTCGGTGCCAATGTACTTGCAGCGCTAGCGGCGGCCTCAGTATCCAACATGTTTGAAGCAACACTAGAGCAAATGGCAGCTATCGCCGTCTTGATGACCATTGTTCCATCGATGGGTGGCGTTGCGGGTAACCAAACGGTCGCTCTGGTGATCCGCGGTTTAGCGCTTGGTCATATTGGTGATTCAAACAAACGAGAACTATTGCTGAAAGAAGCCGCTATCGGCTTACTTAACGGCATCATGTGGGCACTGATCATCGGCGGTATCGTGGTTGCTTGGAAAGGAAACTGGATGCTTGGCGGTATCATCTCTGCGGCCATGTTGACCAACCTTTTTGTAGCAGGTGTTGCCGGCGTAACCATCCCTATTCTACTCAAGAAAATGAATATCGACCCAGCCTTGGCTGGCGGTATGGCACTGACTACGGTCACTGACGTGATTGGTTTGTCAGTCTTCTTAGGCCTCGCGACCCTGCTGATTTAATTTCATGTCATAAACTGCCATGAACAAGCCATAAAAAAGCCTGATGAGTACATCAGGCTTTTTTGCATCTAGCGGTTAGCGGGGTGATATTATTCGCCCGCCACCTTCATGGTATCAAGCAAGATAGAGCCGGTTTGGATTTGAGAACGCGTTTCCACATCGCTACCCACGGCAACAATTTGGTTGAACATGTCTTTTAGGTTACCCGCAATGGTAATTTCTGATACTGGGTATTGGATTTCACCATTTTCTACCCAGAAGCCAGCAGCACCACGAGAGTAATCACCTGTCACGACGTTCACGCCTTGGCCCATGGTTTCAGTTACCAGTAAACCTGTGCCAAGCTCTTTCAGCATTTGCTCGAAACTTTGTCCCGTCGACTTCACGTACCAGTTGTGGATACCACCAGCATGGCCAGTTGGGTCCATTTTCATTTTACGAGCCGCATAACTCGTTAGCAGGTAAGTCGCAAGTACACCATCGGTGATGATTTCTCGATCTTGCGTGTACACACCTTCACTATCAAATGGACTAGAAGCTAGGCCACGTAAGACATGTGGGCGCTCTGAAATATTGAACCATTCTGGAAGTACTTGCTTGCCGAGGTGATCAAGTAAGAAAGAGGATTTACGGTACAGGTTACCACCGCTGATTGCCATCACTAGGTGGCCAATCAAACCTGTCGCTACGTCCGCAGCAAACATGACAGGGTACTTACCCGTTTTCAGCTTTTGAGCGTCTAAGCGACTGATGGTTTTTTCTGCGGCACTGCGGCCAACCACTTCAGGAGCCCAAAGATCGTCACGATGGCGAGCAACGGTGTAGCTGTAGTCACGCTCCATCTCACCATTTTTGCCTACACCAATCACACAACAGCTGGTGCTGTGGCGACTTGACGCGTAGCTTGCCAACAAGCCATGGCTGTTACCGTACACTTTGACGCCGTAATGACTGTCATAGCTCGCACCATCGCTTTGCTTAATCGCATCGCTGTAGTTAAGTGCTTCTTTTTCAGCGGCAATCGCAACTTGTGCTGCGTAATCTGGATCGGGTGCGTCTGGGTGGAAAAGGTCTAAATCAGGCACCTCTTTCACCATATATTCTTTCGGAGCTGGGCCCGCGAATGGATCTTCTGATGTGTATTGAGCGATGTCTAATGCTGCTAACACCGTTTGCTCGATAGCCGCTTCGCTCAAATCGGATGTGGAAGCACTGCCTTTACGTTGGCCACGGTAAACGGTAATACCCAGTGCGCCGTCGCTGTTGAATTCAACGTTTTCCACGTCACCCATGCGAGTGGAAACACTCAAACCCGTGCTCTTGGTAATTGCGACTTCAGCGGCATCAGACTTCGCCGCAGCGATTTCTAGTGCACGTGAAACGGCTTGTTCTAGCTCGGTACGTTGCTCAGCAACCTGCTGTTTAATATCCATTGTCTTTCACATCATGTATTCGATGTACAATAGAATAACAAGAATTTCGCTTTCTCCCCACGATTCTTGTTAAAATAGTCATAATATTAATCAAAACACAGGCAACTGAAATGGCACGTAAGAATCAAAAAGCGCCATGGGAACCAGAAGAAGAGATCATCTGGGTAAGTAAATCCGAGATGAAGCGCGACATGGAAGAGCTGCAAAAGCTTGGCGAAGAGCTTGTCGGCCTTAAGCCAGCAGCTCTCGAAAAGTTTCCATTGAGCGAAGACCTACGCGAAGCAATTGCTGATGCGCAGCGCTTTAAAAACGAAGCACGCCGTCGTCAACTGCAACGTATCGGTAAGTTAATGCGTTACGAAGATCCAGAGCCAATCCAAGCGGCACTAGACAAAGTTCGCAACAAACACTCGCAAGCAACAGCGGCACTACACAAACTTGAAGCGCTGCGTGATCGTGTAGTCGAAGAGGGCGACAAAGCAATTGATGACGTTATGGAGCTTTATCCAGAAGCAGACCGTCAACGTCTACGCCAACTTGCTCGCCAAGCAGCGAAAGAGAAGAAGGCCGGTAAACCAGCAAAATCTTACCGTGAAATTTTCCAAATTCTAAAAGCCTTGAACGAAGAAGAAATCTAATTCAATGCTTAAGAACGCAAAAAGCAGACCTTTGTGTCTGCTTTTTTTATGCCTATTTTCTAGTGTTACGCTAGACGATTGAGGTTCTCACCACGATCAAACGCGTTAATATTCTCAATTAAAATCTCAGCTAAACGCTGTATCGAAGAATCACTTCCCCACGCAACATGCGGCGTTAGTAGCAAGTTAGGCAAATGCATATTCGCAATCAACGGGTTGCTTTCATCTGCGGGTTCTTGGGTAAAGACATCAAACCCTGCCCCAGCAATCTCACCTTGCTTTAACCCATCGACCAAAGCTTGCTCATCCACCAAGCCGCCACGTCCGGTATTAATCAAAATAGACGTTGGCTTCATCTGCTTAAGTTCCGCTTCACCAATCAAATTATGAGTCTCATCATTCAATGGACAATGTAGTGTGATGGCGTCCGCTTGCTCCAACATCTCGGTAAAAGAAACATAGCCTTCTCGGCACTCTGTTACACCTTTACGTTCTGCAAACAACACATTCATACCCAATGCTTTTGCCAATTGTGCCGTTGCTTGACCTAATGCGCCGCTGCCAAGCACACCTAAGGTGCTGCCTGTAACATCCCCAATCGGATGCGTAAAGAAACAGAACTGCTTGTTGCGCTGCCATTCGCCAGCAGCGATATCTTGGTGATAACCAAACAAGTTACGACGCAAAGCAAACAGCATAGCGATAACGTGTTCTGGCACAGAGCGGGTCGCATAGCCACGCACGTTGGTAACCGCGATGTTGTGCTCGGCGCAATAGTTTACATCGACGTTATTAAAGCCCGTTGCCGCAACGGCAATCATCTTGAGGTGAGGAAGTTGAATGAGAACAGATTGGTCGAGCACCACTTTGTTGCTTATCACGATATCCGCATCAGCAAGACGCTCAACAACTTGCTCAGAAGAAGTCAGATCGTATTCCACCCAATCATGGGCAAAGCTTGGACGAGGTATTTGAATTTGGGCTGGGATGGTCGCTCGGTCGAGGAAGACCACTTTAGGCAGTGACATAACAACTCCTTGTTCACTGCCTAAAGATGAATTTATGGACGTGGCAGTGTTTTGTAATCTGGTAATTTACGCGCTGGGTTGAAATAGTCAAAGATCATCTCTTCCGCTTCTAGGTAAAAATCACAAGGAACAAAAATACTGCGCAACCAATCGGTTTTCGGGTGATAAAAGCTCAGCTCTGCGGCGTGCAACTCTAGACGTTCAGAGAAGGCTTTTGCTTCTTCTGTTGCGTAAAACTCATCACCCACAATTGGGTGACCAAACGCTTGCATATGAACACGCAATTGGTGTGAGCGGCCTGTAATCGGCAATAAACGCACAATCGTCGTCTTTGAACCATCAGGGTGTTCTTCTCGCTTCGCTACTTGGAAGATCGTCCTAGAGGGTTTGCCATCTTCAAAGCATACTTTCTGCAGAGGACGATTCGGCCAATCACAAATCAAAGGCAGATCGATCTCGCCCTCTTCTTGTTCAATATGGCCCCAAACACGTGCGTAGTAGATTTTATGCGTCAATCGGTATTGAAACTGTTTTTTTAACGCACTTTCTGCACGCTTGTTTTTAGCAAGAACCATTAAGCCAGAAGTGCACATATCTAAACGATGCACGACTTGAATGTCTGGATATTGCTCGGTTAAGCGACTCCACATGCTGTCATAGTGCTCAGCAAGACGCCCCGGCACAGAAAGCAAACCAGATGGCTTGTTTACCGCCAAAATTTGCTCATCTTCAAAAACGACATCAATCCAAGGGTCGGTTGGTGGATTGTACTCAAGCATTGCCATGGGCAGGATCTCTACAGAATAAAAACGCGCTGATTATACCCAAGAGATGCAAAGATGCATGCAGAAAAATCGCTTAAATCCTGCCTCTTTTTACCATCGATATAACTTTTAGAAATAACAAAAACAACCAAGTCAATAACGAAGAGAAAAATTAAAAAAACCACTTCGTAAATATAAATTGACAAGCTGGGCGGTAATGTTATTTATAAGCACTAGTTGACACAAAAAGGACAATAATAAATGGAATCCGCAGTATCCGATCAACCCCAATCCAAAGTCTCGCAATTCTTCCGCTCTCTTGGCCCTGGTATTCTCATGGCCTCTGCCGCCGTCGGTGGTTCTCACCTTGTTGCATCCACCAAAGCTGGGGCTATCTACGGCTGGCAACTGGCGGCGCTCATCCTGCTGGTAAACCTTTTTAAATACCCATTCTTCCGAGCAGGCGTGCAATACACCATGGGCACTGGTAAAACGTTGGTTGAAGGCTATGCCAAACTTGGACGTCCATACTTATGGTTGTTCTTATTCCTCAGTTCCGTTTCTGCGGTCATCAACACAGCAGCACTGTTGATGTTCAGTGCGAGCTTGTTGGGCTATTTCATTCCATTTTCTTTGTCGATGGCATCACTCAGTGTCATTGTTTTGGTGACATGTTTGGTGATTTTATTCGCTGGCCACTACAAAGCACTGGATACACTTTCAAAAGTCATTATGACGGTCCTAACAATAGCGACGCTACTTGCGGTTGCGATAGCGTTTGGAAACCCTGTAGAGCCTGTTGCGAACTTTGAATCCCCTTCTCCGTGGTCAATTGCTGCCATCGGCTTTATCGTTGTGACCATGGGCTGGATGCCTGCTCCAATCGAGATATCTTGTTTAACGTCTGCGTGGCTAAAGCGCCAAACTAGCCAACAAGAAGTTACGGCAAAATCTGCCCTGTTTGATTTCAACGTCGGCTACATTGGTACTGCGGTATTGGCTTTGGTGTTTGTATCACTAGGTGCGTTGATGCTGCACGGTTCAGGTATTGAGCTTAAGAGCTCCGGCGTAGGCTTCTCCCATCAGCTTGTTGGCTTGTACGCCTCAACCATTGGTGAATGGTCACGTTACCTGATTGCTGTGATTGCGTTCTTTTGTATCTTCGGCAGCACCATTACGGTAATTGACGGCTACTCGCGTGTGATTTCAGACTCTCAACGGTTGCTGCGTTCACAACCAGAAACCGATCCAAAAGCGACGTCGGCCATCATGCTTATTGTTTCTCTATGTGCTTTAGGTATCGTTGTTTTCTGGGCTTCAGCACTATTACCGATGTTGAACTTTGCCATGGTATTGGCGTTTATGACGACACCATTCTTCGCGCTTTTAAACTATATTCTAGTGAGTAAAACCGACTTGCCTAAGCCATTGGCGCTTGGTCGTAAATTGAAGTGGTTGTCGATTGCTGGTTTGATTTACTTATTCGGCTTCTTAGCGCTATTCATTTGGTGGAAGTGGTTGATGTAATCAGCTGTGAGCAATCAACTGAGCTTATGAGATAAAAGCTCAGATAAAGAAAAAGGTCTTCAATTGAAGACCTTTTTTCGTTTGTATGGACGCTGATTAGTTGTGGCTGACGACAATTAAACGTAGCGAATCTAGCTGAACCTGAGCTTGGTTGATATAACCTGTTAGCTCTTTGATTTGTTCTTCAATCGCTTCAATTTCTTCGTCACGGATGTTCGGGTTAACCGCTTTCAGTGCTTGTAGGCGCTCAAGCTCTGCATTCAAGCTTTGTTGCATGTCTTGCTGTGCTTGCTTGCGAATCTCTTCCACTTTCTGCTCAACTAATGCGTCACCCGCTTCGATGAGGCTGTGGATGTCTTTCTGTACTGATGTCACTAGCTTGCTGCCTAGGTGACGGTTTACTGGGCTAAGCTGACGGTTGAAACCTTCAAACTCAACCTGAGAAGACAGATCATTACCACGACCGTCCATCATCATGCGGATTGGCGTCTTCGGTAGGAAACGCGTAATACCGCTGCGTTTTGGTGCTTGCGCATCCACCGCGTAAACCAACTCAAGCAAGATAGTGCCCACTGGTAGCGCTTTGTTCTTCAGCAAAGAAACCGCTGACGTACCCACACCTTCGCTCATCAGCAGATCGATACCGCCTTGAATCATTGGGTGTTCCCAACTGATGAAGTGCATGTCTTCGCGAGACAGCGCGGTATCGCGGTCAAACGTGATTGTCGCGCCTTCGTATGGCAAACCTGGGTAGCTTGGCACCATCATGTGCTCAGATGGAGTTACAATCAGTGCGTTTTCACCCTTGTCGTCTTGGTTCAGACCGATGGTATCGAACAGAGACAACGCGAATGTCACTAGGTTTGTGTCACCATCTGTCGATGCGATTTTCTCAACGATTTGCTGTGCTTTGTCGCCGCCGTTTGAGTGCATTTCTAGCAGGCGGTCACGACCTTGCTCAAGTTGTGATTTCAGCTCTTTGTTCATCTTCGCTGATTCTTCAATCACTTCATCAAGGCTTGAAACATCACCAGATGCCAGCATTTCAATCAGTGCATCAGAGTACTTATCGTAAACCGCGCGACCTGTTGGACACGTTTCAGCAAACGCGTTCAAACCTTCATCGAACCAACGCGCAAGGATCGCTTGTGAAGTACCTTTTAGGTAAGGTACGTGGATGTCGATATCACGCTTCTGACCGATACGGTCCAGACGGCCAATACGTTGCTCTAACAAGTCTGGGTTGAATGGCAAATCGAACATCACAAGCTGGTTAGCAAACTGGAAGTTACGACCTTCTGAGCCAATTTCGCTACAGATAAGAACCTGCGCGCCACCCTCTTCTTGTGCGAAGTAAGCCGCTGCTTTATCACGCTCAAGAATCGACATGCCTTCGTGGAATACAGTTGCACGAATACCTTCACGCTCACGCAATGCTTGCTCAAGTTGCAACGCAGTGCTTGCACGAGAAGCAATAACCAATACTTTATCGCTGCGCTTCTCTTTTACTTTTTCAAGTAACCAGTTCACACGTGAGTCGAACTGCCACCAGCTTGAATCTTCGCCTTCAAATTCTTGGAAGATTTCTTCTGGGTAAAGGTTCTTCACCGCGCGCGCTTCTGGTGTCATCTTGCCACCGATCATGCCTGATACACGCATTGATGTGGTGTACTGCTGCGGAATATCCATTGGCATGAGATGCACGTTACGCTTCGGGAAACCTTTGATTGCAGCACGTGTGTTACGGAACAGCACTCGACCTGTACCGTGACGGTCCATCAGGTTGTCGATCAGTTCTTGGCGTGCTGACGCTTTCGCTTCTTCATCACTGTCGCTTTCGATAATACGGAATAGCGGCTCAACGTCCTGCTCAGAAAGCAGTTCTGTAATTTGGTTTTTCGCTTCGTCTGGCAGTTTCTCACCAGAGAATAGCGACGTGATAGCATCCGCAACAGGTGCGTATTGCTCTTCTTCTTCAACAAACGCTTCATAATCGTAGAAACGATCTGGATCTAGAAGACGTAGACGAGCGAAGTGGCTCTCACGACCTAGCTGCTCTGGCGTTGCGGTAAGCAGTAACACACCCGCTGTACGTTCTGCCAAGCCTTCTACCACTTGGTATTCGCGGCTTGGTTTGTCTTGGCTCCACTCTAGATGGTGCGCCTCATCGACAACCAATAGATCCCACTCACCTTCTAGCGCTTGTTCAAAACGCTTACGGCTCTTACGTAGGAAATCCAGTGAACACAGTACGTATTGCTGCGTATCAAATGGGTTTTCTGCTTCTGCAAAAGCTTCAATACAGCGCTCTTCATCGAAGATAGAGAAGTGCAGGTTGAAACGACGCATCATCTCAACGAGCCACTGGTGTTGCAGTGTCTCTGGTACCACGATAAGAATACGCTCGGCACGACCCGCCAGTACTTGCTGGTGGATGATCATGCCCGCTTCGATGGTTTTACCAAGACCCACTTCATCCGCTAGCAATACGCGAGGCGCGTGACGGCGACCGACTTCGTGTGCAATATACAGCTGGTGAGGAATCAAACCTGCACGCATACCACACAGACCACGCATTGGGCTCTTGTGTTGCTCAAATTGGTTTTGTAGCGCACGGTAGCGAAGTACAAAGTTGTCCATGCGGTCGATTTGACCTGCGTACAACTTGTCTTGCGGTTTGTTAAAACGAATGTGGTTGCTTAGGAAGATTTCACGCAACACGATCGCCGTTTCTTGCGTGTCTTCACGAGTACCGAAATAGGTGTATAAACCTTCATCTTCCAGTACTTCTTCAACTTTTAATGACCAACCTTCTTGGCAATCGATGACATCACCGACGTTGAACGTTACTCGGGTAACTGGTGCATCGTTACGTGCGTAAACTCGGTTTTCCTCTGATGCTGCAAACATCAATGTCACAGTACGAGCATCCATTGCTACTACGGTACCTAAACCTAAATCGCTTTCCGTATCGCTAATCCAGCGCTGCCCCAAAGCAAATGTCATGAATTGACTACCTCGTTATTAGTTCTTGATTCGTATTTCTTGTTGGTCTCTACCCATCCCGATGGGCATGGATAATAAGTTTAGATCTGATTCTGGCTTCTGCTATGCCAATCGTGCTTGTCATGCCACTTTGCGCTGTGCATTTTTAAGCCAGCTGAACATGATAAATCGGGCGTAGCCTATACGCAGAAAAAGGTCGCTAATCTTACTTGAAGCTGTGATTTAGGTCACGCCGAAACCGCCCAGAGGGGCAACTTTTTTTCCTGAATTAGGAATGCAATCAAATTGTAAAAAACTCATGACAATTATTAAGTTGTAAGAAGTAAATTTTACGTATACTTCTATTGAGGGGCGCTTAGAGTCATCAAACATGATTTGAGCGCATTTAGTACACGATTAGGATCAACACGGGTTTGCAGTAAGTTGTCTTGCTACTCGGTTGCGCACTAACCGACATTGCCCGACAACCTCTATTGCAAGCAATCAGAGTTAGGAAGACTGTTCCTTCTTAGCTACTAGCCAGCAAAGCCGCGCTGCGGCAAGGAGACGCTATGGGCGATACCGATCGGAAACTGTTTGTACTTGATACCAACATTCTTCTTCATGAACCCTTCGCCATCTTCTCTTTCCAAGAACACGATGTCGTCATCCCGATGACTGTGTTGGAAGAACTCGACCGAATCAAAGACAGTAAACGTGATGTAGCAAGGGATGCACGCGTTGCGATTCGCGCTTTGGAAGATCTATTTAGAGACGCAACACCGGATGAAATCTCAGAAGGTATTCCGGTTTCTAAAGACAACCCAAGCCAAGGCACCATATCTATTTTGGCGGACTTCGAGTTGCAGGAAACCGTCAAAGCTTTCGCCGACAAAGCCGGTGACAACCGCATACTCAATGCGGTGCTTTATCTGCAAAACAAACGTGCACCACGAGAAGTTGTGCTCGTAACCAAAGACATCAACATGCGTTTAAGAGCCAAAGGTGCTGGTGTACGCTTCGTTGAAGACTATCGTACGGATCAACTGATTGATGATATCCAATACCTCACCAAGGGCTTTCAACAACGTGAAGGCGATTTTTGGAGTGGTGTGGACGAGGTTGATAGTTACGCACTGGGCGGAAAAACGTTCCATAAACTCAGCCGCGAACCGTTCGAGCCGACCTTTATCAACCAATACGTGATTGATGAAGAGAGTGATTTTGTAGGACGAGTAGAAACCATCAATGAGGATAAGGTTACGCTGCTCGACCTGAGTCGTGAGCGCATGATGCATCGTCGCGCTTGGGACATTACACCGAAAAATATCTATCAAGGCATGGCGATGGATGCCTTGCTTGATCCTGATATTGATTTGGTGATTCTGACCGGCGCTGCCGGTAGTGGTAAAACGCTCCTTGCAATGGCAGCGGCACTAGAGCAAACCATTGAAAAAGGCATGTTCGATAAGATTATCGTAACGCGGAACACGCCAGATATTGGGGAGTCGATTGGTTTCTTACCGGGCTCGGAAGAAGAGAAAATGATGCCGTGGTTAGCCGCCGTGACCGATACCTTGGAAGCGCTGCACAAGAACGACCATTGCACCGAAGGTTCGATGAAGTACATCTGCGATAAAGCCAACATTCAGTTTAAATCGATCAACTTTATGCGTGGTCGCTCGATCCAGAATGCGTTTGTCTTGCTCGATGAGTGTCAGAACTTAACCGCTTCACAAATCAAAACCATCATCACCCGTTGTGGTGAAGGCACCAAGATTGTGTGTTCGGGTAACTTGGCACAGATTGACTCCCACTACCTAACCCCAGTGACGTCTGGTTTGACGTATATGGTTGAACGCTTCAAGAACTTTGAAGGCAGTGCCAACATTCACCTCAATGGTGTGGTGCGAAGTCGCTTAGCAGAGTTTGCTGAAGAGAACCTATAACGAATACTCTCCCCCTAAAAACAAAAGAGCGCTCAATGAGCGCTCTTTTTAGTTCTGCTTCAGATGAAGTTTATTCAGTACCACCAACGGTGATGGAATCGAGCTTCAATGTAGGCTGACCAACGCCAACCGGTACGCTTTGACCCGCCTTACCACACACGCCAACACCTCTGTCGATGCTTAAGTCGTTGCCCACCATAGAAACTTGCTGCATCGCTTCAATACCAGAGCCAATCAGCGTTGCGCCTTTCACTGGGCGAGTGATTTTACCATCTTCAATCAAGTACGCTTCTGATGCTGAGAACACGAACTTACCAGAAGTGATGTCCACCTGACCGCCACCGAAGTTTGGTGCGTACAGACCTTTCTTCACCGTAGAGATGATCTCTTCTGGTGTGTGCTCGCCCGGTAGCATGTAAGTATTGGTCATACGTGGCATTGGCAAATGCGCGTAAGATTCACGGCGACCGTTACCTGTTGGGTTTACACCCATGAGGCGTGCGTTTAGCTTGTCTTGCATGTAGCCCTTAAGAACACCATTTTCGATAAGCGTGTTGTACTGACCGTTCACACCTTCATCATCGACGTTCAATGAGCCGCGTAGGTCTTTCAACGTGCCATCATCCACGATAGTACAAAGTGGAGACGTCACTTGCTCACCCATCTTGCCAGAGAACACTGATGACTCTTTGCGGTTGAAGTCACCTTCTAAACCGTGACCTACCGCTTCGTGCAGCAATACGCCCGGCCAGCCAGAACCAAGTACCACAGGCATCATACCTGCAGGTGCCGCTTCTGCTTCTAGATTAACTAGCGCCATACGAATCGCTTCATCAGCGAATTGGAAGGCTTGTTTCACGCCGTTTATTTCAGACAGGAAGAAGTCGTAACCGAAGCGACCACCACCACCAGCACTGCCGCGTTCACGACGATCGCCTTTTTCAGCAAGAACACTGATTGAAAGACGAACAAGCGGGCGAATATCACCAGCGTAAGTACCGTCGGTTGCAGCAACCAACATTTGCTCATGGACACCACTGATGCTGATCGACACTTCTTTGATCATTGGCTCTTTGGTACGAATGTACGCATCTAGAGACAACAACAGTTCGGTTTTTTGTTGCTTTTCCCAGCTTGCTAATGGGTTTACCGCATCGTAGTAAGCTTGGTTATCAGAACGTTTGAATGCGTGCACTTTGCCATTTTGGCCTTGCTGCGCAATACCACGCGCGGCAATCGCACTTTGCTTCAAACCGTCTAGTTGAATTTGGTCTGAATAGGCGAAACCGGTTTTCTCGCCTGTGACTGCTCGTACACCGACACCACAGTCAATATTGAAAGAGCCATCTTTAATGATGCTGTCTTCTAGAACCAGAGACTCGTGCCAGCTGGACTGAAAGTAAATGTCCGCATAATCGATCTGGCGCGTCGCAATGCTCGCTAGTGTGTCAGCGATGTCTTGCTCTGTCAGACCGTTTGGGGCAAGGAGTGCCTGTTCTATTTGGTTTATGCTCATAGTTAGCTCTTTTATTTCCGTTTCAATTCATTTTGAAAGCGACTGTGTTGAGTCAGCGGCATATTCTGCCTTACTTGCTGGTTGTGTGACAAATCTATCTCCGCCACCAGCAATCCTACTTGGTCATTCAATTGTTGGTGAACGCCTCCCCAAGGGTCAATCACCATAGAATGCCCCCAAGTTTGGCGACCACATGGATGTGTCCCCGTTTGTCCGCAGGCTAGAATCCAACATTGGGTTTCAATCGCACGCGCTCTTAGCAGTACTTCCCAATGCGCTTGCCCCGTCACCGCGGTAAATGCAGCGGGCACAACAATAACTTGTGCTCCTGCTAAGCGTAGCGCTTTAAACAATTCAGGAAAGCGTACGTCGTAGCAAATACTTAAGCCTACCGTACCAATATTGGTCTCTGCCGTCACGATACGATTACCTGCACTAAAGGTATCCGACTCACGATAGCTGCCATGCCCATCGGCGACATCCACGTCAAACATATGCAGCTTATCGTAATGAGCAATGCACTCGCCTTGCGGTGAGAAAACCAATGTCGTGGTAGTCACACCTTGTTCAGTGCGAATCGGCATGCTGCCGACTATTAGAGTTAATTGATTGCGTTGTGCGATCTCAGATAAACACCGCTGAATAGGACCGTCACCCAAAGTTTCTGCATTCTGGTGATAAGCCTCTCGGTTGGCAAACTGCGTAGCGTTTTCTGGTGTCACAACCAGCTTCACACCTTGCTCAGCAGCCAATGCACATTGCTTGGCAATGAAGTCCAGATTCTCCTCGATATCTGGACCCGATGTCATTTGAATGATGCCAACACGTTCCATGTATTCAATTCCTTGTTCGTCAGAAGACTGACCGCGTAATTACTTCGCTTGCTCACGCAGTCTTTCTGGCAACTTGTATTCACCTTTGCTGCGTGAAATCTCTTTTACGGTAGGTGAATCTAGCGGGCCTTTCACCTCGTAGTTTACCTGTGTAAAGACTTCCACCACTGGAGAGATAACGGTCGAAATCGCCAGTACGTACAACGCCGTTTGAGGCGCTACCGCAAAGGCCGTCAACATAGGCAAACCCGAAGTAATATCCGGAGTGAAGTTCACTTCTGCATCCACCAAACGTGTGTTCATATTGGCAATGCCGCGGATCTTCATCTCACCAGCTAACGCATCCATCACAATATCGTTGGTGATAAACACGCCATCTTGGATTTTGCCTGTCCCCGTAATTGAGTTGAATGCCATCCCTTTGTCGAACACGTCAGTAAAGTCGAGCTGCATCTTACGAATGATCGAATCAAGACTAAACAGACCCAGTAATCGCGCCGCGCCGCTCACTTCGGTGATCACGCCTTTACCAAACTCGGTAGAGACATCACCTTGCAGGCTTTGTGTTTTCATCGACCAAGGCGCGCCATCCCAATCGAGGTTGGCATTGATTTCAAACGGTGCTTGCTGGATACCTGAAGTGATACCAAATCGCTCCATTAAATCACTGTTGTTTTCACCCTTCACTTTCATGGTCAGGTTTGAATGACTTCGCTCTTTCGTCAGTTCCCACCATCCGCTCATGTCAACACGGTTTTGACCACTACTGAAGTTAACATTTTTCCATTCGAGGCGGTTGTTAGCACGCTCGACGTCCACATTTACCTTACCGACCTTGTAACCTTGCAACCAAAAATCATCAATGCTCAAGGTTAAGTTTGGCATCTCTGTATGGAACTTGCGGTCAAAGTTTGAGATGAGCGGAGCGGCTTGGTCTTCACTGGCAAACAGAGAACTGCGTTCTTTGGTCATCTCATCAAAGCCAGGAATATACAAATGCAAATGATCTAAAGAGACAGATAAGTCAGAAGGTTTGAGGTAATTTGCTTTACCCTTCACCTCTTGGCTGTCTACTTCTAATTGCCAACTCGAGTTCTTTTTACGTGCATTCAAATCCACATCATGGAACTCAATTCCACCAAGCTCTAAGTTCTGCACATCCATGTTAATGCGCGTCGGCAGTGGAATGGTTGGCGTCTTCATGCTCGATAGTACAGATTGAGTTTTGCTTTGCGGCACATGCATAAGATCAGCCCAACGATCTAAGCTCAGGTCATCCAAACGAATCGAAGCATTGTGTCCAACGACTGGGCTAATTTTAAAACCACCATTACCTAAAACCAGGTGCGTTGCCGTCAATTCCGGCACATCTCCTGAAATATCAATTTCAGTTTGGTATTTCGCATTTGGTATTTCTAAACGAGCAGAGATACTCTCTTGGTTGCCCGATGCTTGTAGTTTAGCTTGTCCTTTTTCGCCGCGCTTTTTCGCTAACGGGTAAGGATAATCACTCACAAGCTGACTAAGCTGCGCCAAAACGTCTACCTGATACGTAAAGCCTACGTCATTGAGTTGCAAGTCGATGTCCATTTGCCAAGGCGCATGACCAGAAACGAGGCTCAACCAGCGCTCACCAAGATAAGGCTTAAGTGGGCCGACTTCCCAATCACCTAAGGTGTTGATAGTCACGTTGTAGCCTTGTTCGGCATTCTCACCACGAAAATCAAGTGAAATAGGCTGTTTCAACAGTTCGGCCGACAAGCCAGAAGTGGTCACAACGTCGTTATCAAACTTGATACGGCCCGTCGCGTTTTCTAACGTCATCGGCGGCGCATCAATATCAACACGGTTGTTTTTAAGATCGGCGTAACCCCAAGCACGCGCGTCTTTCTCGGAGTCAAATGGGATATTGAGTTGGAACTCTGAATAAACAGGACCACTCACTTGCAATGCCGTCAAAGCCGCACCAACTGAATCGACGAGAGGGGTTGCCATCATGTAATCACGAACTTCATTGCCCGGCGCACTAGCCTTGGCTTCGATTTCGATGTGACCGCCTTCAGCAAGCTCAGGAATACGTCCTGTAATTCGCTTAGCTTTGACACCATTTAACGTCGCAGACTTCGAGTCCAAATACATGGCATCGTTTTCGAACAGCAAATCTAACTGTAGATTGGTGATGGTTGGCCACGCCGTGTCAAAACTGAATTTCGCATTCTTCAATCCAACCCAAGCTTGGAACATACCGTTGTGTTCTTTGTATGGAAAATCACCAAGTTCACCATACCAAAGCAGTTTTGCAGTATTGACCTTACCACCTTGAATTGCGGTAGATAGGTAGTCGGTCAGGTCTTGCCCAAGCGCAAGAGTTGGCAGATAACGCCAAGTTTCACCCGCGTTGTAGAGGTCAGCTTCGGCATAAAACGATAGGAATGGGCTTTGATCTTTCGGGAAATCAAGGCGGAACGCGCCAAGTACCTGTAAGTCAGGTGTCGCTGCAGTCACTTTATCTGACCACAAACGCCAACCGCTCTCGTCTTGCTGCCAAATAATTTCCACCTGACCTTGTTTGATATTCAGTGGCGCTTGGAAAACATCACCGTATGGGAAAACATCATCAATCACGGTAACTTTGGCTTTCGCCTGATTTAAGTCACCAGCTACAGTACCTTGTACGTGGTTAAAGCCCGGCAATAACTCCCATTGGGTTAAGCCTAATTGGTCTAGCTCGGCAGAGTAGCGCAGGGTATCAAGCCCACCGCTCATTGAAAGACGAATGTCTTCCACTCGTCCTTTGGGTGCGAGTTTGTTAAGCAATTCACTCGTGGATTCCGACTCTGGCGCTAACTTGATTAATGGCGTCAATGCTTCAATATCAAGTTGAGACAGATTAAGTAACCAACCATCCGGCTGCCAATCAAACGCGACGTCTAACTCTGGCCAAGGTCGGTCATCAGTGCGGATTTGCAGTGAGTGACCATTTACTTTCCAACCATCTTTGTCTGGGGAAAGCTTAAAAATGCCTGATTCAAGCAATAAGTCATGACGGCCATTTTCATTCCAAACCAGCTCAGATGGCTGCAATTCAACATAGGCATAATTCGGCTGACTGTGTTTTAGAGTGAGCCATGTATTCAGGCTCACCTTGCCAGATTCCACACCTGATTCATCACGCATGTAAGTGGTTAACCAAGGTGTGACAGAAAGGTCTTGTGCACTCACATAGAATTCACCTGAAACATCGCGTAGTGAACCATGATCTTTGAAGTTGGCACGCACTAACAAAGCATTCAAACTCGCATCCGCAATGCTTACGGTTCCTTCTGCTAAATGGTGTTTGCCATCGTTGCTCCAACGAAGCTGCTCTATGTCTAAGCGGCGCGTTTCGCCAGAGACCGATTTGTACCAAATGCGCGAGTCCGTAATGGTAAAATCTTCAAATTGACGTAACAGCAATGAATCGAGTTGGTCGATTAATTTGCTTTCATTTTTACTGGCATTCGCTTGCGGTTCTTTGCCTTCTGATTTGGACAGAAGATCGACGGTACGAATATCTAAAGCCAAGTCGTCGATTGTCAAATCTGCGACCACAGGTCGAAACTTGAAAATCGATTGGATCAAATCAAATTCGATATGAATTTCATCAACGGCAAAACGTGCGTCTTGGTTATTCGGCAAATTCGCCTCTAAACCTTGCAACGAAATCGAGGGGTGGCTATTACGCCAAGAACCAGCAACGCTGGTGATAGAAAAGTCAAAACCTGTGCCTTGCTTGACCCAGGTTTTGATCTCATCTTGGAAGTGGTTAAGTTGTGGCAATGCTACGCGCAGGGTAGTTACTAGTATGGCTAAAAGAACCAACAGAGTAACCAAGCTCCACGCGCAGAAGCGCCCGAAACGGTTAAAACCAGAATTCACAAATTTTCCAATTACATCATCACGACGTCAAACTGCTCCTGAATGTACAGGTGTTCAGCTTGAATACGAACTTGCTTACCAATAAATACTTCGAGTTCAGCGAGCGCATGGGACTCATCGCCCAACAGCGTTTCCGCGACAAATGGCGATGCGTACACAACAAAGTTGTCCGCATCATAAGCGCGGTTCACTCGGGTGATTTCACGCAGAATCTCGTAACACACGGTTTCGACAGTCTTCACGCTGCCACGACCTTCACAAGTAGGACAGCTAGAACACAAGATATGTTCAATACTTTCACGCGTACGCTTACGTGTCATCTCTACTAACCCTAGCTGAGTAAAGCCATTGATGTTAGTTTTCACACGGTCTTTTGACAGAGCACCTTCTAAAGAGGTAAGTACACGCTTACGGTGTTCATCCGATGCCATATCGATAAAGTCGATAATGATGATACCACCAAGGTTGCGCAGACGAAGTTGACGTGCGATTGCTTGTGTCGCTTCAACGTTCGTATTGAAGATGGTTTCTTCTAGATTGCGACGACCAACAAACGCGCCAGTATTGATGTCGACAGTAGTCATAGCTTCGGTTTGATCGATGATCAGGTAGCCACCAGATTTAAGCTCAACTTTGCGTTCCAGAGAGCGTTGGATTTCGTTCTCTGTGTCGTACATATCGAAGATTGGCTTATCACCTTCATACAGCTCAAGCTTATCAGTCAACTCTGGCACATATTCAGACGTAAACTCTTTCAGGTTCTCGTATTCAAGGCGAGAGTCGACCATGATTTTGTCAAGCTCAGTGCCAACAAAATCACGTAGAATGCGCTGCGCTAAACCTAGCTCACCGTACAAGGTAGAACGGGTTTTGTATTTCGAGCGACGCTCCATGACTTTCAGCCATAAACGCTTCAAAAATGCAGCATCTTGAGAAAGCTCTTTTTCGTCTGCACCTTCTGCGGCAGTACGAATGATGAAGCCACCATGCTCATCACAGTAGTGATTGACAACTTTCTTTAAACGCTCGCGCTCTGTTTCGCTTTCGATACGTTGAGAGACGCCGACGTGGCTAGCACCCGGCATAAAGACAAGATAACGCGATGGCAAGGTGATATCGGTTGTCAGACGTGCGCCTTTAGTGCCCAGAGGATCTTTCACCACTTGCACAACGATGTCCTGACCTTGGCGAACCAATTCAGAAATATCACGTACTTGGAATTGTTGTTTTTCGTTCTCTGCGACACATTCCGTGTGAGGAACGATGTCTGACGCGTGCAAAAATGCCGCTTTATCCAGACCAATATCGACAAACGCCGCTTGCATGCCTGGCAATACACGGCTTACTTTGCCTTTGTAAATATTGCCAACAATGCCACGGCGTGATTCTCGTTCTATATGAACTTCTTGTAGTACTCCACCTTCAATCATGGCCACGCGAGTTTCACTCGGGGTCACGTTTAGCAGCAATTCTGCACTCATGTGCACACCTCAAAACAATTATAAAAATTCTTGAATTAGCTGATCGGTTTCGAACAAAGGTAAGCCTACTACGGCGTGATAACTGCCTTCGATTCGGGTGACGAAACGCCCTCCGAGTCCTTGAATACCATAACTTCCAGCTTTATCGCATGGTTCACCTGACTGCCAGTATCGTTCTATTTCTTCATGAGTCAGTGGTTTGAACCACACGTCAGTGATAACGACCACTGAGTGTTGTTGTTCTGATGATACGACGCTCACAGCGGTCATCACTTGATGCTGACGACCCGATAAATTACTGAGCATACGTTTTGAATCTTCAAAACTTTTTGGTTTTTCTAGTACTTGGTTATCGCATACCACTACGGTATCAGAGCCCAATATAACGGAATCAGGCTTAGCCATCGCTAAGCCTGCTTGAGCTTTTTCCAGAGAGAGTCGCAAAACGTAGTCTTGTGCTTGCTCGTGATCTTGTTTGGCTTCCTCTATATCAGGAAGCACAATATCAAAATCATAACCTAACTGAGCAAGCAGCTCTTTTCTTCTCGGAGAACCCGATGCGAGAACGAGGGATAAGCCCTTTTTCACAACGTTACCTTACGTGCCATGCGCGACGGACGCGTCGCATCAGTAAAAACATCCATGGCCAAAGTATACAGTTTATTGCCGCAGTCCACAGAGATAATGGATTAAATACTACGTCCTGGTTCAAATATTCCCCACAGAAGATGAGAAGTTCCAGTAGCACGGTAAAAAAGGCAATCAAAATAGATTGTTGCCACAATGCCATGTTACGGATTACCAAGAAATTGAGCGCCACTAGGTAGATAATGATCGACATCATCATCCCTCGGATCCCAAGCGTCGAACCAATCAAAATATCCCAAAGCAAACCTAAAACCAGAGCGGTACCAACATTGACACGGTGTGGCAATGCCAGCACCCAGTAACAGGTAACGAGGAACAGCCATGATGGACGCAGTAGATCCAAAACACCTGGCCACGGAATGGTTTGCAGGACTAGCGCGACGAAGAAGCTAACGCCGATGACCATTCGGCTTCTAAATACACTATTGGCCATCGGTTACCTCTTGTTCTGAACCTTCTTCTACATTCGACTGCAGTACTTTGTGTTGGCGGTCTTCATTCGGCCAAATCAATAGCAAGTAGCGCAGACGATCAAACTCAACCACAGGTTCCGCTTTGATTGATGCGAACTCTTGGCGAGTATCGTGATCGACATTCGTAACAGTTGCGACAGGGTAGCCTTCTGGATAAATACCACCAAGACCCGATGTCACCAGCAGATCACCCACTTGAATATCGGTACTGGTTGGGATGTGCTCCAATTGGATCTCATCAACCTCACCATTACCTGATGCAATGACTCGAATATCGTTACGAATCACTTGGACTGGAATTGCGTTTTTCGCATCGGTGAGGAGAAGAACACGTGCGTTGTGCGCTGCAACAAACGTCACCTGACCAACAATACCTTTCTCATTGATAACAGGCTGACCGACGTAAACACCATCAATACGACCTTTATCGATCACCACTTGGTGGCGGTATGGCGATGTATCAACAGCCATGACCTCTGTTACAACTTTCTTCTCGTCACGGACGAATGAAGAGCCAAGCAGTTTACGTAAGCGTTGGTTTTCTTCTTTGTATTGATCGAGCAAGATAAGCTCGCTCTTCAGGCGAAGCACTTCTCGCTTCAAATTGCGATTGCCTTCAATCAATGCCTGACGGGTATTAAAACGCTCGAACATTCCATCAAACATGCTACGAGGCATATTGGCCGCGTACTGAATAGGCGCAACCATACTGTTCAATAGGTATCGGACGTTGGAAAACGTATCTAGACGGTTATCAGCCAGCATTAAGCTCGCCGACACGATGACAGCAAAAAACAGACGTAATTGCAGAGATGGTCCTCTGCCAAAAATCGGTTTCATCTTGTTTTTAACCTGATTGCTACCATGAATATAGAGCCTTACTTGGCAACCTGAGAATTCGACTTGAGGCGATTCTAGGTATGGAGCAGATTGAAATTACAGAGAGCAGAAATGAAGGTGAAGCTCATATTGAGCTTCACCACACACTTTATTCTTCAGAGAAGAGATCGCCACCATGCATGTCGATCATTTCTAGTGCTTTACCACCGCCACGAGCCACACACGTTAGTGGGTCTTCAGCGATAACAACTGGAATACCAGTTTCTTCCATTAGTAGACGATCTAGATCTTTCAGTAGTGCACCACCACCTGTCAGAACCATACCGTTCTCAGAGATATCAGACGCCAGTTCAGGTGGGCACTGTTCTAGTGCAACCATCACTGCTGATACGATGCCTGATAGCGGCTCTTGAAGCGCTTCTAGGATCTCGTTTGAGTTCAGGCTAAAGCTGCGCGGTACACCTTCTGCAAGGTTGCGACCACGAACTTCGATCTCTTGAACTTCATCACCTGGGTAAGCCGAACCGATTTCGTGCTTGATCTTTTCAGCCGTTGCTTCACCGATCAAACTACCGTAGTTACGACGCACATAGTTGATCACAGCTTCATCAAAGCGGTCACCACCGATACGTACAGAAGAAGAGTAAACCACACCGTTTAGTGAGATAACGGCAACTTCTGTTGTACCACCACCAATATCGACCACCATTGAGCCTGTTGGCTCAGAAACACGAAGGCCAGCACCAATTGCCGCCGCCATTGGCTCGTCAATTAGGTAAACTTCACGCGCGCCAGCACCGAGTGCAGATTCACGAATCGCACGGCGCTCAACTTGAGTCGAACCACAAGGCACACATACGAGTACGCGTGGGCTTGGTTTTAGAATGCTGTTGTCATGCACTTGCTTGATGAAGTGCTGAAGCATTTTTTCTGTTACGTAGAAGTCAGCGATAACGCCATCTTTCATTGGACGAATAGCTGAGATGTTACCTGGCGTACGACCAAGCATCTGTTTTGCCGCATGGCCTACAGCAGCAACGCTTTTTGCAGAACCTACACGATCTTGACGAATAGCAACTACAGAAGGTTCATCTAGAACGATGCCCTGTCCTTTTACGTAAATTAGAGTGTTGGCAGTACCTAAATCGATAGATAGGTCGTTAGAAAACATGCCACGAAGTTTTTTAAACATATTCTTCGCTCATCCTGCAAAAATTTTAGAAGACAAAAATTGTCCTAAATGTACCAATGCCTCGCTGTCACAGCAAGGCATTGGTACACAAACATGAGCAGAAAGCCTCAATTTCTTGCAGTTTCCTTACTTAACGCAAGAAACCTAACTTGTTACTGTCCGGTTAAGCCCGGTTCTCCACGGTAAATCACGCGATCATTACCACGGTGAATACCAAACGTGACGACCGATGATGGGTTTTCTTCACCAGCATTATCTTTATTCCAGTTATATTTAAGCCATGGTAAACCATTTGCAGAGGCATCAAGATCTAACCAAACGCGCGTCTGCTGACGATATGACTCCGCTTCTTTAGCCGTTACCGTTCGAGAGTAACCATCAGAAACTTTACCACCAGCTCCCAATGTAACCGCTTTAGGAGCTGCATCATTACCTGTTGGCCAAATATGCGTTTCAGCAGCAGTGATACCTTTCACATCAGTTTGGCTATCATCAGGGTTGGCGATAAAGCGGCTACCATTCCAGTATTCAACTCGCAAAGGCACTCGGAGTATCGTTCCTTGATTACCACCAACATCATCTAGGTCTACACGGCCAAAACGAATGTCTGGTTGAGTCGGCAATACTCCCTCACTCCCATCGATAGATACTGGGTCCGTATTCTCCGCGGCTTTGATTGATATCACCGTATCTTTAACATTCTCTTTAAAGTTAAGCGGACCATCTGGATAACTTGTGCCAGAACCTTTTAATAGCTCTAACCCATCCGTCGTTGAACCAGTAAACCTACCTAAACTTCTTGAAGAGACATAAGCTGCACCATTATTTACCCAAATCCCCGTATAGGTTTTGTTCAAAATAAAACGAGACTGATAAGAGCTAGTATCTTTCAAACCAAACTTTGCTTGTAAGCCACTAGAGAAGAAAGCATAGTTTGTTAAAGCGCCTTTACCCGCATTTAATGCCTCAACATAAAACTCCTCGACTCCAAAGCCTTGTCCCATATAAGCAAAATTTTCTTTATGTGAGTAAGCCCATTGATTTCCTTTCGCTTCATCAACTCGGAAATACTTAGGGTAGAAACGACCAATATTTTCTTCTGCTGGCGTAATGGTGAAAGCTTTACTGCCGAGATACGTTTCAGGTGGTGTAATCGTAAAATCAAAAGCACCAACTTCGGACACAGTTTGCGTCACTGACCCCGTACCATTAGTTAGCTTGATATGATCGTATGTAGTCGTCCCTAAAGTGCCAGCAATCGCACTATCAAACTTCGGGTAAGACACTTTATGACTAATCGTCAGACCTGATTGTTGATAGTTTTGTGCAGGCTTCTTGTCATCACCAAATTGATAAGCCGTCACTTTCATCGTGAACTCTTCTCCAGCAGCAACAAGTTTCTGGCTACAAGAGCCTGAACCACACAGACCACCATCAACCGTCAATTTGAGATATGCTGGAAAACTCACAAAGCTATTCTGTCCTAACGAATCCTTTTCATCTTTTATTTTCGCCTTCAGCGCGACTTTACCTGCCTCTGGATACTTCAAATTGAAATAAGCTTTGCCTTGCTTGTTAAAGTAGACATCGGCAACCTCAACAGTATTTGTCCCAACTGTAACCTCGTTACTAAAAGTGCCATCTCGCTTTTTGAAAGAGACATAAGCGGGAACTGATACTGCATTGCTTGTAGGTTCGATTCTTTCAATGGATAGCTGAACATCTCGATTTTCGCCGTCACCGCCCTGTTGGCTTGGTGAGCTACAAAACTCCAAATAAGGCGAACTTTGGTTGCTATATTGTGCCTGTCCTTTGGTATTGAAGAATGGCTTACCAGCAACCTTATCTGGAACCGTTACACCCAATGCCGCAGAGTTAAATACGATATTACAGTTTTGCTCAGATAGTGGACCACCTGCGATACGACACTTCGCACCGTCAAAACCAAACTGCGGAACCGAGCTACTTGCAATACCAAGCTTTGCTGAACCTGATTGGAATGCTTGTAGCTTCAATGAAACAGAATCAGAGAACGTAACACGATCGTCCCCTTCCCATGCGACAAGGGAATCTGATTGCGGTAATAAGGAAACCGTCACAGGCTCAACCGTTGCTCCTGGGTTAGAGCTCAGTACTGAAGATGGGTACGTTTTCGAACAAGAAGCATCCATACACGCTCGTAGTGTTACCTCGGACGCCTGACAAATACTGCCAGTACCAGCGTAATCAAATTCGAAGTGGTGAATGCCTTCCGTTATTTTCTGGTATTTGTCAGCACAAACTTGGAAGTTATCCATTTCGTGTACGTTGGTAATGTCACCAGTCGAGGCGGTAATCGACACGCGGAAATTTTCTGGAGGCATGGTTTGCCCAAAACCTCTCATAACATCAAATTTGGAGATCAATGTTGTCCAAGAGTTCGCACTACCTATCTTACGCAGAATCGTAATGTAGACTTTACCTTGCTCTTTTGAGTCAATGATAACCTTATATCTGTGTTTTAGATTAGTACGGTTATCTAAGTCACCAACATTGTTGTTACCTTTGATATAACGGTAGCCTCCCATCCAATGCCCAGAATTGTTCTTAATCCCAGAGCCCCGAATTGCGACTGCATTTGGTCTAGATGGTCGATTTGGGGAATCGTCAAAACTACCTTCTCTTGAGTAGTTGCCGTATTCATCAATACCAAACCCAAGCCAACCGCCAGCAAAGCCTTGTATGTTAGGTTTTACGCCATAGCCAAGTGGACCACCAAATGCCCCAGTTTGTGGCGGAACATTAGCATCAGATAAAACCAATGCTACACCATCAGCCCCAGAACCGGAGTGTGCATAATGGTCAAACTCCACTTCAAGGTAGTTATCTTTCGAAGGGAATAGATAGTTGTATGCCGATGCTGTTGCTTGATTTCTTTGAGACGAGTTTAAAACGAATCGACCACCAGATGGTGTAGGTTTGATGCTTTGCCCAAAGCCAATAACAGACCAGTTACTAATATCATTAGCATTGAAGTCTTCCATTGGAAGTAAATTACATTGTGTTGGTTCAGGGTCAGGGTCAGGAGGAGTGATACCACAAAACTCATAGAAGTCATCGTAACCGGATTCCGAACTTACATTAATTGGGCATTCACCTTTTGATTGGGAGCTGTTACAACTTGGGTCATTTAACCCACAAAACGCAACCAAATTTCCGTTGTAATAATATGAAGAGTTCAACTGCCCACACAACGTAGAGTTGTTAGAAATACTAACATACTCGTTATTAGGAAAACGTACTGCTTTCATGTCAGCAAGAATTTTCGCTCCAGAAAGAGCCATCCCTGTATTTTTGGTACTTACTGTGCCAAACACAGACGCATTTGTGACATGCAGATACTTTTTAGTTGATACATCATCACCAACAAATGAGTTGTTAATATTTGCACCATCACCAGAGCTTGATGCTTCTCCACAAATATAGGAGCTATTAATTACGTGAAGGTATTCTTTAACATTAACATCACCTTTAATTTTAGAGTACTCAATTCGCCCACCTTCATTTGCACTAGAAACAGTGCCTGACACTTGTGAAGATTGCACATCGACGTATCCCTTAGCAGCAATATCTCCGCCAATTTGGCTGCTATTAATTGCCATGCTCTGATTACGTCCTTGAGTATTATCAATATCGCCAGACACACTGGAGTCAGATACACGAATAAAACCTTTGGCGGTGATATCACCAGAAATAGATGAGTTATTTAATACTTCAACCGCAGGGTTACCACTGCTACGAGAGGTAACATCTCCATTCACATTAGTATTATTGAGTTGTACATAGTCTTCAGAGAATACATATTGACTGATTCTGTAGTTCGTCACTTTTATGGACTTTTTAGCACTAACATAGCCAGAAACGAGATGCGTGCTGTTTGATACAGCCTCAATACCACCGCGGGAAGAGGAAATGTACCCGCCCACCTCACCATTCGTTGTTTTTATCTGATTGCTAGCCTCGATATATGAGCCCACATCAACATTATTCAGTGTCACCCCACCGTCATAACTACCAACATAGCCACCAACATCACTGTTGGCACCATTAATGTGTTTTTGAGCTATAACACTTTCTCCAACATTGACGTTATCAAATACAACATCATTGTTAGAGCTCCTTATAAACCTAGATACGGTAGCGTTTGTTAAGTTGATGTAACCACCATTGTCGATACTACCGTATATATATAAGTTACGAGCACTAAAAGAATTTCGGTCTAGATTAAGGGAAAGATTCCGATTACTACTACCAATCGTATTATTACCACCAAAAGAAGAATATCGATCCAAGTACAGTTGTGATACATAAGGGCCAGCAACAATACTATCGCCATAATTTAGATTAACGCCTACTGTACATACGTAGGTGGAGTAGTTGCTTGTATAGTAGCCATTATTGGGGCAAGGGCTATTCCAAGCCACATATTTGTTATCGCTCCAAGACCAGCGAGGAGTAAGGTCATACATAACTCCGGCAAGAGATTGAGCTGACAGTAAGCTATATGTGAGAGCCCCAAACATCATTATTTTTTTCATTATTTTATTTACTCCCTAACCCAAATCTCTTGTCTGCGTTCAACCAAGCTCAATCCAGAACCACACTGGACTGCAGCTTCGATACGATAAAATGTTTGGCCATCTAACTTTTTATCGCCCCCGTCACACACAAGCGAAACTAATCGGCAGCTTCCGTAATTAATGCTCTCTGAGCTTGGCGCTTTACCATTGACTTTATTACTGCAATTGCTTCCCACATCTGGGTTTTCATTGTTAAGTGGGTATATTTCAGTGAGCGCCCACTCTGTTGAAGATTGAGCGTAAAACCATGCTTGTGTCCCTAAAAACTCACGAGTCATTGAGTTTTGATTGGACCAGTTAGTCTTTGTAAGCGTTGCTCCTAGATACCCCATTACAATAATCACGAACAGGCATACAATGAGCACATTTCCGCTGTGTTTCTGTTTATGGGACATTTAGCACCTGCACATCTTGTTGGTAGGTACTCACTTCACCATTTTGTTCAAAAGCAAATTTGAGATAGACAATCCCACCAGTCTGTAAACTCACATTCGTGTAATCAAATTGACTTTCACCTGCCACGATATTTTCAACAACAGTGTCATTGCGAGTTAAGCGATTAGGATGAGCTCCAGCTTTGACAATACAGTATTCAACTTTGGTTGCTAACTGATATAGATAAATACGATGAGCGATAGAGTCGCTAGGTAAAGGCGTCGTTAAGCTATAACGATAAAAATCGGCATTACCATTGCCATCATTACCATTTAAAGCAAGATCGCTATCAATTAAGTGATTACTCACAGCGCCTGATATCAAATCATCATAGCGTGTAGGGTTAATGACAAAGCGTATCTCCTCGGAAGCTTTTAATGTATTTCCTGGAACGTTTTCTCCAGTGATAAAAAGCAGATCGTTACTGGTTGGTTTTTGAAAGTAATAACCGGAATTTAAAGTTGGAACAAACGACAGGCAGGATTCGTCAGCCGTGTTTGTCATTGCAAAACTATTGGGAACGGCGTGTCTAATTTCACGCGCCATTTTTTCTAGCACAAATTGAGCTTGGGTCTGAATTCTTTGTCTTGAACTCGCATCAACATACCCTTTCATACCAACTTGAACATAACCTGCAATCCCCAGCATGATGATGCTGCCAATAACAATGGTCAGCACGAGCTCTATGAGAGTGAAGCCTCTTTGACTCATTAATAATTACCTCTGTAACCAACTAATGAAATCGCTAACGAGGTACCAGCAAATATATCTAGCTTCACTTGCTTCATTTTAGGGACACTTCCTTCGAGCTCTGTAGTTTTTACCGCAACCTCTACACGAAAATTGATATAACTACTGTCTGCACTATTACCGACAACATCTGAGAGTTGGTATTTTTCGCTACCTGACGGACAACTATTCTGAGTATTTTCGGTGTACCAACAACCAATATAATCATCAACGTCATTAAAAGCAGAGGGCGAGGTCTCTCCGTCTCTTCCAAGAGGTGAGCAAGCGTCTGCCCCGCTCTCGCCGCAGCGGAGCATTCCACCATTGTCATCATAGTAATGGTCAAAATTGCGGGCCAAAATTTGCGACATCATGCTATGCCCTAAAGCGATGGCTCGACTTTGATAATGGGAGGTGGAAGCATCTTTAATTTGTGGTATCAATGCTGTCGAAAACATCACCATTGCGATGCCCATCAAGACGATCGCAATAATCATCTCAATAAGCGTCATTCCTCGAAGCGTTTTTTTGCCTTTCATCGTCATGAACAGCCACCTTTACTTACGTAGCCTTGCTCATTAATTGTAACCGAACAGGTTTGAGAGCTATTGTTTTCGCTAATAGAAATAGTGACCGGAGCTGGGATCGGATTTCCTAGAAGATCAAATTGAACCTCTTGAACAGGAGAGAAAGTAACACTGCTGTCTTCGACCCAATCACTACGACTACTGGACTGAGATGAACAAGAGGCTTTTGAGCCGATGCAGTTGGTTGCTATGGATAGAATAAAATCGTTATTTCCTGCCGCGCTACTGACATTAGATTGCATGCGATTCACCTGAACTTGGCGAACAACAGAAATGACTTGATCTTGAATTGCGACAGCAGAAATTCCAGTGCGCATAAATCGACTGGACGCGTAAAGCGATAATATTGAAAGGATGACGATGACCATGATCAGCTCAATGAGAGTAAAACCTGATATCGTTGAGCGCGACTTCATACTGAGGAACCTTCGGCCTACAACAAGCGATTAAATTATAAGCAAAAAAGCATGGTAATTTTGGACTAAAATCACACTTCTTTTACATAGCAAACAAGATTGCTCTAGGTTAGTTTTTCGACCTGTCAATTTCTTCTTCAATTCGATCGTAAGTTTCTTTGTTGCTTAGTGTCTCAGAAACATGCTCAGCGGTTTGTTTGGTTTGCTCCCACTTTGCTTCATAAACTTCTGGTTCAAAGCTTATGTATCGAGGTAGTAAGATATACCCTGCGGTAGCGATAAAAACGAGTATTACGACAAATTCAATTCGGGATAGACCCTTTACTATTCTCACCTACGTATGCCCTAGAGAAGGGGTCGTTATGACCCCTTTAAAATCAAAACAAATTACGATTTGGTACAAGAATTTGACATCGCTGTTTTAGCAGGGATTAATGCCCCATTTACATCGTAGTATGACTCAGAGTACTTAACACACTCAGCAGCTTTGTCCTCAGATGCATAAGTAACCGTACCTGCAGTACCATTTTTCTTATCTGTAGCGTCTGTACGAGCTGTTTTTGAAATTAGAACCCAATCATCACTTAAACCTTGCACAGCATTACCTAAACCGTTTTCGTCAGCCGTTGGGTAACCTAGGTAGATCGTAATATCTTCTACTTTCGTGCTTGCGTCAGTCAAAGATTCTTTGCCTTCTACCGCAGCTTTACCATAAGTAATACCAGCAGCACCATCAATTGCACCTTTAAGGCCTTGATTAGCAGCTGCACGAGCATCATCTTGCAGGTTAAGGAAACGTGGTGCTGCAGTTACCGCTAGAATACCTAGGATTACAATTACCACTACCAATTCGATAAGGGTGAAACCACCTTGTCTTTTCATTGTTTACTCTCTCTATGTAAGCATGCAGAGTGACTGCAAAGTTTTATCGGTCATGCGACCATTTTGGATAATGTCAAAACGGTGTGGCATCTCAACGATAAACCAAGGTTTATCCATTGAGCCCTTTTTCTACCGCTTGAGCAGAATGACGATTCGCCATTGTTAAGTTAAAGCCGAGATAAAAAGTGAATCACCTTGTGGTTTACTTTTTATTACAACCTTTTGCTTATGGTAATGTTTGCATTATACCGACTTTCATTCCTATTTATAGTACTAAAGTGTCAAAAAAATCACTCCGCCGACATTTCGACGTCTATTTTCAGACGATTAGCGTTCGATATAACAACAACTCTCTGTCCATTTTCATAAGTATAGTCACATGTATAACTATTACTTTTAATTGCTCCACGAATTTCTAACAACTCGCTCGCCATAATTTTACGTTGCGGGTAATGGACCGCCAACCAATAGTCACAATCGAGCGCACCGCTTGATTTGAAAGGTGACACTAAGCCCCCTTCTGTCATATTAAGCTCAAAACCGTCCATTAACAGCAACTTAGGCTCTCCATGAACGAGCCAAGCTTGGTGGTATCGTTGCACACTATCTTGCATCCAAACCTTAGCAAGTTTCGCTCCTGTTTCTTGCGCTTCTTGCTCTATCGGTTTTAACTTTTGCATAAATGCGGCAAGCACAATAATTCCAACGACAGCAGCAAGAATCAGTGTCGCTCGACTTTGATTTTCAACCACCCCGTTAGCCGCCTTTGATGATGTCCAGCATCCCCCACATCGGCAGGAAGATACCCAATGCCAGTACCATCACCATGCCCGCAACAATGACCAAAAGTAACGGTTCTATTCGGGCAGTCAGGGTTTTTAAGTCGTAATCTACTTCACGGTCATAAAAGTCCGAAACTTCCAATAGCAGTTCATCAATTCGACCCGTTTCTTCGCCCACGGCAATCATCTGGATGACCAGAGGCGTAAAAATCTTACTGTTGATTGCCGTGACAGAAATGGTACTACCCGCTTCAATCGCCGATTTCATCTCAAGAATTCGGTTTTCTAAGAACTTGTTGCCAAGCGCTTCACCAGCCAATGCAAGTGATTGGTTTAGAGGCACACCGGATTTAAGCATCAACGAGAAGGTTCTTGAAAATCGAGAAAGCTGGGCACGGTTCACAATGTCGCCGACAATGGGTAATCTCAAGCGCAGTTTATCGAACTTCTCTCGCCCATCTGCAGTTGCAACCCAAGAGCGGAAGATTAAAAACGCACCAACGATGGCAGCAATCAACAAGCCCCAGTAATTAACAAAAAAGTTAGACGTCGCAATCAAGACTCGTGTAGGCAATGGCAGTTCCACACCGAAACGAGTGAACATAGAGGCAAATTCAGGGATGACCAGAATGTTCAAAATAAACATCGCAATGGTAATAAAAACAATCACAAAGGTTGGATAGCGCATTGCAGCTTTGATGCGCTTACGCGTCTCGAGCTCTTGCTCGTAATAGTTAGCTAATTGCAGCAATGCTTCATCAAGACGACCGGTGTTTTCACCTACGTTGATCATCGACACAAACAGCGGGCTGAACACTTTGGTGTGAGGTTGCATTGCTGAAGACAAACCACGACCGTTGCTTAACTCGGCAACCACATCTTCAAGCGCTTCTTTCAATTGCTTGTTTTCGCAGTTTTGTAGCAAACCACGCATAGAACGCAGTAGAGGTACACCCGCTTTGGTCAGACTAAAGAGCTGACGAGAAAATAAGATAATGACTTCAAGCGGAATAGCAGGCACAAACAGTTTGGATAAACTGACTTTGCTCTTTACCCCTTCTTTCTCTAAACGCAGGTTTAAGGGAATAATACCCTTGTTCATCAACGCTTCCGCCGCCGATTCTGAATTTACAGCATCGACTTTACCACTGGTTGATGAGCCGTCTAAGGTGCGACCTTGATAACGAAAAGTTGGCATTCACTTACCTACATTAGAATTGGTTCGATTTTACCGGAAGCATCGCCTTCACCCAGAGCCATCACTTCATCCAAGCTGACTGAGCCTTGCAATGCGAGTTCCATTGCAGAAGCAAGCAGCGGCTTGTAGTTGCCTGAACGTCGAGCCACTTGAGCAAAACCCACTGCGTCGTTTGCACGTAACTTATCCATCATTTCATGCTCAAGCTCGAGCATTTCAAACACACCGATTCGGCCTCGGTAGCCCGTTAAGTTACAGTTTTGGCAACCGACACCTTTATGGAAAGTCGCACCAACTTGGTTCGGGAATCGACCCGCTAGCCATTGTTGGCGAGCACCATCAAGCTGTTCTGTCGTTTTACAATCCGAACAAACGCGGCGCACTAGACGCTGAGCAACCACCGCGCGCACGGCACTTGCCACCAAGTAACCAGGCGCACCCATGTCGATCATACGAAGAGCGCTATCAACAGCATCGTTAGTGTGCAAGGTACTTAATACTAAGTGACCTGTCAGTGCGGCACGCAAACCGATTTCGACCGTCTCTTGGTCACGCATCTCACCAATAAGAATGATATCCGGGTCCTGACGAAGGAAAGTTCGCAGCACGCGAGAGAAAGTCAGGTCAATTTTGCTGTTGATTTGAACCTGAGTAATACGAGGCAATCGGTATTCCACCGGGTCTTCTGCGGTGATGATCTTTTTACCCGGCTCGTTCAATTCACTCAACGCGCCGTAAAGCGTGGTGGTTTTACCAGAACCCGTCGGGCCGGTAACCAAGATCATGCCGTGAGGACGAGACAGTTGACGACGAAGACGCGAAAGCAACTCTGCGGGCAAACCAGAATCCTCAAGCTTACGCAAGCCAGAGGATTGGTTGAGTAGACGCATTACCACCGATTCGCCGTACTGAGTCGGCAATGTCGACATACGAATATCGATCGACTGACCACGTACTTTGATATTAAAGCGACCGTCTTGTGGCAAGCGCTTCTCGGAGATATCTAAATGCGCCATCAATTTAAGGCGAAGTACCAAAGCTGAAGCAATATTGACTTCGTTCAGTAACGTTTCATGCAACACACCATCGACGCGCTGACGCAAGCGTAGGACTTTGTCGTCTGGTTCAATATGGATATCCGAAGCGCCCACTTGAACCGCATCTTCAAACATCGAATTAACCAGCTTAACAACCGTAACTTCTTCGCTGTCTGCTCCGTCAATGCCGTAATCAAATGCCTCTACATCCTGGTGCTCAGCTTGCAACTGCTCGGCAAACGATGCGATTTCTTTGGTTCGGCGGTAGTAACGGTCAAAGCTTTCAACCAGTTGACGCTCTGGGGCAATGATGAATTCCAGATTGTATTCGCCCAACAAGTTCATTAATGACTCTTGAGTAAACAAATCCGCAGGATCACTCATCGCAACACGCAACGTATCACCATTTTGAGCGACGACCATGGCACGCAAGCGTCGAGCATGAACTTCAGGAAGAATCGGCACTGCCTCTGCATCGACAGGCGCACGACTTAAATCAATCAGCGGCAAACCCAGTTGCTGCGATAAAAACTCGAGCATCTGCTTTTCACTGATAAAACCAAGGTCAATCAGTGCATCACCAAGCTTCTGTCCTGTACTATGCTGCGCCGCTAACGCTTGTTGTACTTGGTCTTCAGAAACAATACCTTCTTCAACTAACAGATCGCCAAGGCGTTTTCTCAACTGAATTCTCATTGCGCATTCTCCAGTTGTTTTAAGATGTTCAGACGATCACGAATAAATGCCTGAGATTGATTTGAGATACCCACTTTACCCAGCGCCTGCTGATAAGAAGCAATCGCCAATGTAAAGCTTAAAGCGCGTTCCTGTTGAATCGCGAGGCCTAGCCACCAGCGTGCATTTTCTGGTTCACGCTGTGTCAGTAACTGGTAGCTTTCGAGCGCAATGTCATTTTGCTTTTGCTTTTGAGCCAGTGCAGCACGCATCGCAAGGTAATCACGAGTCGGTGAATCCGGCAGGTAGGCTAATGGGCTGAGTGCTGCTTCTGGTTGATCTGCTTTGACTAAAAGCTTGGATAACGCTAAACGCAAACCTTGGTTATCTGTATCGAGCTGAATGCCAGCTTGTAGAATTTCATAAGCTTTGCGTGTATCCCCTTTACCAAAGTAAAGCGCCGATAGCTTCTGGCGAGCTTCGACGTTACTTGGTTGATAACGCAATGCTTCGGAGAAAGCAGCCAGTGCTGTCTTCATGTCATTGGCATCCATGGCTTTGTCTGCACGACCTAGCGCTTTCTCCGCCAACTGTTGATGCGTCAACTCCACTTGTTCAATACGCATTGAACTGTCTTGTGCTACCGTTGATGTTTGTTGCGTACTGCCACTCAAACTCGCTAATAAAATAGGCTGCTCTTGTGCGCTGACGACTTGCTTACGAGGCTCGAAATCGTCGACTTGTGGAACCGCTTTCACCACAGGAACTTGTACCGTTACTTTGGGTCTTTCAATTCTTTGCGCATACACCACATTGTCTAACTCAGGCGTCACCTTACTTGTTGGTGAGTGGTTCACTTCAACTACTTGAGCGGAAGGACGATTAGCCTGACTAACGGACATCACGGTAGTCGTCGCCATGTTTTCAACGGGCGCTGGACCTTGAGACACAGCCCATCCGCCGACGGCTAAGCTCAATGAAAAGCCACCAACGAGCCAAAGCCACGGTTTGCTACGTGAGATACTCGGAATATCGGCCTTGGTTAAATCCGAAGGCGATTCTTTTTCAGCAAGTTCTGATAATGCTTTATTGATGGCACTCAAGGTTAGCTCCATCCCCAAAATCTTGGAGTTTTAAACTTAGGTTTACGTGCATCGAAGGTATCGTGCATCGCAACGTAAACGTGTTGATTTTTCAAAAGCGTACAACGGTCATTAAACGCCGAAAGCAGGGCTTTATGGCTAATTTGGTTAATCAAACGAGGAATTCCCATCGCCGAACGCCAAATGGCTTTCTTCTGCTCTATTGAAAAGATATGCGCACCATTACCGGCCTTGTCTAAACGGTTATTGATGTACGCCACCCCTTCTTCAATAGAGAGAGGGCGAAGTTGGCAACTGAACGTAATGCGTTGACGAAACTGTCTGAGTTCATGCGTTTCTAAACGCTCATCCAATTCAGGCTGACCAAATAAAACCAATTGGATCAGCTTATCTTGTTCGGTTTCTAAGTTGCCGAATAAACGTAGAGTCTCGAGTGCTTCTGTTGAAAGCGCTTGTGCCTCATCGACAATAAGAACAGTGTTCTTACCTGAAGCGTGTACTTCAATCAGATGCTCTTGAATCAGTGAAACGATTTTTAATGGGTCGGTATCTTCGATGCCAAGCTCTCTTGCGACTGCAAACTGAAGCTGCTCACCGCTCAATACTGGATTAGGCAAATAAACCAATTCCACTTGTGATTCGATTTGTTCAATCAGCTTGCGGCAAACCATCGTTTTACCTGTGCCGACTTCCCCAGTCACCTTGATAACCCCTTCTCCCATTTTGACCGCAGCCATAATAGTTTGAATGGCCTCATAATGAGGGACTAACCCCAGAAACATTTCTGTGTTTGGGGTTAGAGAAAAAGGCTGAACTCGAAATCCAAAATGCGACAAGTACATAGTCGAATCACAAAACCACGTTTAAACGACACTTCCTAACGCTGATTACTCAGCGTCAGGGAACCACTCTTGCAATAAATCACGTGAACGCTCTAGCTCTTTCTGCCACGTGTTCACACCAACAACCGTTGGCTTTAGCAAAATAACCAACTCTGTTTTTTGCGTCACATTGTTGATGTTGCGGAATAAATTACCAAGCGCGGGTACATCACCTAAGAACGGTACTTTCGATACTTGCTCTAGGTTTTGTTGCTTCATCAAACCACCAATCACAACCACATCACCATCTTTTGCGCGAATTACAGAATCAGATTCACGAATCGAGCTTTTCGCTAGTGGAAGTTGGATGTTTTGGAAGTCACCACCAAGGTTGAGGTTCTTAATCTCTTCTTCCACTTCAATAACTGCAGGATGAACGTGCAGGAACACATTGCCTTTATTATCGATTTGCGGAGTCACATCTAGAGAGATACCAGAGAAGAAAGGTGTCAGCTCAACTTCAGGCACCGCGTTGGAGTTCTCGCCATTACCTGCATTACTTGACAGCTCGGTAACGAAGTACTCGTCGGTACCCACTTTAATGACGGACTTTTGATTGTTTGCTGCGGTGATGCGCGGGCTAGAAAGCACGTTCAAATCACCTTGAGTGGCCATGAAGTTCATTACCGCTTTAAAGTTACCATCAGAGAAAGTAACGTTAGTTTGTCCACCGAGTAGCGAACCAATTGCATCTAAAGGTAGAGTCGCAGGGTTTCGGTCAACGACAATACTACCCGAGTTACCAATGGAGGCTGACATATTTGACCAATTGATAC
This sequence comes from Vibrio jasicida 090810c, assembly GCF_002887615.1. Lineage (NCBI taxonomy): Bacteria > Pseudomonadati > Pseudomonadota > Gammaproteobacteria > Vibrionales > Vibrionaceae > Vibrio > Vibrio jasicida. The sequence continues at coordinate 2,664,826 of NZ_CP025792.1, read as the reverse complement.
CCTGTTGGTAACCGTCACTTAATGTTACTTCTAGAATTTTTGCTTCCAGAATAACCTGACGTTGCATACGTTCTTGAGAGACACCCAAGAACTCACGAACTTCGCGAATCTCATCAGGGAAGGCACGAACGGTTATCACACCAGCTTGTGGGGTAACGACAACACTCTGGCCTTTACCAGATCCAATAAGATTCGCGACCGCTTGTTGCAGCATCGGCCAAAAATCACTTTCTGTGATAGTTTCAATGCGAGTACCACCTGTCGATGTTGTCGAGCTGTCACCGTTATCGCTGTTTGAATCTGACGAATCAGAATCATCTGAGCCACCACCTGAATTTGATGTACCCGCAGACGTCACCGACCCAGTTACAATGCTCGTTAATGAACGACCAGAACGCTTGAACTGTAGGTAATCGACAGGAATCGTAACTGTGCGCATACCTGCTGGGTAAATTTGAATCACTTTGCCTGACTTCACAACGTCATAACCATACATGTTTTGTACGACATTAAGCACTTCGTCCAGTGTCACGTCTGATAGGTTAACCGTAATATTGCCTTGTACAGCAGGGTGGATAGCGACACTGTATTCCGTTCCTTTCACTAAGGAAGCAAAGAAGCTGCGCGCTTCAACTGCATTAGCTTGGATACGGAAACGCTTCAGAGTGCCTTGCTGAGAAGAAACACTGCTGTCTAGGTTCGGCATAAGATCGGCTTGCACAGAAGAAGGGATATCTTCAAGTGCACGACTGTTTGCTTCATTGATAGATTCATTCAGTGCTTGCTTCACTTCTACTGGGTCACGGTGACCCATAGAACAACCCATTAAGGAAGCAATCACTATTCCTACAACTAATTTGCGCATATCTGATCAGGCTCTGGTTATTATTTTTTTACGTTCAAACCAAAAAGCTCTAGTTTCCACTGACGGTCACCACGCTTTAAAGTTACAAATTCACTATTGATACTGGCTACTCGATATCCGTTAAGTTTCACGCCAGGCTCGACAATACGGTTATTCAAAATAGCGACACATTCAGTGTTCGGCTTACATACGATGCTATTGAGCGTTGGTAAGCGGTACTGTTTTGCTTTCGGTTTGGCTTGCGATTCTGTCGCTGTTTTTTGCCAGCCAAGAGGCGCTGTTGGATCTTGGTTGGCCCAACTAGAACCGGCTGCAACCACAAGAACAAGTGAAGTAATGAGTTTCTTAACCACCAATAAACTCCTCTCTAGAACCTAATGTGTACACTTCCAACACCAACTTCGCTTTTGGATACGCTTCAACTTTATAACTGAAGCTGCGCCAGTAGTAACTTGCTGGCAAACTTTCTAATTTGGTCAAGTAGTTAGCGATAGCAAAGTAGTCACCTGTTAACTCCATACGCACTGGGTGCACGTAGTATCCGGAGTATTGAGACGCTTCTTTATCTTCCGTTATCGGCTCCGCAGGCAATGTCTGAAGCGACAATAAATGAATTCCGCTTTGCTGCTCTAATACACTTTCGAGCAAAGCTGCCATCTGTGAAGGTGTAATAAGATGTTCAATGATCTCTGAAAGTTGCATCGACAGATGTTGACTCTCAGTCAGCAATTGGGAAATTGCTTGATCAATCTCTGCGTTAGGATCCTTTTTTAATTGGGCCTGAATACGCAAAATGTCAATTTCGGTTTTTTGGTTAGTCTGCTTCAAGTTACTCAAGAGTTTGTCGTTACTCACCACTTCATTGAGCTTTGGTTCCAGTACCAAAGTAAACAGCAGCATCACGACAGTGACCAATCCACATAGTGCGATCAGAACTTTTTCGCGTGCACTCATTTCATCAAAGCGCTCTTCTAAAGAAAGCCAGAATTCGTTCATTTTTCTTCTTTGCCTCCACGCGTCTTCAATTCAAAAGTCACGATATTGTCGTCATTACGACCAATCTTCACATCATCAAAGGTACGACCAATTAAGCTGATCTCATTCTTGAACTGGCTGACCCAATTGGGAACAGAACTAGGCGTTCTTGCCAGACCTTTTAAATCTAATGTGTTGTGGTCGATACGAATTTCAGACAAAGAAATATTATTGCTGCCAAGCTTAGCGAGCGATTGCATCACGCCCGAATAACCTGTGCGTTGGGAATCATCATATTTACCAACGGCTTTCAGTGAATCACGCTTGGCTTTTACTTCACGCTCCAGACGCGCTTTGGCAGCGAGTTTATTGGTGTCTGGTTGATGCTTGCGTAACTGAGCTTGGTAACGATCTAACTCAGATTTCATGATGTTGCCTTTGCTTTTTACAATGGCAATTTCATCTTCTACGCCATCACTTTGCCAAGTCACATAACCGTAAGAAAGGAAAATAACCGCGGCAGCCACACCCCAAGAAATCGCCACGTTTTTTAGCGTTAGCAGGTTCTTTTTCGGTTTTAAGAAATCTGGATACAGATTAACGCGTCGAGTATTAGACGTTGCTGCCGTATCGGCTAAGACATGGCCCGAAGGTTCATGATCTTCAGCCAATAATGCAGAAACCTTCGTGCTTAAACGATAGTTAAGTGACTCAACCAGTTCATTTTCATCTTCATCATCACAACATACTTTCAACTGATGCAATTGCACGTGGCGAAGTTGAGAAGAGAGGTAATCAATCGAGCGTTGCAACTCAAGAGATAGACTGTCCATCTGCAACTCGCTAGACGGCACACCTGTTAGTGGTGGGGTGACACTACGAATAGAGCGGTGGAATGCGATGGTATGCTCGACAAACGCACTGATGCGGAAGTGTCCTCGAGCACTGCGTTGAAGCAATAAAAAGTTGCCAAGTTCACCAGAAGTATCCCCCCAAACGTCATCTTCAGGAATGATCGCTTCCAAAGGCAATTGAACTCGACTTGCCAGCAATACCAACTTATCGAGGATCTTTCGTGATAAGACGTAAGCTTGAACTTTGTTTGAGTTGGGTAACTCAACCGCATCGGCAATGATGTCGATCGCACGTTCAGAGATCAGCTCTTTTAGCAAGAATGGTAGTGCAGCAGGCCACTCATTACGCGGCATCGCTGGCTTATCAATTTGATACATCTGATAGTAGTTGTGAGAAAGCACAACCGCTAAAGAATCGTAAGAGCTTGCAGCAACGCTTAACGCTTGCTCACATGCGCGCTCCCAATTCGATTCTGAGATCTCAAACTTGGATGGTCGACTGCTTTTAAGGGGTGATGATAAATAAACTGCGTCTGGCTGAATAACCAAAAAGCAAGTGCGACCACCGACCGATGATCGCTTGAGCTTGTCGAGTACTGCTTTAAAATCCATGATTATTATCTTTATTTTTTTCGCCAGCGATTTCTTCTTCCCAATTTCACTTGAGATTCAGATTGAGAAAGTTGCATTGATTCAGAGCGAGGAAGGTATTGCTCTTCTGAAGAGAAATAACGTCCTTGCCCACCGTGAACCCCCAATTCAATTAGGGTGTTCAGCTCGTGCTTATTCTCAATTCCCACTGCTATTATTTTTGTTTTACTGTTTGCGGCCGCACCCAACATACTGCGAACAAACAACTGGTTCTCATGTCTCTGGTCGATTTTTGTTACTAAGCTGCGATGTAGCTTGAGATAACGAATGTCCACTTCTTTTAAGTAATGCGTGCTGACGATAGTACGCCCCGCTTGCCCAATCATAAGGTGGCATTCTAAACCGGCCAGCATTTTAGCGACTGGTCGCATAAAGTCTAAGTGTCTTACAAATTGTGCTTCTACAAACTCAAAAATGAGACACTTTCTTTGCTCTCGTGACAACTGTAAGAGTTCATCGCGGAACCATTTGAAATATTCTCGATGCCCAAAAGGAATCACATTGAGGTTAAGAACATACGTCTGACTACTATCGAAGTTGTGTTTAAAGTCTTTTAAGAATTTATTAACAACTGCGCGGTCCATTTGCGCTTCATAACCGACTTGTCGCACCGCTGAAATAAAACGAGATGCTTTCACAATTCCATTTTCTGGGTCGCGAATCCGACATGTTAACTCGTCGTGCAAAGGTTTTTTATGCGCCACATCACTTATTAGATAGGCAGATTGTGCGTAGAGTATCACATTTTTAGATGTGAGTGCTGAATCAAATAACGTACGCCATCTCACACTTCCTCGAGCATCTTCATCATGATTCCACTTTTTAAAGCGGCTCCAGTTGTTATTGTTCTGTAACTGGGCACTACGTAACGCCGTCTCAGCCTCATCAATGATTTGGCTGTGACGCTCACCCTCTTTATAAGTCGTGATACCAATGTGGCACCAGTTATCCAACTCTAACGGATATGGCGGGTGAAGCTTTTCCAATTGGCGAATGCATTGAGAAGCTAAGTTAGCCACATCTTTTGCAGATTGATGGGGCAAGAAAAGTGCAAAATCGGCATTGTAGTAACGAGAAAACACCACGTCAGGATAACGCTGAACTAAATTGGAAAGTAAGCTACCCACTTCCACAATAAACTCATCACAGGTTTGCTTGTCCTGCTCTTCTTCTACAAGTTTCCAGTCTTGGATTCGAATCAGTAGTACTGCACCGCGTGCACCACTTTCCAACAAGGCTGATTCCAACTTACTGTCAAACAACACTCGGTTCGCCGTTCCAGTAAGTTTATCGAGGAAAGTTTGAGTACGAATAAAGGTATCGAATCGGCTACGTTCTTGACGCGCATCCTGCAACTCTTCAATCAACACATCGAGCGCTTCACTCGCCGTGTAAGGCCATTCTCTCTCATCTCCCTTTGCATATTGTTCAACGCGGCCAGCCAAAATCATTCTGCCGCGCTCTTCAAGCATTTCGGAACCTGCCAGTTGCTCTTTTAGCCAAGCAACACCGCGCATTAAACAGAAGATGATCAGAACCACAGCAAGCGTGATAGACCAAAGCGCTTGCATTGAGTAGCTGTAACCTAGATAGGGAGGAATAACCTTAAAATAGATAACATAATCTTGGTTGTGAGTAAGTGGGTACTCTTGCTCAAACAACACTGAGCTGTCTATTTTATGGGTGGTGTCTTTGAAGCGGTAAACCACGGCATCATTCGCCGAGAGGGTCATCTCGACAATGTTGCTGGCTTGAAGCATTTTCGGCATCCAGCGCTGCATCGAGTATGCGGCATCAGGATCTTCCATCTCTTTATCAACAACCTCAACGATCCCTTCCAAATAATGGGTGAGATACTCTTGCCCTAGTCGTTTAAAAGAGAGGGTGCCGCCGACAAACAAGATAAACATTGCGCATATAACGATCATAGTGACAAAAGCCACCAGCCGCGTGCTTAGCTTAAGAGTTGGGGTATACCTCATGAATACCAAATTCCTTTTCTATTCATCATATACCTTATTGAAATATTTATACTTGATAAGCGTTCAGTAAACAATCGTATTCGTGTGAATGTGAGAGACTGAGGCGGAAAGAAACAAACCATCATTCGATATTTGAGAGTGAAGGTCTTCGAATTACAATTCGAAATGATTACAGTCCTTTCAGACAAACCATGAAAATAAAAAAGCCGCGAAATTCGCGGCCTTTTAAATGCAATCTTGAAGACTCTACTTAGAACGGAATGTCGTCGTCGAAGTCCATTGGTGGCTCGTTGTATTGCTGCTGTGGTTGCTGCGGAGCCTGTTGTTGAGGTTGCTGCTGTTGCTGTGGAGCGTTGTACTGCTGCTGAGCTGGTTGTTGAGGCTGACCCCAACCGCCTTGCTGTTGCTGCTGTTGACCACCCATAGGAGCGCCACCTTGAGCACGACCGCCTAGCATTTGCATTACACCGTTGAAGCCCTGAACAACCACTTCAGTAGTGTAACGGTCTTGACCACTTTGATCTTGCCATTTACGAGTTTGAAGTTGGCCTTCAACGTAAACTTGAGAACCTTTACGTAGGTACTCACCTGCTACTTCCGCCAACTTGCCGAATAGTGCAACACGGTGCCACTCTGTTTTTTCGCGCTGTTCGCCAGTCGCTTTATCACGCCATGACTCAGAAGTCGCAATCGTAATGTTTGCAACTGCACCGCCATTAGGCATGTAACGAATTTCAGGGTCGTTACCTAGATTCCCCACCAAAATAACTTTGTTAATTCCACGGCTGGCCATGATGTGCTCCGTTTCACTCTGGATATATATGTAAAATTTTAGCGCATAAGAATACACGCTTTGATGTTTTGATTAAAGCCTAATCCCATTGTGGGTTGTCATTGAAAGTTGTGGAATCGAAATCTCACTTCAACTCCGAGGCGTAGCATTTTTGATTCGTTTTGCAGACATCGTTTCGTGAACCTTTGAATCTCAACGCATTTCTTATTGAACCCTATGGCTCTGATTTATGTTTGATGCCAACGTATTCAGCGTTATGAATTCAAGGAGAAAAGACCGCGTGAAAAAATCGGCTTATGCGAGAAAACTGTTTCTGATCAGCATGGAAGACCATGCAGAGAAAAAAGTTGAAGACTTGGTCAAATACACTGACATTGATATTCCAGTGATCTCCACCGAAGCGCTTATGGAAGCCAATCCCAAACATCGTAATAAGATCTTAATGATCGATTTCAGTGAGCACAAATCCTTGGTTCAGTCGATTAAGAACCTTCCGTTAATATGGAAAAACTTTGAGACCGTCGTATTTAACGTCCCTAAGCGTTTAACCACAGATGAACTATTAGCGTTTGGTCAATTAAAGGGAGTCTTCTACCAAGAGAGCTCACTTGAGCAAATCGGAGAAGGGCTAAAAGGCATCGTAAACGGCCAAAATTGGTTGCCACGAAACGTAACCAGCCAACTTTTACATTACTATCGCAACGTCATAAACACACATACTGCGCCCGCTACTGTCGATTTGACTATTCGTGAACTGCAAGTATTACGCTGCCTTCAAGCAGGTGCATCAAATAATCAAATGGCTGAGGAGTTGTTTGTTAGCGAATTCACCATCAAGTCTCACTTGTATCAGATTTTCAAAAAACTGTCGGTTAAAAATCGCGTGCAAGCCATCGCTTGGGCTGATCAAAACTTGATGTCATAACCAGCAGAGCAGCACAAAAATAATTAAAGGTGTGTTGCTCATGCTTCTTTGCACTTCCTGTCTCACATTTTTTCCTACTTAATTCATGATTCATATGCCGCTCTCATGTTAAAGTGTCGCTCAGATTCTTTATTAAAAAATTGAGAAAGGATATTCCCCCAATGATTAAAAAATGTCTGTTCCCTGCGGCGGGCTATGGTACGCGCTTCCTTCCGGCGACAAAGTCCATGCCAAAAGAGATGATGCCTGTAGTGAACAAGCCGCTAATTGAATACGGCGTTGAAGAAGCGATTCAAGCTGGTATGAATGGCATGTGTATCGTAACAGGTCGTGGCAAACACTCGATCATGGATCACTTCGATAAAAACTATGAGCTTGAGCACCAAATCAGCGGCACTAACAAAGAAGAACTGTTAGTCGACATTCGTGAAATCATTGACTCAGCTAACTTTACTTACATTCGTCAACGTGAAATGAAAGGCCTTGGCCATGCGATCCTAACGGGTCGTGAACTGATTGGTGACGAACCATTTGCCGTTGTACTTGCGGACGATCTTTGTGTGAATGAGCAAGAAGGCGTACTGGCTCAGATGGTGGCGTTGTTCAAACAGTTCCGCTGCTCAATCGTTGCGGTTCAAGAAGTACCAGAAGAAGAAACACACAAATACGGCGTTATCTCAGGTGAGATGATCAAAGATGATATCTACCGCGTAGACGACATGGTTGAGAAACCAGAGCAAGGTACAGCGCCAAGTAACCTAGCGATCATCGGTCGTTACATCCTGACGCCAGATATCTTCGAGCTAATCGAGAACACAGAACCAGGTAAAGGTGGTGAAATCCAAATTACTGACGCTCTGCTTAAACAAGCAAAAGCAGGCTGTGTATTGGCGTATAAGTTCAAAGGTCAACGTTTTGACTGTGGTAGCGTAGAAGGCTACATCGAAGCCACTAACTACTGCTTCGAAAACCTTTATCTAAAGGATGAGAAAAAATCAGAGCTAGGTAAGCACGCAACTAAGAAAGAAGCGTAATCATACCCAAACTATTGATTATAAAGCCTGACTAACCGTCGGGCTTTTTCTTACTGTTTTTTTGTCCAGTATTCCCTTTGCACATTTCTCACACTATGTAATACTTGCGTGACTTGGTTATACATAGAGCAAAAACGATGGATAAAATAGAAGTTCGCGGTGCCCGCACCCATAACCTCAAAGACATCAACCTTACGATCCCCCGCGATAAACTGACTGTTATCACTGGTTTAAGTGGTTCTGGTAAATCTTCTCTCGCTTTCGATACCTTGTATGCGGAAGGCCAGAGACGTTACGTTGAGTCATTATCCGCTTACGCCCGTCAGTTTTTATCTCTTATGGAAAAGCCAGATGTCGATCATATCGAAGGCTTGTCTCCAGCTATCTCCATCGAGCAAAAATCGACGTCACACAACCCTCGCTCAACCGTCGGTACCATTACGGAAGTCTACGACTATCTGCGCCTGCTTTACGCTCGTGTTGGTGAACCTCGCTGCCCGACTCATCATACGCCGCTTGCCGCTCAAACCGTCAGCCAAATGGTCGACAAGGTTTTAGAGCTGCCAGAGGGCAGTAAAATGATGCTCCTTGCTCCTATCGTAAAAGAGCGAAAGGGTGAGCATGTTAAAACGCTAGAGAACCTCGCAGCACAAGGGTTTATTCGCGCACGCATCGACGGTGAAACTTGTGATCTTTCCGATCCACCGCCACTAGAGCTACATAAAAAACACACGATTGAGGTGGTTGTAGATCGCTTTAAAGTGCGTCCAGATTTGCAGCAACGTTTGGCAGAATCATTCGAAACCACATTAGAGCTTTCTGGTGGTATAGCGGTTGTTGCGCCAATGGATGGCGACGGTGAGGAAGTAATTTTCTCAGCAAACTTTGCCTGCCCACTTTGTGGTTACAGTATGCAAGAGCTTGAGCCTCGTTTGTTCTCATTCAACAACCCAGCTGGTGCTTGTGGCACTTGTGATGGTTTAGGTGTACAGCAATATTTCGATCCTAGTCGAGTGATTCAAGATGACTCGCTCAGCTTAGCGCAAGGGGCAATTCGAGGTTGGGATCAGAAAAATTACTACTACTTCCAAATGCTAACAGCCTTGGCGGATCATTATGGCTTTGACCTTCACGTTCCGTTTAACTCCTTACCGAAGAAGACCCAAGACATTATTCTTAAAGGTTCTGGGCGTACCGAGGTTGAGTTCAAGTACATTAACGATCGTGGTGATATCCGCGTTAAACGCCATCCATTCGAAGGAATCCTAAACACCCTTGAGCGTCGTTACCGCGATACCGAATCAAACTCAGTACGCGAAGAGCTTGCAAAATACATCTCAACCAAATCTTGCTCAAGCTGTGGTGGCACTCGTTTACGCCTTGAAGCTCGCAATGTTTTTATTGCCGATACAACATTGCCAGAGATCGTTGAACTCAGCATTGCGGATGCATTGGATTTCTTCCATACACTGAAGCTAGAAGGTCAACGCGCTCAAATCGCTGAAAAAGTGATGAAAGAAATCAATGACCGTCTGCAGTTCTTGGTTAACGTTGGTTTGAACTATCTAAACTTGTCACGCAGTGCAGAAACCCTCTCAGGTGGTGAGGCGCAACGTATTCGTCTAGCGAGCCAAATTGGTGCTGGTTTAGTGGGGGTAATGTACGTTCTGGATGAGCCATCAATAGGCCTCCACCAGCGCGATAATGAACGCCTATTGAAGACCTTGACCCATCTACGAGATTTAGGCAATACGGTATTAGTTGTTGAACACGATGAAGATGCTATTCGTTGTGCTGACCACGTAATCGATATTGGTCCCGGCGCAGGAGTGCACGGCGGTAACGTGGTCGCGGAAGGTACGATGGAAGACATCATCGCTAACCCGAACTCACTAACGGGTCAGTACTTAAGTGGCGCAAAAGAGATTGCGATCCCAACAAAGCGCACACCACGAGATCCAAAGAAAACGGTTGAGTTACTGGGCGCTACTGGTAATAACCTTAAGAATGTCGACCTTTCGATTCCAGTTGGTTTGTTTAGCTGTATTACGGGCGTATCAGGCTCAGGTAAGTCGACTCTGATCAACGATACCTTCTTTAAGATTGCTCATACTCAATTGAACGGTGCAACAACGGCGCACCCTTCACCTTATAAATCGGTCAAAGGTTTGGAGCATTTCGATAAAGTTATCGATATCGACCAGAGCCCAATAGGTCGAACGCCACGTTCAAACCCAGCGACTTACACGGGTATCTTTACCCCGATTCGTGAGTTGTTTGCAGGCACACAAGAATCGCGCTCTCGTGGCTACAAGCCGGGCCGTTTTAGCTTTAACGTGCGTGGCGGTCGCTGTGAAGCATGTCAGGGTGATGGTGTAATCAAAGTAGAAATGCACTTCCTACCTGACGTCTACGTTCCTTGTGACGTATGTAAGGGTAAGCGCTACAACCGTGAAACACTTGAAGTGCGTTACAAAGGCAAGACCATTGATGAAGTACTGGAAATGACTGTAGAAGATGCACGTACCTTCTTCGACCCTGTCCCAGCCATTGCTCGTAAACTGCAAACGCTAATGGATGTAGGTTTGTCTTACATTCGCTTAGGTCAGGCAGCAACCACGCTCTCTGGTGGTGAAGCACAACGTGTGAAACTAGCACGAGAACTCTCTAAGCGTGACACGGGTAAGACCTTGTACATTCTGGATGAGCCAACAACGGGCCTGCACTTCCACGACATTCAACAATTGCTGACCGTTTTACACCGCCTGCGTGACCACGGAAATACAGTCGTAGTTATTGAACATAACCTTGATGTCATTAAGACAGCAGACTGGATTATCGACTTAGGACCAGAAGGCGGCCAAGGTGGTGGTGAGATAATTGCACAAGGAACACCAGAAGATGTGTCTCAGATCGAAGGTTCACACACAGCTCGATTCCTTAAGCCTATGTTGAAGTAGAAAAAACAGGTAAAGTACAAAGACCAGCCATTGCTGGTCTTTTTTCATTCAAAACAACACAATAACTATGGCTACTATACACGTCAGTGGAACCAAGCTTTCTCCAGGTAAAGTGCAAGTTCCTCTTAATCGCAAGTTCCTCATCGCGCTAGCAGCACTCTTTTTGCTGGCGATGCACTTTTTTATGCCAAATCCGGGCGGTTCAGGGCTCGCATTGTCTTTTAACGCAACCACGTGGATGGCGTTCAGCTTTGCGCTCGGGATCGGCTGCTACCAACTTGCGACCAACCGTGTATTACGCTATTCCAAATTAACGATTGGTCTGTTGATTAGCTGCATCATCATGACATTGCCTATCTTTTATCCAAATGCGGATAGCGCACTGGCAGCGAATAAATTAATTGGCCTGTGGTGCGGCATGCTGTTTTTTATTGTGTTGCAGCAATTCCATTTCAGTAACAAACATCGCCAACGTTTACTGTGGTTTATCGTTCTTGCGGCTGTGATAGAGGCTCTATTTGGCCTCACTCAATACCTTTACCTCAAGCCAGGTAACGTATTTGGGTACGACACTGTTGCTAATCGTCCTTATGGTATATTCCAACAGCCCAATGTCATGGCGAGTTTTCTTGCGACAGGCTTAGTGATCGCAAGTTATCTGCTTGTCCGTCAACCTTATAAATATTCGCGTAAGCTTAGCGATATCTATCTGCTTTATGCTGTGCCAGTACTTACCCTGCCGCTGATTGTCGCATTGGCATCTCGAACAGGGTGGCTTGCTTCTATCATCGCGATCCTATTAGTCATTCCGTACATGTACCGCTTCGCAACTAAAGCTAGGTTCGTACGTTGGGTAGTTGCAATGGCAACAGGTTTGGCTTTATCTATTGTGATCATGCAGATCGCTTTTCCTGATGGTAGCGGATTAGCCAGTGAAAAAGTGAACATGGAATCTCCGAGAGCTTACACCTTCCCACAAACGCTCGATATGGTGATTGAAAAACCATTTACTGGTTACGGTTATGGTAAATTTGAATCGGAATACATGCTCTATACGGCTCGCCAACACGCTCTAAATGAGAGTTACCCTGCGGGTTTACCATCGATGGATCACCCACATAACGAACTCTTATATTGGTCTGTAGAAGGCGGGTTGTTACCAATCTTGGGGATTTTCCTCGCGATGGCGTTAGTGCTACACCGAATCTATCAGGCCAAACGAGGGACACGTCTAGCCTTACTCGCCCTCTTCATCCCTATCATCCTCCATTCACAGCTAGAGTATCCGTTTTACCACTCGCTGGTGCATTGGATCATCTTCATAATCCTACTGTACTGGGTTGACCAGCGAGTCTCTCGCTACCGTCAGGCACCTTTTAGCCGAGTGACTAAGAGTTTACTTCGTGTTTGCAGCTTAGTAATTCCAGTCGTATTCAGTTTTTATATGGTGAGTGCTCTGCATACCAACTACGTATTAACTAAGTTTGAGACCACGCGCCCAACCAATCCGGACATCCTGAATCAGGTGACAAACCCTGTAGTTTGGAAAGATCGTTTCGACTGGGATGTATACAGTACTTTCTTGAATATTGGATTGTACAAGCAAGATCCAACCTTGATTCAGCCTTACATTGATTGGTCTTTGGAGATAATTAAAGATAAGCCCCGTCCAGCGTTCTACAACAACCTAATCCTTGCATACCAAGGACTGGATGATACGAGCAAGGCAGAACAAATCCGTGCAGAGGCACAATTCTTGTTTCCTAAGGTTGATTTCAGTGGCGTCAATTATCAACCGCCTTCTCAAGCCGTATCAGCTTCACCAACGCCAACTTCTGGTGCTGATCAATAAACATAAAAAAGCGAAGGGATGACCTTCGCTTTTCTTTATCTCGTTGTCGAATCATTTTACTCAGTCAGCGATTCTTCTAAAGCACGCAAACACAAAGCAACATTTTCAGGTCGAGCACCATAGCCCATCAAACCAATTCGCCATGCTTTGCCGGCAAGCGCTCCCAAGCCCGCACCAATCTCAAGGTTGTAGGTTTCAAGGAGATGATGACGCACTTTAGCTTCATCAATGCCCTCTGGAACATAAATCGCGTTAAGTTGTGGTAAGCGGTACTCTTCTTCTACCACAAATTCAAAACCCAACTTCTGTAATCCTGCTTTTAGCTTCTCATGCATCAATTGATGGCGTGCCCACGCATTTTCTAAGCCTTCGTTCTTCAGGATAAGTAGTGCCTCATGAAGTGCATATAAGCTGTTCACTGGTGCTGTATGGTGATAGCTGCGTTTGCCCTCTCCACTCCAGTAACCTAATACTAAGCTTTGATCCAAGAACCAGCTTTGAACCGGTGTCTTTCTGGCTTGAATCTTCTCTATGGCAGCAGGAGAAAGCGTCACAGGTGATAACCCCGGTACACACGACAAGCACTTCTGACTTCCTGAGTACACAGCATCCAACTGCCACTCATCAACCTTAAGAGGCACACCACCGAGTGATGTCACCGCATCCACAATCGATAATAAACCGTATTGTTTGGCTAGCTTACTCAACGTTTGAGCATCACTTACTGCCCCTGTCGATGTTTCTGCATGAACAAAAGCAAGGATCTTCGCATCAGGGTTCTGCTTTAACGCTTCTGCAACTTTATTAACCGATACTGGCGTGCCCCACTCATCATCCACAACAACTGCTTCACCACCAGCACGGACTACGTTTTCACGCATGCGCTCACCGAAAACACCATTGCGACAGACGATAACTTTGTCACCCTTTTCAATCAGGTTGACGAAACACGTTTCCATGCCCGCACTGCCCGGAGCAGAAACGGCGATGGTGAATTCGTTCTCAGTTTGGAAGGCGTATTTGAGCAGTTGTTTTAGCTCATCCATCATCGCAATAAAAAGCGGGTCTAGATGGCCAACCGTTGGGCGGCTCAAGGCTTGCAAAACTTGAGGTGAAATATCAGATGGACCAGGTCCCATCAGAATACGATGTGGGGGAATAAAGCTTTGGATCGGCATGTCAGCTCCTTGATTGCAGTCATTCATCCTGAGCGTTATAAAAATTCTATTTAAAAGGTTGGCTCAGGTATCGAACTTTTCACCCTAATAGATTTTTTCTCTATCGGCAATTAGCTCTAAGTATAGAGGTCAAACCACTGTCACAAATTCGTTAATAAAAACTTTCATTCTGGTTGGAGATATTGGTTGACATTGTGACAACAAAACCGTTCAATGTTTGAGCTTTATGCAGAAGAGGAGCACTACCCAGGCAGGTGATTTGTGGAGCCGCAATTCCAATACCAATCACTCAGGGGGAGTAGTGCCGAGGTAAGTCAAAGTTGCAGGATTTGGCTTATCGGTTGACTTGGGTTGAGTCCCATCAACTGTCATCAGCGCAGTCTGATGAAGGGCTTCTGAGGGTAAATTTTCAAATTACATTCTAAATACCTCTCTATTTGCTCTGTTCCTTTCCTCACCAAAACATTGGATGTATTGGCAACCAATTGATGTTGTTATTTTTTAGGAAGTCGTGGGAGAACGCAGTGAGCGCATTTAACGTAGCGAAATTCGGTGGAACCAGTGTTGCCAACTTTGAGGCAATGAGCCGTTGTGCCACCATTATAGAAAACAATCCAAATACCCGCCTTGTCGTGAGTAGTGCTTGTTCTGGCGTGACCAACCTTTTGGTCGAACTAGCAAACGGTGTTCAGGACCAAGTACATCGCGCTAAAGTGCTGCAAAAATTAGCCGATATTCATGAATCAATTTTATCTCGATTAGAAGATGCTACTAAAGCGGCTGCCGAGGTTTACGAGATTCTAGATACAGTCACAAGCCTTGCAGAAGCGGCCTCTATTCAAGCAAGCACCAAACTGACTGACCATTTAGTGGCATGTGGCGAGCTGATGTCGACTCATATTCTTGCTCAGTTAATGCGAGAAAGAGGCATCAACGCCGCTCGTTTTGATATTCGAGATATTTTAAAAACAGATGGCAACTTTGGCCGCGCAGAACCACAACTAGCAAGTATTTCAATGCTAGCGCAAGAACAGCTGGTTCCTCTTTGCCAAAAACATGTCGTCATTACACAGGGCTTTATTGGCTCAGATGAAGAAGGCAACACCACGACATTGGGTCGCGGTGGTAGTGACTACAGCGCAGCTTTGATTGCTGAAGGTGTTAAAGCCGCGGGCTTAGAGATCTGGACTGACGTTCCGGGCATTTACACTACCGACCCACGAATAGCCCCCAAAGCGTCACCAATTCCTGAGATCAGCTTTAGCGAAGCATCAGAGATGGCAAACTTCGGTGCGAAGATCCTTCACCCTTCTACTCTGGTACCAGCACTCCGTCACGATATTCCGGTCTTCGTTGGCTCTTCTAAAGAGCCAGAAAAAGGTGGTACGTGGATTCGACACCAAGTAGAGAGCTCACCGCTATTCCGAGCCCTTGCTCTTCGTTGCAATCAAACTATGGTCACTCTGCGCAGCGTGAACATGTTCCATGCTTACGGATTCTTAGCGAAAGTGTTCGAGATCCTGGCTAAACACAAGATCTCAGTAGACTTGATCACCACATCTGAAATCAGTGTGTCACTCACTCTCGATCAAACAGACACATCAGGTGGTGCTCCACAGCTACCACAGGCAGTACGCGAAGAGCTCGAAGAATTGTGTACAGTAGAAGTTGAGCACGACCTCTGTTTAGTCGCTCTGATTGGTAACAACATGAGCGAGAGCAAAGGCTACGCTAAGCAAGTCTTCGGAACACTAGAGGACTTCAACTTACGTATGATTTGTTACGGTGCAAGCCCACATAACTTATGTTTCCTTGTTCATGAGTCTGTATCACGACAAGCTATTCAGAAACTGCACACAGAGCTATTCGAGCAATAATCGCTACTAAATACTCTGGACGAATAAAACAAAGGGCTGCACGTAGCAGCCCTTTTCTTTTGCGTGTGGATCGATTTAACCGTTAATATTTGGACCGAGCCACTTTTCAGCCTCGATCCTATCCCAGCCCTTGCGATCAGCGTAACTTAACATCTGATCCTCTTGGATCTGAGCGATCGCAAAATAACGTGAGTCTGGATGGGAGAAGTACCACCCAGAAACAGAGGCTCCTGGATACATCGCATAGCTCGAGGTCAAAGACATACCAATATTCTCTTCAACATTCATCAATTCCCAAAGAGGTCCTTTCTCGGTATGTTCAGGGCATGCTGGATAACCTGGAGCAGGTCGAATACCTTGGTACTTTTCACGAATCAGGTCTTCATTAGAGAGTGCTTCTTCTGCCGCATAGCCCCAAATTTCTTTACGTACTCGTTCATGCAGACACTCAGCAAATGCTTCTGCCAGACGATCCGCAACCGCTTGAATCATAATAGCGTTGTAATCATCGCCTTGTACTTTGTATTCATCTGCGAGTTCACGCTCACCGATTCCACCAGTCACTGCAAATGCGCCAATCCAATCTTTTTTACCCGACTCTTTCGGAGCAACATAATCAGAAAGGCAATAGTTGAACCCTTTTGGTTTCTCGGTCTGCTGACGTAAATTGAGCAAAACTTTCGCTACTTCGGTACGTGATTCATCTGTGTAGACTTCGATATCATCGCCAACACTCGCAGCGGGGAACAAACCACACATACCACGAGCCTTAAGCAATCCTTCACGTTCAACTCGATCCAGCAAATCATTTGCATCTTTAAACAAACGCTTCGCCTCTTCACCAACCTCTGAATGTTTAAAAATGGTCGGGTACTTACCAACGAGAGACCACGTCATAAAGAAAGGCGTCCAATCGATGTACTGACGCAATGTCGCAATATCGAAGTCGTCAAAAACATGGATACCTGGCTTAACGGGTGCTGGCGGTGTGTAAACGTCCCAATCAATAGCAACCTTATTGGCACGAGCTTCTTCTAAAGTGACCGGCTTGGTTCTTGGCTTTTTGCGGTTGTGTTGATCACGGACACGGACGTAATCCTCATCCAGCTTCTCCACAAACGCAGGACGAAGTTCATCAGACAACAATGATGTACATACTCCAACCGCTCGCGAAGCATTATTCACATATACCACTGGGTTCTTGTAGTTTTGTTCAATCTTAACCGCAGTATGCGCTTTTGACGTCGTTGCACCGCCAATCAAGAGTGGCAAATCAAAATCAAGACGCTCCATCTCTTTTGCTACGTGAACCATTTCATCAAGAGAAGGGGTGATAAGGCCTGATAAACCAATAATGTCGACATTCTCTTCTTTCGCTACTTTGAGGATCTTTTCGCACGGCACCATGACACCAAGGTCAATGATTTCGTAGTTGTTACACTGCAAAACTACACCAACGATATTCTTGCCAATATCGTGAACGTCACCTTTCACCGTCGCGAGCAAGATTTTGCCATTCGATGAGCCCGCTTGCTTTTCTTTGTTAATGAAAGGTTCAAGGTGGGCAACCGCTTGTTTCATTACACGAGCAGACTTAACCACCTGCGGAAGGAACATCTTACCTTCCCCAAACAAGTCACCAACCACGTTCATGCCATCCATGAGAGGGCCTTCAATCACTTCTAATGGCTTGGAGGCATTTAAACGGGCCTCTTCTGTGTCTTCGACAATAAACTCCGTGATGCCCTTTACCAGCGCATGCTCTAAACGTTTTTCTACTGGCCAAGTACGCCACTCTAGAGCAGAAGCATCTTCTTCTTTGCCAACACCCTTTCCTGCGTATTCGGCGGCGATATCAAGTAGTCGCTCAGTTGAATCATCACGACGGTTGAGAACCACATCTTCTACCGCTTCACGCAACTTGTCAGGAACGTTATCGTAGATTTCTAGCTGACCCGCGTTAACGATACCCATGTCCATGCCATTTTTAAAACAGTGGTACAGGAATACCGCATGAATCGCTTCACGAACATAGTTATTACCGCGGAATGAGAAGGAAACGTTAGAGACACCACCAGAGATCATCGCATGAGGTAAGTCGCGTTTGATATCAGCCACCGCTTCGATGAAGTCCACTGCGTAATTGTTGTGTTCTTCAATACCCGTCGCGACAGCAAAAATGTTTGGATCAAAGATAATGTCTTCTGGCGGGAAGCCAACTTCGTCAACAAGGATTCGATACGCATTGGTACAAATTTCAAGTTTACGTTCTCGTGTTTCCGCCTGACCAAGTTCATCAAATGCCATCACAATAACGGCCGCACCATAACGACGGATCAACTTCGCTTGTTCAACAAACTTCTCCTTCCCTTCTTTCAAAGAGATAGAGTTAACAATGCCTTTGCCTTGAATACACTTCAAGCCAGCTTCGATAACCTCCCACTTAGAAGAGTCAACCATGATTGGTACTTTTGATATCTCTGGCTCAGATGCACATAGATTAAGGAAGCGAACCATACAGGCTTCAGCATCCAACATACCTTCATCCATGTTGATATCGATAATCTGAGCCCCGTTCTCTACTTGTTGACGAGCTACTTCAAGAGCTTCATCGTAGAGCTCTTCTTTGATCAGGCGTTTAAAACGAGCAGAGCCAGTTACGTTCGTGCGCTCACCCACGTTGATAAACAAGGTTTCTTTTTCAATAGTTAGTGGCTCAAGACCTGACAAGCGGCAAGCAACGGTAAGATCAGGTAACTCTCGAGGCTTCACCCCCTCAACTGCCATTGCCATGTGACGGATGTGTTCTGGTGTCGTACCACAACAACCACCAATTAAATTTAAGAAACCACTCTCTGCCCACTCTTTAACATGTTCAGCCATATCTTCAGGTGAAAGGTCATATTCACCAAATGCGTTCGGCAAACCCGCATTTGGATGAGTAGAGAGAAAGGATTCAGATATACGTGATAACTCTTCTACATACGGTCGCAATTCGTCAGGCCCAAGTGCACAGTTCAAACCGAACGAAAGAGGATTCACATGGCGTAACGAATTATAGAAAGCTTCGGTTGTTTGCCCAGATAGTGTTCGTCCAGACGCGTCCGTAATCGTGCCTGAAATCATAACTGGAAGTTTAAATCCTAGCTCTTCAAAGACGGAATCAACTGCAAAAGCACAAGCTTTGGCATTCAACGTATCAAAGATCGTCTCGATTAGAATAAGGTCAGAACCACCTTTAATTAAGGCGTGAGTTGACTCGGAATAAGCTTCAACTAGCTCATCAAACGAAACATTACGATAACCTGGGTCATTTACGTCAGGAGAGATAGAACAAGTACGGTTGGTTGGTCCAAGTACACCGGCAACATAACGCGGACGGTCAGGAGTCTTTGCCGTCCATTCATCAGCGGCTTCACGGGCCAGCTTAGCAGCCGCGAAGTTAATCTCTTCACTGAGACCTTCCATATCATAATCCGCCATCGCGATGGTCGTGGCGTTGAAGGTATTGGTCTCTAAAATATCAGCACCTGCTTCTAAATAAGCAGTGTGTATCTCTTTTATCAATTGAGGCTGACTAAGCACCAACAAATCGTTGTTGCCTTTTAGATCGCAATGCCAATCGGCAAAGCGCTCTCCTCGATAATCTTGCTCTTCAAGTTTGTAACCCTGAATCATGGTGCCCATACCACCATCGATCAGAAGAATACGTTGCTTTAACTGAGCTTCAATCTGTTGTCTTACATTACTTCCCACAGTACAGCCTCATTCCTTTTGTTATTTCTCCATCCTATCACACAAGCAACAGGAGTCTAGACGTCTAAAATAGGAATTGTAATTATTTTGTATTGTCTCGAGTTACAAAATAATCACGAAAAAATGTTTGCTATTTAGACAACATCGGCCGAGAATTCCATTCATAAAATGTTACAAATAGAGAGCTCTATGTCGGTCTATCATACTTTATGTTTTCTATCCGCGGCAGCAATGGTTATCGCCTTTGTAAACAGCAAGATAGGAAAGATGCAAACGACCATCGCCATTACCGCTGGTTCGATGATCCTTTCACTTCTCATTCTAATCGCAGGTCAAAACGATTGGTTTCATCTTACTGAGATTGCCACAGAAACCGTCACCAGCATAAATTTCGAAGATTTTCTTCTGAAAGGCATACTCGGCTTCCTGCTTTTTGCCGGTGGTTTGGGTATCAAACTTCCCAACCTTAAAGATCAAAAGTGGGAAATTACGGTACTCGCTTTAGGTGCAACGCTCTTCTCCACATTCTTCATTGGTTTTGTTCTTTACGGTTTTTGCCAAGTTATTGGTATTCAGTTTGACCTTGTTTACTGCTTACTGTTTGGCGCACTTATCTCTCCAACCGACCCGATTGCGGTTCTCGCTATTGTGAAGAAATTGGACGCTCCAAGACGCATTTCAACACAAATTGAAGGCGAGTCTCTGTTTAACGATGGTTTCGGTCTCGTTATCTTTGTCACTCTATTCACGATCGCATTTGGTACAGAAGCCCCGACGGTTGGTAGCGTAACCCTTCTATTCATCCAAGAAGCAATTGGCGGTATTGTTTACGGCTTCGTATTAGGGTTAGTTTTCCACTACTTGATTAGTGCGACCGATGACCACTCCATGGAACTATTATTAACGATTGGCGTTCCTACAGCAGGTTATGCTCTAGCTGAATATCTCCATGTTTCAGGACCACTTGCAATGGTAGTCTCTGGCATCATGATTGGTAACTGGACACGCTTTATCGGCTTCTCAAAAGAAAGTGAAGACCACCTAGACCATTTCTGGGAGTTGGTCGACGAATTCTTGAATGGTGTACTATTCCTTCTAATCGGTATGTCGATGTTGCTATTCGAATTCCATAAAGAAGACTGGATTATGATGGCGATATCTGTGCCGCTAGTACTTGGTGCCCGTTACCTAAGTGTCTTTATTCCTTATATTGGCTTTAAACGCTACAGAAAGTACAACCCATGGTCCGTGAAGATTCTAACTTGGGGTGGATTACGTGGAGGTCTAGCTTTAGCAATGGCACTATCAATTCCATCAGGTATTTTAGTCATCCCAGAAAAACTGATTGATGTGAAAGAGATCATCATGGTGATGACCTACTCTGTTGTAGTTTTCTCGATCCTTATTCAAGGCTCAACGATAACGCCAATGATTGAGAAAGCGAAGCAAGCAGAGAAAGAAATGGAAGCCGAAGCTTCTGTTGCTAAGCATGAAACTAAAGTCTCTCAAGAATAAACTCTCTTATAATTGAAAAATTAGGCAGCCGATTGGCTGCCTTTTTTATGCCTGAACCAAGCAGCTATTAATAGAATAGACTGGCTGATTTCCCTCAAACATCACCACGCTCTGATATCCTTCCAATATCAACAAACTCCAGTCAATACTAAAAACTCAAATTAAAACAATCCTCAAGATTCCTAGCTACACTAAGGTTGAATCTGTCGATGCTTAGTTTCAAGACTAAGTAAGATTTGGGCACAAAATACAACAGCTCGTTTACAGGCGGAATATGGCACAACATTGAACCCGATAGAGTAAGGCTATGAAAATATCATGTAGCAAACCAGAGCATTACGAACTACACCAATATTGCAGACGAGGTGTGATATGCATGGAGTTAACTCTTGGAAAGTGATGATGGAGTGGCAAATATGTGCAAAAGATAATGGATTAACCTGGCTAGTAATCTGACAGATTGGTATGGCACTAGCAGCCCACAACAAGCAACGAAGAAATTTGTGGATGCCAGAGTTGTTATTTCTAGCAAGACTTTCAAATAAGTGACTGAACGACTGGGCTTGCACTCAATTGGACTCGTTGGTTGTAGACCAAAGTAATATCGCAAATACGCCCCCCCCCAGCATTTCTGCTGGGGAGTTTTGTCTGAATAAGTAGCGAATCGGCGAGGACGCCTAGCCCGGAGTTGCAGGCGACCGAGACTCGTTCCCTGACAAGGGAAAACCTCTTTCCTTTTAAACGACAAAACCCAGTCCGAAGACTGGGTTTCTAAATAAGTGGCGGAGCGGCTGGGCTTGCACACAAGCGGGACTCGTTGGTCGTAGACCAAAAAAATAACATCGCAAACGTGAAAAGACCTCAGCATTTCTGCTGAGGTCTGGAATAAGTGGCTGACGGCCGGGGTTGCGGGCAACCGGGACTCATTCCCTGAAAGGGAACATTTTTGAGCTTTAAAATGACAAAACCCAGTCCGAAGACTGGGTTTTTAAATAAGTGGCGGAGCGGACGGGACTCGAACCCGCGACCCCCGGCGTGACAGGCCGGTATTCTAACCAACTGAACTACCGCTCCGCACTGGTTAGACATTTAAGTCTAAGTTTTTGTCTTCACTTTTTCATAAAAAGTGAAAATAAAATACAAGCCTGGCGATGTCCTACTCTCACATGGGGAAACCCCACACTACCATCGGCGCTAATTCGTTTCACTTCTGAGTTCGGAATGGAAGTCAGGTGGGTCCAAATCGCTATGGTCGCCAAGCAAATTCTTTAATTCGGAAAACTGATTTTAAGTTCTACTACACATTCAATCGTTCTTGCATTGAGTCCATCAAAACCCCTTGGGTGTTGTATGGTTAAGCCTCACGGGCAATTAGTACAGGTTAGCTCAACGCCTCACAACGCTTACACACCCTGCCTATCAACGTTCTAGTCTCGAACAACCCTTTAGGATACTTAAAGTATCAGGGAAGACTCATCTCAGGGCTCGCTTCCCGCTTAGATGCTTTCAGCGGTTATCGATTCCGAACTTAGCTACCGGGCAATGCGTCTGGCGACACAACCCGAACACCAGAGGTTCGTCCACTCCGGTCCTCTCGTACTAGGAGCAGCCCCCTTCAATCTTCCAACGCCCACGGCAGATAGGGACCGAACTGTCTCACGACGTTCTAAACCCAGCTCGCGTACCACTTTAAATGGCGAACAGCCATACCCTTGGGACCGACTTCAGCCCCAGGATGTGATGAGCCGACATCGAGGTGCCAAACACCGCCGTCGATATGAACTCTTGGGCGGTATCAGCCTGTTATCCCCGGAGTACCTTTTATCCGTTGAGCGATGGCCCTTCCATACAGAACCACCGGATCACTATGACCTGCTTTCGCACCTGCTCGAATTGTCATTCTCGCAGTCAAGCGGGCTTATGCCATTGCACTAACCTCACGATGTCCAACCGTGATTAGCCCACCTTCGTGCTCCTCCGTTACTCTTTGGGAGGAGACCGCCCCAGTCAAACTACCCACCAGGCACTGTCCGCAACCCCGATAAGGGGTCGACGTTAGAACATCAACACTACAAGGGTGGTATTTCAAGGACGGCTCCACACAATCTAGCGACTGTGCTTCAAAGCCTCCCACCTATCCTACACATGTAGGGTCAATGTTCAGTGCCAAGCTGTAGTAAAGGTTCACGGGGTCTTTCCGTCTAGCCGCGGGTACACTGCATCTTCACAGCGATTTCAATTTCACTGAGTCTCGGGTGGAGACAGCGTGGCCATCATTACGCCATTCGTGCAGGTCGGAACTTACCCGACAAGGAATTTCGCTACCTTAGGACCGTTATAGTTACGGCCGCCGTTTACCGGGGCTTCGATCAAGAGCTTCGACCGAAGTCTAACCCCATCAATTAACCTTCCGGCACCGGGCAGGCGTCACACCGTATACGTCATCTTACGATTTTGCACAGTGCTGTGTTTTTAATAAACAGTTGCAGCCACCTGGTATCTGCGACTCTCGTCAGCTCCATCCGCAAGGGACTTCACCATCAAGAGCGTACCTTCTCCCGAAGTTACGGTACCATTTTGCCTAGTTCCTTCACCCGAGTTCTCTCAAGCGCCTTGGTATTCTCTACCCGACCACCTGTGTCGGTTTGGGGTACGATTCCTTACAATCTGAAGCTTAGAGGCTTTTCCTGGAAGCATGGCATCAATGACTTCACTACCGTAGTAGCTCGACGTCGTGTCTCAGCCTTAAGAAGAGCCGGATTTACCTAACTCTTCAGCCTACGCACTTGAACCTGGACAACCGTCGCCAGGCCCACCTAGCCTTCTCCGTCCCCCCATCGCAATTGTAAGAAGTACGGGAATATTAACCCGTTTCCCATCGACTACGCCTTTCGGCCTCGCCTTAGGGGTCGACTTACCCTGCCCCGATTAACGTTGGACAGGAACCCTTGGTCTTCCGGCGAGGAGGTTTTTCACCCCCTTTATCGTTACTCATGTCAGCATTCGCACTTCTGATACCTCCAGCATGCTTTACAACACACCTTCAACGGCTTACAGAACGCTCCCCTACCCAATGAAGTAAACTTCATTGCCGCAGCTTCGGTTTATTACTTAGCCCCGTTACATCTTCCGCGCAGGCCGACTCGACCAGTGAGCTATTACGCTTTCTTTAAATGATGGCTGCTTCTAAGCCAACATCCTGGCTGTCTGAGCCTTCCCACATCGTTTCCCACTTAGTAATAATTTGGGACCTTAGCTGGCGGTCTGGGTTGTTTCCCTCTCCACGACGGACGTTAGCACCCGCCGTGTGTCTCCCGGATAGTACTTACTGGTATTCGGAGTTTGCAAAGGGTTGGTAAGTCGGGATGACCCCCTAGCCTTAACAGTGCTCTACCCCCAGTAGTATTCGTCCGAGGCGCTACCTAAATAGCTTTCGGGGAGAACCAGCTATCTCCAGGTTTGATTGGCCTTTCACCCCTAGCCACAAGTCATCCGCTAATTTTTCAACATTAGTCGGTTCGGTCCTCCAATTGATGTTACTCAATCTTCAACCTGCCCATGGCTAGATCACCTGGTTTCGGGTCTATATCCAGCGACTAAGTCGCGCAGTTAACACTCGCTTTCGCTACGGCTCCCCTAGATGGTTAACCTTGCCACTGAATATAAGTCGCTGACCCATTATACAAAAGGTACGCAGTCACACCACGAAGGTGCTCCTACTGCTTGTACGTACACGGTTTCAGGTTCTATTTCACTCCCCTCACAGGGGTTCTTTTCGCCTTTCCCTCACGGTACTGGTTCACTATCGGTCAGTCAGTAGTATTTAGCCTTGGAGGATGGTCCCCCCATATTCAGACAGGATATCACGTGTCCCGCCCTACTCGATTTCACTGAATGTGCGTTGTCAACTACGGGGCTATCACCCTTTATTGCCGGACTTTCCAGACCGTTCGTCTAACGCATATAAAGCTTAAGGGCTAGTCCAATTTCGCTCGCCGCTACTTTCGGAATCTCGGTTGATTTCTTTTCCTCGGGGTACTTAGATGTTTCAGTTCCCCCGGTTCGCCTCGCTGCGCTATGTATTCACGCAGCGATACTAGCTTATGCTAGTGGGTTTCCCCATTCGGAAATCCCAGACTCAAGTGGTTTTTACTACCTAATCTGGGCTTATCGCAAGTTAATACGTCCTTCATCGCCTCTGACTGCCAAGGCATCCACCGTGTACGCTTAGTCACTTAACCATACAACCCGAAGGAGTTTCGAGTTGATAATCAAATCACCAAAGTTGTCTCTCATTATTTGAATGAGCGAGAGACATTTCGATTTTGCCGGACTCAATTTCGAATAATCACTTTAAAAGTGATATTCCCAAGAACACTTGAATGTGTTTTTTGGTGTTTGTCATAAAGACAAACATTGAGAACTTTACAAACAATCTTAAAGATTGTTTTGTCAGCTTTCCAAATTGTTAAAGAGCTAGATTTTCTGATGAAAACCATTTTTAAAGATTCTTTTTCAAGAACACTTAAAGATGGTGGAGCTATGCGGGATCGAACCGCAGACCTCCTGCGTGCAAGGCAGGCGCTCTCCCAGCTGAGCTATAGCCCCATCAAGGTGTCGATACTGCATACCAATTTCAAAAGAAATTGGTGGGTCTGAGTGGACTCGAACCACCGACCTCTCGCTTATCAGGCGAACGCTCTAACCACCTGAGCTACAGACCCAGTATCGTCTCTTACTTATAAACCGTATCAATCTGTGTGGACACTCATCGTGAGTAATCATCGTATAAGGAGGTGATCCAGCGCCAGGTTCCCCTAGCGCTACCTTGTTACGACTTCACCCCAGTCATGAACCACAAAGTGGTAAGCGTCCTCCCGAAGGTTAAACTACCTACTTCTTTTGCAGCCCACTCCCATGGTGTGACGGGCGGTGTGTACAAGGCCCGGGAACGTATTCACCGTGGCATTCTGATCCACGATTACTAGCGATTCCGACTTCATGGAGTCGAGTTGCAGACTCCAATCCGGACTACGACGCACTTTTTGGGATTCGCTCACTATCGCTAGCTTGCTGCCCTCTGTATGCGCCATTGTAGCACGTGTGTAGCCCTACTCGTAAGGGCCATGATGACTTGACGTCGTCCCCACCTTCCTCCGGTTTATCACCGGCAGTCTCCCTGGAGTTCCCGACATTACTCGCTGGCAAACAAGGATAAGGGTTGCGCTCGTTGCGGGACTTAACCCAACATTTCACAACACGAGCTGACGACAGCCATGCAGCACCTGTCTCAGAGTTCCCGAAGGCACCAATCCATCTCTGGAAAGTTCTCTGGATGTCAAGAGTAGGTAAGGTTCTTCGCGTTGCATCGAATTAAACCACATGCTCCACCGCTTGTGCGGGCCCCCGTCAATTCATTTGAGTTTTAATCTTGCGACCGTACTCCCCAGGCGGTCTACTTAACGCGTTAGCTCCGAAAGCCACGGCTCAAGGCCACAACCTCCAAGTAGACATCGTTTACGGCGTGGACTACCAGGGTATCTAATCCTGTTTGCTCCCCACGCTTTCGCATCTGAGTGTCAGTATCTGTCCAGGGGGCCGCCTTCGCCACCGGTATTCCTTCAGATCTCTACGCATTTCACCGCTACACCTGAAATTCTACCCCCCTCTACAGTACTCTAGTCTGCCAGTTTCAAATGCTATTCCGAGGTTGAGCCCCGGGCTTTCACATCTGACTTAACAAACCACCTGCATGCGCTTTACGCCCAGTAATTCCGATTAACGCTCGCACCCTCCGTATTACCGCGGCTGCTGGCACGGAGTTAGCCGGTGCTTCTTCTGTCGCTAACGTCAAATGATAGTGCTATTAACACTACCACCTTCCTCACGACTGAAAGTGCTTTACAACCCGAAGGCCTTCTTCACACACGCGGCATGGCTGCATCAGGCTTGCGCCCATTGTGCAATATTCCCCACTGCTGCCTCCCGTAGGAGTCTGGACCGTGTCTCAGTTCCAGTGTGGCTGATCATCCTCTCAGACCAGCTAGGGATCGTCGCCTTGGTGAGCCATTACCTCACCAACTAGCTAATCCCACCTAGGCATATCCTGACGCGAGAGGCCCGAAGGTCCCCCTCTTTGGCCCGTAGGCATTATGCGGTATTAGCCATCGTTTCCAATGGTTATCCCCCACATCAGGGCAATTTCCTAGGCATTACTCACCCGTCCGCCGCTCGACGCCCTTAACGTTCCCCGAAGGTTCAGTTAAGTCGTTTCCGCTCGACTTGCATGTGTTAGGCCTGCCGCCAGCGTTCAATCTGAGCCATGATCAAACTCTTCAATTTAAGATTTTGTTCGGCTCAACGAATACTGACTTCAAAACTCATCCTTACTCGAAAGTAAGAAGTAATTTTAAAGCTATTACCATTCCAACAGAATGATAATGAATTGACTGTGCCAAGTCCGAAGACTTGATTGGTCACTCAGTTCATTGAAACCTAATTTGAAACCGAAGTTTCTAATTGGATTATCATCAACGAGTGCCCACACAGATTGATAGGTCTATATTGTTAAAGAGCTTGGCTTTCAGTGCCTTAGCACTTAAGCGAGGTGCGTATAATACGCCTTTCACTTTGAAAGTCAACATAAAACTCTAAAATAATTTAGAACCTTATGGTGACTTGCTTATTAAATAAGCAAGTGCGAAATAAAGCCTGGCGATGTCCTACTCTCACATGGGGAAACCCCACACTACCATCGGCGCTAATTCGTTTCACTTCTGAGTTCGGAATGGAAGTCAGGTGGGTCCAAATCGCTATGGTCGCCAAGCAAATTCTTTAATTCGGAAAACTGATTTTAAGTTCTACTACACATTCAATCGTTCTTGCATTGAGTCCATCAAAACCCCTTGGGTGTTGTATGGTTAAGCCTCACGGGCAATTAGTACAGGTTAGCTCAACGCCTCACAACGCTTACACACCCTGCCTATCAACGTTCTAGTCTCGAACAACCCTTTAGGATACTTAAAGTATCAGGGAAGACTCATCTCAGGGCTCGCTTCCCGCTTAGATGCTTTCAGCGGTTATCGATTCCGAACTTAGCTACCGGGCAATGCGTCTGGCGACACAACCCGAACACCAGAGGTTCGTCCACTCCGGTCCTCTCGTACTAGGAGCAGCCCCCTTCAATCTTCCAACGCCCACGGCAGATAGGGACCGAACTGTCTCACGACGTTCTAAACCCAGCTCGCGTACCACTTTAAATGGCGAACAGCCATACCCTTGGGACCGACTTCAGCCCCAGGATGTGATGAGCCGACATCGAGGTGCCAAACACCGCCGTCGATATGAACTCTTGGGCGGTATCAGCCTGTTATCCCCGGAGTACCTTTTATCCGTTGAGCGATGGCCCTTCCATACAGAACCACCGGATCACTATGACCTGCTTTCGCACCTGCTCGAATTGTCATTCTCGCAGTCAAGCGGGCTTATGCCATTGCACTAACCTCACGATGTCCAACCGTGATTAGCCCACCTTCGTGCTCCTCCGTTACTCTTTGGGAGGAGACCGCCCCAGTCAAACTACCCACCAGGCACTGTCCGCAACCCCGATAAGGGGTCGACGTTAGAACATCAACACTACAAGGGTGGTATTTCAAGGACGGCTCCACACAATCTAGCGACTGTGCTTCAAAGCCTCCCACCTATCCTACACATGTAGGGTCAATGTTCAGTGCCAAGCTGTAGTAAAGGTTCACGGGGTCTTTCCGTCTAGCCGCGGGTACACTGCATCTTCACAGCGATTTCAATTTCACTGAGTCTCGGGTGGAGACAGCGTGGCCATCATTACGCCATTCGTGCAGGTCGGAACTTACCCGACAAGGAATTTCGCTACCTTAGGACCGTTATAGTTACGGCCGCCGTTTACCGGGGCTTCGATCAAGAGCTTCGACCGAAGTCTAACCCCATCAATTAACCTTCCGGCACCGGGCAGGCGTCACACCGTATACGTCATCTTACGATTTTGCACAGTGCTGTGTTTTTAATAAACAGTTGCAGCCACCTGGTATCTGCGACTCTCGTCAGCTCCATCCGCAAGGGACTTCACCATCAAGAGCGTACCTTCTCCCGAAGTTACGGTACCATTTTGCCTAGTTCCTTCACCCGAGTTCTCTCAAGCGCCTTGGTATTCTCTACCCGACCACCTGTGTCGGTTTGGGGTACGATTCCTTACAATCTGAAGCTTAGAGGCTTTTCCTGGAAGCATGGCATCAATGACTTCACTACCGTAGTAGCTCGACGTCGTGTCTCAGCCTTAAGAAGAGCCGGATTTACCTAACTCTTCAGCCTACGCACTTGAACCTGGACAACCGTCGCCAGGCCCACCTAGCCTTCTCCGTCCCCCCATCGCAATTGTAAGAAGTACGGGAATATTAACCCGTTTCCCATCGACTACGCCTTTCGGCCTCGCCTTAGGGGTCGACTTACCCTGCCCCGATTAACGTTGGACAGGAACCCTTGGTCTTCCGGCGAGGAGGTTTTTCACCCCCTTTATCGTTACTCATGTCAGCATTCGCACTTCTGATACCTCCAGCATGCTTTACAACACACCTTCAACGGCTTACAGAACGCTCCCCTACCCAATGAAGTAAACTTCATTGCCGCAGCTTCGGTTTATTACTTAGCCCCGTTACATCTTCCGCGCAGGCCGACTCGACCAGTGAGCTATTACGCTTTCTTTAAATGATGGCTGCTTCTAAGCCAACATCCTGGCTGTCTGAGCCTTCCCACATCGTTTCCCACTTAGTAATAATTTGGGACCTTAGCTGGCGGTCTGGGTTGTTTCCCTCTCCACGACGGACGTTAGCACCCGCCGTGTGTCTCCCGGATAGTACTTACTGGTATTCGGAGTTTGCAAAGGGTTGGTAAGTCGGGATGACCCCCTAGCCTTAACAGTGCTCTACCCCCAGTAGTATTCGTCCGAGGCGCTACCTAAATAGCTTTCGGGGAGAACCAGCTATCTCCAGGTTTGATTGGCCTTTCACCCCTAGCCACAAGTCATCCGCTAATTTTTCAACATTAGTCGGTTCGGTCCTCCAATTGATGTTACTCAATCTTCAACCTGCCCATGGCTAGATCACCTGGTTTCGGGTCTATATCCAGCGACTAAGTCGCGCAGTTAACACTCGCTTTCGCTACGGCTCCCCTAGATGGTTAACCTTGCCACTGAATATAAGTCGCTGACCCATTATACAAAAGGTACGCAGTCACACCACGAAGGTGCTCCTACTGCTTGTACGTACACGGTTTCAGGTTCTATTTCACTCCCCTCACAGGGGTTCTTTTCGCCTTTCCCTCACGGTACTGGTTCACTATCGGTCAGTCAGTAGTATTTAGCCTTGGAGGATGGTCCCCCCATATTCAGACAGGATATCACGTGTCCCGCCCTACTCGATTTCACTGAATGTGCGTTGTCAACTACGGGGCTATCACCCTTTATTGCCGGACTTTCCAGACCGTTCGTCTAACGCATATAAAGCTTAAGGGCTAGTCCAATTTCGCTCGCCGCTACTTTCGGAATCTCGGTTGATTTCTTTTCCTCGGGGTACTTAGATGTTTCAGTTCCCCCGGTTTGCCTCGCTGCGCTATGTATTCACGCAGCGATACTAGCTTATGCTAGTGGGTTTCCCCATTCGGAAATCCCAGACTCAAGTGGTTTTTACTACCTAATCTGGGCTTATCGCAAGTTAATACGTCCTTCATCGCCTCTGACTGCCAAGGCATCCACCGTGTACGCTTAGTCACTTAACCATACAACCCGAAGGAGTTTCGAGTTGATAATCAAATCACCAAAGTTGTCTCTCATTATTTGAATGAGCGAGAGACATTTCGATTTTGCCGGACTCAATTTCGAATAATCACTTTAAAAGTGATATTCCCAAGAACACTTGAATGTGTTTTTTGGTGTTTGTCTTAAAGACAAACATTGAGAACTTTACAAGTAATCTTAAAGATTACTTTGTCAGCTTTCCAAATTGTTAAAGAGCTAATCACTTCTTATGAAGTAACCATTTTTAAAAACTCTCAAGAGAGAATGTTTAAAGATGGTATCCCGTAGGGGAGTCGAACCCCTGTTACCGCCGTGAAAGGGCGGTGTCCTAGGCCTCTAGACGAACGGGACACTGGATTGAAGATATTGGGATATCTTCGTCTCTTTTACTTATAAACCGTATCAATCTGTGTGGACACTCATCGTGAGTAATCATCGTATAAGGAGGTGATCCAGCGCCAGGTTCCCCTAGCGCTACCTTGTTACGACTTCACCCCAGTCATGAACCACAAAGTGGTAAGCGTCCTCCCGAAGGTTAAACTACCTACTTCTTTTGCAGCCCACTCCCATGGTGTGACGGGCGGTGTGTACAAGGCCCGGGAACGTATTCACCGTGGCATTCTGATCCACGATTACTAGCGATTCCGACTTCATGGAGTCGAGTTGCAGACTCCAATCCGGACTACGACGCACTTTTTGGGATTCGCTCACTATCGCTAGCTTGCTGCCCTCTGTATGCGCCATTGTAGCACGTGTGTAGCCCTACTCGTAAGGGCCATGATGACTTGACGTCGTCCCCACCTTCCTCCGGTTTATCACCGGCAGTCTCCCTGGAGTTCCCGACATTACTCGCTGGCAAACAAGGATAAGGGTTGCGCTCGTTGCGGGACTTAACCCAACATTTCACAACACGAGCTGACGACAGCCATGCAGCACCTGTCTCAGAGTTCCCGAAGGCACCAATCCATCTCTGGAAAGTTCTCTGGATGTCAAGAGTAGGTAAGGTTCTTCGCGTTGCATCGAATTAAACCACATGCTCCACCGCTTGTGCGGGCCCCCGTCAATTCATTTGAGTTTTAATCTTGCGACCGTACTCCCCAGGCGGTCTACTTAACGCGTTAGCTCCGAAAGCCACGGCTCAAGGCCACAACCTCCAAGTAGACATCGTTTACGGCGTGGACTACCAGGGTATCTAATCCTGTTTGCTCCCCACGCTTTCGCATCTGAGTGTCAGTATCTGTCCAGGGGGCCGCCTTCGCCACCGGTATTCCTTCAGATCTCTACGCATTTCACCGCTACACCTGAAATTCTACCCCCCTCTACAGTACTCTAGTCTGCCAGTTTCAAATGCTATTCCGAGGTTGAGCCCCGGGCTTTCACATCTGACTTAACAAACCACCTGCATGCGCTTTACGCCCAGTAATTCCGATTAACGCTCGCACCCTCCGTATTACCGCGGCTGCTGGCACGGAGTTAGCCGGTGCTTCTTCTGTCGCTAACGTCAAATGATAGTGCTATTAACACTACCACCTTCCTCACGACTGAAAGTGCTTTACAACCCGAAGGCCTTCTTCACACACGCGGCATGGCTGCATCAGGCTTGCGCCCATTGTGCAATATTCCCCACTGCTGCCTCCCGTAGGAGTCTGGACCGTGTCTCAGTTCCAGTGT
The DNA here is from genome assembly GCF_002887615.1 of Vibrio jasicida 090810c. Taxonomy (NCBI): domain Bacteria; kingdom Pseudomonadati; phylum Pseudomonadota; class Gammaproteobacteria; order Vibrionales; family Vibrionaceae; genus Vibrio; species Vibrio jasicida. Next base: position 2,632,112 of record NZ_CP025792.1, on the reverse strand, counting down.
GGCTGATCATCCTCTCAGACCAGCTAGGGATCGTCGCCTTGGTGAGCCATTACCTCACCAACTAGCTAATCCCACCTAGGCATATCCTGACGCGAGAGGCCCGAAGGTCCCCCTCTTTGGCCCGTAGGCATTATGCGGTATTAGCCATCGTTTCCAATGGTTATCCCCCACATCAGGGCAATTTCCTAGGCATTACTCACCCGTCCGCCGCTCGACGCCCTTAACGTTCCCCGAAGGTTCAGTTAAGTCGTTTCCGCTCGACTTGCATGTGTTAGGCCTGCCGCCAGCGTTCAATCTGAGCCATGATCAAACTCTTCAATTTAAGATTTTGTTCGGCTCAACGAATACTGACTTCAAAACTCATCCTTACTCGAAAGTAAGAAGTAATTTTAAAGCTATTACCATTCCAACAGAATGATAATGAATTGACTGTGCCAAGTCCGAAGACTTGATTGGTCACTCAGTTCATTGAAACCTAATTTGAAACCGAAGTTTCTAATTGGATTATCATCAACGAGTGCCCACACAGATTGATAGGTCTATATTTTTAAAGAGCGATTCTTCTTTGTGACTCACATCACTTTGGAAGAGGCGGCCATTCTAGCGAGATAATTTTTTGTGTCAAACACTTTTTTCAAATTATTTCGCTTTTCTTTCTGACCTTATCGACGTTGCTTGAACCCTTGTGAGCGCTTGCCCTGTCGATGAGGTGGCATTATAGAGATCGCGCTCACGTTGGCAAGTGTTATTTTGTAAAAATTGCAAAAATAATGGTTAAACGTCGACTTTTCATTCAAAGGCTTATTTATCCAACTTTACCCCAAAGAGTTAAACAACTTATCCACAGAGTTATCCTTTTTTGCCCATTTTTACTTACTGTAAATAAAGAAAGCTGCTTTACAGCAGCTTTCTTTATTTAGCCGATACGTGTGTTTCGGCGTCTAAATGACTAGATGCCAGAACCATCTTGTTCTGCGCCCTCATCTTCATGAAGACCACACTCTCGTTTTAAACCGAAGAAGCGGGTTTCTTCTTCTGACATGCCTGGTTCCCACTTCCTTGTTGTATGAGTATCACCTACCGAAAGATATCCTTGGTCCCATAGAGGGTGATAACTTAAACCATGTTCTTCTAGGTAGTAATGCACATCTTTATTCGTCCAGTCGATCACTGGTAAGAATTTAAATACACCATTTTGAATCGACAAGATTGGTAGACCTGCACGAGATTGGCTTTGCTCTCGACGCAATCCTGAAAACCAAGTACCGACATTTTGCTCACGCAGAGCCCGTCGCATTGGTTCTACTTTGTTTATCTTGTTGTACTTTTCAATTCCCTCTATACCTTGTTCCCAAAGTTTTCCGTAACGTGCTTCTTGCCAATGGGCGCTTTCTTTTGCTCGGTATACTTTAAGGTTGAGGCTCAGTTGCGCTTTCAACTGGTCAATAAATTGATAAGTCTCCGCAAATAGATATCCGGTGTCCGTTAGGATGATTGGAATGTCCGGCTTTTGTTGTGTCACAAGATGGAGCATCACTGCTGCTTGGATACCGAAACTGGATGAGACTGCGAACTCCCCTTCCAAATTCTCCAATGCCCACTTTACTCTCTCTTGTGCCGAAAGCTGTTCGAGCTCGACATTGATTTGAGCAAGACGGAGGATTTGCTCCGTCTTAGTTAATGTCAGTAACTCTGCTAGCTCCGGGTTGGACGCTACAGAATCAAGCATGGAAATCCCTCTTTGATATAAACACTTCTTGAATAATGCCAGCTCGAATCGTGAAATCGCCAAATGCTTCGCCTTCTTCACGTTCAGCAGCCCAACGAGCCACCAGCTTATCAATCTCTTCTAAGATTTGCTTATCCGTAATGTTCTCTTTATACATCTTCGGTACTCGAGTACCGCCGCGGTTACCACCTAGGTGTAAGTTGTATCGACCCGGAGCTTTACCAACTAAGCCGATTTCTGCCAACATTGCTCGGCCACAGCCATTTGGACACCCTGTTACACGAAGAATGATATTGTCTTCTTCCGATAGACCATGCTTTTCTAGAATATCTTCAACATCAGTAACAAACTGAGGAAGATATCGTTCAGCCTCAGCCATCGCGAGCGGACAAGTAGGAAATGCGACACACGCCATCGAGTTCTTACGCTGCTCACTCACACCATCATTCATTAAGCCATGTTCACGAGCAATCTTCTCGATCTTCGATTTTTGGCTTTTTGGTACACCAGCAACAATCAAATTTTGGTTTGCCGTCATGCGGAAATCGCCTTTGTGGATTTTGGCAATTTCAGCAACACCTGCCTTAAGTGGTTTACCCGGGAAATCCAACAGACGACCGTTTTCGATGAAGAGTGCTAGGTGATGCTTACCATCGATCCCTTCAACCCAACCAATACGGTCACCACGTTCTGTTAATTCGTAAGGGCGACTTTGCTCAAACTTAACACCAGCACGCTTTTCTACTTCTGCTTTAAAGACATCACTTCCGACACGATCTAATGTGTACTTCGTTTTTGCATTCTTACGGTTCGAACGGTTACCCCAATCACGTTGCGTTGTTACTACAGCAGCCGCAACATCAAGCGTTTTCTCTAATGGGATAAAACCAAAGTCATCCGCTCTGCGTGGGTAAGTTGACGTATCGCCATGCGTCATCGCTAGACCGCCACCAACAAGCACGTTAAAACCAACCAACTTACCGTTATCTGCAATCGCTACGAAGTTAAGATCGTTAGCGTGTACGTCTACGTCATTTTGCGGTGGGATAACCACTGTGGTTTTAAACTTACGTGGTAAGTAGTTCTTACCCAAAATCGGTTCGTCTTCTTCCGTGCTTTCTACTTTTTCACCGTCTAACCAAATCTCGGCATAAGCGCGTGTCTTCGGTAATAGATGCTCACTGATCTTCTTCGCCCACTCGTAAGCCTCTTGGTGTAGCTCCGACTCCACTGGATTAGTGGTACACAATACGTTACGGTTAACATCACCCGCGGTGGCAATCGAATCAATACCAATGCTGTTGAGCGTTTGGTGCATCAACTTGATATTTGGTTTTAGCACGCCGTGGAACTGAAACGTTTGACGAGTCGTAAGACGAATACTTCCATATAAAGAGTGCTCAGTTGCAAACTTGTCGATCGCTAGCCATTGCTTTGGCGTAATGATGCCGCCCGGCATACGTGCACGAAGCATGACATTGTGCAACGGCTCCAACTTTTGCTTAGCACGCTCATTACGGATATCGCGATCATCTTGCTGGTACATTCCGTGGAAACGAATCAACTGGAAGTTATCTGCAGTAAAACCACCGGTAATGCGGTCTTGTAGATCTTGTTCAATCGTTCCACGTAGTAAGTTACTTTCTCTTTTAAGGCGCTCGTTATCCGAGAGTGGACCAAGTACCTCACCTAATACTTCTTGGCTGTTTGATTGTTCATTCGCGCTCATTAGTACACATCCCTTTGGTAACGTTTCGCTTTACGTAGATCGTTGATAAATGCTTCGGCTTCTTCACGAGATAGCTTGCCTTGTTGCTCGGCTACAAATACCAGCGCATCGTGAACATCTTTTGCCATACGAGTGGCATCACCACATACATAGATGTAGGCACCATCTTGAATCCATTGCCACACTTGTTCAGCGTTTTCTAGGATGCGATGTTGAACATAAACCTTCTCTGCTTGGTCACGACTAAACGCAACATCAAGGCGAGTCAGCAAACCTGACTTGAGGTACTTCTGCCATTCCACTTGGTAAAGGAAATCTTGGGTAAAGGTACGGTCACCAAAGAACAACCAGTTCTTGCCTTCCGCGTCACGGTTATCACGCTCTTGAATAAAACTACGGAAAGGCGCAATACCGGTACCAGGGCCAACCATGATGATTGGTGTGTTGTCATCTTGTGGCAGTTTGAAGTTATTATTGTGCTCAACAAACACTTTCACTTCACCACCTTCTTCCAGACGTTGAGCGAGGAAACCTGATGCTCCGCCATAGCGCTTCTCATCACCTTTATCGTATTCAACTAATCCTACGGTTAAGTGAACCTCTTCATCAACTTCGGTTTGGCTTGAAGCGATAGAATATAGACGAGGTGTCAATCGACGAAGTAAACCAACCAACTCTTCTGCACTTAGCTTGGTCTTCTTCTCCGCAAGCACATCTACGACTTGAGTGTTTGCTGCGTACTCACGAAGTTTGTCTTTATCTTCCACTAGCTTTTGTAGTTTCTTACTACCAGATAGCTCTGCAAATTTGGTGACAAACTGAGGGTTTGATGCGGTGATTTCATATTTGCTAACCAATGCACTATGAATAGAAAGGCTTTCACCATCCACTTCTACACTTTCAACACCGGATAGACCAGCCTTAGCTAAGATAGCATTGGCTAATTCTGAACTATTATCGAACCACACACCTAAAGCATCGCCGGCTTGATAAGTTAAACCTGAGTCTTCGAGGTCAATCTCTACGTGGCGAACATCTTTGCCCGAATCACGACCCGTGATTTTCTGGCTAGTCAGTAACGTTGCGGTATATGGGTTTTGCTTGTTATAAGCAGAGTGACCAGGAGCGGCTTGACCAACAGGAAGTTGAACCACTTCCGCTTCGTTACCAGAAGAAAGCGCTTCTTTTACTTGCTCAAGCGCTTGTTTACGCCACTCTGCGGCCGGCGCTTCGTAATCCACATCACAATCAATGCGATCGATGAAGGCAGTTGCACCTAGCTTAGATAAGTAAGTATCGAAGTCTTTACCCGTTTGGCAGAAAAATTCGTAGCTAGAATCGCCAAGAGCGATCACCGCATATTGCAGGTTTGGTAGCTTAGGCGCTTTCTTTGATTGAAGGAATTCATGCAGCTCAATGGCATTATCTGGCGCTTCACCCTCTCCATTAGTGGACGCAACGATGATTACATGCGTCTCTTTAGCAAGATTTTTGCCTTTGTAATCACTAGCATCAAATAGCTCTACAACAATGCCTTCTGCTTTGGCTTCTTGCTCTAGTGCTTCAGCAACACCTTTCGCATTGCCGGTTTGAGAAGCAAAAATGATGCTTAGCTTGCCTGCTGGTTTTGTAGCGACAGAAGCAGCAGCCTGTGCTATTGGGCCTGCAGCTGCTGAACTTGGTTGGTTTTGCGCTAAACCCCAAAAATAACCACTGACCCAAGCGAGTTGTTGTGAAGATAACTCAGAGACAGTTTGCTGGAGTGAACTAAATTGCTGGTCATTCAGAGGGCTTGCGATTGGTGGGTTTCCACCTTGCCCATTATTTTCTTCCGACACATTCTTGTAAGACTCATTCTTTTGAAAAGACATTGTCACGACATCCCTATTCATTGCGTGACGATAGATTAACCACTCTCCCTAATAACAAGAAAGAATAGATGTGAATGTTTTATAACTTTTTGGAAGTAAGAAAATCAAAGTTAGGGTCAACGATCTTCAATCCGAACTTGTTGAAAGCCGACTGCCATGGCCGATTTAGAGGCCGTATCGAGGTCATCATAGAGACATTCTTCCCCATGTGTATCGGTAAGACAGACAAAACCACCACGGGCATGCCTAAACTCAACAACCCAACCTCCTTCTTGTATTGAAGGTTCGATAATGGCTTCTACCAGCTGGTTATCACGAAATAGATGTCTCAATTCATTTATTGTCATCGCAATCCTTGCTCCAACTTTTATACATTGCTCCTAAATAAGCATGGTCGAAGTCTGAAAACTTGGGCGATTAATTCGATTGAATATAATGAAGTGATATAAAAAAACGCCGCTTATAAGGCGACGTTTTAAAGGAATAAGTTAATTATGTTTAGAAAGAGTATTGAGCACCAACAAAGAAGCCATCAGCAAAAATGAACTCTTTACCTAAGCTCGATAAGAACTCTTCTGACTCAAGGTCAATCACACGGTAGCCACCACGGAAGGTCAATTCAGATTCCTGGAAAGGGATACGGTACTGAACACCAGCCATTAGGTCGGTGCTCTTGATGCCTTTGCTATCGCCGAAGTTCATCTCACCAATCACATCGAAGTTGGTATTAGGTACGGTGATTTCTGCGTAGCCATACCAAGCCCAGATAAGTTCATCAAACTCTTCCGTACGGGCATTTGTACCCGCATCCACATACTTAGTGTCACTCAAATTACTAAAGGTCAGACCCGCATCGAAATGCAGTAAGTCATGTTCAAGAATTTGGTAGTAAAGAGTGAGATCTAATTTGTCGAAACCCATGTAATCTGCATCAACGTTAGAATAACGAAGGCGAGCATTTGGCACGTATTTTATGTCGTGCTCAACCGCAGCATAGAAAGAACCAGTTGTATTGCTATCTCTTCTTACTTCATTAACTTTAGTATCTGCCACCCAAACTTCTGCACCTACAGTGGTAGTAAAAGAAGAAGCTTCTTCATTTGCAAAACAAGGATAAGACGCTGCCAACGATAGTGTCGTTAAAGCGATGGTCGCTTTATATGTCATGTAATTTTTACTCCGAGATAGCTGATTTCAACATTAAGGGGCATGTGAGAAATATTATCATACTCTCACTGCCCTCTATCAACTAAATCTCTACAATCCGTTACTTATAACGAGGCTGAGCGACGAAGTTTTTAAAAAACCATATGCCTAATGCAATCACTATTAACCAAGGCAATAGTTTTAGCACAGCTCCAACCATGCCCAATAAGAACATCACCACCAATGCAATGCCAGTCGCAGCAAATACAGTCACCATCGTAATACCAGTCACGAGCAAAGTTGCCGCAAATACTAAAATAAAGATCAGCTCCAACATAATCACTTCTCCTTTGTTTTAGTTTTACTAGAGCAGGTTCTGTACCAACTAATTAAAACAAGAATAAAACCATGATCTATAAGTAAAAATAAAGCCAGAGACATTTCTGCACTCTGGCTTTTCTATTTGTGAGTTGGTAATTTTCACCAACCACTGGTGAAATTTACACGTTCAATTCTTTTGGAATCTTCGCCAGTGCATCTTGCAACACCTCTAAACCAGAACCTGGCTTGTGTGCATTCTCACTGATGTGGCGACGCCATTGACGAGCACCAGGCATACTTTGAAATAAGCCCAACATATGACGAGTGATATGGCCAATGTAAGCACCCTTTGCAAGTTGTGCTTCGATATACGGGTACATCTCTTCAACGATCTCACTGCGCTTCTTTACTGGTACGGTTGAACCAAACAATTCTTGGTCAACAGATGCTAGCAAGTAGGGGCTTTGATAAGCTTCACGACCAATCATCACACCATCTAAATGTTGTAGATGCCCTTTCGCTTCTTCTAATGACTTTACGCCACCGTTCACAGCGATAGTCAGGTGAGAGAAATCTTTCTTCAACTGGTAAGCGCGTGGGTAATCCAACGGTGGAATCTCACGGTTTTCTTTCGGGCTTAAACCACTTAACCATGCTTTACGCGCATGAATAGTAAATTGTTCACAGCCACCTTTCTCCGACACAATCGATACGAAGTCAGTTAAAAACTCATAAGAATCTTGGTCGTCAATGCCAATACGCGTCTTTACCGTAACAGGAATATCAACCACATCTTTCATCGATGCGATACAGTCAGCGACCAACTGTGGCTCGGCCATTAAGCACGCGCCGAAACGGCCATTTTGAACACGATCAGATGGGCAACCCACGTTTAGGTTAATCTCATCGTAGCCACGCTCTTGGGCTAACTTAGCGCACGTTGCCAAATCAGCTGGGTTTGAACCGCCAAGTTGAAGGGCTAACGGGTGCTCTTCTTCGTTATAAGCTAGGAAATCTCCTTTTCCATGAATGATCGCACCTGTTGTTACCATTTCGGTGTACAGCAGGGTTTCTTTGGTCATTAAGCGATGGAAGTAGCGACAATGACGATCCGTCCAATCCAACATTGGTGCTACAGAGAGCCTGCAAGAATGAGTCATGATATAAACACCCGTTTTTACGTTGCCAAGGTAGAGCGCGGCGTTGCGCCCCAAAAATTAAGTCGGGTATTGTATACCCACCGTGCAATGGATGCGAGCGCTGTGAATCGCCGCCCCAACACCCTATTTCGGCATTGGTATCTCGTTCTGTGATATCCGTTGCTCACTCTACTCTTCATCGACTTGCTTTAGTTCATGATTTTCGGTCTGATAGTAGGTAAAATGCAGTATTTCTAAACGAACTTCGTATAGAAATGGTTTATCATAAAGCACGTCCGATAGTTATGGTGAAAGATTTGGACCCAACAATCCTTGAACAAATTGAACAAATCTGCGCTGAGCGCGGAGTAAGATTGACGCCGCAGCGCCGACGCGTTTTTGAGCTAATTTGTTCTAATCGCCGCGCCTCTAGTGCGTATGAGCTATTGGAGCAACTGAAAGAGAGTGAGCCTCAGGCTAAGCCACCGACTGTTTATCGAGCATTAGATTTTCTTCTAGAACAAGGCTTTATTCATCGAGTGGAATCAACGAACAGTTTTATTACTTGTTGTTCGTTCAATACTCAACAGCATTTTTTCCAACTGTTAATTTGCGATAAATGTGGCGATGTCGTTGAACTCGAAGACGAGACGCTGATATCCTTATTAGCCAATAACGCCGAGAAACATGGATTCAAGCTAACGAATCAAGTTATCGAAACCCATGGCGAATGCCAGGCGTGTTCCTCGGAGACGAAAGAAGAAAGATAGAAGAACGTTATGCGCGCTGAATTTGTAAACCCGTTTTTAGCTTCTTTAATGAATGTTCTAAAAACTATGGCTTCGCTAGAACTGAAGCCACAAAAACCGCGAATCAAGAAAGATGAGATCGCACGAGGTGACGTTTCTGGTCTTATTGGTATGGTTGGCCCACAAACTCGTGGTTCAATGTCGATTACCTTTGATGAAGCGTTAGCACTAGAAATCATGCAAAACATGCTTGGAGAACGTCCAAACGGACTGAACGAGGAAGTGACTGACATGGTTGGTGAGATCACTAACATGGTGACTGGTGGTGCGAAACGTATTCTAGCGGAAAGTGGGTTCGACTTTGATATGGCAACGCCAGTTGTGGTATCAGGTAGAGGCCATACCATTCGCCACAAGTGTGAAGGCTCAATCATCATCATGCCTTTCTCTTCACAGTGGGGAAATGCCTTCATCGAGATTTGCTTCGAATAATAGAGAATAAATAAGTTGGTAAACGCCAACCTATTTGTTTCTGTCTCAGACAATAAAAAAGGTCAGCACTGGCTGACCTTTTCTTTTTCTATCTATTCAAACATTAAGCTTTAAAAGCTTTGAATGCGTTGATTAGACCGTTTGTAGAGCTGTCGTGTGAACTGATTTCAGAACCGTCAGCTAGCTCAGGTAGGATTTGGTTTGCTAGTTGTTTACCTAGCTCAACACCCCATTGGTCGAAGCTGAAGATGTTCCAGATAACGCCTTGAACGAAGATTTTGTGCTCGTACATTGCGATCAAGTTACCTAGCGTGCGAGGTGTGATTTGCTTAACTAGGATAGAGTTCGTTGGTCGGTTACCTTCAAATACTTTGAACGGTACTAGAGACGCCATTTCTTCTTCGCTCTTACCTGCTTTCGCAAATTCTGCCTTCACAGTTTCTGCTGACTTACCAAATGCCAATGCTTCTGTTTGTGCAAAGAAGTTAGACATCAGTTTTTGGTGGTGGTCGCTTGCTGGGTTGTGGCTGATTGCTGGAGCAATGAAGTCACATGGGATCAGTTTAGTACCTTGGTGAATCAGCTGGTAGAACGCGTGCTGACCGTTAGTACCTGGTTCACCCCAAATGATAGGACCAGTTTGGTAAGTCACTGCATTACCTTCACGGTCAACATACTTACCGTTAGATTCCATGTTACCTTGCTGGAAGTACGCCGCGAAACGGTGCATGTACTGATCGTAAGGTAGGATTGCTTCAGACTCAGCGCCATGGAAGTTGTTGTACCAAATACCGATCAAAGCAAGAATTACAGGGATGTTGCTTTCTAGATCTGTCGATACGAAGTAGTTATCCATCTCGTGAGCACCGTCTAGAAGCTCGATAAAGTTGTCGTAACCTACAGACAATGCAATTGAAAGACCGATTGCTGACCATAATGAGTAACGACCACCAACCCAGTCCCAGAACTCAAACATGTTGTCTGTGTCGATACCAAATTCAGATACCGCAGGAGCGTTAGTAGAAAGCGCTGCGAAGTGCTTAGCAACGTGTGCTTGATCGCCTGCAGTTTCTAGGAACCAATCACGAGCAGAGTGCGCGTTTGTCATGGTTTCTTGAGTCGTGAATGTCTTAGACGCGATCAAGAATAGTGTTGTCTCTGGATCGACTTTCTTAAGAGTTTCAACGATGTGAGTACCATCAACGTTAGAAACGAAGTGCAGGTTTAGGTGGTTTTTGTATGGTGCTAGTGCTTCAGTCACCATGTAAGGACCAAGGTCAGAACCACCGATACCGATGTTTACGATGTCTGTGATTGCTTTACCTGTGTAACCTTTCCACTCACCGCCAATTACGCGATCAGTGAATGATTTAATTTTCTCAAGAACTGCGTTTACCGCAGGCATCACGTCTTCGCCGCCAACCATTACTGGCTTGTTAGAACGGTTACGCAGTGCAGTGTGAAGAACAGCGCGATCTTCTGTTTTGTTGATCGCTTCACCACTGAACATCGCTTCAATTGCTGACTTAAGCTCAGTCTCGTTAGCAAGAGCGAAAAGGTGCTTCAGAGTGTCCTCGTTGATTAGGTTCTTTGAGTAATCGACTAGGATGTCTGAGCCGAAGCGTGCAGAGTATTTGTCGAAACGCGCCGCGTCTTGAGTAAATAGCTCTTTCAGATCCATATCTTGTGCAGATTCGAAATGCGCAGTTAGCGCTTTCCAAGCTTGTGTTTGCGTTGGATTGATATTTTTCAACATGGTCTTTATCCCGATGTTACAGTAGGTTCCATTCCTTACAGTCTAGCGAAAACTGCGGAATCCCCGATTTAGCAAAAAGAATATAAATTAGATGTTTGGGCGAATTGCCACAAAACAAGGCTTTGTAATTTTTTTTCAATCATCAATTATGACCGAGTGCCTTTACACTCACATTGAGTTAGGTCACGTTCCCTGTTTCGAATTTGAACAATTCATTTAAGATATCGGGAATCATATCATCTACTCATGATAGGCTCTAATTGGATTAGGATAGACGCCAAATCGAATTTTTCCAAAGGAACGCATATGTGGGCACAAAAAACACTGCAATTAAAAGCGCGTAGCCGTGGCTTCCATCTCATCACTGATGAAATTGAACAACAATTACCACAAATCCAATCGCTTTCAGTAGGTTTGTTACACCTGTTTATTCAACACACTTCGGCCAGTTTGACCTTGAATGAAAATGCCGACCCAACAGTACGCATGGATATGGAAGCCCACTTCAACAAATTTGTTCCTGAGCGTGCCCCGTACTACCAACACACTTATGAAGGTGATGATGATATGCCAGCCCATATTAAAGCGTCTTTACTTGGCAGTAGTGTGACAATTCCCATCCAAAACGGTCAATTAGCGTTAGGAACATGGCAGGGTATTTACTTGGGTGAGCACCGCGATTATGGCGGAAGCCGTCGTGTCATCGCAACCATCAACGGTGAATAGTTCAGATAAAACAAAGGCTAACCAACTGGTTAGCCTTTGTTTTATCTCAATTTAGAAGGGCTGATTGATCATTACTCGGAAGGTGCCTTCATCATCACCTTTGGCCATTTCAGCACGAACAACAATACCCTCGACTTGGAAGCGCACTGCACCACCGATGTTCCACTTCATGTCTTCATGTAATGTTTTAAGATTGTATTCATCTGCAACTCTACCCACTTCGACAAAAGCTACCCACTGCCACCATGGTAAGTCGTAGTAGTTAATCAATGGAATATCATCGAGCGGTTGCCAATCTGGCAATACACGATACTCAGCAGAGTAGTGAATCGCGCTGCGTCCATGGTAACGACCAGCTGTATAACCACGTAGACGATACAAACCGCCTAAACGAACTTGTTCTTGTTCTGGTGGACGACTACACACTGCACCATCACATTGCTCCCACGTTGGCGTATCTGCAGTGAAAAAATCAAAGGCGAGCACTTGTTGATCGAACCAATCCCCTAACGGCCCCAATGAATAATATTGGCTGTTTTGAAATTCCCACTTTAACCACAGATCCTCTGATTGCAAACTGTCCGCGCCAGTGGTTAGGTCGAAAGAGGTATGAGAGCCACGCGTCGTGTTACGTACACTGTCTCGGTTATCCCAATCAAAGGTCAGAGTAAAGCCCGTCGCTTCTTCCTTTTTATCATTGTAGATATCCAACTCTCGAGACGAGTAAAAAGGCGTGAAGATGATGGAGCTCACTCCCGAGTCAATTGGAGAAGCAAAGCTAACATCTCGAACTGGTTGGAATGCGCCAAGTAACCCATGTTCACGGACATTCCCCCAAGGCAGTAAGTACTTGAATTCAAGCTTATAGTTATCTTCGTCTCCATTAGTCACGGTTTTCTCTTCCGTTGAAGAGTCATTCGAGCCTTGGTTGCCTAAGTAGTACGGATTATCGTTAAAACGTGCTTGGTACATCTGCGTACTGAACAACAGGTTTGAAGATAGAGCGTAATTGAAGGCAGAAAGAAAACCGACATAGCTATCTTTCTCAGAGTAAAGTCCCATTCCGAATAAAGCCGCTTGAGGCTGACCGACACCTTTCGCAACCCCGGCTAAACCGACGGTGCTACCCATGGTATCCGTACTGAAATAGAAAGGAACAAATGCTGAATCTTTCTCTTTCGCAAGCGTCTGTGGAGATAAAAAAAGGCTGGCAGAGAATGCCAGCACTGAAAATAATATTTTCTTCATGGGTTACTTCGAATATTCCATTTCGACACGAGAAGTCAGTTTAGTCACTAACTCATAAGCAATGGTGCCAATGTGGCTTGCCACCTCTTCTGCAGGGAGTTCTTTCCCCCACAGTATTGCTTCATCACTGACCTTATCTGTCGCATCAGGGCCGAGATCAACAGTCAACATGTCCATTGAGACTCGACCGGCAATAGGCACTTTGCGACCATTGACCAAAACGGGTGTGCCATTCGGGGCAGTTCGTGGGTAACCATCGCCATAGCCAACCGCAATGACCCCTACTTTGGTATCACGCTCGCTGGTCCACATACCACCATAGCCAACACTTTCGCCTTTCTTCACCTCACGAACTGCGATCAAGTGCGATTTTAGTGTCATGACCGGTTGATAGCCAAGTTCTTGCGCCGTTTTATCATTGAATGGTGAAACACCGTACATGATGATCCCCGGACGAACCCAATCCAATTGACTTTGTGGCCAAGCAAGTAGACCAGCTGAAGCTGCAAGAGAGCGCTCTCCCTGACAACCAGCAGTCAAAGACATAAAACGTTCAATCTGCTCAGGAGTGATGTTGCTGTCTAGCTCATCTGCACAACCGAAATGACTCATGTAACGGAGTGGTTTCGCTACGTTTGAACACTCTTTTAAGCGTGAAACGAATTCGTCGTATTGCTCTGGACGAACCCCCAAGCGATGCATACCGCTGTCGATTTTAAGCCAAACGACCACAGGGGTTTCCAGCTCTGCTTGCTCCAGAGCAACAAGCTGTTCTTCACAGTGCACAACCGTTTGAATGTTGTTGGTCACTAAAATAGGTAAGTCACCTGGTGAGTAAAAACCTTCTAGCAGCAGAATGGGTTTTACCACACCACAAGCGCGTAATTGCAGCGCTTCTTCAATTCGTGCAACACCAAAGGCATCGGCGTGTGTCGCATGCTTCGCGACATGACGTAGACCATGGCCGTAGCCATTGGCTTTGACCACCGCCATCACTTTGCTGTCTGGTGCTTGCTCTTTTACACGTTGCAGGTTGTATTGCAACGCAGACAAGTCAATGCATGCCATCGCGGCTTTCTTGTAACTCATTGCATTACTCATCATCAATATCAAATGCTGGACCCGCGTAATTATCAAAGCGCGAGTGTTGTCCTTGGAAGGTCAAGCGTACTGAACCGATAGGACCATTACGTTGTTTACCCAAGATAATTTCTGCGGTGCCTTTATATGGGCTATCTGGGTGATAAACCTCATCACGGTAGATGAACATAATCAAGTCTGCATCCTGCTCGATAGAGCCTGATTCACGCAAGTCCGAGTTAACTGGGCGTTTATCAGAACGTTGCTCTAGGGAACGGTTAAGCTGCGATAGTGCGACAACTGGCACGTTCAGCTCTTTTGCTAATGCTTTAAGTGAACGTGAGATCTCTGCAATCTCAAGAGTACGGTTATCCGACATTGCTGGGACACGCATCAACTGAAGGTAGTCGACCATGATCATTGATAGACCACCATGTTCACGAGCGATACGACGTGCTCGCGAGCGAACTTCTGTTGGAGTTAGACCTGAGCTGTCATCAATGTACATGTTCTTCTTCTGCATCAGGATACCCATGGTAGAAGAAATACGCGCCCAATCTTCATCGTCTAGCTGACCAGTACGGATCTTGGTTTGGTCAACACGAGAAAGAGACGCAAGCATACGCATCATCAACTGTTCTGCTGGCATCTCTAGCGAGAAAATAAGCACCGGCTTTTCTTGCTGCATCGCGGCATTTTCACACAAGTTCATCGCAAAGGTCGTTTTACCCATCGATGGACGCGCAGCAACAATCACCAAGTCAGAGCCTTGTAGGCCAGCCGTTTTCTTGTTGAGATCAGTAAAACCAGTATCGACACCTGTCACACCATCTTGTGGTGTTTTGTACAGAATCTCGATACGTTCAAGTGTTTTTTCAAGAATGTTATCCACGTTTTGTGGGCCTTCATTCTCACTGGTACGAGCCTCTGCAATTGCAAAAACTTTACTCTCGGCTAGGTCAATTAAGTCTTCAGAGCTACGACCTTGAGGATCGTAACCTGCATCCGCAATCTCATTGGCTACACCAATTAAACCGCGCACAATCGCGCGTTCAGCAACGATATCGGCATAAGCATTAATATTCGCAGCACTTGGTGTGTTTTTGGCCAGATCGGCAAGGTAAGCAAAGCCACCCACATCTTCAAGCTGTTCATGACGCTCAAGATGTTCAGAAAGTGTGATTAAGTCGAGAGGCTTACCCGCTTCTAGTGTGGTTTTCACGCCTTCGAAAATAAGACGGTGTGGACGGCTATAGAAATCACTGCTGACAACACGCTCTGCAACGGTGTCCCAACGTTCATTGTCCAGTAAGAGACCACCAATCACTGATTGCTCGGCTTCCAGTGAGTGAGGTGGCACTTTGATTGCGTCTACCTGACTGTCTGAAGGTTTGCGATTTCTGTTTTCCGCCATGACTTTGCTCGATAACTACTAATGACCCAAGATTATAACCTTAAACCCAACCAAGATGCTTCCCCGATGCGACAATTACTTGTTAAGAATTCAACAAGTGAATGACTAACAATCTGCTTTTCATCGCGGTTAACTTTTGTGATTTAGTTAGAATCGATTTATCCGTAATGAAACAGATAGTTCACTAAGTTTAGTCGTTCGAGAGGGAGCCTACACCTTGGTTCTTACGTTTAGGTCTAATAAAATTTAACCTACCATTGACCCAATAAAATATCTGTATCAGTATCATGCCCCTCCTTTTTTAATTACGTTCGAGGTATTTGTGTCCCGATACTGGTTACTTGGCTTTAGCTTACTTTGCACGGGAGCATCGTTCGCTGAAGAATCAGTACAGCCAGAGCAAGAAATTGAAGTGCCCGATCCTCTACTTACTGAGGTCGAGTTCGGCTATCAAGCTCACACAGGTAACACGGACTCTCGTTCCCTGAATGCTCGTCTGAGTGCTGAATATACTTCTGGCCGACACCGTTCAAACGGTGAATGGAAGTATTACAACCTTTATAAAGATGGTGAAGAAGACAAGCGTTCTTCGACCTACACCGCGCAAAGTGACTACAAGTTAGGCTCAAAGACTTATTTGTACGGCAGTTTTAAAGGGGTTGATTCGCGCTACAGTGCTTACTTTAAAGACTACACACTTTCTGGCGGTCTGGGTTACCAGTTCGCCTATACAGAGAATTTCACGCTAGAGGCGGAGATCGGTCCTGGCTTTCGTTATCAAGAACCAAACCTTGATGAGATAGACGATGACGATATCGTCTTTCCTGATATCGTTCGAGAAGGCATTTTCCGTGGGAATATCAATACCACGTGGCATGCTTTGGATAACTTAAGTTTTTCTGCCGACATTACCTTAGTAAGTGGTAAAAGCAACACGCGTGTCGATAGTGATCTCAGCGTGACTAACGACATCACTGAAGATATCGCCTTAAAGTTGGCACACTCGCGTCAATACCACGATAAAGTGCCAGAGGGGCTCAGTAAAGCAGACAGTGTATTCTCTGTAAACTTACTGTTCGCCTTCTAATTCTCACTTTTTTCTCTGAAAATCAGACATAAAAAAAGCACCTCAAAAGAGGTGCTTTTTACTATTTCGCTTGGTACTGAATTACTCAGCAGCAACAACTTGTACGTTCGCAGTAGCGAAAACTTCAGAGTGAAGTTGAACGCTGATCTCGAACTCACCAGTGTTACGTAGAGCACCTTCAGGAAGGCGAACTTCGCTCTTAGCAACTTCAACGCCTGCAGCTGTGATAGCGTCAGCGATGTCACGAGTACCGATAGAACCGAACAGTTTACCTTCGTCACCAGCTTTAGAAGCGATAACAACTGCTTCTAGAGCGTTAACTTTCTCAGCACGTGCTTCAGCAGCAGTTAGTTGCTCAGCAACTTTAGCTTCTAGTTCAGCGCGACGAGCTTCGAACATTTCAACGTTGCCTTTAGTTGCCATAACTGCTTTACCTTGAGGGATAAGGAAGTTACGAGCGTAGCCAGACTTAACGTTTACTGTATCGCCAAGACCACCTAGGTTACCGATTTTATCAAGTAGAATAACTTGCATTGTTTAATCCTCTTTCTTAATAAAACGAACCGATTACTGATGCTTGTCAGTGTACGGTAGTAGAGCTAGGTAGCGAGAACGCTTGATAGCGCGAGCTAGTTGACGCTGGTACTTAGCGCTTGTACCAGTGATACGGCTAGGTACGATTTTACCAGCTTCAGTGATGTAGTTTTTAAGAGTTGCTACGTCTTTGTAATCAATCTCTTGTACGCCTTCTGCAGTGAAACGGCAGAATTTACGACGACGGAAGAAACGAGCCATGGGCTATCTCCTGATCTTAAATTTGAGTAATGTTGTCGGCGTGTAACACTAATTTCCCAACGCCATTTCGGCCGGTCTGATAAGCGACAAAACCGCCTACCTTAATGTTACTGCCTTGTACTAAATTCTGAGTTAATGCTTGTGACCCAAGCCCACTAACCACTACCGGCATTCGACAATATACTTGTCGAGGTAGATTAGCTTCGATAACGGTAGAGCGATGCTCTAGCCAAAATCGACAGTGTTCAATGCCACCAGGGCTTTTACTACGAATGGGCGGCTTGGCAATGGTGCCACTCAGCTCCATTCGATTGGTCATAAGAAATATTACTCAGCAGCTGCTTCTGGCTTAGCTTCAGCACGCTCTTCGCGACGAGGAGCACGCTCTGCACGCTCTTCTTTCTGCTTAAGCATGATAGATTGCTCAGTGATAGCCGCTTTAGTACGCATGATCATGTTACGTAGAACTGCATCGTTGAAACGGAAAGCAGTTTCTAGCTCATCGATTACAGCTTGGTCAGCTTCAACGTTCATTAGAACGTAGTGAGCTTTGTGAAGCTTGTTGATTGGGTAAGCCAGTTGACGACGGCCCCAGTCTTCTAGACGGTGGATTTTACCGCCAGCTTCAGTGATTGAACCAGTGTAACGCTCGATCATGCCAGCAACTTGCTCGCTTTGATCAGGGTGCACCATGAATACGATTTCGTAATGACGCATTGGTTGCTCCTTACGGATTATTAGCTTCCACGATTGGCTCGGTCGTCCAGAGGAAGCAAGGAACTAAAGAAAATTGACCGAGAATTAAGGAAGACGGATAGTACAGAAAGGAAGCAAAATAGGCAAGTGATTATTTGCGTCACTCAGACGATATTTTCTTCGCTCTAGCCCTAGATACGACAAAGGCTGCCAGCAAAGTGACAGCCTTGGAAGCTTAAGACTTCAATGCTTATTTTGCTTTTGCTAGCTCTTCACGCATTTGGTCGATCACTTGCTTGTAGTCTGGCTGACCGAAAATTGCAGAACCTGCGACAAACATGTCCGCGCCAGCTTCCGCAATTTCACGAATATTATCGACTTTCACACCACCATCAATTTCAAGGCGAATATCACGGCCAGACTCATCAATCATCTTACGTACAGCGCGCAATTTATCCAGCGTATGAGGGATGAATGATTGGCCACCAAAGCCAGGGTTTACTGACATTAGAAGAATTAGGTCAACTTTATCCATGATGAATTCAAGGTGTGACAGCGGTGTAGCTGGGTTAAGTACTACACCAGCTTGACAGCCATGTTCTTTGATCAACTGCAATGTACGATCAACGTGCTCTGATGCTTCAACGTGGAAGGTAATCATCGATGCACCCGCTTTCGCGAAGTCTGGGATGATACGGTCTACGGGCTTCACCATTAGGTGAACATCGATTGGAGCCGTGATGCCATAGTCACGAAGTGCTTTACAGATTGGCGCACCAAAAGTCAGGTTTGGTACGTAGTGGTTATCCATTACATCGAAATGCACCACATCCGCACCCGCTGCGAGTACTTTTTCCACGTCTTCACCGAGACGAGCAAAATCAGCCGATAAAATGGATGGAGCAATAAGAAAATCTTTCATACCTGACCTCAGTAGTGGCGAGCAAACAACAAATAATGTTGCGCGCAATTCTACCGAAGCCAGTGGGGAGATCCACTACTTAGACGTAATAGTGTGAGAATTATGAGGCAGAAGTATCCGAGTTCGGCGCATTAAAAAGAGCCAGTAACTCATCGACTTTGTTTCGGCCGCTGCCATTACGGCTAATAGTACGCTTAACTTTAACAACGCTCAGATCAGCACCATGATACAAGCGGCGCGTGAGTGTCGTATCGTGGTTAGAAATCAAAACAGGAATGCCGCGTTCAGTCGCTGCCCTCTCTGCGATGTCCGCCAATGCGGCTTGGTCATCAAGCGTAAAGCCATTTCCAGCGTAAGAGGTAAAGTTTGCTGTGTTCGATAGTGGGGCATAAGGTGGATCACAGTAAACCACACTGCCCTTACGTGCTCGACTGAATGTCTCAGGATAGCCTTCACAAACGAAAGTGGCTTTCTTCGCTTTTTCAGCAAAGAATTCCATTTCAGCTTCTGGAAAGTACGGCTTCTTGTATGAGCCAAAAGGCACGTTGAAGCCGCCTTTTTTGTTATAGCGACAAAGGCCATTAAAACCAAAACGGTTCATGTATAAGAAGGCCAGTGATCGATACATCACATCGTCTGTGTTGTTGAACTCAGCACGAATACTTAAATACGCTTCTTTACGATTGTTCTCAGCAACAAACCAGCGTTTCGCTTCTGAGATGTACTCTTCAGGACGCTCTTTCAGTAAGTTGTAGAGATTGATCAAATCAGGGTTGATGTCGGCCAATAGATATTGGTCATAATCAGTATTTAGAAATACTGAACCTGCACCAACAAAAGGTTCAACTAGCTTTCGAGCCGGTGGCAAATGACGTTGGATGTCTTCAACCAGACCGTATTTTCCTCCTGCCCACTTAAGAAAGGCTCGTTGCTTTTTCATCTACTGCTCTATCTATCGACCAAAAATTAAGGCTGCGGAATGTAACATATTTTTCAACGAAGCTCAGGATTATTTCACGCGATCAATTTCACGATGCACCTGACCTAAAGATTTTGCCCAAGGACTCAACGATTTCAGTGATTCTGGCAAACTTTCCACCGCATCGCGTGCAAGTTGGATAGTCGGATAATCTTTATAGGTCACAATGTACCATTCCGTCCCGCTGCGCACGGTTGGGTAGATTCTCACTTGTTGGCTAAGTTGGTGTTCATCCAAAAAAGCTTGCACATCTTCCATTGACGTCATTGCGGCTAGCTGCAAGGTATACGCTCTTGGCGAAATCGCTTTGAGCTCTTTTCGCGCAAAAGAGAATTTTACGATCGGCTTGCTGGAAGGGCTCGGTTCTGTTGATGCAACCTGCTCTTTTTGAACCACATTAATCAATGACGAAGCAGCGCTAGTTTTCGCTTGAGGAACAGACTCTTCAACCACTTGTTTGATGTCATCTGTATTGGCTTCCTCTGGCTTTCCTTCCAACAGCGCATCCACGACGTCAGATTCAATCACAACGCGTTGCTGTTTATCTTCAGAGCCAACACTTGCCACTTCATCCGTTACCGCTGGAGGCAGTGAATCAGAATCGTCCGTTGCCTTAGTTAGATCCGCTTGCTCATTGGTATCATTTTGCGCGGTTGCAGAATCTGCACCACTGACTTTTGATTCTGGGGTCGTTAAGGTTGGAATGGCCGTTTGTTCAATACTACCAGTGATCAGCTGAGCTTTATCGTCAGCACTTGGTTGATTGAACATCCACCAGTACCCACCCGCTGCTAACAGTAATAGAACCAGCACCACCAATGCGATATTTAGTGGTGAGCCAACAATTGAGCGGATAACGATCCTTTTTTCCACTTTCATTTCTCCTAACGCCATGATGTCGCCCGGTACAGGGTCGACTTTTTTAAATGCATCTCGAACGCGCTTTTCGGATTCATCATCAACGTACCGAATCACCAAGGATTCAAAGAAACGACGCGCTTCCACTTCTGAGAGCATTTCTACATCAAGCTCTACTGGTTTGTGCTCTTGTCCGTAACTAATACGTGACAATAATGATTCCAATCGACCAGCTTGTGTGAATAACAAGATGTTTATTTTCCACTTCGGATTCACTTGCGCTGCAAGTACTAACGTCCAAAGCTCCGAAACTAACGTTTCACTGAGAAGATGTGCATCATCGACAACAATAGCGATGTCGCATGCCTCGTTACCCAAGATTCTTTCAAGACTGTCAACCAAGGTATCTTGTTGGTTAAATAAAGCATCCGAAACGATCTGGCTCAAGATGAGCATTCGACGTTGAACATCATCTTGATTGGCATGACAAAGTAGCAAACATTGATTTTTGTTACTTGCACCAAGCTCAAGATATCGTTGCGCTAACCAAGATTTGCCATATCCCGCATGGCCATTAATCGCGATAAGATTAGAGCCAAAGTTGGTTAACAATCCTAATCGATCCAATAACTCGGTTTGAGAATCCAATTCCAGAACGTGAGCAAAACTCATCTAATAACCTTAATAAACAACAAGAATGACGCCCGAAGACGTCATTACAAGGTTAAATATCGCGACCGAAGTCGATAGCTTGTTTGATCACATCTTGAGGAGTATCGGCAATGACTTCTGCACTACCAATCCCCGTAGGTAAAACTAAACGAAGCTGACCTGAAAGCACTTTTTTATCACGCATCATGTGCATCATAAAATCATCAAAAGTCATGCTTTCTGGAGTGTGGACTGGCAATTTCGCACGACGCAGAATCGCAATAATGCGATCAAGCTGTTCTTGAGTGATAAGCCCACGAAGATGTGACGTTTTCGCAGCCATCACGGTGCCAGAAGAAACGGCTTCACCATGTAACCAATTGCCGTAACCTAGCTCAGCCTCAATAGCATGACCATAAGTATGACCCAAGTTGAGCAACGCTCGGATACCCGATTCTTTTTCGTCTTGAGCAACGACTTCCGCTTTAATTTCACAACAACGTGCAATCGCGTAAGTCAGTGCTTCTTCTTCAAGGGCATAGAGGCGTTCGAGATTCTCTTCTAACCAATCGAAAAACGCACCGTCATAAATGATGCCGTACTTGATCACTTCCGCAATACCAGCGGCGAACTCACGCTCTGGCAGTGTAGATAAGCAATTGGTGTCAATGATGACTGCTTTAGGTTGGTAGAAAGCGCCAATCATGTTTTTGCCCAGCGGATGGTTAACCGCAGTTTTACCACCAACTGAAGAATCAACTTGAGACAACAAGGTGGTCGGGATTTGAATAAAATCCACCCCACGTTGATAACAAGCGGAAGCAAAACCAACTAAATCACCGATCACGCCACCGCCCAGTGCAATAATCATAACGTCACGTGCATAGCTTCCCTCTAGCAGGAAGTTCATGACTTGATTAAATACTTCTAGGCTTTTGTATTGCTCACCATCGGGTAATTCAAGCAAAGAGGCATCACAACCAAGTTGCTTTAGTTGACTAAGAATTTGGTCCGCGTACAGAGGCGCGACCGTGACATTACTGATCACGACAACCTTCTGATTTGCGTTTTTATTTGAGAGAACTTGAGAAAGGTACGCCGGGTCCTCAAATAACCCGGCGCCAATAGAGATTGGGTAGCTACGCTCTGCTAGATTGACCGTAATCCGTTCCATCGGTGTGCTCCAATTTGAAAAAGATAAATGCTTATCTCTCTTCTAGCATTTTTACGATCTGGTTGGCTACCACTTTTGCACTCTGATCGTCAGTACGAACTGTGTAATCCGCTACTTCTTCGTATAGTGGGTTACGTTCGCCTGCCAAAGATTCCAACACTTCACGAGGATTGTCCGTTTGAAGTAATGGACGCTTCTTGTCACGGTTTGTACGTGCAAGTTGCTTTTCGATAGTTGTTTCTAGGTAAACAACAACACCACGAGCAGAAAGGCGATTGCGGTTTTCTTTGCTCATTACAGAGCCACCACCAGTCGCTAGCACGATGCCTTGCTCTTGAGTTAAGTCTTCAAGCACCGTTTCTTCACGCTTACGGAAGCCTTCTTCACCTTCTACATCAAAAACCCAAGAGATATCTGCACCGGTACGTTCTTCGATCACTGTATCAGAGTCCACGAACTCCATATGCAGCTGCTGTGCTAGATGTCTACCAATTGTACTTTTGCCGGCACCCATTGGGCCAACAAGAAAAATATTACGTTTCTCAGCCATATTTAGCGGTAATTTACAACGTTAATTCAATAAGATCGCCACAAGAAAACACAGCCAAAGTGCTGTTTCACAAGGCTTGTGGCACCAATTCCTCACAGATAATTCGTGATAAGACCCGAAATTATCCAAGCATGGTGCCACTAATGCAACTTTATTTTTGATCTAATCGTTTTTTTGCTGATTCTGTCTTACTGAATAACGACCTTCGGTGTAACAAAAATCAACAACTCACTTTTGCCTACATTTTCGTAACTTCGGCGGAAAAGCGCTCCTAACAGAGGTAAATCACCTAATAAAGGCACCTTATCGACGGAGTTGGTAATACTATGTTGGAAAATACCACCGAGTACGACGGTCTCTCCGTTATTCACTAACACTTGAGTACCAATACGTTGAGTATCGATCGCTACCGCCTCACCAGTACCCGTTTTTACCACTTGCCCTGGTCTATCTTGCGTAACACTTAAATCCAGCACCAAACGGTTGTCAGGAGTAATCTGCGGTGTCACCTTCAAACTAAGCACAGCTTTTTTAAAGGTCACAGAAGTTGCACCACTGGATGACGACTCTAAATAAGGGATCTCTGTACCTTGCTCTATATAGGCCGGTTTTTTGTTAGTGGTAATGAGACGTGGACTTGAAATGATTTCAGCTTTTGATTCTTGTTGTAGTGCAGACAGCTCTAAATCCAACAAGGTGTCAGAACCTAGCTTAGCCACTTGAAAGGCAAGGCTGGTTGCATTTGGACTGGTTGCTGCCAAGTTGACGTTAAGGAAGTCATCGATACCGACACTACCACCACCGTCGTCACCTTCGCCGTCACCACCTCCGCCATCATAAAGGCCGATAGTGGCAAGGTTGTTTTCGATAGAACCACCCACCGTGTGACTACCATTAATAGAAGTAAAGCCCCAACGAACACCCAGCTCGTCCATATTACCTTCATTGATGGTAACGATACGCGCTTCAATTTGAACCTGTTTCACTGGAATATCGAGAGACTCTATGATTTCACGAATCACTTCAATGTTACTAGGAAGCTCTCGAATCAGCAGAGAATTGGTGCGTTCATCAATCGTCATACTGCCGCGGTCCGACAACATGCTGATATTACCTTCACCATTGATCATCTCTGCGATATCAGAGGCTTTCGCAAAGTTCACTTTGATGATCTCCGAAGAAAGATCTCCCATCTCTTGCTCAAGCTTCTGCTTCTCTAACTGCTGCTTCTCACGCAAGTCCAGCTCATCTTTTGGTGCGACCAGAATAACGTTGCCATCCACGCGTTTGTCTAAGCCTTTTACTTGCAGAATGATATCGAGTACTTGCTGCCAAGGCACACCATCAAGACGCAATGTGAGATTGCCTTCTACTGAGTCAGAAACAACTAAGTTGAACTGGTTATAATCCGCGATAAGTTGCAGAACGTTACGCACTGGGATGTCTTGGAAGTTAATCGAAATCAACTTGCCTTCTTTTTCCAGAATACTTTTGTCTGGCACCTTTTCGTTCGGCTTGAGCTTACCCACTTTAACTTCCAAGTATCGCCCTGTCAGACGGTAATCATGGGTATAGTCTTCATCAATATAAGCCACGAGGCGCGTTGTCGAGGTATCACGAAATATCTCGACACTTTCCACTACGGTAGAGAAGTCTTTTACATCAAGAAGATAAAGCTGATCATCTTTAACTGACGTATTGAGCAAATCGATACTCAAGCCTTCTTGCACGCGCTTGATGTCCACAATGGCAGCAGGCGAAGCAAGCTCAACCACGATCACCGCGTCTTTGTCTTTATTGGTACGGAAATCAATGCTTTTGAAGGCATTAGACTGAACTTCGTTCGCGACTGCGAAAGGGGCTAAAAATAAAAACAACCAAAAAGAGAAGAGCCCTATTAGCTTCCTTGGTATACGTGTTAATCCTTGTCTCATTTTCATCATTACTCAATATCAAAAATAAATGCAGCTATGCCTATCTCAACGCCAACTTAACTTTGCGTTTTTGCCAACAACCCAGACCGTCTGGCAGAGTTTCATTAATCAATAAATAGTTGTGGGATACATGGGTGACCTTGCCGTTGTTGCGCCCTAAATATTGGCCCGGTTTTACTTTATAAACAGTGCCATTCGGCGCTTGGACTAACCCAGATACGCTACTTCCCATTCCCATTACGCCCTTCAAACGCAATTGCCCAAGAGGAAAACGCTCTAACTTGCCAGTTCGCTTCCTTGAAGGTGGTTGCCAACAGTCTTCTCTGGCAACCGGTTGGGTGGCTATAGTCGCCTCCTTCGGCAGCTCAAACGGTGCTCGCATGATTTGAGGGTCGTAATTGACCACCACATATTCTTCGGCGGGCTTGAGCTTGGAGACGTCACGTCGAGCTTGGTTTTCTACATCACGAATAAAACCGGTAAGCGACTCATCATTGGCTTGGCAACCCGTTAGCAACGTGACCATACAAACCATCAGCAAAGAACTATTTCGCATCTTTCTGTTCCTCTGGTTTGAACTGGTATGTATTCGCCTTAACACGGAAGTGCAACGTCTCACTTTCTTGGCTGACACGCTGCCAAGTCACGTCTTTAAATGTGATGATGCGAGGTAATGTCGCTATCGCTTGTGAAAAACGACCAATGTCGTGGAAATCTCCCGTTAACTCGATATTGAGCGGTAACCGATAAAGGAAGTGTTCAGATTGTTTTTTACCCCAGTCAATCCGAGTAAAAGTCAGTTTGTTATCAATACCGAGTTCGTTGACTGAGGCCAACATAGTTGCCAGTTCTTTTTGCGCAGGTAATTGCTGAAGCAACAACTCGTAGCGCGTGGTTAACTCATCGAGTTGAGATTGTAGCTGGGGTAAGGCCGCAACTTTGTTAGCTTTGATGCGCAACGCGACTTTCAAGGTTTGCTCTTCTTGAATCAACGTATTCAAGCGCTCCTCTTCGGGCTTTAAGTAAAACCAATACCCAAAACCTTGGATTAAAAGCACCATTAATAAGATGACCACTAACTGAGGCAGCACTGGCCACTCAGCAATTTCATCCATATCAAGATCTTGCCAATTAACCACGTTGCTCTCCTTCCGCTTCTTTAAACATGAAAGAGACTTTGAACGTTTGGAACTCTTTACCAAAACGCGCTTTACCATGAACGATAGAATGCATCTCTACATCAAGTAACTTCGCAGAGCGTTCCATATTGTCTAACATCGTCGCCAAACGTGGTGTGCTGTCTGAAATACCAGAGATTTCAATCTCAAAATCGTTCATTTTGATTTTGTCGACGTAGACACCATCCGGAATCACCGACGGCATCAAGTTCATAAACTCAGTGGTTTTGTTACGTCCGTTTTGTAAACCTTCCACCGTTTTCAAACGCTCTAGGATTTTGCCGTGCTCTTGCTCTGCAATCTTCATTGCCTCAATGCGTTTATCCAACTGAGATATATAGTGTGCTAGGTAGTCCAAACGCTGTTGCTGCTGATCTTGTTGATACTGGTAGTATTTACCGATTCCCCACTGCACACCCAGCGCCGCAATAACACCAAGCACAATCAAACCGACAAAACGGCGGCGGTGTTCTTCACGCTGATTTTCACGCCAAGGGAGCAGGTTAATGTGATAGAGCATGATGACCTCCCAGCCACTGGATACCACGAACTGCCAAACCCGCAGCGGTAGTGAAGTGCTGCCAATCTGCGGCGCGGCGCTTGCGCTTAGAAACTTTCATTTCAAATAAGCCCAGTGGGTTAAGCAACTCACATTCGAGCGCCAGTTGACTGGAGAGCTCTTCAGCTAACATTGGGGTGGACGCCCCCTCACCGGAGAGCCAAATACCTTTAATATCTTGAGAACCATTAATAGAGGTATAGAGTTGCATTTGACGTTTCACGCGATCCACAACTTGACGGTTGAATTGTTCTGTCATGACTTGAGCATCATCAGAAAGCGGGTTGTCGTGCAAAAGGCCACTAGCGGCACGAGTGCCACACACAAACTCTTTATGGAATAACTCACCTTGCTCGGTAAACATAGTGAACGAGCTATTTAATACCCCGATGTCCAGTAGACAGTATTTGCTTTTGTCAGGGTAGCGTTCCGTGGTTAACTTCCAGATATGCCCAAGACTTTGGGAATGCACGTCCACCAGCACGGTTTTTAGACCAGATTTTTGCAATGCTTCTACGCGGGTTTCCACCACGTCTTTACGTGTTGCGAAAACTTGATAGCTTTCTGTCCCACGCATTTGCTCATCAGATTCCACTAATACAAAATCAAGACTAAGCTCTTCTACAGGGAACGGCGATTGATGAGAAAAAGCCTGTACGACGGCAAACTCTTTTTCACTTTCCTCTAAACTTTGTTCGATTTGCAGTTTTTTGCTGATCACCGCATTGTCAGGAACTGAAATCGCGACTCGATTAGCCCTAAAAGGGAGGTCTTTTTTCATCTCTTTTAGGGTCTTTACAATTTCTTGATGATTTATGGTGTTATTTTCAGCGACAATACCTTCTTTAAGTATTATTTCTTTGTAACCCAGTAAGGCATAACTGTTGCCATTGGGTTTAAGTACCACGGCTTTGAGGCTGTTATGGCCGATATCTATGCCCGTAACTAATAGCTTATCCATCTCTACTCTCGCTCCGAAATTCCTGTGTGCCAGTGTCATTAGCACCCAGAGAATTTTCTTCGTGCAAAGGTTGTTATTAGCATCCAAATAAGAGTTAATATCTCTTATGTGCTAAATTTTTGACCTAAGAGTACAAGGGTTTGCCGTTACACAGCCTCAACCAATCAGGGATTCTCCGGTGAAGTTCATAAAGCGTTTATTATTTTTAACATTGATTTGCATAATTCTTGGAGTCACCACAATTTTTGGCTTCTATCAATACGTGAAGCCTGAATTGCCAGATGTTGCAACACTAAAAAATGTTGAATTACAAACACCTATGCAGGTATTTAGTCAAGACGGGAAACTGATCGCACAGTTTGGCGAGAAGCGTCGAATTCCTGTTACCTACGACGAAATTCCGCAAGATTTAATTCATGCGCTGATCGCGACCGAAGATAGCCGCTTTTACGAGCACCCAGGTATTGACCCAATCGGCATTACGCGTGCAGCTGTTGTTGTTGCGTTATCGGGTTCAGCAAAACAAGGTGCGAGTACTATTACTCAGCAGCTAGCGCGTAACTTCTTCTTATCTAACGAGAAGAAGATCATGCGTAAAATTAAAGAAATCTTCATTGCCATTCATATTGAGCAGCTGCTTTCTAAACAAGAAATCATGGAGCTGTATGTCAATAAAATCTTCCTTGGTTACCGCTCTTACGGTTTTGGCGCAGCAGCTCAAGTTTACTTTGGTAAGAGCTTAAATGAACTGACCTTGAGTGAAATCGCAACACTGGCAGGTATGCCAAAAGCGCCATCAACCATGAACCCGCTTTACTCACTAGAGCGCGCAACAAACCGTCGTAACGTGGTTTTGATGCGTATGCTAGATGAGAAATACATCACTCAAGAACAGTACGATGAAGCACGTTCAGAGCCGATTGTTGCTCGCTACCACAGTGCTGAGATTGAACTCTCTGCTCCATACGTTGCAGAGTTAGCACGCTCATGGGCAGTAAAAGAATACGGTGCGGAGCAGGCTTACACGTCAGGCTTAAATATCTACATGACGGTAGATTCAAAACTGCAAGATGCCGCAAATACCGCATCCATCAATAACATCCTTGCGTACGATGAACGTCACGGCTACCGCGGCGCGGAAAAAGTACTGTGGAAAGAAGGCGAAACGGCTTGGGATTCAGAACAAATTGAAAAGCATCTGAAGAAACAACCGACCTATGGCCAGCTCTATCCTGCTATTGTCACTAAAGTCGATGACAAAACCGCGCAAGTTTGGGTGAAAAATAACGAAGAGCAAACCATCGCTTGGACTGGTATGAATTGGGCTCGTAAGTACCTGACTGATCAACGTCAAGGTAGAGCACCGAAATCAGCCAAAGAGATCTTAGCTGTAGGCCAACAAATCTGGGTACGTGAAATCAGTACGACAGATAAAGAAGGCACAACCATCAATAACTGGAAGCTAAGCCAAGTACCAAGCGCAAATACAGCGTTTGTGGCAATGAACCCAGAAAACGGTGCAATACTGTCTCTAGTTGGTGGCTTTAACTTTGTTCATAGCAAGTTTAACCGTGCAACCATGTCTATTCGTCAGGTTGGTTCGAGTATCAAACCATTCATATATTCGGCAGCAATCAATAAGGGCTTAACCCTTGCTTCACTAGTAAACGATGCGCCAATCAACAAGTGGGATGCAGGTTCAGGTTCGGCATGGCGTCCAAAGAACTCACCGCCGACTTACGTTGGCCCAACTCGCCTACGTATCGGTTTAGCGCAGTCGAAAAACGTAATGGCCGTACGTACACTACGTGAAGTTGGCCTAGATGAAACACGTGAATACCTAACTCGCTTTGGGTTTGATATTGACCAAGTGCCTCGTTCAGAAACGATCGCATTGGGTGCTGGTAGCTTAACACCAATGAAAGTCGCACAAGGCTACTCTGTATTTGCAAATGGTGGCTACTATGTAGAACCGTTTTACATTGACCACGTTGAAAACTCATTTGGTGAAGTACTGTTTAAGGCAAACCCAAAAGTGATTTGTCAGCACGACTGCCCTCAAATGCCAGTACAGCCTGAAGATAAGTTTGCAGCCGAATTTGGTGAGCAAGATGTAACAACGGAAAACATTGCCCCTGATAACGCTCTAGAAAACGACACACCACAATATGCAAAACAAGTTATCTCTGCTCAAAATGCATTCATCATGCGCGAGATGATGTACAGCAATATCTGGGGTGGTGGCAGCTGGCGTGATGGTACAGGTTGGAACGGTACCGGCTGGCGAGCACAGAAACTGGAGCGTCGTGATATCGGTGGTAAAACGGGCACAACCAACGACTCAAAAGACACTTGGTATAACGGTTACGGTCCGGGTATTGTGGCTATTGCATGGGTTGGTTTTGATGATCACTCTCGCACGTTAGGCCGTACCACTGTGAACAGTAACCTAGGGAAAGGCCAAATTTCTGGTGCAGAATCTGGCGCGAAAACGGCAGAACCAGCTTGGATTGATTTCATGCGTGCTGCACTAGACGGAGTGCCTCAACAAGGTAAGAATATTCCAGACGATATCGTTCGAGTTCGTATCGATCGTGATAGTGGCCTACTGACTCATAAAGTTGATGGTTCATCCATGTTCGAATACTTCGAAAAAGGCACAGAACCAACCGAGTATGTCGGCAACAGCCTGGAAGACAGCATCTACTCTGGTGGTAGCGGCGGTGCAGAAGAACTGTTCTAATACCACGCAATACTAACAAAGAAAAAGGGAGCCGATTGGCTCCCTTTTGTTTATATCAGCATCTCAAAGCTAGGCTGCAATTGGTGCTTCTTTCGCTTCAAGAATGTTTTTGATGGTCGCTGCTAAGGTTTCAAAACGCGTACGCAATGGAGAGCCTGGACGGTAAACCAACACAATGCTGCGTGATGGTGTTGGGTTCATTGCTGGCACGTAACACACGCCATCTTTTTTCTTTTCATGCGGCACAGACAACTGTGGCAACAGAGTAATCCCTGCTCCCGCCGCCACCATGTTACGCAGTGTTTCTAGGCTAGTCGCTTTAAAGCGCTCATCATCTTTCGCTCCTGCAGCAAAGCAGAAACCCAGAGCTTGGTCTCGTAAACAATGACCATCACCCAAAGACAACACCGTCTTGCCATTGAGGTCGAGCATATCAATATGATCTAACCCAGCCCATTCGTGATCACAAGGTACCGCAACACTTAAAGGCTCGTTGTACACC
Source organism: Vibrio jasicida 090810c (assembly GCF_002887615.1). Taxonomy (NCBI): domain Bacteria; kingdom Pseudomonadati; phylum Pseudomonadota; class Gammaproteobacteria; order Vibrionales; family Vibrionaceae; genus Vibrio; species Vibrio jasicida. The sequence goes on along the minus strand of NZ_CP025792.1, from coordinate 2,601,123 downwards.
TCAATTTCTTTAAAGGGCGCAGTCTCATCAACCGATGCTAAAACAAGACAATCTAACTTGCCATCTTCTAATTGACGGACCAATTGGTGGGTCTGCGCCTCATGTAAAAATAGCTCCAAATCTGGAAACTCTTCTTTAAGGTGAGGAACTATTTTAGGTAGGAGGTAAGGACCAACTGTTGGGATAAAGCCAATGTGCATTGGGCCAGTCATGGCACCACTTTGACCGCTCGCCATATCTTTGAAGGTTTTTACTTCACTCAAAATACGTTTTGCTTGCTCAACCAACTGTAAACCAGAGTCAGTAAACAACACGCGACGACTGCTTCTTTCAAGCAGGGCAGTGCCTAACTCGTCTTCTAGTTTACGAATCTGGCCACTCAATGTTGGCTGACTAACAAAACAAGCTTCCGCTGCTTTTCGAAAATGCTTGTGCTCCGCAAGCGCCACCAAGTACTCAAAATCTCGGATATTCATAACGTACGATTCGCTTCTTGTTTGGCGATAGAAATAATCTATCAAAACCATAGCATTAAACGATTAGAGCTATCAAAGTTTTTTTTCAATAATGAGCTCAAGAAAACGAAACTGAGCGCTAAATAACGCTAAGCTCGATAATGAATTATTCATAGATTTAAAAGGAAATCATCATGTTTGCATCAAAAGAAGGTCAAGCTGTACCACAAGTTACTTTTCCTATCCGTAAAGGTGACGCATGGGTGAATGTAACCACGGAAGACTTGTTCAAAGACAAAACGGTTATCGTATTTAGCTTGCCTGGTGCGTTTACTCCGACGTGTTCATCAAGCCACCTACCACGTTACAACGAATTGTTCTCTGTATTTAAAGAACATGGCGTGGATGAGATTCTATGTGTTTCCGTAAACGATACATTCGTAATGAACGCATGGAAAGCTGACCAAGAAGCTGAAAACATCACTTTCATCCCAGATGGTAACGGTGAGTTTACAGACGGTATGGGTATGCTTGTAGATAAAAACGACATTGGTTTTGGTAAGCGTTCATGGCGTTACAGCATGCTAGTGAAAAACGGCGTAGTAGAAAAAATGTTCATCGAACCAAACGAGCCAGGCGACCCGTTCAAAGTATCTGATGCAGATACGATGATGAATTACATCGCTCCTGAGTACAAAACTCAAGAATCAATCACCGTATTCACTAAACCAGGTTGCCCTTTCTGTATGAAGGCGAAACAAAACTTGATTGACCACGGTCTTCAATATGAAGAAGTGATTCTGGGTAAAGACGCAACAACAGTAAGTCTACGTGCAATCTCTGGTCGCACAACGGTACCTCAAGTGTTCATCGGTGGTAAACACATCGGCGGTAGCGAAGAGCTAGAAACGTACCTAGGTTAATAATTTGCCTAATGGGCTTGAGTTGGCAATCTCGCTGTCTAGAACTCAGCCCTTGGTCTCCCAGAGCATCCCTCGCCTGGGAGACCACTCCCCTCAATCACTTCCTATGCTTAGTCTTGATAACTGGTCGTCTTCACCGTTCAACCAGTTATCAAGATTAATGAACTCAAATTCACTAATCCAAACTTAGTCACTTCAACTGCGTTTGGAAAAAACGAGAATCCATTATGAAACAGTTAAATGTCGACGTGGCAATTATTGGTGGTGGTACAGCTGGTCTTGGCGCCTACCGCGCAGCAAAATCACACGCAGACAGCGTTGTGATGATCGAAGGTGGCCCTTACGGCACAACATGTGCTCGTGTCGGATGCATGCCGTCGAAACTTTTGATCGCCGCCGCTGAAAGCGTACACCAAATCGAGAAAGCACCGGGCTTTGGTGTACATCCACAAGGCGACATTTACATTAATGGTCGTGAAGTCATGGACCGAGTAAAGCGAGAACGTGACCGCTTTGTAGGCTTTGTGTTGGAAGGCGTCGATGAGATTCCTACTGAAGATAAAGTGTCGGGTTATGCTAAGTTTACCAACGACAACACGTTAATCGTTGATGAGCACACTCAAATCACAGCTAAGCGTATTGTGATCGCAACCGGTTCGCGTCCTGCTTACCCTGCCGTATGGAATGAACTCGGCGACCGCTTAGTGATTAACGATGATGTGTTCGATTGGGATGACTTGCCAGAATCTGTTGCCGTATTTGGTCCGGGTGTGATTGGTCTTGAATTGGGTCAAGCGTTGCATCGCTTAGGTGTAAATGTGAAGCTATTTGGTCTTGGTGGTCAAGTAGGACCATTGACCGACCCTGAAGTGATGGCGTATGCCGATAAAGCCTTCAAAGAAGAGTTCTACCTTGATGCCGATGTAAAAGTCGAAAACATGAAACGTATTACTTCACCAGAAAATGACGGTGAAGATAAGGTCGAAATCCAATTCATCAACCACGATGGTGAACTAGAAACCTTTATTGTTGATTACGTATTGGCAGCAACTGGTCGTCGCCCGAATGTCGACAAGCTAGCGATTGAAAACACCAATGTGGCACTGGATGAGCGCGGCGTACCAACGGCGGATCATTACACTCTGCAAACCTCGGTAGAGAGCATCTTTATCGCGGGTGATGCAAGCAATCAAATTCCATTATTACACGAAGCGGCAGATCAGGGACGTATTGCTGGCGACAACGCAGGTCGTTTCCCTGATATTCGTGCAGGCCTGCGCCGCTCGTCAATCTCAGCAGTGTTCTCTGATCCACAAATTGCTATGGTAGGAGAAACCTTCAAGCAACTAGAAACGCGTTTTGGCACATGTGGCTGTTTCGCTACCGGTCAAGTATCGTTTGAAAATCAAGGTCGCTCACGCGTTATGCTTCGAAATAAAGGCATTCTGCATGTCTATGGGGAACAAGGCACTGGTCGCTTCTTGGGCGCAGAAATGATGGGACCAAACGCCGAACACCTAGCCCACCTGCTTGCTTGGGCACACCAAAATAAAATGACAGTATCTGAAATGCTTGATATGCCATTTTACCACCCTGTTATTGAAGAAGGCGTTCGCACTGCGCTACGAGATTTGAATGCGAAGCTCCACTTAGGTCCTGAGATGATCAAACATTGTCTTGATTGTGGACCTGGTTGCTAACGCTCACTCTCTTTACCTCTCCCAGACAAACAAAAGCCTCGTCATAGACGAGGCTTTCTCATTCCAACTCTATCAGTTCAAACTGAGCAAAGTGGTTGTTTATGCAGTCATCATTGCGTAACGGCTAACAAGCACAATGGCAGTAAAACCAATTGTGAAGAAACCACCAGCAAGGCCTAGTGCTACTTTAAGTTCTGTCGACATTATAATTTTTCCTATTGTCAGGCTGACAGCGCACCATACACCAATTACGTGCTACACATTTTTAACCAAGTTAATTTTCCATTTTTGGTTCGATAGACACGACATAGAAACCAGACAAAGAGAAACTCAAACATGAGTTAGCCGTTATAATCAGGGACAAATAGATAGTGTGGATAGAACAATGGCTTGTCGAAGTTGCCAAGAGCACTGGTTTTGGAAAAAGATCGGACGTTGCCAACGATGCATGGATCAACTGACGGTACTTTCTGTTTTATGTTGGATCGTGTGGTGGTTTGCGTTTAAAGATGATCCACAAAGTATTGAATCGATCGCGCTGATCTTTGCCGGATTTGCATTTAACGGCTTACTGTTTTTGCACCTATGGATGCGCTTCGTGGTTTTGCCGTGGCAGCGCCGTCGTGGAAAAGAAAGTAAGGATGCTCATCACCCAGATGACAGATAGAAAAAAGCCCCAAAACCAATACCGGTCTTGGGGCTCTCTTAGATTCTTCTAAGAAAAAGCAGTGGTACTTTAATAGACCGGGCTTCCTCTCAAAGGTTCCAAGTTTTTTTCCAATTTTTTTAGTATTTTCTTAAATACTAATAGAATCATCAACCTAGGCTACGTTACTTTTCTGGATCAATTGTTCGAACAAGTTGATCTCTAGTGCAACTTCATCACACGCATGCTGACGCGGACACTGATCGCAATCTTTCAGTACTTTTTCTGGTAGCAACGACTTCGAGGTTGGCAAGAAGCTCTGCTTCATAAAGAATTCAGGCGTACGTGTCAGCACAAAAACTTTCTTGATAGCCATTTGGCGTGCTTTCTCAACCAGATAGTTCACAATCGCACTACCCTGCCCTTGGCCTTGCCAACCAGCTTCAATGCCTAGAGAACGAATTTCTGCTAACCCTGAGTCATAGACATACAAAGATGCACAACCAGTAACCTCTCCGTGATGCTCGGCAACCGCGAAGGAGCCAATATCACGTACCAACTCATTGCGTGAGCGCGGTAGGTTTTCCCCCATATTCGCCCAATAAGCAACCATACCTTCTACGGTTTCAATATCGGTTAGACGAGCAGGTCGAACTTTCACTGCTGATGTATCACGTTGAGAAAGGCGCTTGTCTGCTTGATCGACGGCGAAAGCAACTTGCTGAGGCGCGACACCACCAAGTGCACAACGCTTCTCAAGACACGAGTCGATGGTTAAGATGTCATACACATCCGCTTCAATCACTTCAGAGAAAGCTTTCAGCTCTTCAATCGACAATTCTTCCAACGCACAGCCTTTGGCAATAGCACCGACCACAGCGACACCGACAATATGGTGCGCTTCACGGAATGGGATGCCTTTCGCCACTAGATAATCTGCCAGTTCGGTAGAGTTTGCGTAACCTTGTTTCGCGGCTTCTAACGTACGCTCACCATTAACCTTGATGCCATCAAAACACAGTGCCGCCATTTCCATGCAATCGTTCCATGTATCAAGTGCATCGAACAGGCCTTCCTTGTCTTCCTGCATGTCTTTGTTGTAAGCCAGTGGCAGCGCTTTCACTGTCATCATCATGCCAGCAAGTGCGCCGTACACACGCCCCGTCTTACCACGAATAAGCTCGAGTGCATCTGGGTTTTTCTTCTGTGGCATCAGAGAAGAACCTGAGGTTACCGTATCAGCTAATTCAATAAAATTAGATTCACCCGAATTGTAGAAGATCATATCTTCTGCTAAACGCGAAAGGTGTAACATCGAGATAGACGCCACAGACATCAACTCCATCACATGGTCACGGTCAGAAACCGAGTCTAACGAGTTACGTGTTGCACGATGGAAACCAAGGTTATAAGCCAACTCTTCACGATCGATTGGATAAGCGGTACCAGCAAGCGCACCCGATCCAAGCGGACAAGTATCCAAACGCTTAAGGGCATCACTCAAACGTGAGTAATCACGTTCAAACATTTCAACATAAGCCAAACACCAGTGAGCAAACGTAACAGGCTGAGCACGTTGCAAATGCGTATAGCCCGGAAGCACCGTACCTTGATGTTGCTTAGCTACGCCTACCATTTGTGTTTGCAGACGGTCTAAAGCAATCAACAGCTGTTGGCCTTGCTGACGACACCAAAGTTTAAGGTCGGTTGCCACTTGGTCATTACGAGAACGGCCTGTATGTAGCTTCTTGCCTAAGTCACCCACTTTGCTGATCAACTGCTGTTCAACCCAAGAGTGGATATCTTCTGCATCCGAACGTAGGATTTGCTGAGGGTCTTCCATCACTTCAAGCTTGAGCTCATTGAGAGCTAGTTCTAGCTTTTGCTGCTCATCTGCTGATAATACGTCAACAGAAAGCAAGGCTTTTGACCACGCAATTGAGCCAACAATATCTTGCTCAGCCAATCGGTAATCGAAACGCAATGAATCGTTGAAGTCCTTAAATCTGGTGTCTGCCGCTTGGGTAAATCTTCCGCCCCATAATGCCATTGCGTTTCTCCTGATGACTATTGCTTACGCTAACGTATTCTTCATTAAGTGTTGACCAAATCGGTGGTCATTTGCTCACTTTTTCTTATGCCTCAACGTTACGATAATCACAGATAAAAATAAAGTAGAAATTCAATATTTTTACATATTTATTCATGGTTATTTTATCTTTATGCCAATGAGGTCAGCAAAAACGAAAAAGACCCGCCAATAGTGGCAGGTCTCTTATCTTATAAGGCGCTAAATTGGTTTATTTTTTCTGGCTGTTCAACGCACGAATACGGCTTGATAGCGAGTAAAGGCGGATAAAGCCTTCAGCATGGCTTTGGTCATAAACTTCATCTTCACCAAAAGTAGCAAATTCTTCAGAGTACAAACTGTTATCCGAACGTTTTTGCGTTACCGTTGCGTGGCCTTTGTAAAGCTTCACAACTACTTCACCATTCACGTCTTGCGCGAGCTCTTCAGAAGCCGCAAGAATAGACTTACATAGAGGCGTGAACCAACGACCATCGTAAACAAGGTGCGATGCTTTCAGACCAAGCTCCTCGCGGAATTCAAATGATGCTTTGTCCAGCACAAGTTGCTCCACTGCACGCAGCGCTTCCATCATGATAGCGCCACCCGGAGTTTCGTAGCAACCACGAGACTTCATCCCCACTAGACGGTTTTCGACAATATCGATACGACCAACACCGTGCTTCGCACCTTTCTCGTTTAGATAAACCAACGCGTTGTATGGTGTCATCGCTTCGCCGTCTACCTCAACGACTTCGCCTTTCGCTACTTTCAAGGTCACGGTTTCCGCTTCATTCGGTGCTTGTTCTGGGTCTACAGTCCAAGCCCAGCAATCTTCATTTGGCGCATTCCATGTATCTTCTAGAACACCACCTTCAGTAGAAATGTGCCATGCATTCGCATCACGCGAGTAAATCTTAGTAAGAGATGCTGAACAAGGAATGTTACGCCCTGCTAGGTAGTCCAGACATTCTTCACGGCTCACTAAATCCCATTCACGCCAAGGCGCAATAACGTGCAGATCTGGTGCTAGCGCTGCAAATGCACCTTCAAAACGTACTTGGTCGTTACCTTTACCGGTACAACCATGACACAGAGCGTCTGCGCCAACTTTACGTGCGACTTCAACCTGCGCTTTGGCAATGATAGGACGCGCCATTGATGTTCCTAGTAGGTATTTACCTTCGTAGTAAGCGCCTGTTTTTAGTGTCGGGTAAATGTAGTCTGCGACCATTTCTTCTTTCAGGTCAGCGATGTAGCACTCTGAAGCACCTGAAGCTTTTGCTTTCGCTTCAATACCTTCTAGCTCCTCTGCACCTTGACCAACATCGGCAACGAAAGCCACCACTTCACAGTCGTAGTTCTCTTTTAGCCACGGGATGATTACTGAAGTATCTAGACCGCCTGAGTATGCGACTACCACTTTATTTACGTTCACTTTGCTCATGTTTTTTCTCCAAACTTAACTGGCGCTGCTCTCGGCGGTCAGTGCCAACCACTTCTTAATGTTCAATTCTTAAACTGGTTTGCTTCTGCTTTATTGAGGCAGAAACTGCGTTCCAATACTTTCACCCGCGAATAGCTGGGTCAGTTTCTCTGGGTAACGCCATGTCGCGACTTCGATAGGACGACCAAGATCATTGGCAGCCTCCAAAGCGGCTTTAACTTTGACGATCATACCGTCGGTGATTACTTGCCCTTTGATCAACGCATCGGCTTCTTGCTCAGATAGCGTTTTGATCAAATGCCCTTTGCCATCAAGTACACCGCTCACATCGGATAGAAGCACTAACTCCGCATCCAATGCACCTGCTACGGCAACCGCAGCTTGGTCAGCATTCACATTCATCATCTGACCTTTTTCAGTCAGACCAATTGAGCTGATGATCGGCAGTGCACCTGCGCTTAGCACCGCTTGTAAAAGGGTTGAATCACCTGGTGATGCTTTGCCTACAGCGCCTAGCTCTGGATCAAGTTCTTCAACATGACATAACCCACCATCGGCGAGACTAAGACCCACTGCATTCAGACCATCCGCAATCGCTTGACCTTGAAGCAATTTGTTTGCTGTGCCTGCAAGCGCGCCTGCAATCACAGGAATTTGCTCATAAGGCGTCACGCGAAGACCGTTTTTCTTTACGGTTTCAAGCTGAAGCTTTGCCATCAACTCATCAACTAGGTAGCCACCGCCATGAACGATGGCGATTTGTCGCTGTGCTGATTTTTGGTATGCCGCAATAGCAGCAAACAGTTGGCTTAAGGTTTGAGTGCAAGATAGAGCTGCACCACCGAGCTTAATGACTAAAGGAGCTTGATTGGTTTGCGTCATCGCATTTCCCTCTTTCAACGACTACAGCAACGCTGTCAGTTCTGGGTAACCGTAATGAATATTGAGACATTGCATCGCTTGACTCGATGCACCTTTAAGTAGGTTGTCGATAGCCGAAATCACAATGATGTGTTCGCCTTGCACCTTCCAGCCGATATCACAGAAAGGAGTATTTTCGACATCCTGAATACGTGGAATACCATCACCTTTAAGACGAACCGCAGGCTTGCCTTGGTAAGCTTGTTCAAACACTTTCGCCACTTGTGCTTCCGTCACGCCTTGCGAAAGTTTCATGGTGATCGTGGCAAGAATGCCGCGCTTAAAGTTGCCTAGGTGTGGAGTAAAAATCACATCGCAACCCAAATGCTGAGCAATCTCTGGTTGGTGACGATGGTTAAAGACACCGTAAGGTTGCAAGCTCACTTCGCAGAAGCTGTTAACCATGGAAGCTTTACGCCCTGCACCTGATACACCACTAGTTGCGTTAATCACAGGCCATTGGTTGGTATCCAGTAATTCGTGTTCTAATAAAGGTTTGATTGCAAGCTGTGAAGCGGTTGGGTAGCAACCTGCCACTGCAATCAAAGGAGTGGTTTTTATTGATTCTTGGTTCCACTCTGCTAAGCCGTATGCAGCTTTATCTAGCCAGTTGTTATATTGATGTTCGAAGCCATAAAAGGTGTTGTAGAAGCCTTCGCTTTTCACACGGAATGCACCGGATAAATCGAATACCTGACAGCCTGCCTCTAAGAAAATTGGGGCTAAGTCGTGGCTAACTTCATGTGCTGTGGCCAGAAAGACCACATCTGACGCTTGAGCAACCTGCTCAGGGTCAGTCAGCGGCGAAACTGGCATATCAATCACACCCGCTAACTTGCCGTGCAATTGAGCAATGTTCTTTCCTGCATCTACGCTATTGGCGGAAACATATAAACCTGATAGCGTGAGTTCAGGGTGTTTGTTGACCATTAAAGCCAACTCTGCGCCGGTGTAGCCGCTGGCTCCGATAATCGTGGTTTTTAGCATTACATGACATCCATATACTTAAGGCTTAAAATGACTATTCATATTTAATTTTTGCTTTATTTTGATTTTTTATTCAATAAATATGATTTAATATGTGTTTTACATTTTTGTGCTCTGTCTGTCAACAGGAGAATTGAAGAATCCATGCAATTACCAAGTTTTCTAGAGGTCTATGAAGGACTGATCAGTACCTCTTCGATAAGCTCAACCGATCCAAGTTGGGATCAAGGCAATGCCAAAGTGATCGAGAAGCTGGCATCTTGGTTTAAAGATCTTGGCTTTAGTGTTGAAGTGATCGAAGTGGAACCAGGCAAACACAATATGATCGCACGTATGGGTGAAGGTGAAGGCGGCTTACTTCTCGCAGGCCATAGTGATACCGTGCCATTTGATGAAGGACATTGGAGTTTTGACCCACATACGCTGACCGAGAAAGACAACCGCTTTTACGGATTAGGTACTGCGGATATGAAAGGCTTCTTTGCCTTTATTTATGAAGCGGTAAAGAAAGTCGACTGGAGTAAACAAACCAAGCCGCTGTATGTGTTGGCGACCTGTGATGAAGAAACCACCATGCTGGGTGCGCGTCATTTCACTGAGAACGCACCTTTTAAACCGGATTACTGTATCATTGGTGAACCCACCAGCCTTGTACCCATTCGAGGTCACAAAGGACATGTGGCAAATGCTATTCGCGTAACAGGTAAATCCGGTCACTCATCGGATCCAGCACTTGGTGTCAACGCCATTGAAATCATGCATGAGGTCATGTTTGCCATGATGCAACTGCGTGACAAGCTAGTGAAAGAGTACCACCACCCTGGTTTTGCCATTCCAAGCCCTACCCTAAACCTCGGTCATATTCATGGCGGTGACAGTGCAAACCGGATTTGCGGTTGCTGCGAACTGCATTATGACGTGCGTCCTCTTCCTGGTATTAGCCTTGATGGTTTAGAGAACATGCTGCGCGGAGCCTTGAAAGAAGTCGAAGCGAAATGGCCAGGGCGATTAGAAATCATTCCCCTGCACGAGCCAATTCCGGGGTACGAATGCCAACACGACCACCCATTTATCGGTGGTGTAGAAGAGATCTGCCAAACCAGTTCAGAAACCGTTAACTACTGTACTGAAGCACCATTTCTTCAACAGTTGTGTCCAACACTGGTTTTAGGTCCCGGCTCGATTGACCAAGCTCACCAACCTGATGAGTTCTTGTCATTCGACTTTATCGACCCAACCATCGACGTGTTATCACGTGCGATGGTGAAATATTGTTGTTAGTCGCATTCTGTACTTTCCTCACAATGCAGCTCGATTGAGCTGCATTTTGTTATCTGCGCCACGCCCCCTCTAGCACGCTATATCCTTCTTTTAGAGCGTTATTTTGTAATTAATTTTCACTTCTCCTTCGATAAGCTGACCTATTTTTGCTCTAAATCAGGAGAGAAGTGGAATAATTGCAATCTATGCGTGCTTTATTTGACTAGAACTGGTGCTTTTCGCTAGATTGGAGTCTTAACAAGGACAATGGATGTAGTTTTTTTACGAGGCAGGATGACAATGAACGAGAAATACGCCGCACTCAAAAGCAATGTGCGCATGCTGGGCCACTTACTGGGCAACACAATTCGCGATGCCCACGGCGAAGAAATCTTCGAGAAAGTGGAAACCATTCGTAAATTATCCAAATCGGCTCAAGCTGGAAATAATGCTGACAGAGACAGCTTAATCGAAGAGATTAAAAGCTTGCCAGATGAGCAATTGACGCCCGTGACCCGCGCGTTCAACCAATTTCTAAACCTGACCAATATTGCTGAGCAATACCACACCATTTCACGCCATTGTGAAGAGCATATCTGCGAACCTGACGCAATTAACTCGCTGTTCTCAAAGCTGGTGCAAAATGATGTGAGCAAGCTAGACACGGCACAAGCGGTTCGCGACCTGAACATTGAATTGGTTCTAACTGCGCACCCGACCGAAATCACTCGTCGAACCATGATCAATAAGCTGGTGAAGATCAACGAGTGTCTATCTAAGCTTGAGCTGAGCGATCTCTCTTTCAAAGAGCGTAAGAAAACTGAACGTCGCCTTGAGCAACTTATCGTTCAAAGCTGGCACTCTGACGTTATCCGTCAGCAGCGCCCGACACCGCTTGATGAAGCTAAATGGGGCTTTGCAGTGGTCGAAAACTCACTATGGGAAGCCGTACCTGACTTCTTACGTGAAATGAACGACCGCCTGAAATCTTACCTTGGCGAAGGTCTGCCAATTGATGCTCGCCCAGTGCACTTCTCTTCTTGGATGGGTGGTGACCGCGACGGTAACCCATTTGTAACCCACAGCGTGACTCGTGAAGTACTGCTTCTATCTCGCTGGAAAGCAGCTGACCTATATCTTAACGACATCAACGAACTGATCAGCGAACTGTCAATGACAGTGTGCAACGATAAAGTTCGTGAGCTTGCAGGTGAAGATCAACACGAACCATACCGTGCGATTCTGAAACAACTTCGCTCACTATTGAACGAAACTAAAGACATTCTAGACGCGAAAGTTCACGGCCAGAAATTGGCAGTCAAAGCACCTCTGCAAAAAGTAGAGCAGCTTTGGGAACCACTTTACGCGTGTTACCAATCGCTAAACGAATGTGGCATGGGCGTGATTGCCAACGGCTCACTGCTGGATACGCTGCGCCGCGTTAAAGCCTTCGGTATCCACCTAGTTCGTCTCGATATTCGTCAAGAAAGTACTCGTCATGCTGATGTGCTTTCTGAATTGACTCGTTACCTAGGCATTGGCGACTATGAGCAGTGGAGCGAGCAAGACAAGATTGCTTTCTTAACCAACGAACTTGCATCTAAGCGCCCTCTTCTACCTCGCGACTGGGAGCCATCAGAGCCAGTTAAAGAGGTTTTGGATACCTGTAAGATTGTGGCAGCACAACCTCGCGAAGCGTTTGGTGCTTACGTTATCTCAATGGCACGTACCGCTTCTGACGTACTTGCCGTGCATCTACTGCTACAAGAAGCGGGGTGCCCTTACCGCATGGACGTATGTCCACTGTTCGAAACACTAGACGATTTGAACAACGCAGAAGCGGTAATCAAGCAGCTGATGGGCATTGATCTATACCGCGGCTTTATCCAAAACCACCAAATGGTGATGATTGGCTACTCTGACTCTGCAAAAGATGCAGGCGTAATGTCAGCAGGTTGGGCGCAATACCATGCGATGGACTCACTGGTTAAGGTTGCAGAAGAAGAAGGCGTTGAACTCACACTATTCCACGGTCGCGGCGGTACAATTGGTCGTGGTGGCGCGCCGGCTCACGCTGCACTACTATCTCAACCACCTAAGAGCCTGAAAGGCGGTCTGCGCGTAACCGAACAAGGTGAGATGATCCGCTTTAAGCTAGGTCTACCTGATGTCGCAGTCAACAGCTTCAACTTGTATGCAAGTGCAATCCTAGAAGCGAACCTACTGCCGCCACCAGAGCCTAAACAAGAGTGGCGTGACTTAATGGATGTGCTGTCCGAGGTGAGCTGTGAAGCCTACCGTAGCGTCGTTCGTGGTGAGCCAGACTTCGTGCCTTACTTCCGCCAAGCAACACCTGAACTTGAGCTAGGTAAACTGCCTCTAGGTTCTCGCCCTGCAAAACGTAACCCGAACGGTGGCGTGGAAAGTTTGCGTGCGATTCCTTGGATCTTCTCTTGGAGCCAAAACCGTTTGGTTCTTCCAGCATGGCTAGGGGCTGGTGAAGCGATTCAATACTCAGTAGACAAAGGCCATCAGGCACTACTGGAAGAAATGTGTCGTGAATGGCCATTCTTCTCGACTCGCCTAGGTATGCTTGAGATGGTGTACACCAAGTGCAACATGGATATCTCTCGTTACTATGATCAGCGCTTAGTTGAGGAGCAGCTTCAACCGCTGGGTGATCGCTTACGAGATCAACTTCAACAGGACATTAAGTCTGTCCTGAACGTAGAAAACAACGAGAACTTGATGCAAAGTGATCCTTGGGGACTAGAATCCATTCGCCTACGTAACATCTACGTAGAGCCATTGAACATGCTTCAAGCTGAATTGCTGTACCGTACTCGCCAGACTGAAGAATCTTCTGCAAACTTAGAAGAAGCACTGATGGTAACCATTGCAGGTATTGCAGCTGGTATGCGTAACACAGGCTAACCAAGCTACGCATAAAGAACCAAAGGCTGAGTTAATACTCAGCCTTTGTTACTACTAACCAATCACTTCTACTATTTGAGCAATACGCAACCAGACATTTAATCCAAGAAAAAAACAAAAAGTCCCCACCAAACAACATAAAACACTACACAAAAACACTATTGAGTATTTTATTAGTTTTTTTGGGTAATTTTGTCCTACTATTCCACTTCATGCTTATTATTTATATACTACTTGCCTGCTGGAAGCTCACAAATCCAATCAAATAGGCTCCAGCTCGATGGAAACACCCATCACTCTAGGTGATAAACGGCTTTAAGGTGACAGGACCAACATTGTTGGTGCTATTTACACATAAAAAACTCAAGCGTCAGAAAGAGCGCAAATGAAAGTGTAAGTAGCTTGTTTACAAGTTTATTGACCATTTGGATTGAAGACATGTCATTACCACACGTAATTTTAACTGTTCTTAGCACTCGCGACGCAACCGGTTACGACATCACTAAAGAATTCTCAGCTAGCATCGGTTACTTCTGGAAAGCAAGTCACCAACAAGTTTACCGTGAACTAAACAAAATGGCTGAGAAAGAGCTGGTTACTTGCGTACTTGAACCGCAAGAAGGCAAACCTGACCGTAAGGTTTACTCAATTACTGACGCTGGCCGTGGCGCATTAGGTGAGTGGTTCGATCAACCAACAGCACACCCAACAGTACGTGATGAGTTCTCTGCTAAGCTAATGGCTTGTGCAGTGCAACCTGCGACACCGTTTCGTGACCAACTTTCTGAACTTGTGGAAGAGTCTCGTAAACTGGTTTCTCATTACAAAGAGATTGAAGCCGCGTACTACGCAACACCATCAACACTAGACAAACAAGCACGACTAGAGCGTCTAACACTTCGTCGTAACTTAATGCTACGTGAAGCGTGGATTAACTGGGCAGAAGAAGTGCTAACAGAACTTGAAGTGATTGGCTAATTCGTCGCTTTGAATAAAACGAAAAAGGCTTGCCGATGGGCAAGCCTTTTGTCTATCTGGGGAAAACGTATTAAGCGCCTACTGCGACTTGTGGGCGAACACCGAGCGTGTGGCATAGTGCATAAGTCATCTCTGCACGGTTAAGTGTGTAGAAGTGAAAGTCCTTCACGCCTTCACGGCTTAAGACACGCACCATATCAATCGCTTGGCTAGCACCAACAAGCTGACGCGTCACAGGATCATCATCCAAACCTTCAAACTGTTTGCTCATCCAACCCGGCACTTTCACGTTGTTCTGCGCCGCAAAGCGAGACGCTTGTTTGAAGTTTGATACAGGCAAGATCCCCGGAACGATTTCTACATCAATCCCTGCCGCTACACAGCGATCACGGAAGCGTAGGTAAGATTCCACATCAAAGAAGAATTGGGTAATTGCACGGTTTGCCCCTGCTTCAACCTTACGCTTTAAGTTAAGCAGATCCGATTGTGCGCTTTTCGCTTCTGGGTGTACTTCTGGGAATGCTGCCACTGAGATATCAAAATCATGGCGTGCTTTAAGCAGCTCTACCAAGTCTGACGCATACATATCTGGCGCACCACCACCTGGTGGAATATCACCGCGCAGCGCAACAATGTTCTTGATACCGTTATTCCAGTAATCGTCAGCAATGTCGATCAATTCATCACGAGTTGCGTCGATACACGTTAGGTGAGGCGCAGCAACAAGACCCGTCGCTGCTTTGATTTCTTTGATGATAGAGTGGGTTCTGTCACGCTCGCCTGAATTTGCGCCATAAGTAACAGAAACGAATTTCGGTTGAAGAGTTTTAAGGCGGTGCACTGAGTTCCACAGTGTTTCTTCCATCTTTTCACTGCTTGGTGGGAAAAACTCAAATGAGACGTTGATATTGTCTGATAGTTCAGCGATATTCTGGTTTAAGGCATCAATATGCCCTGCATGTGTGTATCCCATCTTACTCTCCCTGTGGCAACTCCACCACGAAATCAAAATCCTTAAATCGACGTTTAGACGTCTATATGTCTCCAGAATGTATTGAATACGATTTAATGTCAACCTTGTGATTATGAATTTTTCTCAAGTTAATAATTAGGATAGTTCAAGTTCCTAAGTGACAACCTCATCGCCTAACTCTGTGATTCAGTATGGCGTTATCAAGACAATAAAAAACCCCGGAAGCCATCCGAGGTTTTGTGGTAGTTCGCAAAATTGGACTTAGTAAGATTTAGAATAAGCCAGCTAGGCGATTAAGATCAGATTGAATCGCACCGGCCGTCACTTCACGTCCTGCGCCTGGACCACGAATCACTAATGGGTTGTCTTTGTACCATTTACTCTCAATTGCGAAAATGTTGTCACACGGTAGTAAGTTCGCTAAAGCATGCTCTCGTGATAGTGCCTCAACTCCTACCGTTGCTTTACCGTTACGCTCGAGACGGGCGACATAACGTAGCACTTGGTCGTTTCTTTGAGCTTTAGTTAGGCGCTCTTGCAGGATTTCACTTAAGGTATCACCTTGGTCAAAGAAAGCGTCTAGGCTCAAATCTCGCAACTCTTCTGGTACCAACGATTCGACCTTCACACTTTCAGGTTCAATATCCAAACCAGACTCACGAGCTAAGATAACCAACTTTCGCATCACATCAGAACCATCTAAATCTGAGCGAGGATCGGGCTCAGTCAAACCTTGCTGCCATGCTAAGTCGACTAGTTCAGTAAATGGTACCGAACCATCAAATTGTTGGAATAGCCAAGATAGCGTACCTGAGAAGATACCCGACAGTGCGACAATCTCGTCACCGCTTTCACGCAAATCTCGAACGGTGTGATTTATTGGTAGCCCCGCACCAACCGTCGCGTTGTATAGCCAATGACGGCCAATCTTGGCGAAAGCATCTTGTACTTGATGGTAATACTGACTATCAGCTGAACCTGCCACCTTGTTCGCCGAGATAAGATGAATACCTTGCTGTGCAATTTCTACATAACGTGCCGCCAGATCTTTACTCGCAGTGACATCCAGTACCACCGCTTCGTCGAAGTTTTGAATCGCACCGAGCTTAGTTAGCCAATTGCTATCATTCTCTATGCTTTCATCATCAAAGCGCTGAGCAACCGTTGCTGCATCAATCCCGTTTTCATCAAACCAGTAAGTTTGGCTATCTACCACCGCCACTAAATCAAAGCTCATGCCGTGGCGTTTTTCGAGCTCTTCTTTTTGCTCTGCGAACAATGATAACCAACTTGAACCAATATTACCTTTACCACACAAGGCAACCGCTACGCGCTTTTGCGCTTGAAACAGCTGACTATGAATACTTTGTACTAACTCTTCCACTTCGGCTCGGCGTAATACTGCGACGAGACTCAGCCCTGATTGTGCCTCTGAGATAAATTCAACCGGAGAGTCTTTTAACTGCTGATAAAAACCAAAGCAATGATTGGCGTTTTTCGTGACCCCTGCACCTACCGCTGCGAGCAGTGAGTAACCCTCTTTCAGTTTAATTTCAGCTTCAACCGCCAACTCTTGAAGGTAAGCCAATGCACCACCGGCTATCTCGGACGTGTACGCTAAGCGCAATGTTTGTTGGTCTTCTTGCGCTTCAAATGCTAGTGGCTCTAATTGAGCGCGCTTTAACGCTTGCAACACTTCTTTCTGCGCTCGCTCAAAATCATGACCATGCACAAATGAAAGTTGCACGAGTAACACTTCATCAAGAGAGGTAATGATTTTAGCGCCACGACCAGATGCTAATACACGCTCAATTCGGGTTGAGCCAGACTCCGGTTGATAGCTGCATTTGAGGTTCAAATCCATCGTACTTTGAGCAACAGGTTGAAGCGTGCGACTGTGCAATACTGGAGCAGCTAAGCGAGCAAGTTCACTTGCTTCATCTAAACGCAGTAGGGGCAACAAGCATGCATCAGAGACTAAACGTGGATCCGCACTATACACACCTGCGACATCACTCCAAATAGTAACAGTACTAGCTTCTGCCAGTGCACCAATGACCGTAGCCGAGTAATCAGAACCATTACGGCCTAACAGTACTGTCTCTCCCGCCTCATTCTGTGCCATAAACCCTGTGATAATCACTCGCTGATGATTATGTTGTGCTAATGCTTCTTTAATTAGAGCGTAAGAACGAGCGCGGTCGACTTCTGGCTGTGTACCTACTTCTGCACGTAAAAAGGTACGAGAGTCTTGTGCAACCGCTGGCAAACTCTGCTGCGACAGCAATGCAGCAAGTAAGCGTGAAGACCATACCTCACCATGTCCAAGCACTGCGGCTTTTTGAGCTTCTGTTAACGGAGCCGTTAACTCTGCTAGAGTACTGAATTCATCTTGAAGGGAAGCAAGCAGTTGCGTCTGTGCCTCACCTGTTAACAAAGCTTCTACCAATTCAGTTTGGAAGTGTCTCAAGCTTTGTAATGCTTCATGCGCAACACGACCGTCTTTATCTAAACCTTCAAGAAACTCGATCAAGCGATTGGTGGTTTTCCCTGCCGCAGACACCACGACTAAATCATTTTCGGCTGAATACTCTTTTAGTATTTCAACCACACGTAAATAGCATTCGGGGTTGGCTAAACTGCTGCCGCCAAATTTATGCAGCTGACGTTGTACACTCATGACTTTTCTCTCTCCCGATTACTGTGCTGCTTTTAAAAATGCTTGCTCAAGATCGGCGATCAAATCCTGTGCATCTTCAAGACCAACGGATAAGCGCAGTAACTGTTGAGAAACACCAGCTTCAGCTAATGCCGCTTCCCCCATCGCGCGATGTGTCATCGATGCTGGATGACAAATCAAGCTTTCAACCCCACCCAAGGACTCTGCTAACGAAAACAATTCCAGCTCTTTTACAAACACTTTGAGCTGTTCAAATGATCCTGCGAATTCGAAGCTCAACATAGAGCCAAAACCGGATTGCTGCTTCTTGGCGATGTCATGTCCAGGATGCTCTGGCAAACTTGGGTGATAAATCTGTGCAACTAACGATTGAGTCTGTAAGTAAGCAAGTACATCTTGAGAACTTTCTTCATGAACTCGCATTCGCGCACCCAGCGTACGAATTCCTCTTAATGTCATGTAACTGTCGAATGGTGTTCCCGTCGCCCCAATGCAATTGCCCCACCACGCCAGCTCTTCTGCATGCTCTTCACTCTTAGTGATCACCACACCACCAATAACGTCGGAGTGACCGTTAATGTATTTCGTCGTAGAGTGGATAACAAAATCCGCACCTAGCTCCAAAGGCTTTTGGTACACAGGTGTCAAAAAGGTATTGTCCACGGCAACCAGTGCACCGACTTGTTTTGCCTTTTCACACACAGCGGCAATATCGACCACGCGCACAAGCGGGTTTGACGGTGTTTCTAGCAAGATAAGCTTTGGTTTTTTCGCAATCGCCGCATCAAGAGCTTGCTGATCCGACTGATCGACAAACTGCACTTTAAAATCACCCTTGTTCGCACGAGTATTGAAAAGACGATAGGTACCGCCGTAGCAATCGTGCGGCGCTACAATTAGATCATCAGGACCAAGAAACGTCGATACCCAAAGGTTTAATGCTGATGTACCACAGTTAGTGACAACCGCTCCTTTGCCTGATTCAAGCTCGTACAATGCTTGCTCTAGTAAGCCTCGGTTAGGGTTACCAGAACGGGTATAATCGTATTGAGGCACTTCACCGAATGCAGGGAAGCCATAGTTAGTAGAAAGGTAAATAGGTGGTACAACAGCGTTGTATTGGCTGTCTGACTCGATACCAGTGCGTACAGCAATGGTCGCAGGCTTACGGGTGCTCATGGGTGTATCCTTTCACGGGTGGTGACATCTAAATGGGAATGCGCTATATCTAGCTTGTATTGCTCAATTGATTAACACTCTTCCCTAACTATTAACCTCACTTTACTTGTCTAAAAATGAGACGTCAACACTTCTAGACGTCCATATGTCTTTGCTTATGGCAGTAAATGCAGCTAAAATCAGCACCTATATTTATTTTTCTAACTTATTACATTAATGAAGGTGCGCAATGGCTGACTGGAATGGCGAATACATTAGCCCGTATGCTGAGCACGGTAAAAAAAGCGAACAAGTGAAAAAGATTACCGTCTCAATCCCGCTAAAAGTTTTAAAAGTGCTGACTGATGAGCGAACACGCCGCCAGATCAACAACTTACGCCATGCGACTAACAGTGAACTACTGTGTGAAGCGTTCCTACACGCTTACACAGGTCAACCACTGCCAACTGATGAAGATTTGCGTAAAGACCGTCCAGACGATATTCCTACCGAAGCAAAAGCAATCATGACAGCGATGGGAATCGAATTCGAAGCATTCGACGAAGAATAATTGCTTACAAATTCGTCGATGATAGAAGCTGTGCTGGGGACGGTTTCCAAGAACAAAAAAAGGGACGCTCTCGCGTCCCTTTTTTATTTTTAAATTTTACTTTACCACTATTGAGCCATGTAATTCTCTGGCATTTCAATACGTGCCACACCAGAGTCAACCGCAGCTTGAGCCACCGCTTTTGCCACGCGTGGTAGTAGGCGTGAATCCATTGGCTTTGGAATGATGTAGTCAGTTCCGAACTCTAGCTTATCGACGCCAGCTGCTTTTAATACCGCTTCCGGTACTGGCTCTTTCGCCAATTCACGAATCGCGTCAACCGCAGCCAGTTTCATTTCATCATTGATCTCGCTTGCACGAACATCCAATGCGCCACGGAAGATGAATGGGAAACACAATACGTTGTTTACTTGGTTCGGGTAGTCACTGCGACCTGTACCCATGATCAAGTCATCACGCACTTCGTGAGCCAATTCAGGTTTGATTTCTGGATCTGGGTTTGAACATGCGAACACAACTGGCTTGTCTGCCATGAGCTTCAATGCTTCTGCAGGTAGTAGATTTGGACCCGATACACCCAAGAAAAGATCTGCACCTTCAATCACATCTTCCAACGTGCGCTTATCTGTGTTGTTAGCAAACAGCTGTTTGTATTCATTGAGATCATCACGACGCGTGTGGATCACCCCTTTACGATCCAGCATGTAGATCTTCTCGCGCATCGCGCCACATTTGATCAACAGCTCCATACACGCGACTGCCGCCGCACCCGCGCCTAAACAAACAATCGTTGAGTCTTCGAGCTTCTTACCTTGCAGCTCGATTGCATTCAACATACCTGCTGCCGTTACGATCGCTGTACCGTGTTGATCGTCATGGAATACTGGCACGTCACAGCGCTCAATCAGACGCTTTTCAATCTCAAAACAATCTGGTGCTTTGATATCTTCTAGGTTGATACCACCGAATGTATCAGCAATGTTTGCTACTGTGTCGACAAATTCATCGATCGTGCGGTGTTTTACTTCGATATCAATTGAGTCTAAACCAGCAAAGCGTTTGAACAATAGCGCTTTACCTTCCATTACTGGTTTAGAAGCCAGCGGGCCAAGATTACCAAGACCAAGAATAGCCGTGCCGTTAGAAATAACCGCAACCATGTTGCCCTTCGCTGTGTACTTATACACGTTGTCAGCGTTCTGTGCGATTTCACGTACAGGTTCTGCAACACCAGGGCTGTATGCAAGAGCAAGGTCATTTGCAGTTTCAGCAGGCTTAGTTAGCTCTACGGCAATTTTTCCTGGGGTTGGATATGCATGGTAATCCAATGCTTGTTGGCGGCGTTCTTCTTCTGGGGTGACTTCTTGGCGATTGTCTTCAGACATGGATCGTTTCTCTTTGTTATTTTTCGGTAAGGGGGAATAAATTCTAAAGGATAGAAGTCAAACTTCATAGGCTAGATTGCGAGCGATATCCTTAAAAGGGCCGATAATAAAAGAGATTAGACCAGATATTAGTGATGAGCACCCTGCTTACAGGTCAGGTGCTCTTTTTATCACTTGGTTTGGATAGGAAAACAGCGAAATATAATCTCACTCTTCATCGACATATTGTGCTTGTAGGTAATTTTCTATACCTGACATCTGGATCAAACCGAGTTGAGTCTCAAGCCAGTCAACGTGCTCTTCTTCGTCTTCAAGAATATCTTGAAACAGATCTCTAGAGACATAATCGCGAATATCCTCAGCGTAAGCGATGGCATCTTTCAAATCTGGAATGGCGGCCATCTCAAGTTTAAGGTCACACTCAAGCATTTCTTTGGTATCTTCACCGATCATAAGTTTGCCGAGGTCTTGTAAATTAGGTAACCCCTCAAGGAACAGAATACGCTCGATCAAGTGATCAGCATGTTTCATTTCATCGATCGACTCGTGGTATTCCTTATCTGCGAGATGCTTTAATCCCCAGTCTTTATACATACGGGCATGCAGAAAATATTGGTTGATCGCGACGAGCTCGTTACCGAGTATCTTATTGAGATGTTGAATAATGATTGGATCGCCTTTCATGGCAAAGCCCTCCTCTTTGGCTTCATTTAAATGTAGAAGCAAATGAGAAGGTGTCAAAAAGGCTCAGCTAATATTTAGCTAGCTTGTTTCAGCATTAGGTATTCAGTTTCAGCTAAAATTTCTTTCGCTTGCTTGATGCACTTGCCGCATTGACTTCCCAATGCCGTACATCTTTTAATTCCTTTTATATCTGTTACGCCTTCATCTATCGCCAACTTCCTAATTTTCTTGTCAGAGACGCCATGGCAAAGACAAACGTACATATTCACTACCTTTAAATTTCACTATGGAATGAAATATAAACAAGAATCGTTCTTGTTACCAGTTGTATTAAAGCGAATTACAGAACGTTTTGTTATAACGATTTGAACGATTTTGGCGGCTTTCAGTGACTTAGAGGGGTACTAAAAAAGAAGAGGAAGTTAGGTAAAAATAAGGTCATGTTTTTCATAAACAAAACGCATGACTAAGAATGACTGGCTTATAACCATATTGAAAAGAGGAATAGCAGATATAAAAAAGGGAAGCCTTAGCTTCCCTTTTTCTAGCGCTTTCTTCAAGAAGAAGAAGAGTGCAAGATTTTGCTCAATTCGTTAAGAATTATGCAAAGATCTTAGCAACAACACCAGCACCTACAGTACGGCCACCTTCACGGATAGCGAAACGTAGACCTTCGTCCATTGCGATAGGAGCGATTAGTTCAACAACCATTTGGATGTTGTCGCCAGGCATTACCATTTCTACGCCTTCTGGTAGAGAGATATCACCAGTTACGTCAGTTGTACGGAAGTAGAACTGTGGACGGTAGCCTTTGAAGAACGGAGTATGACGGCCGCCTTCGTCTTTAGAAAGTACGTATACTTCTGACTCGAACTTAGTGTGTGGAGTGATTGAACCAGGCTTAGCTAGTACTTGACCACGTTCAACTTCGTCACGCTTAGTACCACGTAGAAGTGCACCAACGTTCTCACCAGCACGACCTTCGTCTAGAAGCTTACGGAACATTTCAACACCAGTACATGTAGTAGTAGTAGTGTCTTTGATACCTACGATAGCAACTTCGTCACCTACGTTTAGGATACCACGTTCGATACGGCCAGTTACTACTGTACCACGACCTTGGATTGAGAATACGTCTTCGATAGGCATTAGGAATGGCATATCTACTGCACGCTCTGGCTCAGGAATGTATGAATCTAGCGCTTCTGCTAGTTCAACAATCTTAGCTTCCCACTGCTCTTCGCCGTTTAGTGCGCCTAGTGCAGAACCTTGGATAACTGGTAGGTCATCACCTGGGAAATCGTACTCAGATAGAAGTTCGCGAACTTCCATTTCTACTAGCTCTAGAAGCTCTTCATCATCAACCATGTCACATTTGTTCATGAATACGATGATGTAAGGGATACCAACCTGACGGCCTAGTAGGATGTGCTCACGAGTTTGTGGCATTGGACCATCTGTCGCAGCAACAACTAGGATACCACCGTCCATCTGTGCAGCACCAGTGATCATGTTTTTAACATAATCCGCGTGTCCTGGACAGTCTACGTGTGCGTAGTGACGAGTTGGAGTATCGTACTCAACGTGAGAAGTTGCGATTGTGATACCGCGCTCACGCTCTTCTGGAGCGTTATCGATAGATGCGAAGTCTTTAGCTACACCGCCGTAAACTTTAGCAAGAGTAGTACAGATAGCTGCAGTTAGAGTTGTTTTACCGTGGTCAACGTGGCCGATAGTACCAACGTTAACGTGCGGTTTCGTACGTTCAAATTTTTCTTTAGACACAATCGTGTTCCTTCCTAGTTATGATTCGCCGTGATCATTATTGATCTCGACGCGCCAGAAATTGTTATTTTATGCGCCAACGTCTGTTAGCGCAATATTTCGACGGCTTGATCTAGCAAAAAGTCGTAAACTTTTTTAGCTCAATCGTCTATTAGTAACCACGGTCTGCAATGATTTTATCTGCGAAGTTTTTCGGTACTTCAGCGTACTCGTTAAACTCCATAGAGTAAGACGCACGGCCTTGAGTTGCAGAACGTAGGTCCGTTGCGTAACCAAACATCTCAGATAGTGGTACTTGAGCGCGGATGATCTTAATACCAGCCACACCATCGTCCATACCTTCGATCATACCGCGACGGCGGTTAAGGTCACCAACAACATCACCCATCCAATCTTCAGGAGTAGTTACTTCAACATTCATCATTGGCTCAAGAAGAACAGGCTGTGCTTCTAATGAACCCTTCTTGAATGCCATCGAGCCAGCGATTTTAAACGCCATCTCGTTAGAGTCAACATCGTGGTAAGAACCATCAAACAGAGTGGCTTTAATATCTAATACAGGATAACCCGCTAGAACACCGCTGTTCATTTGCTCTTCGATACCTTTCGCTACCGAGTTGATGTATTCCTTAGGAACAACACCACCCACAATTTCGTCAACAAAGACAAAACCTTCGCCAGGTTCAGATGGCTCCAGTTTGATCCATACGTGACCATACTGACCACGACCACCAGATTGACGTACAAATTTACCTTCAACTTCCGCGTTGCCACGGATTGTTTCACGGTACGCAACCTGAGGTTTACCAACATTACAGTCAACGCTGAATTCACGTTTCATACGATCAACGATGATATCTAGGTGAAGCTCACCCATACCAGAGATCAGTGTCTGACCTGTTTCGTCGTCCGTCTCTACGCGGAATGATGGATCTTCTGCCGCTAGTTTACCTAGTGCAATACCCATCTTCTCTTGATCGGCAACAGAGCGAGGCTCTACCGCGATCTGAATTACCGGATCAGGGAACTCCATGCGCTCTAGAATCACTTTGTGATTCTGGTCACATAGCGTGTCACCTGTTGTCACGTCTTTCAGACCGATAGCAGCTGCGATATCACCAGCGCGAACTTCTTTAACTTCTTCACGCTTGTTCGCATGCATCTGTACGATACGACCGAAACGCTCTTTCTTGTCTTTTACTGAGTTGTAAACTGCATCACCTGAGTTCACAACACCTGAGTAAACGCGCATGAAAGTTAGCGTGCCCACGAATGGGTCAGTCGCGATCTTGAATGCTAGTGCTGAGAACGGTTCGTTGTCGTCTGCGTGACGCTCAACTTCGTTCTCTCTTTCGTCGATGCCTTTAATTGCAGGAACATCAACTGGCGATGGCAAGAATTCAATCACTGCGTCTAGTACTGCTTGAACACCTTTGTTTTTGAACGCACTACCACAAGTAGCCAGTACGATTTCGTTGTTTAGTGTACGAGTACGTAGAGCTTGTTTGATCTCAGCTTCAGACAGTTCACCCTCTTCAAGGTACTTGTCCATTAGCTCTTCAGTTGCTTCAGCTGCCGCTTCAACTAGGTTGTTGCGCCACTCTTCAGCTAGCTCTTGCATGTCTGCTGGAATTTCGTCGTATGTAAACGACATGCCTTGATCGGCTTCATTCCAGTTGATCATTTTCATCTTGATAAGGTCAATAACACCTCGGAAATCATCTTCCGCGCCAACGTTTAGCTGGATTGGAACAGGATTCGCACCAAGACGGTTTTTAATTTGGTCCACAACACGTAGGAAATCTGCGCCTGCACGGTCCATCTTGTTTACAAATACCATACGTGGAACGTGGTACTTGTCAGCTTGACGCCATACAGTTTCAGACTGAGGTTCAACACCAGATGAACCACAGAACACAACAACCGCACCATCAAGTACGCGCAGAGAACGCTCTACTTCGATAGTAAAGTCAACGTGTCCAGGGGTGTCGATGATGTTAACGCGGTGCTCTTGGAATTGTGCTTCCATACCACGCCAGAAAGTAGTAGTTGCAGCTGAAGTGATAGTGATACCACGTTCCTGCTCCTGCTCCATCCAGTCCATGGTTGCTGCGCCATCGTGAACTTCACCGATTTTATGAGACAGACCAGTGTAGAACAAAATACGTTCAGTAGTGGTTGTTTTACCAGCATCTACGTGAGCACAGATACCGATATTACGGTAGCGCTCAATAGGAGTTTTGCGAGCCACGATTGAATCCTCTTAACTTAGAGATAGGGACTATTGCTATAGCTAAAAATGCTATCCCTAGATATAGCAATAGTTCCTAGCATAGGCATAGGAACTAAAGAAGTGCTGCAAGGAACCTTGCAGCACTGAAAAGGTATTACCAACGGTAATGTGCGAACGCTTTGTTTGCGTCAGCCATGCGGTGAACGTCTTCACGTTTCTTAACCGCAGTACCTTTGTTCTCAGACGCGTCTAGCATTTCAGCAGCTAGGCGTTGAGCCATAGATTTTTCACCACGCTTACGCGCAGCTTCAACCAACCAACGCATAGCAAGTGCGTTACGGCGAACCGGACGAACTTCTACAGGTACTTGGTAAGTTGAACCACCTACACGGCGAGATTTAACTTCTACCGCTGGGCGAACATTTTCAAGAGCTTCTTCAAAAATAGCTAAGTGGTCTTTACCAGACTTTTCAGCCATAGAATCTAGTGCAGTGTAAACAATTTTCTCTGCAGTAGATTTTTTACCGTCAACCATTAGGATGTTAACGAATTTTGCCAGCAGTTCAGATTTGAACTTTGGATCTGGAAGGATCTTACGCTGACCAATGACGCGACGACGTGGCATGGATTTTCTCCGTTGTCTTCTTCAGGTTTTATCCAAAACTTTTCAGTTTTTTCAAAAAATTAAAAATAATTTAGTGTTTGGCCTTACTTAACGGAATCCATTAAGACTTAGGACGCTTCACACCGTACTTAGAACGACCTTGTTTACGGTCGTTAACGCCAGCACAGTCAAGTGCACCGCGAACAGTGTGGTAACGTACACCCGGAAGGTCTTTTACACGACCGCCACGGATTAGTACAACACTGTGCTCTTGAAGGTTGTGACCTTCACCGCCGATGTACGATGTAACTTCGAAGCCGTTTGTCAGACGTACACGACAAACTTTACGAAGTGCTGAGTTAGGTTTTTTAGGTGTAGTTGTGTAAACACGAGTACATACACCACGTTTTTGTGGGCACGCTTCTAGTGCAGGCACGTTGCTTTTAACAACTTGCTTTGCACGTGGCTTACGTACCAACTGGTTAATAGTTGCCATTAACTAGCTCCTGATTTACTTGAAAGTAAGCTTTGTGAAAAATCTATCCCTAACGACTCTTGGCAGTTAGGGACGCAAAATTCTATGCAGCAGTGAGAGGTGTGTCAAGAAATATACGGATCTTTTTTGTTCAATTAGGGTAATTCGTCCGTAAAGCTCAATCGACAGGAATAAAGGGCTAATCCCAAGTCAGAGATTTCGCCTGTTTTGTCGTGAGTTCGACAAAACCTGAATAATTTATAACGGTAATAGACGGGCTTATACGATTGGTGATTCCGCGAGCTTCGATATCACTCTGTAAAGCAAACACAGCGGGGCCTTTTACCTTTGTAAATGCTTTATGTTGAGGGTTAGCGGCATAAACCGCCTCTTCAATCAGCAAGACATCATCTTGCTCACTGTACAGTGCCATTGCATCGTCTAATGCTGCTACGGATTTGATGATATGTAACATGGCTTCCTCAGAATGACAGCAGTTTGCTAGCTTGTTGCAGTTTAGCTTTGAGTTGCTCGGTATTTAGAGACTCGGCATCAATGACTAAATCGGCTTGAGCCAAGCCACGCTCGGCAAGCGAATCAGCACAAACAAACACTTGCTCAATATCGTACAAGTCGAACAGCTTTAGCATTGGTGCGTAGTCTTTGCTTAAGATGCCATTTGGCTCCTGTCCAAGCAGTAACTGGTAGACACCATCACCAACAAATAAGACGGTGATGTCTTCACAGTACGCCGACGCCGCTAGCAGCGCATCCACACCTTCACGCCCCGCATTACTACCATGAGGTGCGCTACGAAATAGGTAAGTTAACTGACTCAAAACTGCACCACTCTATCTTGCGTTAACATAGCTTCGGCTAAGCTGCCCAAACCAGCTTGTTCGAACCCTGTCGCTAGGTTGTTCTGCTCAAGACCATGTTGATTGGCTTCATCTTCGCTGATGATACCGCGACGTAAAGCCGCTGCCACACACGTTTCCAAACGAACATCGTGTTGCTGTGCGAGTGATTGCCATGCTTTAGCTAGGTCAAACTCATCATTGGCGGGCACGCTCAGAGCTGTACCATTGGTGACGCCGTCTTGATAAAAGAACACACTCACTAGAGTGTGCCCTTGTTCAATGACTGCTTTAGCAAATTGGTATGCACTGCGTGCCGATTGGCTGCCGTAAACCGGACCGTTCACCACTAGCGTGTAAGTTAATCCACTCACGCTTATTCGTCCTCAGTTTTACGCTGACGAATATAAAGGTAAACCGTATGCTTAGAAATGTTTAGACGATCAGCAACGCGGTTGATGGCGTCTTTAATGTCGAAGATACCTTTATCGTACAATTCCATGACGATCTGACGGTTTTTCGTATTGTTCGATACCGATTTGTCTGCATTGATTTCTTCAATCGTGCGCTCAACGGTTTGATCGACAAGTTCTTCAACATCGCTGGCGAAGTTTACTGAAGACGCCGCCTCTTTTGCTTCTTGTGTCGGCATAAAAGATTGCAGCACTTGGGAGAACGGCGCATCAAGGTTGACGTTAATACAAAGCAGGCCAATCACTCGGTTTTCACCATTGCGGATAGCAACGGTGATCGACTTCATGAGTACACCACCTTTTGCACGGGTGAAGTACGAACGTGAGAAGTTACGTTCAGAGCCTTCAATGTCTTTCAACATCTTTAACGCTAAGTCGGTAATCGGAGAACCGACCTGACGGCCAGTGTTTTCACCATTGGCGATTTTGATTGCAGAGGTATTGAGATCTTCAAGAGAGTGAAGAACGATCTCACAAAAGGGACCAATCAAACTGGCGATGCCGTCCACGACCGCTTCGTAAGATCTCAAGATGATTTTATCGTGCTCAGAAAATGGCATCACGTTGACAGATTCCATTTCGAGCAACATCTCCGCATTTATTGTTTCTGTAGTTGTCATAAGCCTTCGAGCGAAAAATCAACAAATTGGTGTAAGTTTATCAGAAAATTTGAAAGGCAACCTAGCAAACTCATCAACTAGTGACCTAGAACAAAAAAGGCCCGTAAAACGGGCCTTTTTTCATCGAGTTATCGCTATCTGTTATTACTTAGCAGCTTGATCGTTCTCAACTTTTAGTAGTTCAACTTCGAATACAAGCGTTGAGTTAGCTGGGATGCTTGGTGTGTCTTGATCACCGTATGCTAGCTCTGGCGGGATAACAAATTTGAACTTAGAGCCTACAGGCATTAGCTGAACACCTTCAGTCCAACCAGGGATAACGCGGTTTAGTGGGAACGTTGCTGGCTCACCACGATCGTAAGAACTGTCGAACTGAGTACCGTCGATCAGAGTACCTTTGTAGTGCACCTGAACCGTATCAGTGTCTTTTGGCTTCTCACCTTCAGCAGGCGTGATTACTTGGTAAAGTAGGCCAGAATCTGTCTTAACTACGCCTTCTTGCTTTTCGAACTCAGCACGGAAGTCATCACCTGCTTTCTTCGCTTCAGCCGCTTTTTCAGCGGCTTGCTTTTGCATCTTCTCAGCAACACGCTTATCTAGAGACTCTAGAGCAGCACGAGTTTCTTCCTCGTTTAGCGCAGCTTTGTCTTTGAATACGTCTTCGATACCTTTAAGAACTAGGTCTTTGTTTAGGTCGATACCGATTTCGCTTGGCTTATCGATACTCGTGCTCAGGTAGTTAGCAAATGAAACACCGATCGCGTACGCCGCTTTGTCATCGTCGGTTTTAAAGTGAACTGCTTTACCAGTTTCTGCTTGAACTTGTTCTGCTTGAGGTGCTGCTTCTGGTTTTGTTTCTTCTTTTTGACAACCTACCGCTAGCATTACTGTTGCAGCAAGTAGCGACACTTTTAAAACTGATTTCATTAAATTCTCCCAATAATGGCTTAGCCACTGGTTGTTGTGCACAAATCTTCGATGAGACTAGTGAAGACAATCGTTATACCAATATACTAGCTATATGTCTTAAGACACAAACCGGATTATTAGATGTGATGCAAAGAATTTCTCATTTATTCCTATATTTAATTGTCATCACCACGTTAAATGGATGCTTTTTTACCGATCATGACGTTCAACGTTGGTCACTCGAACCACAAGGTTCCACCAGCTTTGCGCTCAGTCGAGATGGCCGATTTGCACTGCTGTACTCCAAAGAGCACCAGTTGGTTCTTTGGGATTTGGAGCAAAACAAACAACTCGCAAAGCTGGGTGAACTCGATCAAGCTGCGAATGTGGTCTCCCATATTCGCATTTCGGACAATGGCCGCTATGCCGTCACTGCAAGCCAAATGAACTTCGCAGTATGGGATCTCGGATGGACTCAAGCCGAAGGACTTTGGTCTATCGATGACGCGCTAATTCGAGACGTTGATATCACCAGTAACGGAGAACAAGTGTTGCTTGGCCTGTCCAACGGTAAAGCGATTCACGTCAACTTAGTCACTGGTCGCAGGCTAGAGTTCCTTGCACACCAAGAAAAAGTCAATTCCGTGGCGATATCTCCCAATGGCCGCTTCGCCTTAACGGGCGGTAATGACTACAAAGCGTATCTGTGGGATACCGAAACCGGGCTAGTATTGCGCAGCTTTGAACACGAGCAACGCGTGGTCAGAGTCGCGCTTCAACGGGATGGGAAACTGGCCATGACGTCCGATGGCGGTAATCAAGCCATCATCTGGGACTTAGAAACTGGAGAAGAAGTGACACAGCTAAGCAGTTGGTCTCGTCAGTTGATCTTCTCGACGGCTCGATTCTCAGACGATGGCAGCTTATTAGTTACAGGAACGCCTTCAGGACGCGTGATGGTTTGGGATACTCACACAGGTAAACGAGTGGATAGATTTGAAGTCGAGCCGAAAAAAGATACTCGCCCTCCTCGTGCGGTCGTGTATGATGCAGCCTTTGATTCCAAGCAACGTATAATTACTGCCACTTCTGCGGGCATTGCCCAAGCTTGGCAGCTAGAGAACGGATCATGACAGAAAAACTTATTCAGCAATTGGAAGCTCGCATTAATGACTTAGAGTGTCAGCTTGCGTTCCAAGAACAGACGATTGAAGATCTGAACGGTGCCTTGTCACAGCAGCAACTGCAAATCACCAAGATGCTCGATCAGATGAAATACGTGGTAGGTAAAGTGAAGAATATGGATTCGTCGAATTTGGCCGATCCATCAGAAGAAACACCACCACCGCACTACTGATTCATCCGAATCCTAGTGCAGTAAATAACACAAAGCCCAGACTCTTATCTGGGCTTTGTTGTCTTTAAGAAAACGAATCGCTACTCGTCAGAGTAAATGTTTACGCTCAACTCACCTTGAGTGTTGATCCCTGCTCGATACATACCAGAACTGTTCATCGCAAAGTGCAACTCACCTTGTGCATCGATGGCAATTAGACCGCCCTCTCCGCCCATCTCTTTAAGTTCACCTTGAATGATATGTTCACAAGCCGTGTGGACGTTTTCTTGCAAATAACGCATGCGCGCTGCGACATCTTCCGCCACTCGTTTACGGATAAAAAACTCGCCGACACCTGTAGTGGAAACCGCAACAACACCATTCTCTGCCACCGTGCCGCACCCAATCAGAGCGGAATCTCCCACGCGACCGTATTTCTTGTTGGTCACACCGCCAGTGCTGGTTGCTGCCGCTAAGTTGCCTTGTTGGTCCAATGCAACCGCACCAACCGTACCGTGTTTACGGTCATCTGGGTAACGGGACTCGGAAAGAGCAAACAAGCCTTTCTCACGCATAGAAATCAGTTGTTCATAGCGACGATCAGTGAAGAAGTAATCTTGCTCTGTGTACTCGTGGCCTTGTTCGAAAGCAAATTTCTCAGCGCCCTCGCCGACTAACAGCACATGGTTGCTGTTTTTCATTACATCACGAGCGAGTTCAATGGGATTCTTAATATGACGAACACCGGCAACAGCACCTGCCGCTTGGTTTCTACCATCCATTACAGAGGCGTCCATTTCTACCATTTCAGTATGAGTAAGAACCGAGCCTTTGCCTGCATTGAAATTAGGGGAGTCTTCTAGCACTTTTACCGCAGCAACGACCGCATCTAAGGCTTCACCACCTTTTGTTAAGATTTGATGACCCGCTTTCACCGCAGCTTCTAAATCCGTCAAAATGGATTGTTGCAGTTCATCGCTCATCTGTGCCCGCAAAATGGTACCTGCACCACCGTGAATGGCAATCGAGAAAGGTTTCGTCATCGCTTTGTCCAACTGTTATTCCTTGTATGATTTGCACTACACCCCAGATAAACAAAAAGCGCAAGTTGAAACCTCAACTTGCGCTTTTCAAAGCTTGTTCTAGATAATGCTATCTAGAGGAAGAGCGTGCGATTAGTGAGAACCGCAACCGCCGCCGCCACAGCATTCGTGGTCGTCAGCTTTTTCTTCGCCACCGCAGCAGCCGCCTTCGTGGTCATGGTCGTGACCGCCACAACAACCGCCACCTTGGTGGATGTGACCGTGTTCGATCTCTTCAGCTGTTGCTTCACGAGTAGCCATAACTTCAACTTCGAAAGTTAGTGTTTGGCCAGCTAGCATGTGGTTGCCGTCTACAACAACTTCGTCGCCATCAACTTCAGTCACTTCTACAGGGATTGGACCTTGGTCAGTGTCTGCTAGGAAACGCATGCCAACTTCGATTTGCTCAACGCCTTGGAATACGTCAGCAGGAACGCGCTGTACTAGAGCGTCGTTGTGATCGCCGTAAGCATCTTCAGGAGCTACTGTTACTGAAAACTTGTCGCCAGCCACTTTACCTTCTAGCTCTTTCTCAAGGCCAGTGATTAGGTTGTTGTGACCGTGTAGGTAATCAAGAGGCGCGTCAGCTGTTGATTGATCAACAACAACACCGTCTTCCATCATTACTTTGTATGCAAGGCTTGCAACAACGTTCTTTTCAATTTTCATACTAACTCCAGGGAGATTAACTGACTTAACCAAAATGGGGTTAAGTACCGAGATGGTAGTATTATGGGGATCAATTAACGAAGTTCAATTACTCAGGCTTAAAAATCCCGATCATTTCTTGTTCTGAGTGTTTATTTTTTTCTACAGATTGTGGTTTACGCTGCTCGGTGTAATCACAATCTACACATTCAACTAACTCGATATTGTTCTCAATCCACCAGCGCAACGTATCTTGCTGGCTACACTGCGGGCAGCTTGCACCCGCGATAAAACGTTTCTTGGCTTTCACTTTTGTTCCTTTTCCCGCTTAATACCTTGCGGGTACTACTTCCAATGATTTGGCGACTGTTGATCGCTTTCCATTTCGCGACCAAAGATTTCTTCTAGTTCTTTGCGTGCCTCTTTCGAGCGTTGAGCAAGTTCTTTATCCTCATTATGCTGAGGCAATAAGTCTTTGAGCATAGCATTATCTAGTTTACGAAAATGTGCTTCTGCCCGCTTTGCTTGATACGGATGCATGCCTAGTTCTACGAGCGCTTGGCGACCTAGATCTAATGCGCCCAAAAAGGTTTCACGCGAGTAGTTTTGCACACCGTGATTCATTAACTGATAAGCTTCCACACGGCTGCGTGCACGGGCGAGGATCTTCAAATTCGGGAAGTACTCACGACAAATGTCGACAATCGCCATGACCTCATCTGGTGAATCGGTACAGATAACCAGCGCTTCCGCTTTGTCTGCACCTGCGGCACGTAACAAATCAATCTGAGTCGCATCACCGTAAAACACCTTATAGCCGTATTTACGCAGCAAGTGGATTTGGCTCGCATCACTTTCTAGCACCGTGACTTTGATCTTGTTGGCATACATCAAGCGCCCAACAATCTGACCAAAGCGACCGAAGCCGGCAATGATCACGCGCGGTCGACGATCAACAACATTGGTCGTCACGCTCTCTTCTTCTTGATTGAGCGTGTGAGCAAACCACTTCTTTTGCCCCATGAGCAACAACGGCGTCGTCACCATCGACAAACTCACCACAACCAATAAGAAGGAAACTTGCTCTTTGGTTAAGATCCCTTCTTGGCTTGCCGCGGTGAAAATCACAAACGCAAACTCACCACCTTGGCTCAAAATCGCCGCCATACGACTACGCGACTTTGCGCGAACTCGGGCAGTACGCGCCAGAACGTAGAGCACCAAGCCTTTCACGGTGACCAAAGCAACCACAGAACCTAATATTGCCCACGGTTGCAATGCTAATAACCCTAGGTTCACCGCCATACCAACAGCGATAAAGAACAAGCCAAGTAGCAGACCTTTAAAAGGTTCTATCGCGATTTCCAGCTCATGACGATATTCACTTTCCGCCAGCAGTACGCCCGCTAAGAAAGTACCGAGTGCCATCGACAGCCCCAGCTTTTGCATCGCAACAGAAATGCCAAGTACCACTAAAAGAGCAGCAACGGTGAAAAGTTCACGCACACCACTCATCACGACAAAACGAAATAAAGGGCGCAGTAAAAAGTGACCACCTATCAATAAACCGATCACCGAGGCTAAGACCCACAAGGCATCCAGCCAATCACCGCCACTGGTGCCACCAGCGAGTAATGGCAACATGGCAAGCATTGGGATTACAGCAATATCTTGGAATAACAGTACCGCAAAGCCCGATTGTCCGGTTTCCGTTCCGGCTTGTCCTTGCTCTTCTATCACTTTAAGTGCAATCGCGGTGGATGAGAGTGCTAATCCCATGCCGATCACTAAGCTCACTTGCATGCTCAAACCAAACAGGCTGACGATGCTGCCAATCACGGCAGTCGTCACAATGACTTGAGCCCCCCCAAGTCCAAGTATTGGTCCACGCATTTGCCATAGTTTTTTGGGATTTAACTCCAAGCCAATTAAGAACAGCAGCAACACCACCCCAAGTTCAGCAAAGTGGAGAATCGCATCCACATCGCTGATCAAACCCAGTCCCCAAGGACCAATTAAAACACCAGCAATCAGGTAGCCAAGCACGGAGCCCAAACCAAGTCGCTGAGCAATCGGCACTGCTACGACAGCAGCAGAAAGGAATACCACGCTGCTTTGAAGAAACTCACTGGTTATCGCCATGATGACCTCCTTGTACTCCCCACTCATTCAAAGGGTTGTTCAGCCATTGACGATATTGTTCCGCATGCTGATAACGCTCAATATCCGAGACATTACGTGACCAGTACAACACCAGAGGTTCCATCCAGTGCATTTGACAAAGAGCAGCGGTTAACTCGAAAGGTTGTAAGATCTGTTCTAATGGATATTTGTTATACCCAAGTGGGCTAAAGGCATCTTCTTTGCCTCCCGTGGTGATAACACTACGCCAATATTTACCTTCAAGTGCACAGCCATCACCAAACGCAAACCCTTTACCTAACACGCGATCTAACCACTCTTTTAGTAGCGCAGGGCAAGAATACATATAGAGGGGATGATGAAAAACGATCACATCGTGCGTCATCAACAGGTTGTGTTCGTAATTCACATCAATAAAGAAATCAGGATACGCACCATAAAGATCATGCACAGTGACGTGATCAAGTGATTGAATTTTTTTTATCATCACTTGATTAGCAATGGAGTTTTGCGGCTCAGGGTGAGCATAAATCACCAGAACTCTTGGGGGATAAGACGCTGCAACAGCCAAATGGTCGTCCTTGTTTTAATTTCTCAGGGAAAATTATCGTTATCAGTTTGTTATACTTTTTTGTATAGCATAATGCAATTAAAGGTCAGAGATCGACTTTTCCCGCCAATAGCCCTACTATTCACCGCGAGATATATGACGAAGAAACGCGCGCTGCGCAAAGTGAACTAAAGCCCTATGATTACCTTTTCAGATATTCAGTTACTGCGTGGCGGTAAACCTCTTTTAGACCAAGCTTCTGCAACCATTCACCCTGGCGACAAAGTGGGTCTGGTTGGTAAAAACGGTTGCGGTAAATCGACTCTATTCGCACTCCTGAAAGACGAATTGTCGATTGACGCTGGCTCATTCAGTCAACCGCAACATTGGGAATTGGCATGGGTAGCGCAGGAAACTCCCGCACTAGACCGCAGCGCAATTGAATACGTCATTGATGGTGATCGAGAGTTTCGCGGTCTTGAGCAACAACTGATGATTGCCGAAGAAAAAGACAACGGTACGTTGGTTGCAGAGATCCACGGAAAAATTGAAACCATTGGTGGTTACAGTATTCGCGCGCGTGCTGCCGAACTGCTTGACGGTCTGGGCTTTAGCCAAGAACAAATGAGCTGGAATCTGACTCAGTTCTCAGGTGGCTGGCGTATGCGCCTCAACTTGGCTCAAGCGCTATTGTGTCGTTCAGACCTACTGTTACTTGACGAACCAACCAACCACTTGGACTTAGATGCAGTAATGTGGCTGGAACGTTGGTTACAAAACTATCCAGGCACATTGGTTCTTATCTCGCACGACCGTGACTTTTTAGATCCAATTGTTGGTCGTATTATTCACATCGAAAACCAGCAGCTAAACGAATACACAGGCAACTACTCGTCGTTTGAAAATCAGCGCGCGCAAAAAATGGTGTTGCAACAAGCCATGTTCGAGAAGCAACAGAAACAGATGTCGCACATGCAAAGCTACATCGACCGCTTCCGTTACAAAGCATCTAAAGCCCGCCAAGCACAAAGCCGCATCAAGGCTCTAGAACGTATGGAAAAAGTGCTGCCAGCACAGTTCGATAACCCGTTTAACTTTCAATTCCGCGAGCCAGCGGCTTTGCCAAACCCAATCATGATGATGGATGAGGTATCGGCAGGTTACGGTGACAACCTGATCTTAGAAAAGATCCGCTTGAATCTGGTCCCAGGCAGTCGTATTGGTCTACTTGGTCGTAACGGCGCAGGTAAATCAACCTTGATCAAACTGTTGTCTGGTGAGCTAAAAGCGCAAGGCGGCGATCTCACATACTCACAAGGCGTGAAGATCGGTTACTTCGCACAGCACCAACTAGAAACACTGCACCCAGAAGAAACACCACTACAACACATGATGCAGATTGCACCAGACCAAACTGAACAACAACTGCGTGATTACTTAGGTAGCTTTGGCTTCCAAGGTGATAAAGCACTAGAAAAAGTCGCACCGTTCTCTGGAGGTGAAAAAGCGCGTTTAGTATTGGCATTAGTTGTGTGGCAAAAACCCAACCTATTGCTACTCGATGAACCAACCAACCACCTAGATTTGGACATGCGCCAAGCATTGACCATGGCACTGCAAACCTTTGAAGGTGCGATGGTCATTGTTTCGCACGACCGTTACTTGCTGCGCGCAACAACGGACGACTTGTATCTGGTACATGACCGCCAAGTCGCACCATTTGATGGTGACCTCAATGACTACTACAAGTGGCTAACAGAGCAACAAAGAGCCGAGCGTAAAGAAGCACAAGCGGCACAACCAGAGAAAGACAACAACAACAGCGCTGCGGCAAAAAAAGAGCAGAAGCGACGTGACGCAGAATTTCGTAAACAGACAGCGCCAATTCGCAAAACCCTGACACAGTTAGAAAATAAAATGGATAAGTTAGGCGAAGCATTAGCATCAGCAGAAGAGCAATTATCGGATAACTCTCTGTATGAAGCAGAAAACAAGGCTAAACTTAATGAAGTATTGGCACTTCAAGCGTCGAGTAAATCTGAGCTTGAAGACGTAGAGATGGAATGGATGTCTGCTCAAGAAACGTTAGAGCAGATGGAGCTAGAGTTCAATCAATGACAAAAGAGCACGCAGAATACACTCTCACCCTAGAACACCTTTGGCAGTTCAGTCTGCAATTTTATGGTGTGCGAGAAGTGAAGGAAGCGTGCTTGTCGTTGCAAAATAACTATCACGGCAATGTGAATCTACTACTGCTGCTCAGATGGCTCGATGAGCAGCAAGTTATTTTCCAAGAACAAGACTGGCATTTAGTCCAAGGTTGCCTTGGTCGAAGCGAAACCCTTCTGCACTCCTACCGTGAGTTACGTCGCCATCTAAAATCGCAAGTCAACGATGCCCTTTATCGCGAAGCACTACAGTTCGAACTGCAGTTAGAAAAACAGCAACAATCCGACCTCGTTGACTGCGTCAACTCATTAAAATTAGTCAGTAACGATGGCGATCCATTAACGCTAAGATATTGTCGGCAGCTCGGTGGTGAGCACCTTCAACAAGCGTTTTCCCTTCCAGTTCCAAAAATTCAGCATCCATAAATCAGTCATAAACCAGTAAAATATCTATACTAAAGCTATAAAGGATTATATTAATAAGTTCTTCAGCGAACATTGAAGGACCATATAAGAGCAGTTAGGTATGACACAATTTTTCGCAGCCGCCGGGATTAAGAACCCGCACCTTCAGACGCTATTACCGCGCTTTATTCGCAAGAAAGCGCTGTTTACGCCTATTTGGCAAACACTCGATACACCGGATGGTGACTTCCTCGATTTGGCGTGGTCCCAGCAGCCAGATTCCGAAGCTGCACGCAACAAACCAATCTTCGTCCTCTTTCATGGCTTGGAAGGCTGCTTCTACAGCCCGTATGCGAACGGTTTGATGAACGCCTTCTCTAAATCGGGTTGGCTTTCAGTGATGATGCACTTTCGTGGTTGCAGTGGTAAGCCAAACAAGAAAGCCCGCGCCTATCATTCTGGCGAAGTAACGGATGCTCGTTTCTTTCTTGAGCAGCTCAATCAGCAGTTCCCCAACAATCCAAAAATCGCAGTAGGGATCTCCCTCGGCGGTAACATGCTGGCGAACTATTTAGCTAAGTACAAAGGTGACCCGATCTTGAGTGCCGCGACGATTGTCTCTGCACCGCTTGATTTAGCGGCATGTGCCAATCGTATTGAGCAAGGCTTCTCGAAGGTCTATCGACGTTACTTACTCTCTTCACTAAAGCGTAATGCACTGCAAAAGCATGACTTAATCCAAGGCGAACTCGCACTGTCGTATAACTCGATCAAACGTGTGACTCGCTTGTATGAGTTCGACGACTTGATCACAGCCCCTCTGCATGGCTTTAAAGACGCACAAGATTATTACGATCAATGTTCTGGCTTAAGCAAACTGCAACAGATCACTCTACCGACGCTGATAATCCACGCAAAAGACGATCCGTTTATGACGGAAGAAGTGATCCCGAAATTTGTGTTGCCAGATAACATCGATTACCGACTTTATGAGCATGGGGGGCATGTGGGTTTTCTTACGGGAACCGCTCTCAAACCAAAGTTTTGGTTAGAAGAAGCCCTACCTGCTTATTACGAAAGTATCGCTGCGGAGTACCTTTCTGCTGTATCCGTGCCACGAACACAGTAAACTACTTAGGCGCGCCAGACTCCAACCCAAGGCGCGCTTAAACATCATAAAAGTTTGAGGTATTTATGGTCATCCCTTGGCAAGACATCGCGCCAGAAACGCTGGAAAATTTGATTCGTGAATTCGTACTACGTGAAGGCACCGACTATGGCTCGGTCGAAGTTTCACTGCAAAGTAAAATCGATCAGGTCAAATACCAATTAGAAAAAGGTGAAGCAATCATCGTCTTTTCTGAGCTACATGAAACAGTAGATATTCAATTAAAAGCAAAGTTTTAGACCCTTCACATTTTACCGTATCCCACTCGATGACAAGGGCTTGTTACGTGCTATAGTGGGTTATCGACCGTGCAGCATACGCATGCTGCACTTTACAGGTAAGTAATTTTCGACAAGGTTTGTCATGTCAGCTAAACATCCAATCATTGCGGTTACTGGTTCATCCGGTGCCGGTACCACCACCACATCTGAAGCCTTCCGCAAGATGTTCAATATGATGAACGTCAAACCTGCATGGGTCGAAGGCGATAGCTTTCACCGTTTTACTCGTCCAGAAATGGACGTCGAAATCCGTAAAGCCCGCGAGCAAGGCAAACACATCAGTTACTTTGGTCCACAAGCCAATGACTTTCCGGGGTTAGAAGAGTTCTTTCGTCAGTTTGGTGAAGATGGCACTGGCAGCGTGCGCCGTTATCTGCACACCTTTGATGAAGCGGTCCCATATAACCAAATGCCGGGCACCTTTACACCTTGGCAAGATCTGCCAGAAAACAGTGATGTCTTGTTCTACGAAGGCTTGCATGGTGGCGTGGTGGATGGCGATGTCAATGTGGCACGTCACGTCGACTTTCTAATTGGCATGGTGCCAATCGTCAACTTAGAATGGATTCAAAAGTTCGTTCGTGACACGCGCGATCGTGGCCACTCAAGAGAAGCGGTCATGGATTCGATCGTGCGCTCAATGGATGACTACCTAAACTACATCACCCCGCAGTTCTCTCGAACGCACATCAACTTTCAGCGTGTCCCAACGGTGGATACATCCAACCCACTCAATGCCAAAGGCATACCAAGTTTAGATGAGAGTTTTGTTGTCATACGCCTTCGCGGCATAAAGAATGTCGACTTTCCTTATTTACTGGCAATGATTGATGGCTCATTCATGTCTCGCCACAATACTATTGTGGTACCGGGCGGTAAGATGAGCTTTGCAATGGAGCTCATAGTAAGGCCGATTCTGCAGCAACTTATCGAAACAGGGAAAATTGGCTAAAAACCTTGCCATCGTAGTGTTTACTTTTCATACCGTGATCATGTGCACAGTTTTGCTTACAAAATCTCAATGATGGCACGATTAAAATCAAGAAATCGTTTTCGAAAAAGGATACTATTTCTAACCGAAACACAAGAGAGCTTGCAGCATATAAAAAGTGCTCTTATTCTAGTAGGCCAATTCAGGCTTAGCTAAAATATGGATAGCGCAAGCGTACCCTGCAGAGGAAGTGAGATATTATGGTTCTAGGTAAACCTCAAACCGACCCAACATTAGAGTGGTTTCTTTCACACTGTCATATTCATAAGTACCCATCAAAAAGCACGCTAATTCACGCGGGCGAAAAAGCAGAGACTTTGTACTACATCGTTAAAGGCTCTGTTGCGGTTCTTATCAAAGACGAAGAAGGTAAGGAAATGATCCTTTCTTACCTAAACCAGGGCGACTTCATTGGTGAACTTGGTCTATTCGAAGAAGACCAAGAGCGTACAGCTTGGGTTCGCGCTAAATCTCCTTGTGAAGTGGCTGAGATTTCTTTCAAGAAATTCCGTCAACTTATCCAAGTTAACCCAGACATCCTAATGCGTCTTTCTGCGCAGATGGCTCGTCGTCTACAAGTTACTAGCCAAAAAGTGGGTGACCTAGCGTTCCTAGACGTAACTGGTCGTATCGCTCAGACTCTTCTGAACCTTGCTAAACAGCCAGATGCGATGACGCACCCAGACGGCATGCAAATCAAGATCACTCGTCAAGAAATCGGTCAAATCGTTGGCTGTTCTCGTGAGACAGTAGGTCGTATCTTGAAGATGCTAGAAGAGCAGAACCTAATTTCTGCGCACGGTAAAACTATCGTTGTTTACGGGACTCGTTAATCTCGATTAACGTTTAAAAAATTTAAAAGCCACCAAATGCAAGTTTGGTGGCTTTTTTGTTTTTTGGGAATCGGGAACGGAAAACAAAGAGCCGAGAATTGGGAACACTGCATTCCGAGATCGGACTTCATCCTCCGAGATATAGCCCTCTCAGATTCCGAGAGTTAAAACCTCCCGCAGCGAAGCATTCCGGCATCTAGAGGGCGTAGCCCGTTCTCGCCTCTTCTTTAACCGTTGGTGCTTTCGAAGATCTTATCTGCCGATGCAGCCACAAATCCTGGGTACAACTCACCGTTATCCATTGGATAGCGCTTAGCAAACTCGTAGAAGCCTCCAGGAATCACCTCAACACCTTCAGTAAAGGTCACTGGCACTTTGTCTGCCATGGTCGATGATTGCTCTAGTAACACCTCCGGCGTGCCTTTTACTTCACCGCCATTCTCGTTGATGGTGAACCCTACTTTACGTAGGTGGTCGTTCACTTGCTTTACTTCTTCATGCTGGTTGAGTTGATTCACACTCACTGTGAAGTGGTTTGCTCCGTAACCGTGCGCGGCAAGCCAAGAACCGTATTCACTCTCTTTCGCCAAGGTTTGGAAGTCAGCGTAACTGAGGTTCCACAAACGTCCGCCGTATAAGAAATCACTGCCGGTCAGTTTAGAAGCATCAACCTGCTCTACCAATTTATGAACAATGGCCTGTAGCTCCGGTGAGCACTCATCCACTTTCAATTCACTGATGAAGACTTTTGGTTGTTTTGGATCTGGGTGCTCAAAATGTTTTGCTACCAGCTTTTTGCTTTCAAATACGTAGTCACCACAGGCTTTGTAGCCCACCGCCAAGAATGGCTTCGCTAACGTTTCAATGCCTAGGGGATCGACATTAAACGTACGTAGAGCAATATGGTCATTAATCAGAGGCTCATCTTCTTGAAGAAGTTGATGGACTTTAGCAGCGGAAGGACAAAGACGTTTAATGTAGTCTTGCCATAGCGATTCAAATAACACATCGGGCGTCATAACGACTCCTTGTTATGCAATGTAGAGTTAGGGGTAAGAGAAGTTGACCGCTCGTTCACAGCCCGGAGGCTGTCCAGAATCACGAACGAGCGGTCATCAACCTGTGACGGTATGTGTGGCATAAGTGCCAGTCAGTCAACACGCACTGGAGAGTCTTAAGCTCGCCTTTGGCGTTTGCCAGCGCGCTTACCAGAATCCTAACTTGGTAAATAGCTCCGGCAG
The DNA here is from genome assembly GCF_002887615.1 of Vibrio jasicida 090810c. NCBI lineage: Bacteria > Pseudomonadati > Pseudomonadota > Gammaproteobacteria > Vibrionales > Vibrionaceae > Vibrio > Vibrio jasicida. The sequence goes on along the minus strand of NZ_CP025792.1, from coordinate 2,558,552 downwards.
AGAGAAGCGGCGATACTTTGTCACCGCTTCGTTTTTCTCTATTACAGGTTTACACCCGGACTCAATGTGGCAGGCAAGACCGTCTCTTGTCCTTCCATTGATGCCATTGGATACGCACAGTAGTCTGCTGCGTAGTAAGCACTTGGACGTAGGTTGCCCGACGCACCCGGACCACCAAATGGTGCGTCACCACTTGCGCCCGTTAGCTGGCGGTTGCGGTTCACGATGCCGGCACGAATGTGGTCCACGAAGTATTCCCACTCTTGGTCGTCGGTTGAAACCAGACCCGCAGAAAGGCCAAAGCGTGTATCGTTAGCTAGTTCTACCGCTTTCTCTAGCCCTTCGTAGCGCACAACTTGCAGAAGTGGACCGAAGTACTCTTCATCTGGCAGTTCAGCAATGTTCGTCACATCAATAATTCCTGGAGAAACAAATGCCGCTTCGCCTGCTTTCGCTTCAATCAAGCTTTCTCCACCAAGTGCTTGTAGGTTTGCTTGTGCATCCAGAATGAATTTAGCTGCCGCGACCGAAATCTGTGGTCCCATAAATGGCGCAGGTTCTGCAAATGGTTGGCCGACTCTAATATTGAGTGTCGCTTCCACCAGCTTAGTAATGACGGCATCACCCTTGTCGCCAAATGGAATGTAAAGACGACGTGCACAAGTACAGCGCTGACCTGCACTGATAAAAGCCGATTGGATGATGGTATAAACCGTCGCATCTAGGTCGCCGTAGTTATCCGAGATAACCATCGGGTTATTGCCACCCATTTCAAGCGCCAGCATTTTGCCCGGCTGACCAGCAAACTGACGATGCAGAACATGACCTGTGTTTGCACTACCGGTGAATAGCACTCCATCAATGCCTTTCGCATCCGCAAGCGCAATGCCAGTTTCTTTCGCGCCTTGGACTAGGTTAATCACGCCTTTTGGTAGACCGACCTCCTCCCACAGCTTCATAGCGAGTTCACCCGTCCATGGCGTTTGCTCAGACGGTTTAAAGACAACGGTGTTACCAGCCAGTAGTGCTGGCACGATGTGACCGTTTGGCAAGTGACCTGGGAAGTTATAAGGACCGAATACCGCCATCACACCCAGTGGGCGGTGGCGCAATACAATTTGGTTGCCTGCGGCTTCACGTGCAGCTTCACCCGTACGGTCGTGGTAAGCACGGATGGAAATCGCAATTTTACCTGCCATTGCTGCCGCTTCGGTGCGTGTTTCCCAAATCGGCTTACCGGTTTCTTTGGCAATCACTTCGGCGATTTTTTCGCTGTGCTCTTTTACTTTTTCAGCAAAAGCCAACACGATCGCTTCTCGCTCTGCAAATGGGCGCTTCTTCCAGTCAACAAACGCTTCACGTGCCGCCGAAACCGCTTGGTTCACTTGTTCTGCCGTTGCACCGTTGCCTTGCCATATCACTTCTTGGTTGTACGGCGACAGAGACGTAAATCCTTCACCCTGACCTTGTACCCATTCACCTGCAATCCAATGTGTCATTGTTTCTATCCTTAAATTCTGTCGTCAGTTACTGCGGAAGAAGGCGAACAAAATCCCCTTCCTCAACCAAAAGCGCATCAGCAAGTTCAGGAGCCAATACAACGCTTTGCGTTTCAGCGTCGTAAGCCGCTTTTGCAGCTGCAGCACGGAAGTTCTCGAATGATGAGTTACACATCAAGAAGTCTTGAGTACTGGTATGCTCAGAGATTTTGACTTGGGCACGGAACGAGTGACGTACCGATTCGATATTGCGTAGATCACACTCCACCGTTGGGCCACCATCGAAGATGTCGACGTAACCACGGTTAGTAAAACCTTCGCGTTCAAGCAGCTTCAGAGCAGGACGCGTGTTATCGTGCACCTTACCTATTACGGCTTGTGCTTCTGGGCTTAGCAAGTTGATGTAGATTGGCAATTTCGGCATCAAATCAGCGATAAAACCTTTCTTACCGATACCGGTTAGATAATCCGCAAGCGTGAAATCGATAGAGAAGAAATGCTCTTGAAGCCATTGCCAGAATGGTGAGTTGCCCTGATCATCAGAAACACCACGCATTTCAGCAAAGATAGTTTCCGAGAAGCGTTCTGGGTGCTCTGCCATCATTAAGAAACGACACTTAGACATCAGACGCCCGTTCAAGCCACCACGGAATTTCTCGCGTAGGAACAAGGTACAGATTTCGCTGTTACCCGTGTAGTTGTTACCAAACGTCAGCAGCTTAACCACGTTGTTTACGCCAAGCTTTGGTGACGAGTGCACCACTTTACTGATGTGGTAAGAATAAAAAGGCACATCCCAGCCGATTGAAGCTTCAATACCTGTGGTACCTGCGACTTCACCAGTTTCAGATTCAAAGCCCACCATTAGGTAGCCTTCATCACCGGCTTCGTTCACGTCAGGTTTGCCAAAACTGTACTCTGAATGTTTAATTCGATTGGTTAACAGTTCTTCGTTAACCGGTAGAGATGTAAACCCATGACCAGACTCAACCGCACAGGTGTGCAGCGCGTCATAATCCGACATTGCGATAGGGCGAACTACTAGCATCAATACTCCCTCCAGATGCAAGAAGATCCTAACTATATTGTAGGAACAATACCCCCATCAGAGATCCTTGATGGGGGTTTCTAGGTTGACGATAAATGGGGACCGCGCTTAGACCAGTGTTGCGATCGCTTTATCTAGCTTCGCTAAACCTTCTTCGATTTCTTGTTGTGTGATAACGAGTGATGGTGTGAAACGTACGACATTGGCACCCGCAACCAATACCATGAGACCTTGTTTACCCGCAGCAACCAGTACGTCACGCGCACGACCTTGCCACTCTTCGTTCAGTGCAGCACCAAGCAGTAGACCTTTACCGCGCACTTCAGAGAAGATGTTGTATTTCGCGTTGATCTTATCTAGACCCTCACGGAACATCGCTTCACGCTCTAGTACACCAGCCAGTACTTCTGGTTTAGTCACTTCATTAACGACCGCTTCGGCAACGGCACATGCTAGCGGGTTACCGCCGTAAGTCGAACCGTGCGTACCGACTTTCATGTGTTCAGACAGTTTCTCTGTCGTCAGCATGGCACCGATAGGGAAACCACCGCCTAATGATTTCGCAGTGCTTAGGATGTCTGGCGTAATGCCTAGACCTTGGTATGCGTAGAAGTGACCAGTACGACCGTTACCTGTTTGAACTTCATCGAAGATCAGTAGTGCGTTGTGCTTGTCACACAGCTCGCGAACCGCTTGAGCGAATTCAGGTGTTGGTGGAATGATGCCGCCCTCACCTTGTAGAGGCTCCATCATCACCGCACAAGTGCGATCAGACATATGTGCTTGCAGCGCTTCGATATCATTGTAAGGGAGGTGCGTTACGTCGCCTGGTTTAGGACCGAAACCGTCAGAGTAAGCCGCTTGGCCGCCTACCGTTACGGTGAAGAAAGTACGACCGTGGAAACCTTGTTTGAATGCGATGATTTCAGATTTCTCAGTGCCATGAACGTCTGCTGCATAACGGCGCGCCAGCTTCAGTGCTGCTTCGTTCGCTTCTGCGCCAGAGTTAGCAAAGAACACGCGCTCGGCAAAGCTCACTTCTGTTAGCTTCTTCGCCAGTCGAAGTGCAGGCTCGTTAGTCATAACATTACTTAGATGCCAAAGCTTGTTACCTTGCTCAGTCAATGCGTTCACCATAACTGGGTGACAATGACCAAGACAGCTCACCGCAATACCACCAGCAAAGTCGATGTATTCATTTCCGTTCTGATCCCAAATACGTGAACCTTCACCTTTTACAGGAATCATTTCCATCGGGTTATAGCAAGGTACCATTACCTCATCGAATAAACCGCGCTCTACTTTGTTTTCCGTTGTCATTGCACATTCCTTCTTGATACCGCATGCCTAGCAGATAAGCGAATTTAACCAGCACTCTTTGCCAGCAAATAATGTTTTGCATTTAAGCTAATACGGCATTGTATTTACATTTGATTAACCATTTCAATAGTGATTTATTCTTTTCGTATGCGAGCGTAACACCTCATACTCACTATCTATGATTATTTATGCACCAAGAAACGCAAATAGAGAAGCGATTTTTTATAAAAACCATGCATGACAAGGTTCAGAAAGAAATGAGAAAAATGAATAGTCCCTACCTAATTGGCAGAACGCATAGTTTTGCATTCCCCTTCTCAGGCACAAAATATGAAGAATTTGTTAAGAAAAGTGATCGCGATCAGATCGTTTTACGCGCAAGAAAGTTTGCGAGTAGTTCGTGGCCTTGTTCTGTCTTAATTGACTCTGGATGAAACTGTACTGCATCAATTGGCAGGGTTTTATGCTGATAACCCATGATTTCATCCATGGTTCCGTCAGGCAACTCAGTCCACGCAGTCAATTCAAACACCTTTGGTAACGTACCGTTTTTCACCACAAGAGAGTGGTAGCGGGTTACCGTGAGCGGGTTATTGAGGTTTTTAAACACACTGCGACCATTGTGACGAATTGGGGATGTCTTACCGTGCATTACTTGTCGAGCACGTACCACTTCCCCTCCAAACACCTGTGCAATCGCCTGATGACCAAGGCAAACGCCCAAGATAGGTAACTTACCAGCAAAGTGCTCAATGGCTTGTAGAGAGATACCTGCTTCGTTAGGGGTACATGGCCCAGGAGAGATCACCAAATGAGTTGGGTTGAGTGCCTCAATGCCTTGGATGTCGATCTCATCGTTACGCACCACCTTTACGTCTGCACCAAGTTCGCAGAAGTATTGGTAAAGGTTGTAGGTAAAAGAGTCGTAGTTATCGATGATCAACAACATAAAGGGTCGGTTGCTCCAATCCGTTTTGGCAATGCTTACGTGGTGATCGCCACGTTCGTGACAATCAAGGGCGGTATTTTGCTATACCAAGCAAGAAAGGCAAGTTTTTGCTGAATAAAAAGGCCAGCATAGGCTGGCCTTTGGTCTTTACAGCTATTTAGGAACTGTTTGTCAGGAAATAAATTCGCTTAGCGGCGACGGCGGAATAAGCCTAGACCTAGCAGCGCAATTAGCGCGCCAAAGCCAAATGAACCACCATCATCATCGTCTGATGGGTTAGTGCTCGACGGCTCTAACGTAACATCGCGAGAATCACTGAACTTAACGGTGTTGCCCGTCGAATCTGTCACTTTCTCTTCTAGTACGTACTGGCCTTCTGTTGGAGCTTTGTCGAATTCCACACTGACACTGCGAGCATCAATGTCCGCTTGTGTCAAAGTTGCACTCGCTTCGTAGCCATCAGCATCAGAGGTTGACGACGCCGCTTGAGTTGTTTCCACTAGGCTTACCGTCACGATATCACCAACAACTGCGTTTGGTGGCAGACGAACTTCCACCGCTAGGTTTTCACCTGAGCTTGGTAGATCGATGTCTGTATCCGGGAAATCAATCGCGATGATCACTGGATCGTGGTCAGATGCCGAGAACGCATCTTTGTACTTCGGCATATCACCGGTGTACTTGCTGCTGTATTCGAACAAGTTACTTTCTAGTGAGTTAATGTGCCAATCTTCAATCGCCACCACTTTTTGTGCCAAGCTGTTGCTCGCCAACGCGTGGTCTAGGTTACCTAGCTCACCAGAGTAGGTGTATGAGAAGGTGTCTGCGCCGTGAAGTACCGTGTTCAGGTTATGGTAACCGTAACCTTTTTCAATTTTGGTCTTCTCTACTTGAAGCTCACCACCACCAATGGTTGTGTAAGCAGCAGTGTAAATGTCACGGCCGTATTTCTCTTTCGAGTAATCAGTCAATGTAAGCAGAGGATCTTCCATGCCATACGCGTTTAGGTCCCCCATTACTAGCACGTCACCTTCAATGCCTTTCAGAGCGTCACCCACAACGTTGGCTGCAGAAACACGGAAGTTGTTACAGTTGCCTTGCAGATCCGCCGGCTCAGAGTCTTCTACACCCGCAATCCATTCTTCAATACATTCAGAGCCTTTCGATTTGAAGTGGTTAACCACAACGGATAGATCTTTACCGGTCTCTTTCACTGTAAAGGTTTGTAGCAGGCTATGACGCTGGTATTTGTCGTAAGCCGGGTTGCCTTCCGCATCGTCACCACGCGTAATGGTGTTTTCTTCGATGTGCTGCTCTGGTGTCACAATCACTTTCGCAACTTCTTTTGGCGTCACTTCGTTTGCACGGTATAGGATCGCCACCATGATCGCATCACTACCAAAGTATTCGTCTTGGTATTTGTCTTGATCCGCGATTTCAACGTAAGTGTAATGATCTTCTGTGTCTTCGATTTCAGCATTCAATGCATCCACCAAGTTCTTCACCGCACTGCTGTCACCAAAGCCGTTGTTTTCGACTTCCATTAAGCCAATGATGTCAGCGTCCATCTTATTCATCGCCGCAACGATTTTCGCTTGTTGGATCAGGAACTCATCGAGGTTTTCTGCCCCACGGTTTTGTCCGGTTGGGTTTTCATGACCGCTGTCAGCCACAGAGTTGAAGTAGTTCAGTACGTTAAAGCTCGCGATACGCAAATCTGAATCCGCAATCGCTGGCGCATCTTTACGAGCCACGTCGAAGTCTTCACCTGAAGCCACGAAGTTGGTGTTATCGACTTCATTGGTCGCAATCAAGCGGTATTCGTTGTAACTGTAAGCCACCACGCCCTGCAGACCTTCTACTCGCGAACCAAGACGAATGTGCTGCTCAGAAGAGCCATCTTGATCTGCATCTTTCGCAAAGTCAGGGTAGTAAGGAATTTGGCCGTTTGGTGCTTTGCCATCTGATTCTAGGTATACGCGGTTCGCTGCGTTGTCTTTTGCTAGCTCAACAGCTGCATCACTCTCTGCTGCGTGCAATTGAGTCGGCTTAAACAATGGCGCTTCATGAGACAGCATCATATTGTTACGACGAGAGTCGTAGTCGTAAGAGAAGTTACGAGTCACAAACAACTCGCTTGCTGATTTCAGTTCAACTTGCATGCCTTCATGACGCTCTAGCGCATCACGTAGTGTCTCACCTTCTTTGATAACAAGATCGGTAACTCGAGGAATATCCGATGTGCCCGTTTTCACATAACTGTTAGCATCAGAAGCTAGCTGAGTATTGCTGTAATACTCTTGAACTTTACCTTTCACACAAACAACATCGCCTGATTTTAGATTGGTATCCGCGGCATCGGTATGAATGAACAAGCCTTCTGAAGTCTTGTCGTTGTTGTCGCTTTCTAACGCTTGCAGGTAGAAACCTTTGGTTAGGCCAGTGGTAACAGCAGTCACGACACCAGTTACGAAATGATCTTCGTCAGTAATGTATGGATAACCATCAATAAATGGTGACGAATCGCCTTCACCTTGAATATCTTGAATGGTGGTGAAGTTAGGTTGCTGACCGTCTACTTCACAAGCGAATGGTGCTGGTGGCTCCGTCGCATTTAGCTCACCAAGACCGTCAATGTTGTCTTTCTCAAATGCCGTCCACTGAGATGCATCATAAGTAGCAGAAGGGGTTAGTGCATCACTGTTACGAACCAATGTTATATCTTTACCAAAATCTACGTCACCCATCACACCGATGATGTCATGCACTTCGCCATCTTTAAGCAGTGCGATCGGGTCGTCACCGTTAAAGTTCGCAACGCTTTTATCTGTGATATCCGTGACAGCTTTGATGGCATCGCTCGCGTCACCATGAGCCAGTACATACACTTGGTTAGCTTGTAACGTCACTTGGCTAAGGTCGAGTGTGCTCCCCCAAGTACCGCCACCGTTTGATGATTTCGCTAGCTCGTAACCGGTTAGCGTTACCGCTGCATCGCCCGTGTTCGCGATTTCTACGGCTTTGTTGTATGAGCCACCTTCAACATATTGGGAAAGGATAATTTCTGCGTTAGCATTGGCACTAAGCGCGCTGGCAATCGTCAGTGCAAGTAAAGAGGGTTTGATTAACGTATCCATTGTCGTACCTGATATTTATTTAAATGCAAACTAAGCCCTGAGCAGAGCCCACCATTTGTGCCTACTATCAGGTTTATTTATGAAATAAATAAGAAACACCAGTAAAAGCCGTGAAATATATCACACGTGAATACGCAAAATTATGCCAGGGCTGCCCATTTAAACAGTTTTTGTAACAAATACAGTAACTAAGAATATAAATATCAATAATTAGACTTATTACTCGGTTTTATATCACTCAGCATGCTATGTGAATGTATGAGTATTCAATCTGAATTAATTCAATTCTAGCAATACAATTTAAATATTAAGCAATGCTAATTTAGAATGACGAACTTATTATTTCTTTCCTTTACAGCGCCATTAAAAATAACCTTTGAGGTTATTTATGCGTGTGAAGTTCAAAGTTTTATAAACCAAGCATTACTCTCACCATGTGAATCTAGCAAAATCCATAAGCACTCGTTATAACGCTCATGAGAGACAGATAACAAGATCTCCAATAACGACGATTAGGATAAGAAAATGAAACAATTTCAAAAGATTGCGCTAGCCCTTTCGGCTTCCATACTGATTATGGGATGCCAATCTATTCAGAATAAATTAAAAACAAGCCAACCATTAAAGCCGAACACAGCTCAACATTTAATTGAGGAAGCCAAAGCCGAGCTGGACCAATATGAAGAGTTTGATGTAAGTGATGAGGGGATGATTACTTTCACCGCTCAGTTGCCGCGATTCTCGCGTTACACTTGGGATCCAGTTTCGATTACCGAATCGAGCTATCAAATCGCATGCGAGGATCTGCGTTACTTCACGGAACGCGGTTTTGTGATAAAAACATGGTTTGCAGGACCACGAGGACGTGCCGAGTACTACAATATGACACGTTGTGAGGAAGAGGCATCTTCCAGAAAATAGGCACCAAAATGTATGGTTCGCACCGTTATTGCAACTACAATTAAGTCATAACGGAGTTGGTTTCGATTTAACTTACGGCGTAGCACTTCCGCACCTTAATAGCTATAAGTGATAGCGTGGAAACAGTGCTTGCCTAGGTCAATACCTAAAAAATGAATAGAAGGCAGATGGTTCACCTTACTCTGAGAGCCCACTCTAAGCTTAATGACTTGAGAGTGGAGTGGGCCATATAATTAAGCTCCACCAATCAATGGTAGAGCTTTTTTGTGTTAGGCTTCAGCCTATGGGCGAGCAACAAAACCCACTGCTTCGTATGCTTTCTTCAACGTTTCAGCCGCACGTGCCGATGCTTTCTCCGCGCCTTGCTTCATCACTTCATTCATGTAAGTACGGTCAGCGCGGATGCGGTGGTATTCAGCCTGAATTGGCTCAAGCATAGTCACCAACGCTTCACCAACATCTTTCTTGAATGGACCGTACATTTCAACGCCTTGGTATTTGGCTTCAATCTCTTCAAAGCTCATGCCTGTTGCCGCAGAGTACAGACCCATTAAGTTAGAGATACCTGCCTTGTTGTCCCAATCGTGAGCGATACGCGGTGGCGTTTCTGTGTCGGTTTGCGCTTTGTTGATCTTCTTAATGATCGACTTAGGCTCTTCCAACAGCGTGATAACGTTCTTACGGTTGTCATCAGATTTAGACATCTTCTTGGTTGCGTCTTGAAGGCTCATTACGCGCGCGTTTACCGTCGGAATGTAAGGCTCTGGCACTTGGAAGATTGGCTGCTCTGGTGAGTAGATGTTGTTAAAGCGGTTAGCAATATCACGCGCTAGCTCTAGGTGTTGCTTCTGGTCGCTACCTACAGGCACTTGGTGCGCACCGTAAAGCAGGATGTCTGCCGCCATCAGCACTGGGTAGTCAAACAGACCAACGTTTACATCACCAAACTGGCTTGAGCTGTCGTTTGAGTAACGTGCAGATTTGTCTTTAAACTGCGTCATACGACCCAGTTCACCCATTTGGGTGTAACAGTTAAGAAGCCAACCAAGTTGAGCATGCTCTGGTACGTGTGACTGAACAAATAGCGTGCTCTTCTTCGGGTCAACACCAACTGCCAGACAGATCGCCAGTGCGTCTAGCGTCGCTTCATGCAGTGCTTTAGGGTCCTGACGAACCGTAATCGCGTGAAGGTCTACCACACAGTATTGGCAATCATAATCGTCTTGCATCTGCTGCCATTGACGTAGAGCACCCAAGTAGTTACCGATACTTAGTTCACCTGAAGGTTGAACACCACTCAATACAATGGGCTTGCTCATTAGAATGATTCCTTTGACTTCTTAATCTAAATAAATGAAAAAAACCGTGCAACGATAGGTGCACGGTTTACTCAGTGTACTCATTAACGAGTATTTTGGAAGCTCTTTTGTAGCCGTTATGCAGAAACCGCTACTACATCCAATAATTCAGCCAAACTGTCAGCGACGAAATCTGGATTTGATGCAGAGATAGGCTCACCGTGGTTGTAGCCATAAGTCAGACCAAATGAGGCACAGCCTGCATTCTTTGCTGCGAGAATGTCGTTCTTCGAGTCGCCGACCATCAGCATTTCACTCGGTTGGATTTGGTGCTTTTCCATCAACCAGTTCAGTGCAATTGGGTTTGGTTTTTTCTCTGGAAACGCGTCGCCACCTAGCACATCAACAAAGTATTTTGCGATGTCGTGTTTTTCTAAAACATCAGGCACAAACTTCGAAGGCTTGTTGGTCACCAACGCCATAACAAAACCGGCTTTGTGCAACTCTTCCAGCGTCTCTTTTACCGTTGGGTAAAGGTGGCTTAACTTGTGACCACTTTGCTCGTAGTAGTCATCAAACAGCACACGCGCTTTTGCACGAAGCTCTTCGCTCAACTCTGGATTGATGGTCAGGCTTTGACTTAATGAGCGTCCAATCAGTACGTCTGCGCCGTTACCAACATAGTCACGAACTTGTTCTTCTGAAACAGAAGGAAAACCGAGTTCTTGAACAGCTTGATCGGCGGCAACCGCAAGATCGGGCACGCTATCAAGCAAAGTACCGTCTAGGTCAAAGGCAATGAATTTAATGTCTTGTTGAGTCATAACTCCCCTGAAAATTCTATTTATAAATCGGTGAAAACGACAAAGGATGGCACCCCATCCTTTGTTTTTATCATTATGTCTGACTTTGCAGTAACTATTTGTTTATTAAAACTTGTTTAGCAATTACTTTGCAGCAATACGCTGACGAACAGCTTCAAACAAACAAATGCCAGATGCGACAGATACGTTCAAACTTGAAACGCTACCTGCCATTGGGATCTTAATCAAATCGTCACAGGTTTCGCGAGTTAGACGACGCATACCGTCACCTTCTGCACCCATTACGATAGCAAGAGGGCCAGTCAGTTTCGCTTGGTAGATATCGTGCGTTGCTTCGCCTGCTGTACCAACAAACCAGATGCCTTGCTCTTGCAGTGTACGCATAGTACGAGCCAAGTTGGTCACTCGGATCAATGGCACGACTTCTGCTGCGCCACAAGCAACCTTGCTTACGGTGGCATTCATCGGTGCAGAGCGATCTTTCGGTACGATGATCGCCGCCGCGCCGGCTGCATCAGCATTACGAAGACATGCGCCTAGGTTGTGTGGATCCGTCACGCCATCCAATACCAACAGCAGCGGTGATTCATGCTGCGCTAGGATGCCATCAATGTCGTTTTCATTAAGCTGTTTCGCAGCTTTAACACGCGCAATGATGCCTTGGTGGTTAGCACCGTGTGCTTTGTCGTCTAGCGTTTTACGAGTCATTTGTTGAATCGAAACACCACAAACCTGAAGGTCATTCAGGATTGGCATTAGACGATCGTCTTGGCGGCCTTTTAGGACGTATGCTTCGATAAAACGCTCTGGTTCGCGTTCTAATACCGCTTTCACTGCGTGAATGCCGTAAATAAATTCGTTACTCATTGTTTAACCTGTTGTTCTGGTCGTCTTGCCCTCGCCAATCTACTCCTTTTCGGACTAGATTGGCGCTTCAGCCTACTCAGCGTCGCTCTTAGTACGCTTAGTCTTTCTCGGCTTACTGTGTGGCTTTTTCTTGCGTGCTTTCTTCGGCTTTTTCGTACCTTCAGCGTCACCGCGTTTCGCGCTACCTTTGCGAGCACTGCCTGCTTCCGCAGGTTCTGGGTGCTTGGTCGGTTCAATCATCGGCTTCGCGCGCGTACCGCCTTTGGTTGCCGCACGCTTTTTCTCTTTTGCTTTGCGTTTGGCATCTGCTGCGCGTTTCTTCGCAGTCTTACCTTTGCCGCGTAGCTTACGGCTTGTTTCGATTAATTCAAAGTCAATTTGCTTGTCATTTAAGTTGACCGCAAGCACTTTCACTTTCACCGCATCGCCTAGGCGATAGATGTTACCGAAGCTTTCACCGATAAGTCTTTGACCAATCGGATCAAATTGGTAGTAGTCGTTTGCTAGCGTTGAAATGTGCACCAAACCATCGATGTGCAGCTCAGTCAGACGAACAAAGAAACCAAAGCTGGTCACGTTGGCAATAACACCATCCAGCTCATCGCCAACATGGTCTTGCATGTATTCACACTTCAACCAATCAGCCACTTCACGAGTTGCATCGTCTGCACGGCGCTCTGTCATCGAACATTGCTCACCGTAGAAGTCCATGTCGTCAAACGAGTAGTGGTAACCACCCGTTGGGGTCCAACGATCTTGATTGCGACCTTCTTCTTTGGCAATCAGATATTTGATTGCGCGGTGCAGCAGCAGGTCTGGGTAACGACGAATTGGCGACGTGAAGTGCGCGTAACGCTTCAGCGCCAAACCAAAGTGGCCGGCATTGTCCGCGTTGTATACTGCTTGCTTCATTGAGCGCAACAGCATGGTTTGAATCAGCTCTTTGTCCTGACGCTCCGCAATCTGTTTTACCAAGTCTGCATAGTCGGTTGGTGATGGTTCAAGACCGCCCTTCAAATCCAAGCCAAGCTCACTTAGGAAATCACGGAAACCCTGCAAGCGCAGTTCACCCGGAGATTCGTGAACACGGTACAATGCTGGCTCTTTTGCCTTCTCGACATAAGACGCTGAGGCGATGTTCGCTAGGATCATACATTCTTCGATGATCTTATGTGCATCGTTACGAATCACAGGCTCGATGGTTTCAATCTTGCGTTCGGCATTGAAAATGAACTTAGCTTCAACGGTCTCAAATTCAATCGCACCACGGTTGTCACGAGCGTCTTTTAGCACTTTGTACATGCTGTGCAGTTCTTCTAGATGAGGCACTAGGTTGTGGTAGCGCATACGCAGCTCTTCATCACCTTCTAGAATCGCACCCACTTTACTGTACGTCAGACGTGCATGTGAGTTCATCACCGCTTCGTAGTGCTTGTACCCTGACAGCTTACCGGTGTCAGAGATGGTCATTTCACACACCATACACAGACGATCAACTTGTGGGTTAAGTGAACACAAACCGTTTGATAGCACCTCAGGTAGCATTGGCACAACTTGCGATGGGAAGTACACCGAGTTACCACGGTTGATGGCTTCTTTGTCCAGCGCAGAGTCTGTACGTACGTAGTAACTTACGTCAGCAATCGCTACCCATAAACGCCAACCACCGCTCTTTTTCTTCTCACAGTACACCGCATCATCAAAGTCACGAGCGTCTTCACCATCGATGGTCACCAACGGTAACTCACGCAAGTCAACTCGACCCACTTTTGCTTCTTCTGGGACTTCTTCGCCTAGATTTTCAATTTGTTTATCGACAGCCGCTGGCCAATCGTGAGGAATTTGGTGAGTACGAATCGCGATTTGCGTTTCCATACCCGGAGCCATGTTTTCACCCAGCACTTCAACCACTTTACCCATCATGCCACGCGAACGAGAACCACGGTCAGTGATCTCAATCACCACCACGTTACCCATACGAGCACCTGCTTTGTGCTCATTTGGGATTAGAATATCTTGGCTGATACGCGAGTCATCAGGCACAACGTAAGAGTAGCCGTACTCTAGGAAGAAACGACCAACGATCTGCGTGTTACGCTCTTCTAAAACACGTACTAAACGCCCTTCACGGCGACCGCGCTTGCTGTTATCCGTCGGTTGAACCAAAACGAAATCACCATGAATGATGTGTTTCATTTGGTGATGAGGCAGCACAATGTCATTATCCTTGCCAACACTGCCTTCAGGACGCACCCAACCATGACCATCTTTATGGCCAATTACGTAACCTTTCACCATCTCGAGTTTTTCTGGTAGCGCGTAGCACTGACGACGCGTAAACACGAGCTGGCCATCACGCTCCATCGCGCGCAGTCGACGGCGTAAACCTTCGTATTGATCTTCACCTTTTAGCTTAAGCGCTTCAAACAAATCGTTGCGATTCATTGGGACGCCAGCTTGCTGCAGAAACTCAGTGATGAACTCTCGACTTGGAATTGGGTTTTCGTAATTTTTGGATTCACGATCTGCGAATGGATCGTTTGGAATATTGTCTGACATAGGCGTGCCTATCTAGCAAGGAAGGTATAGAGCTAGTATATCCGAGTCTCTTGATAAGCTACAGAATTGCTTTGAAAAAAGAATGATCTTGAAAGGATGAGAGAGACACACGTAAACTAAGGACGTGTAAGCAGGATCAGCAGCTCTGAGTTGTCGCGAAGCAGTTCATCAATAGTGCAACCGTCTAATTCAGCTAAGAAAGCCAATTTCGCTTTTGCTAGCTTCTCTTTTAGACGACATGCCGGCGTAATGTGACAAAACTCGACATCACAATTTACCAAATCTAATGGCTCTAGATCGCGCACCACACCACCGACAGTAATTTCTTTTGCCGGCTTCATCAAACGAATGCCGCCGTTTTTACCACGCACCGTATGTACATAACCTAACTGACCAAGACGGTTGATCACCTTCACCATATGGTTACGTGATACACCAAATAAATCAGTTACTTCGGTAATATTTGTAAGCTCATCTTTGGGCAAAGAAGCCAAGTAAATCAGGGTTCTTAACGCGTAATCAGTAAAGCTAGTTAACTGCATGTTGCTATCCTCTCTAGAAGCAAAAGTGTAATTCTTTTCTTGATCGAAAGATACATTTGAGATACAACTTTAAACATGCATTACAAATACAACTTTAAATAGGAAGCCATTATGCTCAGCAACCAAACCATTGATATCGTGAAAGCAACCGCACCACTTCTTGCAGAAACTGGCCCGAAGTTGACTGCGCACTTTTATGACCGCATGTTCACCCATAATCCTGAGTTGAAAGACATTTTCAACATGAGTAACCAGCGTAATGGTGACCAACGTGAAGCTCTATTTAATGCTATCTGTGCTTATGCAAGCAATATCGACAACCTACCAGCCCTACTTGGTGCAGTAGAGAAAATCGCCCACAAACACACCAGTTTTATGATCACCAAAGATCAGTACCAAATCGTTGGTACGCACTTACTGGCTACCATTGATGAGCTGTTTTCTCCTGGTCAAGAAGTGATTGACGCATGGGCAGAAGCCTACGGCGTGCTAGCAAACGTGTTCATTCAACGTGAAGAACAAATCTACCAAGAAAATGCAGCACTTCAAGGTGGCTGGCGTGGTCTGCGTGAGTTTGAACTGGTTGGTAAACAACTTGAAAGCGAGAACATTTGTAGCTTCGTCTTCAAACCGGTCGATGGTGAAAAGGTTTCTGAGTACAAACCGGGCCAATATCTTGGTATCTACATCAACAGTGATAAGTTCGACAACCAAGAGATTCGCCAGTACAGCCTATCTTCTGCGGTACAAGAAAACACTTACCGTATCTCGGTAAAACGTGAAGACGGCGGCAAGGTATCGAACTTCCTGCATGACGATCTCAACATCGGCGATAAAGTGCAGCTAGCCGCACCTGCGGGTGACTTCTTTATGGACGTAGAAGCAAGTACACCCGTTGTTTTGGTTTCCGCTGGTGTCGGTCTAACGCCAACACTTTCAATGCTTGAGAGCCTTGCTGAACACAAAGCACCTGTAACTTGGGTACACGCAGCAGAAAACGGCCAACAACACGCATTCAAACATCATGTGAATCAGATTGTTGGCGCAAAAGAGAATATGAACTCGCTGGTTTGGTACAACCAACCAACGGCAGAAGATAAGTTGGGTGAAGACTTCCATTTCACCGGCTTCGTAAACCTACACGAAATTGAAGCAGCAGTGAAACAAGACAACGTTCAAGTTTACTTCTGCGGCCCTGTTGGTTTTATGCAGCACGTAGCGAAACAACTGCTTGAACTTGGTGTTCCGCAAGAACAATTCCACTATGAATGCTTCGGTCCACACAAAGTCGTTTAATCGCTCACGATTACGTTTCGGGAAAAACAACAAAGCCCACATGATGTGGGCTTTGTTGTTTTTATTGGCAGAGTGTTATGAAGCTACTGGTGTTTTAAGAGTACATCTACCAGAAAGTATCGCGACGCTTGGCTCGCGCAATGATGTTTTGCGGCATACGTTGCTCTAAACCATTTCTTAGCACCGCAATACGCTTATGTTTTCTCTGATCTGCCGTGACTGAGTTGTATAACCAACGGTAAGCATCTTCGTAATCCAGTGGGCTACCGTAATCACGTAACAATAACTCAGCAAGATGAATACGCGCATTAAGGTTCCCCATTGCCGCCGCTTCTCGCAGGTATGGGATTGCACGCTCTTTATCTTGTTGAACTAAGGTACCACGAGAGTAGTAGCGCCCAAGCTGCTCTAATGCAGCAGGTAAGCCTTGGTGTGCAGCGTTTTCCATATAGTAGAGACCAAGTTCAACATCTTGCTCTACACAAACGCCCCACGCCAGCATGTCGCCGTAGAGAAACTCATACGACGGTAAATTAATTCGTGTGGCACGTGCAACAATATCTTCCACCAACTGGCAGTTATCCGCACGCACGCGTTCTAAATGCTTATTTTGTTCAATAAGCTTAATTAACTCTGCTTCGGTATAGATGGGAACTGGTGCCCCCACATCGGCAACATCTGCCTTGACCGACGTTGCACTCAGCATCAATAACAGTGAAGCAGCCACTGTTCGTAACTTCATAAATGTACTCTTTAAGGATTCTGAGAAATCAAAGATCGGTGAAGGATCTCCTCTGCTTGATAACCTTATCGGCAAACGTCAGTTAAGCTTTAGACAATTTTTGCCTCTTGTTTAAGCTTAACGGCAACAATTTGCCATATCGAGTTTATTTTTCCGTCAGTGCAGCCAAGTTACAGATACAAAAAAGCCGACTCGAAAGTCGGCTTTTATAATCTCTAACGAGTATCGATTAAGATTCGAATGGGTGAACCTTGATGATAGTTTCGTTACGATCTGGACCTGTTGAAACGATGTCTACAGGCACGCCAGTTAGCTCTTCAATACGCTTGATGTAGTCTAGAGCTGCTTGTGGTAGCGCGTCGATTGACTTAGCACCAAATGTGTTCTCAGACCAACCAGGCATTGTTTCGTAGATTGGTGTCGCTTGCTCAAATGACTCAGCTGCCATTGGAGAAACTTCTAGGATAGAGCCATCTTTCATCTTGTAACCAGTACAGATTTTTAGCTCTTCTAGGCCATCTAGAACGTCTAGTTTAGTTAGACAGAAGCCAGAGATAGAGTTGATTTGGATTGCGCGACGCATCGCAACAGCATCGAACCAACCAGTACGGCGTAGACGACCAGTTGTTGCACCGAACTCATGACCAACTTCACCTAGATGCTTACCAACAGGATCTTGCTTGTCTAGACCGTCGTATAGCTCAGTCGGGAATGGACCAGAGCCAACACGAGTACAGTAAGCTTTAGTGATACCAAGGATGTAACCGATATGACGAGGACCGAAACCAGAACCTGCAGCAACACCACCAGCAGTCGTGTTAGAAGAAGTTACGTAAGGGTAAGTACCGTGGTCGATATCTAGCAGTGTACCTTGCGCACCTTCGAACATGATCTTGTCGCCGCGCTTACGTGCTGCGTCTAGTTCGTCAGTTACGTCGATAACCATTGAAGTTAGTAGCTCAGCGTAGCCTTTAGCTTGCTCAAGTACTTCTTCATAGCTTACTGGTTCAGCTTTGTAGAAATGCTCTAGTTGGAAGTTATGGAATTCCATTACTTCTTTTAGTTTCTCAGCGAACGTTTCCATATCGAATAGGTCGCCAACGCGTAGACCGCGACGAGCAACTTTATCTTCGTATGCTGGACCGATACCACGACCTGTTGTACCAATAGCTTTTTTACCGCGAGCGATTTCGCGAGCTTGGTCCATTGCAACGTGGTAAGGAAGAATTAGAGGACATGCTTCAGAAATGAAAAGACGCTCGCGTACTGGAATGCCGCGCTCTTCAAGAGGTTTCATTTCTTTAATTAGAGCTTCAGGCGATAGCACTACACCGTTACCGATAACGCATTTTACGTTATCGCGAAGGATACCTGATGGAATTAAGTGAAGAACGGTTTTTTCACCGTCAATTACAAGTGTATGACCTGCATTGTGACCGCCTTGGTAGCGTACCACGTATTTTGCATCTTCAGTTAAAAGGTCTACAATTTTACCTTTACCTTCGTCACCCCATTGGGTGCCTAGAACGACTACGTTATTTCCCATCTTTCCAAGTCTGATTGCTAGTTAAAAATGGATTCTAGCACCGAATCCCCCTTCTTGCAGTCATTTTTGTTCACAGAGTTGATACTAGAATGCAAACATCACCGATGTTGTTCATTTCGAAATCACTACATCACTGATAATATTTACCTTTCTTAAATCCACAAGGAATCGCAATGTCTGAGTCTATTTGGCTGGCTATCGGGCTGGTTTTGATTGTAGAAGGAATTGGACCACTGATTGCCCCAAACGGTTGGCGTAACATGGTGGCTCAGTTGAGTGACCAACCAGATAACCAGTTGCGTCGGATTGGTGGCTGTCTGGTCGTCGCCGGAGCGGTCATCGCGATAATGATGAGTTAAGCCGCCAGCGCTTATTTTCCAGCAGATATAAAAAAGGCTCCATATAGGAGCCTTTTGTCGTTTAGCAATTCGCTTATTCAGCTTTTGCGCCTTTCGCGTTATTCATGTACTGGAAGAACTCACTCTTCGGATCAAGTACAAGAATGTCATTCTTAGAGCTGAACGATTTCTCGTAAGCTTTTAAAGAACGAAGGAAGCTGAAGAACTCAGGATCTTTGTTGTAAGCATTCGCATAGATCTTCGCAGCTTCTGCATCCGCCTCACCTCGTGTTACACGAGCTGTTTTGTCTGCTTCTGCAAGAATTGTTGCCACTTCAAGCTCAGCTTGTGCACGGATAACTTCGGCTTTCTCACGACCTTGAGAACGGTGCTTACGAGCTACCGACTCACGTTCTGCACGCATACGACGGTAGATTGATTCACTGATCTCATCTGGTAGGTTGATCTTCTTCATACGGAAGTCAACGATGCGAACACCCAAATCTTTCATTGCGCTGTCGCGTGTGTCTTTCAACACTTCAGACATGATTAGGTCACGTTCACCATCGATTTCCAATGCTTCACGAGCTGCTTCAGTACTTACTTCCTCGCTGGTTGCGTCTTCTGGAAGTACGTCGTTGTTACGTGGACCAGATACGATTTGCTTGATTTCACGAGCACCGATTTCTGCACGTAGTACGTCCGTTACCTTACGCTCAAGAAGCGCCTCGGCAGTCAGCGTATTGCCGCCACCTGTTGCTAGGTAGTAACGACCGAAATCTTCGATACGCCACTTCACGTAGGTATCAATGATTACGTCTTTTTTCTCAGACGTTACGAAACGGTCAGCACGGCCATCCATTGTTTGGATACGCGCATCTAGTGTTTTCACGCGGTCAAACAAAGGCATTTTGAAGTGCAGGCCCGGCTCGTAAATACGAGTGATGTCGTTGTTGTCTTTCAAGACACGACCAAATCGAACCACAATACCGCGGTCACCTTCAGGAATCACGAACAGTGACATCAGCATTAATGCCAGAGCGATTACCAGTACAGGGATCATTAACTTACGCATTCTTAGTATCTCCCTTGACGTGTACCCGTTGAACGAGACTGCGTGTTCGAAGTGTCTTCTTGAGTACGCTCAGATTCAAGTTGAATGTGGTCGTATGTTGAAGTCGATTTCGATTTACGTTTAGAGTCTGATTGACCATCTTGGCCTGCCAATTTATCAATTGGAAGGTAAAGAAGGTTGCCGCTGGATTCAGAGTCAATCAGCACTTTCGATGTGCTTGAGTAAACTTCTTCCATTGCGTCAATGTACAGACGATCTCGAGTTACGCCAGGAGCCGCTAGGTATTCAGGCAGTAGTTTTTCAAACTGAGCCACTTGACCAAGCGCTTCGTTCGTCACACGCTCGTTGTAACCTTGTGCTTCTTTCTTCAAACGCTCTGCTCGACCTGTTGCCTTCGGCAAGATTTCGTTTTTGTAAGCTTCTGCTTCACGGATGAAACGCTCTTCATCCTCACGTGCCGCAATTGCATCATCGAACGCATCTTTCACTTGCTCTGGTGGACGTGCAGACTGGAAGTTCACATCTACAATCACGATGCCCATATCGTAGCTATCGATGATTTGATTCAGTGTTTCTTGCGTTGTTTGACGGATTTGCTGACGACCACTGGTTAGGATGCTATCCATCAGTGAGTCACCAATTACTGCACGCAGAGCTGAGTCGGTTGCTTGACGCAAACTGTCATCAGCATTCGTTACGCGGTATAGATATTTGTATGGGTCAGCAACACGGTATTGAACGTCCATCGCTACTGTTACTACGTTTTCATCTTTAGTCAGCATTAGACCTGATGCACGTAGTGAACGAATCGCTTGTACGTTAACCGCTTCGTATTCATCAATGAAACGAGGACGCCAGTTCAGACCTGGGTCTACGATACGGTCGTATTTACCTAAACGCAGTACGACACCGCGCTCTGCTTCACCGATGGTGTAAAAGCCAGCGAAGAACCATACTGCAATCGCGATAACTGCAATGACACCAAAGCCAATCGCACTACCACCACCGCCGATAGGTGAACCACCGCCGCCGCCTTTTTTACCAAATTTGCCACCCAGCTTTTGACTCAGTTTGCTGAACACTTCATCTAAATCTGGCGGACCTTGATCTCGGCCACCAGGACGCTGGCCACCACGATTATTATTACCCCAAGGGTCATTATCGCGGCCATTGTTGCCGTTGTTATTTCCAGGCTCATTCCACGCCATTAGAAAGCTCCATCATTTGATATGACGTTATACTGTAGCAGTCCTTTAAGTGACTATAAAGTCGACTAAAACTGCCCCTTCTCTTTTTTCAAGTCTAGACCAATCTACCTGTTGCATTCGAATATCGATCAACAAGTTACCTTCCTGGTCATATTCCTCACGTTGAATACACTTCATTTGGAAGAATGTACTACGGAATCGTCCTTGATACTGTGGAGGAATTCGCAACTGATGCTCAACCATTTGCGACGCCAAACGTTCTGTCAGCGCATCAAATAGGAGATCAATGCCCAATCCATCCATCGCAGAAACCCAGACCGCTCGAGGCACGCCTTCCTCATCACGTTCAATACGAGGATTTTGCTCTTCTAGATTGTCAATCTTGTTCATTACTACGAGCGTCGGCACTTCATGTGCGTCGATCTCTTCTAATACTTCATGAACAGCTTGAATATTCTCACGAAAACGCTCGTCACTGGCATCAACAACATGTAACAAAATGTCAGCTTCTTGCGTTTCCTGCAAGGTTGCTTTGAAGGCAGCAACCAAATCATGTGGTAAATGTCGGATAAATCCAACGGTATCTGCAAGAATTGCAGGCCCCACATCGTCTAACTCTATCTTACGTAAAGTTGGGTCAAGAGTAGCAAATAATTGATCTGCCGCGTAAACGCCAGCTTCTGTAATGCGGTTGAAGAGTGTCGACTTACCCGCGTTGGTGTAACCCACAAGAGAAATCGTTGGGATTTCTGCTCGATTTCGGGCGCGGCGCCCTTGTTCACGCTGCTTCGCAACTTTTTCGAGACGGCGAAGGATAGCTTTAATTCTGTCACGCAATAATCGACGGTCGGTCTCTAACTGAGTTTCCCCCGGCCCACGTAGACCGATGCCGCCTTTCTGCCTTTCAAGGTGCGTCCAACCACGAATCAAACGAGTAGAAATATGACGAAGTTGGGCTAGCTCTACTTGCAGCTTACCTTCGTGTGTTCGTGCTCGTTGAGCAAAGATATCGAGGATGAGACCAGTGCGGTCGAGGACTCGACATTTGCACAGTGCTTCGAGGTTACGTTCTTGGGCAGGAGAGAGGGAGTGATTAAAAATCACAATTTCAGCACCAGTTAATTGTACCGCAGTAGCAATTTCTTGTGCCTTACCCTCTCCGACATAGTATTTCGGGTGTGGGGATTGACGACTGCCAGTTACAACTTGCAGTGCCTCTACCCCAGCGGAAGAAACCAGCATTTCAAACTCAGCCAGATCTTCCCATTCACCTTCTTGCGTGAAGTTGATATGAACAAGTACGGCTCGCTCACCGGATTCATAACGGTCAAACAAGCAATCAACTCCTTATTTTAGCAATACTAAATGAAGAATTAATCTTCAGATTTCTCTTGTGGACGATCACCTTGAGGACGATCACCACTGTGGTGGCTCACTGGACGAGCCGGAACAACGGTAGAGATTGCGTGCTTGTACACCATTTGATTTACAGTGTTTTTCAGCAGGATCACGAATTGATCGAAAGATTCGATCTGACCTTGTAGTTTAATACCGTTCACAAGGTAGATAGATACCGGGATACGCTCACGACGTAGCGCATTTAGGAATGGGTCTTGTAGAGATTGCCCCTTAGCCATTTTATTTTCCTTATTTAATTTGTAGTTGTAATTATTTAGCTAGTGGTGCAATGCAAAAGGTACTGCTTTTTGCATCTGAGCTAAACGAATCAAAATGCACCCTAAGTAATTAGCAGCATAGTATAAAAACCGCCAATAACAGATCCTTTGAGAGTGCGATCACGCAAAAACGATCACATTATACACAGCTATCTCAATCAGATGCTATTGCTTCTGACATGGTTTCGAGTGCTTGTTCAATGTTGTCGCTATCCAACCAAGTTAAATCATTCCAGCTGCGTAACCAGGTGATTTGACGCTTGGCCAATTGACGAGTTGCACATACGCCACGAAAAACAGCTTCATCACGAGTACACTCCCCGTCTAAATACTCCCACATCTGTCTGTAACCAACACAACGTATTGATGGAAGATCAGGGTGAAGATCGTCACGCGCATACAACGCTTTCATTTCTTCTTCAAAACCTGCTTCCATCATCTTCTCGAAGCGCAGCTCAATTCGACGGTGAAGTTCTGCCCTGTCCATGGGAGCTATTGCAAACTGTTTGACTCGATAAGGTAAGCTATCACCTTTAGTTTGAGTCAACTCAGTAAGAGTTTTACCTGAAATGCGGAATACTTCCAATGCCCTAGATAAACGTTGAGGATCGTTTGGATGGATTCTCGCAGCTGATACAGGATCAATCTCTTTCAGCTCATCGTGCAACACTGACCAACCTTTAGTCAATGCTTCTTGCTCAATTTGCTGACGAATTTCAGGATTTGCAGCAGGAAGAGGTGATAGGCCTTCAAGTAATGCTTTGTAATACAGCATGGTACCGCCGACTAAGAGCGGAATTTTCCCTTCTGCAACAATGTCATCCATTGCTTGTAGGGCATCACGACGAAAGTCTGCCGCTGAGTAAGATTCACTAGGATCTAAGATATCAATAAGACGATGCGGTGCTAGGCTCAGTTCGCGTTCATCAGGTTTAGCCGTACCAATATTCATGTCCTTGTAGATCAATGCGGAATCGACGCTAATGATCTCAACCGGATATTTTTGGCGTAGGCGAATGGCGAGCTCTGTTTTACCTGATGCAGTTGGTCCCATCAAAAAGAGGGCCAAAGGTAGTTTGTCTGTCATGGCTTTAATTTGGCAATCGAGGCAGAGAAATCAACAGCAGACACAAAATGGGTGTCTTCCAATGGCAATTGACCATGTCTTAGCTGTTCAAGTTCCGCAATAATTTGAATGGCTTCAGAGAGAGTATAGTGGCTCTTAACCGTTGTGACTTGCAACGCAAGCCAATCAATCAGCTCAGATAACAGCGACGCCGTTGCCATCTCTCCCGTCAAGCGAGTTTGCGCGTAAGATAACAGATCTGGTATCAGATTTTGTAAGTTTTGTTGGCGCAACGGGGCCGGTACTCCCATGACCATCAACGCTTTATCATTTCGTGATTTTAGCTGGATACCAAGCTGAGCAAAATCTTGCTGATAATCTTGTGCTAATTGAACCAAGCTCGATTCCAACTTGATCGATAATGGTACCAGTAACGGTTGAGCTTTTAACGCTCCGTCACTTGGTGTGAGCTGACCTTTGGTCCGATAAAACTCCGCTCTTGGCAACGCGACCAAAGCTGCGCCACTGTCGCTGCTCATCAACACATACTGTTCGTCCACCACGGCTAAAGCTTTGCTAAGTGCCGTAACGGGAGAGAGTTCTGTCTTTGTTGATACGCTTACCGCCTCTCCGATCGTTTCAGTTTGAGGCTCAAAGTCTGGCGTTTGAAGCAATTCATGATAAGCACGCACTTCTTGTTTACTTGGCGCAGGCTCTGCATGACGTTGCTCTCTGTTAGAACTTGGTTTAGGTGCAGGTTTTGATTCAACCCAATCTGTTCGTCTGAAAGAATCCGCCGGACGTGCTTCTCGCACAGAAGAATCACTTGGTGCCCTATCGCGAGGTTTCGCTTCATAGTCTGAACGCCCCGGATAAGCTGGAGTGTTATCAATCGCTTGATAGACATGCTCTGGCACAGGAGAATTCACAGGCTCTGGTGCACTGACTGGTTCTTGATTTTCCGTGCTTGCCTCAAAAGATTCAACAGGGTCGGCATGGTGGAACGCGGATTCGTTGACGTGAGGTTTATCAATCACCGAGCTTTGCGCAAGCGCATCTGCCAAAGCTTGATAGATAAAGTCATGCACTAAGCGGGCTTGATGGAAACGCACTTCATGCTTGGCTGGATGCACGTTAACATCCACTTGATGCGGGTCCAGTTCAATAAACAACACATACGCAGCAAACTGATCTGGCTTAAGGCTGGTTTCATAGCTTTGGCGAATCGCATGATTGATCAACTTGTCACGCATCATTCGTCCATTCACATAACAGTACTGCAAATCGCTTTGCTGTCTTGCTCCCTCCGGCGTCGTGATCCAGCCGTGAAGCTTCAACCCTTGATGCTCCAGTTCAATACGCAGCATATTACGTACAAAGGCGTTACCACATACCGCCGCAATACGCTTTTCAGTTTGCTGTTGGTTCTTTGCCGCGCGGTATTGACGGATCATTTTGCCGTTGTGGCGTACGTTGATGGTAACGTCAAAGCGGCTCAGTGCGATACGCTTCAAAAGCTCATCAATGTGTGCGAATTCCGTCTTTTCAGTTCTAAGGAATTTGCGACGTGCCGGCGTATTGAAAAATAGGTCTAATACTTCAACCGAGGTGCCTATCGGATGTGCAGTCGGTTGGAGCTTAACTTGCATATCTCGACCTTCAGAGTAAGCACTCCACGCTTGTTCTTGTGCTGCTGGGCGAGAAGTCATGGTAAGGCGCGAGACCGAGCTGATACTCGCTAACGCCTCACCACGGAAACCCAGACTCATGATGGCTTCAAGATCGTCCAATGTGTGGATCTTAGAGGTGGCATGACGACTGAGCGCCAGACCTAACTCATCTTTAACAATCCCTTTGCCGTTATCGCGCACGCGAATTAGCTTGGCGCCACCTTTTTCGATATCGATATCGATTCGAGTCGCGCCAGAGTCGAGACTGTTTTCTACCAGTTCTTTCACGACAGAAGCGGGTCTTTCAACCACTTCTCCTGCCGCGATTTGGTTTGCCAACCGAGCTGGCAAAATCTTAATGGTCATGATGAGTTATAAGCTCACTTATTTGTTTGGAATGATCAGTACCTGTCCTACGGCAAGCTCGTCAGAACGCAGGTTGTTTGCTTTACGAATGCTTGAGACGCTAACGCCATACTTCGATGCAATCTTACCTAGGTATTCACCACGAGCAACTTTGTGCTTGCGGATTGGCTTGTCTTTCACTGCGACAGTGATCTTCAGCTTCTGACCGACCCAAACCGTGTCTGATTTCAGATTATTTTCACGACGAATATCGGCAATCTTCACTTTGTAATGACTGGCGATCTTACCGAGGAACTCACCTGATTTAACCGTGTGTGTGATTGTCTCAGTTTCCACCGTATTAGGTTTATTTGGAATCGAGACAGAAACCGCACCAGCGCCCGGAATCTTCAACTTCTGACCGACCGCCAAACCACTAGATTTAAGTTTATTCGCACTCATAATGGCTTTGGTCGACGTTCCGTATTTTTGTGCAATCACAGATAAAGACTCACC
The DNA here is from genome assembly GCF_002887615.1 of Vibrio jasicida 090810c. Classification (NCBI taxonomy): domain Bacteria; kingdom Pseudomonadati; phylum Pseudomonadota; class Gammaproteobacteria; order Vibrionales; family Vibrionaceae; genus Vibrio; species Vibrio jasicida. Next base: position 2,532,110 of record NZ_CP025792.1, on the reverse strand, counting down.
TCGTTTTACCGTGTGAACAGCAGACTTCGATGAAGAAGAGAACACCGTACCTTCTGGTGGATTATCTTTTAAGTACTGAACAACGGCTTTAGTGATCGCACGCGCTAACTTGTCTTGGTGAGCACGTTGGAACAATAACTTCTCTTCCGTTGGGTTCGAGATAAAGCCGGTTTCAACCAGTACTGAAGGGATCTGTGGAGAGCGTAAAACCGCAAGACTGGTATTGATTGGTTTTGAGTTATGCAAACGAGCGACTTTGCCCATTTCCCCCAAAATACTCGTCGCCAACTTGTAACCTTCTTTCTGAGAATGGCTGAACTGAAGGTCTAACAAGGTCTGGTTAACATTGCGGTCATTGGTGTTACTGACAAACGCAGTACCAGAGCCACCTAGGATCTCAGACTGTTTCTCGTGGTTTTCAACCCAACGAGAAATTTCTGTGTTTGCTCGGCGTGTATTCAAAACGAAGACAGAGCCACCGCGTGGTTTTGGTGAAGTAAAGGCATCCGCGTGAATTGATATCAACAGATGAGCATCATTTTCACGTGCAATCGCAACACGACGGTTCAAGTTAACGAAGTAATCTCCGGTACGCGTCATGCGAGTTTTGATACCCGGAACGGCATTGAGTTGCGCCGACAGTTTACGAGAAATACTCAGTACCGCGTCTTTTTCGTATTTACGACGAGATGGGCCAATAGAGCCAGGATCTTCACCGCCATGACCAGGGTCGATCACAATCAAAATTTCTTGAGCGCGCTGTACCGTGCTCATGTCTTTGTTGGTCGTTGTTGGCTTATTTGGCTTAGCCGCTGGTGTCGCTGTCTTTTTGCCATGTGGCAGGTCAATGACGAGACGATGACCATATTGACCACCCGGCGTCGGGCTGAGCGTAAACAACTCGGCTTTAACACCTTTTTTCAACTCAAACACCAAACGGTAAGTGTTTTTATTCGGCGGAGAGCTTTTGCGCACTCGCTTCAACACTGGACTATCCGTCACAGTGACAGGCAACTTCGCTTGCATTGATGTGTTTTTGAGATCCACAACAAGGCGATCCGGCCCAGATAGAGAGAAATAGGAATAGTCAGCTTCCGCGCTTAAATCGATGACGACACGAGTCTCATCAGGTGAAGGCCATACTCGGAAACTTTTAACAACGTTAGCAAACGCTAAATTGGGGATGATAAGGAGAAGAGTGGCAACTAACGCTGCCACCGCTCTAAATTTTGAAAGACTCAACATAGCTCCAATTGACTGAGTAACTGCACACCATATTCATTATTCGCCGTTAATTCGGCTACACGCTGCTCGCCTTGGTAACGAATGTCCACATCAAGATCTGGCTGTGGCAGCAATCCTTGCCCTTTTTCTGGCCATTCAACTAAGCAAATCGCATCATCAGTGAAATAATCACGAATCCCCATGAACTCAAGTTCTTCAGGATCCGCAAGACGATAAAGGTCAAAGTGATAAACTTGCCACTTATCCAACTGATAAGGTTCAACCAAAGTATAGGTTGGACTTTTTACATTGCCTTGATGACCAAGAGCACGGACAAAACCACGACTAAATGTTGTTTTACCCGCACCCAGATCCCCGTGTAGATAAATAGTGGTTTGTTGAGAACAAAGCTGAGCCAATGCGGTACCAAGTGCTACCGTTTCATGCTCATCTTTAAGATTAAATTGTTTCGTGCTCATTGATGTATCTCTAACTAATGATCGTTGACTATATAAAAATCAAAAGAACAGGAATAGTAAACTGTGTTGGTTTTGAGAGACAAGCTCTCAAATGTCATATATGCGAAAAAAGTAGTCAAAAAGACAAATCCTAATTCCCTGATTCTATTGAATGCATAAACAGATTTGGTCACATCAAAGTCAACAGTCGATGACTTTGTTTCAAAATCTATTTCTCGACTTTATGTCTAGACTTTCTGGTAGCACCAATGAGTAAGATCCGGTAAGATCCGCCCCCCCTTTATCTCGGTGATAAAACATGAACTTCGAACAACTCGCTCAACAAATCAAAATTTGGGGTAAAGAGCTCGGCTTTCAGAAAGTCGGTATCTGCGATGTTGATCTTAGTGAACATGAGGCGGCTCTGCAAAAATGGCTTGATGCTGGCTATCACGGTTCAATGGATTGGATGGCTCGTCATGGCATGATGCGCGCAAGACCAGATGAACTTTTGCCGGGAACCGTACGCGTAATAAGCGTACGCATGAACTACCTACCTCCGGAAGCCCACTTCGCCTCCAACTTAGCTAACAAGAATCACGCATACATTAGTCGTTATGCGCTTGGACGCGATTATCACAAGCTAGTAAGAAAGCAACTGAATAAGCTTGGCAAGCTTATCGAACAAGAAGTAGGACAGTATGGCTACCGTCCATTTGTCGATTCTGCTCCTATCTTAGAAAGACCTCTTGCTCAGAAAGCGGGGCTAGGCTGGACAGGCAAACATTCACTTATCTTAGATAAAGACTGTGGATCTTGGTTCTTTCTTGGCGAATTGCTGATTGACCTGCCATTGCCAGTAGATGAACCAAGCGTCGATCAATGTGACAAATGTAAAGCATGCATTACTTCCTGCCCGACTCAAGCAATCGTTGAGGATAAGGTGGTGGATGCACGTCGCTGTATCTCTTATCTCACCATCGAATTTGATGGCGTGATTCCTGAAGAGTTCCGTAAGCCAATAGGCAACCGCATTTATGGTTGCGATGACTGCCAATTAGTCTGCCCTTGGAATCGATACGCAGAACTAACGGAACAAGAAGACTTTCATCGCCGAGACAGCTTTGAAGAGCCTGATTTACTGACAATGTTTCATTGGGATGAAGCGACCTTCCTTAAACAAATGGAGGGATCGGCGATTCGTCGAATTGGTCATGTTCAATGGCTGCGTAATATTTCTGTCGCACTTGGCAATGCAGAATATAGTCAACAAATCATTGAAGCACTGGAAAACAGACGTGGCGAAAGTGAATTGCTTGATGAACATATAGAATGGGCATTGACGCAACAAATTAATCAGCTTCCGACCAATGAGTCCGACTCGGTAGAAACGAAGAAAAAGCGGTTAATCCGGATTGTCGAAAAAGGCCTACCAAGAGACGCATAAATGCGTAGCTCATATGCAAGAGATTGAAAACATTTTTTGCCCGTTCAATTCATGACCTTGTTCTCAATTCTGTAATGTGGAAAAAAATAAGAGTATTGAGAGAAAATAGGTTATAGAAAAAAGTTAAACACAACCTAAAGAAATGATTAGGATCAAAAAAACACAAAGTAATGATCCAAATTTAACGCACCCGATCCGCAATAAAAGCACCTTTCCCCATACATAACAACAACTTAAGCGTTTAATAAAAAGTTTAGCCGCTGTCAGATTTGGAAAAGATCTTTCTTTACAACCTTTAAACCCCAAGCAGAAAACACTTTATCAACCAACTTATCCACAGAACGATATATGTGGATAACTCTGTTAATTAAAGATGTGAAAACGCCCCGAACACCAGAATATTCATTGGTCAGCCGTCTCGTCTCATGTTTAAAACACAAACGAAATCGTCCGACATCATTCGATGCGGATTAGAGTTTTATTTTTCAGGGATTGATGCTTCTCAGCATTATGAAAAGAGCGATGTGGCTGGCTGTAACCTCTATTGCAAATAGAGTTACATTCATCGATGGTTTGAGTTAGTGACTAAAACTATCGCTTGAAAATTGGTTGCGGGAGCCGGATTTGAACCGACGACCTTCGGGTTATGAGCCCGACGAGCTACCAAGCTGCTCCATCCCGCGTCCGTATATTATCGATTAATACGATAATAGAAACTGGAGCGACACACGAGGTTCGAACTCGTGACCTCAACCTTGGCAAGGTTGCGCTCTACCAACTGAGCTAGTGTCGCAATGTCACTGTTAAGCACAATGAGGGCTTATTCCACATTTCAAAAAGAAAGTGGAGCGACACACGAGGTTCGAACTCGTGACCTCAACCTTGGCAAGGTTGCGCTCTACCAACTGAGCTAGTGTCGCAATGTCATTGTTAAGCACAATGAGGGCTTATTCCACATTTCAGAAAGAAAGTGGAGCGACACACGAGGTTCGAACTCGTGACCTCAACCTTGGCAAGGTTGCGCTCTACCAACTGAGCTAGTGTCGCATCTCTTAACGGCCTGAATATCATTAAAAATGACCTTCAAACTGCTTTAGATTTGGTTGCGGGAGCCGGATTTGAACCGACGACCTTCGGGTTATGAGCCCGACGAGCTACCAAGCTGCTCCATCCCGCGTCCGTATTTCACCGTTAGGTACGATGAAGACCTTAAAATTGGAGCGACACACGAGGTTCGAACTCGTGACCTCAACCTTGGCAAGGTTGCGCTCTACCAACTGAGCTAGTGTCGCATCTCTTAACGGCCTGAATATCATTAAAAATGACCTTCAAACTGCTTTAGATTTGGTTGCGGGAGCCGGATTTGAACCGACGACCTTCGGGTTATGAGCCCGACGAGCTACCAGGCTGCTCCATCCCGCGTCCGTATTTCATCGTTAGGTACGATGAAGACCTTAAAATTGGAGCGACACACGAGGTTCGAACTCGTGACCTCAACCTTGGCAAGGTTGCGCTCTACCAACTGAGCTAGTGTCGCATCTCTTAACGGCCTGAATATCATTAAAAATGACCTTCAAACTGCTTTAGATTTGGTTGCGGGAGCCGGATTTGAACCGACGACCTTCGGGTTATGAGCCCGACGAGCTACCAAGCTGCTCCATCCCGCGTCCGTATTTCATCGTTAGGTACGATGAAGACCTTCAAACTGGAGCGACACACGAGGTTCGAACTCGTGACCTCAACCTTGGCAAGGTTGCGCTCTACCAACTGAGCTAGTGTCGCATATTCTCAAGAGAGAATTGGCTGCGGAGCCGGGATTTTATCCGGGCGGCGCATCCGTCGACGGCCTGAGGGTTATAATAAATAACGTTCAAACTGTCTTGAATTTGGTTGCGGGAGCCGGATTTGAACCGACGACCTTCGGGTTATGAGCCCGACGAGCTACCAGGCTGCTCCATCCCGCGTCCGTATTTCATCGTTAGGTACGATGAAGACCTTAAAATTGGAGCGACACACGAGGTTCGAACTCGTGACCTCAACCTTGGCAAGGTTGCGCTCTACCAACTGAGCTAGTGTCGCATCTCTTAACGGCCTGAATGTCATTAAAAATGACCTTCAAGCTGCTTTAGATTTGGTTGCGGGAGCCGGATTTGAACCGACGACCTTCGGGTTATGAGCCCGACGAGCTACCAAGCTGCTCCATCCCGCGTCCGTATTTCACCGTTAGGTACGATGAAGACCTTCAAACTGGAGCGACACACGAGGTTCGAACTCGTGACCTCAACCTTGGCAAGGTTGCGCTCTACCAACTGAGCTAGTGTCGCATCAACAACGTTTCCGTCGTTCAGGGCTGCGAATTATAAGAGCATTTTTTTGTGATGCAAGTCCTTCGTTCAAAAAAACTTTATTTTTTTACTGACCGACGAAAAAGCAAGCAAAACGTTCACGAAATACAACAATTTGGATCGCAGCCTTAACAGTTAGATCTTAAAGATCGTTTCGCGGTAGTACTTTAGCTCAGCAATCGACTCACGGATGTCGTCTAACGCTAAGTGTGTACCTTGCTTAGAGAAGCCATTTAACACTTCAGGTTGCCAGCGACGAGTTAACTCTTTAAGCGTACTCACGTCTAGGTAACGATAATGGAAATATTCTTCGAGCTCTGGCATGTGTTTGTACAAGAAACGGCGATCTTGACCAATACTGTTACCACAAATTGGTGATACACCCTTTGGAACCCATTTTTCTAGGAATTCGATGGTTTGTACAACAGCATCTTGCTCTGAAATATCACTATTACGGACGCGCTCAACCAAGCCGCTTGATGTGTGCGTATTGGTACACCAGTCATCCATCTTAGCCAGCTCTTCTTCTGGTTGATGAACAGCGAGTACCGGCCCTTCAGCCAAAATGTTCAGCTCGCTATCGGTAACGATAGAAGCAATTTCAATGATTTTATGCGTTTCAGGATCAAGGCCCGTCATCTCTAAATCAACCCAAATTAGGTTTTGATCGCTAAAGGACATGGTTACGCCGCCTATTTGTTTATCGATAAAAGAGGTACTATACCTGAAAATACTTGAAACACGATACTCACTCGCTTGAACCCTTGTTGGTTCAATCACTTGAGCGAACTCACACTAAGTACAGAATTGTGGCAAAAAAGAAAAAGTTAACCAAAGGTCAGGTGCGACGCGTACGCAGCAACCAACAAAAGCGCCTAAAAAAGCAAGAAGACTCAATCCAATGGGATGAGCACATGCTTGGCGCAAGTAAGCAAGGCTTGGTCATTACTCGCTTCGGCCAACATGCTGACATCGAAGATCTTGAGACGGGTGAAGTTCAACGTTGCAACCTTCGTCGCGGCATTGAATCCCTAGTATCGGGTGACCGCGTGTTGTGGCGTGAAGGTTTAGAATCTATGGCTGGTATTTCAGGTGTTGTAGAAGCAGTAGAACCTCGTACATCGGTACTTACTCGTCCAGATTACTACGATGGCTTAAAACCTGTGGCCGCAAATATTGATCAAATGATCATTGTGTCTTCGGTTCTACCGGAACTGTCATTGAACATTATTGACCGCTACTTGGTTGCTTCAGAGACACTTAACATTGCGCCATTGCTGGTTCTGAACAAAATCGACCTGTTGTCAGACGAAGAGCGTGCAACTTATGAAAGTTGGTTGGAAGAATACCAACGCATTGGTTACAAAGTTCTATTTGTGAGCAAGAAATCGGGCGAAGGCATTAATGAACTTGAAGCCTTGCTAGGCGACCGAATCAATATCTTCGTTGGCCAATCAGGTGTTGGTAAATCCAGCCTTGTGAATGCTCTTATGCCAGAGCTTGAGCAAGAAGTGGAAGAAGGCGAAGTCTCTGAGAACTCTGGGCTCGGTCAACATACAACGACCGCGGCACGTCTATACCATATTCCCACGGGCGGTGAACTCATTGACTCTCCTGGGGTTCGTGAATTTGGCCTTTGGCACTTAGAAGCGGAAGAGGTCACCAAAGCATTTGTTGAATTCCGCCCTTATCTTGGTGGCTGTAAGTTCCGTGACTGTAAGCACAACGACGATCCAGGCTGCATATTGCGTGAAGCTGTAGAGAAAGGTGATGTGAGCAAAGTTCGCTTTGAAAACTACCATCGCATCCTAGAAAGCATGGGCGAAAACAAAGCCAACCGTCAGTACTCACGCAGCAAGAAAGCGGATCTGTAACTGAGTTAAGACTGCAACTGTGTAAGAAAACATCACCTAATACTGACAAGCAGATGAAATTTCAGTAACATCACGCGCCCTAAAGCGAGAATCTAACAGAAGTATCGGAATTAAAGATGGACAAGATTAAAGTTGGACTGCAGTACTGGATCCCACAACATGGCCTAACGCGTCTAGTGGGTAAACTGGCTTCAGCTAAAGCTGGCGGTCTAACAACAGCAATCATTCGTTGGTTTATCAAACAATACAATGTGAACATGGATGAGGCGAAACACTCCGATCCAAAACACTTCAAAACGTTCAACGAGTTCTTTGTACGTGAGCTAAAAGAAGGCGCACGTCCAATCGCAGAAGGTGAAGCGGTGATCACTCACCCAGCGGATGCTTGTGTTAGCCAGTTTGGCCCAATTGAAGACGGCCAACTGATTCAAGCAAAAGGTCATAACTTCTCAGCTCAAGAACTGCTTGGCGGTGATGAGACACTAGCGGAAGAGTTCCAAGATGGTACTTTTGCAACGCTATACCTCTCACCTCGTGATTACCACCGTGTACACATGCCATGTGACGGCACGCTGCGTCAGATGGTTTATGTACCTGGCGACCTGTTCTCGGTAAACCCACTAACGGCAGAAAACGTACCAAACCTATTCGCACGTAACGAGCGCGTAGTGTGTATCTTCGATACTGCGTTTGGTCCAATGGCACAAGTACTGGTTGGTGCAACCATCGTAGGCAGCATTGAGCAAGTATGGGCTGGCACTGTTACGCCACCACGCGGTAATACTGTTTACAAATGGGATTACCCTGCAGAAGGTAACAAAGCCGTTATCTTGAAAAAAGGTGAAGAAATGGGCCGCTTCAAGCTTGGCTCAACGGTTATCAACCTATTCGCTAAAGATGCCATCACATTCGATGAGAGCATGGAAAACGGTAAACCAACAGTAATGGGTACACCTTACGCGCACCAGCAGTAAGGCTTCCGTACAAAATGATTTTAAAGGCCTCCGCTCGCGGGGGCTAATTATATGGTCCGCCTCACTCTCAAGCCCTACGCTTAGAGTAGGCTCTCAGAACGAGGTGAACCATATGTCTACCATTCACATCTTAGGTATCGATTTAGGCAAGCACTGCTTTCATGCGGTTGGCAACAATCACACTGGCAAAGACGTTATTCGCCGTAAGTTTAGTCGAAGCCAACTACTCCGTTTCTTATCTGTACTTGAACCTACCATCATCGCTTTTGAAGCCTGTGGTGGTGCTCACTGGCTTGCGAGAAAGTGTGAAGCCTATGGGCATCGAGTTCGACTTATCCCGCCTCAATATGTAAAACCTTACGTCAAAGGTAATAAGAACGACTTTATTGATGCGGCTGCGATAGCAGAAGCAGCGAGTCGACCAAGCATGAGATTTGTCTCTGCCAAGTCAGAGGAAGCTCAGGTAATCGCAGCTATCCATCGAGTGAGGGATGGTTATATCAAAGAACGAACGGCTTGTATGAGCCGAATTGGAGCAATACTACTTGAGTTTGGGCTGAGTTTTCCTAAAGGCCATGCCAAGATGAAAGCGCTATTTCAGTGGTTGGCCGAGCAAGATATAAAACTACCACCAAGCCTGGTCGCTGAGTTGCTCTCGATTCATGAGCACTATAAATACCTAAATGAGCAAGTATCTACTCAAGATAGAAAACTGAAAGCGATTACTGAAAATAATGAAAATGCTGAACTTTTGAAGAGTATTCCTGGTATTGGTGATTTAACAGCAACGTTGTGTGTAGCCAATATCAGTTCTCCTTCAAACTTTGGTGGAGGTCGCGAGATGGCTGCATGGCTAGGACTCGTTCCAAGGCAGTATTCAACGGGTGGCAAATCAAAGCTATTAGGCATGAGTAAACGAGGGAACAAACACCTTCGTGCTCTATTTATACATGGAGCGAGGTCCGTGCTATCTAGGATAGAAACAACAGGAAAAGTGTTTGGAGATTGGTTAGTCAATTTACGAGCAACAAAGCCGTTTAATGTAGTGGTAGTCGCACTTGCCAATAAGCTAGCAAGAATAGCTTGGGCGGTGTTGTACCACCGCCAAGCTTTTAAGGCTGTATAGCCATAACCAAGTTTGCAACGCCAATGAATGTGATGACAAAAACGGTCGAACGGCCAGATTAGTAACCTGATACAAAAAATAGCACCTAGTTGCTTTGGGGCTTTTAAGGATAATCTGGCGCGGATATCATCGTGGAGCGGGGAAGTTAATGTTCCCAACGTGGACTCCGAATACATTAGCGCAAACCAACTCCGTTATTACTAAATTGTAGTTGCAATAACGGGGCGGACCATACATTTTTTATTGACGAAAAGCAAAACTCTGTTCGAAATTTAGTCTCACTTTTTCAAACTCATACTTGCCTCTAAGACCCTAAAAGCACAATCAATTATTCTGTGGTTAGGGATGATTATTTGAAGGGGCGACCAATGCCAAAGATGAGTGCGAATACACTGGTCAAGTTACTGGTGTGTTTTTTGATTCCGCTCGGTGTTTTAATGATGCCGATTGATGCTATACCAATAGACGACCTCACGTTAATTCAGCACCGTCTACTGGCGATTTTCCTTCTCGCTGCGCTGCTATGGGTTTTAGAGCCTGTCCCCGTTTTTGCCACTTCAATTCTTATCATCGCACTGGAATTGATCATGATATCGGATAAAGGCTTACACTTATTTCGTAACCCACCAGCGGGGCATGATTTGGGGGACTTGATCGCTTACACGGACATCTTCTCCGCTTTCTCTTCTCCTATCATAATCCTTTTCATGGGGGGCTTCGCACTCGCTATTGCTGCCTCTAAATACGAGCTTGATAACAACCTTGCTCGTGTACTGCTAAAGCCGTTTGGCACTCAGCCTAAGTTCATCATGTTGGGCTTAATGCTGATTACCGCCGTGTTCTCGATGTTCATGTCTAATACGGCGACCACTGTCATGATGCTCGCATTATTAGGCCCAATTGTAGCATCGGCACCGAAAGGCGATTTAGGCATTAAAGCCCTCGTATTGTGCATTCCAATTGCCGCGAATACTGGTGGTATTGCAACGCCAATCGGTACACCGCCCAACGCGATTGCCTTGCAATACTTAACCGGAGAAAACAGCATCGACTTCCTATCTTGGATGATGATGGGATTACCTTTCGTCTTGGTGCAACTAACGCTGGCCTGGTTCTTATTACAAAAGCTCTTCCCTTCTAGTGAACCAGAGATGAAGCTGCGTCTGGATGGAAAGTTCAAGAAGAGTTGGCGTGCGATCGTGGTTTACGTCACCTTCGCCATGACTATCCTGCTGTGGATGACGACTAAAGTGCATGGCATGAATACGTATGTGGTCGCCATTATTCCACTCGCGGTATTCACTTTAACGGGCATCATGGGCAAAGAAGAACTTAAGCTAATAAACTGGGATGTGCTGTGGTTGGTTGCCGGTGGTATCGCCATTGGTATTGCCCTAGACAAAACTGGCTTGGCAGAAGCGCTAGCTCACGCCATTGACTATGAGTCCCTTTCTCCATTCTCTGTCGTCATCGCACTATCGATTGTGTGTTGGTTAATGGCGAACTTTATGTCCAATACCGCGACAGCGAACTTACTGATGCCAATCGCAGCCGCCATTGGCGCCTCCATGCCAAGTCTTGTTGCTATCGGTGGTTTGCAAGGGCTATTAGTTGTGGTCGCTTTCTCTGCTTCACTCGGTATGATTTTGCCCGTCTCTACACCACCAAATTCTCTCGCCTACTCTACTGGTTTAATTGAGAGTAAAGACATGGCGAAAGTCGGTTTAATCATCGGGGTGATTGGGCTCTTTATCGTTTATGGTGCGGTACTTATTATCTTTTGATCATCACACTCTGCGGTAGTGCAATCTGCCGCAGAGTCCCCTGCTCTTTCCCCACAGGCCCAACAGCATTCAAATTAACTCTTATTTCACCACAATAAATTCACACCTATAAACAATATGTTGAATAAAAATCACACTATTTAGCTTAAGTTTATCGGCTATATGTCGATAAATTATCTGCAGCCTTTCATGTAACTTTCCGTGCTTGAATCGTCTCATACCCATTGGTGTCACCACTTGTGACGTTGATCTTTTTGTCTGTTTTATGAAGGTAAGGCAATGAGAAATACAATTAAGTTAAAAATCCAGATTGCGATTGCAGTCATTATCGCCATTGTTAGTGGCGTTCAAGCTTGGGTTTCCGTCAATCAATTGCGCGAAGAAACCACGTCTACTCTTAACCGAGAAATTCAAAATATTTCTCAATCAACCAACCGTTACATTAGTGACTGGCTCTCGATTCGTAGCGATATGATGCTGGCGAACGAAGATATTATTGCAAGCTCTGACGATGCAGACCGAGAGATGCTACTTACCAAGCGTGCCGGTAAGTTCTTATCGGTTTATGCTGGATTTTCTGATGGTTCTATCGCGTATGGCGATAAAAGTGAATCATGGCCAGCCGATTACGACCCTCGAACTCGCCCTTGGTATCAAGATGCGATGAGTAAGTCAGGCCTAATTATTACAGAGCCATACCAAGACTTTGATGGCAGCATTGTTGTCAGCTTCGCTAAAGCATTCAACCAAAGCAATCGTGGTGTTCTTGCCGCAGACTTAGCAGTAACCGATATCATCAAAGAAGTACTGAATATCCAATTGGATAATGATGGCTTTGCATTTTTGGTGGATGGCAATAACAACTTAGTGGCTTACAAAGATGAGAAATTAAGTCAAAAACCACTGACCGAACTTAACCCTACATTAACGCACAGCGTGATGATGAATCTCGCAGGCGATGCAAAGTTAGATACCATTCAATGGCCAAATCAGGGTGATAAGCTAATTTACGTAGCCAACGTACCCAATACCGACTGGTCTTTAGGAATCGTGCAAGACAAGCAAATGGCGTTTGCTTCTGTCTCTGAGCAGGTAACATTCACCGCGATTGCCTCTATCGTGTTGTACTTGATTATTGCAGCGATCAGCACTTACATCATCACGCGCTTACTCCAACCACTTCAAACGCTTTCAGATGCGCTTTCTGAACTATCGCAAGGAGAGGGAGACTTAACCCAACGCATCAAGATTGAACGCATGGATGAGATTGGCGAACTTGCAACGCATGTAAACCAATTCCTCGCACAAATGCAAACCATGCTAAAAGGCATCGTTGAAAACAGTGAGCAACTATCGGCGCAAGCAAATCAAGCGAATGAACTGTCAGCAATGGCGGCAGGTCGCGTTGAGCATCAGCAGAACGATGTTAACCAAATTGCCACAGCGATTCATGAGATGTCAGCAACCGCAGCAGAAGTCGCAAGCCATGCAGAATTGACTGCCAGCGCTTCACAAAACTCTGCATCCGCTTGTATGGATGGACAAAATGTTATCCAGAAGAACCGTGAAGCGATTGTCGAGTTAGCAGAACAAGTCAGTGATGCCGCCAACGTGATTTCTGAGTTGGAAGCGAATACGCAAAGCATCAACCAAATCCTATCGACCATCCAAGGCATTGCAGAGCAAACCAACTTGTTGGCACTCAATGCCGCAATTGAAGCCGCGCGTGCTGGTGAACAAGGTCGCGGCTTTGCCGTGGTTGCTGATGAGGTACGTGTACTTAGCCAGCGCACTCATGGGTCAACGGAAGAAATCCGTACCATGATCGAAACACTGCAAAACAACACCAAACTTGCAGTCAATAGCATGCAAACCAGCACCAGTTTGGCGGATACCAGCGTGGATTATGCTCAGCAGGCGCACGATAGCCTAACCAGCATCACCAACTCCATCACTGAGATCAACGACATGGCGATGCAAATCGCAAGCGCTGCAGAAGAGCAACGCGCGGTAAGCGAAGACATCAGTCGCAACACGCAAGGCATCAAAGACGATGCGGACATGATTGCCGAACAATCACTTAAGAGCAGTGACGGCGCACGTCAAATGTACGATACCGCCAATACGATGCGTGAGAACATCAGTCGCTTTAAAGTGTAACGCGCCCTCAAAAGCAGCTCAACGAGCTGCTTTTTTATTAGCGATAAGATGCTCTTTTACATATCTATAAATTGATGCATATTAGAGCCTTACCCTGCTCTACAAGGATGTCTCGCAATCATGGGTTATGAATGGCTGGCGCTATGCGCTGCTTTCCTATGGGCTGTTTCTAGCTTAATTTCTGTTGTTCCCGCTCAGCATCTTGGTGCGTTTGCCTATAGCCGATGGCGTATGGGCTGTACAGCCGTCATCCTATCCAGTATGGCTTGGTTCACCGGAGGTTGGTTAAGTGTGACCACAGAACACATTACGCCAATGATGGCATCCGGTTTGATTGGTATTTTTATTGGTGATACGGCGTTATTCGCTTGCTTGAACCGCATGGGACCACGCCAAGCAGGCTTGCTGTTTTCTTGTCATGCCGTCTTCTCTGCCATTTTAGGTTACTTCCTATTTAGCGAAAGCATGACTGGAATGGAGCTGATTGGTGCAGCCTTAGTTTTTAGCGGTGTCGTGATGGCGATTTTCTACGGCCGACGCGGGCAAGCTAGTAATACGCTAGAAGAAATCAAAGGTAATGTTTGGATAGGTGTCGGACTAGGTTTAACTGCCGCTATGTGTCAGGCGCTTGGTGGTATCATTGCTAAACCAGTCATGCAAACGAGTGTCGATCCAGTCGCCGCTTCTGCGATTCGTATGATCAGTGCCTTCGTCGCGCATTGCGCGCTTTGGTTGATTGGCGCGAAGGTAGCCCGTGCGACTCAAACTATCACCTGGAAAGTTTTTGGTATCACTGCATTAAACGGTTTCTTGGCCATGGCAGTAGGTATGACGTTGATTCTCTATGCCCTACGTGAGGGAAATGTCGGGATGGTGGCTCTGCTTTCTTCAACAACACCAATCATGTTGCTGCCGCTGTTGTGGGTTTACACCAAGAAACGTCCAAATCGCTTTGCCTGGTTTGGCGCGGCCTTAGCCGTGATTGGTACTGGTATCTTAGTACAATAAAGCAGGTTCAATTAGGGCCTGTTGAGCTTAGTAACTCACCGCCTTACCAAACACAGAATCGCAGACACAAAAAAGCCCGAGTCGAACTCGGGCTTTTATCATTCTGAATCTTAGTTAATTACTTAACTAGGATTTGACCAGACATTTCTGCAGGAATTTCTAGACCCGCTAGAGAAAGCATGGTTGGTGCAAGGTCAGACAGTTTACCGCCTTCTTTGAACTCAACCGCTTTGTCACCTACGTAGATTAGAGGTACAGGTAGGTTAGTGTGTGCAGTGTGAATTCCGCCCGTTGTTGGGTCAATCATCATTTCCGCGTTACCGTGGTCCGCAGTGATCAGTAGCTGACCGCCAACTTCTTTGATTGCTTCAACCACTTTACCTACGCTTTCATCTAGTGCTTCGATAGCTTGCTCAGCCGCTTCGTAAACGCCAGTGTGACCAACCATATCTGCGTTAGGGTAGTTACAAATGATAGTGTCGAATTTGCCAGATTTGATCGCTGCAACCATTTTCTCAGTTAGCTCTGGAGAGCTCATCTCTGGTTGCATGTCGTAAGTTGCTACTTTTGGAGAAGCAACAAGTTGACGCTCTTCACCTTCAAATTCATTCTCAACACCACCGTTGAAGAAGAATGTAACGTGTGCGTATTTCTCTGTTTCAGAAATACGTAGCTGAGTTTGACCTTGCTTAGATAGCCACTCACCGTACGTGTTTTCTAGAGACGCAGGTGGGAAAGCAATAGCTAGCGGGATATCAGCTGCGTATTGAGTCAGCATAACGAAGTTGATCGCAGGGAACGCCGCACGCTCGAAGCCATCAAATGCAGGAACGAATGCACGAGTGATTTGACGTGCACGGTCAGCACGGTAGTTCATGAAGATAACAGCGTCGCCATCTTGCATGATTGCATCTTCTTGGCCTTCAGCTTTGATCGCTGTTGCTTTAACAAACTCGTCGTTTTCTTCACGAGCATAAGCCGCTTCTAGACCAGCAACTGCTGTTTCTGCTGTGAACTCAGCTTTTGCTTGAGTCAGAAGATCGTATGCAACTTGAACGCGATCCCAGTTGTTGTCACGGTCCATTGCGTAGTAACGACCTACGAGAGAAGCAACACGGCCTTTACCTAGTTTCGCAAATAGGTCTTGGAAACGCTGTAGTGAGTTTTCAGCACTGCGTGGTGGCGTGTCACGGCCGTCTAGGAAGCAGTGTAGGTAAATTTTCTCAGCGCCACGAGCGGCTGCCATTTCAACTGCTGCGTAGATGTGATCTTCGTGAGAGTGAACACCACCTGGAGACATAAGGCCCATTAGGTGTACCGCTTTACCAGCTTCAACTGCAGAATCGATAGCTTCAACTAACGCAGCTGTCTCAGCAAACTCACCATCAGCGATAGACTTAGTGATACGAGTTAGATCTTGGTATACAACGCGACCTGCACCGATGTTGGTATGACCAACTTCTGAGTTACCCATTTGACCATCAGGAAGACCAACGTCCATACCTGAAGCAGAGATTAGAGTGTTAGGGTTATTCGCAATCAGTGCATCCATTACTGGTGTTTTAGCATTTGCAATTGCGTTACTTGCTGTGTCTTCACGGTAACCGTAACCGTCAAGGATAACTAGAGCCAATGGCTTCTTAGCAGACATAGTGATGACCTCATCAAATTTAAGTAACTTTCGGCGTAGAGCTTCATTGCTCCATCTAACCTTGAAACAAAACTAGCGTAATTTTACTACACTTTTTAACCAAAACTGTAGGTTAAGATCAAATAATGTTTGCGATTTATTGTTGCTATCTTACAAGTTAGCAAGCAATCCGACCTAGTCAGCAAACGTGTTTCACAAGCATAGTCACTTTCAAGATGCTTTGTACGACCACCGAAATACTTTGGTGAAAAACTTTTTGTTGATAAACATTTTGCGCTTTTCAATGTAGAAGTGAAGTCAATTACACCAATTAGATTGATAGGAAGAAGTGATACTAAGATTGCACGAATAGCACATTAGAAAAGGCTTGAGGCAAGCGCGTAGATCTCAATTATTCGTTAGAAAATTTTAACCCTCTCGCCTAAGGCGACTAACCCCGCTATACTCCTGCTTTATTTTTCCGCCAACATTGCAAGAGCTCAAGACATGCAAGAGTACATTGATTTTTTCCAACAGAACATGATTCTATCTTTGGTTTGGGTAGGTCTTCTTGTCGCATTCATCATGAACATCGTGAAGTCAGCGACAGCCGCATACAAAGAGATTAACGTAAACCAACTGACTCACCTAATGAACCGTGAAAACGGCGTTGTGGTCGATATCCGCTCTAAAGATGAGTTCAAACAAGGCCATATCACCGACGCACTTCACATTTTACCGTCAGATATCAAAGCTGGTAACTTTGGTAGCCTTGAAAACCGTAAATCAGACCCAATCATTGTGGTATGCAAGACAGGCCAAACTGCTCAAGAAAGTGCAAACCTACTAGCTAAAGCAGGCTTCGAAAACGTAAGCCTACTGAAAAATGGCTTGATTGCATGGAGCGAAGCGAACCTACCGCTAGTTCGTGGTAAAAAATAAGGTTCGCGGTAAAAATCCAATTTTGCCAAGCCTCGTTTATATAAACTGAGCAAATAGAAAGCAGTTGAAGCACTAAGTTGTGACGCTTTGCACGTAATACGCGCTTCATCTAGTCAATGTAGATTTGCTCAGTTAGTCTCAGGACAAACCATATTTCTGGGTTTAGATCGTTCTAGGCTCAACAAATGTTTATTAAGGATTTAAAAATGGCTGAAGCAGCACCACAAGACGCACAACAAAACTTCGCAATTCAACGCATCTTCCTAAAAGACGTTTCTTTTGAAGCGCCTAACTCTCCAGTAATGTTCCAAAAAGAGTGGAACCCAGACGTTAAACTAGACCTAGACACTCAAAGCCGTGAGCTTGGTGAAGGCGTTTACGAAGTAGTTCTACGTCTAACAGTTACTGTAAAGAACGAAGAAGAAACAGCGTTCCTATGTGAAGTTCAACAAGGTGGTATCTTCACAGCTGAGCAAATGGAAGCAGGCCAACTAGCACATTGCCTAGGCGCATTCTGCCCGAACATCCTATTCCCTTACGCTCGTGAAACTATCTCAAGCCTAGTGGTTAAAGGTACGTTCCCTCAACTGAACCTAGCGCCAGTTAACTTCGACGCGCTGTTCATGAACTACCTACAACAGCAAGCTCAACAAGGCGAAGCTGAAGCGTAATTCACGTTTTGTAAGTGACGTGTCATAGTAGATTCTAATTCGACACGGCATATACCTTAAGAAAATGCACAACGCGTCTAACCAGTGATGCAATGTGCATTTTTTATTTCTGAAAGATCCTAGTTCCTAGCCGCTAGAGAGCGTAAAATCTGGCGATTATGAACTAGATTCTATTAGTAGAAAGACAATTAGGCGGTAGCATGACACAAGCAAATACCAACAATGCTTACGGTAAAGACATCGCAATGACGGTGATTGGCGCAGGTTCATACGGCACTTCTTTGGCGATTTCCCTTGCTCGCAACGGTGCGAACGTGGTTCTTTGGGGTCATGAGCCAGCACACATGACTCGCCTTGAGGCAGATCGCGCCAACCATGAATTCTTACCTGGTATTGATTTCCCTGAAAGCTTGATTATTGAATCGGATTTAGAAAAAGCCGTTCAAGCAAGCCGTGACTTGTTAGTCGTCGTTCCTAGCCATGTCTTTGGCATCGTACTGAATAGCTGCAAGCCTTTCCTACGTGAAGATTCTCGTATTTGCTGGGCAACCAAAGGCCTAGAACCAGAAACAGGTCGTCTACTTAAAGAAGTGGCTTTCGACATTATTGGTGAGAGTTACTCTCTCGCGGTACTTTCAGGTCCTACTTTCGCAAAAGAACTTGCGATGGGCATGCCAACAGCCATCTCTGTTGCCTCTCCAGACTCAGATTTCGTTGCTGATCTGCAAGAAAAAATCCATTGCAGTAAAACTTTCCGTGTTTACGCAAACAACGACTTCATCGGCATGCAACTTGGCGGCGCCGTGAAAAACGTTATCGCCATTGGTGCAGGTATGTCTGACGGCATTGGTTTTGGTGCGAACGCACGTACGGCACTCATCACACGTGGCCTTGCGGAAATGAGCCGCCTTGGCGCTGCACTGGGCGCACAACCAGAGACCTTTATGGGCATGGCTGGTTTGGGTGATCTTGTATTGACTTGTACCGATAACCAATCACGTAACCGCCGTTTTGGTTTGGCACTAGGTAAAGGTAAAGATGTCGACACCGCTCAAGAAGAGATCGGCCAAGTGGTGGAAGGCTACCGTAACACGAAGGAAGTGTGGATGCTTTCTCAACGCATGGACGTTGAAATGCCAATTGTTGACCAAATTTATCAAGTATTGTATCAAGGGAAGGATGCACGCCTGGCAGCGCAAGATTTACTTGCTCGTGACAAAAAAGCCGAAGGAAAGTAGCACTCTACGCCCCTTTGCACCTCATCTGAGAAGAATAGAAGTTGTCGGGTCACGGAAGAACCACTCAGGACATTGAGAATGAAACACTGCGAAAAACAAAAAGTCTGGGACAAAATTGTCTCAGAAGCCCGTGAGATGTCAGAGCAAGAGCCCATGTTGGCGAGCTTTTACCATGCGACTATCATCAAGCATGAAAGCTTGTGTGCTGCGTTAAGCTACATTCTGGCAAACAAATTGAACACCGCTTCCATGCCTGCAATGGCAGTACGTGAAGTGGTTGAAGAAGCCTTCGCGGCCGATCCAACCATCACGGACGGCGCGGCCTGCGATATTTGTGCAACGGTGAATCGTGACCCAGCGGTTTCGATGTACTCAATGCCACTGCTTTATCTAAAGGGCTATCATGCTCTGCAAGGCTACCGCGTAGCAAACTGGCTCTGGATGCAAGGGCGTCACGCACTTGCGACTTATCTACAAAACCAGATCTCTGTGGCATGTCAGGTGGATATTCACCCTGCGGCACGCATCGGTAGTGGTATCATGCTAGACCATGCGACAGGCATCGTGATCGGTGAAACGGCTGTCGTAGAAAACGATGTGTCTATTTTGCAGGATGTTACCCTTGGTGGTACTGGCAAAGAATGCGGTGACCGTCACCCGAAAATTCGCGAAGGCGTCATGATCGGCGCCGGTGCAAAGATTCTTGGCAATATCGAAGTGGGTGAAGGCGCGAAAATCGGCTCTTGTTCTGTGGTATTGCAAGCAGTGCCACCGCACACAACTGTGGCGGGAGTGCCTGCGAAAATTGTTGGTCGTCCAAAAACGGACAAACCTTCTCTCGATATGGATCAAGGCTTTAATGGCAAATCGCAAAGCTTTATCCACGGGGATGGTATTTAATCGTCATTTAATCTTTTGACAATAATGTGGTAGGTAACTCTCAAGTGCGAAAAAAAAATCACCCAGTGCTACGCTCGGCTATTTTATTAACTTGTGCTTTATCTGCCACATATCCCATCACCTCTTCCGCTGCTAGCCAGCAAGAGCTGAAAGGCGTTTCCAGTGAAATAAACCGCCAGCGTAAGTCACTCACCTCTCAAGAAAAACAACTGAACGATCTACAAAAGTCGCTAAAAAACCAAGAGCTTGGTATTTCTAAATTAGAAAGAGAAATCAAGCAAACCAAAGCAGACTTAGTGCAGGCTGATCAAAACATTAATAAGTTAGAAGAGAAGATTGCTCTGCAAGAAGGCCAGCGTCAGGCGCAGGAAGAAGAGCTAAAGCAGCTGCTTCAGACCTACTACGTGACAGAAAGAGCCAAAGCCAATGGTCACCTTTTGAATCAAGGTGTAGAAGAAGATCGCATTAGTCAGTACTTCCAGCATTTGGCAAAAGCACGGGCAAAAGTGATTGATGACATCACCAAGACCACGCAGGAGTTGGCACATAATAAGAACCAACTCGAGCTCGAAAAAGCACAAATTGAAACCCTGCTCAAACAGCAATCCGAAAAACGTTCTTCGTTGGCAAATACCCAGTCGAAACGTAAAGGGACACTGAGCAAGATTCAAAAAAGCATCAAAGACGACAAGCGTTACCTTTCTGAACTACAACGCAACGAAACCCGTCTAAAAGCCGAGATCGCGAAAGCCGCGAAACGTAACGCAGTGCCGATGGATGGTATTGCGAAACAGCGCGGTAAATTGCCATGGCCATTAAAAGGTCGCGTCCTACATAACTTTGGCACAAGACAAACCGGCCAAGTAAACTGGAAAGGCATGGTGCTCTCAGCTAATTATGGCCAGCAAGTGAAAGCGGTTTACCCAGGTACTGTTGTATTTGCGGAGTACTTACGTGGTTATGGTCTAGTCGTTTTGCTTGACCATGGTAAGGGCGATATGACGCTTTATGGCTACAACCAAGCGTTAACTAAGAAAGAAGGCGATAAGGTGACAGCAGGTGAAGTCATTGCACTCGCGGGGGATACTGGTGGTCAAGACCGAGCCTCGCTCTACTTCGAGATCCGCCGTAACAGTGAAGCGCAAAACCCGAAATCTTGGCTGAAACGTTAACTACTCAACTTATTGTTTCGCAATAAAAAAGGAGCCTCTCGGCTCCTTTTTTGTATGTATATTTGGGAAAGCGCTATGCGTAATAGGTCTCTACCGCATCAATAAAGGTACTTACATCATCTTTACTTAACGCATTAATACCCGCAGCCGCTTCTCTTCCACCACCAGTTGGGAACTGCCCACACACAGCCACGGCACCTTGCTTGTTATTCAACGGAGCACGAAGAGAAACCGTGTATGTGCCATCTGTATTTTCAGTTAATACCGCATGCGCAGAGTCTGGATTTTGGTTCGCAAGCCAGTTGCCATAAACACCACTAATTCGGCGTGATGCTGCATTATTCGGTAGTTCAAACAGCTTGAGCTTTGAGCTTTCGTGAGTTGCAGGGACAGCTAGTGCCGCATCCATATCTTGCTGATAAGCCGATTGTAATTGGTAGTAAGGTGACGCTTTATCTTCAATAGCATCAAATGGAGAGGTGTAGTGAAGAAGTGCACGATACAAATCCGCCGGATGGAAGTGAAGATCATCAACTTTCGAGCCGTAGCCATTGTAGTTAATCAGTGTACCTAGCTCTTTTAACTGCGCTTTTTGCTCTTCATTGAGTTTGATTTTGTCCGCCAACGCATCCGCTTTAGCAATCAAGTTATCACCATAAGCAGCGGTGATCGCCCATGTATGAAAACGGCCATCAAGCAGTTTATCGACAATCAAAGCGGTACACATATTAGCATCAAGATCGATGTGCGCATCTAAGTTACCATGTTGAGGAATCTCACCCGCTTTGTGGTGATCAGCGTAAAACACATGTGCGCCTTGAGCCAATGCTTGCTCTAGACCTACCATGTTCTTTTCCATTGAAATGTCTAATACCGTCAGCTCATCGCCAGCTTGCAGATCGACCTTTTCCACCAGCTTAATATCACGTTTAACACCAGTCACCAACTTAGCTTCGATGGGATCCGCCAAACGCAATTGCAACAATGCGATGATGCCATCGGCATCGCCATTAAAAATGTCGTAGTTCATTGAACGATAGTTCCTTTATCGAGAGTCATATCCCAACAGATAATTGGGGGGTGTATGAATCCTATTGTGCGAAATGAGCACAGCAAGTCAACTCAAGGGAGGGACTGAAAATGAGAGCTGCGCTCTAAACCTTAAGCATTGAGCCATACTCTCATTTTCTAATGTTAATAAGGAGGGAAAATAGTACTAACTGTGTAGTGTGCTTAAAGCCTCTTCGAGTAGCAGTAACTGCTCCATGCCTTGCTCTGTCGCAACAGGCTTCACCACATTTAGCATTTGTAGCATGCCTTGTTTTACCATTGTTTCGGTGATTTCTGTTTTTGGAGACATCGCTGATTGATACGCTAGCCAGCTACACGCAATCAAATGCAGAGTACAAACCAAGGGCTTCAATTGTGTTTGGTCAACGTTCAACAACTTCAACGACACGAACTCTTGCATGATGGCAATCAGGTTCGCTTGGAGCTTTTCCTGAACATCAATGTACTCATCATGCAGCTTTTCATCGCGCGATAAGATTTCCGGTAAGTTTGCGTAAAAGAAACGGTACTTCCACATTAGCGTAAAAATGGAATCTAGGTAGCTTTTCAGCATGGTCAGGCTCTCTTGAGAACCTTGAATTGGAGTGAATCTTTCTAGCAACTCCGCAGAGTAAAGTGCGAAGATCTCACGCACGATTTCTTGCTTATTACGAAAGTGGTAGTAAAGGTTGCCTGGGCTAATTTCAATATGGTCAGCAATGTGATTGGTTGTGATATTGCGCTCACCATGTTGGTTAAACAACTCCAGTGCGGCATAGACAATTTTGTCGCGCGTTTTCATGGTTATCGTATTCCCTCTTCATTAACGAATTGAGTATAACGACTTCACCAACCTAGGTCGATAGAGGCTCCAAATACGGTAACATAGCAGACCAGTTACGATACCAATGGTGTTTGCAATCAGATCATGCCATGACGTTTGTCGACCCACATACCCTTGCAGAACTTCAATCACGGCACTAAATAACAAAATACTCACTGCTATCGTCCAACGCTGACGCCACTTTGAAACACAAAAGCAACCTAAGAAACCAAAACCACTGTACGCCATCGCATGCTGCATCTTATCCAAGTACGCAATGTCACCCCAATCTTGCAACTCACCCGAACTCAAAGAAAGGTAAGCAATGAGGGCGGCATAGCTCAGTAAAACGAAACGGGCAGCGGTTAGGTTCATCATCAATCCTTAAGCAATTGGGAATGGGAAAGCGGTCACTTGATCAATATGGTCGCAACCTAATGCCAACATAATCAAACGATCAATGCCTAATGCCACACCAGCACAATCTGGCAAGCCCGCCTCTAATGCACCAATAAGATGGAAATCGATAGGTTGTGGCTTCAAGCCCATTTCTAGACGCTTACCGTTATCTTGTTCGAAACGTGCTAATTGCTCTTTCGGGTTATCGAGTTCATGGAAGCCGTTCGCAAGCTCAATACCTTTGAAGTACACCTCAAAGCGATCCGCGACACGGGTATCTTGTGGGTTGATCTTTGCCAGCGCGGCTTGTGAAGCTGGGAAGTCATAAACAAACGCAGGGACTTGCTGACCAATCTTGGCTTCCACACCGATGCTGAACAACAGTTGCAGCAAGGTATCACGATCTTCTTCTGGTTCTGCAATGTCACTCAAACCCAGCTTTGCCGCGACTGCTTTTAGCTCTTGCATCGAGCCTTCTAACGGGCACGCACCAAGTACGTCAATAAAAGCTTGCTGGTAAGTCATTCGCTCAGCAGCGCCGCACTTCAATACCAGTTGTAGTAGGTCATCCATTTCGTCCATCAGCTTATGATGATCAAAACCGATACGGTACCACTCCAACATGGTGAATTCAGGATTGTGGTGACGACCATTCTCTTCATTACGAAAAGCTTTGTTGATTTGGTAAATACAACCACTGCCCGCAGCCAGTAGGCGCTTCATATGGAATTCAGGACTGGTCATAAAGAACAGTTTGCTGCCACCGGCATAGCCTGGTCCTACAAATTCAGTCTGGAAGGTATGCAAATGAATGTCTGTCACCGTCGCGTGACTCATCGCTGGCGTGTCGACTTCCATCACCTGTCGCTCGGCGAAGAATTGACGAATAGCGGTAATCAACATCGCACGTTGACGTAGTTGTTCCATAGAAGCGGTAGGTTGCCAGTTCGTTTGCATAACAAAACTCTTAAAAGGTTGATGAGCAGGAAAAATAGCAATTTTGGCATGATTTGCCTAGTTCAGCGAGGGGGGAATCGGCTCCAATTTTTGCCCCCCAAACGCGAATAAAAATCGATTAAACTGAAGCAAGCATTTGACGTTCCACAGTACAAAAAACACTCACAACTTAACCTATTATCAATGAGGGTAATGTCGCGCAACAGTCATGTAACATTGACAGCGATTACGTTTGTGCACCAAACGTTTCGTGCCGTGATAGCAGTCACATAACCTAGAATTTCTATGCTCACATGTGCATTACCGGAGAAAAACCCCAAATACATCAATTTTTCTGCCATAAGCCTCCCCTACACTAACCCTACTACTTTTGAGGGATTGCCTTAAAACGGTGCCCTCACACTCACAATAACAAGCGGATTTCCGCAATCACACACTGGAGGATAACTGTGCAAATTATCACCACAGATATCGCAGTCATCGGCGCAGGCGGCGCTGGTCTTCGTACTGCTATTGCAGCGGCTGAAGCAAACCCGGACTTAGAAGTAGCACTTATTTCTAAAGTTTACCCAATGCGCTCCCACACGGTTGCTGCAGAAGGTGGCTCAGCAGCAGTTATCAAGGATGAAGATAGCTTAGACAATCACTTCAACGATACCGTTGGCGGTGGTGACTGGCTATGTGAACAGGACGTTGTTGAATACTTTGTAGAGAACGCGACTCGCGAAATGATCCAAATGGAGCAATGGGGTTGCCCATGGAGTCGTAAAGAGAACGGTGAAGTCAACGTACGCCGCTTTGGCGGTATGAAGGTTGAACGTACTTGGTTCGCTGCAGATAAAACTGGCTTCCACATGCTTCACACGCTATTCCAGACGTCAATGAAGTACGACAACATCAAACGCTTTGATGAGTACTTTGTTGTCGATTTGCTTGTTGATGAAGGTGAAGTACAAGGTCTGATTGCAATCCACATGTCTGAAGGTGAGTTGGTTACGATTAAAGCGAAATCGGTTGTGTTAGCAACAGGTGGTGCTGGTCGTGTTTATCACTGTAACACCAACGGCGGTATCGTAACGGGCGACGGCATGGCGATGGCTTACCGTCACGGCGTTCCTCTACGTGATATGGAATTCGTTCAATACCACCCAACAGGTCTTCCTGGCACAGGTATCCTGATGACCGAAGGTTGTCGTGGTGAAGGCGGTATCATCGTTAACAAAGATGGTTACCGTTATCTGCAAGATTACGGCATGGGCCCAGAAACCCCAGTGGGCGAGCCGAAAAACAAATACATGGAACTGGGTCCTCGTGACAAAGTTTCTCAAGCGTTCTGGCATGAACAGCAGAAAGGCAACACCATCAAACACCCTCTTGGTGACGTGGTGCACCTAGATCTTCGCCACCTTGGTGAAGAATACCTACAAGAGCGTTTACCGTTCATCTGTGAACTAGCGAAAGCTTATGTGAACGTAGACCCTGCAAAAGAGCCAATTCCAATTCGTCCTACGGTTCACTACACCATGGGTGGCATTGAAACCAACGGCGAATGTGAAACTCGCATTAAAGGTCTATTCGCGGTTGGCGAATGTGCATCAGTTGGTCTTCACGGCGCAAACCGTCTAGGTTCTAACTCGCTGGCTGAGTTCGTTGTATTCGGTCGCGTTGCGGGTGAACAAGCGGTGAAACGCGCAGCAGAATTCAAAGGCTGGAACGAAGAGTCTATCGCGACTCAAGTGAAAGCAGTTGAAGACCGCATTGCTGCTCTGATGAACCAAGAAGGCGAAGAAAACTGGGCAGATATCCGTACTGAAATGGGTCACACCATGGAAGCAGGTTGTGGTATCTACCGCCAAGAAGATTTGATGCAAGCAACAATTGATAAGATCACTGAACTTAAAGCTCGTTACAAACAGATCAGCATCAAAGATAAAGGCAAAGTGTTCAACACTGATCTTTTATACGCAATCGAAGTTGGTTACGGCCTAGAAGTCGCAGAAGCGATGGTTCACTCTGCCATCCTACGTAAAGAATCTCGTGGTGCGCACCAGCGTCTAGACGATGGTTGTACTGAACGTGACGATGTGAACTTCCTGAAACACTCACTTGCTTTCTTCAAAGAAGATGCAGCACCAAGTATTGACTACAGCGGCGTGAAGATCACTAAGTCTCAGCCTAAAGCACGTCTATACGGTGAAGCAGCAGAGAAAGCAGCAGCAGCAGAAAAAGCCGCTGAAGCAGAAGCGAAGAGCGCAGAGGAGCAAGCATAATGTCAGCAAACCGCATTCAAAAAGTAGACATTCTGCGTTACGACCCTGAGAAGGACGCGGAACCATACACGCAAACATTCGAAGTCCCATTTGATGAAACCATGTCCGTACTTGATGCACTTGGCTACATCAAAGATCACCTAGATAAAGATCTGTCTTACCGTTGGTCTTGTCGTATGGCGATCTGTGGTTCTTGCGGCATCATGGTAAACAACGTGCCTAAGCTCGCTTGTAAGAGCTTCCTACGTGATTACCCGAATGGCGTGACTATCGAACCACTAGCAAACTTCCCAATCGAGAAAGACTTGATCGTTGATATGACGCCGTTCATCGAGCGCCTAGAAGCAATCAAACCTTACATCATTGGTAACGATCGCAAGCCAGAAGACGGCACAAACCTGCAAACGCCAGAGCAAATGGCGAAGTACAAACAGTTTGCTGGTTGTATCAACTGTGGTCTTTGCTACGCGGCATGTCCTCAGTTCGGTTTGAACCCTGAGTTCATCGGTCCGGCGGCACTAACACTGGCACACCGTTACAACCTAGATAGCCGTGACAACGGTAAAGCTGAGCGCATGAAGCTGATCAATGGTGAAAACGGCGCTTGGGGTTGTACCTTTGTCGGTTACTGTTCTGAAGTTTGTCCGAAGAGCGTCGATCCAGCAGCAGCAGTAAACCAAGGCAAAGTGGAGTCTTCTATGGACTTCGTGATTGCGATGTTGAAACCTGATGGTTCACCAAAGAAAGTGGAGGCATAAGGATGAGCAACCGTAAACCTTACGTTCGTGAAATAAAACGCACATGGTGGAAGAACCATCCTTTCTACCGCTTCTACATGGTACGTGAAGCAACTGTGCTTCCTCTGATCCTATTCACTATCTTCCTGACTTTCGGTCTAGGTTCATTAGTAAAAGGCCCAGAAGCTTGGCAAGGTTGGTTAGAGTTCATGGCAAACCCTATCGTAGTAGCAATCAACATTGTTGCTCTACTAGGTAGTTTGTTCCATGCACAAACCTTCTTCAGCATGATGCCACAAGTAATGCCAATTCGTTTGAAAGGCAAACCAGTGGATAAGAAAATCATCGTTCTGACTCAGTGGGCCGCAGTTGCGTTCATCTCACTGATCGTTCTCATCGTGGTGTAAGGAGCTTTAGTAATGAAACCGAATTATAGTGTTAACACAGCCCCGAAGCGTTCTGATGAACCAATCTGGTGGGGTCTATTTGGTGCCGGTGGTACTTGGTTTGCGATGATCACACCGATTACCGTGCTGGTTATGGGCATCTTGGTACCGCTTGGCGTGATTGATGCAGAAGCAATGAGTTACGAACGCGTATCTGAATTCGCAACCAGCATCATCGGTGCGCTATTCATTATAGGTACGCTAGCATTGCCAATGTGGCATGCGATGCACCGTCTACACCACGGCATGCACGACCTTAAGTTCCACACAGGCTTGATTGGTAAAATCGCATGTTACGCGTTTGCAGGTTTAATCACTGCGCTGGCCGTTGTCTTTATCTTCATGATTTAAGACGCTGACGAAAATGAAAAAGCTGGCAACTCGCCAGCTTTTTTATTGCCTGTTATTTATGTTTTCTCAACGAGTGCAGATCAATACAACCGCTATTCAATAAAGGTCGCGATGTCATCCAAAGATTTTTTGTGCATCGCATGTTCCGGAATGGTCGCATCCTCTTCCGGATAACCGGTCACAATCAACATATATGGACGATCGACATCATTGTCTCGTCCGCAAATCTTACTCAAGAAACTCATTGGTTTTGGTGTATGAGTCAGCGTACCCAAACCTGAATTGTGCAATGCTTGAAGTAAAAAGCCTGTGGCAATCCCGACTGACTCGTGCACGTAATAGTTGGTTTGTTCCCCATCATTGCTCATGCCACCTTTCTTTTGTGAAAACACCGCAATCAACCACGGTGCTTTTTCTAGATAAGGCTTACTGGCATTGGTACCGAGTGGTTTCAGTGCATCTAACCATTCTTGCCCTGCTCGACCTTCATAGAAAGAACGTTCTAATTCTTCAGCGGCTTGACGGATCTGCCCTTTCACTTCTGCACTGTTAATCGCAACAAAATGCCAAGGCTGATGATTTGCACCACTCGGAGCTGTACCTGCTGCTCGAATGCAGTGCTCAATCACTTCTTTCGCCACAGGACGATCAGAGAAGCTACGAATGGAATGACGGCGCTGAAGTTGCTCCAGATTCTGTACAGCTCTTGCTGCCATTTCTTGCGGAGAGTATTCCACAAAATCATTGAGTGGGTAATGTTGTTCTTGAGTCGACATAGTGCTTCCTTGCGCTTGTTGGGTGTCGATTTACTATAGCCACAAATTTCACCATCGCCTTTTTATCTTCATAAAATCAATGTGATATTGAGATAAAGCGCAAATATTCAGCCGTGTTTCACCAACAAAAAAGAGAGGCTGATAACACGTATCAGCCTCTGCATTACTCTAATTTGTACAGCTACCAGAGCTTTTGGTCACCTATGATCTTTTTGCTGCTTGAGCTTTTGACCACCCATGATCTTATTGCTGTTTTATCTTCTTACTTGGTTCATTAAGCCGCAGTACTAAAGCTAATCACCGCCCTTTCTCGGCTGATGAGCTATCACGTTTGTTGTTGGTATCTATCACGCTAGAGCTTGAAGCTGTTAGGATAAAACAACAGATAATAAAAAAGGCCGCCGAAGCGACCTTTTCAATCAGAAAGTCTGAGGTGAATTACTTCACACGACCTACATATTCAGCAGTACGAGTGTCAACTTTGATCACTTCGCCAATTGCGATGAATAGTGGTACACGTACTACAGCGCCAGTTGATAGTGTTGCTGGCTTACCACCTGTACCTTGAGTGTCACCTTTTAGACCTGGGTCTGTGTCAGTAACTTCTAGTTCAACGAAGTTTGGTGGAGTAACTGTGATTGGGTTACCGTTCCAAAGCGTGATCATACAAGTGTTGTTTTCTACCAACCACTTAGCGTTGTCACCAACCGCTTTCGCGTCTGCAGCGATCTGCTCGAAAGTTTCGTTGTTCATAAAGTGGTAGAATTCGCCGTCTGAATATAGATAATCTAGGTCGATATCCATTACGTCTGCCACTTCACAAGTGTCACCAGACTTGAATGTTTTCTCTAGCACTTTACCAGAAAGAAGTTTACGAATTTTAACGCGGTTGAACGCTTGGCCTTTACCTGGTTTAACGTATTCGTTTTCCAGAATTACACAAGGCTCGTTATCAAGCATTAACTTAAGGCCGCCTTTAAATTCATTGGTGCTAACTGTAGCCATTTTTTCCTCTTACATTCTTAGAGCTAAATTCAATGCCGCACATAATAACCCGAAAAGTCGAATCTGTTGAGCAAAACTGGCTCAAACAGTTAGCGAATGGGATCTCTGATCCTGCAAAGTTGCTGGAAAGTTTGGAAATTGATCCTTCGCCGTGGCAAGACGGGTTTGCTGCGCGCAAGCTGTTTGCACAGCGTGTACCGCAAAGTTTTGTCGATAGGATGGAAAAAGGCAATCCTTACGATCCACTTTTACGCCAAGTATTACCTTTGAACGAGGAGTTCGAGGTTCACGAAGGTTACTCCAATGATCCTCTGGAAGAGCAAGACAACGAAGTGCCTGGGCTGTTACACAAATACCGCAATCGCGCATTGATGATTGTAAAAGGTGGCTGTGCCGTGAACTGCCGTTATTGCTTCCGCCGTCATTTTCCTTATCAAGAGAACAAGAGCGGTAAACAAGCTTGGACTCAGTGCTTAGAATACATGGCGAAGCAGCCAGAACTGAATGAAGTTATCTTCTCAGGTGGTGATCCTCTGATGGCAAAAGACGATGAGATCCACTGGCTACTAGAACACATCGCACACATCCCTCACATCAAGCGCCTGCGTATTCACAGTCGTTTACCTGTGGTAATCCCTGCACGTATTACTGACGAGTTGTGTCAGTTACTGCGAGCATCTCGCTTGCAAATCATCTTGGTAACGCACATCAACCACGCCAACGAGATCAATGCTGAATTTACTGCTCAAATGGCAAAACTGAAGCAATCCGGCGTTACTTTGCTTAACCAAGGCGTGCTATTAAAAGGCGTCAATGACAGCATAGAAGCACAAGTTGCTCTCAATGAAACCCTGTTTGACTCAGGAATATTACCTTATTACCTACACGTGTTAGATAAAGTCCAAGGCGCGGCACATTTCTTCGTATCTGATGAAGAAGCAAAAGAAATCATGCGTGGCTTGATTACTCGCGTCTCGGGCTACCTAGTGCCTAAATTGACTCGTGAAATTGGCGGCCGACCAAGTAAAACGCCACTGGATCTGCATCTAGAGTAAGTTGCTTTCCGTATAAAGATTGTCGTTACGAGTAAAAGCTTTTGTTCGCTCAGGCGGTCTTATCTATGCATACTCCGCAAATTTGGAGGTTAAGATGCAAGCAACTTTTGAACACATTTTCGATCTTGGCCCATTCAGTTGGCCTGCATTAGCCTGTTGCGCCATCAACGGCTTAATGATCGGTATAGAGCGCCAAACGCGGGGTAAACCTGTTGGTATTCGTACCGCTATTTTAGTTATCTCTGGCACTTACTTATTTATGTCGATGGCCGTCTCGCTTTCACCTAATACGCTCGACCAAGCGCGTGTACTTGGCCAGATAATCACTGGTGTGGGCTTTTTAGGTGCAGGGGTGATGATGACACAAGACGGCAAGATCCATGGGGTGACATCCGCTGCAGTGATTTGGGTATTGGCAGGTCTCGGCTTGATGATAGGCCTTGGCTATCTGACGCAATCCGTCGTAATTACTGTTTTGGCATTGACGGTCTTGCTTGGCGTGGATAGAGCAGAAAATCGCGTTAAAGCTCTACGCCGCGGTGTGCATCAAAGGATGCAGCAGCGAAAAACCTCAACTAGGATCATGAAGTAGCCTTATTCGTCCTAAATGCCTAAACACATTTCAGAATGAGATCCACAGACAAAAAAAGACCCCGATATTCCTCGGGGTCTTTTTTATCCGTGTGCTCGTGGCGACAACTTAACTTATTTAGCGAAGTTCACGATAGGGAAACACTTGAAGAAGCCGTTATCCGCACAGTTTAGTAGACCAATTTGAACACCGTCGATTTGGTCAGTCATATTGAAGAAACCTAACTGGAAGTTAGATTTTTTAGAGATGCTCGCCAAACCGATGTCTGCCATTGTGTAACCTTCTGAGTAGTTCACTGCACTCCAGTTTAGACCTTTTACATTGTTCGTGATGTTCACTGCACCTAAGTTAACACCATTAGTTTGGCCTTCGTTCCAGTTAAGAAGACCGAGTGATGCACCCGTCATTTCTTGATTAACTTTAGAAGCACCAAAGAACAAACCGAAGTTCACACCTGTTGTGCGGTCTGTTTCAGACATACCTAGAACCGAAAAGTCGACACCTTTTACTTCGTTTACTTGGCCATGTAATACCGCAAGGCGAACACCACCAACAGAAGAGTTAGAAGGCGCGTTAGTGTTGTCGATGGTAGAGAACATAACTGGCGAGCTATCAGCAAGAGCAACAGGTGAAGCGATTACGGCTGCAACAGCCAATGACGTCATAAGCTTTTTCATTTTCATCTCCATGGAGGGAATAGTTGTTTTACAACATAGTGTAATGTACAAATTTTGCGCCATTTTGAATCAATAAATGTTAGCTGGAAGTCATATTTAACTGTCTGACAAATAAAGCAATTGATTCATCATAGTTATTTATCTGCATTTTCCCTGACGAATTACGCACAATACCCGCACAGTTGCGCATTTTTAAACCAGTTAATCTGATAAAAATTAAGCGTAATAAGTACTGGCTAACTATCAGATTAAAAAGAAAAAGTAAGAATAGACCTACAAACTCACGCAAGAAAGGCTCAATACCGAAGTTACCGGCACAAAAAAACCGAGGCATTCACCTCGGCTTATCGAACTTTATCGGTAGTCTAGCTCACCGCTATAAGGTTTTAAAACAAGGAGAGCACGCGCAGTTTACGCTAGTAAATGAGCATGCTCGACGCTGTTATCAAGCCTTAGAGCAAAGAGATAGGCTGGCTTACATCATGCCGCCCATACCACCCATACCGCCCATACCACCCATGTCAGGCATGCCTGCGCTTTCTTTTTGTGGTAGGTCAGTCACCATCGCTTCAGTCGTGATCATTAGACCCGCTACTGATGCTGCGAATTGTAGAGCAGAACGAGTTACTTTCGTTGGATCTAGGATACCCATTGCAATCATGTCGCCGTATTCGCCCGTTGCTGCGTTGTAACCGTAGTTACCTTCGCCAGCACGAACATTGTTAGCAACCACAGATTCTTCATCACCCGCGTTCTTAGTGATTTGACGGATAGGCGCTTCCATTGCACGTAGTGCAACGCGGATACCTACGTTTTGCTCTTCATTGTCGCCTTCAAGACCAGCAACTTTAGATGCAGCGCGGATAAGTGCAACACCACCACCAGCAACGACACCTTCTTCAACCGCTGCGCGAGTTGCGTGAAGTGCATCTTCTACGCGGTCTTTCTTCTCTTTCATTTCAACTTCAGTTGCTGCACCAACTTTGATGACTGCAACGCCGCCTGCTAGCTTAGCAACACGTTCTTGAAGCTTTTCTTTGTCGTAGTCTGATGTTGCGTCTTCGATTTGTTGACGAATTTGAGCAACGCGACCTTGGATCATCGCTTCTTCACCCGCACCATCGATGATGGTTGAGTTTTCTTTAGTGATAGTTACACGTTTAGCTTGACCTAGATCTTCTAGCGTTACTTTTTCAAGCTCTAGACCGATCTCTTCAGAAATCACGATACCGCCAGTTAGGATAGCGATGTCTTGTAGCATTGCTTTACGACGGTCGCCGAAACCAGGAGCTTTAACAGCAGCGACTTTCACGATACCACGCATGTTGTTTACTACTAGCGTTGCTAGTGCTTCGCCTTCTACATCTTCAGCGATGATAAGCAGTGGACGAGACGCTTTAGCAACGGCTTCTAGCGTTGGAAGAAGCTCACGAATGTTCGAGATTTTCTTATCAACTAGAAGGATGAATGGGCTTTCTAGATCAACAGAGCCTGCTTCTTGGTTGTTGATGAAGTAAGGAGATAGGTAACCGCGGTCGAACTGCATGCCTTCTACTACGTCTAGCTCATCTTGTAGAGCCTGACCTTCTTCTACGGTAATCACGCCATCACGGCCTACTTTTTCCATCGCTTCAGCAATGATGTTACCCACTGTTGCATCGGAGTTTGCAGAGATAGTACCTACCTGTGCGATAGCTTTGGTGTCGTTACATTCAACAGATAGTTCTTTTAGTTGCTCAACCGCTGCGATAACTGCTTTATCGATACCACGCTTAAGATCCATTGGGTTCATACCAGCAGCAACTGCTTTTAACCCTTCAGTAATGATAGCTTGAGCAAGAACCGTTGCTGTTGTAGTACCGTCACCCGCTGCGTCGTTTGCTTTAGACGCAACTTCTTTAACCATTTGTGCGCCCATGTTCTGGAATTTATCTTCCAGTTCAATTTCACGCGCTACTGATACACCATCTTTAGTGATCGTTGGTGCACCAAAAGATTTGTCTAGAACAACGTTACGACCTTTAGGACCCAGTGTTACTTTTACTGCGTCCGCTAGAACGTTTACGCCTTCTAGCATTTTAACTCGTGCGTCATTACCAAATTTAACGTCTTTAGCAGCCATCTTTGATTTCCTTTCTAAATTCTGTTTTCGATTTCGTTTTTGAATCAGAGCAAAAAATTACTCAATGATTGCTATTACTCAACGATTGCCATAATGTCGTTTTCAGACATTACTAGCACTTCTTTGCCGTCGATTTTTTCAGTCTTTGTGCCGTAACCTTCAGCGAAGATAACGGTATCACCAACTTTAACGTCCAACGGTAACACTGTGCCGTTTTCTAGAATGCGGCCTTTACCTACAGCTAGAACAACACCACGTGTCGATTTTTCCGCAGCAGAACCAGTTAGAACGATGCCACCCGCTGACTTTGATTCAACTTCTTTACGTTCTACGATAACTCGGTCATGTAATGGACGAATGTTCATCGGTCGTCTCTCCTGAAAGTTTTCATGTTTATTTGATAATTGCCCGCGTAGGGCACGTGATCAGTATATAAGGGGCAAACCTAACGATCCCAAGGGGTAGACGTGATTTTTTTGTGACTTAGTTAAAATAACCAGCAGCTAGGCAACGGTTTGCGTGCGAAATGCTCACTCGCCCACTATCTCGCTTTCTTGTATCCTTGCGTTTCCCTCACCAGATAGACATCAAAAATGTTGGAAAAAAACAAGCCGGACAATCAGGCCGAAGATAAGCATGGTTTGTTGACCGCGCCCATTCCTGACACCTTACGCAAAATGACCATCCCGATGACGATGGGCATGATTGCCATTTTGATGTTTAACTTGGTCGATACTTTTTTTATCTCGTTGCTGGGTACAGAAGCCCTAGCAGCAATCAGTTACACCTTTCCCGTCACCTTTGCAGTGAACTGCATCACCATGGGCATCGGCATGGGGCTTTCTACCAATATTGGTAGACTGTTAGGTCAAGGCCATGCTCCTCAAGCTGCTCGCTTTACCAGCCACGGGTTATTGCTGGCAGTTGTGCTGGTGATGATCGCCTCAACACTAGGTTTTTTTTACTATCGAGCCGCTGTTTAGCTTCTTGGGCGCGAAAGAAGATTCTATTCCGCTGATCGCACAGTATATGCAGGTTTGGTATCTCACCATTCCTCTGTTGGTAATTCCAATGGCGGGCAATAGTGCGATTCGCGCAACCGGCGATACCAAAACTCCAGCTAAAATCATGATGCTGGCAGGGCTTATCAACGGTATTCTCGATCCATTGCTTATCTTTGGTTACGGGCCCTTCCCTGAATTGGGCATCCAAGGCGCGGCGATTGCTAGTGCCTTCAGTTGGTTTGGCGCGTTATGCGGTTCGCTTTACCTACTCGTCAAACGTGAGAAGCTACTTGCCCCGCCGCAATGGCAATTCATCAAACAAGACTGGCAACAAACGTTAAAAATCGGCACTCCTGCAGCGCTCTCCAATGCAATGACCCCATTATCGGGCGCAATCCTGATGATGTTGCTTTCAAGTCATGGGACAGCTGCAGTAGCAGCTTATGGCGCAGCTCAGCGAATTGAATCGATTCTGTTGTTGGTTTTAATGTCTCTCACTTCCGCTCTCACCCCATTTATGGCACAGAACTTTGGGGCAAATAATCCTGCTCGAGCCTTTTCCGGTTGGTTCCTCAGCATGCGGTTCGCAGTTCTCTTCCAAGGGTTTATCTTCTTGATGATGGTGCCACTCAGTATTCCTCTTGCAGCCTTGTTCTCTCAGGAAGCCGCCGTAAAAGATCTGCTTTGGCATTACCTATTGGTGGTGCCATTTAGTTATGGCTTCCAAGGGATTGTGATGATGCTAGTCAGTGGCTACAACGCAATGCACAAACCAATGCGTGCCTTCCAATGGAGCTTCATGCGTTTATTCGTATTTACCTTGCCTGCAGCTTGGATTGGTAGCCACGTTTATGGCATTGAAGGTTTGTTTATTGGTATTGCGCTGGGGAATACGATGGGCGGGCTATTAGGGTATTGGTTTGCACTACGTGAGCGAAGAATAACATTGGCAGAACACCAACCATCAGCGTAAACGTTAGATAATAAAAAACCGCGGATAACCGCGGTTTTTTTGATTCTGACTTTAACCAGTTGCTTAGAATAGCTCTTCAGCAACTTGGTATAGGTCGTTACGTACTGGACGCTTCATGTTCTCGATTGCATCGATGATGTCGTGGTGAACTAGCTGCTCCTTCACGATACCAACACAACGACCGCCATGGCCTTCCATTAGTAGATGAACCGCGTAGTTACCCATGCGAGATGCTAAAACACGGTCGAACGCTGTTGGGCGGCCACCACGTTGGATGTGACCAAGAACCGTCGCACGAGTCTCACGACCTGTCGCTGCTTCGATCTCTTTCGCTAGTTCGTTTGCATCCATCATCAGCTCAGTAAGTGCGATGATCGCATGCTTCTTACCTTTTGAGATGCCATCTTGGATGTTGCTGATTAGCTTGTCTTTATCCAAGCCAGTTTCTGGCGTGATGATGTATTCACAACCACCAGCAATTGCAGACATCAGAGTAAGGTCACCACAGTGACGACCCATGATTTCTACGATAGAAATACGTTGGTGAGAAGAAGACGTGTCACGAAGACGGTCAATTGCATCGATAACTGTGTTTAGTGCAGTTAGGTAACCGATTGTGTAATCCGTACCTGCGATATCGTTATCGATTGTGCCTGGTAGACCAATACATGGGTAGCCCATTTCAGTCAGTTTCTTAGCACCCATGTAAGAGCCGTCACCACCGATAACAACAAGTGCATCGATACCGTGCTTTTTCAGGTTCTCAATCGCTTGTTCACGAACTTCCACTTCTTTGAATTCAGGGAAACGTGCAGAGCCTAGGAATGTACCACCCTTGTTGATCACATCTGAAACGCTAGAACGATCTAGCTTCTCGATGCGGCCTTCGTAAAGACCTAGGTAGCCATCGTAAACACCGTAAACTTCCAATCCCTCAGATAGTGCTGTACGAACTACGCCGCGTACTGCTGCGTTCATACCAGGTGCGTCACCGCCACTTGTTAAAACACCGATCTTCTTAATCATGCTCACCCTCGATCTTTGGCAATCAATTTATTTAATTTTCTTCTAGGCCCCTTGTTACCAAG
Organism: Vibrio jasicida 090810c; assembly: GCF_002887615.1. Lineage (NCBI taxonomy): Bacteria > Pseudomonadati > Pseudomonadota > Gammaproteobacteria > Vibrionales > Vibrionaceae > Vibrio > Vibrio jasicida. The sequence goes on along the minus strand of NZ_CP025792.1, from coordinate 2,494,832 downwards.
CAACCTGCATAATCCAGAACTGTGCGTTATGTTACATTTCCTCTACAGGAATACCAATGAAAACACACTTTTTTATGTAACTTTTCTACTTATGTAAGAGTATTACAGTTTCTCTTTGCAACTTCGTTGATTCACATCAGGATCACGATTCTTAGTCAGTAGTGATGGAAAGATAGCCAATAAGCGCCTATTTGTCGTTACGCTTGGTCTGATTTTTCGACCGCTACCAATCTTGCGCCTTTTGTTCTTTCTCTGGTCCAAAGACGACCGACAACGGATCCTGATGGATCAAGACGTCCGCTTCCGGGAAAAGCGCCAACAAATTATCTTCAACTTTATCGGCAATATGATGGGCTTTTATTAAAGGTAGATGATCATCCAACTCTAAATGCAATTGAATAAAGCGCGTCGGCCCAGACATGCGAGTTCTTAGCTGATGGACTCCTAACACACCTTCAACATTGATGCAGGCTTCACGGATCTGCTCCAGTTCCTCATCTGGTAGCTTTCTATCGAGCAATGTCTGAATCGCTTCGCTGACCATCTTGAATGCGCTGTATAAAATGAAGATACCAATCCCCACCGCAAACACTGCATCGGCTTGCGTTACCCCAAAATAGCTCAATCCTAAAGCCACCATGATGGCGCCATTCATGTATAAATCGGTTTGATAATGCAGTGAGTCAGCAGCAATCGCTTGGCTACCCGTTTTACGTACCACATGCTTTTGGAACATCACGAGTCCAAAAGTAACGACCATAGCGAATAGAGAGACATAAACCCCTAGCTCAGGTGAATTCAGCTCATGTGGACGGAAAAATCGCTCAGTACCATTAAGAACCAAGAAGACAGCAGAACCAGAAATAAACATTGCCTGCGCCAGTGCTGCTAGCGACTCTGCTTTACCATGGCCAAAAGTATGTTCTCTATCAGCGGGTTGTAGTGAATAGCGTACAACAATAAGGTTCACGACCGATGCGGCGATATCCAGCATCGAGTCAATCAAGGAAGCAAGCAGACTGACAGAGCCCGTCACCCACCAAGTAATGACTTTTACTATTAAAAGAATCGTCGCGACAATGGTCGCCGTCCAAGCAGCGGTCGTGACTAAACGTGCATATTCGTGTTTCATAATCAAAGAGTTAACTCAAACCGTACTTTGAGTATACCTTGAGAATTATTGAATGAGTATGAAATCGCCAAGATCAAAAAAAGGCAGCACTCAGGCTACCTCTTTTACTTTATCTTTCAGCGATTAGCTGTTGTGGTGCTTGTGCATGCGTTTTTGCATTTTTTCGCCACACTCTTGGTGACGCTCTTTTTGTAGCTCAACATATTTTGTTTTTTGCTCAGGAGTCAGCACGCTCAGCATTTGGTGTTTCTTCTCTAGCATCTTAACGCGACGCTCAGTTTGCTTCTCAACCATCTCTTTTGCTAGGTCGTTTGCTGCGGCTTCATCGAAGTTATCAGCCAATAGAAGTGCTTGAACTTTATCGTGGTGCGCTTGACGCTCTGCCATGTGTGCTTCGTGACCATCTGCGAATTTTGCTTTCATCGCCGCTTTGTTCGCTTCACGCATTTCTTTTAGCTGGTCTTTCTGTGCATCAGTCAGGTCTAGTTGACGCATGATGCCACGGTCCATACCTTTGCCGCATTCACCTCGATGGCCTTTATGATCTTTACCACCAAATGCGAATGCGCTCGCTGTACCTAGAGTTAGTGGTAGAACAACAGCAGCCAGTACTAGTTTCTTTGCAGTTTTCATAATTTGATTCCTTACACAGGTTAGTGATTCTTCTGAGCTGTTCTCACAGCGCTTGAGTGTAGAATACGACCTACTAGGTAAAGCGACGTATAGAGACCGTAAAGAATCGTAAAGAGTGATTTTTACACTCTTCGTTACCTATCATTCCCATGTAATATTAAAGCAACCACGAATCATAAATAGGTACTCAAATGGCGAACATTCTTTTGATTGATGATGATACCGAGCTAACCAGTCTGCTTAAAGAGGTACTGAGCTTTGAAGGTTTTAACGTCAGTGAAGCCAACGATGGAGAAGCAGGCCTCGCGGCTGTCACTGATGAAATTGACCTTATTTTGCTCGATGTCATGATGCCAAAACTCAATGGAATGGAAACCCTAAAACGCCTGCGCGAAAACTGGGAGACGCCAGTGCTTATGCTAACGGCGAAAGGCGAAGAGATAGACCGCGTTATCGGCCTAGAACTGGGTGCCGATGATTACCTGCCAAAACCGTTTAGCGACCGCGAATTACTCGCTCGGATCCGGGCGATTTTGCGCCGTACCAGCAGCACCCAGAAGAGCGCGAAAAACAGTGACTGCATTGAGTACCAAGAAATCAAACTCTTCCCTGGCAAACAAGAAGCATACTGCGAACAGACGTTGTTAGATTTAACGACGACAGAGTTTGCTCTTCTGACACACTTTGTGCAAAACCCTGGGCAAGTGCTAACTAAAGAAGCCTTGAGCTTAGATGTACTTGGCAAGCGCTTAGCCGCGTTTGATCGTGCGATCGATATGCACGTATCCAACCTACGTAAAAAATTGCCAGACCAAAGTAACGGTAAGCCTCGTATTAAGACGCTACGCGGGCGCGGCTACATGCTGATTGAGGAGGATTAATGCGAGCACCACGCTTCAAACTGCCGAAGATAAACAGCTTGTATGGACGCATCTTTGCCATCTTTTGGTTCACCATGTTTTTGGTTCTGATGGCGGTGCTGTCATTACCACACCTTGACCCACGGAAAGCACGCGACATCCCGCAAGACCACTATCAGCGTATGATTGAAATACGTGACGGTATCGAGAAGAAGTATCGCAAACAAGATAACCTCGGCAAGCTTTTGTTCAGCATCGAAGGTCAGCGACGCAGTAAACATGATCCGCATCCACGTATCTTCTTTTCCGATCACGAAGGCAACGTACTGACAACTTCATCAGGTCACAGAGATTTCAAGCTACGTGCGCTACAAAACTTTGTCACTAGCATTGAAGATCAGTCCCAACCGAAGCAAAAACTTTACGGTCGCTACATGATCGCAGGCCCCGTGCCAATCAAAATAGCCAATTCGGATCTGTTGATGTACGTCGGCTTTAAATGGAATGAGCCGCCACCAATCATGTTGCGCCTGTTCGATCACCCATTGCAATTGCTGCTTGCAGTTATGCTCGTGAGTACCCCGTTATTGCTTTGGTTAGCGTGGGCTTTGAGCCAACCCGCTCGACGCTTGGAAAGTGCAGCGCAACGCGTCGCGAAAGGTGAGTTTGTCATCGATCCTAACCTAGAGAAAGGCACAACCGAGTTTCGTCAAGCCGGAACCAGCTTCAACCAAATGGTCGAGGCTGTGAATCAGATGATTTCTGGCCAGCAGCGTTTACTCTCAGACATTTCACATGAGTTACGTTCGCCTTTGACTCGCTTGCGTATGGCAAGTGCGCTGGCGACTCGTAAGCAAGGGGAAAGTCCAGAGCTGACCCGAATCGACACCGAAGCGCAACGTTTAGAGCAGATGATCGCCGAACTACTCGAACTTTCACGCATGCAAGTGAACAGTCACATGACGCGCGAGACTCAGCCAATAGTAAGTTTGTGGGAAGAGATTATTAAGGATGCGCAGTTTGAAGCCGAACAAATGGGCAAAGTACTGAACTACTCTAACCTTCCTGAACGCAGCATTTCTGGCAATCCAAAACTACTGATGAGTGCGGTAGAAAACATCATTCGTAATGCGATTTACTACGGCAAAGACGAAGTGAAGATCGACATTCAAGACAGCGCAGACACCTTGAGCATCATTGTAGATGACAATGGTGAAGGTGTGCCTGAAGAAGAATTAGAAGCCATCTTCCGCCCATTTTACCGAGTCTCGACAGCCCGTGATCGTCATTCTGGCGGTACCGGTCTTGGTTTAACCATTACCGAAAGTGCCATCCGCCAACACAGCGGTTCGATTATCGCAAGTCGCAGCCCATTGGGTGGTTTACGAGTCACGATTACTCTGCCATTACTCAAAATAGGCAAATAACCTTACAAAGATCAAAGTTGATAATGATTTTCATTAACATTAAAGTAAATCCTTCATAAAGGAGGATTTACAATGTCGCATATTTTTCCAGAGCTTCCGTACCGCTACGATGCACTAGAACCATACATCGATGCGAAAACCATGGAAGTTCACTACAGCAAACACCACAAAACCTATTACGATAAATTCATGGCTGCCGCAAAAGGCAGCGCTCTCGAGACCCAAAGCCTCGATGACATCTTCGCTTGCATCTCTCAACACAGCCCAGCTATTCGAAACAACGGTGGCGGATACTACAATCACATCATTTATTGGAATTGTATGTCACCGGATGGTGGCGGTGAGCCTCAAGGTGCACTCGCTCAAGCCATCAACGATAAGTTTGGTGACTTCGAAAAATTCAAAGACGAATTCGCACAAGCGGCTATCAATACGTTTGGTTCTGGCTTCGCTTGGTTAGTCGTAAAGGATGGAGAGATTCAGATTACCTCCACGAGCAACCAAGACAATCCTCTGATGGATGTTGCCGCGGTGCAAGGTGAGCCAGTTCTAGCGCTGGATGTTTGGGAACACGCTTACTACATCAGTTACCAAAACCGTCGTCCTGAGTACATTGACGCATGGTGGAACGTAGTGAACTGGCGCGCAGTAGAAGAAAACTACGCTCGCGCACTCAGTTAAACCTTTCAACATCTGGGCGACAAGGTTTACCTACACGCCCTCATGCCCCCAAGTCATTGTGTTGAATCTCGCTTCTCATGGTGACTTGGGTATATACTGCTCGCCTGTTTTGACCAACCTAATTCAATACCATGTTTGATATCGCTCTATACGAACCAGAAATCGCGCCGAACACCGGCAACATCATTCGCCTGTGTGCTAACTGTGGTGCGAATCTCCACCTGATTGAGCCACTGGGTTTCGATCTAGAAGAGAAGAAAGTCCGCCGTGCAGGTTTGGATTACCACGATTTGGCTCGTGTAACGCGTCATAAAGATTATCAAGCATTCTTGGAATACTTAGAGAAAGAGAAACAAGGCAACTACCGCCTATTTGCGTGTACGACCAAAACCACAGGTCATCATGTGGATGCGAAGTATCAAGAAGGCGATGTATTGATGTTTGGTCCAGAAACTCGCGGACTACCAGCAGATGTGATTGATAGCTTGCCAATGGAGCAGCGCATCCGCATCCCGATGATGCCAGATGCCCGTAGCCTGAACCTTTCTAATGCCGTTGCGATCATCGCGTTTGAAGCATGGCGTCAAATGGGTTTTGAAGGCGCAATGTAAGCGCACCAAATCACGGATACTAAAAAGGGCGCTGAATGCGCCCTTTTGCTTTTCTTACTTACCGATTAAATCAGTTGAGCTTGTTACGATCATTGTCGTCTTTACGCTCGTACTCACCTTCGAAGGTATTGCCGTTGTCCGATTGAGAGTCGAATGGGTCACGACGAAACGGGTCTTGTTCATAGGGACCTTGATTTGAGAAGCCACCTTGGAAGCCGCCACCATTCATGGTCTTCACCACCATCTTGCTCATTAAGTATTTCGCAATCGCAGCGCGTGGCGCGGGAAGCAACACCAACATACCCAATGCGTCGGTCATGAAACCTGGTGTTAACAGCAATACGCCTGCAACTGCCAGCATCACACCTTCAAAAATCTGTTGAGCCGGAAGCTCACCTTGCTCTAAGCGACCTTGCACTGACATCAACGTCTGGATGCCTTGGCTGCGTACCAAAGACGCGCCAACAAATGCGGTGATCAGAACTAAAGCAATCGTAGGCCAAAGACCTAAAAAGCCTCCCACCTGAATAAATAGGCCGATTTCGATGATCGGGACGAAAATAAACGCCAATAATAAGATAGGAAACACATGCCCTCCTTTGTTGATTTCAGTGTAATGGCAAAAGCCTACTAAGCTCAAACGAATCGTTGTAAAAAAGCGTGTTCATCATAGGGAGAATGCGTTGTACAAAAAACGCCCTTTGAATAAAGGTGCATATATAAAATTTGATCGTTGAAAAGTGCTATTTTCGCACTCTTAAAATCCATGTTTGTCGAGGAAAAACACCTACCCATAAAGGGTTATTAATATCCCGTTCATACTTTGCAAATTATTGACGCATTAAAAGCGAAAAAGGTGATCCACTTACTATTTTTATGCGCTAGGTGCAGTATGATGTGCCACATAAGTCAGGACGGTTTTTCCAGCCAAAAACTCTGATGAACGGATTCTAGATTGCAGAAATGGCTAATAAATAACTTAAATATCAGAATTATTATCTAAGGATCCTGTTATGGCTACACTATCTGATGCTCCAAAGACAGCAAACCAAGCCACTCGTATTGAAGAAGATCTATTAGGTCAACGTCATGTTCCTGCTGATGCTTACTACGGCATCCACACCCTTCGCGCTATCGAAAACTTTAATATTTCAAGCACTACCATTTCTGACGTACCTGAGTTTGTACGCGGTATGGTAATGACGAAAAAAGCCGCTGCACTAGCAAACAAAGAGCTAGGTGCAATTCCAAAAGACGTTGCTAACTACATTCTAGAAGCGTGTGATTTGATCCTTGAAACAGGTAAGTGCATGGATCAGTTCCCTTCAGACGTGTTCCAAGGCGGTGCAGGCACGTCAGTGAACATGAACACTAACGAAGTTATTGCGAACGTTGCGCTTGAACTGATGGGCAAAGAAAAAGGCCAATATGAGTTCATCAACCCGAACGATCACGTAAACAAGAGCCAATCAACAAACTGTGCGTACCCTACCGGTTTCCGAATCGCGGTTTACAACAGTGTTCATCAGTTGATGGAAGCGATCGAATACCTAAAAGGTGCATTCGAACTTAAAGCACAAGAATTCAAAGACATCTTGAAGATGGGTCGTACTCAGCTTCAAGACGCGGTTCCTATGACTGTGGGTCAAGAGTTCCACGCATGGGCAGTGACACTAAACGAAGAGATTCGCGCCCTAGACTACACGTCTAAGCTACTACTAGAAATCAACCTAGGTGCAACAGCTATCGGTACTGGTCTAAACGCACCAACAGGCTACCAAGCACTAGCCGTAAAACACCTAGCAGAAGTTACGGGTGTAGAAGTGGTTGCAGCAGAAGATCTAATCGAAGCAACATCTGACTGTGGTGCTTACGTAATGACGCACGGCGCGCTCAAACGTCTAGCAGTGAAACTGTCGAAGATCTGTAACGACCTTCGCCTACTTTCTTCTGGCCCTCGCTCTGGTCTAAACGAGTTGAACCTACCAGAAATGCAAGCGGGCTCTTCTATCATGCCAGCTAAAGTAAACCCAGTTATCCCAGAAGTCGTAAACCAAGTTTGCTTCAAGGTTCTAGGTAACGACAACACGGTATCTTTCGCAGCAGAAGGCGGTCAGTTACAGCTAAACGTAATGGAGCCAGTAATCGCACAAAGCGTGTTTGAGTCTATTTCTCTACTACACAACGCATGTGTGAACCTACGTGACAAATGTATCGATGGCATCACGGTGAACAAAGAAGTTTGTGAAAACTACGTTTACAACTCTATCGGTATCGTGACTTATCTAAACCCATACATCGGTCACCACGAGGGCGACATTGTTGGTAAGATCTGTGCTGAAACAGGTAAGAGCGTACGTGATGTGGTTCTAGAACGTGGTTTATTAACCGCAGAAGAGCTAGATGACATCTTATCGGTTGAAAACTTCATGCATCCGACTTATAAAGCGAAACGCTACGAGTAATCGCTGGTGAAAGGGGTCCCAAACGGGGCCCTTTTTTAGGCTCTGATACGGTTAACCACAATTTTTATGCGCTTTTTATTGCCGTAAGCCGCTCGGGTTCTGATTTTCTGAGCATTTACACCTGTTCCTGAGTGTTCAAAAAATCAGAATCATTAAAAACTAAAAGAGGTATCAATATGGTAATGGTCGAACTCTTCGTGGTTCTGCTCTTCATTTATTTGGGGGCAAGAATCGGTGGTATCGGCATTGGCTTTGCCGGTGGTGCTGGGGTAATTGCATTGTCTTTAATCCTAGGCGTCCCGACAAGCCAGTCTTTCATCCCTGTCGATGTAATCCTGATCATCATGTCTGTTATTACTGCTATCGCTGCAATGCAGGTAGCGGGTGGTTTAGATTGGATGGTTCAGGTTGCGGAAGACTTTTTGCGTAAACATCCCGAACGCATCACCTTTTACGCACCTATCGTGACATTTTTGATGACACTACTAGCAGGTACAGGTCACACAGCATTCTCTACTTTGCCAGTTATTGCAGAAGTAGCGAAAGGCCAAGGTGTTCGTCCTTCTCGTCCACTGTCTATCGCGGTAGTTGCCTCGCAAATCGCTATCACAGCATCGCCTATCTCAGCGGCAGTTGTGGCATTTGCTGCAATGTTGCATCCATTTGGCGTTGATTACCTAACGCTACTAGCGGTTTGTATCCCAACCACCTTCATCGCTTGTATGATCGGTGCATTTGTTGCGAACTTCATGGGCAGCGAGCTTAAAGATGATCCTGAATACCAAGACCGTCTAGCAAAAGGCCTTATCAAGCTAAACACAGAATCGAAACGCGAAATCTTGCCAACAGCGAAGAAAGCAACATTCATCTTCCTAGGCGCTATCGCATTCGTAGTCTGCTACGCAGCAGCGATCTCTGGTTCAATTGGTCTTATCGAAAACCCAGCACTTGGTCGTAACGAAGCGATCATGGCAGTCATGCTAGCGGCAGCCGCAGCAATCGTATTGAGCTGTAAAATCGATGCAGGCAAAATCCCAGCTGCTGCAACATTCCGCTCTGGTATGACAGCGTGTGTGTGTGTACTTGGTGTGGCATGGCTAGGTTCTACGTTCGTTAACGCGCACGTTGATGGCATCAAAGAAGTTGCGGGTGCACTACTAGCAGACTACCCATGGATGCTAGCACTTGTTCTATTCTTCGCTTCAATGCTGCTTTACTCGCAGGGTGCAACTACCGTTGCGCTGATGCCAGCAGCACTAGCAATCGGTGTGGCACCACTTACCGCAGTTGCGTCTTTCGCAGCAGTAAGTGCGCTATTCGTACTACCAACTTACCCAACGCTACTGGCTGCGGTTGAGATGGACGACACGGGTTCAACTCGTATCGGTAAGTACGTATTCAACCACCCATTCTTCGTACCAGGCGTAGCAACTATCGCTTCAGCAGTTGCACTTGGATTCGCGTTCGGTGGGCTACTGATCTAGCAGAAACAGAGTCTTACTCGGGGGAGCTTCGGCTCCCTTTTTTATTGCCTGTTGTATTGGACAACGGTTAACAAATCTTCACTTCCATGAAACTTATTGGCTAGCCAGCAGGTCTGATTGAGTTACACTAACGGCAATTATCTAAGATGAATTGAACCTTTTATGCGTGCATTACTCTCCGTCTTACTCTTAGGGCTTATTACCTTTTCTGCGCCTTCTTTTGCTCTGTTTGGCAATGATCAGTTAGGGAACAGCCAAAGCAACACTTTTGGCAGCAGCAACGATACGTTTGTGCCTGTCGATCAGGCTTTCCAATTCAACTATTACCAGCAGGACGGTAAGCTCATGCTGGACTGGCAGGTACGTGATGGTTACTACCTGTATCAAGAGCGCTTATCCGTTGCGGGCGAAAATGTGTCGCTAGGCGAACTGCAAATGGAAGACGGCACGCCGCATAAAGATGAATTCTTTGGTGACGTGCATATCTACACCCAGCCACTGTTTGTTAACGTGCCAATGCATGACTGGCAAGACGGTGCACGCGTGGTGGTGCAATACCAAGGCTGTGCCAAAGCTGGCTTCTGTTACCCGCCAGAAACTCGCGTAATTTCTATCAGCGCGTTTACTTCATCGAACTCAGATTCAACAGCGGCGACGACTGCACCAAAAGCAGAACAAGTACCAACAGCAACGCCACCAGCGGTGCAATCATCTACTTCTACCGACACACCATCGGCTCCAGTAACACAGCAAGATAGCCTTGCCGCCAACCTTGCTGATAACTGGTGGACACCACTTCTGTTCTTAGCGCTTGGTGTGGGTTTGGCGTTTACACCATGTGTACTGCCGATGTACCCAATTCTGACCAGCATCGTGCTTGGCAGTGGCAAACTAAGCCAACGCCGTGCGCTAGGCTTGTCGTTTGTCTACGTGCAAGGCATGGCGCTGACTTACACCCTACTTGGCCTTGTGGTGGCATCTGCGGGCATGCAGTTCCAAGCTGCGATGCAACACCCTTATGTGTTGATTGGTTTGAGTGTGCTGTTCGTGACACTCGCACTGTCGATGTTTGGCGTTTATAACCTGCAACTGCCAAGTGGCGTGCAAACGTGGTTAAACAACCTAAGCAACAAACAACAAGGCGGAAGCAGCGCAGGCGTATTCGCCATGGGCGCGATTTCAGGTCTAGTGTGCTCACCATGTACCACGGCGCCACTGTCTGGTGCGCTACTTTACGTTGCACAAAGCGGTGACTTGCTGACTGGTGGTATCGCACTTTACGCACTGGCGATGGGTATGGGAATTCCACTCATTCTTGTTGCTGTATTCGGCAACAAACTTCTGCCAAAAGCAGGGGGTTGGATGGATCGCGTTAAGACCCTATTCGGCTTCATTCTGCTGGCAGCGCCTATCTTCCTACTTGAGCGCATCATGCCAGAAATATGGGCAACGGCATTGTGGTCAGCACTAGGTATCGCTGCATTTGGTTGGCTATACCACATCAAGAACAGCCTTGAGTTTGGTGGTTGGAAACAAAGTGCAGTAGGCATTATCGCTGTGCTTGGTTTGTCTGCGTCAGCTCAACCAGCACTTAATTACTGGTTTGGTGGCCACACAACAACGCAAACTCAACAAGTGACAGTAAGCTTTACGCGCGTCTCCAATGTAACAGAGCTCGAACAACAATTGGCATTGGCTAAGCAAGCCGGTAAACCCGTGATGCTCGACTTCTATGCTGATTGGTGTGTCGCATGTAAAGAGTTTGAAAAGTACACCTTCCATGACCCAAGTGTCGAAGTAAAACTGCAAGATTTTGTACTGCTACAGGCCGATGTGACCAAGAACCAAGTACAAGACATCGAACTTCTTAAGCATATGAATGTATTAGGTTTACCGACGATTGAATTTTGGGATGCGAATGGTAAACATGTTTCAAACGCTCGTTTGACCGGTTTTATGCAGGCCGAGCCTTTCTTGGCACACATCAACCAATTTTGATTGTGAATAATTCAAACGCCAGTGATACCTCGCTGGCGTTTTTTATTGTCTCAATAAAATCTCGAAACTTGCGTTTATATGCAATTTTTCTAATAAAAGTCGATTTGGTTCAGACTTTTAGCGCATAAACATTGTCCCCCCTGTTAAAGGTGGACAATAATTCCATTAACGAAATAGTCAAAAGTGTTTAACGTCATGGATTCGACCTACACCATTATCATCGCTGATGATCACCCATTGTTCCGCAACGCCTTGTTCCAATCGGTACATATGGCGGTGAGTGGTGCTAACCTCCTCGAAGCTGACTCTTTAGATGCACTCCTGACACTCCTTAAAAAAGAAGAAGAGCCCGACCTAGTGCTGCTAGATCTCAAAATGCCAGGTGCAAACGGCATGTCCGGTCTGATTCACTTACGTGCAGAATACCCAGACCTACCAATCGTCGTGGTTTCTGCCAGCGAAGAACCCGCAGTGGTTAGCCAAGTAAAAAGCCACGGCGCATTTGGCTTTATTCCTAAATCAAGCGACATGCGTGAACTTGTCAGTGCCCTTAACCAAGTGCTGAACGGCGACCCATTCTTCCCTGAAGGCTTGATCACCAATAACGCAGCATGTAATGACTTAGCAGAAAAGATTGCTGCGTTGACACCTCAACAATACAAGGTGCTCGGCATGCTATCGGATGGCTTACTCAACAAGCAAATCGCTTACGAGCTCAATGTCTCAGAAGCCACCATCAAAGCACACATGACCGCCATATTCCGAAAATTAGGCGTCAAGAATCGCACTCAAGCCGTTATTTTGCTGCAACAAATGGAATCAGAGCAGTAATGTGTTAATAAATATAACCAATTCACATTTATATGACGCAAAAAGAACAATAGACGTTAAAATGATAATGCCAATCACAGTGAGTCAGAGCTTATAAATAGCGTAGGAAAAAGGCTTGAGAACAAGGCGAAAATTTTTGATAAGTAGTTCTCCTACAATCGAAATTTTTAACGCCGTTATCGAGCGTTTTCACAAGCTAGAATAAGCAATTACTGGCTACGATCGGCATAGACTGTCACACACAGCCTCTTCATCCCTCTGTTAAACCGCTAACTCTGGGAGGTCATACTTTGTTAAGTATTCTCGTCACTCAATTCGTCGTACTCTGGGCCGTCATCGACCCGATTGGTTCAGTACCCGTTTATCTATCACAGACTCAGCACCTTACGGCAAAACAGCGTCGTCTCGTCGCATTAAAAGCCATTGCCATTTCAATGGGTGTGTTGCTGTTCTTTCTTATTGCCGGTCAGTTGTTACTGGAAGCAATGCAAATCCCATTACCCGCCTTCCAAGCCGCTGGTGGTTTAGTGCTATTACTGTTTGCATTGTCGATGATCTTTGGTGAAAGCAAGCCAGAACAAGAGCAAAAACTGGGCGAAGAAGTCAGCCACTCGGATCTCGCTGACTTAGCCGTTTACCCTCTTGCGATCCCTTCGATTGCGTCGCCGGGGGCAATGATGGCTATCGTGATGCTCACCGATAACAATCGCTACTCTTTCGTCGACCAAGCAATGACCGCAGGCGTCATGATTGCGGTACTTCTGGTTACCCTCTTCTTGTTACTGGGTGCAAACACGATTCAAAAAGTGATTGGTAACGTAGGTGCAGCCATCATCAGCCGCGTAATGGGGCTTATCCTTGCCGCTGTTGCACTGAATAATTTGCTGCTTGGTATAAAAGATTTCTATGTTAATTGATAAAACTCTTAGACCTTTGGCTAATTTAACATCAAATTAACATCACACTTTTATTCCCACTTCTTCTCAAACGCCCTAAAAATGGGCGTTTTTGCTTTTTAGCGTCCCGACTAAAGTTGAAAAGAGTTCTTGCCAGTGCCTTGCTAATGTACATGTTGAAACATTTTTTTAACAACAATACCAATCGTAAGGAGACGGCAATGGCATTTGAAAGCGAAGAAAGAGCCAAAGCCTACTGGGACAAGAACGTGAAGCTCATGATTACCCTGATGGTCATCTGGTTCGTAGTGTCTTTCGGCTGCGGCATCTTATTTGTCGACGTACTTAATCAATTTCAATTAGGTGGATACAAACTAGGTTTCTGGTTTGCTCAGCAAGGCTCCATCTATGCCTTCCTCGGTATTATTTTCTACTACGCGTGGAAGATGCGCCAAATCGACCGTGAATTCGGCGTGGATGAGTAAGGAGTAACTCAGATGGATTTGAAAACTATTACCTATCTTGTAGTTGGCGCGACATTCGTCCTCTACATCGGTATTGCGATTTGGGCACGTGCGGGCTCAACCAAAGAATTCTATGTAGCAGGCGGCGGTGTAAACCCTATCGCTAATGGCATGGCAACCGCAGCAGACTGGATGTCAGCAGCATCGTTCATCTCAATGGCAGGCTTGATAGCCTTCATGGGTTACGGCGGTTCGGTATTCCTAATGGGCTGGACTGGCGGTTACGTACTGCTTGCACTTCTGCTTGCACCATACCTACGTAAGTTCGGTAAGTTTACCGTGCCAGAATTCGTAGGTGAGCGTTTCTACTCTAACGCAGCGCGTATCGTAGCGGTTGTATGTCTTATCATCGCATCGGTGACTTACGTTATCGGTCAGATGAAAGGTGTCGGCGTGGCGTTCGGTCGCTTCCTTGAGGTGGATTACTCAACCGGTCTATTGATTGGTATGTGTATCGTATTCATGTACGCCGTAATGGGCGGTATGAAGGGCATTACCTACACGCAGATTGCTCAGTATTGCGTACTCATTTTGGCTTACACTATTCCTGCAATCTTTATCTCTCTGCAACTTACGGGTAACCCACTACCTCAAATCGGCTTAGGCAGTACCATACAAGGCACCGATGTCTATCTGCTCGATCGGCTCGACCAGGTGGTGACCGAACTGGGCTTTAGTGAATACACTACTCAAGTTCGTGGCGATACGTTAAACATGTTCGTTTACACCATGTCACTGATGATCGGTACTGCGGGTCTACCACACGTAATTATTCGCTTCTTTACCGTGCCTAAAGTACGTGATGCACGTACATCAGCAGGTTGGGCATTACTTTTCATTGCGATCCTTTACACAACAGCGCCGGCAGTATCGGCAATGGCACGTCTAAACCTAATGGATACGGTTAACCCAGCTCCTGGTCAGCATCTTGCTTATGACGAGCGCCCTGACTGGTTCAAGAACTGGGAGAAAACAGGTCTGCTAGGCTTTGATGATAAGAATGGCGATGGCCTGATTGAGTACACATCAAGCCCAGCGACTAACGAGCTAAAAGTTGACCGTGACATAATGGTACTAGCAAACCCAGAGATTGCTAAGCTACCAAACTGGGTCATCGCGTTGGTTGCAGCAGGTGGTCTCGCAGCGGCACTATCGACGGCAGCGGGTCTACTATTGGCTATCTCGTCCGCGATATCACATGACTTAATCAAAGGCGTGATCAATCCAAATATATCCGAGAAGAAAGAGCTGCTTGCGAGTCGAATCTCTATGGCTGTTGCCATCGCAGTCGCCGGCTACTTGGGCTTGAATCCGCCAGGATTTGCAGCCGGAACGGTAGCCCTCGCCTTCGGTCTGGCGGCATCCTCCATCTTCCCTGCGTTGATGATGGGTATCTTCAGTAAGAGCATCAACAAAGAAGGCGCAATCGCAGGTATGATTGCAGGTATCAGTATCACGCTATTCTACGTATTCCAGCATAAAGGCATTCTATTTGTTGCTGACTGGACGTACCTACAAAGTTGGGGGCAGAACTGGTTCCTAGGTATTGAACCAAACGCATTTGGTGCAATCGGTGCGGTATTTAACTTTATTGTGGCGTTCGCTGTATCAAGAGTGACAGCAGAAACACCACAAGAAGTAAAAGACCTAGTCGAGCACGTACGTGTACCAGCAGGCGCTGGCGGTGCGGTAGACCACTAAAATATAACGCAAACCACAAAAGCCCCGCTTGGGGCTTTTTTATTCACTTAACTTATTCTAATAATTAGATATTCCCTGAACCGTAGCAAGGAAGCATACCAATGCCATTGATTATATGTTCAGGGGTTACGCGGAAAAATCGCTTAGAACAAGGCAAAGATTGCAGCAAGCTAGTTGCTCTAACTTCAAAATCTTTAACGAAGTTATTAGCGATTTTAGCCAGTAAAAATGAACAGATAATTGATGGGATTAGTATTTTATGTTCAAAAACAAGCACTTTATTATCGCCCTGTTGATCGCCCCAATTTTGTCTTTAATCGCTTATTTCGGTACAGACATGGCTCTGAGTGAGAAACCTCATGCAGCTAAAGAAGGGGAAAGCTACAAGCTGGCCAGCAAGTCGAATTGCCGTTACACCAGTGGCTTGTGTGATATGGAGAATGGCGACTTTAAAGTGAAGTTTCGCTCAGAAAAGCTGACGCCAGATAGCTTAGAGTTGTCTTTACATGCTGCTTATCCACTGGAAGGGGTGAAGCTTTCAGTGGTGGATAGCCAAGAGCAAAACGCACAGCCAATCGATATGACGCCTACGGATCAAGTCGGACAAAACTGGATCATCACTTTGCCTAAGCCTGCATCGGCAGAGAGTTGGTTACGTGTTGCGATTCAATCTGAAGGCACGCTCTACTACGGTGAAACGCAAACGGCATTTGTGAAATACGAAACCCTGTTTACGGACAAATAACTTACCTGCTCCATAAGGCTTTAAGACGCATTTTAGCCAACCTTATCTCGCGAAAGAATACCGAGCTTAATTGTAGGAATTGAGCTCACCCACTTCAGCCGATACTGAGTCCGAGTATCGGCTTTTTTTGTTGTGTTATTTCCTCAAAAAAGCTGTGGTTGCTAATCGACAATTAATTGATAATAATTATCATTATCTTAAATATCGAGGTAACTATGGACAGCAGCCAAGCCATCTACAACGCCTTTTTTAAAGCACAAGACCGATTCCTTCATGTGTATGCGCCAAGCGGCTTCGAACCCGATGTGATTCATGATTACATCCATTGGGGCATGGTGCTGTCGTCCATCTATGATCACGATACAGAGCACGAAAACCTGTTGCTGTGCGAGCTGTATTTACGCCAAGTCTACTTCCATCTACTTGATGCTATTCAGGATCCTGCGCGCAGCCGCATCTTCCGCCGAGTCTGCCTCGATTCCATTCACACTCCGCTACTTTGTCTCAAACGCTACTACTATCAGTTTGAGGATGACGATGTGAAATTTCTCTCATTACAACAACAATTACGTCTGATACAGACGCCACTCGATTAAACAAAAGGAACCTACCATGACCACGGAATTCCGTATCGAAGCGGACAGCATGGGCGAAGTCAAAGTCCCAGCCAACGCTTTGTATCAAGCCCAAACTCAACGCGCTGTCGATAACTTCGCTTTCAGCAAACACATCATGCCGACGGGCTTTATCCAAGCACTCGCTCACATCAAACAAACCGCAGCGCTCACCAATGCTCAACTTGGCTTACTGGAAGGTGATATCGCCAATGCCATCGCCGATGCCGCGCAAGCAATCATTGATGGTAAACACATCGATCAATTCCCTATCGATGTATTCCAAACCGGCTCGGGCACTAGCTCAAATATGAATGCCAACGAAGTGATTGCAACATTGGCGTCTGATCACCTAGGCGGAACGGTCAATCCAAATGATCACGTCAACATGGGTCAAAGCAGTAACGACGTAGTGCCTACTGCGATTCAAGTTAGCTCCGCAATTGCGATTGAAAAACAGCTACTGCCTGCACTGTCTCATCTAAGTGAGACACTAGAGACTAAGCAACAAGCCCTAAAAGACGTGGTGAAAACAGGTCGCACGCATCTCATGGATGCGATGCCAATTACCTTCGCCCAAGAGCTTGGTGGTTGGCAGTTCCAAATCGATCACGCCAAACAAGCCATCGAACAAACACTACCAGCAGTGAAAGCGTTAGCCCAAGGCGGAACAGCGGTAGGGACAGGGATCAACGCCGATCCACGCTTCGCCGATCTTTTTGCCGATAACCTAACGCAATCAACGCGCATCGAGTTTGCTTCAAGCAAAAACTTCTTCTTCAATCTCAGCAGTCAGGATGCGATCGTTGCCCTATCAGGACAGCTCAAAACAGCAGCAGTTGCGATCATGAAGATCGCAAACGATCTTCGCTGGATGAACTCAGGCCCATTAGCTGGCTTAGGCGAAATCGAACTGCAAGGCTTACAACCGGGCTCTTCTATCATGCCAGGCAAAGTGAACCCTGTGATTCCAGAAGCAGCAGCCATGGCGTCAGCACAAGTGATTGGTAACGACGCAACCATTACCGTTGCAGGTCAATCGGGTAACTTCCAACTTAACGTGATGCTACCAGTGATAGCTCACAATGTATTAGAAAGCATTGAACTGCTGTCGAACAGCGCCGTTGCTTTGGCAAACAAAGCCATTGCGACGTTTGAAGTGCGCCAAGACAACCTTGATGTTGCACTGGCGAAGAACCCGATTCTGGTCACCGCACTTAACCCTGTGATTGGCTACCTAAAAGCAGCGGAAGTGGCGAAGAAAGCCTACAAACAAGGTCGCGCTATCATTGATGTAGCGGAAGAAGAAACGGACTTAGATCGTGCCACATTAGAAAGATTGCTCGATCCAGCCAAACTGACTCAAGGCGGCGTTGCAGAATAAGCCACCGACCGATCACCCCCTTAAAGCAAAAGACCTCCAATCGGAGGTCTTTTTTTTCTAGGCGACTCGATTGAGTACCGAACGTAATTTCAAAGGTTTCACCGGTTTGGCGATAAAACTGAACCCATTGGCTTTAATGCCTTCCATCATGTCATCGGTTCGATCGGCACTGATGATCACCCCTTCAAAACGGTTACCCAGACGCAAGCGGCATTGCTGCAACACTTCTAATCCTGTTCGACCATTGTCTAAACGGTAATCGGAGAAAATTACATCCGGTAGCCAATCGTCTTCGATCGCTTTCAAACTCTCAACGATGTCGGTCGCAATGCGAATATCACAGCCCCAACGCGAGAGTAGATTTTCCATTCCGACCAGAATATCTGGCTCATTATCGACACACAGCACACGAATATGGCTCAAGTCAGATTGTGCACTCTTCACTGCTTTGACTACTGGAATGTGCACCTTCTCTGCCTTATCTAAGGTAATCGAGAACACGCTGCCTTGACCAAACCAAGAACGCATCGAGATTTCATGCCCCAGCACTTGAGCAATACCTTTCGAAATAGCCAAACCTAACCCTAAACCTTGGTCAGAACGGACTTGAGTACCACGATTAAACTCTTCGAAGATCTCTTGTTGCTTCTCTTCTTCGATACCCATGCCGTTATCCCACACATCAATACGCACTCGCCCTTGTACGCGGCGTACACCGAGTGCCACTTTACCATTCGGGTTATAACGGAACGCATTGGTAAGGAAGTTCTGTACCACGCGGCGCAGCAATTTCGGGTCGGATTTCACCATCAAAGACGATGGGATCATGGTGAACTCAATACCTTGTTGTTTCGCCAGCGCACTGAATTCCGCATTCAAGTTTGCCAACACATCATTGACTGCAAAACCATGCACATTGACGTCCAACTTGCCCGATTCCAAACGTGAAATATCCAGCAAGTCACCAATCAAATCTTCCGCTGCCCCTAACGCACTCTCAATGTGGGTCGACAACTTTTGGGTTTCACTGTCTTTGGCAACTTCCGACAGCGAAGAAGCAAACAGGCGAGCGGCGTTCAACGGTTGCATCAAGTCATGACTTACCGCGGCTAAGAAGCGCGACTTGGATTGTGACTCATGCTCAGAACGCTGCGTCGCTGCCACCAGTTGTTTGTTCAATTGTTCCAACTCACGAGTACGAGCACGAACGCGCTCTTCTAGTGTCTCATTAGCGTCTTTCAGAGCTTGCTCCGCATCGCGGAACACGGTGATATCGGTAAAGCTCATCACGAAGCCACCACCGGGCATTGGGTTCCCTTGCACTTCAATTACGCGACCATCAGGGCGCACACGGGAAGAGGTATGTCGCGTGCCTTGCTCAAGGTGATAAACACGGCGACGAACGTGGTCTTCAGGGTCACCCGGACCACATAAACCTTGCTCAGCATTATGACGAATCACATCCGCAATCGGACGCCCAACCTGAATCAACCCCGGCGGGAAGACAAATAACTCCAGATAACGTTGGTTCCACGCCACCAGCCTTAATTGCTTGTCGACTACGGCGATACCTTGCCCAATGTGTTCAATCGCACCTTGCAGCAAGCCACGGCTGAAAT
This sequence comes from Vibrio jasicida 090810c, assembly GCF_002887615.1. Lineage (NCBI taxonomy): Bacteria > Pseudomonadati > Pseudomonadota > Gammaproteobacteria > Vibrionales > Vibrionaceae > Vibrio > Vibrio jasicida. The sequence goes on along the minus strand of NZ_CP025792.1, from coordinate 2,475,227 downwards.
CGTACAGCTCTGAGGCTTCATCAACGATGGTCGCGACTTCCTCAAGCTGCATGTTCCTGCCTTGCAAAGCAGAAGTAAGTACTAACTTAGCCGAAGAAGCACCAAACACACCGGCAAGGACGCGCTCGGTGTGTCTAATCAAGGTAGAAGGAGCTTGTTGATTGGGAAGCAGCTCTTCGCGTTGCTGACTCCAATAGGTTTGGAAGGCGGATTTCACTCGCGTGCGCCCCACAAATCGAGAGGCTAACATCTCCAGTTCACTGACCGTCACACGGCTCTGATACAAGCTGATGTTTTCACTTTCAGGCAACGGCGTACCAACGAATGACGCCGATTGTAAGCGTTCACTTATGCTTGGGCGCGTAGCTAGTGATACCGCGACAAAACACGCGGTATTCGCCACCACGCTGAGGATCATGCCCCAGTCAGAAACAGCAATACCAAAACCTGCCAATAAATCAGGCGGAGTGATCAACCAAATCAGCAAGTTGTTACTTGCATCGCCCGCCAACATGTCGGTTTGGCTCATTAAAGTAATCAACCAAATGGTGAACCCCACCAGCAGACCGACATACACGCCTTTCTTGTTGCCCTGACGCCAGTACATACCGCCAAGCAGAGACGGAGCAAATTGGGTAATCGCAGCAAACGAGAGAAAACCTATCGCAGAGAGTGAGTGGATACTATCTAAAGCCTGATAAAAGCCCCATGCACCAATCAAAAGAAGCAGAATCAGCCCACGACGTATGCGTAATAACAGCGTAGAAAAATGGTGATGATTACGCTTTGATAACTTCATTCGGCGCAGAATCAGCGGCATCACCAAATCGTTAGATACCATGATCGCTAAGGCAATGGTCGAGACGATGACCATGCCACTTGCCGCGGAAGTACCGCCCAAAAATGCCAGTAAGGCGATGTCATTCGCGCCCACCGCCATCGGCACGCTGATCACGTACGTATCGGCAGGGCTGCCACTCAGTAGACTTTGCCCTACCCATGCGATTGGCAGAACGAAAATGCCCATCAGAATCAGATACAACGGGAACAACCAACGCGCAACGTGCAAGTCTTGCGCGCGTTCATTCTCGACCACCATGGTATGGAATTGACGTGGCAAACAGACAATCGCCAGCATGGTCAGAATGGTATGAATCAGCAAGGTCGGAATGTTAGGGGACTCATAGGTTTCAGCGGCGATATCAGCGAGGAGGAAGCTCTCGGTATCCATCGCGAGCCAAACAATAAATACGCCCACCACTAAAAACGCCACCAACTTAAGCACTGATTCAAACGCAATCGCCATCATCATGCCGCGGTGATGCTCGGTGTTATCGATATGACGCGTACCAAACAGCATGGTGAAGATCGCCATCGCCCCGACCACAAACCAAGATACGCTGTAGTTTTGATAACTGAGATCAGATGCTAAATCTGGCGCGATGATCTCCAACCCCATGGTGATGCCACGCAATTGCAAAGCGATATATGGAAGGATGCCTGCCACCGCGATTAAGGTGACAACCACCGCCAAGCCTTGTGATTTGCCATAGCGGGCGGCAATGAAATCGGCAATGGAGGTGATGTGCTCGCGTTTAGCAATCAAGATCAGCCGAGCGAGGACGCGCCAGCCGATGGTAAACACGATGATCGGCGCAATATAGATGGGTAGGAAGGACCAAGGGTTGTTGCTCGCCTGTCCGACCGTGCCATAGAAGGTCCACGACGTACAGTACACCGCAATCGACAAACTGTAGATCCATGGTCGCCAACGCGCTAACCATCTCTTTTGTTTGTCACCGTACCAAGCGATTAAAAACAGGATTCCCAAATACGCCAAAGAAACGGGAATCACTAGCCATCCTTGCATCCGATATCCTTTCTTACTTTTCTTGCCTTTCTTGCTGTTTTTAAAGCAAGGAATAAAAAACCTCTCCATAAGGGAGAGGTTTCATTTAACACTGCTTTCACAACAGAGACAAAGGTTAGTTTTTAATCTCTGTCACAGAAGCTTAATTCTGTGCTTCGGGAGCATTAGCTGAGAGATCAACCACATTACTTTCATCATTTTGAGGCTCAACTTTGATAAACAGTGCAATAAAGCCCATCGCCGCCATCAACCAGAAGATATTCGCCCCCCAGTGCTCATAGCCCCAACCACTGATCACCGTCATCAACGCGATAAACGCACCAAGTGGGATTGCGTTATACAGTGCCTGCAATGCCACCATCTTGTTCTCAGCTGAGTTCTGGATGTATTGAATCGCGGCAATGTGCGCCATTGCAAACGTCACGCCGTGAAGCATTTGCACTACCACCAACGCCAAAATAGAGGTCGTAGACGCAGTCATGCCCCAACGTAGCATCACACCACCAGCCGCAACCACAAACAGAGTGCGTAAAGACCAGCCAGCGAATAGACGCTTACTCAGAGCAAACACAGCGACTTCAGCTGCCACGCCCAAGCTCCATAAGTAGCCAATCACATCTTCTGAGTGACCAGCCGCTTTCCAGTGAATCGCACTAAAACCGTAGTACGCCGCGTGGCTACCTTGGATTAACGCCATCAACACAAGGAACTTCACGACCGGCTTATCCGTAAGCAATGCAGAAAGTTTTGGACGCTCAGAATGTTGACCTTCGCGTGTCACTGGCATTGGATTGGTGTTACGCATTGCAAATAAGAGCGAGATAAAGACACCGACCATCGCCGTGTACAAAATCATGTCAGAGCCAAACTCTGCCACCAAGTAACCCACCACAGTCGAGCCTGCAATAAAGGCAACCGAGCCCCACAAACGGGTACGACCGTAATCGAGCATTTTCAAACGCGCGTAGTAGTTCGCCATCGCATCCGACAAAGGTACCACCGGGCCACAGCACAAGTTAAACAAGATGGTAGCGAGTGCCATTAACCAAAAGTTGCCACCAGTGAAAAAGTGGAAACCAACAAAAATGAGGGCAGCAAAGCTCAACCAACGTAGGGCAGGCATGATGTGTTCGACTTTATGTAGACGTGGGGTGAGTACCATGTTCGCCACACAGCGCGTCGCCAAACCTAGACCAACTAACAGACCAATATCTGTTGGAGAAACGCCCTGCTCTTTAAACCACAACGACCAAAATGGCAGATACACGCCATACGCAAAAAAGAATCCGAGAAAGTACTGGGAAATCCAGCCATACGGAGAGGGTTTCAACATCACTGACATCCTAAAAAACGACAAAAACTAACGACTTCCGCCACGTAAACGTTTGGGACGCGGAATTATGGATCGCAATGCGTAATAGAAAAAGGGAAGAATCGGCAACTTACCGTTTCCTCAATGGCACAGGGTCTCGAAATGCAAAATTAGATTGTGACGATTTAGACCAAAGTCGTCTGGCTTCGACAGGGAAATTTGTCAGACTTAGAATGTGTTCCCACCAAATTTAGGTGCTCTAATGCCTGACAAATTTAATATGCAATCTCCACCGTTCGACCGCCTGACTGACGCACAGCAAAATCGACTGCGCTCGTCTCTTGATGTGGCGTACTACCGAACGCGAGATGTCATCTTAGCTTGTGGGCAAGACAACCCTCACCTGCACGTGCTGATTAAAGGCGCTATAGAAGAGCGCTCAAAAGATCAAGACGAAGTGTTTGCTCACTACGCTAACGACGACATGTTTGATGTACGCTCTTTGTTTGAAGAAAGCGTGCGCCATCAGTATGTGGCACTGGAAGATACCCTCTCGTACTTGCTGCCCAAAGAAGTGTTTCTTGAGCTGTATAACGAGAACGGACAGTTCGCTGCCTACTTCGATAACAACTTATCCAAACGCCAAGCCCTCATTGAAGCCGCTCAACAACAGCAAAACCTAGCGGAATTCATTCTGACTAAAGTCGATAGCAGCATCTATCATCCACCGATGCTATTGACACCTGATATGCCAATTAATCAAGTCACCAAAACACTTAAAGACAATGGCATTGATGCTGCTTTGGTTCAGCTTAACCAAGATGACCCGCGCTTAGAACAATATCCATCGGCGCATCCCTACGCGATAGTGACGCGAACCAATATGCTCCATGCCGTAATGCTTGACGACCACTCACTCGATACGCCAGTCAGTGAGATAGCCACCTTCCCGGTTTATCACGTGGATGATGGTGACTTCTTGTTTAACGCCATGATCACCATGACGCGCAATCGCATGAAGCGTCTAATGGTGTGCGAAGGCAATCAAGCGGTCGGTATGTTGGACATGACGCAAATCCTCAGTGCGTTTTCCACTCACTCACACGTACTGACACTCAGTATTGCTCGAGCCAGCAGCGTGGGAGAGTTAGCCCTTGCTTCTAATCGACAGCGTCAGTTGGTGGACAGCTTGCTAACCAATGGCATCCGTACTCGCTTTATCATGGAGCTGATATCTGCCGTAAACGAACAAATCATCGAAAAAGCGTTTGAGCTTGTGGTGCCACCAGCACTGCACGATCACTGCTGTCTGATTGTGCTTGGCTCGGAAGGTCGTGGAGAGCAAATCCTCAAAACCGATCAAGATAATGCATTGATCATCCAAGATGGGCTGGAATGGGAACATTGCGCCGAAGTGATGCAAACCCTCACCCACACCTTGCAACAACTGGGTTATCCACTCTGCCCTGGCAAAGTCATGGTTAACAATCCGAAGTGGGTCCGAACGCAGCAAGACTGGATTAAAACGCTCGATGGTTGGATTGCTAAAGCACAGCCAGAACAAATCATGGATTTAGCCATCTTCAGCGATGCTCATGCGGTCGCAGGCAATCGAGAGTTGCTCACACCTATCGCCGAGCACCTCAGAGACAGCATGGAAGATCGCATGTTGATTCTGTCCGATTTCACTCGCCCCGCTCTACAGTTTTCCGTGCCTCTTACTCTATTTGGCAACGTAAAAAGTGCCAAGGACGGGCTGGATATTAAGCGCGGCGGCATCTTCCCAATTGTGCATGGTATTCGCACTTTGGCATTGGAATACGCGATTGAAGAGAAGAACACCTTCGAGCGTATCGAAGCACTGAGAAACAAACGCATCTTAGAACCAGAAACCGCCGATAACCTCAATGAGGCGCTGAAGCTGTTCTTCAAGATCCGTTTGAACCAGCAATTGAGTAAGCAGGAAGCACTCAACAACATCGACATCAAACAGTTAGACAGGACAGAACGAGACCTGCTACGCCACAGCTTACACGTGGTGAAAAAGTTTAAGCAGTTCTTAGGCTTCCATTATCAAATCCGTGATTAGAGTCTTTTAGGCAAATAAGACGAGAGGTAACAGGGATGAATTGGCTACAAAGGAAATACTGGCATTACAAGCTGAAAGGATCACCTTATCAGCCACTGTTTTGTTCGCCGCAAAAAGGCGAGTTTGTCTCTCTCGATTGCGAAACCACCAGCTTGGATCCCAACCGTGCCGAGCTGGTCACCATCGCTGCGACAAAAATCATCGACAATCGCATCATCACCAGCAAACCGTTCGAAGTTCGACTGCGCGCCCCACAATCACTCGATTCAGGCTCGGTAAAAATTCACCATATCCGCCACCAAGATTTGGTGGATGGTATCAGCGAAAAAGAAGCGCTCATCAAGTTACTCGACTTTATCGGTAATCGCCCTTTGGTTGGCTACCACATTCGCTATGACAAAAAGATCCTCGACCTCGCTTGTCTGAGGCATTTAGGCTTCCCACTCCCTAACCCGCTTATCGAAGTGAGCCAGATTTATCACGACAAGCTCGAACGTCATTTGCCTAACGCCTACTTCGACTTAAGTCTTGATGCAATTTGTAAGCACCTCGAGCTACCGATTCAAGACAAACACGATGCCCTGCAAGACGCAAAATCCGCGGCTTTGGTGTATGTGCGTCTAACCAAAGGCGATTTACCAAACCTGAGTGTGCCTTATACCCAATAGGTTCAATACTCAGCTTTCGATCCACCTCCCACATTCGCTTTTATTTCAGCAATATCGCGGCGCATTCCTCACTCTCATCCTAAAGTCTAATTGTGGAAATACGCGCTGTGACTGACAGTTATATGCACAGCAACGTTCTTGATGAATCACAGACTAAAGAACGGAAACAGCCCTACAAAAGACGAAGGTCGAGAATTAAAGGCACAAGGAGAGAAGCCATGAGCGAAGCCCACGTTTATCCGGTAAAAGAAAATATTAAAAACCATACGCATGCGGATAATGACACTTACCTAGCCATGTATCAGCAGTCGGTAAGCGACCCTGAAGGCTTCTGGAGCGAACACGGTAAAGTTGTCGATTGGATTAAGCCATTCACTCAAGTTAAAAACACCTCTTTCGATACTGGTCACGTCGACATTCGTTGGTTCGAAGACGGCACGCTGAACGTATCTGCAAACTGTATTGACCGCCACCTTGCCGAGCGTGGCGATGAAGTCGCGATCATCTGGGAAGGCGATGATCCTGCTGACGACAAAACCCTCACATTCAATGAACTACACAAAGAAGTGTGTAAGTTCTCTAACGCACTAAAAGAGCAAGGCGTGCACAAAGGCGACGTGGTTTGTCTTTACATGCCAATGGTGCCAGAAGCGGCTATCGCAATGCTGGCATGTACGCGTATTGGTGCAGTTCATACCGTGGTATTTGGTGGTTTCTCACCAGAAGCCCTGTCCGGTCGTATCATCGACTCAGATGCGAAAATCGTGATCACTGCTGACGAAGGCGTTCGTGGTGGTCGCGCAGTACCACTGAAGAAAAACGTTGATGAAGCACTGACGAACCCAGAAGTAAAAACCATCGACAAAGTTGTCGTTCTAAAACGCACGGGCGGCGACATTGATTGGCACGAGCACCGTGACGTTTGGTGGCACGAAGCAACGGCTGTCGTTTCTGATGTGTGCCCACCAGAAGAGATGAAAGCGGAAGACCCTCTATTCATTCTTTACACTTCAGGCTCAACAGGTAAACCAAAAGGCGTGCTGCACACCACAGGTGGTTACCTAGTATACGCAACCATGACCTTCAAATACGTGTTCGATTACCAAGAAGGTGAAACGTTCTGGTGTACGGCGGATGTGGGTTGGATCACAGGTCACACTTACTTAATTTACGGTCCACTGGCGAACGGTGCGAAGACCATTCTTTTCGAAGGTGTACCAAACTACCCAAGCACGGCTCGCATGGGTGAAGTGGTTGATAAGCATCAAGTAAACATTCTCTACACTGCACCAACAGCGATTCGTGCACTAATGGCAAAAGGTAACGAAGCGGTAGCCGGAACATCTCGTTCAAGCTTGCGTGTAATGGGCTCAGTAGGTGAACCTATCAACCCTGAAGCATGGGAGTGGTACTACAAGACCATCGGTAATGAGAACTCACCTATCGTTGATACTTGGTGGCAAACAGAAACAGGCGGTATCTTGATTGCGCCACTACCGGGTGCCACAGACCTGAAACCAGGCTCTGCAACTCGCCCATTCTTCGGCGTACAACCTGCGTTAGTGGACAACATGGGTAACATCATCGAAGAAACCGCTGCAGAAGGTAACTTGGTGATCCTTGACTCATGGCCAGGTCAGATGCGTACCGTTTACGGCGACCATGAGCGCTTTGAGCAAACCTACTTCTCTACCTTCAAAGGCATGTACTTCACCAGTGATGGGGCTCGTCGTGACGAAGACGGTTACTACTGGATCACTGGTCGTGTAGATGACGTATTGAATGTGTCGGGTCACCGCATGGGTACCGCAGAGATTGAATCAGCACTGGTTGCACACGATAAGATTGCAGAAGCGGCGATTGTCGGTATTCCTCATGACATCAAAGGTCAGGCAATTTACGCTTATGTCACGCTTAATGATGGTGAGTTCCCATCAGCGGAATTACATAAAGAAGTAAAAAATTGGGTGCGCAAAGAGATTGGTCCAATCGCAACACCAGACGTGCTGCACTGGACAGACTCGCTACCGAAAACTCGCTCCGGCAAGATCATGCGTCGTATCTTGCGTAAGATTGCAACGGGTGATACCAGTAACTTAGGAGACACTTCTACACTGGCCGATCCAAGCGTAGTAGACAAGCTGATCGCAGAAAAAGCAGAACTGGCATAACACCCAACCCTGTTTTAAACGCTAGTCTCAAAGCCGCCATTGCATATGGCGGCTTTTTTGTGTGTGGATGCAAAATAAACCACAAAAGAAACGTGGCAATTATGTTGTTTTTGTTAACTGGGTTACAGAAATGGCGGGGGCGATTGGGAGATTAGACCAGTAAATTGCTGCTAATTGCTGTGAATTAGCTATAATCTTGGTCGATTTTTTAAAATTTGCGCGGTTTTAACAAAAAAATCGTGCCGATTTATCGTATATTTGGGAATATAAACGTTCTGCTCACGATAAAGGAAGATAGCAACACAATGTCTGCAAAGTCACGAATTCTTGTTCTAAATGGGCCAAATCTTAATCTATTAGGCCTGCGTGAACCGACACACTATGGTAACAACACCCTAGCACAGATTGTTGACGCTTTAGCTGAACAGGCTCACAAGTCTGGGGTGGAACTTGAACACCTGCAATCTAATCGTGAGTACGAGCTGATTGAAGCGATTCATGCCGCGTACGGCAAGGTGGACTTCATCATTATCAATCCAGCAGCCTTCACTCATACCAGTGTTGCGTTGCGAGATGCACTACTTGGCGTAGCCATCCCATTTATCGAAGTGCACCTATCGAACGTTCATGCCCGTGAGCCGTTCCGTCACCATTCTTACCTCTCTGATAAAGCGGAAGGGGTAATTTGCGGTTTAGGTGCGCAAGGTTATGAATTTGCTCTGTCTGCAGCAATTGCGAAATTGCAGGCAAAGTAGACCAAACACTCTGCAGCCCATTAGGGTTGTCTTAATCACAAGATAAAAGAGAAAGAAAAGATGGATATTCGTAAAATCAAAAAGCTAATTGAGTTAGTTGAAGAGTCTGGCATTGCTGAGCTAGAGATTTCTGAAGGTGAAGAGTCGGTACGAATCAGTCGTCACGGCGCACCCGCTGCTCCAGCACCAATTCATTACGCAGCAGCTCCAGTAGCAGCACCTGCTCCAGTGGCAGCACCGGTCGCTGACGCTCCAGCGATGGCAGCAGAGGCACCAGCAACAGTTCCTGCAGGTCACCAAGTTCTTTCTCCAATGGTTGGTACTTTCTACCGTTCTCCAAGTCCAGATTCAAAGTCATTCGTTGAAGTTGGTCAGAGCGTAAATGCTGGCGATACACTATGTATCGTTGAAGCGATGAAAATGATGAACCAAATTGAAGCGGACAAATCAGGTGTTGTAACTGCAATCCTAGTTGAAGACGGCCAGCCAGTTGAATTCGACCAACCACTAGTTGTAATCGAATAAGCGGGGCTTGCCTTATGCTAGATAAAGTAGTCATCGCGAACCGAGGTGAAATTGCACTTCGTATCCTTCGCGCTTGTAAAGAATTAGGCATTAAGACTGTGGCAGTACACTCGACTGCTGACCGCGATCTTAAGCACGTACTACTCGCAGACGAAACAGTATGTATCGGTCCAGCTCGTGGTATCGACAGCTACCTGAACATCCCTCGCATCATTTCTGCAGCAGAAGTGACGGGTGCGATTGCGATTCACCCAGGTTACGGCTTCCTATCTGAGAACGCAGACTTTGCTGAACAAGTAGAGCGCAGCGGTTTCATATTCGTTGGTCCTAAAGCAGACACCATCCGCATAATGGGTGACAAAGTGTCAGCAATCAACGCAATGAAAAAAGCTGGCGTACCTTGTGTACCAGGTTCTGACGGTCCACTAGATAACGACGAAGACAAAAATAAAGCCCACGCTAAGCGTATCGGCTACCCGGTAATCATCAAAGCTTCTGGTGGTGGCGGTGGCCGTGGTATGCGCGTTGTTCGCTCAGAAGGCGATCTTATTGAAGCTATCGCAATGACCCGTGCAGAAGCAAAAGCGGCGTTCAACAACGACATGGTTTACATGGAGAAATTCCTAGAAAACCCACGTCACGTTGAAGTTCAGGTTATTGCTGACGGCCAAGGCGGCGCTATCCACTTAGGTGAACGTGATTGTTCTATGCAACGTCGTCACCAGAAGGTTGTTGAAGAAGCCCCAGCACCAGGTATCACAGAAGAGATGCGTAAGTACATCGGTGAACGTTGTACTCGTGCATGTCTAGAAATCGGTTACCGTGGTGCAGGTACGTTCGAATTCCTATATGAGAATGGTGAGTTCTACTTCATCGAAATGAACACTCGTATTCAGGTTGAGCACCCAGTAACAGAAATGGTTACCGGTGTTGACCTAATTAAAGAACAGCTACGCGTAGCAGCAGGTCAGCCACTTTCATTCACTCAGGATGATATCAAGATCCGCGGCCATGCGATTGAGTGTCGTATCAACGCAGAAGACCCAGAGCGCTTCCTACCTTCACCAGGTAAGATTGAACGCTTCCACGCGCCAGGCGGCATGGGTGTTCGTTGGGAATCCCACATTTACACAGGCTACACAGTACCACCTCATTACGATTCAATGATTGGTAAACTGATCACTTACGGTGAGAACCGTGATGTAGCGATTGCACGTATGAAGAACGCACTAGGCGAGATGATCATTGAAGGCATCAAGACTAACGTTACTCTACAAGAGTCAATCATGAATGATGAGAACTTCCAGCACGGTGGTGCAAACATTCACTACCTAGAGAAGAAGCTAGGCCTACAATAAGCCTTCGCTAACCTCATAATAAATGCCCACATCTGTGGGCATTTTTGTTTTGTATAAAGTCTATACTCAAACAAATCGTAGAGTTCTGGTAAACTCTGCGCCACTTCATTCACTTTAAGAGCAAAAACAAATGCCTTGGATTCAAATCAAACTCAACGCGACCAATGAAAACGCTGAGCAAATCGGCGACATGCTAATGGAAGAGACTGGTGCGCTGTCTGTAACATTCCTAGACGCGCAGGATACGCCCGTATTCGAACCTCTACCTGGCGAGACTCGCTTATGGGGCGATACTGACATTCTGGCACTGTACGATGCAGAAGCAGATACAAACTTCATCATCACTCAAATCAAAGCAAGCGGCATGCTAGCAGACGATTTTGCTTACAAAGTAGAACAGCTAGAAGACAAAGACTGGGAACGCGAATGGATGGAAAACTTCCACCCAATGAAGTTCGGCGAGCGTCTATGGATTTGTCCAAGTTGGCGTGATGTTCCTGAACCAGACGCGGTTAATGTTATGCTTGATCCTGGTCTGGCTTTCGGTACAGGCACCCACCCTACGACTGCACTTTGCCTAGAATGGCTAGAGAGTTTAGACCTATCTGGTAAAACGGTTATCGACTTTGGTTGTGGCTCAGGCATCCTTGCGATCGCTGCGATCAAACTTGGCGCAGGTAAAGTTATCGGGATCGATATTGATCCTCAAGCTCTTCAAGCTTCTCGCGATAACGCAGAGCGCAACGGTGTTGCTGACCAATTAGAAGTGTACCTTCCTCAAAACCAACCTGAAGGCCTGATCGCTGATGTGGTTGTTGCTAACATTCTTGCGGGTCCATTACGTGAACTTGCACCTATCATTAAAGGTTTGGTTAAACCAAATGGTGACCTGGCGATGTCGGGTGTTTTAGACACTCAAGCAGAAGACGTAGCAAGCTATTACCGTGATGAGCTTCACATTGATCCAATCGCGGAGCAAAGCGAATGGTGTCGTATCTCCGGTCGTAAGCAAGGCTAGACAAGGTTTTCAGGGCTAATTGTTTGAATTTCATACAAATTACAAAAACAATTTGTAAATGCTCAAATATTAGTCTTTTCACGCAGTGAAAAAATGCGTAAAATGCGCGCCCTTGCTGGTACAGAACTGTGATGACGTTTTGAAAATCGGAAACTATCAACTTAAGAACAATCTAATCGTAGCCCCTATGGCTGGTGTAACGGATAGACCGTTTCGCGAGTTGTGTCTTCGCTATGGTGCGGGAATGGCCGTCAGTGAAATGATGTCTGCTAACCCGAAACTATGGGGAACGTCAAAGTCGAAACAGCGCATGGTGCATGAAGGCGAATCGGGCATTCGCTCTGTACAGATTGCCGGTTCCGATCCACAGCTTATGGCTGATGCGGCTCAATTCAGTGTTGAAAACGGTGCGCAAATCATCGACATCAACATGGGCTGCCCAGCAAAGAAAGTGAATAAGAAGCTGGCGGGTTCTGCACTGCTTCAGTACCCAGACATCATCAAAGAGATTTTGACTGCGGTAGTGGACGCGGTAGACGTTCCTGTAACGTTAAAGACCCGTACTGGCTGGAACACAGAAAATAAAAACTGTGTTCACATCGCTAAATTAGCCGAAGACTGCGGCATACAGGCTCTTGCACTGCATGGCAGAACAAAAGCGTGTATGTACAAAGGTGAGGCCGAATACGACAGCATTAAAGCGGTTAAACACGCTATATCCATTCCGGTTATCGCAAACGGTGATATCGATAGCCCGGAGAAAGCGAAGTTTGTACTGGAGTACACCGGTGCAGACGCTTTAATGATTGGACGCCCTGCCCAAGGTCGTCCTTGGATTTTCCAGGAAATCCATCACTATTTGGAAAACGGCACCACAATGGATGAGCTTCCAAGTGAGGAAGTGAAAACCATTATGCTTGGTCATGTTAACGCTCTGCATGATTTCTATGGAGAGTTCTTAGGTCCACGTATCGCGCGTAAGCACGTTGGTTGGTACCTAAAAGAGCATGAACAAGCGAGTGAGTTTCGCCGTACCTTCAATGCTATCGATGCAGCTGAGCTGCAGCTTGAGGCATTAGAGGGTTATTTTGATAACGTTGCATCATAATTAAGAGAAGAGCTAGACCGAATATGTTCGAACAAAATCTGACTTCAGAAGCATTAACAGTAACTACAGTAACGTCACAAGACCAGATTACTCAGAAGCCTTTACGTGACTCTGTTAAAGCGTCTCTTAAAAACTACCTAGCTCAACTAAACGGCCAGGAAGTAACTGAACTATACGAATTAGTTCTAGCTGAAGTTGAACAGCCACTATTAGATACCATCATGCAGTACACTCGCGGTAACCAAACTCGCGCAGCAACTATGATGGGCATCAACCGCGGTACTCTTCGCAAAAAACTTAAAAAGTACGGCATGAACTAATATCAGTTCATACAGTAATTTTGTAAAAAAGGCTTAGTCAGCAATGGCTAAGCCTTTTTTATTAGCTTCAAGCTCCTGGCACTTCAGCTCTTCCAAACGCTTCTCCCTCACCCTGTACAAACATTAGTCAAGTCTGATGCTTTGAACTGTGATCAGTATTGATTGTGAACTCAATACAAACAGATATAATCAACAACTTACATTGGATAAAGGAACTAACCTCATGATTTACAAAGAAAGGGACGATTGGCTTCATGCCATTTTGAATACCCTCCCTGATCATGTCTTTATCCTCAATGAGCAAGGCCGCTATATCGAAAGTTTCGGTGGTACTTACCATTCAAAACACTTCAATGCACAAAGCTACACCAACCTCACGTTAAACGATGTTTTATCGCCGAGTAAAGCCGCTGAGTTAATCGGTTATATTAACGATGTGCTTCGCTCTAACGAGCCTAAGGTCGTCAAATACAGTATGGCTCTGCAAGACCACCTTTTAATGCCAATAGAAGAACTAGAAGCATTAGAGAACCCAGAAGAAACGTGGTTTGAAGCGATCATTCAACCCGTAGAAAGCATTCAAGGTGATGAAAACTTGGTGATTTGGTCCGTGCGTGATGTCACCAAAACGCATCTGCTAGAAAGGCGCCTCAAAGAGCTCTCAGAGACAGATGAATTAACAGGTGTGTTGAATCGCCGAGCATTTTTAACCAGCCTAGATAGGTCTCTGAGCTCGCATTCGCATCCATCTCAAACCCTAACTTGCGTTATGATTGATATTGATCACTTCAAAGAGATCAACGATCAGGTTGGGCACTTCTCCGGCGATCAAGTGATCAATCATGTGGCCAAGATTTGCCAACGTGCAATTCGTGGAACTGACTTTATTGGTCGTTTAGGAGGGGAAGAATTTGCCGTGATCCTAACCAACACCAGCGCAATACAAGCCCATGAGATAGCAGAAAGGATCAGACAAGCGATCCAAAACGCGCCATGCAAAATAGATGGTATCGAAATCAGTACAACGGTTAGCATTGGTATCGCGGAGTATGACGGGCAAGTATTGAGCGCAAAAGAACTTATGATTAACGCAGATAAAGCCATGTATTACTCAAAACATTCAGGCCGTAATCAAGTAACACTTCATCATGCTAGTATCCCTGACATCAAATTACAGCATTCAACAAACTTAAGAATCCAAAAGGTTTCCTAACCCTTCAGCTTTATCATCCATACCTTACACTAACTTATCCACGCCTCCCTCAACACGCTCACACGCAGCTCTTATGCTTAAATCTAGTATGGAACCAGACAAGCTCAATATGTTTTAACAACAAGCTTAAGGCTGTTCTAGAGTGATATTGCGAGAGGCTAGGTAGTGCGTTAGCACTATCTCATGATAAATATAGTAAACAGGAAAGATATACAGACTTTAGAAAGTGATGTGCCTTTATAGAGGAGTTCTCAAATTTACTTTGCTCCAAATGCAAAAAAGCCCACTCTTTCGAGTGGGCTTCTTCAAATTTAAAGCCTGGCGATGTCCTACTCTCACATGGGGAAACCCCACACTACCATCGGCGCTAATTCGTTTCACTTCTGAGTTCGGAATGGAAGTCAGGTGGGTCCAAATCGCTATGGTCGCCAAGCAAATTCTTTAATCTGGAAAACTGATTTTAAGTTCTATTTATACACATTCAATGTTCTTACATTGAGTCCATCAAAACCCCTTGGGTGTTGTATGGTTAAGCCTCACGGGCAATTAGTACAGGTTAGCTCAACGCCTCACAACGCTTACACACCCTGCCTATCAACGTTCTAGTCTCGAACAACCCTTTAGGATACTTAAAGTATCAGGGAAGACTCATCTCAGGGCTCGCTTCCCGCTTAGATGCTTTCAGCGGTTATCGATTCCGAACTTAGCTACCGGGCAATGCGTCTGGCGACACAACCCGAACACCAGAGGTTCGTCCACTCCGGTCCTCTCGTACTAGGAGCAGCCCCCTTCAATCTTCCAACGCCCACGGCAGATAGGGACCGAACTGTCTCACGACGTTCTAAACCCAGCTCGCGTACCACTTTAAATGGCGAACAGCCATACCCTTGGGACCGACTTCAGCCCCAGGATGTGATGAGCCGACATCGAGGTGCCAAACACCGCCGTCGATATGAACTCTTGGGCGGTATCAGCCTGTTATCCCCGGAGTACCTTTTATCCGTTGAGCGATGGCCCTTCCATACAGAACCACCGGATCACTATGACCTGCTTTCGCACCTGCTCGAATTGTCATTCTCGCAGTCAAGCGGGCTTATGCCATTGCACTAACCTCACGATGTCCAACCGTGATTAGCCCACCTTCGTGCTCCTCCGTTACTCTTTGGGAGGAGACCGCCCCAGTCAAACTACCCACCAGGCACTGTCCGCAACCCCGATAAGGGGTCGACGTTAGAACATCAACACTACAAGGGTGGTATTTCAAGGACGGCTCCACACAATCTAGCGACTGTGCTTCAAAGCCTCCCACCTATCCTACACATGTAGGGTCAATGTTCAGTGCCAAGCTGTAGTAAAGGTTCACGGGGTCTTTCCGTCTAGCCGCGGGTACACTGCATCTTCACAGCGATTTCAATTTCACTGAGTCTCGGGTGGAGACAGCGTGGCCATCATTACGCCATTCGTGCAGGTCGGAACTTACCCGACAAGGAATTTCGCTACCTTAGGACCGTTATAGTTACGGCCGCCGTTTACCGGGGCTTCGATCAAGAGCTTCGACCGAAGTCTAACCCCATCAATTAACCTTCCGGCACCGGGCAGGCGTCACACCGTATACGTCATCTTACGATTTTGCACAGTGCTGTGTTTTTAATAAACAGTTGCAGCCACCTGGTATCTGCGACTCTCGTCAGCTCCATCCGCGAGGGACTTCACCATCAAGAGCGTACCTTCTCCCGAAGTTACGGTACCATTTTGCCTAGTTCCTTCACCCGAGTTCTCTCAAGCGCCTTGGTATTCTCTACCCGACCACCTGTGTCGGTTTGGGGTACGATTCCTTACAATCTGAAGCTTAGAGGCTTTTCCTGGAAGCATGGCATCAATGACTTCACTACCGTAGTAGCTCGACGTCGTGTCTCAGCCTTAAGAAGAGCCGGATTTACCTAACTCTTCAGCCTACGCACTTGAACCTGGACAACCGTCGCCAGGCCCACCTAGCCTTCTCCGTCCCCCCATCGCAATTGTAAGAAGTACGGGAATATTAACCCGTTTCCCATCGACTACGCCTTTCGGCCTCGCCTTAGGGGTCGACTTACCCTGCCCCGATTAACGTTGGACAGGAACCCTTGGTCTTCCGGCGAGGAGGTTTTTCACCCCCTTTATCGTTACTCATGTCAGCATTCGCACTTCTGATACCTCCAGCATGCTTTACAACACACCTTCAACGGCTTACAGAACGCTCCCCTACCCAATGAAGTAAACTTCATTGCCGCAGCTTCGGTTTATTACTTAGCCCCGTTACATCTTCCGCGCAGGCCGACTCGACCAGTGAGCTATTACGCTTTCTTTAAATGATGGCTGCTTCTAAGCCAACATCCTGGCTGTCTGAGCCTTCCCACATCGTTTCCCACTTAGTAATAATTTGGGACCTTAGCTGGCGGTCTGGGTTGTTTCCCTCTCCACGACGGACGTTAGCACCCGCCGTGTGTCTCCCGGATAGTACTTACTGGTATTCGGAGTTTGCAAAGGGTTGGTAAGTCGGGATGACCCCCTAGCCTTAACAGTGCTCTACCCCCAGTAGTATTCGTCCGAGGCGCTACCTAAATAGCTTTCGGGGAGAACCAGCTATCTCCAGGTTTGATTGGCCTTTCACCCCTAGCCACAAGTCATCCGCTAATTTTTCAACATTAGTCGGTTCGGTCCTCCAATTGATGTTACTCAATCTTCAACCTGCCCATGGCTAGATCACCTGGTTTCGGGTCTATATCCAGCGACTAAGTCGCGCAGTTAACACTCGCTTTCGCTACGGCTCCCCTAGATGGTTAACCTTGCCACTGAATATAAGTCGCTGACCCATTATACAAAAGGTACGCAGTCACACCACGAAGGTGCTCCTACTGCTTGTACGTACACGGTTTCAGGTTCTATTTCACTCCCCTCACAGGGGTTCTTTTCGCCTTTCCCTCACGGTACTGGTTCACTATCGGTCAGTCAGTAGTATTTAGCCTTGGAGGATGGTCCCCCCATATTCAGACAGGATATCACGTGTCCCGCCCTACTCGATTTCACTGAATGTGCGTTGTCAACTACGGGGCTATCACCCTTTATTGCCGGACTTTCCAGACCGTTCGTCTAACGCATATAAAGCTTAAGGGCTAGTCCAATTTCGCTCGCCGCTACTTTCGGAATCTCGGTTGATTTCTTTTCCTCGGGGTACTTAGATGTTTCAGTTCCCCCGGTTCGCCTCGCTGCGCTATGTATTCACGCAGCGATACTAGCTTATGCTAGTGGGTTTCCCCATTCGGAAATCCCAGACTCAAGTGGTTTTTACTACCTAATCTGGGCTTATCGCAAGTTAATACGTCCTTCATCGCCTCTGACTGCCAAGGCATCCACCGTGTACGCTTAGTCACTTAACCATACAACCCGAAGGAGTTTCGAGTTGATAATCAAATCACCAAAGTTGTCTCTCATTATTTGAATGAGCGAGAGACATTTCGATTTTGCCGGACTCAATTTCGAATAATCACTTAAAAGTGATATTCCCAAGAACACTTGAATGTGTTTTTTGGTGTTTGTCATAAAGACAAACATTGAGAACTTTACAAACAATCTTAAAGATTGTTTTGTCAGCTTTCCAAATTGTTAAAGAGCTAGATTTTCTGATGAAAACCATTTTTAAAGATTCTTTTTCAAGAACACTTAAAGATGGTGGAGCTATGCGGGATCGAACCGCAGACCTCCTGCGTGCAAGGCAGGCGCTCTCCCAGCTGAGCTATAGCCCCATCAAGGTGTCGATACTGCATACCAATTTCAAAAGAAATTGGTGGGTCTGAGTGGACTCGAACCACCGACCTCTCGCTTATCAGGCGAACGCTCTAACCACCTGAGCTACAGACCCAGTATCGTCTCTTACTTATAAACCGTATCAATCTGTGTGGACACTCATCGTGAGTAATCATCGTATAAGGAGGTGATCCAGCGCCAGGTTCCCCTAGCGCTACCTTGTTACGACTTCACCCCAGTCATGAACCACAAAGTGGTAAGCGTCCTCCCGAAGGTTAAACTACCTACTTCTTTTGCAGCCCACTCCCATGGTGTGACGGGCGGTGTGTACAAGGCCCGGGAACGTATTCACCGTGGCATTCTGATCCACGATTACTAGCGATTCCGACTTCATGGAGTCGAGTTGCAGACTCCAATCCGGACTACGACGCACTTTTTGGGATTCGCTCACTATCGCTAGCTTGCTGCCCTCTGTATGCGCCATTGTAGCACGTGTGTAGCCCTACTCGTAAGGGCCATGATGACTTGACGTCGTCCCCACCTTCCTCCGGTTTATCACCGGCAGTCTCCCTGGAGTTCCCGACATTACTCGCTGGCAAACAAGGATAAGGGTTGCGCTCGTTGCGGGACTTAACCCAACATTTCACAACACGAGCTGACGACAGCCATGCAGCACCTGTCTCAGAGTTCCCGAAGGCACCAATCCATCTCTGGAAAGTTCTCTGGATGTCAAGAGTAGGTAAGGTTCTTCGCGTTGCATCGAATTAAACCACATGCTCCACCGCTTGTGCGGGCCCCCGTCAATTCATTTGAGTTTTAATCTTGCGACCGTACTCCCCAGGCGGTCTACTTAACGCGTTAGCTCCGAAAGCCACGGCTCAAGGCCACAACCTCCAAGTAGACATCGTTTACGGCGTGGACTACCAGGGTATCTAATCCTGTTTGCTCCCCACGCTTTCGCATCTGAGTGTCAGTATCTGTCCAGGGGGCCGCCTTCGCCACCGGTATTCCTTCAGATCTCTACGCATTTCACCGCTACACCTGAAATTCTACCCCCCTCTACAGTACTCTAGTCTGCCAGTTTCAAATGCTATTCCGAGGTTGAGCCCCGGGCTTTCACATCTGACTTAACAAACCACCTGCATGCGCTTTACGCCCAGTAATTCCGATTAACGCTCGCACCCTCCGTATTACCGCGGCTGCTGGCACGGAGTTAGCCGGTGCTTCTTCTGTCGCTAACGTCAAATGATAGTGCTATTAACACTACCACCTTCCTCACGACTGAAAGTGCTTTACAACCCGAAGGCCTTCTTCACACACGCGGCATGGCTGCATCAGGCTTGCGCCCATTGTGCAATATTCCCCACTGCTGCCTCCCGTAGGAGTCTGGACCGTGTCTCAGTTCCAGTGTGGCTGATCATCCTCTCAGACCAGCTAGGGATCGTCGCCTTGGTGAGCCATTACCTCACCAACTAGCTAATCCCACCTAGGCATATCCTGACGCGAGAGGCCCGAAGGTCCCCCTCTTTGGCCCGTAGGCATTATGCGGTATTAGCCATCGTTTCCAATGGTTATCCCCCACATCAGGGCAATTTCCTAGGCATTACTCACCCGTCCGCCGCTCGACGCCGTTATCGTTCCCCGAAGGTTCAGATAACTCGTTTCCGCTCGACTTGCATGTGTTAGGCCTGCCGCCAGCGTTCAATCTGAGCCATGATCAAACTCTTCAATTTAAGATTTTGTTCGGCTCAACGAATACTGACTTCAAAACTCATCCTTACTCGAAAGTAAGAAGTAATTTTAAAGCTATTATCATTCCAACAGAATGATAATGAATTGACTGTGCCAAGTCCGAAGACTTGATTGGTCACTCAGTTCATTGAAACCTAATTTGAAACCGAAGTTTCTAATTGGATTATCATCAACGAGTGCCCACACAGATTGATAGGTCTATATTGTTAAAGAGCTTGGCTTTCAGTGCCTTAGCACTTAAGCGAGGTGCGTATAATACGCCTTTCACTTTGAAAGTCAACATAAAACTCTAAAATAATTTAGAACCTTATGGTGACTTGCTTATTAAATAAGCAAGTGCGAAATAAAGCCTGGCGATGTCCTACTCTCACATGGGGAAACCCCACACTACCATCGGCGCTAATTCGTTTCACTTCTGAGTTCGGAATGGAAGTCAGGTGGGTCCAAATCGCTATGGTCGCCAAGCAAATTCTTTAATCTGGAAAACTGATTTTAAGTTCTATTTATACACATTCAATCGTTCTTGCATTGAGTCCATCAAAACCCCTTGGGTGTTGTATGGTTAAGCCTCACGGGCAATTAGTACAGGTTAGCTCAACGCCTCACAACGCTTACACACCCTGCCTATCAACGTTCTAGTCTCGAACAACCCTTTAGGATACTTAAAGTATCAGGGAAGACTCATCTCAGGGCTCGCTTCCCGCTTAGATGCTTTCAGCGGTTATCGATTCCGAACTTAGCTACCGGGCAATGCGTCTGGCGACACAACCCGAACACCAGAGGTTCGTCCACTCCGGTCCTCTCGTACTAGGAGCAGCCCCCTTCAATCTTCCAACGCCCACGGCAGATAGGGACCGAACTGTCTCACGACGTTCTAAACCCAGCTCGCGTACCACTTTAAATGGCGAACAGCCATACCCTTGGGACCGACTTCAGCCCCAGGATGTGATGAGCCGACATCGAGGTGCCAAACACCGCCGTCGATATGAACTCTTGGGCGGTATCAGCCTGTTATCCCCGGAGTACCTTTTATCCGTTGAGCGATGGCCCTTCCATACAGAACCACCGGATCACTATGACCTGCTTTCGCACCTGCTCGAATTGTCATTCTCGCAGTCAAGCGGGCTTATGCCATTGCACTAACCTCACGATGTCCAACCGTGATTAGCCCACCTTCGTGCTCCTCCGTTACTCTTTGGGAGGAGACCGCCCCAGTCAAACTACCCACCAGGCACTGTCCGCAACCCCGATAAGGGGTCGACGTTAGAACATCAACACTACAAGGGTGGTATTTCAAGGACGGCTCCACACAATCTAGCGACTGTGCTTCAAAGCCTCCCACCTATCCTACACATGTAGGGTCAATGTTCAGTGCCAAGCTGTAGTAAAGGTTCACGGGGTCTTTCCGTCTAGCCGCGGGTACACTGCATCTTCACAGCGATTTCAATTTCACTGAGTCTCGGGTGGAGACAGCGTGGCCATCATTACGCCATTCGTGCAGGTCGGAACTTACCCGACAAGGAATTTCGCTACCTTAGGACCGTTATAGTTACGGCCGCCGTTTACCGGGGCTTCGATCAAGAGCTTCGACCGAAGTCTAACCCCATCAATTAACCTTCCGGCACCGGGCAGGCGTCACACCGTATACGTCATCTTACGATTTTGCACAGTGCTGTGTTTTTAATAAACAGTTGCAGCCACCTGGTATCTGCGACTCTCGTCAGCTCCATCCGCGAGGGACTTCACCATCAAGAGCGTACCTTCTCCCGAAGTTACGGTACCATTTTGCCTAGTTCCTTCACCCGAGTTCTCTCAAGCGCCTTGGTATTCTCTACCCGACCACCTGTGTCGGTTTGGGGTACGATTCCTTACAATCTGAAGCTTAGAGGCTTTTCCTGGAAGCATGGCATCAATGACTTCACTACCGTAGTAGCTCGACGTCGTGTCTCAGCCTTAAGAAGAGCCGGATTTACCTAACTCTTCAGCCTACGCACTTGAACCTGGACAACCGTCGCCAGGCCCACCTAGCCTTCTCCGTCCCCCCATCGCAATTGTAAGAAGTACGGGAATATTAACCCGTTTCCCATCGACTACGCCTTTCGGCCTCGCCTTAGGGGTCGACTTACCCTGCCCCGATTAACGTTGGACAGGAACCCTTGGTCTTCCGGCGAGGAGGTTTTTCACCCCCTTTATCGTTACTCATGTCAGCATTCGCACTTCTGATACCTCCAGCATGCTTTACAACACACCTTCAACGGCTTACAGAACGCTCCCCTACCCAATGAAGTAAAACTTCATTGCCGCAGCTTCGGTTTATTACTTAGCCCCGTTACATCTTCCGCGCAGGCCGACTCGACCAGTGAGCTATTACGCTTTCTTTAAATGATGGCTGCTTCTAAGCCAACATCCTGGCTGTCTGAGCCTTCCCACATCGTTTCCCACTTAGTAATAATTTGGGACCTTAGCTGGCGGTCTGGGTTGTTTCCCTCTCCACGACGGACGTTAGCACCCGCCGTGTGTCTCCCGGATAGTACTTACTGGTATTCGGAGTTTGCAAAGGGTTGGTAAGTCGGGATGACCCCCTAGCCTTAACAGTGCTCTACCCCCAGTAGTATTCGTCCGAGGCGCTACCTAAATAGCTTTCGGGGAGAACCAGCTATCTCCAGGTTTGATTGGCCTTTCACCCCTAGCCACAAGTCATCCGCTAATTTTTCAACATTAGTCGGTTCGGTCCTCCAATTGATGTTACTCAATCTTCAACCTGCCCATGGCTAGATCACCTGGTTTCGGGTCTATATCCAGAGACTAAGTCGCGCAGTTAACACTCGCTTTCGCTACGGCTCCCCTAGATGGTTAACCTTGCCACTGAATATAAGTCGCTGACCCATTATACAAAAGGTACGCAGTCACACCACGAAGGTGCTCCTACTGCTTGTACGTACACGGTTTCAGGTTCTATTTCACTCCCCTCACAGGGGTTCTTTTCGCCTTTCCCTCACGGTACTGGTTCACTATCGGTCAGTCAGTAGTATTTAGCCTTGGAGGATGGTCCCCCCATATTCAGACAGGATATCACGTGTCCCGCCCTACTCGATTTCACTGAATGTGCGTTGTCAACTACGGGGCTATCACCCTTTATTGCCGGACTTTCCAGACCGTTCGTCTAACGCATATAAAGCTTAAGGGCTAGTCCAATTTCGCTCGCCGCTACTTTCGGAATCTCGGTTGATTTCTTTTCCTCGGGGTACTTAGATGTTTCAGTTCCCCCGGTTCGCCTCGCTGCGCTATGTATTCACGCAGCGATACTAGCTTATGCTAGTGGGTTTCCCCATTCGGAAATCCCAGACTCAAGTGGTTTTTACTACCTAATCTGGGCTTATCGCAAGTTAATACGTCCTTCATCGCCTCTGACTGCCAAGGCATCCACCGTGTACGCTTAGTCACTTAACCATACAACCCGAAGGAGTTTCGAGTTGATAATCAAATCACCAAAGTTGTCTCTCATTATTTGAATGAGCGAGAGACATTTCGATTTTGCCGGACTCAATTTCGAATAATCACTTTAAAAGTGATATTCCCAAGAACACTTGAATGTGTTTTTTGGTGTTTGTCATAAAGACAAACATTGAGAACTTTACAAGTAATCTTAAAGATTACTTTGTCAGCTTTCCAAATTGTTAAAGAGCAAATCACTTCCTAAGAAGTTCATTTTCTAAAGACTTTCAGAGTCGAAGATTCTAACCACATACGTCTTACTGAAGTGGTTTGGAATTCCTATCCAAAAATACTTAGAGAATGGTGGGCGATACCGGGCTCGAACCAGTGACCCCCTGCTTGTAAGGCAGGTGCTCTCCCAACTGAGCTAATCGCCCACATTATTTTTTCATTCTCGTGGAGAGAATGGTGGGTCGTGCAGGATTCGAACCTGCGACCAATTGATTAAAAGTCAACTGCTCTACCAACTGAGCTAACGACCCAATGGTATCCCGTAGGGGAGTCGAACCCCTGTTACCGCCGTGAAAGGGCGGTGTCCTAGGCCTCTAGACGAACGGGACACTGGATTGAAGATATTGGGATATCTTCGTCTCTTTTACTTATAAACCGTATCAATCTGTGTGGACACTCATCGTGAGTAATCATCGTATAAGGAGGTGATCCAGCGCCAGGTTCCCCTAGCGCTACCTTGTTACGACTTCACCCCAGTCATGAACCACAAAGTGGTAAGCGTCCTCCCGAAGGTTAAACTACCTACTTCTTTTGCAGCCCACTCCCATGGTGTGACGGGCGGTGTGTACAAGGCCCGGGAACGTATTCACCGTGGCATTCTGATCCACGATTACTAGCGATTCCGACTTCATGGAGTCGAGTTGCAGACTCCAATCCGGACTACGACGCACTTTTTGGGATTCGCTCACTATCGCTAGCTTGCTGCCCTCTGTATGCGCCATTGTAGCACGTGTGTAGCCCTACTCGTAAGGGCCATGATGACTTGACGTCGTCCCCACCTTCCTCCGGTTTATCACCGGCAGTCTCCCTGGAGTTCCCGACATTACTCGCTGGCAAACAAGGATAAGGGTTGCGCTCGTTGCGGGACTTAACCCAACATTTCACAACACGAGCTGACGACAGCCATGCAGCACCTGTCTCAGAGTTCCCGAAGGCACCAATCCATCTCTGGAAAGTTCTCTGGATGTCAAGAGTAGGTAAGGTTCTTCGCGTTGCATCGAATTAAACCACATGCTCCACCGCTTGTGCGGGCCCCCGTCAATTCATTTGAGTTTTAATCTTGCGACCGTACTCCCCAGGCGGTCTACTTAACGCGTTAGCTCCGAAAGCCACGGCTCAAGGCCACAACCTCCAAGTAGACATCGTTTACGGCGTGGACTACCAGGGTATCTAATCCTGTTTGCTCCCCACGCTTTCGCATCTGAGTGTCAGTATCTGTCCAGAGGGCCGCCTTCGCCACCGGTATTCCTTCAGATCTCTACGCATTTCACCGCTACACCTGAAATTCTACCCCCCTCTACAGTACTCTAGTCTGCCAGTTTCAAATGCTATTCCGAGGTTGAGCCCCGGGCTTTCACATCTGACTTAACAAACCACCTGCATGCGCTTTACGCCCAGTAATTCCGATTAACGCTCGCACCCTCCGTATTACCGCGGCTGCTGGCACGGAGTTAGCCGGTGCTTCTTCTGTCGCTAACGTCAAATGATAGTGCTATTAACACTACCACCTTCCTCACGACTGAAAGTGCTTTACAACCCGAAGGCCTTCTTCACACACGCGGCATGGCTGCATCAGGCTTGCGCCCATTGTGCAATATTCCCCACTGCTGCCTCCCGTAGGAGTCTGGACCGTGTCTCAGTTCCAGTGTGGCTGATCATCCTCTCAGACCAGCTAGGGATCGTCGCCTTGGTGAGCCATTACCTCACCAACTAGCTAATCCCACCTAGGCATATCCTGACGCGAGAGGCCCGAAGGTCCCCCTCTTTGGCCCGTAGGCATTATGCGGTATTAGCCATCGTTTCCAATGGTTATCCCCCACATCAGGGCAATTTCCTAGGCATTACTCACCCGTCCGCCGCTCGACGCCCTTAACGTTCCCCGAAGGTTCAGTTAAGTCGTTTCCGCTCGACTTGCATGTGTTAGGCCTGCCGCCAGCGTTCAATCTGAGCCATGATCAAACTCTTCAATTTAAGATTTTGTTCGGCTCAACGAATACTGACTTCAAAACTCATCCTTACTCGAAAGTAAGAAGTAATTTTAAAGCTATTACCATTCCAACAGAATGATAATGAATTGACTGTGCCAAGTCCGAAGACTTGATTGGTCACTCAGTTCATTGAAACCTAATTTGAAACCGAAGTTTCTAATTGGATTATCATCAACGAGTGCCCACACAGATTGATAGGTCTATATTGTTAAAGAGCTTGGCTTTCAGTGCCTTAGCACTTAAGCGAGGTGCGTATAATACGCCTTTCACTTTGAAAGTCAACATAAAACTCTAAAATAATTTAGAACCTTATGGTGACTTGCTTATTAAATAAGCAAGTGCGAAATAAAGCCTGGCGATGTCCTACTCTCACATGGGGAAGCCCCACACTACCATCGGCGCTAATTCGTTTCACTTCTGAGTTCGGAATGGAAGTCAGGTGGGTCCAAATCGCTATGGTCGCCAAGCAAATTCTTTAATCTGGAAAACTGATTTTAAGTTCTATTTATACACATTCAATCGTTCTTGCATTGAGTCCATCAAAACCCCTTGGGTGTTGTATGGTTAAGCCTCACGGGCAATTAGTACAGGTTAGCTCAACGCCTCACAACGCTTACACACCCTGCCTATCAACGTTCTAGTCTCGAACAACCCTTTAGGATACTTAAAGTATCAGGGAAGACTCATCTCAGGGCTCGCTTCCCGCTTAGATGCTTTCAGCGGTTATCGATTCCGAACTTAGCTACCGGGCAATGCGTCTGGCGACACAACCCGAACACCAGAGGTTCGTCCACTCCGGTCCTCTCGTACTAGGAGCAGCCCCCTTCAATCTTCCAACGCCCACGGCAGATAGGGACCGAACTGTCTCACGACGTTCTAAACCCAGCTCGCGTACCACTTTAAATGGCGAACAGCCATACCCTTGGGACCGACTTCAGCCCCAGGATGTGATGAGCCGACATCGAGGTGCCAAACACCGCCGTCGATATGAACTCTTGGGCGGTATCAGCCTGTTATCCCCGGAGTACCTTTTATCCGTTGAGCGATGGCCCTTCCATACAGAACCACCGGATCACTATGACCTGCTTTCGCACCTGCTCGAATTGTCATTCTCGCAGTCAAGCGGGCTTATGCCATTGCACTAACCTCACGATGTCCAACCGTGATTAGCCCACCTTCGTGCTCCTCCGTTACTCTTTGGGAGGAGACCGCCCCAGTCAAACTACCCACCAGGCACTGTCCGCAACCCCGATAAGGGGTCGACGTTAGAACATCAACACTACAAGGGTGGTATTTCAAGGACGGCTCCACACAATCTAGCGACTGTGCTTCAAAGCCTCCCACCTATCCTACACATGTAGGGTCAATGTTCAGTGCCAAGCTGTAGTAAAGGTTCACGGGGTCTTTCCGTCTAGCCGCGGGTACACTGCATCTTCACAGCGATTTCAATTTCACTGAGTCTCGGGTGGAGACAGCGTGGCCATCATTACGCCATTCGTGCAGGTCGGAACTTACCCGACAAGGAATTTCGCTACCTTAGGACCGTTATAGTTACGGCCGCCGTTTACCGGGGCTTCGATCAAGAGCTTCGACCGAAGTCTAACCCCATCAATTAACCTTCCGGCACCGGGCAGGCGTCACACCGTATACGTCATCTTACGATTTTGCACAGTGCTGTGTTTTTAATAAACAGTTGCAGCCACCTGGTATCTGCGACTCTCGTCAGCTCCATCCGCGAGGGACTTCACCATCAAGAGCGTACCTTCTCCCGAAGTTACGGTACCATTTTGCCTAGTTCCTTCACCCGAGTTCTCTCAAGCGCCTTGGTATTCTCTACCCGACCACCTGTGTCGGTTTGGGGTACGATTCCTTACAATCTGAAGCTTAGAGGCTTTTCCTGGAAGCATGGCATCAATGACTTCACTACCGTAGTAGCTCGACGTCGTGTCTCAGCCTTAAGAAGAGCCGGATTTACCTAACTCTTCAGCCTACGCACTTGAACCTGGACAACCGTCGCCAGGCCCACCTAGCCTTCTCCGTCCCCCCATCGCAATTGTAAGAAGTACGGGAATATTAACCCGTTTCCCATCGACTACGCCTTTCGGCCTCGCCTTAGGGGTCGACTTACCCTGCCCCGATTAACGTTGGACAGGAACCCTTGGTCTTCCGGCGAGGAGGTTTTTCACCCCCTTTATCGTTACTCATGTCAGCATTCGCACTTCTGATACCTCCAGCATGCTTTACAACACACCTTCAACGGCTTACAGAACGCTCCCCTACCCAATGAAGTAAAACTTCATTGCCGCAGCTTCGGTTTATTACTTAGCCCCGTTACATCTTCCGCGCAGGCCGACTCGACCAGTGAGCTATTACGCTTTCTTTAAATGATGGCTGCTTCTAAGCCAACATCCTGGCTGTCTGAGCCTTCCCACATCGTTTCCCACTTAGTAATAATTTGGGACCTTAGCTGGCGGTCTGGGTTGTTTCCCTCTCCACGACGGACGTTAGCACCCGCCGTGTGTCTCCCGGATAGTACTTACTGGTATTCGGAGTTTGCAAAGGGTTGGTAAGTCGGGATGACCCCCTAGCCTTAACAGTGCTCTACCCCCAGTAGTATTCGTCCGAGGCGCTACCTAAATAGCTTTCGGGGAGAACCAGCTATCTCCAGGTTTGATTGGCCTTTCACCCCTAGCCACAAGTCATCCGCTAATTTTTCAACATTAGTCGGTTCGGTCCTCCAATTGATGTTACTCAATCTTCAACCTGCCCATGGCTAGATCACCTGGTTTCGGGTCTATATCCAGAGACTAAGTCGCGCAGTTAACACTCGCTTTCGCTACGGCTCCCCTAGATGGTTAACCTTGCCACTGAATATAAGTCGCTGACCCATTATACAAAAGGTACGCAGTCACACCACGAAGGTGCTCCTACTGCTTGTACGTACACGGTTTCAGGTTCTATTTCACTCCCCTCACAGGGGTTCTTTTCGCCTTTCCCTCACGGTACTGGTTCACTATCGGTCAGTCAGTAGTATTTAGCCTTGGAGGATGGTCCCCCCATATTCAGACAGGATATCACGTGTCCCGCCCTACTCGATTTCACTGAATGTGCGTTGTCAACTACGGGGCTATCACCCTTTATTGCCGGACTTTCCAGACCGTTCGTCTAACGCATATAAAGCTTAAGGGCTAGTCCAATTTCGCTCGCCGCTACTTTCGGAATCTCGGTTGATTTCTTTTCCTCGGGGTACTTAGATGTTTCAGTTCCCCCGGTTCGCCTCGCTGCGCTATG
This sequence comes from Vibrio jasicida 090810c, assembly GCF_002887615.1. Taxonomy (NCBI): domain Bacteria; kingdom Pseudomonadati; phylum Pseudomonadota; class Gammaproteobacteria; order Vibrionales; family Vibrionaceae; genus Vibrio; species Vibrio jasicida. Next base: position 2,446,280 of record NZ_CP025792.1, on the reverse strand, counting down.
TATTCACGCAGCGATACTAGCTTATGCTAGTGGGTTTCCCCATTCGGAAATCCCAGACTCAAGTGGTTTTTACTACCTAATCTGGGCTTATCGCAAGTTAATACGTCCTTCATCGCCTCTGACTGCCAAGGCATCCACCGTGTACGCTTAGTCACTTAACCATACAACCCGAAGGAGTTTCGAGTTGATAATCAAATCACCAAAGTTGTCTCTCATTATTTGAATGAGCGAGAGACATTTCGATTTTGCCGGACTCAATTTCGAATAATCACTTTAAAAGTGATATTCCCAAGAACACTTGAATGTGTTTTTTGGTGTTTGTCATAAAGACAAACATTGAGAACTTTACAAGTAATCTTAAAGATTACTTTGTCAGCTTTCCAAATTGTTAAAGAGCTATCTTAGCTACAAGCTTGCGCTTGTGAACTATCAATCTGTGTGGACACTCATCGTGAGTAATCATCGTATAAGGAGGTGATCCAGCGCCAGGTTCCCCTAGCGCTACCTTGTTACGACTTCACCCCAGTCATGAACCACAAAGTGGTAAGCGTCCTCCCGAAGGTTAAACTACCTACTTCTTTTGCAGCCCACTCCCATGGTGTGACGGGCGGTGTGTACAAGGCCCGGGAACGTATTCACCGTGGCATTCTGATCCACGATTACTAGCGATTCCGACTTCATGGAGTCGAGTTGCAGACTCCAATCCGGACTACGACGCACTTTTTGGGATTCGCTCACTATCGCTAGCTTGCTGCCCTCTGTATGCGCCATTGTAGCACGTGTGTAGCCCTACTCGTAAGGGCCATGATGACTTGACGTCGTCCCCACCTTCCTCCGGTTTATCACCGGCAGTCTCCCTGGAGTTCCCGACATTACTCGCTGGCAAACAAGGATAAGGGTTGCGCTCGTTGCGGGACTTAACCCAACATTTCACAACACGAGCTGACGACAGCCATGCAGCACCTGTCTCAGAGTTCCCGAAGGCACCAATTCATCTCTGAAAAGTTCTCTGGATGTCAAGAGTAGGTAAGGTTCTTCGCGTTGCATCGAATTAAACCACATGCTCCACCGCTTGTGCGGGCCCCCGTCAATTCATTTGAGTTTTAATCTTGCGACCGTACTCCCCAGGCGGTCTACTTAACGCGTTAGCTCCGAAAGCCACGGCTCAAGGCCACAACCTCCAAGTAGACATCGTTTACGGCGTGGACTACCAGGGTATCTAATCCTGTTTGCTCCCCACGCTTTCGCATCTGAGTGTCAGTATCTGTCCAGGGGGCCGCCTTCGCCACCGGTATTCCTTCAGATCTCTACGCATTTCACCGCTACACCTGAAATTCTACCCCCCTCTACAGTACTCTAGTCTGCCAGTTTCAAATGCTATTCCGAGGTTGAGCCCCGGGCTTTCACATCTGACTTAACAAACCACCTGCATGCGCTTTACGCCCAGTAATTCCGATTAACGCTCGCACCCTCCGTATTACCGCGGCTGCTGGCACGGAGTTAGCCGGTGCTTCTTCTGTCGCTAACGTCAAATGATAGTGCTATTAACACTACCACCTTCCTCACGACTGAAAGTGCTTTACAACCCGAAGGCCTTCTTCACACACGCGGCATGGCTGCATCAGGCTTGCGCCCATTGTGCAATATTCCCCACTGCTGCCTCCCGTAGGAGTCTGGACCGTGTCTCAGTTCCAGTGTGGCTGATCATCCTCTCAGACCAGCTAGGGATCGTCGCCTTGGTGAGCCATTACCTCACCAACTAGCTAATCCCACCTAGGCATATCCTGACGCGAGAGGCCCGAAGGTCCCCCTCTTTGGCCCGTAGGCATCATGCGGTATTAGCCATCGTTTCCAATGGTTATCCCCCACATCAGGGCAATTTCCTAGGCATTACTCACCCGTCCGCCGCTCGACGCCCTTAACGTTCCCCGAAGGTTCAGTTAAGTCGTTTCCGCTCGACTTGCATGTGTTAGGCCTGCCGCCAGCGTTCAATCTGAGCCATGATCAAACTCTTCAATTTAAGATTTTGTTCGGCTCAACGAATACTGACTTCAAAACTCATCCTTACTCGAAAGTAAGAAGTAATTTTAAAGCTATTACCATTCCAACAGAATGATAATGAATTGACTGTGCCAAGTCCGAAGACTTGATTGGTCACTCAGTTCATTGAAACCTAATTTGATACCGAGGTATCTAATTGGATTATCATCAACGAGTGCCCACACAGATTGATAGGTTCTTATTTTTAAAGAGCTTTTCTAACATTTTCAGCAACTTAGTTGCTCGTCGTTAGGGGTGCGTATCTTACTTCACACCGTGAGAGAGTCAAGCATTTTTTTCAAATTCTTTTTTCTCTCTTCCCGACTCGCCGTGTGACTTTCGTCTCACTCCGTGTCGGTGGATGCGCAGTATAGGGAATTCAGAAATGAGCGCAACCCCTTTTTTTTAAAAAAACGCCCAACCGAACAAACAATGAACAGATCGTATAGATACAAGACACTTTGACCCCTATTTAGCTAAAATTTAGGGGCACCAAGCCTTAATAGAAGAGGTCTAACTATGTTCTTCTTTCTGAAACTACCCTAGTTTCGACATCGCCTCTCTTAAATAAACCTCTTTTTCTTAGCTATTAACTTGTTTCGACCAAGGTCTATTGAGCTAAAAATCGATTTTTGATTCAGATCACTGCACTCTATCACATATCGATCAAGAATGATTATCGTTATCATCAAATGGAGAGATACACATGAAAGCCGCAGTTGTTAGTGAATTTAAAGGTCCACTCATCATTCAAGACATTCCTCTACCTAACGTTAAGCCTCGTGATGTACTCGTCAAAGTTCATGCCTGCGGGGTTTGTCATACCGATTTACACGCTTGCCACGGCGATTGGCCTGTGAAACCTAAGATGCCTCTCGTACCTGGCCATGAGGGAGTGGGAGAAATAGTCGAGGTCGGTAGTGAGATACACCATCTTAAAGCTGGTGATCGTGTTGGCGTGCCTTGGCTATATAGTGCGTGTGGTCATTGCGACTATTGCTTGGAAGGGCAAGAGACACTTTGTTTAGATCAACATAACGCTGGTTATTCCGTTGATGGCGGCTATGCAGAGTTCTGTCTTGCTCACGGTGATTACGTAGTGAAAATTCCAAAGGGCTTAAGCTATGTCGATGCAGCTCCCCTCTTCTGTGCCGGCGTTACCACTTATAAGGCACTCAAAGTAACAGATGTAAAACCAGGTCAATGGGTGGCAATTGTCGGTGCAGGTGGTTTAGGTCATTTAGCCATTCAATATGCAGCAGCAATGGGCATGAATGTTATTGCTGTAGATACTGGTGACGAGAAACTCGCACTAGCTAAAAGTTTAGGTGCGCAACACACCATCGACTTTATGAAAGAAAAGCCTTCTGAGCGTATTAAAGCCATAACCAATGGCGGCGTACACGGTGTTGTGTGTACTGCGGTATCCAAGCCAGCATTCCAAGAGGCTTATCACTCTATACGTCGCGGCGGTGCATGTGTGCTTGTCGGCTTACCACCAGAAGAAATGCCAATCCCTATCTTTGATACTGTTCTTAATGGAGTGAAGGTCATTGGCTCTATTGTCGGCACACGCAAAGACTTGCAAGAGTGCTTACAGTTCGCCGCAGATGGAAAGGTAAGGGCGATTACTGAAGTCAAACAGCTAGAAGATATCAATGACATCTTTGCTGACATGGAGAAAGGTGAAATTAATGGCCGTATCGTAATGGAGTTCGCCTGATTTGGCTGTTGGTATCTTTCCTCTATATATACTTCTATATAGATAGCAAAAAAGAGCGGCACTTTCATGCTGCTCTTTTGGTCTTTGCTTTTTATTTGGGGTACTTCAGGTGAAGTCTTGGAAAATTGTTTCTTCTATATATAGAAGAAAAGATCAGAGCATCCTTGCCCTTCTCTTTACGACAGATTAGTTAAGGGTATATCTAAATGTCGTTATTGTTCGATGACGCATTGAGCTCGTAAGAGTGGAGCATGCTTGCATTCCCAATGGCGTCATCTTCGAGAGGAACTTAGTTCTTCAATACTTTTACGGTGTAGCTACCATCTTTTTGTTGGTATAGACCGTGGATGTCGGTTTCGAAACCTGGGTAATGCGCACCGATCTCACAAAGCATCTCTAGGAAGTCCAGCACAGGGCGCGACTCTTGAGTCACCATTTCACCAGGAAGTACTAGTGGCACACCTGGAGGGTAAGGAAGGATCATGTTCGCACTTACGCGGCCAACCATTTCTTCCAGTTTGATTTCTTCGATGTTGCCACGAAGCTCTTCTTGCCATGCTGCGTGTGGTGTTACTTTCATTTCTGGAAGTACATCGAACGCTTTGTACATTAGCTCTGGTAGGTTGTATTTCTTAGTTAGGTCATGAATTGCTTGTGCTAGTTCTTGAACGCGCATGCCGTCATAGAAGCTTGGATCTTCGTTGTATAGCGAAGGTAGGAAGCTCTTGATGGTTAGGTTCAAGTCGTAGCCACGTTTAAATTCAGTTAGACCGCGTAGCAATTGCATTGCTTTTGATTTGTCGATACCGATTGAGAATAGGAACAACAAGTTGTATGGACCTGTTTTCTCTACCACGATGCCGCGCTCATCTAGGAATTTAGCCACCAGCGAAGCAGGAATGCCTGATTCTTCTAGTTCGCCTTCTTTGTTCATCCCCGGAGTCAGTAGCGTTACTTTGATTGGGTCAAGATACATGTGGTTGTCATCCATGTTCTTGAAGCCGTGCCATGTGTCGCTAGGGTCTAGTTTCCAACATTCTGTGGTATCGATGCTTTCTGGTTGCCATACATCGAAGAACCAGCTGTCGCTTTCTGCTTCTAGGCGTTTGATCTCTTTACGGAAGCGGATTGCGCGATCGATAGAGTCTTGCATCAACTTCTTACCAGTGTTGCCGCGCATCATTGCCGCTGCAGTTTCAGTAGAAGCAACAATGCCGTACTGAGGTGAAGTTGAAGTGTGCATCATGAATGCTTCGTTGAAAGATTCTTTATCAAAGTCACCTTTCACGTGAATCATTGAAGCTTGTGAGAACGCTGCCAACAGTTTGTGTGTTGATTGTGTTTCGTAGAACACTTTGCCTGGCATCGCTTCACCACTCATACCACATTTACCTTCGTAAATTGGGTTGAAGTTAGTGTAAGGCACCCAAGCACTGTCGAAGTGGATATGTTTACAATCTAGCGACTCTTTGATGAATTGTGTGTTGTACAACAAGCCATCGTAAGTTGAGTTAGTCACTACCGCGTAAGTTGGTGCTGTTGCACCTGGTGTTTTCGCCACTTTCTCTGCAATGACATCGCGGCTGAATTCGCTTTGTGGAATACCACCAAGGATGCCGTATGCGTTACGAGTTGGGCGGAAGTAGATTGGTGTCACGTCGCTCATCATCATTAGGTGAGTCAGAGATTTGTGACAGTTACGGTCAATCAGTACTGTGCTGCCCGCAGGTGCTGAGTACATACCAACGATTTTGTTCGATGTAGACGTACCGTTAGTTACGATGTACGAGCTGTCTGCATTGAATGTGCGTGCGATGTATTCTTCTGCATCTTTATGTGGACCTGAGTGGTCTAGTAGAGAACCTAGCTCAGGCATTGAGATTGATACGTCCGCTTTAAATGTGTTTGGACCGTAAAAATCGTAGAAGATGCTACCAGCAGGGCTTTTCTGGAATGCAGTACCACCCATGTGACCTGGAGTACAGAAGGTGTATTTACCTTCTTCTACGTATTTGAATAGTGCTTTAGTGAATGGAGGCATGATGGCATCTTTGTATGCCTCAGTCGCTTGGTTGATTTTGATAGCGATGTCGTCAGCCATACCCAAAGCGTACTCGAAGAAGCTCACGTTTAGACGTAGGTCTGTTAGTGAAATGTCTAGAGTAGACTGTTCGTTAGCAAATGCGTGAACAGGTAGTTTTTCGTTGATTTGGCTGATTCGTTCACATAGCTCTAGTGAGTATTTATCCCAGTCGAACAGCACGCCGCAAATGCGTGGGTTCATCTCAATCATTTTGATCAAGTCTTTATCATCTACTGGGTAAACCACTTCGTAGCCCGCTTTCTCAAGAGCAGCGTGAAGTTGACGAACTGGCTCTTCTTTAAAGAACACACCCATGTGGTTCAAGATAGCGAATATATTCATTTGGACATCTCCAAGGCGAATGAGGGCGCTCTTTGCCATTTACAGGCAATGAGTAAGGTGAGCGCCGCGTGAATTTGGGGTTTATGGGCTGGCACCGTAGTGCCAGCGTTTGGGGATTAGTTGCTTGCTTGGGCAGGCATATCGTCAGCGTGCATTTTCACGTACTGAGCAAGACCTGCTTTTTTGCTGTAGAACATCAAGATAACTAGAGAAACGATGAAGGTTGCTGTTAGCGTACCGCCCTCTGCACCCGCTAGTGCGATGAAGCAGAACAGACAAGCCACACCAGAGAACAGCATTACGAAGCCGTTACGTGTTGTCATACCTTCGAAGCGGATCAAGTTAATGCTTGAGTAGAAGTAAGGCAGCATAGTTAGTAGCACTGCGTCAGTCGTTAGCTGGTTGAATAGGTCTGATGCGTGTGCTGTTTTAGAGCTGAAGAACATCAGTACAACCATCAGTGCAGTCATCTTGATTGACGCAAGGATTAGACCTTTCTTAGGCACACCGTTTTTGTCAGTTTCACCGTAGATTTTAGGGAAGTTACCATCGCTCGCAGCACGTTTACCCGCTTCACCTACTAGCATCATCCAAGAACCTAGCGAAGTGAAACATGCTAGCGCTGTGAATGCTGATACAAATGGTGCTGTCCAGCTACCGAATAGCTCAGTGGTTGCTAGTGCAAATGGCGCACCTGATGCCGCAACTTCTGACGCAGGGAACATGCCGCTGATCATTTGAGTTGAGAGGATGTAAATCACACCCGCGATACCAGTACCTAACATAGTTGCTAGTGGTACAGTGCGTTTAGGATTTTCTACCATACCAGTCGATACCGCTGCTGATTCCACACCTACGAATGACCATAGACAGATAAGAACCGCTGTTACTACCGCGTGGCTGTCAGTACCTGCTGATACGTTCCAGTTTTGGCTGTAAAGCGCAGTATCGAAGTGCGTCCAACCAAATGCAGCTGTACCAACAACTGGGATAAGGATAAGAACTAGACCAAGCGTACATAGACGGCTTACCCAGCTACCACCAAGTAGGTTGACGAAAGTGAAGATCCATACCGATGCAATCGTCGCAATACCTGCTGGGATTGGGTTATTGAGCACAGGGAAGAATACTGAAAGGTAAGAAACACCTGTAATGGCAATAGCCAGGTTACCAATCCAGTTCGCGTGGTAATAAAGAACGCCCGTTTGGAAACCAAATACCGGAGACACTTCGCCAGCATAAGCGATTGGACCACCTTCTTGTGGGTTTTTGGTTGCCAGACGAGCGTAAACGAACGCCAGACTCAGTGCACCGACCAAACAGATCAGCCAACTGAAGATTGAAACAGAGCCTACAGAGGCAAGACTAGAAGGTAATAGTGCGATACCACTACCCATCATGTTACCGGCTACGACACCCGTACAGGCAATAAGGCCGATTTTTTTCGCATTCGATGACATAACATCTCCAAATCTATTCTACTCGAGTCAACATGACTCAAACTGAATGGTTATTAGCGAGATGCTATGAGGAAGAACCTGCTCGACCTCGCTAAATTTCGAAGTGAAGACTACGCCCAAAAACTGGGAAAAAAATAAACTTGGGGTTATCAATAAAACAATTAGCCCATCGGTATAAAGTTGAGATAAACCTGATAAACTAAAAAACATAAAGCTATCATATACAGTAACTTAAGATAAAAAACTAAAGCGCTCATGTCGAAAAGGTAAAAACATCAACCTCAACAAATTTTCCATCAACCTTATCAACCGCTATCAACATCAAGCTATCCCTATCCTGATTACCCAAACTGTTGATGCAGACTTTTCCTACCCTTATTGACCAATTGACTTACATCAAACTTCCCCTCCTCTTTTACTCAACGATGCATAAGTACAAGCGTTATTAAGCATAAACAACTGCGTTTTCGTGACCGGTTTTAAATATGCAAGGCTAAGGCCGAAACCCAAAAAGTTCGATATAAAGCTGCGCTAGACAAGAGGTAAGAAGTAAGAAGTAGAATGCCAAGGTGGCGAGAATAGAGAATGAAAAGCCCTCTCCTCTTATTATAACAAGCGTCATTAGTAGAAATAGAGGTAAGAAGTACACAAGAGGCAGATATAAAAAAGCCCCTCACCGAAATGAAGGGCTAAGTATCTTACTTATCAAGAGCTGGTTTATTACAGCATACGCACTACAGAAGGGTGAACTGCGCGATACATGGCGTAATCAATCGCCTTCATGTTACTTGGAAAAACCAAGTTCTCACACAGTAAGTAGGTCTCTACGGATGTATCAATATAGAAGGCTTCGCTATAGGACTCACTTGCCCAATCCAAATCACCATCCAATTCAGCATGTTTGCCTCGAATCACGTAAGACAAAACCGAGTCTCTCACCTCTAGCGCTTGATTCAAATGACGTTTCGCTAGTTCAATATCCCCAATAATGGTTTCATGCAAAGCCAAGGCTTCGTAGATACGAGGCTGAATCGGACCGACCATCATCTTCGCGTTCGCTTCTAGCTTATCACTTAACTGTTGTACTCTTCCCTTTCTTAATTCCAAAGCAGGATCTAGCGCTTTTTGCACATGGTAAGCTATTAGCAATTCCGATTGCACATAAGCATTGTCCGGTTCAATCTCTAGAATCTTCTCCATAAGGTCAATGCCGTGCTGGAATTGGTCGGAGTCTGATACATTTAAATAATGGTTGGCTTGAACGAATAACTCAAGCGCGTCTGGGTTCATTGGCATTCCTGCCACCAGCACTTTTGATTTGAGTTTTGCATCAGGTACTTTAAGCACTCGCATCAAATCCAAAGAGGCTTGCTGCAAAACGGTTTTTAAATGGCTGCTAGTTAAAGCATATTGACGGCTGAACAACACCTTTTCTGAAGAGTTATTGCGGTATTCCACTTCTAAGAAGCTGCCACCACCATTCTCTCGAACTCGCACCACCACCGATTTGCCCGGAACAATACCATTAGTGAATGACGCCTTCTTGAGCATCACTCGGTAATCACTCACCTGAGCGATATCTGCCATGAGTTTCTGAGCAAAGCCGTCGGCCAAGTCGTAACTCAACCCGCCTTTATTGAAATCATCTTGGAACTTAAACTCGATAAGGTGGGTATCAATGGCTTGTGTAATACGCACTTCCGATTGCTTATAAGTAAACACCCCCATCACGACCACCAAGATACTGATCCAGATGAAGTTCATAAAGCCTAATCGCCAAGGGCTAATTTTGTTGGGTTTACGCGGTGCTTTTTTCTCTTTCGACATCTCGCATACAGCACGAGTTAAAGGACCTGCTGGAAATGTCATAGCCGGAGCGGGAAGTTCAGATGCTTCTTCTTCCATATCGTCAATGACAGGAGGAAGTTCATCAGTGCCACAATGACGAGCAGCAAGAAACTCATCATGCGATAGCGGTGCCACATTCGCCACCAGCTTGTAACCGCGCTTAGGCACAGTGATCACGTAGCTGATGTTTTCTTCTCGACCATCACGCAGTAGCTTACGCAATTCAAAAATCGATTGAGTGACGACTTGATCCGTCACAATCGCACCAGCCCAAACATATTGGATCAGCTCTTCGCGATTGAAAACTTCACTCGCGTGTTCAGCAAGGAAATGCAGCAGATTAATTAAGCGTGGTTCAACGGTAACTTCCCTGTCTTGTCGATACAGCTTATTTTCATCAACGCTCAAAACCCAATCATTGATTTGAAAATAGACTCCAACCATGTATGAAAACTCTCGTATCTGATAGACAGCGTCGCTTTAGGAATAGGGGGACTACAATTCTTACGGTCGACTAAAGGCGAGATTATAGGTGGGAAAGCGGCTTGAACCTAGAAAAGCAAGCCGCCAAAAATGCAAACTTAAGTTAAATGACGCAAAAATGAGACTATTCAAGGGCTGCCAAGATCGAGCAATGGCTGGCATCATCATTGTTATGCCCGCAGCAAGCGTCATTTATCTTCTTCAAAGCCGTACGGATTTTGCTGAGTTCAGCAATCTTCTCATCAATTAAAGTTAACTTTGCAGAAGTAATGGCTTTCACCTCAGCACAACTGTGTTCTGTCGCTTCTAATTTGATCCCTAGCAGCTCTTTGATTTCTTCCAAACTTAAACCAAGCTCTTTCGCTTTAAGAATGAAACGTACCTGCTTTTGGTTCTCTTCATTATATAAGCGATAGCCTGATTCACTTCTTCCTGCGGGTTTAATCAACGCATTTTTTTCGTAGAAACGCAATGTATCGGCAGTCACACCACAGCGTTTCGCCAATTCACCTATCTGAAACATAACTTCCCTTATTAACTATCTCGTTACTTTTTAAGCGAAAGCACGAGGTTTTTACAATTATTTTTGAGATGCCAAACGATTGCGCGAGCTTTTTTGTAAGAAATTGGTTAGAATACGCGCCATCAAATAGTGGAGACTGTTTTCTTGATAAGAAAACACCCTGCAAAGGTTTTTACCAAAACTGGCCAATATTTTACCCTAAGAGGTGGAAACAAGTTCATTTTTGGCAAACATCTTTAACTCCGTGAATTTGAGGAAAATGGAAGCATGAACAACGCTCGCCCTATTCGCCGTGCGCTTATCAGCGTATCAGACAAAACAGGTATTGTTGAGTTTGCACAAGCTCTTGCTGAGCGCGGTGTCGATATCCTATCTACTGGTGGCACTGCTCGCCTGCTTGCTGAAAAAGGCATCTCTGTTACAGAAGTATCTGACTACACTGGTTTCCCAGAAATGATGGACGGCCGTGTTAAGACTCTGCATCCAAAAGTTCATGGTGGTGTTCTAGGCCGTCGCGGCCAAGACGATGACGTGATGGAAACTCACGGTATCAACCCTATCGATATGGTTGTTGTAAACCTATACCCATTCGCAGAAACCGTTGCTAAAGAAGGCTGTACGCTTGCTGACGCTGTTGAGAACATCGACATCGGTGGTCCAACAATGGTTCGCTCTGCAGCGAAAAACCACAAAGACGTAACTATCGTTGTTAACGCTCACGACTACGACCGTGTTATCGCTGAAATGGACGCGAACGAAAAATCTCTAACACTAGAGACTCGCTTCGACCTAGCTATCGCAGCATTCGAGCACACAGCTTCTTACGACAGCATGATCGCTAACTACTTCGGCACTATGGTTCCATCTTACGGTGAGAACAAGGAAGGTGATGAAGAGAGCAAATTCCCTCGTACGTTCAACCAACAGTTCGAGAAAAAACAAGACATGCGCTACGGTGAGAACAGCCACCAAGCAGCAGCATTCTACGTTGAAGCAAACCCTGAAGAAGCATCAGTTTCTACTGCTCGCCAAATCCAAGGTAAAGCACTTTCTTACAACAACATCGCTGACACAGATGCAGCACTTGAGTGTGTGAAAGAGTTCGACGAGCCAGCATGTGTGATCGTTAAGCACGCTAACCCATGTGGTGTAGCACTAGGTGAAGATATCCTAGAAGCTTACGACCGTGCATTCAAAACAGACCCAACGTCTGCATTTGGCGGCATCATCGCATTCAACCGTGAACTAGACGCTGCAACAGCAACGGCTATCACTGAGCGCCAATTCGTTGAAGTTATCATTGCTCCTTCTGTTTCTGCTGAAGCAGTAGAAATCGTAGCTGCTAAGAAAAACCTTCGCCTACTTGAGTGTGGTGAGTGGACAACTAAGACAACTGGCTTTGACGTGAAACGCGTTAACGGCGGCCTACTGGTCCAAGACCGCGACCAAGGTATGGTGTCTGAAGATGACCTTAAAGTAGTTTCTAAGCGTCAACCAACCGCTGAAGAGCTAAAAGATGCGCTGTTCTGCTGGAAAGTAGCGAAGTACGTGAAATCTAACGCGATCGTTTACTCGAAAGGCGACATGACTATCGGTGTAGGTGCAGGCCAAATGAGCCGCGTTTACTCGGCGAAAATCGCAGGCATCAAAGCTGCAGACGAAGGTCTACAGGTTGAAGGTTGTGTAATGGCATCAGATGCATTCTTCCCATTCCGTGACGGTATCGACGCGGCTGCAGAAGCGGGCATCCAGTGTGTTATCCAACCGGGTGGTTCTATGCGTGATGACGAAGTTATCGCAGCGGCAGACGAACACGGCATGGCGATGATCTTTACGGGCATGCGTCACTTCCGCCACTAATTAGTTTTTGGTCTTCCCCTTTACCAAGGGGGAGTTAGAGGGGGTATGTTGTACGCACACGACTTACCCCTCCCAACCTCCCCTTAATAAAGGGAGGAGCGAAATCAAAGGAAATATTATGAATATTCTTATCATTGGTTCAGGTGGTCGTGAACACGCACTAGGTTGGAAAGCGGCACAAAACCCAAATGTTGAGACTATCTTCGTGGCTCCAGGTAACGCAGGTACAGCACTAGAGCCTAAACTAGAGAACGTAAACATCGCAGTAGAAGACATCGCAGGGTTGGTTGCTTTTGCAAAAGAGAAAGCGATTGAGCTAACCATTGTTGGTCCTGAAGCGCCACTGGTTATCGGTGTGGTTGATGCTTTCCGTGAAGCAGGCCTGCCAATCTTCGGCCCGACACAAGCAGCAGCGCAGCTTGAAGGATCTAAAGCGTTTACTAAAGATTTCCTTGCTCGTCACCAAATCCCAACGGGTGCATACGCGAACTTCACTGAAATCGAGCCAGCACTTGCTTACGTTCGTGAACAAGGTGCGCCGATTGTTGTGAAAGCTGACGGTCTTGCTGCTGGTAAAGGCGTGATTGTAGCGATGACACTGGAAGAAGCTGAAGACGCAATCAAAGACATGCTAGCAGGCAACGCATTTGGTGATGCAGGCAGCCGCGTGGTTATCGAAGAATTCCTAGATGGTGAAGAAGCAAGCTTCATCGTTATGGTCGATGGTGAGAACGTCTTACCAATGGCCACCAGCCAAGACCATAAACGCGTAGGCGACAAAGATACTGGTCCTAACACCGGTGGCATGGGTGCATACTCTCCAGCTCCAGTGGTGACACAGGAAATCCACAACCGCATTATGGAAGAAGTGATTTACCCAACGGTACGTGGTATGGCTTCTGAAGGTAACCCTTACACTGGTTTCTTATACGCGGGTCTGATGATCGATGCAGATGGCACTCCAAAAGTGATCGAGTACAACTGCCGCTTCGGTGATCCTGAGACGCAACCTATCATGATGCGTATGGAATCGGATCTTGTTGAACTGTGCCTTGCAGCAATCGACGAAAAATTGGACCAAGTAGAATCAAATTGGGATCCTCGCGCCTCTATCGGTATCGTGCTAGCGGCCGGCGGCTACCCAGCGGCTTACAACAAAGGCGATATCATTTCTGGTCTACCTCAAGTTGAAATTGAAGGCGAGAAAGTCTTCCATGCCGGTACAGATAACAAAGATGGCGACATCGTTACAAACGGTGGCCGTGTTCTTTGTGCGACCGCGCTTGGCAATAGCGTATCAGAAGCACAGCAACGCGCTTATGAGCTTGCGAAACCAATCAGTTGGGATGGTGTATTCCATCGCAACGATATCGGCTACCGTGCAATTGCACGTGAGCAAGAAAAATAAAAACAACTTCAGTTGGCTAAAAAGACAAAAGGCGCATTCAGCGCCTTTTTTATTATGTTTTTATCGAGAGATTTCGAAGCTACGTTTATTCCGAGATCAACTTTGGTCGTGATACGCAATCAAAATCATCATCATTGAGCATCAGCAATTCGTCGACGGTTGCCGTACTGCGAGACTCCTTGCCGATGAATGCAATGTAACTGTCCACTGAAGCTAACCTATCTATCACAAACTTAGGCAGGGTCTGGTTAAATTCCAATGTAGCAAACTCTCGCCCTTTGCAGGTTTCGAATGTTTCCCCATCCCAATAACCCTGGATTAGGCTCTTACCATCTCGGGATTGTTTCTTGATCGAAGCCACCACGTCATTTGCTTCTTTCTTATATCGTTCGAGTTGATCTCGCTGTAAAGGTAGCACTTTCCCGTTCACACGGTATTGCTGATAAATCGCATCACCATCTTTATTGAATCGAATGTGGATTTGAAAAGGCACCAATCCTTGTTTGGCATCGAGTTGCTCACCTTTTCGAATCAACTCTCTGAGCTCATCGTCATCCCAACGATAATCACTCTGATACGAGCCGTAATCACCCATGGTGACATAGTCTGCTGCCTTGCTGACACGCGTAAGGCGCTCAGTCATCCAGTATAAACTGGTGGCATCCCCCATGATTTTCCCGCCAGAGAAATGAGTAAATTGTTCGAGGTTTGGGGTTTCTACAGAAGCACAGCCAAAAAGAGTCAGGCTAGATAGGAGGAGTGAAGTGAGTAGATGTTTTTTCATGAAATTGCACCGAGGCAGAATACCTCGGTGCATTTTAACTTAGTTTACTGATTCTTTCAGCGCTTTACCTGCTACAAATGCAGGTACGTTAGCCGCTGCGATTTGAATCTCGTCACCAGTCTTAGGGTTACGACCAGTACGTGCAGCGCGGTGGTTCACTTTGAATGTACCAAAACCAATTAGTTGAACTTGGTCACCCTCTTTAAGAGCGCCTGTTACACCCTCAAGAGTTGCTTCAAGAGCAGCTTTAGCTTGTGCTTTAGATAGATCTGCTTTCTCTGCGATAAAGTCGATTAATTGGGTCTTGTTCATTAGGTTTCCCTTCTCATATGTTATCGAATTCAACTCACTCTAAAACATAAATGCCCCATCTGGCAAAGGTTTGTAAGCGATCTTTCGATTTTCTGACGTAGTTTTAGCCATAATATGAGTAATAACTCACAATTTGTTACTACTTGCACGATGAAAGCTCTTGCTTTCTAATGCAATAAGACCGATTTATAAGGCACTTTTGCGGTTATAATCTCTGCAAAGACCAACTATCACATTACATTCAAGGGCAACTATGCTGCTGTTATCCATTTATATCTCTATTGCTATCGGCGTTTCGTTTATCTGTTCGGTGCTGGAGGCGGTACTACTGAGTATCAGTCCGAGCTACATTGCACAGCTCAGACAACAGGGGCACCCTGCTTCAGCTCAGCTAGAAAAACTGAAGTCGGACATCGACCGTCCATTGGCTTCAATCCTGACGTTAAACACTATTGCTCATACTATTGGTGCAGCAACGGCAGGTGCACAAGCGGCAGTTGTGTTTGGTAGCGAAGCACTTGGTATCTTCTCTGCGGTTCTGACTTTAGCGATTCTTGTACTTTCAGAGATCGTACCTAAAACGATTGGTGCAACCTACTGGCGTCAATTAGCGCCTGCAGCAGCCGTATCGCTGCGTTGGATGGTTTGGGCACTGACACCATTCGTGTGGTTCTCAGAGCAGATTACAAAGCGTTTAGCACGCAACCACGAAGCACCAAAGATGCGTGATGAATTATCCGCAATGGCGATTCTTGCAAGAGAAAGTGGCGAGTTCGCAGAAGGC
This sequence comes from Vibrio jasicida 090810c, assembly GCF_002887615.1. NCBI lineage: Bacteria > Pseudomonadati > Pseudomonadota > Gammaproteobacteria > Vibrionales > Vibrionaceae > Vibrio > Vibrio jasicida. The sequence continues at coordinate 2,430,630 of NZ_CP025792.1, read as the reverse complement.
GAATCAAAAATTCTGAGTAACCTACTTGGTATTCAAGATGTACCCGTGACTCAAGTCATGACACCTCGCCCAGTCGTGTTCCGTGTGGATGCTACGATGTCGATTAATGAGTTTCTTGATAAACACAAAGAAACACCGTTCTCTCGCCCTCTGGTTTACAGTGAACAAACGGACAATATTGTTGGCTTCGTACACCGCTTAGAATTGTTCAAGCTGCAACAATCTGGCAGTGGTGAAAAGCAACTTGGTGCCGTTATGCGCCCTATTCAAGTCGTGCTAAACAATACCACTTTACCTAAAGTGTTCGACCAGATGATGAGCCACCGTCTACAACTGGCTTTAGTTGTCGATGAATACGGCACAATTCAAGGTCTAGTGACACTTGAAGATATCTTTGAGCACCTATTGGGTGAAGAGATCATCGACGAAGCGGATAAGAGCACAGACATGCAAGAGCTAGCTTATCAACGCTGGGAAAACTGGAAAGAGAAGCACGGCGTGATTGAAAGCCGTGACGACGATGAAGAAGAGGAACAACTGGAGAAACAGGACAAAGAGCCAGAAGCTCAAGAGCCAACCAAACCAGACTCTAAAGAATCGTAATCAGCATTGGGCATAACAGCTCGTACGCACAAATTAAAAAGGCATCCACCATGGATGCCTTTGTTTTATCTATTCAACAATTAAAGTGCAATGCCGATGTTGCTCACGGCTTCTTCGCGCAGCTCTTCACGCAAATCTTTAATCAAGCTGATGTCACGCTCTACCGCTTCACGCAGTGGACGGAAGATAGCCCACTGAACATCCCACTCTTCACACACGGCTTCATTTTCTTTTTGGTTGTCGTTTGTGATTGACTCTGCACCTTGTGCTTGTTCTAGGTCAGCAACAGTTTGTACCGACTGTTGGCTCACTTTAAGCATTGAATCGAAAAGGTAGTCGCGATCCAACAGACCATGCAGCAGTGTCGACAAGCTCTGACAAGCATCCATCGCTGGATAAACACCGTAAAAATCGAACTCATCTGCACTTGGGAACAATTCTTCTAACTTCTCTAATTGACGTTCGAAGTTAATTTTCGCGTTCTTAACCGTCAGAATTTCCCATACACTATCAAGAATCGCTCGGTAAGCACGTGGCTCAGCAAATTCTGTATTCTCACAAAACATCGCATAGTTTGGATACATGCGTTCACACAGACACGCCATGAAGGTAATTTGTTGCCAAGGTTCTAGTTTTTCCAAACGAACCTGAAGAGGATTCTTAAGCATAGTCACTCAATCATTGAAGAAAAAATCAGCGAAAGTGTACTTGATTCATCACAGGGAAAAAAGTTAATGCAGCATCCAAATCAGATTTTCCTGCTCTCGGAGCATCGCGACACCTACGAAACATTACTAGCGGACAAAAATCTGCCCGATCTTGCCATCACAAACAAACCTCAAGATGCTCAGATCGTACTGGCGGATCCACCATTACTATCACAAAGGTTAGACGAGTTTTCACAGCTTGAGTGGGTGCAATCAACATTTGCTGGGGTGAATGCTTTGATGATGCCGAATCTGCGCCGGGATTATACCTTGACTAATGTTCGCGGTATTTTTGGTCCATTGATTGCCGAGTACGTGATTGGTTACAGCATTGCTCACTTCCGTCACTTCATGCAATACCACCAGCAGCAACAGGCTAAACAATGGCAGCCGCATCTATATACCTCGCTACAAAGCAAAACCATGGTGATTCTCGGCACCGGCAGTATCGGCAGTCATTTGGGTAAAACGGCACAACTGATGGGCATGAAAGCCATAGGAATCAATCGTACTGGTATCCCCACTTCTGGCGGTGAATTCAATCAAACTTTTCATATCAATGAACTCGCCAGTGCCTTTCACCAAGCGGATATCGTGGTAAATACGCTGCCGAGCACGACAGAGACGCAACGTTTACTCAATAGTCAGGTGCTAAGCCATCTTAATCTGGCATTGCTATTTAATGTTGGAAGAGGCGATGTGATTGATGATGTAGGTCTGTTGCTCGCTCTAAAGAATCGCTGGGTCGAACATGCTTTTCTCGATGTGTTTGAACTAGAACCACTTTCACCACAACATCCGTTTTGGAAACTTCCGCAAGTAACCATCACTCCTCACATCGCAGCGTTAAGTTTCCCTGAGCAAGTAGTCGACATTTTTGCAGGCAACTACTTGAGTTGGAGGGACGGTTTCTCTCTAAATAATCAGGTCGATTTCGACAAAGGGTATTAACCGTTTTATGTCTCTAGAAACATTGCTAAAGCAAGTGCGAGCCTGCCAGATCTGCGCAGACGATTTACCTTTGGGTGCAAACCCTGTCGTGCAAGCCGCAAAAGACGCACGCATCCTAATCATCGGACAAGCGCCGGGGACACGTGTGCACAAAACCTCGATACCTTGGAACGATCCAAGCGGCGATCGGTTACGCCAATGGCTCGATATCGACAAAGACACGTTCTACGACCCAAAAAAAATAGCCATTGTCCCGATGGGCTTCTGCTATCCAGGCAAGGGTAGCTCTGGCGATTTGCCTCCTCGCAAAGAGTGTGCGCCCGCTTGGCATAATAAGATTCTTGAGCAGTTGCCCAATATAGAGCTGACTCTGCTGATTGGTCAGTACTCACAGCAGTACTATCTCACCAACAAACCAAAGACGCTCACGCAAACTGTTCAGCAATGGCAGGATTGGGAACCGGACTTTATCCCGCTTCCTCACCCTTCTCCGCGCAACACATTATGGCTAAAGAAGAATCCTTGGTTTGAATCTGACATCGTGCCATACCTTAAAAAACGCGTTCATTCGATGCTTTAGGTTACCCATGATCTAATTGCTTGTTTATCTGTACAAGAAAATTAGAACATAAAACCAAGCAATCATAAGCCTTTATTTATATTAAATTTTAATGTCTAAGGTACAGCTAGAATAGTAATTAGATCATGGTAGATCAAATACTATCAGAGCTGTACAATCTTGAATTTCAGGTAAAAAAATACCGGCACTGATTGCCGGTATTTGATTTCAAAAAGTCGAATTTACTTGTGGTACGGCTTAGATAGCTCGTGTACCGCTTCCACAAACACACCTGCGTTTTCTGGCGGCACATCCAAGTGGATACCGTGACCTAGGTTGAACACGTGACCAGTACCTGCATCGCCAAAGCCTTCTAGAATACCCGCTACTTCTTCACGGATACGCTCTGGTGAAGCGTAGAGCATTGATGGGTCCATGTTACCTTGTAGAGCCACTTTATCGCCGATACGCGCTTTCGCGTCTGCAATGTTGATTGTCCAGTCTAAACCTACCGCATCACAGCCCGTTGCTGCGATTTGCTCAAGCCACATACCACCGTTCTTAGTGAACAATGTTACTGGTACGCGACGACCGTCGTTTTCACGAATCAGGCCATCTACAATCTTGTGCATGTATTGCAGTGAGAACAGGTTGTAGTCACGAGGAGTCAGTACACCGCCCCATGTATCAAATACCATCACCGACTGTGCACCCGCTTTAATTTGCGCGTTTAGGTACTCGATAACGCTGTCTGCTAGCTTATCTAGAAGTAGGTGCAGCGTTTGTGGTTCTGCGTACATCATCTTCTTGATCTTGGTGAACGCTTTCGAGCTGCCGCCTTCAACCATATAAGTCGCCAGCGTCCATGGGCTACCAGAGAAACCAATCAGTGGAACGTCACCGTTCAAGTCTTTGCGGATTTGACGCACTGCGTTCATTACGTATTGCAGCTCGCCTTCTGGATCTGGCAGGCCAATCTTTTCTACGTCGGCTTTGCAAGTGATTGGCTTATCGAAAACCGGACCTTCACCCGCAGCAAAACGAAGCTCTAAGCCCATTGCATCTGGGATAGTTAGGATGTCAGAGAACAAGATCGCTGCATCAAGAGGAAAACGGCGTAGTGGTTGAAGCGTTACTTCTGACGCCAACTCCGCATTTTTACACAAAGACATGAAATCGCCCGCTTGCGCACGAGTTGCTTTGTACTCTGGTAGGTAACGACCTGCCTGACGCATCATCCATACTGGCGTGTAATCTACTGGCTCTTTTAGAAGGGCACGCAGATAACGATCATTTTTTAATTCAGTCATTCCGTAATTCCAATTGTTAGGCTTTCTTTGAAAGGGGGTATTCTATCACTGATTTAAGGCTAATAGCTGTGTGCTTTGCAACCTGGATCAAGTTATTAACTTTTAAATCAGTGCTTAATTTGCACCCAGTCGGTATCAGTGTTAAAAATTTGTTCGCTAGCGAAAACTACAATTATAAACTGAGTACCCGGTACTCAGCATCTCATAACGACATCTTACTTACCCCCTCCCTCTCGGAGGGTTTTTTTTATCTATTTTTCAGCTAATTAGATTCGATATCTTGTCGCGTTTGCTCGATAAGTGCTCGAGCAATTGTCCCTTCTGGTGCAACCGGCGGCATCTCGTCAATGCCAAACCATTGTGCATCGGACAGCTCGGTGTAATCAGGATTCAATTCACCAGACTCGTAATCCGCAAGAAATGCCATCATCATGCTGGATGGAAAGGCCCATGGTTGGCTGCCAAAATAGCGAATATTTTTAACGTGTACGCCGGTTTCTTCATGCACCTCTCGAGCCACACATTCTTCTAGGGTTTCTCCCACTTCTAAAAAGCCCGCAATGACGGTGTACATGCCATTTCGATGACGAGGGTGCTGTGCCAACAAAATCTGGTTATCTTTGCGTACAGCGACAATGATGCACGGGAAGATACGCGGATAGTGTAAGGTACGGCACTCACCACACTGCATTGCCAATTGATTGTTGTTGAGGAAGTTACGCCCGCCACATTGAGGGCAAAAGCGCAGGCTTTGTGTCATGTGGCCATATTGAATCGCTTTACTAATCAGCAAGAAAAGCGCCTCTGGGAAATGGAGACAATCTCGCAAAGACACAAGATCTAAATCATGGTCTAAATCACACAGGTTTATCCATATGACTGGGGCACCTTGGTATTCACCAATTTGCCTTGCACTCGCCTCTGGCAGTGAGAACTGCTCTGCATTACCAAATGGAATAGCACCATCCACCAGCCAGATATCACTTCCTGAGACAACGCACCAATAGGCGTTTTTCGTACGGTTAACTTCACCTTTTCTTAACATTACAGCGTCCCTTTGCTTGAAGTTCATCCATTTTACTGGCAATCTAATTTCATACCAGAGTTTGTTGTTCGTTAGATTTGCAACTATAAATTCTAGTAAGGACAAGAGTTTGTAATCACTTTACTAACTTTGCTTTGCAAAGGATACGTTCGCCAATGGGCGATCAGATCATGAGGGCATGGTCATGCTAAAAAAATTCAAACAAACACAGGACCAATGGGGTGGCTCAAGTGAGGTCATTGATCATTGGCTGGAAACAAGACAGTCTTTGATTGTCGAATATTGTAAGCTTGCAGCACTGCAACCTTGTTCGAAAACGAACGTTATTGAACTTCCTTCTCCAGACGAATTACAGCACTTCTGCCAACATCTTGTTGACTATATCTCCGAAGGCCATTTCAAGATATACGACATGGTCATGGATAAATGGAAAGCGACTGGCTTTGTCGCTACTGATGAAATTAATCAGGCTTACGCGAAGATAGTTCTAACTACCGAACCGCTTCTTAACTTTACCGATAAATACTCTGATGTTTCAGCCGAAGATGAACTGGCCGATTTCGATTCAGATATGTCTCTGATTGGAGAAATTATCGAAACGCGCTTTGCGGTAGAGGATCACTTGATTCAGTTGATTGCCGACAGTTTAGCTATGCCGCCTGGCGCATAGCGAGAAGCGAGAAGCGAGAAGCGAGAAGCGAGAAGCGAGAAGCGAGAAGCGAGAAGCGAGAAGCGAGAAGCGAGAAGCGAGAAGCGAGAAGATTCTTGAGGGTTGGCGTGTATTCGTCAACCCTTTTTGTTTTTCGGGATTCGGTTCATTTTGTCTTTCTAAGGGACAAGTTCTGTCAACACCTTTCGAAGCCAAACTTCTTGCACTAGCCCTCCAACAACACCTCTCGATTCCTAAGGCGAAGCGCTCTCGGAGCGTAAGCGTTCTATTTGACTTCAAACAAAAAAGGCACCCGGAGGTGCCTTTTCTTTTAAGCTCTTAACGATTACTCGTCAGAAGAGAAGCCAGCGTTTAGAAGTGCCGCTAGGTTATCTGTTGCTTGTTCAGCAGATGGACCTTCTTGCGCTTCAGCACGTTTAGCTTGACGATCTTGGTGGTATGCGAAACCAGTACCAGCTGGGATCAGACGACCAACAATTACGTTCTCTTTCAGACCACGTAGGTCATCACGCTTACCAGAAACCGCAGCTTCTGTTAGTACGCGAGTTGTCTCCTGGAACGATGCCGCAGAGATGAATGACTCAGTCGCTAGAGATGCCTTAGTGATACCTAGTAGCTCACGCTCGAAACGTGCTGGCTCTTTGCCTTCAGCTTCTAGGTTACGGTTAGAAATCTTAACTTGTGAGTATTCAACTTGCTCGCCAGGTAGGAACTCAGAGTCACCTGCGTGAGTAATTGTACACTTACGTAGCATTTGACGAACGATAGTCTCGATGTGCTTATCGTTAATCTTAACGCCTTGTAGACGATAAACTTCTTGTACTTCGTTAGCGATGTACTGAGTTACCGCGTGTACGCCACGTAGACGTAGAATGTCATGTGGAGACTCTGGACCATCTGCGATCACGTCACCACGTTCAACACGCTCACCTTCAAATACGTTCAACTGACGATGCTTAGGAATCATCTCTTCGTAAGCGTCACCGCCGTCACGAGTGATTACTAGACGACGTTTACCTTTCGTCTCCTTACCGAAGCTCACAGTACCTGTGTGCTCAGCAAGAATCGCAGGCTCTTTAGGCTTACGAGCTTCGAATAGGTCTGCTACGCGTGGTAGACCACCGGTGATATCTTTGTTACCGCCAGATTTCTGAGGGATACGTGAAAGTGTATCACCCACACCTACTTCTGCGCCGTCTTCGATGTTTACAATCGCTTTACCAGGTAGGAAGTAGTGAGCTGGCATTTCAGTACCAGGGATCATTACGTCGTTACCTTGCTCATCAACAAGTTTGATAGCTGGACGCATATCTTTACCTGCTGCTGGGCGAGCTGCTGGGTCAGTTACTTCGCTTGAAGATAGACCTGTTAGGTCATCTGTTTGACGAGAAACTGTAACACCGTCGATCATGTCTACGAACTGGATGCGACCTGCCACTTCAGTGATGATTGGCATGGTGTGCGCTTCCCAGTTAGCAACAACGTCACCAGCTGTTACTGCGTCGTTGTCGCCTTTGCTTAGCATCGAACCGTAAGGAAGTTTGTGCTTCTCTTTAGTACGACCGAATTCATCAATGATAGTTAGCTCAGATGCACGAGACGTGATTACCAGCTTCTTATCTTTGTTGATTACGAACTTAGCGTTGTGCAGTTTAACTGTACCAGTTGTCTTCGCTTGGATGCTGTTCTCTGCTGCTGCAGTAGATGCCGCACCACCGATGTGGAACGTACGCATCGTAAGCTGTGTACCCGGTTCACCGATAGACTGAGCAGCGATAACGCCTACTGCTTCACCTTGGTTCACTAGGTGACCACGTGCTAGGTCACGACCGTAACACTGTGCACAACAACCGAAGTCAGAGTCACATGTAACAACAGAGCGTACGCGCATGCTGTCTACAGAGTTCTCTTCCATGATCTGACACCACTTCTCATCAATTAGAGTGTTACGTGGGATCAGAACATCTTCTGTACCTGGCTTAAGAACGTCTTCAGCTACTACACGACCTAGCGCTAGCTCAGTTAGTGCAACTTTAACATCACCACCCTCGATGTGAGGCATCATGTCAACACCCTCGTGAGTGCCACAGTCATGTTCAGTTACAACAACGTCTTGAGCAACGTCTACTAGACGACGAGTTAGGTAACCCGAGTTCGCTGTTTTCAGTGCCGTATCCGCAAGACCCTTACGAGCACCGTGCGTTGAGATAAAGTACTGAAGTACGTTTAGACCTTCTTTAAAGTTCGCAGTGATCGGCGTTTCGATGATTGAACCATCTGGACGCGCCATCAGACCACGCATACCCGCTAGCTGACGAATCTGTGCAGCAGAACCACGAGCGCCCGAGTCAGCCATCATGTAGATGCTGTTAAACGATTCTTGTTGCTCTTCTTCACCGTCACGGTTAACTACCGTTTCAGATGAAAGGTTTGCCATCATCGCTTTTGCTACGCGATCGTTGGTCGATGCCCAGATATCGATCACTTTGTTGTAGCGCTCGCCCGCAGTAACAAGACCAGATTGGTACTGTTCCTGGATTTCACGTACTTCTTCTTCCGCTTCTGCGATTTCAGTGTACTTAGCTGGCGGTACAACCATGTCGTCGATACCAACAGATACACCAGATAGTGCCGCGTATGCGAAACCGGTGTACATGATTTGGTCAGCGAAGATTACTGTATCTTTAAGACCAAGCTTACGGTATGCCTCGTTAAGTAGGTTAGAGATCTGTTTCTTACCTAGTTTTTGGTTAACGATGCTGTACGGTAGGCCCGATGGCACGATTTGCCATAGCATTGCACGACCGATAGTTGTATCAACCATCTTAGTTTCAGTAGTGCTGTTGCCATCTTCGTCTACAACTGTTTCTGTAATACGTACTTTAACGCGTGCGTGTAGTTCAGCGGTCTTAGTGCGGTATGCTTTCTCAGCCTCTGCTGGGCCAGAAAGGTACATGCCTTCACCTTTCACGTTGATCTTGTCACGAGTCATGTAGTACAGACCCAATACAACGTCCTGAGAAGGTACGATGATCGGATCACCTGACGCTGGCGACAGAATGTTGTTTGTCGACATCATCAGAGTACGAGCTTCAAGCTGTGCCTCTAGAGTTAGAGGTACGTGAACCGCCATTTGGTCACCATCGAAGTCCGCGTTGTACGCCGCACACACTAGTGGGTGTAGCTGAATCGCTTTACCTTCGATTAGTACTGGTTCGAACGCCTGGATACCTAGACGGTGAAGTGTAGGTGCACGGTTCAATAGTACTGGGTGTTCACGGATTACTTCGTCTAGGATATCCCAAACTACCGCTTCTTCACGCTCTACCATTTTCTTAGCAGCTTTGATTGTAGTCGCAAGACCACGAGTCTCTAGCTTGCTGTAGATAAATGGTTTGAATAGCTCAAGTGCCATCTTCTTAGGAAGACCACACTGATGTAGACGAAGGTATGGACCTACTGTGATTACAGAACGGCCAGAGTAGTCTACACGTTTACCTAGAAGGTTCTGACGGAAACGACCTTGTTTACCCTTGATCATATCAGCAAGAGATTTCAGAGGACGTTTGTTAGAACCTGTGATCGCACGACCACGACGACCGTTGTCTAGTAGCGCATCAACAGACTCTTGCAGCATACGTTTTTCGTTACGTACGATGATGTCCGGAGCAGCTAGCTCTAGAAGACGCTTCAAACGGTTGTTACGGTTGATCACACGACGGTATAGGTCGTTCAGATCTGAAGTCGCAAAACGACCGCCATCTAGTGGTACTAGAGGACGTAGATCTGGCGGAAGAACTGGAAGTACAGTCAGGATCATCCACTCTGGGTTGTTGCCAGATTGAATAAACGCTTCTACCAGTTTCAGACGCTTAGTGACTTTCTTACGCTTAGTTTCAGAGTTAGTTGTTTCTAGCTCTTCGCGCATTTGTTCAGCTTCAGCGTGCATATCCATAGAACCTAGTAGGTCCTTGATAGCTTCTGCACCCATCTTAGCAGTGAACTCGTCGCCCCACTCTTCTAGACGATCCAGATACTCTTCTTCAGTAAGCATCTGAGATTTTTCTAGATCAGTCATACCTGGTTCAGTTACTACGTACATTTCGAAGTAAAGAACACGCTCGATATCACGTAGTGGGATATCCATTAGTAGACCGATACGAGACGGTAGCGATTTTAGGAACCAGATGTGAGCTACTGGTGATGCTAGCTCAATGTGGCCCATACGGTCACGACGAACTTTAGTTTGTGTAACTTCTACACCACACTTCTCACAGATAACACCACGGTGCTTCAGGCGCTTGTACTTACCACAAAGACATTCGTAGTCTTTAACTGGACCAAAGATACGCGCACAGAACAGACCATCGCGTTCAGGTTTGAACGTACGATAGTTGATCGTTTCAGGTTTTTTAACTTCACCGAAAGACCATGAACGGATCATGTCCGGAGAAGATAGACCGATTTTGATAGCATCAAATTCTTCGGTCTTATGCTGTGCTTTTAGAAAGTTTAATAAGTCTTTCACAATCAGCTCCTGTAAGGAGTTAAAAGGAGCTCACTCGCTAAAGTGAGCACCTTCTACCAAATAATCGCTTTTTGGTTCTCTCAACCTTGGTCAAGAGAAAAGAGATTACTCTTCGTCTTCTAGCTCGATGTTGATACCTAGCGAGCGAATCTCTTTCAACAGTACGTTGAACGATTCTGGCATACCAGGTTCCATGCTGTGGTTACCGTCTACGATGTTTTTGTACATCTTAGTACGGCCGTTAACGTCATCCGACTTAACCGTTAGCATTTCTTGTAGAGTGTAAGCAGCACCGTATGCTTCTAGTGCCCATACTTCCATCTCACCGAAACGCTGACCACCGAACTGAGCTTTACCACCAAGTGGTTGCTGAGTTACTAGGCTGTACGAACCAGTTGAACGAGCGTGCATCTTGTCATCAACAAGGTGGTTCAGTTTCAGCATGTACATGTAACCTACCGTTACAGGACGCTCAAACTGGTCACCCGTGCGACCATCAAACAGTTTTAGCTGACCAGATTCTGGTAGGTCTGCTAGTTTCAGTAGCGCTTTAATAGACGCTTCTGGTGCACCGTCAAATACTGGAGTCGCGATTGGTAGACCGCCACGTAGGTTCTTGATCAGAGTACGAACTTCGTCATCAGATAGAGAAGCAATGTCTACTTTCTGGCGAGTTTCGCCTAGGTCGTAAACTTTTTGTAGGAACTCGCGGAATTTCGCTAGTTCTTGCTGCTCTTTAACCATCTGGTTGATCTTGTCACCGATACCTTTCGCTGCCAGACCTAAGTGTACTTCTAGGATCTGACCGATGTTCATACGCGAAGGTACACCCAGTGGGTTAAGTACGATGTCTACAGGCTGACCTTTCTCATCGTATGGCATGTCTTCAACAGGGTTGATCTTAGAGATTACACCCTTGTTACCGTGACGACCCGCCATCTTATCACCAGGCTGGATACGACGTTTAACCGCTAGGTAAACCTTAACGATCTTCAGTACGCCAGGTGCTAGATCATCACCTTGAGTGATCTTGCGACGCTTAGTTTCGAATTTCTTATCGAAGTCAGCTTTTAGCTCGTCCCACTGCTCAGCAAGTTGCTCAAGCTGTGATTGTAGTGCATCGTCTTCTAGCGTTAGTTCTAGCCACTTCTTACGATCAGTTGTGTCTAGTTTCGCTTCAGAGTAACCACCATCGATCAGTACAGCTTTAACGCGGTTTAGAAGGCCACCCTCAAGAATCTGGAATTCTTCAGTTAGGTCTTTCTTCGCTTCTTTAAGCTGCATTTGTTCGATTTCAAGCGCACGCTTGTCTTTCTCTACGCCATCGCGAGTGAAGACTTGAACGTCGATAATCGTACCTGATACAGAGTTAGGTACACGTAGTGAAGTATCTTTAACGTCAGATGCTTTTTCACCGAAGATTGCACGTAGTAGCTTCTCTTCAGGCGTTAGCTGAGTTTCACCTTTAGGTGTTACTTTACCAACTAGGATGTCGCCACCCTTAACTTCAGCACCGATGTAAACGATACCTGACTCGTCTAGTTTAGACAGAGCAGATTCACCTACGTTTGGAATATCAGCTGTGATCTCTTCAGAACCAAGCTTAGTATCACGCGCCACACAAGTAAGTTCTTGGATGTGGATAGTCGTGAAACGGTCTTCTTGAACTACGCGCTCAGATACTAAGATCGAGTCTTCGAAGTTGTAACCGTTCCAAGGCATGAACGCGATACGCATGTTTTGACCAAGCGCTAGTTCACCAAGGTCTGTTGAAGGACCATCAGCAAGAACGTCACCGCGTGATACAGGTTCACCTGGCATCACACATGGGCGCTGGTTAATACATGTGTTCTGGTTAGAACGTGTGTATTTAGTCAGGTTGTAGATGTCGATACCAGCTTCGCCTGGTACTAGCTCTTCTTCGTTCACTTTAACAACGATACGAGAAGCATCTACTGACTGGATTACACCACCACGTTTAGCAACTGCAGTTACACCTGAGTCAACTGCTACGTTACGTTCAATACCAGTACCAACAAGCGGTTTGTCAGCTTTCAGTGTTGGAACTGCCTGACGTTGCATGTTCGCACCCATCAATGCACGGTTCGCATCATCGTGTTCTAGGAACGGGATAAGCGAGGCAGCGATAGATACAACCTGGTTTGTCGCAACGTCCATGTACTGAGCGTGCTCACGAGGGTGTAGACCAGATTCACCTTTTTGACGAGCTGTGATCAGCTCATCTGCAAAACCGCCTTCTTCAGTTAACGCAGCGTTAGCCTGTGCGATAACGAATTGGCCTTCTTCGATTGCAGATAGGTAATCTACTTCGTCTGTTACAACACCATCTACAACGCGACGGTATGGCGTCTCTAGGAAACCGTACTCGTTACAACGCGCAAACGCAGATAGAGAGTTGATCAGACCGATGTTTGGACCTTCCGGCGTTTCGATAGGACATAGACGACCGTAGTGAGTTACGTGTACGTCACGTACTTCGAAGCCAGCACGCTCACGAGTTAGACCGCCAGGACCCAATGCAGAAATACGACGCTTGTGCGTTACTTCTGATAGCGGGTTGTTTTGGTCCATGAACTGTGAAAGCTGTGAAGAGCCAAAGAATTCTTTAACAGCTGCAGAGATTGGTTTCGCGTTGATCAGGTCTTGAGGCATGATTGCGTCAAGATCGCCTAGGCTTAGACGCTCTTTAACTGCACGCTCAACACGTACTAGACCTACACGGAACTGGTTCTCAGCCATCTCGCCTACAGAACGGATACGACGGTTACCAAGGTGGTCGATATCGTCCACTTCACCTTTACCGTTACGGATCGCGATAAGCTTCTTCATCACTTCAACGATGTCTAGCTCGTCAAGTGTGCCTTGCTCTTGAGCATCTTCACGGCCGATAGAGCTGTTGAACTTCATACGACCAACAGTCGATAGATCGTAACGCTCTTCAGAGAAGAATAGGCTTTCGAATAGTGCTTCTGCAGCTTCTTTTGTTGGTGGCTCACCAGGGCGCATCATGCGGTAGATTTCTACCAGTGCAGAAATACGATCAACAGTGCTGTCGATACGTAGTGTTTCTGACATGAATGGACCGTGGTCTAGATCGTTGGTGAACAACGTTTCTAGTGATTTGTGGCCAGCCTGAGATAGGTTCGCTAGTGCTTCCAGGCTAATTTCCTGGTTAGCGTTAACAATGATCTCGCCTGTTGCTTCGTTGATGTAATCTTTCGATGCAACTTTACCAACGATGTACTCAACTGGTACTTCGATGTGATCAACGCCATCTTTTTCTAGTTGGCGGATATGACGAGCTGTTACGCGACGACCTTGCTCAACGTAAGTTTTACCGTTCGCTTCGATGTCGAACGACGCAGTTTCACCACGTAGACGATCAGGAACCAACTCCATTAGTAGAGTTTGGTCTTTCACTTCGAAGTTCACTTTTTCGAAGAAGATATCTAGGATTTCTTCTGACGTTTTACCAAGTGCACGAAGGATGATCGAAGCTGGTAGCTTACGACGACGGTCAATACGTACGTATAAGTTATCCTTAGGATCGAACTCAAAGTCTAACCATGAGCCACGGTAAGGAATTACACGTGCGTTATATAGAACTTTACCTGAAGAGTGGGTCTTACCCTTATCGCTGTCGAAGAACACGCCTGGGCTTCGGTGCAGCTGGGATACGATAACCCTCTCGGTACCGTTAATTACGAAGGTACCATTGTCTGTCATAAGCGGAATTTCGCCCATGTAGACTTCTTGTTCTTTAATGTCTTTTACAGTACCTGCTGGTGCGTCTTTATCAAAGATTACTAGACGTAGTTTTACGCGTAGTGGCTTTGAGTAAGTTACACCGCGGATTTGACATTCTTTAACGTCAAAAACTGGCTCACCAAGACGGTAGCTAACGTATTGCAGCTCAGAATTGCCGTTGTAGCTCTGAATTGGAAATACAGAACGGAAAGCAGCTTCAAGACCGTATTGACCTTCAGGATCCTGTTCGATGAATTTGTCGAACGAATCGAGCTGGATCGATAGCAGGTATGGAATGTCCAAAACTTGTGGACGAGTACCAAAGTCCTTACGGATGCGCTTTTTCTCGGTATAAGAGTAAACCATGGGGTTCCTCAGCTCGCTGATAAGTGACCCAAACCGTCCGCCCGCACCTAGTTACTTAAGGGGGGTAAGGGACAGTGACTAAATAGCTGTTTACTGTAGTGACATTTCATTGCGTAGGAATGAAATGTTTTTTGCATAGACATGAGACGCTTAAACAGCGGGAAAATTCGCTCATGCCCTACAGCGCAAAAAGGCCGGTGGTTAAAAAACCACCAGCCATTAGCCGTTAGGCTATGAAATTAAGTAATAATTACTTAACTTCAACAGAAGCGCCTGCTTCTTCTAGCTGAGCTTTAAGAGCTTCAGCTTCAGCTTTCTCAACGCCTTCTTTTAGAGGTGCTGGAGCGCCGTCTACAAGAGCTTTAGCTTCTTTAAGACCTAGGCCAGTTGCGCCACGTACTGCTTTGATAACAGCAACTTTGTTGCCGCCAGCTGCAGTTAGGATTACGTCAAATTCAGTTTGCTCAGCTGCAGCTTCGCCGCCTGCTGCGCCACCTGCAACTACTGCAGCAGCAGCAGTTACACCGAATTTTTCTTCCATAGCTTCGATTAGTTCAACAACTTGCATTACAGACATTTCTGCAACTGCGTCTAGGATTTGCTCGTTAGTAATAGACATAACAATTCTCTTTTAAGTCAACAATAAGTTTATTTTGCAACCAGTAAAAAGCAAGGCTTAAGCCGCTGCTTCTTCTTTTTGATCGCGGATAGCAGCGATAGTACGTACCAGCTTGCCAGCAGAAGCTTCTTTCATGCACATCATTAGGCGTGCGATTGCTTCGTCGTAAGTTGGTAGTGTTGCTAGTACTTCAGCGTCAGTTAAAGCGCCTTCAAATGCAGCAGCTTTGATCTCGAAGTCTTTGTTCTCTTTAGCGAAGTCTTTGAAAAGACGCGCTGCAGCACCTGGGTGCTCATTAGAGAATGCGATTAGCGTAGGACCAGTGAAAGTGTCAGTTAGACACTCGTACTCAGTACCTTCTACCGCACGACGAGCAAGAGTGTTACGAACAACTCTCATGTAAACGCCAGCTTCGCGAGCTTGTTTACGTAGAGAAGTCATCGCGCCAACTTGAACGCCACGAGAATCAGCTACAACTGCAGAAAGTGCACCACTGGCAGCTTCGTTGACTTCAGCAACAATTGCTTTTTTGTCTTGAAGGTTTAAAGCCATCTTGGATTTACTCCTGGTTGTCGTTACACCACTCACTATCATCACGACAGTGAGAGCTATTTAGGTGCTTCCCAGAAGAAAGTTAACTATTTACATAGAGCTTTCTGTCAGTTCGGGCACCATCTACGTAGGATAATTAAGCTTGTTTTGACACAAACACCTACGGTCTTGGACGGAGACTGGGTCTTAATTCATTTCGAACTAGGAGACAGTTCAAAGAACCAAAGTTCAGCCCCAACCACAAATATTAGGCGCAAAATTATACACAAATTTTGCGCCTAAGCAAATAAATTATGCTTGAGTGTTCAGGCTAGCCTGATCAACTGCAACACCAGCACCCATCGTAGTAGAGATGCTTACTTTCTTCAGGAAAGTACCTTTCGCTGAAGATGGCTTAGCTTTCTTCAGAGCAACTAGAAGTGACTCTAGGTTCTCTTTGATCTGCTCAGCAGAGAAGTTTGCTTTACCGATAGTAGTGTGGATGATGCCGTTTTTGTCGTTACGGTAACGAACCTGACCAGCTTTAGCGTTTTTAACTGCTTCAGCAACGTTAGGAGTTACAGTACCAACTTTAGGGTTTGGCATAAGACCGCGAGGACCTAGGATAGTACCT
The DNA here is from genome assembly GCF_002887615.1 of Vibrio jasicida 090810c. NCBI lineage: Bacteria > Pseudomonadati > Pseudomonadota > Gammaproteobacteria > Vibrionales > Vibrionaceae > Vibrio > Vibrio jasicida. Next base: position 2,414,339 of record NZ_CP025792.1, on the reverse strand, counting down.
AGTTGACCTACAACGCGCATTGCATCTGGAGAAGCAACAACTACGTCAAAGTTCATTTCGCCTTTCTTCACTAGCTCAGCTAGATCTTCCATACCTACGATGTCTGCGCCAGCTTCTTTAGCTGCTTCAGCGTTTGCACCTTGAGTGAACACTGCTACGCGGATGTCGCGGCCAGTACCGTGAGGTAGTACAGTTGCACCACGTACGTTCTGGTCAGATTTACGAGCATCGATGCCTAGGTTAACAGCAACGTCTACAGACTCAACGAATTTAGCAGTAGCTAGTTCTTGAAGAAGAGCAACAGCTTCGTTGATTTCGTATTCTTTAGTTACGTCAACTTTTTCGCGGATTACGCGCATGCGCTTAGTTAGTTTTGCCATCTTATTAACCCTCTACCACTAGGCCCATTGAACGAGCAGTACCAGCGATAGAACGCTTCATCGCTTCGATGTCAGCACCAGTCATATCAGCAGCTTTAGTTTCTGCGATTTCTTGGATTTGAGCGTCAGTTACAGTGCCCACTTTTTCAGTGTTTGGACGACCAGAACCAGACTTAACGCCAGCAGCTTTCTTAAGAAGAACAGCAGCAGGTGGAGTCTTAGTTACGAACGTGAAAGAACGGTCGCTGTATACTGTGATAACTACTGGAGTTGGTAGACCTTTCTCAATAGATTCTGTTTTTGCGTTGAACGCTTTACAGAATTCCATGATGTTCACACCGTGTTGACCTAGAGCAGGACCAACTGGTGGACTTGGGTTCGCAGCGCCAGCAGCAACTTGTAGCTTGATGTAAGCTTCAACTTTCTTAGCCATGATATTTCCTAAAGTTTGGGTTCTAACGCTAGTCTGCTGACCAGCTCCCCGTTTACGTAAAAACTCTTTACTTCATGAGAAGTAAAAAGGCGCGAAATTATAGTCATAATTCGCGCCTTAGACAACCCTTAAAAAGGTGTTTTTTTAATCAAGTTTTTCAACTTGACCAAATTCAAGCTCAACTGGTGTTGCACGACCAAAGATCGATACAGACACTTTCAGACGGCTCTTCTCGTAATCTACTTCTTCAACAGTACCATTGAAGTCAGCAAATGGACCTTCGTTAACACGTACCACTTCACCCGCTTCGTACATTGTACGAGGACGAGGAGACTCACTCGCTTTCTCAAGACGGTTAAGAATCGCGTCAGCTTCTTTATCTGTGATAGGTGCTGGACGGTCTGAGGTACCACCAATGAAGCCCATGACACGCGGCACACTGCGTACTAGGTGCCATGATTCATCGTTCATAATCATCTGAACAAGGACGTAGCCTGGGAAAAACTTACGTTCAGATTTACGACGCTGACCCGCGCGCATTTCCACTACTTCTTCAGTAGGAACTAGTACTTCACCGAATAGCTCTTCCATAGCGTGCATTTTGATATGCTCACGTAGAGATTGAGCTACACGACCTTCAAATCCAGAGAAGGCTTGAACTACATACCAGCGTTTTTTTGGAGCTTCACTCATGAATCACTACCCTCTATACCCCAGTTGCTAGAGCAACTAAACGAACCATGATGCCGTCAATTCCCCATAGCACTAGAGCCATTACAATACTTACAGCTAAAACAATCAGTGTTGTTTGCATGGTTTCTTGGCGTGTAGGCCAAACAACCTTACGAACTTCCATACGAGATTCTTTTGCAAAACTGATCGCTGCTTTACCTTTAGTCGTTGTCGCTGCAACGCCTAGGGCAGCTGCAATAAGAACAACAACGCCTGCAGCACGAACAACTACAGACATCTCACCATACAGGTAATTACCCACAACAGCGGCCGCTGCTAATACGAAAGCGGCAATCCACTTAAACGTATCTGCTGCGTTTGAGCTATCAGGAGTTTCAGCATTATTTGCTTTCATAAACCAACCTGTCACAAGTCTTAATATAGACGACAATAACCCCGCTGTTGCAGGGCAAACTCCATATCGCTGAAAAAATCAGCGCTACTCTCTTAAGATTAAGCCTCTCCGCCTAATCTTGCTCTACTCTCAACCAAATCCTGAACAAGAAAACAGCTAAAATAATGTTGAGCGCAGAAAAAGGGCATCAAATGATGCCCTTTTTGATACTGGTTCGTCAAATCTAATTCAAGATTTTCCGAAGACATTCGTTAATTCGTTAAGAATTATGCGAAAATCTTAGCAACAACACCAGCACCTACAGTACGGCCACCTTCACGGATAGCGAAACGTAGACCTTCGTCCATTGCGATAGGAGCGATTAGTTCAACAACCATTTGGATGTTGTCGCCAGGCATTACCATTTCTACGCCTTCTGGTAGAGAGATATCACCAGTTACGTCAGTTGTACGGAAGTAGAACTGTGGACGGTAGCCTTTGAAGAACGGAGTATGACGGCCGCCTTCGTCTTTAGAAAGTACGTATACTTCTGACTCGAACTTAGTGTGTGGAGTGATTGAACCAGGCTTAGCTAGTACTTGACCACGTTCAACTTCGTCACGCTTAGTACCACGTAGAAGTGCACCAACGTTCTCACCAGCACGACCTTCGTCTAGAAGCTTACGGAACATTTCAACACCAGTACATGTAGTAGTAGTAGTGTCTTTGATACCTACGATAGCAACTTCGTCACCTACGTTTAGGATACCACGTTCGATACGGCCAGTTACTACTGTACCACGACCTTGGATTGAGAATACGTCTTCGATAGGCATTAGGAATGGCATATCTACTGCACGCTCTGGCTCAGGAATGTATGAATCTAGCGCTTCTGCTAGTTCAACAATCTTAGCTTCCCACTGCTCTTCGCCGTTTAGTGCGCCTAGTGCAGAACCTTGGATAACTGGTAGGTCATCACCTGGGAAATCGTACTCAGATAGAAGTTCACGAACTTCCATTTCTACTAGCTCTAGAAGCTCTTCATCATCAACCATGTCACATTTGTTCATGAATACGATGATGTAAGGGATACCAACCTGACGGCCTAGTAGGATGTGCTCACGAGTTTGTGGCATTGGACCATCTGTCGCAGCAACAACTAGGATACCACCGTCCATCTGTGCAGCACCAGTGATCATGTTTTTAACATAATCCGCGTGTCCTGGACAGTCTACGTGTGCGTAGTGACGAGTTGGAGTATCGTACTCAACGTGAGAAGTTGCGATTGTGATACCGCGCTCACGCTCTTCTGGAGCGTTATCGATAGATGCGAAGTCTTTAGCTACACCGCCGTAAACTTTAGCAAGAGTAGTACAGATAGCTGCAGTTAGAGTTGTTTTACCGTGGTCAACGTGGCCGATAGTACCAACGTTAACGTGCGGTTTCGTACGTTCAAATTTTTCTTTAGACATGAGTAGTCCCTCTAGGTACGGATTTAGGTGGCCCGAATTGACCACGCAACCAAAAAAGATAATTGGTAAATCTTATATCAAAAGGAAATAACTTTGAGAGCTGGTGCTGATAGGCAGACTCGAACTGCCGACCTCATCCTTACCAAGGATGCGCTCTACCACCTGAGCTATATCAGCACTCAAATTAGAGTGGAGCGGGCAGCGGGAATCGAACCCGCATCATCAGCTTGGAAGGCTGAGGTAATAGCCATTATACGATGCCCGCAACACGTAACTCTGAGAGCTATTTCCTTAAGAATATGGTGGAGGGGGACGGATTCGAACCATCGAAGGCAGTGCCGGCAGATTTACAGTCTGCTCCCTTTGGCCACTCGGGAACCCCTCCAAAATTTCATGCCATTCTTACTACAATTGCTTCTTAAAGAAGCAGGAAAGAATGGTGCCGACTACCGGAATCGAACTGGTGACCTACTGATTACAAGTCAGTTGCTCTACCTACTGAGCTAAGTCGGCATAAGTGGTGCGCATTCTATTGAATGATTTTCTAGGTTGCAATAGGTATTTTAAAAAAAATCGTAAAATTTAGCTTTTTAGATTCAATTGCTGCAAGTTCATACAAACCTCACTTTTTAAAGCAAACTTTCGAGCTTTGTCGTTTGCTTTAAACGATGCTTGTTGTATGTTCTTGCTCTCTATTAAACCAAGGATCAAAGAGACTCATGAGTCCATTTTTGTCATTTGACCGTGCTGAATGGGCAGAACTACGAAATTCTGTCCCGATGACACTCTCTGAAGACGACTTAACCGCGCTTCAAGGCATTAATGAAAACCTCACTGTAGAGGAAGCGGTAGAGATTTACCTTCCTTTGTCTCGTCTATTGAACTTATATGTTCAAGCTCGTCAGAGTCGCAACTCAGTATTACAGCAATTTCTCAATACAGAAGAGCATGCTCCTCCATTTGTCATCGGTATTGCTGGTAGCGTTGCGGTAGGGAAAAGTACGACTGCGAGGCTGCTGAAGGCCCTTCTATCTCGCTGGGAGAATCATCCAAAAGTCGCGTTAGTGACAACCGACGGTTTCTTATATCCAAAGAAAGAACTGGAAGATAAGGGCATCATGCATCGCAAAGGCTTTCCAGAGTCGTACGACATAAAGCGTTTAGTTGAGTTTGTTTCCGATGTGAAAGCAGGTAAACCTGACCTTACAGTGCCAGTCTATTCCCACATTACCTACGACATTACCGAAGAGCTTAAAACCGTTGAGCAGCCAGATATATTGATCATTGAAGGTTTAAATGTTTTGCAAAGCGGTATGGATTACCCACACGACCCACATCGAGTGTTTGTGTCGGATTTTCTAGACTTCTCTATTTACGTTGATGCTGAAACAGAGACCGTCGAGCAATGGTACGTAGAACGATTTTTGAAATTCCGTCGAGGAGCATTCACCAAACCTGGATCCTATTTTAGCCACTATACTCAACTCTCAGTAGAAGAAGCTAGGAACAAGGCGAAGCAGATTTGGCATGATATTAATGGACTCAATTTGGAACAGAACATTCTTCCTACTCGAGAAAGGGCCCACTTAATACTGCATAAAGGGCCAAGCCATTTGGTTGATAAGGTATCGTTGAGAAAGTAGTGCTGACTCGTTAATGTTAATCGGTTTTTCTTAAGGAGATCTCACCGCCAATGTAGGTCTCCAAACCATTGTTGGTTTCTAGTACTACCCCACCTTGTTGATCGATACCTTTTACAATGCCATGAATCTCTCTTGGCCCCATAAGTAGCTTAACCGGACGGTCTATAAAATTATCTAAACGATTCCAACGATCAACAAACCCCGCCAGACCAGTCATTTCATATTCTTCTAGTGCGGTCTTCCAGTGTTCGATAAGGTTGAGTGCCAGAACGGTGCGGTCGATTGTTAAACCATCACTGACTTGATTCAACGTTGTCCAAGGCTGATCAATCTCAGGCTGTATGTCCGGCATCCCAATATTCAACCCCATCCCGATAACAAGATGAGCGGCACCACCGGCTTGGCCTGACATTTCTACTAAAATACCTGCAAGTTTTTTATCTTGGAAATAGAGGTCATTGGGCCACTTCAACTTCACACCTTGAACGCCCATACTTTCGAGCGCTTCTACTGCCGCAATACCAACAACAAGGCTTAATCCCATTGCTGCAGCCATACCTGCGTCCAGTCGCCAGTACATAGACAAGTAGAGATTTGTCCCAAAAGGTGAAATCCACTGACGGCCACGACGTCCTCTGCCTTTAGCTTGGTATTCCGCTAAACAAACTCTTCCTTTGTCTGACTCATTCACTCTTTCCAGCAAATACTGGTTGGTTGAATCGATAACAGAGATCAGCTCGATTTGACTATCAAGTTTCGCTTTGAGTGTATCTCCGTCTAATAGTTGTAGGGGGTGCGCCAGTTGATAACCTCGGCCTTGGATACGATAGATATCCACACCCCACTCATTTAACCCTTTAATGTGCTTTGCGATTGCTGCTCGAGAGATGCCAAGGCTCTCCCCAAGTGCTTCACCTGAATGGAAATCGCTGTCGCTTAACGCTTTGAGGATATGGAGCTTTGCGTTATGTTCTTTTCTCATCGAGCAGCCTCTATCTCAGAAAGGGTTGTCTCAGCATGGCTATTCATAAAACGCACTTCATGCTCAAGCTCTATTTGATACTTATCCCAAACCGTTTTCTTTACAAGAGAAGCCAAAGTCACCACATCTTCCGCAGTACAGTTATCCACATTGGTAAGCACTAAAGCTTGTAATGGGTTCACTTGGGCACCGTTAACCGAGGTACCTTTTAGCCCACACTGATCAATCAGCCAACCGGCTGCCACTTTCATCCCACCTTTTGCTGGATAGGCGACCATGGTGTCATGCTGCTGGATGAGTTGATCATAATGATCTTGACTGATCACTGGGTTTTTAAAGAAACTCCCTGCATTACCCACTTTAGTTGGATCAGGTAACTTCTCCATGCGCACTTGGCAAACTCGCTCAAATATTGCGTTAGGGCTAAGTTCTTTTTCAGGAATAGACTGTAGAGGGCCATATTGATTGACGGGTTGCCACGTTTTGGGCAGTTTAAGGCCAAGCGCGGTGATAAAACACTTCTCATACAGAGAATGCTTGAATATCGAATCACGATAACCAAACAGACATTCTTCTGCACTCATACGTGTAGTTTCAAAAGTCTCTAGGTCAAGAACATCAACATAATCACAGATGTTGTTGAGTTCTACTCCATACGCTCCGATGTTCTGAATCGGTGCAGAACCCGCACAGCCGGGGATAAGAGCTAAGTTTTCAAGGCCACCAATATCTTGTTTTACACACCATTCCACTAATGCGGGCCAGTCTTCACCACCATCAATATGCAGCTTGTAATGCTCACCCGTTTCACTCACTTGTTTACCAAGTAATCGGTTGATAATCACAAGCCCTTCATAATGCTGAGTAAAGAGCATGTTACTCCCTTTACCTAAAAATAGTTTTGGTAATTTTTTAAAGGTGTCGTCCTTGAACAACTGTATGACATCTTCTACAGATTCAACAATCGCCAAATAGTCGCAAGTTTGCTCGATACCAAATGTATGAAAAGCCTTAAGGCTCGCGTGTTTCTTAATTTCCATAGTGGGTTTGCAACGCCAGATGAGATTCTCTTAAACTATGGACATTCTACATTAGTTATCTTTTAGCCGCAGTGACAATACCAGACTCATTAATCATAGAAGTGTTAAATCCGATCAAACTTCCTCTCATTAAGAGGTTGTATAAAGCGCATTATCCGGCAGGCCGAGCCAAACGGGATGAGTTAATCATTGCCGCCAGCGTCAAGAATGGCATTGTTGCGCTATTACGAATGAAAACCATCGAAAAATCACGATTGCTTACAGGGATGCTAGTCGTGCCAGAATTTCGTGGGACTGGCGTCGGCAGTGCTCTGCTTACTTATTGCGAAAACACAGTTTTCACCAGTGGTGATTATTGCTTCGCTTTTAAACATTTAGAGAATTATTACGCTCAGCATGGGTTTGAAACCATTGATAGCTCTGAATTGCCAAACTCGTTAAAAATGGCTTATTTGCGGTACGTAGACAGTGGTAAAGATCTCATTCCAATGCAATTCACCACTTCTGACGTTCTAAACGACGTGGTTTTGTAGCCAGAGAATTCATATCTTTGGTAAAATATCAGGTTCGCAATATTGCACTTAATTAAGGTACTCACACCGGTATGATAGTAAGTAGGAACCCATTCGAACAGTTGCCAAGTCTCGCAGTCAAGCCTGAAGACTTTGAAGTTCTGCACGCAGCAGAAACTTTCAGAACTCGTCTTCTTGATGCGATCAGCAAAGCAACGTCGCGAATTTACCTAGTCGCTCTATATCTGGAAGATGATGAAGCTGGACGTGAAATTTTCACAGCGCTTTATGAGGCGAAACAGCGCAACCCTGGATTGGACATCAATATCTGTGTAGATTGGCACCGAGCTCAACGTGGTCTCATTGGTGCAGAGTCATCAGAGGGCAATTCCGCGCTATACAAAGCATTCGCTAAAAAATACCAACATTCGATTCCGGTATACGGCATTCCTGTACGAGGAAGAGAGGTCTTCGGCGTACTGCACTTAAAAGGTTTTATTGTTGACGATACCGTTATTTATAGCGGCGCTAGCTTAAACAACGTCTATCTTCAATACAATGGTCGTTATCGTTTCGACCGTTACCATGTGATTCAACATAAAGCACTTGCTGACTCCATGGTCGGTTTCATCCAGAGTGAGATGATAGCTCACCCAGCAGTAAACGACCTTGCTGGTAAGGACAAACCAGAAACTAAAGAAATCAAAGCTGCAATTCGTCAACTGCGTTCTTCTCTCGCTCGTGCTGATTATGAGTTTTCGCCAGAGAGTGCAACAGAAGAAGAGGTAAAAGTGACTCCTCTTGTTGGCTTGGGTAAGCGACGTAATCAACTCAACATGAAAATCGTTAAGTTACTCGCTGCCGCTCAAAATGAAATCTTCATCTGTACACCTTACTTCAACTTTCCTAAAGCGATTCATCGTGAAGTAAAACGTGCAATGAAACGCGGGGTGAAAGTAACGATTGTTGTTGGAGATAAAACAGCAAATGACTTCTATATTGCTCCGGAAGAAGAATTTAAAACTATTGGTGGTTTGCCATATCTTTACGAATTGAACCTTCGCCGTTTTGCAAAAGCCAACGAAGCGAACATTGCAGCTCGTAAGCTTTCTATCCACTTATGGAAGCACGACAACAATAGCTTCCACCTAAAAGGTATTTGGGTAGATAAACGCTACATGCTCATGACAGGTAATAACCTGAACCCACGCGCATGGTCACTAGACTTAGAAAATGGACTATTGGTGCAAGATAACTACGCTAAGATGACGGATAAGTTTGAGCAAGAAGTAGCAAACATTCTCGAGCATACTCAACTTATCTGTACTTACCGACAGTTAGAAAAGGTAGAAGATTACCCAGAAAGCGTTCAGAAGCTTGTTCGTAAGATCACTCGCATCAAAGCTGACGGCGTACTTAAGCGTATCCTTTAGAAACTAATAAAGAGTCAAAGCCCAGTATGAAAGTACTGGGCTTTTTTGTAGGTTGTAAATCACGGTTCTCCTACCCCTGCCCAACGAACTAAATAGACAAATATTCAGATAACAGGTACTTATCCCTCCCGAAGAAGAAAGAACCGAACCTGAATGTCGGATAGAACATCAAGTAAGCGAACGCACCCGCATCCAACAAACTGATACTAATACGGTGGAATTGGACCTTTTTCTAAAAACCAAAAGCAAACAAGTTTTATAATCTTTGACTAAATCTTTGTATATAAAAAGAGGTGGACTGGGCCGACACTCCGGAGATTCGATGGGAAATGCAGCCAAACGAACTACGCACCAAGGGACGCCAAGTTACCCTAATATAACTTGTTAGAAGTGATAAAAACGAAAAAGGCTCCAGCATTTCTGCTAAAGCCTTAAATGTGGCAGAGGTGGACTGGGCCGGCACTCCGGAGATTCGATGGGAAATGCAGCCAAGCGGACTGGCACCAAGGGACGCCAAGTTACCCTAATATCACTTGTTAGAAGTGATAAAAACGAAAAAAGCTCCAACATTTCTGCTAGAGCCTTAAATATGGCAGGGGTGGAGAGATTCGAACTCCCAACACGCGGATTTGGAATCCGCTGCTCTGCCAATTGGAGCTACACCCCTGTAGAAACTACAGTTTATCACATTGTAGATTCAAAAAGACCTCGCAAAAGCGAGGTCTTTGAAATAAGTGGCGGAGCGGACGGGACTCGAACCCGCGACCCCCGGCGTGACAGGCCGGTATTCTAACCAACTGAACTACCGCTCCGCACTGGTTAGACATTTAAGTCTAAGTTTTTGTCTTCACTTTTTCATAAAAAGTGAAAATAAAATACAAGCCTGGCGATGTCCTACTCTCACATGGGGAAACCCCACACTACCATCGGCGCTAATTCGTTTCACTTCTGAGTTCGGAATGGAAGTCAGGTGGGTCCAAATCGCTATGGTCGCCAAGCAAATTCTTTAATCTGGAAAACTGATTTTAAGTTCTATTTATACACATTCAATCGTTCTTGCATTGAGTCCATCAAAACCCCTTGGGTGTTGTATGGTTAAGCCTCACGGGCAATTAGTACAGGTTAGCTCAACGCCTCACAACGCTTACACACCCTGCCTATCAACGTTCTAGTCTCGAACAACCCTTTAGGATACTTAAAGTATCAGGGAAGACTCATCTCAGGGCTCGCTTCCCGCTTAGATGCTTTCAGCGGTTATCGATTCCGAACTTAGCTACCGGGCAATGCGTCTGGCGACACAACCCGAACACCAGAGGTTCGTCCACTCCGGTCCTCTCGTACTAGGAGCAGCCCCCTTCAATCTTCCAACGCCCACGGCAGATAGGGACCGAACTGTCTCACGACGTTCTAAACCCAGCTCGCGTACCACTTTAAATGGCGAACAGCCATACCCTTGGGACCGACTTCAGCCCCAGGATGTGATGAGCCGACATCGAGGTGCCAAACACCGCCGTCGATATGAACTCTTGGGCGGTATCAGCCTGTTATCCCCGGAGTACCTTTTATCCGTTGAGCGATGGCCCTTCCATACAGAACCACCGGATCACTATGACCTGCTTTCGCACCTGCTCGAATTGTCATTCTCGCAGTCAAGCGGGCTTATGCCATTGCACTAACCTCACGATGTCCAACCGTGATTAGCCCACCTTCGTGCTCCTCCGTTACTCTTTGGGAGGAGACCGCCCCAGTCAAACTACCCACCAGGCACTGTCCGCAACCCCGATAAGGGGTCGACGTTAGAACATCAACACTACAAGGGTGGTATTTCAAGGACGGCTCCACACAATCTAGCGACTGTGCTTCAAAGCCTCCCACCTATCCTACACATGTAGGGTCAATGTTCAGTGCCAAGCTGTAGTAAAGGTTCACGGGGTCTTTCCGTCTAGCCGCGGGTACACTGCATCTTCACAGCGATTTCAATTTCACTGAGTCTCGGGTGGAGACAGCGTGGCCATCATTACGCCATTCGTGCAGGTCGGAACTTACCCGACAAGGAATTTCGCTACCTTAGGACCGTTATAGTTACGGCCGCCGTTTACCGGGGCTTCGATCAAGAGCTTCGACCGAAGTCTAACCCCATCAATTAACCTTCCGGCACCGGGCAGGCGTCACACCGTATACGTCATCTTACGATTTTGCACAGTGCTGTGTTTTTAATAAACAGTTGCAGCCACCTGGTATCTGCGACTCTCGTCAGCTCCATCCGCAAGGGACTTCACCATCAAGAGCGTACCTTCTCCCGAAGTTACGGTACCATTTTGCCTAGTTCCTTCACCCGAGTTCTCTCAAGCGCCTTGGTATTCTCTACCCGACCACCTGTGTCGGTTTGGGGTACGATTCCTTACAATCTGAAGCTTAGAGGCTTTTCCTGGAAGCATGGCATCAATGACTTCACTACCGTAGTAGCTCGACGTCGTGTCTCAGCCTTAAGAAGAGCCGGATTTACCTAACTCTTCAGCCTACGCACTTGAACCTGGACAACCGTCGCCAGGCCCACCTAGCCTTCTCCGTCCCCCCATCGCAATTGTAAGAAGTACGGGAATATTAACCCGTTTCCCATCGACTACGCCTTTCGGCCTCGCCTTAGGGGTCGACTTACCCTGCCCCGATTAACGTTGGACAGGAACCCTTGGTCTTCCGGCGAGGAGGTTTTTCACCCCCTTTATCGTTACTCATGTCAGCATTCGCACTTCTGATACCTCCAGCATGCTTTACAACACACCTTCAACGGCTTACAGAACGCTCCCCTACCCAATGAAGTAAACTTCATTGCCGCAGCTTCGGTTTATTACTTAGCCCCGTTACATCTTCCGCGCAGGCCGACTCGACCAGTGAGCTATTACGCTTTCTTTAAATGATGGCTGCTTCTAAGCCAACATCCTGGCTGTCTGAGCCTTCCCACATCGTTTCCCACTTAGTAATAATTTGGGACCTTAGCTGGCGGTCTGGGTTGTTTCCCTCTCCACGACGGACGTTAGCACCCGCCGTGTGTCTCCCGGATAGTACTTACTGGTATTCGGAGTTTGCAAAGGGTTGGTAAGTCGGGATGACCCCCTAGCCTTAACAGTGCTCTACCCCCAGTAGTATTCGTCCGAGGCGCTACCTAAATAGCTTTCGGGGAGAACCAGCTATCTCCAGGTTTGATTGGCCTTTCACCCCTAGCCACAAGTCATCCGCTAATTTTTCAACATTAGTCGGTTCGGTCCTCCAATTGATGTTACTCAATCTTCAACCTGCCCATGGCTAGATCACCTGGTTTCGGGTCTATATCCAGCGACTAAGTCGCGCAGTTAACACTCGCTTTCGCTACGGCTCCCCTAGATGGTTAACCTTGCCACTGAATATAAGTCGCTGACCCATTATACAAAAGGTACGCAGTCACACCACGAAGGTGCTCCTACTGCTTGTACGTACACGGTTTCAGGTTCTATTTCACTCCCCTCACAGGGGTTCTTTTCGCCTTTCCCTCACGGTACTGGTTCACTATCGGTCAGTCAGTAGTATTTAGCCTTGGAGGATGGTCCCCCCATATTCAGACAGGATATCACGTGTCCCGCCCTACTCGATTTCACTGAATGTGCGTTGTCAACTACGGGGCTATCACCCTTTATTGCCGGACTTTCCAGACCGTTCGTCTAACGCATATAAAGCTTAAGGGCTAGTCCAATTTCGCTCGCCGCTACTTTCGGAATCTCGGTTGATTTCTTTTCCTCGGGGTACTTAGATGTTTCAGTTCCCCCGGTTCGCCTCGCTGCGCTATGTATTCACGCAGCGATACTAGCTTATGCTAGTGGGTTTCCCCATTCGGAAATCCCAGACTCAAGTGGTTTTTACTACCTAATCTGGGCTTATCGCAAGTTAATACGTCCTTCATCGCCTCTGACTGCCAAGGCATCCACCGTGTACGCTTAGTCACTTAACCATACAACCCGAAGGAGTTTCGAGTTGATAATCAAATCACCAAAGTTGTCTCTCATTATTTGAATGAGCGAGAGACATTTCGATTTTGCCGGACTCAATTTCGAATAATCACTTTAAAAGTGATATTCCCAAGAACACTTGAATGTGTTTTTTGGTGTTTGTCATAAAGACAAACATTGAGAACTTTACAAGTAATCTTAAAGATTACTTTGTCAGCTTTCCAAATTGTTAAAGAGCTATCTTAGCTACAAGCTTGCGCTTGTGAACTATCAATCTGTGTGGACACTCATCGTGAGTAATCATCGTATAAGGAGGTGATCCAGCGCCAGGTTCCCCTAGCGCTACCTTGTTACGACTTCACCCCAGTCATGAACCACAAAGTGGTAAGCGTCCTCCCGAAGGTTAAACTACCTACTTCTTTTGCAGCCCACTCCCATGGTGTGACGGGCGGTGTGTACAAGGCCCGGGAACGTATTCACCGTGGCATTCTGATCCACGATTACTAGCGATTCCGACTTCATGGAGTCGAGTTGCAGACTCCAATCCGGACTACGACGCACTTTTTGGGATTCGCTCACTATCGCTAGCTTGCTGCCCTCTGTATGCGCCATTGTAGCACGTGTGTAGCCCTACTCGTAAGGGCCATGATGACTTGACGTCGTCCCCACCTTCCTCCGGTTTATCACCGGCAGTCTCCCTGGAGTTCCCGACATTACTCGCTGGCAAACAAGGATAAGGGTTGCGCTCGTTGCGGGACTTAACCCAACATTTCACAACACGAGCTGACGACAGCCATGCAGCACCTGTCTCAGAGTTCCCGAAGGCACCAATTCATCTCTGAAAAGTTCTCTGGATGTCAAGAGTAGGTAAGGTTCTTCGCGTTGCATCGAATTAAACCACATGCTCCACCGCTTGTGCGGGCCCCCGTCAATTCATTTGAGTTTTAATCTTGCGACCGTACTCCCCAGGCGGTCTACTTAACGCGTTAGCTCCGAAAGCCACGGCTCAAGGCCACAACCTCCAAGTAGACATCGTTTACGGCGTGGACTACCAGGGTATCTAATCCTGTTTGCTCCCCACGCTTTCGCATCTGAGTGTCAGTATCTGTCCAGGGGGCCGCCTTCGCCACCGGTATTCCTTCAGATCTCTACGCATTTCACCGCTACACCTGAAATTCTACCCCCCTCTACAGTACTCTAGTCTGCCAGTTTCAAATGCTATTCCGAGGTTGAGCCCCGGGCTTTCACATCTGACTTAACAAACCACCTGCATGCGCTTTACGCCCAGTAATTCCGATTAACGCTCGCACCCTCCGTATTACCGCGGCTGCTGGCACGGAGTTAGCCGGTGCTTCTTCTGTCGCTAACGTCAAATGATAGTGCTATTAACACTACCACCTTCCTCACGACTGAAAGTGCTTTACAACCCGAAGGCCTTCTTCACACACGCGGCATGGCTGCATCAGGCTTGCGCCCATTGTGCAATATTCCCCACTGCTGCCTCCCGTAGGAGTCTGGACCGTGTCTCAGTTCCAGTGTGGCTGATCATCCTCTCAGACCAGCTAGGGATCGTCGCCTTGGTGAGCCATTACCTCACCAACTAGCTAATCCCACCTAGGCATATCCTGACGCGAGAGGCCCGAAGGTCCCCCTCTTTGGCCCGTAGGCATCATGCGGTATTAGCCATCGTTTCCAATGGTTATCCCCCACATCAGGGCAATTTCCTAGGCATTACTCACCCGTCCGCCGCTCGACGCCCTTAACGTTCCCCGAAGGTTCAGTTAAGTCGTTTCCGCTCGACTTGCATGTGTTAGGCCTGCCGCCAGCGTTCAATCTGAGCCATGATCAAACTCTTCAATTTAAGATTTTGTTCGGCTCAACGAATACTGACTTCAAAACTCATCCTTACTCGAAAGTAAGAAGTAATTTTAAAGCTATTACCATTCCAACAGAATGATAATGAATTGACTGTGCCAAGTCCGAAGACTTGATTGGTCACTCAGTTCATTGAAACCTAATTTGATACCGAGGTATCTAATTGGATTATCATCAACGAGTGCCCACACAGATTGATAGGTTCTTATTTTTAAAGAGCTTTTCTAACATTTTTAGCAACTTAGTTGCTCGTCGTTAGGGGTGCGTATCTTACTTCACACCGTGAGAGAGTCAAGCATTTTTTTCAAATTCTTTTTTCTCTCTTCCCAACTCGCTGTGTGACTTTCGTCTCACTCCGTGTCGGTGGATGCGCAGTATAGGGAATTCAGAAATGAGCGCAACCCCTTTTTTTTAAAAAACAATTCAAGCGCTCACTTATCCATCAAATGCGTTATATCTGCATATTTCTTCGTCACATTTGAGACATATCACAGCAATTGGTTGGAAAAACACCAACCATATACGTAAGATCCATGTGTCTACTTTGTTAATAGACAGACAATTTCTTTATCATCTATATGTAGTAATCAAAATGACGTCTAAAAAAAATCTGACCTTGTGTGCTGGGTTAGCGGTTATCGGGGGAGTTATCTTCTCTCAATTACCGGTTCCACCAGCCTTGAGCTTTGTTATTGGTGTTGTCGCTACTGCTTTTCTGTTTTCACTTTCTAGCAAGACACCTGTTATTCAACCTTCTGATTCCGATCCTTCGACCAAAACGCTGTATGTCGGCAACTTGCCTTATAAAGCAAATGAGAGTCACGTTCGTGATTTGTTTGCGGAGTATGGGCAGGTTTATGCGGTGCGCTTAATGAAAGACAAACGCACCGGTAAAAGAAGAGGGTTTGGTTTTGTCGTGATGGCCGCGGCTGATGCCAAACCTGCTATCGCGAAACTCAATGAAAAGGAATATATGGAGCGAACTCTGAAAGTTCGAATTGCTAACGACCCTAAACATCCGGATGGCGGTAAACTTGAACAGGATTAAAACCTAGTTCTGCCAGACAGATATTCAGTGCATCTTCTTGCCAAGGAGGTGCACTGGCATAAATTTTCTTGCTCCCTTCCTCTTTACTCTCTTGCTTCATATCACTCATGAGTAACGCTTTTACTCGACGAGCAATCGCTTCGCCAGAATCAACTAGCGTGACTTCTCCACCTAACGCTTGATTGATTTCATCTTTAATCAAAGGAAAGTGAGTACAGCCAAGTACTGCAACATCCACTTTATTGCGTAGCGGTAGAAGAATGCTTTCGAGTTCTACTAAAGAGATACTTTCCCCGCGCAGCTTTTCTTCCGCCATACCCACTAAGCGAGTAGAGCCTAGCAATTCAACAGGTTTTCCTTGAGCAAAATCGCGAATCAGCTCATGAGTATACTGACGAGTGACGGTCGCTGGCGTAGCAATGAGCCCGACACCTAGAGAGGCAAGTAAAGAAGCAGGCTTTATTGCTGGGACCACTCCAACCACTGGAATGGATAGATTAGCGCGCAAGGAAGGCAGCACAATGGTACTTGCCGTATTGCACGCAATAACCACGATATCGGCTTGATGCTCTTCCACCAATGCCGCCACTAGCTGATTGACACGAGTGATCAGTACATCTTGATCGAGCTCGCCATATGGATAAGCTTCGTTGTCGAATAGATACAAGTAATCCATGTGTGGAAGAAGTCGGTGGATTTCTTGAAAGACCGATAGCCCTCCAACACCGGAGTCAAACACTAGGACTTTTTTCTTACTTGATGCTCGCACGAGTCTTACCTGCAAATTAGAGACTCGGCGATCATACTGGTTAGATTTGTTTTGGCAATGCTTTGGCTTGGTATCTTTGATGGCTGAATCGCTCCCCTATTTCCACTTCAAGCTTAGTCAATTCTATATGTCCTTGAAATGATGGCGTTGATGTCACCAATGTATGGAATTCACCATTTTCTCCGCAGGGGTCAATATGACCGGGTAATGACTCAATCAGCGCTTTGCCATACCAACGTCCACACCACTCCGACGGTAATACTTCTCCATCGGTGGTGATTAGCATGGTTTGAATACCGCGCTCGACAATTTCAAATGCCAATGCCTTGCTCTCTTCCCCCAGTAATGGGAATACACATTCCCAACCGGCAGGCTCAATATAGCTACGTCGATAATCAGCTATACCATTGCAGAACATATCACCAAACGCGACAGCTTCTACATTCAGCCCACTATTTTCCAATGCATGAACGATGGTCGATTGATAAATGTCGTTACTCGGGAATACTTCAGGCAGCTCGATGGTAATGAGCGAAAGACCAAGTAAGTCCGCCTGCATTTGCACAACCTCAAGTGGCGTTGCTTGGAAAGGTACTTCTTTATCAACATAAGTTGTGTACAAGCCAACCACCTGATAATGCGGATTTTCGTTTAGACGCTCTAACGTTAACGTGGAGTCTTTACCACTCGACCAGCTAATCACAACACGTTTTGCCTTTGTCATTTACTTGCCTCGTTACCGATTTACACCAGCTTCTTTGTTCACAATAAGAAAGACCGCCGATGTGGCGGTCTTGTTGGATTCGATTAGAAGCGGTAGTCCGCCGAGACAAAGTACTGACGCCCCGGCGTCGCGTAACCTGAGTACATCTCGTAATCTTTATCGAAGGCATTACTTAGCTTCGCATTAACATCCCAGTTTTGGTTCACCGCGTAAGAAGCGGTGAAGTTCCATAGGCTGTAACTCGATAATCTTGTACTGCCATTAAAACGTTCACCTTGGTAAAGGTACTGTGAGCCCAATGTCCATTGGTCAAACGTCGCGTAAGCATTCCACTTGGCACCACGCTTGGCGCGGTATGCCAGTTGAGTATCTTCTGCACCAGATTTATCGACTGGATCTTTGTAATCTAAGTAAAACTCATGAGAAACGATATCTGTATCGAATTTCACCTCTAGTTCTACACCTTTGATTTCTGCTTCGCCGACATTTTGCATGCCCGCACCTTCCCAAATAAGCATGTTCTCAATTTGGTTGTAGTAACCCGTTACCGTCCAATCAAGGATCGATACAGCTCCCGATAGTGACAGCTCGGTATTTTCTGATTCTTCAGGTTTTAGATTTGGCATTTCGTAGCCTGGATAATACAAATCAACAAAGCTCGGAGCTCGGAAAGCTGTACCGTGGCTTAGCGTTAATTCATAACCTTGATAAAACTTCCAACCCGCAGCAGTTTGCCAAGTGGTGTTGTTGCCAAATTGGTTGTTTTCATCGTTACGTACGCTCGCTTCTAACGTCCATACGTCATACGCATATTGAGCAATTGCGCTAGCACCAAAATTGGTTCTTGGGTTCTTGTCTGGGTCGTAATCTTTAGCAGGTCCCCAATCACTTGGGGCAATATAACCCTTGGTTAGCTTTTCTGTGCGGTAGTCCAAACCACCACCAACGCTCAGCTCTTCGTTTACGCTGTACGAGTTCAACCAAATCGCATTGAACTGCTCAATAGCAACGTGATCGCCGGTTGATTTGCTTTGACCTGATTTATGGTCATAGTTGTCTTGCTGGCCGTAAGCCAATTTCAACTCAGATGAGTACACGTCTTTGTTGTATTCCAATGATAGGTCTGCACCAACATACTCAACTTCACCGGTTTTCTTCTCGTGTTTATCAACGGTGCCCCATGCTGGGTTTCCATAACTACTGTTGTCGTAGTCATACTCATTATTGTAAGCACTCAGACCAACGTAGCCTGATAAGTTATCAGAGAAGTTTTGTTGGTAGCCTAGTTTTAGGTTGAGCGTTTCAAAGCCGTGCTCATCGCCATCATTCACACCTGGCAACGGCTTCACATTGAAACCATCGGTTTTCTCGTAGCCTAATACGCCCTTAAAATGTTTACCTTCACCGACTGGCTTAGAGACAACAAACGTTCCTTTTTTATGATTGTCCGAACCATAACCAGCGGACACACGACTTGCATCACTATCAATGTTTGCACGAGTAATAATGTTGATGACGCCAGAAATCGCTTCTGAGCCGTAAATAGAAGCACGCGCACCACGAATGTAGTCGATACGTTCAATAGAATTGATTGGAAACTGATTAAAATCGACGCCGCCCATTATCGCGCGTGGCATGCGCACACCGTCGACTAAAACAAGAACTTGGGATGAGCTACCACCTCGCACATAAATAGAGGCAGATTGACCACGTCCACCGTACTGAGCAACTTCAACACTCGGTAGTGTACGGAACACATCAAACAGACTGTTTGCTTGCAGGCGCTCAATATCTTCTTTAGTTACCGTAACGGTTTGTGCGAGAACCGCACCATCAATTTGCTGGAATCGGTTTGCGGTAACCACAACCGTTTCGTCTGCAGAGGCTTCTTGGGCCTGTAAATAAAAGGTAGGTGAAAGCAGCGATGCACACGTGATCGCAAGAAACGTTTTTCTCATTGTATTGTCCTAATTCGCGTAATTCCTACCGAGCCCTACTCGTTTTAAGTAGTCCAGTGCTGTGGCTCAGTTGCTGGCAGGTATTCGGACTCAAGAGCATGGCAGTACCACCTAATTGCTCGACTTCCCACATAAACTAATGCAGTGTCTTGATGAGCGTTCGTTCTCTTTTACCGCTGCGCGTCAGTTCTGGATTCTCACCAGATTCCCATTTCAGCCATCTAGATTGCTAGATAGCACCAGCTTGGGGCAAATACTATTAAGCTATTGATTATTTGTCCAGCCAATATTAGCCCTAACAATTGTAACGTTTTGGTTCATTTGCGTATCAACTGACACAGAACACACTATCTTTAAACCAAATAGAGTACAAAACTGGACATACTGTTGAGATTGAATAAAATCTGCGCTCTAAAATTGAATGCACCATAAAAGGTAAGATCATGGCTACTCTTGATGTAAATCCACAACGCTACCAAGAACAACTGGCTGAAAAAGTCGAACGTCTCACGGATATGTTCGCGCCATACAACGTGCCAGAGCTGGAAGTGTTTGAATCACCAGAGCAGCATTACCGTATGCGTGCTGAGTTTCGTGTTTGGCATGAAGGTGAAGACCTGTACTACATCATGTTCGATCAGGAAACTCGTGAGAAATATCGAGTAGACCAATTCCCAGCAGCTAGCCGTCTGATCAACGACCTAATGCCACTCTTAGTGGATGCGATGAAAGATAATGAATCCTTGCGTCGCAAGCTGTTCCAAGTGGATTTTCTATCGACCTTAAGTGGCGAGATTCTGGTTTCACTGCTTTACCATCGCCAACTTGATGAAGAGTGGATTGAAAACGCAAAAGCACTTAAGCAACGTTTAAATGATGAAGGCTTCAACCTAAACATCATTGGTCGTGCTCGTAAGATGAAGATTGTCTTAGACCGCGACTACGTGATCGAAAAGCTGGACGTAAACGGTCAAAGCTACATTTACCAGCAGGTTGAAAATAGCTTCACACAGCCAAACGGCAAAGTAGCAGAGAAGATGCTGGAATGGGCGGTCGACTGCACTCAAGAAAGCACTGGCGACTTACTAGAGCTTTACTGTGGTAACGGTAATTTCTCTCTGGCGCTGGCACAAAACTTCGACCGCGTTCTTGCAACTGAATTGGCGAAGCCATCTGTGGTTTCTGCGCAATACAACATCGCAGCAAATGAGATTGATAACGTACAAATCCTACGTCTATCAGCAGAAGAATTTACTCAAGCAATCGAAGGTAAACGTGAATTCCGCCGCCTACAAGATGCAGGAGTGGATCTAAAGAGCTACAACTGCAACACGATTTTTGTCGATCCACCACGCTCAGGTATGGATGTCGACACTTGTAAGATGGTGCAAGGTTACGAGCGCATCATGTACATCTCTTGTAATCCTGATACTTTGAAAGAGAACTTGGACATTCTATGTGAAACGCACAACGTGACTCGTTTTGCTCTGTTTGACCAGTTCCCTTACACACACCATATGGAAGCGGGCGTTTTACTAGAACGTAAAGCGTAATCCACCAGCGTCAAATACAAAAAAAGCGAGCTCATTGGCTCGCTTTTTATTGAATTTGTTTTGCTTATTCAGCAGAAGCTTTCTTCTCCATAAAGCCCAGCTTTTTACCAACCCAAGCCAACAGAATCATTGAAACCAGAATCGCGAAGAAGTTAGAGCCGGCTTCTGGGTATTGTGCTTTGATGAAAGCAGAGTGGCCAAATGCACCAACAAAGAAACACGCCAAACCAACTAGCGGGATATCTTCTGATACAGGGTTGTTAAGGTATTCTTGGTAAAGCGCCTGTACTGCTAGCACGAGTGCAATCAAAGGGAAGATTGAGAAAGATACTTCACTCATGGTCAACCATGACAATAAAGCATCACCACACATACCTGCAACCAGTGCCAAAATCAGCGTTTTCTTTTCAGATTTATTTCCATTCGACATTATTCTATCCCGCCTTTTAATCGGTTACGTTCACGTTCTTTGCGATACCAATAGGCCCCTTTGGCTATCATTCGCAATTGCATGATCAATCGCTCGGCGAGTTCATCGCGCTCGCGTCGATCTAAATCTAAAACTTCAGCACCAGAACTGAATACCAAAGTGACTGACGCTTCTGCTTGAGTAAACGCTTCTTCTTTGGTCATGCCAGTGCTTATTAAATACTCGGTTAATTCTGCCGCAAAATGCTGGATTTCTCGAGCGACGGCAGTACGAAATTCAGAAGAAGTGCCAGAGCGCTCACGCAACAATAAGCGGAATACGTTAGGACTACTTTCAATGAATTCCATGAAGGTTTCAACCGAAGTTCGAATCACACTGCCTTCTTTGACAATACGCTGACGCGCTTGGCGCATTAGTTGGCGTAACAACAAACCGCCTTCATCTACCATGGTTAAGCCAAGCTCATCCATGTCTTTGAAGTGACGATAAAAAGAAGTTGGCGCAATTCCAGCCTCTCGGGCGACTTCTCGCAAGCTGAGATTAGAAAAGCTGCGGTCCGCACTGAGTTGATTAAATGCCGCATCGATCAGTGATCGACGTGTTTTTTCTTTTTGCTGCGCGCGGATTCCCATCGATTTCATTCTTAAACTTGCTCTTTTTCTATCGGGTACAAGAACCTCAATATAACGCATATCGACCCCACGTATAAAGTAACGTTGTCTGCCAATAAGCGGCGAGCACGTTACTACTGGCATGCATCCAATTGCAATCTTCTCCATCCAAATAGTAGACATGCAACATACCAATTCGTTCTTTTGGTTGATTCTGCGTGATCACTTCCACTCTCTAGTCGGCATAACATGTTCCTCCTAGAGTAAATGAGTTAAAATCCCGCTACAGCAATGTTAAACAAATATAACAAGGAAGACATCATGGCGCATGCTAATCACTATGACGTGATCGTAATTGGTAGTGGCCCGGGCGGAGAAGGGGCGGCAATGGGGTTAACCAAAGCAGGCCTAAATGTTGCCATCGTAGAAAAGGAAAGCAGTGTTGGTGGCGGTTGTACGCACTGGGGAACCATACCATCTAAAGCATTGCGTCACGCTGTTAGCCGAATCATTGAATTCAATAGCAACCCGCTATTCTGTCGTAATAACACCAGCCTTCATGCAACATTTTCTGACATTTTAGGCCACGCAAAATCGGTCATCGACAAGCAAACGCGACTTCGTCAGGGCTTTTATGATCGCAACTCATGCTCGTTATTATTCGGCACTGCGCGTTTTATCGATAATTACTCCATTGCCGTGATGCAAAGTGACGGAACAGAAGAAATCTATTCGGCAGATAAGTTCGTCATCGCCACGGGCTCCCGCCCTTACCAACCGAACGACGTCGACTTCTTGCACGAACGCATCTACGACAGCGACTCCATCCTGAGTCTGAAACACGACCCTCGCCACATCATCATTTACGGTGCGGGCGTGATTGGCTGTGAATACGCATCTATTTTCCGCGGTTTAGGCGTGAAGACCGACTTGATTAACACTCGCGACCGTCTGCTCTCTTTCTTAGATAACGAAGTCTCAGATGCATTGTCTTACCACTTCTGGAACAGCGGCGTGGTAATTCGTAACGATGAAACATTCGAGAAAATTGAAGGCACCGAAGATGGCGTTATCGTACATCTTCAATCGGGTAAGAAGATGAAAGCCGATTGCCTACTGTATGCTAACGGTCGAACGGGTAACACAGACAAACTCAACTTACCTGCGGTTGGACTTGAAGGTGATTCACGCGGACAACTCAAAGTAGATGGTAACTACCGTACAGAAGTGGAACACATCTACGCAGTCGGTGATGTGATTGGCTACCCTAGCCTAGCGAGTGCAGCGTATGACCAAGGTCGTTTCGTGGCACAAGCTATCACTAAAGGACAAGCTGACGGCAATCTAATTGATGACATCCCAACGGGTATTTACACCATTCCAGAAATTAGCTCTGTGGGCAAAACCGAACAAGAGCTGACTGCGGCGAAAGTGCCTTATGAAGTGGGACGCTCTTCATTCAAACATCTCGCTCGTGCACAGATTGCAGGTAAAGACATCGGCAGTTTGAAAATCCTCTTCCATCGCGAAACCAAAGAGATTCTTGGTATTCACTGCTTTGGTGAGCGCGCTGCAGAAATCATCCACATCGGTCAGGCCATCATGGAACAAAAAGGTGAAGCCAATACGATTGAATACTTCGTCAATACCACCTTTAACTACCCGACGATGGCAGAAGCCTATCGCGTAGCGGCACTGAACGGTTTGAACCGATTATTCTAATTCAATTGGGTTGCCATGATCCAAAAGCTAAAACAGCAGGTCTCGACCTGCTGTTTTTTTATGTGTAACTAGACAAGAAAGCGTCCCTTGCGCCATTGATAGAAAAAGATAGCGCCGAGTCCAACCCCTCGCATTGCCATGAAACTGGTCATCGCAAACCATAGCGCATGGTTTTGCCAGCCAGAAAACAAAAAGAATATCGCGAAGAAACAGCAAGTCGCCACAAACATACTGTTTCGCATGTCTTTACCTTTGGTGGCACCAACAAAAATGCCATCAAACAGGAAGCACCACATCGATGCCAATGGCATGACCACCAGCCATGGTAAATATATCGACGCTTGCTGCTGCACCGCGTCAATCGAAGTGATCATGGCGATCAATTGCGATCCCGCCAAACCAAATACCGCAGTCAAACCTAAACAGATGATCAGACTCCAGAAGAACGTACCAATCAACGAAGCACTGAGTTGCGCTCGGTCTTTCGCGCCAATCGCTTTGCCAACCATGGCCTCCATGGCGTAGGCAAATCCGTCCATGCCATAGGAAATCATCATCAAG
The DNA here is from genome assembly GCF_002887615.1 of Vibrio jasicida 090810c. Lineage (NCBI taxonomy): Bacteria > Pseudomonadati > Pseudomonadota > Gammaproteobacteria > Vibrionales > Vibrionaceae > Vibrio > Vibrio jasicida. The sequence continues at coordinate 2,390,147 of NZ_CP025792.1, read as the reverse complement.
AAACTCATCAATACCGCATTAGCGGCAACCACATCATCACCAAAGCTCGCACCTTGGAAAGTCATAAAGCTAAACGTAGCTTGTAAACATAGCGAACGTAAGAAGATATCGCGATTGAGTTTTACGAAACGCCCTAGCCCATGTTGAGTATCGGTTAGCAGGCTCTTAGGAGATGGTAACTGACGTGCACGCCATGTTTTCCACACACACATCAAGCCAAACGCCATACCTGAGTAATCAGCAATCACCGACGCCAGCGCTGCGCCTTCTACTTTCCAGCCCAAGCCAATCACAAACAGTAAATCGAGCGCGATGTTGGTCACGTTGGTGATGATCACCATCCACATTGGTGCTTTGGAATTTTGTGTTCCAAGCAGCCAACCCAACAAAACAAAGTTCATCAGTGCAGCAGGTGCACTCCATACGCGGATAGAGAAATATTGCATGCCATAGTGCTTCACTTCAGCACTGGCATCACTCCAACCAAAGATCAGGTCCGCGATTGGGTTATGAGCAATAAGAAAGACCAACGCAAACAGCAATGCCATTAGTGAGCCTTGCATAAGCACCAAAGCGAGTTGTTTTCGGTCTTCACCGCCATAAGACTGCGCCGCCAACCCTGTAGTCGACATACGTAAGAAACCAAGCAACCAAAACGTCACGCTGATCATGGTGCTACCAAGCGCAACACCGCCGAGATACCAAGCGTGTTCAAGGTGACCGATCACCGCAGCGTCAACCAAGCCCAATAGTGGAACAGTAATATTCGAAAGCACCATAGGGATAGCGAGCGCTAACACTTGGCGATGCACTTGAGGATTCGATAAAGGAGAGAAGATAGAGTTTGTCACAGGCACCTCGTTGTTTAGATCAGCGAGTGTACCTGAGTGTTCAATGCCTATTCAATTACCACTTGATGTGAACGAGGACTGGCGTGAGGCGATGCTTCAACATTGGGATTTTATTCAGCCAACGTTGCCATGCTTTCCAGCGTGAGCAAAATCGGTCGAATGGCGAGAAGGCTTTGACCCATTGCGCCCATGGCAGCCAATGCAGTACTTGTTGTGCTGGTGCTTCAAAACCATGTGCATACGTATCTGAGCCGAGCTTCTGACCCCATTTACTTTCGGTTAAGTCACCTGCTAGTACCATGCACACTTCTGCCGATACAAAATGACGGCCCAGAGTTTGGATGAAAGTCGCAACGCGCGATTCATCACAATCGAGTAAAGCCATCTCACACAGAATCAATACTGGTGCTTTTTCAGGAATGCGCAGTTCATCTAACCAATTCATGTCTTCTACGCTGCCGCAACGATGCTCGTAACGTTCGTTTTTGTGGAACAATCGCTGACGCCAAACCAGATTCTCGGTGACATCCAGTTCAATCCAATGACAACGACCATTGTCCAAACGGTAGAAGCGCGTATCTAAGCCCGCACCTACGTTGATGATCCAAGCGTCTGAGTGTTGTTGAAGAAAGTGACTGACCTGCTGATCGCACAACTGAGTTAAAGTCACGTGCAGCAGCTGCTTCTGATCGACGTCGCCACTGATGCAATCTGGTGCCATTTTGCAGCTCAAGCACGCTTTTGCAGCGATCGGATCGTACACCAAGCCGTTATCGACCAAGCTTTCGCGGCTACGCAAAAACAACGGTTTCAACAGATGATTAGGTACGTGATGTTGAGGCTTGGACATGGGCATTTCCTTGCGCCGAAAAGAAAATGGTTAAATGGAACTAGATGATAATAAATCTCAATATCACTTGCAAGTTTTAACGCAACAGCCAAACGATCTGAATCAGTGCGAGCGTAACTATGCTTGGAAGAAAAGAAGTATGCTTTGAAGAAAATCAAAATGGGAAAGAAAGCGCAGAAAACATAAAGCCCAGCAGAGAGCTGGGCTTTATTAGAATGCTTGAGGTAAGAAACCTACATCCAGTCAGTGTTACGGATGATACCCACTGCTAGACCTTCGATCGTCAAGTGTTGCGATGTTAGATCAACTTGGATTGGTGAAAACTCTTCGTTCTCTGCGTGCAGAAGTACTGTAGAGCCTTTACGCTCTAGACGCTTCACTGTCACATCATCATCAACACGCGCAACCACAACTTGACCGTCGCGTACGTCTTGAGTTTTATGCACAGCCAGCAAATCGCCGTCCATGATACCGATGTCTCTCATACTTTCGCCGTTTACGCGAAGTAAGAAGTCTGCTTTTGGTTTGAACATAGCAGGATCCACTTGGTAGTGAGACTCCACATGCTCTTGAGCCAAAATCGGCTCACCAGCAGCAACTTGACCAATCAAAGGCAGACCTTGATCGTCGTTTGCCGCATCTTCAAGTAGGATTCGGATCCCGCGAGATGCGCCTGGGATAATTTCAATCGCTTGTTTACGAGCAAGCGCTTTTAGGTGTTCTTCCGCGGCATTCGCAGAACGGAAGCCAAGCTCACGCGCAATCTCTGCACGAGTTGGTGGCATTCCGGTGTCTTCGATTTTACTTTTAATCAAATCGAAGACTTGTTGTTGGCGTGGCGTTAACGGCTTCATATGTCACCTGTCTTTTTATACAGTTAACTGTGAGTATATCCAGTAAATGAACAAATGAAAACCCAATTGGTTGTTTTTTAATTTATTTCCGACGCTTTATGAACGCCACCACAAACCTCAAGTTAACTAGCGTTTTAAACAACAAAGATTTCCTTAGTCTAAAGAAAGCAACAACCTATGGGTTCGACTAATTTCCACTCAATAAAATTAAAAGGTTTGACCAGTTTCTGTTATCCTTGCAGCGCTTAAAATTTATCGCCTAGGCTTATTTCTATAGCCGTACCTATTTCTTTTTCTGTTGATGAAAAGGAAGCGGACACTGAAATAAGGTTAGGCTTGTTTGAATACCTATTGAGGCTGTGAACTTTATGTCTTCTGGACAATCATTTTCACGTTCATTACTAAAACTACCTTTATCGGTAATGGTAAAGGGCACCACAATTCCATCGAACCCGATTGATGATCTCAACATCGATCTAACGAAGCCAATTGTTTATGCCTTACCATTTCGTTCGAACGTGGATTTGCTGACATTACAAAAACAAGCGATGAGTCTTGGTCTACCTGACCCACTCAGTCCGCTAGAAATTAATGGCAAAACCCTTACTCGCTACGTATTTATTGCTTCACGTCCAACAGTGATGAGCAATGATAATGATGTACCGAGCGAATCAGTCTCTCTATTTACTGAACTACTTGAGCTGCACCAGCTCGATAGTGAATTAGACGTACAAATGATCCCTGCCACCGTACTTTGGGGTCGTAAGCCTGGTAAAGAAGAAAACCATAAACCGTACCTTCAACCAATGAATGGGCCACAAAAAGCGAAAGCGGTAATGGGTGCTGGTCGTGACTGTTTGGTGCGTTTTAGCCCCGTAGTATCACTGCGCTACATGGCGGATTCTCACGGTACAGACAGCGCCATTGCGCATAAGCTGGCGCGCGTGGCTCGTATTCACTTCTCTCGTCAAAAGCTTGCCGCCTCGGGGCCGAACTTGCCACAACGCCAAGTGTTATTCGCACGTCTAATGAAATCCCCTGCGATTGAAAAAGCGATTGAAGACGAAGCACAAAGCAAAGACATCTCGATTGAAAAAGCGCGCAAAGAAGCGCACAACATCATGGATGAAATTGCAGCGGACTTCTCTTATGGTTTGGTGAAAAACGGCGATCGTATTCTTGGCTGGTTGTGGACGAAGCTGTACCAAGGTTTGCACATCAACAACGCTTCGACCGTTCGTCGCCTAGCGCAAGATGGCCATGAGATCGTGTACGTACCATGTCACCGCAGTCACATGGACTACCTGCTGCTTTCTTACGTTTTGTACCATGAAGGTATGGTGCCACCGCACATTGCTGCGGGTATTAACCTGAACTTCTTCCCTGCGGGCCCAATCTTCCGTCGTGGTGGTGCGTTCTTTATTCGTCGTAGCTTTAAAGGCAACAAGCTGTACTCCACGATTTTCCGTGAGTACCTATCAGAGCTATTTGCTAAAGGCTACTCGGTTGAGTACTTCAGTGAAGGTGGTCGTTCACGTACTGGTCGTCTGCTGCAAGCAAAAACCGGTATGTTGGCAATGACGATTCAAGCCATGCTACGCGGTCTAAACCGTCCAGTAACGTTAGTGCCTGTGTACATCGGTTACGAACACGTAATGGAAGTGGGTACTTACGCCAAAGAACTGCGTGGTTCGCGTAAAGAGAAAGAGAACGCAGGTCTTGTGTTGCGTACTCTGCGTAAGCTGCGCAACTTTGGTCTTGGTTACGTGAACTTCGGTGAGCCGATTCAGCTAAACCAATACCTGAATGAACACGCTCCTGAGTGGACGAAAGACATCGATCGCATGGGCGGCAGTAAACCACAATGGATGAACCCAGTGGTGAACGGTCTAGCAAACAAGATGATGACGCACATTAACGATGCGGCTGCGACTAACGCTCTAACTCTATGTGCGACCGCGCTGTTGGCTTCTCGTCAGCGTGCATTATCTCGTGACTCTCTGATCAACCAGATTGAATGCTACCTGAAGTTACTTAAGAACAACCCATATTCAAACACTTCAACAATTCCAACAGAAACGGCTGAAGAGTTGGTGGATCACGCTATCTCACTTGATAAGTTTGTGATTGAAACCGACACCATGGGTGACATCATTTCGCTGGATCGTAGCCAGTCGATTCTGATGACTTACTACCGCAACAACATCATTCACTTGTTCGCTCTACCTTCATTGATTGCTCAGATGATCATTCGTCAGCGCAACGTGACCGTAGAAAAGATTCAAGAGAACGTTGCTCAAATCTACCCGTTCCTGAAGAAAGAGCTGTTCTTAAGCTATAAGGAAGAGGATTTGAATGAGCTTGTGGTTAAGACGTTGAACGAGTTCATTGAGCAGAAGATGGTTTGCCAAGACGGCGATAAACTGGAAATCAACCAGTCAAACAACCAATCCTTGGTATTGTTGGGCCGTACTATCACTGAAACACTGCAACGCTACTCAATTGCAATGAACCTGCTCGTTGCAGACCAAGAACTTGGTAAATCTGACCTTGAACAGAAGAGCCAAGACATTGCACAGCGTTTGGGTCGTTTACACGGTATTAACGCGCCAGAGTTCTTCGACAAAGGTGTTTTCACTGCAATGTTCAATACATTGAAAGAACAGCAATACTTAGATTGTGATGGTAACTGTGACCTAGAAAAGACGCAGCAATTTGCCAAACTGTTGTTTGTTCTACTTTATCCGGAAGTGAAGCTCACCATCGAAGAGAGCATCCACCAACTTCATGCATAAATAGCAGAACCTCGATACAAACAGAAAAGGCATCCAATTGGATGCCTTTTTCATACCAGGACTGATCACAGAGCGTTTTCTGAGCGCTTACCAAAATGCGATAAACAACCCAAGAGCGACCACCATTCCAACATAATTATTGTTGAGGAAAGCTTTAAAACATAAATCGCGATCGCGATGACGAATCAAATGCTGTTGGTAAACAAACAACGAAGCGGCCACCAAAATCATCCAATAGTAACTTTGACCAAGTTCATAGTGTTGGCCTAACAACACCAACATTGCCAGCGTAATGAGCTGTAAGATCCCAACCACCAACTTATCGTGACGACCAAACAAAATCGCCGTTGATTTGATGCCAATCTTCAAATCGTCATCGCGGTCAACCATCGCATATTGGGTATCATAAGCAATAGTCCACAGTGCGTTAATCGCAAAGACAAACCATACAATCCAAGGCAGTTCACCAGTTTGTGCTGCCCATGCCATCGGGATTGCCCAGCTAAATGCTAAGCCTAAAAATAGTTGTGGTAAGTGGGTATAACGCTTCATGAATGGGTAGATGAAGGCTAAGAAGATGCCCGCAAACGAAAGTTGAATCGTTAGTGGGTTCATGGTGAGGACGAGTAAGAAAGAACTCACACCTAATACTAAAAACAGGCCAATGGCCTCTTTTGATGTCACCTTACCTGAGGGTAATGGGCGTTGCTTGGTGCGCTTTACATGACCGTCAACCTTACGGTCAGCAAAATCATTAATCACGCATCCTGCACTGCGCATCAGAAATACGCCCAACACAAAAACAATCAGAACGTTCCAACTAGGCATGCCTTGAGCAGCGATGACAAGCGCCCAGACTGTTGGCCACAAGAGCAATAGTGAGCCAATTGGACGATCCATTCGCATCAGTTGCCAATATGCTTTGGCTTTTTCTGCGGACATTTACACCTTCTCCTTAGCGTAAACTGGTGAATTAGGTAAGAAAACCTCGGCAACCAACATCGGCTTATGATTCATCCACAATCGTGAGCGACGCGCCAAAAAACGGCCATGAGGTAGATTTACCCAGCCCATTTGTAATGCGTCACGCTCGACATTGTCAGCGCTAAATACCGTTAAGCCCAGCGGGATATCACCTTGCTGAGCCAAGTCATATTGCTGATCGACCAAAGTTGTACGTGGGATAAGCGTGCGTCCAATGACCCAATCCGTATTGTCTCCACATAAAATCACCTCTCTCAATAGGCAATCTTGCTCAGACAATAGCTGGCTCTCATCCTGTTTTAACGTCTTAGCAGTGACGATCTGATTATGCAGCAATTCCACCGTTAAACGTTGGCAGTGCTGACCTAAACGACGTGACAAAGAGCCCTGTTCTTCAAGCCAATGCTTGGCGAATTCGTTAGGGAATTCAAATTCTTCGGGGTTTTGCCACTCTACTTCCAATAAAGAAGTAAGATAGAGTGATATCGGCTGATTCATACTAGTATTCAATTGGTGGCTTTATGCGTACAATAAAGCAACAACTTACCGTCTTATTGAAACTGTAAGTTCCGTTATTTGTTTTAGACGGTCTATTGTACCAAGACTGAAGCGATTCGAATATCGCGATCCAGAGAAAGAAAAGTTATAAATATGTACAAACGTTATGTAGCCCAAATTATTGTCGCGCTAAGCTTGCTTATTTCATCCCCTACATGGGCCGAAAAAGAAGAAACTGGACCACAGCTCGCGTACTTCACCTTAGAACCAGACTTAACCACCAACTTTTACACAAAAGGGAATAAACTGGGCTACGTGCAGGTACGTATCGATATTATGGTCATGAGCCAGCAAGACCTTGCTGTGGTAGAGCATCATCAACCATTAATCCGCGATGCAGTAATTGAACTGCTCGGTAAGCAAACCGAAGATACAATTAAGTCGTTGTCTGGTCGTGAGGACCTACGAAAAACGTTGGTCCAAGAACTCAACGAGACCTTGCTACCAGAAACAGGCAAAACCATCATTGCCGACTTACTGTTTACCAAATACCTTTACCAATAAGTCCGCTTTTCAAAATGCAAAAGACCGCCAATCGGCGGTCTTTTTTATTGTCAGCAAAGCATCTCTATGTCAGTAACCTTAGAATGCTTTTACATACCTAAGCTTGTTGGTATTTCTGCTTACCAGAATCGAATACCGCGATGGCCATTCCAGAAATTAACCCCACTAAATGCGCCGTATTGGCAATGGCCATAAATGGTTGTACAAAACCTAATACCAGCCACACCAACATAAAACCAATAATCGGTTTTGGTAACGTTAATCCAAGGTGAGGTAAGCGGTAACCAAGAATCCATAAGTACCCCAACAAAGCGTACACCACGCCAGATAAGCCACCAAAGTTTGCACCTTCGACATAAAACTGACCTGCGCCAGATAGGGCAGCTGAGATAACAAAGAGCTGTAAGAGCTTACCGGAACCTAAGCGACGTTCAATATCCCCACCAAATTGCCACCACCAAAGCAGGTTAAAAACAATGTGTGTTATCGAAAAGTGCAACAGTGCATGACTTATCCAACGCCACAATTGCCATTGCTGTCCTTCAAATGCAGGAAAGTGCAGCCAATCAAATACACCTCGTCCAAAACCGAGTAGTTGAAGCAAATAAATAGCAGCACAAGTGATCATTATCGCGAGCGTAACCGGACCTGCTTTCGCTTTGATCATGCCCATGATGCTTGGACTCGCATAATGAAACTTACTTTTTCGCGTATCGGCAACGTTCCACGAAGCGGCACTGTACTTAGGATCAGAAGGGTTGGCTAAGAACTGTTTGAGCTCTGCTTCAACTTCAACTTCGTGCTGCGCATCCGTCAACCAAAGCGCAAACTGCCCTTCACCTTCCGGCATGATTTGGATATCAACCTGGCGTGATGCCATGTAATCGATGAAGGCTTGCGCCATACGTGGGTTATTTAACGTTACCAATCTTTTCATTAACTTCTCACTATCGGTAGTTCTGCTCGTTGCCAGGCTTCAAAGCCACCATCAACACTGTACACCTGTTCGAAGCCTTGGTTAACCAAATATTGTGCTGCACCTTGGCTACTAATGCCGTGATAGCACATTACTAGAATAGGCTGTTCAAACTCGACTTCGTCCATAAACGACACGATCGAATCGTTAGTAAGGTGAAATGCCGATTCTGCATGAGCGACTGCGAAGGATTGAGGATCGCGGATATCAACAAGCCGAGCTTCACTTTGCTCAAGTAATGTTTGCGCGCCTTGTACATCGATATGTTGAAACTGGTCCATTTGCTTTCTCATTGTCTTATTAATATACCCAAGCAACCTCATGGTACTGAAATTTAGGCGCTTAAAGTCACTTGCGTATAGTGACGCCATTGTAACCTATCCAAAGCCAAACTTAGACACAGAGATAGTCCGGTCATTCTAAACTGTTCACATTCCAACCATTTGTGGATAAAGCTGTGAATTGCGTTGATAAAGTATATTTTGATCTTTTGATCCACAAGATGTAGTGATGATCTTGATCTAACTGTGTGTATATTTAGAACTATCCCCAGCAGTAAAACCACGACAAAGCCTTATTTTGTCCGGCTTTCGAACAGTTGATGAATAATTACTTCACAGAGTTATGCACAGGTAGCACAGATAAAATAGATCGCAAACGCTATCGATTTTGGATCGGAAATAAAAAAGCCGAGATCACATGATCTCGGCTTTCTATGAAAATCTTACTTTATATTAGAAGCAGAAGTTAGAACTCACCAACAGCAAGTTTCAGTTTCTTCATTGCGTTCTTTTCTAGCTGGCGAATACGCTCAGCAGAAACACCAAACTCATCAGCAAGGTCTTGCAGTGTTGCTTTCTCATCGTCTAACCAACGAGAACGAACAATACGTTGACTGCGCTCATCCAGACTTGCAAGCGCATGGCCTAGACGGTTATTGGTGTGTGTTTCCCAGTTTGCTGCTTCAATGTTATCGGCAACATCAGATGATTTGTCTTCTAGGTACACCATTGGTGCTGTGTACGAATTTGAACTGTCGTCATCATCCATTGGCATATCGAACGTTGAGTCCACTGCCGCTAGACGGGATTCCATTTCTCGTACTTCTGAAGGCTCAACACCTAGCTCACGTGCTACTGTTTCTACTTCACCGTTGTTAAACCAGCCTAAGCGCTTCTTAGACTTACGTAGGTTGAAGAACAGTTTACGCTGCGCTTTGGTTGTCGCAATCTTCACGATACGCCAGTTACGTAGCACGTATTCATGGATTTCTGCTTTGATCCAGTGAACAGCGAAAGACACCAAACGCACACCCACTTCTGGGTTGAAACGCTTGACCGCTTTCATAAGACCGATGTTGCCCTCTTGAACTAGGTCTGCCATTGGCAAGCCGTAGCCTGAGTAGCCACGAGCAACGTGAACAACGAATCGTAGGTGTGACAAAATCAGGCCTTTCGCCGCATCTATCTCACCGTTGTAGTGTAATCGTTCTGCCAGCCCACGCTCTTCGTCTGGTGTCAGCATTGGGTAGCTGTTTACAGAACGAATATAGCTATCAAGGCTATCTTGCGTGACTAGAGCCATCGGATACGCTTCTTTTGTCATTCAATTCCTCATCAATCTCTGATCTGGAGCATTACATTGCAATTTAGCTTGGCCATCTTGAACTCAAAATGAACAAGTTTCAAGAAGGGCGAGTAATTATCCATAAACAAATGGTCTATACAAGGGGTAAAAATTAGCTTGTGCTAATAAATTCCAAGTATAAGACCCTTATCACCTAAACTGGTTCAATTTCTTTCAAGTGACGCTGCGCTGAAAAGCGCGCGGCGATACAACCTAGCAAGCTACCAGTGATGATCAACAGTAGAGATTCATCCCAATTCAAGCCAATCAAACGAAATTGGCTATCATATAACGATGCCAATTGCTCAACTGCGTTATTCATGACAACCGTAATCAATGCCGTCACTAACCATGCAATGGTCGCCCCAAGCACACCAAACCACATGCCAGTGTATAAGTAAGGACGAAGAATGAAACTGTCGGTCGCACCAATCAGCTTCATTGTCTGAATCTCTTCTTTGTTTGCCAACACATTAAAGCGCAATGTATTGCCGACGATTAAAAATACAGCACCCAACATCAGCACTGTCAGGGTAATGACAATAATGCCAGCAAGGGTTTTTATTGCATCAAGCCGTGCCAACCAATCTTCATCTAGTCGAACATCTGTCACGTCTTGTTGCTCACGAACTTGTTTAGCAAGCGACTGAATTGCGCTTTTTTGTTCTGAATCAGGCGTAATCACCAACACGCCAGGCAAGGCATAACCACTTAATAGGCTTAGTGCTTGGTCAAACCCTGCGTACTGGCTTAAATCAGATAGACCTTGTTGCGGAGAAATATATTCCACCTCTTTTACAGAAGGCCATGTTTCAATCTGATCTTTGAGCACCATAACGCGCGCGTCAGGCATCCCTTCGACTAAGTAGGCACTCACTTGCGATGGTGATGCAACATCTTGTGCTGCACCAGCCACATTCTTACCTAATAAATACAAACAAGCTGGCATTGCTAACGCCATGGAGATAACAGCCAAGGTCAGAATGTTACCTAAAGGACGACGCCATAATGCGCCGAAAGAAGATTTAGCTTGTTTGATATGAACAGAGAAAAAACCATCGGTATTAGCACGCTTGGCACTGCGACCTTTCCCTTTCTTTTGGGTGCGCTTGTTACCTACCATAGTCTTCTACCTCACTTAGGAAGCCTTGGTTCAATTCGAAATGACGATATTGTGGGCGAGTGTTTACTAACCCGATATCGTGCGTCGCTAGGAGAATCGTCACGCCAGCACGATTAAATTCTTCGAACAATCGCAACACACGGTTGGACAGTTCTGGATCAAGGTTACCGGTTGGTTCATCCGCCACTAACAGCGTTGGTCGATTAACGACAGCGCGTGCAATACCTACACGTTGTTGCTCACCACCTGATAGTTGACTTGGCAAGCAACGGGCTTTATCGAGCAAGCCCGTTTTATCTAGCGCCGCAGAAACACGACGTTTGATTTCATTTTCAGAAATCGATTCTATGCGCATCGGCAGCGCGACATTATCGAACACGCTGCGATCCATCAATAAGCGATGATCTTGGAAAACAATCCCGATATTGCGGCGCAAAAACGGAATGTCTTTGTTAGAAATACGTGTGATGTCATGACCATTAAAATGGATTTTGCCATCAGTAGGACGTTCTATCGCACATATCAGTTTCAGCAAGGTACTTTTACCTGCACCGGAATGCCCGCCTAAAAAAGCCATTTCTCCGCGTCGAAGGTGAAAGTCGACTTTCTGTAATGCCTGTCGCCCACCTCGGTAAGCTTTACTTACCTGCTGAAATTTGATCACCGTTGATTTCCTCTAACTCTAATTACTCTTCACGACTAAACAGAGCGTCAATGAACTCTTGAGTTTCAAATGGACGCAAGTCTTCGATACCTTCACCAACACCAATGTAGCGAATTGGAATTTCGAACTGATCAGCAAGAGCGAAGATAACGCCACCTTTCGCTGTTCCATCCAGCTTAGTCAATGTAATCCCGGTTAGAGGGGCAACATCACTGAAAAGTTTCGCTTGGCTAATGGCATTTTGCCCAGTGCCTGCGTCTAGCGTCAGCATGATCTCATGTGGTGCAGAGTCATCAATCTTCTTCATGACACGAACAATCTTACGCAGCTCTTCCATCAGGTTAGCTTTATTTTGTAGACGACCTGCGGTATCGGCAATCACCACATCGACGCCACGCGCTTTTGCCGCTTCAATCGCATCATAGATAACCGAAGCACTGTCTGCGCCAGTGTGCTGAGCAATCACAGGAACGTTGTTACGCTCGCCCCATACTTGTAGCTGTTCAACCGCTGCAGCACGGAAGGTGTCGCCCGCCGCCAGCATGACTTTCTTACCTTGGCTTTGGAACTGCTTCGCCAGCTTACCGATTGTGGTTGTTTTACCGACGCCGTTAACGCCAACCATCAAGATAACGTAAGGGGTTTTGCTGCTATCAATTTCAAGTGGCTGTTCTACTTTCGCTAGAATTTCTGCCATCTCTTCTTTTAACAGGCCGTAGAGTGCTTCGCCGTCCTTCAAATCACCGCGTGACGCTTTTTCGGTCAAGTTATTGATAATTTTCGTCGTGGTGTTCATACCCACGTCAGCGATAAGCAGCTGTTCTTCTAATTCTTCGAAAAGGTCTTCATCGATTTTTTTACCGCTGAACAAACCGAAGAAACCCGCACCAATGTTTGCCTTCGTGCGGCTTAGGCTGCGCTTAAGGCGAGCAAAGAAGCTTTCGGTTGGCTTTTCTTGTTCTTGGACACGAGGCGCAACCGGTACTTGTGGCTCTTCTGCTTCTGCTTCTGCTTCTGCTTCTGCTTCTGCTTCTGCTTCTGCTTCTGCTTCTGCTTCTGCTTCTGCTTCTGCTTCTGCTTCTGCTTCTGCTAGGACAGGTTCAACCTTCTCCGGCTCTTCTTCAAGTGTGGTTTTCTCTTCTGCTTGTTCGGCAGCCTCTTCCACCGGCAGTTTCTCACCAGCTGGCGCTTCTACTGCTTCTTCTTTTACTGATTCATCTGTTGTCGGTTTTTGGGTCTGTTCTTCATCACCAAAACCTAGCCACGAAAGTAATCCGCGCTTCTTTTTTTCCGTCATCTGGGGCTATCCTAGATTGTGCTCTTATCTATTAATGACTCTTTTCTGACAAGATTATTATCTTTACAGAAAAGGCTAATGACAAAGTTGTGAAAACTTTCCAATTAGGTGAATCTAATCTTATTAGTGTTACACTCTGTCATCTTGAATATTCTGGGCTATATCCAAGCTCAAAGCTTGGGCGATTGGATATAGTATCACTTTATTAGCGGTCAAAAAATCTATGGTAAGACGTCGCCAGCAAAACTCATCACAAAAAAAGCCAACAACGGGCTTTGTTCGCATTATTAGTGGTTTATGGAGAGGTCGAAAACTCCCTGTTCATGATGCAGAAGGATTACGCCCAACCACGGATCGTGTGAAAGAAACCCTATTTAACTGGTTAGCTCAAGATGTGCCGCAAGCGAAATGTCTCGACCTATTCGCAGGTTCTGGTGGTTTAGGCTTTGAGTCAGCTTCTCGCCAAGCAGACCAAGTGACGATGGTGGAACTGAACCCACAAGCGTTTCAGCAATTGCAGAAAAATGTTGCCTCGTTGAATACTAGCAACATTAAAGTCGTCAACACCGACGCACTGAGCTTTTTAAAGCAACCAGGTACACCGCATCACGTAGTATTCATTGATCCGCCGTTTCGCAAAGGCTTATTGGATGAAACCGTGACCTTGCTAGAGCAAAACGGCTGGCTTGCAGAAGATGCGATGATTTATATTGAAACTGAAAAAGAGCTAAGCATTGCTGGGCTTCCTGACAACTGGCGACTGCACCGAGAGAAAACCGCAGGCCAGGTCAGTTACCGTCTGTATGAACGCACATCAGCTTAAAGCCCCAATTTAAAAGGATAGTTAAATGAAAGCATTATTGATACTGGCTAAAGCAGCCATCGCCTTCGTCTGGTTCATATTGATCCTCAACTTCTTTATGCCCTTCCCTGGCAAAGCGGCCATTGCGTTGTACATCATGACCGCTTTCTTGTTCATCATGCATGGATTGCAAATGGCAATCTTCATTGGCGCATTTGGCGACAAGATTAAGATGAGCAGTTGGGAAAAGTACTCCATTTTGATATTCGGCATCTTTGCTCTTCTCGATATTCGTCGGAAGCACATGATGTAAAAAGACAAATAAACGAAAGCCGCTCACATGAGCGGCTTTTTTTGTATTCATCAAATTGACGGAGGTTTAGCCCATGTAGCTCTTCACGCCATCGAGGAACATCTGGGTTGAGATCATCACCAACAGTAAACCCATCAAACGCTCAATCGCTTTCAGACCGCGCTCACCAAGAATACGATGGAAGAAACTGTAGAACATCAAAATGAAGAAAGTTGCACCCCAAGCGATCAACACAGCAGCAGACAGCTCCATGATTTTGTCTGGATGCTGAGAAGACAATAAAAGCAACGCTGCGATCACTGAAGGGCCAGCAATCATAGGAATCGCCATCGGCACAATAAACGGCTCTTCACCTGCAGCAAGGCCAGTAATGCTACCTGCGCTTGGAAAAATCATCTTAATCGCGATGATGAAAAGAATGATCCCGCCAGAAATACTCAGCGTTTCCGGTTGAACATGGAGGAAGCTCATAATGCTTTGTCCCGCAAAAAGGAACAGCATCAGAATCATCAAGGCAAACAGTAATTCACGGATCAGCACCTTACGGCGGCGTTTTGCATCAAGGTGTTTGAGAATGGATAACACAATCGGAAGATTTCCGAGTGGGTCCATAATAAGAAACAGCATGGTCGCTGCTGAAAGAATATCCATGTTCTGGCCTCGACTGAAAATTTGGCGGCCAGTATAACAAAGTGATTCAGTGAAGATATGATAGAAGACGAAATGAATGCTTCGCCTCCATCAACAATTTTTAGCCGCAGCTTAGTGGTTACAAACGCGTGCCATATTCACGACAAACTTACCTTCCAGTTCGCGTACTTTTTCGCGCTTTAGCAAGAATTCTAGCAATGCATCTAAGTCTAGATCATTCAGCTTACAGGTATGGAAACGCACATCTGTACCAAAGTGAGCTGCCAGTTCATCACGATCCATTGGCGTTTCTCGAAGTAGGTTAAGTAAGTTGTGAGCATGAATCTCGGTCATCATCGACTCCAGTTATTAAGTTGAATCCGTCTAGTTTACGCAAAACCTGACCGCTTACTTTGACCTAAATTAGTAAATGATAGATGCAACGATTAATGCATGAGCCAAGAAATAACTGCCACTCACCCAAACATAGGCATGTTTCATCGGTTTACGATAACCATGTATCGCATACGCCAAGGCTGAATAGATCATAACTAAGGTGCCACTAAACCCAAGCGCATTAGCAAAACTCGGTACTTGCAACCAAACTTCCCCCGCCGCCCAAGCAAGCTGAACCAACATGATGCCCATGATCACAACAGGAAAAACCATGGAATCGAGCTGTGGTAGCAATAAGAAGAACGCCACAACACTAGCAGCCAGCAGCAATGCGAGTAACCACCAAACGATTTCCCCATTGAGCTGAACCCAAAATGATTTGCTATAAAGGATTTGAGCGAGTAAGTAGCCCGCAAAGTAGAGTGGCTTGCGAGATTTAAAGGAATGCAGTGTATCGGCAAATACAGAGACCAACAGTCCACCAGCGATCCAGTAGGTAGGTACTGCAGATGCACCTTCAGTCAACGCTAAGATCAAAAGCAACAACAGAGTAAAGATTTTAAATGCCAGAGACTGCGTTGGATTGGCTTGTCTCGCCCCCAACACGGAATATAACCCTGATAGCCCTATCGCTAACCAACTCCACATGCCGTATACACCTTTCACGTAATCTCGCCGCTAGTCTAGGTAGACCAATCTTGATGTAAAGGCATTATCAGCGAAAGTTGGATCTCGCTAGCGAATCACAACA
This sequence comes from Vibrio jasicida 090810c, assembly GCF_002887615.1. Taxonomy (NCBI): domain Bacteria; kingdom Pseudomonadati; phylum Pseudomonadota; class Gammaproteobacteria; order Vibrionales; family Vibrionaceae; genus Vibrio; species Vibrio jasicida. The sequence continues at coordinate 2,374,173 of NZ_CP025792.1, read as the reverse complement.
TTTTGTAAACGTAACTGGCTCAATTACTGATTATCGTTTTTCTCACAATCATTGAACTGAGCTATCTGAATCTGTTTGTTATCGATAATTTCATCAGAACTCTAACCTTCAGAAATTGAAAAACAAACCATCAATTTGTTCGCTATACAACCGTTACGGGCAAATAACCAACACAAAAGTCAGATCCACCACCTCTGACCACTCAGAAAGGCAAAAATGCCTCCTCCCAACAATACAAACCGTGATTAGCCCAATAATCTGAGAGTATAAAAGTTCAATCAAAAACACATAAGTAACTGATATGAATAAGCATAGACAAGAAAAACCATCAAAACCTAACCTTAACTAGCATGGATTATAGCTACCCCCTTATCGCATTGAGATTTTCTCATCAGATAGGAAAAGTTGAGCACAATAGACGTCTACAAGAGTGACTCTCGTTAACACAAAACATAATTTTCTCAACTTTTGAGAAATTCAGCAAAAATAGCCAACCAACATCCACACTGATACAAGAAACACTATTTCATCATAACATTACTCATATTTAACACTATAAAATCAACAACTTAAAGACAAAAAGAAGACAAAAACAACAAGTCGAACATTTAAAGAGCAGCACAAAAAAACACAGTTTTATTAGTCAATTTAGGGTAAAAACACCCTAGTTAAGTGCGATTTTTGAAAACTTTTCCGCTTTGAAGTTGATCAAAGCTCAAAAACAGTGCTATATTATTTACATCGAGTTCATCAATGATTTTAGGGGTAGTGTTATGATTTCTTCTTCTCAAAAACAAGGGCTGGTAATGATTGCAGTGGTTGTTGGTTTAATGACACTGCCAATGATGTACTAAGTTACTGTTTCCAATAAAAAAGGGACGCTTTCGCGTCCCTTTTTTATTATTCAAATTTTGCCGTCTACAGATGCTTAACTAGTATGTCCCAATGCATGTAGTAAAAACCGAGTGCAGCAAGCGTAATCAAGGCCATTAACAAAATCGCAGCTCGCCAAATAAAGCGTGAACTTCTCGGTGTGAGTTCCTTTTCACACGCATCGCATGCAGCAAGAAAACCCTTTCTGTCATCCAGTTTATAATCCTCTTCGTGGACAACTTTGTTACGGACCGTCGCAATAAAGCGCAGTTTTGCAACGACATCATGCGGTAAGCGTTCTTCACAACTGGTAATCAGTTGATGCAACCCTTTCCCTTCCGCGTGGTATTGAGTACGCAGAAGTTTTTCGATCGTTCGGGTACGCATGACTACTTTCTCAATATCTGACATCGTAACCCTCCTTACTTGACCCTTCCTGTGTCTGTCATTTCATTCTTCTACAAATTCAGAGTTTTTTCGAGTCGTTAAGTGCAAATTTCCTTTTAAATTGTGCTCTTGCACGCATATAAAATGTGAAGTGTGCCGAATAAAACCTACATCCCTTTTACTAGATCACGAATAATTTATCTCAACTCATAGTTTAATCAGGGAGTTCTGTAAAATAGATGCCAATGAAACATTGGAGGTTATCATGCCAATCTCACTTATTTTGGCTCTATTCACCCTGATTGCTCTCGGAGCTTGGGTATTCTTTCGCTTCTACAGCAAGCACTACTTTGGCGAAGACGCGCCTGAACAAAGCGCTCAAGTCACCATACTCGATAAACAAGCGATAGAAGTACCAGAAGCAGAACCTGGACAAGACGATCAGGAATATTGGATTTACGTTCAGCGCGGCTCGATTGGCCCAAAGCGCGAGTTTCAAATCGGTGTGCACTATTACCACGCCTTAAACCCTGGTGATAAAGGCACACTGACTTACTGTGGCGATAAATTCCTTCACTTCGCCTTAAAACGCTAATCTAAGGTAATAGCCAACGGGTCTTGGCTGATTTAGAGAACAAGTAACTCATCGCCAAGGCCCCAGCTCCACTCAAAACGATCCAAACTGGTATTACCCAAGCTGGGTGTCCCTGATACCAACCAAACGCTTTCATTGGCCACAAGAAGATTGGGTGCAACAAATAAATTCCTAAGCTGTGCTGACTAATAAAGCTCACCACTTTTTGCACTTTAGGTGTTAGACCTTCACCAAAGTAGCGGCACAGCATAAAGATCATAGACGCTGCGAGAATCACATTCAGTGTTTTGTATGAAAACCAACGACCTACGGTATATTTATCAGCTTCTAAACTGTTGGCCACCACCATGGTAAACGTCACCGCCAACGCCACGAGCCCAAGCCCAGTAAAAATGCTGACAGTAGTGCGATTAAGAGGCACTTTCTTAAACAGCACATAGCCGAGCGGCAAATATCCCATGTAAAGCCAGTATTGATTGCTCCAAGGGCCATCAATCTTAAATAAGAACAAAGTGCTGGTCAGCAGCCAAACAGCAAGATATGCATAGAGAACGTTATCATCGCAGTTACGCACCACCCATTGGAATAACGGAATAACAAAATAGAGCGGAATAAAGTAATAGAAGAATCCGAGGTGATAGTAAGTCGCGTGATGTGGACTGTTACTCACCACTTCTTTAACCGTTTCAAAATCGAAGCCTTGTGCTGTCCAACCCGACAAGTAGGCATAAAACATCGACCAAATAAGAAAAGGTACTAATACTTTGCCTAAACGCCGTTTAACGTAGTACTTGGCATCAAAAGGTCGTGTATCACTGAGCATTAGAGCACCAGTAATCAAAATGAATACAGGTACTGCCCAGCGAGTCACGCTGTTTACCCCGACAGCCGTCAACCATTGGTCAAACGGAATCACTCCCAACTCATTACGATATGGCGCTAGCACATGAATCGCGATCACTGCGATGGCAGCGACACAACGTAATAAGTCGAAAAATAGAACCCTTTCTCTCATACCCTTACCTACTTTGAGTGACTTCACGTTTATAGCATAGGGTAATTTTCATCCAGTTAAATAGTTAACAATCTGTTTTTGCTTATTTTTAACTCAGCGATGACGCGCCAATATCATTGATTTGCAAAATAGGTAGTCACAAATCTCATTGTACAAATGAGATCAGCAGCCCTAAGCTTTCTCGGATATGAAACAGATTTAACCGATTTATTCCATTAGGATGCTGAACAGATTATTAAGAGAGGTCTTTATGAAGAAAACATTATTAGCATCACTGGTTTGTGTAGTGGCTTTAGCTGGATGTAATCAAAAGGAAGAGACCGTGGCACCAACACAATCGCAATCGGAAGCGAACCCTATCTGCAGCGCTGAAAACCTTGCTGGCGGCTGGTCACAAGGTGAAGTAACACCTGAAGCTCAGCAAGCACTCGACTTTGTACTTGGTCAGATGAACACCGCAGCTAAGCTAAAAGAGATCTTAAGCGTACGAACTCAAGTGGTGAATGGTCTTAACTACGCCATTGAATTCGAAATGGACAATGGTGAGGTATGGAACACCATCGTTTACCGCTCACTGAAAGGTGATATGGAAATGACGCAACCTGCACAACAAGGTCGTCTTTGCCCATAAACATAACTTGCTGATTTGCGATACTGAATCGTAAAAACAAAAATGGCTCCCAATATGGAGCCATTTTTTATTTCTAAGTCGTAAGCCGATTTAAGCCGTAACCACTTTGGCCTTTGGTAGCTTGATAGAAATTAGAGTTGTTAGCGCTAAGAAAGCAAATGACACCCACAAACATGCCGCTAGACCCGCTTCTTGGTAAATCCAACCGGATAGAACCGTACCAATCAAACGTCCCATCGCATTCGCCATATAGTAGAAGCCGACATCCAATGAAACACCATCGCCTTTCGCATAACTAACGATCAGGTAAGAGTGCAGAGATGAGTTCACCGCAAACACAGCACCGAAAATCATCAAGCCCACCACAATAACAAGCTCTGGTTGCCAACCGATTTGCACGCCATAAGCAATCGCACCAGTGATGACGGCAAGGATTCCTGCCCAAATCAGAGCCGCGCTGCCATCTGGCACTCGACCTTGCGCTTTGCCAGTAATACGAGGCGCAAAACCTTGAACGAATCCGTAAGCAATCACCCAAGCCGCAAGGAAGCCGCCTACCATCAGGTGATCCCAACCAAACACGCTGCCAAGATAAATCGGGAGTGCAACAACAAACCACACATCACGAGCACCAAATAGGAACATACGTGCAGCGGAAAGAATGTTCACCGATTCTGACTTAGAGAAAATTTGACGGAACTTAGGTTTGCTCTTCGCCTTGCCCATATCCGATTCTAGCCAGATCAAGCTGCATACAAACACAACAGCCAGCACACTTGCCATGATGACCATCGAAGTTTGGAAACCAAACGCCGACAACAACAAACCACCAACAAAGAAACCCACACCTTTCAGCGCATTCTTTGAGCCCGTTAAGATCGCAACCCACTTATAAAGTGCACCTTGCTGCTCGTCTGGCACCAAAGTTTTGATCGCGCTCTTGGCACTCATCTTATTTAAGTCTTTAGCAATCCCCGAAATTGCCTGCGCCGCCATTACCCAAGGAATGGTCAACCAAGCATTGGGCACTGCCAACATCAGCAAGGCAAAAATCTGCATCCCTAAGCCGACGTTCATGGTTTTGTTCAAACCAAGTCGAGCACCTAGCCAGCCACCAACCAAGTTGGTCACTACGCCAAAAAATTCATAGAAAAGGAACAGCGAAGCAATGGCTAAGCTTGAGTAGCCTAAGTCATGGAAGTAAAGCACCACCAGCATACGGAGTGCACCATCCGTCACAGTGAAGTTCCAATAGTTGAACGTCACCAGCATATACTGACGGATACTTTTACTTAGTTTTGAAATCATAACGACCTCAGATGTACAGCGTTTAGAGCATTTAGATCATGATGTTCCAAATGCTCTATGACCTGAACACCAGCATTGAGCCATCTCAATACTGGCGCTAAATTGTGAAACAAGAACTGATGAGAAATCTAAATATTATTTATAAATAAACAATAACTTAAATATAAAATCAATAAACAAGAATCACATAAATTGGTAAGCCATTACGGCATAAAGAGAGCTTTTAGATCATGATGTTCCAAAAGCTCTATAAGCTGATCAAGCGTTTTGAGCCACACGCTCGATATACTCAACTTGTACTGGTTTAGTGAAAGCACCAGGACGCAGCGCTTGCACTTCACGTACGATGTCTTCTAGCGCCCAATTTTTCTCTAGCAGTAGGTGCGCAGCAAACAAACCTGTGCGGCCAGAGCCACCCATACAGTGCATGGCAACCTTGCCACCTTGAGCAAGAATCGCGTGCAGTTCAGGACTCGCTTGTGACCATTTTGCAGCGAACTCTTCGCTCGGAGCACAGTCATCTTCAATCTCAATTTGGAACCATTTCATGCCCAACTGTTGGGTTAATTCGCCCAACGCAGACACGTCTTTTGCTGCTAATTCAGCATTATCAAGGGCAGTAACAATCGCTTCTACGCCTTGCGCTTTTAGCTGCTCTAGCGAAGCTTGCAGTTCAACACCTTTGGTACCAGGACATGGAGTCAGTACCAAAGCGCCCGTTTCTAAATCTAATTGCCATGTAGGATGAGACATCTTAAAACTCCTTATGCCATACCAACGTTACGAACCAATTCTGCAGTACGCGTCGCGTAACCCATTTCGTTATCGTACCAAGCGTAAATCTTCACCATACGAGAACCCACAACCATGGTTGATTGCGCATCAACGATCGTTGAACGTTGGTCGCCTTTGTAATCGATAGAAACCAATGGACGCTCTTCAAAGCCAAGGATGCCTTTTAGCTCGCCTTCAGAAGCTTCTTTCAGCAGTGCGTTAACCTCTTCTGCCGTGGTATCACGTTTCACATCAAAAATGATGTCAGTGAGTGAGGCGTTTGCTAGAGGAACACGAACCGCATGACCGTTAATCTTGTCTTTCAACTCAGGGAAGATTTCAACAATCGCTTTTGCACTGCCCGTTGTGGTTGGGATCAGGCTCATGCCACATGCACGTGCACGACGTAGGTCTTTGTGCGGCGCATCCAGAATCGTTTGTGTGTTAGTTAAATCGTGAATCGTTGTGAATGACGATTGTTCAATACCCAGTTTCTCGTGAATCACTTTCACGACTGGTGCAATACAGTTCGTTGTACAAGACGCAGCGGTTACGATGCGGTGCTGCGCTGGGTCGAAGATGTGGTCGTTCACGCCCACTACGATGTTAGCTACGCCGTCTTCTTTTACTGGTGCGCTAACAACAACACGTTTTACGCCTTGTTCTAGGTATTTGTTTAGGAATGAGGTTTTGCGATGAACGCCCGTTGCTTCAATCACAACATCACATTGACCCCAGTTCACAGCATCGATATCACGCTCTTGTGAAGTCGTGATGCGCTTACCATTAATCACCATGTCTGTGCCTTCAACTTGCACTGCATGATTCCAACGACCTTGAACTGAATCGAACTCAAGTAAGTGACCAAGAGTTGCTGCATCACCCGCTACATCGTTGATGTGCACGAACTCTAGCTCTGGCCAATCAAACGCTGCGCGTAATGCCAAACGACCAATTCGACCGAAACCGTTAATACCTACTTTAATCGTCATAATCTTCTACCTTTAAGCTTTCGCTGGTTAACAGCACGCTGCACGAGCTTTGTCTTGCAAACGTGAAATATCGTCTTGGTACTCTTGCTTTAAGCAGTTTGAGGCTACCAAGTCATCAATCAATTTTTGCATCCATCCCGGTAATTGATCTGACAGCTCGTAGTACACCCATTGCCCCTGGCGTTTATCAACTAAAATACCATTTGATCTTAGCTGAGCCAGATGGCGAGAAATCTTTGGTTGGCTTTCTTGTAGCGCATGAGCTAAATCACCAACACAAGTTTCCCCTTCACGAACCACCAGCATTAAGCAACGCACACGAGTCTCGTCGGAAAGAAGTTTGAAGAACTGATGTGGAAGCATGCTTACATACCTATATATGGATATGCGTATATAGTTATGTAAAAATAGGATGCCGTCAAGCGATCGTGCTCGACTGTAATAAAAGTTTAATATTTGATCAGATTAGGCGCCAGAAAAGGTCTGACTCCAGCGCACGGCTTCGCCAAGTTCAGACTTCACATCATCGACAGAAAGCCCAAGCTGCTGAGAGAATTGTTCCACGCCCGCCCAGTCTGCACGCTCGTAGCACTCTTCAATTGCCAGTAACGCACCGTATTCACCTTGGCGATGCAACAAAGCTTGCTGCACGGAAGGACTTAACGGCAACTGCCCAACTAAAGATTCGACAGACAAATCGAGCATGGCATCGAGAATCGATAACAAGCCAACCATAAAACCCTGCTCGTTGAGATGCGAAAGAGGTCGATAACGCGACATGGCCTCGCAGAATTGTGCTCTTTGTAGAGACAAGTTATATAACTCGCGCGGTTTCGTGCTGGAGATATAAGACGCTACCACTAACGAGACAAACATTTTGAGTTTCTCTTGCCCCAAATAAATCAATGCTTGACGGAATGAGGTGATGGTCACTTCTAACGTGGTCGATTGCGTATTCACAAAACGCAGTAGCTTGTACGACAGCGTGACATCTTGGGTAATGATGTTTTCAATCCGGTCGAAGTCAGGATCGGGAACACACACTTCTCTAAATAACTTAAGCGCCAGTACTTGCTCGGGGCTCACGTATTTAGTCTGCATCACTTCGGGCTTACTGAAGAAGTAGCCTTGGAAGAATTTAAAGCCCGCCTCTTTGGTCGCTTCAAACTCAGCTTCGGTTTCGACCCGCTCAGCTAAGAAGTGGTATTTGGTGCGCTTTTTGGTGTGTTTCTTAACTAAGTCACACGCCTTTTTTAACCCCATCGCCATGATGTCGAGTTTCACGATATGAACATAAGGCAGAAAACGACGCCATTCGTCAGTCAACGTGAAGTCATCGAGCGCGATCAAGTAGCCTTCACGATAAAGTTCACGAATGGCTTCAAGCAGTTCATCGGTTGGTTGGCAGGTTTCGAGTACCTCAACCACGATTTTGTTTTTCGGCAAGCTTCTAGGCAACCGACGCAGCAAACTTTGGTGAGGAAAATTGATGAAGCATCGTGAAGATGCAATCAGAGGATTGGTTCCGACAGAGAGAAAGTTCTCTACTATCAATCGGTATGTCGCCCTGTTTGAATCGATGTGTGCAGGATAGGCATTACTTTCACCATCACGGAACAACAACTCATATCCCAGCGTCTGTCTTTTTCGATTAAAGATAGGCTGGCGGGCGACATACGCATTTTTCATTCGAAATTATTGTGCTTTTTATAACTTGTTACTTAGCTGCCGCTAATAATGCACCACATCCCATGAACATTGAACCGAATACTTTATTAATTTTGCCCATGATCTTATCTGAGCGAATAAAGCGTCCCATTTGTGCGGCCAAACTGGTATAGCCCAGCATCACAAACGCATCAATGATCACCGTCGTCACGCCCAATACCAACAGCTGAGTCAGTTGGTCTTTCGCTGGGTCAATAAATTGTGGAAACAGTGCCACCAAGAATACGATCGATTTCGGGTTAGTCAGGTTGATAAGAATGGCTTTGTACAACAGAGAAGTACCTGACATGGTTTGGTGACTTTCGGTCGCAACCAAGCCGGATGTATCACGCCACTTTTGAATGCCAAGCCACACAAGGTAAGCTGCACCAACCCATTTGATCACAGTAAATGCCGTTGCCGATTGCGCGACTAAAGCACCAATGCCAGCGCCAACCAAAGCAATATGAATTGCCAAACCAATCTGTAAACCAACGATAGCACCCAATGACTTACGCGTGCCGTAACTCAGACCATTACTGATCGAGTTGACGGTACCAGATCCCGGAGCCAGACTAAAAACAATTGCTGTTACCACATAGGCTAACCAAACATGGGTATCCATTGCATTTCCTCAATAATTCTTCGATGATACGTCGCGGTAACAACGTATCTTTAGGTAATCGACTAATGGCTATTAACCATTCACCTTTGACTTATACTCAAGAGACTTTATTTGAGCAAGCAATAGGTGGTCCAATCGCAGCACTTTGGCAAGAACGCCAAGAAGGCTTTGTAAAAGGGACAGAGAAAAAGAAAATCTACTGGTGCAAACTCACCAATCCTGAGCACACAAAAGCCGTGCTGATCGTTAACGGTCGCATTGAAGCTTCCTGGAAATACCAAGAACTGTTCTATGACCTATATCGACAAGGTTATGACGTGTATTCGTTTGACCATCGAGGACAAGGTTTATCAGATCGCCTAATTCCAGACTCAGACATGGGTCACGTCTATGACTTTAATGATTACATTGAAGATATGGAATTGGTGCTGCAGCAGCTTGATTTAAGCGGATACCAACAGCGTTTTATCATTGCCCACTCTATGGGCGGTGCGATCGCCACGCGCTATCTGCAAACGCATCCAGAACACAACTTTGATGGTTTGATTCTGAGTTCCCCAATGTTTGGTATCAACCTACCTTGGTATCTCAGCCCTATCGCGATTCCGGTCAGCCAAATCTTAGCGGCAGTTTCGACAAAGCCTAGCTATGCTCCGGGACATAAAGCGTATTACACAAAACCGTTTGAAGATAACCCCCTTAGCCAAAGCTACGATCGCTATCATTGGTTCCGTGGTTTATACAACGACAAGCCCGAACTGCAAGTCGGGGGGCCAAGCACACGTTGGGTATGGCAAGGGTTAATGGCTGCTAAGCAATGTATTTTGCTGACACGCCAAATTAAAGTTCCGGTTTTATTGGTTCAGTCAGGTAGCGATCGCATCGTGAGTAACGCCGCGCAGCAACGCTTTATCGACAAACTAAGTAAGACCAACCCCAATGCCAGCCTAGTTTCGATTGCTGGTGCAGAGCACGAAATTTTGTTCGAAAAAGACCAGTATCGTAACCAAGCTCTGGACGCTGTCTTTTCCTTTATGCGTGCTCAAAGCGCATAAAATGAATTAAAGAGGAAATACGAGGTCTGCGATTTACCCTCTTTTTCCTCCTTATTTTGGCGTAAACTTCATCATGTTCCCCGCACTCGGAGCAGTACGACCTAGTCAATCTACTGCGCTCCGTGTGCAATCAACCTGTTCTACTCTATCCGAACCGTTTACGAGGGCTTCATGAGCACATCGCTACCTTGCAAAGAGATCACTAAAATCGTTGCCTCAGATCTGGATGGCACTTTACTCGCACCAAACCACCAGCTAAGCGCTTACTCGAAAGAGACGCTCAAAGCGCTGCATGAACAAGGCTACACATTTGTCTTTGCAACGGGTCGCCACCACGTAGACGTCGCAAGCATTCGTCGCACGGTAGGTATTCCGGCTTATATGATCACTTCAAACGGCGCTCGTGTGCACGACCAGAATGATCAAGAGATGTACAGCCAGAACGTACCAGAAGATTTGGTGCAGCCGGTGATCGACACGATCAAAACGGATCCTGAAATACTTATCCACATGTATCAAAACGACGACTGGTTGCTGAACAAAGACGACGAACAACTGCGTGATTTCCACGAAGAGTTCACTTACAAGTTGTACGACCAAGACAATGCGCCAACTGACGGCATTGCAAAAGTGTTCTTCACCCACCCAGCGCAAGACCATGAACACCTTGTTACCTTCGAAACGAAGCTGCGTGAACAGTTTGGCGATCGACTAAACATCGCATTCTCAACACCTTGGTGTCTGGAAGTAATGAGTGCGGGTGTTTCTAAAGGTGACGCTCTAAAAGCAGTGGCAGAATCAATTGGTTTGACACTAGAAAACACCATTGCGTTTGGTGACGGCATGAACGACGTAGAAATGCTATCGATGGCGGGTAAAGGTTTGGTGATGGGCACCTCTCACGAGAAAGTGATGAAAGCACTACCAAACAATGAAGTGATCGGCAGCAACGCCGACGATGCGGTAGCACACTACCTGCAAGATCATCTGCTATAACCTGTATTGGCTACCAACAGCAGGTTATCGGCAAAATCACAAAGGGCTACACTATGCAGCCCTTTTCTTTTATCGCTGACTCGGTAACTTCTCTTTACCGAGGATTGCTTGCCACTCTTCTTCGCTCACCGGCATGATCGATAAGCGATTGCCGCGTTTCACTAATGGCATGTTTTCTAGCTCTGGCATCGCCTTCATGACCGACAACGGAATCAAGCGTTCAGTCTTACGCACAAACTCAATATCCACCATTATCCAACGCGGATTTTCTGGGTCAGATTTTGGATCGTAATAATCACTCTCTAGGTCAAACTGGAAATGATCGGGATACGCTTCACGGGTCACTTTGGCAATACCAGCCACACCTACGTTCTTACAAGAGGAATGGTAAATCAGCACCAAGTCGCCCAATTTGACTTGGTCACGCATCATATTACGCGCCTGATAATTACGAACTCCCTCCCAACATGAAACCTTTTGGGTTCGAAGCGTGTCAATAGAAAAGGTATCTGGTTCTGTTTTAAATAACCAATATGCCATAATGCCATCCGATGCAGATTGAGTAATGAGGAAGATATAACATGAAGGCTTTGAAAAACCCAGTGGCATTAGCCACACTGCTGGTGCTGCAAGCATGTAGCATGCAACCACAGCAGTCCGATGCAGACACACCAACCACTCCACCAGCGTCCTTAGATAAGCCAGAAACCATCTTACCTCAAACCTTTATGCTGCGTGGTGAAGTCGTGATTGGGCATGAAAGCCAGTACATCACACCTTGTGGCAGCGACAAACAATACTGGCTGCAACTGTCACCACAACAAATCCAACGTGCAGTGGCCATCACCAACGAACCTTATCAAACCATGTATGGTGAAGTGATTGGTCACCTCAATCCACCAGGCGTCGACGGTTTTTCTGCAGATTTCGATGCTAACTTTGTGGTTGAGCAGGTGAACTTCCTCACCACAGAAAATCCGCATCGCTGCAAACAGACCAACAAACCTACTCGCGTATTTGGTAATGAACCGTCTTGGGCTGCCAGCTTTGAAGGCAACACACTCAAGTTCCAGCAAATGGGCAAGTCGACACAAACGCTAAAAATCGACAGCAGTAAATTGCAACCTCGTCAGCGTACTTACCAACTGGATGACGGCGAACTGCGCATGACCGAGAACTTGTGTTCAGACACCATGAGCAACTCTCTCTACGGCTGGAAAGCGACACTAGCTCATGACGATAAAACCTACCAAGGCTGCGGTATGGCGGCCAACGTAGATTCAACACTCGAGTGGGTGAACACTTACGTAGCAACGTCAACCCAGTCGCAAGGGTTTGAAGTACAAATGACACTTAACAGCGACCACAGTGCGACAACCAAATACAGCTATTCAGACGGGCAACCCCCATTGATTGAACGCGGCTACTGGCAACAACTGAGCCCATCGCAAGTTCAAGTATTGATGACTCACCACCAGCAACAACGCTTAATGACCGAGCGCCTATTTACTCGCGAAGGCAACCAGCTGAAAGCAGTCAAAGAGAAAGTGGGCAATTTGGTTTATCCCATTGCCGATGGTGGTTTAGTGCTATATCCAGCAACAGTGCGTCACTCAGGCACAGAACAACCAGCAGCCGAGCGCAACAACGATCCAATTGGTGCAGCTGATGTGCCATCCAGTGCCGAATTTAATTCAAAAGTGGATGCGGCGGTACGTAACTACTTTTTCATTAATCAAACCAACCCAAGCAATAACCAATACCGTTGGCTGACCTACGATCTGAATGGCGATGGTGATGAAGAATTACTGGTGCAACTTGATTGGTGTGGCTCTGGCGGTTGTACTCTACTCGTCTTCGAAAACTACGAGAAAGAGTGGCGCTTCAACAGCCGTATGACGCTAGTGCAAAGCCCAATTATGCTTGGTCAACAAACCTCGCACGGCTGGCGTGACCTGATTTTCAATGTCAGCGGAGGCGGTGCAACACCGGGGCAATACGTTATGCAATACACAGGCGTAAGCTACCCAATCAACCCAAGCTTGGCGCCAAAAGCGAGCAAAGAACAAGTCAGCGGTGTGCGTCTGTTCTCAGATGGCATCAGCCCTGTTCGTGATGGAGTGCGCTTGTAATGGCGCAGCCTTGTCCACATTGTGGCTTCCAGTTCAACTGCATCTGTTCACTGCTGCCCAAGTTAAGCAGTGAACACTCGCTGATGCTGTTAATGCACCCTAATGAACTGACACGCGATACCAACACTGGCAAACTGCTCGCCCAGTGCCAACTGAATGTCACTCAAGTCGTTTGGGACCGAAAAACACCACCAGCGGAGTTATTAGAAACGCTAGCGAATCCAAGCCTACTGTCAGTACTGCTATTCCCAAGTGAAGAGAGCCTGACACTTGAACAAGTGCAGCAACAAAGTAACGAGCAAAGCAGACGACCGCTGTACATCATTCTTGATGCGACTTGGCAAGAGGCGCGCAAGATGATCAATAAAAGCCGTTGGCTAGAGGGCGTCGCTATGATGGGCTTAGCCACTCAAGCCGATTCCCAATATCAACTGCGTCGCAACCAGCAAGAAGGTAATCTATGTACCTTTGAAGTGGCTGCCCAATTGCTCGGGCAACTCGGTGAAGAGCAAAACCAGAAACAGATGCTGAACTTCTTCGAGCAATACCTTCCTCGTTTCCAAGCCGAGAAAAGTGGTCACGAGTTCAAAGCCTAACATTCTTAAGAATCAAAAAAACGCAGCTCTAACGCTGCGTTTTTTATTGGATGCTGTTTCACGTGAAACAAAACTTTAGAGCTCTTAAGCTCAATTAGAGCAAAGCTACATTAAAACAAACGTGTCGGTTCACCCAAATAATAACCTTGCAGATAGTCCACCCCCATGTCCTGCGCAATGTCGCACACCTCTTTGTTGTGCACGAACTCAGCGACAGTCTTAGCGTTAAACACCTGACACAAACGCACCAACTGCGAGGCAATCTTGCGCTGCTTTTGGTCTTTGTCGATGTAGCGAATCAAACTGCCATCGAGCTTAATTACTTCTGGCTCTAACTTGAGGATCTCATCAATATTGGAATACCCCGAACCAAAATCATCCACAATGATGCGTGCACCTAGGCTTCTAAAGTGACTGCACACCTCAATCATCCTTCCGTAATCTTTGATTTGCTCTGATTCCAACACTTCTAAACCAATACGTCTTGGGTCATTGAGCTGGGTAATAGCATGTTCAAGCAACATCAAGGTTTTATCGCTGAGTAAATCCTGAGGTGACAAATTAATTGAGAAGTCACCATGCTGGTCTTGCATGTAGTTGAGCGTTGAACGAATCATGTGACGGCTCAAACGCGTGTACAAATGCGTATCAGAAATGATGGGTAAGAAACGCCCCGGCGCAATGATGCTGCCATCCTCTTCCATGATGCGTACCAAACACTCTTGGCTCGCAGGACGATGGTTATAAGCGTGCACAATTGGCTGACTGTAGGTAATGATGTTCTGTTTGAGGATGGCGCGGCTCACACAGCTCAACCAACCCAACTGCTCTTTTCGCACATCTTCATTGACCTCAATATCTTTGGCATTACAGATGTGCGTATTACTGCGCACCCCTGCTCTTCGTGCTTCAATTCCTTTGAGGAGCAATTCATCCGGCGATGCCGTTGGGAAGTCACGACGGCTAACCAAGCCACCGCACAATGAAATCGAAAGGTAATCAATGTCTCGTAAGCCACTTGGTTCAAAGTTGGTTTGCTCGACCGCGTCAGCAAAGCGAGTAAAGTGTTGCTTGATCGCTTCACTACTGGTGTCAGCTTTAAATAAGAACGCCCACTCACCAACACCAATGCTATAAAGTTGCAGCGCAGCCGGTTTACCAAGGCGTTTACGCAGGCGATTGCTGAAGTGCATCGACAAGTCTTTCAACAGTTGATCGCCAACGCGATAGCCGTACTTTTCGTTGATATGGCTAAAGTTAAGCAGTTTAAGTGTCAGTAAATGCTCATCGGTATCAATGCTGATCAAACGCTCTTGCAACGCAACGCGATTTTGTAATCCTGTGCGGCTATCTCGGCGAAAGCTCTGTTCTAGCTTTTTCGCTTGACGATCGAGTTGATAGCCCATGTGAGCATTCATGTTGTTGAGATCGCCAATCGCATTGCGAATCAGACTAAACAAGGGAGAGATAGAAGTGCTCACTTCTTGCTGTGGCATGTTAAGCGCGGTAACTTCATCCCCTTCACGCATCGCCAAGTAAGTCAGGCTATGGTGCAGAATTTCTTGTTGGTGATTCTCGCCGTACAACTCGCCCATGCAGTAACTGCCCGACGTGTGGGAAATGTCCGTGAAGGCGCGAACTTCATCGCTGCTATCAATAAAATCAAGTCGCGATGCGCAGTTATAAATCATCACTGCTTCAGGCTGATGCATGGAAAGCTCCACCACCCCATGGCGAACTTGCTCAAGCGTTAGCGAAGGATGGTTGTAACAAAACTGCACTTCATCACCCAAACACCAAGGGCGATCAAAGCTCATGCTGCCGTCGGGATGGATTTCCGTCACGGCACACACCTCTTTGCGCCCAATGGATTCTCGATAAAGTGGGAAATTCAGCAGTTGATTAAGCGTCAGGTCGTGCCCATCAGCAAGGTAATGTTTGTACACTTCCAGCGCTTTACGCTCCCCCAAACGATACAAACGCGTCCCTTTGGCGTGAGTCACCTTGTGCGGCATGCCAATCGGGTTCCACTCAGAATACGCGCTCGTCCATGTTTTCAAGGTATCGCTGTGCAAGGCAACCGCGACAACCGCTTCGTCATAAACTTGGTCTTGATGCAGAACCCAACAACCGTCATCGATGGTTTGAGCCAAACCGCCAGAAACCTTCGGACCGTCGGCATCAAATACGCGATACACCGGATAATCACGGCGTTCGATTTGGACAGAAAAGCTAATAATGGCTTTGGAGTTATCTTGCAGCTGTAAAGCTTGCTTGAGATCGTAGCCATCGATATCTGGCGAGAAGGAATAATGCTGAACCGCAGACGTGAGCGTAGTTTGTTCAAACTCCATCACACACACTAAGCAGCCATGGTTAATGATTTCACCTTCCAAGATAACGTGACGAGTGCTGTGACCTATGATGTGCGTGTTGGGTAATCTTTCGAGTATTGCCCGTGCGAGCGAGACGGCGGAGTCGCGTGATTGGGTGGATAAGAGTTGCACCAGATAACGTTTATCTGCACAACACTGAGAAGTGACTAAAAAGTCATTAAGCTGATCCACATTTTGAACCAGTTGAGAGAATGCTCGCATTTACCCTACCACTGCCGTCATCAAGCCACACCACATGAAAGTGGTTTTATTATTTTACTTTGATGAGAGTAATTTACGTGGCTTTAGGCGGCTTTTCTAGGGTCAGAATTAAGATTGAATGGATTAATGCGAAAGCGATTACAAAAGCGCGAGTAACGACTGCAAGTTATTGATTTCAATGTCAGGTAACGTTCGCGTTTTGGCCTGAGTAATGACATTTTTATTCATATCATTAAACCAGCATGCGGCAAAACCCGCGAGTTTCGCGCCTTGAACATCTGTTACTAAGTGGTCACCGACATGAAGAATATGTTCACTTGGCAAATCCAGAAACCGCTGTGCTTTACTGAACATATCCGGCGCCGGCTTCGCACGACCATCCGGCCCTGCTTTCAGTACTTGTTGGAAATAAGGCGTTAGACCAATTCGATCTAAATCCACATTGCCGTTGGTGATTGCTACCAGCGGGATTTCTTGCCCCAGTTCAGCAAGTACATCGAGGCTTTGCTGTGGTACTTCAAAACGGTTACGCCAATCTAAAGCAACCTCTACTGCGGCTTGCGCTGCGGCATGGGACGCTTCGTTATCGTAACCCACTTGGGAGAAGGCTTGCTTGAGCTGCATTAAACGCCACAAAGTGACGTCACTCTTCAGCTCAGGTTGTAGCTGCACGACACGTTGCTTGAGTGCAAACCAATCGGCTTTATCCATATGAGCGACCGCCGGATGATAGTGTTGAAGCCAAGATAATAACTCACGCTCCATACGAACTATCACTGGGTAGTTGTCATAGAGAGTGTCATCAAGGTCAAACGTCATCGCCTTTACAGGCGCAATACGGCGGTAGAATTTCATGGGATTCCTTGATTAATCCGACTTGTTGTCGTTTCTCTTACGCGCTCTTGGATGCGCCTGATCATAAGCTTGCGCTAAATGTTGGAAATCCAAGTGGGTATAGATTTGGGTGGTGGAGATGTTTTCGTGCCCCAATAACTCTTGCACCGCACGTAAGTTATTGCTCGATTCCAACATGTGGGTCGCAAACGAGTGACGCAGCTTGTGCGGGCTGATGTGGCTCGCGACAGATTGCTTCTGCCCCCACTCCGCCATGCGCTTTTGCACGCTGCGATGTGAGATTCGCGTACCCAGCTTAGACACAAACAACGCTGGCTCACCCGGCGCAGCTAAATCACCACGCACACGCAACCACTTACCGACCCATTCTGTTGCCATACCAGAGAACGGGACTTTACGTTCTTTGTCGCCTTTACCAATCACACGCAACTCTCCACTGCGCAATTGAACATGACGAACATCAATGCTAACCAACTCGGCCAAACGCAGACCAGCGCCGTACATTAGCTCCATCATGGCGCGATCGCGCACCGCTAACGGATCGTCCTCGTTAACTTCAAGCAATTGGTTTACTTCATCTACATCGAGGTTCTTTGGTAGTGGACGTTTCTTACGTGGCGCCGAAACCCCTTTGGCTGGGTTCGCTGACATTTCTCCACGTAGGATCAGGAAATCGAAAAAGCTGCGTAGAGAAGATAAGCGCGTCGCTAAGCTGCTGGCTTTCATGCCTTCACGCATGCCTTTACCTGCCAATTGACGCACCCAACCCGCATCGACTTGCGACCAATCTTTCAACCCCATCTCAGCCAAGTGGTGAGCCATGGTTTCCAATTGTTGTTTGTAGTTGCGTTGGGTGTGCAGGCTAAGCCCCTTTTCGCTTCGCAAGAATTCGTAGAAGCGTTCAAGAGGCTTTTGAAGACTATTTGGCAGAGGAGTGTTGGGAGTTGTCGTCATGGTGACTTTGCCATACCAATGTTTGAGCGAGATGTGCCACTACTAAGGATAAGTGACGCAAAAACAAGGTGTCCATACCTGGTTGGAAGTGACCGCCATCCTCGCTAGAAAATGCCAGTACGCCAAGCGTCTGCTTTTTCACGAGTGGCAACACCACATAGGAACCCATTTCTGGAACATCCATATTCCCAAACAACGCCTCGCGATCCACTTTACGTAAACGGCCTAAGTAAGCGTCTTTTCCGTTTAAGTGATTGGTAGCAAAACGTTGGTAGCTTTCCTTACTCAATTGAGTCGCAGCATCACACTGACTCAATAGGCGCACATAGGCCTTCAAACCAAGATCTTTGGCTTTGAGTTCAATGGCGTTGATGACCTGCTTAAAGTCACCGCACTTGAGGATTTGCCCTTGCAAATCCATGAATTCGTAGAAGGTGCGATCGTTATTTGCCGCCAACGACATCAGTGTCGTGATCTCTTCTTCCAGTTCTTCAATACGCTGACGCTGACGGTTCATTTGAATATGAACCAAAGAAACTGTGCCCAAATCAACATGCGGCATCGATAAACGGTCGATCAGTTCAGGACGCTGAACAAAGAAATCTGGATGGTCTTTTAAGTACTGCGCAACGACTTCCGCCGTCAGAGCATCTGCTTCAACTTCTGAGACTTGACTCTCTTGCTCTTCAACTAGCACGACAATTGACCATCAAATACGTGCGTTGCAGGACCGGTCATAAATAATGGTTTGCCTGGGCCTTGCCAAGAGATGCGTAGGTCACCCCCCGGAAGGGAAACTTTCACGTTCTCGTCCAGAAGACCTTGCAAAATGCCAACCGCAACGGCACCACAAGCCCCACTACCACAAGCTTGGGTTTCACCCGCACCACGTTCATACACACGCAAACGGATGTTGTTGCGATCCACTACCTGCATAAAGCCTGCATTCACACGCTCAGGGAAGCGTTCATGTGACTCAAGCAATGGACCAAGCGCTTCCACCTCAGCCGTATCAACATCATCAACCACCGTCACAACATGAGGGTTGCCCATGCTTACGGCACCGCAGAACAAGGTTTTTTCACCTGCTCGCATGATGTAGGTTTTCTCTTTTTGCTTCGCTTTGAAAGGGATCTTGCTTGGTTCAAATTCAGGCACGCCCATATTTACCGTTACATCACCATCGTCTTCAACATCAAGAATCATCTTACCTTTCTTGGTACTAACACTAATGCTGTATCGATTGGTCAGTCCTTTCAAACGCACAAAACGCGCAAAACAACGAGCGCCATTACCACACTGCTCAACTTCACTACCATCGGCATTAAAAATGCGGTAGTGGAAGTCGGTTTCTGGATCATACGGCGCTTCAACCACGAGCAGTTGGTCAAAGCCAACGCCCGTGTGACGATCCGCCAAACGACGGATCAAGTCTTGGGAGAAAAACACGTTTTGGGTAATGCAGTCGACGACCATAAAGTCGTTGCCCAAACCGTGCATTTTGGAAAAGTGGAAATGCATTTGTTGTGTGTTACTCCGGTAGAATCTGTTCCAGCTGCCACAAACTGGTCAGCTCCTCACGCTGGCGAACAAGATGGCTTTGGTTACCATCCACCATTACTTCCGCCGCTCGGGTACGCGTATTGTAGTTCGAAGACATCACAAAACCATAGGCGCCTGCAGAGCGAACCGCGAGTAGATCACCTTCTTGCAGTACTAGCGCTCGATCTTTGCCCAAGAAATCGCCAGTTTCACAGATAGGCCCCACCAAATCGTAAGTTTGTGCTTCACCTGCTCGTGGTGAGACTGGCACGATATCTTGCCATGCTTGGTAAAGTGCTGGACGCATCAAGTCGTTCATTGCCGCATCAATAATGGCAAAGTTTTTGTGCTCAGTGTGTTTTAGGAATTCCACGCGCGTTAACAAAATACCCGCATTCGCGGCAATCGCACGACCTGGTTCGAAGATCAGCTCTAGCTCTTGGTGGTTCTCTAATCGGCTTAGCAACGCTTTCGCGTAATCCGAAGGCTGTGGTGGCAATTCATCACGATATACCACGCCTAGACCACCACCAACGTCCAGATGACGGATGTTGATGCCTTGTGCTTTCAGATCATCAATCAACGCTAATAGACGGTCTGTAGCGTCAATGAAAGGTTCAATCTCAGTCAGCTGAGAACCAATGTGGCAGTCGATACCTTGCACATTGAGATTTGGTAAGCTCTGAGCAAATTTATATACTGCCGGAGCACGGTCAAAAGCGATGCCAAACTTGTTGTCACGCAGACCAGTCGAAATATAAGGGTGCGTTTTTGCATCTACGTCAGGGTTAATTCGTAGAGAAATCGGTGCAACCACACCTAGCTCGCCCGCGACTTTGTTCAAGCGCTCTAGCTCAGGTTCTGATTCCACGTTGAAGCATTTAATACCCAACTCCAGTGCGCGTTTCATTTCTGCCGGCGTTTTACCAACGCCTGAGAACACAACCTTCTTCGCATCACCGCCAGCCGCGATAACACGCTCAAGCTCACCACCCGATACAATATCAAAGCCTGAGCCTAAACGAGCCAGTGCATTCAATACGCCAAGGTTGGAGTTTGCTTTTACTGCATAACAAACAAGATGAGGATGCTGACCCACAGCGCTATCAAACGCATTCCAGTGACGCTCTAGCGTTGCACGTGAGTAAACATAGAGAGGAGTGCCATGCTGCGCGGCAAGATCGTGGAGTGAGACGTCTTCGGCCCAAAGCTGGCCATCATCCTGATAGTTGAAGTAATCCAAAATTCGCTTCCCTTAATTAATTCGACTGCTAAACCCTGTTTTCACCCTAAGGTGTGGCTGATTATTGTGACTGCTCGTTTTGTTGAGCGTCATCTGGGATGTAAAGTGAGCCTGATTGGCCGCAACCGGCCAGTGTCGCTGCAACCATCACAAACAACACAGTAAGTAATTTTTTCATTTTGCATATCGTGATTATTAAACCAATGCCCCCTATAATCGCACCACACTCAGGAAAAGCAATAGGATAGACGGATGAACGATACTGAATTTCATCAACTAGTGGACGCACAGATGCAAATCATCGAAGAATCCATCGATGAATCAGGCGCAGACATTGATTACGAAGTCACTGGCAACGTAATGACATTAGAATTTGAAGACCGCAGCCAAATCATCATTAACCGCCAAGAGCCAATGCATGAGATTTGGTTAGCGTCGAAATCTGGTGGCTTCCATTTCAAGCTACTCGAGAACAAATGGACTTGCTCAAAAACAGGCATGGAACTGTTTGAAATGGTGAAAGAAGAGTGTGAAAAGCACGCTGGCGAAACCATTGATTGGCCATAAGCAAAATGAGTATTTGTGACGACCAGTCACCTAAACGAAAAAAGAGCACCGAGGTGCTCTTTTTTATTATTCGTTTTACGCATTTACCGCTTTAGTTGGACGAGTTGGCGTACAGCCATCATTACGGTAAGGGATAATGTAGGTATTCCCTTCTTCCGGATGAATGATTTGGTAGTACTGCGGCAAATTAAAGTTAATGAACTTTGACGATACACGACTGTCATCTTTCACCGAGGTGTAGAAGCTGTTCACTGACGCAATCATTTCATCTTTCGAACCACTGAATTGGTGGTAAACCTCAACTTGGTTTGACTCATCTAATACGTAGATGTTGAAACCATCGTCAGTGTCTTCAAAGAAGAACTGCACTAAACCTTCACTCGCAAAGCCATCTACGACTTCTGGTAGCTGGTACTCTTGCTCACGATCCAGCATCAACAGCGGCGAACCTTTCAGCTTGTTGGTTGAAATGCTGCGGTAGAAATCAACTGAGTTCTCGAGTTTCTGAACCGATACGCCACGACGCTCAAAGAACAAACCATAAGTTTGGTTGGCAAGACGTATGGCTTTAAAGCGACGGCGTTTCTCTTGCTCAACAGGCTTCAAACGTAAGTCGATACACTCAGCTAACAGTTGGTAAACCATATTACGCATCACGCCACGCATGTTCTTCGCGTAACAGAATACATCCACCGATTCTGGCGGAATCGCGTCTTGGTGCATTTTGCCAAGAATGGTCTTCAATGCATCCAACATCGCGGTTTCACCTTTGAAGTGCAGTGTACGCACTTCGTGCCATGAGTTGCGATAAACTAAATCAACACTGCCGACCAAGTTAATTTGTTCAGGACCAAAGCTGAAGATATCGGTGTTCTTCACATCCACTTTGAGTGAGCGGCCAGACAGCTCTGCCGTTGGGTCATTTTCAAAGTTGATGAACATCGCCATCTGACTAATTTCACACGGACTACCCAACGCTTGCATGGTTGGGCGACGCTTGCGTAACGAGAAGGTGTTACGTAGGTCACTCACCATTTGGTAGAACTTATCGATGTCTAACTGCGCCTCACGCACCACCGCGTGCAAACGCGTTGACTCGGTAATCAAACCGTTGAAGAACGCCCAAGAAACCAACTTACTCAAATACTCATGGTGCTCAAGGCAAGGCTGACCAAGAATACGGTGTGCAATCAAAGGCTGCTTGTATAAGTACCAACCTGACTTGTTAACTCCACCTTCTTTTACTTCGATGAAACTCAAGTCTGGCTCATGAAGATCTGGAGAGATCTGCGGGTTAAGTAAGGTAACTTTACCCGGCAGCACTTCGAATGCCGCGTACAGCTTACGAGCAAGAATACTGATGTCTTGCGGGCTGATCGCCGAAGTAATGTCGTTACGACGCGCAAACTGAATCAAGTTACGGTAGCTTTGCATCAAAGCATCCAACAATGCATGGTGCACCACTTTCACTTGTTCTACTTTCCAGTTACGGCGATCGTCGAGTTCTGCCAGTACCGCTTCATCCCAATGCCATTTCGCAATCATGTCGCTTAAGGCTTCACGGCGCCACGCTACAGAACCTACATCAGGTTCACGAGACAGCTTTTCATGGGTTTTAAGGTAGAAACAGCGGCGAACTAAATCCAAACGTGTGTCGTCTTGGATTCGCTCTAGGTAACGCGTTACTTTCTCTAGCATCAAGTAATATGCATCCATGCCGTACAAGTCAGGCTCATGGGCAAAGAAGCGACGTTTAGTGTCGATGCTAAGAAGCTGTGTGTGCGGGTATTCCCACGAGTAAGCTTCAAGCAAGATCGCTTTCAACACGGATTTGTAAGGAGAATCGATACTCTTATACAGCTGCCACAAGTTCGAGCCAAAGTACTCTTCAGCAGGAATGCGGTTAAGCTGACCAAAGTTGATCCACTCATCACAATTGATATAGCCATCTTTACAAAGCTGTGCAACGTACTCGTCGTAACACTCTTCCATTTCTGGTGGCACGATTTGCCACAACAAACGCTGTCCAGCCAGACGTACTGCAGAACGGTAGAATTCATCCAGCAATAATAAATGCTGAGAAGAACCACAGTTATCGCCAGTCATCTCTTCAGAACGGTTGCTACGAAAACGCTCTTCATCCATTAAGAAGAAGTTCGCTTCCACACCTTGGCTTTGAGCCCAGTCGGTGATCAGCAAGCATTTGTTGGTCAGCAGCTCGCGTTGGTCGTTATCCATCTCCGGTGAGATACACACCCAAATATCCAAATCACTTGAAGTACTTTGACCAATAGAAGAGGTACTGCCCATAGTGTACAAACCTAAGATCGCAGGTAGCTCTGCTGTCTTAAGCGCTTGCCCAATCGTCAGTTGAGTATCATCAAGGAATCGTTGTTGGAGTTCGTTCAGCTCTAGACCAAACACACCATAAGGTACGTCAGCATCGTAGTAGCCAGGAATAACAGGATGGTTGTAGTTCAACAAGGCAGGAATCAAGTGGAAGACTTGCTGGCTTTGCGAATCCATAAGCGCCAGCGCACGGTCGATCCGTTGCTGGTTCAGGTTATCTAGTCGCTGAATAAGTTTTTGGGTGTAAGCCTGCAAGGGAAGTTCCTTGGTTGAACAATCACGAAAATCTGCTGATGTTTTAAACCAAAAAGGTCTAAAAACGTGATCAATTTAACACTTTCATCAGAGTTGGTAAAGATTTCCACCCGCAAATAGTTGCGGTTTCAAAACCCCACACTAGTCGCAAAATTGATAGCGCAGTAGTGTCGCTCGTATTCGCCTCTAACTAATAATAGTCCTTAGTCTAAATGAGAATCCAGTCACACTATTTCCATAATGCAATGTAATTCCATTCATGACACCAAGAGAAGCCTAACTAACATTAAGATTTTCACGCGTTGAGTGTTACGATTAAGCAAAACTTAAACAGCATTGAGAAGACCATGACACAATCCACGCCAATTCGCATTGCAACTCGAAAAAGCCCTCTTGCTCTATGGCAAGCACACTTTGTAAAAGACGCACTTCAAGCCGCTCATCCAGGTCTTGAGGTGGAACTCGTCACTATGGTGACCAAAGGCGACATCATTTTGGATACGCCGCTAGCAAAAGTTGGTGGTAAAGGCTTGTTCGTTAAAGAGTTAGAAGTGGCGATGCTTGAAGGTCGTGCGGACCTTGCGGTGCACTCAATGAAAGATGTACCAGTAGACTTCCCTGAAGGTCTTGGTTTGGTGACGATTTGTGAACGTGAAGACCCACGTGATGCATTCGTTTCTAACACTTATAATAACATTGATGAGCTGCCACAAGGCGCAGTTGTAGGTACTTGTAGCCTGCGTCGTCAGTGTCAGCTAAAAGAATACCGCCCAGACCTAGTTATCAAAGAATTACGTGGCAACGTAGGCACTCGCCTAGGTAAGCTAGATGCAGGGGAATACGACGCCATCATTCTTGCCGCAGCAGGTCTGAAGCGCCTTGAGCTAGAAGAGCGCATTCGTAGCTTTATCGAGCCAGAGCAATCGCTGCCGGCGGTAGGCCAAGGTGCTGTAGGTATTGAGTGTCGTGTGGATGACGAACGTCTACTTAAACTACTTGAGCCACTAAACCACCAAGATACGGCAGATCGCGTACGTTGTGAGCGTGCGATGAACCTGACCCTTGAAGGCGGTTGTCAGGTGCCAATCGGCAGTTACTCACTGCTTGACGGTGACAACATTTGGCTACGCGCACTGGTTGGCGAGCCTGATGGTAGCCTAATTGTGCGTGGTGAAATTCGTGGTCACCGCAACGATGCCGAAGCACTAGGCGTTCAATTGGCTAACGAGCTACTTGAAGGCGGTGCACGCGACATACTAACCAAGCTGTACGCAGACCACGAATAATCATGGCAGTGTTGGTCACTCGGCCGGGAGAGCAAGGCATCGCACTTTGCTCTCTGCTCGAAAGGCACGGCATTACTGCAATCCATCATCCATTGATCGACATCGTTGCCGATCTCAGCGATACGCACCTCTCCAAATATATCGAAAATGCGCAAATTATTATTGCAGTCAGCCAACATGCGGTGCGATGCGCAGAGAAAATCTTAGAGAACAACGCTAAATCATGGCCCAAGCAGGCTATATACCTTGCCGTTGGTCAAAAAACAGCACACTATTTGAGCAAATGCACTCAACAGAAAGTACACTATCCACAAGTCAGTGATAGTGAGCACTTGTTGCAGCTTCCCGAACTAAACAATGTAGAAAAACAAACAGTTCTAATCCTTCGTGGCAACGGAGGAAGGGAACTGATTAAAGATGCATTGGTGAGACGCGGAGCAAAAGTTAACTATAGTGAGACTTATAAGAGAGAATTTATCCCATTCGATCCAGTAAGCTGTGTCTCATTATGGAAAACCCAACAAATCGACCAGATAATCGTCACCAGTGGTGAACAACTGGATTATTTGTGCAACCAATTGACGTCAGAACAATTGGTTTGGCTTAATCAACAAGAGTTGTATATCCCCAGTCAGCGCATCGCTGACATCGCAATTCAAAGGGGCTTCTCTCAGGTCAGATGTACAGGAAGTGCATCCAACCAAGAATTACTGGCTGCTCTCCAGCCCTAGCTACACAGGATATAGGCATGACAAGTAAAAATAACGACCAAAAAAATAACGATAAAAACCTTTCCGAACAAACTGCATCGGCACCGCTAGCTGAAAAAGACACACCGCAACAAGAATCTGAGCCTAAAAAGGTAGACTCAAAGCCTGCTGAACCAACCAAACCAGCAGAACCAAACAAAGTTGAATTTGAAGAGAAGCAAGGCAAACGCGGCGTGAAGCTGGGTACTGTGGCGATCGTCTTATCACTTATTTTTGGTGGTGGTTTGACATACAAAATGCTCGAACAGCAATCAGAATACCAAACTCAGATCGCTCAGCTTCAGAGCCAACTAGAGCAGGCTCAATCAGCAATGAAACAAGAGCTAAACCAAGTAAAAGAAGAAACTATTGAAAAAGCGACGACAGCAACGCACAAAGCTGAAGTGGTTCTTGGTCAGCAACGAAAAAGTATTGAAAGCCTACAATTGGCAGTGGCCGACGTGAAAGGCCGTCGCCCAAACGATTGGCTGTTAGCAGAAGCTGACTATCTAGTAAAACTGGCTGGTCGTAAGCTGTTTTTAGAGCATGATGTAGAAAGTGCTACTCAATTGATGGAAAGCGCAGACCAGCGTATCGCAGCGCTAAACGATCCCAGCCTTGTAGGTTTGCGTAAAGCAATGGCAAACGACATCACTAAACTACGTGTTGTGCCACTAGTTGACCGTGATGGCCTAGTATTGCGTTTAACGGCACTACAACAGCAAGTAGACAAACTGCCTCTCGCAAATGCATTACTACCTGAAGCTGCAGCGGTTGAGAAGCAACAAGTATCAGAAGATATTGCAAACTGGCAAGATAACCTGATGACCTCACTAAAAGACTTCTCAGAGAACTTCATTACCTTCCGTACACGTGATGGCAATGTAATTCCGTTGCTCTCACCACAACAACACTTCTACTTGAAAGAGAACATCAAAGCCAAGATCGAAACAGCGATTAAATCGGTTTACCAAGAACAAGGGGAAATATACACCACCTCTTTGGAAACCGCGGACAAATGGGCAATGGCATTCTTCAACCAAGATGATAATTCAGTTAAAGAGTTCAACAAATCATTGAGCCAGTTGAGTAAACAAGACATCGAAGTTGAATACCCAGCGAAACTAGAAAGTCAAAACCAGCTATCAGATGTCATTCGCGAGCGCTTACGTCGTGAAGTAACCACAATGACAGGTACGGAGGATAAGTAATGGTTCGTCTTATTTTCCTATTTGTTGTTCTTGGTGCTGGTCTATTCGTTGGCACTCAATTCTCAGGCCAACAAGGCTATGTCCTGATCTCAATTGCCAATAAAACCATTGAGATGAGTGTCACTACCCTAGTGATTTTTGTGATTGCCGCACTGGCTGCATTGTTCCTATTGGAATATGTCGTCAAGAAACTGGTTTACGCAAGCTCAAGCACTTGGAACTACTTTAGCGTCCGTAAAATGCGTCGTTCTCGTCGTTACACCAACGAGGGCATCATCAAGCTACTTGAAGGGGACTGGAAAGGTGCCGAGAAGAAAGTGACACGCTGGGCAAACCATCACGACATGCCGTTGCTTTGCTACCTAGTAGCGTCAGAAGCTGCACAGGGTCAAGGTGACAAAACAAAGCGTGACCAGTACCTAGAGCTAGCAAGCCAACAAGAGAATTCGCACTTAGCAGTAGAGTTGACTCGCGCGAAACAGTTCATTCGTGATAACGAGTTCGAGTCTGCATTCGATACGTTACAAGCACTAAAAGGCCAGTACGCGAATAACTCGATTGTTCTTAACCTGCAAAAGACTACTTACATGCAGCTTAAGCTATGGCAACCACTGATCGATCTAATGCCTCAACTAAGTAAAGCCAAACTGATCACAGAAGAAGAGCAAGCAGGACTAATTCAGAAAGCTCAATGTGGTTTGCTACACGAAGTGGCTCAGCAACAAGGTAGCGAAGGTCTTATCTCACACTGGAACAGTCTGCCACGTAAGGTAAAACAAGACGCTCACCTGATCGGTTGTTTTGCTCACGAGCTCATCTCACGCAAAGCAGATGCCGAAGCCTTCACTGTGATCAAAGAAGCACTGAAGAAGAGCCCAACACCTGAACTATACCAATTACTGCCAGAGCTAAACCTACCAGATAGCCACCCAGTGATTGTTTTCCTTGAAGGTGTCTTGAAACGTGAACCAGAAAATGCAGCAGCACAAAGTGCATTGGCACACTTCTTCTTCCGCCAAGAGAAATGGCAAGAAGCACAAGAACATTTCGAAGTTGCGCTAAAGCTTCGCTCAGACGTTTCTGACTATGCTTACCTAGCAGACACACTGGAGAAGCAAAACCTAACTAAAGCGGCTCACGAAGTCTCTCGTAAAGCTCTAACGCTAGTTCAAAACAACTAAGCGGCTCAGAAAGCAGAAAGCCGACAGTTTACTGTCGGCTTTTTTATTACCTGCAATTTATCAAAACCCTTCATAGTTTCAACGTGAACGTTCCTCTACCACCTAAAAGCAACGAGACTCCATCACCGATGGCTTTTGTCACTCATACCCACGAGACTTCCTTATCTCATTGATAACCAAGTGAAGCTACTTCAATCATTTTCTGCAAAGCAGATTTGTTGAACCTCAATATCTAGGAAGACAGTTCGACACTCGCAGAACATAACTATATTGGATAGATATAGAGAATATACGAGTACATGAGCTATCTGACGTTATGTACTCAGCTCGATGGAGGAAAGCTCCATACAACGCTTAAATAACGTTTATTGTAAAAGCTAAAGCAAAGTAGTCATATTAATCAGCAGTAAGTCAGAGACCGCTTAAAAGCGCTAACTCACATTGAAGACAGTAGCGAATAGAAACGCACTTCTGTTAACAAAAGCCCTGTATCAATAGGGGTACGACAAGCAGGCTTAACAAACTTCTATAGATATTCAGAGAGTGGTTAGATGTTCTAGAAAGATTTATTCGGAATTGAATAATAAAAGAGTAATTAACTGTTATCGTTGTTATCGGTGCTAATGTTTGGCTAAGAGGTTAATTCAAATACTTTAAGTTATTTCCAAGCATCAGAAATGAAAAAAGCCTCGCTATTTCTAGCGAGGCTTCTTAATAGTGGCGGAGAGATAGGGATTTGAACCCTAGGTACGCTATTAACGTACGCCGGTTTTCAAGACCGGTGCTTTCAACCACTCAGCCATCTCTCCACAAATTGTTACTAAAACTTAGTCTTACTTAAATAATGCTAAATCTCAGTTTTGCCTTTAGATTTTTTAAAATCTAAAAACAGTAAGCAAGCCTGGCGATGTCCTACTCTCACATGGGGAAGCCCCACACTACCATCGGCGCTAATTCGTTTCACTTCTGAGTTCGGAATGGAAGTCAGGTGGGTCCAAATCGCTATGGTCGCCAAGCAAATTCTTTAATCTGGAAAACTGATTTTAAGTTCTATTTATACACATTCAATCGTTCTTGCATTGAGTCCATCAAAACCCCTTGGGTGTTGTATGGTTAAGCCTCACGGGCAATTAGTACAGGTTAGCTCAACGCCTCACAACGCTTACACACCCTGCCTATCAACGTTCTAGTCTCGAACAACCCTTTAGGATACTTAAAGTATCAGGGAAGACTCATCTCAGGGCTCGCTTCCCGCTTAGATGCTTTCAGCGGTTATCGATTCCGAACTTAGCTACCGGGCAATGCGTCTGGCGACACAACCCGAACACCAGAGGTTCGTCCACTCCGGTCCTCTCGTACTAGGAGCAGCCCCCTTCAATCTTCCAACGCCCACGGCAGATAGGGACCGAACTGTCTCACGACGTTCTAAACCCAGCTCGCGTACCACTTTAAATGGCGAACAGCCATACCCTTGGGACCGACTTCAGCCCCAGGATGTGATGAGCCGACATCGAGGTGCCAAACACCGCCGTCGATATGAACTCTTGGGCGGTATCAGCCTGTTATCCCCGGAGTACCTTTTATCCGTTGAGCGATGGCCCTTCCATACAGAACCACCGGATCACTATGACCTGCTTTCGCACCTGCTCGAATTGTCATTCTCGCAGTCAAGCGGGCTTATGCCATTGCACTAACCTCACGATGTCCAACCGTGATTAGCCCACCTTCGTGCTCCTCCGTTACTCTTTGGGAGGAGACCGCCCCAGTCAAACTACCCACCAGGCACTGTCCGCAACCCCGATAAGGGGTCGACGTTAGAACATCAACACTACAAGGGTGGTATTTCAAGGACGGCTCCACACAATCTAGCGACTGTGCTTCAAAGCCTCCCACCTATCCTACACATGTAGGGTCAATGTTCAGTGCCAAGCTGTAGTAAAGGTTCACGGGGTCTTTCCGTCTAGCCGCGGGTACACTGCATCTTCACAGCGATTTCAATTTCACTGAGTCTCGGGTGGAGACAGCGTGGCCATCATTACGCCATTCGTGCAGGTCGGAACTTACCCGACAAGGAATTTCGCTACCTTAGGACCGTTATAGTTACGGCCGCCGTTTACCGGGGCTTCGATCAAGAGCTTCGACCGAAGTCTAACCCCATCAATTAACCTTCCGGCACCGGGCAGGCGTCACACCGTATACGTCATCTTACGATTTTGCACAGTGCTGTGTTTTTAATAAACAGTTGCAGCCACCTGGTATCTGCGACTCTCGTCAGCTCCATCCGCGAGGGACTTCACCATCAAGAGCGTACCTTCTCCCGAAGTTACGGTACCATTTTGCCTAGTTCCTTCACCCGAGTTCTCTCAAGCGCCTTGGTATTCTCTACCCGACCACCTGTGTCGGTTTGGGGTACGATTCCTTACAATCTGAAGCTTAGAGGCTTTTCCTGGAAGCATGGCATCAATGACTTCACTACCGTAGTAGCTCGACGTCGTGTCTCAGCCTTAAGAAGAGCCGGATTTACCTAACTCTTCAGCCTACGCACTTGAACCTGGACAACCGTCGCCAGGCCCACCTAGCCTTCTCCGTCCCCCCATCGCAATTGTAAGAAGTACGGGAATATTAACCCGTTTCCCATCGACTACGCCTTTCGGCCTCGCCTTAGGGGTCGACTTACCCTGCCCCGATTAACGTTGGACAGGAACCCTTGGTCTTCCGGCGAGGAGGTTTTTCACCCCCTTTATCGTTACTCATGTCAGCATTCGCACTTCTGATACCTCCAGCATGCTTTACAACACACCTTCAACGGCTTACAGAACGCTCCCCTACCCAATGAAGTAAAACTTCATTGCCGCAGCTTCGGTTTATTACTTAGCCCCGTTACATCTTCCGCGCAGGCCGACTCGACCAGTGAGCTATTACGCTTTCTTTAAATGATGGCTGCTTCTAAGCCAACATCCTGGCTGTCTGAGCCTTCCCACATCGTTTCCCACTTAGTAATAATTTGGGACCTTAGCTGGCGGTCTGGGTTGTTTCCCTCTCCACGACGGACGTTAGCACCCGCCGTGTGTCTCCCGGATAGTACTTACTGGTATTCGGAGTTTGCAAAGGGTTGGTAAGTCGGGATGACCCCCTAGCCTTAACAGTGCTCTACCCCCAGTAGTATTCGTCCGAGGCGCTACCTAAATAGCTTTCGGGGAGAACCAGCTATCTCCAGGTTTGATTGGCCTTTCACCCCTAGCCACAAGTCATCCGCTAATTTTTCAACATTAGTCGGTTCGGTCCTCCAATTGATGTTACTCAATCTTCAACCTGCCCATGGCTAGATCACCTGGTTTCGGGTCTATATCCAGCGACTAAGTCGCGCAGTTAACACTCGCTTTCGCTACGGCTCCCCTAGATGGTTAACCTTGCCACTGAATATAAGTCGCTGACCCATTATACAAAAGGTACGCAGTCACACCACGAAGGTGCTCCTACTGCTTGTACGTACACGGTTTCAGGTTCTATTTCACTCCCCTCACAGGGGTTCTTTTCGCCTTTCCCTCACGGTACTGGTTCACTATCGGTCAGTCAGTAGTATTTAGCCTTGGAGGATGGTCCCCCCATATTCAGACAGGATATCACGTGTCCCGCCCTACTCGATTTCACTGAATGTGCGTTGTCAACTACGGGGCTATCACCCTTTATTGCCGGACTTTCCAGACCGTTCGTCTAACGCATATAAAGCTTAAGGGCTAGTCCAATTTCGCTCGCCGCTACTTTCGGAATCTCGGTTGATTTCTTTTCCTCGGGGTACTTAGATGTTTCAGTTCCCCCGGTTCGCCTCGCTGCGCTATGTATTCACGCAGCGATACTAGCTTATGCTAGTGGGTTTCCCCATTCGGAAATCCCAGACTCAAGTGGTTTTTACTACCTAATCTGGGCTTATCGCAAGTTAATACGTCCTTCATCGCCTCTGACTGCCAAGGCATCCACCGTGTACGCTTAGTCACTTAACCATACAACCCGAAGGAGTTTCGAGTTGATAATCAAATCACCAAAGTTGTCTCTCATTATTTGAATGAGCGAGAGACATTTCGATTTTGCCGGACTCAATTTCGAATAATCACTTTAAAAGTGATATTCCCAAGAACACTTGAATGTGTTTTTTGGTGTTTGTCATAAAGACAAACATTGAGAACTTTACAAACAATCTTAAAGATTGTTTTGTCAGCTTTCCAAATTGTTAAAGAGCTAGATTTTCTGATGAAAACCATTTTTAAAGATTCTTTTTCAAGAACACTTAAAGATGGTGGAGCTATGCGGGATCGAACCGCAGACCTCCTGCGTGCAAGGCAGGCGCTCTCCCAGCTGAGCTATAGCCCCATCAAGGTGTCGATACTGCATACCAATTTCAAAAGAAATTGGTGGGTCTGAGTGGACTCGAACCACCGACCTCTCGCTTATCAGGCGAACGCTCTAACCACCTGAGCTACAGACCCAGTATCGTCTCTTACTTATAAACCGTATCAATCTGTGTGGACACTCATCGTGAGTAATCATCGTATAAGGAGGTGATCCAGCGCCAGGTTCCCCTAGCGCTACCTTGTTACGACTTCACCCCAGTCATGAACCACAAAGTGGTAAGCGTCCTCCCGAAGGTTAAACTACCTACTTCTTTTGCAGCCCACTCCCATGGTGTGACGGGCGGTGTGTACAAGGCCCGGGAACGTATTCACCGTGGCATTCTGATCCACGATTACTAGCGATTCCGACTTCATGGAGTCGAGTTGCAGACTCCAATCCGGACTACGACGCACTTTTTGGGATTCGCTCACTATCGCTAGCTTGCTGCCCTCTGTATGCGCCATTGTAGCACGTGTGTAGCCCTACTCGTAAGGGCCATGATGACTTGACGTCGTCCCCACCTTCCTCCGGTTTATCACCGGCAGTCTCCCTGGAGTTCCCGACATTACTCGCTGGCAAACAAGGATAAGGGTTGCGCTCGTTGCGGGACTTAACCCAACATTTCACAACACGAGCTGACGACAGCCATGCAGCACCTGTCTCAGAGTTCCCGAAGGCACCAATCCATCTCTGGAAAGTTCTCTGGATGTCAAGAGTAGGTAAGGTTCTTCGCGTTGCATCGAATTAAACCACATGCTCCACCGCTTGTGCGGGCCCCCGTCAATTCATTTGAGTTTTAATCTTGCGACCGTACTCCCCAGGCGGTCTACTTAACGCGTTAGCTCCGAAAGCCACGGCTCAAGGCCACAACCTCCAAGTAGACATCGTTTACGGCGTGGACTACCAGGGTATCTAATCCTGTTTGCTCCCCACGCTTTCGCATCTGAGTGTCAGTATCTGTCCAGGGGGCCGCCTTCGCCACCGGTATTCCTTCAGATCTCTACGCATTTCACCGCTACACCTGAAATTCTACCCCCCTCTACAGTACTCTAGTCTGCCAGTTTCAAATGCTATTCCGAGGTTGAGCCCCGGGCTTTCACATCTGACTTAACAAACCACCTGCATGCGCTTTACGCCCAGTAATTCCGATTAACGCTCGCACCCTCCGTATTACCGCGGCTGCTGGCACGGAGTTAGCCGGTGCTTCTTCTGTCGCTAACGTCAAATGATAGTGCTATTAACACTACCACCTTCCTCACGACTGAAAGTGCTTTACAACCCGAAGGCCTTCTTCACACACGCGGCATGGCTGCATCAGGCTTGCGCCCATTGTGCAATATTCCCCACTGCTGCCTCCCGTAGGAGTCTGGACCGTGTCTCAGTTCCAGTGTGGCTGATCATCCTCTCAGACCAGCTAGGGATCGTCGCCTTGGTGAGCCATTACCTCACCAACTAGCTAATCCCACCTAGGCATATCCTGACGCGAGAGGCCCGAAGGTCCCCCTCTTTGGCCCGTAGGCATTATGCGGTATTAGCCATCGTTTCCAATGGTTATCCCCCACATCAGGGCAATTTCCTAGGCATTACTCACCCGTCCGCCGCTCGACGCCGTTATCGTTCCCCGAAGGTTCAGATAACTCGTTTCCGCTCGACTTGCATGTGTTAGGCCTGCCGCCAGCGTTCAATCTGAGCCATGATCAAACTCTTCAATTTAAGATTTTGTTCGGCTCAACGAATACTGACTTCAAAACTCATCCTTACTCGAAAGTAAGAAGTAATTTTAAAGCTATTATCATTCCAACAGAATGATAATGAATTGACTGTGCCAAGTCCGAAGACTTGATTGGTCACTCAGTTCATTGAAACCTAATTTGAAACTGCTCTTTATTAAGAGAAATTTCTAATTGGATTATCATCAACGAGTGCCCACACAGATTGATAGGTCTATATTGTTAAAGAGCTTGCTTTGCGAGAAGTTTTTTCTCTCAAAGCGGAGGTGCATTCTAGCGAGATAATTGAGAGTGTCAAACACTTTTTTCAATTTATTTTCTCAGAAGCTTTTCACCTCTCCGACCCTGCTGAAGCCTTATCGCGTCTGCCGTGTCGGTGGATGCGCATTATAGGGAACTCAGATCCGTTCGCAACCCTTTTTTGAAAAAAAATGGAAAAAACTAACTGTTCGATGACTATTTCATCAAAAAAGCAAAAAAGAGGGTAAAAAACCCTCTTTTTCTGCCCCAAAAGCTGTATTTAAATGAATGCGTACGCGTCTGCGAACATACGTTCACTCTTCGCTTTCTTGTTCTGGGTGAACTGTTCACGCGCTGCCCCAGCCATTTCAAAGCGGCCAGCAATATAGATATCGTAGTTTTCTAAGCTTTCGAAATCTTCACTCACCGCTTGTAGCACGTTACCAACTTTACCTTGCCAATCGGCAGGTGCTTCTTCTACTACTGGAACAAAGTGAACGTTAGCAAACTTATCGGCAATCTCGGCCAGTTCTTCTTTAGCATAAAGCTGGCAGTTGTCTCGTGCACCCCAGTATAAATAGATAGGGTTGGTTTTGTTCTGTGCAACACAGTGATCCAAAATCGAACGCACGTAACTAAAGCCAGTACCACCAGCAATCAATAATAGCGGGCGCTCGCTTTCTTCTTGAACCCAAGCATCACCATGTGGTGCATCAATTTCGATATGACCATCTGTTTCTAATGCCGATTGCATTGCTTCAACGACTTCTAATGCGTAAGCATTTTGCTCTGCCGCACCGATGTGCAACTCCAGTTCGCCTTCATGACGGCAAGGGCTACTTGCAATAGAGAAAGGGCGTTTGTCTTTTTCACCCATCACTACCATTAGATACTGACCTGCTTTAAAAGGCACAGGAGATTCAGGGTGAAGAAGGATTTGGTAAGTATTACAAGCTAACGGCTCAATAGACTTTACTTTACATTGGATGGTCATGGTGTTCCTCTCGCTTACTCGTCAAAAGTAAGCACTAAATTACTTTCTGTATAGGCTTGGCAAGGGAATATCCAACCTTGCTGTTGCTCTTTTTCGGTTAGCATCGGTTCGAGGTGATAACTCACCTCGCCCGTTAGCTTTTTACACA
Source organism: Vibrio jasicida 090810c (assembly GCF_002887615.1). Lineage (NCBI taxonomy): Bacteria > Pseudomonadati > Pseudomonadota > Gammaproteobacteria > Vibrionales > Vibrionaceae > Vibrio > Vibrio jasicida. Next base: position 2,338,197 of record NZ_CP025792.1, on the reverse strand, counting down.
TGCACATGGCGCAAGCGCCAACTTGGCAACGGTGTGGGAAGCGAATATTGTTGTTGAGCGCAGCTTCCAACACTGTCTCCCCTTCTTTTACTTGGAACGTAACGTCCATTGGTAGAAGGTGGACTTGATGATTCATAGAATACCTAACTGGTCCCAAATCTCATCGACTTTAGCCACAAGTTTAGGATCTTTTTTGATAGGCGTACCCCATTCGCGTGTGGCTTCAGATTCAAACTTATTGGTCGCATCGAGCCCAAGTTTAGATGAGCTACCCGCCTTACCACGAACTTGAGTGGTATCTCTGTCTGGATCCATTCGAGTTGTCACAGCCCAAATGATGTCATTCCAATCTTGTGCATTGACGTCATCGTCGCACAAAATAATGAATTTGTTATCCGTGTACCGAGCAAAGAAGTCCCACAGGTATTCCATCAATGCTTGAGATTGACCAGCTTGGTCTTTCTTCATTGTTACAACAGCAAATTGGTTGTTTGCTGTGGCTGGTAGGTAGATATCAACAATCTCAGGACGTTGCTGTTTCAACTCATTCAGTTCTGCTTCGGTAATCGCTTTACTGTCTCGTTCAGCGACCTTGGTTCGCGTCGCCAGCTCGGCATTCCACTTAATGGTTGCATCTAAACCCATCTTGGATCCAAGACCAACCACTGGTGAAGCAAAGTCGAGCGAGTCGATTGGCGTGTTATCTATCATCAAGGTATCACGCACAGGATCCATATGCTCTGACATGGCTTTCACGACATCATTCCAATCTCGTGCGTTTACCGATTCATCGCACACAATAACAAACTTGGTATACATGAATTGACGTAAGAAAGACCACACGCCCATCATTACGCGCTTGGCATGTCCTGGGTACTGCTTCTTAATGGTGACGACTGCCATTCGGTACGAACACCCTTCCGGCGGTAGATAGAAGTCTTCAATCTCTGGGAACTGCTTTTGCAAAATAGGTACAAACACTTCGTTTAATGCCACACCCAATACAGCCGGTTCATCTGGCGGACGACCGGTGTAGGTACTGTGATAAATTGGGTCCTTACGCATAGTAATGTGCGTAATGGTAAATACGTGGTGCTTTTCTTTTTCGTTATAGTAGCCGGTGTGGTCACCGTAAGGGCCTTCATCGGCAAACTCGTTCGGGTCGATATAACCTTCCATAACGATTTCCGCACTCGCTGGCACTTCCAAATCATTACTGATTGACTTCACGACTTCAGTTTTGCTGCCGCGCAGTAAACCAGCAAATGCATATTCCGATAGCGTATCTGGCACGGGTGTTACTGCGCCAAGAATGGTAGCAGGGTCTGCACCAAAAGCGACCGAAACAGGAAAAGGTTTCCCTGGATTGGTTTCCATCCAATCGCGCAGGTCAAGCGCACCACCACGGTGAGCTAACCAACGCATGATAATTTTATTCTTGGCAATTTTCTGCTGGCGATAAATACCTAGGTTCTGACGTTTCTTATTCGGACCTTTAGTCACAGTTAAACCCCACGTAAGCAGTGGCGCAACGTCTTCTGCCCAGCAGCTCATCACTGGGATTTTATCCAAATCGACTTCATCACCTTGCCATACAATGTCTTGGCACGGCGCTTTACGTAGACGCTTGGCTGGCATGTTCAACACTTGCTTGAACACTGGCAGTTTTTCTAAGGCGTCTTTAAAGCCTTTTGGTGGCTCAGGTTCTTTTAAATAAGCCAGCAGCTTACCGACTTCTCTTAATTCTTTAACGTCTTCGCGCCCCATGCCAATTGCGACACGTTCTGGCGTACCAAATAGGTTCGTCAAAACAGGTACGTCGTAGCCAATTGGATTCTCAAACAACAGTGCCGGGCCACCAGCACGCAAGGTGCGGTCACTTATTTCTGTCATTTCGTAAGCGGGATCGACGGGGTGAGTGATGCGTTTAAGTCGACCTTTCTGTTCTAGGTGGTCGATAAATTCGCGTAAATCCTTAAAACTCATAGGCCTTCATGCTGGCTGATTAAATTATTCGCAGTATAACAAATAGGAGGACGCTAAGATCCTCCTATTTTGTGTGGGTATGTGAGCTACGCAGCGACAAGAATCGAGCCTTGAAGAACGCTTAATTCAGGAACAGTTATTCCAAGAACTTTTCAATCTGCCGAGCTTTGACTTGGCGATTGTTTGACACTAACTCTTCCAACCAAGATTGATGCCCTTGTTTCGCTAGCTCTCTGGCCACTAAAGTAGCTTCCTCAGAAAGCGCCATTTTAGCGATCAGAAACTGTTTTACGTCGGAAGTAAGAGGATTGGATCTCGTCAGAAGCTCAATTGCATAGGGTTTTAAAGTTGGATTAACAGTAGAGCTCATCAATTGCTGCAAAGAGAATGCATCACCAACTTCCGCTAACCTTGTAAGCTCAGTTTGGCTGTTGTAATCAGCACGCATTCGCCACAGCAGATCATACATCGCCTCATTTTGACTCACTTGTGCTAAACGTACGACAACGGCGGTAGAAGGTAACCAGCTAGTAACGTTTGCATGAGTTAACTGTTTAGTGATTGCCTCAAGTGCATCTGGAGATAAGCTGTCTAATTCTCGGATCAACAATGCCTCTCGAGCTTGTATTTGCTGCGATGTACCGGTAAGCCAATCTTTAAGGTTGAGTTCTTGGCGCTCTGCTTCCAATACAAACTCCAACGTGCTTTGGTCTTGCTTCCAGCGTTTGATCAAACGGCTTGCCACCGCAGGAAAGTTAAATGCGGGTATGCTGAACTCATAACCATCACCACGCTCAAGCACTTGATAGGTTGGCGTAATACTGATTTGGGATTCGACAAAAATGGCCATTCTTGGCGTAAGGATGATTTCTTGTTGCTCAAGCTTTTCGAGCAAAAGAAAACGGACGACTTCTTGTTGAGGGAAAGCAAGTCGGTCGAGAGCGAATTTAAGCGAGTCGACCTCGTCTCTGACTGCATAATCGAGCAATTCAGATACTTTGGTCTGTATGTGGGTATCCTGAAGCCACTGCTCTACCACGGTTTCCTGCATTTCCTTCGCAGATAACGTTGCGGGTAATGTGATAAGTGACAAGCTCAGGAGTAATGACGACAACATTCCTTGTTGCATGTTAACCTCCCGATAACATTTTCTTCATTCTGCTGCTTCTATCGGGAGAAAGCAATAAAAAAGCCACCGATATACGGTGGCCCTTCGCAGAATTACTTATCTGAGACTATTGACGACGCATTGCATCAAAGAACTCGTCGTTGGTCTTCGTCATCGCTAGCTTATCGATTAGGAACTCCATCGCGTCAGTTTCACCCATTGGGTGAACAATCTTACGTAGAATCCACATCTTCTGTAGTTCGTCTGTCTTCGTTAGTAGCTCTTCACGACGCGTACCACTGCGGTTGAAATCAATCGCAGGGAATACACGCTTTTCAGCAATCTTACGGTTCAAGTGCAGTTCCATGTTACCTGTACCCTTAAACTCTTCGTAGATAACTTCATCCATTTTAGAGCCAGTATCGACTAGCGCTGTTGCGATGATAGTTAAGCTGCCGCCTTCTTCTACGTTACGAGCTGCACCGAAGAAACGCTTAGGACGGTGTAGTGCGTTTGCATCCACACCACCAGTTAGTACTTTACCTGATGAAGGCACTACGGTGTTGTATGCACGAGCTAGACGAGTAATAGAGTCAAGCAAGATAACCACGTCTTTCTTGTGTTCAACAAGACGTTTTGCTTTCTCGATTACCATTTCTGCTACTTGTACGTGGCGAGAAGCTGGCTCATCGAATGTTGACGCTACTACTTCACCTTTAACTAGGCGCTGCATCTCTGTCACTTCTTCCGGACGTTCGTCGATTAGAAGTACCATCAACTCACACTCAGGGTGGTTGTATGCGATGCTTTGAGCAATGTTTTGCAGAAGCATTGTTTTACCCGCTTTCGGCGGAGCAACAATCAAACCACGTTGGCCTTTACCGATTGGTGATGCCAAATCTAAAACACGTGCTGTGATATCTTCTGTAGAACCATTACCGCGCTCCATAACCATACGCTCATTCGCGTGTAGAGGCGTTAAGTTCTCGAATAGGATCTTGTTACGAGCGTTATCTGGTTTGTCGTCGTTTACGGTGTTGACTTTCAAAAGGGCAAAGTAACGCTCACCGTCTTTTGGTGGACGAATCTTACCAGCAATTGAGTCACCAGTACGTAGGTTAAAACGACGAATCTGACTTGGCGAAACGTAGATATCATCAGGGCCAGCAAGGTATGAGCTGTCTGCGCTACGTAGGAAACCAAAGCCGTCTTGCAGAATCTCCAGAACCCCATCGCCAAAGATGTCTTCGCCGCCTTTCGCGTGCGCTTTAAGAATAGCGAAGATGATGTCTTGTTTTCTTAGACGAGCTAGGTTCTCAAGACCTAGGCTTTCGCCAAGCTTTACAAGGTCAGATACTGGTCTGTTCTTCAGTTCAGTAAGATTCATGGTGGTGGATGCTTGTTTAGTCAAAATAAGATCTGTTTTCTAGTTAAGATGGATTTGGTCTCAGGATCGACCAAGAAGAGAAATTTGTTCAATTAACGCGCGATAAGTTAGCACTAATTAATATTCTAGTCCAGAGTTAGAAAAACAAAACCGCGCATTGTTACATTGCACGGTTTTGTCTGTAATCACTTGGTGATTATAGGTTTGCGTCCAAGAACTCTTTTAACTGAGTCTTAGACAAAGCACCAACTTTCGTTGCCGCTACGTTACCGTCTTTAAATAACAGTAGCGTTGGAATGCCGCGAATACCAAACTTAGGTGGTGTACCCGCGTTATGGTCAATGTTTAGTTTACCGATAGTGAGCTTGCCTTCGTACTCGTCAGCGATCTCGTCCAGAATTGGAGCAATCATTTTACAAGGACCACACCATTCTGCCCAGAAATCCACTAGAACCGGGCCTGCAGCGTTGATTACGTCGTTTTCAAAACCGTCATCAGTAAGCTGCAAAATCTTATCACTCATCTTCCACTCCAATGTGTTTTTCGAAACTGGTTGGATGATAACCAGTAAATAGATGCCCTATTGGAATGTATTTACTTTCGTATTGCAAGCTTTAGCTGATATTCTATAGCTATGAAAAAGACGCATATCACAGAGCAAAAGTTCGCCGATTTGGATTTAAAGCCCCAAGTTATTGAAGGATTGGAAAAAAAAGGGTTCGAGTTTTGTACCCCTATCCAAGCCTTGGCGTTGCCGGTACTGCTCACCGGCCAAGACATTGCAGGCCAGGCCCAAACGGGCACTGGTAAGACCCTCGCGTTTCTTACTGCAACTTTCAACCACATTCTGACGACACCAGAACATGAAGGCCGCAAGCCGACACAACCGCGTGCAATTATCATGGCACCAACACGTGAGCTAGCGATTCAGATCTACAACGATGCTGAGCCTTTGATCGCAAGTACTGGTCTTAAAGCAGCACTGGCTTACGGTGGCGAAAGCTACGATAAGCAACTAAATAAGCTTCAAGACGGCGTCGATATCCTGATCGGCACCACAGGCCGTATCATCGATTTCTACAAGCAACGCGTCTTCAACCTAAACAACATTCAAGCGGTTGTTCTGGATGAAGCAGACCGCATGTTCGATCTTGGCTTTATTAAAGACATTCGCTTCTTGTTCCGTCGTATGCCTGAGCCAAAAGAGCGTTTGAACATGCTTTTCTCAGCAACGCTTTCTTACCGTGTACAAGAACTTGCCTTCGAGCACATGCATAACCCTGAGCATGTTGTGGTTGAGCCTGAACAAAAAACAGGTCACCGCATCCAAGAAGAACTTTTCTACCCTTCTAACGAAGATAAGATGGCACTACTTCAAACTTTGATTGAAGAAGAATGGCCAGATCGTGCGATCGTTTTTGCAAACACCAAACACAAGTGTGAGTCAATCTGGGGTCACCTAGCGGCAGACGGACACCGTGTTGGTCTATTGACTGGCGACGTTCCACAGAAGAAACGTGAAAAGATTCTTGAACAATTCACTCGCGGTGAAGTTGACCTACTCGTAGCAACCGACGTTGCGGCACGTGGTCTACATATTCCTCAAGTAACACACGTATTTAACTTCGACTTACCTGATGATTGTGAAGATTACGTTCACCGTATCGGTCGTACTGGTCGTGCAGGTGCAAGTGGTCACTCAATCAGCTTTGCTTGTGAAGATTACGCAATCAACTTGCCACCTATCGAAGAATACATTGAGCATGCAATCCCAGTTTCTGATTACGATGCATCGGCATTGATTCAGGAATTGCCAGCTCCACTTCGTATGCGTGCACCTCGTACTCAGCAACGCCGCACCAATACAGGTGGTACTCGCTCTGGTAATCGTAAGCCGCAAGGACGCCGTCCTCGTCAGCCGCGTCAATCAGCGCCAAAACAATCATAATAGGAAACTGAAGTCGTTTATGAGTCAAGCAGGATCATCACCGCTATACGCCGCCATCGACCTCGGGTCGAACAGTTTTCACATGCTCGTTGTGCGTCACATCGATGGCAGCGTTCAAACCATGGCTAAAATTAAGCGCAAAGTTCGTCTAGCAGCGGGCTTAGATGAACATAATTCTCTTAGTACGGAAGCTATGCAGCGAGGATGGGACTGCTTAAGTCTATTTGCAGAACGCTTGCAGGACATTCCTAAACAGAACATCCGCATCGTCGGTACCGCGACATTGCGTACCGCGACTAATGTGGATGTTTTTCTAGAGAAGGCGAACCAAATTTTAGGTCTGCCTATCGAAGTGATTACCGGTGAAGAAGAAGCCGCCACTATATATAAAGGTGTTGCTCACACTTCTGGCGGCAGTGGCCGCCGTTTGGTGGTTGACATTGGTGGCGCAAGTACCGAACTGATCATCGGCGAAGGTTTTGAAGCCAAAGCACTCACCAGTTTAAAAATGGGCTGTGTCACTTGGTTGGAAAACTTCTTCAAAGACCGCCAGCTCAATGCACGTAACTTTGAAGCCGCTATAGAAGGCGCAAAACAAACACTCAAACCGATTCTGGAGCAGTATACAGAGCTAGGTTGGGATGTCTGTGTTGGCGCTTCTGGCACAGTTCAGGCTCTGCAAGAGATCATGCTTGCGCAAGGTATGGACGAAGTCATTACTCATGCCAAACTCAAGCGTCTGCAAAAACAAGCCATGCTTGCCGATCACTTAGAAGAACTCGATATCGAGGGACTTACCCTAGAACGCGCGTTAGTCTTCCCAAGTGGTTTATCTATTCTTATCGCCATTTTCGAATTACTAGAAATTGATGCGATGACATTGGCTGGCGGCGCACTGCGTGAAGGCTTAGTGTATGAGATGGTCGACGAACTTCGTCAAAATGACATTCGTGCACGTACTATTTGCAGCGTACAGAGTCGTTACCAATTGGATTGCCAATATGGTGAACAAGTAGCAAACCTTGCGAGCAGATTGCTTGAACAAGTCGGTGGTGACGAATGGGTAGCAGAACCACAAGGTAAAGTACTGCTAGAAACAACGGCCAAGTTGCACGAAATCGGGCTAACTATCGATTTCAAGAAAGGCGGTGAGCACAGCGCTTACCTCCTACAACATTTGGACTTACCTGGTTATACGCGCGCTCAGAAGTTTGTTATCGGTGAAATCGTTCGACGTTACCGTGAGCAGCTCACCTCTTTACCAGAGCAGCACGCGCTGTCTGGAACTAGTGGTAAGCGATTACTTCGTTTATTACGCCTTGCCGTACTATTGAGCCATCGCCGCAACCCAGCGCTGGAACCAAAAGTCACGCTAAATGCAGAAGGCGACAAGTTAACACTGAACATTGATGCTAACTGGCTTGATGCAAACCCGTTAACAGCCGCTGAGTTGGAAATTGAATCCAACCGTCAGACTGATATTGGCTGGCCGCTTAGCGTCGTCACAAGTTAATCACCATCACTCAATGATTGTTTAAAGAAAGGTCCTTATTAGGGCCTTTTTTTATTGTTAAGCTTTGTCGAGTTTTACCTGCGTACAGCTCATGGAGCTTTTGGATACCCATGATCTAATTACTCCCCACGCTGTACAAAACCCTCTAAATCCCAGTAAGCAGGTACAAAAAAGCCGCTTGATTTAAGCAAGCGGCTTTCGGGGTTCCCACTGATATTAAGACTGAACGCTTGTCGTCACCTTAAAGTCAGGGTTCACCGCAGTCAGCTTCTTAATCAGGTAATTCAGTAGTACACCGTACATAGGAACGAACAAACCAAGACTGATAATCAGTTTGAATCCGTAATCCACCAGCGCGATTTCTGTCCAATGCTCCGCCATAAATGGATCTGGGCTTTGGTAGAACGCAATGGCAAAGAAAGCGATGGTATCAAGTGCGTTACCGAAAAGCGTTGAACACGTTGGTGCCACCCACCACTGTTTCATTTGGCGTAGGCGGTTGAACACGTGTACATCCATGATCTGACCGAGTAGGTACGCCATGAAGCTAGCAATCGCGATACGAGCAACAAATAGGTTGAACTCACCTAAGTGGCCAAAACCTTGGAACTGACCTTCGAAGAACACCACCGATAGGAAGTAAGAGACAGCCAGAGCGGGCAACATCACTAAGAAGATGATCTTTCTTGCCATTTTCGCACCGAAAATACGAACTGTAAGGTCGGTAGCCAAAAAGATAAATGGGAAGGTAAATGCGCCCCAAGTGGTATGGAAGCCAAAGATAGTAAACGGTAGCTGAACTAGGTAATTGCTAGATGCAATAATGACTAGGTGGAATAGAACCAGATAGATAAGGGCGTTGCGCTGCTGCGCAGGGGTAAAGTTACTCATGCGATACCTTTTTAGTTTGGTTTGGGGGTGAGGGAACCCAAATCGAGCCCTTTCAATAAAGAAAAGCACTCTTACCAACAATGTAAAATGAAAAAATAAACTGGCTAAGCTCATTCTGAGCGAAGCGGTGGGCGATTATACATTAACCAATTTGACTCGCAAGCGGTCTGTATTACGCAAACGTTTGAGCACAAAAAAGGGCGTTTCATGTGAAACACCCTTTCGTGAAAGTTCTATTTTTTAGAAGCCGCGTTGGAACAATCCCGCTAGGTAATCCAACTCTTCCCTGCTCTCTTCAATCGCTAGGGCTTCAAACCAAATCGCTTCACTGTAATGCTCTGCTTTCATAAACAATCGACAACCTTCAAAGTCGATCAGCCAAGAATGAATGTCCGCATCCCATTGCTTTTCGACCACAGTAGCGGAAAGCAGTCCAAGTAAACGCTCACCTAAAGCAGGAAAACTATCGAGGTCAAAACTTGGTGCGGTTATGATTAAGCGCCCCTCTCGTGCCATGTAGTCCGCTAAGCCAAATTCCTTTTGCATTTTGATTCCTTATCCGTGGTGAGTAATGTGTTCTTGAATCAAATCAAGGAACGGATCGGCGTACTTCTCTAACTTACGCTGACCAACACCGCTGACTGCCAGCATTTCGCCGTAAGAGGTTGGCAGAATTTCCGCCATATCAATCAAGGTCGCGTCACTGAAGACAACGTATGGTGGTAAACCATCTTCGTCCGCGATCGATTTACGCAACTTACGTAATTTGGCAAACAGCTTCTTATCGTAGTTCTTGCTGGTGAGTTTATCTGACTTCGCCGCGCGTGCTGCGGTGTCTAAACGTGGGACCGCTAACTCTAGAGTCACATCGCCACGCAACAGCGGACGCGCTTCTTCCGTTAATTGCAGTGTTGAGTTGCGCGTGATGTTTTGGCTCAACAGTCCTTTGTGGATTAACTGACGGAAAATACTGATCCAGTAATCATGGCTATGGTCTCGGCCTATTGCGTAGGTAGAGATCTTGTCGTGGCCATTTTCACGTACACGAATGTTTTGCATGCCACGTAGCACTTCCACCACATAGCCCATACCAAAGCTCTGATTAACACGGTACACACAAGACAACGCCTTACGTGCTTCTTCCGTGGCATCAAAGTGTTTCGGTGGGTCTAAGCAAATATCGCAGTTGCCACATGGCTTCTCACGATACTCACCAAAGTAATTCAATAGCACCTGACGGCGACAAGTCTGCGCCTCAGCAAAGGCACTCATCGCATTCAGTTTGTGGGTTTCCACCTGCTTCTGTGGACCATCGTCTTTCTCATCCAACATACGACGCAGCCAACTTATATCTGCTGGGTCATACAGCATCATCGCTTCCGCAGGTAAACCATCACGCCCTGCACGACCGGTTTCCTGATAGTAGGATTCAATGTTGCGCGGGATATCGAAGTGAACCACAAAACGCACGTTTGGTTTGTTGATACCCATACCAAAGGCCACTGTCGCAACGACGATCTGAATATCATCACGTTGGAAAGCTTCTTGAACGTAAGCACGCTCGTCTGCATCCATACCTGCGTGATAACCAGCAGCACGAATGTGGTTGTTGCACAGCTTCTCGGTCACCATCTCAACCTTCTTACGGCTACCACAATAGATGATGCCGCAGTTGCCCTTTTGGGTATCCAGATATCGAATGATTTGCGAAACCGGTTTGTGTTTTTCAACTAAGTTATAGCGGATGTTCGGACGGTCAAAGCTACCTAGATAAACTTCAGGTGCGTTGAGTTGAAGTCGCTCAAGAATATCTTTGCGCGTAGCGTCATCCGCCGTCGCCGTCAGCGCCATAAATGGCACATGGGAAAACTGCTGCTTAAGTTGACCAAGCGCGGCGTATTCAGGACGGAAATCATGTCCCCACTGGGAAATACAGTGCGCTTCATCGACGGCAATCATAGATAGAGGAAGGTTTTCCAAACGTTCAATGAAATCACGCATCAATACACGTTCTGGCGAGACGTATACCAACTTAAGATGACCAGAGTGCATTCGGTTGTAAACGCTAATGAGATCTTCTCGAGCCATGGTCGAGTTAATGCACTCAGCCGCTACACCGTTAGCTTTAAGCTGATCCACTTGGTCTTTCATCAACGAAATCAGCGGAGAAATGACCAAAGTAATGCCAGAGCGAACCAAAGCAGGGATTTGATAACACAGCGACTTACCACCACCCGTAGGCAGGATAACTAAGCTATCACGACCTTCTACCGCGGCGTCAATCACCAACTGCTGACCATCACGGAACTCTTGGTAACCAAATACATCCTCCAACACACGTTGAGGCGTCAAAGGCGAATCAGATTGTTCGGCTAACAAAGTCGAGGTCATGAAAAATCTCAGATTGGGTCTTAGAAAGAAGTGCTTATGCATGCCACTGGCACGCAAAGTGAGGGCACATTGTAATGGGGTTTCATGGTGAATAAAACCGCAAATTGTTAGGTGATTAAGTTCACCACTCGTATACTAATTGTCTGCTCTATAAAAACTCAATTAGGTGACATCCCATGACACCAGAAGAACAACAACGCTCACGGCAAGGCGTCTTGCTTGCTGTTGGTGCGTATACCATGTGGGGCATCGCACCCATTTACTTCAAATCAATTGCTGAAGTTTCACCACTAGAGATCTTAAGCCACCGAGTGTTTTGGTCTTTCTTTTTGCTTGCCGCACTCCTCCATTTTGGTCGCCAATGGCGCTCGGTTCGAGACATCATCAAAAATAAAACCAAGATGATGTATTTGATCTCTACTGCTATTTTAGTTGGGGCAAATTGGCTGATCTTCATCTGGGCGGTCACGTCAAATCATATGCTCGATGCCAGTCTCGGCTATTACATCAACCCGTTAATCAATGTGTTACTCGGGATGGTGTTTCTGGGAGAGAGGTTACGTAAGCTGCAATGGTTCGCAGTCGTGCTGGCGGCTTGTGGCGTATTAGTGCAATTAATCGTGTTTGGCTCTGTCCCTGTGGTTGCTATCGCACTCGCAATGAGCTTTGGTTTTTACGGCTTGCTACGTAAAAAAGTCAGTGTGGAAGCACAAACCGGGTTATTCATTGAAACTCTCGTCATGTTGCCTGCGGCAAGTATCTATCTCTTTTTTATTGCCAGCACCCCAACCTCAAACATGTTTGAGAACCCATGGCAGCTGAATACCTTATTGATTGCCGCAGGTGTCATCACTACCCTGCCGCTATTGTGCTTTACCGGTGCAGCTACGCGCCTAAAACTCTCAACTTTAGGCTTTTTTCAGTACATTGGACCGAGCTTGATGTTCTTATTGGCGGTACTGATTTACGGCGAACCGTTCACCAGTGATAAAGCCATCACCTTCGCCTTTATTTGGGGTGCCTTGGTGGTATTTAGCTTTGATGGTCTGCGTAACAACCGTAAGTCACGCAAAGCCATGCAGGCACAGTGATCGTTTTTTACAAGACAAGTTAGAAATTGATGGATAAGCTTGGTCATAATGTGACCAAGCTTTTTTTATTTAATGGAACATATTCAGTACTACGCAACCGACCATGACAACTTGAGTCTGATAGAGGCGAAATACCAGAAATTTGCTTTTCAAAGGCATTACCATCTGGATTTTCATCTCGGTCTGATCACGCATGGCGCGCAGGAGTTCCAATACCAAGGTAACAGCCACCAAGTTGGTCACGGGCAAATTGTGATTATGCCGCCAGATGAGCTGCACGACGGGCAATCTAAGCTCGAAAGTGGTTATGAAGTGAATGTATTTGCGATCGAACCTCACCTATTGAGCGATCTAGCTGATCTTAAGAAAAACGGTCAAATAATACACTTCAACGAGCTGATCATCTCGGATCCACAGATATTTTCACAACTTAGTAACTTACACGGGCTACTTCGTCGTGAAAACCTCAGCCAACTCACCAAAGATTGCCTTCCTTTTGAAGGGTTTAACCAACTTTTTGATCGCTACGGATCGCTTGAGCGACAAAAAGTGGTGCCGTTAGGAAATCAATCACTTGGAACGTTAAAAGATTATCTAATGGCAAACCTTGACCAAGCAGTGCGTTTGGATTCACTTTCAGAGCTGTGCCAACTGAGCCCAACTCAGTTCCAGCGCCACTTTAAAGCGCAAACTGGCATGACGCCTTATGCATGGTTCGCACGCCTGCGCCTTGAGCAAGGCATGAAGTTACTGCAATCAGGTCAATGTGGTACCGACGTCGCCCATCAGATCGGTTTCTACGATCAAGCGCATTTCAGCAAAGCGTTTAAGCAGACCTACGGTGTTTCCCCTTCTCAAGTGACTCGTTAATTTCATTTACCGAGAAAGCTGTCAGTTTTTTACAAGCGCCACAGGTGACTTACCGCGACAATAGCCGCATTGGTTATATTTGAGATGTGTTATGAATGAATCCACCATATTGCTGACGCTCGCCAGCATTCACTTTATTGCCCTAATGAGTCCAGGTCCGGACTTTGCGCTGGTCGTGCAAAACGCGACGCGTCATGGTCGTCAAACTGGCTTGTACATTGCGTTGGGATTGTCCGTCGGTATTTTGCTGCACTCTTTGTTCAGCCTGACAGGCGTGAGTTATATCGTCCATCAGCACCCAGTGTTGTATTCGGTGGTGCAACTGCTCGGTGGTAGTTACCTGCTCTATTTAGGTATTGGTGCATTGCGCGCCGTGATCTCTATGATCAAAAACCCTCTGGCGGATCAACCTAAGAAGCAAAACAACCTAGTGATCAGCAACAAACGTCAGGCATTTGCTAAAGGATTTGCGACCAACATCCTTAACCCGAAAGCATTGGTGTTCTTTATCAGTTTGATGTCGAGCTTAGTCCCTGCAGGTATGTCGATCACTGGAAAAGGTATTGCTTTGGTCATCTTGTTTGGCTTGTCGCTATTCTGGTTCTCTAGCCTTGCATGGATGCTGTCAACACAGCGCTTACAACGTAAATTGCAACAAGCAGGCATCTACATCGACGGTCTGTGTGGCGTGGTATTTACTCTCGTGGGAGGCAGTATTTTGTACCAAACCATCAGCACTTTTATCGGATAAAGTACTGATTTAAAAGCGTAGCACAATCGACATTTCTAAGATTGCTGACTCGACGTGACTCTTCATGACTGCCAAGCTGAAAGCACAAAACTGGCAACATGGAGAGTCATCATGCATTGGACGTTCAACCGACTCGTGACCACGGGTCTTTTTCTTACTTCCCCACTAATCTTATCTACCTCAGCCTTTGCTAACCAAGCAGCAGATGCCGTTGCGCCGGAGCACAGTACTGGCTTCGAGCAGAAGCAATTGGTCAAAGCCAAAGATTATATGGTCACCGCAGCCAACCCACTTGCCACCCAAGCCGGGGCTGACGTTCTTGCTCAAGGCGGTAATGCTATTGATGCCATGGTTGCCGTGCAATTGATGCTGGGCTTGGTAGAACCGCAATCTTCAGGCATTGGTGGTGGCGCCTTCTTAGTGTATTGGGACAGTGAGAAACAAAAACTGACCACGTATGATGGACGTGAAACCGCACCGCTCGCCGCAACGCCGAAACTCTTCCTAGATGACAAAGGACAACCACTGCAGTTTTACGATGCGGTTGTCGGTGGGCGTTCCGTTGCCACTCCTGGCACAGTGAAACTACTTTGGGACACGCACCAGAAATACGGCAAGTTGGAATGGAAAAAGATCATCCAACCTGTGATTACCTTGGCTGAACAAGGTTTCGAAGTGAGTCCTCGCCTCGCGAGTCTGATTGAGAAAGATGCCAAGCGCCTATCACGCTTCCCTGTGACTAAAGCTTACTTCTTTAATCCAGATGGCTCACCAAAAGCCGAAGGCACGTTGTTGAAGAACCCTGAATACGCGCAAACTCTGACGGCAATTGCAGAGCAAGGGGCAAAAGCTTTCTATCAAGGCGATATCGCCACAGACATCATCAAGACAGTACAGAATGCACCGGGCAATCCTGGCGTATTGGCACAACCTGACTTTGATGCGTTCCAAATCAAACAACGTGAACCGGTTTGTGCGGCTTACCAAAGCTATGACATCTGCGGCATGGGACCACCAAGCTCTGGCGCATTGACGGTTGGACAGATTCTCGCGATCACCGAGCAATACGATCTTAAAGGTTGGGGAGCCGAAAGCGCGAAATCATGGCAAGTGATCGCCGATGCGTCTCGCCTTGCGTTTGCGGATCGCGGTAAATACATGGCTGACCAAGATTATGTGCCAATGCCAACCGAAGGCTTGCTTGATAAAGATTATCTCAAGCAACGTGCTGAGCTCATTCAAGTCGGTAAAACGTTGAGTAAGGTTGAAGCTGGCAATCCTCCTTGGTCGCACGCCATGAACTTAAGCATGGACCAATCGATCGAGCTGCCTTCCACCAGCCATTTCAATATCGTCGATAAGCAAGGCAATGTGGTTTCGATGACAACGACCATTGAGAACGCCTTTGGCTCACGCTTGATGGTGCGCGGCTTCTTGCTCAATAACGAACTTACCGATTTCTCTTTCCGCACGCATCAAGATGGTGTGCCAATCGCGAACCGCTTAGAACCAGGTAAACGCCCACGTTCATCCATGGCGCCAACCATGATGATGAAGGACGATAAACCCTACATGGCAATTGGTTCACCGGGCGGCAGCCGCATCATTGGTTACGTCGCACAAGCCATTATCGCCCACACACAATGGGATATGGACATTCAAAGTGCGATCAATCAGCCACGATTGCTGAACCGTTTTGGTACTTTAGATATTGAGCAAGGTACTGCTGCAGAAGGCTTACAGCCTGAGTTGGAGAAGATGGGTTTTAAAACTGATGTTCGTGATTTGAACTCTGGACTGCATGCGATACGTATAACAAAAGACGGTCTCGAAGGTGCGGCTGATCCAAGGCGTGAAGGTGCCGCTATCGGGCAGTAAGAGTCTTTCGCTCGACCCCTTGTGCGAGATCTCTCACAAAGGGTTGAGCAAACCTCTCTTTTTTAATGGTAAAACCGTACAACAAAGATCATAAGTCATTGAATTTAATAGTTATGTATCTTTTTTGAACGCTAAGAGAGTAAAAAAATGTGAGATTAGCCCGTTGTTGGGAATCGCTAAACACGTAATATTAAACCTGTCGGAAGGATGCTGACACGGAACAGGAAACACCACGGACTTGGTGAACTTCAGGAAGAAGAAACGGTTATTCAGGATGAATAGTCGGGCATGGATTGCAAAATTGGACATTGAACGGAATCAATAGTGACTAGGATGGTTACTACTAAGGACGGGAAATGGACACCTCTGGACGAGGCAAGGATTTGAACATCAGGATGATGTCAGGGACACCGCTCAGGGAACAAGTGATGAGAGCTAACGAGGATGGTTAGCAGACCAGGATAAGGTCAAGGACACCGCTAGGATGGCGACGTAAGGATTAAGCTGACGGATTCAGCACACTATCATGGATTAGATGCATGGAGCACACTTAGTAGCCGGATTGCTGCGAGTAAGACTATAACCCCGATGGGCGAAAGCCCTCGGGGTTTTTCTTTGCCTAAAATTTTTCTCAGCAGATCTACTGAAAGTAGACATTCACCCACAACGCCCACCTTTCACTTCAAACGACATCGTTAAATCGCCGCTTTTGCACTCCATTTTTTACTGCATTAGCGACACAAAAACAGCACAAACAAAAAGAGCCGCCGAAGCAGCTCTTAAGTTGATTAGTTTGGTGAAGTATTACAGTTTCTCTAGTTTCGCGTAAGCAGTCACTAACCATTTAATACCTTCGCCATTAAAAGCAATCTGAACACGGCTTTGTGGACCGCTGCCTTCAAAGTTGATGATGGTACCTTCACCAAACTTCGGATGCATAACGCGAGAACCCAGCGTAAAGCCAGTTTCATTGAAGCTATCTTTCACGACCGTTTGGCTGAATCGGCCACTGCTTGCAGGACGGCTGACTTGTGCTTTCATACGAACTTCATCCAAACATGCTTCTGGTAGCTCACGAATAAAGCGAGATGGCTTATGATACTTATCCTGACCGTACAAGCGGCGCATTTCAGCATAAGTGATGTACAGCTTCTGCATCGCACGAGTCATACCTACATAGCACAAACGACGCTCTTCTTCTAAACGTCCCGCCTCTTCTGCCGACATTTGACTTGGGAACATGCCTTCTTCCACACCAACCATAAACACGAGCGGGAACTCTAGACCTTTCGCGCTGTGCAATGTCATTAGCTGAACCGCATCTTCGAATTCATCTGCTTGTCCTTCGCCCGCTTCTAATGCTGCATGGGTTAGGAATGCCGTCAGCAATGACATGTCTTCGGCTTCTTCTGGTTTCTCGAATTGACGAGTTGCTGTCACCAATTCTTCCAAGTTCTCAATACGCGCCTTAGACTTTTCACCCTTCTCTTGCTCGTACATGGCGAACAAACCTGAGTATTTAATGACATGATCAGCCTGATGATGCAGAGGCATTTCTAACGTGTCATCTTCTAGTGCTGTCACCAACTCAATAAAACGGCTTAATGCCCCTGCCGCTCGGCCTGGTAATACTTGCTCCTCAAGCATGACCATACTCGCTTCCCACATGGTGCAACCGCGATCACGCGCTGCAAAGCGAATGGTTTCTAGAGTTTTATCACCCAAGCCACGCGTGGGTGTATTAACTACACGCTCAAATGCGGCGTCATCGTTACGGTTAGCGATCAAACGCATGTAGCTCAAGGCGTCTTTGATTTCCTGACGTTCGAAGAATCGCATACCACCGTAGATACGGTAAGGCAGGCCAGCTTGAATCAAGGCTTCTTCCAGAACACGCGATTGGGCGTTGTTACGGTAGAGCATGGCAGCGTCATTCAGTGCACCGCCTTTTTCTTGCCACTCTTTGATTTTGTTAACCGCAAAACGCGCTTCATCCAATTCGTTGTAAGCGCTGTAAACTGAGATAGGCTCACCGACAACACCATCAGTCCAAAGCTCTTTACCCATACGTTCAGTGTTATTGGCAATCAGGGTGTTAGACGCTTCCAAAATGGTCTTGGTTGAACGATAGTTTTGTTCAAGACGGATGGTATTCACGCTTGGGAATTCCAGCGTAAACTTCTCAATATTCTCAATTTTCGCGCCACGCCAACCGTAAATAGATTGGTCATCATCACCAACGATCATCACGTGACACTCAGGGCCCGCCATCATACGTAGCCAAGCGTATTGGATGTTGTTGGTATCTTGGAACTCGTCCACCAAGATGTGCTTAAAGCGTGCTTGGTAGTGTTCACGAACGAACTTGTTATCACGCAGTAGCTCATGTGCGCGCAGCAAGATTTCCGCAAAATCGACTAATCCAGCGCGATCGCACGCCTCTTGATAAGCGGTATACAACTGTAGGTATGTCTTGGTCACTGGATCGTGGTACGCATCAATGTGTGACGGACGTAGACCCTCGTCTTTTTTGCCGTTAATCCACCATGAAACTTGGCGTGCAGGCCATTGCTTCTCATCTAAGTTTTGCGCTTTGATTAAACGCTTCAATAGACGTAACTGATCGTCGCTATCGATAATTTGAAAATCTTCCGGTAGCTTGGCATCAAGATAATGTGCACGCAGAATACGGTGACAAATCCCATGGAAAGTACCATTCCACATGCCGCCTGCACTGCCCATCATGAGCTCTTCGATACGTCCACGCATCTCTGCCGCGGCCTTATTGGTAAAGGTTACCGACATAATCGAGAACGGAGATGCCTGCTCGACCGACATCAACCAAGCAATGCGGTGAACAAGAACGCGCGTCTTACCACTCCCTGCACCAGCAAGGACGAGCAAGTTTTCTAGAGGTGCGGCAACGGCTTCACGTTGTTTATCGTTCAAACCGTCGACTAATAGAGAGGGATCCATCATGATGAGAGCTACTGGTTATTTATACATAAAAATAGATTATAACCTAAACAACCTCCTCAGATTAGACAAAAATTCATAAAAAATTCGATGTTTTTTTACTCGATGCATCAATAGGTTATATAAATTCCACTCTTTAAAACCATTTGTTTCGAAAATTTCTCTGAAAGTTTTTTAGCCAGTTTCCTATCTTTTAAGTTAAGCAAGTTGATAACAAAAACGCCACAACAGGCGATTCATCTTGCCAACTTAAAGTAAAGGAAATCATTCAGAGGAATTTATTATGAAAAAGTCGAATCTAGCTGTTACTGCTGCTGTTACTGGCCTTCTAGCTCTTGGTGGCACAATGCTAACTGCAGCTCCAGCTGTCGCAGCTGATAAAGAAAAATGCTACGGCGTTTCAAAAGCAGGCAAAAACGACTGTGCAACGAAGAGCAGTTCTTGTGCTGGTACAGCTAAAGAAGATAACCAAAAAGATGCATTCGTAGTCGTACCAAAAGGTCTATGTGACAAGCTAGTTGGTGGTAGCACTTCTTCTTCATAATCTTTTATCGCTAGCTACTGCAAGGATGCGTTGACGCTCAACCAGCGCATCCTTCTCTTCCCGCCCGCTTTGAAAAGGAGTTTCACGTGAAACACCACACCTTCCACGACCTTGTTGGAGTTGGATTAAGGACCCCTCACCTCGATTACTTTAGCCAAAACAAACCCGAGTTATCTTGGTTAGAAATCCACAGTGAAAACTATTTTCAACCCAACGCTACAGAGCGCAATCAATTACAAGCATTGCGCGAGCAGTATCAAATTAGCTGCCATGGCATTGGTCTGTCACTAGGTTCGGTGGAACGTGTGAATCAAAAGCACCTTGCTCAACTTAAAGCGCTGATTGACTCAATCGACCCGGTTCTTGTTTCTGACCATTTGAGTTGGAGTGAAAACGGCGGTCACTACTTTAATGACCTGCTTCCACTTCCGTATACGGAAGAAGCGCTCAAAGTGTTCACTCGTAACGTGAATGAAGTGCAGGATTATTTGCAACGCGAGATCTTGATAGAGAACCCATCTAGTTATGTGAAGTTTCAACATTCGACCATCAGCGAATGGGAGTTTCTTACCGAAGTGCAAAAGCGCACTGACTGTCGTTTATTGCTCGATCTAAACAATGTTTATGTTTCGGCGTTCAACCACGGTTTTGATTGCGACACATACCTAGATGCGATTCCAGCCGACACAGTGGATGAGATTCACTTGGCAGGTTTTACTATCAAACAACTCGACAAAGGCGAGATATGGATTGATACCCATAGCCGCCCAGTTAGTGACGAAGTTTGGCAACTGTTCGCACAATGGACAAAGAAACACGGTCCACGTCATGCGTTGATTGAATGGGATTTGGATATTCCTGCGCCAGAGGTCTTACTGGGAGAAGCGCTGAAAGCATCGCAACTGCTATTGCAAGGCACACTCCCAAGTGAACAAAGCGAACCAAGGAAGGCATCATGAATCTAGCCACCTTACAAAGCCAGTTTGCTAAAGCCCTACACTATCAAGCACTCGGTGACGATTGCGATATTGCCAGTGATGAGTTTACCGCTGATGAACGCATGCAGATTTACCGTAATAACTTTATCGTCAGCTTAAGCGAGGTGTTGTCCGCAACCTACCCGATGATTGAAGCGCTGCTTGGTGAAGAATGCTTCGAACAGATGGCTCGCCAGCATGTTCTCACTTATCCATTAGAAGAAGGAAATGTGGTCCATTATGGCGAAGGCTTTCAAGATACCATCATGCAGTTCAGCCAAGTGATAGCACAAGCCCCTTACAGCCCTGAAGTCGCACGCTTCGAGTGGCATATCGACCTCGCTCGTCAAGCACAGTATGAACAATCCAATGCGGCAGCATTAAAACCGCTTGCGTTACTTGGCGAAGTGAGTGAAGAGCAACAGTCCGCTTTGGTTTTGCACCTCAAACAAGGCTGCCGAAGCTTTGACTCCAGTTACGCGGTATTTGATTTGTTTGGCGCGATTCAAACTGGGCAATTCGAACAACTTAATATCAACCAATTACAGCAAGGTGTCATCTCGATTCAAGCCAATGGAGAAGCCTTGTGTCACGCACTCGATGCCGATGTGTTCCAACTGCTGCAATGTTTAGAGCAGAAACAGAGTTTGAGCGAAATACCTGAAGTTTTACTCGCTCATCTCAATAGCATCATGGCACTCGATCTCGTTGACGGCTTTACATTGAAATCAATCTAAGGAGCACTCTATGACGGATACGCTTAAAAACTTAGTGAATCGGTACGACGATTTAATCAGTACCCTACAAGCTGGCTTTGTCCCTGTATTACTTCTCTTTTGTCGCTTGTGGGTTGCATGGGTATTCTTCAATTCAGGGCTAATCAAAATCTCATCTTGGGACAGCACACTGTATTTATTTGAGCTGGAATACCAAGTGCCAATACTGCCATGGGAACTGGCGGCTTACTTAGGTACAGCTGCCGAGTTGGTTCTACCGGTGTTCTTGGCACTAGGGTTAATTACGCGCCCGATGGCTGCGATTCTGTTTGTGTTTAACATCATCGCCGTGGTCTCTTACCCGCTGCTGTGGGAGAAAGGTTTCTATGACCATCAACTTTGGGGGTTGATGATTCTTATTGTTATTGTGTGGGGGCCAGGGCCATTGTCCCTCGACCACATACTGAAGAAGAAAATCACTCACTAAAAAAATCCCCGCATGATGCGGGGATTTTTTATTACTTGTTCAAGTAAGCCAGTAACTCTTCTGCTGAGATACCTTGCTTCGCGAGGTCTTTTGCCATCTGCTCTACTTGCTCGCCTTTACGTGACTCAATCACTTGCTGAAATTGATACACAAGATCACGCAAGACTGGCAATGGAACTTGTTTTGCCGCACTACGAATACGCTCAGAGCTTTGGTTACCCAATTCGTTGAGCAACTTACCAAACATCACCTTTTCTGGTGACTCTTCCATTTGCTCTAAGATACGAGCCATTTCATACGTGGTTAACGACATTACTTTTTGAGTTCCGTTATGGTGTCGAGAAAAGTTTGAACGACAAATATACACGCGTTACCTACATTGGAAAATACTAAATTACACTGTTTTATGCATTCACTAATCTTGTATGCCAGTTCTTACCTGCTTTCGTGAACAGAATCAGCAATGCTGGAAGTAGAACCCACATATGAATTGCGATCAGGGTTTGTGGGTCAAGTGATAGACGCTGTAGCGTACCTACTAATAAACCAGAACCGCTCATTTGGAACAAGCCAAGTAACGCTGCTGCTGTACCCGCTTTATCACCAAACGGCTCTAACGCTTTACCTGCTGCTGCACCAAGAATCCAAGCGAAGCCAACCGATGAGATAAAGATTGGCAGCATGAAAGACAGCGCCGTGTTGTGTCCTTTCATCACCATCATGATAACGCCAGCTATCGAGAGTAAGCTGATACCAACAACCAGTGAATTGTGCGTACCCCAGCGATCCATGAATTTCGGTGCCAACATACAAGCTGCAATATTAAACGCCGCGTTAAGACCAAACCAGAAGGTAAACTCGTTCATGGATAAACCCATGCCCGTCATCAGTACACCTGGAGCTGATGTGACGTAAGCAAGAATGACCGCCATCGCCATTAGACACAATGATGCATGGAAAATGAATGACGGCGTGCTTAATACAGACCAATAACGGCTCAGTTTAAACACAGCTTGTTTTTCAGTTGCAGGGTTGGTTTCCTTCATTCCAAAGAAAATCATCGTTCCGGCGATCACAGCGAAGCCGGCCATGAAGCTGAAGTTTGCACGCCAATCGAATTGCTGGGTTAACCAACTCCCCAAAATAGGCGCCAATGCCGGGATAAAGCAGATCGCCCCGTTAAGATAACTGATCATTTTGCCACTTTTTTCCGGACCAAAGATATCGCGAACTGTTGCAAAGGCTGCTACAGATGTTGCACATGCACCTAAGCCTTGTAGCAAACGAGCCGTCAACATCCACTCAATATTTTGAGCACTCCACGCCAATAAAGCGCTCAATGCGTAGATGGTGATGCCTCCCAATGCAACAGTTCGACGTCCGAGTTTATCTGCCAAGGGGCCTGCGAATAGCTGGCCAACGCCCATAGCAAATAGGAACCAAGTGATGGTGTCTTGTGCCAATGCATTTTCTACCTGAAAAGTGGATGCGATAAGAGGCAAAGCAGGTAGATAGATATCAATCGCAAGCGGACTGAACAGAACTAACATGGTCAACAGCGCCATCTGTTTTTTGCTATTTGTAATATGGCTAGACACAAAACACTCCAAATTGAATAAGAACTTTTGAGCAAAGCTTAATCATCTGATGATATGAATGGAAATGATGTATACTCATGACCATTATTCCAATGAGGAAAATCACAGTGAACGTAGAGAAACTGGTACGCATCGACCTCAACTTGTTGGTCTGTTTTAAGGTACTAATCGAGGAGTTGAATGTTACTCGAGCTGCACACCGACTCTGTTTGAGTCAGTCTGCAGTGAGTAAATCTTTGGCCAAGTTACGCACTCAGTTTGATGACCCTTTGTTCACACGAAACTCGCATGGATTGACGCCAACACCACGAGCTTTGTTCCTCAAACCGAAACTGGATCTGTTGATAAATCAACTTGATGTCCTGACTCAACCAGAAGAGTTCTCACCGCAGAGCAGTGAATACCGTTTTCAAATTGCTGCGGTGGAGAGTGTCTACCCGTTGATTTTGCCCCACTTCTTGCCAGCAATATTCCAACAAGCACCTGGCGTGACCATCAGCACGCATCCATGGTCTGAACAGACTTTTAAAATGATTCAACGTGGTGAGATTGATTTAGGTATGACGGGGCGAGATATCGACATCAACGATGCCAAGCTGACTATGTTGCCGCCAGATGACATTTGTGAGCAGGAAATCTATCGCGACCACCAAATGTGCATTGTTCGTAAAGACCATCCCGCTTTGCGTGGTAATTGGAATTTGGAAGCTTACCTAGCCCTGCGCCACGTTCAGGTACGTTGCGATGGCAATGACCGTTGGCTGCTCGATTATCGTTTAGCCGACATTGGTCGCGAACGTGACATCGCAGTCACCGTCCCGGACTTTAATAGCGCCGCCAGTTTGTGTTCTTACACTGATTTTGTGTTTACCGCGCCAAGCCACTTTGTGAAGCTGGCCGCCAAACAACACGACATGGCATTGCTGCCACTGCCACTCGAATTCCCACCAATGGCTTACACTTTGTTCTGGCACCGAGACAGAGAAAATGACCCAGCTTTAACTTGGCTACGTACCATGATCACGCAAAAAACCGATCATCTTAGATAAAAATCCCGGACGCGATTTGCGCTCTTACGGTAAAATGAGTAGCTTAACAGTCGATAGTCCTTTTTGGCTCATCTATGGCCTGTTGTACTCCGACTCTATTGAAGTGATTGCGAACCTCAATTGAATCGTAAACTGCATGAAGCAGATGGAAACAGCTCCCACACCTGAGCATGAAGGAGCGGTAATTTGAAGGAATAACACAGATGCACAACGATACCCAAAGCCGCGTGAATGCAATTCGCGAATGGCTAGCACAACATAATATTGATGCCCTACTTGTCCCTCATGAAGACGAGTACTTGGGCGAATACGTACCAGCGCACAATGAGCGTTTACATTGGCTAACTGGTTTTACCGGCTCTGCTGGTGCTGCGGTAATCACCAAAGACAAGGCCGCTATCTTTGTTGATGGTCGCTACACAGTACAAGTAACCAAGCAGGTTCCTGCTGATCTATTCGAATACCGCCACCTAATTGAAGAGCCTGCGCTAGATTGGATTAAAGACCATCTTGCAAATGGCGCCTCTGTGGCAATCGACCCTCGCATGCACAACTCTGCTTGGTTAGACATGGCACAAGCAAAACTTGCAGGTGCACTTGAACTTAAGATTCTCGACAGCAACCCAATTGATGAGCTGTGGCACGACCGCCCTGCTCCTGTGGTTTCTGATGTTCGCCTAATGGCAACAGAAGCAGTTGGTCAATCAAGTGAAAGCAAACGCCAAGAAATCGCAGAGCTCGTGAAAAAAGCCGGCGCAGATAGCGCAGTGATCACAGCACTTGATTCTATCTGTTGGTTGCTCAACGTTCGTGGTCTTGATGTATCACGCCTACCGGTTCTGCTTTCTCACGCGATTCTGCACTCAGATTCAAGCGTAGAATACTTCCTAGATCCAGATCGCCTACCTGCTGAGTTTGACGCTCACGTTGGTTCTGGCGTAACAATTCATCACCCTGAAGCATTGCAAGCACGACTAGAAACCCTAACTGGCAAGAATGTACTGGTTGACCCTGCGACAAGTAACGCATGGTTTAAGCTGGTTCTACAAAATGCTGGTGCATCAGTGGTGAGTAAAGCTGACCCATGCCTAATGCCAAAAGCGGCGAAAAACGCAGTTGAAATCGCAGGTATGAAAGCGTGTCATATCCGTGATGGCGTGGCGATGAGTAAGTTCCTATCTTGGTTAGATGCAGAAGTCGTTGCGGGTAGCCTGCATGATGAAGCGACGCTGGCAGACAAACTGGAAGCGTTCCGTAGCGAAGACCCAACACTTATGGATCTTAGCTTCGATACTATTTCGGCAGCAGGTGGCAATGCAGCAATGTGTCACTACAACCACGAGAACCAACCTGAACCTGGCAAGCTAGAGCTGAACACACTTTACCTAGTGGATTCAGGCGGTCAGTACCTAGATGGCACGACAGACATCACGCGTACTATTGCGATCGGTCAGCCTTCACAAGAGATGATTAAACAATTCACTCTCGCGCTAAAAGGTCACATCGGTGTTGCTCGTGCACGCTTCCCGAAAGGCACACGTGGTTACCAAATCGATACGCTAGCTCGTCAGCACCTGTGGGCGGAAGGCTACGATTACGATCATGGTACTGGTCACGGTGTTGGTCACTTCCTAAGTGTTCATGAAGGTCCGGCGAGCATTTCTAAGAAGCAAATCGACGTGCCTCTAACAGAAGGTATGGTGCTATCCAACGAGCCAGGCTACTACCGTGCAGATGCGTTTGGTATCCGTATTGAAAACCTAGAGCTTGTTGTTGAAACCCCAACTAACGGTGACTTCCCTGTTCTGTCATTTGAGTCGCTAACGCGCTGTCCAATCGACAAGCGAAATATCAACGTTGATATGCTAACTCGTCCAGAACTTGCTTGGCTGAATGATTACCATCAGAAGGTATGGGATGAGATCAGCCCACTTGTTGAAGGTGATGTGAAAGAGTGGCTTCGTCAAGCAACGCTACCAGTAGCACACAGCTAGAAGCTAGAAGCTAGAAGCTAGAAGCTAGAAGCTAGAAAAAGTAGAGGGTTGATGTTTTTCATCAACCCTCTTTTCTTTGCCTATGTTTCACGTGAAACATAACGATGACCAGTGGCTTTATTTGTTGCTTAACCAGAATACGCTGAGTGCCAATCTCGCCATACAGGGTCAAATCCTTTGGCTCGAATCATCTCTTCCACAGAACCCGCGCTTCGCTCATCGCTGATCTCAAACTGCTCGAGTTCAACATCATCCATCGCATAACCACCCGGCTGAGTTTTCGATGCAGCAGACATACTGGTGATGCCTAACGGCAATGCATTGTCTCTGAACTTCGGTGATTCACGAGTCGATAATGACAACTCCACCTCTGGATTCAACAAACGATAAGCGCAAATCAACTGAACAAGCTGCTTATCCGTCATGACTGATTTTGGTTGGAGCGCGCCCTCACAAGGACGTAAACGTGGGAAAGAAATTGAGTACCGAGTCTGCCAATATGTGCGCTCAAGATAGTCCAAGTGCGCTGCGACATAAAAACAGTCGGTACGCCACTCTTCCAACCCTATTAAAGCTCCAATACCGATCTTATCAATGCCCGCCTTTGCAAGACGATCGGGTGTATCCAATCGGTATTCAAAATCCATCTTATTGCCACGTAAATGGTGCTCGGCATAAGTCGAAGGATGATACGTTTCTTGATAGACCATCACCGCATCCAAACCCAATGTCTTGAGCTCAGCGTATTCGTCTTGATCAAGTGGCTGCACTTCCATCGCCAAATAATTAAAACGTTGCTTAATCATCGGCACCATTTCGCGGAAGTATTTCATGCCCACTTTGGTTTCGTGTTCGCCAGTCACCAGCAATACGCTATCGAATTTCATGCGTTTAATGGCTTCGACTTCTGCAGCGACTTCGTCCCTATTCAAGGTACGACGCTTGATTCTGTTCTCCATCGAGAAGCCACAATAAGTACAAGCATTGGCGCACAAGTTAGAAAGGTACAATGGAATATAAAGCGACATGGTATTACCAAAGCGCTTACGAGTTGCCGAGTATGACAGTTGCGCCATTTGCTCTAAGTACGCTTCAGCCGCTGGTGAAATTAGCGCTTTAAAGTCTTCCAAATCACGCTTGGGTTTATTCAATGCTCGCTCGACATCTTGTGCCGTTTTCGCGTAGATCGACATCGAAATATCATCCCAATTCAGCTGCTTAAATTGTTCAACGAAGCTCATGTTTTCCTCGCTTAATAGCTAAACCAATCTAGGACTAAAGCTCATCTAGGAATGACGTCAGTGGACTCGACGCAACCGCATGAGAAACCTTACCAGCAAGTCCGGCTTCATAAGCCATACGCCCGGACTCTACCGCCAACTTAAATGCCTTCGCCATCGCAACGGGATCGCTCGAAGCTGCAATCGCAGTATTGACGAGCACGGCATCCGCTCCCATTTCCATCGCACGCGCGGCATGTGAAGGTGCGCCGATACCCGCATCAACAACGACAGGAACATTAGCTTGGTCGATAATGATTTCTAGGAAATCGTGAGAAACTATCCCTTTGTTAGAACCGATCGGCGCACCTAATGGCATGACCGCAGCACAACCTACTTCTTCCAATCGTTTACATAGAACCGGGTCAGCATGACAGTAAGGAAGAACAATGAAGCCCTCACGAACCAGTTGCTCAGCGGCCGCAAGTGTCTCAATTGGATCGGGCATCAAGTACTTCGGGTCTGGGTGAATTTCAAGTTTTAGCCAGTTTGTACCTAACGCTTCTCTCGCTAATTGTGCTGCAAACACAGCATCTTTAGCATTCTTTGCACCTGAGGTGTTCGGCAATAAGTTCACACCCGCTTGTACTAACGGCAACAAAATATCGTCTTGTTGGTCGTTCACATCAACACGCTTCAACGCCATGGTCGCAAGTTGAGATCCCGACACTTGAATCGCTTCTGCCATTAATCGGCTGTTGGCAAACTTCCCTGTTCCCGTGAACAGTCTTGATTCGAATTGTTTATCACCAATTTTAAGCATCGACTTTAACCCCCTGCGATTGCTTGAAACAAAGAGATGCTATCTCCCTGTGAAAGAACTGTGCTAGCCCACTCACTGCGCGGCACAACATTGTTATTAATTGCAAAAACACAGCCCATTTCAGGCAGCGCAAATTGACTAATGATTTGCTGTAGATTCGACTCACTGGCAACTTGATGTGACTGGTCATTGATGACAATAGTGATCATATCTAAGTCAGCAGCGGTCATTTGTGTTGCTTGTTGTTCTGATAACGTCATTGCTTCCAACTCTCTTAATTCTGTCCATTACTCGTAAGCTAAATCTGGGCACACACTTGGCACTGTTTGTCTTTGCTTATCGCCATGGTTTGCCATTGCAGTTTCAATCCATCAAATAGGTGCAACTTGCCAGTCTCGACATGAAACTTTCCCATCGCCAGTTTTTGAATTGCCGCTATCGCTTGGTAGTTACCAAGTGTCCCCACCACCGGACCGACGACACCGCTGTCACTGCACTTTTGCGTTTGCGGTAATTCGTCGAACGGATACAAACAGCGGTAACAGGCTTTACTCTGCGCTTCTTGTTCACTTGGTGTTTGGTAATCAAAGACAGCGAATTGCCCTTGCCAACCAATTGCCGCCGCCGAGATGAGCGGTGTATTTTGCTCGAAACAAACTTGGTTAATGAGCTGGCGCGTTGGCATGTTATCGGTGCAGTCCAGCACCACATCCGCCAACATCACCTCAAGCTGCAGCTGTGCTTTCTCTAATCGCTTATTGAGAGCACGAATTTGAACCATAGAATTAAGTTCAGTGAGTTGCTTTACAGTTGCTTCTGTTTTCGCAACTTGGAGGTCTTGTTCACGATAAATGATCTGACGTTGTAGGTTACTGCTATCAACTTCATCGTCATCAACCACAACCAATTTACCAACGCCCGCTGATGCCAAGTACAAACTCGCTGCACTCCCTAGTCCACCACAACCGATGATCAGCACATGCGATTTACTCAAACGCTCTTGCCCACTTTCAGCAATTTCAGGCAGAGCGACTTGGCGTTGATAGCGAATGAACTGCTTATCCGTGAGCATGCTCGCCTCTCTTGGTATCCGCAAATTCACTATTCTGATCAGTAAACGTTATCTGTCTTTCCTTCATCAGTTGTGCGAAGAACTCGATGACGGACTGAGGTGATTCTGCCAACGTAATAGCTCGCACAACTGCCAAACTAGAAACACCTGTTTGCCAAACTTGGTCTGCATTAGATTGGTCAATACCCCCAATCGCGACCGTCGGAAAGCCAAGCACATAGTCACTAACTGCTTTGTCTTTTGAAGGACGGAAAGCAGCCTCTGTATTTGTATAAGGAATGCTATCAATCAGCTTTTGATACAGAGCCAAGCGCACCAAACCTTGTGGTTTCGATGGCATCTGTTTAGTGGTGGTTGGGAAAATATGCCCTAGAGCGATGTAGCTAGGATGAATTTGTACGATACGTAGTAACTCATAATAACCATGAGTAGAAAGACCAAGACGAATACCCGCTTTAGTTAGCTGAGCTAAATTCGATTCTTCTATGTCTTCTTGTCCTAGGTGAACACCATAAGCGCCATGCTTGATTGCCAACTGCCAATAGTCATTGATGAACACTTGTGCTTGATACTGACGACCTAGCTCAATTGCTCGAATGATCTGTTGTTCTAAATCGGCTTGTTGTGGGTTCTTGATTCGCAGTTGAATAGTGTTGATGCCTAGTGGCAGCAGACGCTCAATCCAAGCAACATCATCAACGACTGGATAGAGCCCTAGACTTTGCTTAGTTAGAGTTGGAAAGCTAACGCTCTCGCCTTGTGCAGACCAACCAACCTGAATATCGAGTCGGTTATCCTCCAGTACAGGTGTGGGGAAATCATCAAATTGGTCAGCCCACTGAGTAGATCTTACCTCGTCAAGGTTGTCATTCAACAGTGTTTCACGTGAAACATTCGCTTGCTGAGTTAGCATTCCTCGAGCAAGTGTTAACGAATCTTCGATAGGAAAATCGAGTACTGTCAGCGTTACTATCCAAGCAAGGTGATGTTCGGGATCGAACATTGCGTTGGGTTTGGACTTAATGGAAAGCGCTCTCACTTCGTCGTTAATCGGGTGACGCCAGATATCAAGCTGAAGCACTTTCTCCTTTTCACCGAAAGCCTGAGTATCAACAATACCAATATAGATAGCTTTCGAAGGTTGCTTAGCACATGCTTCTACCGATAAAGCAGAGCGGTAATAGAGCACAAATGAACTCTCATGCTCAGAGTCATAACCATCAATAAGATCTGTCGTTATGTGTGTGGTCTGTTGGTCGCGAACAAGCTGAATAGATTGAGTTGGGCTCACACCCAACTCAATGTCTTCGATGCTAAAACCCTGTTCTCTCGCCAACAACAAACATTGCTGAACTAAACCTGTCAGTTCGATCAATGATGACGGAATAAGGATTTTGCTCATTAGTCACTTACCTCGGCATGTGCTGCTGGATGGTATAGCTCAGAACCTGTATCTCTAAATTCTTGCGATTTCTGACGCATCCCCTCAAGAGGATCATCCAGCATTTTGATTGAGATAGCTTGGTCCGCAGCAACTTGCTCAGTATCTTTCGCGTACTCTCGTACCTCTTGCGAAATCTTCATCGAGCAGAACTTTGGTCCACACATCGAACAGAAGTGAGCAACTTTTCCAGACTCTTGAGGCAAGGTTTCATCATGGAAAGCGCGTGCGGTATCTGGGTCGAGCGACAAGTTAAATTGGTCTTCCCAGCGGAACTCGAAGCGAGCTTTAGAAAGCGCATTATCACGAACTTGTGCACCAGGGTGTCCCTTCGCTAAATCAGCGGCGTGCGCAGCAAGCTTGTAAGTGATCATGCCTACTTTCACGTCTTCTTTGTTTGGTAAACCAAGATGCTCTTTAGGAGTTACGTAGCAAAGCATTGCACAGCCATACCAACCAATCATGGCAGCACCGATGCCTGAAGTAATATGGTCGTAACCAGGAGCGACGTCTGTCGTCAGCGGACCAAGGGTGTAGAAAGGAGCCTCATGACAGTGCTCTAACTGCTCTTCCATGTTTTCTTTGATCATATGCATTGGAACATGACCAGGACCTTCGATAATCACCTGTACGCCGTATTCCCACGCAACCTTGGTCAATTCGCCAAGAGTACGAAGCTCTGCAAATTGCGCTTCATCGTTAGCATCAGCAACCGAGCCAGGACGCAGACCATCACCAAGAGATAGTGCGACATCGTACTTAGCACAGATTTCACAGATCTCTCGGAAATGGGTGTATAAGAAGCTTTCTTGGTGATGCGCTAAACACCATTTCGCGATGATAGAACCACCACGAGAGACGATGCCAGTAACACGTTTTGCAGTCATTGGCACATAACGAAGTAGTAAACCGGCATGGATAGTGAAGTAGTCAACGCCCTGCTCTGCTTGCTCGATCAGAGTATCGCGCATCACTTCCCAGTTAAGGTTTTCCGCAACACCATTCACTTTCTCAAGCGCTTGATACATTGGTACGGTACCGATCGGAACCGGACTGTTACGTAGAATCCACTCGCGAGTTTCGTGAATATTGCGTCCAGTAGAGAGATCCATAACGGTATCGCCACCCCAGCGCGTCGCCCACACTAGTTTCTCTACTTCTTCTTCAATCGAAGAAGTGACCGATGAGTTACCGATGTTGGCGTTCACTTTGACCAAAAAGTTACGCCCAATGATCATTGGCTCGGATTCTGGGTGGTTGATATTAGAAGGGATAATCGCGCGACCTTCGGCGACTTCTTTACGCACGAATTCGGCGGTAATGTCTTTTGGAAGATTCGCTCCGAAGCTTTGACCCGGATGTTGTTGATTCAGCACTTCATCGCGGTATTGAGCACGCCCCATATTTTCACGTAGAGCGATGTATTCCATTTCTGGGGTAATAATGCCTTTGCGAGCATAGTGTAACTGAGTCACACACTGCCCACCTTTGGCACGTCGAATACGTGGCAGATTTCCGTAACGAAGATCGTCTAGCGTTTCATCTTCTAGGCGCTCTTTGGTGTATACCGAGCTTACTTCATCGAGTAGTTCAGTATCGGCACGCTCTTCAATCCACCCTTCTCTCAGTTTAGGTAAGCCATTGTAAAGGTCTATGGTGTGATTTGGGTCTGTGTATACACCCGAGGTATCGTAAACGCGTATTGGCTCATTAGGCTCGAAAATAGGCGCTTCTTTTGTGCCTCCAATAAGGCTATCAGCAAGTGATATTTCACGCATTGGCACACGAATATCAGGACGTGAACCTTCTACGTAGACTTTGCTTGAATTTGGGTACGGTTGTACCGAGAGTGTATCAATGAACTGTTTTGCTTCCAGTCTCGCTTGCTTGCGACTCGACATAGCATTTTTCCTTGCTTTGTTATGCTTAGATAAAAAGTATTGGGATAAAAATGCTTGACGGATAGATGCGACAAGAGGAATCGAATTAAGGACAGATTGAGCAAGTACTCTTCGCCTATAACAACATTCGACTATTTGATAGGTCAACCAGATAGAGCTCTGGTGTAGATATCTTCTCTTGTTCCCTTCGCAGATTCTAATCTGATCAGGTTCAACGGATCCCGAATTAACGGTCTCAGCCTTATGGCACTCCGACAAGTAAAATCAGTATATAAAAACGGCTTGGTTAAACCAAGCCGACCTGATTAAGATTTGAGTATTTTTGCTAGCTACGCATCAATAATTGGAAACCAATCCACGCAGCAGAAATGCTTAACACGACATTCAACAGTACATTCAATCCCATTTTAAAGAAAGCGCCCTGCTGCATAAGCAACACGTTATCCATCGAGAAGGTAGAGAATGTGGTTAATGCGCCCAAAAAGCCAAGACCGATGATTTGACGCCATGGGTCAGTGACCAGCAACTCAGTTTCAAACGCAGCAATCAGTAGACCCATAATAAATGAGCCAACGACGTTTACGGTTAAGGTACCGTACGGAAAGCCACGACCGAGTAGCATCACACAAAGTTCAGAAATTAAGTAACGAGAACATGCACCAAATGCACCACCCAATGCAATAAAACCCAAAACGGATAGTTGTCCCATAATTCCCCCAGAAAAGTTAATGGCGACATTGTAATCAAATTTACGGCAATAGTGATTATACAATCTTAGAATTCAGCAAAGTATAGCGCTTAAAACTTATCAAGATTTAAAAAGTTACAGGAGTCACTTTACTTCGATGTAACCCATCAAACCCGTCTTCATGTGTTCGATCACATGACAATGGTACATCCAACGCCCTGGGTTATCTGCAACAAATGCCGCTTTCGCACTGCCATTTTTTCCAAGTAAGACCGTATCGGTATGAAACGGCTCATTGAGTTTTTTGCCATCTAACTCAAGAACAGTAAACGTGTGCCCATGAAGGTGAATAGGATGGTGATATTGGGTGACGTTCTTAAGGTTGAAGATATAGGTTTTTCCGAGCTCCAATGTTGAAAGCGGTGCTGGAATATTATCTTTACTCATTCCCTCCCAAGCTCTTTTATTCATCAGCCAAAACTTAGGTATCGCTTTGCCAGATTTATCGGCAGGAGTGACCGCCCCCTCCCATTCAAACACATAATCAATTTGCTCAGCACTTTCCAAATCAAGATCTGGCACAGGGTTGAGAGGCAATAAAGGCAGTTTCTGATTACTCGGCAGGTCAGACTCAACAATATCAAACTCACACAAAGGAAATGGGAAGCGTCCTTTCATTTGACGCACATAAACACGTTCTCCAGCCTTCGGAGCAATCAATCCGATATCTAACCTCATTCCCGGACCAATTTTGTGCTGAGTGAGCTTATAAGGCGTTTTAACAGGATTACCATCTATAGCAATAACCCAAGCCTCTGCGCCTTCTATAGCGATCGGGTAAGTAATGGTGTTATCGACATTAGCAATTCTTAATCGCGTGGTAGCATTCTGCTTCAGCGTATAAACAGGTTCATGCACACCATTGACGCTACTCCACTCTCCGGGGGTTCCCATACGAGCACTCAAGCGCGGCACCATAAGGTTCTTCCACTGACCTTGTTTGTCTAAATGCCAATGCTTGAGGACGACTTCATGCTCTTCATCAAACTGAACAGGCTCTGCCTCTTCAACGACAATTAGCCCGACTAAGCCCATACCAAGTTGCTTAACACTATTCATGTGTGGGTGATACCAGAACGTACCGGCATCTGGCGGTGTAAATTCATAAACGAATGTATCGCCAGGCATGATAGGCGGCTGGCTCAAGAAAGGGACACCATCCATTTCAATAGGGATTCGCAAGCCATGCCAGTGGATTGTAGTCGGCTCTAAAAGCTTGTTAGTAAATCGGATAATAACTTTCTCGCCTTGGCGACAACGAATCGTAGGCGCTGGAATCGAGCCATTAAACGCAAGTACATCCGTGGTAAACCCTGGTACCAATTCAGCAGCAGAAGGCTCTGCAGTGATGTCGTATATATGCTGACCTTGTTTATTAGTGCTCTTAAATAGAGAGCATGCAGGCAGAATGGTAAGCGCAGAGATCGCTAAGGAAGATTGAAGAAAGCGTCGACGAGATATATCCATGTATTTAGTCACTCATTATTCCAATTGACGTGAGTGTAACTAAATATTAACAATGATTCTCACTTATCTTTTAAAGATGTGCACTAATGATACTTAGGGTCAGGAATATAAATGAAGCTCCATATTTTATAGGCACTAAAAATGTAGTAAGCACCTACATACATATAATAAAGAAATAAAAGATGCCGGTTTGAGAAGGAGGGGAGTTTAATGATAATAAAGCTAGAGCAAGTAGGAAATTGCAGACTCTAGAAACGACGAAAGCCTTGCTATTTCTAGCAAGGCTTTCTAAATAAGTGGCGGAGAGGCCGGGGTTGCGGGCAACCGGGACTTGCTCCCTGAAAAGGGAAAATATTTTTGCTTATAAACGACAAAACCCAGTCCGAAGACTGGGTTTCTAAATAAGTGGCGGAGCGGACGGGACTCGAACCCGCGACCCCCGGCGTGACAGGCCGGTATTCTAACCAACTGAACTACCGCTCCGCACTGGTTAGACATTTAAGTCTAAGTTTTTGTCTTCACTTTTTCATAAAAAGTGAAAATAAAATAAAGCCTGGCGATGTCCTACTCTCACATGGGGAAACCCCACACTACCATCGGCGCTAATTCGTTTCACTTCTGAGTTCGGAATGGAAGTCAGGTGGGTCCAAATCGCTATGGTCGCCAAGCAAATTCTTTAATCTGGAAAACTGATTTTAAGTTCTATTTATACACATTCAATGTTCTTACATTGAGTCCATCAAAACCCCTTGGGTGTTGTATGGTTAAGCCTCACGGGCAATTAGTACAGGTTAGCTCAACGCCTCACAACGCTTACACACCCTGCCTATCAACGTTCTAGTCTCGAACAACCCTTTAGGATACTTAAAGTATCAGGGAAGACTCATCTCAGGGCTCGCTTCCCGCTTAGATGCTTTCAGCGGTTATCGATTCCGAACTTAGCTACCGGGCAATGCGTCTGGCGACACAACCCGAACACCAGAGGTTCGTCCACTCCGGTCCTCTCGTACTAGGAGCAGCCCCCTTCAATCTTCCAACGCCCACGGCAGATAGGGACCGAACTGTCTCACGACGTTCTAAACCCAGCTCGCGTACCACTTTAAATGGCGAACAGCCATACCCTTGGGACCGACTTCAGCCCCAGGATGTGATGAGCCGACATCGAGGTGCCAAACACCGCCGTCGATATGAACTCTTGGGCGGTATCAGCCTGTTATCCCCGGAGTACCTTTTATCCGTTGAGCGATGGCCCTTCCATACAGAACCACCGGATCACTATGACCTGCTTTCGCACCTGCTCGAATTGTCATTCTCGCAGTCAAGCGGGCTTATGCCATTGCACTAACCTCACGATGTCCAACCGTGATTAGCCCACCTTCGTGCTCCTCCGTTACTCTTTGGGAGGAGACCGCCCCAGTCAAACTACCCACCAGGCACTGTCCGCAACCCCGATAAGGGGTCGACGTTAGAACATCAACACTACAAGGGTGGTATTTCAAGGACGGCTCCACACAATCTAGCGACTGTGCTTCAAAGCCTCCCACCTATCCTACACATGTAGGGTCAATGTTCAGTGCCAAGCTGTAGTAAAGGTTCACGGGGTCTTTCCGTCTAGCCGCGGGTACACTGCATCTTCACAGCGATTTCAATTTCACTGAGTCTCGGGTGGAGACAGCGTGGCCATCATTACGCCATTCGTGCAGGTCGGAACTTACCCGACAAGGAATTTCGCTACCTTAGGACCGTTATAGTTACGGCCGCCGTTTACCGGGGCTTCGATCAAGAGCTTCGACCGAAGTCTAACCCCATCAATTAACCTTCCGGCACCGGGCAGGCGTCACACCGTATACGTCATCTTACGATTTTGCACAGTGCTGTGTTTTTAATAAACAGTTGCAGCCACCTGGTATCTGCGACTCTCGTCAGCTCCATCCGCAAGGGACTTCACCATCAAGAGCGTACCTTCTCCCGAAGTTACGGTACCATTTTGCCTAGTTCCTTCACCCGAGTTCTCTCAAGCGCCTTGGTATTCTCTACCCGACCACCTGTGTCGGTTTGGGGTACGATTCCTTACAATCTGAAGCTTAGAGGCTTTTCCTGGAAGCATGGCATCAATGACTTCACTACCGTAGTAGCTCGACGTCGTGTCTCAGCCTTAAGAAGAGCCGGATTTACCTAACTCTTCAGCCTACGCACTTGAACCTGGACAACCGTCGCCAGGCCCACCTAGCCTTCTCCGTCCCCCCATCGCAATTGTAAGAAGTACGGGAATATTAACCCGTTTCCCATCGACTACGCCTTTCGGCCTCGCCTTAGGGGTCGACTTACCCTGCCCCGATTAACGTTGGACAGGAACCCTTGGTCTTCCGGCGAGGAGGTTTTTCACCCCCTTTATCGTTACTCATGTCAGCATTCGCACTTCTGATACCTCCAGCATGCTTTACAACACACCTTCAACGGCTTACAGAACGCTCCCCTACCCAATGAAGTAAACTTCATTGCCGCAGCTTCGGTTTATTACTTAGCCCCGTTACATCTTCCGCGCAGGCCGACTCGACCAGTGAGCTATTACGCTTTCTTTAAATGATGGCTGCTTCTAAGCCAACATCCTGGCTGTCTGAGCCTTCCCACATCGTTTCCCACTTAGTAATAATTTGGGACCTTAGCTGGCGGTCTGGGTTGTTTCCCTCTCCACGACGGACGTTAGCACCCGCCGTGTGTCTCCCGGATAGTACTTACTGGTATTCGGAGTTTGCAAAGGGTTGGTAAGTCGGGATGACCCCCTAGCCTTAACAGTGCTCTACCCCCAGTAGTATTCGTCCGAGGCGCTACCTAAATAGCTTTCGGGGAGAACCAGCTATCTCCAGGTTTGATTGGCCTTTCACCCCTAGCCACAAGTCATCCGCTAATTTTTCAACATTAGTCGGTTCGGTCCTCCAATTGATGTTACTCAATCTTCAACCTGCCCATGGCTAGATCACCTGGTTTCGGGTCTATATCCAGCGACTAAGTCGCGCAGTTAACACTCGCTTTCGCTACGGCTCCCCTAGATGGTTAACCTTGCCACTGAATATAAGTCGCTGACCCATTATACAAAAGGTACGCAGTCACACCACGAAGGTGCTCCTACTGCTTGTACGTACACGGTTTCAGGTTCTATTTCACTCCCCTCACAGGGGTTCTTTTCGCCTTTCCCTCACGGTACTGGTTCACTATCGGTCAGTCAGTAGTATTTAGCCTTGGAGGATGGTCCCCCCATATTCAGACAGGATATCACGTGTCCCGCCCTACTCGA
This sequence comes from Vibrio jasicida 090810c, assembly GCF_002887615.1. NCBI lineage: Bacteria > Pseudomonadati > Pseudomonadota > Gammaproteobacteria > Vibrionales > Vibrionaceae > Vibrio > Vibrio jasicida. The sequence continues at coordinate 2,300,075 of NZ_CP025792.1, read as the reverse complement.
TTTCACTGAATGTGCGTTGTCAACTACGGGGCTATCACCCTTTATTGCCGGACTTTCCAGACCGTTCGTCTAACGCATATAAAGCTTAAGGGCTAGTCCAATTTCGCTCGCCGCTACTTTCGGAATCTCGGTTGATTTCTTTTCCTCGGGGTACTTAGATGTTTCAGTTCCCCCGGTTCGCCTCGCTGCGCTATGTATTCACGCAGCGATACTAGCTTATGCTAGTGGGTTTCCCCATTCGGAAATCCCAGACTCAAGTGGTTTTTACTACCTAATCTGGGCTTATCGCAAGTTAATACGTCCTTCATCGCCTCTGACTGCCAAGGCATCCACCGTGTACGCTTAGTCACTTAACCATACAACCCGAAGGAGTTTCGAGTTGATAATCAAATCACCAAAGTTGTCTCTCATTATTTGAATGAGCGAGAGACATTTCGATTTTGCCGGACTCAATTTCGAATAATCACTTAAAAGTGATATTCCCAAGAACACTTGAATGTGTTTTTTGGTGTTTGTCATAAAGACAAACATTGAGAACTTTACAAGTAATCTTAAAGATTACTTTGTCAGCTTTCCAAATTGTTAAAGAGCTAATCACTTCTTATGAAGTAACCATTTTTAAAAGCACTCATTGAATGCGCTTAAAGATGGTGGGCGATACCGGGCTCGAACCAGTGACCCCCTGCTTGTAAGGCAGGTGCTCTCCCAACTGAGCTAATCGCCCACATAAGTTTTTCGTCTTGTGGTAGACGTCAAGAATGGTGGAGCTATGCGGGATCGAACCGCAGACCTCCTGCGTGCAAGGCAGGCGCTCTCCCAGCTGAGCTATAGCCCCATCTTGAGAGTCATTCTTAAAGAATGGTGGGTCGTGCAGGATTCGAACCTGCGACCAATTGATTAAAAGTCAACTGCTCTACCAACTGAGCTAACGACCCAATGGTATCCCGTAGGGGAGTCGAACCCCTGTTACCGCCGTGAAAGGGCGGTGTCCTAGGCCTCTAGACGAACGGGACACTGGATTGAAGATATTGGGATATCTTCGTCTCTTTTACTTATAAACCGTATCAATCTGTGTGGACACTCATCGTGAGTAATCATCGTATAAGGAGGTGATCCAGCGCCAGGTTCCCCTAGCGCTACCTTGTTACGACTTCACCCCAGTCATGAACCACAAAGTGGTAAGCGTCCTCCCGAAGGTTAAACTACCTACTTCTTTTGCAGCCCACTCCCATGGTGTGACGGGCGGTGTGTACAAGGCCCGGGAACGTATTCACCGTGGCATTCTGATCCACGATTACTAGCGATTCCGACTTCATGGAGTCGAGTTGCAGACTCCAATCCGGACTACGACGCACTTTTTGGGATTCGCTCACTATCGCTAGCTTGCTGCCCTCTGTATGCGCCATTGTAGCACGTGTGTAGCCCTACTCGTAAGGGCCATGATGACTTGACGTCGTCCCCACCTTCCTCCGGTTTATCACCGGCAGTCTCCCTGGAGTTCCCGACATTACTCGCTGGCAAACAAGGATAAGGGTTGCGCTCGTTGCGGGACTTAACCCAACATTTCACAACACGAGCTGACGACAGCCATGCAGCACCTGTCTCAGAGTTCCCGAAGGCACCAATTCATCTCTGAAAAGTTCTCTGGATGTCAAGAGTAGGTAAGGTTCTTCGCGTTGCATCGAATTAAACCACATGCTCCACCGCTTGTGCGGGCCCCCGTCAATTCATTTGAGTTTTAATCTTGCGACCGTACTCCCCAGGCGGTCTACTTAACGCGTTAGCTCCGAAAGCCACGGCTCAAGGCCACAACCTCCAAGTAGACATCGTTTACGGCGTGGACTACCAGGGTATCTAATCCTGTTTGCTCCCCACGCTTTCGCATCTGAGTGTCAGTATCTGTCCAGGGGGCCGCCTTCGCCACCGGTATTCCTTCAGATCTCTACGCATTTCACCGCTACACCTGAAATTCTACCCCCCTCTACAGTACTCTAGTCTGCCAGTTTCAAATGCTATTCCGAGGTTGAGCCCCGGGCTTTCACATCTGACTTAACAAACCACCTGCATGCGCTTTACGCCCAGTAATTCCGATTAACGCTCGCACCCTCCGTATTACCGCGGCTGCTGGCACGGAGTTAGCCGGTGCTTCTTCTGTCGCTAACGTCAAATGATAGTGCTATTAACACTACCACCTTCCTCACGACTGAAAGTGCTTTACAACCCGAAGGCCTTCTTCACACACGCGGCATGGCTGCATCAGGCTTGCGCCCATTGTGCAATATTCCCCACTGCTGCCTCCCGTAGGAGTCTGGACCGTGTCTCAGTTCCAGTGTGGCTGATCATCCTCTCAGACCAGCTAGGGATCGTCGCCTTGGTGAGCCATTACCTCACCAACTAGCTAATCCCACCTAGGCATATCCTGACGCGAGAGGCCCGAAGGTCCCCCTCTTTGGCCCGTAGGCATCATGCGGTATTAGCCATCGTTTCCAATGGTTATCCCCCACATCAGGGCAATTTCCTAGGCATTACTCACCCGTCCGCCGCTCGACGCCCTTAACGTTCCCCGAAGGTTCAGTTAAGTCGTTTCCGCTCGACTTGCATGTGTTAGGCCTGCCGCCAGCGTTCAATCTGAGCCATGATCAAACTCTTCAATTTAAGATTTTGTTCGGCTCAACGAATACTGACTTCAAAACTCATCCTTACTCGAAAGTAAGAAGTAATTTTAAAGCTATTACCATTCCAACAGAATGATAATGAATTGACTGTGCCAAGTCCGAAGACTTGATTGGTCACTCAGTTCATTGAAACCTAATTTGAAACCGCTCTTTATTAAGAGAAATTTCTAATTGGATTATCATCAACGAGTGCCCACACAGATTGATAGGTCTATATTGTTAAAGAGCTTTCCTATTGAGCTTTGCTCAAATCGGACGGCCATTTTAGCGAGTTAAAGTTTAGTGTCAATCACTTTTTTCAAACTTTCTTTCAAGCGTTTCCGCTTGGCTAATTGGCTTGCTAACTTGGCTTTCGTTTCTTTCGAAGCGTTGCCGTGTCAGCGAGGTGGCATTATAGAGATTGCGATCACATTGGCAAGCCCTTTTTCACCTTTTTTTTGATTTTTTTATCGTTTGAATGTTTTTTATTCTAAAAGCCGAGTTTTTGCTACTCTTCTCACCAGATATCACTGTTATTGGCGCTTTATAAGGAGTAAAGATGAGTTCAATCAGAAGTTATAAAGGCATACGCCCACAGCTAGGTAAGCGTGTATACATAGATTCAACCTCTGTTTTAGTCGGTGATATTCGTATTGGCGACGATTCGAGTGTCTGGCCACTAGTTGCAGCTCGTGGTGATGTGAACCATATTCATATTGGTGCTCGAACCAACATTCAAGATGGTAGCGTACTGCATGTAACCCATAAAAATGCTGAGAATCCCAACGGCTATCCGCTAATCATTGGTAATGATGTCACTATTGGTCATAAAGTCATGTTACACGGCTGCGAAATCCACGATCGTGTACTGGTTGGTATGGGAGCAATCGTTTTAGATAACGTTGTTGTCGAATCAGACGTAATGATAGGCGCTGGAAGTTTAGTCCCACCGGGGAAAGTATTAGAAAGTGGTTACTTATATGTGGGCAGTCCGGTAAAACAAGCTCGCCCTCTATCAGAGAAAGAACGAGCTTTCTTGCAAAAGTCTGCCAATAACTATGTGCAGAACAAAAACGACTACATTAACGAAGTGGAAGACATCAATGAGTAGTCAGGAATAGTCCGCTAGTCGATGATTATATGGCCTTCTTCACTGAAGGCTTCCTCTTCTATTAACTCTTCAGCGATTTCTTCAAGATCAAAGCGGTAATCAGTAAATACTTTGATTGCCGCTTGCTCAGTTTCAATCAGTGAACCACTGAGCTTTACTAACTTTTGTTTAGTGACATAACACTCAATCAGCGCACCTGATTGCTGCGCAGCAAAATTTACCGATTGTGATGCTTCATCCCAAGACTGCATGTCAGGGAACAGAATGGATTGATTCATTGATTACTGACCTTCAAGATTCTTTCTTAGCTCTCTAAGAATTTGTTTTGAGCCAGGGCGTAGACCTCGCCATAGCATAAAGCTTTCCGCTGCCTGCCCTACCAACATTCCAAGACCGTCATACGCATAGGCAGCACCGTTTTCTTTTGCCCATAAATTAAAGCTCGTCACTCCTTTGCCATAAATCATATCGTAGCTAGTACTATTGCTACCAAAGATAGAAGAAGAAATAGCAGGCAACTCACCACTAAGAGAAGCGGAAGTGGAGTTGATGATGACATCATATTCTTCATCAATGCTCTCCATCTCTTTGGCTGTGATCGGGCCATGAGAGACAAACAACTCTGCAAGATCCTGAGCTTTGCTAAAGGTACGGTTGGTTATAGTTAAAGAGGTAGGGTTTTGCTCAAGGAGTGGTTTAATCACACCACGAGCAGCACCACCAGCACCGATGATCAGGATTCGTGCACCTTCCAACATGACTTGATACTGAAGTAAATCTTGGACTAGACCCGCACCATCGGTGTTATCACCAATGATTTCTCCATCGTCAAGCTTCTTTAGTGTATTGACCGCACCCGCTAGCTGAGCGCGCTCTGTGAGGCGACTAGCAAATTGATAAGCATCTTCTTTAAATGGCATGGTGATGTTGCAACCTCTACCACCTTCAGCAAAAAACACCTTCGCCGCTTCGATAAAACCATCAATAGGAGCGCTTTTTGCGGTATACACCAAAGGCTGATTGGTTTGGCGTGCAAACAAGGTGTGTATGAACGGTGACTTACTGTGCCCGATAGGGTTACCAAACACGGCATAGCGATCAATTTGCTGAGTCATTTCCTTACCTTCATTCCTTACTATATAGAAAAAACAGGGCCATCTGATTACAGATGACCCTATCACTATCTACCTATATAGAAAAGGAGATTCAGTGCTTACCAATCACGTGGGTTTAGGTATCGCTCGTAAAGCTCTGCTTCTGGAGAACCTGCTTGTGGCTCGTAGCTGTATTCCCAACGAGCAAGAGGTGGCATCGACATCAATATCGACTCTGTACGCCCGCCACTTTGTAGACCAAACAGAGTACCGCGGTCATACACAAGGTTGAATTCAACGTAGCGACCACGGCGGTATAGTTGGAATTCACGCTCACGCTCACCGTACTCAATACCTTTACGACGAGATACAATCGGCAGGTAAGCTTGGCAATATCCTTCGCCAACCGCTTTGATGTAGTCAAAACACTTGTCGAATTCCCACTGGTTTAGGTCATCAAAGAACAGACCACCAACACCGCGAGTTTCATTACGATGTGGTAGGAAGAAGTATTTGTCACACCATGCTTTGTGCTCTGCGTAAACGTCGTCACCGAATGGCGCACAAAGCTGTTTTGCTGTGTCGTGCCATGATTGGCAATCTTCTTCAAATGGGTAGAAAGGCGTTAGGTCAAAACCACCACCAAACCACCAAATTGGGTCTTCGCCATCTTTCTCTGCAATAAAGAAGCGGACATTGGCATGTGAAGTCGGTACATAAGGGTTTTTAGGGTGAATAACCAAAGAAACACCCATCGCTTCAAAACGGCGACCCGCTAACTCTGGACGATGCGCCGTCGCTGATGCTGGCATTTCATTACCTTCGACATGAGAGAAGTTCACCCCTCCCTGCTCGAAGATATGACCATCACGCAATACGCGAGTGCGGCCACCGCCACCAAGACGCTCTCCTTTTTCACGTTGCCATGCATCTTCGACAAAGACGGCCTTTCCATCTTCTTGCTCTAATTGCTGACAAATGGAATCCTGAAGTGACATCAAGAACTGCTTTACGGCGTGCTTATCGATTGCTGACATACGTGTAGTACCTATTGGTTGCTGACTAGCAGGGTTAGCCCTGTCTTAATATTTGCGAGGTTTTAGCATCACGGATTTCACTCGGCTTGTCACGACCACTGGTTTTACCACGTAAGATCGCCACAAGTCGGTCACCTAACTGTTCTTCGACTTCTTCCGTCGTCATACAAGGAGGCAGACCTGTAAGATTCGCGCTGGTAGAGGTTAGCGGCTTTCCAAACGCATTACACATCTTTTGTACCAAAGGATGATCCGTCACACGTACGGCAATCGAATCAAATTGACCCGATACCCAGTGAGAGACTTTGTCACTCGCTGGCATGATCCAAGTGTATGGCCCTGGCCACGTCGCATGGACTTTATCTAACTGATCTTGAGTCAACTGAGATTCATCAACATAAGGAAAAAGCTGCTCGTAACTCGCCGCAATAAGAATCAGCCCCTTCTCTACTGGGCGCTGCTTTAGCTCTAGCAACTTCTGAATCGCTTCTGGGTTATCTGGATCACAGCCGACACCAAATACGCCTTCTGTTGGATAGGCAATCACTTCGCCTTTTTGTAGTGCTTCAAGCACCTGTTCAAAGTTATCCACCGATTACTTCCTGATAGTCTTATCTGTTGTGTTTGCACTAAGTGTACAAATATTCATTCTCAGAGACTAAATCAATTTGTTTATAAAATGTATCAATACCATTTACAAACGCACGCAAACGTTTGCTTGAGGTAAAAATCCCCGTATAATGCGCACAAATTTATCAGCTCACCTAATTTTGCAGCTTGAAGGAGTTTGAGATGAAAGTCGGTATCATCATGGGTTCTAAATCAGATTGGCCAACCATGAAACTAGCAGCGGACATGCTGGATCAATTTGGCGTGTCTTACGAAACAAAGGTGGTGTCAGCTCACCGCACTCCTCAATTATTGGCTGATTACGCAAGCAGCGCCAAAGAACGCGGTATTAAAGTCATCATCGCGGGTGCAGGCGGTGCCGCTCACCTACCAGGCATGGCAGCAGCGTTTACCAGCGTACCTGTACTTGGCGTTCCAGTTCAGTCTCGTGCACTGAAAGGCATGGATTCACTGCTTTCTATCGTACAAATGCCAAAGGGGATTGCGGTTGGTACATTGGCGATTGGCGAAGCTGGCGCAGCAAACGCTGGCATCCTAGCAGCTCAAATCCTTGGTACACATGATGAGGCGATCATGGCAAAAGTCGAAGCGTTCCGTAACGAACAAACGGAAACTGTTTTGGCGAACCCAAACCCTGCTGAGGATTAATCAGATGCATGTACTGGTTCTTGGTGCGGGCCAATTGGCTCGTATGATGTCTCTGGCTGGTGCGCCACTGAATATTCAAATCTCAGCTTACGATGTGGGCAGTGGTAACATCGTTCATCCACTGACTCAGCATGTACTAGGTAACGGCTTAGAGAATGCGATTGAACAAGTGGACGTCATTACTGCTGAGTTCGAGCATATCCCACATGACGTGCTTGATGTGTGTGAAGCCAGTGGTAAGTTCCTACCAAGTAAGCAAGCCATCAAAACGGGTGGTGATCGCCGTATTGAGAAAGCATTGCTTGATGATGCAAACGTACGTAACGCGAAATACTACGTAATCGAAAATCGTGAAGACTTTGACCGCGCAATTGAACACGTTGGTATGCCAATGGTTCTGAAAAGTGCGTTGGGTGGTTACGATGGTAAAGGCCAGTGGCGCTTAAAAGAAACTTCTCAAGTCGAAGGCATTTGGACAGAGATGGCAGAGTGCATCGCGGCAGCAAAGACTCAAGCAATTGTTGCTGAGGAATTTGTCCCTTTTAACCGCGAAGTTTCACTGGTTGGTGCTCGCGGTAAAGATGGCAGCGTTGAAGTGTACCCACTTGCAGAAAACGTCCATACCAATGGTGTATTGAGTCTTTCTACTGCGATTGATGCGCCAGAGTTGCAAGAGCAAGCGAAACAGATGTTCACGGCCGTTGCCAATAGCTTGAATTACGTAGGCGTGTTAGCTCTGGAGTTCTTTGACGTTGACGGCACGTTGCTGGTTAATGAAATCGCACCACGCGTACACAACTCAGGCCACTGGACTCAACAGGGTGCTGAAACCTGTCAGTTTGAGAACCACCTACGCGCAGTATGCGGCATGCCGTTAGGCAGCACGAAATTAGTTCGTGAAACCTCGATGATTAATATTCTTGGTGAAGACACAGTGCCAGAAACATTGCTAGCAATGGACGGTTGCCACATTCATTGGTACGGCAAAGAAAAACGTGCGGGTCGCAAGATGGGTCACATCAACGTGTGCGGCGATTATACTGGCGAGCTGAATCGTAAACTGTGTGCATTGGCAGATGTTCTCGATGAAGAAGCCTTCCCTGCAGTACATGAATTCGCTAAGCAGTGGCAAGCATAGAAAAATTTCTGAATAAATAGCAAAAGGGTCGCATCGTGCGGCCCTTTTTTAATTAGAACTGAAGGCTATTGTGATTGAGTATGCTGGCACTTACGGCTCGCGCATTGCAGTTTAACTCCGCTGGCCAGTTTCTTTTCTACCAACAAGGTAAATCCACATTCCTCGCAGCGGCCTCTAACAGGCGGCAAGTTCACCCCAAACTTGCACTTCGGATAGTTATCACACGCGTAAAATGTTTTACCAAATCGGGTCTTACGCTCAACCAAATGTCCTTTACCACATTCAGGGCAAGCATGTTGCTCTTTCGCTTGCTGCTCTGGCTCAGGTTGGTTAATCGACTCAATATGATGACATTCTGGGTAATGGCTGCAGCCAACAAACATACCATAACGCCCTTGGCGCAATACCAGCTCATTACCGCAATCTGGGCAAGGCACGCCCAACTCTTTTACGATGTGGCCATCATTGCTGTGTAGCGGCTTGATATAATCGCAACTTGGATAATGGCTACAACCTAAAAACGGGCCATGCTTACCGTGTTTAAGAGAGACTTCCCCACCACATTTAGGACAAGGTTCGCGCTCAAGCGCATGCCCATGTGCCGAGAAAAGGTTGTGATCGATTTTACTACTCATACTCACCGCTCAAGCAGAAGATATTAATGAAGAATACCTTGTTCCTTGGTGTATAGCAGCTCTTCCATCAGCGTGTAGGCGTTTTCGTTGCCCGGCACATTAAACAGCACCATAAGAATGATCCATTTCAGGTCTTCAAGCTCAAATTCATGAGTTTCTAGACCCATCACCCGATCAATAACCATTTCGCGAGTTTCCGTAGTCAGAACATTGATTTGCTCTAGAAACAATAGAAAACCACGACATTCAAGATCCAAACGCTGCATCTCAGACGATGTATAAATACGGGTCGATGCCGCTGCAATGCAAGTCGAGATAGCAGAATGTGCGTCACTTTGTTGCAACGCCGCCAGCTCTTCTAACCAGACAAGGGCTTTGTAGATGTCTTTTTGTTGGAAACCTGCACGAAGCAACTCATCTTCCAACTCGTCTTGATCGACCTGTAAATCTGCATCGCTATGGATGTAGGTTTCAAATAGATACATAAGTATATCCATCATCATAGCTAGCCCCTCCCCTTTCGAATATAGCCACCGGATACTGCAACAACATGCCCTGAAAGCTCAAGCTCTAAGAGCTGCATCATGACTTCTTGGACAGGTATATTGGTCCTGTTTGCAAGAATATCAACTGGTGTAGCCTCATTTCCTACGTTAGCTAACAGCTGAGGAAATGGCAATTCTTCTTCATCAATTGGCGCAGAAAATAAATCTAGGCTCTGATTAATAGACCAATCAAGCAGTGACTGTATTTCATTTAACACGTCTTGAGTAGTTTGTACGAGACAAGCACCGTTACGAATCAATTGATTACCGCCACTCGCATTGGGCGAATGAATAGAGGCAGGAAGCGCAAATACTTCACGACCTTGTTCCAGAGCATAACGAGCAGTAATCAAGGAGCCACTTTTTTCCGCCGCTTCCACCACCAATACACCCAACGACAAACCACTAATAATTCGATTGCGACGTGGGAAGTTTTCCGCACGAGGTTTCGCGTTTGGACGAAACTCCGAAACTAGAGTGCCATTCTCCATGACACGCTGCGCTAAACCACGATGCCTGGCGGGGTACACTTGCTCCAGCCCAGAACCTAAGACAGCGATAGTTTTACCGCCCGCCATAAGCGCACCATCATGAGCATGACCATCAATACCCAAAGCCAAGCCACTGGTCACTATCAGATCATGTTGTACGAGTTCTGAAGCAAAGCTACGAGCATGTTGCAACCCATCCACACTAGCATTACGACTACCAACCATGGCGATTTGCGGTTGAGACAAACAGCTCGCATCTCCCTTTACAAATAATAAAGGAGGTGGCGCGACCGTTTGTTTAAGAAGTGGAGGATAAAGTGGATTCGCCAAGGTGAGAATAGAATGATGGGAAGAGGATTCTAACCAAGTTAAACAAGCATCGACTTCTTTATCGACCTCAGACCATGCTTGTAACTGTTTCATCGCCAGCCCAAGGCGGAGAAGCTGTTCAGTCGAGTATTGGACAATGTTATTCGGCGTGTCTTTGGTCAGCAGCTTATTCATCTTAACCCCGCCAATGCCTGGTAAGCAGCTGAGCTTTAACCAGGCAGCGAGGTCGGTATCATTGTGTGGTTGCATTGGTAGTCGATTCCTCTACCAGAGGAGAAACCACAGATACCTCTTTGTTGATTGGCTTCGTGCTATTGGTGATCAGAGCAAGACTGAAATACTCATACGGGCGAATCACTAACAACTCCCCAACTTTGCTCTGTGGTAAGGTAATTTTCGTATCGAGCAAACCATTATCTTTGGCAAAGTCATCACCGTCTCTGAATACTGGGTGTGCGTCTTCTTTCAAATCAAACACACTGCCTTGGCGAAGCGCATCCGATGTGCCTTTATCTATCACCACAACTTGGTTGGTCGAGCTATAACGGATACCTTCAATATTCCCCAATAATTTCGCAGAAGAGCCTTGTGGTGATGGCAACGGATAGAATGTTGCAGAGAAATCACCGTTATCAAGAACTTGAACTGGCAAAGCAATGTCGTTACGGACAATCTCTTGCAATTGCGTGGTGATCTTCAGACCAGAAAATTCTCTCGACGCCTCGATCAACTCACCTTTAGCAATCAAACGTAATGCCGTGATTTGCTTTGATACATCATCTCGCGAAAAGGTTTCTACAGGTCGATAGATAGCCCATCCTGCCGAAGTTTGCTCACCACTAATATACAGCGTGTCTTCCGCAGTAAGGAATTTGTTGCCTTTACTGCTGCCCATCACTTTGGCTGCATTTTCTAATGTTTCATCATCCACTAAGCGATCGGATTTCAGATAAGGCATCACCAACCCTTCCGCAACCGTCGGTACCGCTTTTCTTTCCGTGATACGCGCTTGAGGGCTAAGCTTTTTAACCGGCTTTAAACTCAATACCGGTTGGCCATTAATCCAAACCAAAGAGAGCTTATCACCGGGATAAATCAGATGTGGGTTGTCTATTTCTGGGTTTACCTGCCACAAACGAGGCCACAACCAAGGGCTATCCAAATACAAAGCAGAAATATCCCACAGCGTATCACCTTTCACCACAACGTAAGTTTTGGGTGCATCGTCTTTAACGGTAAGTGGTTGGGAGTCCGTGTTTGCTACGGCACTGAAAGAGAAAAGTAACGGCAACGTAATGCGAGAAACGTTGCGGAAAATTCGATTCATGACCCTCGTCCTTGGTCTGTTAGGCAGTTACCGGAATGGAAATTGGTATCAGGATGCTGTCATTTAGGTCATAAAATGTCTAGAATTGAGCCAACAAGGTTTGTGCTGTTACGGCACAGTTCAATATTTCGAGTGAATATGTCTGTATTACAAGTATTAACATTCCCAGATGATCGCCTGCGTACCGTTGCAAAACCTGTAGAAGAGGTGACACCTGAGATTCAAAAAATCGTCGATGACATGATTGAAACCATGTACGACGAAGAAGGTATTGGCCTTGCGGCAACGCAGGTTGATATCCATAAACGTATCGTAGTAATTGATATTTCAGAGACTCGCGATGAGCCAATGGTGCTTATCAACCCTGAGATTCTGGAAAAGCGTGGCGAAGATGGCATTGAAGAAGGCTGCCTGTCGGTACCTGGTGCTCGAGCACTTGTAGCTCGCGCTGCTGAAGTTACCGTTAAAGCCCTAGATCGCGATGGCAAAGAATACACTTTCGACGCTGACGATCTGCTAGCAATCTGTGTTCAGCACGAACTAGACCATCTAATGGGCAAACTGTTCGTTGATTACCTATCGCCACTAAAGCGCAAGCGTATTCAAGACAAGCTAGCGAAAATCAAACGCTTTAACGAGAAACAGCAAAACGCTTGATCTCGATACAATTTAAATAGAAGGAAGTCTACCTTGAGTCAGTCTTTACGTATTGTCTTTGCAGGTACTCCGGATTTCGCCGCCCGTCACTTGGCGGCGTTGTTGTCTTCGGAGCACGAAGTAATTGCGGTTTACACTCAGCCAGACCGCCCTGCTGGTCGCGGTAAAAAGCTTACTGCCAGCCCAGTAAAAACCATCGCGCTAGAGCACGACATTCCGGTTTATCAGCCAGAAAACTTCAAATCAGACGAAGCCAAGCAAGAGCTTGCCGATCTAAACGCCGATATCATGGTAGTAGTAGCTTATGGCCTATTGCTTCCACAAGTTGTGCTAGACGCACCTAAACTAGGTTGTATCAACGTACACGGTTCGATTCTTCCTCGCTGGCGCGGCGCTGCTCCTATCCAACGTTCAATTTGGGCTGGTGATGCAGAAACGGGTGTAACCATCATGCAGATGGACATTGGTTTGGATACAGGTGACATGCTGAAAATCGCAACATTGCCGATTGAAGCAAGTGACACCAGCGCATCTATGTACGAAAAACTTGCAGGCTTAGGCCCTGATGCTCTGATTGACTGCCTAGCAGACATCGCAACAGGTAATGCTGAGCCAGTGAAGCAAGATGACGAGCTTGCAAACTACGCGAAGAAGCTAAGCAAAGAAGAAGCACGCATTAATTGGAATGACGACGCGGCACACATTGAGCGCTGTGTTCGCGCATTCAACCCATGGCCAATGAGCCACTTTGAAGCGGCTGAAAACAGCATCAAAGTATGGCAAAGCCGTGTGACAGAACAAACCAGTGACAAGCCAGCGGGCACTATTGTGCAAGCAGATAAAACTGGTATTTATGTTGCGACAGGCAATGGCACACTGGTACTGGAACAACTGCAAGTTCCAGGTAAAAAAGCCATGTCAGTTCAAGATATTCTGAACTCACGAGCATCTTGGTTTGAAGTTGGCACCCAACTGGTTTAAAAAGCCAGACAATAGTGTCAAAGACCAATAATACGAACTTTTAGAGGGCAGAGATGCCCTCCTTTACTTTAAGGTACTCATCATGAATGTTCGCGCTGCGGCTGCCAACGTCTTGTATCTTGTCGTCGACAAGGGCCACTCACTTTCAAGCGCTCTTCCAGCGGCTCAACAAAACGTACGACCACGTGACCACGCTCTTCTACAAGAGATCTGTTACGGCGCTCTACGTTACCTCCCTCGCCTAGAAATGATTGCAAACCAGTTGATGGATAAGCCGCTAAAAGGCAAACAACGCGTTTTCCATCACCTAATTTTGGTAGGCATTTATCAGCTAAGCTTCATGCGTATTCCTGCGCACGCTGCAGTCGGTGAAACGGTTGAAGGTACCAAAGAGCTGAAAGGTCCTCGTCTACGCGGTCTTATCAACGCGGTATTGCGTAACTACCAGCGCAGCCAAGAAGAACTAGACCAAATGGCAGTCAGCAACAATGCGGGCAAGTACGGCCACCCAAGCTGGTTACTTAAACTGCTGCAAGAAGCTTACCCAGAGCAGTGGGAAAGCATTGTTGAAGCCAACAACCAAAAAGCGCCAATGTGGCTGCGTGTAAACCACCAGCACCACACTCGTGATGAATACCTAACGCTACTCAAAAATGAAAACATTGATAGCACGCTACACACACAAGCAATGGACGCCCTAAAATTGGCCGCGCCATGTGATGTGATGAAACTGCCGGGCTTTGAAAAAGGTTGGGTATCGGTGCAAGATGCGGCAGCACAGTTGTCGATTAACTATCTTGAACCAAAAGATGGCGAGCTGATCCTAGACTGCTGTGCAGCACCGGGCGGTAAGACGGCGCACATTCTTGAACGTACGTCTGGCAGTGAAGTGGTTGCCATTGACTGCGACGACACACGTCTTAAACGTGTGCACGAAAACCTGAAGCGTCTCAACCTTCAGGCAAAAGTGGTTTGCGGCGATGCGCGTAATCCTCAAGAATGGTGGCAAGGCGAACAATTTGATCGCATTTTGCTGGACGCACCATGTTCTGCAACGGGCGTAATTCGTCGTCACCCAGACATCAAATGGCTACGTCGTGCTGATGATATTGCCGCACTGGCGGAACTACAGAGCGAAATTTTTGATGCAATGTGGACGCAACTGAAACCGGGCGGCACCATGGTTTACGCGACTTGCTCAATCACACCACAAGAAAACGTGGAGCAAGTAAAAGCGTTCTTAGCACGTACTGCAGATGCGCAACTAGTGGACTCAGATCCCGAACAACCTGGTCGTCAGATTCTACCAGGTGAAGAAGATATGGATGGTTTCTACTACGCAGTGCTAACGAAAAAACACGCGTAACAGCATGCTAAATAGGGCGATTGAAGCGAATTCAATCGCCTTTTTCAGATAACGAGTAAAGAGTATGAAAATCATTATTCTTGGTGCTGGTCAGGTTGGCGGCACATTGGCAGAAAACCTCGTAGGTGAGAATAACGACATCACCATCGTCGACAAAAATAGCGACCGACTGCGAGAGTTACAAGACAAGTACGATCTTCGTGTTGTTAATGGTCACGCGAGCCACCCAGATGTGCTGCACGAAGCGGGCGCACAAGACGCTGACATGCTCGTTGCGGTGACCAATACCGATGAAACCAACATGGCCGCATGTCAGGTTGCCTTCACTCTGTACAATACCCCAAACCGTGTTGCACGTATTCGCTCTCCAGAATATCTGGCAGAAAAAGAAGCCCTATTTAAATCTGGTGCTATTCCTGTCGATCACCTTATCGCACCAGAAGAGTTGGTAACCAGTTACATCGAACGCCTCATCCAATACCCAGGCGCGTTGCAAGTGGTAAGCTTTGCCGAGCAGAAAGTCAGCCTAGTAGCGGTAAAAGCCTACTACGGTGGCCCTTTAGTAGGTAATGCTCTGTCTGCCCTGCGTGAGCACATGCCGCACATCGATACTCGTGTTGCTGCGATTTTCCGTCAAGGTCGTCCAATTCGTCCGCAAGGCACCACCATCATTGAAGCTGATGATGAAGTGTTCTTCGTTGCAGCAAGTAACCATATCCGCTCAGTAATGAGTGAGCTTCAGCGCCTCGAGAAGCCCTATCGCCGCATCATGATTGTTGGTGGTGGTAACATCGGTGCGAGCTTAGCCAAACGCCTTGAGCAAACCTACAGCGTCAAACTGATTGAGCGTAACTACCAGCGTGCAGAAAAACTGTCTGAGCAGCTTGAAAACACCATCGTCTTCTGTGGTGATGCGGCAGACCAAGAACTGCTAACAGAAGAAAACATCGACCAAGTAGATGTGTTCATCGCGTTAACCAACGAGGATGAAACCAACATCATGTCTGCGATGTTGGCAAAACGCATGGGCGCAAAGAAAGTGATGGTGCTGATCCAGCGCGGCGCTTATGTTGACCTAGTGCAAGGCGGTGTGATTGACGTGGCTATCTCACCACAGCAAGCGACGATTTCTGCTCTACTCACGCACGTTCGTCGTGCTGACATCGTTAACGTATCTTCTCTGCGTCGTGGCGCGGCAGAAGCCATCGAAGCCGTTG
Organism: Vibrio jasicida 090810c; assembly: GCF_002887615.1. Lineage (NCBI taxonomy): Bacteria > Pseudomonadati > Pseudomonadota > Gammaproteobacteria > Vibrionales > Vibrionaceae > Vibrio > Vibrio jasicida. The sequence goes on along the minus strand of NZ_CP025792.1, from coordinate 2,284,214 downwards.
CGCACGGTGACGAAACCACATCGAAAGTGGTCGGTCGCGCGATTGGCGATATCAAACTCCCACCAGGAACCACCATTGGTGCTATCGTTCGTGGCGAAGAAGTTCTTATCGCACACGATCGTACAGTCATCGAACAAGATGACCACGTCGTGATGTTCCTGGTCGACAAAAAGTACGTACCAGACGTCGAAGCGCTGTTCCAGCCGAGTCCATTCTTCCTCTAGGATTTTCCTATGGTCAACTTACGTCCCGTACTGTTTGTTATCGGGCTGGTTTTATCCAAACTGGCCCTTTTTATGTACGTGCCGACTTTGGTCGCGTTTTTCACAGGTACGGGCGGATTCCTCGATTTCGCCCAAGCCGTTGTGATCACCCACCTAGCCGCATTCATCTGTTTGACGATTGGTCGAACCGCCAAGTTCAAACTCAGTGTGCGTGACATGTTCCTCATCACCAGTTTGGTATGGACCATCGCCAGTGCGTTTGCTGCATTGCCGTTTGTGTTTATCAACCACATTAGCTTTACCGACGCCTACTTCGAAACTATGTCTGGCATCACTACCACAGGCTCTACTGTACTCAGTGGTTTGGACAACATGGCGCCGAGTATCTTGTTGTGGCGTTCCATCTTGCAATGGTTGGGGGGTATTGGCTTTATCGTAATGGCGGTAGCTATCCTACCAATGCTTAACGTTGGTGGTATGAAGCTGTTCCAAACCGAATCGTCTGATTGGTCTGATAAGAGCAGCCCGAGAGCCAAGACCGTCGCGAAGAACATCGTATTGGTGTATCTGATGCTGACAGGCTTGTGTATTGTGGGTTATTTGCTGACTGGCATGAACCTGTTTGAAGCCATCAACCACGCGTTTACAACCCTATCTACGGGCGGATACTCAACATCAGATGGTTCAATGAACCACTTCTCTAATGGCGCACATTGGGTGGCCACCACCTTTATGTTCCTTGGTGGTCTGCCATTCCTATTGTTTGTTGCCGCGTTACGTAAACGCAGTGTCGAAGTCTTAATACGAGACGCCCAAGTGCGCGGTTTTGCCTACTTGTTTTTGTTCTCAAGTCTCGTGGTTTCTGCTTGGCTCGTGCTTCGTGATGGTTACACCATTTTGGATGCACTGCGTGTATCCATGTTCAACATCGTCTCTGTCGTTACGACCACTGGCTTTGGTCTAGAAGACTTCACCGCATGGGGCGCCCTCCCAACGACACTGTTTGCCTTCTTAATGATGGCAGGTGCATGTTCGGGCTCGACCTCTGGCGGGATTAAAATCTTCCGTTTCCAGATCGCGATGACGTTACTTAACAAGCAAATCATGAAGCTGATTCACCCATCTGGCGTATTCGTTCAACGTTATAACCAACGCCCAGTGAACGACGATATTGTTCGCTCAGTGGTGGCATTTGGCTTGATGTTCTTTATTACCATTATCTTCATCGCTGGCTGTTTAAGTGCGCTTGGTCTAGACCCTGTGACCAGTATTTCTGGTTCGATTACTGCGGTAGCAAACGTAGGTCCTGGCATGGGTAGCGTGATTGGCCCAACAGGTAACTTTGCGCCTTTACCAGACACAGCGAAATGGCTCCTAAGCTTTGGTATGTTAATGGGACGCTTAGAAATTTTGACTATTCTTGTACTGTTCTTCCCGGCGTTTTGGCGTAGATAAGCAGACTTAAAATAAAAGGTATAACAATGAAAACATGGATCACTCTGGCTACCCTACTAGCCACTTCATCCGTTTACGCGGCAGAAGTCGTGAAGCTTGCGGATGGGCGCGAAATAAAACTGAACGACGACTTCACGTGGGAATATGTCGTGAATAAAACCGCACCAAAGGCCACAGAAACGACACTAGAAAAAGTTGAAGCGGTAGAAGCGGCGGCAGTGGTAGCCTCGACAACAGCCGTAGCAACAGTAGCTGCACCAGACACAACAGCAGAGATAGCGACGATTCCAGTTGTGAACAAGAAAGTCGGAACTACCGTTGTTGTAAACGCGAAGAAGCCAACCATGCAGCTGTCTGATTCAGGTGTGGATGTATTGATTGGCTCGGCGAGCTATGAAGATGGTGAACTGATTTTCCCAACTTCTATCACTAACCAAAGCTCACAATCAGTGATTCAGGTAGAAGTGGAAGTACAGGTATTCGATATGGCTGGCAAACAATTGGCGAAAGAAAACATCACGGTTTGGCAATCTATCAAACGCATGGCAGATACCTACCTTCGCCCACAACAGGCCGAGCAAGGTAAAACAATTAAATTGGCAGTGCCACAGTCGCAGCAGTACCAGTTCTCTGCAGAAGTATTAGAAGTGAAAACTCGCTAATATATGGCACATCACTTTGTCGAGTTTATCTTTATGTTAGATAGGCTCGACAAAGTAATAAATCGCAAAGAAGTGACAAACACAACCCGCCAACACAAATCCATGCCAAATCGCGTGATTAAAAGGAATTCGTTTGGCAACGTAGAAAATCACCCCTATTGAATACACCAAACCACCCGCAGCTAAAAGCGTCAAACCACCAATATCCAGATTTATCGCCAGTTGGTAAATCACAATCAACGATAACCAGCCCATAACCAAATACGTCATCAAAGACAATTTTTTGAATCGATAAACAAACGCGACTTTCATGATGATACCGATCAGAGCAATGGTCCAAATCACAATCATCAACCCAATTGCTAGTGGCGTACGTAGGCTCACTAATAAAAATGGCGTATAGCTACCTGCAATCAGTAGATAAATAGCGCAGTGGTCAAACGTTTTTAGCCAGCGCTTGGCTTTCGGATATGGGATCGCATGGTAAAGCGTGGATGCCAGAAACAAGACAATCATACTCGAGCCGTAGATAGCCATACTGGTAATGGTCAGTGCATCCGCTTGATGATCGAAAGCCTTGATGAGAAGCAGAACCAAGCCAACAATGCCGAAGATCATTCCAATACCATGAGTAATGGAGTTGGCCAGTTCTTCGCCCTGACTGTATTGTGCTTTCTGAGGTGAGGACATGAACGCGCCTATACTAGAGTTTTGAATATTCACTCTAGTATGGCACATTAGGCTTACACGTGTAAGCTTAAATTAGGACTCGTGCGCTGCGGTAGTTTGATCAAGATAGTTGAGCACTAATGAGCCAACATCATCCAATTTAGTATTGATTGGAATACTCAACTCACGTTTTAATTTCCCACTGCCGAGTAGGCTAGCTAACATGCCACGAGCACCACTACGAGTCCGATCAACTTCAAACCATAACTTCAGGTTTGTCTCGTCGCGGTGAGCAACAAACTCCAATTCTCGCCATACTCCGTGATATGGGCCGTCGGTTGGCACCATTTCAAACTCTTGCACAAATGGGAGGTCAAAACCTTTCACTTCTTCGCACTCAACTTGTCGAATGCGCAAACCTTGCGATTCAAAAGCAGACAAAATGGCATCCATAAGTGGGTCGGGTCTAACAGTGAGAATGTCTTTGTCGGTTGGATCTAGTGCCATGGCGACGTCTAAGCCAGTTTCAAGCCAGACTTGGGCATCACCAATAGTGACAGGTGTGTTCCATGGTACGTCGAGCTTCACGTCAAAGGTGCGCTCTTCACCAGAGTGAATGGTAAATGCATAAGGGAGGTTCCACTTCGCCAAAACATGAGTCTGCGGCACTCTTCGCATACTCTGTCCTTCACGAGCACCACGATCATCTGGGGCTTCTGCGATATAACGACAGCAAAGTTTGAGATCGATATTGTCGATCGCTTGCTCTGTCGCTCCACCATAGACATGGATAGAAACATCCACGCTCTGGCCGGGATATAGCACATCTTGATTCAGGACCGAGTCGACCTTAGCACTACCGATCCCAAAACTTGCCAGTGTCTTCTTCAAAAATGACATATGCACCTCCTTCGTAGAATTCTCATACTACTACTGCTGATCATGGGATCAAAACAAATTTCACCTTGTTCTAAGCTCAAAAACGATAAAATCCATACAATTCAACTGTTCAACTATCGACCAATTATGGCAGGAGTGCTAACCTATACACGATATGCATGCATATCATTATTCCTGATTCATTATTTGGATTGGCGAAAGCCAGAAGAGCCACCCTTCAAGCAGTTGAAGCTCAACTCATAGTGACTCAGGCCATTACATCGGCAATGGATATGCCTGGCAGTTAGGTATCTAAATGCGCCCAACAACAGTCAGGTTCGCACACACTAATCGTAGTGCAATGCGCCGTCGCAGTGGTTTTACTGCTGCGCCAAAGGCAAAACAAGTTGCGCCAACAATGACTCTGGTTGAGAAGACAGCGATTATGCCAAGTGTTCCAAACAAAGTTATTAAAGCAGCTTAATTAAAAAGCGCGGCAGTCACCGCGCTTTTTTCTTTTCTCTCCGCCCTTTCCTATTTGGTGTTCGCCAAGCAATTTGATACCTTTAGTAGCAAATAACACCTATAAATTCTGTGGAGAAAGAAATGAAGTGTCATCGTATTGAAGAGCTGCTTGAGCTACTAGAGCCAGAGTGGCATAAAGATCAAGAAATGAACCTGCTACAGTTCATCGTTAAACTGGCAAACGAAGCGGGTTATGAAGGCAAATTGGAAGATCTGACTGATGATGTGTTGATCTACCACCTAAAAATGCGCAATAGCAGCAAAGACGAAATGATCCCAGGTCTAAAGAAAGACCAAGAAGATGACTTTAAAACCGCCATCCTTCGCGCTCGTGGCATCATCAAGTAAACGGCTCAACACCCAAGACTGATAAGCGACTCATTTGAGTCGCTTTTTTTTATAACTAAATCAACCAGTTCGAAAAGCCATTTATAACTGTTCAGCCATTTATCAGGTTAACTGTACTGACTTTTGTTGTTAAACGTTGACAGTGTTAAAGAAACGGAATTGTTATTGATTGTATAATCGCCGTTCATCAGTATTTACTAAAATAATTATGCCCAGTCATGATTCACCGTCTGGGCAAAACAGCAATGTCATTGAGCGTCATCAATAGAAATGTCGCCGCACATTATAAGAGCCGAAAGAAGGAAGCGTTCATGAGTCAGGATAAGATCGATATCAAAGATGTGACTCCCAAAACCTTTAATCCCAAAACCCACAAAGGGAATGGGGACCGTTTCAACCCAAGTAATCGTATCTATGTGCGTGAGAGCAAAGGCACCTTTCAAAAGCTACGCCGTTATGGTGGTTGGTTTTTGTTGTTGCTGTTTGCATTGGTTCCGTGGATTCCTTACGGAGAGCGCCAAGCCATTTTGCTGGATATCGGAAACCAGCAGTTCAACTTTTTCGGCACCACTCTGTACCCTCAAGATCTCACCCTGCTCGCCCTGTTGTTTGTGATTTCCGCTTTTGGGTTATTCTTCATCACCACCTTTTTAGGTCGGGTTTGGTGTGGCTATCTGTGCCCACAAACCGTGTGGACCTTCATGTATATCTGGTTTGAAGAAAAGCTAGAAGGCAGCGCCAATAAACGCCGTAAACAAGATTCCAATAAGTTGACCACCAACTTGGCGATACGTAAAACCCTCAAACATATCGCGTGGTTTGCGATAGCCCTTGCGACAGGTTTCACCTTTGTTGGTTACTTCGTACCGATGAAACAGTTGGTTATCGACTTCTTTACTTTCAATGCTAACTTCTGGCCAGTGTTCTGGGTGATGTTCTTCGCCATTTGTACTTACGGTAATGCAGGTTGGATGCGCTCTATCATGTGTATTCACATGTGTCCTTATGCACGCTTCCAATCCGCCATGTTCGACAAAGACACCTTCATTGTTGGTTACGATACCAAACGCGGAGAAAAGCGAGGTCCTCGCTCACGTAAAGCAGACCATAAACAAATGGGGCTCGGTGACTGTATCGACTGTGATTTGTGTGTTCAGGTCTGTCCAACTGGCATCGATATTCGCGATGGCTTGCAATATGAGTGCATTAACTGTGGTGCATGTATTGACGCCTGTGACAAAACCATGGAACGCATGGGTTATGAAAAGGGTCTGATCAACTACACCACAGAACATCGCCTCTCAGGCAAGAGTACAAAGGTCATGCGTCCCAAACTGCTTGGTTATGGTGCAGTATTATTGGTGATGATTGGCTTGTTCTTCCTCCAAGTCGCATCCGTTGACCCGGCAGGCATGAGTGTACTACGTGATCGTAATCAGTTGTTCCGCGTTAATAGCTCAGGTGAAGTGGAAAACACCTACACCCTCAAAGTGATCAACAAAACCCAACAAGTTCAAAAGTATGACTTAAACGTGGAAGGCTTGAGTGATGTCAGTTGGTATGGCAAACAAACGATTCAAGTTGAACCTGGAGAAGTCTTGAACTTACCAATGAGTCTTGGCGTTGATCCTGACACGCTAAACTCCGCGATTACGACAATTCAGTTTATACTCACCGATAAGAGCAACGAATTCACTATCGAAGTAGAAAGCCGATTCATCAAGAAGCTATAACTTCGAAGACCAATGGAAAAAGGCTCAGTAATGAGCCTTTTTATTTATATGTCCCAAGGTACTTTCAACTTTGATGCCCTGACGCCCGACTTTATGTGGTACGCGCTAGAGAGCATCGGTATTCGAGCAGAGTCAGGATTTCTGCCTCTCAACAGCTATGAAAACCGCGTATACCAATTCACTGACGAAGAACGCCAACGCTACGTAGTAAAATTCTACCGCCCAGAACGTTGGAGCAATGAGCAAATTCAAGAAGAGCATGATTTCACGCTTGAACTGATCGACAACGAAATTCCCGTCGCCCCACCCGTTCGCATTAATGGTCACACCTTGCATCACTATCAAGGTTACGGCTTTGCTTTGTTTGAGAGTGTTGGCGGTCGTCAGTTTGAAGTGGATAACCTCGATCAATTAGAAGGCGTTGGTCGCTTTTTAGGTCGTATTCATAAAGTGGGAAGCAAACAAGCGTTTCAGCACCGTCCAAGCATTGGTCTACAAGAGTATCTCTACCAACCAAGAGAGATTTTGCAAAACGCCAATATGATCCCAATGCATTTGGAAAATAGTTTCTTCAATGATTTAGACATGCTGATCAAATCACTCGAAAACCACTGGCAAGACGGCTTTAAATCCATTCGTCTGCACGGTGATTGCCATCCGGGTAACATCTTATGGCGTGATGGGCCAATGTTCGTCGATTTAGATGACTCACGTAATGGCCCAGCGGTGCAAGACTTGTGGATGCTACTCAATGGTGAACGTCAAGATAAGCTAATGCAATTGGACATTGTTTTAGAAGGTTACCAAGAGTTTTGCGATTTTAACTCGGCAGAATTGAAACTAATCGAGCCACTTCGCGGTCTACGAATGGTGCACTATATGGCATGGCTAGCAAAACGTTGGCATGACCCGGCATTTCCGCTCGCTTTTCCATGGTTCAATGAGCCAAAATACTGGGAAGGTCAGGTCCTTGGATTTAAAGAGCAGATTGCCAACTTAGAAGAAGCACCACTGTCTTTAATGCCTCAATGGTAAGTCGGGCCGAACAATTCAAAATGGAGATTATTTAAATGAAAAAGCTGTTCGCACTGTTTTCTATGCTGATGCTTAGCCTGTCGGCACATGCAGCGCAATTCAAAGAAGGTGAACAATACAAAGTATTGGATCTAGAAGCATCAAAGAAGCCTGTCGTTACTGAGTTCTTCTCTTTCTACTGCCCACATTGCAATACGTTTGAACCTATCATTCAGCAGTTGAAGAAACAGTTACCTGAAGGGGTGAAACTGCAAAAGAACCACGTGTCATTCATGGGGGGCAACATGGGGCCTTCAATGAGCAAAGCCTATGCGACCATGGTTGCGCTTAAAATTGAAGATAAGATGGTACCCGTGATGTTTAACCGCATTCACAACATGCGTAAAGCACCACGTGACGACGCAGAGCTTCGTCAAATCTTCCTAGATGAAGGTGTAGATGCGAAGAAATTCGATGCTGCATTCAAAGGCTTCGCGGTGGATTCAATGGTTCGTCGCATGGACAAGCAATTTGAAAACAGCGGCCTAACTGGTGTACCTGCAGTAATCGTGAACAACAAGTACCTAGTTCAAGCGCAAGGCATCAAATCAACTGAAGAATACTTTGCTCTTGTAGATTACCTACTGACACTTAAGTAATTCGAATTGAAAATGAAAAAGGGGAGCAAGATGCTCCCCTTTTCAATTTAACTTTAGCTCAGATTATTTATGAATGTCTTGCAGCAAGATATCTTTCTCTTGCCAAACCTCGCCTAACCATTGCTGGAATTGGCGCTTGTACGGCTTATCATTGAAGTAATCCCCCAATACCTTCTCATCCACAGGCAACACGTTCACACGCACCACAATCTTGGTCATACGGCCCATCAAAATATCTTTAAATGGTTTATCTGTGTTTTCTGGGTAAGCTAATGTCACATCGATAATGTTCTCAAATTGATCACCCATTGCCGCTAATGTATATGCGATACCACCTGACTTAGGCTGTAATAAGTATTGGTAACCGGCACGGCTCTTACGCTGCTTCTCTTGGGTAAAACGAGTCCCTTCGACATAGTTCACTACTGTGGTCGGAGTATGTTTGAATTTGGAACACGAACGGCGCGTGGTTGCCAAATCTTGACCACGTTTGTGTGGATTACGAATCAAAAACTCCCGCGAATAACGACGCATAAACGGCATATCCAGCGCCCAACAAGCCATTCCGATAAAAGGCACATATAATAGCTGTTGCTTGAGGAAAAATTTTGGCATCGGAATGCGATCTTTAAACACGCAACACAGTACAACAATATCAGTCCAACTAAGATGATTACTGATCAAGAGGTACCAACCATCCTTCTTTAGGTTTTCACCGCCTTCAACATCCCATTCAACGCGATTGAATAAGGCAAGAATACCCATGTTGATGGTGGCCCAAACCCACATCATTTTATTGGCAGCCTCTGTCCCCTTAGCTTTGAGCTTTGCTGTTGGAAGCAAAAGCTTAAAAATAGCAATGATACAAATTGCGATAGAACAAATCGCAGAATTTATAATCACAAAGGAAGCGTTAAAAATGAGTAACAAATATGCCAACATGGTAACCAATCGATAACTTGTGCGCGTGAGCAATAAAACAGCGTGTAATTATACGAATCCATTGCCATATTGGAACATTTGTAAGAATGGTCAGATTTGTTGCAATGTAAAACTGGACCACTGCTCAAACAAATATTCTTCATTCGACAAACAAGGAGAACGCGAATGAATCCAAGGCTAACCTTACTGCCTTTGGCCTTTATCGTCAGCACAGCTCAGGCTCAACTAGCAGAGACCGCAGGTTTTAGCGGCGAAGTTTCATTAAATGCTGGCTTCGTCTCATCTGAATCCCATTTTAATACGGATAACAGCAGTACAATTAACTCTCTCGATGAAAGTGCCGAGAGCGACAGTTCTTTCATTGCTGCCCCTCTAGGCAACGCAGCTTATACATTCGGTCACCGACTTAACCACCAAGTGTATGCTGGTACGACACGTTCCGATATCGCTATCGGTACTTTGGCATTCCAATTGGGCTATAAATACCAATTAGATTCAGGCACTGTGCTCGATTTCTCGTATTTACCGACCATTTTGGAAGGGGAAACCTGGCAGAACCCTTACTTGATCAATCAAACAAGAAAAACCACAGATGAGGGTGGCAACGCCTTTCGTTTCCAGATCAACCGCTTTTTAGACGATAACTTTAATCTTGATCTGGCTTACGCAGACAAAGACGTAGAAAAAGACACCGTGACCGATCCATCACTGGCCCGTGATGCTAAGATCTACCACATCAAAGGTGACTATCGAATTCCACTCAGCCGCACATCGATGCTACAACCCGCATTTACTTACATTTATCATGATGCAGATGGCGACGCAGAATCCTTTAACTCTTATAGATTGGACTTAAGTTGGTTCCAGTTTATCAATCGACATCGTGTTGCCTTAACTGCCGGCTACACGGTCAAAGACTTTGAATCAGCAAGCGCGACGTTTGGTAAAACTCGCAACGATGATAAGTTAAGTTTGTTTGCTGCATACGAGTACAAAAATGTATTTGATTGGGACAACTGGTCTTTCATCTCACTAGCAGGTTGTAGCAGTACGGATTCCAACATTACTTTTTATGATGAAAAAGAGTACTTGTTGTCGGTCGGTTTAAACTACACCTTCTAACCCTTATATTGCAGCGAGTACAAACCAGACTCGCTGCGAAATAGCTTCTATACCGCCTGTGCGGTTAACTGCTTGAGCAATCTATCCATCGCTCTGTACCCTAACGCTTCTGCAAGATGCGTTCGTTCAATCGCTGCTGAGCCCTCCAGATCAGCAATCGTCCGCGCAACTTTAATAATCCGGTGATAGGCACGAATCGATAACCCAAGACGATGCAGCGCATTCTCTAAAAATTCCGCATCGGATTTTTGTAATGGGCAGAAAGCTTCAATTTCTCGACTCCCCAACAGGGCATTTACCTTACCACTGCGTTGCAACATACTCTCTCTGGCTAAGTTGACCCTTTGTTTTACTACGGAGGTTGGCTCACCTCTATCACCTCCTTCAGCTAACGTACCTTTCGGCAATGCAGGAATCTCTAACGACATATCAAATCGGTCAAGCAACGGCCCTGACAATCGACCAAGATAACGCAAAATCGCCTGTGGATTTGTGCGAGATTGGTTACCTTCGTAATAACCCGTAGGGCTCGGGTTGAGCGCTCCGACCAACTGAAATCGAGCCGGAAAACGGGTTTTACCCTGCGCACGTGAAATAATGATCTCCCCCGACTCTAATGGCTCCCTTAAAGAGTCGAGTACTTTGCGATCAAACTCTGGCATCTCATCCAAAAACAACAGTCCATTATGCGCCAATGAAATTTCACCGGGTCTAGGCACTGAGCCTCCCCCGACCAATGCCGCCATTGAACTAGAATGATGCGGGCTGCGCAGCGGGCGTGTTTTCCAATTATGTTCATTGATTTCACTTTGAGTTAGCGACGCTACTGATGCCGTTTCCATCGCTTCTTCATCGGTCATCTCAGGCAATAAATCACACAGTCGTGAAGCCAACATGGTTTTACCCGTTCCGGGAGGGCCAAGAAAAAGTAAGTTGTGATTACCTGCCGCCGCTATCTCTAAGGCACGTTTACCTTGTTGCTGCCCAATGATGTCTTGCAGATCTCGACCATGCTTTTCGACGACATTACGCTTTGGTGCTTGGTGTAATTCCAACTTATGCTGACCACAAAGCTCAGCGCACACTTCCAGCAAAGACTGCGCGGATTTGTGTTTTTCTTTCCCCACCAAAGCGGCTTGATCACCGTTGGCATGGGGCACAACTAAATGACGCTGACTTTTATTTGCGGCCAGCGCGGCGGGTAAGACGCCTTTTACGGGCCTTAATCCGCCAGAAAGTGCCAACTCGCCAACAAATTCGTAGTTTTTAAGCTTATCTGTCGCGATTTGCTCTGAAGCGGCTAAAATTCCCAACGCAATTGGTAGATCGAAGCGCCCACCTTCCTTGGGTAAATCTGCTGGGGCCAAATTTACCGTGATTCGCTTGGCAGGAAATTGGAAGTTGGAATTAATGATCGCACTGCGGACACGATCTTTAGATTCTTTTACTGTTGTTTCTGGTAGACCGACGAGTGTAAAGCCCGGCATCCCATTGCTGATGTGGACTTCCACACTTACCGATGGCGCTTGCACACCCACACTTGCTCGACTATGAATGATTGCCAGCCCCATAATTTCCTCAAATTTTTGTACGCTATATAAGCAGATGTTTTCTATATGGATATGTTATATAGCCTGTCCAGATGGGTACTTAATGTGAAAAAAGAATGACTTTTTGCTTGTCATGCAGCAGATTTGTGTGTTACCACTAGTGACGCAAACATTTTCGTAGAACATTACACAATACTTTTTAACGAAAAAAGAACGACAGACAGATGAACATATTCGCTCACATCAACTCACTGCTAGCCCTGATTATCGTGGTCATTATTGACACCGCGCGGGGGAATGTGGGCGAAAAATAACCACAAATTACAAAAAACCCCCGCACTGAAAAGTCCGGGGGTTTTTTTACAACTACATGTTGTCATCTGTCTAACTCTTAGACAGCTTAACGGGAAGAATGGGAGTGCACATGAAGTGCGAAACACATGGCGATAGCTACGAGCCACAACGTAGCAAAGGAGGTTTACGATGACCGGTGCACAACTTGTCGTAGCCGCTTTAAGACAGCAAGGCATCGAGACGGTGTTTGGGTATCCTGGTGGAGCCATCATGCCAATCTACGATGCGCTATATGATGGTGGTGTAGAACACATCTTATGCCGTCATGAGCAAGGGGCCGCAATGGCCGCTATAGGAATGGCCCGCGCGACACAAGACGTAGCAGTTTGTATGGCTACTTCTGGACCTGGTGCCACCAATCTTGTTACTGGCCTTGCCGACGCCTTCCTAGATTCCGTGCCACTTGTCGCCATTACCGGTCAGGTTGCCAGTTCTCATATCGGTACCGATGCTTTCCAAGAGATGGATGTGATCGGAATGTCCCTCTCTTGTACCAAACACAGTTACCTAGTGACTGACATCGAAGACCTTGCCCCAACGCTTGCCGAAGCGTTCGAAGTAGCGAAAACAGGCCGCCCAGGTCCAGTTATTGTCGATATCGCTAAAGATGTTCAACTTGCTCAAGCACCAACTGAACTTCTGCCTCCCTGTGTTCCACCAGCCATCCCACAAGTCCGCGATGAAGACATCCAACGCGCACAAGAAGTTCTCGCCGCTTCAACTCGCCCTGTTTTGTACGTAGGTGGCGGTGTTCAACTTGCTAAAGCAACAGATGCCGTTCGTGAGTTTCTACGCCTAAACCCTATGCCAGCAGTAAGCACTCTGAAAGGGCTGGGTACCATTGAACGCCATGACCCACACTACCTTGGTATGTTGGGTATGCACGGCACTAAAGCAGCCAATCTTGTTGTACAAGAGAGTGACCTTTTGATTGTGGTAGGAGCACGTTTCGATGACCGAGTAACGGGTAAGCTTGATACATTCGCACCCCATGCCAAGGTCATTCATATAGACATCGATGCGGCAGAGATACACAAACTGCGTCATGCAAATGCGCCATTGCGTGGTGACATCAATACCATTCTTCCTCAGTTAGAGTTAACACAAGATATCTCACCATGGGTTCACCACAGTGAAAGTCTACGTAGCGGTTTTAAATGGCGTTACGACCACCCAGGCGAGTTAATTTACGCTCCTCTGTTACTTAAACAGCTGTCTGACATGATGCCGGACAGCTCGATCGTGTCGACTGACGTAGGTCAGCATCAGATGTGGGCAGCGCAACATATCCAACCGCGTAACCCACAAAACTTCATCACTTCTGCTGGTCTAGGTACGATGGGCTTTGGCTTACCTGCTGCAATGGGTGCTGCTGTCGCACGTCCTGATGATCAGTCTATCCTTATTACAGGTGACGGTTCATTTATGATGAACGTGCAGGAGTTGGGCACGCTGAAGCGTCGTCAGATACCAGTAAAGATTGTCCTCCTTAATAACCAACGTCTTGGCATGGTTCGCCAATGGCAGTCGCTGTTTTTTGACGGCCGCCATAGTGAAACCATTCTTGATGACAATCCAGACTTCGTGATGCTGGCAAAAGCATTCGATATCCCGGGTAAAACCATCACCAAGAAAGAAGAAGTCGAACCGGCTCTCAAAGAGATGCTAGAAAGTAAGACTTCTTACATGCTTCACGTTTTAATCGATGAAGAAGAGAACGTGTGGCCATTGGTGCCACCAGGCGCATCCAACAGTGACATGTTGGAAAATACTTAGGAGACAATCACATGGACAGATATTTACTCGACATCAAAGCCGATGACAAACCGGTACTGTTAGAGCGCGTTCTTCGTGTGATTCGTCATCGAGGCTTTGTGATCAAACAAGTTGCGGCGACGCAAAACCACGAAAGCAAAGTCGCCAGCGTAGAGATCATCGTCGACAGTGATCGACCAATCTCGTTCTTGGTTAATCAAATTGAAAAGTTGTGGGATATCCGTACCGTCGAGGTACTGAAAATTCGCAATGACGAACTCCCAAATCACAACCTACAACAACACGTGAGCGCATAAGGAAGGCAATAAATGGCAACGAAAACCGCAGATTTCATTTGGTTTAATGGTGAGATGGTTCCATGGGCAGAGGCAAACGTACACGTTTTGACTCATGCGATGCACTACGGCACCTCTGTTTTTGAAGGCGTACGCTGCTACAACACACCAAAAGGACCAATTGTCTTCCGCCATCGTGAGCATGCACAGCGTTTAAAAGACTCCGCAAAAATTTACCGCTTCCCTATCCCTTTCTCTGTAGAGGAAATCATGGAAGCAACACGCGAAACACTTCGCCAAAACAAACTCGATAGCGCTTATATCCGTCCACTAGGTTTTGTGGGTAATGTTGGCTTGGGCGTATGCCCGCCAGTAGGCACTGAAATGGAACTCATCATTGCTGCTTTCCCTTGGGGGTCTTACCTAGGTGAAGAAGCGCTAGAAGCTGGTGTTGATGCCATGATCTCTAGTTGGAATCGTGCAGCTCCAAACACCATCCCAACTGCGGCTAAGGCAGGCGGTAACTACCTATCTTCACTATTGGTGGGTGGAGAAGCTCGCCGTCACGGTTATGACGAGGGCATCGCACTAAGTGTCGATGGTTACCTATCTGAAGGAGCGGGTGAGAATATCTTTGTTATCAAAGATGGTGTCATCATCACGCCACCAACAACCAGTGCGATTCTGCCAGGTATTACTCGTGATTCGATCATGACGATTGCACGCGACAAAGGCTATGAAGTACGTGAAGCAAACATTGCTCGTGAAGCACTTTACCTTGCCGACGAAGTTTTCATGACTGGTACCGCAGCTGAAGTTGTACCAGTGGCAACCATCGACAAAATTGAAGTGGGCACCGGTAAACGCGGCCCAATCACTAAAGAACTGCAAGAGGCCTACTTTGGCCTATTTAACGGCACCACGGAAGACAAGTGGGGCTGGTTAGACTATGTGTACCCAGAACAGAAGTAAGAAGGATTAAGAAATGCCAAAATATAGATCAGCTACCACCACACATGGTCGTAACATGGCGGGTGCACGTGCTCTTTGGCGTGCTACTGGCGTAAAAGATGAAGACTTCGGTAAACCAATCATCGCCGTTGTGAACTCATTTACTCAATTTGTTCCGGGTCACGTACACCTAAAAGACATGGGTCAATTGGTTGCCGGTGAAATAGAAAAAGCCGGCGGCATCGCAAAAGAATTTAACACTATCGCAGTCGATGACGGTATCGCAATGGGCCACGGTGGTATGCTTTACTCACTGCCTTCACGTGAACTGATTGCCGACTCTGTTGAGTACATGGTGAATGCGCACTGTGCCGATGCAATGGTGTGTATCTCTAACTGTGACAAAATCACTCCGGGAATGATGATGGCTGCAATGCGCCTAAACATTCCGGTTATTTTTGTTTCAGGCGGTCCTATGGAAGCAGGCAAAACCAAGCTTTCAGATCAGATCATCAAACTAGATCTTGTTGATGCAATGATCCAAGGTGCCGATCCAACCGTTTCTGATCAACAAAGCGAACAGATCGAACGCAGCGCATGTCCAACATGTGGATCATGCTCAGGCATGTTTACCGCAAACTCGATGAACTGTCTAACAGAGGCATTGGGTCTGTCTCAGCCAGGTAATGGCTCAATGTTGGCGACTCACGCTGACCGCGAGCAATTATTCATTAACGCAGGTAAACGCGTGGTTGAACTAACTCGCCGTTACTACGAACAAGATGATGAGTCAGCCCTACCACGTAATATCGCTAACCGCGCAGCCTTCGAAAATGCAATGGCACTGGACATCGCAATGGGCGGCTCTAGCAATACGGTTCTGCACCTGTTAGCAGCCGCACAGGAAGGTGAAATTGACTTCGACATGAACGACATTGATGAAATGTCTCGTCGCGTTCCACACCTCTGTAAGGTGGCACCGTCAACGCAGAAATACCACATGGAAGACGTGCACCGTGCTGGTGGTGTCATGGCGATCTTGGGTGAACTTGATCGTGCAAACTTGCTAAACGGCAATACACACACAGTGCTTGGCATGACGATGCAGCAACAACTTGCTGAATACGACATCATGCAAACGGAAAACGAAGAAGTCCTTAAGTTCTTCCGCGCTGGTCCTGCGGGCATCCGAACAACTCAAGCCTTCTCTCAAGATTGCCGCTGGGATCGCCTTGATGACGATCGCGTAGACGGTTGTATCCGTTCAAAAGAAAACGCCTTTAGCCAAGAAGGCGGCCTAGCCGTTCTGTCTGGCAACATCGCAGTGGATGGCTGTATTGTGAAAACCGCTGGCGTAGATGAAGAAAACCTTAAGTTCCAAGGTCCTGCAATCGTCTTTGAAAGCCAAGACTCTGCTGTTGATGGCATTTTAGGTGGCAAGGTAAAAGCGGGTGAAGTGGTTGTTATTCGCTACGAAGGTCCGAAAGGTGGTCCGGGCATGCAAGAAATGCTTTACCCAACCACGTACCTAAAATCGATGGGCCTTGGTAAGTCTTGTGCGCTACTGACAGATGGTCGCTTCTCTGGTGGTACATCAGGCCTCTCAATTGGTCACGCCTCTCCAGAAGCAGCCAGTGGCGGTACTATCGGCTTGGTTCAAAATGGCGACATCATCACCATTGATATTCCTAGCCGCTCTATCTCACTGGATGTTTCAGAAGAAGAGCTTACTGCACGCCGAGCAAAACAAGACGAACTAGGCTGGAAGCCAGCGAACCGTCAGCGTGAAGTCTCTTTTGCTTTGAAGGCGTACGCAAGCATGGCAACCAGTGCTGACAAAGGTGCAGTGCGAGATAAATCTAAGCTCGAGGGCTAGCTTTATGAGTCAACCCTTTCCCTTAAAACAGGAAAACCAGTCTGGTGCAGATTATCTGCGCCAGATCTTGCGCGCTCCTGTGTACGAAGTGGCAACCGTCACCCCTTTACAAGAGATGCCGCGCCTTGCTGCACGCATTGGTAACAATGTGCAGATCAAACGTGAAGACCGTCAACCAGTGCACTCGTTCAAGCTACGTGGCGCCTACAATATGGTGGCAAGCCTATCCGAAGCGCAAAAAAACGCGGGCGTGATTGCAGCATCAGCAGGTAACCATGCTCAAGGTATGGCTCTCTCTGGTACTAAACTTGGTATCCGAACGACGATTGTTATGCCAAAGACAACACCAGACATCAAAGTGGATGCGGTACGTGGTTTTGGTGGTAATGTCGTTTTGCATGGCAGTAACTTTGATGAGGCAAAAGCCGAGGCAGAGCGTCTATCCGAGTTAAACGGGTACACCTTTGTCCCTCCCTTCGATCATCCACTGGTGATTGCAGGTCAAGGCACCATCGGCATGGAAATGCTGCAACAAAATGGCCACCTTGATTATATCTTTGTCCCTGTCGGAGGTGGTGGTTTAGCTGCTGGCGTGGCGGTACTCGTCAAGCAACTGATGCCCGAAATCAAAGTCATTGCGGTTGAGCCGGAAGATTCTTCTTGTTTAAAGGCTGCATTAGATGCAGGCGAGCCCGTAGTGCTCGATCAAGTCAGCATGTTTGCCGATGGTGTTGCGGTAAAGCGCATTGGTGAAGAAACTTTCCGTCTATGCCAAAAGTACATTGATGGCCATATTGCGGTCTCTAGTGATGAAATCTGCGCAGCAGTCAAAGACATCTTTGAAGACACGCGCGCGATTGCAGAGCCCTCAGGTGCGCTTGCTCTAGCGGGTTTAAAGAAGTTTGCTGAGCAGAACAAACTAGAAGGCAAAAACCTTGGTACCGTGCTGTCTGGTGCAAATACCAACTTCCATGGTTTGCGCTACGTATCAGAACGTTGCGAATTGGGTGAAAAGCGCGAAGGTTTATTAGCAGTTACGATTCCAGAACGTCAAGGCGCTTTCTTTGAGTTCTGCAACTTGATTGGTGGTCGAGCGGTCACTGAGTTTAATTACCGTTACAACGATGATGCTTTGGCAAATATCTTTGTTGGTGTTCGCTTGCAAGGCGGTCAAGAAGAGTTGGAAAATATCATTCGCGATTTACGTGATGGTGGTTACCCTGTGGTTGACCTGTCCGATGATGAAATGGCGAAGTTACACGTACGCTACATGATTGGCGGTAAGCCGTCTAAACCACTCAAAGAACGTCTGTATAGCTTTGAGTTTCCAGAATACCCAGGTGCGCTACTTAAGTTCTTAAGCACTTTAGGTACTCATTGGAACATCAGCTTGTTCAACTACCGTAATCACGGTGCCGACTACGGACGCGTTTTATGTGGTTTCGAGTTAGATGAAAGCGACTTAGCTCAGTTTTCCGCGCATTTACGCGAACTTGGCTATCAATGTAAAGACGAAACGGACAACCCGTCTTATAAGTTTTTCTTGTCGTAGCCGACATCAAGCTATACAAAAATCCCTCGTCATGACGAGGGATTTTTTATTAACGTTGAACCAATGTGATTTCCGCCGCATCTGGCTCTGGCGTCTTAAACTCGCTGTATTGTTGATAATTAACGACACGGTCTCTGCCTTGGTCTTTCGCAAGATACAGCGCCTTATCAGCCATCTTCACTAACACTTCGATATCAGAAGCAGGCTCAGGATAAGTTGCGACACCAATCGAGACACTTAACTGACCGAGTGACAAACCTTTGTGCTCTAGGTGTAAAGCACGGATCTGATCCACTATGTTCTGTGCATAATCCGTTGCCGAAGCCATATCGCAATGAGGCAGAATCACGGCTAACTCTTCCCCGCCCAAACGACAGGCTGTTTCATCTTCAGAGACGGTGCGTTTTAATAGCGCGCTGATCTCTTTCAATACGTAATCACCGGCATCATGACCAAAGTTGTCGTTAAAGCGCTTGAAATGGTCGAGATCAAGCATCAATAGCGACATGGCTTCTGTGCTGGTCGCTGAGTTGTTTACGTGCTCCGTGAGCTTTTGCTCGAAGAAACGGCGGTTGTACAACCCCGTTAACGGATCGCTCAACGCCTGAGAACGTAACTTCTCTTGGAGACTCAAGTTCGCTAATGCTAAGCCTAAATGTTCCGCCACGCTGTACGACAACTGCATGGTCATCTCATCAACTTCAATCTCACCTTGGCCAAAATACAAATGCATGATACCGATGGTATTGCCGTGTGCAGTTAGAGGAATACACAGCGTCTGGTTACTTTCGATCGATGCCATATGTTCACAAGTTAAGTTATGGAATGACTCAATCGATAAGTGACTGCGACCTTTACGCAGTGACCAGCATTCATCAGGAGCAAATGAGCGACTTCCTGGCCAGCTATCCCCCCAATCTAGTTGCGTGACTAACTGGTTTCTTGAAGAGCGCATCAGAGAAATACTGCCATTCACCTTACCCAAAATACGAGGGACGATATCCTCTACGACCATCTGAGCTTCAATCAAATTGTTACATGCTGCCAGCATATTGGCCAAACGATGCATTAACTCAATTTCCAATGTACGCTGACGAATGCGCTCATCTTGTTTTTTCTGCTCTTCGGATACTTTATGGATGATTTGACGATGGCTGAAAATCGAGGTTGCGATAAGAAAGCCAATACTCAGTACCACCATTACACCTAAGATCGCCATCAATTGTGATGTCATGGTTTTCAAATGATGCATCGGTACGGCGAGTACCACGACGAACTCTTGAGAATCGATAACAACCTTGCGTGAGACGTAAAACAGATCAACAGACAACACTTCACTAAAGCGTACGTCGTAGCCAGACCCATTCTCCCAAGCTTGGACAAATTCAGGTCGGTCGCTGTGACTTTCCAGTCCAATTAGAGCGCGGTCTGACAGCGCAGTATCTCCGACAACGGTGCCCTGCTCATCAAGTACTTGAATACGAGCATCTGCATCAGCTTGCGTTAAGTCACCGATATAATCATCGATATCAGAATCGTGAGCGAAGCTCGGAGCATCTTCCTTAATTTCATAGATAACATCGGTAAGCAGAGATTCCGTTGTTCGCTGCACAGAATCATGCACTGAACGCTCAAGCGTTATATAAAACCCGTATAACCCCACCAACATAAACACAGACAATGTGATGATCGGTAAGATTTGCCATTTTCTATCCACTAATTTTGACATAATCGTTCATCCTAAATTTACCGAACTTTGTTTCGATTTTTAATGAATTGACCACATTGTCAACACGTGTTTCGGTCAATTTTCAATTTTATGAATGTTGTAGCCAATCTCGATGAAGTTGACTTGACGAGCCAAGATAATCCACCATCCATTGAATCAACTTATGGTTATCGTCCTTGCGCCACACCAAACAACACTGGCTCAGCGGCTTATCATCCGGCAGCACTTTTTCTACCAGCACACCATCATTAATAAGTGGCATAGCGATATGTCGTGGCATGTATCCTACGCCAACCCCATTTTTTAGACACTCAATCGCACTGTACCAATTAGGTAAAAGCAAACGTCGTTGTTTCGGATAATGCCCAGTGTGACGTTTTGGCAAGACGTTTGACGTATCATCTAAGCAAATAGCCGGAAATTTACTGACAAACTCTTCGGTAAGTATCTGCTGACGAACGCAAGGATGAGCCGGAGACATTACGAATGCCCAATCGAGTACGCCCATATCTTTGACTTCAAAATCGCCACCAACAGGAATTGCAGAAGTAGCACCAACCACGATATCAGCTCGTTCCTGAGCGATAGCCTCCCAAGAACCATTAAATACTTCCATGTTGATTTGCAGCTCTGCAAATTCAAACTCTCGATAAAAGTCTTCAACCAAAGGTTTGAGCTTGTCGAGCTTGACCACGTTATCCAACGTGAGCTTCAACGTTGATTGCCAGCCATGAGCTGCACGTCGAGTTTGCGCTTTCACTTCTGCCATCTGTCTCAATAATAAACGCGCTTCAGCAATAAAAAGTTCTCCCGCTGGCGTGAGTTCTACCTTTCTCGGCAAGCGGCGAAACAGCACCACATCCAGTTCTTGTTCCACTTGACGTACGCCATAACTGATCGCCGACGGCACCTTATGCAACACTTCGGCAGCCGCAGTAAAACTGCCTAAGCGAGCAACCGTATCGAGCATCTCCAACGAAGGTTTTGAGAACATGAATATCGACCCTTCAAAAAATTTGATTGATAACCAATAATTTTAGCGTTTTATTTTCTTAAAATCGAAAAATAGAATGGCGAGGTAAATAAATCAGGGTTAGCGCTAACTGATACTGAACAATAAATGATTAAATAATTTGATTGGTTGAATCATGAAAATCTCAAAACTACAGCTTGTTTATCTCGCAGCCTTATCAATGCTCGGCTTTATTGCTACCGATATGTACTTACCGGCATTCAAAGCAATGGAAATCGATTTTGCTACAGGCCCTGAACAAATCGCACTTTCTCTGACCGTATTTCTTGTTGGTATGGCTTTTGGTCAGTTGATGTGGGGCTTGGCTTCAGACAAATTTGGACATCGTAATACGTTGGCCGCAGGTTTGGTTCTGTTTACCATAGCCTCATTTGGCCTCGCGTTCAGTGAGCAAGTATGGCAACTACTCGCACTGCGCTTCGTTCAAGCGATTGGTGTTTGTGCTCCTGCGGTGATCTGGCAAGCGATGGTGATTAAACGTCACTCTAGCCAAAGCCAGCAAATTTTTGCCACCATTATGCCTTTGGTTGCGCTATCACCAGCACTCGCACCTCAATTAGGTGTGTTATTGGCAGACAGCTTTGGCTGGCACAGTATTTTTGTTGCATTGACGCTAATGGGTGTACTACTCGTTGTAGCAACTATGGCTCAGAAAGATGAAAAAGTAGAGGCAAAACAAACCAGTATGTCTTCAGACATCAAATCACTACTAGGTTCTAAAGCTTACCTAGGTAACGTGTTTATGTTTGCTACTGCGTCTGCGGCTTTCTTTGCTTACTTAACCGGTATGCCTGAGATCATGTCTCAACTTGGCTATGAAGCGAAGGACATTGGTTTAAGCTTTATTCCACAAACTATCGCCTTCATGGTGGGTGGTTACTTAGGTAAGGTTGGCGTTCGCAAATACGGTGACGAGAAGATTCTGCGTCAGTTGATTGGCCTGTTTAGTGTTGCTGCACTGCTTATCTTCGCTGCGTCACAATGGCAACTGACCTCTATCTGGCCAATCCTAGCGCCATTCTGTTTGATTGCGGTAGCTAACGGTGCACTTTATCCAATCGTAGTAAACCGCGCATTAGCAAGTGCTCAGCAAAGTCCTGCTACGGCTGCTGGCCTACAAAACAGCCTGCAAATTACCGTGAGCAGCCTATCAAGCGCACTTGTTGCAGCAATGGCGAGCCAAGCTCAAATGGTGACCGGTGTTGCGATTGTGATTTGTATGGGTGGTCTGTGGATGGGTTACATTCTATCTAACCGTGAATTGTCTCAGCACTTCACGACACCTGACAATGCTCGTGTGGTAAGTGAAGACGAGCTTTAAAACACCTTCAAACTCAGTCTATAAAGCAATAAACAAGAGCCGCACTATGCGGCTCTTTGTTTTTCTAGGATAGCTAAGAGTAAGAGCTTACATACTCTTCAAGCCCCATTTTTCAGCAGTTTGCTTAAAGAAGCCTTGAGTCTTCTTAAGCTCAACCCAGTGGTTGATATAATTTATCCATACTTGGTCATCTTGAGGCAAGAGCATCGCAATTGGGGTTGGCTTGCGCGGCTCTTTGACTGGAACAATCGCCAACTGTTTAAACTTCTCCACCAGCGTGGCCGCTTCTACGTTTGATGTTACCGATACGTCGGCACGGCGAGCTAGCAATTCTTGGAAGTCACGTGCTGGCGCTTCAATCACAATATGCTGCGCAGATGGAAAGAAATCTTTGACCAACTTCTCTTGAACCGTTCCTAGCGTCGCTGCTACTTTCACATCTGGCTTATCGAAGTCTGCCCAATCAGAGAATTTTGCTAGATCTTTCTTTTGCACCACAGGTACAAACGCAAGATAAAAATACGGTTGGCTATAACCTGCTACTTTTGCCCGTGACATATTCAATGACGCGCTACCTGTAATATCGTATTTGTTGGCCGTGATACCGTTAACCAGTGTTTTCCAATCGGTCGCAACGTATTCAACCTTAACGCCCAGATCTTTAGCAAGCTCAGCGGTGACATCGATATCAAAACCACGATAACCATTGGTCGCAGGATCTTTCATCGTCATCGGGTTCCAATCCCCTGTCGTCCCGACACGTAACACACCTTTGTCCAATATCTCTTGTAGACGACTTTCTGCATGAGCGACTTGAGTTATCGCAAGCAGGCACATTCCTAGAGCAAGCAACGTTTTTTTCATTTTCTATTCCCTTAAAAGAATGAGAGTGGGAGATATTCCCTTTAATTATTAACCATTAGTACGGCTTCATTGATAACATAGCAGCAACAAAGGAAGTTTTTTAGTCAGTTCAGGGAGTAATTGTGAACTATAGACATCTGTGCCTCGTTTCATTGCTTTTTCTCACCGGTTGCTCTGACTACCAATGGGGCTGGTATGTTCTTGATCCATCGACCGAACAAGGGCTGACAAACATCAGATTTCTGGTCGCAGGCTTTAATGACACGATCCAAGTGTCATTGCTCAGTATGTTGTTTGCGATGACGATTGGATTGCTCATCGCCCTACCCGCGCTCTCTGACTCTCCAATACTCAAGTGGATAAACCGTGTTTATGTGGAGGTGATCCGCTCTATTCCTGTTTTGGTACTGCTGCTTTGGGTGTATTACGGCATGCCGACGCTGCTAGACGTATCACTGAATCATTTTTGGGCAGGTGTGATTGCGTTAACCATTGCAGAAAGTGCCTTTATGGCAGAAGTATTTAGAGGAGGAATCCAAGCTATCAGTCGTGGCCAACATGAAGCAGCAGAGTCACTTGGATTAAACTATTGGCAAAAAATGCGTTTGGTGATTCTTCCTCAAGCTTTCCGACAAATTCTCCCTCCACTGGGGAATCAATTCGTTTATATCCTTAAAATGAGTTCGTTGGTCAGCGTAATAGGTTTAAGTGACTTAACGAGACGAGCGAATGAATTGGTCGTGAATGAGTACTTACCATTAGAGATCTATACGTTTCTCGTCTTAGAGTATTTGGTGTTGATTCTTTTGGTCTCTCAAGCGGTGCGCTGGCTAGAGAAGCGCATAGCGATCCCAAGTCACTAAACTCTATCTTTCACAACACCAGATGCAACAAAGCCGCTCATCAAGAGCGGCTTTGTTTTTTTGAAGTAAACGAATTAAGCTTACTTTTTCTTAACTGGACGTTGCCAACCGGTAATTTTGCGCTCTTTCGCGCGAGAGATCACAAGCTCACCTTCAGCGACATCTTTGGTTAACGTAGTACCAGCACCAATAGTTGCACCATCCGCAACTGTCACTGGCGCGATAAGTTGGCTGTCTGAACCAACGAAAACGTCGTTACCAATGACGGTCTTGAACTTGTTCGCACCATCGTAGTTACAAGTAATGGTACCCGCGCCGATGTTAGTGCGTTGACCGATTTCTGCGTCACCTAGGTAAGTTAGGTGGTTCGCTTTAGAGCCTTCACCGATACGCGCGTTTTTCACTTCTACGAAGTTACCCACGTGAGAGTCGTTACGCATCTCTGCGCCAGGACGTAGGCGTGTGAATGGGCCAACCGTACATTCTTCACCAACGGTTGCACCTTCAATTACGCTGTATGGGCGAACGATGGTGTTATCGTCGATTTCACAATCTTTTAGAACGCAGCCTGTGCCAATCACTACGTTATCACCCAGTGATACTTTACCTTCGATGATTACATTCGCGTCGATTTCACAGTCCATACCACATTGCAGTTCACCACGTAGGTCGAAACGCGCTGGGTCGCGCAGCATAACGCCTTGTTCTAGCAGTTTCTGTGCTTGCATTGATTGGAACGCACGCTCTAAACGAGCCAGTTGAGCACGATCGTTAACACCTTCCACTTCAATCGCGTTTACTGGGTGCACTGCCTCTACCGCACGACCTTCATCGTGCGCGGCCGCGATAACGTCAGTTAGGTAGTATTCACCTTGTGCGTTTTCGTTATTTAGACCGGCAAGCCAGCGCTTCAGGTCACCGCCTGTCGCCACCAACACACCAGTATTACATTCTTTGATGAGCTTCTGCTCTTCTGTCGCATCTTTTTGCTCAACGATCGCCACAACAGGGCCATTTTTACGGATGATACGACCGTAACCCATTGGGTTATCAAGCATGACGGTTAATAGCGCGATGCCGCCCGTAGGTTGTGCATCAAGCAAGTTTTCAATCGTTTCAGCTGAAATCAGTGGAACATCACCATATAGAATCAGTACTTTTTCATCGTCTTCAAACTTTGGAGAAGCTTGATCAACTGCATGACCCGTACCTAACTGTTCAGCTTGCAGTACCCAATTAACCGGTTCTTCAGCAAGCGTCTGATGCATTTGGTCACCACCGTGACCATAAACTAAATGGATGTTTTGTGCGCCTAGGCCAGTACATGTATCGATAACATGTTTTGCCATTGGCTTCCCTGCTAAAGTGTGAAGCACTTTAGGCATGTTCGAATACATACGGGTACCCTTACCCGCAGCTAGGATCACAGCACTGAATCTCATGATTAACCTATTGACGTTTTAGTTTTAATTGGGCGTTATTTTAAACACCTTGAAGGGAATAGTTAATGGCGGGATGTAAATTTCCTACTAAAATTAATCAAAAAGGCGACCAAATGGCCGCCTTTTTCATGCAACGTTGCTAATAGAGCTTAGCGACGCTTTTTGGTCAGCTCGATAACTCGTAGCTGAGCAATGGCTTTAGCCAGTTCACTGGCCGCTTGTGCGAAGTCCATGTCGCCATGCTGATTCTGGATTTGCTCCTCAGCGCGACGCTTGGCTTCTTCTGCCTTCGCTGCGTCTAGATCTTCACCACGAATCGCTGTATCAGCCAGTACTGTAGCAGTACCAGGCTGAACTTCGACCATACCACCAGAGACATAAATGAACTCTTCGTGGCCGTGCTGTTTCACAATACGCACCATACCAGGCTTAATAGCGGACAGGAGCGGAGTGTGACCGTGGAAAATACCCAGCTCACCTTCGCTACCGGTCACCTGAAACGTTTCAACGCGACCTGAGAAAATGCGTTTCTCAGCGCTTACTACGTCTAGGTGAAAGGTTATTGGTGCCATATCGCCTCCTAGTTAGCCTTATAGCTTCTTCGCATTCTCGATAGCATCGTCAATCGAACCGCAGTACATGAACGCTTGCTCTGGAATGTCATCGTATTCACCAGCTAGTAGACCTTTAAAGCCACGTAGAGTCTCTTTAAGAGGTACGTAAACACCAGGGTCACCTGTAAATACTTCCGCTACGTGGTAAGGCTGAGTTAGGAAACGCTCAATCTTACGTGCACGAGATACAACTTGCTTATCTTCTTCAGATAGCTCGTCCATACCTAGAATCGCGATGATGTCTTTCAGCTCTTTGTAGCGCTGAAGAGTCTGCTGAACACCACGAGCTGTGTCGTAGTGGTCTTGACCAACAACCAATGGATCTAGCATACGAGATGTAGAATCCAGTGGGTCGATCGCAGGGTATAGACCCATTGCTGCGATGTTACGGTTAAGTACAACCGTTGCATCCAAGTGCGCGAACGTTGTTGCTGGAGATGGGTCAGTCAAGTCATCCGCTGGTACGTATACCGCCTGTACAGACGTGATAGAACCTTGCTTAGTTGACGTGATACGCTCCTGTAGTACACCCATTTCTTCTGCAAGCGTAGGCTGGTAACCTACCGCAGATGGCATACGACCTAGAAGTGCTGATACTTCTGTACCTGCAAGCGTGTAACGGTAGATGTTATCGATAAACAATAGAACGTCACGACCTTCATCACGGAAACGCTCAGCCATCGTTAGACCTGTCAGAGCAACACGTAGACGGTTGCCCGGTGGCTCGTTCATCTGACCGTAAACCATTGCTACTTTTGATTCTTCAGGTTTCTCGATGTTTACAACACCCGCTTCCTGCATCTCAAAGTAGAAATCGTTACCTTCACGAGTACGCTCACCAACACCTGCAAACACAGATAGACCTGAGTGTTGAAGTGCAATGTTGTTGATAAGCTCCATCATGTTAACGGTCTTACCTACACCTGCACCACCGAATAGACCGATTTTACCACCCTTAGCGAATGGACAAATCAAGTCGATTACTTTAACACCGGTTTCTAGAAGTGCAGTTTCGTTTGATTGCTCTTCGTAGCTTGGTGCTTCACGGTGGATAGAGTAAAGCTCTTCCGCACCGATCTCACCACACTCATCAATCGCGTCACCTAGAACGTTCATGATACGACCTAGGGTTTTAGTACCTACTGGTACTGAAATTGGAGCGCCAGTGTTAACCACTTCAACTCCGCGACGTAAACCATCAGAGCTACCCATTACGATACAACGAACTACGCCACCGCCTAGCTGTTGCTGAACTTCAAGAACAAGACGCTCTTTTGAGTCCGTAACGTTTAGAGCGTCATATACACTAGGTACATTGCTCTGTGGGAACTCTACGTCGACTACCGCACCAATGATCTGTACGACCTTACCTGTAGCCATCGTTAATCCTCTAAACTATTTCGTTTAACCTAAGCTTAAACCGCTGCAGCACCTGATACGATTTCAGACAGTTCTTGTGTAATCGCAGCCTGACGGGCTTTGTTGTACACAAGTTCTAAGTCTTCAATCAGGTCACTCGCGTTATCCGTTGCAGCTTTCATCGCAATCATTCGAGCCGCTTGCTCACAAGCAAGGTTCTCAACCACACCTTGGTAAACCTGAGACTCTACGTAACGCACTAGAAGTGTGTCCAGTAGAGGCTTTGGTTCAGGCTCATAGATGTAATCCCATGAATGCTCACGCTGCATCTCTTCGCTGTCCGATTTAGGCAAAGGTAGCAATTGATCGATCGTTGGTTGCTGAACCATAGTATTCACAAATTTGTTAAACACTACGTACAGGCGATCCAATTCACCCTCATCGTATTTCTTTAGCATTACGCTTACAGAACCGATTAGGTCTTCAAGGCTTGGGCTATCACCCAGACCTGAAACCTGAGCAGCAACTTTTGCGCCACTGCTTTTGAAAAATGCTGTCGCTTTTGAACCAACAACTGCCAGTTCAACTTCTGCACCTTTCTCTTTCCAAGCCTGCATATCTGTCACAGCTTTTTTGAACACGTTAATGTTCAAGCCGCCACACAGGCCACGGTCTGTAGAAACGATGATGTAACCAACACGCTTGGCTTCACGCTCTTCTAGGTACGGATGACGGTACTCTAGGTTTGCGTTTGCCACATGACCGATCACTTTACGCATTGTTTCAGCGTATGGACGAGAAGCTTCCATTGCATCTTGAGAACGACGCATTTTTGAAGCTGCTACCATTTCCATCGCTTTCGTAATTTTCTGCGTGCTTTTAACACTACCGATTTTATTACGTATCTCTTTTGCGCCGGCCATCGTTACTCTCCGTTAGTTGGTGGCAGAAACTGCCACCGACCTAATTACCAAGTTTGGGTTGCTACGAAGTCGTCAGTCAGCTTCTTCAACTGAGCTTCAACTTCATCGTTGTACGCACCCGACTTGTCGATCTCAGCTGCAAATTCAGCGTATTGACCGCGAGCATACGATAGTAGAGCCGCTTCAAAATCTAGCAGTTTGTTTAGTTCAACATCTGCTAAATAGCCGCGCTCTGCCGCGAAGATAACTAGTGCTTGGTCAAATACAGACATTGGAGCGTACTGCTTCTGCTTCATTAGTTCTGTTACTTTTTGACCGTGGTCTAGCTGTTTCTTCGTTGCTTCATCAAGGTCAGACGAGAACTGTGCGAATGCCGCTAGTTCACGGTACTGAGCTAGTGCAGTACGGATACCGCCAGATAGCTTCTTGATGATTTTCGTCTGAGCTGAACCACCTACACGAGATACTGAGATACCTGGGTCAACGGCTGGGCGAACACCCGCGTTGAATAGCTCAGTTTGTAGGAAGATCTGACCATCGGTAATCGAGATTACGTTAGTCGGTACGAATGCTGAAACGTCACCTGCTTGAGTTTCGATGATAGGAAGAGCAGTTAGAGAACCAGTCTTACCTTTCACTTCACCGTTAGTGAAACGCTCTACGTACTCTTCGTTTACACGAGCTGCACGCTCTAGTAGACGAGAGTGTAAGTAGAATACATCACCTGGGAATGCCTCACGGCCTGGTGGACGTTTTAGTAGTAGAGAGATCTGACGGTAAGCTACCGCTTGCTTAGATAGATCATCGTAAACAATCAGTGCGTCTTCACCGCGATCGCGGAAGTATTCACCCATCGCACAACCTGCGTATGGCGCTAGGTATTGTAGCGCTGCAGATTCAGAAGCAGATGCAACAACAACGATAGTGTTAGCTAGCGCGCCGTGCTCTTCTAGTTTGCGAACTACGTTAGCGATAGTCGATGCTTTCTGACCGATTGCTACGTAGATTGAGAAAATACCAGAGTCTTTCTGGTTGATAATCGCGTCGATCGCCATTGCTGTTTTACCAGTCTGACGGTCACCGATTACAAGTTCACGCTGACCACGACCGATTGGGATCATTGAGTCAACTGATTTGTAGCCAGTTTGTACAGGTTGGTCTACCGATTTACGGTCGATTACACCTGGTGCGATTACTTCTACAGGCGAAGTCAGTTTTGCTTCGATTGGACCTTTACCATCGATAGGTTCACCTAGCGTGTTTACTACGCGACCTAGTAGTTCTGGACCAACTGGCACTTCAAGAATGCGGCCAGTACCTGTAACTTTCATGCCTTCCTTAAGGTCAGCATATGGGCCCATTACTACCGCACCAACCGAGTCACGCTCAAGGTTAAGTGCTAGTGCATAACGGCCACCCGGTAATTCAATCATTTCACCTTGCATCACGTCCGCTAGGCCGTGGATGCGGATGATACCATCGCTTACCGATACGATAGTACCCTCGTTGCGAGCTTCACTAACAACGTCGAAAGATTCGATGCGTTGTTTGATTAGATCGCTAATTTCCGTGGAATTAAGTTGCATGCTCCAATCCCCATTAAGACTGCAATGCATCGCTCAGGCGGTTCAAACGACCTCGCGCTGAGTCATCGATGACTAGGTCTCCGGCTCGAATAATAACCCCACCAAGTAGGGTCTCATCTACGCTGCAATTCAGCTTCACTTTGCGTTCAAGACGCACTTCAAGTTTGCTGCCAATATTTGCTAGCTGTTCATCAGAAAGTTCGCTTGCTGAAATGACTTCAACATCGATTTCTTTCTCATGTTCTTTCTTCAATAAGAAGAATTGCTCACAAACATCGGGAAGGGCCGTTAAACGACCATTCTCAGCCATAACCTTAATCAGGTTTTGACCGTGCGCATCAACTTGTTCACCGCAAACTGCAACAAAAATTTCTGCCATTTTCTCGGCGGAAACAGAACCGGTTAAAAGTTCATTCATTTGTTCGTTTTTGGCAACTTCAGTAGCGAAAGACAACATTTGGCCCCATTGGTCCAACTGGTCTTTGTCTACAGCAAAGTCAAAAGCTGCTTTAGCATAGGGGCGTGCGATTGTAGTCAAATCAGACATATGCGCCCCCAGACTTAAAGTTTTGCAGTAATGTTGTCGAGAATATCTTTCTGAGCGTCTTTATCGATAGTACGCTCAAGGATTTTCTCGGCACCAGCTACAGCCAGAGTAGCAACTTGTTTGCGCAGCTCATCGCGTGCACGATTACGTTCAGCTTCAAGTTCTGCTTCCGCTTGCGCTAGGATTTTCTGGCGTTCTGCCTGAGCTTCCTCGCGAGCTTCATCAATAATTTGAGACTTACGCTTATTCGCTTGGTCGATGATCTCAGTTGCTGTGCGCTTCGCTTCTTTCATCTGATCAGAAGCGTTGGCTTGTGCTAGATCCAAGTCTTTTGCAGCACGTTCTGCTGCTTGAAGACCATCAGCAATTTTCTTCTGACGTTCTTCGATCGCTTGCATCAACGGTGGCCATACATACTTCATGCAGAACCACACAAATAGTGCGAACGAGATTGCTTGACCTAGCAGAGTTGCGTTTATATTCACAACAGCTACTCCCTTTTAAGAATCAACTACAAAAATACAATTAACAGAGTTGTTAATTAGCCTGCTAGTTGACCCACAAATGGGTTTGCGAAAGTGAATAGTAGCGCGATTACGATACCGATCATTGGAACCGCATCAAGTAGACCTGCGATGATGAACATCTTAACTTGTAGCATAGGAGCCATTTCTGGTTGACGTGCAGCACCTTCTAGGAATTTACCACCTAGCAGTGCGAAACCAATCGCTGTACCAAGAGAAGCAAGACCGACGATAATACCTACGGCGATTGCAGAAAAGCTCAGTAAAGTTTCCATTACTATCTCCAATTTATAGTTGTTGGCTTAGTGCCCAAATAAAAAGCTTAAAAAATTAATGATCAGCGTCTTCGTGTGCCATTGACAGGTAAACAATTGTCAACATCATGAATACGAAGGCTTGAATCGTAATAACCAAGATATGGAAGATTGCCCACGGTAGTGAACCCATCCATTGTAAGTACCATGGTAGCATTGCCGCACAAAGAATGAATACAACCTCACCCGCGAACATGTTACCGAATAGACGCATACCAAGAGAAAGAGGCTTCGCTAGTAGCGATACCACTTCGATCAGTAGGTTAAACGGAATCATTAGTGGGTGATTGAATGGATGTAGTGCAAGTTCTTTTGCGAATCCACCTAGACCTTTCACTTTGATGCTGTAGTAAATCATCAATGCGAAAACGCCTAGAGCCATAGCCATGGTGATATTCACATCAGCAGACGGTACAACCTTAAGGTAAGGGATACCTAGCCAATGCTCTGCTGGGTAAGGCAAGAAGTCGATCGGGACTAAGTCCATCACGTTCATCAAGAATACCCAACAAAAGATAGTCAGTGCTAAAGGCGCGATCAGTGGGTTGCGTCCATGGAACGTGTCTTTGACGTTTTCCGCGACAAATTCAACGATCATTTCTACAGCACACTGAAGCTTACCCGGTACACCCGCTGTTGTTCCCTTCGCTACTTTGTAAAAAATTCCGAGGAAAATTAAACCAGTAAACCAAGAAAAAAACAGGCTATCGATATGTACGTTCCAGAAACTTGCTTCATCCGCTACCAAGCCTAACTTAGCTAAAGAAAGGTTTGATAAGTGGTGGGCAATGTATCCGGACGATGTTAGCGCTTCACCTGGCGCAGCCATAACTCATCCTATTTTTTGTTGTTAATGAATAGCACTGGTGCACAGATATTAATACCTAGTACCAGCAAATAGGTTAGTTTGAGGGGAACAAGTTCCACCTGCATATACATGTAGGCAACGTAGAATAGCGCAACCGTGATGAGAATTTTCAGAGCTTCGCCTGTGAAAAATGAAGCTGCAATACGCTTTGCAGCGCGAGCCCCACTAAACATAAAAGCAAAGAGCGCGAATACTGCATTGGCAACGACAAAAATGCCACCACCAACCAACGCTGAAAATCCCCATTCAGGATTCACGGCCACCGCCATTCCTGCCGCCACAAAAATAACCGCGCCAGACTGGATCATTAACAATTGCTTTGCGAGCTCTCGTCCTGGTCTAGCTAACGCAGCTACCATGTATTCGTACCTCTAGTAATATCCACTTCGCACTAAACTCTATGTGCAGGGAAATTGGCGAAAATTATACGGTGAGAACAATTGAATGCAATTATATTGCATCAAAAACTTACAGTTTTGTTTACAATCCGACAACTTTCACACAAAATTCGATTAAATTGATTAATTGACCTAAATCAATTATCTCATCTAGGCCTCTAGCTTGGCAATCAGTTGATCCAATTTGTGAGGCTCATCAAGACTTATCGTCACTTTCGCTTTGCCGTTTGCAGAACGGACCAAAGAAACCTTAGCATCAAGCAGTTGACTCAATTTATGCGACATTTGCTCCGCTTCGGTATCTTCTTGTTGCGCTTTTTGCTCATTTTGTGGCGCTAAGCACTTTTTTACTAACTGTTCGGTTTGGCGAACTGTCATTTGCTTCTTAGCGACTTGCAGAGCTACTTCAATTTGTTGTTCGCCTTCTAAAGCCAACAATGCTCGAGCATGACCCATTTCTAATTTTTTATTGGCGACCAGACCTTTTACGTCAATTTCTAATTGATTCAGACGTAATAAGTTACTGACGGTCGTTCTTGATTTGCCAATCACATCGGCCACTTGCTGATGAGTCAGCGTGAATTCATCTTGCAAACGCTCAAGCGCTTGCGCTTCTTCAATCACATTCAAGTCTTCACGTTGAATGTTCTCAATCAGCGCCATTGCGATGGCTGCTCGGTCTTCAACCTTTTTCACCAAGCAAGGAACACGTTTCAGCCCTGCTTGCTTAGCAGCGCGCCAACGGCGCTCACCAGCGATAATTTCAAACTGACCACCTGCGACTTGACGTACAACGATAGGTTGAATGATGCCTTGTGATTGAATAGAAGCCGCTAGCTCTTCTAGGGCTTCTGGCGCCATATCTTTACGCGGTTGGTAAACACCCGGTTGCAATTGACCGATCGCTAAATCCATCAGTTCACCATCTGCCGACAATGCTTGGCTGTGCGATGCAATATGCTGTTTTTCACGAGCCAGCGAACTGGTCGACAACAGCGCATCCAGTCCTTTTCCTAGACCACGCTTAGACATGGGATGAATTCCTTAGGTTAGAGTTAAACTGGGATTTCTTCGCGGCGGAGCATTTCGCCCGCTAGAGCAAGATACGCTTTGGCGCCTGCGGAGTACTTGTCATAGTACATTGCCGGTTTACCGTGGCTCGGCGCTTCGGCCAAACGCACATTACGTGGGATCACGGTACGGTAAACTTTACTACCAAAGTGTTTTTTAAGTTGATCGGATACTTCATTAGACAGGCGGTTACGTGGATCGTACATCGTACGCAGTAAACCTTCGATTTTGAGGTTTTCATTGACCACGGCCGCTAACTTGCTGATTGTATCCATAAGAGCAGTTAAACCTTCTAACGCAAAGTATTCACATTGCATCGGCACCAGCACAGAGTCGGCTGCGGCCATGGCATTGATTGTAAGAAGGTTTAGAGAAGGAGGACAATCAATAAAGATGAAATCATAGTTATCGCGAACTGGCGCAAGTGCGTTTTTTAAACGAACTTCGCGAGCGAACACTTCCATCAATTTGATTTCCGCAGCGGTAACGTCTCCGTTCGCAGCGATAAGATCGTATTTACCAGTGGTTTCAGTGCAAACCACTTGTTCAAACGGGGTATCTTCAACCAGAAGATCATACGCCGTGGCGTCAACCATGTATTTGTCGACACCACTGGCCATAGTAGCATTACCTTGAGGGTCGAGATCGATCACCAAAACCTTGCGCTTTGTTGCCGCCATCGAAGCTGCTAAGTTAATGCACGTTGTTGTTTTGCCGACCCCACCTTTCTGGTTGGCGATTGCTACTATTTTACCCACGATTACCTCGCTAATTTTCCTTGCGCGATAAGATTACTAGATGACGATCACCTTCCAACTCAGGAACAGCTAAAGATATGATCTCTGTCACACTACACCATTCAGGAAGCAGATCCATTTCATCTTTAGGGTGCTGTCCTTTCAGTGCTAGGAACACCCCGTTATCTTGTTTAGGCAGATGATGACACCATTCCACCATGTCCGTCATTGAAGCAAAAGCTCGACTCAGAACGCCATCAAATTTTTC
Organism: Vibrio jasicida 090810c; assembly: GCF_002887615.1. Classification (NCBI taxonomy): domain Bacteria; kingdom Pseudomonadati; phylum Pseudomonadota; class Gammaproteobacteria; order Vibrionales; family Vibrionaceae; genus Vibrio; species Vibrio jasicida. Next base: position 2,249,187 of record NZ_CP025792.1, on the reverse strand, counting down.
TTCTGGTTGGAATTCTTCGACACGACTTTGAATAGGCGTCACATTTTTCAGACCTAGCGTATGAACCACTTGTTTAATAAAACGAATGCGTTTGCCTAGACTATCTAGCAAGAAGAACGTTTTATCAGGACTCATTATGGCCAGAGGAATACCTGGTAAACCAGGGCCAGTACCCACATCGATAAAACGCTCGCCTTGTAAGTGAGCGCTAACCACTATGCTATCAAGAATATGTTTCACTAACATCTCAAGTGGATCACGAACCGATGTGAGGTTATACGCTTTGTTCCACTTGTCGAGCAGTTCGACATAGCCGACCAACTGCTCGCGTTGTTTTTCAGATACCTCTAAATCGGTTTTTTCGATTAGGGCATCCAGTTTTGTGCGTAGTGCGCTCATTTACTCGTCCTCGCCTTTTTCAGCAAGCCGTGTTTTTTCAAGTGAACCAGCAAAATAGAGATTGCTGCAGGGGTAATACCTGAAATTCGAGAGGCAATCCCGATACTTTCCGGTTTTGCTTCCGTCAACTTAGCTACAACTTCATTAGAAAGACCTTTCACGTCTTTGTAATCCAGATCAGTTGGTAACTTGGTATGCTCATGACGCAATGATTTTTCAATCTCTTCTTGCTGGCGCTTAATGTAACCATCGTATTTCACTTGAATTTCAACTTGCTCTGATGCTTGTTGATCGTCGAGTGCTGGTGCGAACGCATCAAGTTGCGTCAGTTGTGAATACGAGATCTCAGGACGACGAAGAAGATCTTCACCGCTAGCTTCACGTGCCATTGGCGTTTTCAATAGCTTGTTTAGCTCATCGATACCTGCAGAATTCGGATTCATCCACGTCGATTTCAGACGTTGACGCTCGGTTTCCATGTTGTCGATTTTTTCATTGAAACGTGCCCAACGAACATCATTAATCAAACCAAGTTCTCGCGCTTTTTCCGTCAAACGTAAGTCGGCGTTATCTTCACGCAGCAACAGACGGTATTCAGCACGAGACGTAAACATGCGGTATGGTTCTTTGGTACCCATGGTCGACAGATCGTCAATCAGCACGCCCATGTAAGCTTGATCACGGCGTGGGCTCCAACCTTCTTTGTCTTGACTATGCAGACTAGCGTTCAGGCCAGCCATTAAACCTTGCGCTGCAGCTTCTTCGTAACCAGTCGTACCGTTGATTTGCCCAGCAAAGAATAGACCACTGATGAATTTGGTTTCGTACGTTTGCTTCAAATCACGAGGGTCGAAGAAATCGTATTCAATCGCATAGCCTGGACGAACGATATGTGCGTTTTCAAAACCTTTCATTGAACGAACAATTTGCACTTGTACGTCAAATGGCAGGCTGGTGGATATACCGTTCGGATATAACTCGTGCGTTGTTAGACCTTCTGGCTCGATGAAAATCTGATGGCTGTTTTTATCTGCAAAGCGCATCACCTTATCTTCGATAGACGGGCAGTAACGTGGACCGATACCTTCGATCACACCCGCATACATTGGGCTACGATCGAGGTTATTACGGATCACCTCATGAGTTTGCTCATTGGTGTGCGTAATAAAACATGGGATTTGACGTGGATGTTGATCACGATTACCCATGAAAGAAAATACAGGCGTTGGATTATCACCATGTTGTGCTTCAAGCACTGAGAAATCAACACTGCGTGCATCAATACGTGGTGGTGTGCCCGTTTTTAGACGATCCACACGGAACGGTAGTTCGCGTAGTCGATCCGCTAATGCGATCGACGGTGGATCCCCAGCACGGCCACCAGATGAGCTTTCCATACCAATGTGGATCTTTCCGCCAAGGAAAGTACCAACGGTGAGTACCACCGCTTTAGCTCGGAATTTAAGACCCATTTGCGTAACCACACCAACCGCTCGATCTTGCTCAACAATTAGATCATCAACCGATTGCTGGAACAAAGTAAGGTTTGGGGCGTTTTCTAATGCATCGCGAACATACGCTTTGTACAGCGCTCTGTCCGCTTGTGCACGTGTTGCACGTACTGCCGGACCTTTAGAGGCGTTCAGTGTTCGAAATTGAATACCTGCATGGTCGATAGCTTCTGCCATCAAACCGCCCATAGCATCCACTTCTTTTACTAAGTGACCTTTACCGATACCACCGATAGCGGGGTTACAAGACATTTGGCCTAATGTATCGATGTTATGGGTAAGGAGAAGCGTTTTTTGTCCTGTGCGTGCAGATGCGAGCGCGGCTTCCGTTCCTGCGTGTCCGCCACCGACAACAATGACGTCAAAGTTTTCGTGATAAAGCATGAACTGACCTCAGGTATTCAAAGGATTTAATGGACAGATAAAAAAGAGCGGTATTTTACCTTTTTTCTCTGTGAGAGAGAATCGTTTTCTCGCTTTTCAAATTTTAGTCTCCAAGACTATATATATAAGATCTATATATATGATCTTTTATTGGATCTATTATTAGGATCGACCATTTCTGTGGATAAGTAGAAAATGATCAACAAGATCATGGATCTTCTTTGGATCAAAAGTTGTGATCATGATTTGATCTGATCGAGGATTACCTGAGATCAAAATCGCTACTTATACACAGGTGTAAAAATGGATCAAAGTTATTATTTGGATAACTAAAGGAAAGTCACTGGATCTTAGTATACTTATCCACAGATGGTTTGGGTGTTTTTTGAGCGGTTGAACAAAATTTTTTGAGAGAAGTTATTCACAATTGGGAGAAACAGAGCCGCAATGCGACTCTGTGATAGAGGAATTAAGCAGAAAAGCGAGCCAGATTTTCCTTCAACCACACTTCTGCGGCGTCTTCAGGTACGTCGTAGCTAAGTACATCAATCTTCAAGCAGTCTGTGATTGGTGTTGCGCCAATGTCTTCTAATAGGTCGAAAGCATGTTGGCCAGCAGCACAGAACGTATCGTAACTTGAGTCACCAATCGCTATCACAGCAAACTTTACGTCTGCCATCTTAGGCGGTGTGTTTTGTAATGCAGCAATAAAAGGCTGAATGTTATCTGGATATTCACCCGCGCCGTGAGTTGAAGTTATCACCAACCAAGTGCCTTGATTCTCGATAGCAGACAACTCTGGCTGGTTGTGGATCGTTGTTTCGAAGCCGTTTGCGTTGAGGAGATCACTTAAGTGATCTCCTACGTATTCCGCGCCACCTAAAGTACTGCCTGTAATAATGTGGATCATGTGTCTTCCTTATTGAGTCATACCAACGCCCGTAGGTATCTGAGCGTCAGTACAAAAAGAAACGCGGTGGTAAGCTCAAGCCTAACACCGCGCATTTTATTATTTGCCGATACAGAATGAAGAGAAAATTCGGCCGAGTAAGTCATCAGAGCTAAACTCACCAGTAATTTCATTGAGGTGCTGCTGAGTAATGCGTAGCTCTTCTGCGAGGATTTCCCCTGCCATGTACCCTTCTAGCTGCTCTTGGCCGATTTGAAGGTGTTGAGCTGCGCGTTCTAGTGCATCTAGGTGTCGACGGCGCGCCATAAAACCACCTTCAGTGTTACCAGAAAAGCCCATGCACTCTTTTAAGTGGGTGCGCAAAGCATCCACACCCGAGCCCGTCTTCGCAGAGAGGCGGATTAAGGTTGGATCATTGACGTGGCAGATCCCCATACTTTCACCGGTTTGATCCGCTTTATTACGGATCACTGTCATGCCCATATTGTTCGGCAAGCGATCGACAAAATCAGGCCAGATGTCTTTAGGATCGGTGGCGTCGGTTGTTGTACCGTCCACCATGAAAAGCACACGGTCAGCTTGTGCAATTTCGTCCCAAGCGCGTTCGATACCGATTTTCTCTACTTCATCTGAAGCGTCACGCAGACCAGCAGTATCGATGATGTGCAGTGGCATTCCATCAATATGGATGTGCTCTCGTAGTACGTCACGAGTAGTGCCTGCGATATCGGTTACGATGGCGGACTCTTTACCTGACAGTGCATTCAATAGGCTTGATTTACCCGCATTAGGACGACCTGCAATGACAACTTTCATGCCCTCGCGCATGATCGCACCTTGGTTAGCTTCTTTACGCACGGCATCAAGGTTGTCGATGATAGCTTGCAAGTCTCCAGACACTTTACCATCTGCAAGAAAGTCGATTTCTTCTTCAGGAAAGTCGATAGCTGCTTCTACGTAGATACGCAGATGAATAAGAGATTCCACCAGCGTTTGAATACGCTGTGAGAATTGACCTTGTAGCGACTGAAGTGCCGATTTTGCGGCTTCTTCAGAGCTAGCATCAATCAAGTCAGCAATTGCCTCTGCTTGGGTTAAATCCATCTTATCGTTTAAGAACGCGCGCTCAGAGAACTCACCAGGACGTGCGGCACGAACGCCCTCAATACCCAAGATGCGCTTGATCAGCATGTCCATTACCACAGGGCCACCGTGGCCCTGCAGCTCTAACACATCTTCGCCTGTGAACGAGTGTGGGTTAGGGAAGTAAAGGGCAATGCCTTGGTCCAGTACCGAACCGCTTTCTGATTGAAATGGCAGGTATTCTGCGTAGCGAGGCTTTAGGGTTTTACCGGTTACCTCTAGTGCTACTTGGTTGGCCTTAGGGCCAGAAACACGAATAATGCCGACACCGCCACGACCCGGTGCGGTTGCTTGAGCGACAATCGTATCTGTAGTCATAATCTTGCCTTTTGAGCTGGGCTATAGGGTTTTAAGTCCTAGGGAGCCATAACCATTAATTAGCTGAATTGTAATCAGCCAAAAACAAAAAGGCGACCTTTTGGCCGCCTTTCTTATTCTTTTACTAAAAGGTTACTTGGTGTGTAAGCCTTTTTTCTCCAGCGCTTTGTAAATCAAAGTTTGTTGGATCAGCGTAACGATGTTCGATACCAACCAGTATAGAACTAGACCTGACGGGAAGAACAAGAAGAAGAAGGTGAACATAACCGGCATAAAGGTCATGATCTTCTGCTGCATTGGATCCGTTACTGTCGTTGGGCTCATTTTCTGGATTAGGAACATTGATGCACCCATCAGAAGTGGCAGGATGTAGTACGGGTCCTGCGCTGAAAGGTCATGAATCCAACCGAAGAATGGTGAGTGACGTAGCTCAACCGATTCCATTAGTGCCCAGTATAGCGCGATGAAGATTGGCATCTGTAGGATAAGAGGTAAACAGCCACCCAGTGGGTTCACTTTCTCTTTCTTATACAGTTCCATCATCTCTTGGCTCATACGCTGACGGTCATCACCGATACGTTCACGCATTGCTTGCAGTTTAGGCTGTAGCATGCGCATTTTCGCCATAGACGTATATTGCGCTTTCGTTAGTGGGTACATTGCACCACGAACGATGAAGGTCAAACAGATGATTGCCACACCCCAGTTACCCACGAAGCTTTGGATGAAAGCAAGCAATGAGTGAAGTGGTTTAGCGATGAACCATAACCAACCGTAGTCAACTACTAAGTCTAGGTTTGGTGCTACTGCTGCCATGTCATTTTGTAGTTTAGGGCCAACCCATAGCGTCGCTTCGAACTGAGCTTGGTCACCTGTTGCGATAGTTTTGTTCGGCATACGAACGCCGATATCGCCAAGGTTACCAATTACGCGAGTGTATAGGTTTGTACCTGGTTCGTTACGTGGGATCCACGCTGCAGCGAAGTAGTGTTGGATCATTGCTGCCCAACCTTGGCCGTCTGCTAGGTTGATAGACAGGTTACGATCCTGCATATCTTCGAAGCTGTATTTCTTGTAACGAACATCTTCAGTTGAGTAAGCACCGCCACGGTAAGTTGGCATCGTGATGCTACCGCCTGCGTCCATTAGGTTTTGACGCAAGTGAGCGTACATACCAAAGGTTGCATTGTTACCTGAGTTGTTCACGACATCGTATTCTACGTTTAGCGCGTAGCTGCCACGTGTGAATACGTAAGTCTTAGTGTATTCGATACCGTTCGCAGTGAAAGTCATTGGAACACGCAGTTCGTCTTGACCGTCAGCCATAGTAAAGCTGTCTGCGCTCACGTTGTAGTGAGGACGGTTAGTGCTGCTTAGGTCAATACCTTGAGGACCCACTAGACCGCTTTGTGCGATGAACTGGTGGCCTTTAGTATCTTTAAGCAGAACGAAAGGGTCTGATGAATCAAGTTCAGCAGCGTATTTGTTTAGGTCGGCATGTACCACATCGCCACCAACGGTGTCGATCGACAGAGTTAAAACATCAGTCGTTACTGTGATAGTTTTTGCAGAAGCTTGCTGTTGACCAGGAACTGGGTCTAGATCGTCAGCAAAAGATGGTGCAGGTAGAGTACTGCTTGATTGAGCCTGTTCAACCGCTTGAGGTGCTGGGTTCTTTGCTACTTGCCATTGTTGAAATAGCAAGAAAGAAACCAGTGCCAGAGCGATGAGCAGGATATTACGTTGAGAATCCATCGTTAGTTATCTCTGTCTTGTTTTTGGACTGGTGGAACGGGGTCATACCCCCCTTCATTCAAAGGGTGGCATTTTAATAGACGTTTGCCTGATAACCAACATCCTTTTACAAAACCGTGAGCTCTCAAAGCTTCTAGTGCGTAAGTAGAACAAGTTGGTGTGAACCGGCAACGAGGACCAATCAAAGGGCTGATAAACCAGCGATACAGATTAACGAGCCCAATGGCTATCCACGTGAAGGGCGAGACAGGCGATGCCATAGCTTATCAAACAACTTAAATAGTTCCTCATTGCTTAAATCTTGCGCGCTTTTCTTGGCAATCACAACAAAATCTTTATTTGGAAGTTGATGTTGATTGTTACGAAAGCTTTCACGAGCCAAACGCTTAAAGCGGTTTCGACCGACAGCAGTTTTGATTTGCTTTTTCGGAACAGCTAAACCTAATCGTGGGTGAGAAAGTTTGTTATTGCGAGCAATGATGGTGAAATGAGGCGAGCCAGCTCGATGAGCTTGCTGGAAGACGTTTTGATAATGCTCGGGAGTTAACAAGCGTAACTCCCGATTAAACGCGTACGTGTTCAAAATAAACTAGCGATTATTTTGATAGGCGCGCACGGCCTTTTGCACGACGTGCGTTGATAACTTTACGACCGTTCTTAGTTGCCATGCGAGCACGGAAGCCGTGAGTACGCTTGCGCTTTAGAACTGTAGGTTGAAAAGTGCGTTTCATGATAATTACCTTTACTGATCAGTAGTTTTAGGTTCTTGTTAAACCCGGCGTGGGCAATATGCTTTCTTATATAAAGAAACTCTTTATATAGAGAGAAGCAACCGACGCCTCTCAACAAAGAGGCGGAATTGTAATCACACTCACATAATGTGTCAATGACTCATGAGTACGAAATTCCGGCCGAGCGATTATACGTAGTGTGAGTAAAATCTCAAGGATCGATTGATCTTGATGCTTGATCTTTACTCTATCCCCACTTGGTTAAGGAATTTTTGCAGTCGAGGATCTTGTGGATTATCGAAGATATCTTGTGGAGAACCTTGCTCGACAATGTTGCCTTCGGCCATAAAGATCACTCGGTCAGCGACTTCTTTCGCAAATTGCATTTCATGTGTGACCACCAGCATGGTTTGATGTTGGTTAGCTAACTTCTTCATTAATGAGAGAACTTCTCCAACCCATTCAGGATCCAACGCAGAAGTTGGCTCATCAAACAGCAGCAGTTCAGGTTGAAGTGCCATCGCTCGACCGATACCCACACGTTGTTGTTGGCCACCAGACAATGCCGCTGGATAACTTTCGCCTTTATCACCAAGACCGATGTCATCCAGAATCTCTTGAGCACGCTGAAGTGCGTCGTCTTTCTTCCAACCGCGTACCGTGATCAAGCCCTCTGCGATGTTCTGACGTGCATTCATATGGGCAAACAAGGCATAGTTTTGGAAAACAAACCCAGTGCGGCGTCGCAGGGCTAATACTTCGGCTTTGGTATGCTTTTGTGTGTCGACGGAAATGTCATCAACGGTGATGCGACCTTCATCCGCTTGCTCAAGAAAGTTCACCGTGCGCAGTAATGTCGATTTACCCGTACCGCTGGACCCTATAATGACGATGATCTCACCTTGTTGGATATCGAGATCAATGCCTTTTAACACTTCAGTGTCACCAAAGCGTTTGTGGATGTTTTCTAATTTGATCATCGTACGTACGCCTTATTCAATTTCGCTTCTGCCCAAATTTGTACTCGCGTCAGAATTACAACTACCCCCAGTAAATTAGGGCGACAGCAAGAAACGCTTCAAAGAAGCGGAAACTCGATGACGCTTCCATTTGTGCTTTGGCCATGATTTCTGCCACACCAAGAGTGAAGGCGAGGGAAGTCGACTTAATCATATCGATGAAATAGTTCATCAATGAAGGCAGTGCGACACGCGTTGCCTGCGGAAGAATCACACGGCGCATGGCCTGTGGGGTTGTCATTCCAACCGATAAGCTCGCTTCCATTTGGCTACGATCAATGCCGATGATTGCGGCTCGGATGCTTTCCGCCATATACGCGGCAAAATGCAGTGTTAAACCAATCACTGCCGCTGAGAAGGCATCAAGACCGACCATAATCGGGAAGATTTGTGGTAAGCCGTAGTAAAGTAAAAACAGTTGAACTAAAAGTGGGGTCCCACGGAAGAAGCTGATGTAAAGTTGGCTCAATTGATCGAGAACTGGCAGCTTAAATACGCGAATATTAGCTAAAATGATGGCTAAAATCAGTGAAAAGACCAATCCCCATGTGGCCATTTCCATGGTTGTGCCAAGATACTTGAGCAGTATTGGCAGCAGTTCCAACATGTAATTAAAATCAAATCCCATACGACTTACCTTGAGAAAAGAAAAGGTGGAATACGAAGTTCCACCTTGTCATTGAGTTAAAAAAGGACGCGAGATAAAGCTCTGCGTCCTAAAAGAAGAAAAGTTTTACTTAGTGATGTCGGCACCAAACCATTTCACTGAAATCTTCTTTACTGTTCCGTCGGCGCGCATTTCTGCAAGTGCTTTATTCACTTCCGCCTGTAGCTTACGACCTTTTTCGTTATCAACGAATGGCCAAGCGTTTTCAATGGTTTCAAATGGTTCACCCGCCAGTTGCAGTGGTAGACCTGTTTTCTTAATCAGTTCTAGTGCAGACAAACGGTCCATGATGAAGGCATCAGCACGGCCCAGCGCCACATCATGTTCAATACCCGTATCGTAAGTCTTGATGTTAATCTTGCCGTCTTTGTCGTAACTGCGAAGCAACTGTTCAAAGTTAGAGCCTAGGTTAACTGCAACCGTTTTGCCTGCTAGGTCTTCCACGCCTTGGATGCTGTCATTGCCTTTACGTACCGTGATTTGAGCGCCATCTACCACGTATGGATCTGCAAATAGGTATTTCGCTTTACGTGCGTCTGTCATGGTGATTTGGTTCGAGATGGTATCAATACGACCTGTTTCTAGCAGGCCAAACAAACCAGAAAAGTTCGCTGTTACGTATTCGATCTTGTAGTCGTTACGTTTACCGATTTCATCCCACATATCCACTTCGAAACCTTGCAGCTTATCTTGCTTCACAAAGGTGAACGGGAAGTAGCGGCCAGACATGCCTACTTTTACTTCAGTAGCGGCAGTGTCGACAGCTGCTTGAACAGTCGCAGCAGACAAAGCGATGGCTGCAACGGCAACCTTAATCCAGTTTTTCATAATACATCTCCATACTTTTATGGTTGGAAATACTACTGTCAGTTAGCTCAATTAAATAAATAACCAAGTGCAATAACCTAGTCCTGAGAGTAATAAGATCGTATTTGGTATAGAGAGTTGGCAAAAATTAGCAATAAATGATGAAAAAACGATCGAAAAGAGCAGGGGTGGCGATCAAAAAACAACGGTGACGGAAAATTCATACACAGAGTTATCACCAATTACTGGATCTGACGGATTTTGCCCAAATGTGGATCGTTGTGTGGGCAATCTTGGGGCAAGATGTGTTGATCTCTCTATGTTCAGCTAAATAATTGTGAATAACTTAGATCTTATTCACTGGATCGTCGATCAATTGCTGGCGATCTTGGTTATCAACAGGTAAAATTGCCAGTCTTTTCCGATAATTCAAATACTCAGTGGGGGCACCGTGTCATCTTCGCTTTGGTTGCAATGTTTGCAGCAGCTTCAAGAAGAGCTACCAGCTACAGAATTCAGCATGTGGGTTCGTCCGTTACAAGCGGAGCTCAATGACAATACTCTCACTCTGTTCGCCCCAAACCGCTTTGTTTTGGACTGGGTTCGTGACAAGTACCTGAACAGCATCAACCGTTTACTGCAAGAATACTGCGGTAACGACGTCCCTAGCTTGCGCTTTGAAGTGGGCAGCCGCCCAGTTGCAGCGCCTAAGCCGGTACCGACACGTACGCCGGCCGATGTGGCTGCTGAGTCTTCAGCGCCTGCACAATTGCAAGCTCGTAAACCTGTACATAAAACGTGGGATGACGACGCTCAAGCGATCGCGAACATCAACCACCGCTCAAACGTGAACCCGAAACACAAGTTCAACAACTTCGTTGAGGGTAAGTCGAACCAACTTGGTTTAGCGGCAGCACGTCAGGTTTCAGATAACCCAGGCGCAGCCTACAACCCGCTTTTCCTATATGGTGGTACGGGTTTAGGTAAAACGCACTTGCTTCACGCTGTAGGCAACGCGATTGTGGATAACAATCCAAACGCAAAAGTGGTGTACATGCACTCTGAGCGTTTTGTGCAAGATATGGTAAAAGCACTGCAAAACAACGCGATTGAAGAATTCAAACGTTACTACCGCAGTGTTGATGCGCTTCTTATCGATGACATCCAATTCTTTGCTAATAAAGAGCGTTCACAGGAAGAATTTTTCCATACCTTCAACGCGTTATTGGAAGGCAACCAACAGATCATTCTAACATCTGACCGTTATCCAAAAGAGATCAGCGGTGTAGAAGATCGTCTGAAATCTCGCTTTGGTTGGGGTCTGACTGTTGCGATCGAGCCACCAGAACTTGAAACGCGCGTGGCGATCTTGATGAAGAAAGCGGAAGACCATCAAATCCACCTAGCGGATGAAGTGGCCTTCTTTATTGCTAAGCGTCTACGCTCAAATGTTCGTGAGCTCGAAGGTGCACTGAACCGCGTTATCGCAAACGCAAACTTTACGGGTCGTCCAATTACGATTGATTTCGTTCGTGAAGCGCTACGTGACTTGTTGGCACTGCAAGAAAAGCTCGTGACCATCGACAACATTCAAAAGACGGTGGCGGAATACTACAAAATTAAAGTGGCGGACCTGCTGTCTAAACGTCGCTCTCGCTCGGTTGCTCGTCCTCGCCAGTTGGCAATGGCATTAGCAAAAGAGCTGACCAACCACAGCTTGCCGGAAATCGGCGATGCATTTGGTGGTCGTGACCACACCACGGTACTGCATGCTTGTCGCAAGATTGAGCAGCTGCGTGAAGAGAGCCACGATATTAAAGAAGATTACTCTAACTTGATTCGCACCCTGTCTTCTTAATCGGTTAGAATGACAGTATTCCAAGCAAATCATTAATTGAGCTGACAGCGTAAAGAGCCAAGCATGAAATTTACTATTGAACGTAGTCATTTGATCAAACCGCTACAACAGGTTTCAGGCGCATTAGGCGGCCGACCGACCCTACCAATTCTGGGTAACCTACTGCTTAAAGTAGAAGATAATGTGTTATCGATGACCGCGACCGACTTGGAAGTGGAATTGGTGAGCAAAGTGACTCTAGAAGGGGATTTTGAAGCGGGTAGCATTACCGTTCCTTCTCGTAAGTTTCTCGATATCTGTCGTGGTCTTCCAGATGACTCTATCATCACCTTCGTGCTGGAAGGCGATCGTGTACAAGTCCGTTCTGGTCGTAGCCGTTTCTCATTGGCCACACTTCCTGCGAACGATTTTCCGAACATCGAAGATTGGCAGAGTGAAGTTGAAGTGTCACTGACTCAGTCTGATCTACGTACACTGATCGAAAAAACACAGTTCTCAATGGCGAACCAAGACGTTCGTTATTACCTAAACGGCATGCTGTTTGAAATCGACGGTACGACGCTACGCAGTGTAGCGACTGATGGTCACCGTATGGCAGTTTCTCAAACACAACTGGGTGCTGATTTTGCGCAAAAGCAAATCATCGTGCCACGTAAAGGCGTACAAGAGCTGGTTAAGCTAATGGATGCACCAGAGCAACCTGTTGTACTACAAATCGGTAGTTCAAATGTGCGTGCAGAAGTGAACAACTTCATTTTTACTTCTAAGCTCGTTGATGGCCGTTTCCCAGATTATCGCCGCGTAATGCCGCAAAGTACCAACAAAACATTAGAAGCAAGCTGTGATGAATTACGCCAAGCGTTTTCTCGCGCTGCCATTCTTTCTAATGAAAAATTCCGTGGTGTTCGCGTGAATCTTGCGGGCAGTGAAATGCGCATTACGGCGAACAACCCAGAGCAAGAAGAAGCAGAAGAGATGCTGGACGTAACCTTTGAAGGTGACGCGATCGAAATCGGCTTCAACGTAAGCTACGTGCTGGATGTGCTTAATACATTGCGCTGTGAAAAAGTGCGAGTGTCGATGTCGGATGCCAACGCCAGTGCGTTGATTGAAAACGCAGACGACGACAGTGCCATGTATGTGGTAATGCCAATTCGTCTATAAGCCATCTGAATGCCACTTTCTCGCCTTATCATTCAGCAATTTCGAAACATTAAAGCCTGTGATATTCATTTATCGACAGGCTTTAACTTTCTTATTGGACCGAACGGCAGCGGTAAAACCAGTGTCTTAGAAGCGATTTACTTGCTCGGACACGGACGCTCTTTCAAGAGCTCGTTGACCGGACGAATCATCCAAAATGAGTGTGATGAACTGTTTGTTCATGGTCGTTTTTTGAACTCGGATCAATTTGAGCTACCTATCGGCATTAATAAGCAGCGTGATGGCTCAACAGAGGTTAAAATAGGCGGTCAATCTGGGCAAAAACTGGCGCAGCTTGCACAAGTTCTGCCGTTGCAGTTGATACATCCAGAAGGGTTTGATCTCCTTACGGATGGACCTAAACATCGCCGTGCATTCATCGATTGGGGTGTGTTTCATACGGAACCCGCTTTTTATGATGCATGGGGGCGATTTAAACGTCTCAACAAGCAACGTAATGCACTGTTAAAAACCGCTAACAGTTATCGAGAGCTCAGTTATTGGGATCAAGAGATGGCTAGGTTGGCTGAAAATATCAGCCAATGGCGTGCGCATTACATCGAACAGATGAAAACCGTAGCGGAAACCATCTGCCAGACATTTTTGCCAGAATTTGAGATCCAATTAAAGTATTATCGTGGATGGGATAAAGACACACCCTATCATGAGATACTAGAAAAGAATTTCGAGCGTGATCAGTCATTGGGGTACACCTTTAGTGGCCCGAATAAGGCTGATTTGCGAATTAAAGTGAATGGAACACCAGTAGAAGATGTTCTTTCACGCGGTCAGTTAAAACTCATGGTGTGTGCATTGCGTGTAGCGCAGGGACAACATCTTACCGAGATGACCGGAAAACAATGTATTTACCTAATTGACGACTTTGCGTCGGAATTAGACAGCCAACGTCGCAAGCGTCTTGCTGACTGCTTAAAAGAGACGGGCGCACAAGTATTTGTAAGCTCTATCACTGATAGCCAAATCGCCGATATGTTGGACGATACGGGCAAATTGTTTCATGTGGAACATGGCAGGATAGAGTCAAACTAGAAGAGAGAAACTCATGTCTGAAAATTACGATTCATCGAGTATTAAGGTACTAAAGGGTCTGGATGCGGTTCGTAAGCGTCCAGGTATGTACATTGGCGACACGGACGATGGCACCGGTCTTCACCACATGGTCTTTGAGGTGGTGGATAACTCAATTGATGAAGCGTTGGCAGGTCACTGTAAAGACATCGTTGTGACAATTCATGAGGACAACTCGGTTTCAGTTACGGATGATGGTCGTGGCATTCCAACAGAATTGCACCCAGAAGAAAAAGTATCAGCAGCAGAAGTTATCATGACGGTACTTCACGCTGGTGGTAAGTTCGACGATAACTCATACAAAGTATCGGGCGGTCTTCACGGCGTAGGTGTTTCAGTAGTAAACGCACTGTCTGAAAAAGTAGTACTGACTATCCATCGTGGCGGTCATATCCATACGCAAACTTACCACCATGGTGAACCTCAGGCGCCACTAGCGGTTGTGGGCGATACAGACCAAACGGGTACACAAATCCGTTTTTGGCCAAGTGCTGAAACCTTCACAAATATCGAATTCCATTACGATATCCTAGCAAAACGTCTACGTGAGCTTTCTTTCCTAAACTCTGGTGTTTCTATCAAGTTGGTTGATGAGCGTGAAGCAGACAAGAGTGACCACTTCATGTTTGAAGGTGGTATTCAAGCGTTCGTTGATCACCTAAACACCAACAAAACACCAATCATCGAGAAAATCTTCCACTTCGACTTTGAACGTGAAGATGGCATTTCAGTAGAAGTGGCAATGCAATGGAACGATGGCTTCCAAGAGAACATTTACTGTTTCACTAACAACATCCCGCAACGCGATGGTGGTACTCACCTTGCAGGTTTCCGTGCGGCGTTAACGCGTACGCTGAATACCTTTATGGATAAAGAAGGTTTCTCTAAGAAAGCGAAAACAGCAACGTCGGGTGATGATGCTCGTGAAGGTCTAACTGCAGTTGTTTCGGTTAAAGTGCCAGATCCTAAGTTCTCTAGCCAAACTAAAGACAAACTGGTTTCTTCTGAAGTTAAATCAGCAGTTGAATCAGCAATGGGTGAGAAACTGTCTGAGTTCCTGATTGAGAATCCGGCAGAAGCGAAGATGGTTTGTTCTAAAATCATCGATGCTGCTCGTGCTCGTGAAGCAGCACGTAAAGCTCGTGAAATGACTCGTCGTAAAGGCGCGCTAGACCTAGCTGGTCTGCCAGGCAAACTTGCAGACTGTCAGGAAAAAGATCCAGCACTCTCTGAACTATACATAGTGGAGGGTGATTCGGCAGGCGGCTCCGCAAAACAAGGCCGTAACCGTAAGAACCAAGCAATCCTACCGCTAAAAGGTAAGATTCTTAACGTAGAAAAAGCGCGTTTCGACAAGATGCTTTCTTCTCAAGAAGTAGCAACTCTGATCACGGCACTAGGCTGTGGTATCGGTCGTGACGAGTACAACCCGGACAAACTGCGTTACCACAACATCATCATCATGACCGATGCTGACGTCGATGGTTCGCACATCCGTACGCTACTGTTGACCTTCTTCTACCGTCAAATGCCAGAGCTTATCGAGCGTGGCTACGTGTACATCGCTCAGCCACCACTTTACAAAGTGAAAAAAGGCAAGCAAGAGCAGTACATCAAAGACGAAGACGCGATGAACCAATACCAAGTGGCTTTGGCACTTGATAACGCATCGCTACACGTAAACGCAGAAGCGCCAGCATTGGCAGGCGAAGCGCTAGAGAAGCTAGTTCAGCAATACAACGCTGGTATCAAGCTAGCGGATCGCATGAGCCGTCGTTACCCAAGCGCGCTAGTTCATGAGCTAATCTACACGCCGCGCCTAACGGCAGAGCAATGCCACGATGCTTCAGCAGTTGAAGCGTGGACAAAACAGCTAGTTGAACAGCTAAACGCGAAAGAAGTGGGCGCAAGCCAATACAGCTTCGAAGTTGAGCAACACGAAGAGCTAGGCCTAAACCTACCTAAGATTATCGTACGTACTCACGGTGTGACGCATGACTACGCACTAAGCATCGACCTATTGAACTCGAAAGAGTACAACAAGCTAGCTGAGCTTTCGGAAGCATTAGATGGCCTGATTGAGGAAGGCGCTTACATCAAACGTGGCGAGCGTACTCAGCCTGTAACAAGCTTTGCATCTGCACTTGAGTGGCTAATCAAAGAGTCGCGTCGTGGTCTAAGCCTACAGCGCTACAAAGGTCTAGGTGAGATGAACCCAGATCAGCTTTGGGAAACCACAATGGACCCTGAGACACGTCGCATGATGCAAGTAACAATTGAAGATGCGGTAGGCGCAGACCAATTGTTCACCACGCTAATGGGTGACCAAGTTGAGCCGCGTCGTAACTTCATCGAAGAGAATGCGCTTAAAGTAGCAAACCTAGACGTTTAGACTATTTTTCCTTTGCTGGATATGCTGATTTCGTTGTCGAAGGTGCTCACATACACTTGTATGCTGCGCGCCTTCTCCTAGAACTAAGCGTATCCCCCTGCGGAAAAACGAATCTAAATTTCTTTTGATAGAATTTTAAAAGCACTGCCTTCGGGTGGTGCTTTTTTATTGAGTGGGAGAAACCAGATAAAAGTAACGAGAACGGCTGCGCCCTGTGAATATGGGAACGCTTCGAGAGGGAGGAATGACCGAGTCGGGGAGCTAAAAATATTTTCACCGGAGCCCTTGAAAGCCCATTTTTCGACCTTATATCTAGTTATGAAGAGGGATGGCTAACTTGCTCAACAAGAGAAGAACAGCGCCTCTGGAATCGCTAAACGAGATCGCTCAGGAGAGGATACTCAGTTTTAGCACACAACTTGACCCTAGATTCGACATCATGTCCCCGCACCTAAAGAGTAGGTCAGAGGAATGAACCATCGGATCCCTTAGCTCGGCGTTTTCTTGCATAAATGCGCCACGTGGATGACCTTCATCTGGGCTAAGACTATTGCTTAAAAGAGGATAGATTATGCGTAATGTAGATTTCTCACCACTATACCGTAATGCAATTGGCTTCGACCGTCTGTTCAACCTGATGGAAGCAAGCTCTGCGAAGAACACTTCTGGCGGTTACCCTCCATACAACATCGAGCAAAAAGACGAGCACAACTACCGTATTACTATGGCAGTTGCTGGTTTTGCTGAAGATCAACTCGATTTGACTCAAAACGAAAACATGTTGATCGTGAAGGGCGAGCGTAAAGCCGAAGAAGGTAAAAACTACGTTTACCAAGGCATTGCAGAGCGCGACTTTGAACGTAAATTCCAACTTGCGGATTACGTAAAAGTTGTCGGTGCATCAATGGAAAACGGTCTGCTTCATGTGGATTTAGTTCGTGAAATTCCAGAAGCAATGCAACCACGTAAGATTGCTATTGGTGGCAATAACCTGATTGAAAACAGCTAATCAGCTAAAGACATTTCAGCTAACCACACGGTTATAGAATGAGAAAGAGCGCCTTCCATTACGGAAAAGGGCGCTCTTTTTAGTTTGGGGCTTTCAAAGCCACTATTGCAAGGCCGCAATTTCAAAGAGAAGCGGCTGAGTTCAATCGGTCTATTTACCTTCGCGGTAAGCCTTTTCCACTTCTTCTGCGATAATCGCAATGCCTTTTTGCATCATTTCATCGTCTTGAACGTAGTTCATACGCAAGCATTGGTGTGCATGATCCCATTCGTCCTTCTGACCAATAAAGAAGTATTCTCCCGGAACAATCAAGACCCCACGCGCTTTCAAGCGTTGGTACAGTTCCATTGTCGTAATTGGCAGTTCATCGAACCATAGCCACAAGAAGATAGCACCTTCCGGTTTGTGAATGCGGAATCGCTCATCGGTAATCGCTTCTTGGAGCAGTTCAACCGCACGTTGCGACTTCTGTTTGTAGAACGGCTTAATTACCTCAGAGCTCAGTTTAAGCAGATCGCCTTTGCCAATGATGTGGTTTGCCAACGCTGGACCAACACTGCCCGGTGCTAGGCTGATGATGCCGTTCATATTGGTCAACGCTTGCGTGATTTCTTCACTCGCAATCACAATCCCACAACGCACGCCCGGCAAGCCAAGTTTAGATAGGCTCATGCACAGGATGGTGTTTTCATTCCAGAACGGTTCGACATCTTCAAAAATGATGTTCGGGAAAGGCAGACCGTAGGCGTTATCAATGATTAGCGGAATGTTGTTCTCACGTGCCAGCTTGTCCAGTTTACGAACTTCCTCATCTGTCAGGACGTTACCTGTTGGATTAGTTGGGCGAGACGCGCAGATTGCCGCAACAGAGTCATCGACGGTGAGCTGCTCAAAATCGACGTGGTATTTAAACAGACCGTTATCTAACAGCTCTATCTCTGGGTGATAAGAGACAAAGATATCTTCATCAATGCCCGCGTCGCCATAACCGATGTACTCAGGCGCGATAGGTAGTAGCACTTTCTTGTGCGAACCGTCTGGCTGTTTACCTGCCAACAAGTTGAACAAGTAGAAAAAGCCACTTTGGCTGCCGTTAGTTAGGCTAATGTTCTTCTCTGAAATATCCCAGCCGTAAGTTTCACGGAATAACTGAGCCAGCGCTTTAACGAACGCGTCTTTGCCCTGCGGGCCATCATAGTTGGCGAGGGCGGCGACGAGCTCCCCACTGGCGAGCATTTCCTCACTGGCTTGGCGAAAGTAATCGAGCATGGCAGGAATGGCGGCTGGGTTACCTCCACCGAGCATGATGGCACCTGGTGTGCGCAGACCATCATTTAAATCGTCCATTAACTGCGTGATACCTGAATACTGATTAAATTTTTCACCAAACTTTGAGAACTGCATGTGTCGTTATACCTAATTCATTGTGATTGCTTTATGTGTCTTAACGCCAGTCTTTGACTGGTCAATAGGATAATCCTTGACCTTACCTTAATGTCTATACGACGCAAAGTGTGAATTAAGCGGAAAAAGAAAAAATCGGACCACAATAATTTTTGTTGTGATTAAGTAAATGTTTTCCTATTCGAAAGCTGAATCCAACCTGAATGAAACCTCGCTATCTGTCAGAGCAGTGTCAGGCACCATCGTCTAGGTTTGCTCAAAATCCCCTCAATTCTTACTATCCTCTCCGTCATCTTTTTGACGTGTTAGAAAAATTGAGGAGTCAAAATGTTTACTAACCTATTTGTAAAAACACAACTGTTCATCGAATCATTCAAAAACGACGAGCGTGGCGTAACGGCAATTGAATACGCAATCCTAGGCGTGTGCATGTCAGCAATCGTACTAGCGGTATTTAACGACGCGCTTTATAAAGCTTTGGAAGGTGCTGTTTCTACTATTTCAGACAACATCACAGCAGCAAACGCTAATAAGCCAGCGTAATCATTTATTGAATGATATTAAAACTATGGTGGCTGCTTCCCCTTGCCACCATGGCTTTTATAGCCAGTTATCAAGACATCAAATACCGAAAAATACCCAATGGAGTGGCGTTAAGTGTTGCTTTGCTGGGTGTTTTTTTTGTCTTGAGTAAAGGGGAGTACAGTCACGCACTGTCTTCAATGGTGATATTGGTGATAGGTGCTGTGCTGTTTCAACTACGAATCCTCGCAGCGGGGGACAGCAAATTACTGGCTGCATTTGCACTGATGATTGCACCGCAGTTTTTGCCGTTGACGATTTGGTTGATTGTCACTTTGGGCGGAGTGCTTGCTCTGACGCAGTGGATCGTTAGCCAAGTCGGTAATCATCCTGCTGGGATGGAAAGAGGTGTGCCTTATGGTGTGCCCATTTGTCTCGGGAGCCTGTTTGGCATCGCTGCATCTTTATAGGTGAACCATGAATTCAAAAGTCATTCTTGTTTTGGCGGCGATTGCCATTTCGGTCGGGCTTTATGGCGTGACTCAATCACAGCCAACTGCTCCGGTTGTACAAACACAACAGCCGAAGAAAGAAGAGAAAAAATTTAAAGTCTGGACGTTAAAGCGTGAGCTAAAACGAGGTGAAGCACTACAACGTCGAGATTTGGTGATTGAATACTTAACCGAGTCACAAGCGGCGCAACAAGGGATTGAAAGCGATATTAAGCTCGATTGGAGCAAGCGCCTAATTGCGGTGGAAGCTCTGAATAAAGGTGAATGGGTGACGAAAGAGGTGCTGACTTCTCCGGGAGAAAGCGATTACCTCTCGACCATGGCCAAGCCTGGTTACGCACCGTTCAATATCACGGTACCGGGTGATGATGTGGTAGGAGGAACGATTGCCGTTGGTGATTTAGTCGATATCTCTGTTATTTCCACCATGGATCAAAACCTCTCGGCAGACAACACCGTGTCGGACATTGAACACCTGACCATGACACCGCTAATTGCTCAAGTGCCTGTGCTGTACATGATCTCGAAACAACGCTTAGTCAGTACATTGACTGACCAGAAAACCACTGATGTCACTTTAGTGTTGCAAGTAACTAACCGTCAGTTGGCTAAGTTGTCGGTAGCAAAACGCATTGCAGAAATTACGGTACATAAATCGATTGGTGAGCAGTTTGTGGATGAGCTGCATGCGAACTCAAGCGATGTGATTCGTTTTGCTGATGAAAGGCAAACCACGAAAACCCAATCGATCAAAGAATATCGATTCAACTAGGAGGCAAGATGAAAACCATAACTCGATTTAGCATCTATTGCTTAATGCTTGTTTCCACGGCTTTACAGGCTCAGGGCATAACGACGCTTTCGGCTGGTGGCGCAAGAACCCTATCGTTTAAAGCTGAAGTTGATTCGGTGTTCGTTTCCAACCAAAAAGTGGCGGACTACCAAGTTATCGATGCTCACAAGGTGGTGTTACTGGGTAAATCAGAAGGTGAAGCATCGTTCATCGTGTTTGACCGTGATGGTTTTGAGCTTATCAACCAAACCCTGATTGTCAGCAAAAGCTACCGCAATATTGAGCAGCAAATTCAAGTGCAGTATCCATACTCTGATGTTCAGGTTAACGGTATTGGTAACAACGTTGTACTTAGTGGTAGTGCCGTTTCAGACAATGAACGCGACAACATCTACACCTTGGTGGGTGAGTTGTTGGGTAAGTCTTCCAGTAACCATGATTTTGAAATGCCAGAACTCGATAGTTCGACTGACGACCTTCAAGTGGATTTTATGTCTCGCCCTACCTATCAAGGTGTGGTGAACAACATTGAAGTCACCGCGACGAAGCAAGTTAACGTCAAGTTGACCATTGCAGAAGTCTCCCACAGCTTTATTCAAGATTTTGGTATCAAGATGGGATCTGGTGGTGATGTTGGCATCTTTGTCGATCAGTTAACCAGCTTTAGTGCCGATGACATTGTTTCTGTTATCTCTGCTGTCGGTTCTGACAAGGTCGGCCAAGTGCTGGCTGAACCAAATCTATCGGTAATTTCTGGCGAGCAAGCAAGTTTCTTAGTTGGTGGTGAAATGCCTGTTGTGACGGTGGTCGATGGTGCTAGCGATGTCGATTACAAAGAATTCGGTGTGCGTTTAGATCTGATGGCGAAAGTGCTGCGTGACGACAAAATCAAATTGGCATTGTCACCAGAGGTGAGCTCTTTAGATAACACCTACACCAGTGAAGTGTTTGATTTGCCGGCTTTCAAAACTCGTCGTGCACAAACCACAGTTGAATTAGGTGACGGTCAAAGCTTTGTTTTGGGTGGCCTGCTTAATAGTGAAGAGCGCGAATCACTGACACGAATTCCTTTTATTGGTGACATTCCTGTTTTAGGAGCGCTGTTTCGTCACACAGGAACAGAACGCAACAAAACCGAGCTGATTATTGTGGCAACCGTCAACTTGGTGAAACCAGTGAAAGCCAATCAAATCCAGCTACCAACCATGGAAAAAACCGGCACGTTACGACGCTTTTTTGCACTTGATGGTAGTTATGACAAAGCTCAAGACCAATGGGCTGGTGAGGTTCTTAACGCGGGAGGTTTCCGTCAATGAAAAACTGGATGTTAGCTCTACTAGCGATTGCGGCACTATCCGGCTGCGCCGACCATATTGTTGAACCTCGCGGGACAAGCATTGCACTCAAACCGACAGAATTTAACTTTGCGGTACAAAGTCAGAACCAAGTTTATGCCATGAATAAGCTCACTCAGTTTGTTCGTAAGTATCCGAATCAAGCGGGCAGTAAATGGCATATCACCAGTTACAACGCTCAAGGTAAAAAGTTGGCGCAGCATTACCGCATCGCATTGTTGCAGCAAGGCGTAGCAGCCGAACAGTTAGAACTCGAACATCGCCCGGAGTCTCATCGCTTTGATGTGCAAGTATCGGTGATTCAGCTTCAAGCTCAGCTTGAGGTATGCCACCAAGAGGTTATTGGTGATTACGGTTTGGGTCACCTAGGTTGTTATACCGATGGCAGCCGTTGGCAGTCGATGGTTAATCCGCAGAATGCGCTTTGATAATGAGGAACACTCATCATGTTTGATTTAGTGGATAAGTTGAGTAAGAGCACGCCAAATCACACTCAACAAAAAGAAAATAAGTGTGCGTTCTTGTATCAAACCGCTGCGTGCAAAGACTTAGTTCATAAGGCGTTTCGCTTTGAAGGCTTAGTCGAGCCAATTACGGTGAACAACCAAGAAAAAAACTACCCAGAATTGCATACGCACTCAAGTGTGGAAGTGGTGATTGTTGAGCTGAATAAAAGCCAAAGCGTGGTTGAAGATGCAAAAAACATTGCCCATCAACTGCCTACACATGTGTCGGTTGTGGTCGTTGGCAGCGAAGATGCGATCTCAACGATTCGTGCATTAAAACAGCTTGGTTTCTATTACCTATTTTGGCCTGCGACCGACAAAGAAATCATGGAGTTTTACCATGGTGTACGTCGAAACCGTCAGCAGCAAAGTGGTGTGGCTTCGAATCGAAAAGCAAAGCAAGTGGCGTTTCTTGGTGTGAAAGGCGGTGTTGGAACGTCTTTGATCGCCAGTGAAGTGGCACGTTCATTGGGGCGTCATCATAAAACGCCTACCTTGTTGGTTGATCACACCTACACCGGCAGTAATATCGATGTGCTTTTAGGTTTGCAGAAATTCAGTAAACGCAGTGTACGAAAAGGTACTTTGGTATCGAGCATTGATGGTGATTTCGCCACTAGCTTAGTACAACGTTTGGAACGAAACCTCGCGATTTTAGGTTTGGAGTCGGATGCGTTTACGCGTGCTGAGCTGCATGAATATACCCAAGCGCTCAAAGAGCAAGTGGTTAAGAACCATTCATTTGTGATTGAAGACTATTCACATACCGTCACCACAAATGAAGAGTTCGATCGTGCAGTGGCTGAGATTGATACGTTAGTGGTGGTGTTTGATGCCACGGTGTCGTCGCTACGAGAATTAAACCGCGTAGTGTCTGAGCTAGAAACACGCTATCCAGAGCTGCCGCTTCTTACCGTGATGAATCAATCGCGTCCAGATAATGCGGCTTCAATCAGTATGTCTGACGTTAGTAAATATTTCGGCCGCAAAGCCGACTGCAAAATTGAGTTTGACCACAAAGCGAACCATTACCTACTTCAAGGTCATCAACTGATTGATACTAAATCAGAAATGCAGCAAGGCTTGAGTGATTTAGTCGCACTGCTGGTGGGTGATAAGCCGCAACAAAAACGTTCTTGGGTGCAAGAACTGTTTAGTCGCTAAAAAGGAGTAGGGAATGCAACATTCTAAACAAACCTACATCCATCTGCGTGACCAAATTTTTAATGCCTTGGATGCATCTGCACTAGAAAGCTTATCGAAAAGTGACCTAGAGCGTCAGTTGAGTAACGCGGTCGATATGTTGGTCAGTCGCGACCAGCTATCAGTTTCTTCTCTGGCGAGAAGTGAATACGTCGTCAGTATGATTCACGAGTTAGTAGGTTTGGGACCGCTTCAGGTCCTGATGGATGACGACACCATCACCGACATCATGATCAATGGCCACCAGCAAGTGTATGTCGAGCGCTTTGGTTTAGTACAACAAGCGGATGTGCACTTTCTCGATGAAAAGCAACTCGCAGATATCGCGAAACGTATTGCCAGTCGTGTCGGTCGTCGTGTTGATGAATCGTCACCTACGTGTGATGCGCGCTTAGAAGATGGCAGCCGCGTAAATATCGTCCTGCCGCCAATTGCCATTGATGGCACTGCAATATCGATTCGTAAGTTTCGGCAGGAAAGCATTGGCTTTGCTGACTTAGTTGAATTTGGCGCATTGAGCCCTGAAATGGCGAAGTTGCTGCAATTGGCTGCGCGTTGTCGCCTGAACATTCTTGTCGCCGGTGGTACAGGATCGGGCAAAACAACGTTGTTGAATGCATTGTCTCAATACATCTCGCAAGGTGAACGAGTAGTGACGATTGAGGACACTGCGGAGCTGAGACTGCTTCAGCCTCATGTGGTTCGTATGGAAACTCGAACAGCAGGTATAGAAGGCTCTGGTGAAGTGAACTCACGCGATCTGATGATTAACTCGCTGCGTATGCGTCCAGATCGCATCATTGTTGGTGAGTGCCGTGGTGCTGAAGCGTTTGAAATGTTGCAAGCGATGAACACAGGCCACGATGGTTCGATGTCGACGCTGCATGCTAACAGCCCACGTGACGCCCTTGCCCGAGTGGAATCCATGGTCATGATGGCAACCAATAACCTGCCACTAGAGGCAATACGCCGCTCTTTGGTAAGTGCTGTGGACCTCATTATACAGGTCAATCGCCTTCACGATGGTTCTCGCAAAGTGATGAGTATTACGGAAGTGATTGGTATGGAAGGGCAAAACGTTGTGCTTGAAGAATTGTTTTGCTTCCAATCTGATCCGCATCATTACGAAGGCAAAATTACCGGCCGTTATGAAACGACGGGTGTCATGAGCCGCTCAGTTTTGTTTGAAAAAGCACGTTTCTACGGAGTGGACAAAGATCTCGCTGACACCATCAGTGCGATTGAAGCTGTGGGGTAAGCCATGTATTGGTTCATTTTAATCGGTGGCATTGCTTTGGTCGCTGTCGCCTTGTTGAGTGAAAAGAACAAGCATCTTGATAGTTATCTGACTCAATACCAACAGCGTAACCGTGTAGAAACAACGTTGACTCGTCAAGCTGTGAACGTTGCCAGTTTGTCAGACAGAAGCTTACGCCAAGGTTTGAAAACACGCTGGGATAACCTAAAGCGCCAATTGGGCCGCTTTGCTCTGCTTAAAATCATGCTCTATACCATGTTGGTCATAGTGCTGGCTTTGGTTGTGAATAGCACATTTACACGATTTGCTGCTTATGAGCTATTGCCCTTTGCGGTGCCATTTGGCTGGTGGTTTGGTTATCAATGGCTACAGAAGCGTGAGCAAAAGCAGTTTGATGAAACCTTTCCGGATGCATTGAATATGTTGGCAAGCGCAATCAGTGCAGGAGAGAGCATTGGCCGCGGCATCATGTACGTGGGTGACAATCTCGAGGGTGAAGTCGGACGTGAGTTCAAGTTAATGGGTGAACGTCTAAAAATGGGCGAGTCAATTGATGAGGTGTTTCGTAAATCTTGTCTGCGTTTTCCAAACCCGAACTTCCATTTCTTCGTGATTACACTGCGAGCTAATATGCAGCGCGGTGGTCAGTTGAAAGAAATCATGACGCGTTTGAATCGCCAGATGTTTGAAGCTCGAGCTGTCGAGCGAAAGAAATTTGCTCTGACGTCAGAAGCGCGAATTTCAGCAAAAATCGTTTCGGCGACGCCATTTTTCTTTCTGTTTATCTTGCAGTTTTTAAGTCCAGAGAACTTTGAGTTCGTGATGTTTAACCCAGAAGGTCGTCCGCTGCTTTATTACTTGGTGAGCAGTGAAGCGATTGGTATGGCGATCATTTGGGCACTAATGAAGAGAGTGAAGTAATGATGACTCAAACGATGTTTTGGCTGTTTTTCTCTCTCGTTGGTGTCAGTTTCGGCGTACTTCTGCTTACTTACTGGATGCTTAACCATTTCGGCTATCAACGACGTGTGGCAAGAATCGTGCGCCAACACAAAGGTGATCAGCAAGAAGAGTCACGACTAGAGTCGATCCTATCTCCGTTATCGAACTTAGTAGAGAAGCGAGATGCGAGTTTGTCACAGCGTTTACACCTCGCTGGGATTGATAACCCCAATGCTGCCACTTGGTTTGCGCCATTAAAGTATGCGGCTTTGCTGCTTGGGGAGTTGTTGATTGCCGTGTTGGTCTTCACGTTAGATATCGCAACCAACTATTGGGTTGCTCTTGCTGCTGCTTGGGCGATGGCAGTGATTCTATTGCCTGATATGTGGCTTGAAGTTCGTAAGACCAATCGCCAACGACGTATCAGCCGCAGCTTACCCTATTTAATCGATCTTATGGCGATATGTGTTCAGACCGGCATGTCGATTGAAGCATCGTTGAAATACTTGGCGATAGAGATTCAAAGTTTTAACCCTGAGTTGGGCAAGTTATTGGATAACACCAACCAGCGTGCCCGTATTGTGGGTATGGAGCGTGCGCTACAAGAGTTGTATCAGCAAGTGCCATCGTCTGAGATGCGCAGTTTTATGCTGACACTAACCCAGAGCATGCAGCACGGCTCATCCATCTACACCATGTTGACGACATTGTCCGGAGATATCCGCGAAGTGCAGATGTTGGAGCTTGAAGAGCAAATAGGGAAGTTGGCGGCCAAGATGTCGATCCCATTGATTGTATTTATCTTGATTCCACTTGTTTTTGTAATCACCGCTCCAGGGGTGATGAGGATGATGTCCCATGTTTAAAAAAATTCTGATTTGTTTGTTACCAGCAATGCTCGCAGCGTGCAGTTCTACCCAGCAAGCGTGGCAACAACAAGATTCGAAAGAAGCGATTTACCAGAAAACCAACAATCACACTCAATTAGTGACCTTGTACAAACAGCAGCTTCAACAAAGCGATGATGCGCAGGTGCGTGAGAAGCTGGCGCAAAGCTATCTCGCACTTGGTGATGCCGAATCAGCGTTGTTTTATATCAAGCCATTAACCAATAAATCAGCAACGAGTGTCGATACCTTGTTAATCCAGGCACAAGCCTATGGTGAATTGGCGCAATATCCTGCTGCGATTAGCAGTGCAAAGGCGGCACTCGCGCTTGAAGAGACCAATGCAGAAGCAGAAAACTTGCTTGGTACTTACTACGGTTATAACTACCAATATGACTTGGCTCGTCGCTATTTCGAACGTTCACGCGAACACTTCTTTGATGGGGTAACGGTCAACAATAACCTTGCGGTCCTTGATATTGCAGAGGGGCAATACAAACAGGCGATTCAGCGTCTGCTACCTCTTTACAAAAACGGTCAAGCGGATGAACAAGTGATGGCCAATCTGACGTTGAGTATGGCCAAAGAAGGTCAGTATGAGTTTGTTAAACAAGTATTGAGTGAGAAATACAGTAACCACCAGATCGACAATATTTATCGTGCTTTACGCGGTTATGACCCATTAAAAGCGAAGCAGAAAAAGCGAGCTCTAACTGAGGTGAGTCGTGAAAGCTAAGCAACGTGGCGTTGCCAGTATTGAGTTTGCCATTGGGTTCTTCGCTTTTTGGCTGATGTGCATGGCGTGGGTAGAAATGAGCTATATGTCTTACATTTCAGCCATCAACGATCTGACCATTTCAGAGATCTCACGCACCGCTAAAAAACGTAATGACGACTACATGCAAACAGTGCAAGCCGTGCTAAATCGAGAGGGCAGTATTTGGAATACCGCGGTGGATGTGGAGCGCTTTCGCGTTTCTATCCAATACCTCGATAACATCGAATCTCTCACGGCTTATATCGAGCAATGCGAGTTAGCACCGGAGCAAGCCAGCAGAGAATGCGGTGATGCAGAGAATGCAGCCTTGGCTGTTTATCACATCGATTACAACTTTCAACCAATCTTTAGTTACTTCCTGGGCTTACAAAGCACGATGAGCCGAGAAATGGTAGTGGTACAAGAATATGAACGCTCCCAATTTGCAATTTAATTACTGTCGAGGGCAGAGCAAGCAACGTGGCACTTTCAGTATTGAGTTTGCCATTGTTGGTATCTTCTTCAGCTTACTGTTGGCGTTTAGTGGTGATGTAATTATTAAGCTGTCGGTAAAAGGGAAGTTGGACCGATTGACTTATTCGTTAGTGAATGTGGTGAAAGAGCGTACCCAGCTTTATGGTGCGGATTATGAGCTTTCAAAAGAAGAAGCTGACGATGTCGATACAATCATTCACCATTCATTGGAGCGTACGTTTGGGAACTTTCAAACCAGTCAGTATGGCTTACAAGTTGAAGAGTTAAGCTTCGCCGCTGTGGATAAACCCAACCCTGTGATTATTGAAAAACGTGGTGCGATAGATTGCCAAGTTGGGGAAGGCATCAGTTCATTGAGTTCATTGTCTGTGGTGAGTAACCGAGGTCGTCAAATGCCGCTGTATCGTGTTTCTGTTTGCTATGAAACCGACAATTGGATTGGCAGTTTGTTGGGTGTTGAGTTCACTCGAGTTGAATCTGATGCTGTCGTGATCGGGAGGTAACATGCCACATAGTATTCAAAGACACTCTAGTTTGAAAAAACAAAGCGGTCATGTCGGCATGTTATTCGCCATGATCATTCCCATCCTTTTTGGTGTCTTCATGCTGGGCTCAGACGGAGCGAGGGCATTACAGACTAAAGCCCGTTTAGAAGAGGCGGCAGAAGCAGCGGTGCTGGCGGTTTCTGCAGAAGATTCAGAAAATCACATGTTGGCGCAGAACTACATTGAGCACTATGTGTATGACGTTGAAGGTATTGAGAACCTATACGTGCAGCGTTTGTCTTGTGATGAGATGCCGGATTGCCAAGCTGGGTTATCAAAGGGGCAAGCGCGTTATTTTGAGTATCGTGTTGCAGGGCGAACTCGCCACAAATCTTGGTTTCCTGGACAAGGTGTGATTGTTGGTTTTGGTGAAACGTTCGATGTTACTGGAAGCTCGAAAGCACGACGTTATCAAGGTCAGCCTGTCGATATTACCTTTATCGTCGATTTTTCTGGCTCGATGAATGAAAACTGGAGTGGTGGTAAGAAAACCAAAATCGAAGATCTGAAAGACATCATCGAAAAAGTAACCGATGAATTAGAGCAATACAATGCGCTAAACCCAGAACAAACACATAGGGTCGCAATCACAGGGTACAACCGTCGAACGATCAATACTGGCAATAACAACAAACTGATTATTCGAGATCAGCGAATCACTACCAAAATGGGTGAGTACGATAAGGATGACGTGGTTAACTTTAACAAAACGATAGAACAACAATTTAAAGTCAAAGGAGCAGCTAAACGAGTACCTAATGGGGACGATGAGGCTGAGTTTTATGACATTTTCTATACAGATAAGTTTGATGGATTTGTAAAGGACGTTAGAGGCTTTAAGGCCAACGGCGGTACTGCTTCGCTACAGGGAATCATCAGAGCTGGGCAGATTGTTACTCAGTTAGCAAAAAGGCCAAAACAGCTAATTATTATTCTATCCGATGGTGAAGATTGGAATCATTATGCAGAACAAACACCAAAGCTTGTTGAAAAAGGTATGTGTACCAACATCCTCAATATGATTAATGGTGGCAAAGTGACGGCAGATAATACCAGTGACTCCATCAATGTCGTGAATGGCGTTAGCCAAGGAATGAAGACGCCAGATGGCGATCAAATGACGGCCAGTATGTCGGTTATTGGTTTTGATTATGAGCTGGATGCCAATGTTGGCTTACGTAATTGTGTCGGCGTGGATAACGTCTACAAAGCAGAAAATACCGACGACATATTGAATCAAATCTTATCGCTGATCACCGAAGAAGTCGGTCACCTAACCTTGTAGAGAGCAATACAATGAACAAGTTAATTCTGGCATTAGTCGTGAGCTTACCTATGCCATCATTCGCACAAGATAACACTAATCAAGCGCTGTATTACTATTGCCAGCAAGGGCAGGATCAGTATAAAGAATCGGTGTCTTTTGGGCATCAAACGGAAGTGAAATACCATCAAGGTCCGTTTATGCAGATTACCGTTAATGGTGAACAGAGTGTTCTTGAGCCCATGCTACTGTCTCAGTTGGAACAGGCTGGTATTGATAAATCTTGTGCGACTTATCTATTGAGTCGTGCACAACTAACTGAGAATAAGCAGGGCGAGTTTGCTGCCCGAGTGCTGTTTGAATTTGATAAAGCGAGTTTAAATGCTCAATCGAAGTTCATTCTCACTCAGTTGAATCAGCAACTGAAACAACGACCTCAATCTTCATTGTTGGTGGTTGGTAATACGGATGCGAAGGGGAGTAATGGGTATAACCTAACGCTTGGCTTAAAGCGTGCGAACTCTGTGGCTAAATATCTTGAAGGGTATGATGAAGTGGTGTCCACTTCACGCTCTGATGGCGAAACGCACCCTGTGAGCAGTAATGCAAATACTCACGGGCGCGAGTTAAATCGCCGTGTTGATATTAGCTTGCCAACGCAAGGCTAACGGTAAGGTAATAGTATCTTTAAGCTTGCACCCATGGATGGGTCGCTTGGTGTTTCAAACCAAATAGCACCTTTGTAGCTGTGTACAATCTCATCACACAACGCCAAACCTAATCCTGTTCCTGGGTTTTGCTCATCAGCACGAACACCGCGTTTAAATAAAGTGTCGCTTATCGACTCATCCACGGCGGGACCATCGTTGTTAAAGGTAATGATAATGCCTTCTTCGGTATTGTTGATGAACACATCGATACGCTTATTGGCATAGCGGTACGCGTTCTCCAATACATTGCCAAACACTTCCATCACATCCGCTTTACTCATCGGCAGAGTCTGATCATTATTGATAAACTGTTCGACGCGAATACCCTTATCCATGTGGACTTTATCAAACATCAGCAGCAGGCTGTTGAGGATAGGTTTGATTGGAGTGGTATTCTCTATAATCCCTTTCACACCCAATGATGCACGCTTAAGTTGACCTTGAATCACATCATCCATTTCTAATAACTGTTGGTTGATATCATGAATTTTGCCTTCTTCAATATCATCCAATAGGGCTTGGGATACAGCGACTCGTGTTTTCAAACTATGTGCGAGATCGTTTAATGCTCGGCGATAGCGCTGCTCGTTTTCTTTTTGCTGGAACATCAGCTCATTGAGGGCTCCTGTGATTGGCATTAAATCTTCTGGATATGAGTGTGCTAGCTTCTCTTTTCTGTTCGCTTTTACGTCAATTAATTCCTTTTCGAGAATTTTGAATGGTTTAAAACTCCAACGATAAATAAGAAAAATTAGCCACATAATAATGAGTGAGGCAATAATGGAAAATATCGCTACATTTACTTTGAGTTGATTCAATGAAGCGACCTTGTCTTCCATACGTCTTAGCAATACGATCCTTCCTTGAGGGTTATAAGGTGTTTTGTCTAAGGGCAGAACATGAGCTATGAAAGCAGAACCTTGCTTTGTTTGAACTAACTCAAATTGATTAATTTTGGTTGGTAATAATGGGTCTAGGCAGAAGTTTTCTATTTTTGGCGTTTTTATTCCTCTCTCGATGAGCCGTTGTCGAGATTCTTCATTCATGGAGCGCCAAAGTTCATTATTGTTCTCATCGCAGATGAACATAGAGAAATGGGAGGAGTGTAAAGGAAACTCTTCATTCCATTTTTCTAAGGGAGTTACTTGCCCTGACGCTATTATTTCATTCGTAATAGCAGGTACATGGCTAGCGACATCTAACGCATACTCTTCGAATAATTTATCTTTTTCGAGGTGGTAGACAAATGCACTTATCGTTAATAAGTAGCTTATTCCTACAACAGAGGTGATGAATAAAACGCGTCGACGAAATGTACTGGATATCAAACGTTTCATTGACTACTTTGCCTCTAGCTCAAAGCGATAACCCTGGCCGCGAATGGTACTAATGATTTTTTCTTCAGTGTGTGCAGCAAGTTTTTTACGCAGACGCGAGATGATCACTTCGATATTGTTCAGTTGTACGCTTTCTCCGGCATCGTAGAGTGAGTCAGCAATCTGCTCTTTGGATATGACTTTTTGGCGGTGACGGATTAGATACTCAAAGATTTGATATTCCAACGCGGTGAGATCTAGGACGTTGTCTGCGTAGCTTATGCTTTTTGCCTGAGTATCTAACGTTACCTCACCTGCATTGATGGTGCTGGTGGAGAAGCCTTGATAACGACGGACAAGTGCTTCTAAGCGAGCCATTAATTCTTCAAACTGAAACGGTTTGGTGAGGTAGTCATCGGCACCAGAGTTCAGCCCTTCTACTTTATCTTGCCAATCGCTACGAGCGGTCAATATTAAGATCGGTACATTAATCTCTTTGCGGCGGATCTGCTTTATTAAGGTGATACCATCAAAATCAGGTAAGCCAAGGTCAATGATCATGGCATCCGCATTGGGGTGTTTTTGAATGGTTTGCAGGCAAGCGGATGCGGTTTTATCGGCATACACTGTATTGCCACGATCTTTGAGCTGCGAAGCTAAATGGTGATTGAGAATTTCGTTGTCTTCGACCAGTACGACTAACATGAACAACCTAATCAATGGATTTCATAACTGGATTAACCTTAGCATTCAACAAAAAAAAGGGAAGCCATGCTTCCCTTTAAACCTTGTTAATTCACCATATTCTTGTTGCTGAGCAAGTTACTCACCGGTGTAAATAATCAGCACCTTGTCGTCTTGGTATTGGCGTTCGAACGCGTAGTAACCTTCTTGGTTGCGAGTAATGTGCTTACCTTGAGCAACCGCCGGGTGACGTTTACGGAATTCGCCTAGCTTTTGCCAATGTTGCAGTAGATCTTCTCGCTCGCCATGAATCTTATCCCATGGCATATCTGAGCGTGTGCCTTGGTGGGCGTCTGAACCAGTAATGCCAAAATCACGAGCTATCTCATCACCGTAATAGATCTGTACTGCGCCTGGAGTCAGCATCAGAGCATTTGCTGCACGTGCTTGGTCATCAAAGCTGCGGCTGCGCGCTGACCAAAACAGCTGTGTATCGTGTGAAGATAGGTAGCTCAACACGTTGAACTCAGGATCGGTATTGATGCGCTCTGCATAGCGGCGGTAATCATTATCAAGTTGAGCGAAACACTTCAGCGCTTTTGGTGCCACATCAGATTGGAACTCGAAGTTGATGATGGAATCGAAGCCGTTGTCGAAATACGGGCTCTTCACTACGCTGTGTGCCCATACTTCACCCGTCATCCAGAAAGGTAGATCATCCAAGGCTTTATCTGGGTTGTTTTGCTTCCACTGGGCAAGCGCCTGAGTGGTGCTGGCTTTCAACTCTGCCCACGCTTCCATTTCAACGTGTTTGGCTGTGTCGACACGGAAGCCATCAATGCCGTAGTCGCGGACCCAATCGGATAACCAGGTAATGAGGTGTTCACGTGGAGTTTGCAGTTCATCTTGCGCATTGGTGTCTTTATCGCGGAAGAAGTTTGGTAATCCGGTTTTCTGAGTCGATTCGGTTTTTAGATCCGGTAGGTAGTTCAAAGACATGGTGATGTCGTTGTAGCCCGGAGCATCGTAGTCACCAATGTCGGTACGGATCCAATCTTTGCCCCACCATTTATCCCACGCTTCGCTATCACCGTATTTGATGTAGTCGTTGAAGCTATGCCAGCTTTGTCCTGATTTTGGCTGCCAGTCGGTCCATTTTTCACCAAGGACTTCTTTGGCTTCTTGGTCATCAAGGTAAAGCTGACCAAAG
Source organism: Vibrio jasicida 090810c (assembly GCF_002887615.1). NCBI lineage: Bacteria > Pseudomonadati > Pseudomonadota > Gammaproteobacteria > Vibrionales > Vibrionaceae > Vibrio > Vibrio jasicida. The sequence goes on along the minus strand of NZ_CP025792.1, from coordinate 2,215,629 downwards.
CCGAATTCCTGCATGTCTGCTAATGTCGCATAACCTGTGTGGTTCATGACCACATCCCAAATCACGCGGATGCCTTTCTTGTGGGCAGTATCGACGAAGGTTCTGAGTTCATCTTCGGTACCCATGTTGGCATCAAGCTTGGTCCAATCTTGATGGTAGTAGCCGTGGTAGCCGTAGTGCTTAAAGTCGCCTTTATCGCCGCCGCCAACCCAGCCGTGGATTTGTTCCAGTGGTGAGGTTATCCAGATAGCATTCACACCAAGTGATTCGATGTAATCGAGTTTCTTCGTTAGACCCGCTAAGTCACCACCGTGGAAGGTACCAATCTCATATTTTCCGTCTTTGCTGCGACCGTAGCTGTTGTCGTTGTCTGGGTTGCCATTGTGGAAGCGGTCGGTCATGACGAAGTACACCGTCGCGTTATCCCAGCTGAACGGTTTATCGGCTTGTTGCTCAACCTCTTCTAGTAACAACAGACCTTGGCTCATAGGACCCGGCTGCATGGTGACGCTGCCATTGGTGACTGTGGCTTCTTGTCCGGTTAAGGCATCACGAACGACAGTGCCATCATTAAAGGTTTGAGCAACATTGATGGTTTTTGGCGTGTCAGTTGCGACAGGGCAAGAGTAGGTGATGTCCTGACTCTGTTTTGGTTTGATTTTTACCGTCAGCTCGTTGGTGGTTGGATTGAGCGTAAATTGATAGGTATTGGCTTTGAAGATGCGCAGCGGCATTTGTGCATCAGTGGCGCAGCTATCCATTTTTAAAGGACGATTGAATTTGATGCGATCTTCTTCTGCTAGGGCAAAGCTACTGCCACAGCTTTGCTTGCTGTCAGCAATGGTAAAGGTATAACTGCCTTTTTCGAGTTTTTGCTCGGCGACAAGTAAGCCTTGTGAGTTTTCCTCAAAAACAGCGGTATCCTCACCAACGTTTAATACGATGGCATTTTCTGGAATCTGGCTGCAGGCGCTCAGTAGACCGATAGAGAGTGCGAGAATTGTTTTTTTCATTGTGTCCTTCCCCCGAATAAACAGTCCAGTTATAGCAAAACTGTGCCTCTACAATCCGAGCTCTACACCAACAAGTTAGACGCGTCTCACCCTACAAATTTTAGTCTTGTTCACAAAATGAATAATAAGCTTCACCTTCATCGGTTTGAAGGTAACAAAAAAGGGAAGCACCTGCTTCCCTTTTACTTATTTCTTAATCACTTCGAAGAGTAATGAATTACTTTTGAAGCAAAGAAATGTCTGCGATCTGTAGGAACAGGTTACGCAGGTTGTTCAGTAGTGTCAGACGGTTCTTCTTAAGTGCTTCGTCGTCTGCCATTACCATTACGTTATCAAAGAACGCGTCAACTGGTTCACGTAGGTCAGCTAGCTTGCTTAGGGCTTCTTGGTAGTTACCTGTAGCAAATGCTGGCTCTAGCGCTTCCGTCATTACTTCAACGCTTTCTGCTAGTGCTTTCTCTGCGTCTTCTTGTAGAAGTGCTAGGTCGATGTCTGCTGCTAGTTCGCCGTCGAATTTCGCTAGGATGTTACCTACACGCTTGTTCGCTGCTGCTAGAGACTCTGCCGCTTCTAGTTCACGGAAGTGAGAAACCGCTTTAACACGTTGGTCGAAGTCTGCTGGTTTCGTCGGGCGACGCGCTAGAACTGCTTGAATGATGTCTACGCTGAAGCCTTCGTCTTGGTACCAAGCACGGAAACGACCAAGCATGAATTCGATAACGTCTTGTTCAACGTTGTTGTTGGTTAGACGGTCGCCAAACAGTGACTTCGCTTTCGCTACTAGGTCAACAAGATCTAGGTTGTAGCCGTATTCAACGATGATACGTAGTACACCTAAAGATGCGCGGCGTAGTGCGAATGGATCAGAACCTTTAGGTGCTTGACCAATACCGAAGATACCTACGATAGTGTCTAGCTTGTCTGCCATTGCAACTGCAGTTGAAACACCGTTTGATGGCAGTTCATCACCTGCGAAACGAGGCATGTATTGCTCGTTCAGTGCTACTGCAACTTCTTCTGCTTCACCGTCGTGGCGAGCATAGTGCATACCCATAACACCTTGAGTATCCGTGAATTCGAATACCATTGAGGTCATTAGGTCACATTTTGCTAGTAGACCAGCACGCTTTGATTTCTCAACGTCAGCACCGATTTGCTCAGCAATGTAGCCAGCAAGTTCAGTGATGCGGTCTGTTTTGTCTTTGATAGTACCAAGCTGCTTCTGGAAGATAGCTTGGTCTAGCTCAGGAAGACGGTCGATCAGCGGACGCTTACGGTCTGTGTTGAAGAAGAACTCTGCGTCAGCAAGGCGAGGGCGAACTACTTTCTCGTTACCTTCGATAACGTGACGAGGCTCTTTAGACTCGATGTTTGATACGAAGATAAAGTTAGGAAGTAGCTTCTTGTCCTCATCGTAAACAGGGAAGTATTTTTGGTCACCTTTCATGGTGTAAACCAATGCTTCAGAAGGTACTTTTAGGAACTCTTCTTCAAACTTCGCTGTTAGTACTACTGGCCATTCAACCAGAGACGTTACTTCTTCTACTAGGTCATCTTCTAGATCGGCGATACCGCCAACCGCTGCTGCCGCTTTTTGTGCGTCAGCTAGGATGATTGCTTTACGCGCTTCGTAATCTGCCATTACTTTACCGCGCTCTTCTAGGATCGCAGGGTATTGCTCAGCAGAATCGATAGTGAACTCTTGCTCACCCATGAAGCGGTGACCACGGATAGTGCGGTCAGAAGCGACACCAAGGATCTCGCCTTCGATTAGGTCGCTGCCCATTAGCATGGTTAGCGTCTTCACTGGACGGATAAATTGAGTCGTTTTGTTACCCCAGCGCATTGGTTTTGCGATAGGTAGGTTTGCTAGTGCTTTCGCTGCAAGTTCAACTACGATCTCAGACGTTGGCTGACCTTCCACTTCTTGTTTGAACAGTAGCCATTCACCTTTGTCTGTAACCATGCGATCCGCTTGGTCAACCGTGATGCCACAGCCGCGTGCCCAGCCTTGAGCTGCTTTTGTTGGGTTGCCTTCCGCGTCAAACGCTGCAGAAACCGCAGGGCCACGTTTTTCAACAACTTTGTCAGACTGGCTGTCTGCTAGTGCTGCTACTTTTAGTGCAAGACGACGAGGTGCCGCGAACCATTTCACGCCTTCGTGAGCAAGTTCAGCGCCTTTTAGTTCTGCTTCGAAGTTTGCTGCGAATGCTTCAGCTAGAGTGCGAAGTTGCGTTGGTGGTAGCTCTTCTGTACCTAGCTCGATTAGAAATTCTTTTGCCATGTTACTTTACCCCTTACGCTTGTTCTTTCTTACACATTGGGAAGCCAAGAGCTTCACGCGATGCGTAGTATGCTTCTGCAACTGCTTTAGTCAGGTTGCGGATGCGTAGGATGTAACGTTGGCGTTCAGTTACTGAGATCGCTTTACGTGCGTCTAGTAGGTTGAATGCGTGACCAGCTTTTAGAATGCGTTCGTAAGCAGGTAGTGGCAGTGGCTTTTCAAGCTCAAGCAGCTCTTTACACTCTTTCTCACACTGTTCGAAGAAACCAAATAGGAATTCAACGTCTGCGTGCTCGAAGTTGTAAGTTGATTGCTCTACTTCGTTTTGGTGGAAGATATCACCGTAAGTCACGGCGTTGCCGTCCGGTGCGATGTTCCAAACTAGATCGTAAACAGAGTCTACTTCTTGGATGTACATTGCTAGACGTTCGATACCGTAAGTGATCTCACCAGTTACTGGCTTACACTCAAGGCCGCCAACTTGCTGGAAGTAAGTAAACTGAGTTACTTCCATGCCGTTTAGCCAAACTTCCCAGCCTAGGCCCCAAGCGCCTAGTGTTGGGTTTTCCCAGTTGTCTTCTACGAAACGGATGTCGTGAACAAGTGGGTCGACACCAAGAACCTCTAGAGAACCTAGGTACAACTCTTGGATATTGTCTGGCGATGGTTTTAGCGCTACTTGGAATTGGTAGTAGTGCTGAAGACGGTTAGGGTTTTCACCATAACGGCCATCAGTAGGACGACGTGAAGGTTGTACGTAAGCTGTAGACATTGGCTCTGGGCCAAGTGCTCGTAGACAGGTCATTGGGTGAGAGGTACCCGCACCAACTTCCATATCTAGTGGTTGAACAATGGTACAACCATTCTGAGCCCAATAATCCTGCAGCGCGAGGATCATTCCCTGGAAGGTTTTGATATCGTATTTTTGCATAAGTCAGGTTCGCGCGATTCTCTTATTACTCGTGAATTCGTCTCTTTTGTTGGGTTTTCTTGCCTCAACAATGGCGATTCAAAGTAATTACGGTTGAATAAATTAACAATCAAGTATACCCAGATATTGAGCATGGGAGTAGAGCTAATCTTGATTAATTCGTGGGCAATTTTCTCCTTTAATGGATTTTTACCGCGTTATCTGCTGAATTTTTCCTAAAAGGGAGTTTTCGCTGTCTTTCACTCTTGAGGTGATGGGGAAACATGGCTAGAATTGCGCCTGTCTTTGGGGAGTAGCTTACCCGATGAAATGTCTGTTTCATCTGGTTCGTTCGTCAACATAATTGGTGCAAAATCACCATGGCGCTCGAGACTCATCAACCCGATGAGTTTAGCAAGACCTTAGACAAATCATCACTAACCGGGGTGGGGCGTGAGATTTGTCTTAGGTTAAATATAATAATCCCGCCCCAATGAGCATGTCGTGAGCGTTTTAGCTATTTCAATTACTACTGTAGCGTTAGCAGAAATTGGCGATAAGACCCAATTGCTATCTCTATTACTTGCCAGTCGTTACCGAAAACCGGTCCCTATTATTGCGGCAATCTTTTTGGCAACCATTGCCAACCACGCTTTGGCTGCATGGTTGGGTGTGGTGGTGGCCGATTATCTTTCGCCTGGGGTTCTCAAATGGGTGCTGGTGGTCAGTTTTGTCGCCATGGCGGCTTGGGTGTTGATCCCAGATAAATTGGATGATGATGAGCAGATATCCAATCGCGGTCCTTTTATTGCCAGCTTTATTGCTTTCTTTGTTGCTGAGATTGGCGATAAAACTCAGATTGCCACTTCTATTTTAGGCGCGCAGTACGCCGATGCATTGAGCTGGGTAATTCTGGGTACGACGATCGGTATGTTATTGGCCAATGTGCCTGTTGTTTTGATTGGTAAATTATCCGCCGACAAGATGCCTCTTGGAGCCATTCGTAAAGTAACTGCATTCCTATTTGTTGCTTTGGCTATTGGTGCCGCGTTATTCTGATTTCTTGTCCGTAAATGGTGTGAATTATCAATAACTAGTCGAGTAATGCACAAGTTCAAACTCTGGCTCAAAATCATTCAGGACCGTGACGGATGACATATTAGTGTCATACTTGTCATGGTAATTTAATGGTGTGAATGATAGCGAGAGGGCAAGTTTATGCTTACACGTTACATGGGTATGACCCCAAAGAGTCAGAGTTATTTATTCACCTTTGGTTTAGCGCTGTGCTTGTTAGCTATGGTGCTGACTGATATGTGGTTGCCAATTGTGGCAGGGTCCTTCATTCTCACTGGTTTGACGGTGGAAGCGTGGATTCGAGTAGCTCACATTATTCCTATGCATGAAGAAATGCGTGCGATGAAGCAACAATTGAATAAGCTACAATCAGAAGTTCGCACTTTAGAATACGATGAATAAAACAAACGGCAGCCTTTTGGCTGCCGTTTTTGATCTTGCTGAGATTATTCCAAACCTTTCTTAATCAGGTACTGGTATGGAAGCTGTTCTGTTTGTGCCGCTATCAACTGGTGATCCATGAATCGGCAGAAGCTCGGGATATCTCGAGTTGTTGATGGGTCGTCTGCTTTCACTAGCAATACTTCACCATCTTGCATGTTTCGAATTGTCTTCCTGACCATCATCACTGGCTCTGGGCAGCGTAATCCTTCCGCCTCTAAGGTTTTTGTCGCCAGTTCAGGATTAAAACTCATAATGTGATTCTCGTAACTAACTGAGCGGTGAATTTTACTTTCGTTGAAAAAATATTCAATAACCACTTGGCAAACCGAATTTTTTGATTTACTTTAAATTAACAATTCGGTAACAACTGGCAAGGAGAGACGATGTTAACAGCGTTAGACAGACTGACTATCTATTCGGTTTTATGCTTCATCTCGTTTTGTGCATTAGTGCTTAGAACGCCAGCTGAAACCTCATTGATGCCTCTTGTAGGCATGAGTGCAACGATTATCGGGATTTGGATTGAGATGCACAAATGGTCAGGTGCATCAGAGCAAGAAAATTAGCACTTCTTGCTGTAATCGAAACCTATTGATATATACGCTCACCAAGTTTAACGACACTTCATTCCGACACTATCCCCATTTTTCTTGGGCTTCCCCGCTGAAAGGCGGGATTTTTTTTGCCTGAAGAGTACAATTTACCTAAATCCCCTACATGTTAAGTGGCAAATCGTGGAATTAGAAGACATCTATCGTCGAGATCTGAATTTATTGGTCGCATTACGTGTGTTGATCGAAGAAAGCAGTGTTAGCAAGGCAGCAACGCGTCTCAATCTAAGCCAATCAGCTATGAGCCGCGTACTCGGTCGATTGCGTGATTTGCTTGACGATCCGTTATTTACACGGCAAGGCCAACACTTAATACCGACGCAAAAGGCGTTGGAAATCGATCGCTCTTTGGGAGAGCCTTTGGAATCACTGCGCCAATTACTGTCTCCACGAGAATTTGACCCGCGTAGCTGTGATCAAACTTTTAATATTGCCACGACGGATTATGCGATGCAGACCATTCTGCCTTTCGCATTACCACGGATCTATCAAGAAGCGCCGAATGTTTCATTTAACTTTTTGCCGATGCAGCACGACCGTTTGTCTGATCAGTTAACTTATGAAGGCGCGGACTTAGCGATTTGTCGTCCAACTGGCCCAGTAGAGCCTTTGCGAAGTGAAGTACTTGGTCGAGTGGGTGTGTTATGTATGCTTTCTAAGCAACACCCCTTGGCGAATGAAGAGATGAGCTTAGACGATTACTTAAGTTACCCGCATGCAATGATTGCTATCAGTGATGGGGTAAAGGCGCTGATTGAACAAGCCTTGATGGAAAAGCCAAAACGTAAAATGGTGCTTCGTGCCTACCATTTAGAGGCCGCACTGGCGATCATTGATACTTTACCCATTATTATTACGGTTCCTGCCGATTTAGCGTACTTGGTTGCTGATCGCTATGACTTAGTAGTGAAGCCATTACCATTCCAATTCACGCCGTTTGAATATTCGATGATTTGGCACGCACGTTGCGAACACTCTCCCGCTCAAGAATGGTTGCGTGCAGTGGTTCGTGAAGAATGTAGTCGTCTTATTGCTAAGCGAATTGAAGATATGGGATTGGACTAATTTTTCCGATAATCGAAATAGCAAAAAGCCGGGCAATGACCCGGCTTCATTTATTCTATCGAAGGGTTAACGCTTATAGCTTGATAACCACGCGACCAGTTACTTGACCGTTTGTGATGTCTTCAGCATATTTTGGTGCTTCAGCTAGTTCTACCTCAGTACAAGCTTGCTCGAAGTAGCTGTCTGGTAGTAGCTCAACCAATTTTTCCCATGCTGCAGTACGTTTTTCAAATGGGCATGAAACAGAATCCACACCTTGTAGACGAACGTTACGCAGGATGAACGGCATTACTGTAGTAGGTAGATCGAATCCACCTGCAAGACCACAAGCTGCAACTGCACTGTTGTAATCCATTTGCGCCAATACTTTTGCTAGTACTTTGCTGCCTACGGTATCAACCGCACCTGCCCATACTTGTTTTTCAAGCGGACGTGCTGGCTCTTCAAATTCAACGCGGTCGATGATGCGGCTAGCACCAAGTTTTTCTAGTAGTGGGCCGTTTTTCTCTACGCGACCTGTCACTGCAGCAACTTTGTAGCCAAGCTGTGCTAGAAGCGTTACTGCTACTGAGCCTACACCGCCACTTGCGCCAGTTACTAGGATTTCGCCGTTTTCAGGTTTGATGCCTGCATCAAGTAGTGCTTGAACACATAGCATTCCAGTGAAACCAGCAGTACCAACCATCATTGCTTTCTTGCTGTCTAGACCTTTTGGTAGTGGCACTAGCCAATCCGCTTTTAGGCGAGCACGTTGAGACATACCGCCCCAATGGTTTTCACCCACGCCCCAACCCGTAAGAACAACTTTGTCGCCTGCTTGGTAGCGGTCGTCTTCTGAGCTTACTACCGTACCTGCTAGGTCAATACCCGGCACCATCGGGAAGTTACGGATGATTTTACCTTTACCTGTAATTGCAAGGCCGTCTTTGTAGTTCAACGATGAGTAATCAACGTCAATCAGAACGTCGCCTTCAGGCAGTTGTGTTTCATCGATTTGCTCGATGTTAGCGATAGTACGTTTGTCTTCTTGATTTAGAACTAGAGCATTAAACATAAGGTTCTCCGATTGTGCGGTAGCGTGACTCTGGGTCACATACAGCAAGATATCAACTGCTGCTAAGTGTATGTCTTCTTTGTCTATGAATAAAATGAAACTTGAGCATTTAATGTATGCTTTTTGTGCATGTAAGCAATGTTTGGCGTAAAACAAAGGGCGACATCAGATGCCGCCCTTAAGTGTAATACTAAAAATTTTCAGTATTGGTTCATTTGCTCGTGATTGTTGGATTGATCACCACAACCTAGCGTTTCTTAAACAAACTATGGTCGCTCAAATACGGTCGCAATACCCTGACCTAAACCGATACACATGGTTGCCAGGCCGTATTTTGCGTCCTTTGCTTCCATTAGGTTGATCAACGTCGTCGAGATACGTGAGCCAGAACAACCAAGCGGGTGACCCAATGCAATCGCGCCACCATTAAGGTTGACCTTCTCATCCATAACATCAAGCAGACCCAAGTCTTTAGCACATGGTAGAGATTGCGCTGCAAATGCTTCGTTTAGCTCAACCACACCCATGTCTTCAACTGATAGACCTGCGCGCTTAAGTGCTTTCTGTGTTGCTGGTACAGGACCATAACCCATGATAGAAGGGTCGCAGCCCGCAATGGCCATGCCTTTGATGCGTGCACGAATCTTCAAACCAAGCTCATTGGCTTTCTCTTCGCTCATGATCAACATCGCTGATGCACCATCAGACAGCGCCGATGATGTACCGGCTGTTACTGTGCCGTTAGCAGGGTCGAATACTGGACGAAGTTGAGATAGGCCTTCAACAGATGTTTCAGGGCGAATCACTTCATCGTGATCTAGAGTGAATAGCGTGCCGTCTGCTGCGTGGCCTTCAATCGGTAGGATTTCGTTTTTAAAACGACCCTCTAAGGTTGCTGCATGTGCACGAGCATGAGAACGCGCGGCAAACTCGTCTTGTTGCTCACGGCTAATGCCATGCAGCTTACCAAGCATTTCAGCGGTTAATCCCATCATGCCTGCTGCTTTTGCAACTGTCTTTGACATACCAGGGTGGAAGTCCACGCCGTGGTTCATTGGTACGTGTCCCATGTGCTCAACACCACCAATTAGGCAGATTTCAGCATCACCCGTCATAATGGCACGTGTACCATCGTGAAGCGCTTGCATTGATGAACCACACAAGCGGTTCACCGTCACGGCGCCAATCTCAATTGGTAGACCAGCAAGTAGCGCCGCATTACGTGCCACATTAAAGCCTTGTTCTAGGGTTTGTTGTACACAGCCCCAGTAGATATCTTCAATCTCGCTTGGGTTTACTTGTGGGTTACGTGCAAGAATACCCTTCATTAGGCGTGCGGATAGATCTTCTGCTCGCGTATGACGGAAAGCACCACCTTTAGAGCGACCCATTGGAGTACGTAGACAATCGACTACGACAACATTTCTTGTTTGATTAGTCATTTTAGCATCCCTCCTTAGATAGAACCTTGCTGTTGTGCACCGTAAAAGCTTTCACCTTTCGCCGCCATATCAATCAGCATCTGTGGTACTTGGTACATAGCACCAAGCTCTGAGTATTGTTTTGCCATTGCAACAAACTCAGCGATACCTACGCTATCTAGGTAGCGGAATACGCCGCCGCGGAATGGAGGGAAGCCAAGACCGTAAACCAGTGCCATATCCGCTTCTTGTGGAGTGGCAATGATGCCTTCTTGTAGGCACAGTACCACTTCGTTGATCATTGGAATCATCATGCGTTGAATGATGGTCTGCTCGTCAAAGTCCTGCTTATCGGCACAAACGTCAGCGAGTACAGACAAGATTTCTTCAGAGAAGGTTTTCTTCGGCTTACCTTTTCTATCAATGGTGTAGCTGTAGAAGCCACTGCCATTTTTCTGGCCGTATTTATCTGCTTCGAACAGTGCATCGATCGCGTCACGACCTTGTTTGCCCATGCGCTCAGGGAAGCCTTGCGCCATCACGGCTTGTGCGTGGTGGGCGGTATCAATACCAACAACATCGAGCAAGTATGCAGGTCCCATCGGCCAGCCAAACTTACGCTCCATGATTTTGTCGATTTTCGTAAAGTCAGCACCATCACGAAGTAGCATGCTGAAGCCGCCAAAGTATGGGAACAATACGCGGTTTACAAAGAACCCAGGGCAGTCATTGACGACAATTGGTGATTTGCCCATTTTCGCTGCGTAGGCTACAACACGATTGATGGTTTCATCAGACGTATGTTCACCACGGATGATCTCGACGAGAGGCATACGATGCACTGGGTTGAAGAAGTGCATGCCACAGAAGTTTTCTGGGCGTTTCAGCGATTTTGCCAATAGGTTGATAGGAATCGTCGAGGTGTTTGAGGTGATAACCGTGTCGTCACCTAAATGCGATTCGACTTCACTCAGCACTGCTGCTTTTACTTTCGGGTTTTCTACTACAGCTTCAACAATCACGTCTGATTCTTCGATGCCTGCGTAATGTAAGCTTGGTGTGATAGACGCTAAAATTCCAGCCATCTTAAAGCCATCAATGCGACCACGAGATAAGCGTTTATTCAATAGCTTAGATGCTTCAGTCATGCCTAAGTCGAGCGAAGGTTGCGCGATGTCTTTCATTAACACCGGTACGCCTTTTAATGCAGATTGGTAGGCGATGCCGCCGCCCATAATACCTGCACCAAGCACAGCCGCACGTTGCGTGTCTTTACTCGCTGACTTAGCTGATTTTTTCGCAAGCCCTTTGATGTATTGGTCGTTAAGGAACAAACCAACCAGGGATTTTGCTTCTTCAGATTTAGCCAGTTTTACGAAGTGCTTACGTTCAATGTCGAGTGCTTCATTACGAGCAAAGCGAGCGCCTTCTTCAATAGTGATAACGGCTGTCATTGGAGCAGGGTAATTAGGACCGGCTTTCTGAGCCACTAGACCCTTCGCCATGGTAAAGCTCATCATTGATTCAAGTTTACTTAGCGTTAGAGGTGATGTTTTTTGCTTGCGACGAGCTTGCCAGTCTAGTTTTTCGTTGATTGCCGATGTCAGTGTCTTAAGTGCTGACTCGTAAAGTGCGTCGCTATCGACAACCGCATCCAGAAGACCAATCTTCAATGCTTCATCCGCACGACATGCTTTACCTTGCGTGATCACTTCCATTGCGCTGTCGGCGCCAATAACACGTGGCAGACGCACACAACCACCAAAGCCCGGCATGATACCCAGTTTCGTTTCTGGTAGACCGATGCTGGTGGTCTTGTCACCAATTCTCATGTCAGTTGCAAGCACACACTCACAACCGCCACCTAACGTGTGACCTTTAAGTACCGAAATCGTCGGGACGGGTAAGTCTTCCAGCTTGTTGAAGATGCTGTTAGCAAATTGCAGCCACTGATCGAGTTCAGAGTCTGTCTTGGCAAAAAGTCCTAAGAATTCGGTGATATCCGCGCCAACAATGAACGCGTCTTTATCTGAGGTGAGCATCAAGCCCTTCAGTCCTTGGTGTGCTTTTAGTGCATCAAGGGCTTTGTCGAGTGACTCTAGTGTTGCTAGATCGAGCTTGTTAACGGATTTTGGAGAGCAGAAGCTAAGCTCTGCAATGCCATCTTGTACTTCCTTTACCTGTAGGGTTTCGGCTTGGTAAATCATTGTCTATCTCCATGACATACAATCTTGGATTGTCTGTATACCGATTTGATGCGGGCTGAGCGCCTGTAGGGCAACAAATAGATATAGAGGAAAGTCGTTATATTTGTTGTTCTGGTTTGACCAGTGGAGTTAGTTTGGACCTCGGATTGGTTAATTTCAATACATTTTTTAAACAAGTGTTTAACATTGTGCGCTGGTGCAGATCTTATGCGACTCACAATTCCGTCTCGTGATAGACTTTGGACAAAGAGAAAAGTGACCTAATCCTATGAATGACCAGCCTTATCTTATCCCTGCCGCGCCTGCTCAATTTGAAGAAGAAATCAAAAAGAGCGTCTTTATTACCTATTTGGCTCATACGCCGAACATAGAGGCTGCAAAGGCGTTCGTAGAGCAGATCAAAACCAAGCACTCTGATGCAAGACATAACTGCTGGGGATTTGTTGCGGGTCGACCAGAAGATTCGATGAAGTGGGGGTTTAGCGATGACGGAGAACCATCGGGGACAGCCGGGAAACCGATCCTAGCTCAATTGTCTGGTTCTGGTGTAGGAGAACTCACAGCTGTTGTTACTCGATATTCTGGTGGCATTAAGTTAGGCACGGGCGGTTTGGTGAAAGCTTATGGTGGCGGTGTGCAACAAGCGCTCAAGCTGCTTCAAACAATTGAGAAAAAAATAACCACAAAACTCCGTCTAGAGTTAGACTATGGTTTTATGCCTATCGCACAGTCGATCATGCCCCAGTTTGGTGCGGTTGAAGTTGAAGCTGAGTACAGCGATCAGGTGGTATTAGTGTTGGAAATTGAGCTACGTGAAGTGAGCGCCTTTACCCAAACTATCATCAACAAAAGCGGTGCAAAGGCAATTGTCACCCCTATAGACGGACAATAATGAAATATAGGAAGCCACAGGGACAGCTTCGCTAGTCAATTAATCCATGCAATTTCGTTCAATTATTCGAATCGTCGGGCTATTGCTCGCGCTTTTTAGTGTCACAATGCTCGCGCCAGCGTTGGTCGCACTCATCTATCGAGATGGTGCGGGTGTACCTTTTGTCACGACTTTCTTCGTACTTCTATTGTGTGGTGGGATATGTTGGTTCCCAAACCGCAGGTATAAACACGAGTTAAAAGCACGTGATGGCTTTCTTATTGTTGTTCTTTTCTGGACAGTACTAGGCAGCGCAGGCTCGATCCCTTTTCTTATCTCAGATAACCCAAATATATCTGTGACTGACGCCTTTTTTGAATCCTTCTCTGCTTTAACGACCACTGGTGCGACAGTTATCGTTGGACTTGATGAATTACCCAAAGCAATCTTGTTTTACCGCCAGCTTCTACAGTGGTTTGGAGGTATGGGGATCATCGTATTAGCCGTTGCAATCCTACCAGTGCTTGGTATCGGTGGTATGCAGCTTTATCGTGCAGAAATCCCAGGGCCAGTCAAAGATACTAAGATGACGCCGCGTATTGCCGAAACGGCTAAAGCGCTATGGTATATCTATTTAAGTCTGACGATCGCATGTGCCGTGGCATTTTGGTTGGCCGGTATGACGCCATTTGATGCTATTAGCCATAGCTTCTCAACTATTGCTATCGGTGGTTTCTCTACGCACGATGCCAGCATGGGCTATTTCGATAGCTATGCGATTAACATGATTACTGTTGTCTTCTTGTTAATCTCGGCATGTAACTATTCTTTGCACTTCGCCGCGTTTGCGTCTGGCGGCGTGCATCCTAAATACTATTGGAAAGATCCAGAGTTCCGCGCTTTCATCTTCATCCAAGTCGTTCTGTTCTTGGTGTGTTTCTTATTATTGTTGAACCACCATTCTTACGATTCAACCTATGATGCATTCGACCAAGCGCTTTTCCAGACTGTTTCCATCTCTACTACGGCTGGCTTTACCACAACCGGCTTTGCTGATTGGCCATTATTCTTACCAGTGCTGTTGTTGTTCTCTTCTTTTATCGGTGGTTGTGCTGGTTCGACTGGCGGCGGTATGAAAGTGATCCGTATCTTATTGCTGACCTTACAAGGTGCGCGAGAGCTGAAGCGTTTGGTGCACCCTCGTGCGGTTTACACCATCAAAGTGGGTGGCAGTGCACTACCGCAAAGAGTTGTAGATGCGGTTTGGGGATTCTTCTCTGCTTACGCTTTGGTATTCGTGGTTTGTATGTTGGGCTTGATTGCGACTGGGATGGATGAGCTAAGCGCATTCTCGGCGGTTGCAGCAACGCTCAACAACTTAGGCCCAGGCTTGGGTGAAGTAGCGCTTCACTTTGGCGATGTGAACGACAAAGCAAAATGGGTATTGATTGTTTCTATGTTGTTTGGTCGTCTGGAAATCTTTACCTTACTTATTCTACTTACGCCGACGTTTTGGCGTAGCTAAGGGGAAATCGTGGCAAAAGCATTATTTCTATATTCCTCCCGTGAAGGGCAGACTAAAAAAATTCTCCACTATATAGATGAGAAGCTAACAGACTTCGAATGTGAGTTGGTGGATTTACATAATCATAATGTTGAGACGATTGATTTTAGCCAATACGACAGGGTATTGATTGGAGCGTCTATTCGTTATGGTCATCTTAATAAGAAGCTGTACCAGTTTATTGAGCGAAACCTCAATCAACTTGAACAAAGTAAAGTGGCGTTCTTCTGCGTAAACCTAACCGCTCGTAAAGAAGACCAAGGAAAGGATACGCCAGAAGGCAGCGCTTACATTCGTAAGTTCCTAATTAAGTCACCTTGGAAACCAACCTTAATCGGTGTTTTTGCTGGTGCTCTTTATTACCCACGTTATGGTTGGTTCGACAAAACGATGATTAAGTTCATTATGTCGATGACGGGTGGCGAAACCGATACGACCAAAGAAGTGGAATACACCAATTGGGAAAAAGTGGCTCTTTTCGCAGATAAATTCAAAGAACTGTAGAAATAACGTGCTTTTTTGACCGCTTTTGACGCAAATTTATCCGAACGGTAAAAAAGTCAAAAAAAAGGTGAAAAAGGGCTTGCCAATGTGATCGCAATCTCTATAATGCCACCTCGCTGACACGGCAACGCTTCGAAAGAAACGAAAGCCAAGTTAGCAAGCCAATTAGCCAAGCGGAAACGCTTGAAAGAAAGTTTGAAAAAAGTGATTGACACTAAACTTTAACTCGCTAAAATGGCCGTCCGATTTGAGCAAAGCTCAATAGGAAAGCTCTTTAACAATATAGACCTATCAATCTGTGTGGGCACTCGTTGATGATAATCCAATTAGATACCTCGGTATCAAATTAGGTTTCAATGAACTGAGTGACCAATCAAGTCTTCGGACTTGGCACAGTCAATTCATTATCATTCTGTTGGAATGGTAATAGCTTTAAAATTACTTCTTACTTTCGAGTAAGGATGAGTTTTGAAGTCAGTATTCGTTGAGCCGAACAAAATCTTAAATTGAAGAGTTTGATCATGGCTCAGATTGAACGCTGGCGGCAGGCCTAACACATGCAAGTCGAGCGGAAACGACTTAACTGAACCTTCGGGGGACGTTAAGGGCGTCGAGCGGCGGACGGGTGAGTAATGCCTAGGAAATTGCCCTGATGTGGGGGATAACCATTGGAAACGATGGCTAATACCGCATAATGCCTACGGGCCAAAGAGGGGGACCTTCGGGCCTCTCGCGTCAGGATATGCCTAGGTGGGATTAGCTAGTTGGTGAGGTAATGGCTCACCAAGGCGACGATCCCTAGCTGGTCTGAGAGGATGATCAGCCACACTGGAACTGAGACACGGTCCAGACTCCTACGGGAGGCAGCAGTGGGGAATATTGCACAATGGGCGCAAGCCTGATGCAGCCATGCCGCGTGTGTGAAGAAGGCCTTCGGGTTGTAAAGCACTTTCAGTCGTGAGGAAGGTGGTAGTGTTAATAGCACTATCATTTGACGTTAGCGACAGAAGAAGCACCGGCTAACTCCGTGCCAGCAGCCGCGGTAATACGGAGGGTGCGAGCGTTAATCGGAATTACTGGGCGTAAAGCGCATGCAGGTGGTTTGTTAAGTCAGATGTGAAAGCCCGGGGCTCAACCTCGGAATAGCATTTGAAACTGGCAGACTAGAGTACTGTAGAGGGGGGTAGAATTTCAGGTGTAGCGGTGAAATGCGTAGAGATCTGAAGGAATACCGGTGGCGAAGGCGGCCCCCTGGACAGATACTGACACTCAGATGCGAAAGCGTGGGGAGCAAACAGGATTAGATACCCTGGTAGTCCACGCCGTAAACGATGTCTACTTGGAGGTTGTGGCCTTGAGCCGTGGCTTTCGGAGCTAACGCGTTAAGTAGACCGCCTGGGGAGTACGGTCGCAAGATTAAAACTCAAATGAATTGACGGGGGCCCGCACAAGCGGTGGAGCATGTGGTTTAATTCGATGCAACGCGAAGAACCTTACCTACTCTTGACATCCAGAGAACTTTCCAGAGATGGATTGGTGCCTTCGGGAACTCTGAGACAGGTGCTGCATGGCTGTCGTCAGCTCGTGTTGTGAAATGTTGGGTTAAGTCCCGCAACGAGCGCAACCCTTATCCTTGTTTGCCAGCGAGTAATGTCGGGAACTCCAGGGAGACTGCCGGTGATAAACCGGAGGAAGGTGGGGACGACGTCAAGTCATCATGGCCCTTACGAGTAGGGCTACACACGTGCTACAATGGCGCATACAGAGGGCAGCAAGCTAGCGATAGTGAGCGAATCCCAAAAAGTGCGTCGTAGTCCGGATTGGAGTCTGCAACTCGACTCCATGAAGTCGGAATCGCTAGTAATCGTGGATCAGAATGCCACGGTGAATACGTTCCCGGGCCTTGTACACACCGCCCGTCACACCATGGGAGTGGGCTGCAAAAGAAGTAGGTAGTTTAACCTTCGGGAGGACGCTTACCACTTTGTGGTTCATGACTGGGGTGAAGTCGTAACAAGGTAGCGCTAGGGGAACCTGGCGCTGGATCACCTCCTTATACGATGATTACTCACGATGAGTGTCCACACAGATTGATACGGTTTATAAGTAAAAGAGACGAAGATATCCCAATATCTTCAATCCAGTGTCCCGTTCGTCTAGAGGCCTAGGACACCGCCCTTTCACGGCGGTAACAGGGGTTCGACTCCCCTACGGGATACCATTGGGTCGTTAGCTCAGTTGGTAGAGCAGTTGACTTTTAATCAATTGGTCGCAGGTTCGAATCCTGCACGACCCACCATTCTCTCCACGAGAATGAAAAAATAATGTGGGCGATTAGCTCAGTTGGGAGAGCACCTGCCTTACAAGCAGGGGGTCACTGGTTCGAGCCCGGTATCGCCCACCATTCTCTAAGTATTTTTGGATAGGAATTCCAAACCACTTCAGTAAGACGTATGTGGTTAGAATCTTCGACTCTGAAAGTCTTTAGAAAATGAACTTCTTAGGAAGTGATTTGCTCTTTAACAATTTGGAAAGCTGACAAAGTAATCTTTAAGATTACTTGTAAAGTTCTCAATGTTTGTCTTTATGACAAACACCAAAAAACACATTCAAGTGTTCTTGGGAATATCACTTTTAAGTGATTATTCGAAATTGAGTCCGGCAAAATCGAAATGTCTCTCGCTCATTCAAATAATGAGAGACAACTTTGGTGATTTGATTATCAACTCGAAACTCCTTCGGGTTGTATGGTTAAGTGACTAAGCGTACACGGTGGATGCCTTGGCAGTCAGAGGCGATGAAGGACGTATTAACTTGCGATAAGCCCAGATTAGGTAGTAAAAACCACTTGAGTCTGGGATTTCCGAATGGGGAAACCCACTAGCATAAGCTAGTATCGCTGCGTGAATACATAGCGCAGCGAGGCGAACCGGGGGAACTGAAACATCTAAGTACCCCGAGGAAAAGAAATCAACCGAGATTCCGAAAGTAGCGGCGAGCGAAATTGGACTAGCCCTTAAGCTTTATATGCGTTAGACGAACGGTCTGGAAAGTCCGGCAATAAAGGGTGATAGCCCCGTAGTTGACAACGCACATTCAGTGAAATCGAGTAGGGCGGGACACGTGATATCCTGTCTGAATATGGGGGGACCATCCTCCAAGGCTAAATACTACTGACTGACCGATAGTGAACCAGTACCGTGAGGGAAAGGCGAAAAGAACCCCTGTGAGGGGAGTGAAATAGAACCTGAAACCGTGTACGTACAAGCAGTAGGAGCACCTTCGTGGTGTGACTGCGTACCTTTTGTATAATGGGTCAGCGACTTATATTCAGTGGCAAGGTTAACCATCTAGGGGAGCCGTAGCGAAAGCGAGTGTTAACTGCGCGACTTAGTCGCTGGATATAGACCCGAAACCAGGTGATCTAGCCATGGGCAGGTTGAAGATTGAGTAACATCAATTGGAGGACCGAACCGACTAATGTTGAAAAATTAGCGGATGACTTGTGGCTAGGGGTGAAAGGCCAATCAAACCTGGAGATAGCTGGTTCTCCCCGAAAGCTATTTAGGTAGCGCCTCGGACGAATACTACTGGGGGTAGAGCACTGTTAAGGCTAGGGGGTCATCCCGACTTACCAACCCTTTGCAAACTCCGAATACCAGTAAGTACTATCCGGGAGACACACGGCGGGTGCTAACGTCCGTCGTGGAGAGGGAAACAACCCAGACCGCCAGCTAAGGTCCCAAATTATTACTAAGTGGGAAACGATGTGGGAAGGCTCAGACAGCCAGGATGTTGGCTTAGAAGCAGCCATCATTTAAAGAAAGCGTAATAGCTCACTGGTCGAGTCGGCCTGCGCGGAAGATGTAACGGGGCTAAGTAATAAACCGAAGCTGCGGCAATGAAGTTTTACTTCATTGGGTAGGGGAGCGTTCTGTAAGCCGTTGAAGGTGTGTTGTAAAGCATGCTGGAGGTATCAGAAGTGCGAATGCTGACATGAGTAACGATAAAGGGGGTGAAAAACCTCCTCGCCGGAAGACCAAGGGTTCCTGTCCAACGTTAATCGGGGCAGGGTAAGTCGACCCCTAAGGCGAGGCCGAAAGGCGTAGTCGATGGGAAACGGGTTAATATTCCCGTACTTCTTACAATTGCGATGGGGGGACGGAGAAGGCTAGGTGGGCCTGGCGACGGTTGTCCAGGTTCAAGTGCGTAGGCTGAAGAGTTAGGTAAATCCGGCTCTTCTTAAGGCTGAGACACGACGTCGAGCTACTACGGTAGTGAAGTCATTGATGCCATGCTTCCAGGAAAAGCCTCTAAGCTTCAGATTGTAAGGAATCGTACCCCAAACCGACACAGGTGGTCGGGTAGAGAATACCAAGGCGCTTGAGAGAACTCGGGTGAAGGAACTAGGCAAAATGGTACCGTAACTTCGGGAGAAGGTACGCTCTTGATGGTGAAGTCCCTCGCGGATGGAGCTGACGAGAGTCGCAGATACCAGGTGGCTGCAACTGTTTATTAAAAACACAGCACTGTGCAAAATCGTAAGATGACGTATACGGTGTGACGCCTGCCCGGTGCCGGAAGGTTAATTGATGGGGTTAGACTTCGGTCGAAGCTCTTGATCGAAGCCCCGGTAAACGGCGGCCGTAACTATAACGGTCCTAAGGTAGCGAAATTCCTTGTCGGGTAAGTTCCGACCTGCACGAATGGCGTAATGATGGCCACGCTGTCTCCACCCGAGACTCAGTGAAATTGAAATCGCTGTGAAGATGCAGTGTACCCGCGGCTAGACGGAAAGACCCCGTGAACCTTTACTACAGCTTGGCACTGAACATTGACCCTACATGTGTAGGATAGGTGGGAGGCTTTGAAGCACAGTCGCTAGATTGTGTGGAGCCGTCCTTGAAATACCACCCTTGTAGTGTTGATGTTCTAACGTCGACCCCTTATCGGGGTTGCGGACAGTGCCTGGTGGGTAGTTTGACTGGGGCGGTCTCCTCCCAAAGAGTAACGGAGGAGCACGAAGGTGGGCTAATCACGGTTGGACATCGTGAGGTTAGTGCAATGGCATAAGCCCGCTTGACTGCGAGAATGACAATTCGAGCAGGTGCGAAAGCAGGTCATAGTGATCCGGTGGTTCTGTATGGAAGGGCCATCGCTCAACGGATAAAAGGTACTCCGGGGATAACAGGCTGATACCGCCCAAGAGTTCATATCGACGGCGGTGTTTGGCACCTCGATGTCGGCTCATCACATCCTGGGGCTGAAGTCGGTCCCAAGGGTATGGCTGTTCGCCATTTAAAGTGGTACGCGAGCTGGGTTTAGAACGTCGTGAGACAGTTCGGTCCCTATCTGCCGTGGGCGTTGGAAGATTGAAGGGGGCTGCTCCTAGTACGAGAGGACCGGAGTGGACGAACCTCTGGTGTTCGGGTTGTGTCGCCAGACGCATTGCCCGGTAGCTAAGTTCGGAATCGATAACCGCTGAAAGCATCTAAGCGGGAAGCGAGCCCTGAGATGAGTCTTCCCTGATACTTTAAGTATCCTAAAGGGTTGTTCGAGACTAGAACGTTGATAGGCAGGGTGTGTAAGCGTTGTGAGGCGTTGAGCTAACCTGTACTAATTGCCCGTGAGGCTTAACCATACAACACCCAAGGGGTTTTGATGGACTCAATGTAAGAACATTGAATGTGTATAAATAGAACTTAAAATCAGTTTTCCAGATTAAAGAATTTGCTTGGCGACCATAGCGATTTGGACCCACCTGACTTCCATTCCGAACTCAGAAGTGAAACGAATTAGCGCCGATGGTAGTGTGGGGTTTCCCCATGTGAGAGTAGGACATCGCCAGGCTTTATTTTATTTTCACTTTTTATGAAAAAGTGAAGACAAAAACTTAGACTTAAATGTCTAACCAGTGCGGAGCGGTAGTTCAGTTGGTTAGAATACCGGCCTGTCACGCCGGGGGTCGCGGGTTCGAGTCCCGTCCGCTCCGCCACTTATTCAGACAAAAGCCCCAGCAGAAATGCTGGGGCTTTTTCGTATCTAACAACTCAATTCATGCATGAGTCTCGCTTGTGTGTAAGTCCAATTGAACGCAAGCTCGGACCAGGCGTCCCCACGGCTCCGCAACTTATTTGGAAACCCAGCCTTCGGAATAGGTTTTGTCGTTTCTGATATCCTCAGATCTCTGTGTTTGCTGTAGAACTCGTTGTGTTAGGTAAAGATCTTATCTCTCTTGTCAGTGTCCATTTTCTAAATCTTAAAAGTAACTAAGGGTAAGTACTTACTTATTCTCATCACTTTGCTAGCAATACCTTTGTTATGTGAGTCGTGATGTCAGCTACTTCTAAGTGCTGTTACATATTTTGCATTCGAGTTTTACTGTAAATAAAAAGCCCGTTGCTTGCGTAACGGGCTTCGGATTCCAATTTGTATAGATATCTCTAAAGGGATATATACTTACTTTCTGCGACTTCCCATAGGGCTTTAACTAACGGGTTTTCTAGCTGGCTTTTAATACAGCAAACACCGAGTTCGAATGGTTTGATAGGCAGAACTTTCAGTCGATTTATCTTCTCTCTGACAGGGCTATTGTTGATTACCACATCCGGTGCGATACCTACGCCACAACCTAAAGCCACCATACTGACAATGGCCTCATGCCCTGCTACTTGTGCGTAGATGTTTGGTTTGATCTTCATTTGCTTAAACCAAACATTCGCTCTTTCTCTTGCTGTGCCTGCTTCTGGGAGAATAAAAGGGATCGTTGACCAATCCGGGGTTTCTTTTTGTAGTTCTTCTGCGAAGCTGCTAATTCCAACCGGAGCAATAACCGATAGAGGTATCTCGCTGATTGGTTCAAAAGCCACTTTAGCGGGTAGTTGGTCTGGCTTTGCCGAGATCGCGATATCAGCCTCATCCGCCATTATCTTATCGATAGCTTGGGCTGGATCGCCAGTAGAGAGTTTGAATTCAATAAATGGGTGTTGTATGCGGAAATCGGAAATAAGCTCCGGGAGGTGACTGTAACTTGCAGTTACCGAGCAAAATAAACGTATCTCCCCCTTTAGCTCATCTTCCGTTCCTTTGACGTAGCTTTGGTATTGCTGCCATTCCCCAAGATCTTTAGTGCAACAGGCAATAACTTCTTTCCTTGAACCGTCAATTCGACACTTCGATTATCACGCAAGAACAGCTGTTGATGCGTTTCTTCTTCTAATTTTTGGATCTGCCGACTCAGTGCGGAAGGGCTGATATGCATTGCTGCCGCTGTCTTAGCGAAGCTTTTACTATCACATAGATGAATGAATAGTTGTAGGCTTTTGATGTTCATTAAATCTTTACGTCCATGTTGCATTTATTGCAATAAGTAATTGTGAATATATCACTTTCAGCAACAGAATGTCTGTTTTAGTATGAACTCATTCGGTAACACAAATACCGACCTCTATGGAAGAATGTTAAGGAGCACCCAGATGGCTAACTATTTCAATACCCTAAACTTACGTGAGCAATTGGACCAACTTGGTCGTTGTCGCTTTATGGACCGCGAAGAATTCGCATCAGAAGCAGATTACCTAAAAGGTAAGAAAGTGGTCATCGTAGGTTGTGGTGCTCAAGGCCTTAACCAAGGTCTAAATATGCGTGATTCTGGTTTAGACGTTGCTTACGCTCTACGCCAAGCTGCGATCGACGAGCAACGTCAATCGTTCAAAAACGCAAAAGATAACGGCTTTGAAGTAGACAGTTATGAAAAGCTAATTCCACAAGCTGACCTAGTAATCAACCTAACGCCAGACAAGCAGCACACTAACGTTGTTGAAACGGTAATGCCTCTCATGAAAGAAGGCGCAGCACTAGGCTACTCACACGGTTTCAACGTAGTTGAAGAAGGCATGCAAATCCGTAAAGACCTAACGGTTGTAATGGTTGCGCCTAAGTGTCCAGGTACAGAAGTACGTGAAGAGTACAAGCGTGGCTTCGGTGTCCCTACACTAATCGCTGTTCACCCAGAAAATGACCCTAAAAGCGAAGGCTGGGACATTGCGAAAGCATGGGCTGCTGGTACAGGTGGCCACCGCGCAGGTTGTCTAGAGTCTTCATTCGTAGCGGAAGTTAAATCTGACCTAATGGGTGAGCAAACTATCCTATGTGGCATGCTACAAGCCGGTTCTATCGTGTCTTACGAGAAGATGATTGCTGACGGTATCGACCCAAGCTACGCAGGTAAACTTCTACAATACGGTTGGGAGACAATCACTGAAGCTCTTAAGTTTGGTGGTATCACTCACATGATGGATCGTCTATCAAACCCAGCAAAAGTAAAAGCATTTGAGCTTTCTGAAGAGCTAAAAGAGCTAATGCGTCCACTATACAACAAGCATATGGACGACATCATTACGGGTGAATTCTCCAGTACTATGATGGCTGACTGGGCAAACGACGATGCAAATCTACTAGGCTGGCGTGAAGAGACGGGCGAAACCGCTTTCGAAAACTACCCAGCAGGCGATATCGAAATCTCTGAACAAGAGTACTTCGACAACGGCATTCTACTGGTTGCTATGGTTCGTGCCGGTGTTGAGCTAGCGTTCGAAGCAATGACAGCATCAGGCATCATCGATGAATCTGCATACTACGAGTCACTGCACGAGCTACCGCTAATAGCAAACACAGTTGCACGTAAGCGCCTATACGAAATGAACGTGGTAATTTCAGATACAGCAGAGTACGGTAACTACCTATTTGCTAACGTAGCAACACCGCTACTACGTGAGAAGTTCATGCCATCAGTAAGCACAGACGTAATCGGTAAAGGTCTAGGCGAGTCGTCTAACCAAGTCGATAACGCTACGCTAATCGCAGTAAACGAAGCGATTCGTAACCACCCAGTAGAGTACATCGGTGAAGAGCTACGTGGTTACATGACGGATATGAAGAACATCGCAGTAGGCGGCTAATTTCTATCTAAGTCAGTAAAGAACTCCGGATAGACTGGGGTCAATAAATACAACATACAACACAACATCTAATTAAAAGGCTTGGTCGCCGTTGACCAAGCCTTTTTGTTTTTATGAAGACTGACTGTTTCCTTCGAACCGTGGGAGTGCTTCGCTGTTAAAATCGGACGTGTTCGTTGGGATAGAATTGAAAGAAGTAGAGGTATCGTAAGTGTTGACTGAATTTGTAGTTAAGAAGACAACATTGAAGCGAATACCGAAAACAAAAAGGGTTGACGTGCACACGCCAACCCTTAAGAATTTTCTCGCTTCTCGCTTCTCGCTTCTCGCTTCTCGCTTCTCGCTTCTCGCTTCTCGCTTCTCGCTTCTCGCTTCTCGCTTCTCGCTTCTCGCTTCTCGCTTCTCGCTTCTCGCTTCTCGCTTCTCGCTTATTTATCAGCTAGCTTTTCTTCAAGCTCAGCCAATTTCTTTTCCATTTCTGTCAGCTTTTGACGAGTGCGCAGCAGAACTTGAGTTTGTACGTCGAATTCTTCACGGCTAACAACGTCTAGCTTGTTTAGCTGACCTTGGATGACTTGGCGAACTTTTTGATCAACATCCGCGCCTAGTTCTTTTACTGGCTGTGGCATTGATTCGTGAATTTGTTTAGCGATTTGCTCTAATTTCTTTGGGTCAAACATAGTGGCTAAAACTCCTTTTGATTTGCCCACATTCTATTTAATTGATACGTGAAAGTCGCCATTTAGATGGTAAAAAAGAGAGCAGCAATAAAAAAGGTCACCGAAGTGACCTTTTTCTTAGTGCTTTTATACTTACTTGTTATCAGCTAATTCGCGGTGAGCTGCTTTCGCCTCATCCACTCGAGCTAGCTTTTCCAAGTCTTTGTCTTCAACAAACACTGGTAGTGGCTTGTGTTTCTCAGCAAGGTAGCTGTAAATCACTGGCAGTACGAATAGTGTAAATAGCGTACCGATCGCCAGACCAGCAACGATTACGATACCGATACTGAAGCGTTGCTCAGCACCTGCGCCTGTTGCGTACATCAATGGGATAAGACCTGCAATCATCGCTGCCGTCGTCATCAGGATTGGACGAAGACGAACTTTTGCTGCTTCCATTACCGCATCGATACGAGACAGTTTGTTGTGTAACTGCTCTTCTTTCGCTACCTCACAGATCAAGATACCGTGCTTGGTGATCAGACCAACCAGGGTAATCAAACCAACTTGTGAGTAGATGTTCATCGATGCCGTACCCCACGCCAGAGCTATCAACGCACCACAAACAGCAAGTGGTACTGATACCATGATTACGATTGGATCGCGGATCGATTCAAACTGAATCGCCAGTACTAGGAAGATGATTGCTAGTGCCAAACCGAATGTTGCGTATAACGCACTACCTTCAGTTACGAACTGACGCGCTTCACCCATGTAGTCATGGTTGTAGCCTGACGGCAGTTTGTTTTGTGCCACGTCTTCGAACCAGTTGATCGCATCCCCCATTGCAACACCAGGAGCTGGTACAGCACCAACAGTGGCTGAGTTTAGCTGGTTGAAGTGAGGCAGTGCACGAGGCTCTGCGACCACATCAATTGTGATCAAACTACCCAATGGTACTGCTTTGCCGTCAACTGAACGTACGTAGTAATTCTTCATCGACTCTGGGTTTAGACGCCACTTACGTTCAACTTGAGGGATTACCTCGTATGAACGACCATTTAGGTCGATACGGTTTACATAACCATCGGCCATCATGGTACTTAACGTGACACCAATGTCTTGCATGGTCACGCCGTAAGCGCCGGCTTTGTCTTTATCGATGCTGATTTTCATCGTTGCTGAATCGTAGTTCAGATCCAGATCCGAATACACGAACAGTGGACTCTTCGATACATCGGTCAGAATATCACTTGCGATAGTAAACAGGCTTTCGAAGCTGTTTGGCGTAGTCACAACGAACTGAATTGGCAGACCTGAACCTGCACCTGGAAGTTCTGGCATTTGGAAAGCCGTTACTGACATACCTGGTACATGAGAAACTAAGTCACCCACACGTTTGGTAATGTCCGCTTGGCTTGCCTCACGCTCACTCCAAGGTTTCAGTGTTGCTAGACCGAATGCTTGGTTCGAGTTAGGTACACCGTTAAACACCTGAGCGTATTCTACTTCTGGCTGGTCAGACAGAATCTTGTTTACATCGTTCATGGTGCTTTGGATGTAATCCAAGTTCGCATTTGATGGGGCTGTACCCATTAAGACCACAACGCCTTTATCTTCCGATGGTGCCAGTTCACTCGGAATGAACTTAAACAAGATCGGTAGACTCGCGAACACGATGATCGCAAAAGCAATGATAACCGGACGATGAGCCATGACTGCAGTTAGCATCTTCTCGTAGCGGTTGGTCATGCCATCAAGAACGTGGTGAACTTTTTGCTCAAACTTGCTTGGCTCTTCGTTTGCCTTCAGCATTTTTGAACACATCATCGGTGACAGAGTCAATGCGATGATACCGGACACAAATACAGCACCCGCAAGGGTAAGAGCAAACTCTTTAAATAGTGAGCCTGTAATACCACCCATCAGAGCGATAGGCGCGTATACCGCACCTAACGTCAGTGTCATCGCGATTACTGGGACAGCAATCTCTCGTGTACCAATGATCGCAGCTCGGAACGGTGATTCCCCTTCCTTGATGTGTCGATCGACGTTCTCAAGAACAACGATCGCGTCATCCACCACCAGACCGATGGCGAGTACCATTGCCAGTAGTGTCATCAAGTTCCAAGAGAAACCCATCGCTTGCATCACCATTGCCACACCAATCAATGATAATGGGATAGTAACGATAGGGATGATTACCGCACGGAATGAACCTAGGAACAAAGTGATAACGATAAGTACGATGACTGCTGCTTCAAGAATGGTTTTCACAACTTCGTGAATCGATTCGTTGATAGCAATAGTCGAGTCGTACATCACATTCATCTTGATGTTACTTGGCAAGTTACGTTCTAGTTGAGGTAACAACGTCAGTACATCTGCTGCAATATTGATCGGGTTGGCACTTGGTGCTGCGTTAATCGCTGCAACCACGGCTTCTTGACCATTAGCACTAGCACGGTAAATATCGTGGCTCTTCTCTAGCGTCACTTTCGCAATGTCACCAAGGCGAATTACATCACCTTCACCGGTTTTCACCACAAGTGCTTCTAGTTCCGCAACGTTGGATACCTGAGTATCTGCACTGCCGTTGTAAAGTACGAATTCACCTGTCGCCTGACCAGTTGCCGACTGATAGTTGTTGGCGTTTAGTACGGTCATTACGTCAGTTGCTGTCAGCTTAAGAGCCCCCATTTTTGCAGGGTCTAGCCATACGCGCAGTGCGTATTTCATACCACCGTATAGGTCAACTTTCGATACACCGTTTACCGTGAATAACTGCGGGTTGATTACACGCTCAAGGTAGTCTGTGATCTGGCTTGAAGACAGCTCATCACTGGTGAAGCCAATATACAGTACTGCCGTTGTCGAACCTGTCGACATAGTTACCGTAGGGTCTTCCGCTTCTTTTGGAAGCTGCGAGCGAACCGAGTTGGTTTTCGCCAGAATGTCAGACAGCGCCGCATTCGGATCAGTGTTTAACTTCATGTTTACGGTGATGGTAGAAGTACCGAGTACCGAGGATGAAGTCATGTAGTCGATATTATCGGCCTGAGCAACGGCTTGTTCCAAAGGCTGAGTAATGAAGCCTTGGATTAAGTCGGCGCTGGCACCGTAATAACTGGTGGTTACAGTAACCACCGTGTTTGTCATTTCAGGGTATTCACGAACCTGCATCTTGAATACGGCTTGCAAACCAAGCAACGCAATCAAAAAACTGATCGATACCGCTAAAACTGGACGTTTAATAAAAACATCGGTAAAGCGCATGATGCCTCCAATTAAAGCATTGGTGTTTCAGCAGGTGGTGTCAGTGCCGAATCTTCAACGATGGTCACTTTCGCATGGTTACTAAGGCGTACTTGCCCCGACGTTACCACTACGTCACCTGGTTTCACGCCTTCTAGAATATGCGCGATGTCTTTAGTACGCTCACCCACTTTCACAACGTGTTGCTTAACGCGTTTTTCACCGTCTTCTTCAGTAATGATGTACACGTTGTCGCCGTATAGCGTAAAGGTGATTGCCGTTTGTGGCAGAGTCACTTGATTCTCTAGCTTAGGCAGGATGATGTTTGCACGTGCGAACATACCGCTGCGAAGCTTGCCATCGCTATTTGGAATGTCTGCTTGGACTTGAATCAAACCACTTTGTACGTTTACTGCTGGCTCAATCGCAGAGATCGAACCTTTGAAAGGCTTGTCAGGGTAAGCGTCTACAAAGATATCCACTTCTTGGTCTAGCTTAATGCGTGAGATATCTGTTTGAGGCACAGTGAAGCGTAAACGCATTACTGTTGTATCTTCGAGACGTACGATGTCAGTACCTGCTTGTAGATATTGACCAAGATACACATTACGAATACCAACCACACCAGCAAAAGGTGCTTTTATTTCACGGCGGTCGATGGTCGCTTTCAAGCTCTCAATGTCCGCTTTAAGTGAGAAGTAGTTTGCTTCAGCTTCGTCGTACGCTTCTTTAGAAATCGATCCTTTCTTATAAAGACCTTGGTAGCGTTTGTACTTAGCTTGAGCTGCTGGCAGTTTTGCTTGAGAGCTTTTTAGGTTTGCTTTCTCAACATCAGAGTCCAGAAGAACCAGAGGTTGGCCTTCTTCCACTTGAGTACCAGAGTCGAAAGAAATCTTATCAATCACACCGCTGGTTTCGTTTGCAACAGTGACACCTTGGTTAGGTTCGATAAAGCCAATCGCTTCGATGACAGGAACCCAATCTACCGCTTTTACTTCCGTAACGGTAACAGGGAACTCTGGCTCCGGACGATTCGCCATGTATTCAGCAATTTTCTGTTGCTTGAATAAGTTGAAACCTATCACGCTTCCGAACAGAAGAACCGCGATAAGCAACATAAAGAAAGTCCACTTTTTCATTCTATTAAGAACTCCAAGTTAGTGTTTAATAATTGCATCCCAACTGGCTTCAACGGCTGCTTCCAGCGCATTGTCGTCCAGCTGATAAAATCCCAAAGCATGTTTTCTCGCAAGCGCAACACTAGCTTCGAAACTTAACCCTGATAGAATTTCGTTATCGAGGGGTTTGAATACCCCTTCCGCTTTGCCTTGATTAAAAAGACGATCTACTTGGGCAAACATTTGCCTTTCAAGTTCCCTCGTCCCTTTACGATTTCCACAAGGCAGTGATTCATATTGGACACGATTACTTAAGGTGTCTAAATTTGATCCAGCGAGGTGCCAAATATTGAGCCACATGGTGCGGTAACGCTCTTTCAGGGGCATATCGTCATGAACATCCGCTTGAACGGCGTCCGCAATACGTTTAGTTACAGTAAGGCGAACCTCTTCCAAAAGATGTTCTTTATCTGAGAAATATCGGTAAATCGTGCCAGCTGCGACACCTGCTTCTGTAGCAAGTTTGTGCATGGAAAGACCATGAAAACCTGATTCAGCGATTAAGCGCTCGGCTGCTGCAATGATTTGTCCGTATTTATCTCCAGCAGTGTTATTGGACATAACGCCACCACCCAATGAATGAACGTTCATTCATTATAGCTTAAACTCTGGCCACGTATGCAACAAAATGTTGCATCTATCTGTGTAAAAATTACGTGAAAATCTCCGTAGCTTTCACGCGGTCACCCCTTTATCATAGGCGCCACAATTACCACCCGCAGAGAATTTCTATGAAGCTGAACCCTAGACAAGATGAAGCCGTTAAGTACGTATCAGGCCCATGCCTCGTGCTGGCTGGTGCAGGTTCGGGTAAAACTCGTGTAATTACCAATAAGATTGCTTATTTGGTTCAGCAGTGTGGCTACAAGGCACGCAATATTGCTGCGGTTACCTTTACCAACAAAGCGGCGCGTGAGATGAAAGAGCGCGTCGGTCAAACGTTAGGTAAATCAGAATCGAAAGGTTTGATGGTTTCGACCTTCCACACCTTAGGTTTGACCATCATCAAGCGTGAGTACAAGCATCTTGGCTTGAAAGTAGGCTTCTCCCTCTTTGATGATCAAGACCAACTTGCACTACTGAAAGAGCTGACAGAAAAGCAGCTAGATGGCGATAAAGATTTATTACGTCAACTACTAAGCAGTATCTCAAACTGGAAGAACGACATGCTGACACCAGAACAGGCAAAAGCGCTTGCTCAAGGTGAGCAGCAGCAATTGTTCGCGTTCTGTTTTGAGATGTACCAAAAGCAGATGAAGGCATACAACGCGCTCGACTTCGACGATCTGATTTCTTTGCCAGTGCAACTTCTGCGCAATAACGAAGAAGTGCGCCAACGCTGGCAAAATCGCATTCGCTACTTGTTGGTGGATGAATATCAAGATACCAACACCAGCCAATACGACTTAGTAAAGTTGATTGTCGGTGAGCGTGGTCGTTTGACTGTGGTAGGCGACGATGACCAATCCATCTATTCATGGCGTGGCGCTAAGCCGCAAAATTTGGTGCTGCTTGGTGAAGACTATCCAAATTTGCGTTTGATTAAGTTGGAGCAGAACTATCGTTCGACTAGCCGTATTCTGCGCGCAGCTAACATCTTGATTGCGAATAACCCACACGTGTATGAGAAATCACTGTTCTCGGAAATTCCTGACGGTGAAAAACTCAAAGTGTTGCTGGCGAAAAATGAAGAGCACGAAGCGGAGCGCGTGACGGGTGAATTGATTGCGCACAAGTTCCTAAACCGCACCGAATATAAAGATTATGCGATTCTATATCGTGGTAACCACCAATCACGTTTGATTGAAAAGTCACTGATGCAAAACCGTGTGCCATACAAACTGTCTGGCGGCACATCTTTCTTCGCTCGAGCTGAGATCAAAGACATCATGGCTTACCTACGTGTGTTGGTGAACCCAGATGATGACAACGCGTTCCTACGTATTGTGAATACGCCGCGTCGTGAAATTGGTCCCGTGACTTTAGAGAAGCTGGGTAGCTACGCCAACATGCGTGGTAAGAGCTTGTTTGAAGTCAGCTTTGAAATGGGACTAGAGCAGCACCTAACCGGTCGTGGTTTAGAGAACCTACGTCGCTTTACTCAATGGTTGGTTGCGATTGCCGATCAAGCTGAGCGTGGCGATACGGTTGAAGCGGTGCGTTCGCTTGTGCGTGATATTCATTACGAAGATTGGCTATACGAAACGTCAGCAAGCCCGAAAGCGGCTGAAATGCGTATGAAGAACGTTTCTGACCTTTACTCTTGGATTGTGGCTGACCTAGAAGGTGACAACTACGATCAAGAAGAGAAGACCATCAAAGAAGTCGTTCAACGTTTAACATTGCGAGACATGATGGAACGCGGAGAAGATGATGAAGATAGTGATGCCGTTCAATTGATGACGCTTCATGCATCGAAAGGTCTCGAGTTTCCTTATGTATATTTGATTGGTTCGGAAGAGGGAATTTTACCGCACCAAACCAGTATTGATGAAGATAACGTCGAAGAAGAGCGTCGATTGATGTACGTGGGAATTACGCGTGCTCAAAGAGAATTAACCTTTACGATGTGTAAAGAGCGTCGCCAGTTTGGTGAATTGATCAAACCGACACAAAGTCGTTTTTTAGATGAACTGCCATTTGATGACGTTGAATGGGAAGTAAACAAAAAACCAGTATCGGCAGAAGAGCGCATGGCAAAAGGCCAAGCTCACATCGCTAATATTCGAGCGATGTTTAAGAAGTAGGACAGCGTTGTTCTAATTTGCTAAAAACAAAAAGGCTTGCCAAGTGGCAAGCCTTTTTCGTTGGTGTCTTTATTGCAGACCTTCAATCATGTGGTCGATGGCTGCGATGATTTCGTCATCAGAACAGTCCATACACGTACCTTTTGCTGGCATTGCATTGAAGCCTTGGATCGCATGGTTGGTTAGCACGTCTTTGCCTTGTGCAATACGTGGTGCCCAATCCGCAGCATCACCTGTTTTTGGTGCGCCACTTACGCCAGATGCGTGACAAGCAATACAGAAAGTACCGTAAACCGCGGCGCCATCACGTGGACCAGTTGGTTCTGCTTTTACTGGTTCAGCACCTGCTAGATAAACATCACCGACAGGTTTGATGCGTTCTGCGATCGCATCGTATTCAGTTTGGCTGATGTCAGAAGCTAAAGCTGCCGTAGAAAAAGTTAAGGCAGCGAACAAAACGCTAATCATTCGTCGAGACATATCCATTAAACCCACTTCACATTCCAAAGGTAAGTGACTTACCTATTTATATAGTTAGAGTATTTAGCCCTGTTGGATTCGGTTTTGCTGCATGGCCTGAATACTATGCAGAAAACCGTTCCTAACGGTCTAAAGTGATTGAACAATCTGGTTGCGACTGTTAAATCAATGTAAATAATGGGTGATTATATCCCGATAAGTTGTTGCAATAAACAACAAGTTATCCATGACAGGGCGTGAATCACATCAAAAATTCACTTTAAAGGCAGATAACTGTCGAAAAAGAGACCAAACGAGAAAAAAAGTAAAAAAAGTACTAGACGGCATAGTGTGATATCCGTATTATTCCTCTCCGCCGATGGGGCATGCGCCCGTAGCTCAGTTGGATAGAGCGTTGGCCTCCGGAGCCAAAGGTCGAAGGTTCGAATCCTTTCGGGCGTGCCATTCCGGAATACAAATTAACGGCACAAAATAGTGGTGGCTATAGCTCAGTTGGTAGAGCCCTGGATTGTGATTCCGGTGGTCGCGAGTTCGAATCTCGTTAGCCACCCCATTATTTCGGTAACTCATTAATTAATGAAGTTTCCAGTTTTGATTCAAATATCCCAAGAGTCGAAACAAAATTCGTCGGTGAATAGCGCAGCTTGGTAGCGCATCTGGTTTGGGACCAGAGGGTCGGGGGTTCGAATCCCTCTTCACCGACCATCATTTAGTTTATGGCTATACTAGAGCGGTAAACAACACAAATTGATGGTGGCTATAGCTCAGTTGGTAGAGCCCTGGATTGTGATTCCGGTGGTCGCGAGTTCGAATCTCGTTAGCCACCCCATTAATTAAGGTGACTTCTTAGTTGAAGTATCCTGTCTGATTTGAGAGAATCAGTAAATACAGTTCGGTGAATAGCGCAGCTTGGTAGCGCATCTGGTTTGGGACCAGAGGGTCGGGGGTTCGAATCCCTCTTCACCGACCACTATTTAAAGCCTCAGTCGAAAGACTGGGGCTTTTTTACGTTTGAAATTTAGAGTGTTGGGACCAGAGGGGCGTGGGCTGGAGCGCCAGTCCGATCGAATCTCTCTTCACCGACCACTATTAGAAAGCCTGCTTTTTAGCAGGCTTTCGTCGTTTTAGAGCTTATGATCTCGCTTGGACTGGATGAGTCGGCAGTATTTCAATTGGGTTTGAACCCAAGTGGGGTTCGCCTGAAGTTAGAATATGGCTCTTCATCGACCGCTATTTAAAGCTCCAGTCGAAAGACTGGGGCTTTTTCCATTTCTTACGCTCAAAAATCTTCACTCTATTTTCAATTCTGCCAAAAATGTACAGCTCTGGGAGCTTTTGACCACCCATGATCCAAATGCTTTTCGAGCTGATAAAAGAAACCCCAGCACGGAGGCTGGGGCTTTGTATTTCTTGAGTTAAGTGCTTTATTGAGCGAGCGTTTTTAGAATTTCATTCAGCTCAACGGTCTCTTTCACTTCATAGTTTGGCTTGATATCGGTTGGGTTTACTGTGCCTGTCTCGTTAACCCACACACTCAGAATGCCCATATTGTTGGCACCCGCAATATCGGCTGGTAGAGAGTCACCAATATGAATCACTTCTTCTGGTTTTGCGTCAACAAGGTTGAGTGCTTTGTGGAAGATACTTGCAGCAGGCTTCTCTTCAGGCTCTTCGCCACCGACGATGATGTGATCCACCCATTCACTCATTTGTGTCGCTTTGAGCTTTGGATGTTGCGAGAAGATAGGGCCGTTAGTGATTACCACCAACTTGTAGTGTTGGCGTAGCTCCGTAAGCATTTCCTTCACGCCAGGGAAGAACGTAAAAGCACCCATGCGAGCTGAATCGAAGAAGCTTTGTGCCTGCTGGGCTTGTTCTGCATCGATCTCGATACCTTGTTCTGCCAAGATGGTTTGGATTAAACCGCAGCGGAACGCATTTTCATTAGGTAGAAGAGCGATAAGTTGAGGGAATTCGTCGTTTAACTTCTTATATACGCCTTGCAAGTAGCGCTGTACGAAGGCTGTGGAGTCAGCGACCTGAGGGTAAGTTTGAGTAATCCAATCGGCAAACTCTTGCCCTGCCACTTTATCGGCTTGAGATGTGCCACATAAAGTCTCGTCCATATCAAAAAATATCGCTTTAAGCACAAGGGCTCCTTCATTCACTACTCGACGTTGGGCTTTAATTATCTCTTATCTTACTCAAAATGACAGTGGAAAGCGCAAAATCACCAGTTCAACACGTGCTTTTTAAGGGCTAATCAGGTTGCTGATACGGAGTTTTCTACTGCATCAAAATCACTTTAATCACAAAATCGCATAACTGACGCATAACCAAGGTTAGGTGACAGATTTCATTTGTTTTGCAGATCTGCTCACGTTTTCACCTCTATGTGTGTAGGGGGATTTTGGCTTTTTATGTATGCAGACTATTTTGTTAGTAACATTTTATGTCGAAAAGTCCCAATGGGAACGGAATATTGTTTGGTAAATGTTAATGATGGTGCGTGAATAATAGGGATACTATCAATAGTGAGTTTATGCGTGAATTTAGAGCATTTTTCTGTTTTTATTGGTGCGTAGCGCACAAAAATGGTGTGTTATGAAAATGGTTAAATACTTGTTAATGCATTTCTATTCGCTCATTGTGCGTGTAAATAATGTTTTTTCGGCGGAATATACTTTAATTGTTGCTTTTTTGTGTGATTTTTGCCAAATTGTTTCCGCATTAAGATTTCAGAGTATTATTCTGAATTTGAACGGATTCATTCAGGTAATGAATGGCGCTTTTATTGCGCGATTCGATACCACAGACAAGGCAGTAGAGGTCTGAAATGTCACTATTAGAGGTGAAAAACCTTCGTATAGAATATCCATCCCGTCACGGTGTCCATGCGGCCGTGAAGTCGCTTTCTTTTCATATCGATCGTGGCGAAATTGTGGGTGTTGTTGGCGAATCAGGTGCGGGTAAATCCACCGTTGGTAACGCCGTTATTGATTTGCTTAGCCCTCCGGGTCGTGTTGCCAGTGGTGACGTGTACCTTGATGGAGAGAAAATTTCTGGTTTGACGCCAGAAGCGATGCGTAAGGTTCGCGGCTCTAAGATTGGCTTTATCTTCCAAGATCCAATGACCTCGCTTAACCCTCTATTTACGGTTGAGCAGCAATTGAAAGAGACCATCCACGCCAACATGAAGGTGTCGGATGAAGAGGCATATCAACGTGCGCTTTCTTTAATGCAGCAGGTTGGCATTCCGCAACCTGAAAACCGTCTTAAACAGTACCCACACCAATTCTCTGGTGGTATGCGCCAGCGTGTGGTTATTGCTATCGCACTGGCTGGTGAGCCAGAACTGATCATCGCAGATGAGCCAACTACGGCACTCGACGTATCAATCCAAGACCAAATCCTAAACCTTATCCGTGAACTGTGTATCAAGAACAACGTAGGTTGTATGTTGGTGACGCACGACATGGGTGTGGTTTCAAACGTAACTGACCGTGTTGCGGTTATGTACCGCGGTGATTTGGTGGAGTTTGGCCCAACCGCTAAGGTATTGGGCGATCCTGACCACCCATACACACGCAGCTTGATTTCTGCGGTTCCTCGTTCTGACATTAAACTCGATCGCTTCCCGCTAGTGAGCTACATCGAAGAAGCAACAGAGCTACAAGAACTGGACATCAAGAACCACTGGTTAGGCCAAAGCCAAGACCAACGCGAATACACAGGCCCTCTATTGGATGTGAAGAACGTAAATCTACGCTTCGTGACCAAAGATTCGTTGTTTGAAAGCCGCCGTGAATACGTACAGGCTTCAAACAATGTTAGCTTTGAAGTGCACGAAGGTGAGACGTTTGGTTTGGTGGGTGAATCTGGCTCAGGTAAGTCGACCATCGCACGTGTGATTGCAGGTTTGTATGAACCAAACTCAGGCCAAGTAAGCTTTGAAGGCATTGACCTAACGGCGCTGAAATCAGAAAAAGCGCGTCGTCCACTGCGTCGTCAAATGCAGATGGTCTTCCAAAACCCATACACTTCAATGAACCCGCGTATGAAGATTTTCGACATCATCGCGGAGCCAATTCGTTTCCATAAGCTCACTAAGAATGAAGCGGAAACGCGTCAGATTGTGAATGACCTGCTTGATCACGTAGGTTTGGGCAAAATGGCGGGCGTCAAATACCCTCATGAATTCTCCGGTGGTCAGCGTCAGCGTATTTCTATTGCGCGTGCACTGGCGACCCGTCCTCGACTACTGATTTGTGACGAACCGACATCAGCGTTAGATGTATCGGTACAGGCACAAATTCTGAACTTGCTAAAAGATCTGCAAAGTGAGCTCAACCTCACCATGCTGTTTATCAGCCACGACTTACCGGTTATTCGCCAAATGTGTGACCGAGTGGGTGTGATGCAGATGGGTACGCTACTGGAAGTGGCGCCAACTGAGCAGCTATTTACCGCTCCTCAGCATGAATACAGCAAGAAACTGATTTCTCTGATGCCTGAATTCACAGGTTTGAGAGAAGAAATCAAAACGGCATAAACCAAGTTTTTCGCTTGGCTGACCATCAAGGTCAACAAACCTTAGTCATAACAAAGACGCAAACACAACAAGGGATTCGAATTCCCGCATGAAGGAGTTATGCAAATGAAAACCATGAAAAGCAAATTAGC
Source organism: Vibrio jasicida 090810c (assembly GCF_002887615.1). NCBI lineage: Bacteria > Pseudomonadati > Pseudomonadota > Gammaproteobacteria > Vibrionales > Vibrionaceae > Vibrio > Vibrio jasicida. Next base: position 2,178,642 of record NZ_CP025792.1, on the reverse strand, counting down.
AGTGGCGCTAATGGCAGCGGGCCTAAGCTTTAACGCAATGGCAGCAGATATCAAAGTTGGCTACGCAGCTGACCCAGTATCGCTAGACCCGCATGAGCAGCTATCAGGCGGTACGCTGCAAATGTCACACATGGTATTTGATCCACTAGTTCGTTTCACACAAGACATGGACTTTGAACCTCGTCTAGCAGAAAGCTGGGAACGTGTGAACGATACAACGGTACGTTTCAAGCTACGCCAAGGTGTTAAGTTCCACTCTGGTAACGGCATGACGGCTGACGACGTAGTATGGACTTTTGAACGTCTACAAAGCTCTCCAGATTTCAAAGCTATCTTCGACCCGTACGAAAAAATCGTGAAGGTTGACGACTACACAGTGGATCTAGTGACTAAAGGTCCTTACCCGCTTGTGCTGCAAACGGCGACTTACATCTTCCCAATGGACAGCAAGTTCTACTCTGGTAAGACAGAAGATGGCAAAGACAAGTCTGAGCTAGTGAAGCACGGTAACTCATTTGCATCGACTAACGTATCTGGCACGGGTCCATTCATTGTGACTTCTCGTGAGCAGGGCGTAAAAGTGGAATTCGAACGCTTTAAAGATTACTGGGACAAAGAGTCGAAAGGTAACGTTGATAAGCTAACGCTTGTACCAATCAAAGAAGACGCAACTCGTGTAGCTGCGCTACTTTCTGGCGGCGTTGACATGATTCACCCTGTTGCACCAAACGATCACAAACGCGTGAAAGATGCAGACGGCATCGACCTAGTAACGCTACCTGGTACTCGTATCATCACGTTCCAACTCAACCAAAACAGCAACGAAGCACTGAAAGACGTTCGCGTTCGCCAAGCGATTGTTCACGCAATCAATAACGAAGGCATCGTGAAGAAAATCATGAAAGGCTTCGCAACGGCAGCTGGTCAGCAAAGCCCAGCAGGTTACGTAGGTCACGATGACAAACTGGTTCCTCGCTACGATCTGAAGAAAGCGAAAGAACTTATGAAAGAAGCGGGCTACGAAGATGGCCTAACGCTGACGATGATCGCACCGAACAACCGTTACGTGAACGATGCGAAAGTAGCGCAAGCGGCGGCGGCAATGCTGTCTAAGATCGGCATCAAAGTTGATCTAAAGACCATGCCAAAAGCGCAATACTGGCCAGAGTTCGACAAGTGTGCGGCAGACATGCTGATGATCGGTTGGCACTCAGATACGGAAGATTCAGCAAACTTCAACGAGTTCCTAACTATGACTCGTAACGAAGATACTGGTCGTGGTCAGTACAACTGTGGTTACTACTCAAACCCAGAAATGGACAAAGTAGTTGAAGCTGCGAACGTAGAAACGGATCCAGCGAAACGTGCAGAAATGCTGAAAGGTGTAGAAGCAACACTATACAACGACGCAGCATTCGTACCGCTACACTGGCAAAGTGAAGCGTGGGGCGCGAAGTCTAACGTGAAAGCGGCAGACATCGTTAACCCAATGGTAATGCCTTACTTCGGTGACCTGGTGGTTGAATAATCACGGTTAGTCGATTTTGAGGAGGGATGGATGTCCCTCCTCAACTTAAAGCACTCGACTCAGTTTTGTTTCAGTCGGACTGAGTTGGTTTTACAGACTGAATTTTCTCTCTGAATAGAGATCTATGGATAGTTAAGGGGCAAGGAATGTTTTCGTTTCTGGTCAAGCGCCTGTTTCAGGCACTGATAGTGATGTTTGTGATCAGTTTGGTGGCGTTTGCCATTCAGGATAACCTGGGTGACCCGCTGCGTGAGCTTGTAGGTCAGTCGGTTTCAGAAGCGGAGCGTCAAGCGCTGCGTGACGAACTGGGCCTGAACGATCCCTTTATCACAAAGTACACTCGCTTTGTGGGCAATGCGCTACAAGGTGATTTAGGTACATCTTACTTCTTCAAGCGACCTGCGGTTGAGGTCATTCTCGATAAGCTGGTGGCGACGCTAGAGCTCGTGTTTGGTGCGACGCTCATTATCATTCTTCTCTCAATTCCTCTTGGGGTGTACTCCGCGATTCATCCGAAGAGCATCTTTACCAAATTTGTCATGGCGATGAGTAGTGTCGGTATCTCGATTCCGGTGTTCTTAACCGCGATTATGCTGATGTATGTATTCTCCATTGAGCTGGGCTGGCTGCCTTCCTACGGGCGGGGTGAAACGGCTAATATTCTTGGTTGGGAATCTGGCTTTTTTACCATTGATGGCATCAAGCACTTGATTCTACCTTGTGTGGCACTGGCTTCGATCATGTTGCCGCTGTTCATTCGTTTGGTCCGTTCAGAAATGTTGGAAGTGCTGAGCTCAGAATACATCAAGTTCGCCAAAGCAAAAGGCCTGAACTTAAACAAAATTTATTACCAACATGCACTTAAGAACACCATGCTACCTGTTCTGACGGTGGGTGGTGTGCAGATTGGTACCATGGTGGCTTACACCATTCTTACTGAAACCGTGTTCCAGTGGCCGGGTACGGGCTTTCTTTTCCTTGAGGCAATCAACCGTGTAGATACACCGCTGATCACTGCCTACGTTATCTTTGTTGGTCTGATTTTCGTGGTAACCAATACCATTGTTGATTTGCTGTACGGCATCATCAACCCAACAGTGAACCTAACTGGAAAAGGAGCTTAATCATGAGCCAATCAAATGTAACGGCCGCTCCTGAAGCAGTACCTTCTGCGTGGCAACGTTTTAAAAACTCGGATTTCTTGTACTACTTTAAGCGCGATAAAGTCGCGATGGCCAGTTTCACCGTATTTATGGTGTTTTTGGTGTTGGCGATTGCTGCCCCTGTACTTGCACCGACTGACCCTTATGATCTCACGTCCATCGATATCATGGACTCGGAGTTGCCGCCTTCTTGGATGGAAGACGGTGACGAGCGTTTTGTGTTAGGTACGGATGAGCAAGGTCGCGATATTTTATCGACCATTCTTTACGGCTCTCGCCTGTCTTTGACTATCGGTTTTCTTGCGGTTGGTCTTCAGTTGGTACTGGGTATCATTATTGGTTTGTCGGCGGGTTACTTCGGCGGCCGTATCGATAGCTTCTTGATGCGCTTTGCAGACGTACAGTTATCGTTCTCGACCATGATGGTGGCGATCATCGTCTCGGCAATCTTTAAAGCCAGCTTTGGCAGTGATTTTTACAGCCAATACGCGGTGGTCATGCTGGTGGTGATCATCGGCGTGGCAGAATGGCCGCAATACGCGCGTACTATTCGTGCTTCGGTATTGGCAGAGAAGAAGAAAGAATACGTCGAAGCGGCGCGAGTGATGGGCTTTAAAGCGCCTCGCATCATGTTCCGTCACATTCTGCCGAACTGTCTATCTCCAATCTTGGTTATCTCGACAGTACAGGTAGCGAACGCAATCATGTCGGAAGCGGCACTGTCATTCCTAGGCTTAGGTCTTCCGGTAGACCAACCATCATTAGGTGCGCTGATCAGCATCGGCTTTAACTACATCTTCTCTGGTGCGTGGTGGATTACCGCCTTCCCAGGTATCGTACTCGTGACTCTGGTATTGGTGATTAACCTACTTGGCGACTGGCTACGTGATGTGTTTAACCCGAAAATCTACAAAGGTTAATCAACAAATAAATTAGGCTGCGTAGGTTGCCAATTTAATAAATTTCTTTCTAAACTGAGAGCCGGATGCAATTCCGGCTCTTTTTTTGCTTATCTGTTCTTATGCATGTTTTATTGACGCTTTGTCGCGATAATTTCATCACCTACTGTTTAGAGTGAAGCGTATGGAAATGAAGAAGGCACACTACTCCTCTCGTATCGTCCAATCCGGGCTGAGCCTTGGGTTACTGGTGGCGTGCGCCCAGTTTTCGCCCCCGGTATTCGCGGAAGGTTTTCTTTGCCAAGCCTCTCAAGCGAGTAACAAAGAACTGCCAGTACTTGAGCAATCTTGTCCGATCGGAAAAGGGGTATGGGGAAAGAAAGTGCCGCAGGGAGGCAATGATTTCTTCTGGATTCAATGTGGTTTGTTGCCAAAACCGATGTCTTTAGCCAAAGCCAAGCCGATCTACGGCAAAATCACCACTGATGTTTGGATGAAGCCGGAGCAAAAAGGCTACCGATGTCTTATTGGTCCTTATACTGAATTTGCCAAAGCCTCGCAGGACTTACAGCGAGTCAAAACCTTGTCGACATACAAAGAAGCCTTTATTCGTGTGGTTGGCAAAGGTACATCAGAGCCAGTGAAGCAAACTAAGCCAATGGCCAAGCCAGTTTCGAAACCAAAACCAGTCGAGCCAGTGGCCGCCTCTCGACCTGATACGGGGGCATTTCAGGCCAAAGAGGCACCCACAAAACAAACTGTTAAGCAAACTTCGGTGACCCAAGTTGCCGCAAAGCCTGCCAAAATGACTAAGCCTGCTCAACCTGCGATCAGCAGTAAGAACGTTCAGGTTCGTTTGAAAACCACCTTACAAGGTAAGACGTTTGTGGTGCCGTACTTGGTCGAGAATAACAACCAGTTCTACATGGAACATGGCAAACCGTGGAATCGCTTAAATTACGCGAGTTCGAAGCAAGTGTGTCAGCAATTGGGAATGAACTTGGCGAGCGCGCCTGAGTTTAAAACGTTGCGTGGCTCTGGTGTGATGGAAAAAAATAATTGGCCATTACAATTGCCGTACTGGGGTAAAGATAAGAAGGGGCTATTTGCTGACCGAGAGCCCAATCAGTTAACTGGCACCTCGTTGCTGAATGTGATTTGTGTGAAGTAGTTAAACTGATACAAAAGAGCCCCGCTTGAGCGGGGCTTTTTTTGCGGCCTCAAACAGAGGAGCTATTTGAGACTGGTTTCCCTGTGACAATTCGCGCAACAGTATACTTCTTTGATACCTTTGCACTTTTCCCAGAAAGTTCTGCGTCGACGATGCAGGTGGATCTGGCTACAACAAGGTTTCGATAGTATTTGTTTATCTTTACTCATTAGTCTTCAATTAAAGGCAGTGATTCCATCACTTTTTCTATTGCTTCTTGAGAGTGTGAGTACAGACCGAACTCTGGAGCAGATACCCAACCGTTTTGTTCAACGCTTGAGTTGATGCCGATGTAGAAGTCGCCAAACTCTCGGTTTACGTTACGGTGGCGAGTCTTGTAATCAGAATCTGCGCCAGTTTCTTCTAGAATCAGAGTTTCGCGGTTTGTTGTGCTATCTAGAGAGACTGTCCAGTTACCTGGTGTGTAGAAGCCTTCTGGTTTGATAGACTCATACTCGTAAACATCGCTTGCGTATTCAAACTTACCCGCTGCGTAGAATAGCTCTGTTTCCTCTTCTGCAACGGTCTCGCTCTCTACCGTCATATCAAATTCAACCTTACCGTTTGCGACCTTTTCGCTCACTGGTAGTGCTTGTGCGAAAGGTGCATCCGTCGAATCCAACCAGAATAACTCGTCACCATCGATTTTCACTAGGATTTGGTCGCCATGCGCGGTTTTGTTTTGGTAAAGCATTTCATACTCAGAACCTTCGTCGTCGTATAATTTGCCATCTTTGATCTCTACATCCCAACAATCTTTGTTTTGGTAAGCCGCGTAGCTTGGTAGCTTGTCCAGTTTTGCCAAAATCGCGTATGGGTCGTACTCTGATTCCCAAGAGTTGCTTAGGTTATCACTGATGTTTGCCGAATACTCTTCGCCTTGCTCATCATCGTTTGAACCCCAACACCATAGTAGGCCTTCGGCATCTTTCATAAGAATCGCATGGCCAATTTCGCCATCGTTGCGTGCAAAGCTGCCCATTTTTGCCGCTTTACCGTTAAAATGGTCGATAGTGAAGCCTAGTGTTGGTGCGACTGGTGGTGGTGTAGTGCCTTCTTTTACTTCTGGTAGTTTAAAGGTTACACGAGCTTCACCATCTTCGTTGTCTTCTACACTAACGGTAAATGTTTGACCTGCAGCGTAAGCTTTTTCTGGGGAACCTTCGACAGTGATGATTGCGTTGTCGTTTTCATTGATAGACAAGCCTTCGATAGAGATCGACTCCGCTGAATACTCTTCTAGTTGGCCATCTTCGTCTTTGAACAGACCAGAAATGTCTAGAGTTTGCTCAAAAGCTTCACCTTGCTGCAGTTGCCAGTCATCAACGATGCTTTGAAGGCGTTTTTGCTCTGCTTCAATGACGATTGGCGCTTGGTTAGCGGTTTCGATATCCAATTTGAATACTGTGCTTACAGTAGCTAGTGTTTTTCCAGAAGAGTCTTTATCTTCTGCTGTAAGGATGATTTCAAACTCGCCCGCTTTGGTGACTTCAGTTGTTGGTGAAAGAATCAGTTGTTCACCTACAATGCTAACTTCGATACCTGTGCCAGTAAGGTTGTGAGTCAGTTTCGGTGTTACTAAGTTTTGGTCTTTGTCTTTGAATAGACCTTCAATGTTCAGTTCAACACCATCGAAGCCCGCGCCTTTTACGATTTCTGGTAAGTTATCTAGCTTATCTTCGGCTGCTTCTTCAACGTTTTCGCTGACAACAAGCTTGTTGTTGACTACGGTTTCTGGCGCTAGGTTTTCGCTTTCTGGTGTGCTGTCAGTGATCACTGGGCGTAGGTTTGGATCATTGATATCTGCACCAGACTCCACCAGACGGTCTACTTCTTGATCAGCTGCTTGCGCGAATTCAGTCGCTTTTTTCTCGTAGTTCGCAGGGTTTTGCGCTTTAGATTCAGTCAGAATCTGAGCGGTTTTATGTAGTTCGGCACTTTTATCTACGCCCGAAACGAAGTCGCTGTATAGGTCGATAGGAGCCTCTTCAGTACCACCAAGTGCTTGGTTAACTTTTGCTGCGGCTTCTTCTTCTGTTAGCGCGTCGTTGTTTGCCATCTCAATCGCGACAAGGTCTGTGATTGGTGAAATAACGTTAGACGAGTTTGGTGCTCGGAAAACCAATTCGTGCGCCATTGCTTGGCTTGGGTGATCCATATCTACGGTGTAAGTGCCCGCATGTTTTGGATCAAGCTGAATAAGTTGTTTCTGCTTTAAGCCGTTTGGCGTGATGGTTTGTAGAGCCAGCGTCGCTTCTGGTTTTGCTTTGATGGTAAGCTGACCTTTCTCATTCGTCAGACCAAGGAAGGTATCAGAGGTATCCCATTGGCCGTTGTTGTTCAGATCTTCAAATACCACCGCGTTTTTGAAGTAACCATCAAAGCCAGTGATCACTACACCAGAATTACCACCGTTTGAACTACTATCTGAACCACCACAACCTGTTAGCGCGATAGCCACTGACGCTGCTAGTAAACTCACCTTATTCATTGTTTTTAATCCTTGTTTCGTTTCCGAATGAGAAAGTCGCTTTTTATTGTTTTATCTCCAAATCTCACTAGTGAGATTGGAAAAGCTGCGCATTTTGGATCGATTTTGGAAGCAGCTTCAAGATACGAAAAACCGCAAAAAAACCGTAAAAAAACTTTGAATATTTTTTTGTTGAGTAGATTAGTTGTTTAAATTATCAATAGTGGTGCTGGTTATGGAATACAACGACTTATTTTGAGTTTTTAGTTAATTTTTGAGTGGTTTTCGTACCAAGAGGATCGTGATAAATCATATTGAGCTTAAGTTCTTCAACTTCACTGGCGTACTTAGGTAAGGGACGTAAAATGTAGCTGTAAGCTTCCCCATGAAGAAAGACGTCATTGGCATGGTAATCATTGTTGAAGTAAACAAAGGCATACGCGGACGGTATTGGTGCAGTGGCACAATGGGTGTTGTTGGAATAAGACACGATATCATTGAACATGCCTTCGCCCGCGACAATTGAAGCGTCCCAAAATTGGCACATTTCATGACTGAAGAAGTCGCTATTGGGTGCACTTATGTTGAGGTCGGAGTCGAAACCATCGTAATACTCATCACCTTGAGCAAACCGTCTATCAAAAATGTAGTTGTTGGCGAGTGTATGGCGATAACCCCCTTCAGTCGGGATGAGCAAATCAAACAGTGTGAAGTGCTCAAGATCCTTTCCAGTATTGACGTTCAAACGTTCTTCCATCGAACGTTTGTTTTTCTGCATGGTGTAGCTTTCGAAACGATTATTGTCGAAGACAGTAATAAAGTAGTTTTCGGTTTTTTTATGCACACGCGAGGTATAGACCTTTTTGGTGGTCCATATTTGTTGCGTTCTGTCGGTTTGCACAATCAGTGAATCATCGCTGATCTGATAGCTGCCCACTTTCTTTAGTTCATTCTCTTCTGGGCAACGAGTTTTGTTGTTGGCTGCGGCATAAAAAACGTCGTCATCGATAAACTGAAATGCCTCGCAATACACGACTTCATACTCGAATTTTTTCCCACCAAGCAAAGTTGTGGATTCAAGACGATAGACAATGCTATCAATGAGAGGGTGCTCAGTGTTATTTTGTTCTTCAATCACCGCTGGCAGTTCAAAACGTGTGGTAACCCAAGCATGATCTTCCGAGCCATGGTGGTCATCTCGTGCAGATACAGCCAAGAAGGTGGTTTGATCGAAGGCTTTTGGCGCACCTTGAAGCATGATTTGCCCCTGATTGAGCACACTTAACCCGTTGGCATTTTCTAGCCAAATACGAGTTGTGAGCAGGTCACCTTCCGGATCTTCAAATAGCTGATCTAACCCTAGCGAGTAGTTGATGGGGTTGTTTTGTGTAAGCTCCCAACCAAAGATGATCGTTTGTAGTTGTTGTTCCACAGCGAGGTTAATGATCGGTTTGCCGTTGTTTGTCGCATCGTTATTTTGGTTGCTACTGATGTAAGTTTGAGTCAGGTCTCCGGAGTAATTGACCACCGATGATCCAAAAGCATCTTGAACCTGTTCAGATTGATCTGACAAGGTCGATTCGAGTGCTTTTTCAAAGGCGAGATCGTTGTTTCTCTCTAGTAATGAGGAGGTTAAGGCTTGCTTCACTTCAATCAACGAAGTGCGCTCACCTTGGGACGTTTTTCTCTTATCTAGGCCATTTTGTGCTGGCTCTATATTGGCAGCCGCAGCGGCTGCTTGTTCGTCTGAAAGCCAGTAGCTTGCTATTAAGCAAACACCCAGTGCGCCTGCAATCCAGTATTTTTTCGTCATGATATTACGCGTGCGCCATTCTAGATTGCAGCCAGCTGCGCGAGAACTTAAGGTCTTTTTCAATCAAACTGGCGCTGCATTCGAGCAGTTCACAGATCTCTTGGTTTTTCATGCCCATCAGATACTTGAGCTTTAATGCGTTAGATTGGCGCGGATAGCGTACACTAAAGTTGTCGAGCGCTTTGTCCATGATGATGAGTTGCTCGAAGCGATCTTCTTCCTCTCTCATCAAGGTGATGTGTTGGCGCTTCTGCGCTTGATGAGCACGTGCATTGTCGATCAAAATCTGGCGCATTACCTTGGCGGCCATCAAGAAGAAATCGCGCTTGGTTTCAATCTCACTCATGTCGCAACTAGACATCTTTAAGTAGGCGTCATGGATTAGCGCCGTGGTGCTGTTCACGCTGTCTGCCAGTACCTTATTGTCGGTGCCGTATTTTTCGGCATTGCGCTCGCGCTCTTGCTGAGCAATTTTACGCAATTGAAGATAAGCGAATTGGTATAACTCACTTTCCGCTTGTTTGTTACCAGCTTGCCATTGCTGAATGATTTGCGTCAGGGTGGAATTGGAAGCCATGGTTATACGTCCTCACTTACTTTTACAAACTCAGAGATGGTGTGGGTTTCAATACGGTCAGAGCCATCACGGTTACGACTGATGTCTTGCTGGTAGCGATACAAAATACCTTGTTCCCACGTTTTGCCTGCTGGCAGGTATTCCCACGTGGTGTAGTTGATTTCAGAAGGGGTTGGTGACCAACGTACCATCACATTCATCTGCGCTAGTTCTGCGCTCGGCTCATCGTTGTTGACCCACCACATATCCAAATAGTCGTTGGTGACATCTTGGGTATATAAGCGGGTGTCGGTAGGGCAGGTGATGGCATCAACAGGTAGACGCAATACTTGGTTGTAACGCATCAACAAACAAGATTGTTTCATTGAATCACGTAGGTACTGGGTTTGTTGCCACACACCTTGGTAGGCAATTTGGCTATCGATGGAATCGGGGTAGGTGAACCATAGCATTTCAGTACGGTTTTGGTGCTGGATGTGCTCGTTTTGACCTAACCCTTGCACTTTTTCCATCAAAAGTCGGGTGCTTGGGTCAAAGTTGAGGGCAACAGAACGATATTTCCAATCGCCTTCATCGTCGTAGTCTTCCAGTGAGAAACCGTTGAGATCGTTACGTGTGCAGCCGGTATCGGAACAGCCAACCAAGCTCTCCCATTCAGAAAACTTTTCGATAGGCTCGACAATGTCTTCGGTTATGCTGTGGTTACGTGCTAAGAAACAACCTTGGAAGTAATCACCAATGCTTGGATGCTGAATAAGAGACGTTTCGGTAATGGTGAAGTTAACCTCGCCAATCGGTGGGCGATAACGTGGATGATGTTGGTAACGAATATCAAATGCACAAGCGCGGCCTTGCCAGTCCTTTTTCTTGATGATGATGTTCTTAAAGCGCACGTTTTTGGGCTCAAAGATGATTTCATTCGAAGCAAAGTTTTTCTCAATATAGGTTTGGCTTTCATTGAGATGCTCCACCGCTTCTTCTACCGAAACCCAATCTAAGTTGAGCTGATGTTTGGCATTATCAATGACATTGAGATCGAGGCGTTTGAGTTGCGCTTGGAAGGCTGGGTCAGAGAGAACCTTGTTGGCTAACACAATCTCTTGACGATTTTCTGGTGTGCTATCGAGAGAAAGCAACAAGCGGGTCATATTGATACTGCGACTTGGCTTGGTGGTTGCCATGGTTGGAGTCAAGACTTCTTGGCTGGACATAGTCGTCAGTAGATAGCCTTTGTCGTCATTACCGAGGAAAAAGCTGATGACATCGCCTGGATGATAATCAAATGCACCTTTCTGTGTAAAACCAGAAAGGTTGGAGGTCGTTTTGTAATACAGTCCCGTCACCGGAGAGTCGATGAAAAAACCTTGCTTGATGGTAGGCGTGACTGCTTCTGACACCTCGGGTGCAGAAGTCATGTTCGCCCAAGCTGGGGCCATCGCTAAAGCGGATAGCCAAATCGCCATGGAACGTGTGTACATCTTTGTGTTTAAGCCTTTTTGTGTTTTAGCCTTTCTGTTTAGTGCGAATATCAGGTGCACAATTTGGCTGACAACTTATTGCGTTTGTTAGGTGCTTCTCTGGCACCGGTGTCATCATCGCCAATAACATTTTTTGTTTTATGTGTTTGGGGATATCTGGATTAGACAGAATCCGCCTACGTGTCAGCTCCATCATGGCACTGACGGACATATGCTCGACATTTTGCCCCTTGGCATGGAAGACAAGGCGTGTTACTTCGTACATGATGTCTTCTGCAATCTTCTTCTCTTGTTGCAGTTGGATGTTCTTTTGAATCAGAGTGTTACTAAACAACAAACCAGATAACACTAAGATTGCGGACAATACCGATGGCAGCGGTCGGCGCTGTACTAGACGAAGTATGCTGTACAGAGGCCAGTGCTTCTTTTGTTCGATTGGACGGTGCTCAAGAATGTTCTCAATATCTAACCGTAAGGTGCGCACATCGCGGTAGCGTTGCTTTGCTATAGAGCGAGTTGCTCGACGGATCACCCAATACACATCAGACCAAACTGGTGGGCTTGGAAACATCAGCGCCAGAATCTTACCCAGTGAATACACATCACTTTGCTCCGTTAAGAACTGGCCTTTTTGTTGTTCGGGGCTGGCGTAATGTTCACTAAAGGCGATTAAGCCTGAATGCGATTCTTCAGAATTCGACTGCGCTTTTTGTGTTAGGTTAAAATCGAGCAGTTTTGGCCGCTTGTTGCGATCAATCAGAATGTTTTCCGGTTTGAGATCCGCATGCAAGACCTGATGCTGGTGGGCGTGTTCCATGGCCTCACAGATCTGCTTGAACAGCAGTAACTTATCGTCGTCTTCCATTGGCAGTAACGAAAGGTAAGCGTCCAGGGTTTGGCCAAAAACTCGTTCCATCACGATGTAAACCGAATCATCGTGTAGACCGCCATCGAACACTTTGGCAATGTATGGGTGATTCAAGCGAGCCAGCAACTGCGCTTCATCAAACAATGCTCGTTGTCCTAAAACCTGACTCAAATTGCTTTGGATAAACTTGATTGCAAGGTCTTGCTCAAACGTCTCATCAGCGCGCTGTGCCGCATAGACTACCCCCATGCCACCACGACCTAATTCATGGGTAAGGCGATATTTACTGATCACTTCTCCACTTAGATCGACTTCATGGCTCGTGGCCTGATGCGCGCAAAAACCGAGCAACTGAGTGAGTTGTTCCTGTTGTTGGTCGATAGCCAAAAGAGGGGCGATTTGGAGGTAAAGCTCAGGTTGACTCTTCTGCAATGTTGCCAGGTATTGCTGTTGTTGAGAGTCGTCCAGATCAAGCAGGTGATAGTAAATCTGGGTTTTGCTGGAGCCTAACTGCACTATACTTTTTATCTTATTTTTTAGGTACGGCAGTTTATAAGAAACTTAATATTAATGTCATTTATTTATTCGGCTTTGAATCACAATTATGAGAGCGCAATTTGGTTACTGTGCTTTTATTAAGCTTATGATTTTGTTGGTTATATGGTGAATAATCTCTACTTGGCTTGTCGCGAGCGGGCGTATTGGTCATAATGTTACTAGTAACATTACTGATAAATTAGATATTTATGGCTCAACATAATAAAAAATCACGAACGACATTGCAGGATGTCGCAGACAAAGTTGGCGTAACTAAGATGACGGTATCGCGTTATATGCGTAATCCGGAATCTGTGGCAGAAAAGACTCGAGTAAAGATCGCCGCAGCGATTGAAGAGATGGGCTATATCGAAAACCGTGCTCCGGCGATGTTATCTAAGTCTTCCAGTAAAGCGATTGGTATCTTACTGCCTTCACTGTCCAACCAAATTTTTGCTTCTTTTGTTCAGGGCATTGAAACGGTCACTAAAGCTAATGGTTACGAAACACTGCTCGCACACTTTAGTTATGACGAATTGGAAGAAGAACGCAAAATCGCGTCGCTGCTTTCTTACCAAGTTGATGGCTTAATCCTAACCGAAAGCCACCATACCCAACGCACTTTACAGATGATCAAGAACGCCGGTGTGCCCGTGGTCGAAACCATGGAACTGCCAGAGCAGCCGATTGATATGGCGGTCGGCATGGATCACGAAGATGCCTCTTACAGCGTCGTAAAGCGTATGTTGGAATCTGGCAAGCGCACCATCGTTTACTTCGGCGCTCGCTTGGACACGCGAACAAAATTGCGTATGCAGGGCTATGACCGCGCAATGACTGAAGCGGGTTTGGAGCCAAAACACGTCCTAACGGGTGATCACTCAAGCTTTTCGCTAGCGCATGATTTATTAGAGCGTGCACTTGCAACTTACCCTGATCTTGATGGCGTTTTCTGTACCAACGATGATATTGCTATTGGTACCTTGTTGAGTGCTCAACAACGTGGCATCAAAGTGCCAGAACAACTTGCGGTCGTTGGCTACAACGCTTTAGACATTGGTCAAAGCATCAGTCCAAAACTGACCAGCGTGGATACGCCGCGTTTTGAAATTGGTGAAAAGAGTGCAGAGTTGTTGATTGCGCGTCTAAAAGGGGAAGCTCAAGAAGACAAAATGGTCGATATGGGTTACCGAATTACCGCAGGCGAGAGCGTTTAGTCCGCCATTATTTCAGTTTCATCACTAGGGTGCCGTTATGCCACATCAACTTGATGCGCTAGACCTCAATTTAATGCGCTTACTCAAAGCCGTGGTGGATAACCGCAGCATCAAGTTGGCGGCGATGCAGCTTGGTATTTCGCAACCCAGTGCCAGCCGTGGTGTGATGAAGCTGAAAGACGTGTTTGATGATCCATTGTTTGTGCGTAAAGCGCACGGGGTGGAGCCATCCCCAATGGCAATTCGCTTAGCTGCGGAGTTTGATAACATGCTGTCGCCGTTAGAAAAAGTGGTCCAGGAGTTTTCGGACTTTGACCCGCTCGAATACCAAGGTCAGATTGCGATTGTGACCGACCCCTATTTGATGGATGAACAAGGTCAGCGTTTATTGCGCGGTTGCCATCAAGCCTTTCCTCAAGCTTCGTTTGTCTTCTCAAGTTGGAACATCTATTCCCAAGACGAGATGTTAGAGGGTGAGCATGACTACTGTATTCTCGACCAAGAAACTGAGTTGTCGAAAGACATCTACATGCGTCCATTGTTTGTCGAAAAACGGGTGATTTTGGCTCGTAAAGACCATCCAACCTTATCTCAAATCAGCAATGACTGGGATACGGTGTCGGAATTGCCACTGGTCTCTCTGCCTGCTCCTGCGTCTTACAATCCACTTTGTACAGTTGAATCTGAGTATCGCCGTATGGGTTACGAGCCTGTCGTACTACTTAAATCCTACAACTTGCGCGTCGCTTGCCAAATGCTGCTTGAGACCGATGCCATCATGTATGCTAGCCAAAGTACCGCGCACTTGATGCACGAACTTGCCTCTTATCCAATGCCGATGGTCAACCGAGAGTTCAGCCAGTTTGTTGTTTCGGGGGGGTATTTACAGACCTACCGTAACCACCCATTGCACCGCCATTTGCACCAAGTGGTGCAGCAAACCCTCAATACGCCATTAACGTGATCGGATAAACAAACTGTCCTTTGAGATATTCAAAAATGAATATCTCAATTACCTGTCTGTTTTACTGAAGAAGAGCTAATCTGACTGCAAATAGTCAGGAGAAGCGGCTCTTTTTATCTTATCAATTCTTTGAATGTCTGATTCTTAAAGGACATTCACCATTCTCCGTTATGCAGTTTTTTAATTTCTGGGGAGGATGAATCATGCTCATTGCACGTCTATTTTTATTGCTTGCCATCGTTGCCGAAGTTGCTGGCACCAGCACCATGTCGTATATCGGCGAAAGTAATGCGTGGGAAGGCTATCTGGTGATGTACGTTCTGATCGCCATTTCCTATTACTTCCTGTCAAAAGCAGCAAAGAAAATCTCAATCGGTGTCGCGTACGCAACGTGGGAAGGCTTGGGTATCGCCTTGATTACCCTAGTTTCTATCGTTTTGTTTGATGCCAACTTAAGCGCGCAGCAGTTGCTTGGTTTGGCGTTGGCAGTGGTCGGTATCGTGTGTGTGACGCTCGGCGAATCACACGGTCAGCCTCAACAAAAAGATGAGTTGTCACGTTCATCGAATGCGAGGGGTTAATCATGAGCCAATTTTTTACTGTTTCATTTGGATTTGTTGTTATGGCGGCGTTGGTCGACATCATGGCGAACATGGCGCTGACTCGCTCTAAAGGCTTTAAGCACAAAGGGTGGGGCATCACTGCAATTGTATTGGTGATGGCGGCGTTTACGTTGCTTGCTCAAGCGGTAAAAGAGATTGACCTTGCGATCGCATACGCCTCTTGGGGCGCGATAGGTATTTTAGGTACCGCGATTGGTGGCGCTTTGCTGTTCAAACAAAAGCTTAAGCCAATTGGCTGGTTTGGTATCTTTGTAGTGATTGCAGCAGTTGTGGTGATGAAGACGGCTTGATGATTGAAAGTTATCTACGAAGCAAAAAGCGGAGTGCACAACACTCCGCTTTTTCTGTTTTTGAGGGGCTTCCCGCCCTACACAATAAAGCTTGCGCCTTCTTCTGCGCTCGAAACGCTCTGACGAATCACGCTAAAGAAACCACGACCCCAAGTCTGTTGTTTCGCTTCAGTGTCCATCTCTAACAGTTCACGACCCGCAACATTGCTGAGGTTATTCAACTCGCCAGTTTGGCAATCAACGCGGATGATGTCGCCATTGCGCACCAAACCAATCGCGCCGCCACGAATCGCTTCTGGAGATACGTGAATTGCTGATGGAATCTTACCTGATGCACCAGATAGTCGACCGTCCGTTACTAGCGCGACTTTAAAGCCCGCTTTCTGTACGTTGCCAAGAATTGGCATCAGTTTATGCAGCTCTGGCATGCCGTTCGCTGCAGGGCCGTTGTGCGTCACAACCACGATGCAATCTTGGTTTAGCTCACCGCGTTTGTACGCTGCTTCTACTTCGTGTTGGCACTGGAATACGATCGCAGGCGCTTCGATGATGCGCTGCTCTTCTTTCACCGCAGACACTTTTACCACGGCTTTACCCAAGTTACCGTTAAGTACGCGAGTACCACCAGTGTTTTGGAAAGCTTGCGTTGGCGCAGCAATCACTTCGCCGTCTTGGCTGCCACCACATGGTGTCCAAGTCAGTTTGCCGTCAACTAGCGTAGGTAGCGTCATTTGGTCTTCGAATTCGCCGAATACCGGTTTCACGTCCCGGTGAAGCAAGCCTGACTCGTCCAAACGATGCAATAGCGCAGGTACGCCGCCCGCTTCTTGGAACGCGTTCATGTCAGCTGGACCATTCGGGTAAACGCGCGCCAATAGTGGCACGACTTCAGATAGGTCACTGATGTCTTGCCATGTCAGAATCAAACCCGCTGCACGCGCCACTGCCAGCATGTGGATAGTGTGGTTGGTGCTGCCGCCCGATGCCAACAGAGCAATAATACCGTTGATCAGGCTCTTTTCTGTGACCACTTCAGACAATGGACGGAAGTTGGCTGAACCTGCATTCATTGCCGCGATTTTCAGAGCTGCATGATCGGTTAGCGCCTTGCGTAGCTCAGTATGTGGATGGATGAAGGCCGAACCTGGTAGCATCAAACCCATTGCCTCAAACACAAGCTGGTTGGTGTTTGCGGTGCCGTAGAAAGTACACGTGCCCGCTGAGTGGTAAGCGCGACACTCCATATCAAGCAGTGCGTCTTTGCCAACTTCGCCCGCCGCGTATTTTTGGCGAACGTCGACTTTCTCTTCATTGCTGATGCCCGTTGCCATCAAACCTGCTGGCACAAATGCCGTTGGTAGGTGTGCGTAAGACAGCGCGCCCATCAATTGTCCTGGTGCGATTTTGTCGCAGATCCCCAGAAGCAAAGTCGCATCGAACACGTTGTGGCTCAGTGAAAGTGCCGTCGATTGAGCAATTAAGTCACGAGAAAACAGCGACATGTCCATGCCAGCTTGACCTTGAGTCACGCCATCACACATTGCCGGAACGCAGCCAGCAACTTGCGCAGTGTGACCGTAGCCAGACAGCACTTGTTTGATTTGATCAGGGTAGTGTTGGTAAGGCTGGTGGGCACTCAGCATATCGTTGTAAGCACTGATCAGCGCCACATTCGAATGAGTGAAATCCAGAATGCTTTTCTTTTCTGAAGAACAAGATGCCGCAACGGCGTGCGCCAAGTTACCGCAAGACAGACCGACACGACCTTTGCCGGCTTCTGCTTGGACTTCAGTGCGAGCAAGAAACGCCGCACGCGCCTCTTGGCTGCGCTCTACTAAGCGTTGAGTAACGTCTAAAATTACTTGATGAGTCATGCGGTCACCTCATCTTGAGCTCGAATGAGTTCAGCAGCGTTAGTTACCACTTCTTCGATCGTGGCATCAATATCAACAAAAATGGTACGAGGTTCGTTCTCTGGGCGCTCAAGCGTTTCAAACTGGCTGTTGACCATGTTCTCTTTCATGAAGTGACCTTGGCGAGCACGCATGCGTTCAAGGATCAATTCTTTGCTGCCGTCTAGAAATAGGAAACTAACGTTTTCGTTACCGTCGCGGATTTGGTCACGGTAAATCTTTTTTAGTGCCGAGCAGACAATAATGCCGTGCTCGTTTTTGCTTTCTAAGCTATAAGCTGCGTCGCGGATGCGTTCTAGCCATGGTTTGCGGTCGTCGTCATTCAGAGGCTGACCTGATGCCATTTTCTGAATGTTTGCTCGTGGGTGAAGGTTGTCTCCATCAATGAATTTACGTCCTAGCTTTTCTGCTAAGTGCTCACCAATTGTGGTTTTGCCACTCGCACAAACGCCCATAACGACGACACTACTACCAGCCATAACTTATCCTCATAACAAATTTGCGCGTGATCTCAATTTTTGAATTCACTTTAAAATATGGGTTTATCTTATTCATGTTATCGGTAACATGTTACCGGTAACTCAAATAAATGTGAACCACGACACAAACAATAATTCTTAAAGGTGAACCCATGGAACAGCTAACCCAAGCTCCAGACCCTACGTTCCTACTAACGATTGCCGTCCTCGCGATTGCAGCGTTACTTGTATTGATTATTAAGCTAAAAGTGCATGCTTTCGCTTCCCTAACTATGGTGAGTTTAGGTACTGCGATTGCTACTGGCGTTTCTTCTGATCAAGTTGTCCCAACCATGATGAGTGGTTTTGGTGGCACACTGGCATCAGTTGCATTGCTGGTTGGTCTTGGCGCAATGATCGGTAAGATTTTGGAAGTGACTGGCGGTGCAAAAGTACTGGCAGACACTTTGATTGGACGCTTCGGTAAAGAGCGCGCACCGTTAGCATTAGGTGTGGCATCATTACTGTTTGGTTTCCCAATCTTCTTTGATGCTGGCCTAGTGGTTATGATGCCAATCATCCTAAGTGTGGCTGCACGCTTTGGTGGTTCGCCAATCAAATACGCGCTACCAGCGGCGGGTGCATTTGCTGTAATGCACGGTTTTGTTCCTCCGCACCCAGGTCCTGTTGCAGCCGCTGAATTCCTAGGCGCAAACATTGGCCTACTGCTTGTTGTTGGTATTCTAGTCGCTATCCCAACTTGGTACTTAGGCGCTTACCTATTTGGTTTGTACGCAGGTAAGAAATTCGATATTCCACTATCAAAAGCGTTCTTCAACGGTGAGACACAAGTTGATGAATCTAAGCTGCCAAAATTTGGCACAGTAATGACCATCCTAGTACTGCCTGTACTGCTAATCTGTCTAGACACAGTACTGAACACGCTAGCGGTTGCGGGTGTGATTGATGGCAAAACAGCTCTGGTTGAGTTCCTACGTATGCTAGGTAAAACACCAGTAGCACTTCTGATTACGCTGCTTGTATCTCTTGCGATATTCGCAAAAGACTACGGCATGGCAAAACTTGAGAAGCTGTGTGGCGACTCATTAGCTCCAATCTGTGGCGTTATCCTAGTGACAGGTGCGGGTGGTATGTTCGGTGGCGTATTGCGTGCAAGTGGCATCGGTGATGCGCTAGCAGACGTTCTGACTGATACAGGTATGCCAGTAATCGTAGCAGCGTTTGTTATCTCTACCTGTCTGCGTGTTGCTCAAGGCTCAGCAACCGTGGCACTAACGACAACCGCAGCACTTATCGCGCCGGTCGTAGCAGTATCAACAGGTTTGAGCGAGCTAGACCTATGCTTTATCGTTATCGCGATTGCAGGCGGTGCAACAGTGCTTTCTCACTTCAACGACTCTGGTTTCTGGCTAGTTTCTCGTCTACTAGAGATGGATGAGAAAACAACGCTAAAAACTTGGACGGTAATGGAAACGTTACTTGGTAGTATCGCGTTTATTATCGTAGCAACATTAAGCTTTATTCTTTAGAGGTTACCCATGACAACACTTGAACAACGATTAAGAGAAATCAAAATCGTCCCAGTTATCGCAATCAACGATGTAGCACACGCTCTGCCACTGGCAAAAGTGTTGGTAGAAAACGGTTTACCATGTGCGGAAGTTACATTCCGTACTGAAGCGGCGGCTGAGTCGATCCGCATCATGCGTGAAGCGTACCCAGAATTGCTGATTGGTGCTGGTACAGTACTGACAACAGAGCAAGTGGACATCGCGATTGAAGCGGGCGTGGACTTTATCGTGAGCCCAGGTTTCAACCCAACCACAGTGAAATACTGTCAGCAACGTAACGTGACAATCGTACCGGGCGTGAACAACCCAAGCTTGGTTGAACAAGCGATGGAAATGGGTCTACGTACTCTGAAGTTCTTCCCTGCTGAGCCATCAGGCGGCGTAAACATGCTTAAAGCACTAACTGCAGTTTACCCAGTGGAGTTCATGCCAACAGGTGGTGTAAGCCCATCTAACGTGGAAGATTACTTAGCGCTGAAATCGGTTGTCGCTTGTGGCGGTACTTGGATGGTGCCAACCGCTATGATGGACAACGGCGATTGGGAAGGTATTGCAGAATTGGTTCGCGCAGTTAAGTAAAACGCGCAAACGGCTCCGAAATACCCCCGAACGTTTTAAAACGTGAATAGAAAAAGGGTCATCAAGTAATTGATGATCCTTTTTGTTTATCTGCTTAAATCAGCAAAGCGATCCACGCGTGATTAACGCATTGTCACGAACTCTTCAGAGCCTGTAGGGTGGATAGCCACAACAGAGTCGAAGTCTGCCTTGGTTGCACCCATCTTCATTGCTACACCGAAGCCTTGAATCATTTCATCAACGGTAAAGCCGATGCCGTGTAGACCAACAACCGTTTCTTCTTCGCCAGCACATACTAGCTTCATCTTACATGGTTGACGGTGCTTAGTAACCGCTGTGTACATCGCAGTGAAGCCCGACGTGTAGACTTTGATGTTGTCTTTGCCGTACTTCTCTTCTGCTTCTTGAGTCGTTAGACCGATTGTGCCGATTGGTGGGTGGCTGAATACCACAGTTGGAACCAAATCGTAGTCCATCTTCGCGTTTGGTTTGTTGTTAAACAGACGCTCAGAAAGTTGACGACCCGCTTTAACAGCCACTGGTGTTAGTTCGATACCGCCTTCCATGATGTCACCTACACAGTAGATGCCTTTCACGTTCGTTTCTTGGTATTCGTCTACCTTGATGTAGCCACGATCGTTCGTTGCAACGCCAGTTGATGCTAGGTTGATAGCGTCAGTTGCTGGGTGACGACCGATTGCCCAGATTAGGGTATCAACGTTTTGGCTCTCACCGTTTTCTAGGTGTAGAGTTAGGCTACCATCTGCTTCTTTTACCACTTCTTTTGGAACAGAGTGGGTGTGCAGAGTTGGACCTTCTGCGTCCATTACTTCTACTAGCGTTTCGATGATCATTGGATCGAAGCTACGTAGTGGTGATTCTTTACGAACGAATAGGTGCGTTTCTGTGCCAAGTGCATGCAGCACGCCAGCGATTTCTACCGCGATGTAACCTGCGCCGATCACTGCAACGCGTTTTGGTTGCTCAGCAAGCTCGAAGAAGCCGTTTGAATCGATGCCGTATTCTGCGCCAGGGATGTTTGGAATCGTTGGACGGCCACCCACTGCGATCAGGATGTGATCCGCTGTGTAGTGTTCACCGTTTACTTCAACTGTTTTCTCGTCAACGAACTTAGCAAAGCCTTTGATAACGTTTACTTTGTTGTTGCCAAGAACGCGGTCGTAAGATTGGTGGATACGACCAATGTAAGCCTGACGACTCTCAACCAGTTTGCTCCAGTCGAAACCTTTTACATCTACATCGAAGCCGTAGTCTTCTGCGTACAGGTTCATTGCTTCTGCAACTTGCGCGCCGTGCCACATCACTTTCTTTGGCACACAACCAACGTTTACACAGGTACCGCCAAGGTCTTGAGCTTCGATAAGCGCTACTTTAGCACCGTACATTGCCGCACGGTTTGCTGATGCGATACCGCCGCTGCCGCCGCCGATACAGATATAATCAAAATGAGTCGCCATTACTTTCTCCAAGAGCTTATTAATTTTGTCTGACAATAATTACATTGGGGTGGTGGGTGATGAACTCAACAGCCCAACGGAATTGTTGTTAATTCCATGTCCCTATCATAAATCGAGTCTAGCAATTTCCTAAATGGGAAAAAGTGACATTGCTTATGACAAATAGCGATGAAAGGATAGCAAAGCGGAATAAGGCGCTATTCCGCTTGGTGTTTTAGGAGTACTTTCATCGGGTTTCGAATGCTTAAACATCACGTTCAGACATTGGAAAGGAATGTATTCGAGAGATAAAAACGGTTAAAGACTTCCTCAAAATCTTCAGAAACTGTCTCCATCAACCAATCAAGTTTGATGATGTTCTCTTGCCAGCGTTTAATGTTTGGAAAGTCACGGAACATATCGTGTCCGGTTGTTGTTTCCACCAACCATGCACGATGCAATATCGGCAACCAAGCTATATCCACTCGACTGAGTTCGTCACCAAAGAAAAACACACTTGAGCCCAATTGCTTTTCCATATTAATCAGTGCTTTTTCAAAGACTCCCCAGTGCTGCTTAAACTCTGCCTCATCAACACTACGCATGGTGCTGCACTGCGGTACATATTGTTTGGAACCGTAGTTTGCCCAAGCTTCTAATAAAGCGATGTCTTCTGCGGAGCGAGGTTGGAGTAAGCCTGAATATTGCTTATCCAAATAGCTGACGATGGCATCAGCATCGAATAAGACGGTATTGTTTTCGGTGATCACAATGGGTGCTTTACCGTTTGGGGAAATGTCGAATAAGCAGTTATTGAAGTCGGCATATTCGACTTCAAACGGAATGTGCTTTGCTTTAAGCATGGCGGTGACATATTGAAAAAACGGACAAATTTTAAAACTGATGACTTTTAACATGGCAGAAACTCTGGATATTGAGAATGAATGGGGTGAGAGCTCACCCCATTGGTTTTTTTACTTTCGGCCGTTGGCTTAGCCACAACAGCTTGTTGACCCACAACCGCCTTGGGCTTGCACGTCTTTGCCGTCCGCAAGATAAGTGTTGGTTAGGTAGAAATCGCTAAACAGCTGCACGAAGTCTTCCGATACCGTCTTCTCTACCAATCCTGATTCTAGGATGTGCTTTTGCCACGCCTGCATTTTTGGCAGATCACAGAAGAAGTCGTAACCAGAGTGCGCTTTGACGATGGCAGCGCGATGCAGAAGCGGCAGCCAAGCCATGTCTACATTGCTTAGTTCATCGGATTTGAAGAACTTGGTTTCACCAGACAGTTGGTTTTCTGCTTTTTGGAACGCTTTGATCAGCTTCTCTGTACGTTCTTCAAAGGTTGCTTGGTCTTTGCTGCTCATAGTGCCGCATTGTGCCAAGTAATGTTTAGAGCCTAGGTAGCTCCAAGCTCGGTCTAGTGCGCGTTGTTCGTTTGTCACGCCTTGCTCTAACGGACCGTATTCGTCTTCGATGTATTCGATGATGGCATCAGACTCAAACAGTGCCGTGCCAGATTCTGTCACCATCACAGGCACTTGACCGTTTGGTGAGATATCTAGGAACCATTGTGGCTTGTCTTTTAGGTTGATGTATTCAATCTCGTAAGGGATCTGTTTTGCTTCTAGTGCCGCAGTTACGCGTTGAACAAATGGGCAAATTTTAAAACTGATAACTTTAAGCATGGTCATTTCTCTCTATGTTTTAGCTTGTTTACATCCCTAAGACGCAGGCAAAAAAGAAAAGACGAAGCGCAGACGAAAATTTTTAGAAAATAAAAAAGCGCAACGAGGTCATCGTTGCGCTTAAAGATTCTTGAATTCAGTGTTTTTTTATTCTGGAACGATCCAGTCAACTTTCCAGTGGCCGGTTGCTGGCGCGATCGCTTCTTGTAGGAATGGCAGAATCTCTTTCATCTGGCTTTCCAGTTTCCACGGCGGGTTTATCACGATCATACCCGATGCGGTCATGCCGCGTTCGTTGGTGTCGGGAGAGACACCAAGCTCGATTTGCAGGATTTTAGTGATCCCCAAGCCTTCTAGGCCTTCAATCATATCTTCGATATCGCAGCGGTTTACCACTGGGTACCAAATTGCGTAGATACCCGTCGCCCAACGTTTATGGCTTTGGAAAATCGCTTGTACTACGTCACGGTACTCTTTTGCGAGCTCGTATGGAGGATCAATCAGCACCAAACCACGGCGTTCTTGCGGTGGCAAACTGCCTTTCAGACGCTTAAAGCCATCTTCTTTGTAGATGCTCACTTGGCGATCGCGGTGGAACTCTTGCTCAAGCAATGGGTGATCGGCTGGGTGTAATTCAGTTAGAACCATGCGGTCTTGCGGGCGGATTTGCGCACGTGCAACGCGTGGTGAACCTGGGTAGTAACGCAGATTCTCACCGTTGTTCAATGTTTTGATTGAATCGATGTAGCTTGCAATCTCTTCAGGGATGTTTGGGTTGTCCCAAATACGTGCGATGCCTTGTTTGTATTCGCCCGTTTTCTCAGACCATTCGTGAGTCAGATCGTAACGTCCCACACCCGAGTGGGTATCGTGATAAACAAACGGCTTATCTTTCTGCTTTAGTGCATCAAGAATGAGGCTTTGAACGATGTGTTTTACCACGTCAGCATGGTTGCCAGCGTGGAAGCTGTGGCGGTAACTTAACAAATTAAACTCTCGAAACACTCTTTGACTGAGTGTGGTCTGTGATTTTTGCGCGATGACGGTATTATACTCAAGTAACTTGAAGATGTAGAACTTCGATTCAAATCAGTTGAACTGATAGAAGGATGGTATTGAAATTTCTTTAAGTCACCCATACTTAGTATGAGTAAACAAATTGAACCTAAGTCGAATTGCCATGCTCCAACAGAGTGCTTAGCTTGACTTAGGCATAACAACACTCAAGGACAGAGTAAGCTCTCTTTGGCCCCTTCGGTCATCGCAGCATAGAGAAAGGGAACGGAAATCCCCCCATCCATGTTGTTGGCTTGCCTGTGCATTGGGTGCGCTTATTTTTATGCAAATACGAATAGGCAATTACAGAGCCAAAACACAAAAGGAATTATTCATGTCTAATCCACTTCTTACGTTTACGGATCTTCCTCCGTTTTCGCAAATCAAACCAGAACATATTAAACCTGCAGTCGAGCAGGTGATTGCGGATTGTCGTGCCAAGATTGACGAGGTACTGAAAGACAACGCCAACCCAAGCTGGGTAAGTGTTATTGCGCCTATTGAAGAAGCTGATGATCGTTTGAGTCGTGTTTGGTCCCCAGTCGGCCATATGAACTCGGTCGTAAACAGTGAAGCGTTACGTGAAGCGTATGAAAGCTGTCTCCCAATTTTGTCTGAATACGGCACTTGGGTTGGTCAGCACAAAGGTCTGTACGAAGCGTATAAAGCGATCAAAGCAAGTGAAGAGTACACGACGCTGACGCGTGCACAGCAGAAGACTATTTCTGATTCACTGCGTGACTTCGAGCTTTCAGGCATCGGTTTACCATCAGACGAGCAACATCGCTACGGTGAAATTAGCAAGCGTATGTCTGAGTTGAGCTCAAAATTCTCTAACAATGTGCTGGATGCCACCATGGGATGGACTAAGCACGTTGCCGACGAAAAAGATCTTGCGGGTATGCCAGAGTCAGCGCTTGCTGCAGCGAAAGCCGCAGCAGAAGCGAAAGAGCTCGACGGCTACCTAATTACTTTAGATATCCCTTCTTACCTGCCAGTCATGACGTACTGTGACAACCAAGAACTACGTCGAGAGTTGTACGAAGCATACGTAACGCGCGCTTCTGATCGTGGCCCTAACGCAGGCAAATGGGACAACTCAGAAATCATCACAGAGCAGCTAAAACTGCGTCATGAAATCTCTCGCATGTTGGGTTTCAACACTTACAGCGAAAAGTCACTGGCAACCAAAATGGCCGAGAATCCTTCGCAGGTACTTGGCTTCCTAAACGATTTAGCGACCAAAGCGAAGCCACAAGGCGAACGTGAAGTGGAAGAATTGCGTCAGTTTTCTGAGAGTGAATTCGGTGTGACTGAGCTAAACGTATGGGACATTGCCTATTACAGCGAGAAGCAAAAGCAGCACTTGTTCCAAATCTCGGATGAAGAACTGCGTCCTTACTTCCCTGAATCAAAGGCAGTAAGTGGTTTGTTTGAAGTGCTAAACCGCGTATTCGGTATGACTGTGACTGAGCGCGAAGGTGCGGACACTTGGCACGAGTCAGTACGCTTTTTCGATATCTTTGATAGTGAAGGCACATTACGAGGCAGTTTCTACCTAGACCTTTACGCACGTGAGCACAAGCGTGGTGGTGCATGGATGGATGACTGTCGTGGTCGTCGAGTGACGCTATCTGGCGAGCTACAAACGCCGGTTGCTTACCTAACGTGTAACTTCAACCGCCCTGTAGGTGATAAGCCAGCGCTGTTTACGCACGATGAAGTGGTGACTTTGTTCCACGAGTTCGGTCACGGCATCCATCACATGCTGACGCAAGTAGAAACAGGCGCGGTATCGGGTATCAATGGTGTGCCTTGGGATGCGGTTGAGCTACCAAGTCAGTTCTTAGAAAACTGGTGTTGGGAAGAAGATGCGCTGGCGTTCATTTCTGGCCACTACGAGACTGGCGAGCCTCTACCAAAAGCGATGTTAGATAAGATGCTTGCGGCGAAGAACTTCCAGTCGGCGATGGGCATCCTACGTCAACTTGAATTCGGCTTATTCGATTTCACTCTGCACACAGAGTACGACCCAGAAGTGGGTGCTCGCGTTCTTGAAACCTTGGCAGATGTGAAGCAGAAAGTTGCGGTACTGCCTGCGGTTGAGTGGGCTCGATTCTCACACAGCTTTGGTCATATTTTTGCTGGTGGTTATAGCGCGGGTTACTACAGCTACCTATGGGCAGAAGTATTGTCTTCAGACGCGTTCTCTCGTTTCGAAGAAGAAGGTATCTTCAACAAAGAAACGGGTATGAGCTTCCTGAACAACATCTTAGAAATGGGTGGCAGTGAAGAGCCAATGGAGCTATTTAAACGCTTCCGAGGTCGTGAGCCAGAAATCGATGCACTACTGCGTCATTCCGGTATCGCAGCATAATCTCGATTGAGAATGAAAAAGGGCAGTCAAGTGGCTGCCCTTTTTATTTTTTGATTCGGCTTTTATCTTATGGATTCAGCGTCTTATGGATTTACGTTGCGATTAATTGGGTTTTGCAGCGAAATCAGGGTTTCTGTAGATTGGACTTCATCAATAGCCTGCAGCTTATCAATCAATACAAACTGTAGTTCTTCAATCGATTTGCACATCAATTTGACGAATATGTTATACGCGCCCGTGGTGTAGTAAGCTTCCACCACTTCATCGAGGGCGTTGAGTTTTTCCAACGCAGAGTGATAGTCACGTGCGGCATTGAGATTAATGCCAATAAAGCAACATACGTCATATCCTAGCTTTTTGGTGTTGACGATCACCTCAGTACCTTCGATGATGTCCGCCGCTTTCATTTTCTCGATACGAACGTGGATCGTTGCAGGGCTAACATCAAATTGTTTTGCCATTTCTGCATAAGGCGTTCGAGCATCGGCCATCAGCGTTTTTAGAATGGCACGATCAAGATCGTCGAGTTTCGGCAGCGTCGCATTCATACAATGTTTTCCGTTGGGTATGAGGTGTAAAATTCATTTTATACGCACAGCGGGCCGGATTCACAAGGTTTTAGCAGGGATAACCGCGAGGTAGCTCTGATGTCATGGAGTTGATGTGCCACTTTTTCTGTTTTTTATCGCGATGTTGTGCAGTGCGATCGTATCGGCGCAAGAGCAAAAAGTACTTGTTGTACATTCCTACCACCAAGGTTTCTTTTGGACCGACTCTGTTCAGCGCGGTTTTGCCCAGCAACTTGAAGATCACCCACTCGATATTCGAGTTTTGTACCTTGACTCTAAGCGTAGCCAAAGCCAGCAGTTCTTCAATCAACTCGAATCACTTTATCGCACCAAGCTGAGCGAAGAGCATTTCGATGCGATTGTCGTCAGTGATAACAATGCACTTGCTCTGATGCAGCGTTTGTCAGATGTATTGCAAAATACGCCAGTCATTTTTAGTGGCATCAACAATTACATTCCTACTTTGCATCAGGGACTAAAAGCCACAGGCGTGATCGAAGATATTGATTTGCTTGCCAACCTTACGCTTATCGAGCGATTACACCCACAGCATAAGCAGATTCTTGTCGTTAGTGATCATTCGGTCACTGGATTAGCGCTTCGAGCTCAAATAGAAGAATTTCTTGATAAAAACCCGCAATATCGCGACAAAGTTCGTCATCTTGTTCCTGACAATGTCGATATGTTGAAACAGGAAGTTTCGCGACTGAACATTGAGAATGTGGTGCTATTTTGGACTTACTACCGCGATATTAATGGCAATGTTGCCACGGACAAGGATTGGCGAGACATCAATCAAGCATCGAACGCGCCTTTATTTATGGTGCACGATATTGGGTTGGGTCATGGTGCTGTGGGTGGTGTGATTCAAAGTGGTTATCGTCAAGGTTTTGAGGCGGCAAAGTTATTGGCCTATGTGCTGGGTAACCCAACGCAGCCGTTGCCAGCGGTAGTGCGCGCGGAATCGGACATTAAACTCGATTACCAATCGGTCGTTCGCTGGGGATTGGGGGCTGAACAAGAGGCATCGTCGGTGTTCTTCAATAAGCCCGCAGAATTTACCGAGCGCTACGCAAAAGAGATCAAATTATTTGGTAGCCTATTTATCGTCATGGTGATGGTGATTGTGCTGCTGAGTTACTACTTGCAGCGTATTCGCCGTAGCGAGAGCATTGCCCGTGAAAGCCAAGCGATTTTGGAGTCGGTATTCGACCAGAGCATGCAGTATATGGGGATTCTCGACCACCATGGTTTGCTCAACTCGGGCAACGATCGTCTGCAGTCTTTGCTTTATCATCAGGATATACGTCTCGATCGTCCACTTTGGCATCATAAAAGCTGGAGTGAAGAAGCACGTCAGTTGCTCGCCAACTATTTTCAGTCTCAGAATCGTAATGTGGCGACCTTTGAAGCTGAAATTTGGAGCACAGAACATGGCGCGATGGTACTGGAAGTGTCGTTAAAGCCGTTTTCTCAACAAGTGGGTGACCAAGAACAATACTTGTTTGAAGCGCGTGATATCACTAGCCGAAAAGCAATGGAAGACAAGCTTTATCAGCGTGAGTCGAGCTTGCGTAGTTACTACGAACAGCAACCTGTGATGATGGTGACATTAGATAATAATAATCGGATTCAAGAGGTGAACCGCTTTGCTCAGCAGCTTTTAGGTTATCAACCGTTGGATATGCTGGGTCATCACTTGTGTGCATTCTACTCTGACGAAAAAGCACTGTACCCCCGCCAAGTGCTACTTCAACCACAGCAAGTGATGCATGGGGTTTGGCGTCGTGAAATTGAGTATCGTCATGCCGATGGTCATTCTGTTTGGGTTCGTGAAAATATCCGTCCATTGAGGGATTCTGACCAATTGCTGATCGTCGGTGAAGACATTACGGAAACCAAAAAGCTTGCTAAACAACTGGAATATCAAGCAAGTTACGATCTGCTGACTGATACCTACAACCGCAACTATTTTGAACTCGAACTGCAAACGGCGTTACGAGAAGTGGAAAGCCATCGTCGTGTGCATGCCATGCTTTATCTCGACCTCGATCAGTTAAAAGTCTTGAACGATACGGTGGGACATGACGCAGGCGATGCGGCCATTCAGTTTTGCGCTAGCATGCTTGAAGAAGTGCTGCCTCATAACGCGGTGCTTGCGCGCATGGGCGGTGATGAATTTGCCGTATTGCTCAAGGATTGCGATGAATATGGCGCGATCAGCGTTGCTAAACACATTATCTCAACATTAAGCGAGCAGCTATTTCGTTGGGAAGACACGCGTTTGTTCATGAGTTGCTCGGTGGGCATTCGTATTATTGACCACACCGCCGAGACACCACAAATGGTTCACGCTCAGGCAGACTCTGCGTGTCACGTCGCCAAAGAGCAGGGTCGTAATCGCTATAACCTGTTCAGTTTAGACAATGAAGAGCTGCAGCGTCGCCAGCTCGAAATGCAGAGCGTTAACTTAGTGCATGAGGCATTGTCGAATAAGCGTTTGGAACTGTTTGCTCAGCAAATACTGAATTTGCGTGGTGAAGGTTCGCCGCTGTGCTTTGAGATTCTAGTACGTATCCGTGATGCTCAAGGCAACTACTTGTCTCCAGGTATTTTTATGCCAGCTTCAGAGCGCTACAACATCGCGCACTGGATTGATAAGCAAGTTATCACCCAAACACTTGAGTGGTTTGAGGCGCGTCCCGAGGTGGTGGAAAAGCTCGGTCGCTGCGCGATTAACTTGTCCGGCCAATCGATGGGTAATCAAGAGTTTATCGACTTCTTATTGGAGCGTTTGCAGCTGTCTTCTATTCCTTGTGAGAAGATTTGTTTAGAGATCACCGAGACCGCTGCGATGAGCAATATTGATCAAGCGCTTGGCTTCTTCACTCGGGTTAAAGCGTTGGGATGCTTGATTGCATTGGACGATTTTGGTTCTGGTCTGTCTTCTTTTGGCTACTTGAAGCAACTTCCTGTCGATATCGTGAAAATTGATGGTCTTTTCGTGCGAGATATCAACACGAACGAAATGGATCGCGTCATGGTGCGCTCGATTAACGACCTTGCGAAGCAATTAGGTAAGGTCACAGTTGCTGAGTTTGTGGAAAACGACCAAATTACCGAACACTTAAAAGCACTGGGTGTGGATTACGGACAAGGCTATACGATTGGTCACCCTCAGCCATTGGCTGAATTGGTCGAAGCACTTCAACCACTTTAAACGGACGACACTATTCTCTACCTAGATTGTCCTCAACCTAGCAATTGGAGGCGGGTTGGGTATACACTCAGCGCCAGTTAAACCGATTTTTACTGGAGCCTCCTTTTGCAACTGCAATTGATTTGTGAAGACCCATCTCAACAGTCTCACCTTGATGAACTCGCTGCGCGTTGGCAGCTTTCTCACACAGACGACAGTGACTTTGCTTTAGTTCTAACGACAGATCGTTTAGAGCTACGTAAAGTGGACGAGCCAAAGCTGGGTGCGATCTTTGTTGATTTGATTGGTGGTGCAGTGGGGCATCGCCGTAAGTTCGGTGGCGGTAAAGGGCAAGCGATCGCAAAAGCGGCGGGTCTAAATAAAGGAGCAACACCAACCATTCTAGATGGCACGGCCGGCTTGGGTCGTGATGCATTCGTTTTGGCGTCATTAGGTTGCAAAGTCCAAATGGTGGAACGTCACCCTGTCGTAGCAGCGTTGCTGGATGATGGTTTGGCTCGCGCGAAGCACGATCCAGAAATTGGTGCTTGGGTGTCAGAGCGTATGTCGCTGATCCACGCTTCTAGTCATGACGCCCTCGACCAATTAGCGCAAGACAAAGACTTCGTGCAGCCAGATGTAGTCTACCTTGATCCAATGTACCCTCATCCTGAGAACAAAAAGAAATCGGCACTCGTGAAGAAAGAGATGCGTGTGTTTCAATCGTTGGTGGGTGCCGACCTTGATGCAGATGGCTTGCTGGCACCAGCAATGGCATTGGCGAGCAAACGTGTGGTGGTGAAGCGCCCTGATTACGCCAACTGGTTAGATGAACAAAAACCAAGCATGGCGATTGAGACTAAAAAGAATCGTTTCGATGTCTATGTGAAGGCGTCTATGGCGTAATTCAACTAAACGACTGACAATAAAAAACTTCTTGTTACAGCGCCCGATTTGGCGCTGTATTTGTATCTGGCGTTTGCTCAGCTTATTGATACTTTTCTCTTGCTAATTCGGCACTCTGACTGTATATCTAACTAAGAATTATTATTATTACACTTTGTTTGATGCAGTCGCTGATAGTCAGAAACTAGATAGCTGGAGTAGTAGCATGGCGAAACGTTTATGTAAGATGAGCCGAAAGCAAATCGCTGAAAGTTTGGGTGATATTCACCGCTTGGTGGTTGCGCCTAAATTCGTTTGTCGTTCTTGTGCCCGCTCTTCTGCATCAAAAGATTCTTTGTGTAAGCCTGCTGCGATTCCTCCTCAGAGTTGCCAAGATAAACCAATTGTCGAACAACAAGCTTGTGGGTTATTGGCAGAAGCGTTGCCAAGTCATTCTCTTGCTCAAGAGGCACCTATTATGATGACGGCTGAGCAAAATATTGAAAAAGCGGCGATCGTTAAGCGCGTAGTGGAACGAGTTAAAGAGAAAAAATTGGCAGCGAAAGTAGCAGCCGCAACTACCCAGCTAGAGACGCCAGCTATGTTTGATTTGTCAGATAAAAAAGCGCTGAAAAAGGCGAAGAAAGCGGTTAAGAAACACTATAAGCAGCAAAAGAAGTTGCTTAAGTTAGCCAAAAAGCAGCAAAAATTGCTCAAACGTCAGCGCAAGCTTGAAGCGCGTAATGCCAAACTAGAAGTATTGTTACCAACGCCATCCACTGCGTTGATGAGTGCAAGCTCGCAAGCCAAAATGCATTAATCGAATCAACAAATAAAAAACGCTCTCCAGTTGGAGAGCGTTTTTTATTGTTGGAATGTTTGTTGGGATCGATGTGTTACTTATTGGCGTAACTCATCTCTACGCGCTTCTTCACCCAAGTCTCGTTAATCCACAGCGACAGCATGATGATCGCGCCGCCAATGGCGAGTCGCATTACATCAACATCACGGTTCCAAATGACAATGTTCACTATCAAACCTGCTGGAACTAACGCATTGTTCATTACCGCAAGTGCACCTGCGTTGACCATGGTTGCCCCTTTGTTCCACGCAAAGTAACCAAAGCCTGATGCAATCAAACCAAGGTAAGTCAAAATGCCCCATTGCGTTGCTGTTGTCGGCATCTTGTCTAAGTTGCCCATCAAAGCAAAGGCGACGGTCGCTACGCACAATGCCCCTAAATAGAAGTAACCAAATACTGTGTGCTGTGGCAATTCCACAGGTTCGGTTTCCATAATGTATTTATAACCTACCTGGCCAATAGCAAAGCACAAATTGGCGCCCTGTACGACCAAGAAGCCGATCAAGAAGTTCTCATTGATGCCTGCAAATTTAATCCACGCAGCGCCCAGTACTGCAATTGCTGCTGTGACCAAATACCAAGGCGAGAAACGGCCTTTCAAAAAGTCATAAATCAAGGTGACGTAAATAGGGGTAAATACGGTGAACAACAGCACTTCTGGTACAGAAAGGAGTAAGAAAGATTGGTAGTAGAAGCAATACATTAACCCGAGTTGGAAGCCACCAACGATCATCAATTTCGCGATCAGAGATTTGCTTACGCCACGGAATTTTAAGAAAGGTATGAACACGACGCTCGCCAGTGCGACACGCATGAAGACAGAAAACCAAGAATCGACCTGACCGGCAAGGTAAACGCCGATCAGGCTAAATGAGAATGCCCAAAGTAGGGTAACTGCGGATAGATAAGCCATAATAGATGAGAATCTTTATCAACAACAAAGGTGCCCGCAGTCTAACCAAGTTTTATCGTTGCGCCAATCCAAATTAGTCTTTTAGCGGTACGACCAGCATATCGACAGGCGAGCAGTTAATAAGTTGACGCGTCGAGGACAGAATCTTGCTCCAGAAATCTTGGTGGTGCCCACAAACGACCAAATCGATGTTGTAGTCTTGAATGGTATCGCACAGCTCATTATTCAGATCCCCACTACCCACTAAAGTATGCGTAATTGGGTATTCTGCGAACTCTTCAAAATTGGCCAGCTGTGTACGGGATGCTTCCATCGCTTGATGTTGTGCCTCGGCCATATTGATATCGATAAGACCCGTGTAAAGCTCGGCGTAATTCACATCGATATGAATGAAAGAGACTTTCGCATCAAGAGGCTTAGCCAGTGATACGGCTTTCTTAATCAATACTTTACTGTCGTCTGAAAGGTCGACTGCCACAAGTATGTGTTTATAACTCATATTGATATCTCCTTGATAAGGTCATAGTGTCAGATTAGCACTAAGTGTCAGATAATTTTGCTGAAGTGATCTCATATCAATATCGTGGGTACAAACTCTTGCCTCAGTAATCATGTTATAGTGGGTTATACCCAAGTGACTTTAGACCAATCATCCTCGCTGAGCCTGCTCAGCTCGAGGTTACTTGGGTATATTGCATGCACATTAATAGGAGTTAACATGCTGTCTCAAACTATGGTTGAACAATTGAATGAGCAAATTAACCTAGAATTTTTCTCATCCAATCTATACTTACAAATGAGTGCTTGGTGTGAAGACAAAGGTTTTGAAGGTGCGGCTGAATTTTTACGTGCACACGCCGTAGAAGAAATGGAGCACATGCAACGTCTTTTCACTTATGTAAGCGAAACCGGCTCAATGCCAATCCTAGGTGCAATTGAAGCTCCTAAGCATGATTTCGCAAGCCTAGGCGATGTTTTCCGTGAAACCTACGAACATGAGCAAATGATCACGGAAAGAATCAACAAATTGGCGCATGTTGCATTTACAAGCCAAGACTACTCAACGTTTAACTTCCTGCAGTGGTACGTGGCTGAACAGCACGAAGAAGAGAAGTTGTTTAAAGGGATTTTAGATAAGATCGAATTGGTAGGTGAAGACGGTAAAGCATTGTTCTTCATTGACAAAGATCTGGCACAAATGGCAAAAGAAGGTTCATCTTCAATTATGGATGCTCCAGCTGCGTAACGCGTTCTCAACGCGCTAAGTAGCGGGTAAAGGACGAAGCATTGATCGTCTTTTTCTCTTGAGCATCATTGAAGGTGTAGGGAGGAAAAGATGATCAGTGGAGACACAATCTTATTTGCGCTAATGGTGGTGACGGGAGTTAATATGGTCCGTTATCTCACCGCTCTTCGTTCTCTTATTTACATCATGCGTGAAGCGCATCCTTTGCTTTATCAGCAGGTGGATGGCAATGGATTTTTCACCACCCATGGCAATGTCACTAAACAAGTGAGGTTGTTCCATTACATAAAAAGTAAAGAGTACGACCATCATCATGACGAAGTCTTTACTGGCAAGTGTGAAAGGGTTCGCGGATTATTCATTTTATCGACCGCTTTACTCGGTGTGACCCTACTGGGGGCCTTTATTCTCTAGGTCATCAAGCAGTGCTTGGAATTTAAGCGCTTTTCCCATTCAACATTTGTCGTTAGAATAGCGCCCGCAGAAAGCAAGGATGTGCAATGAGCACATCCTTTTTTATTTGTGGACTTATATACCCAAGTGACTTCAAGATGCAGAGTTCAGAGCATTGTCATTGATTTGACTTCAAGGAAAACAACGCAGCGTAATAGCCAGCTCTTTCCAAGTTGTTTGACGTAGAAATCGGGTCAATGACACGCTCCCGAAGGGCGAGTTGCCTTGGTTTGTATACTTTGTTGTCGATTTTTGATTTAGACCCACT
The DNA here is from genome assembly GCF_002887615.1 of Vibrio jasicida 090810c. Classification (NCBI taxonomy): domain Bacteria; kingdom Pseudomonadati; phylum Pseudomonadota; class Gammaproteobacteria; order Vibrionales; family Vibrionaceae; genus Vibrio; species Vibrio jasicida. The sequence continues at coordinate 2,143,487 of NZ_CP025792.1, read as the reverse complement.
AAACCTTTAAATCGCCGCCGCGTTTACAAACCAAGTCACCCTCGCTGAACCAAGCATCTCGAGGTTACTTGGGTATAAACCAATTTAAATAAGTAATTGAGCGTTATCAATGAGTAAGAAATTTGATGTTGTTGTAATTGGCGCAGGTGCGGCAGGTTTGATGTGTGCGGCAGAAGCCGGCAAACGTGGACGCAATGTGCTCGTACTGGATCATGCAAAAAAGCCAGGACGTAAAATCCTTATCTCAGGTGGTGGTCGTTGTAACTTCACTAACTACGACGTCTCAGCGAGCAACTACTTATGTCAAAACCCACATTTCGTGAAATCGGCGCTATCGCAGTACACCAACTGGGACTTTATCTCGATGGTCAGCAAGCATGGCATCGAGTTTGAAGAGCGCGATCACGGACAGCTGTTCTGTGTTGATGCATTTACCGCAAAAGACATCGTTAAGATGCTACTGGCAGAATGCGACATGCCAAATATTCAGCAGCGTTACCAATGTGATGTACATTCAATTGAGAAAACCGACGCGGGCTTTCGTCTACATGCCGGTACTGAAAACATCGAGTGTGAATCTTTAGTGGTGGCAACAGGCGGCCTGTCGATGCCTAAGCTTGGCGCGACGCCATTTGGCTACAAGATTGCTGAGCAGTTTGAGCTTCCGGTGATTACGACTACGGCAGGTCTAGTACCGTTTACGCTGCATAAAGAAGACAAAGAAGATTTTGCTGAGCTATCGGGCATTGCGATTCCAGCAGAAATCACCGCGCAAGACGGCACCATGTTCAAAGAAGCGTTGCTGTTTACCCACCGCGGCTTGTCGGGCCCTTCGGTACTACAAATCTCTTCGTTCTGGAGAGCGGGTCAAAAGGTGACGATTAACCTCGTTCCAAACGACGACATCGCTGAACTACTAGAACGCAGTCGCGAGAAGCATCCGAACCAATCCCTAAAGAACACGCTAGCAAAAGTGCTACCAAAACGTTTGGTTGAAGTGTTGATTGAACGTAAAGAATTAGCAGACAAACCACTTAAGCAGTTCAACCAGAAAGATATGACGACCATCGTTGAGCGTTTAGAGAGCTGGGCAGTAGCACCAAACGGCACGGAAGGTTACCGCACTGCAGAAGTGACCCTAGGCGGCGTAGATACTGATCACCTGTCTTCAAAAACCATGGAATGTAAGAACATCAAAGGCTTGTACTTCATCGGTGAAGTGATGGACGTAACCGGCTGGTTAGGTGGCTATAACTTCCAATGGTGTTGGTCGAGCGGCTTTGTCGCTGGGCAGTGGGTGTAGTTAACAATTTATACGCAACAGCGATGGGCTCATAATGAAGACCATCGCTGTTGTTCAATACCACATTAGACTTTGCCGAAACCTAAGGGCTCATGATGCTTTGCTTGTTGGCGGGTTGCTTAGTTCTACACAACGGCCTCGATATAAAATCTCACTGTTTGGGTCGCGATTAGCGGTCACTAGCAGTTCAGAACTGTTTTTAAGCGTTTGCCACTCAGTTGGCGACATATAGCGGACGTTATTTACATTTTCTAGGCTATCAATGAGTTTGAGCTCACCGGTATTTCCATCTCTCATCCACACCATTGCTCTATCCATAGGTACTTTCGCCATCGCACGATTTCGCTGCATGCGGATGCTTGATTGCCCGGGCTTTTCTCCTTGATAGGCGACCAAAGCAAAATGGTCTTTTTGGCTCTCAGAAGACATCATGGCTAAGTAACTAATAGGGCGCACCTGTGCGATTTCTGTTGGTTGCGAGGTTGGTGATACAAAAGGTTGTAGCGACAACCCTATGAGCAGAGAAAAAGCCATGCTAATAGGGATCCACCACCAACGCATAGTTTGAGTCTGCTTCGGTGGTTTGATTGTTTGGGATGCGATGTTTTTCCATACTTGGCGTGGCGGAGGTTTCAAGTTGCCTTCAGAATGTGCCATGTTGACTGCTGGGTTTAAGTTAGACAAATGCTGATGCCAAAGGTCGATGTGTTCCCACCAAGTGGGATCTGATCGCATGAGCGTTTCCAATCTCTTTCGTACGAGTGGCGTTAATGTTCCCAGAACGTATTCGCCGGCAAGTTTATCTCTTAGCTCTTGATTTTGATAACGTGCGTTTTTTAATTGGTTAGGCATCGTTTTAGCTCCTGTAAACCTCGGCGAATCCACGATTTCACTGTACCAAGTGGAGTGCTCACATGGTGGACGATCTCTTGATGACTCATCCCGTGCTGATAGGCCAAGATAATCGCATTCCTTTTTTCTTCAGCGAGCGAGTTTAGGCAATATGATAAGTTGGTTCCTGAGTCAGATGTTACTTCAAGCGCGACCTCTTCTGGTGGCTTTACCAGTTGTTCTTCCCCTCGATTGTTCCGCTTTCTAATTTCATCTATAGCGAGGTTTCTCATACTTTGGCATAACCAAGCCCAAGGGTGATTTACTGGATATTGCTGGTTGTTGTGCCAGAGCTTTACAAACCCCTCTTGGAGTATATCTGCTGCAACGTGTTCGTCTTTAACGACGCCGAGGATAACGTTGAAAAGCCGGGTACTGGTCAACTGGTATAGCGCTTCGAACGCAGCTTGATCTCGAAGCGCTACTTGGGAAAGCAGTAAACCTATCTTATGTTTATCGGTGTTCACGCTTTCCTCATTATTGTTCTACAATGTGCCAGACTTGTTTTACGCCATTGCCGCTAGTGTCGCCGGGCTTTTGGTCTTTTATCCAACGATAAAGTGGTTTGTTGTGATATGTCCATTGATATGAGTCGTCGTTGCGCTGAGTCACACCAAATCCCCCCGTCAGTTTTAGATTTTCTATCCCCTTTTGAGTTACCTCTGTATCCACAAGAGCAGGTGGCCACTTGGAGGCGCAATCATCGTAGCAAACGGATTGGTTTGGCTTGTCTTTATCAAAGGTATAAAGAGTCTTATTATGGCTATCGACCAGATAACGTTGCTTACCATCATTGAACAGTCTGATGGTGACATCATCCGCTCGGGCTAGCGGCCAAACGCCTTTGATGCCCGCACCTGTGATCTCTCCTTTCTGAGAGTCTTTAAGCCAGCGATAAAGTGGTTTTCCGTTCAAAGCCCATTGTTTGTTGCCGTCTTCTCTTGTTATTTGGCTGAAGTCTGCTTGCGTACCGAAGTGCTTGCTGGATTGTGCGGTTACAAGAACAGGCGGCCATAACTTCTCACATTGGTCAGTACATACAGATTTTCCAACTGGATCTTTGCTAAAGGTATAAAGTGATTTGCCTGAGGCATCGGTGTATACCTCTCCAACTGACGTAGTTGTTGTTGGCGCAGCAAAACTAGTTGAGGTGACCAGTAATGCCGAAAATAATAGTTTTTTCACGGTCATTTTCCTTATTAACGAGTCCAACCTTCGCGAGTGAAAAAGGTTTCTCCCTCACTGCTGTTAACGAAATCAATGAAAGCTTGAGTTTGTGGATCTGCACCTTTTGCCTTTGCTAGGGTGAGATCTCGGTAGATACGTCTTTCTGGCTCAATTTCTACATAGTCGACTTTATCGGCATGGTTGAGTGGCCAGTGAATCCAAGTGATCCACGCATCAGCCTTTTGCTGTTGAAAAGCTTTGAAACTTGCTCCGCTGCCTTTGGCGTAAGCAATGATTTTTTTGCGAAAGTTCTGTACGTCAGCCAGTGAACCTGTGCGCCCTGCGACGTCTTCCCAAACGCCTGTACCGGAAGTGTTGTAAACCCCTAAACCTTCAGTCACGACTATTCGTGCTGGTTTTTCGAGTAGGTCTCTAATCCCGTTGATATTTTTTGGGTTCCCCTTTGGGACCGCAATCACTGCACGGCGTAAGTACACTGGCTCTACATCTTGATCGGTAATAAAGGGGTAGGTTTCAACAAAAGCGCTCATGGATTGTTCAGCGGATCCAAAGATTAAGTCAGCATTTTTTTGTGCATCTTTCGTCCACTTTGATTCAGGCCCAGCGATCACGTTTACCGTCACCTTACTTTTTTTACTGAAAGCTTCTGCGGCATGACGAAGAGCGGTGTCGGGGCCTCCTGGGCCATAGACATTGATTTCTCCATCGTTTGGTTTATGGATAATGCTTGGGTCGAGCAGTGGTGACGCAAGTGTTGAAGTACTAGTGAGCAGAGCGGTCAATCCTGCCGCGATTATGTGATATTTCATGTTTTCTCCTAACCATTAATGGAAACAAGCGGATAAGAGACGAGAGAAACAGTCGATTGGATGCAGGTAAGTAAAAAATTTTTGTATAACTAAAAATGGGCGCGTTGTTCTGGGAAGTAACCATTTGTGGAGAAAGTGAAAGACCGAGTCAGTGCTCGGTCTTTTTATTTGAACAACTTCTCGGCGCGAACTGGGGCGCTAAAACGGAAGCCTTGCCCGTAGATACAGCCGTGCTCATATAGGTATTGTGCTTGTTCGTCGGTTTCGATGCCTTCCGCGACTACCTTAAGTGATAGGGTTTGGCCCATGGCGATGATGGCATTCACAATCGCGTTGCTGTCGGTGTTGCTTGGTAGATCGCTAACAAAAGAACGGTCGATTTTCAGCTTATTGATTGGTAAGCCTTTCAAGTACGACAATGACGAATAACCAGTACCAAAGTCATCCAAAGAAATCTCAATACCTAACTCGCGTAGTAAGTTAAGTGATGCGATCGCTTGTTGTGGATCTATTAATAAGAAGCTTTCGGTGATTTCTAACTCTAAACGATGAGCTGGGAATTTTGTCTCTTTAAGAATGACGCCCAGCTTAGTAATAAAATCGGATTGCTGAAGTTGGAGTGCCGATACGTTAACCGCGAGCTTACCAAAATCAATGCCGCTATCTAGCCAAGCTCGCCCTTGTAAACATGCTTGTTCAAGTACCCATTTCCCAATGCTTTGAATAAGGCCTGTTTTTTCTGCAATTGGAATGAAGTCTGCCGGAGAAATAACCCCAAGCTCTGGGTGCTGCCAGCGCAGTAATGCTTCGACGCCAACCAACTCGTTCTCACTAAGGTTGTACTGCGGTTGGTATGCCAAATGCAGTTGGTTTTTCTCGATGGCTTCATGCAAGGCCGATTGCATTCTGACATGAGTGACCGACTTATCTGTTAAGTCTGGAGAGTAAAATGCGTAGCCATTTCGACCGTTTTTCTTCGCCAAGTACATAGCGGTGTCTGCATTCTTCAACAAGGTTTCGCTGTCTTGGCCATCTTGCGGGTAACGTGCTACGCCAACGCTGGTGGAGATGCGTAACGCTTCGTTTTTACTGACTTCAAAAGGTCGATTGAATAAGCTAAGAATGTCTTCAATGGTGTCGATAAGTTGTGATTCAGAGTCGATATTCGGCAATATGATGACAAACTCATCACCGCCTATTCGTGCAATGTGCGCGCGTAAATGTAGGACTTCTTGAAAGCGTTCTGCGAGTTTCGTTAGTAATTGATCACCACAGAAGTGCCCCATGCTGTCGTTGATGTGTTTGAAATGGTCAATGTCGAGGAATAACGTTGCAAAGGCGTGGTCGTGCTTTTGTCCACTTTCAATGTGTTGCTCGAGAAGGCTAATCAGATGTGTTCGGTTGGGAAGGTTTGTTAGTGGGTCATAAAATGCCATGCGTTGCAGCTTTTCTTCGTGCGCTTTACGTACTGAGATGTCTTCGAACACGCAGATGTAGTTTATCAGATGATTTTTATCGTCCATCACCGCACTGATAGTGGCTAATTGCGGGTAAATGCTGCCATCTTTTTTGCGGTTGATGAATTCGCCTTTCCATTGGCCTTTGGTTTCCAACTGGTGCCAAAGTGTCTTGTAAAAGGCTCCATCATGATGCCCTGACCGCAGAATATTAGGGTTCTTACCAATCACTTCTTCGGCTGCATAGCCTGTAATATGAGTAAAGGCACTGTTTACATCGAGGATGTTCGCTTTGCGATCAGTAATCACCATTCCTTCATGGGAGTTGTCGAAGATTTTCGATGCGAGTGAGAGCTGAGTTTCGACCATTTTTCGGCGTGTGACGTTTCTTGTCATCCCCAAAATACCAATTAATTCACCACTGTGATCTCGGATCGGCGATTTGATGGTTTCAAGCCAGGTGGGGTTGTTGTTGTCATCTATCAGGGTGCATTCTTCAACGGTGTTTTGGCTGCCAGTCGCGATCACTAATTGGTCGGTGTCGATGAACTTCTTAGCTCGTTTGCTGCTGAACAATTCAAAGTCATTCTTACCAACAATGTCGCTGCCGGTCATTTGCCATGAGTTTTCCACGCTGCGATTGGTCATGGCATAGCGACCGTCGGTACTCTTTATCCACGTATGATCTTCTAAACAATCGATGAACTCTTGCAGGGTCGGCAGCGATTCTGGCAATTGAACTTGATGGCGCTGTTGTTCTTTAAGGTAGGTTTGGCTTATGTCAAAGCTAATTCGTCCAGCGATGGCGCTTAACCAAGCCGCCACCGTTTGCTTCTGTTGGTTTGGATGAACCAAAGCCAGAGCTGCAAACAATTTTCCGTTGGGCAACCAAACAGGGCAGTAGCTTAATGTTTGTGACTCAAAGGAAACTTGTTCAGCATCGAAGTGAGCAGGTTGGAATCGGTCGGTCGCGATATCTAAAATCGCTACAATTTCGCGGTGGTGCTGCGGTGATGTGGCGACTTCACTCAATCGCCATTGATGAGTGTAGCTAAATTTATAGAGCTGACCGTGCGCCTTAGTGGCATCACAGCACTGTTGCAGAGCGAGTTTCCAGTCTGTCATCAATGCAGGAGAGATAGCGAAGCGAAACATAGTTAATAAAGCATCCTGAGCGCCCTTGGATTTGTGTTGTTAACATCTGATTAGACGTTCATATCGGGCTTTGGCTATATCGTATCCAAAGCCCGAACAAATCCAAGCAAGGAACACTTCATTAATCGAGTAAACTGTTAGCTAGCTCTCTTTTTTATAAATCCCGTCTCATTTTTGCAATGGTTTCGGATGTGGCTACTGGGCGGTATTCGCTTTTTTTTGCTTTCTGCCAAACTTCACTTGCTGAATGACTAAGCCGCTGATGATCAATACCAAGCCAATCAAAGTGGATGGATGAATGTCTTCGCCAATGATGGTGGCAAGCAGCATTAAAGAGATAAATGGTGAAGCGAAAATTAGGTTGCTGATACGCGCGGTATTTTCGGTCAGTTTGAGTGCGGATAACCACAATACAAAGGTGATGCCCATTTCAAACAAGCCGACATAAGTCACTGCTGCCCAGCCTTTGGCTGTGATTTGGCCCCAATTCGCGCCTTCATAAATACTTAAACCAATCGCAAATGGAATCGCAACCAAGAAGCCAAGTAAGACACCTACCACAGGGTCGGCTTTGTTTTTGGTATTAAGAATCCAGTAGCTTGCCCAAAGCAGGGTCGAAAGTAATGCCAAGCCAACACCCAGTGGGCTTTCAAAATCCATTCCTAACACATTACCTTTAGTCGCAATCACAATCACGCCGAGGTAACTAAAACCACAAGCGATCCAGTCTTTACCTCGGATTTTCTGACCCAAGAAAACCGCCGCCATTAAGGTAAGGGTGATTGCCCAACTGTAGTTAATTGCTTGTGCTTGAGACGCAGGTAGCAAGTCATAAGCTTTGAATAAGATCAGGTAATAAGCCAGTGGGTTAATCAAACCAAGCAATAGGTAATACCAAGGGTTAGATAAAAATGTGTTACCCAGTTGGTTGAGCTTGCCCTGTGCACCACACACAGTGATAAGTGCGATAGCCGAAACAATACTCGCTATGGTAAGCATCTGAATCGGTGTGAATTCCGCCAAAGTCAATTTAAATGCGGTCGCTACTGTTGACCAAAGTAATACCGCTGATAGCCCAAATCCTAGGGCGCGACGCTCGTTCATGATGCCTCTGTGTGATGATGTACCGCTCATCGCTATTGATTTGAGCTTGCGTGAGTATGTTGTACGGAGCGCCTAGTGTATGCGAGGATTTTTCATCCAACAAACTGGACATTTATCCAGTATGTAAATACCATTATTAAAGATAAAAAACACAGGCTAACTCGCTATTATGCAATGGATTCTTGAGCATCAATCTCTCATTTTGTCTTCTCTTTTTACCGCGACCATCAGCGGTGTTGCAGTGGGTTGGTGGGTTAAACAACGCTTTGCCACGCAAACTCAATTGCTCGAACAACAGCTCTCCTCTGAAAAACAGCTTCATCAACAACAACTTGAACAGGTGAAGCAAAGCCTTGCCGAAGCACAGCAAGAATTGGATGAGCTTGATGACGAGCGCGACAAAGCAGCATTCGAAGTGCGCCAAACTCACGGTAAATTGATGGCCGCGATGGAAAAGCTGCGCTATTTCGAAGCGGTGAAGCAAGAGCGTCAGCAGTATTTTGATGAGCTAGGACAGATGCGTGAACACAAATCGCGTCTTGAAACCCAGCTTGGTGAGCAGCAAGCGCGACACGAACAAATCAACCAAACCAATGCTGAAAAACTGCAAATTCTTGAGCAAGCAGAAGTGCGTTTGAAGCAGCAATTTGAACACCTAGCGAATCAGTTGTTTGAAGAGAAAACCGCCAAAGTCGACATGCAAAACCGTCAGAGTTTGGAAGGTTTGCTGTCTCCACTCAAAGAGCAACTGGAAGGGTTCAAGAAACAAGTCAACGACAGCTTTAGCCAAGAAGCCAAAGAGCGTCACACCTTGGTGCATGAGTTGAAGAACCTGCAACGTTTGAATGAGCATATGACCCGAGAAGCGGTCAATCTGACTCAAGCTTTGAAAGGTGACAACAAGCAGCAAGGCAACTGGGGTGAAGTGGTTCTGGCTCGTGTATTGGCAGAATCTGGTTTGCGTGAAGGGCACGAGTACCAAACTCAGGTGAGCTTGCAAAACGAAGCAGGCAAACGCTATCAGCCGGATGTGATAGTTCACTTACCGCAAAACAAACAAGTGGTGGTTGATTCGAAAATGGCGCTGGTGGCGTACGAGCGCTACTTCAACGCAGAGAACGACATTCAACGAGATCAGGCGCTGAGCGATCACCTAGCCGCGCTGCGCGCGCACATCAAAGGCTTGAGCCTTAAAGATTACCATCAGCTAAAAGGCATTCAGAGCCTAGACTACGTACTGATGTTTATTCCGGTGGAACCTGCATTTCAAGTGGCGATACAAGCTGACCCGAGCTTGGTCAAAGACGCGATGGAGCAAAACATTATTTTGGTCAGCCCTACCACTTTGCTGGTGGCGCTACGTACGATAGATAACTTGTGGCGTAACGAACGCCAAAATGAAAACGCTCAGTTGATCGCTGAACGAGCGGCAAAATTGTACGACAAACTGCGTTTGTTTGTTGATGATATGGAAGGGCTGGGCGGTGCACTAGACAAAGCTAACCAAACGTACCAAGGCGCAATGAATAAGCTAGCAACAGGGCGAGGCAACGTGATCCGTCAAGCGGAAAGCTTTAAGCAACTAGGAGTGGAAGTAAAACGTCCAATCTCGCCAGATCTTGCTCAGTTGGCGCAGACAGAGTCATTTTCGGAAAATGCTTATTTAGTAGAAAGACATCCGGCTGAGGATAAAGTAAACTAATCGCCCGCAGTACAGTGGGCGACCCTATTTGTTATCAACCGCCCCGAAGTGAAAAAGTGCTGCCCAAGAGGAATCAGAATGACGGACACAAGTGTGCAATCAAATACAGCGTTAGATAACGACACTACCCACTTTGGTTTTACCACAGTGGCAAAAGACGAAAAAGTGACCAAAGTTGCCGAAGTTTTCCACTCAGTGGCAGCAAAATACGACATCATGAATGACTTGATGTCAGGTGGTGTTCACCGCCTTTGGAAGCGTTTTACTATTGATTGCAGTGGCGCTCGTCCGGGACAACGCGTTCTCGATCTAGGTGGTGGTACAGGCGATTTAACAGCGAAATTCTCACGCATTGTTGGCGACCAAGGTCACGTGATCCTAGCGGACATCAACAACTCAATGCTGAATGTCGGTCGTGACAAACTGCGTGATAACGGCATTGTGGGTAACGTGCATTACGTTCAAGCGAACGCAGAAGAACTGCCGTTCCCAGACGATTACTTTGACGTGATCACTATCAGCTTCTGTCTACGTAACGTCACCGATAAAGACAAAGCGCTGCGCTCTATGTTCCGCGTATTGAAGCCAGGTGGTCGTTTGTTGGTACTTGAGTTCTCAAAACCAATCCTAGACCCACTATCAAAAGTGTACGACGCGTACTCGTTCCACCTATTGCCAAAAATGGGTGAGCTAGTGGCAAATGACGCAGACAGCTACCGTTACCTAGCAGAATCTATCCGTATGCACCCAGACCAAGAAACACTGGAAGGCATGATGAAAGAAGCGGGCTTCGAAAACACCAAATACTACAACCTAACGGGTGGTATTGTGGCGCTGCACCGCGGCTACAAATTCTAAGGATAAGCGGTATGCCATTTGAACCTCTTATCACTGCCGTTATTGAAACGACACTAAATACGCTGATTAAAGACGATCCTGAATTGGATCGTCGTTTGTCACGTCTTAAAGGTCAGGTGATTCAAATTCACCTCAAAGAAATCAATAAGACGCTGACGTTCATCTTCAGCCAGCAAATCGATGTTTTGGGCAATTACGAAGGTCAGCCAGATTGTTATCTGTCGCTGAATCTAAGCGTACTTCCTGAGCTGCGCGATCAAGCCAACATCACTCGCCTTATCAAGCAAGACAAACTTGAGCTTGAAGGTGACATCCAACTTGCACAGAAATTCTCTCAATTGATGGTCGATTGCAAGCCAGATATTGAAGAGTGGCTGTCTCGAGTGACGGGGGATGTCGTGGCACATACCTTTGTGCAAGGCACCAAAAACGTCGGCGGTTTCTTTGCTTCTCAAGCGGAAAAACACCAACGCCACCTTGCTCAAGTGGTAACAGAAGAATGGAAATTGGCGCCAGCACCGCTGGAAATCGCCCACTTCTGTGACCAAGTGGATGACGTTCGCAGTCAAGCTTCTCGTGTCGAAGCGCGCCTAAACGTACTACTAAATAAGTTCGACTCGGATAAGCCTGCGCTGGAGAACTCATGACGCCAGCAGAAATAAAGCGCTTATATCAAATCATTAAAGTTCAGCTAGAATACGGCTTGGATGAGTTGTTGCCTGATCATCAACTGACCAAAGCGCCGCTTTTGATGCGCAAAAGCTTATTCTGGATTAAGAACAAGCACCCAGAGAAACCGTTAGGTGAGCGTCTTCGTCTCGCTCTGCAAGAACTAGGTCCGGTTTGGATTAAGTTTGGTCAGATGATGTCGACCCGCCGTGACCTTTTCCCTCCACATATCGCTGATCCTCTTGCGCTTTTGCAAGACCAAGTTGCGCCATTTGATGGGCAGTTAGCGAAAGAACAAATGGAACTCGCTCTGGGCGGTCCATTAGATAACTGGTTTACTGAATTTGATATCAAACCGTTAGCGTCTGCGTCGATTGCTCAGGTGCATACCGCGCGATTAAAAGACACTAACCAAGAAGTGGTATTAAAGGTCATCCGTCCAGATATTCGTCCGGTCATTGATTCAGATCTAAAACTGATGCACCGAATGGCGCGTATAGTCGCCGGAGCGATGCCTGAAGCACGTCGTTTGAAACCAGTTGAAGTGGTTCGCGAGTACGAAAAAACCTTACTTGATGAACTCGATTTGCGTCGTGAAGCGGCGAACGCGATTCAACTGCGTCGCAACTTCGAAGGCAGTGAAGAGCTTTACGTACCAGAAGTTTTTCCTGACTTTAGTAATGAAACTGTCATGGTTTCTGAGCGAATATATGGCATCCAAGTCTCTGATATTGAAGGCTTGGAAGCGAATGGCACCAATATGAAATTGCTCGCGGAACGCGGCGTGAGTGTATTCTTCACTCAGGTGTTCCGAGACAGCTTTTTCCATGCCGACATGCACCCGGGCAACGTGTTTGTTAAACCGGAGCATCCAGATAATCCGATGTGGATTGGGCTGGATTGCGGGATCGTTGGTACACTTAACACTGAAGACAAACGCTATCTGGCGGAAAACTTCCTCGCTTTCTTCAATCGTGATTACCGCCGCGTAGCGGAATTGCACGTTGATTCGGGGTGGGTACCTGCCGATACCAATGTCGATGAATTTGAATTTGCGATTCGCATCGTGTGTGAACCAATCTTTGCTAAACCACTGTGTGAAATCTCTTTCGGTCACGTACTGTTGAATCTGTTCAACACTGCGCGTCGATTCAATATGGAAGTGCAGCCGCAGCTTGTATTGCTACAAAAAACGCTGTTGTACGTCGAAGGACTGGGTCGCCAGTTGTACCCGCAACTAGATTTGTGGGAGACCGCGAAACCTTTCCTTGAAGAATGGATGATGAACCAAGTCGGTCCGCAAGCTTTAGTGAATGCCATTAAAGACCGTGCGCCGTTTTGGGCAGAGAAGTTACCGGAACTGCCGGAGCTGCTTTACGATAGCCTTAAACAAGGTAAAGCCATGAATCAACGCATGGATCAGCTTTATCAAGGTTACCGTCACAGCAAGCGTCAGCAGGCGACAGGAAAGTTTTTATTTGGTGTTGGAGCCACTTTAGTCGTATGCTCGGCAATATTGGTGGATAACGCTTATGAGCAGCTATCGATGGCCAGCGGTATCGCAGGTGTCACATTTTGGCTGCTTAGTTGGCGAGCTTATCGTCGATAGACGTTAAACTCTTGAAATAATTTTGTTTAAAGACCCGAGGTAAAAAGAATGGGTGGTATCAGTGTTTGGCAACTTTTAATCATTGCTGTAATTGTTGTATTGCTATTCGGAACTAAGAAACTGCGCGGTATCGGTGGCGATCTGGGTGGTGCCGTTAAGGGCTTCAAGAAAGCGATGAGCGAAGATGATTCTGCGAAGAAAGAAGACAAAGACGCAGACTTCGAGCCAAAAAGTTTAGAAGAGCAGCAAAAGAAAGAAGCTGCTCCTGAAACGAAAAAAGACAAAGAGCAGGCGTAAAACGTGTTTGATATCGGTTTTTGGGAACTGGTATTAATATCTGTTGTTGGTCTGGTTGTTCTTGGTCCCGAGCGTTTGCCACATGCCATCCGCAGTGTCTCTCGTTTTGTCGGAGCAGCGAAGAGTATGGCAAATAGCGTCAAAGACGAATTGTCACACGAGCTAAAAGTCCAAGAACTGCAAGAAAACTTGCGTAAAGCTGAGCAAATGGGGATGGATGATCTGTCTCCTGAGCTAAAGTCTTCTGTTGAAGAGCTGAAGAAAGCCGCGCAATCTGTAAACCGCCCTTACGCGGAACCAACCAAATCAGACGCAGAGCCGCAAGAAGCTGCAAAAGCGACTGAAACCGTTGAGAAAGCGGAAGAGATTAAGGTTACAGCGGCAGATAAGAAAGCCGAATAGTCTCATTAGGAGGAGCTACTAGACATTGGTAGCTCCTTTTTGATCTGGTTTTTAAAAAGAGGTTTGCCATGTCTACCGTCGAGCAGACACAACCTTTAATTAGTCATCTATTAGAACTTCGCAATCGACTGCTAAAAGCAATTGCCGCAGTATTGGTCGTGTTTGTAGGGCTAATTTATTTCTCCAACCACATTTATGAATTTGTTTCTGCACCTTTGGTAGAGCGTTTACCTGAAGGCGCGACGATGATCGCAACCGATGTGGCTTCACCCTTCTTTACACCGCTGAAGCTAACGCTTATCGCATCGGTGTTTGTCGCGGTGCCGTTTATTTTGTACCAAGTTTGGGCATTTGTGGCGCCCGGGTTGTACAAGCATGAACGTCGTTTGATCATGCCATTGTTGTTCTCAAGCTCGTTGCTGTTTTACTGCGGTGTGGCGTTCGCGTACTTCGTGGTATTTCCGTTGGTGTTTGGCTTCTTTACTGCTATCTCATTGGGTGGAGTAGAGTTTGCAACCGACATTTCGAGCTACCTCGATTTTGTACTAGCGCTGTTTATGGCGTTTGGTATTGCGTTTGAAGTACCAGTCGCGATTATCTTGTTATGTTGGACAGGCGCAACGACACCACAAGATCTGAAAGAGAAGCGTCCATACATTATTGTGTGTGCGTTTATTGTCGGCATGCTATTGACGCCGCCGGATATGATCTCGCAAACCCTTTTAGCAATCCCAATGTGTTTGCTGTTTGAGGTAGGCTTGTTCTTCGCACGTTTCTACACTCGCAAAGATGAAACGGAAGAGGCGGAAGCAGAAGAGTAATCTCTCCTTCTCAATAGAGAAAAGCGGCTTTTTTAAGCCGCTTTTTCGTTTTCTAAACCTAGCCAAACTATCTCACACGCTTGATGTACCCACATCGTGAGCAAACATACACCTCTTTAATCCCCACTAATTTCTCCCAAAGCCTGCGCTGACGACGCTGTAAGTAACCCCCATGTTTGCACATACATATCCCTATTTTTATTGGTTGTTTATTTGGGGGACTTTATGTGATGTTAGTTCCATTGTTAAATAAAGCTTCTGTATGTGATTAAGTAGGTTATCTACCAAATCAATACAGTCACATTTAACGGAATAAAGTTCTAATTATCTGAGATGGAAGTATGGTGCACGTTTGAAACGAGTTTAAAGGTTATTAGGTGAAGTGAGTTTGACTGTGTAACGACTTGTAATGGTTGAAAGCGGGAAAGGCGACCCATGAAGAGCCACCTTATTGCGGTTGGATTGGACTGAGCCAATTATCTCAGCTTAAGGACATAACCGCATTTAGAACAGACATAAACTTCTTTAATGCCGATTAGTTTTTGAATCCAACTGCGCTGCTGACGTTGCAAGTAAACTCCATGATTACACATTATGAGTCCCATCTATTTTGATTTTATAAGCCGACGGGCATTTTATGTGAAATTATTTCCATACTGCAATGATGTGAATAATATAGTTATCCATCTCAAATATATGATTTTTCTATACTATACGTAAAGATCCCATACGAGCTCAAAGTCTGACGGAGGTTCATAACGTTTTCGTCCAAGTTGTTCGCTTTGAAGTCGGGATAAAAAGTGTGACAAGTAGAGAAGAAATTATTTAACTCTGAGCATATATCCACATCGTGAACAGACGTAGACTTCTTTAATTCCGATCAGTTTTTGCCAAAAAGTTCGTCTGTGGCGCTGTAGGTAAATATTGTGTTTGCACTGTTCCATAAATTGCCCAACTCAATAAGTGTATGAGCAATATTAGGAATCTTAATGGCTCTGTCTCAATAGCACGGATTTTTGAATTTATCAGCCGGTGCTATAGAAATAGAGTAAGGTGACTGAATGTGAGGCCTATAACCCTGAGGCTATTTGAGGTTAAACAGCGCTTCTGCGTTTTTGGTCGTTCGGGTGTCGATAGCTTCAAGGCTTTCCCCACGCAGTTCGGCCACGCGCGCCGCCACTAGAGAAGTATAAGCTGGCTCGTTGCGTTTACCACGATGTGGTACAGGTGCAAGGTAAGGACAGTCTGTCTCTAGAATCACCCAATTCATGTCCAGATGCGGGATAACTTTATCCATGCCGCCGTTTTTAAACGTAGAGACACCACCTAGACCTAAGTGGAATCCTAGCTCATTGATCGCTTGCGCTTCTTCTACGCTGCCACCGAAACAGTGGAATACGCCACGCAAGCGGCCGTCTTGTTCTTGACGCAGTAAGGTCAGCGTTTCTTCAATCGAGTCACGTGTGTGGATAACGACAGGCAAATCCATCTCTTTTGCCCAGTTTAACTGAGTCACAAACGCCATTTCTTGTTCCGCGCGGAAGGTTTTATCCCAGTACAGGTCGATACCGATTTCACCCACTGCAATGAAGTTGTGCTTTTCAAACCAACCACGAATGATTTCTAGTGTTTGCTCAATATTGCCATCTACATAACATGGATGCAGACCCATCATTGAGCGACAAACCTCAGGATAAGCCGCCTCGGTTTTTAGCATCGGCTCAATAGATTCAAGATCGATGTTTGGTAGCAGAATTCTATCAATGCCTTGTTCTAAAGCACGTTTCACCACCTCGTCGCGGTCGTTATCAAATTCGCTAGCGTAAATATGAGCGTGAGTATCGATCATGGTTGGTCTCTATGGTTCATCGGTGTATGGAATTAGTGAGAAGTATACTTGAGTGTGAGTGCTGGGTCATTTTCGGTTTTTTTCATGCCGTTTTTCCATATTGCTGCTCGCAAGGTGCATCAAGAGTGATATGATTTTGCCACCAGATGATTTGATCATCGTAACCTTCCAGACAAGGAGAAAGTGGTGTCTGTATCAATTCAAGGTCCATTCCCTGCACGCCGTATGCGTCGTATGCGTAAGCACGATTTTAGTCGTCGTCTGATGGCTGAAAACCAAGTTTCAGTAAACGATCTGATTTACCCAATGTTCATTTTGATGGGCAAAGATCGTCGTGAAAGTGTTGAATCGATGCCGGGTGTAGAACGTTTGTCGATTGATTTAATGCTAGAAGAAGCACAATACCTAGCAAACCTAGGCGTACCAGCAATCGCGCTTTTCCCTGTCGTAAACCAAGACGCTAAAAGCTTATGTGCTGCTGAAGCTTACAACCCTGAAGGTTTAGTTCAGCGCGCAGTACGTGCATTAAAAGAGCACGTGCCTCAAATCGGTGTGATCACAGATGTGGCACTCGACCCGTTCACTACTCACGGCCAAGACGGCATCATCGATGAAGATGGCTACGTGATGAATGATGAGACAACCGAAGTTCTCGTAAAACAAGCGCTTTCTCACGCAGAAGCAGGCGCTGACGTGGTTGCACCATCAGACATGATGGATGGTCGTATCGGCAAAATCCGTGAAGCACTAGAAGAAGCGAGTCACATCCATACTCAAATTATGGCTTACTCTGCGAAATACGCATCAAACTACTACGGTCCATTCCGTGATGCCGTTGGTTCATCAGCGAACCTAAAGGGCGGCAACAAGAAAAACTACCAAATGGACCCTGCGAATACAGATGAAGCGCTACATGAAGTGGCTCTTGATATCAATGAAGGCGCTGACATGGTGATGGTTAAGCCAGGCATGCCTTACCTTGATGTGGTTCGCCGTGTTAAGACTGAGCTTCAAGTTCCAACGTTCGCTTACCAAGTTTCGGGTGAGTACGCGATGCATAAAGCAGCCATCATGAATGGTTGGCTGAAAGAGCGCGAGACAGTGATGGAATCGCTACTTTGCTTCAAACGTGCAGGCGCAGATGGCATCCTGACTTACTTCGCGAAAGATGTAGCAGAGTGGCTAGCGGAAGAAAACGCACAACCTGTAGAGCACCTAGTCAAAGCGCAAGAAGCGACAGACGAGTAATTATCGCTCAATGAGAAAAGCCAGACCGACAATTGTTGTCGGTCTGAATATACCCAAGTAACCTCAAGACGGAATACACACGGCTTGAAGTTACTTGGGTATATTTATTTCTGGAGAGTAAGACAATGACAATGCTGATTCGTGAAGGCACGCTGGAAGAGGCGATCCAAGTGGTAGCTCGTGTTACTGAGTTTGCACATGGTGAGACGGTTGAATCCATGGCTGAGCGCCTAGGAGATAAAAAAAGTTTAATCCTAGTGGCTGAGAAAGCAGGGACGATCCTAGGTTTTAAAATCGGCTACGAGTTAGATGAATATACCTTCTACAGTTGGTTTGGTGGCGTAGCACCAGAAGCGCGCAATGAAGGCGTGGCGCAAATGTTATTAGAAGCGCAAGAGGAATGGGTAGTAGAGCAGGGGTACAAAACTTTAAAAGTGAAATCTCGTAACCAATTCCCTGCCATGCTTCGCTTGTTGCTAAGAAATGAATACATTATTGAAAAGTTTGAAGAAAAACCGAACTTACGTGAGTCTAGAGTGCACTTCATTAAGGCGCTATAAAAAATAAATGAGATTTTTTCTCATTTAGGTATTGACTGTTAAATGAGAATCATTATTATTAAACCTGTCTTAGGGAATGAGGAAAGTTCACAAGGACGTTGAATTGCTAATTAACCGAGTGTTGAGAAGGTAATGAAACATTTTCCCCAGAACTTGCACTAATTCTTTTTGACACGACATTGCTCACATTGCTTCCAGTGTAATTTATAGCTTCTTGGTTAAGCAGCCATACAAATGGAAATAGCTTTACCACTTCTGCTAGGCGACCCAATTGGGTCGCTTTTTTCTTTTCTGTGATTTCTAATTGACGCCTCTATCGGCAACTTTTCCACATGTCATGATCATTTCAGGATCGTTGATCTTGTCTTTTGTTTTAAAAAAATCACCACTAAAACAATGGCTTATATTTGTTTTTTTCTGTCTTTATTTCCATGGGATAACCAGTGGATAATTTCTATAAACAGAGTTATCCACAGTGAGAGGTGTTTTTCGTGAATAACATCGGAAAATTTCCGCGAACTTGATCGAGCGAACAAGATAGATTCGGATCAGCAGTCATGGCATTCTAAGCAGATCTATTAAGTACTGATTTGGATACAGACAATTATGGCAAGTATTCCTGAAAATCCGTTGATTCTGATCGACGGTTCTTCTTATCTATATCGCGCTTTTCACGCTTACCCAGGCACGATGAGTAACGGTGAAATTCCAACTAACGCAGTTTACGGTGTGGTGAACATGTTACGCAGTATGATGCGTCAGTTTGCTTCGGATCGCATTGCGGTGGTTTTCGATGCGAAGGGTAAAACCTTCCGAGACGATATGTACCCAGAATACAAAGCGAACCGTCCACCAATGCCGGATGATCTTCGTTGCCAAATTGAGCCACTGCATAACGTCATTCGTGCAATGGGTCTGCCACTGATCTGTATTCCTGGCGTAGAAGCTGATGATGTTATCGGAACTTTGGCTTATCAAGCATCACAACAGGGCATGCCGGTTTTGATCAGTACAGGCGATAAAGACATGGCCCAGCTTGTCGATGATAACGTCACCTTGATCAATACCATGACTAACGTCGTGATGGATCGTGAAGGGGTGATTGAGAAGTTTGGTATTCCACCAGAGCTGATCATCGATTACCTAGCGTTGATGGGCGATAAAGTCGACAACATCCCCGGCGTTCCGGGTGTTGGTGATAAAACTGCAACTGCACTTCTGCAGGGGATCGGCGGTCTAACTAAGCTGTATGAAAACCTCGACGATATTGCTGCGCTTGGTTTCCGTGGTTCCAAAACCATGGCGAAGAAGCTTGTGGACAACAAAGACGATGCGATGATGTCTTATGAGTTGGCAACCATCAAGTTGGATGTGGAGCTGGAAGAGACGCCAGAATCATTGCTAAAAGCAGAGCCAAGCACAGATGAGCTGATCAAACTGTACGGTCAGTTGACGTTCAAGTCTTGGTTGAATGAGTTATTAGAAGGCGGCACAGGTGTCGTAGAAGCGGATGAATCAACTGGCGCAGTGCGTGGTGGTTCTGCTTCATCTAAAGCAGATATGGACACCTCAGCAGTAAAAATCGACCGTAGCCAATACGAAACCATCCTGGATGAAGCTTCATTTAATGCTTGGTTAGACAAACTAAAAGCGTCTGAGTTATTTGCGTTTGATACCGAAACCGACAGCCTAGATTACATGGTGGCAAACCTAGTAGGTCTATCATTTGCGACCGATGAAGGCATTGCGGCTTATGTACCAGTGGCCCATGACTATCTAGATGCGCCTCAGCAACTTGATCGTGATTGGGTACTCGAACAGCTTAAGCCAATTCTTGAAGATGAAGCTCAATCGAAAGTTGGCCAAAACTTAAAATACGACGCATCTGTGCTAGCTCGCTACGGCATTGAGATGAAAGGTATCAAGCACGACACTATGTTAGCGTCTTACGTTTACAACAGCGTAGGTGGCAAACACGATATGGACAGCTTGGCACTGCGCTTTCTACAACACAGCTGCATTTCATTCGAGCAAATCGCAGGTAAAGGTAAGAATCAACTGACCTTCAACCAAATCGATCTGGATGAAGCTTCACCATACGCAGCGGAAGATGCGGACGTGACACTTCGTCTACATAACCGTTTGTTTGCCAACATCGAGCAAGATGAGAAGCTAAAAACCGTATACGAAGAAATCGAAATGCCACTTGTACCAGTGCTGTCTCGCATTGAACGCACAGGTGTACTGATTGATGACATGAAGCTTAGTGCGCAGTCGGTAGAGATCGCCGCACGTCTGGATGAGCTTGAGCAGAAAGCCTATGAGATTGCAGAGCAAGAGTTCAACATGAACTCACCGAAGCAGTTGCAAGCACTTCTGTTTGAGAAAATGGGTCTGCCAGTCATCAAGAAGACACCATCAGGGACGCCTTCTACTAATGAAGAAGTGCTGCAAGAACTGGCTCTGGATTACCCACTACCAAAACTGATTTTGGAATACCGTGGTCTGGCGAAGTTAAAATCAACGTACACCGACAAATTACCGAAGATGATTAACCCATCAACGGGCCGTGTGCATACTTCTTACCACCAAGCGGTTACTGCAACGGGACGTCTATCTTCAACCGATCCTAACTTGCAGAACATTCCAATTCGTAACGAAGAAGGTCGTCGTATTCGTCAGGCATTTATTGCACCGACGGGATATAAGATCTTGGCAGTCGACTACTCTCAAATTGAATTGCGTATTATGGCGCACCTGTCAGGTGACCAAGCGCTGCTTGATGCGTTCCGTGATGGTAAAGATATCCATGCAGCAACGGCGGCAGAAATCATGGGTGTTTCTATCGATCAAGTCTCAAGTGAACAGCGTCGTCGTGCAAAAGCGGTTAACTTTGGTTTGATTTACGGCATGAGCGCATTTGGCTTAGCAAAACAGCTCGGTATTCCGCGTGGTGAAGCGCAGGCTTACATGGACAAGTACTTCGAACGTTACCCTGGTGTAATGCAGTACATGGAAGACACGCGTAGTACTGCTTCTGCACAAGGTTACGTAGAGACGATTTTTGGTCGTCGTCTGCATCTTCCAGAAATTCAATCTCGTAACGGTATGCGTCGTAAAGCTGCTGAGCGTGCCGCGATTAACGCGCCGATGCAGGGTACCGCTGCGGATATCATCAAGAAAGCGATGTTATTAGTGGATGAGTGGATTCAGCAAGAAGGTAATGGTCGAGTGAAACTTCTCATGCAAGTGCACGATGAATTGGTTTTTGAAGTTGAAGAGTCTTCTTTGTCCGAAATTGAAAATAAAGTACAGAATTTGATGGAATCTGCAGCAGAACTGAAAGTGCCTCTAGTGGCAGAAGCAGGTCACGGTGATAACTGGGACCAAGCACACTAGTCACTTTTAAATCAATTTTACTAATTAAACATGAGCCAGCGCACAAACGCTGGCTTTTTTGTGCTAATAAAAAAGCAATTCAATTGTGAGAATTATTGTTGCTTAATAAAACTTTCATGAAAAAAAATTACAAAAATTCTTTGCAAATCTGACCAATTGTTGTACATTATCTCTCGTAGGGTACAGAGGTAAGATGTTCTATCTTTCAGACCTTTTGTTTCACGTTATTGGATTAGGCTGATTCAGCCGCCCCAGTCAGTTTTTGACTGGGGCGTTTTTTATTGGGCGAAAGAAAATTTTTCTTTTTGATCAATAAGTTAAAATAGTCCACAAAAATGCACTTCTTTAGACCTCTCTAAGTTACTGTCAAATCTAGCTTTTTCACTCCAATTTATTGCGTTATTCATGCTGTAAATTTACGCCAGTCACACTATTATTTTTTCTCGAAAGAAACTAAGTTACGTCTTTTTGATGTTCTGCTTAACTTAACTATATGAATAATAGGGCTATTGTGTCGTGTGGGTGAGGGTGTTTGGTTTGAGGTATAAGATAAGATTGCTTTTTAACCTATTGAAATCGAATCTCAGTTCAGTAATGCTTCGCCTCATAACAATAATTACCAATTTTTCTCTCCCGTTATCCCTGCCAGGAAGGTGGGGATTTTTATTGCCTGAAATTCACCTTTCTTGCCCCCAGATAAGCAAAAGCCCCACCAAAAGGCAGGGCTGTGTCGAAAAAATTTAACAAATTTTGTTAATTATTCTTCGTTGCTCTCTTGAGCGTCATCTTGTTCGTCTTCTTCAAGAAGGTGTGCGATTGCCGGTGCAAACCAAACGTCCAGTTTGGCACGAAGCTGATCAACTCCCAGACCTTTCAATGAAGAGAACACATCAACCGATACATCGCCACCAAACGTCTCTGCTTGTTTGCGAATTTTCAGTAGTACCTGTTTACGAGCGCCGCTTTTTAGCTTGTCAGCTTTAGTCAGCAGTACTTGCACAGGGATGCGGCTGTCGATTGCCCAGAAAATCATTTGCTGGTCGAGATCTTTCATTGGGTGACGAATGTCCATTAGAACCACGAGACCTTTTAGACACTCACGTTTCTGTAGGTATTCACCTAATGACTTTTGCCATTTGTTCTTCATCTCAACCGGTACTTGAGCGAAGCCGTATCCTGGCAAATCGACGATATGACAACCTTCTTGTACTTTGAAAAGGTTGATCAATTGAGTACGACCTGGGGTCTTTGATGTCTTCGCTAGACTTTTTTGGTTAGTCAGGCGATTCAGTGCACTCGATTTACCAGCGTTTGAGCGTCCTGCAAACGCAATTTCGACACCTTCGTCCTCCGGTAAGTGACGAATATCGGGTGCGCTGGTGATGAAATGCGTGTTTTGGTAATGAATTTTTACGCTCACTGTTAACTCCATCTCGACTTTGTGTAGTCGATTGATTACTTTTTTGTGAAATTGTGTAAAATAACCGTGCTCGGCATAAGGTCGCCTATTGTACCATGAGTGTATGCGGTATGTTCACATTCCGTGGTACTGGAAGCTTGATAATTATAATGGAATGTCATGAAGAAATTAGCGCTAATTTTGAGTCTTTTAGCCAGTTGCTCAGTATGGGCCCAAGGTAATATTGAAGCTGGTAAAGCAAAATCACAAACCTGTGTCGCCTGTCACGGAGCAGATGGTAACAGTGCACTAGCAATGTACCCGAATCTTGCAGGCCAACACGCTAAGTATCTTGAGAAGCAATTAAAAGATCTAAAACTAGGTATGACTAGTGGTGGTAAACAAGGTCGTTACGATCCTGTAATGAGTGGTATGGCTATGCCACTAAGTGATGAAGACATCGCGGATCTATCTGCTTACTATGCCTCTTTACCTATTGCAGAGAGCTCAACCCCTGAAAATGTGGTCGAGCAAGGTAAGGTACTTTACACCGCTGGTGATGCAGTGCGTGGTCTAACCGCATGTATCGCGTGTCACGGTCCTCGTGGTAACGGCACTGAGCTTTCAGGTTTCCCTAAAATTTCTGGTCAGCAAGCTGACTACATCAAAGCTCAGTTAGAGAAGTTCCGTGATGGTGCTCGTGGTAACGATATGAATGCCATGATGCGTGACATCGCAAAGAAAATGACAGACGAAGACATCGAAGTTCTGTCGAAATACGTTGGCGGTCTGCACTAAGCCCCTACACCGCGTTCGAGCAAAGTTATACAGGAATGCCCCAACTATTGGTTGGGGCATTTTTGTTTGTGGCTTTGTGTGATCTCGATCTTATTCAATGTTAAACATAAAAGTGATAGATAGCTTGAAGCCTTGTGAGACATTTGCCATACGTGATCGATGCGATTTCTCTCTATAACTTTTAAGTTATTGATAAAGTGGGTTATTTATTTATGGCAAAAAATTAGTGTCATTAATTGCTTTTGGTGACTTGTTGGTTTTTACGAAACCCGTAAAGTAGACGGTGTTCACAAGGAGTGAACCTCAGGAATTTAGACCATGGATATAAGGTCTCCAAGGACGCAAGCGAAGGACGTTTGGTAGTCGGAAAAGGGACTTAGATAGGCAAGGAGCCTATCAGATATGGATGGTCATCTAGTCTAACGGTTAAGACAGCGAAACGGATCAGGCTTCAGGAAGTAGCTCAGTAAACAGGAAGTGAAAGGATAGCCAAAACTCATCAGGAAGATGAAGAACAACACTTTTTGGCAGGGAAAGCTTGAAAAACAAAAGGATTCTTGGTGCACCAGATGTGTGCAACACAGTTTCGCCACTTATTGGTGGCATTCAGAAAGCGACAGTCTCACTGTCGCTTTTTTTATATTCATTTTTGCCAATCAAAGTTTTTTAACAAAAACTGCTGAAAAAGTATCCAGCAACACTCCAATCTGTGTCCACTTTCTGGTATGTTTCGCATCCCTGTTTGAGGAAGTCAGCATGCATACCTGTCCTTTATGCCAGAATCAGCGCACTCACCACTTTTTTGAAGATAAGCGACGCGAGTATCTTCAGTGTGAACAGTGCAGTTTGGTATTCGTCAATCCAGACCAACGTTTGGATGCGAAAACTGAAAAAGCTCACTATGATCTGCATGAGAACAATCCTGAAGATATGGGATATCGACATTTTTTGTCGCGAATTGCTGACCCAATCGCAGAGCGAATTTTACCACAATCGAACGGAATCGACTTTGGTTGTGGTCCAGGCCCTACGCTTTCATTAATGTTAGAAGAAGCGGGGCACAACATGGCGTTGTATGATCTTTACTATCACCCTAATACATCGGTGTTAGAAAAGCAGTATGACTTCATGACAGCAACAGAGGTGATCGAACACCTCTACCACCCCGATGTGGTGTGGAAGCAATGGTTGAATTTAGTTAAGCCAGGTGGCTGGATAGGCCTGATGACGAAAATGGTCATCGATGTAGAAGCCTTTCAATCATGGCATTATAAGAACGATCCTACTCACGTGGTGTTCTTTAGCCGTGAAACGTTCCAGTTCCTAGCTGAGCGGGATAAGCTCGAACTCGAATTTATTGGTAATGATGTAATTTTACTGAGGAAAGCCCAGTAATGAGCCGTAGTAAAAAATCTAGAAAGCCAGGTGCAGCAGGCGCACCTGAGTTTGTTGTCACTCGTAACCGCACAGAATCTGACGTTGAAGGCCGTCTACGCAAGCGCGCTAAAAAGCGTAAAGGCTTGAAGACAGGTAACCGTAACTCAGAAGTGAATGAACAGAAGAAGCAATCGGCTGCCCAAAATCGTGATCCACGTTTAGGTAGTAAGAAGAAAATTCCTCTGATCGTTGAGCCAGCGAAGAAGATGACAAAACAAGAGCGTCGCCTATCGGCTGAGCAAGAGCTAGAGATGCTAGAAAACGATGCGCAATTGAACGTGTTGTTGGATCGCATTGAAGCGGGTGAGAACCTAGGCACAGGTCTACAGAAGTTCGTAGATGAGAAGCTAGATCGCATCGAAAAACTGATGGACCAACTTGGTCTACTTGAGCCGGAAGAAGAGGAAGACTTCACCGCTCCTGCTGCTAAAGGCACTCGCAACGACGATGACCTACTAGCGGATTTCGATGACATCAACTTCGACGACTACAAAGGATAAGTAATTCATGAACGTAACCTTATTAGCGATTGCGGGTGCTGTGATCATTATCGCGCTGGCTTCATATGCAGGTTACCTTCTGCTTCAATTGAAAAAGCAAAAGGAATTGCAGCTGAAGCATAAAAAATTGGCGATCGATAAACGTAACGCCAACATTTTTGAGAACGTGCATACTTTGTGTCAGGCTGGCATTCAAGGCCAGTGTGATTTATCTGAAATCAGCATTCGTGTATACAACATCATGGACTATGTTCAGGGTGAAGACCGTGTGGATTTTGATAAAACGTACCCAGCGATTTCTGAGCTTTACCATATTGTGAAAGATATGGCGCGTGGTGAAGACCGACAGCAACTTGCGAAGAAAGAGCGTATGCAACAAAACTTGGATCGCCATAAAGCAGAGCAGCGCTTGACAGATACGATCGTAGAAGAACTCAAAGTGTTGCAAAAAAACGTCCAGCCACTGAATAACCAAATCAATATTCAGATGATCTAGTTTGTATCCCCAATGGTTTCCTTATTGCTATTGGGGGTATCGTGATCACGCTAGCACTTCTTTGGTTTTATACTTAAAAAGCCACCTGCGGTTACCGTTGTTGCCTTTGTCATATGGCAAAATAACGACCTCTGAATATTGGGTAACGATTTTCGTTGCCCTCGCATTTAACGGAAAGTACCACCATGTCGAATCAACATACTGAATCGAAGCAGCAAATTGTCTGGGATCAAGCGGTATTGGATAAGTACAACTATTCCGGTCCTCGCTATACGTCGTACCCAACGGCGCTGGAGTTTCATGAAGCATTTACCATTTCAGACTACGATATGGCATGCACTCAATACCCAGATCGTCCGTTATCTTTGTACGTTCATATTCCGTTTTGCCACAAGCTTTGCTACTACTGCGGCTGTAACAAGGTCATTACTCGTCATTCGCACAAAGCAGACGAATACCTAGACGTACTGGAGCATGAAATTCGTCAACGCGCATCGTTGCTTGGTGAGCGTACAGTCACTCAACTGCACTTTGGTGGTGGTACACCAACTTTCTTGTCTGAAAAACAAATCACTCGTGTGATGGATTTATTGCGCCAAGAATTTATCTTTAATGCGGACGCTGAAATCAGTATTGAGGTGGACCCGCGTGAAATCGAACTAACCATGCTGGATCATCTGCGCAGTGAAGGTTTCAATCGTCTGAGCATTGGTGTTCAGGACTTCAATAAAGAAGTTCAGCAGCTTGTGAATCGCGAGCAAGATGAAGAATTTATCTTTGCGATGGTCGCACGCGCCAAAGAGCTTGGCTTTCGTTCAACGAACCTCGATCTAATTTACGGCTTACCGAAGCAAACGAAGGTGTCCTTTGCTAAAACACTTGAGCAAGTGTTAGAAATGCAGCCGGGTCGTTTATCTGTGTTTAACTACGCGCATATGCCTCAGCTATTTGCTGCGCAGCGTAAGATTAAAGACGAGGATTTGCCGAAAGCTGAAGAGAAGATGGCGATTCTGCAAGACACGATCGCGACACTTACGGGAGCTGGTTACCAATTCATCGGTATGGACCACTTTGCGATGCCAGATGATGAACTTGCCGTCGCCCAGCGTGAAGGTATTTTGCACCGCAACTTCCAAGGCTACACCACGCAAGGTGAGTGTGATTTGGTCGGCTTTGGTGTTTCTGCGATTTCCATGATTGGTGATGCGTACGCGCAAAACCAAAAAGAGTTGAAGAAGTACTATGCTCAAGTGAATGACTTGCGTCATGCACTCTGGAAAGGGGTTTCTTTAGACTCAGATGATTTGCTACGCCGTGAGGTGATTAAGCAGCTTATCTGTAACTTTAAACTGGATAAGAAAGCGATTGAGTCTGAGTTTGCAGTGAAGTTCGAACAGTACTTCAAAGAAGATCTACAGCTTCTACAAACTTTCGTTGATGACAAGTTGGTAGAGGTGGATGAGCGTGAAATTCAGGTGACACTTCGTGGTCGCTTATTGATTCGTAATATCTGTATGTGCTTCGACAAGTACCTACGAGCGAAAGCGCGTCAGCAGCAATTCTCTCGCGTTATCTAAGCTCTCAATAGATTCCGGATATAAAAAATGCCAGCAAATGCTGGCATTTTTTATGTCTTTCGCGGCAATTAAACGCGATCTTTCACTTTCTCTTTCAGTTCAGTTTTTTCTGCATCTGATAGGAAAGCGATGTCTAGACCGTTGATTTGCGCTTGGCGAATTTGCTCTTTAGTCAGACCTGCTGCTGGTGCTGCCACTTCGTATTCGTATGGCAGTTCAATACCTTCAACTGCTGGGTCGTCCGTGTTCAGACACGCCAGCACACCGTGCTCTAGGAATTGCTTAAGCGGGTGGTTAGCTAGCGATTCAACCGTACTCGTTTGGAAGTTTGACGTCAGGCAAGATTCAATACCAATGCGGTTTTCTGCTAGGTAATCCATTAGTTTAGGATCGTGAATCGCTTTTACACCATGACCGATACGAGTTGCACCTAACTCTTGAATTGCCTGCCACATGCTTTCTGCGCCCGCCGCTTCACCCGCGTGAACAGTAACACTTAGGCCTGCATCACGGACTTGCTTGAAGTGAGAGACAAAACGGTCACCTGGTTGGCCAAGCTCATCACCTGCTAGGTCAACGGCTACGATGTGATCTTTTTGGCTCAGGATACCATCCAGCTCTTGCTGACAAGCATCAGTACCAAATGTACGGCTCATAATGCCAATCAGGTTCGCCTTGACACCGAAATCACGCATACCCGCTTGCACACCATCAACCACGGCTTCCACAACGCCTGCCACTGGCAGTTTGTGTTTCATCGCCATGTAGTATGGTGAGAAGCGAAGTTCAGTGTAGTCGATTTGTGCGTTTAGAGCGTCTTCTACGTTTTCATAAGCGACACGACGACATGCGTCTAGATCGCCCAGTACTGCCACACCCCAGTCAAGCTTAGAAAGGAAAGCAACAAGAGATGGCTCAGCTTCAACAATTTGAACGTGTGGAGTAAGAGACTCAATATCATAAGCTGGTAGCGCAATACCAAACTGCTGACCAAGCTCAAGAATAGTCTTAGTGCGAATGTTACCGTCAAGGTGACGGTGCAAATCAGTCAGGGGAAGATTCTTAGTTATCATTATGTCGATCCGGGTTGTATGTTGTGAACAGGAACTCAGCCCAAACATTATCGATGACAATACATGGGGAAGATTTGCAGTTAAGTATAAATAACAGTTAGGTAGATTGTCAGTAGATGATGACTAGGAAATCAACGATTTCAGCTCTTTTCTACTTCATGTTAACCAAATGTGTTGGCCAGTCTTCCAGCGGTAATGGGCGGCTATAGTAAAAACCTTGTACTTGGTTACAACCTAATGTGCTAAGCAGCTTTGCCTGCGTGGCTGTCTCTACGCCTTCTGCAACGACATTGGTTTTCATGCCTTTGGTGATGTTAACTATCGCGGCAACAACAGAGCTGTCGAGGTCTTCTTCAGTGAGTCGGTTGATAAAGGTGCGATCTATCTTCAAGCATGTAAATGGTAGCGCATGAAGGTACGCTAAAGATGAGTAACCAGTACCAAAATCATCAATGGCAATCCCTAATCCCATTTGACGCAGTTTGATCAGGTTATCCAATGTTGTTGGTGCACTATCAATGATACGAGACTCAGTAATTTCTAATGTGACATTATTGGCTGGCAATTGAGTCGTTTTCAGGACGCTGCTGACGGTGTCGACAAAGTCAGGACAAGAGAGTTGGTTTACTGAGACATTCACATGCAATTGGAAGTTCTCAGGCCACTGTTTTTTGTCGATGGCTTTACGTGTGTCACGGCATGCTTGGAAGAGTATTTGTTGCCCTATTGCTTTGATCATGCTGCTTTCTTCTGCGATTGGGATGAAATCTAATGGAGAAACCATTCCTGATTCACTGTGCCAACGAGCTAAAGCTTCTGCGCCACAAATGTTGCCGCTTGCCAGATCGACGATAGGTTGATAGTAGGGCACGAATTCACGATTATCGATGCCCGTCTGAATCTTGGCCTGCATTTGAGTGCGGAACTTTGAGGCGCTGGCCATTTCTGGGCTGTAGTGACAAACGCTAGCTAGCGAATCTTGCTTCGCATAGCTTAAGGCGATGCTTGCGTTGCGTAGCCACAGTGACATCGATTGCTCTGATTTTGTTCTGACTACCCCTATCGAAACCTTGATTACTACTGTTTCACCATCGAGTATGAAAGGCGCAGCAAGCAATTGCTGTAAGCGTCTTTCCATTAAACGAATATCACCGTCGCTGTGCATGTTTGGCATAAAGACCGCAAACTCATCACCACCAATACGAGCTAGCGTCGCTTCTTCTTTCAACTGTTGCTTAAGACGCTCAGCAACATGGATCAGGAGCTGATCACCATTGTGATGGCCGACACTGTCGTTGATATCCCTAAATTTGTTGATCCCAATGAGATACAAACTGCCTTGCTCTGCATGTGAGTTGTTTTCACTGACTTCAATGAGTCCTTGGCGGCTGTAGAGACGGGTTAATGAGTCGAATTCGAGCTGCTCTCGCAACGCTTTGAATGACGCTTTTAGATTACTGGCCATTTCATTAAAGGCTTGTACAAGGATGGTGGTTTCGTAGACATAGCCAGGGCGAGGCATCGTACTGTCCCAATCCCCTTTAGCCAGATGCTGCGCTGCTGTAGCGGTAGCATTGATAGGACGAGTGACGCGATTGAAGATCAGTAGACTGACAACGATGCCAAATAGACTCACTAAAAAGCCAACCATCCAGCTCCTTTGTTGGCTCTTGGGCAAGGTGCCGAGTAATTCACTCTCAGAGATGGAGGTGCCGATAAACCAAGTTAAGCCATTGCTGTCATGATAAGGCGTGATACGACTAAAAGTGCGCTGACCATTAAAGTCGAATTCGAACGTATAGGGTTTATCAGTGTAATTCAACACTTGTCGGCTAACTTGAGCAGCACTCATTTTTATGATTGGGTCGGCACTCTCTGATGCAAGCAAACGCTGGCCCTTATCGGAGAACTTAGTACCCCATGAAATCACACTGCCTTGTCCTGAGTGAGCAACTAAACGATGCTGTTGGTCCATGATATAGACGGAAGCATTGGTCTCTTGCTTTAACTCTTGTAAGAACTGATTGAAAGTGTTGATGCGTATATCTGTGACCAAGACGCCAGCAAATGTACCCATTTCGTAAACCGGCGTCATCGCAGAAAGAGTGATGTCTTGACGCTCATCAGCATTGGCATAAATCGATGACCAATGGGCTTTATGGTCTTGTGCTACGGGTTGATACCAAGGGCGAGTTCTTGGGTCATAAGGGGCGATGATAGTACGAATATCATCACTGACTTCTTCACTACCATAAATCACCAAACTGCCTTTGGTTCGGTAGTCTTGCACCATCAGGGTATATGCATCGGCTGCCTCGCGGCGAAAACCGGTAAAGTCACCTGTTTCTGAGCCAAAAGCGATCACATCGAGTTGCGGTATCGAGTGGTACAGATCTTTAAATGCGCTGAGCAAATAGGATTGAATGTCTTTCGTGTCATTCGGGTGGTAAAGGTTGTGATAACTGACGTTGTGGCCGAGTGCAGCGACGGCGGTAAAAGGTTTGCGTAAGTAATCATTCAAATGGTCGTGAACACTTTCTGTGAGTACAGAAAGTTGTTTATCACTGATGTCGGTAACAACTTCTTCGTAGCTCTGCTTTTGGACGTAAACAATCACACCGATAGCCAGCAAAAAAATCATCACAAAGGGGATGAGAACAGCAGTACGTAGTGTAATTTGAGTCGTCGCGTTAGACATTGCCTAGTCACAAAAGGGATGGTGTGCCGTAATTGTACTGACATTTAGGTTATCAAGCGAGATGAAAAATTTGCGCTTGATAACCATGCTCTAACGTCGTGACCGCTCGAAATCAGTACAGCTCTTTTAACTTTCTGGTTAAGGTATTGCGTCCCCAACCTAGTACTTTAGCGGCATCTTGCTTGTGACCTTTAGTATGTTCTAACGCAGCTTCCAATAAAATGCGTTCAAATTCTGGTAAAGCGAAGGAAAGTAGTTCTTTATCCCCAGCTTCTAACGCATGGCGTGCCCAGTCCGCTAATTGTTCTTGCCAACTGCCACTGCTTGTCTCGGTGATGATTTTTTTCTCTTCCAATAATTCAGCGGGCAGATCGCTTGGTAGCACTTCACTACCACTTGCCATTACGGTTAACCAACGACAAATGTTTTCTAATTGGCGCACGTTACCCGGCCAATCAAGACGATTAAGAATGTCGACAGAAGAAGGGTGCAAGGCTTTGGTTTCGACACCGAGCTCATCAGCCGCACGAACCAAGAAGTGTTGCGTTAACTTTTCGATGTCTTGTTTACGCTCTCTTAGCGCGGGGATTTGAACTCGAATAACGTTCAAGCGGTGGAATAAATCCTCACGGAAATCGCCTTCGTGGACCAATTTTTCTAGGTTTTGGTGGGTAGCGGCGACAATACGAACGTCGACTTGAATGGGTGAGTGGCCACCCACTCGATAAAACTGACCGTCGGCTAAAACACGTAATAAGCGAGTTTGAATATCTAATGGCATATCACCAATTTCATCCAAAAACAGCGTGCCACCATTGGCTTGCTCAAAGCGACCTTGGCGAACACTGTTTGCGCCAGTAAATGCGCCTTTTTCATGGCCGAACAATTCCGACTCAATTAAGTCTTTTGGAATCGCGGCCATATTGAGAGCAATAAAAGGTTTGTTGGCGCGCGGACTATGGCGGTGCAGAGCATGAGCTACCAGTTCTTTACCTGTACCTGATTCGCCGTTGATCAAAACGGAAATGGAAGAGCGAGATAGGCGACCGATGGCGCGAAACACTTCTTGCATCGCCGGTGCTTCACCGATGATTTCTGGTGTGTCGGTTGGAATCTCTTCTGGGAGCAATTGCTCACGTTTGTTTTCTTGGCTGTGGGCTATTGCACGTTCAACCAGAGTGAGGGTTTCATCAATATCAAATGGTTTTGGCAGATATTCGAATGCGCCTTTTTGGTAGGCATTTACAGCGGCGTCTAAATCCGAATGTGCCGTCATGATGATGACAGGTAGATCAGGATAGTCATGCTGAACTTGCTTTAGTAGCTCTAGTCCGTCGATACCCGGCATACGGATATCCGAAACCAACACGTCTGGTACTTCGCGCTCTAGCGCCATCAGTACACTTTCCCCGTCCGCGTAGGTTTCGCATTTAATGTTGGCTGATGAGAGTGTTTTCTCCATCACCCAGCGAATCGAACTGTCGTCATCGACGACCCAAACATATCCTTTACTCATGTATAAATCCTTGCAGCGAAAGCCTAAAAACTGACGAATACCAAAACCATTTAGCGTGGTCAGATTGGCAAATAAATCGTAAAAGTGGTGTGACCTGGCCAGCTTTCGACATCAATCTTGCCGTTGTGCTGGTCGATCAGGTTTTGTGAGATAGACAGTCCGAGCCCTGTTCCACCTTCACGGCCACTGACCATGGGATAGAACAACGTATCTTGTAATTCTGGTGGGATACCTGGACCGTTATCGGTGATTTCTATGCGAGCAGCGAGCTTGCAGCGTTGGCCGTGAATATTGGCTTGGTGCACCGTTCTGGTGCGTATGGTGATTTTACCGTGTTCTTGGTGAGACAGTATTTGTGCGGCATTGCTAACAATATTGAGCATCGCTTGCTCAATTTGGTCTGCATCCATTAGCAACTCTGGCAAGCTTGGATCGTAATCGCGTTCAACTACCACCGAATGCTGAGATTCCAGCTCAACCAATTGGCGTACCTTCTCCAACACTTGGTGAAGGTTCTCTAGCGTTTTCTTGCCTGGTTTTTGTGGTCCAAGTAATCGGTCTACCAAGGCTCTCAGGCGATCTGCTTGTTCAATGATGATATGCGTATATTCGGTTAGAGACGGATCGGGCAGCATTTTCTCCAATAGCTGTGCCGCGCCGCGTAGACCGCCCAGTGGATTCTTGATCTCATGTGCTAAGCCTCGCACCAACAACTTAGCCGCTTGTTGTTGAGCGTGTTGATTAAGCTCTTGAGTGAGTCGGCGTTGTTGATCTATCTTGCGCATCTCAACCAACAGCATTAATTGTTTTTGCCATGTGATTGGGCTGACGGTGACCTCTAACATTAAAGGCCGGCCATCGACAACAAAGGTAACGTCGCTGTCGGTAATACTTTGACCGCTTTGTAGTGGCTGGGTCAGTAAAGCCAGATCCAAAGACGCATGTTGAATCAATTGAGACAGTGATTGCTCGACAATGCGCTTAGCGCTTTGTGAAAACAGCAACTCAGCCGAAGGGTTGGCATAACGTACCGCCAATCCATCATCGAGAATCAACGTCGCTGTCACCATGTTATTGAGGATGGCACTGGAGAGACTAGTATCCACATTACGTCCTTGTTTGCGTTGTGATTGTGCGCTGCACTATATTGGTGCAATAGAACGTAAGTATGGCGAATAAATCTCAGAAGAAAAAGTGAAAAGCAGCGCGAGCGTGCGTTTTTTCTCACTTAATATTCTACTTTGCCCCTTTAATGGTCGGCTTGATACTCGCTCTATGTAAATGCACCGTTATAGGGCTAGTAGATGCAATAAGCTTGCCGCTTCTTTTCGCTTGTACCGCAAGGGTGTGAGTACCACGGTCAATGTTGCTGAGTTGCCAAGTGAGGCGGCTTTGAGGGGCTCCATAAGGCTTGCCATCAAGGATGAGTTGCAGTTGCTCTCCAATCCCTAGTTTGCGGTTGGCATCCAGTTGGATGTTGATTAACCCATTGTTACTTCTTATGGTTTCATCATGTTGAGGTGTGAGCATGGATAGGGAAAGCGGCACAGGTTTTTCGGTTTTTGCTTTCGGTGTATCAGCAGTCTCTTTTGGTACGCTGGCTTGAGGTGTTAAAGACTCCGTACTTTGTACCCGGGGAGCAGGTGCACTAGCCTCTAGGTTGGGAAGTGAAATGGTTTTTGCACCTTGATTGGGGGTGTCACTAAAGTGGATGACCCCGTCCTTATCTACCCAAGTGTAAGCGACTTGGGCACCAGCGGTCGACGCCATCAGCAAGGTACTGAGCGCGTACAGGGTTGGTAAAAGCTGAACTTTCATTGCTCACCTTCTTTTGATCGATGATTTCACGTTTCGGTTGCCTAGAACCTTGATCCATAAAGATAAAAGATTCAGGCGTATTTTTGTTATCTCTCCATGTTAAACGGGCAACTTAGTTGAGCGTATACAAAAAAGGCCCGCCTGCGAGGCGAGCCTAATATTTTGTAACTGTGTTTACATTTTACACAGCTTAGACCTTATACAGAGTAGTAAAGTTCGAACTCAAGTGGGTGAGTTGTCATGTTTACTTTCTCAACATCTTGCGCTTTCAGGCTGATGTAAGAATCGATGAAGTCATCAGAGAATACGCCGCCAGCTGTTAGGAACTCACGGTCTGCATCTAGTTCTTCTAGAGCGTCTTTTAGTGAGTAAGCCACTGTTGGGATTTCTGCTGCTTCTTCCGCTGGAAGGTCGTACAGGTCTTTATCCATAGCTTCGCCTGGGTGGATCTTGTTCTTAATACCGTCAAGACCAGCCATTAGCATTGCTGCGAAACATAGGTATGGGTTTGCTGCTGGGTCACCAAAGCGAACTTCAATACGACGTGCTTTAGGGCTTGGTACCACTGGGATGCGGATAGAAGCAGAACGGTTACGCGCTGAGTAAGCTAGCATAACTGGTGCTTCGAAGCCTGGTACAAGACGCTTGTACGAGTTCGTTGATGGGTTAGCGAATGCGTTGATTGCACGAGCGTGTTTGATGATACCGCCAATGTAGTAAAGCGCCATTTCAGATAGGCCGCCGTACTTATCACCAGCAAATAGGTTAACGCCATCTTTTGCTAGAGATTGGTGAACGTGCATACCAGAACCGTTGTCACCAACTAGTGGCTTAGGCATGAATGTCGCTGTCTTACCAAATGCGTGTGCAACGTTGTGTACAACGTACTTGTAGATTTGGATTTCGTCTGCTTTTGTTGTTAGCGTGTTGAAGCGAGTTGCGATTTCGTTTTGACCCGCAGTTGCTACTTCGTGGTGGTGCGCTTCAACAACTAGGCCCATCTCTTCCATTACTAAACACATTGCAGAACGGATGTCTTGAGATGAATCCACAGGAGCTACTGGGAAGTAACCACCTTTAACGCCTGGACGGTGACCTTTGTTACCTTCTTCGTAATCAGAACCTGTGTTCCATGCTGCTTCTACGTCATCAATCTTGAAGAAAGAACCAGACATGTCAGTTGCGAACTTAACGTCGTCAAATAGGAAGAACTCTGGCTCAGGACCGATAAGTACTGTGTCAGCAACGCCTGTAGAGCGCATGAAGTCTTCAGCGCGTTTAGCAATAGAGCGTGGGTCGCGATCGTAGCCTTGCATTGTTGCAGGCTCAAGGATGTCACAACGGATGTTTAGCGTTGCATCTTCAGTGAATGGGTCAAGCACTGCAGAAGATGCATCTGGCATCATAACCATGTCTGATTCGTTAATGCCTTTCCAGCCAGCAACTGATGAACCATCGAACATTTTACCTTCTTCGAAGAAGTCTGTGTCGATCTGGTGAGCAGGGATAGAGATGTGCTGCTCTTTACCTTTTGTATCAGTGAAGCGTAGGTCAACAAACTTAACTTCGTTCTCTTGGATCAGTGATAAAACGTTTTCTACTGACATCGTGGATAACCTCCAGTGTTAATAAAGCGGTAAAGCTCGATTTATGAAATCTTGATTAAATCCAGCATTGATTAATCTGTTTGACATTTTATTAATCGATGCTGGTTTCTCTAAAGCCAAAACCGTGCCAAAAAAAATATTCCATTAATTTCAAGGGATTATGTTTTCAGATCCTAGTTTGGTGCAAACGATTGCACCAAAATGATCTGACTTTGCACTAAAATGGTGCGCATTTAAATTATTGCACCACAATGTGACAAACACGTTGCTTATTTAGTCCAGTTTTTGAGCGAGAGTCAATTTGTATTACGCAACGATTGGAATAAAATTGCGTTGAATCAATTCGCTTTAATAAGGAAAGTGGGCATTAAGCGTAAATTTCGCAGAAAAGCTCGGGAGTAGATCACATATTTCTATGCTTTTTGCTAAAATCTGGTACATTATGGCCGTTTTTTTAATCAGCAAATGTCACCAGAGAGCACCCGTTCTCAGCGTGGGGGCATTTCATCTATCTAAGTGAATCAAATCCATGGCTACTCCACAGATTGATAAATTAAGAAATATCGCGATCATCGCGCACGTTGACCACGGTAAAACAACACTGGTTGATAAACTACTGCAACAATCAGGTACTCTAGAGTCTCGCGGCGAAGCTGAAGAGCGAGTCATGGACTCAAACGACATCGAAAAAGAACGTGGTATTACCATTCTTGCTAAAAACACAGCAATTAACTGGAATGATTACCGCATCAACATCGTAGATACTCCGGGACACGCGGACTTCGGTGGTGAAGTAGAACGTATTATGTCGATGGTAGACTCAGTACTACTTATCGTTGACGCTGTTGATGGCCCGATGCCTCAAACGCGTTTCGTAACACAAAAAGCATTTGCACACGGCCTTAAGCCAATCGTTGTAATCAACAAGATTGACCGCCCAGGTGCTCGTCCTGATTGGGTTATGGACCAAGTATTCGACCTATTCGACAACCTAGGTGCAACTGACGAACAGCTAGACTTTAAAGTTGTTTACGCTTCAGCACTAAACGGTTGGGCTACTCTAGAAGAGGGCGAAACTGGCGAAAACATGGAACCGCTATTCCAAACTATCGTTGATGAAGTAGCCGCTCCAGAAGTTGACCTAGACGGTCCACTACAGATGCAAGTTTCTCAGCTAGACTACAGCTCTTACGTTGGTGTTATCGGTGTTGCTCGTGTAACTCGCGGTAGCGTTAAGCCAAACCAACAAGTAACAGTT
Source organism: Vibrio jasicida 090810c (assembly GCF_002887615.1). Classification (NCBI taxonomy): domain Bacteria; kingdom Pseudomonadati; phylum Pseudomonadota; class Gammaproteobacteria; order Vibrionales; family Vibrionaceae; genus Vibrio; species Vibrio jasicida. Next base: position 2,105,989 of record NZ_CP025792.1, on the reverse strand, counting down.
ATCGGTGCTGACGGTAAAACGCGCAACGGTAAAGTGGGTACGGTAATGGGTTACCTTGGTCTAGAGCGTCACGAAGTTGAGCAAGCGAACGCTGGTGATATCATTGCAATCACTGGTCTTGGTGAGCTGAAAATCTCTGACACTATTTGTGCTCAAAACCAAGTTGAAGCGCTACCAGCACTTTCTGTTGATGAACCAACAGTAACGATGACGTTCCAAGTAAACACGTCTCCATTCGCGGGTAAAGAAGGTAAATTCGTAACTTCACGTAACATCCTTGAGCGTCTAGAGAAAGAATTGGTACACAACGTAGCACTGCGCGTTGAGCAAACAGACGATCCAGACAAATTCCGCGTTTCAGGCCGTGGTGAACTTCACCTATCTATCCTGATCGAAAACATGCGTCGCGAAGGCTTTGAGCTTGCTGTATCTCGTCCAGAAGTAATCATCAAAGAAGAAGATGGTCAGCTAATGGAACCGTTTGAAACAGTAACGATTGATGTTCTTGAAGAGCACCAAGGCGGCATCATGGAAAACATCGGCCTACGTAAAGGTGAGCTGAAAGACATGGCACCAGACGGTAAAGGCCGTGTGCGCATGGACTTCGATATGCCTTCTCGTGGCTTGATCGGTTTCCAAACTGAATTCATGACGCTAACGTCAGGTTCTGGTCTTCTTTACCATACGTTTGATCACTACGGTCCACACAAAGGCGGTAACATCGGTCAGCGTATCAACGGCGTACTAATCGCTAACGCAATGGGTAAAGCACTGACTAACGCACTGTTTAACCTTCAAGAACGTGGTCGCCTATTTATCGGTCACGGTGTAGAAGTTTACGAAGGCATGGTTATCGGTATTCATAGCCGCGATAACGACCTAACAGTAAACGCTCTGAAAGGTAAGCAGCTAACCAACGTTCGTGCATCTGGTACTGATGACGCTCAGGTTCTAACTCCACCAATCAAGCACACTCTTGAGCAAGCTCTAGAGTTTATTGATGAAGATGAACTAGTAGAAGTAACGCCAGAAAGCATCCGTATCCGTAAGAAATTCCTAACAGAAAGCGACCGTAAACGCGCTTCTCGTGCAGGTAAATAATCTGTTTTAACGGATTCGATTAAGAAGAAACCCCGAGTTATGCTCGGGGTTTTTTGTATCTGAAGGGAAAAGAGTACATGAGGCCAATTGTGATTACGGGTGGCCCAGGCGCCGGCAAAACGACCTTGTTGAATGCGCTCGGTCATTTAGGGTATGCAACGTTTGCTGAAGGCTCACGTATTTTGATAGAGCAACAAAGTCAGTTAGAAAATGGCATCTTGCCTTGGAGTAACCTACCCGAGTTTGCCAACTTATGTCTTGAGTTTATGGGTAAGCAAAAGTGTGAGTCGCTGAGTCATCAGGTGGCTTTTATGGATCGCGCGATTCCCGATATTGTGGCTTATCTGCAAGTTGGAGGGTGTCTCGTTGAGCAAGCCTTCTTAACGGAGAGTGCTGGGTACCATAGTCAGGTGCTAACTTGTCGACCTGAGGCATCAATCTATGTTCAAGATGAAGTACGCCCACACAACTTTGAAGAAGCGCTTCAGATTCATCACGCCCTTGTCGAGACGTATGCTGAGCTGGGTTATGAAGTGGTTGAAGTACCATGGGGAACAATACCAGAAAGGGTCGAGTTTGTTCGAAGAGTCACAGGCTTAGTGGTCGAGAGCACAAACTAAAAGCTCCTCACGAAGAGGAGCTTGTAAAGGCTCACTTTTGATTCAGCTGTTGCAGGAACTTATCTGATTCTGCGATCGCGGCATTCATTTGTTTGATTGCGTATTGGATGTCTTTCTCTAGGCTAGAAAATTCACCTTTTAGAGAGCCAATCGCGCTCGCGTTTAGGTTGTGTTTTAAGTAAAGCGTGTTGTCGCGGAGTGTGTTGAGTACTGGCGTCATCTTGTCTTCAGCACGCTTCATCGCACTGAGCATGGTTTTGTAAGATGCTTTGGTCTCACGCAGCTTTTGTTCACTTGAGCGACGTAGCTTCGCGCTGGTGTACAAGTCTAGTTCGCCCTGCCACTCATCAAACAGCGCATCGGACACGTCTTCAATTGCAGCAATACGATCGCGCACGTCTTGTGCTGCTTTTTCGCTGTCTTCGTATTTATCGTTTATGTTGTTATAGACGCTTTCCAGTTCACCACCATCAAAATTGGTTAAGGCAGAAAGTGCTTCGAGTGCACTGGTAAATTCTTCTTGTGCGTCTTGTTGTGATTCTTTGGCGTCTTCAACGCGATCAACCATGATGTCACGCTTGTGGTATCCCACTTGCTCCATCGCTGAATAATAAGCGGACTGACATCCTGTTAAAGTGAAAATTGATAGTACAATTGCTAATAAATAAGGCATTCTTATGTCCTCGACGCTAATTTATGGGATGAACTATGAACCAGTTATCAGAGAGTTACAAGGTGAGATTGACTAGGCTTGTGCCGGGGAGCGTCGCGTTTTCCAAATATCTTCTCAAACGAATGACGCACGATCGCGTCAACGTCAATGCTGGCTATCTAGCTTATATTACTTTGCTGTCTATTGTGCCGATGTTGACGGTACTTTTGTCGATATTGTCGAAGTTTCCGGTGTTTGAGAATGTGGGTGAAACCTTGCAAGGTTACATCATTGATAACTTTGTCCCAGCTTCTGGTGATGCAGTAAGAACGGCGCTGCAAGAATTCGTTTCGAATACAGGAAAAATGACTGCCGTGGGCGGTGCTTTTCTATTTGTTGCGGCTTTGATGTTGATTTCAAATATCGATAAGAACTTAAACTACATTTGGCGAGTAAAAGACAAACGCCGCCCTGTCTTTTCTTTCTCAATGTATTGGATGGTGTTGACCCTTGGTCCGATTTTGGTCGGCGCAAGTATTGCTGCGACGTCTTACGTGACGTCCCTTAAGCTGATTGAGAACGAAACGCTATCGGGCGCTTACAACCTGTTTTTGCGTTGGCTGCCTTTGTTGTTGTCCTTCTTTGCGTTTATGGGCTTGTACTTTTTAGTGCCAAACAAAAAGGTATACCTATCCCATGGTGCAGTTGGCGCTGCTATTGCTGCTGTGCTGTTTGAATTGAGTAAGAAAGGCTTTGCTTTCTACATTACCCAGTTTCCTTCTTATCAGTTGATTTATGGCGCGTTAGCGGCCATTCCAATCTTGTTTGTGTGGGTGTATTTGTGTTGGCTCATTGTTTTGATTGGTGCGGAAGTCACCGCGGCTTTGGGAGAAAGAGAGCACTGGAGTGATGACCTAGAAATGATACACTCGACGGCAGAATTGCAATTAACAGATGAAGGAAGCGAGAGTCGTGATAGCGCTAATCCAACGAGTCAGTGAAGCCGCCGTTCGCGTGGACGGTGAAGTTGTCGGTGAAATCGACCAAGGTCTACTTGTTCTACTTGGTGTAGAGAAGGACGATGATGAAGCAAAAGCAAAACGTTTGATGGAGCGCGTAACCACTTATCGAGTGTTTGAAGACGATGACGGTAAAATGAACCTCAACGTCAAACAAGTGAACGGTAAGGTGTTGGTGGTGTCTCAATTTACGTTACCAGCAGACACCAAAAAAGGCACTCGTGCAGGCTTTTCTCGTGGTGCACACCCTGCGGATGCAGAACGTCTGTATGATTACTTTTCTGATTTGTGTGAGCAAGAGCTACCAACGCAACGTGGCCGCTTTGCTGCTGATATGAAAGTGTCATTAATTAATGACGGCCCGGTGACTTTCTGGCTACAGGTCTAATCTGGTAACTCCAATATCATGGTCTAAGCTTTAAGCCCAAGCGAATTGAATTTGCTTGGGTGTTTTCTCCTAAGGCTTTCATTTGATTTGTACTTTCAAGGATTGATATGTTCAAACTCATAACTCCAAAAACAGAAAATCAGCTCAATAAGTACTATCAATTTCGCTGGCAACTGCTACGTGAACCTTGGCGTATGCCGATAGGATCAGAGCGTGATGAGTACGATGGCATGAGCCATCATCGCATGATTACTGACAGTCGTGGCCGCCCTATGGCAATTGGTCGTTTGTACATTACCCCAGATAATGATGGTCAGATCCGCTACATGGCGGTGAAAAATAACCGTCGTAGCAAAGGCATGGGCTCATTAGTGCTCGTGGCGTTGGAATCTCTGGCGCGTCAAGAAGGCGCGAAGCGTTTGGTGTGTAATGCGCGTGAAGATGCGATTGCCTTCTACGAAAAGAACGGTTTTGAGCGAAGAGGTGAACTGACCGATGAACGTGGACCGGTGCGCCACCAACAGATGGTCAAACACCTTGACCCAATGGCTGATGTACTTCGCCGTCCCGACTGGTGTACCGAGCTACAAGAACGCTGGGAAGCGCAGATCCCAATTGCAGATAAGATGGGGATCAAAATCAATCAATACACGGGTTACCAGTTTGAGTGTAGCGCACAGCTCAATCCAAACTTGAATCCGCATAACACCATGTTTGCAGGCTCTGCCTTTACTCTGGCGACATTGACGGGGTGGGGTATGACGTGGTTGTTGATGAAAGAGCGTGGTTTGCACGGCGATATCGTGTTGGCAGACAGTTCGATTCGCTATCGCCATCCGGTTGAGCAGAATCCTGTGGCGAGTACCTCACTTGATGGTATTAGTGGTGATTTGGACAGGCTTGCGTCAGGACGTAAAGCGCGCATTGTTATTCATGTGGTGATTTACAGTGGTGACGTACCAGCAGTGGACTTTGTTGGTACTTACATGCTGCTACCGAATTACTCTAAGTTACTCAGCTGTTAGTGTTTCTTGTGGCGCGTCTGTGTTTGCAGATGCGCCTTTTTCAGATGTTAGGTCACGGCCTTGCGGCGCAGCGTTAGTTTCTGCCGCGCTTTCTTTAACTGGACCTTTAGTCGAGTCTTCTTGATAAGAGATAAGTAGCTCTTCTGAGTGCACCGTTGCGCGAGGCTCTTCCTCTTCGACCACTTCTTCGCTCAGTTCTTCTTCATGGTGCTCTAAATTAATTGCGTCAATCGTTTTTCTGCTTGTTACTTTCGATGAAGGCTTTTCTGATTCGATTGACTCAGTTTGCTTTGGCTTAATTGCACATTCATTGGTTTCGACGTCGCCACTCAATATGTCACCTTGAACTTTTCCACACACTTCTTTGAGCTGATAAATCACACCGCTCAGTGGGTTATTCGCCATATCAAACTCACCCGATAGGTTACCCGAAATGGCTTTGCCGGAAATGGTCACTGGTTGAAGCTTTACTTCGCCTCGCTGAGCTTGCAGTCGCAATGGGCTGAAAGTGACTGACTTTAGTGAATCGTCCGCTTGCGATTTCAAGGTGGTATCACGCAAGTTGGCTTCGACTTCTCCCGATAAGCTGTAAGAAAGCATGTTTTGATCGCCCGCCAATCCTTTTAAATCGAGACTTAAGTCAGAGAAGCCATTGACCGCAAGTGCTGTTGGTAAGTATGGGTGAAGTAATTGCAGGGGAATACCATCTGCATTGAGGTTTAGTGCCCATGGTTGACTGGTGGTACTGAGATCGATTTGCCCCAAGCCTTCGATATAGCCTTGCTCTAATGGCGCAAACAAACGTGTTAGCTGCCAGAAGCCATTTTCACTTTGGGTTGCGATCGCAGCATGCGAGGAAAGGACTTGATCGTAACTGGCATTCACGACGCTTGCATCAAGCTTGCCATTCCAAATACCCCAGTGACCATTGCTGCGTTTTACTTCGATCTGGTCACCCTCCAAATTCAAGCCAGAAAGCTGCCAGTAAGGTTGTTTGGATAACTGGATTACTTGACTGCGTTCAATCTCTAACTGCTTAACATCGACTTGCTGGAGCTTCTCTGTCGTTGTTTGCCACCAATCGGTTTTATCTCCTGGATGGATGGCCCATTTTAATCCAGTGATGGTGGCGTTGTTAATTTTCCAATGCTCTGGCTCAAACTCGCCTGATATCTGAACGGTACCCTGTTGCCAATCTAAGCTTAGTTCTTGCAGTTGAATGGATCCTGGCTTGAATTGAGCATTCAAGCGAGGCTCAACCGCGGTTTGATCTTGGAAACTGACGCTGTCAGCTTGCAGAGATATTTGTGCTGTTGTATTCCACAATGACAATGGGAGAGATGCATCTTCTACCGACAATTCTAAATTCTGCCAATGCCAATCTCCGTATTCCACGTCTGCATTCAGTAGGTCGAGGCTGTTAATGTGACTTATGTTAATCGGTAGAGCATGCCATGGTTTCGCTAACAAGGATTGTAACTGAGTGTTGTTGATTTTGAGCCTGTCAACAGTGACATTCACCAGCGACCAACCTTGTGGATAGTGCTCCCCTTGGCCTGAAATCTCACTGTCTCGCCAATTAAACGATGCGCCGTAAAGGGTGCTGTCCTGTGCTTTATAATCGACATCGACCAAAACATTGTTAAAGGTCTCACCATTCCAGTACCACTGCTCGGCAGACAGTTGGATTGCACCGAAAGGAACGAGTTGGTCCTTGCCATTCCATTGTGGATCTTGGATTTGTAGACTTAAACCATTAATACTGAATGCGTCATCCGCATAATCGAGGTTTTTTAGCGCCACCTGATGAAATTGGACATTTGTTAATTGAGGGAGAGTCGGCATGCCTTGTTGCAAGCTCAGACCATCAATAAGCAAACTATCGACAACCCACTTTCCATTGTGACGAACATCGGGGTTGAGCCAGACATCAACTTGTTCGATATAAGGCCATTGTTTATCTTTTGATGTGACGCCTTGCAGTTTCAGGTGGTAAGGAAATTCGTATTGGACACTTTCTGCTTGCAAAGGGAGCTCAGTCGACTCTGACAGCAGGTTCCAGGTTTGTTTGGAGTACGAGGTCGTCAGTAAGGCGATAAAAGCAGTTGGTACCGCGATCGCCAATACGAATATAAGAATTAGAATTCGACCTGCTGTTTTCATCCTTGCCAAAACCTGTGCGCAAAATAATGGTTAACCCGATGAAGAGATGTCTCTTGAGCAACCTAGATAGGCTTAAGCTTGTATCAATCTGGGGTGGGATTCAATAAAAAGCCCCTCAAAAGAGGGGCTTGACGATTATTTTTGTAGCTAAGTCACGCAGACTTCGTTGATGGTTTAATCCAACTGAGGTCCTGCTGCCACCAAAGATTGGCCTTCAGCATTGTCAGTGTACTTATCAAAGTTGTTGATGAAGCGTTCTGCCAAATCTTTCGCTTTGCTTTCCCATTGAAGTGGATCAACGTAAGTCTCACGTGGGTCAAGGATGCTTGGATCGACACCTGGAAGTGAAGTTGGCACCTCTAGGTTGAAGATAGGAATATGCTTGGTTTTCGCATCTTCAATTGAGCCGTCAAGGATTGCATCGATAATGCCGCGTGTATCTTGGATAGAAATACGCTTGCCGCTGCCGTTCCAACCAGTGTTGACTAGGTAAGCTTCTGCGCCAGCTGCTTCCATGCGTTTAACCAGTACTTCTGCGTACTTAGTTGGGTGTAGGGTTAAGAACGCTGCCCCGAAACATGCCGAGAAGGTTGGTGTTGGTTCAGTGATGCCACGTTCTGTACCGGCTAGTTTAGCGGTAAAGCCAGACAAGAAGTGGTACTTAGTTTGCTCAGGAGTCAGTTTAGAAACCGGAGGTAGTACGCCGAATGCGTCTGCTGATAGGAAGATCACCTTATTCGCGTGACCGCCTTTTGATACTGGCTTAACAATGTTGTCGATGTGATGCAGTGGGTAAGAAACACGAGTGTTTTCTGTCTTAGACCCATCATCAAAGTCGATAGAACCATCACTACGAACTGTAACGTTCTCTAATAGTGCATCGCGGCGGATTGCGTTGTAGATATCAGGCTCAGCTTCTTTCGATAGTTTGATGGTTTTCGCGTAACAGCCACCTTCGAAGTTGAATACGCCGTCGTCATCCCAACCGTGCTCATCATCACCAATCAGTGCACGTTTAGGGTCTGTAGATAGCGTTGTTTTACCTGTGCCAGATAGACCAAAGAAAATTGCTACATCGCCTTCTTCGCCCATGTTTGCACTACAGTGCATTGATGCGATGTCTTTCAGCGGAAGGAAGTAGTTCATCATGGCGAACATGCCTTTCTTCATTTCACCGCCGTACCAAGTACCACCGATCAGTTGCATGCGCTCTGTTAGATTGAACACCGTGAAGTTTTCAGAGTTCAGGCCTTGTTCTTCCCACTTGTCGTTCGTGCACTTCGCACCGTTCATTACGACGAAATCAGGTTCAAACGTTGCCAACTCTTCTTCTGTTGGACGGATAAACATGTTTTTTACGAAGTGCGCTTGCCATGCGACTTCTGTAATCACTCGAATACTCAAACGAGTGTCTGGGTTTGCACCACAATAACCGTCAATCACAAATAGGCGTTTACCAGAAAGCTGGTTGGTCACGAGCTCTTTTAGATCGTCCCACACTTCTTTGTTGATGGCTTTGTTGTCGTTTTTCACTGCATCAGAAGTCCACCACATGTGCTCTTCTGTGGTTGCATCTTTTACGATGTACTTATCTTTTGGTGAGCGACCAGTGAAGATACCAGTGTCTACGGCAACCGCGCCGAGTTCCGTAACGACACCACGTTCATAACCTGTCAGGTCAGCACGGGTCTCTTCCTCGAATAGCATTTCGTAGCTTGGGTTGCGAACAACCTCTTTAACGTTGTGCAGTCCGTGTTTGGTTAGATCAAGTGTTGCAGCCTTTGTATGTTCCATAACGGTCATAGGTGCTCCTTATAAGGATTTTTGTAGGGATTTTGTAATAATGTTTTAATTTTTATCTGCTCACCATGCTAGCAACGGGGCGGGGAGAAAACAGGGATGTAGCTCAAAAATTATCCATGATTTCAGTAAGGTTTTAGGTAACCCGTCACATATCGGTACGAATAGTTTATCGTGCGCGCAAACCTTTGCGCTAGGCCAAAAGAATTATTAATTACTTAAAATTAAGCGGTTGCTTTATTACGTGTGAGGCTAGGTATTACGAGGGTTAGATCACAAAAAGGCCAGCGTGATGCTGGCCTTTTGAAAGGTAAATTACAGGCTTGCTAAGCTATGAAAATTAATGCAGGGTTTTCTTTTCAGGAGCCGCTTGCGCATAGAGTTCGGTAATCTCTGATTCATCAAACGAGTATGACGTGCCACAGTAATCACAATGTAAAGAAACTGATCCTTCTTCGGCCAAAATGTCATTAATTTCAGCACGGTCCACGGTAATGATTGCTGCACCACTGCGCTCACGAGAACAACCACAATGGAATTCGACTGGTTGAGGTTCGTAAAGACGAACGGTGTCTTGGTTATATAGACGGTATAGCAGTTCGTTCGCAGGTAGCGTGAACAGCTCTTCGTTCTTCACTGTGTCTGTCAGTTGCTCTAGGTGATCGAAATCTTCTGGTGCACCAGTGCCGTCTGGCATGATTTGAATCATCATACCAGCAGCGTGTGCTTTACCTTCGTGTTCACCAGTGCGGATCCATAGACGCGTTTTTAGCTGTTCAGAGTTTGCGAAGTAGCCTTCGATAACTTCAGCTAATGTGTCACCTTCTAGGCCAACGACACCTTGGTAACGCTCGCCTTTTTTCGGTTCGATGGTGATCACTAGGTAACCTTTACCCATCATCTCGTGCAGTGTCGCGTTGTCAGCGATATCGCCTTCCCAACGTGCAACGCCGCGGATCTTTTGATCATGATCGCCATTGATGACTGCTAGAGAGACAGGGCCGTCACCTTGCAGCTGGATCGTGATTGAGCCTTCGAATTTCAAAGTTGCCGTTAAAAGTGTGGTTGAAACGAGTAGCTCACCCAACAGTTTTTGCAGCGCTGCCGGATATTCCTTGCTGGAGATAATACGTTGGTATGCTTCATCCAATTGTACCAACTCGCCACGAACTGAAAGGTCTTCAAATAGGTAGCGGTGTAAAACATTATTTGCCATGGAGTGCTTTCCTCGTCGGTAATTCCGGCGTTTATTGATGTTTGAACTTAATGATGTCGCGGCGCTGCTTTTTATCTGGGCGGCGTTCCGGACTAGGGTTGTGGGCGTTGAGTTTACGTTGTTTCGCGAACTCTTCGCGTTGATTAACACTGTCTTCAGTTTCGCGGTAGAGCGTTTGAGCGATGGGTGCGCCCATGCGACGATCAGAGATTTTTTCGATGATCACCGTTTTTTCTTCATTACCTTGACGAAGACGAATCTCAGCGCCCAACTCAACGATTTTACTTGGTTTGCTTCGTTGCCCATTATAGTGGACTTTACCGCCATCGACCATATTACGTGCGATAGAGCGGGTTTTATAGAATCTGGCAGCCCACAACCATTTATCTAGCCTTACGGCTTCATTTTCGGAACTCATAGAACTCGATGCTATCTAATCACTGCACTGATAGCGCAATGCTGGTGGATTATTCACCTACAGATGGTGCCAAGGCGTATTTTTTTCAAGGGAGTTGGCAAAAACTGCATAAGAAAAAGGTATGAAATATAAGTTGTGATATAGTTCACTGCTCTTTGTTGAGTAGTAATTTTATTGCAATTTTAGCAAGATAGAGTCGGCTGTCTTTATTTAGATTCAGGCTGACAGACGTAAGAATAAAGGAATCAATTCAGTGAAGCGTTTAGAGCTAAGTGCAGGATTATCAAGCAGCCCGCTACTGGCTCAGATCAAGTCCAACAATCATACCATTCAAGCGAAACTTAGTTTGCTACTTACTTGTCTATTTATAGCAATGACAGGTTGGATACTCGGTAAAGTGGTGTGGTTAGCAATGCCTCAAACTTCTGATGTGACTCAATGGAGACCGTCAGCAAGTGCTGTTGTGTCTGGTAATAAAAAAGACGCGATTGATTTCAATGCCCTCCAAAATGCCAACTTATTCGGAAAGTACACCGAGCAAAAGCCGGTCGTAGTAGAGCAACCTGTCGTGCAAGATGCGCCTAAAACACGCTTAAACCTAACGTTAGTTGGCGCGGTTGCGAGTAGTAACGCAAAAACCAGCTTGGCGGTGATTGCCAACCGAGGCAAACAAGCGACTTATGGCATCGGCGAAGAAATTGATGGAACGCGAGCAGAATTAAAAGCGGTGTTGGTGGACCGAGTCATTATTGACAACCAAGGCCGAGATGAAACCCTTATGCTTGAAGGGATTGAATACAAAAAGCTGTCTGAAACTCGTCAGGCAACTCGACCACAAGCGGCGAAGGCAAACAAACCTTCTGCTGTGGGTGAAAAGTTAGATCAAATTCGAGCGGAAATCGCAAAAGATCCGCAGAGCGTATTTAAGTACATCAACATTTCTCCGGTTAAGAAAGACGGTGGAATTGTCGGCTATCGCGTCTCACCAGGTCGTGATGCGGCTTTGTTTAATGATGTCGGTCTAAAACCTGGTGATATTGCGGTGCAACTAAATGGGATCGATTTAAGTGACCCGTCATCTTCAGTACAACTGATGCAAGTGATGAACGACCCGCAAGAACTGAATTTGACTGTGGACCGTGATGGTCAGCAGTACGACATCTACATCCAATTGTAATACTTAGGCAACCAGCGTAAGTTCAGGGAGACATACGTGAAACATTGGTTTAGCAAAAGTGCTTGGTTACTTGCAGGGACTCTTCTCTGCGCACCGGGTGCGATGGCGAACGATTTTAGTGCTAGCTTCAAAGGCACTGACATTCAAGAATTCATCAACATTGTTGGTCGTAACCTAGAAAAGACCATCATCGTTGACCCGTCAGTACGCGGCAAAATCGACGTACGCAGCTATGACGTTCTTAATGAAGAGCAATACTACAGCTTCTTCCTTAACGTGCTAGAGGTGTATGGCTATGCGGTTGTAGAAATGGACAACGGCGTACTTAAAGTCATTAAAGCAAAAGACTCAAAAACATCTGCCATTCCAGTCTTAGGCGACGGCAGTGCGAAAGGCGATAGTGTCATTACTCGCGTGGTCGCGGTTCGTAACGTATCGGTTCGCGAACTTTCTCCACTACTGCGTCAGCTGATTGATAACGCGGGTGCCGGTAACGTAGTGCACTATGACCCTGCTAACATCATTTTGATCACAGGTCGTGCCGCGGTCGTAAACCGCCTTGCGGAAATCATTAAACGGGTTGACCAAGCGGGTGATAAAGAAATCGAATTAGTCGAGCTACGCAATGCTTCTGCTGCTGAGATGGTTCGTATCGTTGAGGCCCTGAACAAAACGACGAATCAAAAAAGTACGCCTGAATTCCTTGAACCTAAAATCGTTGCTGATGAGCGTACTAACTCAATCCTGATTTCTGGTGATCCCAAAGTGCGAGCACGCCTTAAGCGATTAATTCGCCAACTTGACGTTGAAATGGCGACGAAAGGTAATAACCGCGTGGTTTACCTCAAGTATGCGAAAGCCGAAGACTTGGTTGACGTATTAAAAGGGGTGTCTGACAACTTACAAGCTGAGAAGCAAGCGGGTCAAAAAGGAGCATCAAGTTCACAACGTGGCGAAGTGGTGATTGCCGCTCACGAAGCGACCAACTCTTTGGTGCTGACTGCGCCGCCAGATATCATGATGGCGCTACAAGACGTGATTTCTCAACTGGATATCCGTCGTGCACAAGTTCTGATTGAAGCGTTGATCGTTGAAATGTCTGAAGGCGACGGCATCAATCTTGGCGTTCAATGGGGTAACCTAGAAACAGGTGCGGTTATTCAATACGGCAACTCTGGAGCGTCAATTGGTAGCGTAATGGTTGGTCTTGAAGAAGCAAAAGATCAAACACGAACTGAATACTACACAAACTCAGATGGTGAACGTACGCCATATGACGTTACTGAATCTGGTGACTACTCAACTCTGGCATCTGCACTTAGCGGTGTAAATGGTGCAGCGATGAGTATTGTCATGGGTGACTGGACTGCGTTGATCAGTGCCGTCTCATCAGATTCAAACTCAAACATTCTATCATCCCCAAGCATTACAGTGATGGATAACGGTGAAGCGTCCTTTATCGTTGGTGAAGAAGTGCCTGTGATTACAGGTTCGACAGCCGGATCGAATAACGACAACCCATTCCAAACGGTTGACCGTAAAGAAGTCGGTATCAAACTTAAAGTCGTACCTCAAATCAACGAAGGTGATTCAGTACAACTGACTATTGAGCAGGAAGTGTCAAACGTTCTGGGCGCGAATGGTGCGGTGGACGTACGTTTCGCGAAGCGTCAGTTGAATACCTCTGTGATGATTCAAGATGGTCAGATGCTAGTTCTGGGTGGTTTGGTTGATGAGCGTGCGTTAGAAAGTGAATCGAAAGTGCCGCTACTGGGTGATATTCCTGTAATAGGTCAACTGTTCAAGTCGACTAGCACGCAAACAGAAAAACGTAACCTTATGGTATTCATCAAGCCAACCATCATCCGCGATGGTATGACGGCTGATGGCATCACTCAGCGTAAGTACAACTTCATTCGTGCAGAGCAGCTTTATAAAGCGCAAGAAGGCTTGAAGTTGATGGATGACTCTAAGATTCCAGTCATGCCTGAATTTGGTGAAGATCGTAAACACCCTGCTGAAATTCAAGCGTTCATCGATCAGATGGTAAAGAATAATGGTTGATATGTTAGACACAGCGCCAAGCATGCGCCGTCTGCCATTCAGTTTTGCCAACCGCTTTAAACTGGTATTGGAGACGGAGCACCCTGAGCGCCCTCCAATCCTGTATTACGTCGAGCCGCTCAATCCTGCGGCTTTGGTTGAAGTACGCCGTGTACTGAAACAGAACTTTATTCCTCAACCGATGGACAAAGAAGCGTTCGATAAAAAGCTAACTGAAGCTTACCAGCGTGATTCTTCTGAAGCCCGTCAGCTGATGGAAGACATTGGCGCAGACAGTGACGACTTTTTCTCATTGGCAGAAGAGCTGCCGCATGATGAGGACTTGCTAGAGTCTGAAGATGATGCGCCAATCATCAAATTGATCAACGCCATGCTTGGTGAAGCGATCAAAGAAGGGGCATCGGATATTCATATCGAAACGTTCGAGAAAACCCTGTCAATTCGTTTCCGTGTCGATGGTGTATTGCGTGAAGTCTTAACCCCAAGCCGTAAACTCGCCCCTTTGCTGGTTTCTCGTGTGAAGGTAATGGCAAAACTAGATATCGCAGAAAAACGTGTTCCTCAAGATGGCCGTATTTCTCTGCGTATCGGTGGTCGAGCAGTAGACGTTCGTGTTTCTACCATGCCTTCATCGCATGGTGAGCGTGTGGTAATGCGTCTATTAGACAAAAACGCAACGCGTCTAGATTTACACAGTTTGGGTATGACGCCATCGGTGCACGATAACTTTGGTCGCTTGATTCAACGTCCACACGGTATCATCTTGGTGACCGGTCCGACAGGTTCGGGTAAATCAACGACCTTGTACGCGGGCTTGCAAGAGATCAACAGCAACGAACGTAATATTCTGACGGTAGAAGACCCAATCGAATTCGATATCGATGGTATCGGCCAGACGCAGGTTAACCCGAAAGTCGACATGACGTTTGCGCGCGGCTTACGTGCCATTCTTCGTCAAGACCCGGACGTGGTGATGGTCGGTGAGATCCGTGACTTAGAGACTGCACAGATTGCAGTGCAAGCGTCTCTGACTGGTCACTTGGTAATGTCGACGCTGCACACCAATACGGCAGTGGGTGCTATTACGCGTCTACGTGATATGGGCATCGAACCTTTCCTCATTTCATCTTCATTGCTTGGTGTGCTTGCTCAACGTCTGGTTCGTACCTTGTGTTCGGACTGTAAAGAGCCTTATGAAGCCGATAAAGAACAGAAAAAACTGTTTGGTTTGGAAGAGCATGAATCTCTGGTTTTACATCGTGCGACAGGATGTGAAGTCTGCAATCAGAAGGGCTATCGTGGTCGTACTGGTATTCATGAACTTCTGATGGTGGATGAGCAAGTTCAGGAGTTAATTCACAGCGAAGCCGGTGAACAAGAAATTGAAAAAGCTGTCCGTCAGCATACACCAAGTATTCGTAGTGATGGCCTAAGCAAAGTGAGCCGTGGCATTACCTCACTTGAAGAAGTCATGCGAGTGACCAAGGAAGCGTAATGGCAGCATTTGAATACAAAGCGCTGGATGCGAAAGGCAAGCAGAAGAAAGGCACAATTGAAGGGGATAACGCTCGTCAGGTGCGCCAACGCCTAAAAGAACAGGGCATGATTCCTGTCGAGGTGATGGAAGCTAAAGCAAAAGCGGCTAAGTCTTCAGGCGGGTCAGTCGGATTCAAGCGTGGTATCAAAACCGCAGAACTTGCACTGATCACACGCCAACTTTCAACGCTCGTTCAATCGGGTATGCCATTAGAAGAGTGTTTGAAAGCGGTATCAGAACAAGCAGAAAAGCCGCGTATTCGTACTATGATTGCCGCCGTGCGTTCAAAAGTCACGGAAGGTTACCCTCTGGCAGATAGCCTAGGGGATTACCCGCATGTTTTCGACGAACTTTACCTTTCAATGGTTGCCGCGGGTGAAAAATCCGGTCACTTGGACACGGTGTTAGAGCGCTTGGCTGACTACGTAGAAAACCGTCAGAAAATGCGTTCTAAATTGCTGCAAGCCATGATTTACCCGGTGGTATTGGTGGTGTTTGCCGTTGGTATCGTCTCTCTGTTGCTCTCTTCTGTTGTTCCGAAGATCATCGAACCTATCATTCAGATGGGACAAGAGTTACCTCAATCAACGCAATTTCTTTTGTCTGCGAGTGAGTTTGTCCAAGAGTGGGGTCTGATCATCTTTATCGTGGTGGTGGTGCTCTTTTACGGGCTTAAACTGGCACTACAAAAACCGAACTTTCGTTTAGCGTGGGATAGAAAAATCCTTAGCCTACCGCTGATTGGTAAGATTTCTCGTGGCTTAAATACGTCGCGATTTGCGCGTACGCTATCGATTTGTACATCCAGTGCTATTCCGATTCTGGAAGGCATGCGAGTCGCGGTTGATGTTATGTCCAATCGTTACGTGAAACAGCAAGTTTTGGTCGCGGCAGATAACGTAAGAGAAGGGGCAAGCTTACGTAAAGCATTGGATCAAACTCGTTTGTTTCCACCAATGATGCTGCACATGATTTCTAGTGGTGAGCAGAGTGGTGAGCTTGAGAGTATGTTGACTCGTGCTGCGGATAACCAAGATCAAAACTTTGAATCTACGGTCAACATTGCACTTGGCATTTTCACTCCAGTATTGATTGCATTGATGGCAGGCTTGGTACTTTTCATCGTAATGGCGACATTGATGCCAATGTTGGAAATGAATAACTTAATGAGTGGATAAAATTCGAGTTAAGCTGTGTCTACTGATGATATAGCTTGAATCTAACTTTCGGAGATAATAATGAAATTTAAGCGTAGTAAACAACAAGGCTTTACACTTTTAGAAGTGATGGTTGTTGTGGTTATCCTAGGTATTTTGGCGAGTGTTGTTGTTCCTAACTTACTTGGTAACAAAGAAAAAGCAGACCAACAAAAAGCGATCACCGATATTGTTGCATTAGAAAATGCACTGGATATGTACAAGTTGGATAACAGCGTTTACCCAACAACAGACCAAGGTCTTGATGCGTTAGTAAACAAACCATCTAACCCAGAACCACGCAACTACCGTGATGGTGGCTACATTAAGCGTCTACCGTCTGATCCATGGGGCAATGAGTACCAATACCTAAGCCCTGGTGACAACGGTACGATTGATATCTTTACTCTAGGTGCAGATGGCCAAGAGGGCGGTGAAGGCCCTGCGTCGGATATCGGCAACTGGAACATGCAAGATTTCCAATAAGATAAAGTTCAAACCAGCACTAATGAAGCAAATGCAAAAACATCGTGGTTTTACATTAATAGAGATTCTATTGGTGCTGGTTTTGTTATCTCTTACCGCAGTCGCCGTAATAGCGACCCTGCCTACCAGTCAGAAAGATCTTTCCAAACAATATGCTCAAAGCTTTTTCCAGCGCTTACAGCTACTGAATGAAGAAGCCGTACTGAGCGGCAAAGACTTTGGTTTACGTGTTGATGATGTGAAATCCACTTACGTCTTGCTCAGCTTGACTCAAGATGGATGGCAACCATTGGAATTGAAACAGATTCCTAGTGAGACCAAATTGGAAGGCGATATTTCGCTGCAATTGGATCTTGGTGGTGGCGCATGGGACGATGACGACCGACTATTTGAACCCGGTTCTTTGTTTGATGAGGATATGTTTGCGGAAGAAGATGACAAAGAGAAAAAGAAAGTGAAGCCACCTCAAGTATTCATTTTCTCTAGTGCGGAAGTCACGCCATTTAGTTTGTCTTTCTTTCCTGAAGATGGCGACGCATTTAACGATGGTTGGCGCATTATTGGCAAAGAAACCGGCGAAATCTTGTTACTAGAGCCTGGTGAAGAATTGGAAGACGACAACAATGCGACATTCTAAGCAAAGCCGTATCGGTTCTTCTTCGCTTCATACTAGAGGCATGACGTTGTTGGAAGTGTTGGTCGCATTAGCGATTTTTGCGACGGCGGCAATCAGTGTGATTCGCTCGGTGAGTCAACACATTAATACTGTCAGTTATTTAGAAGAAAAAATGTTTGCAGCCATGGTTGTGGATAACCAAATGGCCAATGTGATGCTCTCGACTGAAAAACTCAAAGCCAAAAAAGGCACTGAAGAGTTAGCGGGGCGAACTTGGTATTGGAAGGTAACTCCTGTTGCCACCGCGCAGCCATTGCTGAAAGCATTTGATGTCAGTGTCGCAACTGAAAAAGAAGCGAGTCCTGTTGTGACGGTGAGAAGCTATGTTGCGGAGTAATAAGCGATATAAGGCATCAAGTATGAAATCGAATCGAGGTTTTACCTTGATCGAAGTGCTCGTCTCGATTGCTATTTTTGCGAGCTTAAGCGTTGCTGCCTATCAAGTGGTCTCGCAGGTGCAACGCAGTAATGTGTTATCGCAAGAACGTACGCAGCGTTTGAACGAGTTGCAACGTGCAATGGTGATGATGGATAACGATTTCCGCCAAATGGCCATGCGTCAGATGCGAACCAATGGCGAAGAGCCATCAAAGCAGTTGTTGTTTTGGTCGGAATACCTGCTTGATTCGGATGCGAAAGGCGTGATGTTTGCGCGTCTGGGGTGGCACAACCCTCAGCAGCAATTCCCACGTGGTGAAGTCACGAAAGTTGGCTATCGCATTAAAGATGAAGTTCTACAGCGTATATGGTGGCGTTACCCAGATACACCCGTTGGACAAGAAGGTATTGTGACACCGCTTCTGACTCAGGTCGAAGAATTTGATATGCGTTTCTACGATGGCAAAGCGTGGAAAAAAACATGGGAAAGTAAGCAAGAGTTACCGAAAGCGGTTTCTGTTGTTTTGAAACTCAAAGACTACGGTGAGATCAGCCGTACTTACTTAACCTCTGGAGGCAAGATCAGCGCCTCTGGGCAAGATGACTCATCCAATGATGAATCCTCCGGAGGCAATAATGGCTAAGCGACAACGTGGTGTAGCGCTTATTATTGTTTTAATGCTACTGGCGATTATGACGACCGTTGCAGCAAGTATGTCTGAACGATTGTTTTTGCAGTTTCAGCGAGGCGCGAACCAGATCAATTACCAACAGGCGTATTGGTATAGTTTGGGGGTTGAGGCGTTGGCTGAAATTGGTATTGAGCAGAGCTACGAAGACAGCGATACCATTAATATGAGCCAGCCCTGGGCAATTAAAGAACAAGTGTATCCGCTAGATTATGGTCAAGCGGCCGGACGCATCGTAGACAAACAAGCTTGCTTTAATATGAATGTATTAGCGAGTGTTCAGCCATCGGGTGACTCGACAAATCGTCCTTATTTGGTGCAAGTGTTCCAGCGCTTGATGGAAGAGATGGACGTGGAACCATACCAAGCGGAAGTGATTGCTGATTCGACTTGGGAATACGTCGATAGCGACAGCACAGTGCGCTCCGCTGCTGGTGTAGAAGACAGCACTTATGAGGCAATGAAGCCTGCGTATTTACCACCCAATGGCCTGATGGCTGATGCCAGCGAACTGAGAGCGGTATATCAAGTCACGGGGGACATTTATCAGAAGATCGCACCGATGATTTGTGCTATTCCGACAGACGATTGGCGTTTGAACGTAAATACTATTGAAGTCGAACAAGCGCCGATCTTAGTCGCGATGTTTACTCCTGGCTTGAGTTCTAGTGATGCGGTGCAGTTAATTGAAAAGCGCCCTTTCGATGGTTGGGATAGTGTTGATGAATTTTTAGCTGAGTCAGAATTAGCTGGCTTGAGCGATGATGTAAAGAAAAATGCTAAAGGCTACTTAGGAGTCGATAGCTCCTTTTTTGAATTGGACGCACAAGTACTGGTGGATGAATCCCGAGTACGTATCCGTAGTCTTTTACAAAGTACAGATAGAGAAACGGTGACTGTCGTTCGCCGTCGTTTTGGAGGAATCAGTGAGCGAGTTTCTGACCGTTCGGCTGAGTAGCGAACAACAAAGTACCATTCCATGGTTGGTGTGGTCGACACAGCAGCAAGACGTGATTGCCAGTGGTGAACTCGCCGGATGGGAACATCTGGATGAGTTGGCGTCTTACGCTGATCAGCGACAAGTGATTGCCTTGTTAGCCAGTAATGATGTTGTGCTGACAGAAGTAGATATCCCGCCGGGTGCTGCTCGTCAGTTTGATAGCATGCTGCCTTATTTGGTGGAAGATGAAGTCGCACAAGACGTGGATAACCTGCATTTCACAGTATTAGACAAGCAAGCAGAGAAAGCGCAAATTTGTGCTGTTGAGCGTGCTTGGGTTCAAACCATTTTGCAGCGTTTTTCCAGTCAAGGTATTGTAATTAAGCGTATCCTTCCTGATGTGCTTGCGTTGCCTGTGCATGAAGAAAACAGCTCTGCGGTGGCGTTGGGTGAGCAATGGCTAATTCGTCATTCTAATACTCAAGGTGCGGTGGTCGATGCGTCGTGGCTAGATTTATACCTTTCTGCTTATCTGCAAGCGAATGAAGGATGGAAACTTGACTGTTACAGTTCGATTCCTGAATCTTCACTCCCAGAGGCTTGGGTCGCAAAGCCTGAAGAAATGGCGATGGCACTACTTGCTAAAGGTGTTTCTGAAAGCAAGGTCAACCTATTAACGGGTAGCTTCAAGCCAAAATCGTCTTGGGGTAAGTACGTAAAAGTCTGGCAGAAAGCTGCTATCGCTGCGGGTGTGCTATTGGTTGTTCTTGTGGGGCAGCAATTGCTGGTGGTCCATAAATATGAGGCGCAAGCACAAGCCTATCGTGAAGAAAGTGAACGCATTTTCCGCCAAATTTTCCCGAACAAGAAGCGAATTCCAACGGTCAGTTACCTGAAGCGTCAGATGACCGATGAAGAGCGTCGTCTTTCTGGTGGCACAAGTGAAACTGCAATGCTGTCTTGGATAGCGGCACTGCCAACGACACTGGGTCAGGTTAAAGATCTGGAGATAACCAGCTTTAAATACGATGGCCAACGCGGTGAAGTACGCATTCAAGCAAGCAGTTCAGATTTCCAACCGTTTGAGCAAGCGCGTGTGAAATTGGCAGAAAAGTTCACTGTTGAACAAGGTCAGCTGAATCGCAACGGAAATGTTGTGATAGGCAGCTTTGTACTAAAACGTTTGTGAGGTGATGATGAAGAATTTAATCGCTCAGGCTCAAGCTTGGTGGAATAGCATCTCACAACGTGAGCAACGTTTGGTGATGGGTGGCGGTGTGATTGCCATTATCGGAATGATTTATTGGGGGCTACTACAGCCAATGAATCAACGAGCTGAACTCGCTCAGACTCGAATTCAGTCAGAAAAACAGTTGTTGAATTGGGTGCAAGACAAGGCTGATGATATTACTGCTCTACGCAAAAGTGGTGGAGTCAGCTTCTCTAATCAACCTCTGAACCAATTAGTTTCTTCTTCTGCTCGTCGTTACAAAGTGGAGCTGATTCGAGTTCAACCACGTAATGAAAGTGTTCAAGTTTGGATTAAGCCATTGGCATTTAACCAGATGGTGGATTGGCTGCGTTACCTAAAAGAACAACAAGGTATTGAGGTGGAATTTCTCGATATCGATCGTACAGACCAAGCAGGCATGATTGATGTGAACCGCCTGCAATTTAAGCGAGGTTAAGGTGAAGCGAGCAATACTTTACGTTGTTATATTCATAGCCTTTTTCTCCACAAGTTTGATTGTTGGTTTGCCTGTTTCTTGGGTGCTTCAACAAGTACCGACGGTAAGAGGGTTAGAAATTCAAGATGCCCAAGGCTCTGTGTGGCAAGGCCGTGCTTCTAACATCAGCTGGCAGCGTCAAAATCTCGGTGAGGTAAATTGGGATTTCCAACTATCAAGCTTATTCACTGGTAAAGCGGAATTCGCCGTACGTTTTGGCCGTGGAAGTGATATGGACGTTCGTGGTCGTGGTTTGGTTGGCTATAGCCTAACTGGTGGTCCATACGCTGAAAATTTGGTTGCATCGATTCCGGCTGCCAAAGTAGTGGAGCAAGCGCGTATTCCTGTGCCTGTTGGCGTTGATGGTCAGCTTGAGCTCAATATCCGTCATGCGACTTACGCGGCACCTTGGTGTAAAACGGGTGAAGGTACACTAGTTTGGAATGCGAGTGGCATTCAAAGCCCGCTCGGTAGCCTTGAACTTGGCCCTGTGATTGCCGATCTGAACTGTAAAGACAGCGTACTATCGGCATCAGGTGAGCAAAAGAGCAAGCAAGTGTCCGCAGCGTTTTCTGCCGAGTTGATGCCAAATCAGCGCTACTCTACCAAAGCGTGGTTTAAACCTGGGGCGGAGTTCCCATCAGGGATGAGTGACCAACTGAAATGGTTGGGCAACCCGAACGCTCAAGGCCAATACGAGTTTGATTACAAAGGGCGTTTCTAGTCAGTTTTAAAAACCATCCCATTATTGAAGAGCTGCTAATGTGCAGCTCTTTTTGCTTTTAGATCATGGTAGGCCAAACCTGCTATTCGCTGTACAGGAAATTCAGTTGGTTATTTGCTGTTTGTCTAAACTTCTGATTTTTAAGTAAATGACATGAGGCTGTACAGCTGAGTGAGTACTTGGATCATGGTAGGCTAAATGCTCCTATCGCTGTACAAGAGATAAAAAGAAAGGCCACGAAGTCGATTCGTGGCCTTTTAAAATCTAGCTATGCAGTTTGGATTGTGATCAATCTTTGCGTTGTAGAATCTCGTCCCAAGGTAAGTCAGCATCGCCCAGTACGATGAAGTTCGGATTTTCTAACGTCTCGCGCTCGTTGTAAGACAGCGGCTCAAGTTGTGTGCTGAGAATACGTCCGCCCGCTTCTTCAACAATACATTGCGTAGCCGCAGTATCCCACTCGCCAGTTGGACCTAGACGTAAGTAACAGTCCACAGCACCTTCAGCGACAAGGCATGCTTTAAGTGCGGCAGAGCCGAGTGGAATTAAATCGTAGTTCCAAGCACTGCTCATACGACTGGTAATGCGGTTGATGTCTTGACGACGACTGATTGCGATTGCGATGTTTTGTCCCGGTTGTTCATGTTTGTGGGTATGAATTTTCACACTCTCTGACATGTCTGGGATCTTCCATGCACCTTTGCCATTGTAAGCATAGTAAGTTACGCCAGAAACTGGACCGTAAACTACTCCCATGGTTGGCTTGTTGTTGTCGATCAGAGCAATGATGGTCGCGAAGTCACCACTGCGTGCGATGAATTCTTGTGTACCATCAAGAGGGTCAACTAACCAGTAACGTTCCCACTGTGCGCGTTGTTCTAAGCTAATGTCCGCTGCTTCTTCTGAAAGCACGGGGATATCAGGTGTCAGCTCGCTTAGGCGTTCTGTAATTAGCTTATGTGCTGCAATGTCGGCACTGGTGACCGGTGTCTCATCACTTTTGATGTAGGCTTCGTACTGCTTTTTTTCGTAGATATCTAAAATCAATTGTCCTGCACTACGCGCGATCTCGATGACTTGCGGGAGCAGGTGAGATAAATCTTTTGTCATTGGCATAAGTAATGGTCCTTTCTCACAATTATGGTTCGGCTCTTTGACCGTTATTGGTTTTGGTTGTGAGTGGTGTTTTGTAAGTGTTTTAGTGCCAACATCAACGCCGTGATGCTTCTTGCTTCACAAAAATCCAAGTGCGTTAATAATTCTTCGGCTTGAGCGAGTGGCCAGCGAACAATTTCTAATGGCTCTGGCTCATCACCTTCTTGTTTTTCTGGGTAAAGGCTTTGTCCTAAGAACAAGGTCATCTTGCTGGAGAAATAAGAAGGAGCAAGGATGACTTGTTTGAGTGGTGTTAGCGCGTTAGAGCCAAAACCAATTTCTTCTTTAAGCTCACGATTTGCCGCTTGATGCGGAGTCTCCCCTGGGTCAATCAAACCTTTTGGAAAGCCGAGCTCGTAGCGTTCTGTGCCTGCTGCGTATTCGCGTACGAGCAGTAAATCGCCTTGCTCCGTAACAGGAACAACCATTACAGCATCGAGCCCACTTGGCTTCATACGCTCGTAGGTACGCAACTCACCATTAGAGAAGCGAAGGTCTAGGGCTTCCACGGCAAACAGTTTAGATTGTGCGACCGTCTGACAAGAGAGTATCTCTGGTGGGGTCCTTTTCGACATAACGCCGGCTCCTATGTGTCGTTGACGCTTTAAAGCTAATGAGATTTCTTAATATATGAGAAGAAGGCTCGAGTTTCTAGCGTGATGATTCAGCTTCGTTCGATTGAAAACAAAAATGGGAAGCAAACGCCTCCCATTTTTCGTCAATGTACACTTTTACTGGCTCTCAAAGCCGAGTTCTTTTGAACGTTTAGTAGTAAGAGTGATCACCACGGTCATGTTCTGTTGCGTCGCGAACCGCTGTCAATTCACCAATGAATTGGTTCAGTAGTTCTTTCTCGATGCCTTCTTTTAGTGTCACATCAACCATTGAACAGCCGTTACAGCCGCCACCGAATGCAACGATAGCGATACCGTCGTCAGTGATTTCAACAAGGTTTACGTGACCACCATGACCTGCTAGCTGAGGGTTCACTTGAGTTTGGATTACGTACTCTACACGCTCTACTAGAGGTGCGTCGTCAGACACTTTGCGCATTTTTGCGTTAGGTGCTTTTAGCGTCAGTTGAGAACCCATTTTGTCTGTTACGAAATCGATTTCAGCATCTTCCAGGAAAGGTAGGCTTAGCTCGTCAACGAAAGCAGAGAAACCGCTGTAAGGGATTTCGGTGTCAGTGCCTTCAATGGCTTCTGGTGGGCAGTAAGACACGCCACACTCTGCGTTTTGTGTTCCTGGGTTTACAACGAAAACTCGAATGTTAGTACCTTCAGGTTGTTGGCCTAAAAGGTTGGCGAAATGCGTTTGCGCAGTTTCTGTAATAGTAATATTTGACACGACGAATACCTGAGTAAATTTGTAGGCTATTGCTGCTATTCTACTCCTGTTACCGCCTTGGTCTAGTCTTTTTGATACTAAGGCATTGCCAAGCGATCTAGCCTGAACCAGGGGCAGGAGTTCTGCAGATGCAGTAAATATCGATGCTTTCTACGCCAACTTCAAGTAGTAAATGACATAATTGTCGGACGGTACTGCCTGTTGTGACAACATCGTCCACGATAGCAATGTGGGAAAAGTTTACCTCACCGTGTAGGGCAAATGCTGCTTTCAAATTTTGCTCGCGACCTGCTTTTTTATTTCCACGTTGAGATTGTGCGCTTTTGACGCGTTTAAAAACGCGATTGCGATAGTTGCTATTCAAGTGGTGCGCTAAATGTGTCGCTAAGACATGACTCTGATTAAATCCTCGCTTTAAGTAACGTTGCCAATGCAAAGGGACACTAGTAATGATAGGGGCAGGATGCTCGATTCGTTCCGCTAACAATTGAGTTAGGGCGGTAACATGCCAAGATTCACCATTATCCTTAAAACGTTGTACTTGATGAGAAAGGGGGAAATCATAATCTCCCAACGTATACAAACGTTGCCAAGGCGGTGGCTCTTTCAGGCACTCACCGCACTCCGTGGAGGTTTGTGACGCCTTCTCTGTCATTTTTAAACCACAGCGAGTGCACCGTTTGATGGGTGTAAGGTGTTCAAAACAATGGTCGCACCAACGCATTGGGTTTGGTTTCTGTTCAGCGGAAATCGGAAATCGACACAAACCGCATTGATTGCCAAGTACACGGTGCATGATGTTTTGCCATTGATCAGATAACATACAATCCATCCAAGGTGAGCGAGTCATCAGATTAAAGCTTGGAATGTCTAGTAAGGAATAAGATAAGTGGGAGAGAACGAGAACATGAGCACGAATTTACACTGGCAGTCGTTTGGTCAAGGACCAGATTTAGTGTTGCTTCATGGATGGGGCATGAATGGTGCGGTATGGCAGCAGACGGTCGAGTCTCTTCAACCTTATTTCCGAGTGCATGTGGTCGATCTTCCGGGGTACGGACACAGCGCAGAATCTCACGCCGAAGACTTAGCAAAAATCGCTGACCTTGTTCTGCAAGACGCGCCAGAAAAAGCAGTGTGGCTTGGCTGGTCACTAGGTGGCTTGGTGGCAACCCACATTGCACTTAATGCACCGCACCGTGTGAGCAAATTAATCACGGTAGCCAGTTCACCAAAATTTTCTGCTGAACGTCCTTGGCGTGGCATTCAACCTAACGTATTGACCGCATTCACCGATCAATTGCTGGAAGACTTCTCGGTCACTATCGAGCGCTTTATGGCGCTGCAAGCGATGGGCAGCCCGTCTGCGCGCAAAGACGTTAAACAACTCAAACAAGCGGTACTATCGCGTCCGCAACCAAACCCTGATTCATTGTTGGTTGGTTTGAACATTCTTGCCGATGTGGATTTGCGCGATGCTTTGGCTTCCCTTTCTATGCCGATGCTACGCCTTTATGGTCGACTTGATGGTTTAGTGCCAATCAAAGTGGCAAGTGACTTGAGTGAGCAGTTGCCAAGTTCTCAGCAGTTTGTTTTCAACCAATCTTCCCACGCGCCGTTCATGACCGAACATGAAGCGTTTTGTCTTCAAGTGCGAGAATTTGCCGCTTAATTAGCGAGTCTACAAATCTAAGCGAATAAAACCCTAAAGCTGTTTAAAAATTGGTCGATATAAGTTTTAGTAAACTCTTCTTGTAGGAGGAGTTTGCTGTATTGACGAGTTGGGCGACTCTGAGGAGGGTTCGCAATGATTGTGTCACCGGCTAACGTAAGCGTGCCACTGATCGCCCCATCCGTTAATGTGCAGACGGAACAAGCTGCTCGTGACAATAAAGTCCGAGAACCTGTCACGCCAACAGTCGCATTGGCAAAAACCAATGCGGAGCGCAAAGTAAAAAGTGATGAGAAGCGGCGACGCCAATCCTCGTGGGACCCATCGGAGCATCCAGGTTACGAAGTGGAACCCGAGGTGGATACCCGTTATCACGAAGAACCTGAAGACACGCTAGAGCGTCTCTTCGGTTTGCTTGCGCTCAAGAGTTACAGCGAAGATCAGGGTAAGGGCTACGCGATACGCTTTCGATTACCTAAGCGCATTTTGGATGCTGCGGTCAAAGAGGGATTGATGGAAAAGCGCAGGAAGGTGATTAAGTTTCATTATGGTCACTCGGTCGCGCCCCATACACCGTCAGAAGTGATAGCAGTATTATGACGACTCAATATCCTACTCAAACAAAAACGCTCCAAGCAGATTCACTGATTGGAGCGTTTTCTTTTTAGTTGTGAAAACTCGTTAGTTGTGAAAACTCGTTAGTGGTGAAGTCTCGTTATTAGTAGTGAAGCCTAGGCGAGATTACTTTTTCGCTTTAGCAAACGCTGCGGCAAAAGCACCACCCATCGCGTTGTTAGATGACGAGTCATCACGGCGAGGTTGACGACGCTGCGGTTGGTTATTAAGGCGCGGCGCTGCTGATGAGCGTTGGCTACGGTTGTCTTGACCCGGTTCGTCGTTCATACGCATCGACAGACCAATACGCTTACGCTGCACGTCCACTTCCATTACTTTCACTTTAACGATGTCGCCCGCCTTCACCACTTCACGTGGATCAGACACAAAGCGATCTGTCAGTGCAGAGATGTGTACTAGACCATCTTGGTGAACGCCGATATCAACGAAGGCACCGAAGTTGGCTACGTTCGATACTACGCCTTCTAGGATCATACCCGGTTCCAAGTCAGAAACTGAGTTTACACCTTCTGCAAACGTCGCCGTTTTGAATTCTGGACGTGGGTCACGGCCCGGTTTATCCAGTTCTTTGATGATGTCAGTAATGGTTGGCACACCGAAGTTATCGTCAGTGTAATCGACAGCATGCAGACCTTTTAAGAAGTTTGAATCACCAATCAGTGCTTTGATGTCTTTGCTGTTCTTTTCAGAAATCGCTTTTACCACTGGGTACGCTTCTGGGTGAACTGCAGATGCATCAAGTGGGTTCTTACCATCCATGATTCGTAGGAAGCCAGCACACTGTTCGAATGCCTTAGGACCCAAGCGAGGCACTTTCTTCAAGGTCGTGCGAGCTTCGAAACGACCGTTTTCATCACGGAAGTCGACAATGTTCTGCGCAATGGTGCTCGACAAGCCCGCTACGTGCGTCAGTAGCGCCGCAGAAGCAGTGTTCACGTCTACACCTACTGCGTTTACACAGTCTTCCACAATCGCATCTAGGCGTTTTGCCAGCATTGATTGGCTAACATCGTGCTGGTATTGGCCCACACCGATCGACTTAGGATCAATTTTCACTAGCTCAGCCAGTGGGTCTTGTAGACGACGGGCAATAGACACCGCACCGCGCAGAGACACGTCCATATTCGGAAATTCTTTCGCTGCAAGCTCAGACGCAGAGTAAACTGATGCCCCCGCTTCACTCACGATAATTTTCTGAACTTTCAGGTTGCCACGTTTGATGACGTCTGCGACAAAACTGTCGGTTTCACGTGAAGCCGTGCCGTTGCCGATAGCGATCAAATCCACGTTGTACTTGCGCACCAACTGATCAACGACTTGCGCTGATTTGTCGTATTGCTTTTGTGGTGGGTGAGGGTAGATGGTTTCGGTTGCAAGCACCTTACCAGTCGGATCGACAATAGCGATTTTAGAGCCCGTGCGCAGGCCAGGATCGAGACCAAGTGTTGCACGAGGACCTGCCGGTGCTGCCATCAACAAGTCTTTTAGGTTGGTGGCAAATACTTCAATCGCTTCGATTTCTGCGCGCTCTTTCATTGCGCCCATTAGCTCGGTTTCCATGTGCATCGATACTTTGATGCGCCATGCCCAGCTAATTACTTGCTTACGCCACGTATCCGCAGGTGCGCTGCTAAGCGTCACGCCGTAGTGGTCAGCGATAATTGTTTCGCAGTAAGACTGGCGAGCGCCTTCTTCTTGTTCTGGATCGGCATTCATGGCCAATGTCAGGAAGCCCTCGTTACGACCGCGTAGCATCGCCAGTGCGCGGTGCGATGGTACTTTGCTTAATGGCTCGTTGTGGTTGAAGTAATCTTTGAACTTCTCACCTTCTTGCTCTTTGCCTTCAACGACGCGAGCACCCATTTCCGCATTGCGGTTTAGGTGACTACGGATTTTCTCCAGTAGGTTTGCGTCTTCCGCGATGCGTTCCATGATGATCGCGCGAGCGCCATCCAGTGCGGCTTTGGTGTCTGCCACGCCTTTGTCTGCATCAAGGTATTTGCTTGCTTCGCTTTCTGGCTCAGTTTGCGGATGATTCCAAAGCTGGTCTGCGAGCGGCTCAAGACCGGCTTCAATCGCGATCTGACCTTTGGTACGACGCTTTGGTTTGTAAGGTAGATACAAGTCTTCAAGACGAGTCTTGCTGTCTGCCTGAGTGATTTCTTGTTCTAGCTCTGGCGTAAGTTTGCCTTGCTCTTGAATCGACTTCAGGATGGTTTGACGGCGATCGTCCAGCTCACGAAGGTAAGACAGACGGCTGTCTAGAGTACGCAGTTGGGTATCATCAAGACCGCCCGTCACCTCTTTACGGTAACGTGCAATAAATGGGACCGTGTTACCGTCATCGATAAGGGTTACAGCAGCGTTGACTTGCTCAGGGCGAACATTCAGCTCTTGAGCAATCATGCGACAGATAGCTTGGCTCATCCGTGTATTCTCTTTAATTCTGTTTGGGTATTGGTTGTGTATAGAACATTGGGGCCATTCATGGAATTTGCAATGTTTTAAACTAGTAACGCAAAAATTTACCGAGCGCTGGTGGACATCAGTCAGATTTGTGTCAAAACTGTAATTAAATTGAGAACTTATACGTTTGGTTATCGACTAACCCCTGTACCTTAGCTCACACGGAAAACAATGATGAAGAAAATGTCTTTGGCTCTGGCGCTCTCAGGTGCCTTATTAGCGGCACCGCTCGCGTGGTCACAATCTCTCTCTGCAACAACCCAAGATCCAATCTATCAACTTGATGACAAACTGGTACTAGGCCGTGTTGAAAGCGTGTATTACAGCGACATCCCAGAGCTAAGCGATGTGCCGTTCATCGGTAAAATTGATACCGGTGCCGATACGACATCGATGCACGCAGAAAACATCCATGTAAGCAGTACCAACCCAGAATACAAAAACTTAAAAGATAGCAAGTTGATGTGGGCAATCATCGATGACCTTGGAGGAACTAAAGCGAAGTGGGATGCAGACAGCTTCAAGCCTTATCAAGTGAAAGTGACGTTCACTCTTCATCACCCGTACACCGGTAAAGAAATTAAGATCACCGATGATCTTGAACGTATCAGTGCGATCCGTAGCCGTACCAGTGAAAAACCAATTTTGCGCCCGACGGTAAAAATACCGATGACCATTGCAGGGCATACTGTGGACACCGTGGTGAACCTAACCAAGCGTACTCAATTCTCAGCGCCGATTTTGATTGGTAAAACTTACCTTGATAACAATGCGTGGGTGTTTGCTGGCTACGATTATCTTCAAGAGCAACCTAAAGCCCAGATGATTGGTAAAAAAGAAACGGTTGAAGTCGAAGGTGTGCCATACAAAATTAGCATCTCAACCACCAGTCGTTACACCAATGTGCATGCTTTGAATATCAAAGTAGACGAGAAGAAAAAACAGGTTTCGTTCACCTTAGAAGGTGAAAACGGTAAACGTCATCCAATGACTCTGCCATTAGTGCGTATGCTGAAAACAAGTAAAAGCGAGCGCCCTTTGGTTTATTTACCTGTCAAAGTGAGCGAAACCGAGACTCAGCAATGGTTGGTGTACCTACGTGACCGCAGTGGGTTCAGTTCGCAAATTCGCTTGGGTAAGGATGTTGCAAGCCAGCACTTTGTGATTGATACCGATAAAGAAAATCTTCTCGGCGGGGTTGAGAAGTCGTTTAAGAGTGCCTTGAAATCGAAACCGCTGGTTATCTCGCCAGAGGAATCCGTCAATATTGATGGCTACGTCTTGTCTGCGTATCCCACTTTTGCGGTGAAGACACCACTGATGCGTGTGGATGGTTTTGAATTGACCGAAAAAGACAAGAAAGAAGTCGTGACCTTCTATCTCCCAAATGCAGAAGGCAAAGAAGAGAAAATCACTAAACGCGTATTGAAGAAGCTCAAGGTAGGTGACTCAGTACGCCCAGTAGTGGAAGGTGAGTTCCTATTTGGTGACGAAGAGAAGACCATTGATTTCGCCATTGATGTGTTAGAGAAGGACGACCAAGAGCAACCATTTTTTGTCTTTGGCCACAACATGGCAAAAGGTGGTGTGCTTCTGAATACTCGTGCGGATCATTTGCTGGATGCAAAACCGCTGTTCAAAGCGGGCCATATTGAAGTGGCGGAAGTGGAAGGTATGTCATTCCCTGTGAAGTTGGATACAGGTGCGGATGTGAGCTCGATTAATGCCAAGAACATCAAACAGTTCAAGAAAGATGGCAAAGACATTGTGAGCTTTACCTACGAGAATGACAGCGGCATGAAGAAAGAATTTACCAAGCCTGTTGTCGACGTGATGCGCATTAAAGCCAAGAAAGGCGAGAAGGCCAACGTACGCCCTGTAGTGGAAATGCACGTCAAGTTGGGTGAGTTAGAGAAGAAGATTCGCGTTAACCTGCAAGACCGCAGCCGCTTCCATTACAGCATGATTCTGGGTAAGAACTTCTTGAAGCACGGTGCGATTGTTGCCAGCGATACCAACTACATTGTGACCGAGAAGCCTGACTACGAAGAGTAACCTTCAAGGTTGATATCCAAAACGTAAAAGCCGCACTCTTAAGTGCGGCTTTCTTTTTATCGTGTAACTCAATCAGTTTTCTTCGGCTTGGTAGCGAATGCTGTTAATAAACCACTCTTTGTAGCCTTCCGGCGTTCTCACTGCGAACTCGTCATCGACTTCTTTTTTTAGTAGCGCACGAGCCATTGGGGAATCAATCGAGATATAACCTTTTGCATCGCCATAGATTTCATCGGGACCAACGATTCGGAAACTCTTCACATCGCCCGCTTCGTTCTCAATTTCCACCCAAGCACCAAAGAACACTTTGCCTTCTTGCTGAGGTGAGTAATCCACCACTTTGACTTGCTCTAGGCGCTTTCGTAAGTATCTGACGCGGCGGTCAATTTCACGCAAGCGTTTTTTGTTGTACTGATAATCTGCGTTTTCGCTTCGGTCGCCTAAGCTTGCTGCCCAAGTTACCTTTTTGGTGACCTCTGGGCGATCTTCTCTCCAAAGAAAGTCGAGTTCTGTTTTTAGGCGATTGTAGCCTTCACGGGTAATTAAATTGGTTTTCATTAGAAGTAAATCAGCCGTTATTGGATTCTGTTGATCATAGTAGCCTTGATTTTGTCTGACTGTAAATTGTTGTGAAGGGAAGAAAAACAAGGTGAAACATGGGAATAATCCATCAAAATCGTGGCTAAGATAAAAAGAGTAACAATTTGCACAAGCACGTTTGAAAAAACAGTGATACATTTTTGACTATAGATGCCTCTGAAAGGATGTTTCAATGCAGGAAAATCATAAAATATTAGTGGTTGATGACGATGCTCGTTTGCGTGCTCTTTTGGAGCGTTACCTTTCTGAGCAAGGTTTTCAGGTGAGAAGTGTTGCTAACGGCGAGCAGATGGATCGTCTTCTGACCCGTGAAAACTTCCACCTTATGGTGCTGGATTTAATGTTGCCGGGCGAAGATGGCTTATCGATTTGTCGTCGTTTACGTCATGCCAACAACATGCTACCTATCCTAATGCTGACAGCGAAAGGCGATGAAGTTGATCGTATCGTTGGTCTAGAAGTGGGAGCAGACGATTACTTACCAAAACCGTTTAACCCGCGTGAACTGCTGGCTCGAATTAAAGCAGTACTTCGCCGCCAAACGGTTGAACTACCTGGTGCGCCAAGCACGGAAGAGAAAGTCGTTGAGTTTGGTGACTTCCGTCTGAACCTAGGAACGCGTGAAATGTTCCGTGGTGAAGAGGCGATGCCACTGACTTCAGGTGAGTTTGCGGTGCTGAAAGCACTTGTGACCAACGCTCGTGAGCCGATGTCACGTGATAAGCTGATGAATATGGCCCGTGGTCGTGAATACTCGGCAATGGAGCGTTCTATCGACGTTCAAATTTCGCGTCTACGCCGCATGCTTGAGGATGATCCAAGCAAGCCGCGCTACATCCAAACGGTGTGGGGTTTAGGCTACGTGTTCGTTCCAGACGGTAAAGAAGCGTAATCTGCTATAAAAGGTTTGCCGATACTCGGCTGCTCATATTCCACCCTCAAGCCTCCTTCCTGTTTGAGGGCTGGAAACTCGCAATTAATGTTGTTCACTAGGAACAGTCCATTAGGGATCCTCCATGCGAATCCGAAGTTCATTTACACAATCCATTTTACTGTTCATTTCTTTGCTTCTCGCTAGCCAAGTCTTTTCTTACTACGCCGTTTTTAATTACGCGTTGATGCCAAGTTTGCAACAGTTCAATAAAATTCTTGCTCATGAATTGAATTTGGTTCTTGATGAAGATGGTTTACTCAAGTCTGATGCACCTCTGCGTCACCAATTACTAGAAAATCTTGGAGTAACAGTACATAGCGTTGATAGCGAGATGATGAATGAGTTCAATCATGCGATGTCGATTGACTTGATGTCAGAAGAAATGTCGCAAGAGCTTGGCTCACCAACGGAAGTTCGTTTGCTACTTGGCAGTGAGAGCTACATTCTGTGGATGCGCATCGATCAGTTGCCGAACTCCATCATTCGTATTCCACTTTCTGAACTGCAAGAAGAAGATTTTGCTCCGCTGTTTCGCAATAGCTTAATCATGGCACTTCTGATCATTGCTGGTGGTTGGCTATTTATCCGTTTGCAGAACCGACCTTTGATTGCGCTAGAAAAAGCCGCGAAAGGAGTAGGTCGAGGTGAAATTCCGCCACCATTGCCAGAGAAAGGTGCTTCAGAAATCCGCTCTGTAACTCGCGCATTCAACCAGATGTCGAAAGGCATTCAAGAACTGGAAGAAGATCGTGCGCTACTGATGGCAGGCATCAGCCACGACTTACGCACGCCACTGACGCGTATTCGCCTTGCGACAGAAATGATGTCACCTGAAGACAGTTACTTAGCCGAAGGCATCATCAGTGATACCGAAGAGTGTAACGAGATCATCAGCCAGTTTATGGACTACCTCAAGCCGGTAAACAAAGAGTCGTTTGAGCAGGTGGATATCAACACCATCACCAGTGATGTAGCAACGTCGGAAGGGGGCTATGAAGTTGAAATCGAAACTGACCTCAACCCTACGATGCCAACCGCTAAGGGTAGCCCAATCGCAATTAAACGTGCGGTGAGTAACCTTGTGGTTAATGCTCTGCGTTATGGTAATGGCTGGGTGAAAATCAGTACGGGCGTCACCGCCGACAAACAGTTGGTGTGGGTTTGCGTTGAAGACAATGGTCCGGGCATCGAGCAATCGCAAATCGCACGCTTGTTTGAACCTTTTACTCGTGGTGACACGGCACGAGGCAGTGAAGGGACCGGATTGGGCCTAGCCATTGTTAAACGTATCGTCAGCCAACACTCTGGTTCGGTTGTGGTGCGTAACCGCAGTGAAGGCGGGTTAAGCGCGCAAATCAGTTTCCCAACCAAGTAAGCTTTCTTCGTTCAACTGATTCCAATAAAAAAGCCCAACCAAAGTTTGGTTGGGCTTTCCGATCATCCTAGTGCAAGATTATACCAATTCCACCAATTATCTGCTCATTCTTGCTGGTTAAAATCACTTACAACGGTGTTAAAGATTTTGTAGGTAGAGTAACTAGCTAGCTGCAATCTTTGCCTTGTTCTAAGTGATTTTACCGGCGCAATTTTTTGAACATCTTATTAACGGAACTGGTATTAGGATTCTTTTACCTCTTGAGCAACCAGCTCATCTTCCTCTTCCAGTTTCTCTGGAAGCAGTAGGTTCAATACGATAGCGGTGATGCCGCCTGCCGCCACGCCTGTTGAGAAAATACTCTTAATGAACTCCGGCATGAATTGCAGAATTTCTGGTTTTTGCGCAATGCCCAAACCCATTGAGAATGACAGTGCCATAATTAGGATTGCGCGGCGATCGAGATCGACACGAGAGATAATGCGCACGCCCGCTGCGGCAATGGTGCCGAACATCACGATGGTTGCGCCGCCCAGTACTGGCTCAGGAATCAGCTGAACAAAGCTTGCCACACCCGGGAACAGACCCAGAATCACCAACATGCCTGAGATGAAGTAACCTACGTAGCGGCTTGCTACACCTGTGAGCATGATGATGCCGTTGTTTTGGCTGAAGGTAGAGTTCGGGAAGCTGTTGAATACTGCTGCAATCGCTGAGTTCAGACCGTCAGCTAATACGCCACCTTTGATGCGCTTCATGTAAACCGGACCTTTCACTGGCTCACCGGAAACTTCAGACGTTGCGGTGATGTCACCGATTGCTTCTAGTGCCGTGATGAAGAAAATCAGAACTAGTGGAATAAACAGCGACCAGTCGAAGCTTAAGCCGTATTGCATTGGGATCGGCAGTGCGATGAGGTCCGTTTGGTCCAGTGTTGATGTGTCGACCATGCCCATGAAGTACGCCATGACATAGCCAACCAGCATTGCAATTACAATTGATGCAACGCGTAGGTATGGGTTCTTTGAACGGTTAAGAATTATGATTAGGCCAAGTACCGTACCGGCGAGTGCTAACTTGTCTAGGCTACCGAAAGAGCCGTCGCTCATTGCCGCGTAGCCACCGCCCATTGATACTAAGCCCACTTGGATAAGCGTCAGGCCGATAAGCGTCACGACAATGCCAGATACCAATGGCGTAATGATGCGGCGTGCGTGTTCTAGGACGCGAGATAGCAGGATTTCAGCAAAAGACGCCACCAAGATAGTACCGAAAATCGCTGCCATCATGGTGCTAAGATCAGCGCCGCCAGCTTTAAGAGAAAGACCCGCACCGATGATTGGACCTAAGAAATTAAAGCTGGTGCCTTGCACTGAAAGCAAACCAGAGCCGATAGGACCAAAGGTACGAATTTGAATAAAGGAAGACACGCCTGACGCAAACAGTGACATGCTGATGATGGTATTGGTTTGGTCTGCAGGCACACCCAAAGACTGACAAATGATCAGAGAAGGAGTAATAACGGCTACGAACATCGCCAATAAGTGCTGAATTGCAGCAAAAATGGTCTGAGGTAGTGGTGGACGATCGTTTAACTGATAGACCAGTTCCGAAGTTCGGTTTGAAGTTGTCATGTTTGTCTCGCTAGTCGCAATAATTCTTGCCCCAGAGCTCGCTGAATGGGAGTGCTGGGTGGAGTTGACGTTATGACCTGTGATTGCTGTTAATCAGTGTCAACTCAGGTTGGTTTGATGTGACAAGGTGCACACCATAAATTTTGAGCGCGATTATAGAGGGATTTATTCAAAAAGCAAACGTTTGCTTTGGGCTGAAAAGAAAAGGCGATAACGGAATGGTTATCGCCTTTAAGGTTTACCTTGGGAGGTTAGTTTTTAAGTGCTTATCAAAGAAGCCCAACACATGAGCGTAATATTTAGCTCGGTGTTCATCTTTGTAAAAGCCATGTCCTTCATCGTCTAACACAAAAGATTCATATGGGTAGTTGAGCTTGTCGAGTGCTTTAGCCATTGCCTCATAATGTTCAATAGGCGCACGTTGATCTTTTCCCCCGTGCACGAGAAGAATAGAAGCTTTTAACTTGTCTGCATTATGAGTTGGAGACATGGCTTTCCAGACTTTAGGGTCGGTTCCCAGTACTTCTTTCAAAAAGCTTAATCCCATGCGGCTATCGGGCACATCACCTTCGGTGAACATCAACTCAAGGTCATAAACACCGGCACTGCCCACGGCGCACTGAAACAACTCAGGTGCAAGGGTGGCGGATTGCAATGCACTGTATCCACCAAAGCTTCCGCCAGAAATACAGATACGTTCTTTATCTGCAATGCCTTCTGCGACAATGTGTTTGGTGGCGTCGATGATGTCATATTGAATGTTCGTTCCCCATTTACGATAGCCAGCCTCTTCAAACTGCTTACCGAAACCACCACTGCCACGGAAGTTTACTTGCATCACAGCATAACCGTTGTTAGCGAGAAACTGATTCTCCTCGGTAAAACGCCACCAATCTCGTGGACCATGAGGACCGCCATGCGGATTGACGATAAGAGGGAGATTTTTTGCTTCAGTATTTGGAGGCAACGTCAGATAACCTGAGATGGTTTTCCCGTCTCGACTGGTGAACTCAAAAGGCTTCACTTCGGCCATTTTCTCTGGATCTAACCACTCTCGTGCCGAGAATAGGTAACGGATTTCTTTTGGCTCGGTGGTAAATAAGTAGTAATCCCCAGGGTTTCTATCGTTAAAGGCCATGATGACGTAAGCGTCGCCAGCTTCTGTCTCACTGACTAGGCGAACTTGATGACCAGGTAGAGAAGTTAGGATCTGCTTTAGGTACTCGCTGCGTTTGTTTTTTGGATCAACAAAGGCATAAGTAGGGTAATCACTTTCAAACTCGACGGCGTAAAGTTGCTTTGAGTCTGGATCTAACCAATATTCCTTCGGATCGACGGTATCATCCGAGGCAACTTTTGTACTTTTACCGGTTTTTAAGTTGAGGTGATGGATTGCTCTTGGCTCTCCTGACTGACTTATCGCGGCATAAACGGAATCTTGATTCTCTGCAAAAGAGATAGGATAGAACTCTTCGAAGTTTTTTAAAGCCGCCAATTTATCGGAGCTTTTCCATTGATCGTTGACGCGATAATAAAGCTCGACTTTGTTATTGCTATTCAAGCCTGAAACAAAGCGAACTTCACCATCATGGTCGGTGAGAAACCGACTAAACGGGATGGGTGCTGTCGTTATCTTTGAGCGTCTACCGGTGTATACGTTGACGCGGTACACCTCTCTTGGCGCTTCTAAGTTGAAACTGTATTCACCGAGAGGAAGAGCAGAAACTAAGATATGGCGGTCGTCTTCAGGCAGAATATCTAGGACATCACCGTAAGCTCTTACGATAGAGGATGCTCGCACTAGGCGGCTAGTTTGAGGAGGGTTATAACCAAATATATAAGCGTATTTGTTTCCATCCACATTGGCCGAGACGAGTTCGCCATAGTAGCGAGGAGCGGTAGACCAACTCTTTAAATATTCTTTGGATGCGACAACTCGTTCATTATTGACCCAATAATAATCACCCACTTGCTCGTTACCTGAGAAGCGCAGCACACTGCTCGGCTGCATGGTTTTACTGTCGAGTATAACCAAAGCATCTTTACCATCGATACTGGATTCAAAGGCTAAGTGCTTGCCGTCAGGTGATATTTTTGGATTAAAGTAAGCCGAACTTTTGGCAAAAAGCTCAGCCGACTGAAGAATCGCGCTCTGTTTATCTTGCGCTGCTATGGGGGCGGAGTGTACAGAGCCAACTAATGCTGCTGTGACCGCAAGCAAGGTACGTTTTTTCATGCATCTATCCTTGATGACATTGTGTATTTATGACGTTTTTATATCCGCTTGGAGTATTAACTTTATGTAGAGTTTACTTGCTCTAACTTGTCGTAATTATTGAATAAAGTCGACTTGGTTTTTATTAAATGAGAGATTCATTGGTGGAATGAATGTATGCGAAACCAACCTTACAGAACAGTGTCTGTAAGGAGGTTTATTAATGGAGTGAGGGTAGGTGAGAAAAGAACAGCTTACGCCTTAGAATAAATATCACGCTCGCCTAACCAACGGTCAATAATTGCGGTCGCATTCGTCGGGTAGTTGTCATGAATGTAACGCGCAATGCGTTGAACTTCTGGAATCAAGCGCTGATCTCGTACTAAGTCAGCAATTTTAAAATCGGCCAAGCCAGTTTGTTTGGTGCCAAGAAGCTCACCCGGTCCACGAATCTCTAAGTCTTTCTGTGCAATCACAAAGCCGTCATTGCTTTCACGTAATACGCCTAAACGTTTTTGGGCGGTTTTTGATAGTGGCGAGTGATACAGCAACACACAATGGCTCGCCACTGAACCTCGACCAACACGACCTCTCAACTGGTGCAACTGAGCTAAACCTAAACGCTCTGGGTTCTCGATGATCATCAGGCTGGAATTGGGCACGTCCACGCCAACTTCAATCACTGTCGTTGCAACCAGTAAATGCAGCTTATTGTCTTTGAAATCCTGCATCACCGCTTGCTTCTCAGCGGGCTTCATTCGTCCGTGCACGAGACCAATTTTTACGTCAGGCAGTTTACGTTGCAGCTCTTCAGCGGTATCAGCGGCAGCTTGAGCTTCCAAGACTTCAGATTCATCAATTAAGGTACATACCCAATACGCTTGTTTACCTTCGTTTAAGCAAGCATTGCGCACTCGTTCGACGATATCATCGCGTTTGGTGTCTGGAATCGCGACGGTCTGGATTGGTGTTCGACCTGGCGGTAGCTCATCAATCACCGACGTTTCTAAGTCGGCATAAGCAGTCATGGCTAATGTTCGCGGAATCGGCGTTGCTGTCATGATGAGCTGATGTGGATAAGCGCCTTGTTTCGCGCCTTTCTCTCGCAGTTCTAAGCGCTGGTGGACACCAAAGCGGTGCTGTTCATCAATAATAACCAAAGAAAGATGATGAAACTCAACATGCTCTTGGAAAAGAGCATGAGTGCCCACTACCATTTTCGCTTCACCGCTGGCAATGCGCGCCAATTCGGCTTCTTTGGCTTTACCTTTCAATTTACCCGCAAGCCAACCGACCTGAATGCCCATTTTCTCGAACCAATTAGCGAAGTTAATCGCGTGCTGTTCGGCGAGCAGTTCGGTAGGTGCCATTAAAGCGACTTGATAGCCGTGTTCAATGGCTCTGACTGCTGCGAGTGCCGCAACTAAAGTTTTTCCCGAGCCTACGTCACCTTGAACAAGACGCATCATTGGGTGCGTTTTTTCTAAGTCAGCTTCAATTTCATTAACGACTCGTGCTTGAGCATTGGTCGGCGAGAAGGGCAATTGAGCTAGTAGCTGCTTTTTCAGTGAGTCACACGACGCCAAAGGTAATGCAACGTCTTGTTGTCCTTTGCTGCGCACTGCCAACATAGAGAGGTTCTGCGCCAGTAACTCTTCCATGATCAACCGAATTTGAGCAGGGTGTTTACCTTCATCAAACTCATCCAAATTAATGGTTGGAGGCGGTCGATGAATCGTATGCAGCGCTTGCGACATGGTGATCTGGTGGTTGTACAAACCAGAAGGCAGCAACTCTTGTACAGCGGCTTTATCGAGGAGTGATAAGGCTTGTTCCGTCAGGTTACGCAAAGTGATTTGGCGTAACCCATCGGTGGTTGGATAAACGGGGGTTAAGCTCTGTTCCACATCCGGCTTTTGTTCACTTGCATAAAACTTGTAGTCAGGGTGAACAATTTCTAAGCCCATACCGCCACGCTTAATTTCACCGTAAGCGTGTACTAACTTACCGTTCGAGAAATTGTTCTTCATCGCGGCAGTAAAGTTAAAAAAGCGTAGGGTAATGGTGCCATTGCCGTCGCTGATTTTTACCGTCAGCATTTTGCGTTTGCCGAAAGTAGTATCGACAGCCATGACTTTGCCCTGTACCGCCGCCCAAAGTCCGGCATGCAGTTTGGCGATTGGGTAAATGCGAGTGCGATCTTCGTAACGAAGAGGAAGATGAAACAGTAGATCTTGAACGCTATGCAAGCCAACTTTGGCGAGTTTTTCTGCGACTTTAGCGCCAACTCCAGACAGAGAAGTTAAAGGAACAGCAGATAACATTTGGGCAGACATAGTGGGCTCAAGAAAATAGTTAACATAGCAGTATGTTAACCACTAAGCTGTGTTTTTGTACAGGATTAAGTTAGAGAAAGGGATATGGGAACGCTTACGCTCCGAGATTCGAGAACGCGGAAACAAACTAACCAGTGAGGCAAGAAAGAGCCATATCGATTGACGATATGAGGTTATCCCGAAGCGAAGCGTTCTCGCCTCTCGAGTCTATTTATTTCTTCTGCATCTCTTTCCACCATGATTCGTCAGCCACAATTTGGCCTTCGTCATCAAGTTGTGGGTATTCTAGCCCTTTGCGCTTCGCTACCTTTGCTAAGACCGGATGCCCACGTTCGAACAAAATGCGGTTGATGGTTTCTTTTGGTAGAGCGCTCTCTTCACGTTCGTACATGCCAGCGGCTTCACGCTGACGCTGCGCTTCATAAAGAATCACAGCACTGGCGACTGAGACATTCAGAGACTGCACCATACCGATCATTGGAATAATGATGTCTTGGTCTGCGAGTTTCTTCGCTTGCTCTGAAGCGCCGATTTTTTCGCTACCCAGAATAATTGCCGTTGGCTTGGTGTAGTCGATTTCACGAAAATCGACCGCGGTGTCCGAAAGGTTAGTGACCAAAACCTGCATGCCTTGCGTTTTGAGCTCGGTAATCGCGGTTTCAATCGAATTGTGAGTATCTACTTCTACCCAGTTACGTGCGCCTGCTGAGGTGTGAGTGAGGGTACGCATTTTGTCTGGCCAAATCGCATGAACTTTGTGTAAGCCTGTTGCGTCAGCAGTACGGATCACAGCGGATACGTTGTTTGGCTTATGAACTTCTTCAAGGCACAGAGTGAGGTCGGTTTGGCGTGCTTTTAGCACCTGATGAATGCGGTTGTAACGTTCTAAATTCATAATTAATAGGGATATAAAAAATCGCCACCCAGTGATTGGATGGCGATGAAGTTTAGTTCTTTCTTCGTCTGACTCGAGTCGCCTGTGGCATGGTCTTAATTTTACGCATGATGCCAGCAAGGTGAACACGATCTTTGGTGGTTAGCAGTACGGTAACGGTGTACAAGCGACCGTCGCGCTCTTCGGTCGAGAGACCGTGAATGTTCGAACCGGTTTTCGAAATCACATTGGTCAATTCCGCTAACGCACCTTGGTTGTTAAGCATATCGACTTTTAGTTCAGCGATGAATTCTTTGTCGTACTCTTCAGACCAAGCAACAGCCATGTATTTGTCTGGTTCTTTTTGATAACCGCGTACGTTTGGACACGTTTCACGGTGTACCACAAGACCACGACCTGGCGATACGTGAGCGATAATGTGGTCATCTGGGATAGGGTGACAACAATTTGCGAAAGTCAGTAGCAGGCCTTCAGCCCCACGGATTGGCAGTTTCTTTTTAGATTCGTTTGGAATCGAACTTGTTGTGGTCAACTCATCGGTGTCACCTAGTAGGCGACGAGCGATGACGATACTCATCAATTCACCCAAACCAATTGCTGCAAGCAGATCATCAACGCTTTCTAAACGTAGATCCGTGAGCACTTCTTGGATGTTTTCTGGGTAGATTGAATCAATCGAGTGGCGACCTAAGGCGTGATTCAGAAGGCGACGACCCAAGGTAATCGACTCTTCGCGACGCATGGTTTT
Organism: Vibrio jasicida 090810c; assembly: GCF_002887615.1. Lineage (NCBI taxonomy): Bacteria > Pseudomonadati > Pseudomonadota > Gammaproteobacteria > Vibrionales > Vibrionaceae > Vibrio > Vibrio jasicida. The sequence goes on along the minus strand of NZ_CP025792.1, from coordinate 2,063,922 downwards.
CAATACTTGACGAATCTTAGTGCGGGCACGCGATGTCACGACATAGTTTAACCAAGCCGCGTTTGGACGAGCGCCTGGTGCACTGATGATTTCTACTGTCTGACCGTTCTTCAGTGCCTTACTCAATGGGTAAGGGTTGCGATCAACACGAGTACCAACGCAAGAGTTGCCAACATCAGTATGCACTGCATAAGCAAAGTCGACCGCTGTAGCACCTAACGGCAATTCAACGATACGGCCTTTTGGCGTGAAGACGTAAATTTCGTCTGGGAACAGATCCGATTTTACGTTTTCAATGAATTCGAATGAGTTACCTGCACTTTGCTGTAGCTCAAGTAGGCTTTGCATCCAACGCTGAGCTTTCACTTGCGCTGTTGTGCCAGACTTGTCGCCCTTGTCTTTGTATGACCAGTGTGCTGCAACACCTTTATCCGCCATTTGATCCATATCTTCGGTACGGATCTGAACTTCTACTGGTACACCGTGTGGGCCGACCATAGAAGTGTGTAGCGATTGGTAGCCGTTCGCTTTTGGTACTGCGATGTAATCTTTCATGCGACTAGGGCGCGGCTTATACAAGCTGTGTACTTGGCCTAGGACGCGATAACAAGTATCGGCAGTATCAACAACCACTCGGAAAGCGTAGATATCCATGATGGTGTGGAAACGCTGTTCTTTGGTTTTCATCTTGTTGTAGATGGAGAACAGGTTCTTTTCACGACCTAACACGCGCGCATTTAAGCCTACATCTTCGAGTCGGCCTTCAATTTCGCTGTGAATACGTTGGATCATCTCTTTTCGATTACCACGTGCCGCTCGCACCACTTCTTTTAGAACGCGGTAGCGGTTAGGGTAAAGCGCTTCGAAGCCAAGCTCCTCGAGTTCCGTTTTGATATTGTGAATACCAAGTCGGTGAGCCAGCGGCGCGTAGATTTCCAGTGTTTCACGAGCAATACGGCGTTTTTTGTCAGGGCGCAGGGCACCTAGCGTGCGCATATTGTGCGTACGGTCGGCCAGTTTGATCAGGATAACGCGGATGTCTTGCACCATCGCCAGAACCATCTTACGGAAGTTCTCGGCTTGAGCCTCTTTCCTATCGCGGAATTTGAGTTTGTCCAGTTTAGATACACCATCAACCAGCTCAGCGACGGTATTGCCGAATTTCTCTTCGAGATCTTCTTTTGTAACGTCACAGTCTTCGATGACGTCATGCAGCAAAGCAGCTTGGAGGGTTTCGATATCGAGGCGCATTTCGGCCAAGATTCGAGCCACAGCGACTGGGTGGATGATGTATGGTTCACCGCTTGAGCGGGTTTGCCCTTCATGGGCATCTCTTGCTACCACATAAGATTGACGCAGAGCCTCAATTTGAGGCTCTGTTAGGTATTCTTGGGCAACGTCTTTGAGGCTATCGAATAGATACAAATTATAGGCCCGGGAGGTTGTTGAATTCTAAAGTCAGAATTAACGGTTGTGAGCGATGCTGCTTACTGCCGCTAGCTCTGCCGCTTCTTGCTCTTGCTGTTCTTGACGTTCACGAGCGTCTAGAACTTCTTTAGTAATTAAACCTTCTTCGATTTCGCGTAGAGCGATAACCGTTGGCTTATCGTTCTCTTCTGGCACTAGTGCATCTTTACCGCCAGTTTGCATTTGACGAGCGCGGCGAGCCGCAATCAGTACTAGGTCGAAACGGTTGCCAACTTTTTCAACAGCGTCTTGAACAGTTACGCGTGCCATGAGGACTCCAAATAGTTAACTAAATTTTGAATGACGAGAAAGTATACAGTCTCAGCGTAATATTTACTAGCGATAAGACGTGCAACAACAATGACTTTCTATATAAACAATATAAGCTTCCTTATCGTAATAAAGAAGCGAAAATTTGTGTTTCCGAACAGAATTACTCTGCTAGAAGCGCATCAAGCATACCTTTATATTTAGCAGCTTGCTTTTCTTCCTTCAATCTTTCCGCACGTAGAATGGCTTTAAAGTCCATTAATGCAGTGTCGAAATCATCGTTTACGATTACGTAATCGTACTCGTTGTAGTGTGAGATTTCAGACTTTGCTTCTGCCATGCGTTTTGCGATTACTTCTTCACTGTCTTGACCACGAGTGTTTAGACGGCGCTCTAGCTCACCATTTGATGGTGGCAGGATAAAGATGCTTTTCGCTTCTGGCATTTGCTCACGGATTTGGCGTGCGCCTTGCCAATCGATGTCTAGGAATACGTCGATGCCTTTATTTAGCGTTTCTTCAATCCATACGCGTGATGTGCCGTAGTAGTTACCGAACACTTCTGCATATTCTAGGAAGTCGCCTTTAGCAATTAGAGTTTCAAACTCTTCTTTTGCTACGAAGTGGTAGTGCGTACCATTTTCTTCGCCAGGGCGCATGCTACGAGTAGTATGAGACACAGACACTTTCATTGCGTATGTTGGGTTGCGTTCCAACATTGCTGAGATCAAGCTAGATTTACCTGCGCCGCTAGGTGCCGATACGATATAGAGAGTACCTTTGCCCATTGTACTGTTCCACTTTTGGTTGGATTGAGTGAATGCCGAAAGAGTATCGACCTTGTGTCATGCTAATAACGCTTATTGGCGAAATTGGTATAACGATAGCACTGACGTTGATGATTTTCTCACCAAACCGCTTGAGATTGGTGATAAACCCGCCAGAAAAATGGAGGCGAAGAGTATCATGATCTCTTTGCGGTAGCTAGCCGATCTTTTGGATCTTTGAGGCTCAGTATAAATTCATATCTTTGTATACAGAAACGAAAAAAGGGGAAGCTTTCACTTCCCCAGGCGTGCGACTGACTCACACTTAATTTTCGGAGCAACCATAACCACTTTGGTTACTACTTTACAGGTGTTGGTGGCCTGTTAGCCTTGAGACTCTAAGAAGTTGATCCAAGGGCTAGCGACAGGCTTCATATCAGGCGATTGTGCTGCACTCTTCATTGCTTTTAATGCATTGCTTGGCTGATTTAATTCGAAGTACGCCATACCTCGAATGTAGTTCAGCTCACCTTTATCATCACGTTTAGCGTCTGGTGCGGCATTCTTAGCAAACTTAGTTGCTGCTGAGTACTGCTTGTCGAGAATCATCAAACGAGCAATCTTGATCTGCGTTTTTGCTTTTGGCGCTAACTTGTAGGCCGCTACATAAGTCTCGATCGACTTATCTAGTTCCTGCGCTTGTTGCCAGAAAGACGCTAGTTTTTCTAAGTTTTCAGCAGTACGCGCAACATGACCTTCTTCCATCGACGTTTGCATTGTTTTAGCCGCGCGGAAAGGTACACCTTGATAAGCTTGGAAGTTCACTAAGCGTAGATACTCTTTCTCTCCCTCTAAAAGACCCATTTTATGAGCCATTTCTAAGGTTGAAAGGGCATTACGCTCTTGTTTGAGTTCCATGTAAATACCAGACAATTGTGTCCAGTAACGCTTATTTTTCGGGTACTTGGTAGTCAAGATTTTTAGCACGCCAGCAACACTTTTGAATTGCTTTAATTCATAGTGAGCAGACATCAACAGCTGATACCAAGATTCACTAGGATTCTTCGTCATTGCAATTGCCTTTTTGGTTGGCGGAATTGCGTTGCGGTAATCTTCTAGTTGAATGTAAGCACTTGCCAATGTGATGTAAGCATGTGCTTGAGGTTTTTCCTCTGTTGTTTCAGCAATCTTGAACCACTCGTTCATCGTATTAACTGATTGCTTAAATTTGCCTTCTGCTAGATAAAGCTGTGCGAGGCTATAACGAACCTGTTGAGCTACGGGTACTGGTAAAGCATCTAACTTGAGTGCTTCAGCAAAGTACTTCGCTGCTTTTGGGTAATCGTCCTTTAAAGAATATAGAAAGCCCATCTGTTGTAGTAACACGGCGCGGTCGTATTTCTTTTTCTTGGTACTTCCCAAGGCAGAGTTCAGTTTAGAGATAGCATCCGAGTATTTTTCAGTTGCAATCAGTTCCTGAACTTTGTTCACAGTTCGGAATGTTCTGTCAGACAACTCTGGTGTTTTTGCTAGGGCAGGTGCGCTGTACGCACCTGCAATAACCAATAGAGAAGCTAACAATTTTGTATATGTTTTCATGTTGCGACTCCTTAGTTAGTAGAGAACTCGATTTCTTGCGATAAGCGCGAAGTTACCGGCTTTCCATCAACCATTTTTGGTTTAAAGGTCCACTTTGATACGGTTTTTCTTGCTGCTTTACCCAAGCCTAACTTACGTGGTGTTTCTTTTAAGACTTTGACATCTTGAACACTGCCACGCTCGTTAACAGTAAACTCTACTAAAACGATACCTTTCTCAATCCCAGCTCGTGCCGCTTTACGTGGCATTTGAGGTTGGAATGTCGCAAGAGGAACTGGGCCTCCGCTTCCAGCCAGTTGAGCGCCACCACCTTGCGAGTAGTGACCGAGTACTGAACCACCTGTAACGTTCACTGGTAGGTCGAGTTTCGGCATATCCATTGGGATTTGATCCATCACCGGTTTGACCGTTGCTGTTACCTTCATTTCAGGTGGCGGCGGTGGGCGCTTCGGTGGTGGTGGTTTCGGGAGTTCGCGCTTTTTCTCCTGTATTTTTTCGTCCGGTTTAATGCGAATGAATTCCACCATACGGAGATCATCATTCGACACTAGCTCGTGGCGCTCTTTGTTTACTAGCTTGTCCATCCCCCAGAACAATCCAAGGGAGACAATGAGCGCCAGTGCAATTGAGGCCAGATACCGCATAGGCTTAATCCTTATTGGTTGCGGCAATGGAGATGCTTTCAACACCTGCCATCTTAATCTGGTCCATCACCTTCACGACTACGCCAGCATTTGCTTCTGTATCCGCTTGGATTACAACCGCACCGTCTGGGCTTTCAGCACGTAGACGCTCGATGTTGGCACGAACCGCATCGACTTCAATACGACGCTTGTCTACCCACACATCGCCTGCTGCACCGATAGCAACCATGATGTTACCTTTCTTCACGGTTTGCGCTGAACTTGCCGTAGGACGATTTACTTCTAGACCTGCTTCCTTAACAAACGATGTTGTTACGATAAAGAAGATCAACATGATGAATACGATGTCTAGCATCGGAGTCATATCGATAGCAGCCTCGTCGCTGCTGTCATTGCTATAGCGTCTCTTCATGACCTATACCTCTAATTCCGTTTACTCAGGCAATGTGCTTCAGCTTGTCTTCAAGCTTCTGCGTGGTGACTTTGGCTAAATGATCAAGACGAGTACTAAAGAAAAGTCCTGATAGAGAAGCCACCATTCCCGCTAATGTTGGGATTGTTGCCTTTGAGATCCCCGAGGCCATTGCTCGGGGGCTTCCTGTTCCTGTTACCGCTAAGATGTCGAATACTTGAATCATACCGACAACAGTGCCGAGCAGACCAAGTAGGGGACAAAGTGCAATCAGTACTTTAACGATTGGCAGTCCCTTTCTATTCTCAATATCCTGACGAGAAACCATTTCTTGTCGGATCATCTTTGCGTTCCAGCTTTTATGTTCTGAACGCTCTTCCCAAAAGCTCACCGCTTTTTTCATTGCTTTGGGAGCGACAGCAGCGAAGTAAAACCAACGTTCTAACAAGACTGCCCATAACATAAAGCTGAGGATAAAGATGGCGACAAGTACATCGCCACCCATTCCCAAGAAGCGCCTAATTGATTCAAGTTCTCCAACTAACCACCACATAATGCCTCCTTAGCTTTCGGCTTTATGCAGTTTTTCCTGATAGCGAGCGATGAAGCCTGCACTCTGTTCTTCAAGAGTTTGAACCAAACGGCGACCTTTACTGTGTACGATGGTGTACAGGAACAGTAGAGGAATTGCGACAACTAGACCAAGCATCGTAGTAACAAGTGCTTCTGAGATACCGCCAGCCATTAGCTTCGGATCACCTGTACCAAATAGTGTGATTGCTTGGAATGTACCGATCATACCCATAACAGTACCTAGTAGACCCAGAAGAGGAGCTACCGAAGCAAACAGCTTGATTGAACTGATAAAGCGTTCAATGCTCGGTGCGTTACGTAGGATTATTTCATCCAGTTTCGCTTCAAGATCCTCAAGGTTGTCACCTTTGTGGTCTTGGTAAGCTTGGATTACTTCACCCAGAGGGTTACCTGGAATAACAGTGTCTGATTTCGCTTGCTTACGCATTTTGCCACCAATAACCAATAGGCGTAGGTAACAGATAAGCGCGATAAGTGCACCGATAGCACCCATGCCTAGGATGACGTAACCCACGATACCACCTTGGTCAATACGCTCCTGAACAGTAGGGCTTTGTACGAGTAGAGACAGAATCACACCACGAGATGGGTCGATAAACAAAGGTTCGTATGTGCCTTCTGCTGCTTCAAAACCACCAACTAGGCCAGTAATGTTTTTGCGTGGTTGGCGTGATAGTTCTTCAAACTTAGCGGTTTGAGGTACATAAGTAACGTACTTACCATCTGCGATTGCGTTAAACTCACCGACAAGAGTGACGTCACGTACCGCTTCTTTACCTTCGCCGTATACAACCGTTGCTTGTGCTGTTGTTGTCTCGCCTGATGCCACTACCTGTTGTAGGATCGTGTGCCAAAATGCTTCAAGTTCTTGCGTTGATGGAAGTTCTTTACTTTCTGCTAGTTTCGTAAGAAGCGCGTCACGCTCTGGGAAAAGAACAGCATTTTGTGAAGCGGCAAATAGGCCTTTAAATTCACCTGCATACTGACGAACCACACCAAACATTTCACCTAACGTACCTGAACGAACACGCAATGTTTCTGTTAGGTCAGTTAGCTGTTTGTCGTTTTCATCAAATGTTGCTTTTAATTCGTCACCAAGAGCTTGTTGTGCTGCAAGTTCTGCACGTGCTTTTTCAAGAAGTGCAGCTTGTTGGTCACGGTTGTTTTTGAACTCAGCTTCACGAGCCTTGTTCTCTTTTGATTCAACGATACTTTCTGATTTTACGTTTTTCAGTAGCTCAGATAAGTTCTTAGGTGCTTCAGCTTGCGCACCGGAAATCATGAATAAGCTCGCTAGCAAACCAGCGGCTAGAGTTTTGAATCCTTTCATTTCTTATTCCTCCCCAGCAAATACAGGCAGTTTGATCAGCGCTGGTGGCGCTTGTTTCTTAGCGATACGAAGGCCTTGCTGTACAGCGATACGGTAGTTTTCTGGTAGTGATTCCCATTGACGGGTTTGTTGATTCCACATACCTGTTTCACCGCCATCCGGAGATTGGAATAGAAGCGCAGTACGACCAATACGTAGGAAGTCGTAAGTCACGGTCTCACCGTTACGCTCTAGGCTAGCTTTGTAAGATTCGATTGAGCGAGAGAAGCCTTCTTCAATTTGATACGCTTCCATCACTTTACGGAATTTCTCAGAAGTTGTTACGTCTGCACGATCCATCAGGTCACGCAATTCGTTAACGCGCTTTGCGCGTTCTTCCTTTTGGAAAGGAAGATCAAGCACAACGAACTCATCAAGAGCGTCGATCATTTTCAATGTAAGAGGCACAACCTCAGTCGCGGTTTGATCGATTTGAGCAATCTGGCTGTTTAATGAATCCAATTCGCCTTGCTGCGATTGAACCATACGATTGATTTGCTCGTTGTAGATTTTCATGCTGTCGATCTGACGCAGAAGGCCTTTGTATTCAGCCAACATGCCTTCAGTGCTTTCAGCATAGGTGTCGATTTTTTGTTGTGAAGCCTGAGAAGACTTCGTCGTTTTTGCTTGGTTAGCGACGACGGTACCAGAGTCTGCAGCGACGGCTGCTCCGCTTACCGATAAAATCGCGGCAGTAACTGCACTTACGCCAAATTCCTTTAACGTCATAGTTGCATCCTTGTCAGTGTATAAAAGTCAGTCGAGTGGGGCGCAGGAAAAGCTCCTGCGCCAAAGGTTTTAATTAAAAGTTTTGAGAGTATTTCACGAAGTAAACGCGGCCTTGAATGCTGTATAGGTCAGCATCGTAAGTCACACCATCAGATTCAAACGCTGGGTCTTCATCTGTAAGGTTACGTACACCTGCTGTGAACTTCGCATCCCATGGAGCTAGGTAGTTGTATGCTACGTTCCAGATGGTTTGCGATGGGATGTTGCCTGTCTTGTTGTAGTTCTCATCAACGTCTTGTGCTTGTGACGCGATGTAGTCTGCTGATAGGTAAACATCGTGCTCTTCTAGGAAGTTAAGGCCAACACCTGTGTTGAAACGGTACTCAGGTAGACCATTACGGCCAACTTGGTTATTTACTGGACCATTCACGTATTCAGGTGCGCTGTAGTCAAGAACATAACTACCCATGAAGTCGTAACGTAGAACTGCTGAGTCGAAGTCATAACGGTAGCCAACTTTTAGGTCAAGACCAGACGTATCTAGAGTACCTAGGTTTTCTAGACCCGCTGTTGCGTGTGTAATACGACCTGTTGCATCACGGTCGATGTTCGGGTTAGAAACACCGCTGCTACGCTCCTGGTCAACCATGCTTTGTAGCGAATTAAGTGTGATTACGTCATCGATACTGATGTTGTAGTAATCAAGTGTTAGATCTAGATCTTCGATTGGTGAGTAACTTACACCGAAGTTAAATGAAACTGATGTCTCAGCATCTAGATCTTCGTTTGATGTACGAGTTACATCATATTGAGTTTCTGGACAGTCCGCGTCAGAAATGCCATTTGCTTGACAGTAAACGTAATCTTTTGCGCTGTCTGCAGAGAAGCTATCCGCACCGTAAAGGTTTGCTAATGTTGGTGCACGGAAGCCCATACCCGCACCTGTACGGAACATTAGGTTATCAAGAGGTTGGTAACGGAATGATGCTTTTGGTGAAATCTCACTACCAAAGTCACTGTAATGGTCGTAACGTGCCGCAATGTTCATCTCTAGCTCATCGGTAAACGCGATCAGAGACTCTGCGTAAAGCGCGTAAGTTTCACGGTCACCACCTGCTGAGTTACCAGAACTACCGATGATGTTACCTGCTTCACTTTGTGGATCGTATTTGTCAAAGTAATCGTAAGTTGTGAACTCTGCACCAATATACACAGGGATAGTAACGTCCCCGATTTCTGCTAGGTCAAACTGAAGACCACCGTAGAAATTGTGCATTTCCATTTGCGTTTCGCGGCTTGTTCCGGCTGCTAGGTCGCTCGTTGCATCGGCACTGAACTCGCCATCTACAAACTCGCCTGAGTTCGCTAACTGCTCAGCCGGTGAGCGGAACACGTAACCTGTACCAATTTCGTTACTGTTCGAGAAGTTAAGCTGGTAACCCGTTTCCCAAACCACATCACCGAAGCTATCTGTGTAAAGTGTACCGTCTAGGCCTGCTTTCAAATCAGCTTGAAAGTCAGTTACGTTGTTGTCACGTGTACCTACGTTGTTGAAACGGTAGTAAACACGAGCAGGACCTGCTGCTGGATCGAGACCGTTCTCTGTGAAGAAGTCAGAACCACCAGATGTTGTTGGGTCAACTTCAAACCAACCTGCTGCAGGAGCATAACGACCGAAGCTTTCGTTGCGGTTCAAAAGCACTTGTGCATTGAACGTTGTGTCGTCATTCAGGAAAATATTACCGTTAACAAAAACAGTATTACGCTCTAGAGAAGCAGTTTGCGCAGCATCAGCTGTGTAGTCGTAACCACAGATATCACCCAGACCAGGGTAGTTGGTTAGACCAACAAAGCCTTTTGATGAATCACAAGTTGCGTCTGTGTCGTAACCTTTCAGCGCTTTCAGCTCACCATTATGGTAAACGTTTCGGCCGTAGATACTCACACCAGACATATCAAAGTAGTTGTCCGCACCAGTATTGGTTGAGCTTAGGTAGTCACGATCGCGTTGGTAGATTTCGTCTTTACTATCATGCTCAAACGAGAACATGATGTTGCCTTTCTCACCACTTGTACCCATCACGAAAGCAACATTCTGTTCATCGCCGCCTTCTTGACTAGGGATACCTGAACCAACTGTGACGTTGATGCCGTCGAACTCATCTTTCAAGATGATGTTCACTACACCTGCAACAGCATCTGAACCGTATACAGCGGAACCACCGTCGGCCATTACTTCAACACGTTCTACGATTGCAGAAGGGATTACGTTGATGTTGGCAGCACCGCCACCCATCGCTGCTGAGCCAGGAAGACGTTTGCCGTTAATTAGAACTAGAGTACGTTCAGAACCTAGACCTCGTAGAGAGATGGTTGCTTGGCTTTGTGCCGAGCTGCCTGAACGTTCGCTGTGTGAACCAAAAGAGTTAAATGAAGATTTACGTAGTACATCAGCGATAGATACATCACCGGCACGTTCAATTTCTGCACGGCCGATTACTGCTACTGGAGTGCTTCCTTCCATAGACGCACGTGTTAAACGTGAACCAGTAACTTTCATCTTTTGAAGTTTTTCAACTTGCTGCTCTTCTGCCTGTGCTGCTAGTGGGGCCACTGCCGCCGCCGTTCCCAGTGCAAGGCTGATCGCAACAGATAAAGCGGTTGTGTTTTTATACATCCTTGTTGCTCCGATTATTATTATTTCCTATGTATGGTCACTTAAAGACCAATTGTGACGTTAAGATTTCGTTAACGCTTGCCACATGTATACCTGAGGTGAAAAAAGGAAGTCAAACCAGTGGTAAACAGAGATAAGGAAATGTAAAAAAGATGTAAAATTCCAAAAGTGATGTAAATCACAGAATAAATGGCTGTGTTAGGAAGGGTGGGCGAGATCAAATATTAATAAAACACCGTATTTTGTGTTTCTTGTAAAGACTAATGACTTATGTGGCCTTTGGTTTTTAACTAGGCGATTGGTACTGAAAATGGGTGCTTATCTAGAGAATTATTCTGATTTGGTTTTTTTATGGAATGCTCTCTATGTTAACTCGATCGCAAGGAGTGGTATCAGAATATGATACCCACCATTATAAAAGGGCTCACTCGTATTTCAGGGTCAAATAGTAATGGGCGTTTTCGTCTAATTATTCTCTATATATGCATGTTTATATAGGGTTTTGGCTCTAAAGTGCCCAGATTGATATTCTGTATGAATTGGTTTTGTGGTTTTTTATAATTTTTTACAAAAACATTTCTATTTTTCGACCTCGAGGGAAGTTTGTCATGTTTTGGGTTCAAACACTTGAAGCTTCAGTGGATTCAAGATAAATATGACGCTGAAATTATTGCAGTAGTGGAAAAAACTGGCTTTTGAAATTCAGGGAGTGTGTTTCAACAGCTTTAGTTACTACGGGATAGAGATGCACCATTTTGGGCCGGATTCCTCCTCTCCAATTCCGCCTAATAATGGACAGTAGACAAGGAGCAAGTTGTATATGCTGTCGTACTTTTTACGCCGTTTGGCGTTGGTAATCCCAACGTTTCTCGGGATTACCATTCTTATCTTTGCTATCACGCGATTCGTACCTGGTGGTCCGGTTGAGCGCATGCTTTCTCAAATGCAAGCGCAAGGTGATGGCGCCGCGTCAATGACATCTGCTGGCGGTAATACCGCTCTCTCCGATGATCAAATCGCTGAGCTGAATGCGTTTTATGGCTTAGATAAACCAGTGATGGAAGCCTATGTTGAATGGTTGAGTCGCTTGGTGACGCTTGATTTAGGTGAATCTACTCGTTATTACGAACCTGTGTCTGACATGATTGCAGAGCGCTTACCTGTTTCTTTGTTTTATGGCGGAATGACCTTTTTTATCAGTTATTTTATTTCGATTCCGCTCGGCTATTATAAAGCGCTTAAACACGGCTCCGTATTTGATTCCGCTTCTTCTATTCTCATCTTTGTCGGGTACGCACTACCCGGATACGTGGTTGGTGTCCTACTTATCACCTTGTTCAGTTATCACCTAGAGTGGTTCCCGATGGGAGGCTTTGTCGGAGACGACTTTGATGACTATGAAACCTTCTTTGAGCGCGCAAAAGACATCATGTGGCATGCGGTACTACCTCTTATCTGTTACCTGATTGGTGACTTTGCAACGCTAACGATGACAATGAAAAATAACCTGATGGAAAACTTGTCATCCGATTACATTCGTACTGCGATTGCAAAAGGTTTGCCATTTAAGAAAGCAGTACGCAAGCACGCGCTGCGCAATAGTTTGATTCCAATCGCCTCTCACTTTGGTAATTCATTGTTGTTCTTTATGACAGGTGCATTCCTTATTGAAGTAATTTTCAATATTGATGGCATCGGCCTGCTTGGTTATGAGTCCATCATGGAGCGCGATTATCCTGTAGTTATGGGCATCGTAGCTATCAACGCGGTATTGCTACTGATCGGTAATATCATTTCAGATATCTGTGTTGCTTTAGTCGACCCACGTGTGAAGTTTGGAGCGTAATATGATTAAAGTTAGCCCATTAACCCAAAAGAAGTTCCGTCACTTTAAAGAAATCAAACGCGGTTATTGGTCATTTTTGATCTTATCAACCATGCTGATCCTTTCATTGTTTTCGGAGCTGTTGATCAACAGTAAGGCACTGGTCGTTAAGTACGATGGTAGTTTTTACTTTCCTGTCGTCAGTGATGTCCGCTTGGGTTCTGAGTTTGGCCAAGCTTCTTCTAGTGAAGCAGACTACCGAGAGCTACAAAAGGTATTCGAATTAGAAGGTGGCGATAACTTCGTTGTATTACCTATTGTACCTTGGAACCCATACGAGCAAGACTTTAGCGGTGATTTCCCGCCGACAGCGCCAAGCGCCGAAGATAAGCACTACCTAGGCACTGATGTAATTGGTCGAGACATTTTAGCTCGATTGGTTTATGGCTTTCGAACGGCAATGGGCTTTGCGTTGCTAACCATGGCCATTTCGTATGCGATTGGTACTGCAGTTGGCTGTGCGATGGGCTTCTGGGGCGGAAAATTTGACTTATTTGTTCAGCGTTTGATCGAGGTCTGGTCAATGGTTCCGTTTTTGTACGTCATCATGATCCTCGTCTCGATAGTGCAACCAACCTTTACTCTGTTCGTCGGTATTAACGTACTCTTTGGGTGGATGGGGATGACTTGGTACATGCGTACCATGACCTATAAAGAGTCGGCTCGTGAATACGTAATGGCAGCACGTGCATTAGGTGCGTCAACCGGCCGTATCCTGTTCAACCACATCCTGCCAAATACCATGGTAATGATTGTGACGCTGGCACCATTTACTATCGCAGCGAACATCACAGCACTGACAGCACTAGATTACCTAGGCCTTGGCCTGATGCCTCCGACACCAAGTTGGGGTGAGTTATTGCAACAAGGTAAGTCGAACCTAGACTCGCCATGGATCGTTGCTTCTGTTGTTAGCTCTATCGTACTGGTGCTAGTGATGGTGACCTTTATTGGTGAAGCTATCCGAGCTGCATTCGACCCGAAAAAATTCACGCGCTACGTTTAAGTAAGCATTGTGAGCAAAACATAAAAAGGGAAGTTTTATGAAAAAATTATTATTAGCGTCAACGCTGAGCGCCCTGAGTTTTGGTGCGATGTCAGCAACGCTTCCGACTGACTTAAACTGGCAAACAAACTGGGATGAGCCTCAATATGGCTCTCCTGAAGCAAAACGTGGTGGTACCTTCCGAGCGTATATGTCGAGCTTTCCTCAGACTTTGCGTAGTGTTGGCCCCGATGCCAACTCAGGTTTGCGTTCTTATATTCTGGATGAAACACCGGGATTGGTTGTACGTCACCCTGATACTCTCGAATTTATTCCGGAGTTAGCTAATGAGTGGGCGTTAGCGGGTGATAACAAAACCGTTTATTTTAAACTGAACCCAGAAGCAAAATGGTCAGATGGTAAACCTGTCACTGCCGACGATTTTGTATTTATGCTGAAGTTCTATCGCTCTAAAGACATTCTTGAGCCATGGTATAACGATTACTATAACAAGACTGTCGAAGATGTGATTAAGTTCGATGATTTAACGTTCGCGGTTAAAGCCGCGAAAGAACTCAATCCTGAAGAGTTGTTGTTAAGAATGGGCGCACTGCGTCCGCGTCCTGCTCATTTCTATGCGAATCCAAAGAAAGATGAGAATGGTGATGGTATTCACGACAACTTTGTTCGCTATTACAACTTTAAGAGTGAACCAACCACGAGTGCTTACTACCTAGCGGATATCAAAAAAGGTAAAAGCGTTACCTTTAAACACGTAGGCGAAGACTGGTGGGGTTACTCGAACAAGTACTACCAAAACCGTTATAACGTCGACAAGATTCGCATCACCGTCATCCGTGATAACGATATTGCCAAGAAGCACTTTGAGAAAGGCAGTTTAGATGCATTTGGTCTGGTTCTACCAAGCTTATGGCATGACAAATCCAATACCGCACCTTACCAAAAAGGCTACATTCAGAAGTTCTGGGGTTACAACCAATACCCTGTAGGGGCTGGCGGTGTTTGGATGAATACTGCAATGCCATTATTGGATGATTTAAACATCCGCAAAGGCATTACTCACGCGATCGACTTTGATGGCATGATCGAAAACATCATGCGTGGTGACTACAGTCGTAAACCAAACCCAACAGGTTACGGCCACGGGAAATACACGTTGCCAGATGCTAAAGCTCCGAAATTTGACCCAGAAAAAGCGGCACAAGCGTTTGCTGCAGCGGGTTTTGATAAGATAGGTTCGGACGGAATCCGTATCAATGACAAAGGCCAACGTTTGAGCTTCGAATTGACGTACGCGACACCAGTACACACGCCTCGTATCGCCTTTGTGCGCGAGCAGGCTAAATTGGCTGGTTTAGACATTGAGCTTAAGCTGATCGATGGCTCGTCGATGTTCAAATATGTGCGTGAGAAGAAACATGATTTAGCGTTCCTTGATATGGGTACTTCTGAGATACCAACCTATTGGGAATACTTCCACTCAGTGAACGCGAATAAGCCTCAAACCAACTCGTTCACAAACTACAGCACGCCTGAACTTGATGCGAAGATCATCGATTATCGCTTCAATATGGACATGGACAAAAAGATCCAACTTGGTCATGAAATCCAGCGTGACATTATTGATGCGCACGTGATTGTTCCTGGTTATATGGTGCCTTACGTTCGTTATGGCCACTGGCGTTGGTTAAAGCTGCCAGAGAAGCCAATGAACCGCATGACGGAAGCACTGTTTAGCGGTGGCATCATTGGTGATGGCACTTACTGGATTGATACTGATGTGAAGAAAGAAACCCAGAAGGCGATGAAATCGGGTAAAACTTTTGAACCGGTTGTTGTCGTTGATGACACTTATAAGCTGTAAGGATGTGTTATGGAAAACGATGTAATCCTAAGTGTTAAAGATCTTGAGGTTGAATTCATTACGGATGATGGACCTGTCAAAGTACTGCATGGCGTGAACTTTGATGTTCGTGCTGGGCGTACCCTTGGTCTAGTTGGTGAGTCGGGCAGTGGTAAGAGTGTCACTTCGATGTCGATAATGGGTCTGTTGCCAAAACCATACGGTAATATCGTCAATGGTGAGGTCAATTACCGTGGTACAGACCTTGCCACATTACCAGCAGAAGAAATGTACGCCATGCGCGGCGACCGCATTTCTATTATTTTCCAAGACCCGATGACGGCTTTGAATCCCGTACATAGTATCGGGCGCCAACTGTGCGAAGTCTTGGAGTTGCACCGTCCTGAATTGGATAAGAGGCAAAGAGAGTCTTACGCGCTAGAAATGCTGGCCAAAGTAAAAATCCCAATGCCAGAAAAGCGTCTGAATGAATACCCACACAACCTATCGGGTGGTATGCGTCAGCGCGTGATGATCGCGATGGCATTAGCGTGTAAACCAGACATTCTTATCTGTGATGAACCAACCACTGCACTGGATGTAACCGTGCAGGCGTCTATTCTTGAACTAATGAATGAGCTTCAAGAAGAAACGGGCATGGCGATGATTTTTATCACTCATGATCTTGGTGTGGTTGCGGAAGTGTGTGATGACGTAGCCGTGATGTACGGTGGTCGTATTGTGGAAAAAGCCGAGATTTTCGAGCTGTTTGATAACCCACAGCACCCTTATACAGAACGTTTAATGGGTTTGATGCCGAGTTTAGATAACGAACCTAAACAGATGATCGATATTAAACCGATAGATACCAGTATGTTTGCTAGCTAACTGGTGCAAAGTGAACAAGTCATAAAAGAGGATGTTATGGCAAAAGAAGTATTAAGAATTGAAGATCTTAAGCAGCACTTTGTATCAGGTAAAGGACTGTTTAAGAAAGGCTACACCATTAAAGCCGTTGATGGCGTGTCGTTATCAGTAGGTGAGGGTGAAACTCTTGGCCTAGTAGGTGAATCTGGCTGTGGTAAAAGTACCCTAGGTCGTACTATTTTGAAATTGTACGAGCCAACAGAAGGTAAGATTTTCTTTGAAGGCAAAGACATCACCAAATTGTCTGTGAAACAAATGCGCTCATTGCGTAAAGACATGCAAATTGTCTTTCAGGACCCGATGGAATCGCTTAACCAACGTCATACGATTGGAATGATTCTCGAAGAGCCGTACGTGATTCACAACATTGGTACGTCCTCAGAGCGTAAGCAGTGGGTGAAAGAGCTGTTGGTCAAAGTCGGTTTGCCAGAAACCGCGGTAAACCGCTATCCGCATGAGTTCTCCGGTGGTCAGCGCCAACGTATTGGTATTGCTCGTGCGATTGCCCTTAAGCCTAAATTGCTGATTTGTGATGAGTCGGTATCCGCGTTGGACGTATCGGTTCAGGCTCAGATCTTGAATTTGTTACTGCAACTTCAGCAAGAGATGAATCTGGCCATCATCTTCATCTCTCATGATTTGTCTGTAGTGAAACATGTGTCCGATAAAGTGGCGGTGATGTACTTTGGCAAAGTGGTGGAAGCGGGCAACGCGAAAGAAATTTACGCGAACCCTCAAAATGACTACACCAAAAAACTTCTATCCGCGATTCCTATCACGCACCCTAAATACCGCAAGAAAAAGCGCGTGGCAGAAAAAAAGCAGCAAGTGGCGTAAAGTCACCTTCTAGGTAAAATGAAACGCTCCTATTAATTGGAGCGTTTTTTCTTTCTGCCGGTGAGGTTTGTCAGTTCAGCTTATTCAACTCTGCGTGCTACACTGCAAACTTACTCCTTTGATTTGTTTGGATAGTTGGCCATGCCGTCGCATTTACCTAAATCATTCAGTCGTCCCTTTCTGAAAATCTTTCATCTGCTTGAAGCTGTGCTTTTGGTTGCCATTACTCTGGCGACTGTTTGGGCTATGGTCGAAGAGTTTGTCCATATTTACGTGCAAAAGCGTGTTGCACTCGATGATATCTTATTGATGTTCATCTATCTGGAAGTGCTTGCTATGGTTGGGCAGTTTGTGATGAACGGTAAGATACCAGTCCGTTACCCAATTTACATTGCCATGATGGCCATCGCTCGCTATATCACTCTCGGAATGAAAGAGCTCGACTCCGTGATGATAGTGTGGCTGTCTTTGGCCGCGTTTATTCTGGCTGCCGCTACTTTGGTTATTCGAGTCGGTCATCATTATTGGCCGTATATTGATAATCAAACCGCCGAAAAAGATGAATAATGTTAAGCCTCGCCAAGTGCGAGGCTTTGCTTTTGTGTGAAGGGGAATCACATCTACACGACTTTGGGGTAAAAAAGTGTAAAGTCATCTCAAGCACTATTGTTTCTTGTCTGTTTGACAGTTATCTTCACGCTATCCCGTATTCTCCTTTTTATGAGACATTGTGATGCTGATGAAAAGCACATCCACAATTTGCTTCCTGCTCTCTGCTTTGATGGCTTTTATGCTGTCGAGTGGCGTAGCTCGTGCAGAGGTCTCACCCGGTTACTCAGATAACACTCCCAATGCAGAAGTGATGCACTTTAGCTATTGTGATATCGAGTTTAATACCGTCAACAAGGAAGAACCGGGTTGTTGTGAACCGGGCGGAACATGCTTCGAAAAACAATGTTGTTCCCATGGTCATGCTTCGGGCACGGCAGTTGTCGAAACCCAGCAACGTTCATATGAGGCACCATATCGCCATGAGCTTGCGACTAGCCAAACTTCTATCTATACCAGTGCAGATATGCACTCTCACTATCGTCCTCCGATAGCTTAATTCCTATCTCGCAGCATATCGCTGCCAACAATGTCACTGCACGCATTACCGTGCGAATTTGTTACGCGTGTAAATAGCTTTTTTATTTACACCGCCCTGTGATGGGAACTAAAAAATGAAAACCACTTTAATTGCTCGTAACGAGCGCCTTGCTGCGTATCTGCCAAACCTTGTTAATGCTCAACAAGCGGGAGGTCGTCATGACGTATAAGCATCTACCAATTATCTTGTTCGTGTCTGTGTGTTTGATTTGGGGTACCACGTGGTTTGCGATGGAAGTAGCGGTGCAAACTATTCCACCTATCTTTGCTACTGGACTGCGTTTTCTTATTGCCGCACCGCTATTAATCATGTTGGCGAAACACCTCAAACAACCTCTGTTCTTCCCTAAAGGTAAAGTGTTCTGGATGTTCGTCGTTGCGATTTTCTATTTCGCGATTCCGTTTACCTTGATGATTTTTGGGGAACAATACATTTCATCGGGCCTTGCTTCGATCATCTTCGCCAATATGCCGATAGCGGTGATGGTGACATCGAGTCTGTTTCTTGGGCTTAGGTTACGTAAATCCCAGATTGTCGGCCTTTTGGTCGCGGTTCTGAGCTTAATTCTGATTCTGGCGAAAGAAATGAGTCTAGGTGGAGAGGATTATCTGCTGGGCTTTCTCGCTCTAGGTGGGGCGGTCGCGATTCATGCAGTGATGTATGTGTTTGTTGAAAAGTTCTGTAAAGGCATTCCAGTACTGACTTACAACGCCTTTCCAAGCTTTGTTGCTTCTGTGCTGTTGTTTATCACCTCACTGATCGTCGAGCGACCAGATATTTCTCAGTTCTCGGTGGACTCGATTAGCGCTGTGATTTATCTCGGTATGTTTGCTAGCGTAGGTGGCATTGTGGCGTACTTTAAGCTTGGACAAGTGTCGACGCCGTTTACTGCCTCGATCTGTTTTCTGTTTTTCCCGTTGATTGCGCTGAGTCTTTCTACATGGATTGCGGGTAACAGTTTGTCGTTGGTTTCTGTCGCTCTGCTGCTGCCATTATTGGGCGGTATTTTTGTCACTAAAGCTGAACCTACTTTCTGGCAGCGTTTTCGCCTCAAGTCTGCAGAGCAAAAGCCTGTGCTATGTGAACATTGTATGAAGAACATCAATGCCTAAAACAGACTAAACGTCATGAAGAAGCCCCATTGGATTGGGGCTTTTGATGTGACGTTATTTACCTTGTTCGTTACGCAGATACATGATGGCAACCATGCTAAAGCCAATAAATTGCCATAGATATTGTCCATCACTTGCACCTGTAATGGTTTGGGTGAAAGCCATACAACCCGTTACGAACAGAGATGCAAAAGCCGCATAGAGTAGCCATGGACGCTCTTTTCCAGCCATAAACTCACCTGCCAGCACCGAGCGAATCACCAATAAAAACGGTAAGCATTGCAAAGCAATGAGGATCGGGAACATAAAGTCAAACGTTGGACTTAGCAGTGCATGACCGACTTGGCTTTTATCCCAAGTTCCAACGATATAGCCTTTCCAGCCTGCCCAAGTATCGCCTGCATAGGCAGTATCAGGTGTAATGATGCCAAGTAGCACGCCCATCACTTTATCGATAAAGCCATTTTTGAACCAAAAGACGAAAAGAAAGATCTGGATTGGAATGATCTGAAAAGCAAACTTTTTCAACATGTGTGTATCCCAAGAAATGAATGATTTGGTTTACAAGTATGTGGAAGGTACGTTTTTTACGCTTGATGCAAGGCAAGCGAGTTGAACTCCAAACAAAAATCAAACATCCAGAATACCCATCAACGTTGGAGATGCCGACTTAACAATCGGTGAGAGCAGCGGTTTTCCGTTCTGAGGCTATTTGGCTGTTTGGAATAGGTTTGTTTTTTGTGAAGATTTAATAAGATCAAACAGTTGCCCGTTATGTTCTTTTTTCATCTCAGTATAGCGTTGGTAATTGTATTGCGAGCCTTTCGGGTTATCTGCGAGTTTGTCAGCCACACTGAGTAAGTAAAAACTGATTGGACTTGGCGTGCTTTCTGCTGCGTAAAACAAGTATGGGAAGGCTTGATCAGGATGCTGGTTGATAAGCAAAGCAAGCCCCAAAGTGAGGTTGGCAATATCACAACGTGGGTTCAGTTCGAACGCTTGCTTGGCTGAGTGAAGCGCTTGCTCTCTGTCTTCTTGTTTGTGCTCGCGTAAGTAAGCTAAAGATTCAGAGTAAGACAACAAAGCGCTGACCAAATAGCTGTCTCGCCCTTGCTGTTGAATCGTATTTAGCTGCTGAGCAATATTCGAAAAAGCGGGACCACCTTTACCTTGATAGAAAAGAGAAATCCCTTCAGAGATCACTTTCCAATCGTCATAGTTACTGATGGACGTCACGCGATGGCTCGCCACTTCGTAATCGGAACTCATTGGGGCAATGATGGCTTTGATTTCTAAAATCACATCGCCAATAGCATCGAAGAAGTTATCTTGGTTAAATGTCTTCTCTACCTTTTGGCTCTGGTTGGGTTGATGGTTGTTTTGCACCAAGACGCTAAGCACATAATTGCCTTCTACTTTCTTGATCCAACTTTTGAGCTCAACACCGTGGTTGGCAAGAGACTGCTTACTTTGTTGGGATAACTGAGAATAGTGATAACCGGATAGGTTTTTGGCTGAATTTAGACCATAGAAGAGATAGTTATATACGCTTTCTGCCATTTCAAAGTTACTGCTGGAATCGAGCGTAATATCATGAATATAAACGGGCACTACGTCACTTTGTTGTGCTGTTATCACCGTTGTTTCATCTGTGGTGTCACCATTTTTTACTACCCAAGCCATAATAAGCCCAACCGTCAGGATTGCCGCTACAGCTAAAACCATACGTTTGTTTTTAGGCTTTGCGGTACGAGTAAGAGGAACCGCTTCTTCAGTGATAGGAGGGCGCGTTATGCTTGGCTCAGTCACTTCGATATCAAATAAGTAACCTTGCTTAGGAATGGTCTGAATGATGCGATACGGACGCGTTTTGTCCTGAAGCTGACCGCGCAGTAGACTAATGACTTGTCTCACCAAGTTGTCGGAAACTTGCGTTCTTTGCCAGACATCATCGGCGATTTGCTGGGTACTCAGTACGTTCCCACGGTTCTCGATAAAGCAGTTGAGCAATCTTGCTTGCAATGGCTCTAAGTGAATCTCCTCACCATCAATCATCAACTGATTTTTATCAGGATAGAAAGAAATAGGGGAGTCATGTTGCAGGACGAAGCAATGCGGACGAGTCATGGCGATTCAATGGTTTAGAAGTAACCACACAAGACTATTGGTTTTATATATAGGAAGCAAGTGAAGCATCAGCAAATAAAAATGTATGGTCCGCCCCGTTATTGCAACTACAATTTAGTAATAACGGAGTTGGTTTGCGCTAATGTATTCGGAGTCCACGTTGGGAACATTAACTTCCCCGCTCCACGATGATATCCGCGCCAGATTATCCTTAAAAGCCCCAAAGCAACTAGGTGCTATTTTTTGTATCAGGTTACTAATCTGGCCGTTCGACCGTTTTTGTCATCACGTTCATTGGCGTTGCAAACTTGGTTATGGCTATACAGCCTTAAAAGCTTGGCGGTGGTACAACACCGCCCAAGCTATTCTTGCTAGCTTATTGGCAAGTGCGACTACCACTACATTAAACGGCTTTGTTGCTCGTAAATTGACTAACCAATCTCCAAACACTTTTCCTGTTGTTTCTATCCTAGATAGCACGGACCTCGCTCCATGTATAAATAGAGCGCGAAGGTGTTTGTTCCCTCGTTTACTCATGCCTAATAGCTTTGATTTGCCACCCGTTGAATACTGCCTTGGAACGAGTCCTAGCCATGCAGCCATCTCGCGACCTCCACCAAAGTTTGAAGGAGAACTGATATTGGCCACACACAACGTTGCTGTTAAATCACCAATACCAGGAATACTCTTCAAAAGTTCAGCATTTTCATTATTTTCAGTAATCGCTTTCAGTTTTCTATCTTGAGTAGATACTTGCTCATTTAGGTATTTATAGTGCTCATGAATCGAGAGCAACTCAGCGACCAGGCTTGGTGGTAGTTTTATATCTTGCTCGGCCAACCACTGAAATAGCGCTTTCATCTTGGCATGGCCTTTAGGAAAACTCAGCCCAAACTCAAGTAGTATTGCTCCAATTCGGCTCATACAAGCCGTTCGTTCTTTGATATAACCATCCCTCACTCGATGGATAGCTGCGATTACCTGAGCTTCCTCTGACTTGGCAGAGACAAATCTCATGCTTGGTCGACTCGCTGCTTCTGCTACTGCAGCCGCATCAATAAAGTCGTTCTTATTACCTTTGACGTAAGGTTTTACATATTGAGGCGGGATAAGTCGAACTCGATGCCCATAGGCTTCACACTTTCTCGCAAGCCAGTGAGCACCACCACAGGCTTCAAAAGCGATGATGGTAGGTTCAAGTACAGATAAGAAACGGAGTAGTTGGCTTCGACTAAACTTACGGCGAATAACGTCTTTGCCAGTGTGATTGTTGCCAACCGCATGAAAGCAGTGCTTGCCTAAATCGATACCTAAGATGTGAATGGTAGACATATGGTTCACCTCGTTCTGAGAGCCTACTCTAAGCGTAGGGCTTGAGAGTGAGGCGGACCATATAATTAGCCCCGCAGTGCGAGGCTCTTTAGATATCTCATCGAGGTCTTTATTACTCGATGTTCTGAATTTGTTCGCGCATTTGCTCAATCAGAACTTTCAGTTCAACACCTGATGCAGTGATGTCTGTGCTGATTGATTTTGACGCTAGCGTGTTCGATTCACGGTTGAACTCTTGCATCATGAAATCTAAACGACGACCGACTGCGCCACCTTTCTTCAGGATGTTTGTGGTTTCTTTTACGTGAGAATCAAGACGGTCTAGCTCTTCTGCTACGTCTGATTTCTGCGCCAGAAGGATAAGCTCTTGCTCAACGCGAGATGGGTCTAGCTCTACTTTCGCATCTTCAAACTTCGAGAACAGACGCTCACGTTGCCACTCTAGGATTTCTGGCATGCGTGCGCGCACTTTCACGACTTCTGATGTGATCGCTTCTAGGCGTTGTTCGATAAGCGCTTTCATGTTGTCGCCTTCACGGCCACGCGCTTCGATGAACTCACCAATTGCTTCATCAAATGCAGCAAGCAGTTCTTTGTTCACCTCATCCATATTTTGTTCAGGTGTTTCCATCACACCAGGCCATTGCATGACTTGGAATGGGTTGATGCGGCTTAGCTCACCAGTCATGTGCATCACTTGCTCAGCAGCTTTGATCACTTGGTTTGCCAGTGCTTCGTTAATGCTAAGCTCTGCTTTTGCTGCTGGGTTTGCTTCAAAACGCAGATTACATTCTACTTTGCCGCGAGCTAGGCGCTTACGAAAACGCTCACGCAGTACTGGCTCAAGAGCACGGAACTGTTCTGGCATGCGGAAGTAAGTTTCTAGGTAGCGTTGGTTTACACTGCGGATCTCCCACACTGCGCTGCCCCAATCGCCTTTTACTTCTTTGCGCGCATACGCTGTCATACTGTAAATCATCGAATTTTCCTGTCTTTTAAATTTGCTGAAAATTACCACGCAATAGTAGCACAGCAAGATGGCAGAGGCTTTGCTATTCTGTGACGAGATTGTCCAGATAGCTTTATTTAATCGATTCCGTTATAATCTGCGCCCAACCAAATCGTCTTCTCCTCATTACTTAAGGTAGATGCCCATGCGTCCAAACGATCGCAAGGCGGACCAAGTTCGCCCAATCAAAATTACTCGTAACTACACAGCTTACGCTGAAGGCTCAGTGTTAGTTGAATTTGGTAACACCAAAGTGTTGTGTAATGCGACCGTTGAAGAATCTGTGCCTCGTTGGCTAAAAGGTCAAGGTAAAGGCTGGGTAACGGCTGAATACGGCATGCTACCTCGTGCGACTCACTCGCGCACTCGTCGTGAAGCGGCGAACGGTAAGCAAGGTGGTCGTACGATGGAAATCCAACGCTTGATCGCACGTAGCCTACGCGCTGTGGTTGATCTACAAGCGATGGGTGAGTTCATGATCACGGTTGACTGTGATGTTATCCAAGCAGATGGCGGTACTCGCACTGCATCTATCAGCGGCGCAAGCGTTGCAATGGCCGATGCGTTCCAACACCTAGTGGATAGCGGCAAGCTAAAAGCAAACCCAATGAAAGGTCACGTAGCGGCAGTTTCTGTTGGTTTACTAGGTGATGATGTTCTGTGTGACCTTGAGTACGTTGAAGATTCAGCGGCAGACACAGACATGAATGTAGTGATGACAGAAGAAGGCAAGATGATTGAAATTCAGGGCACCGCAGAAGGTGAACCGTTCAGTCATGAGCAGCTGATGGCTCTGTTAGAGTCGGCGAAAGTCGGCATTACGGAAATTGTCGCAGCGCAGAAGGCGGCGTTAACCAATTGATTTTAATAGCTCCCATTATGGGGGCTATTTTTTTATCTCCGTCGTATATGAATCTACAGCGTTGTTCGCTGCGCTTTTCTACTGGAGCGCCAGTCCGACCTATTTACATAGGAAGACTATGCTCATAGGGATAGAAAAACTTGCTGCCTAGCTGTAAATCCATCTACTTAGGAGATAACGCATTAGTGTTTATTAACTGCTTGGGAATATGGATACCAAGCCTGTATTTAGAGAGAAAATAATGAAAGCATACCAGCGTGAATTTATTGAGTTTGCACTTGAGAAAGAAGTTCTTAAGTTTGGTGAGTTTACTTTGAAATCTGGCCGTAAAAGCCCGTACTTCTTTAACGCTGGTCTTTTCAATACTGGTCGTGACCTAGCACGTCTTGGTCGTTTTTACGCAGCAGCACTGGCGGACTCCGGCATTGAGTTTGATGTACTGTTTGGCCCTGCATACAAAGGTATCCCAATCGCGACTACAACAGCAGTAGCGCTAGCGGATCACCACGACATCGACACGCCTTACTGCTTCAACCGTAAAGAAGCAAAAGACCACGGCGAAGGTGGCAACCTTGTAGGTTCTGCTCTTGAAGGTCGTATCATGCTAGTAGATGACGTAATCACAGCAGGTACCGCGATTCGCGAATCAATGGAAATAATCCAAGCAAACGGTGCGGACCTAGCAGGTGTATTAGTTGCGATTGACCGTCAAGAAAAAGGCAAAGGTGAGCTGTCTGCGATTCAAGAAGTGGAGCGTGACTTTGGTTGTGCAATCATCTCAATCGTTAGCCTGACTGACCTTGTGACTTTCCTTGAAGAGAAAGGTACAGATAAAGAGCACCTAGAAGCAGTAAAAGCGTACCGAGCAGAATACGGCATTTAATTGTTCTTTCATCATTAAAGAAAAAGGGGCTGGTGGATATCCATCAGCCCCTTTCTTTTATCTTTATCACTTACTTATAGCGAATACCTTTTGGCGCAGTTTCATCAGCCATGGTCTTGTAGCGCTTGTGCAGCCACATCCACTGCTCTGGTGCGCGCAGAATCACTTCTTCTACAAAGGTGTTCATATAAGCCGCTGCCGCTACTTCGTCTTTTTTCGGATAGTCGGCTTCAATGCACTTATCAGCGATGATTTCATACTTACCATCTCCATTTCGGAAGCCAGAGCCCGGAATTATCGAGCACTTGGACGTGTAAGCCAGAATGCTGGTGCCAGTTGTAGTACAAGCGTCTTCAATTGCGAAGAAAGGGACGAATACCGATTTGTTACGACCGTAATCGTGATCCGGTAAGTAAAACAAACGCTCACCGCTGCGTAGAACACGAATCATTTGTTTAACGTCTTTGCGGTCAATGAGTTTGTTGCCGTTGTGTGTGCGTCCCCAGTACTGAATGAAGTTGTACGCTGGGTTATTGTGCGGGCGGAAAGCGCCATAGCCTGCAACACCTAACACGCCGAAAGCACGAGCGGTGATTTCAAGATTTAAAGCATGCACACAACACAGTAGTACACCTTTACCTTCTGCGGCTTTCTCACGAAGTGCGACTAGGTCTTTCTCAATGATCAGAGTTTTGAAACGCCATGTCGGCCAAAACCAAGTGATACCGGTTTCGATCAGCGCCATACCGGTATTCTTGAAGTTCTCTTCAATAATGTGTTGGATCTCTTCAGGCGCTTTATCTGGAAAAGCCAGTTCAAGGTTACGTGTCGCGACATGGACACGACCTTTGCCATAGCGCATGCCGAGGTGGCCGAGTGTGCTACCTAACGATAGCAACATGCGGTATGGAAGGATATTGACTACGATAGCCAAAAAGCCAAAGCCGAGCCAAACACCCCAGTTACGAGGGTGGAGAAGTGAAAGAGAAAACTCCGGCTTAGTGAATTTGTCTTTACTCATAATCTCTACTTAATTTGTGCGCTAAGAAGTGCCCAATACTCGTCAAAGTTCGCGGTTGGTTGGTATTTGAAATCACTACGAACAAAGCGGTTCAAGCTGCCTTCAACTTGTCCTAGGATTTGAGCGGCTAAAATGCGCTCTTCCACTGGGAACGATTTGCCTTCACGGATCTTACGTTCACGTAGGATCTGACGAAGCTGTGTTTCGATACGTTCAAACAGTTGGTTGATGCGATCGCGTAGGCGCTCATTTTCAAACATTAGAGCATGACCAGAAAGAATGCGTGTCAAACCTGGGTTACGTTCTGAGAATGCCAAGATAAGGTGCATTACCATACGAATGCGCTCTAGCGTGTCTTTCTCATCATCCAAAATGCGGTTGATGCGAGTCATGAGTGCTTCTTCGATGAACTCAATCAAGCCTTCAAACATGCGAGCTTTACTTGGGAAGTGGCGGTAAAGTGCCGCTTCTGAAACACCGACCTGTTTCGCCAATTTTGCCGTAGTAATGCGTGAAGCCCCTTCTGTAGATTCAAGCATCTGCGCGAGAGCTTGCAAGATTTCTTCACGACGATTGGATTTTTTACTGCCGGCCATTTAGTTACTTCCTTTCAAAATACAAAGTTGAGCGGAGGGGATTATAAGATGCTCTTTGGCATCAAACTAGACCAGTGAGGAGGTAATGGGAGCTTTAACACCCTCACTTGTCATGTTTGTACCAAATTTGTGCCAGTTTTCTATGAAAAGCGAATGGTAATTACATCAATTCGTGCATTTTTTCCAAAATTCTGAAACTTAGCGCTTCTTTGGATTCTAGTGCCAACGCCTGTTCGCCTTCTGGCCAGAATAAAGTGATAGCATTGTCGTTACTGTTAAAACCTTGGCCTTCAACAGAAACATCGTTCGCACAAATCATATCGAGTTTTTTCTTTACCAGTTTACCGCGAGCGTAGGTTTCTACGTCATTGGTCTCTGCTGCAAAGCCAACAGTGAATGGACGTTGCACAGTCATATTGGCGACGGCCGCTACGATATCAGGATTTTTGACCATGTTGATGGTCATCTGATTGTTGTTTTCGATCTTTTTCAACTTTTGAGACGCTACATTTTCTGGACGGTAATCTGCTACGGCGGCGCAGCTAATGAAAGCTTCGTGGTTCGGCGCGTGAGCTATTACAGCATCATGCATCTCTTGTGCACTCGCAACATTGATACGCTCAACACCTGCTGGCGTATTCAAGCTGACGGGTCCACTGACTAGCGTGACCTTCGCTCCCAATTGCGCAGCGGCATTTGCTAGTGCAAAGCCCATCTTTCCTGAGCTATGGTTAGAAATGTAACGCACTGGATCAATTGCTTCACGAGTTGGACCTGCGGTGATCAATACCGATTTTCCTGCCAACAGTTTCGGTTGGAAGAACTGCTCACATAAGCCGACAAGTTGCATTGGCTCTAGCATTCGACCAGGGCCCACATCGCCACATGCTTGCTCACCGGCCGCAGGGCCCCAAATATGCATACCACGGCGTGCAAGTGTCGCGATGTTTTCTTGAGTTGCGACATTGCGGTACATCTGTTGATTCATTGCTGGAGATACCGCTACTGGTGAATCTGTCGCAAGTACTAACGTAGTAAGCAAGTCATTACCCATGCCTGCCGACATACGTGCAATCAAATCTGCAGTTGCAGGAGCAAGAAGAACCAAATCTGCCCATTTTGCCAGTTCAATGTGACCCATCGACGCTTCTGCTGCTGGGTCTAACAAGCTATCCGACACCGGGCGTCCAGAGACTGCCTGCATGGTTAAGGGAGTAATGAACTCCTTCGCCGCTTTGGTCATCACTACTTGAACTTGCGCGCCTCTTTCTATTAGGCGACGGGTTAGCTCCGCACATTTATACGCGGCAATACCGCCACTGATGCCGAGTAGAATTTTCTTTCCTGCTAGTGTTTGCATGTGAGATCTCCAATTTTTCTGGCGACGAGTTTAGCACAACTGAATCTATCATCGCCCAAGCAAATCTGATGAGAAGCTAATCCATATCAAACTACAGAATATTAATTATTGGGATTTCTAGAGCCTCAATAATGGTTTTTTGTGTTCAAATTTTAGAGAAGAGGTCTATGCCTTTTTAAGAAATCCACAGGAGAGAAAAGACGATCTGGTTGAACGCGGTACATTCTGATGGATTGCTAAATTACATAAAAAAGCTGCGGCTAACGGAAAAAACAAAAGTCAGTTTCGAATTTCTGCTTTTGTTTTGTGCAATAGGAGTTCACTAGTGAAAGAGAGCTCATGATGACCCTTAAATCCCTACCTACTGATTCTATGCCACGAGAGAAGTTGCTACGCAGAGGGCCGCAAGCTTTGAGCGATGCTGAATTATTGGCGATTTTTCTTCGCACTGGCACACAAGGTATGAATGTCATCGAATTGGCTGATTTTCTTATTCAAGATTTCGGTTCACTTCGCCAGCTTTTTTCTGCAACCGAAAAAGAGTTCTGCCAACACAAAGGGTTGGGACAAGCGAAATACGTGCAGTTACAAGCCGTCTTGGAAATGACGCAACGTTATTTAGCCGAAACCTTAAAGCGTGGTGATGCATTAACCAGCCCCGAACAAACTAAAATGTATCTTTCTTCTATATTAAGAGATCGACAAAGAGAGGCTTTCTACATTCTTTTCTTAGATAACCAGCATAGAGTAATAAAAGATGAGATTTTGTTTGAAGGCACACTAGATGCCGCGTCGGTTTATCCAAGAGAAGTCGTCAAGCGAGCCTTGCATCACAACGCAGCTGCTTTGATTCTGGCACACAATCACCCGTCTGGTGTTGCAGAGCCGAGCCAAGCAGACAGACGAATTACGCGACGATTAATCGATGCTTTAGCGCTGGTGGATATACGGATTTTGGACCATTTCGTTATCGGTGATGGCGAAAGCGTTTCTTTTGCAGAAAGAGGGTGGATATAACTGTGCATTTTTTAGGTTGTTAGTTGCTAAAAATCTGCTATCATCCTCGCCACTAAATTTTTAACTGAATTCAGCTTGGACTGCTAGAAAAAACCTGCTGTCTAAAAAAAGATCACGAAAACCTGTAAAAAGGATCTGTTCGGGTCTTGAGCAATGCATATCAAGTTAGTATAATGCGCGACCTTTGATAGCCTTGTATGGATTTTCCATAGCGGTTCTTAACCTCTAACTTCTTTCCGAGAAATAGAGAGGTTCGGCCACCAAGGTTGATATCGAGCTGAAACGATTTTGGAGAAGACATTCATGTCACGAGTATGCCAAGTAACTGGTAAGCGTCCAGTAACGGGTAACAACCGTTCACACGCACGAAATGCTACTAAGCGTCGTTTTCTGCCGAACCTACAAACTCATCGTTTCTGGGTAGAGAGCGAAAAACGTTTTGTTAAACTACGCCTTACTGCAAAAGGTATGCGCATCATCGACAAGAAGGGTATCGATACTGTTCTTGCTGATATCCGTGCACGTGGCGAAAACGTTTAAGAGGAAATAGGCAATGGCAAAGAAAGGCGTTCGTGAGAAAATCCGTCTAGTATCTTCAGCAGGTACTGGCCACTTCTACACAACAGATAAGAACAAGCGTAACATGCCAGGCAAATTTGAGATCAAGAAATTTGATCCAGTTGTACGCCAGCACGTTATGTACAAAGAAGCTAAAATCAAATAATTGGTTTTGTCTCTTTGACGATTTAAAAAGCCCAACTCTCGAGTTGGGCTTTTTATTACCTAAAATTCAGTAATCCTTCACTTCATCCCTTCTTTCACGTGTTTCCATACAGATGTTCTAGTCAAAATTCATACGCTTTGGTAGTTTGTTGATAACTACAGGAGATTAGGAACTGCTATGCGCGTTAGTCCGGCCCGTCGCCGTCGTTGGAACAATATTCTTATCCTAGGCATCATCGTTTTTATGGTGATCTTGAATGCGCCAACCTTGATCAAAACCTACCTTGTCGAAGAACCTGTGGATCCTTACCCCAATTTATTGCGCTCTGATCATGAAGTGAGTGCTATTTACTTCTCAGGTTGGGAATTGGAGAAACAAAATGGGCAATGGCAATCGAACATTAAAGCTAATATTCCCGTACAAGAGATTGTGACTCGTTGGCAATCTTTGGAAGGGACTGAGCTGACCTCAGAACAATACGATAATTTAAAGTCTCAGTTGTCTTCTCCAGAAAGTATTGAGATCTGGTACCAAGACTTAGAAGAACCGCAACGAGTGACCTTTTATCGGCTTGGCGACTTTTGGTTGTTTAAAAACTGGCAAGATAAATGGATTGCGATTTCTGTTGATGGCAACTACATCATGCCCAAGTAAGCCTTACGAATAACCCTTTTCAAAGGCTGTGTTTGTCTTTGTTCTTTTCGATTATGCTAGCCACCCAATATCAATGCTCTTAGCGTTTTAAGGAGAATTAAATGCCTGAATTACCAGAAGTTGAAGTAAGCCGAATGGGCATCAGTCCACACATGGTTGGCGAGACGATTAAGGCATTTGTATTCCGAACCCCGAAACTGCGTTGGGATATCCCTCAAGAGTTGAAGAAGCTAGAAGGGCAGGTGATTCGTAATATCAGTCGCCGCGCTAAGTATCTGTTGATTGAAACGGACGAAGGTACTGCGATTGTTCATTTAGGAATGTCGGGTTCACTGCGTGTGCTTGATGCTGATTTTCCTCCAGCAAAGCACGATCATGTTGATCTCAAACTTACTAATGGAAAGATACTGCGCTACAACGATCCACGCCGTTTTGGCGCATGGCTGTGGAGCGCACCAAATGAATCACATGCTGTATTAGGTCATATGGGACCAGAACCTTTGACTGAAGAGTTCAATGCTGATTACGTAGCGGAGAAAGCCAAAGGTAAGCGCGTTGCGATTAAACAGTTCATTATGGACAATAAAGTCGTCGTCGGAGTCGGAAACATCTACGCCAACGAATCATTGTTTAAATCACGCATTCATCCCACTCGCCCTGCAGGTAAGCTAACCAAAAAAGAGTGGCAATTGCTGGTGGAGAACATCAAAGCCACGTTAGAGATCGCCATTCAGCAAGGCGGAACCACACTTAAAGATTTTGCCCAAGCAGATGGCAAGCCAGGTTACTTCGCACAAGAATTATTAGTTTACGGAAAAGCCGGAGAGCCATGCCCAGAATGCGGCGAAGCTCTCCAAGAACAAAAGATAGGCCAACGCAATACCTTCTTCTGTGGGGAATGCCAGAAGTAAAAACTTAAGAGAGGAAGGACAAGATTACATTTGTCCTGACTTCTCGAAGTATTTTTTCGCGACTAATAATGAAATTAAACGCTCGCGTTTTTGATCTCGGAACTGATCGACCCATGTGTGAGCGTTTTTGATGATGCTTTCCGCTTCTTCTGGATGCGCGGTGTAGTACTCCATTTTCTCAATTAAATCAGAGTAGTCATCCGCAACTTCAACATAGTGAATGCCCGCTTCGAGGCGACCCTCCATAAACCAAGTCTCATACTTAGGTTTAGACATGATGACCAGAGAGTTTGAAGACATTGCCCATTTTAGGTTGGTTGCAACATCATTTCCTTCAATGGCAAGTAAAAATTTATATTCTAATTGCTCTTCTACTGACATAAAGCCTTTTTCCCAAGGCTCACCTTTGGATGGTTGAGTTTGGCCAATGTTGCATAGAGGGTGATTGTAGAATTGCTTAATAACCTCTTGTCTGTGTTTTTGATAACCTACACCACGCCAAGCTGTCATGTCTTTTTTGTTTCTAAATTGTTTAGAGTCAGAGATAAACTGAAAATGACGAATCTCATTTAGTTTTAGTAATACGGAGTTTTGATTATCTTCTCTGATAGGTCGACTTTTAAGAAAGCTTGGCAGCTCAGGTATATGACGAATATCTCCGTTCAAAAACTGAAAGAAGTACTGTGACGGAAACGACTTTACTACCTTGTGAAGATCAAAGTAGTACGTTGTTCCTCCGGTCTTCTTGTACTTTCCCACATGAGTCGACTTGCTTTCGAGCAGTTCAAATTGCGCGTTAAGCTTGTTGTAGTAATCAACTCTATCTTGGATATAAGAATCTATAGATGAAGCCTGAACAAGGTTATTGGCCAGTGCTTTACGAATCGTATTTGGTATTAAGACTTGTAGGCTATTAGAGAAGTAGTATTTGAACTTTCTAAAACTCATTTGGCTACCTTTGTTTTGATAGCGGTATGAACGCATTTTGGAACAAACTGCTCGACATCACCGCCATGGATTGCTACTTCACGGACGATGGTAGAAGAGAGAAAAGCATACTCTTCTGCTGGTGTCAGGAACACGCTCTCAACACCTGGTAACAGTTTGCGGTACATGCTCGTTAGACCAAATTCGTATTCAAAGTCGACAGTTGTTCTAAGGCCACGCACCAGTACATTTGCTTCTTGCTCACGAGCAAAATCAACCAGTAAGCCACTAAAACCAGCGGTTGATACATTGCTTAAGTGCGCTGTTGATTCTTCAACAAGTTTTACTCGTTCTTCTAGGCTAAACAGTGTTCTTTTCGAAGGGCTTGCAGCGACACCGATAATAATTTGATCAAACATGTCTGCGGCACGCGTAATGATATCTAGGTGACCGTTAGTGATTGGGTCAAACGTTCCTGGGTAAATGACTTTTTTCATTGTAAAACTTTCTCGTAAACATCTACGTATTGGTTAGCAGTGTAGTTGATATCAAATAACTTCAGTTTCTCTTGCCCACTGGCGATGAAGTCTTGTTGAAGCTTTTCATCTTGAGCAATCTTCATTATTGCATTCGCCAACTCTTGTGCATTACCTGGTTCAACAAGTAAGCCATTTGAGTTGTGGTCGATAATGTCGGGGATACCACCTGCATTAGTACCTATAACAGGTAAACCAGAGCCCATCCCTTCCAAAATGACAGAGCCAAGCCCCTCTGTGTAAGAAGGATGAACCTGCAAATCTGCCGCAGCAAACCAATCCCCCATATTGTTTTGTTTGCCCTCGAAACTGATGTTAGTTAGGCCTTGTGCTTGAGACTCAAGTGCCTCTCTCTCTGAGCCATCACCTAGCAAACAAAAATGGACAAAGGGTGCGGACTTTTCTAATAGCCTTGCCGCGTCGACAGTGACATTGAAGCCTTTATGTTTCAGCATGTTTGCTCCATGTATCACTATAAATTTACCTGAGAAGCGGTCTTTAATCGCTTGTACCGTTTCAGCGTTAGTAGGGTATGTCACCGGTGAACTTGGGATCTTGTAGGTTACTGAAGTTGGGTAAGCGTCTTTCACTCTCTGAACTATTTCAGTACTTAGACCTACCACAGCGGAGGCTTTCGAATAGGCTAAGTTTGCCAACCATTTCTTTTTCAATGCGTTGTCGATTCGGCGAGTGACAATATATGGTTTGCCGTAGAGCATATGTTGGATCAGAGCCCAATAAATGGCACGCCCTTCATGCACATGGATCAGAGCACAATCCTTAGTGATAGATTTTGAGTGTGCTTTGGTAAAGTGGCTCGCTAATACCACTTTAACGCCTAACGCTTTTGCCGCATCGGCGAAAGGGCTTTTAGGGTTTGCAACAACTGTCAGTTGATAGCCGAGCTTTACTTGCTGCTTAATGAGTTGTAGCGTCTGATTCTCGCCACCATGGTATCCAGAAGCTAAGTTAACGTGGCAAATATTCATGTTATTGCTCTTTATTATGTTTTTTGACGTAATCACGCAGCCACAGGTCTGCATAGCGAGTAAAGGTCGTATTTGCACTTAGTACGGCGAGTAAAAAACCATGTCGACCATCTAAGAAGCCACGTTTAATAATATACATTTTGAAGAAACGGAAGAAACCATGGGTAAATGCACTAAAAAGTGAGGCTGACTTTTTACCTTCACGCTGGTCTGCCCAAGATTGCATGTACAGTTGGGTTTTTCGCGTGTACTCACCAAGCTTTTCATAAGTAAAATGCTTCAAACGGCCATTTAATGAAACAACTTTAAAGCCATCGGGAATAACAACGCTTTCATGAACGAGCGCGTCGTTGTATTTCGTTTCTGATGTTTTGTATAAACGTACAACCCAATCAGGTGACCAGCCTGAGTAACGAATCTCTTTTGCAAAGGCTGTCGTCAGTCGGTTCACTCGGTAAATGTTTTTATCGCAGTGTTGGCTGATTGCGTTGAGTATGTCTTCGCGTAATTCATCGGTAACACGCTCATCGGCATCCAACCAAAGCACGAAATCCGATTCCACATAGTCTTGAGCAAGCTGGCGTTGCTTGCCAAACCCAGGCCATTCTAAATTGGTATAAAACTTATCAGTATACTGCCTAGCGATCTCTTCAGTGGTGTCAGTACTACCTGAATCTAGAAGAACAATCTCATCGACCCAATCTTTTACTGTGTCTAGACAAGCTTTCAGGTGCTTCTCTTCATTTTTTACGATCAACGCGACGGCTAAGGTAGGTTTAGACAAGGTAGTTTCCTTCTTAAACAATCTTCTACAGGTATATTTTATTGATATTGTGGATACAAATCTTCTACGACTTGCTCGAACATTGCTACGACACGGTCGCTTGTGATGCGGCTCATTGCTGCTTCATCCTTTGCTCGGGTTCGCCAACTTAATTCTTGGCTAGTCTTTCCTGTTTCTGCAAGAATCACTTCTTCATATACAGATACGGCATACTTTAAAAAGCGATAAGGACCTACTCGAATAGGATTGTGATGGGCATATAAACCAATAATCGGTGTGTTCATTGCACTCGCCATGTGGGCTGGGCCAGTATCTGGTGCTATCACCATCTGCACCTTATCAGTTAAAGCTAGCATTTGTAGGATGGAGCTTTCTCCTACTAAGTTTAAACAAGGTTCACGCAACAAAGCTTGAATCTCATTTGCTAGGTCAACTTCGACCTTTGCAGGACTGCCCGCTAGTATGACATTCCAGCCTTTCTCTCGCGCATGATTAATGACATCCACATAACCCTTCGCGTTCCAGTTCTTGTAGGCTTTACTTGCTCCGGGAACCAATAACAAGTTTGGTTGCACCGTATCTAGTTTTGCCTTAGCCCAAGTACTATCCTCTTCTGAGTAAGATAAAGACCAAGATAGTTCCGACTGAGGCACACCAATTTGATGGGCAAACGCCATTAAACCATCCGCAACATGCAGAGAGCTTGGTGAAGGAACTTTGACATTGGTGAACAAAGTTTGAAAATCTTGGCTACGGTCAGAAGAGAACCCAAGTTTGTATTTCGCTTTAATACCTAACGTCGCCACGCTCGCTCGAATAGCATATTGCATATGAAGCAAAGCATCGAACTCGCGCCCTTTGAGCTGCTTCCACAGTGACTTGTAGCCATCAAGTCCTGCTTTTTTATCAAAAAAAATCACCTCAACGTTATTTATCGCTTGTAGCAATTGAGCTTCAAGTTTGCCTGTAATCCAAGTGATATGGGTATCAGGCCATTGTTTTTGAATCGCTTGAACCGTCGCGATAGTATTGCAAACGTCACCAATTGCAGATAAACGCAATATACAGAGTGAAGAAGGGGCAGAAGTGAACATAGTTATTGTCTGATCAGATAAATAGATGCAGGTAAATTATGCAGACATCCCCAATAAATGTAAAATACACCGCTTCTATACTGAGCACTGACGAGTCTTCGCAATGTCAAATAGCCAACAACATCAATCTCCAAATTCGGGTAAACCTGGAAACACTGGTTTAAAGCGCATCATCAAAGCGACGGGATATTCTGCGAAAGGCTTAAGGGCGGCGTTTAAACACGAAGCGGCGATTAGACAAGAGCTTGTGATGCTAGCCATTGCCATCGTTTTGGTTTGTGTTTTTGACTTGAGTGTCATAGAACGCATTTTGATGCTTGGTGTCGTCGTTCTTGTTCTGATTGTTGAGTTGATCAATTCCGCGATAGAGGCGGTAGTGGATCGCGTAGGCGTCGAACATCATGAGTTGAGTGGGCGCGCAAAAGATATCGGCTCAGCGGCAGTTATGGTGGCATTAGCGTTCGCTGGATTCACATGGCTGTATATATTATTCAGCCTTTATCTCTAAATCACTTTAGCTGTGAGTATCAAAGATATGATTAAAACTTCACAACAAGGTAATTGCGCTATTTGGTTTGATGATGAAATCATTTCGGACCCAACATTGCCATTATTTGATGCCGGCTATTGGCAAGAACAAGGTAAAATCTTGGGCAGCGCTTCTGGTCGAGGAACAACCTGGTTTGTTCAACTAGACTCTATGCAAGCCGCCCTTCGACATTATCGCCGAGGTGGTCTATTCGGCAAACTTGTGAAAGACCAATACTGGTTTTCTGGTTGGGAGCAAACTCGAAGTGCTCAGGAGTTAAATCTTTTGCAGATTTTGATAGATGCCGGCGTCAATGTTCCTCGCCCGATTGCCGGGCGATCAGTTAAAACAGGTTTGACTTACCAAGCGGATCTGCTCAGCGAAAGAATCCCAAATGCCAGAGACTTGGTCAGTATTTTGCAAGAAAAACCATTACCGGAAGTGATGTACCAGAAGATTGGGCAAGAAATTGCCAAGATGCATAAAGCTAATGTGAATCATACCGATTTGAACATTCATAACATCTTAATTGACGACCAAGACAAAGTCTGGATTATCGACTTTGATAAGTGCTGTCAGCAATCAGATGGTGATTGGAAGCAAAGCAACCTAGACAGATTGAAGCGCTCGTTTTTGAAAGAGAAAAAGAAGCATCAAATTCATTGGCATGAGTCAGACTTTGAATTGCTAGCAAAATAGCGAAGAACGTTACGCTAGCTGAATTTCCACTAGTTTAAATTACTTAACGCAACCGCTTTTGCAAAATGCTAAAGTTAGACTAGTAACGTTGATATAATAAATTTACTTATTGAATGGGCAAAATCGCCTGTAGGTATACAGTAAGAGCATACTATGTTGAATTCTAAATCAATTTTAATTACTGGCGGCACTGGTTCGTTCGGTAAACAGTTCATTAAAACCATTCTTGAACGCTACCCAGAAGTGAAGAAAATCATTATTTTTTCTCGCGATGAACTAAAACAGTTTGAGCTTAAGCAGAAGTACCCAGCAAAAGATTTCCCACAACTTCGTTTCTTTATCGGTGATGTTCGCGATCAAAACCGCATGATTCAAGCCTGTGAAGGTGTTGATGTGATTATTCATGCTGCAGCGATCAAACAGGTAGATACTGCTGAATACAACCCGACAGAATGTATCCGAACTAACGTTGATGGTGCAGAGAATGTTATCCATGCAGCGCTGCAGTGCGGTGTTAAAGATGTTGTAGCGTTATCAACGGATAAAGCATGTGCACCAATTAACCTATATGGAGCAACCAAACTTGCTTCGGATAAGTTGTTTGCAGCGGCGAACAACATCAAAGGTTCGAAAGATATCCGTTTCAGCGTAGTGCGTTACGGCAATGTAATGGGCTCGCGTGGTTCCGTGATCCCATTCTTTTTGAGTAAACGTGAAGAAGGTGTATTACCGATTACTCACGAAGAGATGACACGCTTTAATATCTCATTGCAAGATGGCGTGAACATGGTGATGTATGCGCTTGAAAACCATTTAGGTGGTGAGATTTTTGTACCAAAAATCCCATCTTACAAGATTTTGGATATCGCAGAAGCGATTGCTCCAGAATGTGAGACTAAAGTTGTAGGTATTCGTCCAGGTGAAAAGCTCCATGAAGAGATGATCACCGATACTGATTCGCTGAATACGATCGATCTTGGTAAATACTACGCAATTTTGCCTTCTGTTTCGTTTACTTATTCGGAGCAAGAATACCTCGACCACCACAAAGCTGAAAAAGTACCGTTTGGTTTCAAATACAATTCGGGTACAAATACAGAGTGGGAAAGTATTGAAGGCCTACGTGAGCTGATCAAAGAGCACGTTGATCCAAACTTTACAGTGTGAGAACAGTAGTGATTCCTTACGGTAAGCAAGATATTAATCAACAAGACATTGACAGTGTTATTGATGTTTTGAAGTCGGATTTTCTGACGCAGGGACCCAAAGTACCAGCATTTGAGCAAGCACTTATCGGTCATACAGGTGCAAGCTACGCGTTGGCTGTGAATAGTGCTACATCAGCATTACACATTGCTTGTCTTGCTCTGGGGCTAAGTGAAGGGGATTGGCTCTGGACGTCACCTATTACCTTCGTAGCGTCAGCAAACTGCGGTTTGTACTGTGGTGCACAGGTCGACTTCGTAGATATTGACCCTGATACTTA
Source organism: Vibrio jasicida 090810c (assembly GCF_002887615.1). NCBI lineage: Bacteria > Pseudomonadati > Pseudomonadota > Gammaproteobacteria > Vibrionales > Vibrionaceae > Vibrio > Vibrio jasicida. Next base: position 2,025,095 of record NZ_CP025792.1, on the reverse strand, counting down.
CAATATGTGTCCAAAACACCTTGAGGAAAAGTTAATCAAAGCGAAAGCTGAAGGTAAGCTTCCGAAAGTTGTTGTGCCGGTGCACTTATGTGGTCAACCATGCGATATGGTGGCGATCGCCAAACTGGCGAGAGAGTACAACTTCAAAGTCATTGAAGATGCTTCACATGCAATTGGCGGCAAATATCAAGGCTTGCCTATAGGGAATTGCGAACACTCGGATATCACTGTCTTTAGCTTCCATCCAGTTAAAATCGTAACGACGGCGGAAGGTGGTGCAGTCATGACCAACCAGAAGGCTTTGTCTGACAAGATGACTTTGCTTCGAAGTCACGGTATTACTCGTGACCCTGAGCAAATGGAGGGCGAAAGCCATGGTGGCTGGTATTATCAACAGGTTGATTTAGGTTTTAACTACCGTATGACCGAGCTTCAGGCGGCACTGGGTGTATCTCAGATGCATCGTTTAGATGCTTTTATTACTGCTCGTCATCACCTTGCAGACCGTTACAATCAGCTATTGAAGTCTTTACCAGTGGTATTGCCATATCAATTGGAGAATACTTACTCGGGCCTTCACCTTTATGTGATACGTTTGCAGTTGGACAAAATCTCTTTAACACATAAAGAGGTGTTTGACGCACTGAGAGATAAAGGTATTGGAGTTAACCTGCATTACATCCCAGTCCATACACAACCTTACTATGAAAAAATGGGGTTCAGTGAAGGTGATTTCCCAGAATCTGAACGCTATTACCGCGAAGCGATTTCTCTTCCGATGTTCCATGCAATGAGTGAAGAGCAGCAGGATACAGTCGTTCAAGTTCTCACTAAAATATTGCAGGAGCGCTAATGAAAGTTGCGATTATTCCAGCTCGTGGTGGTAGTAAGCGTATCCCACGCAAGAATATTAAGGAATTTAATGGCAAGCCGATTATTGCCTACTCGATTGAAGCAGCCCTTGAGTCTGAGTGTTTCGATAAAGTAGTGGTTTCTACTGACGATAAAGAGATAGCTGATGTTGCTTTGCATTACGGGGCTGAAGTCCCATTTATGCGTCCAGAAGCGGTCTCCAATGACTATGCGACGACGGCAGATGTCATTTTACATGCACTTGATTGGTTTGAAGAACAAGCCATTTCGATAGAGTATATTTGTTGTATCTATGCTACAGCGCCATTTATTGCAATTGAAGACATTCAGTTAGCCCATCAAATGCTTCTGGAAGATCCTGCAGCAAGCTACTGTTTTCCTGTGTGTGAATTTCCTTTCCCAATTCAGAGAGGCGTTAAGTTAACAGCTGGCAATCGAGTTGAAATGTTTCAACCAGAACACTTTAATACTCGCTCTCAAGATTTAGAGACTGGCTACCACGATATAGGGCAGTTTTATTGGGGGAAACCAAAGGCATACCGAGATAATATTCCAATGTTTTCAAATTCGGCTATTGCCTTGCCTGTATCAAGAAATCGGGTGGTAGATTTGGATACCCAAGAAGATTGGGAATTTGCTTTGCTTCTATCTAAAGTATTACAAGGAAGTTGAACATTGTTAGTCGGTATTCGGGTTGACGCTTCTCTGAAAATGGGTACGGGCCATACATTCAGAATGTTAACGTTGGCGAATAGATTGAAGCAACAAGGACATGAAGTAATCTTCATTAGCCGTCGACTCAGAGGAAACTTGATTGCTTTAGTCAAAGAAAAGCACTCCGTAATAGAGTTGCCGGAACCAGGCGTTGATTTTGTTCCCAGCATACACTGTGGACATGCAGCTTGGTTAGAAGTCTCGTACGTGCAAGAAATCGCTCAAACACGAGAGGCACTAACGTTCTATCTCAAAAGTAAAGGGAAAAGACAACTTGATTGGCTTGTCATCGATCATTATGCAATTGAAAAGGATTTCCAATTAGCCGTTAAGTCTCACAGCAAGAACATTTTGCAGATCGATGACTTAGCTGATAGACCACATATATGTGATGTATTGCTAGACCAAAACTTCTATCGTTCAGGCGAAGCTCGTTATGACGATCTTCTTCCAACAGAAAGTTTACGTCTATGTGGTCCTAGGTATGCGTTGCTTAGGGAAGAGTTTGCCGTGTCGCGACGTAACCTTCCAGTTTATCAATCAAGATTAATGCAGAAAAAAGTCGTTTTGTTTTTTGGTGGTGTAGACATTGCCAACGAAACAGAGAAAGCTTTAAAAGGCCTTTTAAGTGTAGATAGTGACGACTCTTTTGACGTTATTATTGGGGTGAACAATCCTCATAGAGAAGCGCTTGCGGCACTGTGTAAAGAACATCTGGATAGAGTGACTCTCCACATCCAAGTAGAGAACATGATGGACTTCTTTTCATCAGCGTATCTCTACATCGGCGCAGTTGGCGCTACTACATGGGAGCGATGTGTATTGGCACTTCCTGGGATAGTATGTTCAGTTGCGGATAACCAAAAAGATCTAGCAATAAATTTACATCAAATAGGGGGGCATCATTATTTAGGTTTAAATACAGACCTAACTTCTAGTGATTATGCCAATGCCTATAAGCTTTTTAGCTCGGAGCCTGCATTACTTCATACTCAATCTAAATTATGCGCTGAGCTTATTGATGGTAAAGGCTGCGAAAGAGTTGTTAAACAGTTAGAAGAGATCTCAAGAAATGACTACATTTAGTATTCGCCTAGCTACCAATGAAGATAAATGGATGGTATTAGATTGGCGCAACCACCCAGACGTTAGGGCGGTAATGCTGACCAACCATGTCATTCAGCGTGAGGAGCACTCAACATGGTGGGATACTACGTTAGCTTCCGAAGATCGATGTTTGCTCATACTAGAGCGACTGGGTCAGCCTGTTGGTGTAATTATATTTAATCGAATAGATCAAATAAAGAAAACAGCATGGTGGGCTTTTTATTTAGATAACGCCAGCTTGGAAAAAGATAATAAGATAGAGATATGGTTTGAAGCTGAAAAGTTAGCACTGGACTACGCTGGCAACACTCTAAATCTGCACGAGATGTATGGAGATGTGGTAGATGAAAACGAAGCTGTTTTTGAGTTGCATAAAAAGTTTGGATTTGAAGAGTGTGAACCACCTGCTGGCCTTGTAGAGACAAATCGTTCAATACGCTACCTAAAATACACGTGGACAAAGAATAAACCAGATTTAAGAGCAAGGCTTTACCTTTGTGCTTCGCATAATACGGACTTCTTGACTGATGCATTGTGTCGAAAAAGTGGTCATTATCTGCAGTTTCCTTATCAAATAAAGAAGCTTGAGTTTGGACGTTATCAACTAGACTTATTGGACGAGTCCAGTGTGGAGTTGAACCATCAAGACTCTTGTTATGTTTTTTTAGAGCGTATCGAAGATCTTTTTCCTGATATTTATACATTGCCAACAGAGTCCTCTCTTCTAGAGACTGAGAAGCGTATTGCCGAGTATCTCTCTTTTATTCGACAAATTGCTACTCGTGGTAATAACAAAATATATGTCGCCGATTTCTGCATTCAAAAGGGTTTTCCTTATTCCTTAGAAGAGCAGTTTACAGGGTCAAAAGTACAACGTTTAGTTGGGGATTGGAATGATTCTCTTCAAGCACTTAAAGCAGAAAATCTTATTGAAATCGTGCCATATTCTCAGGTCATCCAACGAGTCGGACATTCTTTTTCAAATAAATATTGGTATATGGCACGAGCACCTTTCTCTATTCAGTGTTTGGAAGCTTACAGTCAGGCCATTATAGGTAGTGTATTCGCATCACAAGCACTCTCAGCTAGGGCTTTGATTCTAGATTTAGATAATACGCTGTGGCAGGGAGTTATCGGTGATGATGGGTTGGAAGGTATTGCTCTAGGTGGGGATTACCCAGGTAATATCTATAAAGAGCTCCAGTCACTTTTCCTCGCTTTGAAAGAGCGTGGTATCTTACTTTCCATTTGTAGTAAGAACACAGAGCAAGTCGCGTTAGATGCCATTGAGTCTCACCCCGAGATGCGCTTAAAGAAAAGTGATTTTGTTGCTCATCGTATTAACTGGGCGCCAAAATCTCAGAACATTAAAGAGTTGGCTCAAGAATTAAATCTTGGCGTTCAATCTCTCTGCTTTATTGACGATAATCCAGTTGAACGTGCTGAAGTTCGTCGTAACATCCCAGGTATTTTTGTTCCTGAATTACCTGAAGACCCAGCAGATTGGTATGACTATATTTGTCACTTACCTGAGCTTTATGTTGTTCAAGTTAATGAATCGGATAAGCGTCGGGCAGAGCTTTATAAAAAGCGAGTTGATATTCAGAAAGCTCAGGCTAACTTTGCTGATAGAAATGAGTTCTTAGCAAGTTTGGAAATGGATGTCCGCATTGAGCCATTAAGTGAGTCAAACTTTGATAGAACTTATCAGCTCTTTAGCAAAACTAATCAGTTCAACACTACGACTACACGTTATAGCAAAGAGGAGTTGCAGAAGTGGCTCGGATCGAATCAGCGCCTAGTTTTGCATGTTCAAGCAAAAGATAAGTACTCAAGTGAGTATGAAGGTGTTGCTGCACTAGTCATCATTTGTGATAACAAAAAATGGGTTATCGATAACTTTGTAATGTCGTGTCGAGTGATGGGTAGAGATATTGAAAATGTGATTCTTGAGCAGCTTATCCATCAAGCGAAAGCTATCAATATAAGTTCGGTTATTGGGCGCTACGTTAAGAGTCAAAAGAACATGCCAGTGGAACATCTATACTCAAAGAACGACTTTGAAAAGCAGAATGATGATTGTTGGCTGTTTGATTTGGATAATAAGCCATTACCTGAAAGAACAGAAGTTATGAAGTTACATTGGAATATGTAAGAGTATGAGTATGAATTCAAATACAATGTTTTCCGCTTTAGGTGTCTTATATGTTGACCATTATACAGTCACAACTAGAGACTTAATGGATACACTTAAAGATTTCTTATCGATCCCCAGTACAAAGTTACTCCGTGGGCCAGGCGAAGATCCTAATCGCAATGTGCTCTATGCATTCGTTGAGTTAAATGGGATTGGAGTTGTAGAAATCCTATCGCCAACCAATGACAACTCTCCAATTACAGAACACGCGGGGGCATATAACCTTTGCTATACAGTGCAAGATTTAGATAGTGCAGTTAAAACCGCGGAAGAAAGATTTGACGCCGTACTTGTTGAATCACCAAAAGTCGAGATCGCCTTTGATGGTCGAAGATCAGCATTCTTAAAGCACCCATCACATGGCCTTTTCAAATTGCTGGAAAGTATCCCTACTTCAATTGCTTTTGATATTTCTCACCTTCAAAGTGATGAGCAATGCGTGCAAAAAGATAAGTTGTTGGCAATCTATAATAATGTTGTTGGCGATAGAGAGACAGAGTTCAACAACGTAAATATGAAAAGCTGCGCTGAGTGGGATTCATTTAAACATTTACTTCTCATGATGGAAGTTGAAAAACAGTTCGAAGTGAAAATACCAGCAGCAGAAATGTCCTCCTTAAGTTCATTAGACAAGATAGACGCTTACCTGTCGAAAAAGTAAAGGCAATTATGAAGATAGCAAACCGACAAATTGGCCAAGGGCACAAACCATACATTATTGCAGAAATGTCTGGTAACCATAATGGTGACATCAATCGAGCAATTGCACTGATCAAGGCTGCGAAAGAAGCGGGTGCAGATGCCGTCAAGTTACAAACATACACAGCTGATACGATTACAATTAACCACGATAGTGAAGAGTTTATGATTCGTGGAGGGCTTTGGGATGGCGCTAAGCTTTATGATTTGTATGAGCAAGCACATACACCTTGGGGGTGGCACAAGACATTATTTGATACAGCTGAAGAAGTTGGCATAACAATTTTCAGCTCTCCTTTCGATCATACAGCAGTCGACTTTTTGGAAAGCTTGAATGCACCAGCGTACAAAATTGCCTCATTTGAGTTGATTGATCTTCCTTTAATTAGAAAAGTTGCTTCCACAGGGAAGCCTATGATCATGTCAACTGGAAATGCGGACTTAGGCGAGATAGAAGAAGCTGTAGCAGCGGCGAAAGCTGCAGGAGCAAAGGATATCGTCTTGCTACACTGTACCAGTGGTTACCCAACACCAGCCTCTCAGGCGAATATATCGACAATGGCAGTAATGCGTGATGGCTTTGATGTAGAAGTTGGATTGTCAGATCATACTATGGATATCGGCGTGTCTGTTGCAGCGGTAGCGTTGGGCGCATGTGTTATTGAAAAGCACTTTACTTTATCGCGTGCAGATGGTGGTGTAGATTCGGCATTTTCTCTTGAAAAAGAGGAGCTCAAATCTTTGGTAGTAAACTGTACCATGGCTTATGAAGCTATTGGTAAGCCAAATTTTGTTAGCACGGAAGCAGAACTTCAGACTAAATGCCATCGCCGTTCTTTATACATTGTCAAAGACATCAAAGAAGATGAAGTGTTCACAGAAGAGCATGTTCGCTCGATTCGACCTGGGAATGGTATTTTACCAAAATACCTAGATGAAGTTATAGGCTCTGTGGCGACACAAGATTTAAAGTTTGGTACACCATTGCAGTTTTCACACTTTGTATAATTGAAAGGGAGTTTATATAACTCCCTTGTTTTACTGATTGATAGTTACAATACCATGTTTAGCATAGGCATCCTCAATTCTTTTACACCTCTTTTGAATGCTTTCAGGGAGCATGTCAGTTAGAGTTTTTATTGTATAGATTGGCATGTCTTTATAAATTAGGGATGCAGTATATTGAGCAGTAGATAACGCTCCAATAAGCTTCGACAACTTAATTTTCTTTTCGACAAGTTCTATTTCTAAAGGGTATTCACTCTGATGGTATGTTAGGTCAGGGATGCTTTTTATCGCTTCCTTTACCTCTTCTGCTTCGGTTCTATGAGGGAAGTAGATGACACCTTGAGGATGATTTAGGACAAATGTTCTTACTTCTTCTACGTAAACTTCTTGAGTCTTTCTACGTTTGTGCCCAATAGCTCCCTCACCAATGAAGCCTACAGGTGACGTTGGATCGAATAGCTCTGTAGAATCTACCTTTTTTTTGAGTACAGCAAGTGTATTTTTGGCGATGACATGTTCAGGGTTTGCTATATCAAAAATAGTGAATAGCTCTAACTTCTCGCTTTGCGAAAGCTCACCAATTGGCGTTATGCCTTGAAATTTAAGAGCAAGGTCATTAATAAAACGCTTTCTTGAATAAATTGCTTTAGAGCGTATCTCTTCTTCGTATTCATTGATAGTTAGAGTGCCATCATCAAAGTACACTTCTTTATCAATGCTTAAATTGCGTAGCAGTAACTTAGTTCGCCAACCATTGTACTCTGCATGGAAGAAATTATTTATTTGTTTTTTCTGTGTTATTTTCCAAATTTCTTTTATCACTTTTGGTAGATTTCGAGTTCTATTTTTTCTCGGAATTTTTATTACATGATCCCATTCGTTTTCATTAACTAATTTTTTTTGTTGACTTAAACCGGGTTCAGATGGTTGCTCGACAAGTAGTAGAATATTATTTCTGACTTTATAGTGTGCTTTTGCTTCAATAGCACATATGTACTGAAAAGGTGATGTTACTAAAAATAAATTCATATTACTACCTATATAACTTATTGATTCTTTTTAAACAAATAAGTAGATAACCTAGATATCCTAATTGCTCAATACAAAAGCAAAATAAATTTTTCTTAAATGAGGTGTTTTCTGGTTTGATAATGTGAAGTCTAGATAGCTGATCTTTAGTCCTTGCATATATAGAGTAATTAGAAAAACCTCTAAAGCAAAGTGACAAAGCAGGAATATAAGCTAAACTGAAGGCTATTTCACCTAGTTCATAATTATATTGTTCAAATAACCCAAGAGACTTAGCCTTACTCTGCAAGTAACTTATAGACGATATACGGCTTTTTAGATGATTTAAAGATCTTGTATTGCTTTGACTTGAGTGATTGTATTGATATATATACAGCTCTTTGTTTATATGCACTCTGCTGTTTTTCTTCAAAGTCCATACTAGAAAACTAATTGCGTTGTCCTCATAGTTAATATCTTCTGGAAAGAACAAATGATTATCTATAAAAATCGATCTTCGAAAAAAGGCACTTACCATTGGACCGGATAAAGGTCCTGGTTTAATTATAGATTCACTCTTTGATTTTGATTTCTTTAATATGTTAAAAGATATTATATCATTTTCTTTTTTATTTATAAGAGGTGATAAATAGTCTTCATGTACTAGATCGTCGCTATCAATAAAAGAAATAAACTTTGTTTTTGAGCTTGTGATTCCTTTGTTTCTAGCTCCACCAGCGCCAGTATTCTCTTGAGATAAAACGGTTAACTTTCTATAGTAAGAAGATTGCTTACTTAGTTTTTCTAATGAATTGTCTGTTGAACCATCATCTACAGCAATAACTTCTGATATCAAGTTAGGAAATTTTTTATCAGCAGCAACAATTGAATCTATACATTCTTCAATAGTTTTTTCTGCATTATAAACAGGTATGATAATAGTTAACATTCTAGTCTTTCCGTAAGTATTTCTAATACAACTCTTCTAATCGAACCTTTGTTCTGTTCTACGAAAGCTTTTCCATTTACCACTAATTTTTCTTTGAGTTGAGCACTTTGAAGTAAGCTAAGCACCGTCTCAGAAAGGTTTACCGTAATTATACTACCATCCTGAGCAATAAGAGAGTTAACCATTTCTTTAAAATTATAGTAGCTCGGCCCAGTGATGACTGGTACACCTAAAGCCGCAGGTTCTAGAACATTATGCCCACCAACTTTATCGCCAATCAAACTACCACCCATAAAGCAAATGTCGGCTGCTCCAATCAAGGTAAGCATCTCACCCATGGTATTTCCAAGATAAACTTGGGTCGATATTGTTACTTCTTCTTGGCTTGTACGGCGAGCAGTTTCAAAGCCTTGACCTTGGCAAAGCTCAAATACATCTTCGAATCGCTCTGGATGTCGTGGAACAAGGATTAAAAGTGCATTTGGATGGGATTCTAAGATTTTTTTGTGAGCTTCTAATGCCTGCTCATCTTCGCCTTTATGAGTGCTGGCAGCTATCCAAATCGGGCGCTCTAATCCAAGGGCATCCCTTAGCGCTTTAGCTTTTTCTTTTACGTCGTCCGATATATGGATATCAAACTTTATTGAGCCAGTAACAAAAAGTTTGTTTTTCTCGATACCTAAACGTTCGAAACGCCCAGCATCTGACTCCGCCTGGCAAAGGACCTTATCTATGCATGGATGTAAGAGGTCAAACAGTGGCTGTACTTTTGCGTAGTTCCTACACGACTTCTCAGAGAGGCGAGCGTTGACCACTATGATAGGGATTCCGGCATTATGGACAGTATTAAGCGTGTTTGGCCAAAGCTCGGTTTCGATTATCAACATTTGCTTTGGCCGTATTGCCTTTAGAAAGCCTTTCACGGCAAAACCGAAATCGATAGGCATATAGCGGTGTTCAACTAAGTCGCCCAACTTAGCAATTTGTTCCGCACCAGTGCTGGTTGTGGTGGTGACTAAAATAGGTTGGGTTGGTTTTTGCTTTTTCAATTCTTTAATGAGTGGGATAGCAGCGATGCTTTCGCCTACCGAAACCGCATGAATCCAAATAGGGTGCTCAGTTGTCTCTAGCTTTGGGGTTATACCAAAATGCTCTTTCCATCGTTGGCCAAATTTGGGCTTGTTCGGTTTACTTTTGTATAAACCAAATAAGAGGAAAGGGGACGCAAGGGCAAGTAGCAATGTGTAAAAAATGCGGATTAGCATGAACTTACCGTTATCGCTTCAAGTTTTTGGATGCTATCTAGCACCTGTTTTGGTGATAATTCAGTTAAACACTTAAGGTGCTTAAACTCACACTCACGCTTAAAGCACGGACGGCAGTCAATGTCGGTGTGAACAATCTCTACCTTTTCCGCAAGCGGTGGAGTGTACTTTGGAGATGTTGAACCATAGACCGCAACGACGTTACAACCAACGGCAGCTGCCACGTGCATAAGACCTGAGTCATTTGCTACAACAGTCTGACATGCCGCCAGCAGATCAACTGCCTCAATCAGGCTAGTTTGTCCTGCCAAAACATGAATCTGGTGCTGATGTTCTTGAGGTGCTAATTGTTTGATTTTGTTACAGGTTTCTAGGTCTTTTTGAGAGCCAAATAGCCAGATTTGCTTTCCTGCATTTGCCATTGCTGATGCAACTTCTGCGTAATGTGTTTCGGGCCATTTTTTCGCAGGGCCAAACTCTGCTCCTGGGCACAGGCCAACAACAGGCGCTTCTTGATTGAGATTAAACTTAGCAATCGCTTCAGCTTGTTCTTTTTTATCAATAAACAGGCTAGGTCGAGGTAATGTTTCTAGACCACCTAGAGAAGAAGAGTCGATCATCTCCTCTTGTGGGTAAGCTAATGCCACATAGCGCTCAACCATGAATTGGAAAGACTTCATGTTTGGTCGCAAGTCATTAAGTAAACCGTAACGCATCTCGCCTTTCCAACCTGTTCGAAGCGGAATATTTGCAAACCAAGGGATAAGAGCTGATTTTGCAGACTTCGGCAGGATGTATGCATGGTCGTACTGTTTTTCTCGTAATGATTTACCGATTTCGCGACGACCAAGTAAGTTGAATTCACCATGACCAATAGGCATTTCAATTGCTTGGTGGATTTCTGGCATGCGCTCAAGGATTGGTTTACACCAACCTGGTGCAATCACATCAATTTGGCTTTCTGGATGAAGTTGCTTTAAGACAATGTAGAGAGACTGCGACATCACCATATCGCCAACCCAAGAAGGGCCAATAATTAAGATTTTTTTCATTTGCTTATTTGCCAGTCAGTGTTGTATCTCGGTTTGAATAGGTTGTAATAGTTATTGCCGTCTTCTTGAGAGTGCAGAAGTTGTAGCACCCACATGTATTGTTCTGGTTTATTTGCAACAAAGTACTCGATCGCTTGATTACAAGTGCGAGCGTCTTGTTCTTCGCCTTTATCTAGCTCAAACGCCGGTAAGATTTCGATATCAAACGTGCCATCTTCTGTGTTCATAGAAGCAAACATAGGTAACACTTTAGCGCGTGATAGTTTGGCAATTTTACCTAAGCCTGGAAGCGTTGCTTTTTTGGTCGCAAAGAAATCGACAAAAACGCTGTGTTCAGGACCATGATCCTGATCGGGTAAGTAATAACCAATGTAACCGTCGCGAACTGATTTCAAAAACGGCTTAACACCACCAGAGCGTTCATAAACGCGACCGCCATATTGCACACGTTGTTCGTGCATTAGCCAATCTGCCACTTCATTTTTCTGCTTTTTTGCCATCGCAGAGACGGGCATTCCCATCGAAGCAAGCAACACCGCGGGAATATCAATTGCCCATGAGTGTGGAACCATCAAAATGACTTTCTCATCATTGTCGATGTGTTTTTGAAGGATGTCTAAACCGCGGATCTGGCAACGCTGCTGTAACCATTTCGAAGAACGTAAGCTAAGTAAGCTGAAGCGGAAAAAGAACAATGCAGCGGTATAAAGCGTTTTTTTCAATCAGTGCTTCGCGCTCTTCAAATGATTTCTCTGGGAAGCACAGCTCAAAGTTGACCCGAGCTCGGTGAGCTGGACCTTTGTGCGATTTAGCCAGTTTCTTTGCGATAGTTTTTGCTAGCCATTTTTGAACCGCTAAAGGTAATAAAGCAAGCGGCAAAGAAAGGACAACGCCTATCCACGTACCCCAATACTTCGGCGCTAAAAAGTGGCGCTCAAATTCAGGGTTATAAGCTTTAGGATCGAAATCATCACGTTGATTAGTCATGAAGTTTTAAGTACCTATATTTTTGGAGAGAGGCGAGTGGAGGTATGTAGAAATGATACTAGTAATAATATCAGAGTAAAGGTGGTAGAGAGTTAACTACCACCTTTGTGGGGCATTAACGGTTTTGAATCGCTAGGTATTCAGCAACACCTTCTGCTACCGTTTTGAATTCTACATCACAGCCGGCAGCACGAAGCTTAGTTAGGTCCGCTTGCGTGAATTCTTGGTAAGCGCCTTTTAGGTGCTCAGGGAACGGAATATTCTCAACCTCACCTTTACCGTGGTGTTTGATAGCTGCCTGTGCGACTTCGTTGAAAGACTCCGCGCGGCCAGTACCACAGTTGAAGATGCCAGAAACACCATTTTCAAGGAACCAAAGGTTTACTTTGCATACATCGCCAACGTAAACGAAATCACGTTTAAAGTGACCACTACCTTCAAATAACTTAGGGTTTTCACCGGCGTTGATTTGGTTGTTTAGGTGGAAGGCTACCGATGCCATGCTGCCTTTGTGATCCTCACGTGGGCCATATACATTGAAGTAACGGAAACCAGTGATTTGAGAAAGCTGCTCACCATGATCCTCTGCGTCTTTCCACAGACGGCGTACATAGTTATCAAACTGTTGTTTTGAATAACCGTATACGTTAAGTGCACCTTCGTATTCACGCTCTTCAACAAACGTTTCTGTCTCGCCGTATGTCGCCGCTGATGATGCGTATAAGAACGGAATCTCACGATCTAAACAGTAATGTAGGAGTTCTTTTGAGTACTCATAGTTGTTTAGCATCATGTACTTGCCATCCCACTCAGTCGTAGCAGAACAAGCACCTTCATGGAAGACCGCTTCGATAGGGCCGAAGTCGTCGCCTGCCATGATTTGGGTAAGGAAGTCATCACGATCCATGTAATCTGTGATATCAAGATCAACTAAGTTTATAAACTTCTTGCCATTTTTTAGGTTGTCGACAACTAAAATATCGTTAATACCTGCTTCATTCAGTGCTTTAACAATGTTGCTGCCGATCATGCCAGCACCACCAGTTACGATGATCATAAGACTTCCACCATAGATTAAAATTTTCTCAGGAAGTTTAGCAGAGTTAAGCCTTTAGGTGCTAGTACTAGGGGGAGTCGTTGTCGTTAGACAAACAAAAAGGAAGCCGAAGCTTCCTTTGTATTAGATATATAACCTATTAATGGTTAGATCACTTTTCATCTGACGTGTTTGGACGTTGATACCAAGGGTTACGCTCATCCGTCAGCTCAATTAGGCTGTACTTACGACCGAGCTTCTGACCACCATCGCGAGTCAATGGCTGCCAGCTAAAGTTCGCACGGTTGTTACTTGGCTTCACCGTCATGATGTCGAATGGTATCGAAATATAGAAGCCTTTAGTAAAGCTACCTTCGCCAAATTCCTCAGACGATAAATCGGTAAATGATGCGAAAGCACCTGCGATCACGCCACTTTTGAACTGCTTAGATACATTCACTTGAGTACCCATATCACCCGCTAGGAACTGTCCCACATCGACTTGAATCATCAAATCTTGTAAGAAATCCCATTGTGGGTAGTAGTAGCCAGATACAAAGCCTGTAAAGCCTTTGTCAATCACTCGGAAAGGACGACCATATTCTGGAACGTTCTGCCATTCTTCATCATAAACACCAAAATAGCTTTGTGGGTCACGTTGCGTAATCAAGTTAACATCAGCCCCTACAGCCCAGTTAGCGCCATTAGGACGATACAGGAACTCAGTACCTACACCAGCAAACATACTCTCCAAGTAACCAGCATAGAACTGCTGATCCATGGTATCCGAGTACTCCTGGAACCAAGTTAACTGAAGGTTTGACATAGTTACCGCGTGTTCGTTTTGATACGCTCGGAACATTGTACGAACCCGAGGGACAGTCGTTGCATCAGGAGGCGTGACGTAAACAAACTTGTCGTAGTTGTTGTACCAATCCCAGTATAGCGAGCCACCAATTTCTAGGTTATCTGTTAGCCAGTAAGAGGCACTACCGCTCAGCCCTACGCTAAATAAGTAAAAGTCTTCCGCACTTCCCAAAGTTTGAGTCAGTTTAGGGGCAAAACCCCAATCAAAGCGTTCAAATCCATCATATGCTAGGTCACCTTGCGGCTTCATTCCTGACGTTGAAGTTGCATCTGAAATTACTGGATCTACATAGTTCACCTCAGCGAAATCACGGTACTTATCTTTAGAGATAACCGTTTGTTCACCAATCAACCCACGACTGCGCTCATTGATAGTAAAAGTATCAATGTTTTCTGGCATCTCGTTGTATAGAACTGCTGATGCTTTTTCATGAGCTTCGGTGCGATCACGATACTTCTTTTGCTCTCCGACTACTGAGACCGTGTTTTCACTAACATAGAGTTGGGCATTTTGGTAACCAGCAACTTTATCTAACTCTTTAGTTACTCGTTCCCAATCTACATCAGACAGTTGCTCCGGTTGCTCGTCATTCATTTCAGGAGTTGGCGTGTCTCGCCAGAAAGACGGCATTTCATTGAAGTTAGTGTAAAGGCTAACACCAGCAACGAGTGTATCACCACGCTCATAACTTAGGCGCAAATCAGCCATATGTCCTAAACGATAGAGAACACCAAAGTTCCAAGGAGTATGGGGCGTCATATCGACTTCTGATCTGACGACAGCATAATCTTCACTGTAGTCATTGCTATCATATTCGATTTTGAACCGCAGTGGTTCGTGTAGAGTCTGGAACTCAACACCACCAAACAGAGCTGCAGGGCCTTTAAATGCTCTTTCAAAGTTAGTTGTGCCGCCTGAATCAAGAAACTCGTCAGAACGCTCGCAGAACTTATCTCCTAACTTACAGAATGGGTTTGTTACATTATCTCGGGTACCTAAGTATCCCCAGCCCATACCAAGTGTAAAATCAAAAGTACCTAAGTTAGGGTTGGAGTAACGTTTTGTTGCAGCGATAAATTCAGCATCGAAAAGGCCTGTACCTGCGAAGTCTCGAATACCAACAGACAGTTCAGGTAGATACTGAGACTCTTGCATCAAGCGAATCTTAAAATCGATTCCTTTATCTGTGTAGTCGTTGTCTACTCCAGGAAAAGACGATGAGTATGGCAGATCCCTTACCTTTGTGTAGCGTATGGTGCTTTCTAACCAAGGTAGTACTTGTAGGGTGACGTTGTAAAACAAATACTCATCACTACCGGTAACTGAAAAATTAAATTCGCCTTCATCAGACATCCTTGCGGTGGGCATCTGCATTAAACCAACACCACCGAAATCCATCTGAGAGGGGGTTAAATCTGGTGCTTCAAAAGGCACTGATTGAGCCAACACTGCTACAGGGCTCATTAGTACAATGGGTAGAAAATTTGTAATGAGCTTCATAAGGCTGTATTCATGTTTATCAAAAGTTCAACGATGGCTTTATCTAAAGGTGACTTCTCAAATTTGTAAAATGGAATGTAGATAATAGTGCCAGGTGGAAGAGAGTAACTTTTTGTCTTCCAGTTTCCAATGTGAGATTGTGTTAGTTTGCCGTCAGGGTAAATAAGTACAGGAGCGTGTTCGAGATTTTTAAATAATGATGTTTCATCATTGAGTAAACTACTCAGGCTCATATTTTCTTCAGTAGGGATAGTTGCGACTTTAGGAGTGTTACCCAATACAAGTAAAGGTATTCCTCGTTCACCAACTGAGAGAATATACTTTCCTTTTAGAAGAGGATTGTTTTTTTTATTTAAACGAACAGTATCTAAATCAATATTTGAAATAACTCTTTTAGAAGTACCAGAACGTTGAATGAAATTAAAAAGTTCCGTCTTGTTGAGTTTATATTCTTTCATCAAATCAAGGACACGCTCTTTGCTGAGTCGAGCTTGCTCTACATCAGAAGGGTTCAGAGAGAAAAGCGTAGTTGATAAGGGGTAAGTTATATAGACATTATGCTTTTCGAGATCCGTTAAAGCTTGGTGCAGTCGTGTTGATGATGAAAACTTGAACTCTTGGCTTGAGTTGGAAAGTTTAAGAGTAAGATAATCGTCTTTTACTTGTTCTGAAGCATATAAAGGCAAGTTCACAAGTATAAAGAAAAATGCAATAGTAAGCCTAAACATTATTTGCTCTCCGCATACCTTTTAAGGAAAGTCATTTCAATTGGTTCCATATCAGGACCAATATATTGTCTTGTTTTTAGAACATTTCCTGAAGTATCAACCCAGTACTTATTCGTAATTTTAGAGTCTAAAGCTTTAAAATAAATGCTTTCTTCAAATATTTGTGTTGGAGAGCTATAGAGTGCGGTTTTTACCGTTGAAGTAATACTTTTAGATAATTGTGCTGTCGCAGAATAGTTGTAGTGATACTTAGGCATCCAATCATAAGTTAATGAATAATTATGAGTAGTATTTACATCATTAAATTCAGGATAAGTGCCAGATAGAGCAACTAGGTTGTTTTCTTGTAAACCTATTGTTTTAACAATACGTCCGTTCTCTGTCACAATCATAGACTTATCAGCGCTAACCCATTTTAGTTGTTTGGCTCCTGTGACTTTGTCTTCTTCAGCAAAAGCCAGCACAACGAAGACTTGCTTTTGGGAGCCTATTCTCAGGTATGCACTAGCATAAGGTACTTGTTTTATCTCGTCGGATGTTAACTCAACATCAATATAGTTTGAGTATGCTTCTTCTATGGTTGCGGAAACATCATTAAACTTTTGCGTACAGCCCGCCATCAATAAAATTGATGTAATGATCAAGAGTTTTGCTTGAGTTTTACCCTCATTACCTCTCATTTTACCCATGCCGTCCTCACCTTGGGTTGAATACAAATAAAATCGCCCTGAAAAGATCAGGGCGATTAACTTCTTTGTCAGACAGTTAAGATTAGTTAGAAACTGAAGCTGAAGTAGAAGTTGAAGTAGAAGTAGAAGAGCTGTCTGAGTCAGACGCTGCTACTGCAACTACAGTTACAGCTGCTGCTGCACCAACAGCTACAGCTGTTGTACCTGTTGCAGATGCAGATGCTGCGCCAGCGCTGCCTGCTTCTGTACCTGTTTCAGCGAAAGCAGAAGTAGAAGCACCTAGTGCCACTAACATTGCCAATGCGATATTTTTCATAATTATTCCTTGCAAGGTTCAATAACATCGATGTGAGGGGAAACCTCAAACTGCATTTTAGGATATATATGCATATGTTGTAAACAGTTGCTTTAAATCAGAACAAACAAAAAAAGCAGGCCGAAGCCTGCTTTTTAACGAGTTATACAAAAGTACTTAATTACTTTTTGTATTGGTCGTTGATAGATTGAACGCGAGAATCGCCTTGACGGTAGTAAGGTACGATGCTTACGTTTTCTTCATCAGCGTCAGAGATGAACGTGATGTTTAGTTTAGTCGCTTCAGTGATACCTAGAGCACCCATGATGTCATCTTCAGAGTACTTAGTTACAGTCTTAGGAGCTGCGTTAGCTAGAGAACCAGTGTACTCGTTGCCGTTGTTGTCGAAAGCAGAGATGCTTACTTCAGCAGCAGAAGAACCGTGGTTAGAGTATTCAACGTTTGAAGATAGGTTCTCGTAACCTACTGGTAGGTAAGGAACGTTAACTACAGACGCGTCTAGTTCCCACTGACCAAGATCAGCAGCTTGTGCTAGAGTCTTAGTACCAGTTGCAGAAGCACCATCGTTGTATTCCACAGCTGCGTCAATTGCGAAGTTTGTAAGCGCAATAGGAGTGTTAGCTGGGTTAGTAAACGTAATTACAGTTGCTTTAGTTGCATCTAGACCTGTTAGAGCAGAAGTAAAGCCAACTAGTTTACCAGCTTCTTCTACTTTAGTTACTGTACCTGTAGTACCAGTGATAGCAAATGCAGCTTCAGTAGCACCACCTAGGTGAAGATCTGCAGAAACTTTGATGTCTGAATCTACAGTAGTTGCAGCAACGTCAAACTCGCTTGCTTTATCAAGAATGTTTACGCGAGCGATATCAGTTAGATCTGATTCGTCAGATGCGAAAGTTGCAAATGTCTCTTGGTTAACACGCTCAACACGGTTGTTGTACTCAGTTTGAACTGAGAATGCGTACTGAGATGCTTCAGTTGCAATTACAGCTGAGCCAGTTTCGATTTCTACGCCACCAAGGTTTGATGCGTAATCGATGTTAGAAGCACCGCCAATGATTAGGTTGCTAACTGTTGTACGGAATGCAGAGTTCGCAACAAGAGGGTTACCTAGGTTAACGTTGAAGCTAATTGACTTAGCAACATCATCAACAGATACAGCGTCAAATGTAAAAGAACCAGTACCAACGTTGAAAGTTAGATCGCCACAGCTAAACGTACCAGTTGTTGGAGCACCACATGCGCCACCAGTTACTGTTGAAAGGTCAACTTTGTCGCTGAAAGAAAGAACAATTTCAGCACCAGCAGAGTGATCTTTAGAAACGATAGTATCGAAAACTAGATCACCTGTAGAATTTAGGCCAACTTCTACAGCTTCAGTAGAAAGTTTGATAACGTCCGCTTGACCTGTAGCAGCATCAACAGGTGTAAGAGTTGCAGCGTTAACGCTTAGTGAGCCAGCAACAGCTAGAGCAACTAGCGAAGCATTAAATAGCTTAGTCATTTTAAATATTTCTCCAATTTCATGAAATTGGTGTCATGAAACCCTAACCAAAAGTTATTGTTTTCCATAACTGCCAACTTAAAAAAGATTTTGCCATTACCGACGAGGCAGCATTGCCACCCGGGTTGGAATTAATGATGCCCCGTGACACCGATTAGGACAAAATCTAATCAATATTGTAGCCACCCCCTCCAAAGGTTTAGCTACAAGCGGAAATATAAAGGAATTAAATGTCAACATCAACTGGTGAGGAGTAGTTATTGTCAAAAAAAATCGCTCTAACTCACACTTATGTCAGCAAAGTGTCCAAAGATTGGTTTTAATTTATAGAACTGTCAGTAATGAGGTTAAATAATGCTCAAATATAACATTTTTATTACGCATTCTGTTGGTTTTGTAATTAAGGGCTTTATTATTGATGCTGTTAATAATATTTGGTTGGCAGATCTGTATATTACTTTGTTAACAGATTTGTGATGTTGTTTTGAGCAACTGATTCTATATGGAGAAGTGGTATGGATTTAAAAATGGCTATGATAGTATCGCCTTCCAATTGGTCTATCTGGGAGCAAAATTTTGGTTGTTAATTCTGTACGTTCTCGCACACGTGGCTTCACGTTAATGGAACTTTTAATTGTTATTGTCATCATGGGCTTATTGATGTCGCTCGTCGCTCCGACCATGTTTTCGAAGGTTGGTGCCTCTAAAGCTAAGACAGCAGAAGCACAAATGCAGATGATGGCGACAGCCTTAGACGTATATCGCTTAGACGTTGGTAACTATCCTTCAGCTCTGGAACAGCTTCGTCAAGATGATAAAGTTGGTTGGGATGGTCCTTATCTTCCAAAAGCGATTCCGTTAGACCCGTGGAACCGAGCATACATTTACAAAGTACCGGGTGAAAACAGCGCGCCATACAATCTAAAAAGTCTTGGCTCTGATGGTGTAGAAGGTGGAGAAGGTGAAGCGGCGGATGTGGTTTATCAATGAGTCAAATTGAAGCCATCTTCAGGTCGCACTTCGATGTCTCTAGTGAAGATTTAGTGAAAGCTCGTCATTTCCAATCGCGGAATGGCGGGCAACTAGAGCAGATTTTAGTCAATATAGGCGCGTTGACAGAAGAGAATCTTCCTGAATTTTACGCGACTTACTTAAAGCTACCGCTTATCACTGAATTCGAACTGCCACCAGGTTTGCTTTTTGAAAACGGTGAAAAGTATTCTGCTTTGCAGAACATGGGCTGGTTGGTTGCCAAGACCGGTGAAGGTGAAATCGTTGTTTTTGCACAAAACCCCCTTCACCCAGAAGCTATTGAGCTTTTATCAAGCTTGGTTCCAACCGAAAATGTCCAGTTTGTTGTTACAAGTGAGTCTCAGTTTGACGAGCTAATACAATCTCATGTTTCTGATGGCGAGGACTCTGATGAAAATGACTTCAACAACCTCAGTTCATTAGAAGAGGACAAGCTTAGAGAGCTTGCTTCTGAAGCTCCAGTAGTAAACCTTCTTAACGGCCTGATCACTAAAGGTTTAAAACTAGGTGCATCCGATATGCACTTAGAACCGAGTGAGAATACCTATCGAGTGCGAATGCGTGTTGACGGCGTACTTCATGAAGTGGAAAAAGTTCCAGCTCGCTTGAGTGTGCCGATAATCTCACGATTGAAAATTCTCTCTGGTATGGATATCGCGGAGAAACGACGACCTCAAGATGGCAAGATCGCAATTAAGATCGCGAATGAAAAACTAGACATCCGTGTCTCTGCCCTTCCTCTTGCAGATGGCGAAAGCATGGTTTTGCGTTTCTTACGACAACAGTCGATTCGTTACGATATTGGTAGTTTGGGTTTATCCAGTGATATTCAAAGCGCTATTCTAGGCGATATAAAAAAAAACAGCAGGCGTAGTATTGCTTACTGGTCCTACAGGCTCAGGTAAAACGACCAGCTTATATACCTTTCTGAGTTTATTGAACGACGAATCTCGTAAAATCATTACTTTGGAAGACCCTGTAGAATACCGTTTAGACGGTATTAACCAAGTACAAGTTCAATCGGATATTGGGTTTGGCTTTGCTGAGGGCTTGCGTTCTATTGTTCGACAGGACCCTGATGTCATTATGCTGGGTGAGATTCGTGATGCAGAAACGGCGCGTATTGCAATGCAATCTGCATTAACCGGACACTTGGTGTTTAGTACAGTACATACCAATGATGCTCCTTCAGCGTTTACTCGTTTACTCGACCTTGGGGCTGAAGAGTATTTGCTGAATGCGGCGTTGGTATCTATCGTAGCTCAGCGACTGGTTAGGAAGTTATGCATTCATTGTGCGGAGCCGAACGACCCTTCAGAAACATTGAAAAGGCACCCAACACTGGCAACCTTAGCCGAAAGAAGCGGACATACGCTCAACTTAAAGCAGGCAAGGGGATGCGAGCACTGCGGGAATACTGGTTATAAAGGTCGTATGGCGATAATTGAATACATGTCTATTGACGATGAGATTCGAGCCCTCAAGAAAGACCAACACTTTCTGCAAAAAGCTATCGCTTATCATAGAAGTATTGGTGGTCGTGGTTTGACTGATGATGGGTTATTAAAAGTATCTCAAGGACTCACAACCATCGAAGAAGTTATGAGGGTGGCTAACTAATGAAGTTTGACTATCAGGCGTATGATCGTCATGGAGCCAAACATAATGGTGCAATTGATGCGTCTTCATTAGAGGACGCAAAAAAGCAGCTTAAGCAACAAAATTTAACGGTCGTAAAGCTACAAGAGACACTAGCAAATAACCGTAGCAAGGCGAGCGGGCCAATTAAACCATTAACGTTAAAAGAGCTAGAAATCATGACATCTGAGCTTGCTCTTTTACTTGAGAGTGGTGTTCGGATTGATAGAGGTTTAGACATATTGGCAAAAGGCAGTGAGAGCAACTTAGGCCGCGTCATGTCTCAACTTGCCAGTGCTGTTCGAAAGGGGGACTCTTTATCTTCTGCAATGTCAAACCTTAAAGGTTTTGACCATGTCTATGTCAGCTTGGTTAAAATGGCGGAAGAGAGCGGTAACCTACCTCTAGTCTTTGGTCAGCTAGCAAAAGAACTTAAGTTTAAATGTGAGTTGAAAGCAAAAATCATTCAGTCACTTACCTATCCGGCAGTGATTTTGTTTGTTTGTGTAGCCTGTATTTTATTTGTCTTTAACTTCATAGTTCCGAGAATGAGTGGGTTATTTGAGCAAGCAGCGGAGTTACCTGTTTATACAGAGATGCTCCTGGGGTTAAGTGCTTGGATGCAAAGTTACCAAATTTACCTGCTGATTGGAGTCATCGGGTGTGTGTTTTTTACTCTTCACTTAGCTAATACGGGGCAGCTTAAGTCTTGGGTTTCGAGGGTTTTTAGCCAAACGCCAGGTCTAAAGAGCTCAATATTGCTTGTTAATCGAATTCAAGTCAGTAGTTCAATGGCAATGTTATTAACTAGTGGAGTGAAGTTAGATCAAGCTTTGAAGTTAGCTTGTGATGGAATCACTTGGATTGAATTACAAAATTCACTCAATGCGGCCCGTAGCAAAGTGAGTGGTGGCGAGAGCTTAACGTTAGCTCTGTCAAATACGGAGTTATATTCAGATCTTTCTCTCTCTTTAATTGAAGTTGGTGAAGAAAGTGGTGAGTTAGCTAGAGTGTTTGATGAGGTTGCACATCGAAGCCGAGCTGATTTTGAATCTTGGACGTCGAAATTAACTTCTATTCTTGAGCCATTGATGATCCTTGTTATGGGCGGGATTGTTGGTGGTGTTGTTGTGGTTATGCTTTTGAGCATAACTTCGTTGAATGATGTGGCGATTTAAATGCACCCACGTGGCTTTACTCTAATAGAGCTATTAATTGTTCTGGCTCTAATGGGACTTGCAGCCTCATTAGTTGGGCCGGCTACAATTGCTCAAGTTGAAAAAGCTGAAGCCAGAGCTGAACTACAAAAGCTAAAAAGTCTAGTTCGCAAGACAAGTAATCTTGCGTTTAACCGTGGTGGGGATATCGGGCTATATGTTCGAAATAATGAGCTAACGTTGTTGGATACCTCTCAACAACCCACAAGTGAAAAGCATATTACTTTTAAATTTCTAGGTTTTCCCGAAGAGCAAATGGTGGCCTTTAATCGCAATGGATATCCAGATCCTGAATATCTCATAGTTGTATTTAGAGGCGCTCGTCAGGAAATCAATTTATTCCGCCTCGTCGAAGCGACAGATTGATATAACGACTGAGGCAAACTCGTTTCATGGAATCAAAATGAATAAACAGTTCAAGTTAACAACGTCCGCACTGTTATGCAGTTCATTGTTGTCAGGGTGTGTGTTAACAGACGCTTCTGAGCGTCAATATCCGGTCAGCGGTTCATTTTTAGAGTCTGAGGCAACAAACAGTGTACCATCAAAAGATGAGGTCACTGAAAAGAAAGCTAGTTCAGACTTAGAGCCAAAAGTAGCAAAACCAGGGGCTGTGTATAAAACAGTACCTACTTTAAAGGTTAGTAATGATCGTTTTGAGGCGGGTCAGGCTCTCTCAACGAACTTCAGTGATGAAGCTAGCCTAAAGCTGGCTGCTGACGCTATGCCTTTGAATGATTTCTTGCATTATGTTTTTGGTCAGATATTGCAAGTTGACTACATTCTTGGGGACAACTTGCAAGGAGTGACAACTCCGGTCACTCTGAATGTTCAAAATGATATCAGCCCGAGACGTCTGTTTGATTTGACACAAGAGCTTTTGGTTCAGCGTGGTATTAGTGTACAGGCACGTGATGGCTTATATGTCATTATGAACTTGAAACAAGATGGTAAATCCAGTGCTGTTTTGGGCTACGGCTCTACACCTGATTCTGTGCCAGATGGTGCTATCGACGTAGTTCAAGTAGTTCCTCTGAAGTTTACTTTCAGTAACTCGACTATGGGTGTAATTAGAGAACTTACTTCAGTTAGAGTTTCTCCAGATTTAAGGCAGGGCGTACTCATTCTGAGCGGAAAGCACTCGGAGGTAGTTAGGGCCATTGAATTACTGAAAATCCTTGATGCTCCCTCAAATACTAGCAAGCATATCGGATTAGTGAAGCTAAGGTACATTACTACTGAGGACTTCATCGCTACCGTGACCGAGCTTTTACAAAATGAGGGAATTGTTGCTGATGGTGGAGTTAATGATAAGCGCTTATCAATGGTACAGATCCCTCAGCTAGGAGCCTTGGCTGTTTTTGCATCGGAAGACTCTTTTATAAAGAGAGTTCGATACTGGGCTGCGCAAATGGATCGACCAAGTCAGGGCGCAGATTTACGTTATTTCATCTATCAACCTAAGTATGCAAGGGCTGCGGATATAGGTGATAGCTTAAGTAAGCTAATAGGCGGTCGTTCGCTATCGGTTCAAAAGAGTGCAGACAAAGACTCTTCTAAAATAGAAGTAAATAGCCAAAGTAGTAACTCAGTATCGAATGACAAATTGAGTTTGGTGGTTGATGAAAGAGCGAATACATTGATATTCAGATCCAGCTCTACCGAATATCAGGCTTTACTGCCGTTGATTGCTCAATTAGATGTCATGCCTAAGCAAGTTATTTTGGAAATGACAATTGCAGAAGTAACGATGACTGACGAATTTAAGTTTGGCGTCGAGTGGGCTTTCTCTAACGGTAACTTCTCTGCAAGCACAAAAGACGCTTTCGGTTTGGATAAAGTCGGAGGTGGTTTTATAAAATGGATGAGCGGCGATGACTTTATCAACTTGCAAGCGTTCGAGAGCAATAACAACGTTAATATCATGTCGAAACCTAGCTTGTTGGTAAGAGATGGCGTTGAAGCAAATATTAATGTCGGTACCGATATTCCGGTAGTAGGACAGACAACGACAGACAGCAATAACGGCGTCACTCGTTCAGTTGAGTACCGAAAAACTGGTGTGAAAGTTGCGGTAACTCCAACGATTAACGCTCAAGGCATTGTCTCAATGGTTATTTCGCAGGAAAACAGTAACCAAGTTGACGGAGGTACCTCTGTAGAAGGCAACCCTTCAATTTTTGATCGTAGCATTACAACAGAAGTAGTCGCTGAGTCAGGTCAAACAGTAATTCTGGGTGGCTTGATCAGTGAGAATGTTACAAACAATGGTTCAGCAGTACCATTCTTAGGCTCTTTACCTGTTGTTGGTGGTTTGTTCGGAACTAAAACTGATAACAAGACCAAAACTGAGCTAGTGATTATGGTAACACCAAGAATTGTTGAAAGCAGCAGTCAATGGGATGATCTGAAAGCACGTTTTGCTCAAGGGCTTGAGCACGTCAAAATTTAAGACATAAAGAGCATAGGCTCATTAATTTGAGCCTATCGACCTCTTTTAATTTAGACGTCAGACGTTAATTTTTGCCTACTAATAAGCGAATTGGAATATGTATAAGCACAAAGGCTTTACGCTTATTGAAGCTCTGGTAGCAAGCATGATCCTTTTTGCTGTCATCACATCTATGTCGATGCTTTATCAAAGCACAATCAAAGCAGAGCTCAAAGCCAAGCAATCTATCGAATACTCAAGTGCAATCCCTTTTATTCTTGACCAGATCCGTTATCAAATCCGCTATGAGAGGATTGACAATGGAGAGGGGTACGCCCAAGGAACTTATTATCATTGGAATGCATCGGAAATAGATAGAAAGGCAGGATACGTGCCTGAGGGATTGGAAGATGAGTATGGTGCCCAGCAACGTCGTTTTGTTTTATGGTCCGTTACGCTGACGGTCGAAAATCGGGCTCCTATTGTTTATAAGGAGTTTAGCTGGTGAAGGGGCAAAAAGGTTTTACCCTAGTTGAAATGCTGGTGGCTAGTGTCATCATGATGGCTGTTTTGTTGATAGCTAGCACTAGCTATAGCTTCTTTCATGATAGATGGTTTAAAGACAAGGGGCAGTTTTATCAGTTGGTTGTTGAGAAAAAAAGCCAATTAATGATGCTCGATGTTCTAAACGGCACATTACCATATCTAGTTAGGGGGAAGGGTAAAGCTTCTTACTTTTTTGAAGGTGATGGGCAGCAGTTCGAGGCCGTGACTGAACTACCTATTTTTGGTACTGATCCAGCACTAGTTCAGATATCTGTTCAGGCTGTCGGAGATGGTACATTCCAAGTCATATACAAAGAGGCACCAATACTCAATTCATCTTTTGCACTTGATTCCTCCAAGCCTGACTTTAAGTATGAAAAGGTTCTATTTGAAGGGCTGGAAATAGCAGGTTTTCGATATTTGGGGTGGGAAAGCTTAGAGGATAAAAACCTATTTCTAGATGAATTTGAAGGGAAGCCTCAATGGAACGATGCCTATAGCGCACAGGCTGTAAAGACGATGCCCGTCGCTATCGCTCTTACAATAGGTGACGAAGTATTGCGATTTTTGCTTCCTGAAGATAACAGTTACATGCTCAATTTCTCAACTGACACATGGGATGAAGCGTAGTGAACTTTTTCTACACTAAGCAGTCCGGCGTTGCCTTACTGCAAGTTTTATTAATGAGTGCTGTGATTAGCGTACTCGCTTTGCAAATGAGTTATTCGGCAAAAGATAAAGTATCTATCGCTCAGGTCATACAAGATAAAGTTATGGCTGAGGTTGCGGTAAGAACCATGGAGTCTGAATTACTTTTTGCCTTGTCAACGGCTCGCTGGGCCAAAGACGAACAACACGAAAACAAATTGGCTCGGATATGGAATTTTTATGGTTCTCCTTTTGAGTATGAAGATATTGGAACAATCACAATCCAAGATAATTCAGGGCTAATCTCAGTGTTTAACGGAGGGGATCGCTCAACTGTGGAGAGAGCGTTTGAGCGCTTATTAGGCAGTAAGCATCACGCTAGAGTTGCACGTAATGCTCTGATTGATAGACAAGGTTTCCAGAGTTCGACGAATGGGGTTGGCATAAGTGGTCAGTTTTTTCAAAGCCGACAAGAAATGTTGCGAGCTTTGAAAGAGTTAGGAATACCTTCTTCAAAGGCGGAAGTGTTTACACGTATTCCTTATAGTGCCTATTTACCATTACAGGCCCCAGACGAATCTTTAAAATTATGGTTGCCTGAACGCCAGGCAAAGGCCGTGATCGAATCGAGACAAAATGGCGAACTTACACCTCAACTATTTACCCAGCTTACGGGGTTGCGGAAAAGTGATTATATGCTGTTTTACCCTAGTGGCCGTTTTATTATTACGTTGAAGAAACAAATTGGAGATGCTCGAGTGCAGAGGAAAATGTTCATCAATGTGTCTCCCACAAATAAATCCCAACCCATTTGGAGTTTTGGAGTCGAAGGGTAGTGAAAAAAGAAAAGTTTCAGTTGGATACTCTATTGGGTGTGTTGTTTAAATACGTCACGCCGGAGTCAGTCGGTGAACATCAAGAGCGTTCGGGGGCGAAAAGGCCTGTTTATGTACTTAATCGAGAGTTATACCGAGAGCAAACACTGACGTTGCCAGTGATGGAGCGCAAAGCCCTCAAGCAGGCTATTGAATTTGAGCTTCAAGGAAAAGAAGAGCATGGTTTATACGTTGTAAATCAGAATTCTAACAACTCGATTACTGTGGATATATATTGGATCGCCCCGTCCCTAAATGAGCTTACCGGTGTATTAATTCCCGAGAGCCTCATTATTGGTCGCTCGATAAAAGAAGGGGAGTTTGTTCGGTATCAAAATGGCAGTAATTTGGTTTACTTGGCAAAGAATAGTAAAGGGATATTTTCAAAGCTTTCGGCGGGTATGTTTGCTAATGCGGAGTATTTTTGTGCTGCGCATGGTATTGCTGCCTTAGAATCTCGACAGATAGAGGTCGTTGAGTTTAGAAAAACCCTAAACGAAAACTGGTTCCGCTTACCTTGGCATAAATGTATGGGCTTGTGGCATCAAGCTCCGGGAAGTGATGAGTCTCTTTTTGATAGATTGAGTAAAGCTGTCTTTCCATTTTCTCTTCTATTTACCGTTTACTTGTTACTCAGCTCGGCCTTTGTGAGTATGCAAATGAATTCTGCTTCTGATGAACTTAGCGATTTAAAGGCTAACGTTGGCAGTGCCTTAAAGGTTCGAAATGAAGTCAGAAATTTGGATGAACACTTGAATAAGCTCTCTGTTGTACAAAATGCAGTGCAAACAAGATGGGAGCTATGGCCGGTGTTAGTCCCTCTATACGAGATGGGGAGCCAAATTGAGCGAATTACGGTGGTAGATGATTTAGTCAATATTCGTGTTAGAGCTGACTCATCGAGCGCAGTTCTGCAAAACTTAATTAATAACGTGAACGTTTCATCTGCAAAGTTCAGCGGTCCTGCGAGAAAGGTGCGTGATAAAGAGGTTGTTAACGTTGAGGTTAAGCTGGCTCAGAAGGTAGAGAGATGAATACAGAACAGTATAAAAAATACTTGCCTTGGCTCAGCTTACTTGTGATCGCCAAATTTCTGTGGGTACCTGTACTTGAAAGCCGAAATGAGCATCGAGAAGAGCTAAGTGTACTTCAAAATCAGATTATCAAGACACAAGAAGTCATCAACAACAAAGATGCATTCGAACTACAGAAAACGTCTTTGGAGGGAACCATCGAGAAAGTTGAGCATAGGTTTTACCACTCAAATGATGAATCTGCTTTTCGACTTGAGTTTCAAAAACGGCTTGAAGTCGAGGCTCAGGCGCTTAATGTCAAAGTTCAGTCTATTACATGGTTGGAGCCAATTAGAGATGAAGTCGTGAGCTGGTACAACTTAGAGGTTGTACTTTCCGGTTCAGTTGATGACATCGCGGCATTCCATCGTTATTTAGCACAAAGCAAAGAGCAAGTCGCAATATCGAGTGTTAGCTGGAGAACTCCAAATACAAGAGGTCGTAATTGGCAATGGTCCATACAGAGTAACTACAAACTCGCGATACCAGTATTAGAAGGAAAGGAAGTATGAAAGCGATTTTGACGACGCAATCTCTGTCTTGGGCTATTCCTCTAGTTTTACTGGCCGTAATTATTGATATTACGATTTCTCCTAAGGCAGCTATTCAAAGCGATGGGACTCGTTCTCTAACACATAGAGATGTTTCGTATATAGATGAATCGACGCTAAAGAGTGAAGAGGTCAGTTCTTTGCTAGCTCACTTTGCATCGATTAACCCCTTAAAAGCTAAAGAAGCAGAAGAAGTTATTGATGGTAAAGTTGAGGTTGAAAGTACAGAGAAGGCTCTTGAAGCTGGTGAGAAAAAAATCATGTCCTCAGCTATTCGACTATCTGCCGTTTTTGAGCAAAAGAACTCAATGTTTGCTGTTATTCAACTTCGTAATTTAGAGACGGGAGAAGTGTCTAGAGAGGTACTAAAGGCTAACTCTGTTTTATCAAGCTACAAAGTGACTCATATAGGTAGAGATAGGATTGTCCTGGATAGTAACGATGCAGACTCGCTCGAGTTAATATTGTTCAAGCAAAAGTGAGTGGAAAATACTGTGAAAGTTGCGGGCGTTATCCGCAACTTTTGCTTTTTAGGGCTAGCAAAAACACATTTAGCGTTTGCTCGAATATTTAGTTCTAGCTCCGAGTTTCTGTTTGTTCTTTGACAGTTGTAACCTTGCCGTTTTACGTCATTACGTGCATAATTTGCCAGCTTTTGTGCTTACACCGAGTTTGATTGCCGTTGTTTTTCTTAAAGGAAATGGATGCAATTGATTCGGCGTATTTAACCTATTAGTGAGTTTTACTTTACTGCGAAACGGTGGCTAACTCGCTTGCCTCAGGGCGGTAGCGTAGGTAATGAACATAGCTCTAGGTAAGCTAAACGTACAAAGGTGGTACATTATAAGTCGCTGATTTTAAGGAAGTGTTCGTGATAAGTAAACGAGTTCTGTTGAATGTGATTGGTACGCTGGGCTTAAGCTTGTACTCTATCTCGGCCTCGGCAGATTTTTATGCAGGAGCGTTAGCAAGTTACTCTAACGCAGAATACAAGCAACCTGGGTCGGCCTCGACCATAGAAGCAAACCCTTACCTTCTGCAAGGGCAATTTGGTTATTTTTTCAATGACTATATAGCTTTGGAAGCGCGTTACGGTACGTCAATACAGCGAGACAATAATCTCAACATTGATAGCGTTGCTAGTGCGTTCGCTAAGTTCAATATGCCGGTGTCAAACCGCATAGCAGTTTACGGTTTGGCAGGCTATTCATCTTTAAAAGTGGATCAGCAAAATGTTGGCTCCAGTTCAGAGGATAGTTTCAGCTTTGGTTTGGGGATGCACTATGCCTTAGACACCGACAATGCTGTTACATTTGAATTTGTAGATGTGTCTTCTGAGAACACTGCTCGTCTCAGTACTATTAGCATCGGGTTTCAACACCGATTCTAAGTGGACAAAAAGCTTCCTAGCGACGAATGTCGTTAGTTCGCAAATGCTCTAATTTTCTTTTCATCTCATATAACTAAAGCGACCCATCATGCTTAAAGGATATATCTCTCTTGCTATAGCTCTGCTAGTAGGTCTATTTGCATCAGTCAGTTATGCAGCTACCCCAACGGCTGAGCAGATCCAAATGTTCCAAAGCTTACCAGCGGATCAGCAACAAGCTCTGGCAACGAAATACGGGTTTACCATCCCTTCAAGTTCTTCTCAACCAAGTTCATTTCAACAACCAAATGTAATGAACCCAAGAGCGGAAGAAAGTTCAGCATTCTCTGCTGCAATGGAAAAAGAGTTTGGTGAAAATCCAGATGACGCAGAGCTCAAACGTTTCGGGTTAGAATTATTCGCAGGTTCACCAACCACATTTGCACCAATTAGCGATGTTCCAGTACCAGCTGATTACACGATTGGAGCAGGTGATGAGATTGTTGTACAGCTATTCGGTAAAGAGAATATTACTCATCGTTTGAGAGTTAACCGAGCTGGCATCATTAACTTCCCATCTCTAGGGCCAGTGAACGTTGCAGGAATGAGTTTCTCTGAGATGCGTACGTCACTAAGCAAGAGAATCGAAGAACAAATCATCGGTGTACGTAGTGATATTTCCCTAGGGGAGATGAGAACTATGCAAGTGTTTGTTATGGGTGATGCATACAAGCCAGGTGCTTACACTGTAAGTGCTTTGACTACCATGTCACAAGCGATTTACTACAGTGGAGGTTTTGGTGAAAGTGGTGCTTTGCGAAATATTCAATTGAAGCGAGATGGTCGAGTTATCAGTCAGTTGGATATGTATGACTTACTTTTGAAAGGTGACTCGAGCCGAGATGTCCGCTTGATGCCTGGTGATGTCGTATTCATTGGTTCTGTCGGTAACACGATCAGTATTGATGGCGAAGTTAACCGACCTGCTATTTATGAGATCAAGCCTGGTGAATCTTACGAGCAAGCTATTAAATATGCGGGTGGTTTTACTGCAAATGCATACTCGGAGCAAGTAGAAGTAAGAAGATATGAATCAAAAGGGAACAGAGACGTTATTTCTCTCGATTTCTCGATTTCTTCTCAGCGTAAAGTCCAAGCAAAAGATGGTGATGAAGTTAATGTACATAAAAAGAGCGAAGAACTTACTCGTTATGTACAAATTGAAGGTGATGTAAAACACCCAGGCTTTGTTGAATGGAAATCAGGCTTGAAAGTTGCGGACCTTTTCCGTTCCGTTGATACCGCTTTTAACTCTACTGCAGATATTAATTACGCAGTTGTTGTAAGAGAGATAAACCCTCAACGAGATATCAAGGTTTTCCAATTAAACCTAGCAAACGCAATTTTGTCGCCAAGTAGTTCTGACAATATTGCCCTGAATTCTCGAGATCGAGTGTTAGTTTTCAACCGATTCAATAATGAAGACCTTGATGCAGTTGTAGAGAACGAAGTTGTAAATAAGGCTAAGACGTTAGAGCAAGCTCAACAACAGGCCGAACTTGAGCAACAAAAAGAACAAGAGCAAATGAGCTCTTCAGTTACGATTGATTCGGATCAAAACAACCTTCTTAACCAAGGCGGCACAAACAGTACGAGCAACAATGGGAATAGCATCCTTCCAGCAGGAGCGCAGTTACCGAAAATTATCTTTAGGGGTAAAGAAATTACCCAAGAAGATTTTGAAAAAATCAAAATGAATACGCGTCGAACACTGTTGGCTCCTATCTTGTTACAGCTTCAACAGCAGTCAAGGTTAGGGCTAGCTCCACAAATCGCTGAAGTGTTTGGTGAGGTAAAACACCCAGGACGCTACCCTATTACTCAGACAATGAAAGTATCAGATCTCGTTGCTGCAGCGGGTGGTTTAACCTATAACGCGTTCACTATCAACGCGGAACTTGCTCGAAGTGTTATCAATGATATCGATCAAAGCGCATCTATCTCGGTAGAAAGAATTGATCTTCGAAATGCTATTCAAGGTGATGTCGCTGACGATGTCAGAGTTGTTGGTAGAGACAGACTCAATGTCTTAGAAAAACCAAATGTCAAGTTGCAGAGCACAGTCGTTCTTCAAGGCGAGGTCCGATTCCCTGGCACTTACACTGTTAGCTTGGGCGAGACATTAGGTGATCTTTTAGAAAGGGCTGGTGGTCTAACTAAATATGCACACCCGCAAGGTGCCATTTTTACGAGAGAAGCACTGCGCTTACAAGAGCAGAAACTTCTCAACCAATATGCGGCAGATATCAGAGCTGAAACTGCGAAGAAAACTTTCCGTGCTGATAGTAACATTGGTTCAGTCATCTCTGACCCAGATAAAACATTGAAGTTCGTTGAGGAAGCAAGCAAGAGTAAAGCTCTGGGTCGAATGGTTGTTCAGTTGGATAGAATCATAGACAAAGACAAAGCTGCTGACTTCATGCTTGAAGATGGTGACTTTCTATTCATTCCTACTTTCCGTAATACCGTATCGATTATGGGTGAAGTACAGGTTTCCATTACCTACTTACTTGATAATCGTTTAGATGTAGACGATTACCTAAATAAAGCTGGTGGTGTTAAGAAACAAGCTGACGAAGACCGTATTTTCGTTGTGCGTGCAGATGGCTCCGTATATCAACCAAGTTCTGGTTACTGGTTTGGTAATGACAAACAAGAGCTGAAGCCTGGTGATACGATCGTCGTGCCAATCGACACCGATTACAGAGATGCTTTAAGCACTTGGACAGCCGCTACGCAGATCCTATATCAAACAGGTGTAGCGATTAACGCACTTAAGTAATAAGTAATTAGTTCAACGAATAAAATTGAGAGATAGGGGGGAGAAATCCCCCCTTAGGTATAATGGAAAAAAAATCAATTCGAAGTAGATATAAGTGAACTAGTTCGATTGCTCTGGAAACAAAAGTGGTTGATTATTTCAGTCACATTTACTTTTGCAGTTGCATCGGTGTTGTTTGCTATATCAAAACCAAACATCTATAAATCTGAAGCGGTATTGTTTCCTGTAGCTGACAACTCTGCAAGTTCTGCAATGGGGCAGCTAGGTGGTTTAGCGGCATTAGCGGGTTTCGGTGGGCAAGAAAGTTCAAAGCAAGCGATCGCTTTAGAGGCATTGCGATCCAGAGCTTTCTTAGGCTCTTTTATCGAGCGACGCGATATTTTAATTCCTTTAATGGCAATTGAGAGTTGGGATGCGTCAGCAAAGAAAATTGTTATCGACCCAGAAATATACGATGAGTCAACAAAGGTTTGGACACGCTCTGTTAGTGACGGAAAACAGCCGAAGCCAACTCAGCTTGAAGCAATTAAATTTTTCAACGAACTGTTAGCCATAGACTCAAATAAAGTAAGTGGTGCTACGATTATTTCATTGACAAACCAGTCTCCAGAGCTTGCTGAGCAATGGCTAACATGGTTGATCTCAGATCTAAATGAATGGATGAAAAATAAAGATGTTAACCAAGCTAAGAAAAATATTGAATATTTAGAGAAGCAGCTGAAGTTGACCAACCTTTCCGAAATGCAGAATGTTTTTTACCAGCTCATTGAGGAGCAAACTAAAAAACTAATGCTTGCGGAGGCTCAAGACCAGTACATATTCGAAATGATAGATCCGCCAGTAGTGCCAGAAGAAAAGGACAGTCCTAGTAGGGCAATCATTTGTGTTTTAGGTACATTGATTGGCGGAATTCTTTCTATATTCATTGCATTAATTCGAATCGCAGTAAAAAGAAAAAATGCATAGCATCGATCTAGCACCAAAAAAACTATTAGAGGCGCATATGTGCCTCTTTGCACTATTTGCGCCATTATCCGTAACGCAATGGAATAAAATCTTCTTAGTTATTTTATTTCTTTCCTCACTATTAGCATTTTCATACTATTTAATTACTTCAAGAAAATTTAGTTTTGAAAAGTACCCTGTATTCGTTTGCCTTTCATTTTCTTCCGTTTTCATTATCTCACTTTTCAGCATATTAATTAGTCGAGATTACTTGGTCGCGGAATATTTGAAATCTGTAATCATAGGCAGGATGTTTACATTTTTTGCTTTGATGCTGAATGTTTTTGTCTTTCTTCTTTGGGTTTCTAATGCGACCGAGTCTTCCTTGAAGAAATTTATGAAACTAGCGTTGCTCAGTACACTAGCCTTTATTGCTCTTGGTTACTGGCAAGTCATTGGTAAATTCTTAGGTATCCCATTCTTTATTGAAACACGAGACTGGATGCATGGTGTCCCTGCAGCGTTGAGGGCGGTGTTTCCTTCTCGCGTGACTTCGATCGCTGAAGAGCCAAACTATTTATCACCTATCCTAATGGAGTCATTGATTCTTATCGCCTTTTTGGTAAGACATAACTTCTCAAGATTAGTGTTGCTGTTGTTGTCATTTGGTATTGTAATACTCTCTTTCTCTGGTGGAGCCTATGTAAACTTTGTCCTATTACTAGGGTTTGTATTCGTATTTACTTTTCTTAAAACAGTTTTAACGGGTAAAACAAGGATAAGTCACTTTTTTATACTTGTTCTTGTCATGGTATTAGTGCTGTTTCTAATATATGTAGGTACTATTTTAATTGAATTTCTTTATTATAAGATGTCAACAGAAGCTTCTGGAGGGTCTTCTCGTAGCCAATTTATGATATCTTTTGTTCAATTAATAACCGAGTCAAACTACACACAACTGATCTTTGGACACGGCCTTGGCACAATGTCTGTTCTTGATGAGTTTGGTATGAAGAGTGAAGATTACTTATTTAGGATCACCAATAACTATATCTTAGACATGTTTTGGGAAAGTGGAGCGATAGGTGTCCTCATGATATTTACGTTCTTCATGTCATTGTTCTATCCTTGCTTCAAATATGGATTTATCTCTGCAAAGTATTTTCTTGGTGGCTTATTAACGTTTCACCTTCTAATTGCATCTACTTATCGCTCTGAGTACCTTAGTACTCACTTTGCCTGGGTCGTATTTTTAATACTATGTATTTATAAGTTGGCAGAGCTCGAAAGAGCAGAAAAACTAATTAGTAAAAAATAAATAATAGAGTTGAATATGAAATTAGTGACTATTTATATTGTTACTCATAATCGAAGTCAATTGCTCAAGCGAGCTATTGAATCGGCTTATAACCAAACTTACAAAAACATCGAGGTTATCGTAGTAGATGACGCGTCATCAGACGATACCCAAGATGTAATTAAACAGATGCAAGCGACTTATCCATTAAAATACTTCAGAAATGATGAAGGGAGAGGCGCTTGTTACTCTCGAAATGTTGCATTAAACGCTGCATCGGGTGAGTTGATTACAGGTATGGACGATGATGACTACTTTGGATCATCCCGTGTAGACGATTTAGTCGGTGCTTATGAGGACAAGTATTCTCTAGTTTGTGCAAACATTATAGAAGTTACCACCGACAAAGAAATTCATCGAAAATTTGGGTTCGAGCAAGGTGAGTTTGATCTGAATAACCTAATGTATCAAAACTTGGTTGGAAACCAGATGTTAACTAGCGTTGCTAAGCTCAAGGCTATTGGCGGTTTTGACGAAGCGATGCCAGCATTTCAAGATTACGACACTTGGGTAAGGCTTGTAGACCGATTTGGTAAAGGTTACAAAATTGATAAATACAACTACTACCTAAATACCGAGCATGCGGGAGAGAGAATCTCAAGTTCGAATGATCGTAAAACGAGAGGTTTTGAACTGTTTTTCGATAAGCATCAAAACAAAATGAATGCCGCTCATAAAAAATCAATGGAAATCATGAGATACAAGGTGACAGGAGAAATGCTCCCTCTTTTGACTATGGTTCGATTGATTTCTCGTGATAACTACAAGTCTGCACTTTCACTTTTCTTGAAGCAGCGAAATTTGAGAAAGTAAAAATGGAAAAGGTTACGTTTTTAGTTGCTGCTTATGGTGATCGATTGCTCAACGTTCCTGACATCTTTCTGAAGCAGAGGGAAGAAGTGTCTTACGTTGTCGTTTCCCAGTACACCTCAAAATCTACTCAAGATGAATTTCTCAAGAAAATCTCACACCGTAGCGATGTGTTTTCTGTATTTTCAGATGAAACTGGTGTGACAAAAAGTAGAAATCTAGCGATAAAGCACATTCCAAATGATGCAAGTTATGTTTTCTTCCTTGACGATGATGTCGAGTTAGAAGAACTTGCTTACGAGAGAGTTGTTCAGGCTTTTTCGAGAAATGACTACGAAGTTTTGACTTTCTCTGTGTCAGACCTAGCGGGGAGCAGGTTGATCAAAAACTATGCAGCCAAAGAATTTAAGCATAATAATATCTCCATCTTGAAAGTTGGAACGATTGAGATTGCAGTTAAAGCTTCTGTGTTAATAGACAAGCCCCATCTCACTTTTCCTGAAAATCTTGGGGCTGGCGCTAAATACCCTCTTTGTGATGAACCAGTATTCTTGAGTCGATTGAGTAAATCTGGATGTCAGTTGGGTTTTGTTCCTGAAGTGATTACTCGACATCCACTAGAGTCATCAGGTAAAGAAATAAAAAACAGAAATGAGATGATGGCTAGAGGTATCGCTTTTCGAGAAATCTTTGGTAGCTTGAGTTTAGTACTCAACTTTGCATTTTTTTTGAAATCTTTTAAAAAGATACGTTATAGCAAGCTGTTAGCGTTGCGCGATATATATAAAGGTTATTTTTTATAATGACCAAGTTTATTGAGTAGTTTGAAAAATGAACTCAACAAAAAAAGCACTGAGAAATACAGCTTGGTTATTTAGTGAAAAAATAATAACTTTAGCGATTACTTTTTTAATAAATATCTTCCTGGCTAGATATTTAGCGCCTGAACAGTTTGGTCAATATAACTTTATTGTTTCTTTTTTAGCTCTTTTAGCTCCTTTCACCTCTCTTGGTCTTAACGCCCTTGTTACGCGAGAAATCGTAAATGGACGCAGCCAGTACGAGGTACTGTGCTCATCATTTTTATTACGAGTGATCGGTGGGGTCGTTGGGGCAACGATCGCTGTTATTGGTATTTTGATTTGGCAGAGTTCTATAGAGCTCGTCGACCCGAAATGGTTGATTGTTGCTGCAGTTATAAATATTTCATCTGCCCTTTACGTTATTGAATTTTACTTTCAAGCTGAAGTAGCATCCAAATATCTCGTTTTTATTCGAGTAGCAACATTGACAATTTCTAGCGTTGCTAAATTGGTTGGTATTTTGTTCAAAGCCGAGCTTAGTTTCTTTATCTGGGTATTTTTTATTGAGCTTGTTATACGCGGCGTGCTGTATGTATCTAGTTATATTTACTACAATAAACGTTTTTCTGAAGCCGTAACGCTCAAACATTTTTCTTGGAACAAACCATACGCCCTGTCTCTACTGGATCAATCTAAATGGTTGGTGTTATCTGGTTTTATGTCTGTTGTTTATCTTAAAATAGACCAGTTAATGATTGGCCAAATGATAGGAGCGACAGAACTCGGGATCTACTCTGTTGCTGCTCGTTTGTCTGAAGTTTGGTATTTTTTCCCATTGGCTTTAACGACCTCTTTCTTCCCTAAATTGCTAAAAACTCGGGATGATAAAGAAAGATACAACTTCCAGCTCGAACAACTATGCGGTGTACTGCTTTGGATGGCGATAGTGATCGCTATCGCGGTGTCACTGTTGGGCGGATGGCTTGTGCCGCTAGCTTTTGGTGAGCCTTATGCCTCAGCTGCACCTATTCTAACCATTCATATTTGGGCTGGTTGTTTTATCTTTATGCGCGCATTATTGAGCAAATGGCTCATAGCCGAAGGATTGCTAAAGTTCTCTTTGTTTACTCATGGTATCGCAGCAATTGTTAACGTTGTGCTCAACTACTTCCTTATCCCTAAGTTTGGAGGAGAGGGTGCCGCAATTGCCACACTTATCTCATATGCTAGCGCGAGTTATTTCGTTCTTTGGTTCCATCCAAAGACACAAATTATGGCATTAATTATGACCAAATCTGTATTTATGCCTGCAACATACTGTATTAGGAAATTTAAATGAAAAGCCTGTTATTGAAGCTTCTAAGTAAAAATACAAAAAATCGTATTAAGACGTTCATTGAAAATACAAGAGCAGGCTTGATCCGTACAATGTCAAAAACCAGATTTACCTCTTCTCTTTACTACACGTTCTTCAGCACACAGTTCTACAGAGAGCACCAGTCGGTTCTGAAAGGTAGTTTGAAGTACCATGATGACAATGCCAAAGCGAGAGACAGTCGAGTTCTTTTAAGACGAAATGTACACCGTCTTGAAAAGGGCTTGATTATGCGTCCGAGAAGAGACGTATTTGCTACTCGTTACATCCAAGAAACCGTTGACGCTTTTGTTGTTGCTTGCAACAACCAACAACTTAATAAAGAAGAGTTGGATTGGTGTGTGAGCGTACTTAGCCATTTCTTTGAAATTGCGGGTAAAGACACTGATATTGATAAAGCAAAAGTTGGTTACTTCGCGTGTTTAGAGAAAGTTCAATCTCTAGATGAGCTAACGATGCGTTCAATTCCCTATGCGAAAAATGCGAGTGAAGTTTCAGAAATTACAACAGAGCAGTTAGAAAAACTGTTTAAACAACGCCGCTCGACCCGTTGGTACCTTGAGCAGCCAGTTGAAATGGAAAAGATCGAGCGCGCAATGACAATTGCAAAACAAGCGCCTTCTGCATGTAACCGTCAACCATTTAAGTTTCATGTTGTAACCGACAAAGACATGGTGAATAAAGTTGCCGATAGCGCTATGGGTACTGTTGGTTTTGGGCATAACTTCCCAATGATTATTGCTATCGTTGGAGACCTTTCTGCATACCCAGCAGAGCGAGATCGTCACGTTATTTACATTGATGGTTCATTGGTGGCAATGCAATTCGCTCTAGCACTGGAAACAATGGAGCTAAGCTCTTGTATGATTAACTGGCCAGATGTAGAAGACCGTGAAAAGAGACTTGAAAAACTGCTAGGCTTAGAGTCTCACGAACGTACGGTTATGCTGATGTCAGTAGGTTATGCAGACCCAGAAGGTTTTATCCCGTTCTCTCACAAAAAAGACAACTCAGATTTAATAAAGGTAGTGAAATAATGATCGTTGAAATTAAAGGTGTTCAATTTGTTAACAAAGGCGCGGAGCTTATGTTGCACGCTGTTATTCAAAAATTGAATGAGTTTGATCCGAGTGCAGAGATTGTTTTGGCACCTAATGGTAACTCGCCATATAAAGCGCGTGCTGAGGTCAACGCTTATCAGAAGCTGTCTTTGAAAAAGCGCTTTTTGGACTTAAACGAGTTGTCTTACCACCTACCGACAAAAGTTAGAAAGTGGCTAAAAACCAATTGGGGTATTGTGACAGAAGCAGACGTGGATGTAGTGTTAGACGCATCTGGTTTTGCTTATGGTGATCAATGGCCGACTAAACACTTAGAAGCGGTAGCTAAAGAAGTTAAGCGACTAGCAAAACACAACAAAACATTCATTTTCATGCCTCAAGCACTAGGCCCGTTTGCTGACCCAGAAAAACAAGCAGCAGTGAAAGATGGCTTTAGTAAAGCGGCATTGATTTTTGCTCGTGAGCAGAGCAGCTTTGATGGTATTCGACCTCACCTTGAGGATACATCAAAGTTAAAAATTGCGCCTGACTTTACGAACCTAGTGAAAGGTGAGCTCGAAGAAGATTACACGAAGTACAACAACACTGTGTTTATCATCCCTAACTACAATATGGTAAACG
Source organism: Vibrio jasicida 090810c (assembly GCF_002887615.1). Lineage (NCBI taxonomy): Bacteria > Pseudomonadati > Pseudomonadota > Gammaproteobacteria > Vibrionales > Vibrionaceae > Vibrio > Vibrio jasicida. The sequence continues at coordinate 1,985,401 of NZ_CP025792.1, read as the reverse complement.
AGCGCAATACCAATACGACTTGGAAATCACGATACCTAGACTTCTTAGTAGAGTCTGTTGAAAACATTGTTGAGTTAGGTTACACGCCAGTACTGTTGAACCATGAAGGCAAACACGATGGCGAGCTTTGTGAAAAAGTGAAAGCGGCAACACCTCATCCGATTGAAATTATTCAAGAGACTAACCCTTTAAAAGTGAAAGGTTTGATTGGCTCAAGCCGAGGCATTATTTGTTCTCGCTTCCATGGCTGTGTAAGTGCATTAACTCAGGGTATCCCTTGTGTAGGTACGAGTTGGAGCCATAAGTACGAGAACCTTTTTGCTGAATACAACCGTGCCGAGTTCTTAGCAAAACCGGAATGGTCAAAAGAAGAGCTTAAAACAGCATTAAGCTCCTCTATCTCTACAGTAGAAGAAGATATCTACAACACTAAGATTGCTGAGTACAAAGCTCAGACAGAGCAAATGTGGGCAGAAATCTTCAAGCGTATTAAGTAAGCTCACCATATGGCCTCAGGTAACCATAGAGTTATCTGGGGTGTCTCAATAGAGTTTTTATCAACCTTCAAGCAAGTCGAATAGGTCCTTAAGTAGTCAGTATTATGCCAAAGACTCAACCTCTTGTTTCTGTCATTATGCCTTCATTCAATTCAGAAGGTACGATAGCAGAGAGTATCAACAGCGTTTTATCCCAAACTTATACCAATTGGGAAGTCATCGTTGTTGATGACAAATCTACAGACGGCACGTGGGCAATACTCAAGAGTTTGTCTGAGCAACATCCAAATATTCATATTTTTCAAAATGAAGTTAACCAAGGTGCTGGCGCGAGTCGAAACCTAGCGATAGAAAAAGCGCAAGGTCGATTTATCGCATTCTTGGATTCTGATGACTTATGGACAGAAGATAAACTATCCGAACAAATCGCGTTCATGTTAGAGAATGAATATTCCTTAACCTATACGCACTATAGCCGCTTTAACAGCAATGAAGAACTCAGCGTTGTCACCGCGCCAGACTACACGACTTACAAAAAATTAATGTACAGTAACGTGATTGGATGCTTGACCGCCGTTTATGATACTCAGACGCTAGGCAAACGCTATATGCCGCTGATCCGTAAGCGACAAGATATGGGACTATGGCTGGAGATTTTAAAAGATACACCTAAAGCTTACTGCCTACCCAAAACACTGGCTAAGTATAGAATGGATACAGGGATGACAGCCAACAAGTTCAGTGTGCTCTCTTATCAATGGCGTTTCTACAGAGATGTCGTAGGATTAAGCCTTCCAAGAAGTATGCTGACTTTCTCTGTGTATGCCGTGAAAGGCACTCTCAAGCATCGTTCCAAAAGGAAGTCTTAGTTGCTGTATTTATCAGTCAAATAAAAAAGGTTCATCGCGGATAAGCGGGAACTAAAAACAAAAACGGTAGTAAGTGATAGAGTTTTATCGCCAAACAAAACCTACACAAACTACCGTTTTCATGTCGAATCATACTTTCCTATCTTCATTATGGGAAGACATTCATATAGTAAAGTCTCATCAGACTGCGTCATTAATAAAGCTCACTCTCAAACCTAACTCTACCGCTAAGTGTCCTTGTGGGCTTATTAAAGCTCAAGCCATACATGAGTATCAATGGCGTAACGTAAAGGAAGCCACACTGTTAGGAGCTCCCGTTGAACTGTCCATTCAAACCCGACGCATCAAGTGCAGTCACTGCGGTATTAAAACATAATGGCTATCTTGGTTGGAACCTTATGCTCGTATCACTAACCGTCTGCGAAGCTATATAGAGCAGTTGTTGCCTCTGCTGCCTATTAAACATATAGCCCAAGTGACAGGCGTTCATTGGCACACAATCAAAGAGATAGATAAGCGTCGGCTTCAACAAGTAGTACCGCAAGTTAAATAGGGCGAATTAAGGCAACTCGTCATGGGCGAGTTCGCCATTTTTAAAGGGCAGCGTTACACGACGGTCATTGCAGATGCGAAAAGTCATCAGGTTATCTGGATAGGACTAGGTCGTAGCCGCAAGGTTATTCGCCCGTTCTTTGAGCAACTAGGTGAGCATGGTAAAAATATCAAAGCAGTAGCAATGGATATGAATACGGCTTTTGACCTTGAAGTCCAAGCGCATTGCCCAAATGCCCGTATCGTTTACGACTTGTTCCACGTTGTTGCTAAGTTCGGTCGTGAAGTGATGGATAGAGTCAGAGTCGACCAAGCCAATAAGCTAAAATAGGACAAAAAAGCAAGGCAGTGGGTCAAGCGTTCGCGCTGGGTGTTATTGAAAAATAAGAATAATTTAAATACACAACAGGAAAGCTACCTCACAGAAATATTGAATATGAATCAGGACTTGATGACAACCTACTTACTGGGTGCGCAATTAAAGGAACTGTGGCGTTGTGAGTCTGAACTTCAGGCTAAAAACCTATGGCAGGTATGGTTGGAGCAAGTGAATGAGAGTGGAATTAAGCCACTCAAAGAGTTCGCTCGAAAGCTCCGTCCATATCTTCATGGGATTACTGCTTCGGCAAGCTACCCGCTGAATACCTGTACGCTTGAAGAGATAAATAACAAGATAAAGTTAATCAAGCGGATGGGATATGGCTATCGAGACACCGATTACTTCTTCTTAAAAATAAAAGCGGCTTTCCCCGGAAAGCCGCGATGAACCATAAAAAAGAGCCATCGCTTTTCAGTGATGGCTCTTTTTTTGTTTGATATCTGGGGGTATTAACGACCCATTCCAAAAAGCACTGTCTTTACTGTAAGAAGCAGAATCTTGACTTCCATTTTCCAGTTTTGGTGTTTGATGTAGTAAATATCGTATTTGTGCTTCCAAATCGCATCTTCAACAGAAGCGCCATAAGGGTATTTAACTTGTGCTAATCCCGTTACCCCTGGTTTCACGGCGTGACGGAAGCGGTAGTAAGGGATTTCTTTTTCTAACTCAGCGATAAACACTTCACGTTCAGGGCGAGGGCCGACCATCGACATTTCGTTTTTCCAAACATTGATAAGTTGTGGTAGCTCATCAATACGAGTTTTACGGATAAACTTACCAACGCGAGTAACACGAGCATCGTTTTTGGTTGCCCATTTAGCTCCGTCTTTCTCTGCATCATTTCGCATCGAGCGGAACTTGATTACATCAAATTCTTCATTGTATTGGCCGGTTCTGCGTTGCTTAAAGAACACGGGGCCTGGGGATTCTAGCTTGATTAAGAGAGCAGTAATTAAACCTACAGGGATCGCAACCCAAGCCAACATGAAGACAAACAACAAATCAATCGCTCGTTTTTGCCAGCTGTTCTTACGGTTAGAAAGAATAGAAAATGCTTTCTGATGTAGAAAGTAGCCGCTGTGTAGCAACTCGGTCTCTGTATAGCCCAAACGTCTATCAAAGTAGCTTACCAGTGGCTCTACCCAAGCGCCTAGCTCTGTGGCCGCAACCAGGTATGCCTGCTGCTCACTGGTTAGGTGAGAGCTTCTAAAGTGGCAAAGTGTCTTATTTTTGAAGTCACGAATTGAATAGTTGTTAATTTGCGCAGTAATCTCTGGGTGTCTTTCTAACACCTTAGAGATTTTATCTTCATCCGAAGCAGGACAGTAAATGTAAACACAAGCATCCTGTGCGCTTGCATCTAACTCGTCCGATACGGTTGCAATACTGATTGAACTATTTTTAGATAATTCAGAAGCTTCTCGTTCTTGAAGCGTGTTGCTGATACTGTCTGTCATAGATGAAATGTTTTATGTGTGACTAGCCAATTACTAACAAGTAAGGAATTATAGTTTATTTCGTATTGAAATTATATCCCCATATCCACAACATGCTCGTCGGATTGTCAATTTTTTTGAATAAGATTTGAATCTAGGTCAAGCGATATGCATCAAATCTTTAGTTCAAGCAGTAGTCATAAGAATTGGTACGCATCAAGTTATGCACTTAAGGCCTGTCTAGCTGTACACAAAAATGAACCATAATTTTCTTTGAGGATTTGCAAGGTAAAAGTGCTATGTATCATTCTTATTCACAACGCTGTGTCAAGATTGAGATTGAGATTGGAGGCGATGATTACACAACATTTCAAACTTTTGTTACGAAAATAGTCATTTTAATCGTTAAAGGTATTTGTAGGATGAGTATTTCTAGTAGTCTAAGATGGAAATTTTAACTAAAGTTATTTTTTATTATGTTTCTGATAAGCAACTAATATTTTGGGTAGCTATTATTAGTAGGTGTGACTTTCAAGTATTTTTAGTTTTGTAAATATTAAATTATGCCAATGTTTAACTGGTTTTTAGGTTTCTGTGTTAGGTTTTATATTTCAAGGTTAGGTTTGAAGTTATTTTAAATAGTTTTAATAGAGGTGTGTTGTTTTAATTTGAATATGTTATGAGAGGTTTTTTGTTAATGTTAGAATATCAATAAATTATTAGTCAACTAGGTATTTTTTCAAATCCTTACGTTAGTGATGGGTTGCTTTCGGTTCTTAGCTAGATCTACATCTAGATTTTTTGGAGTGCCACGTTATGTGTCAACGCTTCAATGTTATTGTGCTAAGATGTAAAATTATGAGTACAAAACAAAACGATGAGTAACAGCATGCTAAGTGGTTATTGCAACTGTGGTCGGTAACGGTTTTGAATATTTTAAACAGAATGAGATTTGTGTACGTAATGCTGATCTATGAAATATCAATCACACAAATTAGTTAAATTAATGAATAAAAATAAAGGGTGAATGGTGCCATATTAAATATGCTTTCTATTGTGATCAGAAAGTTAATGATATAAAAACATGAGCGGATATTAATCTGCTTTACTCTTATACTACAGACATCAGTACCATATAGTATGGCCTCCAAAATATAAGTTAAAAATTGGAGGCAAGGGGCGTCATAAAAGCCTTTGTATCTATAGTAATATAGATAAATGTGAGATGGTAAAACTTAATCTTCAAGTAGGGTGTAGGCAATGTTCGCTTGGTTTACCGTTACCTATTTCTACATATATGGGGTTAGTCAAAGGCTGAGGCCGTCTATTGCTTTATTTACGTCAAAAGCTTTGGAAGCGTGGATACTTTGTTGGTTCAGTAGGAGTTAACGATGAAATTATTGGTAGATATATCAGGCATCAAGATTGTGTAGGAAAAGAAGAGGAACATCATATACTATTGGGGTTAGATAATTAACAGTGTTCCCCCGTTAATGCTATTTCCAGATACACAACCCCCTAAGCTTTCAGCTTGGGATTTTTTGAATACTTTCTTCTCGCGCGAGTGATCTGATCACTTAGAAATCCTTACCGAAACGCTAAGACGACACAAGCAGGAGATAAACTTTGGACATAAGAACAGTTTGGGTAAGCACAACGAGTTATCAGTTTAGTAACTTCCATTGCTAATCAACCTGGAGTCTTTGTGGTTAACCTTCCCTTTTCTTCCGCCGATATAGAAGACGCATATCGCTTTACTCGTAATGAAAACATCGATGCCCAAGATATCGCTGAAGCGGGATATCAGGCAACCGTTTCCCAAGCTAACGAGTATCAAGAGTTCTCGCATTTTAAGATAAAACAACGCTAAGGTTCCCTTATCGAAGTATAAAAGACGCTTACGGGCAAATGAATCAAGGTGATTGAACTTGAGCTCTCCATGTACATTCAACTCTACTTATAGCACCACAAAGTAAGACCATTGTTGGTCGGAGAAACTATCAAGCGAGGAAAAGCACCAACATACTCGTTCCTATACAGAAAAATAGATTAGCAAAGTGGGAGTGAGTTCCTCGCCATATCGTTGAGTGTCTAGAGGATATAATATTAGATGTTATATCGGTCTGTGGCCGAGAAACAGACTGACTCGAAACGTCAATATCAGCAACGTTTTGTTGTTCACTCAATCCAACGTCATTGTCTAGAAGCTCATCATAAAAAGCTGTACGTCGATGCATAAGCGTTACCAAATATAGAAACAAAGGCGTTTACCTTCACATAAAAAGGGGCTCAAAAGTGAGAAATATAAAGTTTGATATGAGGCATGATCAGGTCGCATTGAAGGCTCCTGCAAACACAAAAGAGCAGGCTGGAATCTCTTCGTTTGTTCTATTTGGTTGTCTTGAACAAGGAGCATCAAAAGACAAGTTAGCTTGATACCTCTTGAGGTTGGAACTAGTAAATAACTTTGAGGGTACCATGAGGATTAACCGCTATTACTAACGTTGATGGTTGATTGAAGACTTACATATGGTCTGGGAAAGTGAAGGTACAGATCTGGTGTCACCAAGACGATAAAGTAAAGACAACTCAGGGACGTTCAGTATCATCAATGCCTCTGTTGCTACTCGTTTGTTAGTGTTACGCTTCTTTAAAAATTGATGAGCTATCAACAGAAAGTTGCGAAAAGTTTTTAGTTACGAAAACTTGGAAGTTACTGTGGTCGAAACTGGAAAGATACCAAAAAGACGAGCGGTGCTTTAATAAGTGTACGTTTGGGAAGGGTAGCTTAAACTGAAACTATCCTTAAAGGCTATGAGCGCGCAATGTCTCTTATTTAGTTGACTTGTGATCAAGAACAGCCTTACAAAGTACCATTCAAAGCCATCAGCTTTTCTGGTGCAATTTTATTGCGTTCGTTATTTTGGTGTAAAAAATACACTAGATAGCACCTATTTCTATCGTAAAAAGCCAGGTTTTGGTATTCTTGAGCCAGTTTTACATATGGGATAAAAGAATGAAAATCGCAGTTGCAGGTACAGGATACGTAGGTTTGTCAAACGCCATGCTTTTGGCTCAGAATCATGAGGTCATTGCTATCGACATCATCCAAGAAAAGGTTGAAATGTTGAACAAAAAGCAATCTCCGATTGTCGATGCGGAGATTGAAAGCTTTTTGGCAACAAAAGAGTTGAACTTTGTTGCTACGCTAGATAAGGAACAAGCATACAGAGATGCCGAGTACGTTGTAATTGCTACCCCAACTGATTACGATCCACAAACCAACTACTTTAATACTTCTTCAGTTGAAGCTGTAATTAAAGAAGTGATGACAATTAACCCTGATGCAGTGATGGTTATCAAGTCTACCGTACCTGTTGGTTACACAACCCGTATTAAAGAAGAGCTAAGTTGTGAAAACTTAATATTTTCTCCTGAATTCCTTCGAGAAGGCAAAGCGCTTTACGATAACCTTCATCCATCTCGAATTATCGTAGGTGAGCGTAGCGAACGTGCTGAAATGTTTGCAGGCTTACTGGTCGAAGGGGCAGTAAAAGAAGACATTCAAGTGCTCTTTACTGACTCTACAGAGGCGGAAGCGGTTAAGCTGTTCTCTAATACTTATCTCGCAATGCGTGTTGCATACTTCAATGAACTAGATTCTTACGCAGAGGCACATGGCTTAGATGCTCGTCAAATCATTGAAGGCGTTGGTCTAGACCTTCGTATTGGTAATCACTACAACAACCCATCCTTTGGTTACGGCGGTTACTGCCTTCCAAAAGACACCAAGCAGTTGCTTGCGAACTACCAAGAAGTGCCAAACAACATTATCGGTGCGATTGTCGATGCGAACCGCACTCGCAAAGACTTCGTAGCGGAATCTATTCTTAAACGCGAACCAAAAGTTGTCGGTATTTACCGTTTAATTATGAAGGCGGGATCTGATAACTTCCGAGCTTCTTCTATTCAAGGCATCATGAAACGTATCAAGGCGAAAGGTGTTGAGGTCGTAGTTTACGAACCAGTACTCAAAGAAGAAGATTTCTTTAATTCTCGAGTAATTAAAGATTTGAATGAGTTCAAGCAAAGTGCGGATGTGATTGTTTCTAACCGTATGGTGGAAGAGTTAGCAGACGTAGCGGATAAAGTTTACACGCGTGACTTGTTTGGTAGTGACTAATCAATATCCGGTAAGGTCCTAGTTTGCTAGGGCCTTCTTTCTTTGCTCTTACCCCTAACCAGCTCCAATTAATTAACCACCTCAATCCCCTCTGCTTCCAACCTCTCTCCTAACTCTTTTTTTGCTTCTTTCTCTCCATGTATCAAATGCACGGCTTTTGGTTGTGTTGGAATCCCAGTAACAAACTTCAATAAATCGTTTTGGTCTGCATGTGCAGAATATCCAGAAATGGTATGGATCTGTGCGTTGGCTTCGATTGGCTGGGTATCGATATCCACCGTGTGGCTGCCTGATTGGATTTCTCGACCTAAGGTTCCTTGCGCTTGATAACCTGCGAACAACACATCATTTCTTTCGTCTGGCAAGAGTGCTTTTAAGTAATTGACGATTCTTCCTCCTTCGCACATACCGGATGCCGCGACGACAATCGCAGGCTCATCGGTGGAGGCTAGTCGATTCACTAATGCTTGATGTTCTCTATGGCTTTCCACAGTAATGCATTGTTCAAAGGCGAGGGGATGACGATGATTGCTGAGCTTTTGCTTTGCTTCTTTTCCCCACAGTTTTTTGAAACGGCGGTAGGTCTTTGAGACTCTTTTCGCAAGTGGTGAGTCTAGGATAATTGGCAAAGAAGACGACAAGTCGCGTTGGTGAATCAGCTGTTCAATATCGAATAACAGTTCCTGCGTACGTCCTACGCTGAAAGCTGGGATCAGAATTACACCACCGTCTTGCAGTGCGTGATCGATAATGGCGTTCAAGCGCTCAGTTCGAGTGGCAATGTCTTCATGCTCTTTGTTGCCGTATGTGGACTCGATGAACAAATAGTCGGCACGCTTTGGCGGTTTTGGATCGGGTAAGAGAGGGGTATTGGACGGGCCTAGATCGCCGGAAAACACGATGATTTCATGATTGGGGAGTTTGAATTCCACGTAAGCAGAACCAAGAATGTGCCCTGCAGGTTGAAAGCGCAGGTAACATTGCTTGCCAAGTGGCAGCCATTGTTGGTAGTCATGGGGTCTTAGCTGTTTTTTAATGACGTTGAGGACTTGCTGACGCTGATGGTAGTTCAAACCCAATTGCAGCTTTAATCCACCTTCTAACATGAGCGGTACCAGTTCGGCTGTTGCTTTGGTGCAGTATATAGGGCCTTTAAATCCAGCAGCCAGTAACCAAGGTAGGCGTCCAATATGGTCGATATGAGCATGGGTCAGGACTAATGCTTTGATGTGTTTAACCGGAAACTCAATATCCAGTGATGCCCTGCGGTTGCCAAAATGGATGTCTTTGCCTTGAAAGAGTCCGCAATCGATCAAAATGCTGCCGTGTGGCAGTTTCAATTCATGACAAGAGCCAGTGACGGTATGTTTTCCACCATGGTGAATCACATTGGCGATGTCTGATATCGGTGTTGTCATGTCGACTGCTCCACCTTGAACAAGTATCAGTAACTATAAATCCAGTGTGCAGGGTAAGTGAATAGAGTTCGTTGGTTGGATGGAATTGAGTGGGAATAATCGGAAGTGCGATTTAGTTCTTTGTTTTGATGTAAGTCGTTTTTCGTTACTTAACTTTGGGTTTGACACATGTGGAGAGTAGATTCCTGATGTTGCTTGGGTTCCTCGGAATAACGGGATTATTTGGGGTTATGTCTGTTGTTTGGTTGTGTTGAGTTGGATGTGCAGAGGGAGAAGGTTTCTAATGTCACTCAAGCTCTTTGGAATGAAAGAATTCATCGAGTAGATTGTGAGTAAACAAAAAGGGACGCGTAATGCATCCCTTTGTTATTTCTGCTTAGTAAAAAGCGAAATTAAGCTTTAGCTGCTGCCGCTGCTTTAGCGATAGCTACGAAGCTCTTAGCGTCTAGAGAAGCGCCGCCAACTAGAGCACCGTCGATGTCTGGTTGTGAGAAGTAAGCTTCAGCGTTTTCTGGCTTAACAGAACCGCCGTATTGGATGATTACTTGTGCTGCAACTGCTTCGTCTTTCGCTGCGATTAGTGCGCGGATAGAAGCGTGGATGCGTTGTGCATCTTCAGCTGTTGCTGCTTTACCAGTACCGATAGCCCAGATTGGTTCGTAAGCGATGATTGCGCCGTTTAGAGCTTCAACACCGTAAGTGTCGATAACTGCGTTGATTTGACGTGCACATACTGCTTCAGTTTCGCCAGCTTCGTTTTGAGCTTCAGATTCACCGATACAGAAAACAGGCGTTAGACCGTTTTCTTTCAGGAAGTTGAATTTCTTCGCGATGAACTCGTCAGATTCGTTGTGGTATTCACGACGCTCTGAGTGACCGATGATGATGTGAGAAGCACCGAAGTCTTTCAGCATTTCTGGAGACATGTCGCCAGTGAAAGCACCGCTGTTGTTTAGGTCAGTGTTTTGTGCGCCTAGGATAACTTTGTTATCACCTTCTGCTATTACACACTCAGCTAGACCGATGTAAAGAGCTGGTGGAGCTACTGCTACGTCAACACCTTCAACGCCTTCAAGTTCAGCGTTAATACCAGCTAGCAGCTCAGTTACCATTGCTTTGCTACCGTTTAGTTTCCAGTTACCCATCACTACAGGACGACGCATAGGAATATCTCCCTTATCTTTAATGTAAATAGTCTATTAATGTAAAAAATCTACGTAGGAATATAACAGAATAATGTGAACAGATCATGATTGGCGTCATGTCTTATTCGGCTTTCTTCATCTGGTCGGTGCTGCATTTGTTCTATACCCAAGTAACCTCGAGATGCTAGGTTCAGCGAGAATGACTTGGTTTGCAGGCGAGGCAACAATTTGAAGATCTAGTGGTTCTAAATTAAAAATTGTTAACAAAGTATGCAGACCAAGGCCGCTCGCCCTTCGGGAGCGTGTCATGGAACCGATGCTGCGTTGTTTTCCTAGCTTGCTTTTTCGGTAAACAGGGAATCAATGACAACGCTCTGGACCCTGTATCTTGAGGTCATTTGGGTCTATCAATTTTGTCAAAAGCAATCGATTGGTGATCGCGTAGACAGAATGATAGTCCATTCCTCGGAAATTGCCGTTTAGATTGGTATTACTACGGGTTAAAAGTTAGCCGTAATAAGAAAGGAATCAAAATGCCAAACTTAGTTTTAGAATATTCCAACTCGGTCGATGAGCGTGTGAATGTTCAAGGCCTATTAGAAGACCTACACAAAGTGACTTTAGACAGTGGTTTGTTCGAGTTGGCGTCCGTCAAATCTCGTGCGCTTCGTTGCCACAACTGGCTGGTAGGGGAAGAGGGCGATAGTGTTGATTTCATCCATATCAACTTTGATTTGCTCGCGGGAAGAAGCCCAGAACAGAAGCGGGAATTATCAAGAGCACTGATGGTAGTACTGCAAGAACAAGCGAGCCATGTTCGCAGTTTGACCGTGAATGTTCGAGATATGGATATTGATTGCTTCCAGAAGGTGGTAAATTAGACACACTAGATTTACGTAGTGCGGCCAAGGAGTTGTCGCACTTTCAATATGTTGAGTGTTTCGATGTCGATTAAAGAATTACTGTTTTCTTTCCAGGGCCGTATAGGCCGTAAAACTTACTGGGTGTGGAATATCATCTACTACATCATGATCTTGGGCTTCGGTGCTGGCATCAGTAAGTTATTCCCTGCGTTCTCTTATATTCTTTTGCCTATCTTCCTGCTAATTCTTCTTATCCCAGATTTGGCGATCACTACTAAGCGCTGGCATGACCGTAACAAGTCGATTTACTGGCTAGCGTTAAACATCCCGTTGATCATTGGCCGAGTTGCCACGCCAATGACGAATCCAGCAGCGCAAGACCCATCGACACCGCAAATGATGATCGCTTCTATTTCTCTGATTTGTGGTCTGTGGATTCTGGTGGAGTGTGGTTTCTTGAAAGGCACGGTAGGTCAGAACAACTACGGTCCCGAGCCGAAGTAAAGTCCTGGGTATCAAACTCGTTGGACGTAGATTCTTAGTCTCGCTGGAGCTCGCTAAAATGACGGATTTCTTTTATTTAATAGTAAGCTAAATTAACCGTCATTCTGAACAGCGAGGGACGAGCGTGATTCAGAATCTACTCACCGAGTGCTCCGAGTTTGAAGTAAGCTTATTGCTGGTGGATCACAATAGGAAACTAACAATAAGTCATTAAGGAGAGTGAACCATCGACAAAACACCTTGCGTTTACATCCTAACTTCAAAAAATAACTCTGTTCTCTACATTGGTGTTACCAGTCAACTGCCCCAAAGAATATGGCAGCATAAAAACGGAGTCGTTGAGGGTTTTACGAAGAAGTATAACGTTCATAAGCTCGTTTACTTTGAGCTGTTCGAAGGCATGGCTTCTGCCATAAACCGAGAAAAGCAGTTGAAACAATGGAAGCGAGAGTGGAAGTTAGATTTAGTGAGAAAAACGAATCCTGACTTTCTCGATTTATCCAATGAGTTTTAATAGAAATCATCCCTATCTCTAAACTTTCTCAACTCAACTACATCGGCTTTTTGAGTTGGTGCAGACTCCCCTTGTAATGCTTCTCTAAATTTCACGACCTGTTTCTGTAGTTCATTCATCAGCACGACATTGGCGTGGTTTGGGTTTTTGCAGTTGTGGATTACTCTATCTATGTGGCTTTGTTGCGCCCATAACCTTGATTGCATCTGCTCTGAGGCTCCTTCAATCATCTCTTTCGCCATATCATGACGGAATTGTTCAAAGGCTTCGGGATCGCGTTCCGCCATTTTTATCATTTCATCGAATGAGGGTAAAACTTGCGGTTTGTGGGTGTTTGGCATGGCTATCTCCAAATCCATTGGATGTTGCTCCTAGTTACTAAAAGCTTAATCCATGCAGAAACGGAGATAGAAAGAATTACAACATCGTCTCATTAATAAGAGCGTATGTTCATAATAAAGTGGAGGAGAGTCGAAATACTAGGCTTGAATGCGGTACACGCAGCGACGCTGGCCACTGATGATGTGCTCATCGCGCTTTATTTTTGTGTCACTGCCGAGAAGTGACTGGAAGACGTTAAGCTCAGATTGGCACAAGCTTGGGCAGCGAGTCGCGGCTTTGCAAATAGGGCAGTGGTTTTCGATGAGGATAAACCCATGTTCATCTTGTTCTAGTTCTGCCATGTAGCCTTCTTGTTCACGCAGAGTAACCAGTGTCTTTAGTTTGCTCTCTAGAGAGTCACACTGCTCAAGATGTTGTTGGTAGTTTTGTAAGGTGAGTTTCTCGCGCTCAGACGTGACTTTCTCCAATCCGTCTTTACCGAAGATGTGCTCTACGGCTTCGATAAATTGAATGGTCAGTTCACCATGACGATCGGCAAATTGCTCATGACCTTTTTGGGTCAGAGACCAATGGCGGGCAGGGCGACCCACTTTGACTTTTACATCATGAATCGACAGGATGCCGTCATCTTCCAAACCTTGCAGATGCTGACGCGCACCCATGGTTGTCATACCCAGTTCAGAAGAGAGTTGTTTCGCTGTGACAGAGCCATCACGCTTAACGATTTGCAAAATCCTATCTACGGTTTTCATATACCCACCATTTATACGTCAGTACATATTATGCGCGATAGGGTTAGTAAAGAAAAGTGTTGACTTAATTTGTGTGTGGATTTGTTGAATCACAAACAAAAGGGTTGGCACTTAGCCAACCCTTGGGAATCAATCTACGTCGAGATTAAAGAATAATATCGCGTACTTCTGGATCTTTACGCTCTAGGTAGTGCGTAGACTTGATGCGACGAATAGTACGACAACGGCCACGGATCAACAGAGTTTCTGTTGTTGCGATATTGCCTTGGCGAGAGATGCCTTCTAGCAGGTCGCCTTTCGTAATCCCCGTTGCAGAGAAGACTACGTTGTCGCTGCGCGCCATGTCTTCCATCTTCAATACTACGTTTGCTTTTACACCCATCTCTTCACAGCGTTGTAGTTCAGCTGAGCCATAGATGCGGTTTTCTTCCGTATCGCCTTTTACTTCATGACGAGGAAGAAGACGACCATGCATGTCACCGTCTAGTGCACGAATTACCGCTGCAGATACGACGCCTTCTGGTGCGCCGCCGATGCAGTACATCATGTCTACTTCGCTGTCTGGCATACAAGTTAGGATTGAAGCGGCTACGTCGCCGTCTGGCACTGCGAATACGCGAACGCCCATGGTTTGCATCTCTGCGATCACTTCATCGTGACGAGGCTTCGCAAGCGTAATAACGACTAGCGTATCAAGAGGTTTATTCAGTGCTTTTGCTACGTTTTCTAGGTTTTCTTTAAGTGGCTTACCTAGGTCGATAACACCTTTAGCGCCAGGACCGACAACCAGTTTTTCCATGTACATGTCTGGTGCTTTAAGGAAGCTGCCTTTCTCACCCGCTGCCAATACTGCTAGTGCGTTAGATTGACCCATTGCGGTCATGCGAGTACCTTCGATTGGGTCGACAGCGATATCGACTTCGTCGCCACCAATACCCACTTGTTCACCGATGTACAGCATTGGTGCATCATCGATCTCACCTTCACCAATAACGATTTCACCACTGATGTCTGTTTTGTTCAGCAGGGTGCGCATTACTTCAACAGCAGCACCATCCGCTGCGTTTTTGTCGCCACGGCCAAGCCATTTGTAACCAGCCAAAGCGGCACCTTCAGTAACACGGGAAAATGCCATTGCTAAATCGCGTTTCATGATGTCTCCAAGTAACAAGAGGGAAGAATAATTTGCGCGGCGATTTTATCACATCGTCAGTTAAACGTTTGCCTTTTTGCTGAGCTTTTACTTTAACTAAGTTGAATTTGATCAATACTTGGGTGAGTTTATGGGGTAGTGATGGGAAAATACATTGCTCAAAAATGCTTCTAGGATAAGAAAAGTCAGCGTTTAGTGAGATTGCGCCGATTTTTTAACCGAATGATGCAAAATATCGAATATAGTAAGTGTTTCTCATCGCTACGCTGAGTAGAATGAACCTCATAGGTAAGGTGCAAGCGAACGCTCGCCATCGTCCCACGGAATAACAATAGGTAGGCCAAGATGTCTTTTGAAGTACTAGAAAAACTAGAAGCGAAAATTCAAACTGCAGTTGACACAATCACTCTTCTTCAGATGGAAGTAGAAGAGCTGAAAGAAGACAAAGTGAAATTAGAAGCTGAAGCTAACGAAATGCGTTCTCAACGTGAAGAGCTTGAGCAAAAATCTCAGCAAGCTCAACAAGAGCACGCTCAGTGGCAAGAGCGCATTCGTGCACTACTTGGCAAGATGGACGAAGTGGAATAATCCACTTAAGTATCCAGAATCAAAAACACCCGCTTCGGCGGGTGTTTGCGTATTTGGCTAGTAGCCGTAAATGGCGTTAGGTTAGTTTAACCTTCCCTCATCTTCTTCCTCTTCATCGTCATCCAACTCGAGGTCGATATTGAGCGGTTCTGGAGAAAGAATAATGCCAGTGCTATCTGCATAGATGTAATCTTCCGGTAGGAAGCTAACACCACCAAAGTTTACTGGAACATCGATTTCACCAACGCCTTGGTTAGCAGCGCCAACAGGAATAGAAGCGAGCGCTTGAATGCCAAGGTTCATGTCTTCTAGTTCATCCACTTCACGGACACAACCGTAAACGACAATGCCTTCCCATTCATTTTCTTCTGCAAGGGTTGCGATTTCTGCATCGATTAAGGCTCTGCGTAGGGACCCTCCGCCGTCGATCAACAATACTCGCCCGATTCCGTCTTGTTCTAGCGTTTCGCGGATCAGTGCGTTGTCTTCAAAGCACTTAACCGTCGTCACTTGCCCGGCAAACGACGCGCGGCCGCCAAAGTTACTGAACATCGGTTCAACTACATCTACCTGATCAAGATAGATATCACAGAGTGCTGAGGTATTGTATTCCATAGCGTACCTTTCTAAACAGAAACTGTTGTCTTTGAGTATATCTAGGCATTAAGTCAATGCAATGACAATCCCTTTTTAACTCATCAGAGTTTGAGCTACCACAACTGTTGCAAATAAAACGTTAGTAACGAGCGAGCACTTCACAACAACGGGCATCATTGGGGCAATTTGTGCGGGTTTTTCGGTATCCCAAACTGCTTTGCCATGATTCGCTACCACGTAGATGCTTAGCAGGAAGGGTAAGCTGATCCAAACCGGCTTGTCTTGAATAAGTAAATAAGCCGCAAAGGCGAGTAGGGCGCCACCGAGTAAGATGAAGTGGTATTGCTTTGCTTTACGTTGACCAAGTCGAACTGCCATCGTGCGTTTACCACATTCGCTGTCGTTCTCAATGTCACGCATGTTGTTGATGTTCAGCACTGCTACGGCTAACAAACCGCAGCCTAATGCTGGTAAGAACAATGTCGCATCCACATGACCGGTATGCAGGAAGTAGGTACCGGATACGCCAAGTAAACCAAAGAAGATGAAGACAGACAGGTCGCCCAAGCCGACGTAGCCGTAAGGCTTACTACCCATTGTGTAAGCGATCGCCGCGATAATGGCAAGAATGCCTAGGCCGATAAAAGTAATGATGCTTTCAAAAGAACTCAGTGCGTAAAACACCAAAGTAAGGCCTGCAATCGCGGTCAGAACGATATTAAAGATGATCGCCATTTTCATCTGAGCGGCAGTTACGGCGCCAGACTGCATCGCGCGCTGAGGGCCCAAGCGGTTGTCATTATCTGTACCTTGGACTGCATCGCCATAATCATTGGCAAGGTTAGATAGTATTTGCAGTAACGTAGCTGTGACGAAAGCCATGATGGCAATGGTCAGAGAAAAGTGTCCCGCTGAATAGGCGAGTACGCTACCGGTCAAAATTGATACCAGTGCAAGCGGTAATGTTTTAGGACGCGCGGCTTCAAGCCAGATCTTTAGAGATTGTTTCATGGATATTTCGTGCTAGTAACCAATGTGCCCAGTATAAGCACAAAGCGACAGATACGCTATTGACCTAAAGCAAGTCAATTAAGAGTCAAAGGGTTACAAGTAAGGAACACAGTTTTCATATTTGAGGGAATAAAGCGGGGCTCTTTTAAAAACAGAATGGTGTAGTGCGCGCTGCTATTAGATCCTCAGTCTCGCCAAAGCTCGCAAGGATGACGAGCTTTTTTGGTTTAGAGCTTCTTAAAGTAAACCGCCATTTTGAACAACGAGGGACGAGGTGATTCAGAATCTATTGTTCGTTTGCGCTTTGATTTAAGGTCAATGCTGAAGAGTTGGAGTGCGTTGTTACTAGAACCTTAGTCTCGCTTGAGCTCGCTAGGATGACGAACTTTTTTGGTTTAGAGCTTGCTAAAGTAACCGTTATTCGAAACGAAAAAGCCCAGAAGCATAGTTCTGGGCTTTGGTCTCTATACTGGGCTTATTACAGAATGAAGCGGCTTAGATCTTCATCTTCAATCGTGTCACCTAGGCGGTTTTTCACGTAAGCCGCATCAATGACGAACTTCTCACCCGCTTTTTCAGTCGCGTCGTAAGAAATCTCATCCATCAAACGTTCCATCACGGTATGCAGACGACGCGCACCAATGTTCTCAGTAGTTTCGTTCACGGTCCATGCCGCTTCTGCGATTTGAGTGATGCCGTCTTCAGTGAATTCTACATCCACGCTTTCTGTTTTCATTAGCGCAACGTATTGTTCAGTCAGAGATGCTTTTGGCTCAGTAAGGATACGTTTGAAATCGTTACTGGTTAGTGCTTCTAGCTCTACACGAATAGGCAGGCGACCTTGCAGTTCTGGAATCAAGTCAGAAGGCTTCGCGACTTGGAATGCACCAGATGCCACAAATAGGATGTGGTCTGTTTTCACCATGCCGTGCTTAGTTGATACGGTGCTACCTTCGATTAACGGTAGTAGGTCACGCTGAACACCTTCACGAGATACGTCAGGGCCAGAGCTTTCGCCGCGCTTACAAATCTTGTCGATTTCGTCGATGAACACGATACCGTTGTTCTCGACGTTGAAAATCGCAGACTCTTTCAGCTCTTCTTGGTTTACCAGCTTCGCTGCTTCTTCTTCTGCCAACGCTTTCATCGCGTCTTTGATTTTCAGCTTGCGTTTCTTCTTCGTGTCGCCAGCAAGGTTTTGGAACATACCTTGTAGCTGGTTGGTCATTTCTTCCATACCAGGAGGCGCCATGATCTCCACACCCATTTGCGGTGCTGCTACGTCGATGTCGATTTCTTTGTCATCTAACTGGCCTTCACGCAGTTTTTTACGGAAGATTTGGCGGGTGTTCGATGTGTCTTCTTTTTGCTCAGATTGACCCCAAGCATCACGCGCTGGTGGCAATAGGGCATCTAAAACGCGCTCTTCTGCTTGCTCTTCAGCGCGGAATTTTACTTTTTCCATCGCTTGCTGGTGTGTCATCTTCACTGCAACATCGGTAAGATCGCGGATGATGGTTTCGACTTCTTTACCAACATAACCCACTTCGGTGAATTTGGTTGCTTCGACTTTGATGAATGGTGCATTAGCCAGTTTGGCAAGACGGCGAGCAATCTCCGTTTTACCTACACCAGTAGGACCAATCATTAGGATATTTTTGGGTGTCACTTCTACACGCAAGCTTTCTTCAAGCTGCATGCGACGCCAGCGGTTACGTAGGGCAATCGCAACCGAACGTTTTGCTTTCTCTTGACCAATGATGTGGCGGTTCAGTTCATGAACGATTTCGCGAGGAGTCATTTCAGACATATTCTTTCCTTACTTCGTTACGATTACGCTTAAGCCGTTGGCTTAGGAAGCTCTACTGTAGATTCTAGTTCTTCTACAGTGTGATTATGGTTGGTGAATACACAGATGTCGCCAGCGATGTTCAGTGCTTTCTCTGCAATTTCGCGTGCGTCTAGGTCTGTGTTTTCTAATAGTGCGGTTGCTGCTGCTTGTGCGTATGCGCCGCCAGAGCCAATGGCAATCAGGTCGTTCTCTGGCTGAACTACGTCACCGTTACCTGTGATGATAAGTGAAGCCGTTTCATCCGCTACGGCTAACAGCGCTTCTAGTTTGCGAAGTGCACGGTCGCTACGCCAGTCTTTTGCAAGTTCCACTGCTGCCTTAGTTAGGTGGCCTTGGTGCATTTGCAGTTTGCTTTCGAAGCGTTCGAATAGGGTGAAGGCATCCGCGGTACCGCCAGCAAAACCGGCAAGTACTTGGTTGTTGTATAGGCGGCGAACTTTACGCGCATTGCCTTTCATTACGGTATTGCCTAGCGACACTTGGCCATCACCCGCGATGACGACTTTATTGTTTCGACGTACAGATACAATGGTAGTCACAGTCGACCTCTTAATTATTTCTCTTTGGATTTAATTAAGTATATGGGGTAAGTGAGTGGGGGATTCAAGGGGGCGAAAAGAAAGGCCCTAGGATCTTAGCTCCTAGGGCCAGTGTTTAAAGATTCTCTTTCCAAATCGCACAAGGCTCGATCTTCGCGCGTTGCAATTTGTGGCGATCTTTCTCTGCTTCACGTTTGAACTTGTATGGGCCAAGTACAACACGATACCAAGAGCTGCCGTCTTTTTTGATTACTCGGCTTGTCATGCCTTGGAAGGCGATCGCTAACTTACGCTCTTCTGCTTGGCTTTGGTTCTTGTAAGCGCCGCATTGCATAACGTAAGGGACTTTGGATACCTGAATTTCTTTGGCGACGACTTCGACTTCACGTTTTGGAAGCGTATCGACGTATTCCCACTTCTCTTCCGGTGGAGGTGGAATGTCTTTCTTCGGCTTTGGCTTGCTGGTGGTATTTGTTGTTGGTGTTTCAACAACCACTGTTTTTTCCGGCTCAGGATCTGAACTTAATAAATACAGCCCATAGCCAAAACCGCCCACGAGCAAAATTGCCAGTAGACCACTACGCCAAGGTTTTTTTCTTGAAGGTTGTTTTTTTTGCAGACTTTTTCGGAGCGCCGCGTCCGCGTCTTACATAATCTCTATTTGCCACGGTTACTTCAGGTCATCAAGGATTCTGGCAAATATGTTAATCCAGATTGAAAAGATAAAACACCCTATTCGTGTAATCTTGTTAGTTACGTGCAGGAAAGTTGAGAATAAAAAGCGACGCTAAATGCGTCGCTTGGGGAGTCTTGCGTTGCTTATCGTAATGGTGGAGGCGCAGCACTACCTCGCACGACAAGCTTAGTGTCGAGCAGTCGAGAGCCAGCATGTACATCATGGCCTTTAAGTAGCTCTAGCATCATCAGCATCGCTTGGCGACCAATCTCGTAACGAGGTTGAGAAATGGTGGTCAGTGGTGGATCGCAGTATTGCGCGAACTGAATGTCATCAAAGCCGACAATAGACAAATCCTGTGGGATACGCAGACCAAGACGCTTTGCTTCTTGAATAGCTCCAATCGCCATGGTGTCACAGTGACAGAAGAGTGCCGTTGGAGGCTCTGGCAATTCAAGCAGTTTACGAACGGCTTGTACGCCACCTTCAAAGGAGAAATCTGCAATCACACTGTATTGTGGTTCTTTATTGATGCCTGCGCGACGCAACGCTTGTTGATAACCTTGCTGACGGAATTGGCAAAGTACTGCAGTGTCCGGGCCAGAGATTTGCGCGATGCGTTTATGACCAAGTTGCGTTAGGTAGTTCACCGCTTCAAACGCTGAAGTCAGGTTATCGATATGAACGGTTGGTAACTCCAACTCAGGGGCAAACTCACAGGCCATCACCATAGGTGGTAGGTTCTTTTGCTCAGGCTTGCTGACGTCAAAGGGTAAGTCTGTACCCAACAGCAACATACCGTCGGCTTGTTTGGTGAAGACCAAGTTTACAAATGAGCTCTCACGTTTCTTTTGTTGACCGCTATCGCCAAGCAGAACCAGATAGCCATGTTCCATCGCTGCATCTTCGATACCGCGAATGATCTCTGAGAAGTACGGATCGCAAATATCCGGAACGATAGTGACAATGGTTTTTGATTCATTTCTTCGTAAGTTACGAGCTAATGAATTTGGTGAATAACCAGCTTCTAGTACGGCATCTTCCACTCTCTTTCTTGTTGAAGAAGAGACTTTTTCTGGATTCATTAATGCTCGTGATACTGTCGCAGTAGATACCCCTGCAAGCTGGGCAACATCCTTCATTGTCGCCATAGTTTTTACCCTCTTAAAATATTCGCCAAGGTGACGTTTGTCATTGTTCTAATTGAAGCCTATGTGACTGATCCACTTTAGACTTTACTAATTTGAATAGTCTATTCATTTCTAAAGGTAAAGTTACGGTCTGTTTAACAAAAATTGCAATCCTATTGTGATTTTACTCACATTAAAAGGCAATTCATTACATGGTTAAACGTTTGCTAGCTGAGATCTTGTGGCTCTATGTCTAAATTCCAGCGAACTTTCTTGGCATTTGGCAACAACTCAATAGCAGGTTTGGCACTGGTTAATAACTTTTGCATCAATGAGCGATGCTGAGTTTGCAAAAGTAACTGCCAGCGATACTTACCTGCACGTTTAGCAAGTGGTGAAGGCGTTGGCCCCAGCACCATGCAGGAATCATCGAATAGCGGATGTGATTCAAGAGTAAAACGCACCTGACGAAGGAAATCCTCGACAATTTCACTTTGGTTCGCTTCGGCTTTAAACAGCGTTAAAAAGCTATATGGTGGCAGTTGAGCTAATTTGCGTTCTTCCAATGCCGTCATAGCAAAGTGTCGGTAGTCTTTATGTAGAAGGGCTTGCAACAAGCTGTGCTCGGGGTGGTGAGTTTGAAGTATCACTTCACCAGGCTTGCTAGCTCGGCCAGCTCGGCCTGCAACCTGAATAAATAGCTGGGCGAGCCTTTCGGAGGCGCGGAAGTCGCTACTATATAGAGAGCCATCGACATCCAATAGTGCAACAAGGGTGACGTTAGGGAAGTGGTGGCCTTTCGCCAACATCTGCGTTCCAATCAGAATTTGGTATTCGCCTTTACGAATTGATTCAAGCGCATCTTCTAAACTGCCTTTGCGGCGCGTGCTGTCTCTATCAATACGAATGGCTTTGTATTCAGGGAAAAGCTCGGCCAGTTGCAACTCAAGTTGTTCGGTTCCCACGCCAACCGTCACAAGCTGGGTCGAACCGCAGCCCTGACATTGATGAATTACAGGTTGTTGTGAGCCGCAATGATGGCAGCGAATCTCGTTACTGTATTGATGGAAGGTATAGTACGCATCGCAACGTTTACATTCCGCAATCCAACCACACTCATGACACATGAGTGCAGGCGAGAAGCCACGACGGTTCAAGAACAACATCACTTGGTTGCCTGCTTTTAGGTGCTTGCGCATTTCAGCAATTAGAGGAGCCGATAAGCCGCTGTCCAAATACAGCCCTTTGACATCGAGGACTTTATTCGTGGTCGGAACCGCTGAACCAGCACGTTGTGTCAGGGTCAGATGATGATATTTCCCCGTAAGTGCGTTGTGCAGCGTTTCCAAAGCAGGGGTTGCAGAACCAAGCACAATAGGTACTTGCTCTTTATGGGCGCGCATCACGGCGACATCACGAGCGTGGTAACGCAGACTGTCTTGTTGCTTGTAAGATGCATCGTGCTCTTCATCGACAATAATAATACCGAGATCGGCAAAAGGTGTGAGCAGGGCCGAGCGGGTTCCAATAATGATGCCGGCGGCTTTGTCTCTTGCAGAAAGCCACGCATTGAGCCGCTCGGTATCATTCAATCCAGAATGAATCACATCAACAGGAACATTAAAACGGTGTTTAAAGCGGTTAATGGTTTGTGGTGTTAGACCAATCTCAGGTACGAGAACGAGTGCCTGCTTGCCTTTCTCGAGTACAGGCTTTATCAGGTTCAGGTAAACTTCAGTCTTACCAGATCCCGTTACCCCTTCTAATAAATAGCAAGCAAACCCGGTTTGGCTATTCACACTGGCAATCGCAAGCGCCTGCTCATGATTAACCTTGGGCTTTTCAACATCGCGCTCAACGTGATTACCCCATTTGGTGATAGTCGGCTTTTTCTCTATGCGCTCAACCCAGCCCTTTTCTTCCAAGGTCTTTAGCACTGTTGAGGGAATTTCTTGGTCGATGAACTCTTGATGCGGAACTGCGCCATCAACTAACATCTGCAATGCGCGCTGCTGTTTAACCGCTCTTCCCAAGCCTTGCATTAATTTATTTTTACCTGATTCGGTGAGCTGCCATTCTTGCAGCGTTGCGAAGTCCGCTGGCTTCCCTTTACGTAGCGCCGCCGGCATTGCATTGTGTAAGGTATCGCCGAGAGGGTATTGATAAAAGTAACTGCACCATGTGAGCAAGGAATATAAATTCTCTGGCCATAGCGGTTGAGCATCTAATACGGCTTTGATTGGCTTAAGTTGCTCTTTAGGAAAGTCAGAATGGTTCACCATCGCTGTGACTACACCAACAAGGGTCTGTCGGCCAAAAGGAACAGATACTCTTCCCCCAATGAGCGGAAAGAGATGCCCAGGAATGACGTAATCGAACTGTTTGTCGAGTGGGACCGGCAGTGCCACTCTAGCGATGGATGGGCGCATAGAATCTTAACTATATAAAAGAGGGAAGAAGAGGGTATAGTCTATTAAAACCCTCGGCGAAATTCGAGTAAACCTCAAATAAGGCGGCAGAAAGCCTTCAGTACATACGTACTGGTGAAAAAAGTGGCGAAAAAGTTGCCAAATGTGTTGATCCCAGCAAAGTGATTCATTACTATACTGCGCCTTGAGATATGGCTTCGGCAATTGGCCGATGCGGTACTCATTTCTATTATTAATTACGTGTGGTGTGCGGCTTAGACTCGTATAGCGACACGGCCTACTATTGAGGTTATCCCATGAAAGCTGGTATCCACCCAGAATACAAAGCAGTAACTGCTACTTGTTCTTGCGGCAACTCTTTTGAGTTCAAATCTACTCTAGCGAAGGAATCTATCCACCTAGACGTATGTGACAAGTGTCACCCATTCTACACTGGTAAGCAACGTATCGTTGATACAGGCGGCCGTGTTGATCGCTTCAACAAGCGTTTCGGTGCACTATCAAGCAAGAAGTAATAGCCAGCGCTATTATCATTCCTGTTTAAAAAAGGACGCTACGGCGTCCTTTTTGTTTATGGCGAAAGCAAAAACTGAAGGATAAATCGAGCGGTTAAATTTTGTTCGATTATTTTTCACTCAGGTCTTGCATCCTAAAGTGTGATCTGTATAATGCGTCGCACTGGTTAAGCCAGTTGTGAACCAATGAGCAATGAGGAGCGAGTAAATCTTCGGATTTACGAGGTAATGTAGACTCAGCTTATGTTCGCGGTTAATACAATTAGCTATCTTTTCTTCGGAAAAACTATCCCCAGACGTGACTCTGGTATGTAGGGGTAGTTAATCGAAAATTAACTGACAATGTGTCCTAATCTTGGACGCTACGGTTTCACATAAATCAATCGGCATTCTCTCGTCTTAACGAGTTTGAGTGGCGATATTGTTTGTGTAATTTTTAATATTGGAGCTCTGTCTCATGCAGAACCAACGTATCCGTATCCGCCTAAAAGCATTCGATTACAAACTAATCGACGCTTCTACAGCGGAAATCGTTGAAACAGCTAAGCGCACTGGCGCACAGGTTCGTGGTCCAATCCCACTGCCAACTCGTAAAGAGCGTTTCACAGTTCTTATCTCTCCACACGTTAACAAGAAAGCACGTGACCAGTACGAAATTCGTACTCACAAGCGTCTAATCGACATCGTTGAGCCAACAGACAAAACTGTTGATGCTCTAATGCGTCTAGACCTTGCTGCGGGCGTTGACGTTCAAATTAGCCTAGGTTAAGGGAGATTAGAAGAATGATTGGTCTAATCGGTCGTAAAGTGGGCATGACCCGCGTATTTACTGAAGACGGCGTTTCTATCCCAGTAACAGTTGTTGAAGTTGAAGCAAACCGTGTTTCTCAAGTTAAAACTCTTGAGACAGACGGCTACGCAGCAATTCAGGTAACTGCTGGTTCTAAGAAAGCTAACCGTGTAAACAAAGCTGAAGCAGGTCACTTTGCTAAAGCTGGCGTTGAAGCTGGTCGCGGTCTTTGGGAATTCCGTTTGGAAAACGGTGAAGAGTTCGCAGTTGGCGCTGAGCTAACAGTTGAACTATTCAACGAAACTAAGAAAGTAGACGTTACTGGTACATCTAAAGGTAAGGGCTTCCAAGGCGCTGTTAAGCGTTGGAACTTCCGTACTCAAGATATGACTCACGGTAACTCATTGTCTCACCGTGCACCGGGTTCAATTGGCCAATGTCAAACTCCAGGTCGCGTATTTAAAGGCAAGAAAATGGCAGGTCACATGGGTGCTGAGCGTGTAACGACTCAAAACCTAGAGATCGTACGTGTTGACGCTGAGCGCAATCTGCTTCTTATTAAAGGTGCAGTACCAGGCTCAACAGGTGGCAACGTGATCGTTAAACCAGCTGTTAAAGCATAACGTCTCAGGAGTAAGTAATGGAACTAATGGTTAAAGGTGCTGATGCACTAACTGTTTCCGAAACTACTTTCGGACGTGAGTTTAACGAAGCTCTTGTACACCAAGTAGTTGTTGCGTTTGCAGCAGGTGCTCGTCAAGGTACTCGTGCTCAAAAAACACGTTCAGAAGTTTCTGGCGGTGGCGCTAAGCCATGGCGTCAAAAAGGTACTGGCCGTGCGCGTGCTGGTACAATCCGTAGCCCAATCTGGCGTACAGGTGGTGTTACTTTTGCTGCGAAACCACAAGATCACAGCCAAAAAGTAAACAAAAAAATGTACCGCGGTGCTATGAAGAGCATTCTTTCTGAGCTAGTTCGTCAAGAGCGTCTAATCGTTGTTGATAACTTCTCAGTTGAAGCGCCAAAGACTAAAGAGCTAGTTGCTAAGCTTAAAGAGCTTGAGCTAACTGACGCTCTAATCGTGACTAGCGAAGTAGATGAGAATCTATTCCTAGCGGCTCGTAACCTATACAAAGTTGACGCACGTGATGTTGCTGGTATCGATCCAGTTTCACTAATCGCGTTCGACAAAGTTGTAATGACTGCTGACGCAGTTAAACAAGTTGAGGAGATGCTAGCATGATCACTGAAGAGCGTATCCTAAAAGTTCTACGTGCTCCGCACATCTCTGAAAAAGCAACTATGGCAGCTGAGAAAGCGAACACTATCGTTTTCAAAGTAGCTAAAGATGCAACTAAAAAAGAGATCAAAGCAGCTGTAGAAAAGCTTTTTGAAGTTGAAGTTAAGTCTGTAAATACTCTTATCACTAAGGGTAAGACCAAACGTCAAGGTCTACGCCAAGGTCGCCGCAGCGACGTTAAGAAAGCGTACGTTACTTTGAAAGAAGGTCAAGATCTTGACTTTGTTGGCGGCGCGGAATAACAGGAGTAGTTAAGAATGGCTATTGTTAAATGTAAGCCGACTTCCCCTGGTCGTCGTCACGTTGTTAAAGTTGTTAACGCTGACCTACACAAGGGCAAGCCATACGCACCTCTTCTAGAGAAAAACTCTAAGAACGGTGGTCGTAACAACAACGGTCGTATCACAGTACGTCACATCGGCGGTGGTCACAAGCACCACTACCGTGTAGTTGACTTCAAACGTACTAAAGATGGCATCCCAGCGAAAGTTGAGCGTCTAGAATACGATCCAAACCGTAGCGCAAACATTGCTCTAGTTCTTTACAAAGACGGTGAGCGTCGCTACATCCTAGCACCTAAAGGTGTTAACGCGGGTGATGTTATCCAATCTGGTGTTGATGCACCGATTAAAGCTGGTAACACTCTTCCAATGCGTAACATCCCAGTAGGTTCAACTGTACACAACGTTGAACTAAAACCTGGTAAAGGTGGTCAGCTAGCTCGTTCGGCTGGTGCTTACGCTCAAATCGTTGCTCGCGACGGTGCGTACGTAACTATCCGTCTACGTTCTGGCGAAATGCGCAAAGTTCTTTCTGAAGGCCGTGCAACAATCGGTGAAGTTGGTAACTCTGAGCACATGCTACGTGAACTTGGTAAAGCTGGTGCTTCACGCTGGCGCGGCGTACGTCCAACCGTACGTGGTGTAGTAATGAACCCGGTTGATCACCCACACGGTGGTGGTGAAGGTCGTACTTCTGGTGGCCGTCATCCAGTATCTCCTTGGGGTATGCCAACTAAAGGCTTCAAGACTCGTAAGAACAAACGCACTGACAAGTACATCGTACGTCGTCGTAACAAGTAATCTATATAAAGAGGAATCGCCATGCCACGTTCTCTCAAGAAAGGTCCTTTTATTGACCTACACTTGCTGAAGAAGGTAGAGAAAGCGGTGGAAAGCGGAGACAAAAAGCCTATTAAGACTTGGTCCCGTCGTTCAATGATCATCCCTACGATGATCGGTTTGACCATCGCTGTCCATAATGGTCGTCAGCACGTACCAGTATTTGTAACTGAAGAAATGATCGGTCACAAACTGGGTGAATTCGCACCAACACGTACTTACCGCGGTCACGCTGCGGATAAGAAAGCTAAGAAGCGTTAAGGAGTAAATGATGGAAGCTATTGCTAAACATAACTTTGCTCGCATTTCGCCTCAGAAAGCTCGCTTAGTTGCGGATCTAATTCGTGGTAAATCTGTTGACCAAGCTCTAGAAATCCTAACTTTCAGCAACAAAAAAGCTGCTGTTCTAGTTAAGAAAGTTCTAGAGTCTGCTATCGCTAACGCGGAGCACAACGAAGGTGCAGATATTGACGATCTGAATGTCGCAAAAATCTTTGTAGATGAAGGCCCAACCATGAAGCGTATTATGCCTCGTGCTAAAGGTCGTGCGGATCGTATCTTGAAGCGTTCAAGCCACATCACTGTTGTTGTAGCAGATCGCTAGAGACTAGGAGAGTAAGCAATGGGTCAAAAAGTACATCCTAATGGTATTCGTCTTGGCATCGTTAAGCCTTGGAATGCTACATGGTTTGCTAACACCAAAGATTTCGCTGACAACCTAGACGGCGACTTCAAGGTACGTCAGTTCCTTACTAAGGAACTACAAAAAGCATCTCTTTCACGCATCGTTATCGAGCGTCCTGCTAAGAGCATCCGTGTGACTATTCACACTGCTCGTCCAGGCGTTGTAATCGGTAAGAAAGGTGAAGACGTTGAGAAACTACGCACAGCTGTAGCAAAAATTGCAGGTGTACCAGCGCAAATTAATATCGCTGAAGTACGTAAACCTGAACTTGATGCACAACTTGTTGGCGATAGCATCGCGTCTCAACTAGAGCGTCGTGTTATGTTCCGTCGTGCTATGAAGCGCGCGGTACAAAACGCAATGCGTCTAGGTGCTAAAGGCATCAAAGTGGAAGTAAGCGGTCGTCTAGGCGGCGCTGAAATCGCACGTTCTGAGTGGTACCGTGAAGGTCGTGTGCCTCTACACACTCTACGTGCAGACATTGATTACGCAACTTCTTCGGCTCACACTCAATACGGTGTGATCGGCATTAAAACTTGGATCTTCAAAGGTGAGATTCTAGGTGGTATGCCAGCAGCTAACGCTGTAGAGCCTAAAGGCGATAAGCCTAAGAAGCAGCGTAAAGGCCGTAAGTAAGGAG
This sequence comes from Vibrio jasicida 090810c, assembly GCF_002887615.1. Classification (NCBI taxonomy): domain Bacteria; kingdom Pseudomonadati; phylum Pseudomonadota; class Gammaproteobacteria; order Vibrionales; family Vibrionaceae; genus Vibrio; species Vibrio jasicida. The sequence continues at coordinate 1,956,921 of NZ_CP025792.1, read as the reverse complement.
TCGACAGATGCTACAACCTAAACGTACTAAGTTCCGTAAGGTTCAGACAGGTCGTAACCGTGGTCTAGCTAAAGGTACTGATGTAAGCTTCGGCGAATTCGGTCTTAAAGCTGTTGGCCGTGGTCGTCTAACTGCTCGTCAAATCGAAGCGGCACGTCGTGCAATGACACGTCACGTTAAGCGTCAAGGTAAAATCTGGATCCGTGTGTTCCCAGACAAACCAATCACAGAAAAACCACTTGAAGTTCGTCAAGGTAAGGGTAAAGGTAACGTTGAGTACTGGGTAGCCCAAATCCAACCTGGTAAGGTTATGTACGAAATGGGTGGTGTACCTGAAGAATTGGCGCGTGAAGCGTTCCGCCTAGCGGCTCGTAAACTGCCATTCAAAACTACATTTGTAACTAAGCAGGTGATGTGATGAAAGCACAAGATCTACGCGAGAAAAGCGTTGAAGAGCTTAACGCTGAGCTATTGAATTTGCTACGCGAACAGTTCAACTTGCGCATGCAAGCTGCAACTGGTCAGCTACAGCAAACTCATACTCTGAAAGCTGTACGCCGTGATATCGCACGTGTGAAAACTGTTTTGACTGAGAAGGCAGGCGCATAATGAGCGAAGTAAAACGTACTCAACAAGGTCGTGTAGTTAGCGACAAGATGGACAAGTCTATCGTTGTTGCTATCGAACGCATGGTGAAACACCCAATTTACGGTAAATACGTAAAGCGTACGACTAAAGTACACGCACATGACGAAAACAACACTTGTGGCCTAGGCGACAAAGTTGAAATCGCAGAGTGTCGTCCACTGTCTAAGACTAAGTCTTGGACATTGGTAAAAGTCCTAGAAAAGGCGAAGATGTAATCTTCACTATTCTATAGGTAGGAAAGCGGCTCCAAAAAATTTTTGGGGCCGTTTATTTTTTGACTACCCAATCACAAAAAAGGGTGGTACAATCCGCGTCTCTTTTAAGAGGCAGCCCGACCCGTGATGGGTCTAGTTATTAATATTTAGCGGAGCACTAACATGATCCAAATGCAAAGTATGCTGGACGCAGCTGATAACTCAGGCGCACGCAGCGTAATGTGTATTAAGGTTCTGGGTGGCTCACACCGCCGTTATGCACATATCGGTGACGTCATCAAAGTTACTGTTAAGGAAGCAATTCCTCGCGGTAAAGTAAAGAAAGGTGACGTTATGAAGGCGGTTGTAGTGCGCACCCGTAAAGGCGTACGTCGTCCTGACGGTTCTGTCATTCGCTTCGACCGAAATGCTTGCGTACTGTTGAATAACACTACTGAGCAACCAATCGGTACACGTATCTTTGGTCCTGTGACACGCGAACTTCGTGGCGATAAGTTCATGAAGATCGTTTCACTGGCTCCAGAAGTTCTGTAAGGAGCACGTAGAAATGGCAGCTAAAATCCGTCGTAATGACGAAGTAATCGTTCTTGCTGGTAAAGACAAAGGCAAGAAAGGTAAAGTAACTAAGGTCCTAGCAACTGGTAAAGTTATCGTTGAAGGTATCAACCTTGTTAAGAAACACCAGAAACCTGTTCCTGCACTAGGTATCCAAGGCGGTATCGTAGAGCAAGAAGCAGCTATCGATGTTTCTAACGTGGCGATCTTTAACGCAGCTACTGGTAAAGCTGACCGTATCGGTTTCCGTTTTGAAGATGGTAAGAAAGTTCGTTTCTTTAAATCTAACAACGAAATCGTTTCTAACTAATAGAAGTAATTTGGAGTTCTACTATGGCGAAACTGCATGATTACTACAAGTCGTCTGTAGTCGCTGAACTGACCAAACAGTTTAGCTACACAAGCGTCATGCAAGTCCCTAGAATCGAGAAAATCACCCTAAACATGGGTGTTGGTGAAGCAATCAACGATAAGAAACTGCTAGAAAACGCAGCTGCTGATATGGCAACGATCTCTGGTCAAAAGCCACTTATCACTAAAGCTCGTAAATCTGTTGCAGGTTTCAAAATCCGTGAAGGCTACCCTATCGGTTGTAAAGTAACCTTGCGTGGCGAACGTATGTGGGAATTTTTAGAGCGTTTAATCTCTATCGCACTTCCACGTGTACGTGACTTCCGTGGTGTTAGCGCTAAGTCTTTTGACGGTCGCGGTAACTACAGCATGGGCGTTCGCGAGCAAATCATCTTCCCGGAAATCGACTTTGATAAAGTTGATCGAGTACGCGGTCTAGACATCACTATTACGACGTCTGCTGGTACTGATGAGGAAGGCCGTGCTCTGCTGGCTGCCTTTAACTTCCCATTCCGTAAGTAAGGTGAAGGGTTACTGTTATGGCTAAAAATTCAATGAAAGCACGTGAAGCAAAACGTGCGAAGCTAGTAGCTAAGTTCGCTGAAAAGCGTGCAGCGCTAAAAGCTATCATCAGCGATGTAAACGCATCTGAAGAAGATCGTTGGAATGCGGTTCTTACACTGCAATCTCTTCCACGTGATTCAAGTGCATCACGTCAGCGCAACCGTTGTAACCAAACTGGTCGTCCACACGGTTACCTACGTAAGTTCGGTCTAAGCCGTATTAAGGTTCGTGAAGCTTGCATGAAAGGCGAGATTCCGGGTCTTCGTAAGGCTAGCTGGTAATTGCCACTTAATCATTTGGAGTAAATCATATGAGCATGCAAGATCCGATTTCGGATATGCTGACCCGCGTTCGTAACGGTCAGGCAGCAAACAAAGTTGCTGTTAAAATGCCTTCTTCAAAGCTTAAAGTTGCAATTGCTGCACTACTAAAAGCTGAAGGTTACATCGTTGACTTCGCTGTTGAAGGCGAAGCAAAACCTGAGCTAGAAGTTACACTTAAGTACTTCCAAGCAAAACCAGTAATCGAGCAACTTAAACGTGTTTCTCGTCCAGGTCTACGTGTTTACAAGAAGAAAGATCAACTTCCTTCTGTAATGGGTGGTCTTGGTATTGCTATCGTTTCAACTTCCAAGGGTCTTATGTCAGACCGCGCTGCACGTAAAGCAGGTCTTGGTGGTGAAATCATCTGCTACGTAGCTTAATAGGAGTAGAATATGTCTCGTGTTGCTAAGGCACCTGTCGCTATTCCAGCTGGCGTAGAGGTGAAACTAAACGGCCAAGAAATCACTGTAAAAGGTGCGAAGGGCGAACTAACACGCGTTGTTAACAATGCAGTTGTTGTTGCTCAGGAAGAAAACAACCTAACTTTCGGTCCTAAAGAAGGTTTTGCTAACGCATGGGCACAAGCTGGTACAGCTCGCGCTCTAGTTAACAACATGGTTGTTGGTGTTACTGAAGGCTTTACTAAGAAGCTAACTCTTAAAGGTGTTGGTTACCGTGCTGCTATTAAAGGCAACGCTGTAGGTCTAACACTAGGCTTCTCTCACCCAGTTGAGCACGAGTTGCCAGCGGGTATTAAAGCTGAATGTCCAAGCCAAACTGAAATCATCATTACTGGTTGTGATAAGCAACTAGTTGGTCAAGTTGCGGCTGACATTCGTTCTTACCGTCAACCTGAGCCTTACAAAGGTAAAGGTGTTCGTTACGCAGATGAAAATGTGCGTACTAAAGAAGCTAAGAAGAAGTAAGGTAACACTATGGATAAGAAAGCATCTCGCATCCGTCGTGCTACACGCGCACGTCGTAAGATTGCAGAACTGGGTGCGACTCGCCTAGTTGTACACCGTACTCCTCGTCACGTGTACGCACAGGTTATCGCGGCTAATGGCTCTGAGGTTATCGCAGCAGCTTCTACTGTAGAAAAAGCGATCCGTGAGCAAGTGAAATACACTGGTAACGTTGATGCAGCTAAAGCAGTAGGTAAAGCTGTTGCTGAGCGCGCTCTTGAAAAAGGCGTAACTGCAGTTGCATTTGATCGTTCTGGTTTCCAATACCACGGTCGAGTAGCGGCGCTAGCAGAATCTGCTCGCGAAGCTGGTCTGAAATTCTAAGGTAGGGTTGGAAGATGGCTAAAGAACAACAAGTTCAAGCGAATGATTTGCAAGAAAAATTAATCGCAGTTAACCGTGTTTCTAAAACGGTTAAAGGCGGTCGAATCATGAGCTTCACTGCACTAACAGTAGTTGGTGACGGTAACGGTCGTGTAGGTTTCGGTTACGGCAAAGCTCGTGAAGTACCTGCAGCGATTCAAAAAGCAATGGAAAAAGCGCGTCGTAACATGACTACTATCGCGCTAAACGAAGGCACTCTTCACCACCCAGTGAAAGGTCGCCATTCGGGCTCTAAAGTTTACATGCAGCCTGCTGCTGAAGGTACTGGTGTTATCGCAGGTGGTGCGATGCGTGCAGTACTAGAAGTTGCTGGTGTACACAACGTACTATCTAAAGCATACGGTTCTACGAACCCTATCAACATCGTTCGTGCAACGATCGATGCACTAGGTAGCATGAAGTCGCCAGAAATGGTTGCTGCTAAACGTGGTCTAACTGTTGAAGCTATTTCGGAGTAAGAACACCATGGCAACTATTAAAGTAACTCAAACTAAAAGCTCAATTGGTCGCCTGCCAAAGCACAAAGCTACTTTGCGCGGTCTAGGCCTTCGTAAAATCAACCACACAGTAGAACTTGAAGATACTCCGTGCGTGCGCGGTATGATCAACAAGGTTTACTACATGGTTAAAGTTGAGGAGTAATCAGAAATGCGTTTGAATACTCTATCACCGGCTGCTGGCTCGAAAACTTCTCCGAAGCGTGTAGGTCGTGGTATCGGTTCTGGCCTAGGTAAAACTGGTGGCCGTGGTCACAAAGGTCAAAAGTCACGTTCTGGCGGCTCTGTTCGTCCAGGTTTTGAAGGCGGTCAAATGCCTCTAAAACAACGTCTACCTAAATTCGGTTTCACTTCTCGCAAGAGCCTAGTGTCTGCTGAAGTTCGTCTAGCTGAGCTAGCGAAAGTAACAGGTGACGTAGTTGATCTTAACAGCCTAAAAGCTGCTAACGTTATCACTAAGAACATCGAATTCGTTAAGATCGTTCTTTCTGGTGACCTAAGCAAAGCTGTGACTGTTAAAGGTCTACGCGTGACTAAAGGCGCTAAAGCTGCAATCGAAGCTGCAGGCGGTAAAATCGAGGAATAATCTCGAGGAACGAGGTACAGATGGCTAAGAAACCAGGACAAGATTTTCGTAGTGCTCAGAGCGGCTTAAGTGAACTAAAGTCGCGCTTGTTATTCGTAATTGGTGCACTTTTAGTATTCCGAGCCGGCTCATTTGTGCCGATTCCTGGTATTGACGCTGCTGTACTTGCCGATTTGTTCGAACAGCAAAAAGGTACCATCGTAGAAATGTTTAACATGTTCTCCGGTGGTGCACTTGAGCGTGCATCTATATTAGCATTGGGCATCATGCCGTATATTTCGGCATCTATTGTTGTCCAATTGCTAACTGTAGTTCATCCAGCGTTAGCGGAACTCAAGAAAGAGGGTGAAGCAGGCCGTCGTAAGATCAGCCAATATACACGCTACGGCACGCTTGTACTTGCAACATTCCAAGCTATTGGTATTGCAACTGGCTTACCAAACATGGTCGACAATCTGGTTGTAATGAACCAAACCATGTTTACGCTAATTGCTACCGTAAGTTTAGTAACCGGTACCATGTTCCTAATGTGGTTAGGTGAACAAATTACAGAGCGAGGAATCGGTAATGGTATTTCCATTCTGATTTTTGCAGGTATTGTTGCTGGATTGCCTTCTGCAATCGGTCAAACAATCGAGCAAGCGCGTCAAGGTGAATTGCATGTACTTCTTCTACTGTTAATCGCGGTATTAGCTTTCGCAGTAATTTACTTCGTTGTTTTCATGGAACGTGGTCAACGCCGAATCGTCGTTAACTACGCTAAGCGTCAACAAGGTCGTAAAGTATTTGCTGCACAGAGCTCGCATCTGCCACTTAAAATTAATATGGCAGGTGTTATTCCAGCGATTTTCGCATCAAGCATTATCCTGTTCCCAGGAACACTGGCTCAGTGGTTTGGTCAGAACGGTGAGAGCAGCGCGTTCGGTTGGTTAACTGACGTGTCTTTGGCTCTTAGCCCAGGTCAGCCTCTGTATGTAATGCTTTATGCAGCAGCGATTATCTTCTTCTGTTTCTTTTACACGGCGTTGGTTTTCAACCCGCGTGAAACAGCGGATAACTTGAAGAAGTCCGGTGCATTCGTACCCGGTATCCGCCCAGGTGAGCAGACAGCGAAGTACATCGATAAAGTAATGACACGTTTAACCCTAGCGGGCGCACTGTACATTACCTTTATCTGTCTGATTCCCGAGTTCATGATGGTCGCGTGGAACGTACGTTTCTACTTCGGCGGTACATCACTACTTATCGTAGTCGTTGTTATCATGGACTTTATGGCACAGGTACAGACTCATCTGATGTCTCAACAGTATGATTCTGTGTTGAAGAAAGCGAATCTGAAAGGCTACGGTCGTTAATAGCGACGGTAGACTCAGTTTCAATTACGGAGTTTAGCAATGAAAGTTCGTGCTTCCGTTAAAAAAATCTGCCGTAACTGTAAAGTAATCAAGCGTAACGGTGTCGTTCGCGTGATTTGCAGTGAGCCAAAGCACAAACAGCGCCAAGGCTAATTAGCAGAAATTTTTACTTGAAAACGAAGGTTAGGTCGAGTATATTCCTCGGCCTACCTTTTGCGTGCAAAAGAAGTAGTATCCCGCAGCGTATCCATAACGGGCTTTGCTGCGGCTAATTCTTTTATAGAACCACTTAGGAGTGAATAATGGCCCGTATAGCAGGCATTAACATTCCTGATCAGAAACACGCTGTAATCGCTCTAACAGCGATCTACGGCATCGGTAAAACTCGCTCTCAAGCTATCCTAGCTGAAGTGGGTATTGCTGAAGATGTTAAGATCAGTGAACTAACTGAAGATCAGATCGATCAACTGCGTGATGGTGTAGCTAAGTACACTGTAGAAGGTGATCTACGTCGTGAAGTATCTATGAACATCAAGCGTCTTATGGACCTTGGCTGTTACCGTGGTCTTCGTCATCGTCGCAGTCTACCACTACGTGGACAGCGTACTAAAACCAACGCTCGCACCCGTAAGGGTCCGCGTAAGCCGATCAAGAAATAATCGGGAAGGTAGAGTACAATGGCTAAACAACCAACTCGCGCTCGTAAGCGCGTACGCAAGCAAGTTGCAGATGGCGTTGCGCACATCCATGCTTCTTTCAATAACACAATCGTAACCATTACTGACCGTCAAGGTAACGCTCTAGCTTGGGCTACTGCAGGTGGTTCTGGTTTCCGCGGTTCTCGTAAGTCTACTCCGTTCGCTGCACAGGTTGCTGCTGAGCGTTGTGCTGAAATGGCTAAAGAATACGGTCTAAAGAACTTGGAAGTTATGGTTAAGGGTCCTGGTCCAGGTCGTGAATCTACTGTTCGCGCTCTGAACGCTGCTGGTTTCCGCATCACAAACATCGTTGATGCTACACCAATCCCTCATAACGGTTGTCGTCCACCTAAGAAACGTCGTGTATAACGTTTTTTAGATTACTGGAGAAAGATCATGGCAAGATATTTGGGTCCTAAGCTGAAGCTTAGCCGTCGTGAAGGCACTGACTTATTCCTTAAGTCTGGTGTTCGCGCGATCGATACCAAGTGTAAAATTGATAACGCACCAGGTGTACACGGCGCTCGTCGCGGTCGTCTATCTGAGTATGGCGTTCAGCTTCGTGAGAAGCAAAAAGTTCGTCGTATGTACGGCGTTCTAGAAAAACAATTCCGTAACTACTACAAAGAAGCTGCACGCCTTAAAGGCAACACAGGTGAGAACCTGCTTCAGCTTCTTGAAGGTCGTCTTGATAACGTAGTTTACCGCATGGGCTTTGGCGCAACTCGCGCAGAAGCACGTCAGCTAGTTAGCCACAAAGCTATCCTAGTTAACGGTAAAGTTGTAAACGTTCCTTCTTTCAAAGTAGCGGCTAATGACGTTGTTTCTATTCGCGAGAAAGCTAAACAGCAAGCTCGTATTAAAGCGGCTCTAGAAGTTGCTGAACAACGTGAAAAACCAACTTGGATTGAAGTAGATGGTGGCAAGATGGAAGGTACATTCAAGCGTATGCCTGAGCGTTCTGATCTATCAGCTGACATCAACGAACAATTGATCGTCGAGCTTTACTCTAAGTAAGGTTTAAACTAAAGAGAGGACACAATGCAGGGTTCTGTAACAGAATTTCTTAAGCCACGTCTAGTTGACATCGAACAAATCAGCTCGACTCACGCAAAAGTAACTCTTGAGCCATTAGAGCGTGGCTTTGGTCATACTCTGGGTAATGCACTTCGCCGTATCCTTCTATCTTCTATGCCAGGTTGTGCTGTGACAGAAGTAGAAATCGAAGGCGTACTTCATGAGTACAGCACTAAAGAAGGCGTACAAGAAGATATTCTTGAAATCCTTCTAAACCTTAAAGGTTTGGCTGTACGCGTTGCCGAAGGCAAAGATGAAGTGTTCATTACTTTGAACAAATCAGGCTCGGGCCCTGTGGTTGCAGGTGACATCACCCATGATGGTGATGTAGAGATCGCTAACCCTGAACACGTTATTTGTCACCTAACGGATGACAATGCTGAAATCGCAATGCGTATTAAAGTAGAACGTGGTCGTGGTTATGTTCCAGCTTCTGCGCGTATCCATAACGAAGAAGACGAGCGTCCAATCGGTCGCCTACTAGTAGATGCTACTTACAGCCCTGTAGACAAAATTGCCTACGCTGTAGAAGCAGCTCGTGTAGAACAGCGCACTGATTTAGACAAGCTAGTTATCGATATGGAAACAAACGGTACTCTAGAACCTGAGGAAGCAATCCGTCGTGCAGCTACTATCCTAGCTGAACAATTGGATGCGTTCGTAGATCTTCGTGATGTACGTGTACCTGAGGAGAAGGAAGAGAAGCCAGAATTCGATCCGATCCTACTGCGTCCTGTAGACGATCTTGAACTAACAGTTCGCTCTGCTAACTGTCTGAAAGCAGAAGCGATTCACTACATCGGTGATCTAGTACAACGTACTGAGGTTGAGCTACTTAAAACGCCTAACCTTGGTAAAAAATCTCTTACTGAGATTAAAGACGTACTTGCGTCACGTGGTCTGTCTCTGGGCATGCGCCTAGAAAACTGGCCACCTGCATCAATCGCTGAAGATTAATCGATACTAGTTAGAAGGATTAGGTCATGCGCCATCGTAAGAGTGGTCGTCAACTCAACCGCAACAGCTCACATCGTAAAGCGATGTTTAGCAACATGGCTAGCTCTCTAGTACGTCATGAAGTTATCAAGACTACTTTGCCAAAAGCAAAAGAGCTACGTCGCGTAGTTGAGCCTTTGATTACACTAGCTAAGACTGACAGTGTTGCTAACCGTCGTCTAGCATTTGCACGTACTCGTGATAACGAAGTAGTTGCAAAACTGTTTAACGAACTAGGTCCACGTTTTGCTGCTCGTCAGGGCGGTTACACTCGTATCCTAAAAGCTGGCTTCCGTGCTGGTGATAAAGCTCCAATGGCTTACATTGAGCTTGTAGATCGCCCAGCTGCTGAAGAAGCTGCTGAGTAATCTCAGTTCGTAAGAACAAAAAAAGCCGAGCAATAGCTCGGCTTTTTTGTGTCTGAAATTTGTTTCCTAGAGATAATCGAGTATCGAAATTTTCTCTTTACCTTTAGCGGACTCACTCCCTTATCTCACATTTAAAATCACTACTGTTGGTTTTAAGTTTTTGATTTTACGTTTTTAGCTTTCCGCTCCCCAAAGCCCACTAAGGGAATTTAGCAACCCTTCACTTGCACCTTGGTCGCCTAAGTATCCTAAAATGACTGGAGCAAACTGGCTGATCATCGATGGGTCTAAGCCTAGTTTGTCGAAAGTGCTTTGGACAGCGCCTAAGTTTTCAATGCTCCCAAGTAGACTTTGAGCCCCTTGTAAATTTTCCATTCCCGGAATGAGCGATTGAAGCTCACTGCTATTCTGATCCGATAATTGGCCTTGCGCTAGAGCTAACAGTGCACCTGTGCCGCCGGCAGCTTGCTCAGTCGAGACGGGAAGTTGGCTCGTCAATAAATCCGTCAGCGGTGAAGATTCCACACCCATTCCCTCACTGACCATATCCATCAAACCACTTTGGGTATCTTTATCGGTAACGGCATCGAGAAAAGCGTGGGCAGTACCAATGCTCATTGAGAGCAAGGTTAAGGTGAGAAGAGTTTTACGCATAATACCTCCGTGTGGCTTGCGATTATTATTGTTGTTCCTTAGCCCAAGCATTTAGAGGTTACTTGGGAGACTACTCAAGATCGTTGAGCTCAAGTCTGTTTATTCTAGACAAAAAAAGCGGCGCTAGTGAGCGCCGCTTCGAATTTGTTATTGAGAGAGGTCTCAATTATAGGATGTCTAGTAGTTCTACTTCGAATACTAGAGCTGCAAATGGAGGGATTGCAGCACCTGCGCCACGCTCACCATATGCAAGGTCTTGTGGGATGTATAGTTTCCACTTAGAACCAACAGGCATTAGTTGAAGTGCTTCAACCCAGCCTTTAATTACGCCAGTTACTGGGAACTCAGCTGGTTGACCACGAGAAACAGAGCTGTCGAATACAGTACCGTCAGTTAACTCACCGTGGTAGTGAACGCGAACTTGAGCTGCAGCTGTTGGGATTTCACCAGTGCCTTCAGTGATGATTTCGTACTGAAGACCAGAGTCAAGAACGTTTACTTCCGGACGTAGAGCGTTGTCTTTTAGGAAAGCTTCGCCGTCAGCTGCTGCTGCTTTTGCTGCTTCTTGACGAACGGCTTCTGCGCGAGTATGAAGCTCTTGCAGTGCGTTGTTGATTTCGTCAATTTCGATTGATGGCATGTCGCCAGTTAGTGCTGTAGCGATACCTGCTGCGATAGCGTCAACGCTTAGACCTTCTAGACCAGAACCAGCAAGTTGCTGACCCATTTGCAGACCAATACCGTAACTTGCTTTCTGCTCTGCAGTTTCAAATTTAATTTCAGACATGAATGTCGCTCTTATTAGGAGTGATAAAGGTAACAGGATAGCAGTTTCGCGCTTAGGTTTAAATGATTGCGCATCAATGTGTCGATGTGAGGTTTAGGGTGTGACTTATCTCTTACTCCAAGTGAAATTTCTGCTAATTTACGCCAAATTACATTTTACTTTGGCGAAAAACATATACTCTCCGCGCTGGTATTTTTATACTGACACTAGAAGTATTAAGGGACTCATCAGAATGAATCGTCGCAGAAAGAAAAAGCAGCAAGTCGACCAAGTCGAGTTGATGAAGCAGAAATTCGCTGCTATCGACTGGAAGCAGCCTTTCAATAAAGAAAAGTGGCAAGAGCGAATGCAACCTGTCACCGAATTTTGGCATCGTCTTCCAAAGCTACATCAGCGAGCTTTAATGGTATTGGTACCTGTGGTGCTGGTACTTCTGATTATTCCAGTACCTAAAGATACTGAGCAGCTGATCGAGCCCCAAGCTGAGAAAGAGACTCAACGTGTGGCGATTCAACTTAACGCGCAAAGCTTGAGTGAGCAACGCTCTGCACAAAACGCAGAGCAAAAATCGGAACAGTGGAAAGAATACACGGTGAAAAATGGTGATACTCTTGCTCAAGTGTTCCGTAGTAATCAGCTTTCGATGGGCGATTTGAATGCCTTGGTAAAAATTGAAGGCAGCGACAAGCCGCTAAGTCGAATCAAGCAAGGACAATTAGTCCGCTTTAAGCTCGCCGATGATGGTAAGCTAGACATGCTGCAACTAGAAAAAAGTGGTGAGTCGGTGATGTTTTTCCGTTTATCTGATGGCACATTCGGTCGCAATAAGTAACGTTAAAGAAGAACTCCTAGAAGGCGCGATGATTCGCGCCTTTTTTGTTTCTAACTACTCGTTGCTTGTTCTCTGCCATTTACTATCCTTTTGTCTTGTTCCTGTTAAGAGGTTAGTTTCTTTTTCTTATTCCAAGGAAGAAGAGGCAACACGATCATCAAAATTCCCACTGCAGTGAGCCAGTCTGGAATCTCATCAAACCACCATATTCCAAAGAGTGTCACGAATACGAGCCCTGAGTATTCCGCCAAGGCAACCTCTCCGGCGGGGGCTTTTTGATATGCCAATACTGCCAGACCGTTATAGCTCAAAATACAGATCGCACTCGCGATTACCAGCGTTAGTTCCTGCCAAGTCATAGGTTGCCAATAAACCCCAGCTAATAGCGTCGACACAGGCAGGGAGAATAAGGTTGTCCACCAAAGCGTCGTGACGACAGATTGTTCGCTAGGCAGTTTTCTTACCAATATATTGAACATCGCCAGCGTGGTTGCTGTACCGAGTGCAAACAACGCAGCCCAATGGAAGTGATTTGGTCGGAGTACCACTAAGACACCAAAGAAACCAAAACCAGTCAGTAATACTTTTCTTAATGGTGGATGTTCTTTGAGAAACAGTACTGACAGTGGCAACATTAGAATTGGTGCGGCGTAAAAGACGGCGTTGGCGGTTGCGAGTGGTAGGTAAGTGACTGCGACCATCATGCACCCGCTACCAATCAATATTAGGTGCGCTCGCAACAAAGTAATAGGAACTTGCTTGAGGCTGCGTTTACTTGGGTTTTGTTTGAGGTAAAAAGGTAAGAGGATCAACAGTGAAGCCAATTGGCGCACAAACATGTATTGGAAGGGGGAAATTCCGCCTTCGATCAGTTTAACGGCAACATCGGAAAGTGATGCTGCCAAGTTACCGATAACCAGTAAGAATAGCGCCAAATGATGAGGTGACATTTAGTTTACTCGGCGCATATCCAAATGAGGGATACCATCCTCAAGGTAGCTTTCAGAAATAACTTCAAAGCCATGAGTCGCATAGAAAGCCACCAGGTGTTCTTGTGCGCCGATATCTATCGTTTGACCTGCCCAAAGCAGTTGGCACCGTTGTAAGGCTTGCTCAAGTAGTTCATGTCCCAGACCTCCGCCTCGTGCACTTTGTTTCGTCACCACACGACCAATACTCACATTGTCGTAAGTGGTGCCTGCAGGCAATAAACGAGCACAAGCGACGAGTTCATCTCCGTTATAACCCAACAAGTGATAGACACCATCAAGCGTATCTTTGCCATCGAGCTCTGGGTAGGGACAAGTTTGTTCTACGACAAAGACATCCACACGCAAACGCAGCATTTCATACAGTTGAGTCGTAGTCAGTTGAGTAAAAGGGAGGGCTGTCCAGTTGATCATTTCCAGTATCCATTAATAAGCGAATGCAGCTGACTTTACGTCGTTTTCTGCTATTACTCATTAACAATGGTTAATTTTAACTGGTCTTCGTGACAAATCTGGCGATAATGTGCCCTCTTTTCCATCCCACCTGAGGATATTTCCCTGTGAGCAAACAAACTTTTGACCAAGTAGGGCTTAATCCAGCGCTACTAGAGACGCTTGAATCATTGAACTACACCCATATGACGCCAATTCAAGCGTTGAGCTTACCTGCGATTTTGAATCAGCGCGATGTGATTGGTCAGGGTAAAACAGGCTCAGGTAAAACAGCGGCATTTGGTCTCGGCGTATTATCAAACCTCAACGTAAAGCGTTTTCGCGTGCAGTCGTTGGTGCTATGCCCAACCCGTGAGTTGGCTGATCAGGTGGCGAAAGAGATCCGTACACTAGGTCGCGGTATTCACAACATTAAAGTTTTGACCTTGTGTGGCGGTATGCCAATGGGGCCTCAAATTGGTTCTCTAGAGCATGGTGCACACATCTTAGTAGGTACACCTGGACGTATCCTTGATCATCTAGATAAAGGCCGCATCAACCTTGAAGAGTTAAATACGCTCGTGTTGGATGAAGCGGATCGCATGCTCGATATGGGGTTCCAAGATGCGTTGGATGCGATCATTGATGCAGCGCCTAAACAGCGCCAAACTTTATTGTTTAGTGCGACATTCCCAGAAAAAATTGAGCAGATTGCTCAACGTATCATGCAATCGCCAGAAATGATTAAAGTGGAAGCGACACACGATACATCAAGTATCGCGCAATACTTTTACAAGGTAGAAGGCTCGGAAGCTCGCGATGAAGCGCTGGCTAACCTGTTACTGACTCACCAACCGGAATCAGCTGTTGTGTTCTGTAACACCAAAAAAGAAGTGCAGAACGTGACCGATGAGTTGCATCATAAAGGGTTCAGTGTAATTGACCTTCATGGTGACCTTGAACAGCGTGAGCGTGACCAAGCATTGGTTCAGTTTGCGAACAAGAGTGTTTCTATCCTGGTCGCAACCGATGTTGCCGCTCGTGGTCTTGATGTAGATAACCTTGATGCGGTATTTAACTTTGAATTGTCTCGTGATCCTGAGGTTCACGTGCACCGCATCGGGCGTACAGGTCGAGCGGGTAGTAAAGGCTTAGCATTTAGCTTCTTTGGTGAGAAAGATGGCTTACGCGTTGCTCGTATCGAAGAATACTTGGATATGGATGTGATGCCAGCGACATTGCCTGCAAAGTCAAACCAGCAACCATATCAGGCGAAAATGGTGACCATTAATATCGATGGTGGTAAGAAACAGAAAGTTCGTGCTGGCGATATTCTCGGTTGCTTAACGGGCAAAGGCGGCATTACTGGTGCGCAAGTAGGTAAAATTCAATTGATGGCGATGCGTTCTTATGTGGCTGTTGAGAAGTCTGCCGCGAAGAAAGCATTGCAAACCATCAGCAACGGCAAGATGAAAGGTCGTCAATTTAGAGCTCGAATTCTGAAGTAGAGCGTTATTTTTAAAATAAAAGCGGCTACTTAGGTAGCCGTTTTTATTCGTTCTTCTTCTATGCTACAGCTTTAATCCTTCCATTACGGCCGTTGGTAGCTGTTGCTTAAAGTCGGCGATGAGTTCGACTTTGTCTTCCGATAATTCAAGTAGTTCACTACGAAGGTGGAACATACAGATCCCAAATTTCTCATCAAAGTTAGGCACCATAGAGGTTACGCCGGACGATGCGGCCTGTAGAGCAACTAAAGTCGGTTCAATGACGTGGCTTTGATACGTGTCGTCTTCCATAATGATGGTCGGAGAGTACCCTTGAATTTCCTCCATAACGGGTTCTATATGTGCAGTGATCAATGTTGCTGCTTTATTGTTGGCGGCATCACCAGCTGCTGCTTTTAGTTTTCCAAACATAATCCTCTTCCTTTATTCGTATTGGTTCACTCGCGTATAAAATCGGCGAGTGAGGTAAAAATATGGTTAAGGAGGGTGTGGTATATTTGGGTGTATATCTAGGTGGTAAATTTAATTTTTGCTTATACTTCAAAGTAATAGCTTTGCTTAGTAATAAGACTATGACTATTTGTTTTGATTGTTTTCTGTCAATATTATTTTAGTTTTACTTTTCGTGATGTATTTTTAATCGAGATTTAATACGACTCAAACTGATGGCGGTAATTCCCAAATAAGCCGCGATTTGACTATCAGTAATGCGCTGTTCTAGATCTGGATAGTGCTGGCAAAATAATTGGTAGCGCTCTTCTGGAGAGTAGAGCAACATAAAGCGTTCTTTGTTTTCTTTATGCATTAATTGAGCTTCGAGCAGCTTGAGGTAAATAGGGTGCTTCTCTGCTCGCCATTGATGTAGTACCTCTATGGGCAAGCAAAATAAATCACAAGGCGTTAGCGTTTCTAATAAATAAGGGGAAGGCTGACTCTTAATGAGTCCCTCAAAACCAATCACCCAATCTTTTTCCCAGTAGAACTCTTTACTGAATTCCTTACCTTTGTCGGTCAGGTAACTCGCGTGGCATAACCCCGCTAAAACAAAGTAAATATGAGAGCTGAATTCACCTTGGTGGTTAAGAATATGACGTGTCGGAAGTTCGAGTTGCTGGCCGTGTTCAATAAGTTGGTTTGCTTCGCTTTCGAGGAAGCCGTGATTGATTAGGTCAGAAAAAAGATCGTTGTGCATGTGATGACTCAGAAGCGGTTTTCTATATTCTAGCGGAACAAAAAAGCGGCTCACAAGAGCCGCTTAACATCATTGCCAAATAAGACTTATTTTTGGTTTAAGTCGATTTGGTAAATCGCAAAACCTACCTCGTCAGTTGCTACACGTTTCATCGGGTATTGTCCTTTTTCTTTGATGAATTGCGCGGCTTTGTCACTTGGTGACGTTTCAAAGCGAACATCGAGTTTGTTGTTTGATTTAATTGGCGCGAAAGACCAGTTGTTGTCTGCACTCGGTGTTACTTCCCCTTGCTCTTTACTAATGCGAGAGATGTATGCGGCAACCACAGAACGGTTCTCGTCTGGAGAATCAAATGCGATGAAGTCCGGGCCAGTACCAGGGAAGGT
The DNA here is from genome assembly GCF_002887615.1 of Vibrio jasicida 090810c. Classification (NCBI taxonomy): domain Bacteria; kingdom Pseudomonadati; phylum Pseudomonadota; class Gammaproteobacteria; order Vibrionales; family Vibrionaceae; genus Vibrio; species Vibrio jasicida. The sequence goes on along the minus strand of NZ_CP025792.1, from coordinate 1,940,559 downwards.
TGCACTGTAAGCGCGGTAGTTGTTGGTTGCGATGATGAAGTCTTGCTTCGGATCAACCGGTTTACCGTTGTAAGTCAGGTTCAAGATACGCTGTGAGTCAGGGTTAATCACTTTACAATCGGCATCGTATTTTGGAGGTTGAGTCACGTCGATCTGGTAACTAACACCATCGATCACGTCGAAGTTATACGTACGGAAACTATCCCAGTTGATCAAAGACTGAGGTTTAGTGCTATTAACATCAATATGGTTGAACTGACCCGCACTACACTCTAGCCACTCGTGTACTTCTTTGCCTTTAACCTTCATTGCAACAAGCGTGTTCGGGTACAGATAAAGATCTGCGGCGTTACGGAAAGTCAGCTGACCAGACTCTACTTCAGTGAAACCGTTTGGATCGTCTTTGCGTCCACCTACTTTAAATGGTGCCGCTGCACTCAATACCGGAATGTCAGCAAGATCTGGGTCACCTTGGATAAAGCGTTCCACGTAATCTTTCTGCGCTAGGTTGACGATTTGAATCGTTGGGTCATCTTGCACAAGTGCCAGGAAGCTGTACATCACGTCATTTGCTTTACCAATTGGTTGGTTAACAAACTCGCGCGTGCCTTTGTGGTCCTCTACCAATGCATCCACAATGCCTTTATCCGCTTTAGCCAGAGACTTCTTGTTTGCTTTGTCAAAGATAGGACGAGCTTCTGATTGACCCTCTACGACCTGCCACTTGCCGTCTTTCTCTTTCAGCATCAAGTCCATTACACCAACGTGGCTACCCCAGCGACCCGGCATCACAGCCGTTACGCCATTGATAGTACCTTTTGCGTTGTCAACGCCTTGTAGGTTGGCAAAGTCTCTACCCGGGAATACCGCGTGAGAGTGACCAAACGCAATGGCATCAATGCCTTCTACTTCCGTTAAGTAGTAGACTGAGTTTTCTGCGCCTAACTTGTATGGGTCAGTGGAAATGCCAGAGTGAGGTATAGCAACAATCACGTCCGCGCCTGCTTTTTTCATCTCAGGGACCAGTTTTTTCGCTGTCTCTGTGATGTCTTTTGCAAAGACTTTGCCTTCTAGGTTGTTTTTGTCCCATACCATGATTTGTGGTGGTACGAAGCCAATGTAACCCACTTTGATTTCATGGCTTTGACCGTCGGTATCTTTGAACGTATGCGTTTTGATTAGATAAGGCTTGAAGTAGTGCTCGCCAGTCTTTTTGTCGAAAACATTCGCACTAATATAAGGGAAGTTCGCACCATCAATTGTTTTCTTCAGGAAGTCGAGACCGTAATTGAATTCATGGTTACCAATATTACCCACATCGTAGTTGAGTTGGTTCATTGCTTTGTAAACAGGGTGAACTTCGCCAGTCTTAATCCCTTTCGCTGCCATGTAATCGCCCATTGGGCTACCTTGAATCAAGTCTCCATTGTCGACTAAAACACTGTTCACTGCTTCTTCACGAGCTTGTTTAACCAGTGTTGCAGCGCGGCTTAAACCAATTTGTTGTGAAGGTTGGTCTTTGTAGTAATCATAATCCATCACATTGGTGTGAATATCGGTGGTTTCGATGATTCGAAGCTTGATGGTATCGGCCATTGCTGGGCCTGCAAGCGTCAACATACCGCTCAAAACTGCGACGGATACGGGATTAACTGCCATTTTCATGAGGTGCTCCAATTAAATGGGATAGAGGGGTCGTACAGCGTAATGTAACAAATATTAGTGCAAGCTCAGGCTAAGATGCAGAAAACTGTGAACATTAGGCAATTAAATGCGGAGGAATGTGTAAAATTGATGCCTTTTTCACCATTTTGAATGAGACCTAACAAAAGCTTCTTAGCAGTTTTTTGAATAAAAAATGAAATTTTAGAATTTCCGGTAATATAAACCCACCGCCATAATGCCTTGCATAACGATATCAATGGATGATGAGCAAGCACATGGCAGTTAAAGATTCAGTAACGACTTTCCCAATCAATAGGCCTCGGCTGGTTTCGGATAACCAAGCTGCCGATCTTCCGCGTTTCAGCAAACAATCTCTTCAATCTGGTGAAGTCGCCCTTGTAGGTGCAGGTCCGGGTGACCCTGAACTATTGACGTTAAAAGCACTTAACTGCCTGCAACAAGCTGAAGTCATACTTTACGATTATCTGGTTTCTGACGAGATCATGGCGCTAATTCCAAGCGAAACCATTTTGGTTTGCGTGGGTAAACGTGCAGGTCATCACAGCGTGCCGCAAGAGAAGACCAATCAACTGTTGGTGGATTTTGCTAAGCAAGGTTACAAAGTGGTGCGCATTAAAGGTGGCGATCCATTTGTGTTCGGGCGTGGTGGCGAAGAGTTAGAAGTCTTGGCTGATGCGGGCGTGCGTTTTCAAGTTGTGCCAGGTATTACAGCTGCTGCGGGTGCGACGGCTTATGCTGGGATTCCATTGACTCATCGTGATTACGCGCAATCGGCCTTATTTGTTACCGGCCATCTCAAAGAAGAAAGTGACGATATGGATTGGTCGACACTTGCACGCGGTAATCAAACTTTAGTGATCTACATGGGTTTGATGAAATCACACTATATTCAGAATCAGCTCATCAAACATGGTAGGGCGGCCTCAACACCTATCGCCATCATTGAACGTGGCACTCAAATTCAACAAAAAGTTTTCTCGGGAGACTTATCCCAACTATCTGAATTATCTAAAAAAGCTCAGGCTCCTTCTTTGATCGTTGTCGGTGAAGTTGTGCGTCTGTCTCAAAAATTGGACTGGTTTTTGTCTAGTACTGAAATCAACAAAAGTGCTATTGCCAGATCCATATAATTTCAGACCAAAGATTAGGGACGTAATGAGCCTTCAAGCTTAAAAAGGAAATACTAAACATGGACCAACAACGTTTAACTCACCTTAAACAACTCGAAGCGGAAAGTATTCATATTATCCGTGAAGTTGCTGCTGAGTTTGATAACCCAGTCATGATGTATTCGATTGGTAAAGACTCCTCAGTCATGCTGCATCTTGCACGCAAAGCCTTTTATCCGGGCAAAATTCCATTCCCTTTACTGCACGTAGACACGGATTGGAAGTTCCGCGAGATGATTGAGTTTCGTGATCGTACCGCAGAGAAATATGGCTTCGAGCTTTTGGTTCATAAGAACCCAGAAGGTCTTGCAATGGGGTGTAGCCCTTTTGTACACGGGTCTTCTAAGCATACAGATATCATGAAAACTCAAGGCCTTAAACAAGCTCTGAATAAGTACGGTTTTGATGCGGCATTCGGTGGAGCGCGTCGTGATGAAGAAAAATCTCGTGCTAAAGAGCGTGTTTATTCTTTCCGCGATAAGAACCATACCTGGGATCCTAAAAACCAGCGTCCTGAACTTTGGAAGACATACAACGGTCAGGTGAACAAAGGGGAAAGTATTCGCGTATTCCCGCTTTCAAACTGGACTGAGCTAGATATCTGGCAATACATCTATCTAGAGAACATTGAGATTGTCCCACTTTACCTTGCTGACAAGCGTCCAGTTGTTGAACGTGATGGCATGTTGATCATGGTGGACGATGAACGTATGGAGCTTCAACCTGGTGAAGTGATTGAAGAGAAGAGTGTTCGTTTCCGTACTCTTGGCTGTTACCCACTGACGGGGGCCATTGAATCAGAGGCAAATACGCTGACGGGCATTATTGAAGAAATGTTGGTGGCAACCTCAAGTGAACGTCAAGGGCGAGCGATCGACCACGATCAGTCTGGATCGATGGAGCTTAAGAAACGCCAGGGTTACTTCTAAAGGATCTAAGGAAAGATAATGAACAGTGCAGTTGAAGCTCAATTAGCCGAGCTTGGAATTGAAGGCTATTTAACACAACACCAGTACAAGTCTCTACTTAGATTCCTGACTTGTGGCTCGGTAGATGATGGTAAAAGTACGTTGATTGGACGTTTGCTCCATGACTCAAAACAAATTTATGAAGATCAATTAGCAGCGGTTCACTCAGACAGCCAACGAGTGGGTACGACAGGTGAGAAGCCTGATTTGGCATTACTAGTTGATGGACTGCAAGCTGAGCGTGAACAAGGCATCACCATTGATGTCGCTTACCGTTACTTCTCGACTCAGAAGCGTAAGTTCATCATTGCAGATACGCCGGGACACGAGCAGTACACGCGTAACATGGCAACTGGTGCGTCGACCTGTGATCTTGCCGTGATCTTGGTTGATGCGCGTAAAGGTGTATTAGATCAGACTCGTCGTCACTCATTCATTTCTAATCTATTGGGTTTGAAGCACTTTATTGTTGCGATCAACAAGATGGATTTGGTGGATTACTCACAAGAACGTTTTGAAGAAATTCGCGACGAGTATTTAGAGTTTTCTGAGAACCTTGAAGGTGAAACGGACATTCAAATCATTCCAATCTCCGCATTGGAAGGCGATAACGTGGTAGACAAGGGTCAGAACCTGAGTTGGTTTGAAGGCCCGTCGCTACTAGAGTTGCTTGAGAATGTGGATGTTGACCAAGAGAAAGGCGCAGGTGATTTCCGTTTTCCTGTCCAGTATGTGAATCGCCCTAATCTCGACTTCCGTGGCTTCGCTGGCACGATTTCATCGGGCTCGGTGAAAGTTGGTGATGCCATTAAAGCACTGCCGTCTGGGAAAACATCGACCGTTGAACGTATTGTGACTTTTGATGGTGACGTACAAGAGGCGCAGGCTGGTTTAGCGGTAACTCTGACGCTCAACGATGAGATTGATATCAGTCGTGGCGATTTGATTGTGCTGGAAAACGCGCAAGTGGAATCGACAAACCACTTACTTGCTGATGTGGTATGGATGACAGAGCAACCTCTGCAACCGGGTCGTGACTATGACATTAAGATTGCCGGTAAGAAGACCGTTGGTCACGTTGAGGCGATTCGCCACCAATACGATATTAACAACCTTTCAACTCATAGCGCACCAGAGTTACCTCTCAATGGTATTGGCTTGTGTGAGTGGTCACTCAACGAATCCGTTGCGATTGATAACTATCAAGAATGTGCTGATACCGGTGGTTTCATCATCATCGACCGTCTGACTAACGTTACCGTTGGTGCTGGTATGGTGAAAGAGAGTCTCGCGGCAGTTGAGCGAGACTTAACCGATGTCTCTGCGTTTGAACTTGAGCTAAATGCACTGGTTCGTAAGCACTTCCCACATTGGGAAGCCAAAGACCTGAGCCAGTTACTGAAGAAGTAATGAGTTCATTGAGCCTGACCGAATTGCGAATGCAGTCAGGCTGATTTCCCCCCGAACCCAGAATGCTAGGAAGCCCAAGAAACCAAGCATTCTGGCGTTCTTTTTCGCTTGCTTTGCTTTTTTATCTTGTGACTCATTTGTCACTCTGTGCAGCCAGTATGCACATGTCGTTGTTATGCCCGAATCGGGCTTGTTGGTAAGGAAAGGCTATGTGGGAACAAGGATTTGTATTAGCGATATTGCTTGGCATTATCACTTGTTTACTTGTAACCAAACTGAAGCCGAGTTATGTGTTTGCTGGCGCTGCCTTTATTGCGTTTATGGCGGGCATGTTAGAGCTCAATACCATTGCGGCTAACTTTACTAACTCTTCTCTTCTGACGCTGGTCTTGTTGATTCTCGCATCGAGCGCATTAGAAAAAACCTTATTGATCAGTTGGGTAAGTCGCAGTATTTCAGAGGGCAATCTTGGTAGCGTGATTGCCAAGTTAGGCTTTTCTACCGCGCTGCTTTCTTCTTTTACTAATAATACCGCGGTTGTGGTGTCGTTAATTGGTGCGATCAAACGTAATCAGCAGCACGCACCCTCTAAGCTATTGATCCCGCTTTCTTATGCCGCGATTTTTGGTGGCACACTGACACTTATTGGCACCTCTACCAACTTAATAATCAACAGCTTTGTTGAGGATGCGGGCTTACCAAGTCTCAGCTTTTTTACACCGACCATGATTGGTTTAGCCGTGCTGGTTGGGGGCGTGCTTATTTTGATCCCGTTGAGTTATTTGTTGCCTAATTATGATGATCAAAGCCAAGAAGATTTACCTTATTTCTTAGAGTCTCGAGTTGAGCCGGGCTCACCTTTGGTTGGGCGCACTATCACGGAAAATAATTTACGAGCATTAAGAAAGCTGTTCCTTGCCGAAGTCGTTCGTGATGGCGTGACCGTACCGTCAGTTGGGCCTGATTTTGTTCTCAACGCAAAAGACCGATTGTTGTTTTGTGGTGATGTTGAAAGCGTTGCTACGTTGCAAGAGATCCCTGGACTGACGCTCTTTGGTCATCAGCATCTCAATGGCCAAAACTTTATCGAGGTGGTAGTAAGCTCTTCAGCCACGTTCTGTCACAAAACATTGAAAGAGAGTCGATTTCGGGACCGATTCGATGCTGTAGTCGTGGCGATTCGCCGTGGTCATGAACGACTTGAAGGTGGTTTGGGTAACATTACCCTAGCGGCAGGAGATACGCTGGTTTTGGTACCCGGAAAGCGTTTTGAAACTGAACGTCGAGCCCATCGTAAAGAGTTTGTTCTGGTTAACGATTTGGATTCCAGCGCACGTTTGGATGCCAATAAATCGGCATTAGTGCTTATTGGCTTTTCCGCTGTGATTGCCTTTGCTCTATTGGAGTTGGTGCCAATTATTAAAGGTTTGGCGGTTTATCTTATTGCTCTGCTCGCGTTTGGTGTCATTCAGCTTTCTGAGCTGCGTCGTCGTTTCCCAATTGATATTGTGGTGATTGTTGGTTCTGCGTTATCTATCGCTCAACTGATGATTTCCTCTGGACTGTCCGTACGAATGGGCGACATGTTTATTGAAGCGTTCAATGGGTGGGGTGTGTTTGGTGCGCTGGTGGCAACCTACATCATGACCTTAGTATTGACTGAGCTTGTAACGAACAATGCGGCAGCGGCGCTGTCTTTCCCTATTGGCTATAGCATGGCGGTAGGTTATGGCGTTGACCCTATGCCTTTTATCATGGCGGTGTTATTTGGTGCTAGCGCAAGTTTTATTTCTCCTTACGGATACCAAACCAATTTGTTGGTGTACAGCGTAGGGAATTACAAATTGACCGATTATGTGCGAATTGGCGTGCCGATTTCCATCGTGTATTCAGTGTTAGTACTGACGCTGATTCCGGTCTTTTTTCCGTTTTAATCTGTAAATTTACAAGGATACGTTATGACTGCCGAAACTCCGGTAAAAGATGAAAACATCGTTTGGCATCAGCACTCGGTTGATAAACAGTTTCGTGCTGGATTAAAAAAACAGAAGCCAGCGGTACTTTGGTTTACCGGGCTATCTGGTGCGGGTAAATCAACGGTGGCAGGCGCCTTGGAAAATCGCTTAGCTGAACTGGGTTACCACACTTATTTGCTGGATGGCGACAATGTGCGCCACGGTTTATGTAGCGATTTAGGCTTTTCTGAACAAGACCGTAGAGAAAATATTCGTCGCATTGGTGAGCTCGCTAAGCTGATGGCAGACGCAGGGCTAATCGTATTGTCTGCGTTTATTTCTCCTCATCGTGCTGAGCGCCAATTAGTGCGTGATTTAGTTCCTGAGGGCGAGTTTATTGAGGTGTTTGTCAACGCCTCTCTTGATGTGTGTGAAAGTCGCGATCCTAAAGGTTTATACAAAAAAGCGCGTGCAGGTGAAATTCCTAACTTCACGGGAATTGATTCGGAATATCAAGCGCCAGCAAATCCAGAAATTGATTTGCCTGCGGGTGAGAAGAGCGTCGAAGAGCTTGTTGAGTTGTGCTTAATTGACCTCAAACAGCGCGGAGTGATCCGATAAAAAAGCATTTGGATCATCAGTGACCAAAAAGTCATTGTACTGCTCAGGGAGCTTTTGGACCATAGGTGGCCAAAAGCTCTTTTGACATCGTTTAGACGGTGTAATTAACATGACTTTTGGTGTCGCTATGTACACTAAATTTATGATTTAAAAGCGATAACATTTGGTCGTAATATTGATTGTTTGGTTTGTTTCCGAGTAATTTACACAACTCATTGCCCGTCGGTGTAAAACGGTAATACAAAAGTCGTACACCTTTAGTATTCACTTGCAGTGATAAATTCTTACCTTGATAGTTGAGCATCAATGGTGTCTCAATGCCAATCTCTCCAGACTCTAATTCAGTACTGTGAAGTAAGCCCAATTCAATCAACACTAATAAGCTGGAATAGGGAAGTTGGAAACTCCCCATATTGAGATTGCTGGTGGTGTCACGTTTACCAAAGCTGAACATTCCGCCATGTGCTTTGTAGCCAATCAGTAGCTTTCTACTGGTATCTCCCCCAAAGCTGCATGCTAACGTCGCGGCTCTTTGTAGGGTTTGGGCTTCCCGTGGTGACATGTCTTTCAGCACTTTTAACGCTTTCATGGAAGTCGAACCAGGGTTGGTAACTTCTCGCTTCATGACTTGCGCCCAAAGTTTTTGCATTGAGCTGTTGTGGATGTCTTGCGCCATATCGAAAAATCGATACAACCAATCTTGATCAGGCTCTCCGGCGGTTTCATCACGGCATGAGCTGTGCGCGAGTTTAAGGATTTGTTCGAGGTTTTTTTGTCTTTGTTCTTGGCGACGTTGTTCGCGTAAATGTGCCCGTTCTAATGCAGGTTTTGCTGGAGGTTCGTTTTGCAGCAAAGCATCGAGCCCATAGATCTGAGCAATGCTTTGAACACGACTTGCGCTGTCTTTGATATAACCAGACTTTTTCTCGTGATGTGTTTGTTTTTGTGTATTCGATTCGTGTTCGATGACAACGGGTTGCTTTGTCGGTTCTGCCATTTGTTTTCCTGCCAAGAGCTTGCGGTTAACGCTTGCTTAAATTTACACCTTTCTGCTTTTTGCGACTAGAGAGGCACGTCCGGATTTTGACAGAATAAAGGCTATTCAAAATGATAATGAGTTGTTAAAATTGTTATCGTTATTTTGGAGGAGCGATGAAATATTCAGACGCGAGTAAACTGAAAAAGCACCTGTCGATAGCGCTTCTTTTGGTTCTTTATGTTGGTGTATTAGCGTATTTATCTCGCTATATAGTCTAACTGACAGGCATAAAAAAGGCGCCAAATTGACGCCTTGGTGTGAAATCAAAACAAACTACATATCGTCGTAGGCTTCAATACTCGTGCCTTCGATCTCGTATGCGGTTTCTGCGAGCTCGTGGTTGATGGTCTCAGTCTTCAATTTGCCCACCACATAAATCACATCCCACAACTCTTGTACTGGCGCTCCCTTAGGAAACTTCACATAGATGATTTGGTTCGGTGGCGGTGGCGGCACGTGAATACAAGCACCAAAATAAGGCACTAACAAAAACTCCGTGACGGTATTTGCATCGCCTTCTAATGGGATGACAAAACCAGGAATCTTGACTGTGCTTCCGTTCAATTCAGGACGAACGTTACCGACCTTAGATTGCATTGCTGCACCACCGCTGTGGTCTGTGGCTGGCATTCCCATACTATCGAACATCTTGCGTTCGGCTTCTGGGACGAGATCTATCCAATCAAGCTTTAATGGTTCGTCACTGGCCATCACAGGCGCGGTAAACGAAATCATCAGCAAACAGCTAGCGAGTATTTTTTTCCACATTTTTACTAAATCCTTATTGTCATTCCATCACTTAGCGATTGTCGGTAAGCGCGAAATGCCGGGATGAAGCCAATCACAATGCCTGCACATTGTACAAAGCCAAGCAACATCCATTCATACGGCGACAGTGCCGTTAGTGTTAGGTGTATACCATAACTTTGTTGGATTATTGGTTGCAAGAGGGCAAGCATGGAATAAAGACCCACTAATCCCGTCACAATACCTGCGAAGGTCAATAAGCTGGCTTCACTTATCAGTAATGAGAATACGTGTTTTGGTCTTGCCCCCATGGCTCGCAGGATCGCCATTTCACGACGACGCTCTTGCAGACTGGTCAATAGGCTGCTTAGCATGCCTAATAACCCTGCCACAACCACAAAGCCTGATACAGCCATGAGTGCTTGCTCGGCAACGGACATCATGCCCCATAATTCATGCAAAGCGACGCCTGGCATGATGGCACTGAGAGGTTCTTTCGGATAGGTGTTGATCTGCCTCTGTAGGGCAAAGGTTTGAATTCGTGATTTTAACCCAACCAACATGGCAGTGATTTGTTTAGGTTGGAAGTCGCGTGATTTTAGCTCATTAGCACTTGGGGTCGGACCTAAACGGGCACCGCTTTCCCAACCTACGTGAATCGCTTCGATCGCCTCTAAAGAAACGTGTACGGTTTTATCGACAGGAGTGCCAGTAGGAGCAAGAATGCCAACCACCTTAAATGGTAAGTTGTCATGCCGGCTAAAACCAACGTCACTGATGCCGTGTGCAATGATGATTTCGCTACCGATTTTATATCCAAGCTGTTTTGCGACATCAGAGCCGAGCACAGTTTCAAACAGGCCATTGAACTCCCTGCCTTCGGACAATTTTAAAGGCTGTTTATTTCCGTATTTATAGTGTTCGAAATAGCTCTGGTTGGTGCCCATTACGCGAAACCCTTTGTGGGAATCTCCGAGTGAGATTGGAATTGCCCAATCGACGGCACTGTGGTTAGCAAACTCTTCGTAGCTTTTCCAATCTATGTTGTTGGTGGCATTGCCGATTCTGAATACTGAGTACAGCAGCAAGTTGACTTGTCCAGAACGGCCCCCGACGATTAAATCGGTACCAGAAATGGTGTTAGCGAAGCTGTCCTTAGCTTGGGTACGAATGCGTTCAACACCCAATAAAAGGACAACTGAAATCGCGACTGTCATGATGGTGAGAATAGCCGTCGCTTTGCGGTTCATCAGGCTTTTCCAAGCGAGCTTTACTACGGCACTCATGATGCGGTTCCTAGGGTTTGCGCTTGATTGATTTCAGGCAAGTTTAGTGTTCTGTGGAAGAGAGATTCCAACGTTGGATCATGGCTAACAAAAACCAATGTGGCGCTGGCAAGATTGGCTTGTTCCATCAATAACTCAATAAACGCTTTGCGGTTGTCATGGTCCAATGCTGAAGTTGGCTCGTCAGCAATCACCAGTTCAGGTTGGCCGATCAGTGCACGGGCGGCTGCAACGCGCTGTTGCTGGCCAATACTCAGCTCAGAGACAGGCTTATTGTGCAGTGCTTTCGGAAGATGCAAACGTTCTAGCAGTGATGTTGCTTGCTCTTCAAGCGTTGCATTCGAAGCGTTTGGTGCAACGCGATCTCGGCGAATTTTGCTGAATTGGCATGGAATTAGGACGTTTTCGATCACATTCAAGTAAGGCAACAAATTGAATTGTTGGAAGATATAACCAATGTGATCGGCACGAAATTTGTCTCTTTGGCTTGCTCTTAAGCTTGCAAGATCGGTATCAAGTACAGACAGAGAACCCGATGTAAGAGTATTGATTCCAGTAAGTAGGGCAAGCAGAGTCGATTTACCACAGCCGCTAGGGCCTTTGATAAAGACATGCTCACCTTGAGCGATGTGTAAGTGTGGAATATTAATGGTCGCGCTTTCTGAGCCGGGCCAGACAAACTGGGCATTATTCAGCTCAACAACGTTTGACGTGGTTTCAGTCATAATAAATTACCAAGGCAATAGCGTGTGAGCACTCACTCACACGCTATGTGATTTATTTAATTGCGATCTTAGTGTTGTTTTTGCTTAGGCTTGTCGCAGACTGAGTTGTGTCAGTAAATAAGTTGACGCTGATGGATTCTGTTGCTGGGAATTGCTTGAACCAAGTCGTATCAATGCTATTTAGATCGGCGACTGAATCACAGTGGAAACGGTACTCAACGGTGAACTCACCGTGACCGCCGTGCTCGTGATCGTGTCCTTCGTGGTCATGACCTTCGTGATCGTGGTGGTCATCATGAGCATGTTCGTTATGGTCGTGACCCTCATGGCTATCGTGGTCGTGCTTATCATGATCATGTCCTTCGTGGTTACCATGATCGTGGCCTTCATGAGAATCTTGGCCAAGCGTATGCGCGACTTGAACTTCTTCAATCACACACTTCGCTTGCTGGTTAATTGCAAACAGTTTGTTTGTGTCTTTTAGTGCGGCAACCGCTCGTTTTAAGGCTTGCTCTTGCTCTGCATTTTCAGGTGCGTGCTCAAAACCAACCACGTCAGCACCTGGAGAAGTGATTTCAATTAGTAAGTCTTTTCCGTCTTGAGCAATGTTGAATTCTACATGACCATGAACGTGCGCTTCATGTTGACGATATTCTTCTGCGTTAGCAGTAGCTGATAGAGAAAGTCCGATAACAAGAGCTAAAGCGTGTTTAGATGGCATTTTCTTATTCCTAATTTTGTTTAATTTTTTATGTGTTACTTGCTCAAATAGCAAAGTGAATAACAAGGTTTGTTCTTAGTATGAGTAGTGGTTTTTAGAACGCAAAATTAGGTGGTGCACGCGCGGTATACGTGACGTCCTCTAAATGAGAGGTGATTTCGGCTACATCTACGTGAGCGAGTCTAGAGAAGGTGGGCGCACTGAGTTCTGGCTGAGCCTTCGCAAGCCCTTGATGCGCTCCGGCAAACATTTGGCAATGATGTTCACTGTGGTGTTCGGGAATGAGGTCGAGTTGATGAGCAATAGTGGCAAAGTTCCAAGCGATCAACAACGCAACACTGAACAATACAACAGTGCGATGCCAATGATGTGTAATTGCTTGCCAACGACAGTGCATCTTAAAGCCCGAAACGATACCTAGTGTTATAATATAACACCCATTTTTATGAAAAGTTCACTCTTTTGTTCGTATAGAGCAAATTATCTATGCAGGAATAAGAACTTACGCAGAAAGAAAGGAATGACGCTCCCCGCTTGAGAGTAACAAGGAGCGAGTGAGTATTAGATGCTTTGTTTAATTAGGCCAAGTACTTGGTTGATTTCATCTGCTGTCAATGCGCCTTCTTTGATAAACAGGATCTTACCTTGCTTATCTTGCACTACGATTGCCGAGCTTTCTTCTTGTAGTGCCCAAGTGCTAGCCACAACACCGTTCTCATCTAAAACCATTGATGACCATGGGAATTCTTTTTTACTGTCTTGTGCTGATGATTTCACAAAAGAGCCAGTTCCCCAGATTGAGTCGTCTTGGTTGATGATGGTTGTAGTTTGGTAGGCATCTTCCGGGAACTTAGCGTCAGTTAGCGCTGTCATCAACGGCGCGTTCATTTCTTTCGAGCTGCTGCGTCCTGCAATGGCATGAATCACTCGTACTTTTCCTAGCATTTGTTGTGTCGCCCAAGGCTGGTACGCCACACCTTCACCTTGCAGTACGATTTCGCCGTACGCGTCTACTTTTGCTGCTGGAACTGCTTCACCCATTGAAAGGTTATGAGCAAGCGCAAGACCAGGTGCAAGAGCGAAGAAAATAGGAAGGAGAGTCTTAGTTTTCATATTGTTATGTTCCGTATGGGTTGTGAGACTTACCAAGTATATACTTACGATGCATAAAAATGTAGAACCGTTTATAACAATTATTTAACGTACAGAGTTAAGTAATGTTGCGTTTAGGTTGGAATTTGGTACAATGAACCTCGTCGCAAATAGCGCATAAAGATTGCCAAGGAAAGAGCAATCATGTTTTTCTCAAAAGGATATTGAGGTGGTTATGCTTCGTGAGTTTGCTGTTTACCGTCCACGTCAGGTGGCGCGTTTCGTTAAGACTTTATTCAAAGGTCAGTTCTCAATTGCTGGAGTTGGTCAGTTCCGTTTTGATAACGGTAAAGTGCTACTACCAGACATCAAAAACCCCCAACAATTGTCGGTATTCAAAGAAGTTAACAGGGCCATTTTATCTCTACCTGTTTAATTGTCAGAATTGTAAAAGAGCGACTTTCGTCGCTCTTTTTAGTTTGGGACTAACCTTGAAGGCTTGGTGGGAAGCAGACCCCCGTGCCGCCTAAACCACAGTAACCGTTTGGATTCTTTGCTAGGTATTGCTGGTGGTACGTTTCAGCGAAGTAATAAGGCCCAGCGGCTTGAATTTCTGTGGTGATGGCTGCGCGTTGATCTTCTTGTAATGCTTGTTGGTATTGTGTTTTCGATTTTTCTGCCACTTCTAACTGTTCTTGTGAGTAGGTATAAATCGCAGAACGGTATTGAGTGCCGAGATCATTACCTTGGCGCATGCCTTGAGTTGGATCGTGTTTCTCCCAAAATGCGGCAAGCAGTTGCACTAGAGAAATTACTCGTTCATCGAAGATGACTCTTACGACTTCTGTATGTCCTGTTTTTCCGCTACACACTTCATCGTATGTTGGATTCTGCGTATAGCCTCCGGCGTAGCCTACAGACGTCGACATCACACCTTCAAGTTGCCAGAAAAAACGTTCTGCTCCCCAAAAACATCCCATACCGAATAATATTTGTTGTTGGTGAGCTGGCGGTGATGCCGTTAAGCTTGATTGATTAACAAAATGGGTGTCATCAATCTGCATTGATGCCTCTCTACCTGGCAGTGCATCTTCTATACTGATCATTGTCTGTTTGTTGAGCATAGTATTCGTCCTTCAATACGTGTCTTAATTTTGCGAACTTTAATATTCAGTCTGAATCTGATGGTGTAATGACATAGACCGCGGTAAACCTATTAATATTACAGACTTAGCCTTTATTTGGCGTTATTATTGTTTACGTTTATTTAACCTCATCCAGCTAAAAAGCATGATAAAAAAAGCTATCCCAATTATTGCTAGCCTACTTGTTTTTTCTCATAGCGCTTATGCCGATGTATCCCTGACTGTAAAAGGGATCGATGGTGCGCTAGAAGACAATGTGAACGCTTACCTATCATCGATACCAGAAGATGATTATTCGACGTCTTTACGCTTTCAGGCGCGATTAAGTCAAAGTATCACCGAAGCGATGAATGCGCTTGGCTATTATCATGCGAAAATTTCATACTCTATTACGAAAGATAATGATGAATTGATCGTCAACGTTACACCGGGCGAGCCTGTAAGGGTAAAGGTCATGGATGTGGTGATCTCCGGTGAAGCAGAAAAAGATGAAGAGTTTACTAACCTCATCAACAAATCACGATTGAAAGAGGGCCGTATCCTCAATCAAGGGGAATACGATAGCCTCAAATCCAGCATTCGTAACTTAGCTTTGCAGCGTGGCTACTTTAATGGTGATTTTACGCTGAGTAAGTTGGAAGTGGTTCCAGAGTTGAATGAAGCCAATGTTCGCCTGCACTATGATAGTGGTATCCGATATCACTTTGGTACAGTGGAAATCTTGGGGAGTCAGATCTGGGAAGACCGCGTGGACTCTTTGCGCCCATTTAAAACCGGTGAACCCTACTTAGTGTCTGAAGTGGGTGAGTACAACCAAAACCTGTCGAATACCGATTGGTTCTCCTCCGTGTTTGTTGAACCAGACCTCAGTAAACTCGATGATGGTCGAGATCTACCGATTAAAGTCTCGTTAGCTCCCGCAGCAAAAAACCAACTCGAAACTGGTATTGGTTACTCTACCGATACCGGTGTGCGTGGTACGTTAAAGTGGAAAAAACCATGGGTAAGTGCGCGTGGTCACAGCTTTGATACGGCGCTATCTCTTTCTAAGCCTGAGCAGACGATTACCGCAGGCTACAAAATCCCTCTCGATGATGTACTGCATGAGTATTACCAATTGCAGTTTGGTTTGAAGCACCTCGATAATCGCGATACAGAGAGTTTGGAATCGAATCTTGCGGTAGAACGCCACTGGATCACCGATGGTGGTTGGCATAAGACGTTATACGTTCGTCACTTGTACGAAAACTTTTCACAAGGTTTGCAAGAAGACGGAGTGCAATTCGTTCTGCCTGGTGCTTCTTTCTCACGGACTCGAACTCGCGGTGGCAATATGCCAATGTGGGGAGACAAACAAAGTGTCACCGTTGAATACGGTGATCCCGCTTTGTTGTCTGAAACTCGCGTTCTTCGTTTGTTAGGTCGGACGTCGTGGATTCGTGGCATTGGTCAGAATCATCGTGGTTTATTCCGCTTAGAAGGTGGTGCCAACATCACCGAAGAATTTGAAAAACTATCACCATCGCTGCGTTTCTTTGCTGGTGGTGACAACAACATTCGTGGTTATGGATACGAATCTATCTCGCCAACAGATGCCAGTGGAGCATTGACTGGTGCGAAATACATGGTGACCAGTACCCTAGAGTATCAGTATCGCGTTTATGGCAACTGGTGGGGTGCAGCCTTTTATGACATCGGTGATGCGTTCAATGAAACTCCAGTGTGGAAATCGGGTGCAGGTGTTGGCATTCGCTGGGCATCCCCTGTTGGACCAGTGAGTTTTGACTTTGCTTGGGGCTTAGACGCTGAGCCTAAACCAGAATTTCGTATCCACTTCTCATTGGGGCCTGAACTATGATGAAAACAACGCTTAAGTGGACGAAGTGGTTCTCGATCAGTCTGCTGAGTTTGGTGCTCTTGCTGGTGATTTTCATCGGTACAGTCTTGTTCACCCATCCTGGTTTAAAGCTGGCTTTGTGGGGAGCAGAAAAGGCACTACCACAACTGAAGGTCGAAGAGATCAACGGATCTTTGTTCCCTCGCTTTGCTTTGCACAACGTCAGCTTTGTCGATGAATCGTTGAATGTCGACGCAAAGGTTGAACGCCTTACCCTTGCGATAAATTTCCGTTGTTTCTTCGATCCAAAAGTGTGCGTGGATGAACTTGCACTCCAAGGTGTGAATTTCCAAATGCCGGAGTTGCCGCCGAGTGAGGAACCAGTAGAAGAAACGCCGCCACTGCGTTCAATTAGCACACCAGTACCTATTTTCGTAAATAAAGTTAGCCTGAATAACATCAACTTGAATATTTTGGGTAACAAGATTGATTGGCAAGATTTTTCTACAGCGCTGTCGATGCAAGGCGACCGTTTGGTAATTGCTCCCACGGCATTGAAGGTGATCAATGTGGCATTGGCGTCAACAGACGAAACGCCAAAAGAAGATCAGTCATCGACAACGGCACAAGCGACAGCTGTTGATGAATCGGGCAGCGCTGCGAGTAATCAGGACGATGCTGCGAAGACATCAAAGCAGGCTGTGAAACAAAAAGAAAAACTAAAAACTCAAGATATTGCGGTAAAAAAAGAAGCGGAAAACAAAGCGGCGAAAGCTGAGTCTGAACCCAAGGGCATTGTTCTGCCTGAAGTGTGGATCCCCCTAACGATAGAAGCGCAGCGACTGGATATTCACGATTTCAAATTGGCTGGTGACACTCCGGTTATTGTTCATCACTTAGGGCTCGAAGCCAAAGCTGGTGGCGATAAAGTTGAGGTAAAAACGTTAGAACTCGACATGCCTGAAGTGGAAGGCAAGTTGAGTACGCAAGTGACGTTATCTGGCGACTATCCAATTCAAGCACAAATTGACGCGCTCGTTAAACAAGCTGATGTGAAAGGTCAGAAACTGTCTTTATCAGCTTCAGGGTCTGTCGGTGATTTGTCCTTGCAGGCAACGCTGTCTGATTTGGTTAAAGCGAAGATTGAAGGGCAAATCCAACCACTGAAAACGGAGCTGCCATTTGATATCAAGCTGAACAATGTTGAGGCGCAATGGCCATTGAGTGGTAAGAGTGACTACCAAGTTTCGGTGCCTAGCTTAGCGGCGAAAGGTTCACTAGAGGGCTACACCGTTGCATTAGAAACCAAAGCATCTGGTAAGGATATTCCTGCGTTAGATGTTGCTTTGAATGGTAAAGGCACTTTAGAACAGATTGACCTAGACAGTATTGTGGTGAAAACCTTAGGCGGTGAACTGGCTGGTAAAGTGATGGCGAATTGGGCTTCACCTATCAACTGGCAAGCGGACTTGAACCTGAAGCACATTCAACCGGGTTTGCAGTGGCAAGAAGCGGAAGGGGACATCAGCGGTAGTTTATCTACTTCAGGCTCTTTAACGGAGCAAGGCGGTTGGCAAGTGAGCCTTCCTAAGCTTGATATTGACGGTATTTTACGTGGTTATCCGGTGAATATAGAAGGTCAATTAGAGGCGTCTGACAAGAATGGTAAGGGCGAAGATATCCAGCTAAATACTCAAGGTTTAGCGTTATCGCATGGTCCTAACCAACTGCATGCCAAAGGTAAAATTGACAAGCAAATCTTGATGGATGTTGAGGTGAATTTCCCTGACTTTTCGAAAAGTGTGCCCGATCTTAGCGGCAAGATGAATGGTACGGTTGCGCTACGTGGCAGTTTGAAGCAACCAGACATCAACCTGGATCTTGCGCTGAACCAACTCGATTGGCAACAGCAAGCAAAGGTTGAAACTATTACCTTGAAAGGTGATGTGACTCCTCTACCTGCGCCAAAAGCGGACGTGAGCTTAATTGCCAAAAACATTACCTATGACGACATCAAAATTGATAGTGCAGATCTTGAAGTCACTGGTGACGAAAAGCTGCACCAACTGACATTGGATGTGGTGTCTGACATTGTTTCAAGTAGTTTAGAAATCGAAGGTACTTTTAAGCAAAAGCCCGAGATGATCTGGGATGGAGCGCTGCGCCGTTTAACGTTGAGTACACCACAAGGTCCATGGGCTCTGCAAAAATCGACGGCAGTTAAAATCAACATTGATAAACAGATTGCCGATGTCCAAGCACACTGTTGGTTACAGTCTGATTCAAGCGTATGTCTGAGTGAAGACATTAGTGTCGGCAAGAGCGGCGAGGCGAAGTTAGCCATTACTAACTTTGACTTCGACCAAATCAAACAATTCTTACCTGCAGAAACCAAGCTAAATGGTTCAGTGAACGCGAATGCGTTTGCGAAATGGGCACCAGACATGAAACCGGAAGTCACGGTGAATGTCGATATGCCAAAAGGTCAGGTAGAGCAAACGCTAGAGCAACCAGTGAAAGTCGGTTGGGAAAGTGTGAGTTTTAAAGCCAAATTGGCGCAAGATAAGCTTGATGCTGAGTGGTTACTTGATGTCACGGATAACGGGGATTTGTCTGGTAAGGTCGCTCTGAATGATGTGTCGTCCGAGAAGCCTACGATTAACGGTAAAGTGTCGCTATCGACGTTCCACTTGGACTTCTTGGCGCCACTTATCGGTGAGTACAGCTTGTTCAAGGCGAACATGAACACGGATCTCGCTTTATCTGGTGATGTGATGCATCCGAAGGTGAATGGCCAGTTTTTGATTGACCAAATGAAGCTGCAAGGTGAAGTAACACCAATTGACATCGACTCAGGACAAGTTGCGATTAACTTCAAAGGGCATCAAGCAGACTTAAATGCGGGCATCATCACGCCGGATGGCAAGCTGGAGTTCAATGGTGACGCGGATTGGCGTGATTTAGAAAATTGGCACACGAAGGCTCGCGTATTTGCGAAAGAGTTGAAAGTGGATATGCCGCCAATGGTAAGAATCAAAGTCGAGCCAGACATGACCATTGATGTGACCCCTAAGCTCGCTAAGGTTGAAGGTAACATCAATCTCCCATGGGGACGTATTTTGATTGATGAGTTGCCGCCAAGTGCCGTTGGTGTGTCGAGCGATACCGTTATATTAAATAAAGACATGCAGCCGGTAGATGGTGATGAGGCATTACCATTTAACGTAGAGACAGATATCAACATCAAAATTGGAGATGATTTCCAGTTGTCAGCATTTGGTTTGAAGGGCGATTTGCAAGGTAACCTAAACGTTACTCAGAAAGATAAAGGGCCATTCATCGTTGGTGAGGTGAACATCATTGATGGTTCATACCGTTCATTTGGTCAGGATTTGGTGATCGAAGAAGGTAAGATCATGATGAACGGTCCTGCGGATCAGCCTTATGTTTCTATCAAAGCGATTCGTAACCCAGATAACACGCAAGATGACGTGACGGCCGGTGTGCGTGTGACTGGCCCGGCAAGTGACCCTACGGTAGAAATTTTCTCCGACCCTGCGATGCCGCAAGCGAACGCGCTGTCTTATTTATTACGTGGTCAAGATATTGATGCTGAGTCTGGCGGTAATGCGATGACAACAACACTGATTGGTTTGAGTTTAGCGAAGAGCGGTAAAGTCGTCGGTGAGATTGGCGAAGCCTTTGGCGTACAAGATTTGCAGTTGGATACCGCAGGCTCTGGTGATGATTCTCAAGTGACGGTAAGTGGTTACATACTTCCTGGCCTACAAGTTAAATACGGTGTAGGTATCTTTACCTCATTAGGTGAGTTCACCGTGCGATACCGATTGATGAAAGATTTGTACTTAGAAGCGGTTTCTGGCGTGGATAGTGCTGTTGATTTGCTGTACCAATTTGAATTCGACTAAGCTTAGCTTTTTATCGTAACTAAGGAATGGTTATGCAGCATTTGATTTTTGTGTATGGCACTTTGCGCAAAGGAGAGGGAAACCATCACTTTTTGAATAGCGCCGAGTTTTTAGGTCACCATGAGACCGAGGCTCAATTCGCACTGTATGATTTAGGGCGATACCCTGCTTTATCGGTAGGACAGAAGGCGATACTGGGTGAAGTTTATCTGATTGATAATGAAACGCTGGTGGAGCTCGATAAACTTGAGGATGTACCTGTAGAGTATCGCAGAGAAAGCATCATCACGCCGTTTGGCCAAGCTTGGATCTATTTGTACCAAGATACCGAGCAATTGACTGAAGAGATTGCATCTGGTGATTGGTGTCAACGAGTGTGAACTATAACTAGAGCAGTAACGTATGCATTGACGATATATACAACAAAGACTTGGGAGGTCTGCGATGAAATATCTATCACCAATGATACTGCTGCTTTTAGTGGGGTGCTCAAGCACGACACCACCGAGTAGCAACGACAGTATGGAATGGAAGCAATATGGCATGCAGCAAGCTGAAGCCGGGGACACCAAACTGTCAATGCAAGAGTTCAACAATGGCGACGAACTCTACGTGGCATACAGCAATGGTTATGAAGCGGGGCGCTCAAACTACTGCGCACAAGATGCATTCTCGTTGGGAGAAAGTAGGCGCTACTATCGCGGGATATGTGATGATGTTGATGATCGCTTCCGCCGAGAATATGAATTAGGGCGAACTGCAAAGGGCAGTAAACGCTACTAGATTTTAAGGGGTGAACATGAGGTTATTTGCTATCGGTGCAGCGCTGGTCTTGCTCAGTGCTTGTGCGCAAACATCACTACCAACATCTGCCAACGTCACAGATTGGCAGGCTTTTGGTAAGCAATCTGCCCTTGATGGTCTAATCGAGCTATCGGAAGAGCGAATCGTCAAACTTGATGAAACGAATCGTGCTACACCCGAATTGGTTATGGCTTATCAATCCGGCTATCAGGAAGGTAAAAAAGAGTACTGCGAACAGAGTGCTTACATGCTAGGTGTGAGAGATATGCCGTACTTCGGTATTTGCGATGACATTGACCCATTCTTCCAACAAAACTATGAATCGGGCAGACACTCAACCGCAGGCGAGTACTGATCAAAGCCATAAAACTAAAAAGAGCTGCTAACGTGCAGCTCTTTCACTTTTAAGCGTTCGCAGTTATTTGTTTTGCGCGCGTTCGTAAGATTCTAGGATTTCTGCTTTTGCTGCGGCCACATCTGCCCAGCCATCAACTTTCACCCACTTACCAGCTTCCAGCTCTTTATAGCGCTCAAAGAATTGTGTTATTTGTGCCTTCAATAGTTCCGGGATGTCACCGACATCTTGAATGCCCTCGTACTCCTTTGAGATTTTAGAGTGCGGGACAGCGAAGACTTTTGCGTCTTCACCTGACTCATCCGTCATCTTCAATACGCCAACTGGGCGACAACGAATCACAGAACCAGGCATCAGTGGGTAAGGAGTCGGAACCAGTACGTCTACTGGGTCACCGTCTAGAGAAAGGGTGTCGTTCACGTAACCATAGTTGCAAGGGTAAAACATAGGTGCAGACATGAAACGATCAACGAATACAGCACCAGTGTCTTTATCTACTTCGTATTTGATTGGATCGGCGTTAGCAGGGATTTCGATCACGACATAGATATCGTCAGGTAATGATTTACCCGCTGGTACGTTGTTTAAGCTCATTTGAATAGTCCTTTTCAGTGAGGATGAGTCAGGCTCATCTTACGATTGATTCGTTACTCACTTTAGCGACAAAAACGCGGCAGGTAAACACCCGCCGCGTTGGACAAAGGTCTGAAATTATTCTTCGTCGCGATGCAGTTCAAGGAACGCTTCGACTTTGTTCACCATGTTTTTAGAACCGACAAAGAAAGGCACGCGTTGATGCAATTCTGTTGGTTTCAAATCCATGATGCGATTAACGCCGTCAGACGCTAAACCACCTGCTTGCTCAATCAAGAATGCCATTGGGTTGCACTCGTACAACAAGCGAAGTTTACCTTGAGGGTGGCTTTGCGTGCTTGGATACAAGTAGATGCCGCCTTTCAGCAAGTTGCGGTGGAAATCAGCAACCAGCGAACCGATGTAGCGAGAGGTGTATGGGCGACCATCTTCAGGTTCGTTTTCTTGGCAGTACTTAATGTACTTCTTAACGCCTTGTGGGAAGCGGATGTAGTTGCCTTCGTTGATCGAGTAAATCTTGCCATCTTCAGGGATCATCATGTTTTCATGAGAAAGACAGAAGCTGCCTATCGATGGGTCATAAGTGAAGCCGTTTACGCCATTACCTGTGGTGTAAACCAGCATGGTGGATGAACCGTAAATTACGTATCCAGCTGCCACTTGTTTGTGGCCTGGTTGTAGAAAGTCTTCTTCTGTTGGTGGGGTTCCAATAGGAGAAACTCGACGGTAAATAGAGAAGATGGTCCCGACTGATACGTTCACATCAATGTTTGATGAGCCATCGAGTGGGTCCATAAGTACAACGTACTTTGCGTTTTGATTGAGTTCTTTATTGAACGCAACCGCTTCATCTTCTTCTTCACTTGCAACGCCACATACTTGGTCGCGAGCTTCGAGGGCCGCTTTGAATTTATCATTCGCATACAGATCAAGTTTTTGTTGGTCTTCGCCCTGTACGTTTTCCGTACCTACAGCGCCAGTGATGTCACCAAGACCGGCCGCGTTGATTTCGCGGTTAACAATTTTTGCAGCTAAGCGAATAGAAGCTAAGAGAGATGAAAGATCACCGCTAGCGTGGGGGAAATCCGCTTGTTTCTCAACAATGAATTCGCCTAGGGTGCGCAGTCCTGACATGGTTTATCCTTACATTTTCATTTCGTTGGGGGTGTCGCGCAATAGAGGCATCTCTTTATGGATGTTAAACGATTGCGCTAGATGTAAGTTTATGACGCAGATCTTATTAATGGTAATGAAGTAACCGACTGAGATCGCAAATTATTTGTCTTATTGCATAAGAAGGGAATCTCTTGGTTAATGCTTGGTCAGTCAGTGCTAAGCCCTGTCAGATTTGTGAAAGAGACTGCACGAACAGGGCGAAAGGCACTCGCTTTTCTGGTAGTTATCACGATAATGAAAGGATTAAAGAACGCATTACAAGGTTAAGTTTATGCACATTCATATCTTGGGTATCTGCGGCACGTTTATGGGCGGTGCAGCAGTTTTGGCTCGTCAGTTAGGTCATAAAGTAACGGGTTCAGATGCCAATGTTTATCCACCAATGAGCACCCTGTTAGAGTCGCAAGGTATTGAAATAATTGAAGGCTTTGACCCTTCTCAGCTTGACCCTCAACCCGATCTTGTGGTGATTGGCAACGCGATGAGCCGTGGTAACCCATGTGTTGAGCATGTATTGAACACTAACATGCGTTATACCTCTGGCCCGCAATGGTTACAGGAGTTTTTACTCCACGATCGCTGGGTACTTGCGGTTTCAGGTACTCACGGCAAAACCACCACTTCAAGCATGCTGGCTTGGATTTTAGAAGACTGCGGTTACCAGCCTGGTTTCCTCGTTGGCGGCGTATTAGGTAACTTCGGAGTGTCGGCTCGCTTGGGTGAAAGCATGTTTTTTGTCGTAGAAGCCGACGAATATGACAGTGCTTTTTTCGATAAGCGATCTAAGTTTGTTCACTACCATCCACGTACACTGATCATGAACAACCTTGAGTTTGATCATGCGGACATCTTCGACGATCTAGAGGCGATTAAACGTCAATTCCACCACTTAGTGCGCACTGTTCCGGGCAACGGCTTGATCCTTGCACCTAAGCAAGATCAGTCGCTGCAAGACGTGATCGAGCGCGGTTGTTGGACTGAAAAGCAGTTCTCAGGTGTCGACGGTGATTGGCAAGCGCACAAATTGGTTATCGATGGCTCTAAATTTGAAGTTTCATTGCAAGGTGAGAAAGTTGGCGTCGTGGATTGGGATCTTGTCGGTGACCACAACGTGGATAACGCTTTGATGGCGATTGCTGCTGCTCGCCATGTGGGTGTTGCACCAGAACTTGCATGTCAGGCTCTCGGTCGTTTTATTAACACCAAACGTCGCTTGGAGCTGAAAGGTGAAGAGCATGGCGTGACGGTTTACGACGATTTTGCTCATCATCCAACGGCGATTGAACTGACATTGGGCGGTTTACGTAACAAGGTTGGCGAAAAACGTATTCTTGCCGTTTTGGAGCCACGCTCTGCGACGATGAAGCGCGGTGTTCATAAGAATACTTTGGCGGCTTCTCTGCACAGTGCTGATGAGGTGTTCCTCTTCCAACCAGACAACATTGATTGGTCGGTACAAGAGATTGCAGACCAGTGTAAACAACCTGCTTTTGTGGGTGCAGAGATGGACAGCTTTGTCGCTAAAATCGTAGAACGAGCACTGCCGGGTGACCAAATCCTCGTAATGAGTAATGGTGGCTTTGGTGGTATCCACGGCAAGCTTCTAGAACAACTGAAACAAAAAGCTTAATGACATTTATGCAACAAAAAGTAACCCCTAAAAAAGCCATCACATTAGCATTAACGGGCGCCTCTGGTGCCCCTTATGGTCTTCGCCTTCTTGAATGCCTAGTTGCTGCGGATTACCACGTTTACGTGTTGATCTCTTCGGCTGCTCGTGTCGTGATGGCGACCGAGCATGACCTGAAACTGCCAAGCGGCCCTGAAGCGGCGCAAAAGGCGTTAGTTGAGCATCTCAACTGCAATCCAGATAATATCACCGTTTGTGGCAAAGACGATTGGTTCTCGCCAGTGGCCTCTGGTTCGGCTGCGCCAAAGCAAATGGTGGTGTGTCCATGTTCCGCGGGCAGTGTCGCGGCCATTGCACACGGCATGTCAGATAACTTAATTGAACGTGCTGCAGACGTGGTGATGAAAGAGCGTGGGCAACTGTTACTTGTGGTGCGTGAAACGCCTTTCTCAACACTGCATCTTGAAAACATGCACAAACTTTCGCAAATGGGCGTCACCATTATGCCGGCAGCGCCGGGGTTTTATCATCAACCAAAGAGTATTGAAGACTTGGTGGATTTTATGGTGGCAAGAATTCTCGATCACCTTGGTATTGAGCAAGGCTTGGTGCCACGCTGGGGTTATGACCAACGTTGATTGTGTAATCAATAAAAGATCTTTACAATCCATCCAACTCATCGGGGAGCAAACCCATCAGGTATTGACCTTGTCAATGCCAAGGAGCGCTGAGACCTAATTGTTTAACATTGTTGAGCAGGCAGGGACCCGTATTACCTGAACCAGATAATGCTGGCGTAGGAATTGAGTCTGGATATTGGAAGTCCTAAATACCGCCTCAACCCTGTGCCGCTCAACTCATGTTAATAATGCAAATGGAGAGCGAGCAGTGAAAACCACTCTTAGTCTGATTGCCCTTGCAACCATCACTTCTACTTCGGCGTTTGCCGCTGAAAACACCCTAACTGTCTACACATACGATTCTTTTGCTGCCGATTGGGGACCGGGTCCTAAAGTCGAAAAAGCATTCGAAGCCAAATGCGGTTGCGACGTTAATTTTGTTGCGCTGGACGACGGTGTTTCAATCCTTAACCGCCTTCGTTTGGAAGGAAACAATAGCAAAGCGGATATCGTGTTAGGTTTGGATAATAACCTGATGGCGGAAGCGAAAAAGACCGGGCTTCTGGCTGAGCATAATGTTGATACCTCAAAGACTACGCTACCTAATGGTTGGGACGATAAGACCTTCGTACCGTACGATTACGGCTACTTTGCGTTTGTATACAACAAGGAGAAGTTGGTGAATCCTCCAAAAAGCATGAAAGAGCTGGTGGAAGAGCGTGATGATCTGAAAGTGATTTACCAAGACCCTCGCACTTCGACTCCGGGTCAAGGCTTGATGTTGTGGATGAAGTCCATCTATGGCGATGATGCGACTCAAGCGTGGAAGCAACTGGCAACGAAAACAGTTACGGTTACTAAAGGCTGGTCAGAAGCTTACTCGATGTTTTTGAACGGTGAGTCCGATCTCGTGCTGTCTTACACGACTTCTCCCGCGTACCATTTGATTGCAGAAGATGACGCGAAATACGCAAGCGCAAATTTTTCCGAAGGACACTACATGCAAGTGGAGGTGGCGGCTAAGGTCAAAGGCTCAAAAAATTCGAAGTTAGCAGATGAGTTCATGGACTTTATTTTGAGTGATGATTTCCAATCTGCGATGCCAACAGGTAACTGGATGTACCCAGTAACTAACGTTGAGTTACCAAAAGGCTTTGAAACTCTGAGCGTGCCAAGCAAACCATTGAGCTTTAGTGCAGACGAAGTAGCGAAAATGCGCAAGACTTGGATTCGCGAATGGCAAAGCGCATTGACGTTCTAACATAGGTTCTACTTTTGAATTCTGTTCCGAAAATAGGGTTAGGGGTCGCGATGATTATCGCGACCTTTGTTATTTCTGCCCTGGGTGCTTTGCTTGTCCAAGCGCCTTCACTTGATGTGTCTATGGTATGGGGAGACCCATACTATCAGCACGTCACCAAGTTCAGCTTCTACCAAGCTTTTCTCTCTACACTATTGAGTGTTGGCTTTGCTATTCCCGTTGCGCATGCGCTTTCTCGACGTGAGTTCTTTGGTAAGTCTCTACTATTAAAATTGTTTGCGTCCACTTTAGTTTTGCCTGTACTGGTTGGCGTATTCGGCTTATTGGCGATTTACGGTAATAGCGGTTTGTTAGCTCAATGGCTGAAAAGTATCGATGCGGAGCTGCCGTTTTCCATCTATGGTCTGAACGGCATTTTACTTGCGCATGTATTCTTCAATATGCCTTATGCAGCACGCCTACTTTTGCAGGCACTAGAGTCGATCCCCGCAGAGCAACATAAACTGTGTGCACACCTTGGAATGAGTCATTGGGATAAATTTCGCTGGGTGGAATGGCCACGCCTAAGGCAGCAATTACCACACGTAAGTGGCTTAGTGTTTATGCTTTGCTTTACCAGTTTTGCCACCGTGATGGCGTTAGGCGGCGGACCGAAATCGACCACTATTGAGCTTGCCATTTATCAGGCAATTAAGTTCGATTTTGATCTGCAAGCCGGGGCGCTTTTGGCACTGTGGCAAATGTTGTTGTGCGGCTTGTTAGCAATTGGCGTACAAAAGTTGACGAAGCCAGTCTCAGTAAGCACTGGCAGCACATCGGGACAGCAATATTTAACGAAGGATCATGGGTGGTCAAAAGCTTGGGATAGCTTTTGGATCATAGGTGCCTTTTTACTAGTAATACCGCCACTTTTGATGGTGGTCTTCAGTGGTATCAACCAACAAGTTTGGCCGGTATTGAGTGATGAGCGTTTTTGGTCTGCACTGTTCAATTCACTCAAAGTTGCGGTACTGGCGAGTTCTCTTGCCGTGGCCGCTGGCGTATCGATTTTGCTGACTAGCCGACGTTGGCGTTTGCAGTATAAAAATACTCGCGCTGATCAAATTGAGCTTATTGGTACCATCATTTTGGTGACGCCGGGCTTAGTGATCAGTACGGGATTGTTCCTATTGCTACGCTCATTTACCGATGTATTCAGCTTAGCGTTTTTTGTGGTTATTTTGGTTAATGGTTTGATGGCCTTGCCATATGTCATTAAGACTTTATCTCAACCTATGTTGCACATTGAGCAGCAATATCAGTATGTCTGTGCCAGTTTGGGTATGCGTGGTTGGCAACGTTTTAGAGTGGTGGAGTGGCAAGCACTGCGCAAGCCATTTGCACATGCTTTTGCTATCAGCTTTATGTTTGCGATTGGTGACTTGAGTGCGATTGCTTTGTTTGGTGGGCAAGAGTTTAGAACCTTGCCGTTGTACCTATTCCAATTGTTGGGAAGTTACCAGATGGATGCTGCGGCTGTTGTGTCGGTTACCTTGTTGTTACTCAGCGTCGGTTGTTTTGCTGTGATTGAAAAAGTATTGAAAACGAAGGAGAGAGCGTAATGTTAGTGTTGGATGATGTGCAGTACACCTATCAATGTGAACTGTTTCGTTTTAACTTAGACATTCAACGTGGGCAAATCGTATCACTGATGGGACCGAGCGGGGCTGGTAAATCAACCTTATTGGCGTTAGTTGCTGGTTTCATCAATCCAGACCAAGGCGATATTCTGGTTGATGGTGAATCTATCGTAAGTAATGAGCCGTATCAGCGTCCGTTCTCAATGTTGTTCCAAGAACATAACCTGTTTGCTCACCTGTCAGTAAGAGACAACATCGGTTTGGGCTTGCATCCGGGGTTAAAGCTTACGGCAGACCAAAAGCTTCTTGTCGAGCGAGCGGCAAGACAAGTGGGTGTAGCTGAGTATCTGGACCGCTTACCTGAACACCTTTCTGGTGGTCAGCGCCAGCGTGTGGCACTCGCACGTTGCTTTGTTCAGCCGCATCCGATGTGGCTACTCGATGAGCCTTTCTCAGCTCTCGATCCCGTGTTGCGTGAAGAGATGCTGATATTGGTTAAGTGGCTTGCTGCTGAGCGTGGCATTACCGTTTTGATGGTGACGCACCACTTAAGTGACGCCAGAGCGATTGCTAGTCATTTTGCATTTGTGGCAGGTGGTCAGGTAGAAGCGTCAGGTGAGATTGGTGAATTAACGTTATCGCACTCTAGCGATGTTTTAACCGTGTTTGTGCGAGCGGCAGGGTAGAGCGTTGTTTATATTGATGAATAAGGCGTAAGAAAAACAAAAGGTTGATGCGAGCATCAACCTTTTTCTATTTTGGGAGTTTGAATGAGTACGTTAGCCTTGTGGCTTCACTACCATCACATTGATTGGTGAGTTTTCAACAACTTTGCTTGCGACTGAGCCTAACATCACTTTATTGATCTTCGAACGTTTATGGCTTGGCATAATGATGAGGTCTGCGCCTAAGCGCTCAGCGTAATCAAGGATGGTTGCATACGCTTTGCCTTCTGCAACGTGGACTTTGTAAATCACTTCATCATCGATGTGTTGATCGGCAAATGTTTTTAGTTGCTGCTTCACATCTTGCTTCATCTTCGCCGCCGCATCTTTCGGGAAGTAAGTCGCGACCATCGACATGTGGATACCGGGCAGTACAGTCAGTAAGTGAACTTCCGCGTTGGCTTGTTTAGCTTGCCAAACAGCCAACTCAACAGCTCGGTCAGAGAAGCCTTGGTCATTTAGATCAACCGGCACAAGAATTTGTTTATACATTCAGTGTCTCTCATCATGGCCCCTTATCCTCGGGGCCTAATCGGTTATGCGCTCAACTGTTCCTTACGAGCACGACGTTTTTGGTTCATGGCAAGTACCAGCAAGATCATTAAGCAAGGCACAAATACCCATTCTTTCATTGGGCGCTCAGCGTCTTGAACGATCCATTTGATCTCCCAGTCGAAGTCGACGCCAGACGATTCTGCCGGACTACCAAACTCGACCATGTCTACGATCATTTTGCCGTCGTTCTCGGTTAGCATTAGACCCATAGAAGAGATGCGCTCTTCAGCGGTTTTTGCTTTATCTTCGAACGGAAGACGTACCGTTTTCTCTACGTAATCACCTTCTAGGTTTTCACCTGCGACTCGTAGCTCAATGGATTCTCCTACATTTAGCCCTTCCGTGATTTGAGCTATCTCAACCCCAGGGGAAAGAACTTTCGCTGGGTACAACATGTCCCACCAAAATCCAGGGCGGAAGAATGAGAAGGTCAATACCAATAGTAAGACGGTTTCCCACCACTTATTACGTGTGAACCACCAGCCTTGTGTTGCCGCTGAGAAGATTAACATCGCAATGATTGAAGAGATCACGGTCAATGCTAAATGCCACCATGAGTCGATACCCATCAACAATAGCTGAGTATTGAAGACAAACATGAAAGGCAGGATTGCGGTTCGAATATCATAGGTAAAGCCTTGAATACCAGTCCGAATTGGATCCGACTTTGCAATCGCTGCAGCCGCAAATGCCGCTAAGCCAACAGGTGGTGTATCATCGGCCAGAATACCGAAGTAGAACACAAACAAGTGGACCGCAATCAGTGGGATGATCAAACCGTGTGCCGCACCAAGCGTTACGATAACCGGTGCCATCAAGGTTGAAACCACAATGTAGTTGGCCGTCGTTGGTAGGCCCATACCCAGAATCAAACTAATGACCGCGGTAAACAGCAACATTAGGATAATGCTACCGCCCGAGATGAACTCGACAAAGTCGGTCATGACAAGGCCAATACCAGTCAGCGTTACCACACCAACAACCGTACCGGCAGCAGCGGTTGCGACACCGATACCGATCATGTTGCGCGCACCAGATACTAAGCTTTCTGCTAGGTCAACAAAGCCGTTTTTGGTTTGTTCGACAAGATCGCCTTCTTTAGATAGCAACGCAATCAAAGGGCGTTGTGTCAGCAAGATGAAGATCATAAACACCGTTGCCCAGAATGCAGATAGACCTGGAGAGAAACGTTCCACCGTCAAACACCAAACCAGTACCACGATAGGCAATAAAAAGTGCAAACCAGATTTAATCGTCGGACCAGGGTCTGGTACCTCAGTCAGTTCAGCATCGATTTCAATCGCTCCATCTTTTGCGTGGTTAGCGGAAATCTTTACAAGACCCACATAAGCAATTAGAAGTACGACGGTCACGATAGGGGTTGCTGCATCACCAAAGACATCTTTCGTCCAACCCACACCGTAGTAAACCAAAGCGCTGATAACACATAGGCCCAAAATCGTACCAGTGAAGGACAGCAAGCTCTGCACAAGCGTAGGGGTATGGCGACGAGGAAGCCCTGTCATGCCTGCTTTACACGCTTCAAGGTGAACGATGTAAATCAGTGCAATATAAGAGATAAGCGCAGGGAGTAGAGCTGCTTTGATAACTTCAACGTAGGAGATACCAACGTATTCCACCATTAAGAATGCGGCAGCACCCATGATAGGCGGTGTCAGTTGACCGTTGGTTGATGCTGCTACTTCTACCGCACCCGCTTTCGTTCCCGGGAAGCCAACACGCTTCATGAGTGGAATCGTAAATGTACCTGTCGTTACTACGTTAGCGATGGAAGAACCTGAAACCAGACCAGACAAGCCAGAAGCGACTACCGCAGCTTTCGCAGGGCCACCTTTCATATGACCAAGTAGCGAGAACGCGACTTTAATGAAGTACGCACCTGCGCCCGCACGCTCTAGCATGGCACCAAACAGTACAAACAAGAATACGAAAGAAGTTGATACACCCAGTGCAACACCAAATACGCCTTCAGTTGTTAGCCAAAGGTGCGACATGGCTTTGTTCAAGCTCGCGCCTTTATGAGCAATCACATCTGGCATGTATGGGCCAGCAAAGGTGTAAGTTAGGAACACCGCAGCAACCACCATAAGTGGTGGACCGAGAGCTCGGCGAGTTGCTTCAAGTAGTAACGCCATACCTGTGACGGATACCACGATATCAACCGTGGTTGGGGCGCCAGAACGGCCGGCGAGTTCGGTATAGAAGATGTAAATGTAAGCCGCTGCAAAACTGCCTGCGAGTGCCAATATCCAATCAATAAGAGGGATATGATCTCGTGGAGAGTTTTTCATGGCTGGATAAGCAGTGAAAGCGAGAAAAGTAGCAAAAGTTAAATGGATTGCTCGCGCTTCAGTGTCGTTGAGTACGCCAAAATTAAAAATAAATGGTAGCGGAGACGCGTACCATAATTGAAATAGCGACCAGCACAGTGGAACGAACCATAAGATTCGACCTTGCAAGCCCATTGGGCTACGCGCACCTGTGTCTGCCTGAGCCACCATTTCTTGCACATCTTGTGACGGAGTGTTGTTCGTCGCCATGTACTTTTTCCTTATTATTGATGGTCCTGTCTGTATTGTGTATCGAGAACCGCGCTTCGCTTTAACAGTGTAGTGAATAGGGCGAAGTTTGCTTTCGAGTGAATCGCTACAGTCCTTCAACTCATTGATTTATGAGAGGAGGGCATGTGCGTTTTCTTTTTTTAGGTGTGTGAGCGCGACTTCCGAAAAAGAAATCGGCAGATTGCATAAAGCAAATTGAACAAAGCATGCTGGAAGAAGGTGTTCGACCAGCATACTCAATCAGGCAGAAAACCATCCTTCTCTGCCTGAGCTTGGAGTCAGTAGCTGCTTACTTAAGCAGACCTACTTCTTTGTAGTACTTCTCTGCACCTGGATGAAGAGGGATTGAAAGACCAGCTTTCACCATGTCTTCTTTTTTCAGGTTTGCAAATGCAGGGTGTAGACGTTTGAATGTATCGAAGTTTTCGAACACAGCTTTAGCAACGTTGTAAGCCACGTCATCTGAAACATCAGAAGTCGTTACCATTGTTGCCGCAACACCAAAGCTGTTTACGTCTTTATCTGTACCACGGTACATACCAGCAGGCACTGTGCTGAATGCGTAGTATGGGTTGTTAGCAACGATTTTCTCGATTTCTGGACCAGTTGCAGGAACTAGCTTCGCATCACAAGAGGTTGTTGCTTCTTTGATTGAACCGTTCGGGTGACCAACCATGTAGATAAACGCGTCGATCTTGTTATCACACAGTGCTTGAGAACGTTCTGAGCCTTTTAGTTCTGATGCAAGTTTAAAGCTGTCGTTAGTCCAGCCCATTGCATCCATCACTACGCCCATTGTCGCGCGGTCACCAGAACCAGGGTTACCGATGTTTACACGTTTACCTTTTAGGTCTTGAACGTTTTCGATACCAGAATCTGCACGTGCGATGATGTTAAAAGGTTCTGTATGAAGAGAGAACATTGCACGCAGTTTTTTGTACGGGCCTTGTTCAGCAAACTTGCTCGTACCGTTGTAGCCATGGTATTGCCAGTCCGATTGCACGATACCAAAATCTAGCTCGCCAGCACGGATAGTGTTGACGTTGTAAATTGAGCCGCCAGTCGATTCTACTGAACAACGAATGTTGTGATCTTTACGACCTTTGTTTACCAATTTACAAATAGCACCACCAGTAGGGTAGTAAACACCTGTTACTGAGCCAGTACCGATAGTAATAAACTCTTGAGCGTTAACTGCGCCTGCGCCCATAACTGCTGCAGCGATTGCGCCTACTTTAAGAAGTTTGTTAAATGCCATGAATTTCCCTTCCTTATATTCATTATTAACCCAGAAATAACTGTAAATTACTTCAGGAGTTTCCTATTTGGAAACGGCATCTTTTCCAATCCAATCGTTTGAAAAAGCGAGCGAATCATAACAAAAAATTGGCAGAAAATTATCCGATTGTTAAAAGTTATAGCGAATAAGTCTAAAGCTTGCGACAGTAGGTGGGGATGAATTCGCAAGCTAATCTGTTTTATAACAGTTACTTATGCTGATTTTGTGTGAGGGTGTTAAAAAAATCAATAGCGTGATAATGATCACAAATAAGGCGGGTAAAAAATAGACGTTGGAATCATTTTGTTTACATAATTTATGGGCTACAAAATTCAACTAATTTCATAGCCCACAAACAGTTACTTAGCCTGTGTATTCGAAAAGCTCACACACTGATTTGAACAATTGTTCTGTTGAAACTGGCATTGTTGGGGTAATAAAGATGGTGTCATCACCTGCAACGACCCCCAGAATGCCTTCTGATTTGCCTAGTGAATCAAGTAGGCGAGCAATCAATTGTGCAGCACCTGGACCAGTATGGATAACGACTAACGCAGCGTTGTGGTCAATATCCAGTACAAGTTCACGTAAAGAGCTGCTTACCGTAGGAACTCCAAGCTCTGCTGGCAGACAGTAAACCATCTCCATTTTTGCGTTACGTGTACGTACCGCACCAAATTTGGTCAGCATACGGGAGACTTTAGATTGGTTGATGCTTTCGAAACCTTGTTGTTTTAATGCATCAACGATCTCACCCTGTGAGCCAAAGCTTTCTTCTTTTAATAAGGCTTTAAAAGCGCGAACTAAGTTATCTTGTTTTTCTGAATTGCGCATAGTCGTTATGATTCTCTTATTACAGGTCAGCAATTTTGCATATTCTCGCATAGATATTCATGCAGTGCCAAAAACTCACGGCATTATGTTAATTCCATCACTGTAAACCCTAAACAGGATAGGGTTCTTTAAGTATGAAATCGTTGACCTATTTATTGCATTGAATTTCTTGTCATTTCAACAGAATAAACCAATAATCAGACCTTTGTTTGTAGCACGATAACAGCGAGTTGCGCGAGGTCGCAAAGCTGGCGTTAATTGATTGTAATCAAGTTGTGATTCCGATAGCTTTATTTCAGTTGGTTACAAAATACCCTACGAATACGTTTATAAGAGAAATACTCTCAAGGAGAACTACATGAAAGTAGCCGTTATTGGTGCCGCTGGCGGCATCGGTCAAGCTCTGGCCCTTCTACTTAAGAACCGTCTTCCTGCAGGTTCAGATTTAGCCCTATATGATATTGCTCCAGTAACTCCTGGTGTGGCTGCAGATCTTAGCCATATCCCGACACCAGTATCTATTAAAGGTTACGCTGGTGAAGATCCAACGCCTGCACTAGAAGGTGCTGACGTGGTTCTTATCTCAGCTGGTGTCGCACGTAAGCCTGGTATGGATCGTGCTGATCTATTTAATGTAAATGCTGGTATTGTTAAGTCACTAGCAGAAAAGATTGCAGTAGTATGTCCAACGGCATGCGTGGGTATTATCACTAACCCAGTGAACACCACAGTGCCAATCGCCGCGGAAGTATTAAAGAAAGCCGGTGTGTACGATAAGCGCAAACTGTTTGGTGTTACAACGCTAGACGTTATCCGCTCAGAAACCTTCGTGGCTGAACTAAAAGATAAAGATCCAGGTGACGTTCGCGTTCCTGTTATCGGTGGCCACTCTGGTGTGACTATTCTTCCTCTTCTATCTCAAGTAGAAGGTGTTGAGTTCACCGCTGAAGAAGTAGAAGCGCTAACGAAACGTATCCAAAATGCGGGTACAGAAGTTGTTGAAGCAAAAGCGGGTGGCGGTAGCGCGACTCTGTCTATGGGTCAAGCAGCATGTCGCTTCGGTCTTGCTCTAGTACGAGCACTTCAAGGTGAAGAAGGCGTAGTAGAATGTGCATACGTGGAAGGTGGCAGTGAACATGCGACTTACTTTGCACAACCAGTTAAACTGGGTAAAGACGGCGTAGAAGAAGTACTAAGCTATGGCGCACTAAGTGACTACGAGAAGTCAGCACTTGATGGTATGTTGGAAACGCTAAATGGCGATATCAACATTGGTGTTGAATTCGCTAAATAAGCGTCTCTACAAAGAGAAAGCTATATAAAGAAGAAAGCCGATCTTAGATCGGCTTTTTTGATCCTTTCATTTTATCTCGCGTAACAGAGTCTGAATCAAACAACTTTGTGAGGGAGAAGATGATGGAAGCCAATCGAATCCGTAAAGGTATGGTGGTGGAATGCCAACAAGGCGTCGGAACAATCTTAGTGGTTGATCAAGAGGCGGAGACAGTGCTTCTTGCCAAACAAGGTTCGGAAGAGCAGTTGGCGGTCAGTTTCGACGAAATTGAAGATAACCCACAGCTTCACGATAGCTGCGATAGATACTATTAGATGGTAGCGGTGAGAAGAATTTGAGGTACACAAAAAGGAAGAGCCATGCTCTTCCTTTTTATTATGGGTCTATTTTGTGCCGTTAACTAGTGCGGTTCACTGACATATGAGCCAATGTAATAAGCGCTTGCTTGTACTCTGACTCTGGCAAGATTGCGAGTTCTGCAATCGCTTTGTCTGCTTCTTCTAGTGCTTTCTGCGTTGTGTACTCAAGTGAGCCGGCTACTTTCATTACAGCAAGAATGTCATCCAAGTGATCCATTCCGTTGGCTTTTTCGATAGCCTCACGGATCATCTGCGCATTCTCTGGGGTGGTATTGCGCATGGCATGAAGTAGAGGAAGCGTTGGTTTGCCTTCAGCTAAATCATCACCAACATTTTTACCCATATCCTCACCGTCAGACGTATAATCCATCACGTCATCGATCAGTTGGAATGCTGTACCCAAATATTTACCGTAGTTTTGGAAAGCGACTTCTACTTCTTCAGGAGCATCGTTAAGAATCGCACCGATTTGGGTTGCAGACTCAAACAAACGTGCGGTCTTAGAGTAGATGACCTGCATGTAGCTTTCTTCTGTCGTATCAGGATCATTGCAGTTCATTAACTGCTGAACCTCACCCTCTGCGATTACATTAACTGCGTCACTCATTAGTTTAAGGATCTTCATTGATCCTAGCTCAGTCATCATTTGGAATGAGCGAGTATAAATAAAGTCCCCAACTAACACGCTAGCGGCATTACCAAACGCAGCGTTTGCTGTCGCTTTACCACGGCGCATGTCTGATTCGTCTACCACATCATCGTGCAACAGTGTTGCTGTGTGGATGAACTCGATAAACGCCGCTGCCATTGTATGGCCGTTACCTTGGTAACCAAGAGCACGTGCTGACAATATCGCCAGAAGTGGCCTTAAGCGTTTGCCTCCACCACTCACGATATAGAAACCGAGCTGGTTGATTAAAGAGACATCAGAATTTAGTTGGGCTTGAATTGTTTCATTCACTTTTGCCATGTCATCGGCAGTAAGCGCTTGGATAGTTTTAAAATCCATCGTATATCCGGCTGAAGTTAGACCCTGCAAGGCTTATTCGATTTATATAATTGTCGAATAATACACTAAAAAACGTTGATTAATACATTACTAAAGGGCATGATTGCCGCACTTTTCTTTGGCGATTAGCTTTTCGCCAATTTTTTCAAAATATGGCTTGTCATAGGGGCATCTCTTCTGTAGAATCTGCGCCCTATTGATGATTAGTTTAGCGCACACCCTCATGAAAAGGCTGTGCGGAAAAAGCGGAGTAAAATATGTACGCTGTTTTCCAATCTGGTGGTAAACAACACCGTGTAAGCGAAGGTCAAACTCTTCGTTTAGAGAAATTAGACGTTGAAACTGGTGCAACTGTTGAATTTGATACAGTTCTTCTTGTTGCTAACGGCGAAGACATCAAAGTTGGCGCTCCTCTTGTAGAGGGCGGCAAAGTTGTTGCTGAAGTTGTACAACACGGTCGTGGCGATAAAGTTAAAATCGTTAAGTTCCGTCGTCGTAAGCACTCTCGTAAGCAACAGGGTCATCGTCAGTGGTTCACTGAAGTGAAGATCACTGGTATCAACGCTTAATCTATTAGGAGAGTTTAACAATGGCACACAAAAAAGCTGGTGGTTCTACTCGTAACGGCCGCGATTCAGAAAGCAAACGCCTTGGTGTTAAGCGTTTCGGTGGTGAGTCTGTTCTTGCAGGTAACATCATCGTACGTCAACGTGGTACTAAGTTCCACGCTGGTAACAACGTAGGTATCGGTAAAGACCACACTCTATTCGCTCTTACTGAAGGTAAAGTGAAGTTCGAGGTTAAAGGTCCTAAAAACCGTAAGTTTGTAAGCATCGAAGCTGAGTAATTTACCTTTTAGGTTAATTATTTAAGCTTTAAAGCTGAATTCAAAAGCCCTGCCGATTCGGCGGGGTTTTTTATTTGTAGCAGTCGACATATTCAAGTTTCTCGTTTTTACCTTGTTGGTAGGTTCAGGGTGCTTAGATCTGTCATCTGCTAAAATTGTTTGATGATAAGTCAGATTAAATCCACGCACGAAGTAGTCGGAGTAAAAGATGAAGTTCGTAGATGAAGCGGTAGTAAAAGTTCAGGCTGGTGACGGCGGTAGCGGCGTTGTAAGTTTCTGGCGTGAAAAATTCATCACTAAAGGCGGCCCTGATGGCGGCGATGGTGGTGATGGCGGTGATGTATACATCCAAGCCGATGAAAACCTAAATACCCTGATCGATTACCGTTTCCAACGCTTTTACGAAGCAGAACGCGGTGAAAATGGTCGTGGTGGTAACTGTACGGGTAAACGTGGTAAAGACATCACAATGCGTGTTCCTGTAGGTACGCGCGCAGTTGATATCCACACTAATGAAATCGTTGCAGAAGTTGCTGAACACGGCAAGAAAGTGATGGTCGCGAAAGGCGGCTGGCACGGTCTTGGTAACACGCGTTTTAAATCTTCAGTAAACCGCGCTCCTCGTCAGAGAACGCTAGGTACTAAAGGTGAAATTCGTGAAATCCGTCTAGAGCTATTGCTATTGGCTGATGTTGGTATGCTTGGTCTACCTAACGCAGGTAAATCAACCTTTATCCGCGCAGTATCAGCAGCAAAACCAAAAGTAGCAGATTACCCATTTACTACGCTAATCCCAAGCTTGGGTGTAGTGAGTGTCGTACCTGAGAAAAGCTTTGTAGTTGCTGATATTCCTGGTCTAATTGAAGGCGCAGCTGACGGTGCTGGTCTAGGTATTCGCTTCCTTAAGCACCTAGAGCGTTGTCGCGTATTACTGCACATGATTGATATCATGCCGATTGATCAGTCAGACCCAATTCAAAATGCCCTAACCATCATTGATGAGCTAGAGCAGTACAGTGAAAAACTTGCTGGTAAACCTCGTTGGTTAGTCTTCAACAAGACTGATCTTATGCCGGAAGAAGAAGCGAATGAAAAGATCCAAGAGATCTTGGATGCGCTTGGTTGGGAAGATGAGTTCTTTAAGATCTCTGCAATCAACCGTAACGGCACTAAAGAGCTTTGCTACAAGCTAGCTGACTTTATGGAAAACCTACCTCGTGAAGAGGAAGAAGTTGCTGAAGAAGATAAAGTGAACTTCATGTGGGATGATTACCATAAAGATGCCATCGCTGGTAAAGACGTGATCACTGAAGAAGATGACGACGATTGGGATGACTGGGACGATGAAGAAGACGACGGTCACGTTGTTTACGTCCGTGACTAATCGCTAGTTATTTCATTAAGCCGCAATGTATATTGCGGCTTTTTTTGTATCTAAATCATGTTTAGACGATGTGTTTTACGGCACAATAATAAAATATACCCAAGTGACTTCAAGATGTAGGATTCAGAGCGGGGTCAATGACACCCTCCCAAGGGTGAGGTTACTTGGGTATAAATGGACTTAGGAAGTATTTATGACATCGGAAGCTATGCCGCCTGAAGAAGCTATGGCGGCGTCCAATCAAAGAGCCATTTCTCGGCTCGTGGCTCAAGCCGGGCAAATGTTATTAGCCCACGGTGCAGAAAGTACGCTGGTGAGCGATATCATGCAGCGCATTGGGTTTGCGAGTGGCGTTAGCGATGTTGCTGTTGCACTGTCTGCCAATGCCTTGGTGGTCACAACGGTGATGGACGATCATTGCATTACTACCACAAGAAGCTGTGCCGATCGTGGAATTAACATGCGTGTCATTACGCAAATACAGCGTATCTGTATCATGATGGAGCGCGGTTTACTCGATGTGAAAATGGCACAGAAGAAACTCAATACCATCAGCCCAGAGCGCTATAACCG
The DNA here is from genome assembly GCF_002887615.1 of Vibrio jasicida 090810c. Lineage (NCBI taxonomy): Bacteria > Pseudomonadati > Pseudomonadota > Gammaproteobacteria > Vibrionales > Vibrionaceae > Vibrio > Vibrio jasicida. The sequence goes on along the minus strand of NZ_CP025792.1, from coordinate 1,900,729 downwards.
CTGGTTAGTCGTGTTTATGATAGGTCTTTCTTGTGCTGCCTTTAGTCATCTAGCTGGAGGAGATTGGGGAGTCTTCGGCATGACGTTCCTCGCTTCTGCTGGTGGTATGATCGTCAGACAAGAGATTGGGCATCGACATTTTAATCCTCTACTTAATTTCGCCGCCACAGCATTCGTCACAACGCTGATTTCCGCTCAAGCCGTGATCTTTGAAATTGGTAATTTACCTACGGTAGCAATGGCATCTTCGGTCCTGATGTTAGTACCGGGCTTCCCTCTGATTAACTCCGTTGCAGACATGCTTAAAGGCCACATCAATATGGGCATCGCGAGATTTACCATGGCAAGTCTACTGACATTAGCAACTTCACTTGGCATCGTAGCAGCGATGGAAGTCACCGGTATTTGGGGGTGGATGAGCTAATGAGTGTATTTGAACTCGCACTTGGCCTGCTGAATGATATGTTTTTTGCGGCGATTCCTGCAGTGGGTTTTGCCATGGTGTTTAACGTGCCACAGCGCGCTTTAGTTTATTGTGCCGTAGGTGGTGCGATTGGTCATGGCAGTCGCTATTTGATGATGCACTTTGGCTTGCCGATTGAGTGGGCGAGCTTTTTTGCTGCGACCCTTGTTGGCTTAATCGGCGTACATTGGTCGCATCGTTTTCTTGCTCATCCCAAAGTTTTTACTGTTGCAGCTTTGATCCCAATGGTGCCCGGTGTATTTGCCTTTAAAGCCATGATTGCCATGGTGGAGATAAACCACTTGGGTTATTCGCCAGAGTTAATTGCGACATGTATGGAGAACTTTCTTAAGGCGATGTTTATTATTGCAGGCTTAGCGGTTGGCTTGGCGGTTCCGGGGCTGTTATTCTATCGCCGCAGACCCATAGTATAAGGACCCAATATGATCATCAGCATGATTGCCGCGATGGCAGACAACCGTATCATCGGTAAAGACAACCAGATGCCTTGGCATCTTCCGGCAGACTTTGCATGGTTTAAGCGTTGTACAATGGGTAAGCCTGTTGTGATGGGACGTAAAACTTATGAATCAATCGGACGTCCTTTACCTGGCCGTTTGAATATTGTCATCAGCCGTGATACTTCACTTTCCATTGAAGGTGTCACGACCGTTACGTCGATTGAGCAGGCGCTTGAGGTTGCTGGTGACAGTGAAGAAGTGATGATCATTGGTGGTGGCGCAATTTACGCTGCATGCTTGGCAATAGCAAATAAGCTATATGTCACTCATATTGAAGCTGAAATCGAGGGTGATACTCAGTTCCCAGATTGGGGGAATGAGTTTAAAGAAACATACTCTGAAGCGTATCAAGCGGATGAAAAAAATGCGTATAACATGCGTTTCACCGTTCTAGAAAAGTAACCAGCTAGAATAAGAGAAGCACCGTCAATACGGTGCTTTTTGTTTTCTAGTCCGCTAATTCGAATTGTTAACTGAGTGCTTCTTGGGTGAAAACTTGCTTATCTTCCCAGCGAATCATAGTTAATGAGCCACCCCAAACACAGCCCGTATCAAGGCCAATAATGCTCTCTTCAATGTAGCCTTGCAGTGCTGCCCAGTGACCAAATAAGACCGCTTTTTCTAAAGGCACACGTTGTGGCAGTTTAAACCAAGGAACAAGCTCATCTTCTGAAACTTCTTGTGGTGGAAGTTTACAGTCCATATCCAAGCGGCCATCGGGAAAGCAAAAGCGCATACGGGTAAATGCATTGATGGTATAGCGATAGCGATCTAAGCCTGATAGAGATTCCTCCCAAAGATCAGGTTGGTTGCTGTACATATTTTCCAGTAACCAATGCAGTTGCTCACTCTGAATTATCGCCTCGACCTCACGTGCACATGCTCGAGCCGTCTGTAGATCCCATAAAGGTGAGATGCCCGCATGACACATCACGAACTCATCGTGTTCCGCCATGAGTGGTTGCTGTGCTAACCAAGTGAGTAGAGCATCTTTATCTGGTGCGGAAAAGATAGGTGCGGTTTTATCTTTGTCCTTCACCTTCTTTAAGCCTTTAGAAACCGCCATTAGGTGCAGATCGTGATTGCCGAGGACAACTTTAGCGCTGTCGCCAAGGGATTTAACAAAGCGCAGTGTTTCTAATGACTTCGGCCCTCTTGCCACCAGGTCACCAGCAAGCCAAAGTTGATCGTGTTGAGTTGAGAAATTAACGTGTTCTAGTAGCTGTTGCAGTTCATCGAAACAGCCTTGAATGTCACCAACGATGTAGGTAGCCACTGACTCTCCTGATTAATTAAGGACATTGGGAACAGCAAGTCGGAAAGGGTCTATTTCGGTGAGAAACTCTTGTCCCTTCTCATCCAACATCATGTAGTGTCCTTGCATGACACCTACTGGAGTTTCTAATGCAGTACCGCTACTGTAGGTGTATTCATCATTGCTAGGAATAAAGGGCTGTTGTCCGACAACACCTTCGCCTTCTACCGTCATTTGTTTGCCATTTGAATCCGTAATTAACCAGCGACGACTGAGTAATTGTACGGTTTGTTGGCTGAGGTTTTTGATGGTGATGACGTAGGCGAAAATAAAACGTTGCAGTTCTGGGTTGGACTGTTCTTCAATGTATTTGGTGTGAACTTGAATCTTGATGCAAGGTTGAATGACGTCCATGTGCACTCCTCGAAAAACGGATTATCTCAATAATAATAAGCCAAACCGCGAAGGGTTTGGCTCATCGTTTGAGTTATTGGTGCTGCGGGTTATCCGCAAGCCAGTTCGCCATGGCGACAAACTGTTGTAGCGTTAGGTTTTCTGGACGCATACTTGGGTTTACGCCCAACTCTTCCAATACTTCTGTACTCAATAGCGACTTGTAGCAGTTACGAACGGTCTTACGACGCTGGTTAAAGCCTTCGCGACATACGCGCTCCAACAAACGCAAATCTTTCGCAGGGTGCGGAAGGACTTCGTAAGGCACTAAGCGTACGACTGCTGAATCAACTTTCGGTGGCGGTACAAACGCTGTTGGTGGTACTTCTAGAACAGGTACAACTTTACAGTAGTACTGAGCCATTACCGTTAGGCGGCCGTAAGCCTTGCTGCCTGGGCCTGCGGCTAAACGGTTTACCACTTCTTTTTGAAGCATAAAGTGCATGTCTTGAATGTCTTTATGGAATTCAAATAGGTGGAACATCAATGGTGTCGAGATGTTGTATGGCAAGTTACCGAAGATACGTAGCTTGTTGTTTGGCTTCACTAACTGCGTGAAGTCAAAGCGCATAGCATCGCCTTCATGAATAGTCAGTTTGTCAGCTAATTCTGGATGGTTGCGTAGACGTTCTGCTAGATCTCGGTCGAGTTCAATAACCGTGAACTTGTCGACTTCGCGACCCACAGGTTCTGTAATTGCACCAAGGCCTGGACCGATCTCAACAAGGTTCTGGCCAGGTCTTGGGTTAATTGATGATACGATACCGTCAATAATGTATGGATCGTTCAGGAAGTTTTGACCAAAACGTTTACGCGCTTTGTGTCCTAAATGGACATCATTTCTCATTGTTTCTTCTCTACCAATTCTATCGCATGCGTGAGCGCTGTTCGGAAGCTCCCTGTATCCGCTTGACCTGTCCCTGCCAGTTCTAATGCAGTACCGTGATCCACCGAGGTTCTTATAAATGGTAGACCAAGTGTAATGTTTACTGAACGACCAAAGCCTTTGTATTTTAATACAGGCAACACTTGATCGTGGTACATACCTAAAACAGCATCAGCATCGTTTAAATACTTTTCATTGAAAATGGTATCTGCCGGCAAAGGGCCAATCAGATTGATTCCTTTTTCTTGTCGAATCTTTTCCAATGTCGGAGTGATGGTTTCGATCTCTTCGCGACCTAAACAGCCATCTTCTCCCGCATGTGGATTTAGCCCGCAAACATAGATGTTTGGTTGCGAGATGGCAAATTTTTCTACAAGATCTTTATGAAGAATATCGATGATTTTTTCTAATCGCTCTTCCGTAACGGCTTTTGATACGTAAGCCAGAGGAATATGCGTGGTGACGAGTGCCACTCGCAGTCCTTCAGTCGCTAACATCATCACGACCAATGGTGTATTGGACTTTTCAGCAAAGAATTCAGTGTGACCACTGAATGCAACACCTGAGCGATTTATCACCCCCTTATGTACAGGGCCGGTGACAATAGCATCAAATTCATCATTCATACAGCCCAAAGCGGCTCTTTCTAACGTTTTTAATACGTAGTGGCCGTTGGCTTCATTAAGTTGACCTGCAACCGCGGTTTCAGCGATTTCAATGTGGTCTACGATTAATGTGCCAGCTTGTTGCGCTTTTGGTGCTTCTTCTGGATTGTAATCAAACAGTTGAACGTCTATGCCGAGCTGTTTAGCTCTTTCTGCTAAGACATTCTTGTCTGCACAAACGACGATTTGGTGCGCCCAGTCTTCCTTTGATAAGGCCAGCACCAAATCAGGGCCGATCCCCGCAGGTTCCCCTGCGGTTACGACGATTCTTCGAATCGAATTAGTTGCCATCATTGTTATCCACGATTTCAACAAACGCGCTTGCTCGTAGTTCTTGCATCCATGCGCCTGCTTCTTCGTTAAACTTACGGTTGAAAAGAATGCGGTAGGCTTTGTTTTTCATTGCTGAGTCAGTGCGGTCAACTTGACGACGGTCTAAAACTTCAACAATGTGCCAGCCGTGTACAGTTTTGAATGGTTCACTGATTGAGCCTACAGGCAATGTTTCAACTTGGTGTTTAAATTCTGGTACGTATAGGTCTGGTGTTTGGTAGCCCAGTTCACCGTCTTGTGCTGCAGAACCTGGATCTTGGCTGTATTGTGTTGCCAATTGAGCAAAGGTTGCTTCACCCGCTTTAATGCGACGAATGAATTCATTTAGCTGCTTCTTCGCACCATCATCGCTTAGGATAACGGTCGGTTTGATCAGAATATGTCGAGCATTGACTTCTGTGACCGCGACTGTTTCTAGGCCTTTTACATCTTCTACTTTTAGGATGTGGAAGCCAATACCGCTGCGGAATGGACCAATGATGCTGCCTTTGTTTTGCATTTTGATTTGGTCTGCGAAGATAGTTGGCATTTCTTCTTTACGCATCCAACCCCAATCACCACCTTGCAAGGCTTTTGGACCTTTTGAGTAGGTGTAGGCCATTTGCGAGAAATCCGCACCATCTTTCAATTTTTTCACTAATGCATTCGCTTCTGCTTCGACTTCTGACTTGTCTTTATCGTCAGAGAAACGCAATTGGATATGACCGATTTTGTATTGAACGGTTGCATTGGTTTCTGTTGCAAGTTGTTCTGCTAGGCTATCGACTTCCGCTGGGAGAATGTTGATACGACGACGTACAAGCGCATTACGAGCTTCAGACGCGGCGATCTCTTTACGAATTTGTTCGCGGAATTCAGAGTAGCTTAACCCTTCAGCTTGGACAGAGGCGGCAAGTTGCTCAACGCTTTGGTTGTTGTTACGAGCGATTTCTGCAATCGCTTGATTCAAGCGGTTGTCATCAATTCGTACGCCGATACGTTCAGCCTCTTGACCTTGAAGCGTATCAATGATCAGTTTCTCAACCACTTGGTCTTTCAACACGCTTGCTGAAGGTAAGCTCTTACCGCTCTGACGAGCATTAGCTTGAAGTGTTTTCATTGCAGTGTTGATGTCGCTTTGTAAAATCACACCGTCGTTGACGATAACAGCAACCTGATCAAGCTCTACAGGTGCAGCATTAACACCTAAAGAGAATAGGGTTGTGAAGATGATTGATTTCCAAATTTTCATTTAAAATTCCGTCAGTATTATAGAGTTGAGCGTCTTACTAGTAGTTAAGACGCTCAATTCGATTAATTGTTCAAATAGAATGGACGACCGTATTTGATCGCGTTGTCCGAACCATCAAGTTCTTTTTCTGCGGTAATCGCACGTTGATTGGTGGCAAAGCCTTGAATACCGAAGTTAACGCTGATGTTGTTTTCGTATTCTGGAGAAGCACCGTCGCTTCCGATTGCTTTGTCATCCCAGCCCAATAATTGGTTTGAGTAAGTTAGACCGAAGTACCAACAGTCTGATTGGTAGCGGAGGCTGGCAAGCCATTCCATATCGATGTTTTCGTTTAAGTCGTAGTAGTACTGGCCGCTTGCCGACCAACTCGGGTTGAATTCATACGCGGCTACGATACCTGCTTGTGAAATACCTTTACGAGTGATTGTGTCGAGGTTTTCGAGAATGATCGTATCTTCAATGTATTCACGAGTAACGTAACGGTAGTTACCTTGAATGAAGCCACCGTTAAATTGGTATTCCAGAGTGCTGTTCGCCAACTGCATCGAGCTCAGGTCGATGTCATACTGGATACCACCGTGATAGAACAAGTAATCGTTGTAGTTGAAATCAGTTTCAACCGCCCATGATGAGTAGTTTGAGGTCTCATCCGGTAGGCTCGGATTATTGCTGATCTTGGTTTTCTTATCGAAGTAGTAGATCTGACCAAACGAAACGTTAAGACGTTCTTTGTAATCATCATCAAAGAAACGCGTACTTGCACCGTAGCTTAACTGGTTTGCTGACGCGATTTTATCGATACCACTGTATTTACGACTGCGGAATAGACCGTAGTAGTCAGTTTGCAGTAACGTCGTATCGTAGTTGTAGATGTTAGTTTGGTCTTCATCTGGTACATACAAATACTGAAGCTGTGGTTCCAATGTTTGTGTGTAGCCTTCTATCCAGCTGGTATCACGCTCCAAGTACATCTGAGCATGTGTGCGGAATTCTGGAATAACACGCGATACGGTCTCATCGAGTTGATTTCTTAGATCGGTGTCTGTTAAGCCACTCAGATCTTGGGAGTAGTAGGTCGATAATACGCGAGCTTCTGTGGTCCATGTCGCCCAAGAGTTTGATAGAGGAATCGTGAGGCCTGGCTCTACGTGCACACGAGTCGCGTCAGGCTTCGCTGTATCGTCAGTGTCAAAACGGCTGATCTGGCTCTTCACGTCAAAGTTGACGTAGTTACCCAAAAGTGGGGTGTAGTAGTTCAAGTCCAGCTGCGGCAATAGACGGTACGGTTGGTTTTCTTCTTTCAAAAGTATCTGGAAATCTCGGACAGACAAAGAGGCGTCCCAGAAGTCTGAACGGTACTGTACTTCGCCTTCTTGAAGCAATTGGCCGTCTTCTCGGTTACCAATGTCAGAATCCAGGTCACGGAAGTAGTCGATGTCACTCACTTTTGAGTAATCAACACTGACTACCCACTGTTTGTTGATGATGCCATCGTGTTTGAATTGGTAACCCCAACGAGATTCGTCCTCGTAGCGTTTGTCGCTGCTCATGTACTCGCCTTTGATTTCACCTTCACCCCAACCTTCGGTTAGGTAACGGAAATCAGAGTCAAGCTTGGTGCCACGTTTCTGCATGTAGAGCGGAGTAAGTGTCATGTCGTATTGCGGCGCGATATTCCAGTAGAAAGGAAGTTCAACTTCCATACCGTCGCTAGAGCCGTATGACATGGATGGGAATAGGAAGCCCGTTTTACGCGTGTCACCAATTGGCATCGTCATGTACGGCACGTAGAAAACAGGGACGTCCATGATCTCAAAACGTGGGTGATGTAACGTTGCCGTCTCTTCATCTTGATCAACATCGATGCCCGAAGCCACTAAGCGCCAAGAGTTGTCACCTTGAGGACAAGAGGTAATCGAACCATCTTCAAGTTCATACACTGACTGACCAGTACGGGCGATGTACGCAGCGGTGCCGCGACCTTGTTGGCACAAGAACTGGTAGTTGGTGTTTTCAAGCGAAAACGTATCTTGATTGATGTCGTTGGTAACACGATCTGAACGAGCTTTAACCTGACCGTCATTGAAGGTTACATTGCCTTCTGCCACGACCACGTTATCTTGTTGATGAAGCGTTACGCTATCGGCGGTGATTTTCTTTGGACCTTGCGTAACTTCTACGTTGCCAGAGTACTGAGCCTTATCGCCATTGATGGCTTGTAGACTATCAGCTTGAACAACCACTGGGGAATTAAGCGCGTCCTCCTCACCACTTGTCTCGACCAAACATTGATCTGTGGTGGGCATTTCCTGCACACTATCATGGATATTCGCTTCAGCTTGAGTGGTGGGTACAAACAAGGCGGTGCTGATAGAGGCCGCTAAACATGTGCGGGAGAAATGTTGCATTGAATTGAACTTTCCTGTGTCACTACTACTCGATGGCTATAGGGCTTGTTGTACCCTCGCTATATAGCCAAATGAATCAACTATAGTTTGCAATTATCCCAGAGCATGGATTCGCTGTGGCATAATGCCAATATAAAATAGCTGCAAAGATAAGCAGGCGAAATAGCCTGACCGTAATAAAACTAATTCCATTATCATAAAGGAAATCGTTGCGTCCGGCACTATAAGACCGCCGTCGTCGATAAAAATTCATTGATAGAGAACACATAATGCATATTTTTGGCAAAATCTTGGGTGCCTTTTTTGGCTTGTTACTCGGTGGCCCATTCGGTTTATTGTTTGGTCTATTTATCGGTCATCAATTCGATAAAGCACGTCGTTTAAGCCAAGCGGGTTTTTCGACGGGGGGCTTTGGTAAAGGTCCTAGCCAGGCACAACGTCAGGAAGAATTTTTTAAAGCTGCATTCGCAGTTATGGGACATGTGGCTAAAGCCAAAGGTCAAGTCACCAAAGAAGAGATTCAACTAGCGTCTGCGATGATGGACCGTATGAGTTTACATGGCGAGCAACGTCGTGCGGCACAAGAAGCGTTCCGTGATGGTAAAGAGAGTGATTTTCCGCTTGAAGATGTATTGGTTCGCGTGAAAATCTCTTCAGCAGGGCGTTTTGATTTATTGCAATTTTTCTTGGAGCTTCAGATCTCTGCTGCGTTTGCTGATGGCTCGATTCATCCGAGTGAACGTAATGTCCTGCATAAAATTGCCCGCGGTTTAGGTTTCTCTTCAGAGCAATTAGAGCGTCGCCTGCACATGCAAGAAGCCGCGTTTCGTTTTCAAAGCCAAGGTGGTTTCCATGGCCAGCAGCAGGGGCAATACCAATCAGCTGGTTGGCAACAAGCTTCACAAGCGGATCAGTTGGCTGATGCCTACAAGATTTTGGATGTTAACTCAGATGCGGACAGTAAAACGGTGAAGCGTGCTTACCGTAAGTTGATGAATGAGCATCACCCAGATAAGTTGATGGCGAAGGGCTTACCACCTGAGATGATGAACGTCGCAAAAGAAAAATCGCAAGAAATTCAAAATGCTTACGATCTGATAAAGAAAGTGAAAGGTTTTAAGTAGTCGGACGTTTTCTATCAAGCTTCAAAAACAAAAAGGGCACTCAGTGCCCTTTTCTCGTTCTTATACTCAGCGTTTGGTTTACTGGTGTCCTTTTGCTTTTCGGTTATGGGAAGGCCAAAGCGTATTAGCCTATCAGTAACTTCTTTAGTTAGCTTGATTTAAGGTCCAATCGTATTCGTATTTCACTTTGCCAGAGAAGTTTTTGTATTGCGGTGCGTACTTTGCAATGTGTTTGAAGATTTGTTTTTCTCCACCAAAGTCCGTTGCAAACCAATCATAAATAGAAGACAGCTGTGCCGTGTTACCTTGGATAGATACGCCTTTGCTGCTGTTGATAAATGTTTTAGCGGCACTATCCAGTAGAGCTTGCGTGTTGTCAGCAGTGAATGCTTGAGGCTGCAGGTTAGGGCATCCTAAGCTGGCACAGTTAACCGCGTAATGGGTTCTTGGGTCATTCCAAATCGGGCGCAAAATACGATGCTCAATATCGTTTAAAGTCAGATCCTTCCCATTGACCACGACCACATCATCCCCCCAAGGACCAAAGCTAAATAGCCCACCAAGTTTGGTAATCGACTCGACAGGATAGTTATCTAGGATTAAGTCGACAGTGATGGCGTTGTAAAGGTTTACCCAGTAGGCGTATTGCTCCGCTTGGTTGTACTGTAGAGGGTCGAGTTTTGCGAGCCTTTGGATGTACTGCTTTAACTTCGCTTTGTCGGAGGTCGTGACTTTGCTATAGCGAAACAAAGTATTCTCACCTTGCTTAACTAAATAACTATCAAGCAGTTGTTGCCACTCTTGATGAGAAATCTTGGTTTGGCTAGCTTGATTCGATTGTTTCCAATACGGCCACAAATCCGATTTAGGTGCGGAAAATGTTGAGAAAGAAACCAGAGCACACAATAGCAATAACAGACGCTTCATAGAGAGACCTTTGGGTTAAACCTTGTTGATAGTGTAGACCTGTCTACGATGGGATTTCTTTCTTGAGGCAATGAAAATAAAAGAAAAAAGGCTGGCATAAGCCAACCTTTTATTTGTTTAAATTGCGATTTTAATTAGCTTAAGAAGCTCGGGATCTTCGCTTCGTACTCGGCAATCTTATCTTCGTGTTGAAGGGTTAAACCAATGTTGTCCAAACCGTTTAGTAAGCAGTGACGACGGAACGAATCGATTTCAAAACCATATTCTTTGCCGTTGGCACGAACCACATTCGCTTCTAGGTCCACTTCCACTTCTGCGCCTTCGTTAGCCTCAACAAACTGGAAGATTTCATCCACTTCTTGCTCAGTCAAACGAACTGGCACCATTTGGTTGTTGATCGAGTTACCGTAAAAAATATCGGCAAAGTTTGGTGCGATCATCGCTTTGATGCCGTAATCCGCTAGTGCCCACGGTGCGTGTTCACGAGATGAACCACAGCCGAAGTTTTCACGCGCTAGCAGGATAGAAGCGCCTTTGTAGCGAGGAGCGTTCATCACGAACTCTGGGTTCGGTTGTTCGCCAGCATCATCTAGGAATCGCCAGTCATGGAATAGGTGCTTACCAAACCCTAGGCGAGAGACCTTTTGTAGGAACTGTTTTGGAATGATGGCATCAGTATCTACGTTCGCTGCATCTAGAGGAACAACTAAGCCTGTGTGTTGTTTAAAACCTGACATCTGTTCTCTCCTTAACCTAATCCAACTCACGAATATCAACAAAGTGACCAGCAATTGCCGCTGCCGCTGCCATCGCAGGGCTAACCAAGTGGGTACGGCCATCACGGCCTTGGCGACCTTCAAAGTTACGGTTTGAAGTAGACGCACAGCGCTCATGAGGCCCCAAACGGTCGTTGTTCATTGCTAGACACATCGAACAACCCGGTAGGCGCCACTCAAAGCCCGCTTCTTTAAAGATAACGTCCAAGCCTTCCGCTTCTGCTTGCGCTTTTACTTGCTCAGAGCCAGGAACGATTAGCGCTTGAACGTGAGACGCGACTTTGCGACCTTTCGCCACTTCTGCGGCTGCGCGCATGTCTTCAATGCGAGAGTTGGTGCAAGAGCCAACGAAGACTTTATCGACGTTGTAATCAGAAAGTGCTTTGCCTGCTTCTAGGCCCATGTAGGCCAATGCTTTTTCAGCTGAAGCTTTCTCTACTGGGTCGGTAAAGCTTTCTGGTGCTGGGATCGGTTGATCTACCGCGATCACTTGGCCTGGGTTCGTTCCCCAAGTGACTTGTGGCTTAATGTCTGCTGCGTTTAGCGTCACAACTGCATCAAACTGGGCATCATCGTCCGTTTTCAATGTCTTCCAGTATTCTACTGCTGCATCAAAATCGGCACCTTGAGGTGAGAATTTGCGGCCTTTGATGTACTCGAATGTGGTTTCATCTGGCGCAATTAGACCGGCTTTAGCACCTAGCTCAATCGCCATGTTACACACGGTCATACGGCCTTCCATTGAAAGGTCTGTGATCGCTTCACCGCAGAATTCAACCACGTAACCTGTTCCGCCAGCAGCTGTGGTTTCACCGATGATCGCAAGTACGATGTCTTTAGCGGTGATACCAGGAGTTACTTTGCCTCTCACTTCAATCTTCATCGTTTTAGCGCGGGCTTGTTTTAGCGTTTGAGTTGCTAATACGTGCTCAACTTCAGATGTACCAATACCAAAAGCGAGAGAGCCGAATGCACCGTGTGTAGCAGTGTGCGAGTCGCCACAAACAATGGTCATGCCCGGCAGGGTAATACCAAGCTCTGGGCCCATGACGTGCACAATGCCTTGGTATTTGTGGTTGATGTCGTAAAGCGTAACGCCAAACTCTTCACAGTTTTTCGATAGCGTTTCCATCTGGATACGAGCCATCTCACCGGATGCGTTGATGTCTTTGGTGGTTGTCGAAACGTTGTGGTCCATGGTGGCAAAAGTTTTGCTGACCTGACGCACTTTGCGACCTTTTTCACGCAAGCCGTCAAATGCTTGCGGAGACGTCACTTCATGTACCAAGTGACGGTCGATGTACAAGATTGGGTTTTCCCCTTCTGCTGCGACGGCAACGTGTGCGTCGTAGACTTTTTCGTATAATGTTTTGCCCATTGTTTGCTATCTCGTGTATAGCTCCCGACAACGGCTCATCAGGAGCAAATAATTATTATCAAATCGTGCTGTATTAAGAGTTTAAGATGTACTCAGCGATCTTATCGCCCATCTCAGACGTCGAAAGTGCTGGGTTGTCACCAGCAAGGTCACCGGTTAGCTCACCTGCTGATAGTGCTTTTGAAACTGCCGTTTCGATGTCTTGTGCCGCCGTTTCTTCACCTAGGCTGTAACGCAACATCAGTGCAGCAGATAGGATTTGTGCCACTGGGTTAGCGATGTTCTTACCTGCGATATCTGGTGCACTGCCGCCTGCTGGCTCGTACAGACCGAATTTGCTTTCGTTTAGGCTCGCTGAAGGCAACATACCCATAGAGCCAGTGATCATCGCGCACTCATCAGAAATGATGTCGCCGAAGATGTTTGAGCATAGCATCACGTCGAACTGTGCTGGGTCTTTGATAAGCTGCATGGTTGCGTTATCAATATACATGTGTGATAGCTCGACATCTGGGTAGTCTTTTGCGATTTCTTCGACCACTTCACGCCATAAGATAGAACTTTGTAGAACGTTCGCTTTGTCGATAGAGCACACTTTCTTGCGACGTAGACGAGCAGACTCAAAAGCGATTTTTGCAATACGTTCGATTTCGTAACGGTGGTACACCTCAGTGTCGAACGCTTTCTCTGTGGGACCTTCACCTTCACGACCTTTTGGTTGGCCGAAGTAGATGCCGCCCGTCAGTTCACGAACAACAACGATATCAAAACCACGACCGGAAATGTCCGCACGTAGTGGTGAGAAAGCTTCAAGACCTGAGTGGATTTGCGCTGGGCGTAGGTTACAGAATAATTGGAAGTGTTTACGTAGTGGCAGTAGGGCACCGCGTTCAGGTTGGTCGTTTGGTGGTAAGTGTTCCCACTTAGGGCCGCCAACTGAGCCGAATAGGACTGCATCAGACTCTTCACACGCTTTCACGGTGCTTTCTGGAAGTGGGCAACCGTGATTATCAATCGCAATTCCGCCCACATCATGCTCGTCACGCTCAAACGCAATGCCGTGTTTCTTCTCGATTGCATCTAGCACCTTGTGTGCTTGCGCCATTACTTCTGGGCCGATGCCGTCGCCTGGTAAAACGGCGATTTTGTATGATTTGTCTGTCATGGTAATCCTTTAAGTTTTCTAAATTTTTGAGCTTGTCTAAAACGAATTTTGTTGGAGCCTGAGTTGTGAGGCTCAAGCTCCAATGAATTAATCATTAAACCGTCGCAATTCTCTTTTGCTTCATCTCTTCAATCTTATCGGCACGATGAATGCTGTTGATGACGTGTAATAGCGCTTGGCCTGATGCTTCTACGATATCGGTAGAAACGCCTGTACCGTGGTACTTGCGGCCTTTGTAGTTAGCGATGATGTCTGCTTGACCAAGACCGTCTTCACCTTCGCCTTTTGCGGTTAGGTCAAACTTGTCTAGGACGATTTCGTAACCTGTCACGCGGTAGATACATTGGTATAGCGCATCAACAGGGCCATTGCCGACCGCAGCTTCACACATTTCTTCATCGCCACATTGCATTTTGACGCTGGTGGTCGCCATTACGCTGCCAGATTGAACGCTTAGATAGTTCAACTTGTAGAAGTCGTCTTCTTCGCGCAAGTTCGAGAAGTGCATTAGTGCTTCTAGATCGTAGTCGAACACCTGACCTTTGCGATCAGCAAGTTTCAAGAAGTCTTCGTACAACGCATCTAGGTTGTACTCTTCTTCTTTGTAGCCCATTGCGTCCATGTGACTCTTAACCGCAGCGCGGCCACTGCGACTGGTTAGGTTCAATGCTTGGTTCTTAAGGCCAATCGACTCAGGCGTCATGATCTCGTAAGTGTTCTTGTTCTTTAGCATGCCATCTTGGTGAATACCTGAAGAGTGGCTGAACGCGTTAGCACCAACGATTGCTTTGTTGCTCTGGATTGGCATGTTACATAGCTGACTCACCAACTTGCTGGTACGATGGATTTCGTCGTGTTTTAGACCCGTATGCACGCCCATGAACTCTTGGCGGGTTTTTAGGATCATCGCGATTTCTTCTAAAGAACAGTTACCTGCACGCTCACCGATACCGTTGATAGTCCCTTCTACCTGACGAGCACCCGCTTGAACCGCTGCGATAGAGTTCGCTACAGACATACCCAAATCATCGTGACAGTGAACAGAGATAATCGCTTTGTCGATGTTTGGTACACGGTTGAATAGGGTCTCAATGATGCCACCAAACTCGCTTGGTACGGTGTAGCCAACGGTGTCTGGAATATTGATGGTGCTTGCGCCAGCATCAATGGCCGCTTCAACCATACGACATAGGTTGTCGATTGGTGTGCGACCTGCATCTTCACAAGAAAACTCAACGTCGTCCGTGTAGTTACGTGCGTGTCTTACGGCCTTCACGCCCATTTCAACGACATCGTCGTAGCTACGGCGTAGTTTGTCTTGAACGTGAACAGTCGAAGTTGAGATGAAAGTGTGGATTCGAAATGCGTCCGCGACTTTTAGCGCTTCAGCGGCAGCATCGATGTCTTTCGCAACGGCACGCGAAAGGGCACAAACTCGGCTGTTTTTGATGTGTTTTGCAATGGTTTGTACGGATTCGAAATCACCTGGAGAAGAAACAGGAAAGCCCGCTTCGATAACATCAACGCCTAGCCTTTCCAGCGCATAGGCAATCTGCAGTTTTTCTTTAACCGTCAAGCTTGCTGACAACGCTTGTTCGCCATCACGCAATGTGGTGTCGAATATAATGACCTGATCGTTCATGTTTGCTTCCTTCATGATTTCTGCACTTTTCGTGCAATTTAATCGTTTACTTCCGGTATTTAGATATAAAAAAACCCGCATTTGCATGCGGGTTTCTCAGAAATTGGTGTGGTTATTTTTCTTCCACAGCCTACCCGCGCGAATTGGTCACGATCAGGAGGAGGCTAAGCAGGATAGAAAAACGTGCTGACATAGTTGTTAAGCATTCCACAAAATTAAGTTAACAAATTAGTACCGCACTCAATGGAACACGTCAACCCTAAAGTCGATTTTTTATTCATATCGGATGAGTGGATTTCAGTTAATGGCTTTTAGGAGGATTCAAGCGTTGGCGGCTATTCGCAGCGTGAATCGTTTTTATTTTGCTCAGAGGGTGCGACTTTTCAGTCTCATAACAGCTTTAAATGCAGGTGTTTATTGCGCTTTGATACTAAGTGTAACAGGTTGTTTTACTGAGTTTTAGTTACGTAATATTTCTTAGTTCTTTTCGATCGAGTTCTTGTTATTAGTTAGGTGAATGCATTACGACTGGCGGAGAGATATTTAAAATGGAGGGCAAATTAATCAAGGATGGTGAGTTATGTTTTATAAATCCCGAGTTGCATTGGCGATCAGTAGTGCTTTGGTTCTTTATCCACTATCCTTCCACTCAGTATGGCAGCGACAAATCGATAGTTATGATAGCAAAGGTATTGTCCAAAGAGAGAGAAGCAACAATACTTGGTCTACGGAGGTTTGGAATCGAACTTCAACCAACCATTAACGAGTCGAAAAGCGGTTACTTTGGTAGCCGCTTTTTTTGCACACTTAATTAGTGCGTGGAAAATTGTATTCGAGCAAGTCTTAATCATGAGAAGAGTAATAGAGAGAGAAGTTTTATACCGCACGCTTTGCGAGCTATCACACAAAGGGGTTAATTGATTAGCCTAATTCCATTAGAGCGTTTTATAGTAGAGCGGTTGCATGGATGGATTTTACAAGCAAATAGGTTGAGGATTGATGGATTTCGCGAAACAACTCGGACGTTCGACACTGGCGATAGCGGTACTTTCTCTGTCTGGCTGTCAGCTGCTTCAGTTTGGATCGGCTGAAGCAACGGCTTCTTCTGTGATGAGAAATGATCATGCCCAAAGTGTCATGGTGATTAACCATCAAATAGATCAGTATTTAAGTGAAGATGGACGCGAGTCCTTTTTAAATCAAATGCTGGTGGCATTGGAATCAGATAATCGCGATAAGTTTAAAGGTAAAGACCCGGACACTTACACATGGTGGAAGATTCGTGTTCAGCCAAATCAATGGAAAGAGGCTGAAGTCAGCCGTCCCGTCGTTGAGGGTGTGGACACATCAAAAACGTTAGAGTTTATGGATGTCTCTTATCGTTCGAAAACCACACTTAACTTGCGATCTAATCCTAGCTTAGATGGAGAGAAGTTGGGGGAGCTAACAAAAGGTGAAGTGTTTAACGCGATTGCCAAAGTGGAAGGAGAACCTTGGTTGTTGGTTGAACAAAAAGGCCTGATCAGAGGTTATGTCCATAAAGACTATGCTCGCAGCAATGTCGTGAATCGCGATATTCTTTCTATCAAACCTAACCCTCTGTTAAGTGAAGAAACTTCATCGGTAGATAAGCCAAAAGATAACGAGTTGTTCGGTAGTTACACCTGTCGTGATCTCAGTTACGAACTGACCAAAAATGGCAATATCACCACAGGCTCGCTTCGAGCCTGTCGCAAGCAGAGAAAAATCTGGTATATCGATGCGCCAGCTGAGAGCTCGGATCGATCGTAATTCGCAACGCCTACCATTTTGAATCTTCAGTGATACCAATATTGTGTCACTGAAGCCTATGCCTCTTCAGGCTTTTCCCCTCTCTCTCTGAAACATCATTTGTCATCAATTGTCCAAATTCTCGTCATGTAGCTGTCACTTTCAGCACCTACTTTTCATACAAAGGTATTGTCAAAGTAAAGGGAAGTAACATGCGAGCTTTAGAGACAATTTCACAGCCAATCGCCACTATCGCTAAGTTCGATTTGGCGTTTTCTAGTGTGTGCTTACAGCACCGTTTTAATCAACAGGTCGCCAACATCAGTAAAGGGGTCTCACACAGCGGAGATGGGCACCTTTATGTTGTGCTTGGCTTATTAGCCTGGTTTTTAGATCAACAGCAAGGGCAGTGGTTTTTACTCGCTGGTCTGATTGCATTTGCTATCGAGCTCCCGATTTATTGGACGTTAAAGAACAGCTTTAAACGACGTCGGCCCGAAGAACTGAGCGCAATGCTTCCTGCTTTTATTACCCCTTCAGATCGCTACAGCTTACCTTCTGGACACACGGCTGCTGGTTTTGTGATGGCGACCATCATCAATCATTTTTACCCAGAGCTTGGAACTTTCGCCTTTGTGTGGGCGAGCTTAATTGGCACGTCGCGCGTTTTGCTCGGGGTGCATTTTTTCACTGACATCATCATTGGCGCTTTGTTAGGCGGCCTTTGTGGTTCTATTGCTTTGGCCATAGTAGGAGGCTAATGAATGAAAATCCTGTACGGTGTTCAAGGAACGGGAAATGGTCACATTGCTCGAGCGAGAGCGATGAGTGAGGCATTTAAAGCGCATGAAGTTCAGGTTGATTTTCTATTTTCAGGTCGTGAGCCAGAGAAATATTTCTCGATGGAAGCGTTCGGTGATTATCAGACGTGTCGAGGTTTTACTTTTATCACAGAGAAAGGCTCGGTAAATTACGCCAAAACGGCATTGAGCAACAATCTGATTCAGTTTTTCAAAGAAGTTCAGCAACTGGATTTGTCTCGCTATGACTTGGTTATCAATGATTTTGAGCCCGTTTCAGCTTGGGCGGCTCGTAAGCAAAACAAACCATGCATTGGCATCAGTCACCAAAATGCGTTTCGTTATCCAGTCCCACTGAAAGGCGCGAGTTGGTTCGATAAGTCTGTCATTGAGCATTTCGCTCCTTCGCAGCATCATTTAGGGTTGCATTGGTATCATTTCGACCAACCGATATTACCTCCGATTGTGCATACGTTAGAAAACACCATGGATAACGACGACTTTGTTTTAGTGTATTTGCCATTCGAATCGATAGAAGACATCAGTGATTTGCTGTTTCATTTTAACCAACAGACGTTTGTTTGCTATCACCCTAACGTGATTGAGTGTGAGCGGATTGAGAATATCGAGCTGAGACCGCTGTGCCACACCAACTTCCAGCATCACCTTCAACGTTGCAGTGGTGTGATTGCCAATGGTGGGTTTGAATTGCCATCGGAGGCGTTGTCATTGGGCAAAAAACTTTTGCTCAAGCCACTCGCTGGACAATTTGAACAGCAGAGCAATGTTGCAACGTTAGAAGATCTTGGTCTAGCCACATCGATGGAGAGTCTGGATATTTCAATTGTTCGTCAGTGGTTGAAAGAGCAGCAAGCTGAAAGCGTCAAATACCCAGACGTAGCGAAAGCCATCGCATCATGGGTCTTGCAAGGTACGTGGGACACTCCAGAGAAGCTCTCTGAAGAGCTGTGGGAGCAAGTTGATTTTCCTAGCTACGTCTCCAATATATAACCCATTCATTTGTCTTTTCAATAACAGCAGTTTCCTTGCGAAGCTGCTGAATTTTTATGCCCTCAATATCATTTCTATTCACTGTGATTTTGCTGCCTCTTTAACTGATTTGTGCACTTTGTGAACCAAAGTATTGATGCTGGTTTTTGAAGTGAACCGCAAAGAATAAGCTGGGCAAATGAGTTGTGTGAGCCTTGTAGAATGTCATTAACGTGCTAAATAGGTTGTCAGAAATCTCTGATTTAGTCGTTTTATACTTTTTTATGTTTTTCTTAAGGTTATGATAATTAAAGGTTAAATACCTAATTGGCTAAAATTTAATGATTAAATATCAATCTAGTTGCGAAACCTTGATTGATTAGTTGATAGTACAGTTCAAGCCGGAAATATCCGGACGATAAATATAATACAAATTCGGTGTTCTATTCCTGAAAATGATCTGAATCCAGCCACGGTTGTTTGTGCGCACAGAGATTCTATTCGTTAAGAATTCATTGAACCAAATTGACGATTACAAAGAGGCGCACTCAATGTTAGATAAAAAAGACGCGATGAGCGCAATTGCTAGCTACCGTATGGAAAGCACATTGCGTGGTGTAGATTTAAACCTATTGACCGTATTTGATGCTGTGATGCAAGAGCAAAACATTACTCGTGCAGCGCACAACCTAGGCATGTCACAACCAGCAGTAAGTAATGCGGTTGCACGTCTAAAAGTGATGTTCAACGATGAGCTATTTATGCGTCAGGGTCGCGGTATTCAGCCGACTCAACGTGCTCGTCAACTGTTTGGTCCAATCCGCCAAGCACTGCAACTTATCCGTAATGAACTACCAAGCTCAGTATTCCAGCCAGAGTCTTCAACTCGTCTATTTAAGCTAGCGATTTGTAGCCCATGTGACATGCGTTTTGCACCTCGCATTATGGCGAACGTCAACGAGCAAGCGCCAAGCGTACAGCTTCACCTAGATGCGGAATTTGATCGTCTTCTATCTGAACGCATGCGCTACCAAGAAATCGACTTCGTAATCGACTACGCACGTTTCGATGACCAAGGTTTCTCAAGCACTGAAATCTTCAAAGATGAGTTAGTTGTGATTGCATCTAAGACGCACCCTCGTATTCAAGGTGGCGTATCCGCTGAGCAACTGATCAACGAAAAACACGCTAAACTTTCACGTGTACATGGTCAACGTAGTTTCTCTGAGCAAGCGTACCGTGAGCTTGACTGCCAAGCTGCGTACGAAGGTTCAAGCCTAAGCAACCTGCTATACGTAGTAAGCCAATCTGAACTTGTTACGATTGCACCACGTTGGATGGCTGAAAACGCAGTAAACAGCGATCAACTACAAATCCTAGATTTCCCGTTTGAAAACAAAGAAATCAGCGGTTACCTAAGCTGGCATGAATCAAGCGAGAAAGATAAAGGCCACATCTGGCTACGCGACCAGCTAATGATCACTTGTGGTGAAGTGGTTGCGCTTAAACAAGCTTAATTTATCGTCTGACTAACTGGTCAGACTGGATTTGTAATCATCAATTTTTACAATTCCTTGGCCCCGAGAGTACTCTGTCTCTCGGGGTCTTTTTATTTCTGCTAATTAATAACCGAAACAGCGACTTAAGTTGATTAAACCTTCAACAGTTAAAGACCTGCTATGCTCTCATTAGTGATAGTGCTCTCTTAATAATGATAAGTTTGATAATGGTCAGTTGCGTTTTTAGGCGTCGAGGTTACACTTGTGCGCTCAAATAGCTTACGCCTGTAAGCCAAAAGGTAATGTAGAGAATGGCCAAGTTAGATTTTCATATCGTTAAACGTATTCGTGAACAAATTGCGAAAGGTGGTACTCGTGTTGCACTCAAACATAAAGTGGGTGATGCATGGCAGGGTATTACTTGGGAGCAGTTTGGGCAGCAAGTAGATGCTTTGTCACTTGCACTTTTGGCTCAAGGATTGGGCGTTCAAGATAAGATCGGTATCTTCTCGAACAATATGCCGCAATGGACCATCGCTGATTTTGCAGCGCTGCAATTGCGTGGCGTAACCGTACCTATCTACCCAACCAACACAGCTGCGCAGTCTGCTTACATCATCGACAATGCAGACGTAAAAGTACTGTTTGTCGGTGAGCAGCCTCAATTTGACGCAGCCGTCAGCATCTTTGGCGAATGTCAGCAGCTAGAACTGATTGTTGCGATGTCGAATGACATTGAACTTGGCGAACACACGTTTGCAATGACGTGGGATGATTTCATCGCTAAAGGTGACGATAGTCATCAGAGCGAATTAACTTCTCGTTTAGAGCAGGCGCAAGAAGAAGATCTTCTTACATTGATTTATACCTCTGGTACCACGGGACAGCCAAAAGGCGTAATGTTGGATTACGCTAACATTTCAGCTCAGCTTGAAGGCCACGATGAACGTTTAAGTTTGACGGAAGATGATGTGTCTTTGTGTTTCCTTCCGCTATCACATGTATTTGAGCGAGCTTGGACGTTCTATGTGCTCTACAAAGGCGCGACTAACTGCTACCTACAAGACACCATGCAAGTGCGTGATGCACTAAGCGAACTGCGCCCTACCGTTATGAGTGCGGTACCTCGTTTCTATGAGAAAATTTTCTCTGCTATCCATGAGAAAGTATCCCGTGCTCCAATCCACCGTAAAGTGATGTTCACGTGGGCAGTTAACATGGGCGCGAAGATGGCGGCATGTCATCAAGAAAATCGCAAGCCATCGTTGATGCTGCGTAAGTCATACGCTCTGGCGGATAAACTGGTTCTGAGTAAGCTACGCGCATTGCTGGGTGGCCGCATCAACTTCATGCCATGTGGCGGTGCGAAGTTGGATGAGACGATTGGTCGCTTCTTTCACGCAATCGGTATCAACGTAAAGCTTGGCTACGGCATGACAGAAACAACAGCAACAGTTTCTTGTTGGGATGACCAATGCTTTAGTCCTGACTCTATCGGTATGGCAATGCCTGGCGCACAAGTTAAGATCGGTGAAAACAACGAGATCTTAGTGCGTGGTCCAATGGTGATGCGTGGTTACTACAAAATGCCAGAAGAAACCGAGAAGACTTTCGACGAACATGGTTTCTTGAAAACGGGCGATGCAGGTTACATTGATGAAAATGGCAACTTGTTCATTACTGACCGTATTAAAGAGCTGATGAAGACCTCAAATGGTAAGTACATTGCGCCTCAGGTTGTTGAAGGTGCGATCGGTAAAGACCACTTTATTGAGCAGATTGCTGTGATTGCCGATACACGTAAGTTTGTATCTGCGCTGATCGTACCGTGTTACGACTCGCTAGAAGAGTACGCAAAAGAACTGAACATCAAATATCACGACCGCGTTGAGTTGATCAAACACCACCAAGTGGTAGAAATGTTAGAGAAGCGCGTAAACGACCTACAAAAAGAGCTAGCGAAGTTTGAGCAAGTTAAGAAATTCAAACTGTTACCAAAAGCTTTCTCGATGGATGAAGGTGAATTAACACCGACTCAGAAATTGCGTCGTAAAGTGATTAACGATAAATACCAAGATGAAATTGAAGAAATGTACAACGAAAAGTCAGATAAAAAGTAACTTAAGCTGACTTAGATTTCAGATTGATGAAAAAATCCCCAGCTGGCTTGATTATGCCGTTGGGGATTTTTTTGTGCCCGTATTTCACACTTATTAATCCCCTTCTTGAAGGAGAAATTGTTCTTTTTGGTGATTTTTAGTGAAATTATTCACTTTATTTCCGCCTTGAGCATGGTCTTGATTCCAATTTGTGCTTATTGGTTAGTGCCTAATCCTAGTTTTGTTCTGATTTATAGCATCTTGTTTAAATTTTGACTCAACTCTCATTAGACCCGTTGATAATAAAACGTTACATTTGTTGTGTTACCTTGCGTTTTGTTATGACAAACGCAGGACATAGCTGAAAAAGTGGAAGTATTTCTATTAGGCTACGAATAAGACCTAGACTATGTAAAACCAGCCCAATCCGTTGGCCTTACGGAGAGGAAAACTGGTAAGGAGAGCAATTATGACAGCAATGTTGTCAGGCGCAGAGATGGTAGTGCAATCTCTGATCGAAGAGAGCGTAGAGCAAATCTTTGGTTACCCTGGTGGATCCGTTCTGGATATCTACGATGCACTGCACGCAAAAACCGACCAAATTAAACACGTATTAGTACGACACGAGCAAGCTGCGACTCACATGGCCGATGGTTATGCTCGCGCAACCGGTAAGCCGGGCGTAGTGCTAGTATGTTCGGGTCCTGGTGCAACCAATACCATCACGGGTATTGCTACAGCGTACATGGACTCGATCCCAATGATCGTTATTTCAGGTAACGTGCCGAATAATCTTATCGGTAACGACGCCTTCCAAGAGTGTGACATTGTGGGTGTATCTCGCCCTGTCGTAAAACACAGCTTCTTGGTAAAAAAGGCAGAAGACATTCCTGAGACGATCAAAAAAGCGTTTTATATCTCGACAACTGGCCGACCTGGTCCGGTTGTGATTGATTTGCCGAAGGATATTTTGAATCCGCAAATCAAGCTTCCTTACGAGTATCCTGAAAACATCTCGATGCGTTCGTACAAACCAACGACCTCAGGCCATAAGGGCCAGATCAAAAAAGCGCTTAAAGCTCTAGTAGAGGCGAAGAAACCGGTTCTTTATATTGGTGGCGGTGCGGTGATTTCCGGTGCGCATGAGCACATTCAAACCTTATCCGATGAATTGAATCTGCCCGTTGTTAGCACCCTGATGGGTTTAGGTGCCTTCCCAGGGACGCATAAGAACTCGTTGGGAATGTTAGGTATGCACGGTACTTATGAAGCCAATATGGCGATGCATGAAGCCGACTTAATCTTTGGTATTGGTGTGCGCTTCGATGATCGTACGACGAATAACTTAGAAAAGTACTGTCCTAACGCGAAGATCATGCACATCGATATTGACCCGTCTTCGATTTCGAAAAACGTCAAAGTGGATCTGCCTATCGTAGGTTCTGCCGATAAGGTGCTCGCGACCATGGTTGGCTTGCTGAATGAGCAAAACAGCAGTAATGATACGCAAGCCATCGCTAAGTGGTGGGAAGACATCCAAGTATGGCGTGAGCGTGATTGCCTAGCATATGAGACCTCTCCGGAACGCATTAAACCGCAACAAGTGATTGAAACGCTGCACAAGCTCACCAATGGTGATGCTTACGTGGCATCGGATGTAGGTCAGCACCAAATGTTTGCCGCGTTGTACTACCCATTTAATAAGCCGCGTCGTTGGATAAACTCTGGCGGCCTTGGCACTATGGGCTTCGGCTTGCCTGCTGGTATGGGTGTGAAATTCGCGATGCCAGAAGAAGAAGTGGTGGTTGTCACTGGTGATGGCAGTATCCAGATGAACATTCAAGAATTGTCGACGGCAATGCAATACGACATTCCAGTGAAGATCATCAACCTAAATAACCGATTCTTAGGCATGGTAAAACAATGGCAAGACATTATTTACCAAGGTCGTCACTCTAACTCGTACATGAGTTCTGTTCCTGATTTTGCTGCAATTGCAGAAGCTTATGGCCACGTCGGTATCCGTATTGAAACGCCAGATCAGCTCGAAGCGGGTCTACAAAAAGCGTTGGATATGAAAGATCGTTTGGTGTTTGTCGACATCAACGTAGATGAAACCGAGCACGTATACCCAATGCAGATTAAAGGCGAGGGTATGGACAAAATGTGGCTAAGCAAAACGGAGAGAACGTAATATGAGACACATTATTTCTTTGTTAATGGAAAACCAACCTGGTGCATTGTCTCGCGTTGTCGGTCTGTTTTCTCAGCGTGGTTACAACATTGAATCGTTGAACGTATCTCCAACCGATGATGAAACCTTGTCGCGTTTGAACATCACGACCAACTCTGATGAGATGCAATTAGAGCAGATTCAGAAACAACTGCATAAGCTTATTGATGTGCTTAAAGTTCAAGAGGTGACAGAGTTTGAACACATTGAGCGTGAGCTGATGATGGTGAAAGTGAAAGCGAGCGGCTTTGCGAGAGCAGAAGTGAAACGCACGGCTGACATCTTCCGTGGGCAGATTGTTGATGTGACCGCTTCTCAATACACCGTTCAGTTGGCGGGAACCAGTGAGAAGTTGGATGCGTTCATTCAAGCTATTTCAGAAGTGACTGAAGTGGTAGAGGTAGCACGAAGTGGTGTGGTTGGGGTTGCTCGCGGAGAGCGCTGTCTTAAGCCGTAATAACTGAAACCTTCTATCCAAGTCATTGGGTATTTGTGATAAGCCATCGTGAAATCGATGGCTTTTTGTTTAGAAAATAACAACTGATGATATAATTGATGGTTTCGTAAACAAAATGGGTAGTAATACGCGTGAAAGTCAGAAGGTTAGTCGGCTCTTTGTTGGCGACAACGCTATTTTTTAGCGCGTTAATCTCTACCTATTATTATCAAAAATATCAAAGCTTGTTGGCTAATAATGTAGAAAATACGGCCAAGGAAGCACTTCACCAATTGGCCTATTCTGAACGTGAATACAATAACGTTCAGGACCAAATATCCTCCATTAGCGACCTGCTCGGTCACAGTCAAAGTCTTTATGACTATTTACGACACCCTAATCCCAAAAATTTAGCGATTCTAGAAGAGGTGTGGAGTTCAGTTGCGGTGAACCAAAAGTGGTACACGCAGATCCGCTTTTTAAACCTTGCTGGTCGAGAGAATGTTCGTATTAATTACGACTTCAAAACTCGTATTGCGGCTCCTGCTCGTAAGCTTCAAGACAAGTCCGAACGAGAATATTTTCTTTATGCGCAAAACCTTAAAGACGATCAAATTGGGTCTTGGGGTATTGAATTAGAAAAAGAAAATGGTGACTTGATTCATCCATATCGACCATCAGTTCGAATCATGATGCCTGTCGCGATGAATGGGGTACGAGAAGGGTACTTGGTATTAAATATCGACGTTCAATACCTCTCCTCCCGATTGAACTATTCACCGGTTCGAGATTTCAACATCGAACTGATTAACCAGCCCGGTTTTTATGTCGCGAGCTTACACAGTGATAAATTGTATGGCGACATCATTCCAGATCGTGAACGCTTTAATTTTGGCCTAATGCACCCAGACATTTGGCAAAATATGGGCTCAGAAAAAATGGGTTTTGGGTATGACGGTAAACACCTCATTGCGTTCAACACCATTGAGTTTGTCCCTGGTGAGCCATTGCATCTGATCATCGATCTTTCTCAAGAACAACTGCTTGAACGAGCAGAAAGAGATATTGATGACTTAGCCCAAGAAGCCTTATTTGTCCTCAGTTTGATGCTGGTGTTCGCTTTGCCGATTACCACGTTGGCACTCCATTACCGCCGGCATAGTATCGAATCCAAGTTGGCACGTGCCGCGTTGGATGGCATGACCGCTGTGATGATTTCAGACACCTCACATCGCATCATGATGGTGAACCAAGAGTTTGAGAACATGATGGGCTACTCATCAAATCGATTGCGAGGTTGGAACGCTCATAATCTGATTTTCTTGCCGGAAGACATTGAAAACATCCTTTCGATTTGGAGTAAGTTGGGTGTGGAACATGTTTGGGAGGGGGAAGTTCGTTGTCGAACGAAGCTCAACCATGTATTTACTGCCATCATGCGTATCCAAGCTATCATGGCCAAATCAGGAAAAGTCAGTTACTACATTACGTCGTTGGTGGATATTTCTGAACGAAAATTGTTGGAAGAAAAATTACGTAACTTGAGTGAAAAAGACGGTTTAACCAGTCTTTGGAACCGTAGGAAGTTTGAAGAACAATTGACGCAGCATGCCAATATGTTTGAGCGTTATCCTGATACCCCCACAACTTGTTTGGCGTTGTTTGATATCGACCACTTTAAGCGCATCAATGATGAACTCGGTCATGATGAGGGTGACAAAGTGATTCTTAGTGTCGCGGAGACGTTACAAGAAGGCGTTAGAAATACCGATTTTGTCGCCCGTGTTGGTGGTGAAGAGTTTGCGGTGATCATGCCTCATACTTCGACACAAGAGGCGGAAGTGGTATTGAACCGATTGCGAGTTGCGGTAGAACAGAATTCAGAACAGTCGGTGACGGTGAGTGTCGGCTACAGTGATTTAACCGCGGATCGCACTCGCACTTATAAGTGTGCTGATATTGCGTTGTATGAATCGAAAAGTGCAGGGCGTAATCGAGTCTCGATTTGCCACAGCTTTGATGACATAGCGTAACCTACGTCGCTTTGAAGGCGAATACAAAAAAATCGGGTACTTCCCGATTTTTTTATGGCTAGACTTTGTGCGATTTAAGCGGTTTCAATCGCCAATTCAATACGCTCCATTGAGCTTAGCAAGTGCTTATCAAGTAAGTCCATAGCTTCTTCGCTGTTCTTCGCCAGTACCAACTTCATGATCATCTCATGCTCATCAATGTTGAACAGTACATCCTTTTCTGAGCTTAATGTTTGCATTGCGAAGTAACGGTAACGCTTGATCTGATTGATCAGGTCACTGAAGAAGTCAAACATGTTCTTAGAGTCTGCTCCTTCCAATAGAGAAATATGGAATTGATGGTGGCGTTCTTCCCACTCTTTCCAGCAGAAAGTTTCATCGAAGTTCAGGCGAGACAATTTGTGGTATGAGGTCAATACATCCAGTTCCCAGCTCTCATCACCCGCTAAAATCGCCTTCTTAAGCAGAACAGAAGAAACAACACGAAGGCTTTCGTAAAGGTCATTCAGCTCCTTTTTACAGACTGGGGCAACCCAACAGCCTTTTTGCGGTTCAAGCTTTACATACTTGCTCCAAGACAGTTGTACAAGTGCTTCGCGAATAGGTGATGCACCTACGTTGTACTTCACTTTCAGATCAGCAACTACAAGCTTTTGACTTGGTTTGAGTTCACCAGTCAGGATGTCCTGACAGATCATTTTTGCAACTTTATCGGTAAGGGTAGGACTGGACACAAGCAACCTCATGAAATTTTTATTATCGTAACGACAACTAAACAGTACGTAGTTCGGTTGTGATTGATAATACAGCGTACTGATTATGAGGGCAAGATTAAATATATAAAAAAAGAGGGCCGAAGCCCTCTTTTTTATTTAACTGATGATTGAATTCTTCAGTCTTATAGAACGTGTACAGAAGCTGTGTTCGTTGTGCCTGAAGCTACTAGAGCACCAGAAACCATAACAACGATGTCGCCTTTGCTGCCGAATTCAGCTTCAAGAGCGTATTCTTTACCCATTTTGTAGAAAGCATCTGTGCTGTCGATAGACTCAACAAGAACTGGACGAACACCTTTAGTAAGAACAAGCTGAGCAGCTGTCTTTTGGTTAGTTGTCAGTGCAATGATGTTTGCAGTTGGGAAGTATTTACGTACTGAACGTGCAGATTTACCGCCTTCAGTTGCAACGATGATTAGAGGAGCTGCTAGTTTTTCTGCTGTGTCTACTGCGCCTTTACATACTGCTTCAGTAATGCGAAGACGTGGGCTGTCTAGACGAGAACCTAGTTCAGCTTTAAGAGCAGAATCAGTACGGTTCGCGATTTGAGCCATGATAGTAACAGCTTCAACTGGGTACTTACCTTTAGCAGTTTCACCAGAAAGCATTACTGCGTCAGTACCGTCCATGATTGCGTTCGCAACGTCACCCGCTTCTGCACGAGTTGGACGTGGGTTGTTGATCATAGAATCAAGCATTTGAGTTGCAGTGATAACCATCTTACGTGCACGGTTACACTTCTCGATCATCATTTTCTGAGCGAAGATTACTTCTTCAGCTGGGATTTCAACACCTAGGTCACCACGAGCAACCATGATACCGTCAGAAAGCTCTAGGATTTCGTCGAAGTTATCTACACCTTCTTGGTTCTCGATCTTAGAGATGATGTGGATATCGTTGCCGCCGTTTGCGTCTAGGATCTCACGGATTTCTTTAACGTCAGATGCTTTACGGATGAAAGAAGCAGCTACGAAATCAACGCCTTGCTCACAACCAAATTTAAGGTCAGCTTTGTCTTTCTCAGAAAGAGCTGGAAGTTGAACAGAAACGCCAGGAAGGTTAACACCTTTGTTTTCGCCTAGTGCGCCGTTGTTAAGAACTTTACACTTAACTTCTGTTTCAGTCGTAGAGATAACTTCCATTTCAATTAGGCCGTCATCTACTAGGATTGTGTTACCAGCGTTTAGGTCTGCTGCGAAACCAGCGTAAGTTACCGCTACAGTCTCTTTGTTACCAACAACTGAAGTATCAGTTGTGAAAGTGAATTCTTGACCAGCTACTAGATCTACGTCGTTACCGCCTTCTAGCTTGATAGTGCGGATCTCTGGGCCTTTAGTATCAAGAAGGATAGCAAGTTGCTTACCTACTTTGTCCATTACTTCGCGGAAGTTCGCAATACGAGTGCCGTGCTCTGCGAAATCACCGTGAGAGAAGTTAAGACGCATAACGTTCATGCCTGCGTTTACTAGTTCAGTTAGCTTCTCTACAGATTCAGTTTTAGGGCCAATCGTACATACGATTTTGGTCTTTTTCATGGAAGATACTCTCCGGTAAGTATAGTTACAATTTGAAAGTCGGTTATTTAGTCTGAAGTTAGGCGCTTTTGATGGCATTTAGTGCCTGCCATTCACCGATTTTCCGCCTCATTATTAGAACTTCAGATTCTGAAAGTCTTTCACCAAGTTTAGTCATTTTATGACTAAAAGATCGGCGATTTTGGTTACCTTTTTGTGACTAATCCCACTTTATATGCAGAAAGTTGCAAAAAAATAACCGTCAATTCTGTAATTTTTTTTCTTTTCGGTGGCGAATTCTACCACCGAATGAATCCAATATCACTGTTTAAGAATTGTCTTAGGACAAGGTTTTAACGAGAAATATTAATTTTTTGGATCGAAATAAATGGACTTAAAAGTTTCGATTTGACTATAATAAGTTTCAAGTCGAAACTTAAAATCAAAACTTAAATGTCGAAACGAAACACTCAATTAAGAAGACACGCCATTTCTAACCTAGTAAATGAGCTTGGGGAAGTCAGCGTTGATGAGCTGGCACAAAAATTTGAAACCTCAGAGGTCACGATTAGAAAGGACTTAGCTTCTTTAGAGAAAAACGGACAACTTTTGCGCCGTTACGGTGGCGCCATTGCGATTCCAACGGAAGTTATCCATGAAGAAATGAGTCCAAATGTTTCGAGTCGAAAGTTAAGTCTGGCAAAAGCAGCGGCATCACTGATCCGAGAACATAACCGAATTGTGATCGACAGTGGCAGTACAACGGCTGCGCTGATTCAGCAATTAAATGATAAACGAGGCTTGGTTGTTATGACCAACTCGTTGCATGTCGCCAATGCACTTAACGAATTAGAGAGCGAACCAACCTTGTTAATGACAGGCGGAACTTGGGATACGCACTCAGAATCCTTCCAAGGCAAAGTAGCCGAATCTGTATTACGTGCTTACGACTTCGACCAGTTATTTATTGGTGCTGATGGTATCGATTTAGAGCGCGGAACTACCACGTTTAATGAGTTAATTGGCTTAAGTAAAGTCATGGCAGAAGTGTCTCGTGAAGTCATTGTCATGATTGAGTCTGAGAAAGTGGGACGTAAGATCCCGAACTTAGAACTCGCTTGGGACCAAATTAATGTGTTGGTTACCGATGCAGAGTTACAACCAGAACACAAAGTACAGATTGAACAACATGGCGTTAAGGTTATTTGCGCCTAATCTTATAATGTAATCAGTTTCATATTTCACTTCCCTCTGGATAAAGGCCTTTGCTTGCTGCCTCTATTTGAAATCATGGCCAGGGAAGAACAAAACTACAAACGGAGATAAACACATGTGTGGAATCGTAGGTGCAGTAGCACAACGAGATGTTGCAGAAATTTTAGTTGAAGGCCTACGCCGCTTGGAATACCGCGGTTACGACTCTGCGGGCGTTGCGATTGTTGATGGTGAGACAAATTTAACGCGTATTCGTCGTCTAGGTAAGGTACAAGAGTTGGCCGACGCAGTAGACGAAGCGAAAGTGATCGGTGGTACTGGTATTGCGCACACTCGTTGGGCAACACACGGTGAACCTTCAGAAGTGAACGCACACCCACACATGTCTGGTGACATCGCAGTGGTACACAATGGCATCATCGAAAACCATGAAGAGCTACGTGAACTGCTTCAATCTCGTGGTTACGTATTTGAATCTCAAACGGATACTGAAGTTATCGCTCACATGGTTGAGTGGGAGCTTCGCACTTCAGAAACGCTACTAGAAGCGGTACAGAAGACAGCAAAACAATTGGATGGCGCATACGGCACGGTAGCGTTGGATCGTAAAGACCCTTCACGCATCGTAGTGGCACGTTCAGGCAGTCCAATCGTCATTGGTTTTGGTGTGGGTGAAAACTTCCTTGCTTCTGACCAACTTGCGCTCCTTAACGTAACACGCCGTTTCATGTACCTAGAAGAAGGTGACGTAGCTGAGATCACTCGTCGTGACGTGACTGTATTTGATGCAACAGGTGAGCGTGTAGAACGCGAAATCACAGAATCAAACGCGGAACACGATGCGGGTGATAAAGGTCAATACCGTCACTTCATGCAGAAAGAAATTTACGAGCAACCAACTGCGCTGATCAACACAATGGAAGGTCGTATCACGGCTGATTCTGTTGTTACTGAGGCAATTGGTGTAAACGCGGCAGAAATCCTAAGCAAAGTGGAACACGTACAAATCGTGGCATGTGGTACGTCTTACAACGCAGGTATGACCGCGCGTTACTGGTTCGAAGACATTGCAGGTGTAAGCTGTGACGTAGAAATCGCTTCTGAATTCCGTTACCGCAAGTTTGTAACGCGTCCAAACAGCCTATTGATCACGCTTTCTCAATCTGGTGAAACCGCTGATACGCTAGCAGCTCTTCGCCTAGCAAAAGAGAAAGGTTACATGGCGGCAATGACCATCTGTAACGTAGCGGGTTCTTCTTTGGTTCGTGAATCTGACTTTGCATTTATGACCCGTGCAGGCGTGGAAATTGGTGTGGCATCAACTAAAGCGTTTACAACTCAGCTTTCAGCGCTACTGATGCTGGTAACTGCTCTTGGTAAGCAACAAAACCGCATCAGCAAAGAGAAAGAAAAGGAGATCGTAGAAGCACTTCATGCCCTTCCAAAGCAAATCAATGCAGCGCTGTCTTTCGAAAAAGAAATCGAAGCACTAGCACCTGATTTCGCAGATAAACACCACACACTGTTCCTAGGTCGTGGTGAGTTCTACCCAATCGCGATGGAAGCGTCTCTAAAACTGAAAGAGATCTCTTACATTCACGCAGAAGCGTACGCAGCAGGTGAACTGAAACACGGCCCTCTAGCGCTAATTGATGCTGACATGCCAGTTGTGGTTGTTGCACCAAGTAACGATCTTCTAGAGAAACTGAAATCAAACGTTGAAGAAGTGCGTGCTCGCGGTGGTTTGCTTTACGTATTTGCAGATGAAGACGCTGGCTTTGAAGGCGATGAGACGATGAAAATTATCAAGATGCCACACGTAAGCGAAATCACAGCAGCAATCTACTACACGATTCCAATGCAGTTGCTTTCTTACTACGTTGCACTGATCAAAGGCACGGACGTAGACCAACCTCGTAACTTAGCGAAGGCGGTAACGGTAGAGTAACTACTACAAGGTGTGATTAAGATTACACTTGCTTATGTTGTGCTATGTAAGTAGCCAGAACCTAAAGCGAAGTCACATGACTTCGCTTTTTTTATGTCTGTAGACACGGTTATGATGCGCAATACGTTGACATTCACTTGTTTACTTTCTGACACGTTGAGCGGTCTGCATCACTATCGTAATCCCACTGATGCGGTTTCAATTGAACTGAAAAGGTCATTATGAAAATCAAACTCTTGGCTTTATGTATCGCGTCCTCGCTTTACCATCAATCAGTGATGGCAGAGGAAGAAACACAAACAGAAGAGCGCAAAAGCCAAACCGTATTCATCGATGAAAGCGATGACTGGTTACAACTCAAATCTGGCGAAGTGATCAAAGGGGAACTGACTGGCACGATCAAGGAAGAAACCAATTCGTTCGATCAAGAGGTTGAATTCGATAGTGATGATCTTGGCGATCAAGAGATCGAACTGGAAGACATTGCGGTATTAGAGACGGCAAGTTTCTTTACCATCCGGACTTCTAGTGGCGACATCTACGATGGCTATTTGTCGATTCGTGAAGATGAATTATATTTGATTAATGATGGAGAAGAATTGTCGTTCCCTGTTTCCGACGTGGTTTCGATCTATCGAGGAGCTGAGAAAGATTCTGATCATTGGACTACCGAGATCTTTTTAGGGTTGGACATCAGCAAAGGCAACACGGATGAGTTCTCACTCCTTGGTGAAGTAGAAGCGGAAAGGAATACTGTCGGTTCGCGGACTAAACTGAAAGCCAAACACGAAAACTCCAAGACGAATGATGAGACCACAGCCAATAACAGTTCGTTTGATGGTTCCTACGACATTTACCTAAGCAACCGTCTATTTTTTAGGCCGCTTAAGCTCTCGCTGCTTAGTGATGAGTTCCAAAATATTGATTACCAAGTCAACGCCTCGATGCAGATGGGTTATTTCATCATTGCCAATTCGCAGACAGAATGGGATGTCTCTATCGGTCCGGGTTACCAGTACACCGACTTTAAAACGGTAGAAGAAGGGGAGTCAGGCGATGCGACCAGTAACACTTTAACCTTCGAATCCAATTTTGAGTATGAACTGACAGACGACATCGATTTCAATCATACCTACAACCTCAATTGGGCGAGCAATGATGCGGGTGGTGCTCGTCATACCAACGAGCTTGGTTTTGATATCGATCTGGTTGATGATCTTGAACTCAGCATTAAAGCCATTTGGGACCATATCTCCGATACCAAAGCCGATGCTGAAGGCGTAGTGCCAGAGAAAGACGACTATAAGTTCCATTTCGGTCTGACTTACGAGATCTGAGTAAGCTGATTATCAGTAATCAATCACTATTTTGGTTTATGACAAAAATGTCATCTTCACGATAGATTGATGTCAGGTGCGTTGTTGAATAATGAAGCCATTGAAAACAAACACACTCAAAGGTCATCAACATGAAAGCACTGAAAACCGCTCTCCTTGTAACAACAATGGCAATCACTAGCGCATCAGCATTTGCTCAACCGACTTTCACTGGTGGAAAATACATTAGCCGTGAAGAAATGAAGACCATTTCTGTTGATCCAACGGCAACCTCGGATGCGGCTTATCAACAAGCGTTAGCTGAACTAAACTCCTTAAAAGACATGTCGTCTCATGAGCTCAATAAAGAGTTGAACATCGTGACTTTCGATGTCGCAAGAAACAGCACGCACCTTCAAGACGGTGGTTTTGTTACGGTACAAGAGCGCATGAATGAGCAGGGACAATTGGAATATCAAGGTACTGTGAACGTAAAAGTGAACTACGCGCAGCGCGACAGTAATCGATAAAAATATGGAATGAAAAGAGTATGATGCAATTTGTGTCGTACTCTTTTTGTGATCGCGAATGCCGAGCGCACCCCGTTGAGATAGAGGGCTGAAATTGAAACTACTGATTGTCGAAGATGAAGTAAAAGCAGGGGAATACTTACAAAAAGGGCTGGTGGAATCGGGCTACGTTGTTGATTGGGTTCGCGACGGTGTCGATGGTTTGTATCACGCAACCAGTGAACCTTATGATCTTATTCTTCTCGACATCATGCTGCCCAAGCTCGATGGTTGGCAAGTGCTCAACACGCTGCGCAGTAGCGACATTCATACCCCAGTTATTATGCTTACTGCCAAAGAGCAGATAGAAGATCGCGTGCGTGGCTTTGAGTTAGGAGCAAACGACTACGTGGTAAAACCTTATGCGTTTGCTGAGCTGCTGGCACGTATTCAGAATGTCTTTCGTCATCATACTTCCTCTCGTGTACAGACCTCTTCTCAGACACTGCAAATTGCCGATTTAAAGCTCGATATGATGAAGCGAGTGGCAACGCGAGGCGGGCAAAGTATTACTTTAACGGCAAAGGAGTACGCGCTGCTTGAGCTTTTGATGCGTAAAGAAGGTCAGGTGTTATCACGAACCACCATTGCGTCATTGGTGTGGGACATGAACTTTGATAGTGATACAAACGTGATTGATGTCGCCATCAAACGACTGCGCAATAAAGTCGACAAGCCATTTGAAACGCCTCTGATTCATACCATCAGAGGGATGGGGTATAAGCTGGAAGCGCCAGATGTTTAAACGCCCTGCCAACCTGTCTATGCAAAACAAACTCGTGCTGATGTTTGTCGGCACGACGCTGGTGGTGTACCTCGCTTTAGCCTTTATTCTCTATTACACCATTGAGCGCCAT
Source organism: Vibrio jasicida 090810c (assembly GCF_002887615.1). Classification (NCBI taxonomy): domain Bacteria; kingdom Pseudomonadati; phylum Pseudomonadota; class Gammaproteobacteria; order Vibrionales; family Vibrionaceae; genus Vibrio; species Vibrio jasicida. The sequence goes on along the minus strand of NZ_CP025792.1, from coordinate 1,865,447 downwards.
TTCTTTACTCAAGACTATAACGAAATGGTCAGCAAATATAATGCGATAGAGAAGACCATGATGGTTTCTCCTGAGTCGGCTTATCTGCTTATCGACAACAGCTCTGCTTACATGTGGGCGTTTGAGGAGGGAGAGCAGACCTACAAAAACTCAACGCTTTCTATTCCTAACAAACTGTCTATCACCTTGAGTTCACCGCAGATTTTGAATCAAAACAATGCGATTGAATGGCATGAAGACTCTTTGGATATTCGAGCCTTCGCCTTTAAAGCTAAAGATGTCACTGTGGTGATAGGCACCAGCATTAACCACCATATACTGTTCCTCAATAAACTGGGGTGGATTCTATTCTGGTCGTTGGGCTTCGCGTTTTTAGCTTCTGCTCTGTATAGCCGAACCATTGTAAATCGAGGTTTGAGGCCGATTCTTACCTTAAACAAACACATCCAGCATATTACCCCTGAACAGTTAGATATTCGTATTGACCCTGAGGCGTTGCCGATCGAGTTAAGAGAGTTAGCGATAAAGCACAATGCGATGTTGGATCGATTACAAACCGGTTTTCATCGTTTGAGTGAGTTCTCCTCTGATATTGCTCATGAGCTTAAAACGCCGCTAACTAACATCACTACTCAAAACCAAGTCATACTGGGTGCTGCCCGCAGTTCTGAAGAGTATCAAGAAGCGATTGCTTCTACTTTGGAAGAGCTTGAACGGATAACTAAAACCATCAATGACTTACTGTATATCGCCAAAGCAGAAAACAAACTGATCCATCGACACAACGAGCACTTCGCGGCTCATGAACAAGTGGCTCATTTGATCGAGTATTTCGAAATACTGGCGGAAGATTCAGCGTTGGCCATTACCGCTTCAGGAGAGGCGATGTTGTATATGGACCGAAACATGTTTGAACGCGCTATCAGTAACTTATTATCCAACGCGATTCGTCATGCGTATGACGAGACGACGATTTCGGTTGATATTGAGCAGGTTGATGAACTTGTGAAGATAACCGTCAGCAACGTTGGTGAGGCAATTCCCAAGCAAAACCTACCGTATCTGTTTGACCGTTTTTATCGGGTCGACAAGTCTCGCCAACATTCAGGTAGCGTGGGAGCCGGGCTGGGTTTGTCGATCACTCAATCGATTGTTCACGCCTACGATGGAAGCCTCAGCGTCACTTCAGAAGATGGCCAAACCCAGTTTTGCTTGATACTGCCAGCAGCTAAAACTGACTCAGAAGGGGAGTCACTTCCTCAAGAGAGGCTTTAATGATGACTCTGTCTTTGAGCTCTGGCAGAGGTGGAAGTAAATCCGGAATCATTACAGCTTGGCATTCTGCAGCGAGTGCGGCTTTGATGCCGTTGTTCGAATCTTCCAATACTAAGCACTGCTTGGCGTCCACCCCCAAGTGGCGATAAGCCATTTGATAGCAATCAGGGTTTGGTTTACCGCGCTCCACATCTTCGGCGGTAATCACCAAATCGAACTGCGCAAGGTACTCGCTGCCCGCGAAATTGTGTTTTACCTCTGGAAGGTGAGAAGAGGTGACAATCGCGGTTAATAAGCCATGTTGTTTGATGGCAGAAAACAGTGCGTCGAATCCGGGTTTGAGCGCAATGCCTTGATTTCTTAGATTATGGAAGTGTTCATCTCGCACGGCTTTATAGCGCGGCATATCGATGGCGTCTTGAAAATGCTCAGAGAGTATTCTTTCACATTCAGGGTCTTGGACACCGATAAACTGTTGGTAGAAATCATCGGTGATGGTTAAGCCTTGCTTGGTAGCGGCGTATTGCCAACTTTGCTTGTAGATGGATTCGGTATCGAAAATCAGTCCATCCATATCAAAAAGTACAGCTTTTAACATTGGGTAGGGCTCCTACGTTTTTGGGTGTAGAGCGGCTGACATTGTTATCTTGTTATACCTAAGCAATCTCGAATCCTTTTGAAGGTAGCTTGGGTATAAAATGTACCCTTAGAATGGGCTCTCTTTGCCGAGTTCATTGCAGATCTCGACAATCGCAAGCGAGAGCCCTGACTTAATGATTTGTTGCTGACGTTGCAGTTGTAGCTGATAAAACTCAAGGTCGATGTCGTCATCTGGTTCGTTGACTTCCAGTTGCACCATGCCCATCTTCTTCACCAAATGCAGCTTTTTGATTGGATCTAGAATATTAGGGTCCGTGAACTCGTAGTCAGAAGCGTCGCTATTGAGATGGTTTTTGAGCTTAATGATGTCTTCGATGTCGTGGTAAATATCATCGGGAAGCACACCCAAGCCAAACAATAACTTCAAACGAACAGACAGATCGCCCAGCGGTCCCGAGTCTTGTAACAGCGGACCGACAACCGATTGAACAGCGAAGTTATCTTTACGAAAAATTCTTTGCACTAACCCGTCGATCGAATCGTTAAAAACGTCGACTGCTGCAATGAAAAAGCCTCGTACCGATGGTGCGCTGTTTAATCGCTCAATGATCTCGGTTTCGTTGATGTTATCTGCCATATACTGAATACATTTCTAATTATTAGCTATTCCAACTCTTCAATGGAGATGGATATAGAAGGGGAGCCAAGCTCCCCTAGGTAAATCAAAGTTGGTTGTAAAGTGTCTCGATTTGAGTCACTTCAGCACTGTTTTCTGCAAGACCTGTGTATGTCGCTAGCGTCTTCTTCACGCCCACTTCTTTTAATGAGTTTTGTAGCTCTACGGCTTGTGGGTCAGTGTCGTTAGTGTACTTCAACGCAGCGGCAATGCCTTTCAAAAGTGTTTTATTTTCAGTGCCATACTCAATTGTACCGAGTAAAGGCTTCACTAATCTATCGTTTGCACCTAATTTACGAATTGGTTGACGACCTACGCGATCAACCTCATCCACTAGGTATGGGTTGGCAAAGCGTCCTAGAATCTTCTCGATGTAAGCATTGTGCATGTCACGGTCGAAGCCGTAACGTTTGATCAGCACCTCACCACTCTCTTGCATCGCCTGTTTTACTTCAGCATGAATGCTTGGGTCTTCAATCGCTTCACGAATGGTGCGATGGCCTTTCAAGCAACCTAGGTAAGCGGTAATGCAGTGACCTGTATTGAGAGTGAACAGCTTGCGTTCTACGAATGCCATTAGGTTATTGGTTCTTTCCATGCCCGCGATGTCAGGGATTTCGCCCTTGAATTGCTGCTCATCCACAATCCATTCGCTAAAGCTTTCTACCGTCACTTCTAGTGGGTCATCGTTTGCCGCTTCTGCTGGTGGCACGATACGGTCTACTGCGGAATCGACAAAGCCAACCAACTCGTCTGCTTTTGCGTGCAATGATTCATCCAAGTGTTTGTACACTTCACCTTTTAGATGTGTGGTGCCACGAACCATGTTTTCACATGCGATGATGTTCAATGGTTTATCGTTACCTGCTGTAAAGCGTTTAGCAATGCCGGTAGCGATGGTTTTTGCAATGATGTCCAGTACGTTAGGGCCCACTGCTGTTGTTACCAAATCGGTTTTTACAATGCGGTCGATGACATCTTCACTGGCTGAGTTAACCGCGGTGACGTGAGTTACTGTGTCGATTTGGCACTCAGTACCGACCACTTTTACTTTGTATTCTTGCTTGTGACTCAGTTGGTCGACGAGTGGAGCGTCAACGTCTGCGAACGTCACCTCGACTTCTGCGTCTGCTAATAGTTTACCGATGAAGCCACGACCAATGTTACCTGCGCCAAAATGAACTGCGTTTTTCATAATTCTTACCTACCAATGTCTAAAATGTTGACTAAAACGAATCTAGGGTGAGGCCAACCGCATAGGGGGTGACAGCTGACCTCGGTTTGCTCAGGAGCAAATTAAAGGGAGTGATTAAGCCGCTTGCTGGCCGCCAAGGATGTTCAGAATCTCTTCCACATCGTTGGTGCTAGTTAGCTTCTCAATTGCTTCCGGCTCATCGAGCGCGTTCGTAATGGTGGTGATTACTTGGATGTGTTCATCGTTCTTAGCGGCAATACCGATAACCAGTTTCGCTACATCGTCGTCATCTTCAGTAAATTGGATACCCGATGGGTATTGGCAGATTACAATGCCGGTTTTCTTCACGCGGTCTTTCGCTTCAACGGTGCCGTGAGGTACTGCGATAGATTCGCCTAAGTAGGTTGAAACCAGTGCTTCACGTTCAAACATTGCGTCTACGTACTCTGGTTCTGCGTAGCCTAGTTCAACCAGCTTGTTACCTGCAAAGCGAATCGCTTCTTCTTTGTTGGTTGCTTTCAAACCTAGGTGAATGTTTTCGCGCTGAATTTGGAATACCGATGGTTGCTGTTGTTCAAAGCTGTCATCGTTCGCAGCCATGACCGATACTTTTACCATTTGTTCGTCGTTTGCTGCGGATTGTTTTTGAGCGGCTAGCAATTTAGTTACTAGCTGGTTGTACATTTCGCTGTCTAGGAAGTTCGTCAATGAAATGTGGTGTGCGTTTGGAGCATGCTTACGTGCACGATCCGTTAAGTCTTTATGAGTAATCACGATATCTGCACTCTCTGGTAAGCTATTGATAGCAAGGTTGGTTACGTGGACGTTCAGACCCGCGTCTTGAACTTTTTTGCGTAGCATGCTCGCGCCCATTGCACTCGAGCCCATGCCCGCATCACAAGCGACAATGATGCTTTGTACTGTCGCTAGGTCTACGTCACCTTTGCTTTGGCTGTTTACCACCGCATCGTTTTTAGATGCAGATTTCATGTCTTTCATTTGTGATGTCGCTTTTTCTAGGGCTGCTTCATCACCGTCTTCTTCTGTTGACGTTTGAGTCTTCATTAGCAGTGCCGCTACGGCGAATGACACGCCTGTTGCTGCTGCGATAGAAGCTAGTACACCAACGATTGAGCCTTTCTGAGTCATCAACAAGATTGCAAAGATTGAACCTGGTGATGCTGGAGAAACAATACCTGCGTTAAAGATAGTGAGAACGAATACGCCAGTCATACCACCTGCGATAGCCGCAAGGATTAGGCGAGGGTTCATTAGGATGTATGGGAAGTAAATCTCGTGGATACCGCCGAAGAAGTGGATGATTGATGCACCACCTGCCGTTTGACGAGCCGTACCTTTACCAAACACCATGTAAGCTAGCAGGATACCTAGACCAGGACCTGGGTTTGCTTCGATTAGGAAGAAGATCGATTGACCTGTCTCAGACGCTTGTTGGATACCTAGTGGAGAGAAGATACCGTGGTTGATCGCGTTGTTTAGGAACAGGATCTTCGCAGGTTCAACGAAGATTGAAGTCAGTGGTAGTAGGTGAGCAGAAACTAGGAAGTTAACGCCTGCCGCCAAGCCACCAGAAAGAATTTTTACGAATGGACCGATAAAGATGAAAGCAAGGATCGCACATAGCATGCCGATGATGCCCGCAGAGAAGTTGTTAACCAACATCTCGAAGCCACTTTTTACTTTACCATCGATGTAGTTATCGAATTTCTTGATAGCCCAGCCGCCCATTGGGCCGACCATCATTGCACCCATAAACATTGGGATGTCTGTGCCGACAATCACACCCATTGTTGTGATTGCACCGACTACCGCACCACGATCGCCACCAACTAATTTACCACCGGTGTAACCGATAAGTAGTGGCAGCAAGTAGGTAATCATTGGGCCAACCATAGAGGCTAACGTTTCGTTTGGTAGCCATCCAGTTGGGATAAATAGAGCAGTGATAAAGCCCCACGCGATAAACGCGCCGATGTTTGGCATTACCATGTTTGACAGAAAACGACCAAAATTTTGTATCTTGATCTTGGCATCTGGTGATATCATAACAATTCCCCGTTCGATGTTCTGATGAATCTTGTTGTAGTAAACGGTTCGCCAAAACCGTTTGTTTGATTGCTTAGTACCCAATCAATTTACCACACATTTTCCAATTGGAACTGACAACGGGTTTTTCGTGATCTACGCCCGCATTTCTTAGGCTGAGAAACGGTTTTTAAGTGACCAAGTTCAACTTATTAACTTGTAACTTAATAACAAAAAGCCACTTTCAAATCTGTCAATAAAAATCTTAGTGATCAATTCGATCTTCTGACAAATTTAAAATCAAAATACTTTGTGACTTTGATCACTTTTGATTTCTTTTGGAATTCAAATTAAATACCAGTAACGATCAATATCACATTTTGTGTTGATTTGTTCTAGGTATGAAATGTGATCTGAGTCACTTTTGGTATTTTGTGAAAGTTTGCGACGGGATTGGTGTGATCAATGTCATTGCGACTCTTCGATAGAATGTATTTATAAGAGTCTTTTCGGCATACTTCACGAAGTGTTCTTATCTAATTGATAGAAAAGTAAAAAAAAGAGTCGCTACACTGCTTTTTATTGACTCACAACTCTCTTCTTACTCACTGCTCTTACTTATGGTTGCTATTAGCATGGTAGGTGAGGTACTCATGAGTTTGCTCGCGTCCCATATACCTTGCCAACGTCTTTTCTTGAACATCGCGCAAATCTACCGTAATCAAACCATCTAGCGCATTATTGAACGCAGGGTCGACATTGAAGCACACCAGTTTGCCATTGAGGCTTAAGTACTGACGCAGTAACACGGGGACACCTTTTCCTTCATCGATTCTGGCAATAACGCGTGATAATAGCTGTAAGTCCCCCAGAGCGGTAAGCATGCTGGTGTTCCAGTCACGGTGGTGCTCAGGAAGTGGGTTAGAAGGTGTGACGTACTCTGCGCAATTGTTGTCGTAGTGGTGCAGTGTCATTGATTGAGCCAGCAATTGGCGTGCAGTATCGCTATAGTCGTTGCTAATGCTTACCGGACCAAATAGGTGAGTGTAATCAGGGTTTTGATGCACGAAGGTTGCGATGCCTTTCCAGAGCAGCAGTAGTGCGCTCATGCTCTTTTGATATTGCTGCGCAATCACTGAGCGCCCCATCTCGATGGATTTACCCATTTGGTCGATAAAGCGTTGGTCATAGTTAAACAACGTTCGTGAATACAGGCCTGCTACGCCGTGCTTTTCAATCAGTTGATCAACTAGACCTAAACGATACGCGCCCACCAAGCATTGGTTTTCTCTGTCCCACACAAACAGATGCAGGTAATCATGATCGAAATGGTCAATGTCTATTGCTAGTCCCGTCCCTTCACCAACCTGTCGAAAATTGAGCTCACGTAGGCGACCAATTTCATGCAGTAGGGAAGGGATATTCTGCGACTCCGTGCAGTAGACATCGAACTCACCACTTGTTAGCAGCTTGGACTCTTTTGGTAAGCTGTTCAGCTCTTCAAGCAATTCGCCTATGGGTAACCCTGCCGCTATTGGAGAGAGCTGTTCTGATGAAGACGAGGGCTTTACTGATAGGGTTTCACGATTGAGCAAGTAAGTGTTGAGTCATAAATAACTCACGACTTGATCATCGCTAAGTGTGTTGAGTTCTTTGAATTTGATTGCTTGGCCAAAGGATAAGTCGATGGTTTGCGCATGTTTGTTTAGCAGCTCTCTACCAAGCATTAGGGTGCGCAAAAGAGGATGGATTTTTTCCCGCCATATAGAAATGTTTCGAGTTCTGACCGCTGATGAATACTGGAACTGTCGTTGCTTTGTTTTTACGGATCAGGCTGCTTACGCTTCGGCTCCACGCTTTGTCTTCCAAGCGTTGTTGTTTGGCATCGACTAACTGGGACACTTCTCCGGCAGGAAAGACAAGCAATAAGCCGCCACTGGCGAGGTGTTTATTGGCAGCTCTCAGGGCTTTCATATTCGATTTAACGGCGTCTTTGCCTTCAAACACATCAACACCAATAAAGAGCTGATCTAACTCCGGCACGGTTTTAAGGTATTGATTGGCTAGGATTTGGATATCTGCTCTGACCATCAAGAGCAGTTCAGCCAAGATCACGCCTTCCACACAACCAAGCGGGTGGTTCGCCACAATGACGGTAGCTCCTTGTTTAGGAACTGAATCGAGTGAACCATGAGCAATGCGATAGTCGATACCTAAGATATCCAGCGTGAAGCGAAGAAAAGTTTTGGTATCGGCATTAACAGGCCGTTGAGCGTAGAACTTATCCAGCTGGTTTAAACCGGTTGCCCATTCAGCAACGTTTTCACCAATACCAAAAGGCGTTTTACGGGGGAGACGAAAAGGGGTTGAACTATCCATATTTACCTCAGCGTATAAGTTGCTGATTGGATAGTAGAAATTACAGATGACAGTTCAGAGGCAAAAACATGAGCCTTTGGTGACAAAGTGGTGACGCTTTGTTGACCAAAGGCGAAGCATAATGAAGGTGGTATTGGGAAATTTAAGCTTTATCACCAGCAAACATGAGGATACTAAGAGAGTTGAGTGTTTCACCCAGGCTTTCTAGCGAGCTCAGCACCTGCTTAGTGGGTTCGTTTTCTAGCAGTATGCGTCCATCAAAACCTTTGCCCGTGCACGATTCTTCTGAACAAGCCTGTGCATTTTCTTCAATCGTGTTTTCATTAGTAACCTGCTCTTCAGCTAATGATTCTTCAGCTGCAAACTCGTTGGCACTGACACAAAAGCTGGAGATCAGCAGTCCACAGAGCAATATTAATTTTGTTTTCAACATACTGATAAACTCAAAAATAAAACACTGTTCGATTTTATGTTATCGAGCTCATCATTTCGAGCGATATGACACAAATTTAGCTTTCGGTCGCTATTTTATTGCCATAACTAGACTATCTTATCGACATAACAAATTGATTGATTGAGCGAAATTAGGAGTATGAATGGAGCGAATTACCAATAAGTCGTCAGTATGGCTGGGGTTAAGCCTGATCATTGGTCTTGGTGTCCTGGGCTTTTTTATCCAACAGACGGCGATTAAGTACAAAGCTTACGAACGTGTGGTTACCGTGAAAGGGCTATCTGAACGTGAGTACCCCGCGGATACGGTGATTTGGCCGATTCAGTTTACCGTAGCGAGTAATGACATGCCGACGATGTTTGATGAGATTGATCAACAGACGAAGCTAGTACTCGATTTTCTCGCAGCAAAGGGACTGGATGAATCCAACTTCTCGTTATCCTCTCCAGCCGTAACAGACCGCAAAGCACAGCAATATGGCAACGAACAGGACATTGAGTATCGTTACTTAGCCAATCGAACGGTGACGGTCTACAGCCAGAACATTGATGTCGTTAGAGCGGCTATCAATGAAATCGGTGAGCTAGGCAAACAGGGTGTGTTGCTTAACCAAGATCCTTATGCAAATCGCATTGAATACAGTTTTACTAAGCTTAATGACATCAAGCCAGACATGATTGAAGAAGCGACTAAGAACGCTCGTGAAGTGGCAGAGAAGTTCGCGAAAGATTCACAAAGCTCGCTTGGTAAAATCAAGCGTGCAACGCAAGGTCAGTTTTCCATTTACGATCGTGATAGCAACACGCCTTATATTAAAAAAGTACGCGTTGTTTCAACCGTTCAATATTACTTGTCCGATTAACTCTACGTCTTACTATCCACTGAATAAAAAAGTAAAAGCCAGTCATTTGATTGGCTTTTTTAATGCTCAATCAATTGCATTCTAGTTGCCGCTATTTTTCTTATTTGTGCAAGTGATCTTTTATAAAACTAAGTTCTTATTTGTTCGGCCGTGAAGTTGATAAAAGTCAATTCAGATAGGGGTTTAGAGGCGTAATTTTGACCGCACTTATTCGCTAGAAGGAATTGCTAGAATGGCTTACAAACATTACCTCAGAGAATTGCTTGGTTTAGCAATTGTGGTTTCTGTGGTGTTCGGTGCATTGAGTGTGTTGTTGGATTTATGTGCCTTGGTGGCGTTTTGTGAACATCAAGAAGATACGGCTCAATTGTTTTTCCATGAATCGTTTTATTTTGTCGCGTTCTTGATCCCCCCTTATTTTCTGTGGAGAGCGATCAATCGCCCAGACTTAGTCTCTGCAACACAAGAGTATCAAGCCTCAAGGTGCGAGCTAGAACGTTCGTAAAACTAATAAGCTTAGTGGCTTAAATGAAGCGCGTTTCCAAAAACAAAAAAAGCTCGTAGATTTCTCTACGAGCTTTTCGAAATTTGGTGGCCCCTCCCAGACTTGAACTGGGGACCAATCGATTATGAGTCGACTGCTCTAACCACTGAGCTAAGGGGCCTTAATAGGTCAACGATTATAGGGGAAGCGTTGCAAGGTGTCTAGCCACTAGGTAGGGCAATTGCGCTTAGTTTTTATTCACTTAGCTTCACCGATAATAAAAAAGGTGACACTCGGTCACCTTTTTTGCATTTAATCGCTTCGATTACTCGTCTAGGAAGCTGCGCAGAGTTTCTGAGCGGCTTGGGTGACGCAGTTTACGTAGTGCTTTCGCTTCGATCTGACGGATACGTTCACGAGTAACGTCGAACTGCTTACCAACCTCTTCTAGAGTGTGGTCAGTGTTCATGTCGATACCAAAGCGCATACGAAGAACTTTTGCTTCACGTGGCGTTAGGCCTGCAAGTACGTCTTTTGTTGCCATTTTCAGGCTTGTCGCAGTTGCTGAATCTAACGGCAGTTCTAGCGTTGTATCTTCGATGAAATCACCTAGATGCGAATCTTCGTCGTCACCGATTGGTGTCTCCATAGAGATTGGCTCTTTAGCGATTTTCAGTACTTTACGAATCTTGTCTTCTGGCATTTGCATGCGCTCTGCCAGTTCTTCCGGTAGCGGTTCACGACCCATCTCTTGCAGCATTTGGCGAGAGATACGGTTTAGCTTGTTGATCGTTTCGATCATGTGTACCGGAATACGAATCGTACGTGCTTGGTCCGCGATTGAACGAGTGATTGCCTGACGGATCCACCACGTTGCGTAAGTCGAGAACTTGTAACCACGACGGTATTCAAACTTATCTACCGCTTTCATCAGACCGATGTTACCTTCTTGGATTAGATCCAAGAACTGTAGACCACGGTTGGTGTATTTCTTCGCGATAGAAATTACCAGACGTAAGTTCGCTTCAACCATCTCTTTCTTCGCACGGCGAGCTTTTGCTTCACCGATAGACATACGACGGCTGATGTCTTTAATGTTTTGAACGTTTAGAGAAGTCTCTTCTTCAATCATTTTTAGCTTCATGATTGAACGACGGATTTCTTCTTCGCTACGTTTGATTTTTTCAGCGTAAGGCTTATCAGATGAAAGAATCTCATCTAGCCAAGCTTCGCTTGATTCATTGCCTGTAAATAGCGCGATGAACGATTTCTTCGGCATTTTGCCGTATTCAACCGCTGACTTCATGATCAAACGTTCTTGAGTACGAACGCGATCCATCGCAGTACGAAGCTCGTTCACGAGGTGATCGAACTGTTTTGGTGTTAGACGGAATTCTCTGAATACGTCTAGCATCAATTCGTTTGCAACGGTTGCTTTCGGGCTTTCGTAGCCGTGTTCGTTGATCGCAAGCTGAAGGTTTTGGTACGTGCTGCGTAGCTGGTTGAATTTCTCAAGCGCTAGCTCTGGGTCAATACCTACATCTTCTTCAGAATCATCTGAATCGTCATCACTTTCTTCATCTTCTTCTGCGTCTTCTTCGTCTTCTTCTTCTAGTTGAGATTCAGACAATTCAGAACCGATGTGCGTTGCTGTTGGAGCAGCAGTGTCATCTGCGTCAGGGTCAACAAATCCAGAGATAAGGTCAGTTAGACGAAGTTCTTCTGCTTGAACTTTGTCAAACTGCTCAAGAATGTATGGGATAGTGCCAGGGTATTCAGCAACAGACGATTGAACTTGGTTAATACCTTCTTCAATACGTTTTGCGATGTCGATTTCGCCTTCGCGAGTCAGTAGCTCTACAGTACCCATTTCACGCATGTACATGCGCACTGGGTCTGTTGTACGACCAATTTCACTTTCTACGCTAGAAAGTGCAGCGGCTGCGGCTTCGGCAGCATCTTCATCGGTAATGTTTGTGTCATCGTTCAGTGCTAGATCATCGGCATCAGGAGCAGTTTCAACTACTTTGATACCCATATCGTTGATCATCTGAATGATGTCTTCTACCTGTTCTGAATCTACGATTTCAGCAGGTAGGTGGTCATTTACTTCGGCGTAGGTCAGATAGCCTTGTTCCTTGCCTTTAATAACAAGTAACTTTAGCTGTGACTGCGGATTTTGATCCATAGACGGTATCCAACTTCGTAATCTGGTGAAGGAATCAGTATGCGAAATGCAAACCACTTACTATAGCAAATTTAATTGTTGCTGACTAATTAATCAGGGTTACGCTTTTAAATCTAGCATTAAAGCTAGCAGCTCCCTTTTCTCTTCGGCTGATAAACCGACACTTCTTGCTTTGGCCTGCAGGTTTTCAATTTGCTTTTCTACGCACTGGGCAATTATTTTGTCCAGTGAGTCTAAAAATATTTCTTCAAGGTTGTCTTCTACGAGCGGAATATCCCAGCTCGCCAGACGAGACAGAAGGGTCTCATTTTGGCTATTTCGCCAATGCTCTAATAATTGGCCTGTGTTGATATGGGGATGTACCTGACATTTATCAAGTACATCAACAAATAAACTTAGGCCTGGTATGGATAAATCTCTCACTGAGGAAAGATCCGGTACCATTTGAGCATAGCTCGGATTTTGAATAAGTAGAGCGATAACCTCGCGCATCGGAGTTCGTTTGATCTCTTTGTGCGGCTGAGGTCGAGTTTCATTGCTCTTCTTACGTGGTTGACGTAAGCGGTTATCAAAACCAGTGCGTTCATCAAGCAGCTTTTCGAGTAATTCCTGAAAGTAGGGATCAGGTATCTTGTCGATAAGTGCACTTGCGTAGGCACGCAGCGCCGACTTACCTTCATTATTGCCCAAGTTGATTTGGTGCAATTCAATCAGGTTATCAAACAGATAGCTCGAAAGCGGTGTCGCTTGTTCGATTTGTTGTTCGAAGGCTTGTTTGCCGTATTTACGAACGTAGCTGTCCGGGTCTTCGCCATCAGGTAAGAACAAGAACTTCAATGTGTTACCTGTTTTCAGGTATTGAAGTGCGTTTTCCAGCGCGCGCCAAGCGGCCTCTTTACCTGCGCGGTCGCCATCGTAACAACACACAACGGTGTTGGTCTGACGGAACAGCATTTGAATGTGGTCGCCAGTCGTTGACGTGCCCAATGAAGCGACAGAGTAATCTACGCCATATTGCGCTAACGCGACAACATCCATATACCCTTCAACCACCAAAATTCGTGGTGGTTCACGATATGCCTGTAAGACTTCATAAAGGCCGTATAGCTCTTTACCTTTATGGAAGATTGGCGTTTCCGGTGAGTTGAGGTATTTCGGGGTGCCGTCGCCCAATACACGACCACCAAAACCAATCACTCGGCCTCGTCGATCTCGAATTGGGAACATAATACGGCCACGGAAGCGGTCGTAACGGTTACCTTTTTCGTTTTCAATCAACATGCCGCCTGTAACTAGCATGTCTTGGTTATCTTTGTTCTGGCCGAAGTTCTTACGGACTAAGTCCCATTCATCGGCCACATAGCCGATGCCAAACTTCTGGACGATTTCGCCAGATAATCCACGATCTTTTAGGTATTCAATGGCAACTTTGCTTGCTGGTAGCTTGAGTTGATTACGATAAAACTGAGAAATACTGCCCATTAAATCGTAAAGGCTACGTTTTTCGCTGCTGCTGGCTTGTGGTCCTGATTGAAACTGACCGCCACCACCGCTGCGTTGTTCGCGAGGAACATCTAACCCGAGGTAAGACGCCAGTTCTTCAATAGCTTCGACAAACTCTAAGCGCTCGAACTCCATAATGAAGTCGATGGCATTGCCATGCACGCCACAACCAAAACAGTGATAGAACTGCTTTTCTTGGCTGACACTGAATGAAGGGGTCTTTTCGTTATGGAAAGGGCAGCAAGCGCCGTAATTTTTACCTTTTTTCTTAAGTTTCACGCGCGCGTCAATGATGTCGACAATATCAAGTCGAGCTAGGAGGTCATCAATAAAACTGCGTGGGATGTGTCCAGCCATAAAACCTAACAAAAAAGAAAAATCATGATTGGTGTGAATGAGTTATGGAGAAAAGCATGCATACGACCGTGCGTTATTCCATTCATTCAGATACAAACAAGCCGTGCGTTCCAAAGGATAGCACGGCTTGCTGCAATTGGGTGGGGTGTTAAGCCAATTTAGCGCGAACTAAACCGCTCACTTTACCCATATCTGCACGCCCTTGAATTTGCGGCTTCAGAACGCCCATTACTTTGCCCATGTCTTGCATGCCAGCTGCACCAGATTCAGTAATCGCGTTCTCGATAAGAGCTGCTACTTCTTCATCTGTCAGTGGTTGAGGCATAAAATCCTCAAGAACCGTAATTTCTGCTCGTTCAGCATCAGCAAGATCTTGACGATTTGCTGCTTCAAACTGCGTGACAGAGTCGCGACGTTGTTTAACCATTTTGGTCAACACAGCAAGAATGTCGTCGTCGTTCAGAGTGATCTGCTCGTCAACTTCACGTTGCTTGATTGCTGCTAAGGCTAAACGAATAGTACCAAGGCGCAATTTGTCCTTGGCTTTCATCGCTAATTTTTGCTCTTCTTTGAGTTGTTCAATCAGAGCCATAACTAAATTCCTTTCCGGATCTCAGTTATTAGTACAGGCGAACGCGACGAGCGTTTTCGCGAGCTAGCTTCTTAGCGTGACGCTTTTGAGCTGCTGCTTTAGCGCGTTTGCGAACTGTAGTTGGTTTTTCGTAGTGCTCACGACGACGCACTTCAGAAAGGATACCTGCTTTTTCGCAAGAGCGCTTGAAACGACGTAGAGCAACGTCGAACGGTTCGTTTTCACGTACTTTAACTACTGGCATATGCCTTTCACCTCAGGGGTTATTCGTTAACGCTGGATTTCAGTAAACCAAATCACAATTATTTGGTCTATTACCAGCTTGATCAAAAATGGTGCGGAATTTTAATCCGATCACATAAGCTTTGTAAAGCCTTTTATCGCTTATTGTCTGTACAAAATTTGTTTGAAGCACCAAGGCAAGGTAATATGACGCCCAAATTTCCTCTATACAGAAAGCCCACTGAGAAAACCATGCGCATTATCGGTATTGAAACCTCATGTGACGAGACTGGCATCGCGATTTATGACGATGAAAAAGGTCTGTTATCACACCAGCTTTACAGCCAAGTAAAACTTCACGCGGATTACGGTGGCGTGGTGCCTGAGTTGGCTTCACGTGACCATGTTAAGAAAACTATTCCTCTTATTAAAGAGGCGCTAAAGGAAGCAAACCTGACACCTAAAGACATTGATGGCGTTGCGTACACCGCTGGGCCAGGTCTTGTTGGTGCCTTGCTCGTTGGTGCAACGATTGGTCGTAGTATTGCTTACGCTTGGGGTGTTCCTGCGGTGCCTGTTCACCATATGGAAGGTCACCTACTGGCACCTATGCTAGAAGACAATCCACCACCATTTCCGTTTGTTGCGGTATTGGTATCGGGCGGTCACTCAATGATGGTGGAAGTGAAAGGCATCGGCGAGTACAAAATCCTAGGCGAGTCGATTGATGATGCAGCGGGTGAAGCGTTTGATAAAACCGCGAAGTTAATGGGCTTGGATTACCCTGGTGGTCCACTACTGTCTAAACTGGCAGAGAAAGGCACTCCGGGTCGCTTTAAATTCCCACGCCCAATGACCAACGTGCCAGGTTTGGACATGAGCTTTTCTGGTCTCAAGACTTTTACTGCTAATACCATTGCGGCAAACGGTGATGACGAGCAAACACGTGCAGATATCGCTTTAGCATTTGAAGAAGCTGTGTGTGCGACACTGGTAATCAAATGTAAGCGTGCTCTAGAACAAACTGGCATGAAGCGTATTGTGATTGCGGGTGGTGTAAGTGCTAACCGTCGTCTGCGTGCTGAACTTGAGAAGCTGGCGAAGAAAGTCGGTGGTGAAGTTTACTACCCACGTACGGAATTCTGTACCGACAACGGTGCGATGATCGCCTACGCTGGTATGCAGCGCCTGAAGAATGGCGAAGTGTCGGACATGGCTGTGGAAGCGCGCCCACGTTGGCCAATCGACCAACTGACGCCAATCGCGTAAGCAAACTTCTACTGAAGGTTTGAAATAGATTCACCACAATAAAGGTCTCTGCTCATAAGAGGCCTTTATTTTTACCTATTGGATTGAAAGGCTTTACGTAATTAATGTTAAAGCCTGACTGATGCGAGCAGTTCCATATCGTTTCAGTGATAGGATGATGTGCAAGAATAATAAATGGATATAACAATGAATAATTTTGAAATTGAAGGTCAGAAACTTGCTTACTTAGATAAAGGGGAAGGCCCTGTGTTGCTATTTGGACACAGTTATTTGTGGGATTGCCAAATGTGGGCTCCGCAGATTGAGGTGCTAAGCCAGTCATACCGTTGTATTGTGCCAGATCTTTGGGCACACGGTGAGTCAGATGCTGCACCAGCTTCAACCCGTTCTTTGGTGGATTACGCTCAGCACATGCTGGCATTGATGGATCATTTGGAGATCGAACAGTTCTCTATTGTTGGTTTGTCTGTTGGTGGCATGTGGGGTGCAGAGCTGACAGCTCAAGCTCCGCAGCGTGTGAAGTCATTGGTGTTGATGGATACCTTCATTGGGCTTGAACCTGAAGTGACGCACAAGAAGTACTTTGCGATGTTAGATACGATTAGCCAAGTGCAAGCTGTACCTGCGCCAATTATTGAGGCTGTCACTCCGCTGTTTTTTGCCAATAATGCCGAGCAAGTAAACCCTGAGCTAGTCGCTTCATTCAAACAAAGTCTTGAAGATCTACAAGGTGAGCGTGCAGTCGAAGTCGCTCGTATTGGGCGTATGGTGTTTGGCCGCCGTGATGTGATTGAAGATTCAGAAATGTTCGCTTTGCCAACTTTGATTGCCGTCGGCCGTGAAGATAAGCCTCGCCCGGTGTTTGAATCTTACTTGATGAACGACTGTATTACGGGTAGCCAATTGATTGAGATCCCAGAAGCAGGGCACATTAGCTCATTGGAGCAACCTGAGTTCGTTAACCAGATGCTGTTAGACTTCTTAAATAAAGTGCACGCTTAGATTTTCAAGCCATATTTAGATAAAGAAAACTCGGTTTTAGGCCGAGTTTTTTTCTATCAGTTTCTTCTCACCAATCTTTGGTTCTTCGCCAGAGAGTAATCGGCGGATGTTTTGATGGTGTTTAAAGACGATTAAACAGCACAACATTGCTACAGGTAAGGTGTATTGAGGTTTGAACATCCAAGTGTAAAACGGTGTCACTAAAACGGTGACTAAGGCAGCTAAAGAAGAGTAGCGGAACAAGACGGCGATCCCCAGCCATGTCAGCATAACAAGACCGGTTAAATCCAGACCGATAGGGGCGATTGCACCAAGTGCTGTTGCGACGCCTTTCCCCCCTTTAAAGTGGAAGAATATTGGGTACATATGGCCGAGACAGGCTGCAATCGCGATGACACCAAGAATGATCGGATCGATACCGAGGAAGTACCCTCCCCAAACTGGTATGGTGCCTTTGAGCATGTCACAGAGTAAAACGGCTACGGCAGCTCCTTTGCCGCCAATGCGTAACACATTGGTTGCACCAGGGTTATTAGAGCCAACTTTACGAGGGTCTGGCAGCCTTAACAAACGACAAATGAGTACCGCACTGGAGATCGATCCCAGCAAATAGGCGGCCATTGTCATTATCAGTGCCAGTGCGTCCATAGAAGTCCTTGATGGATTGGAATTTAATGCTCAGTTCCTGAGTAATTGCTATCATACCGCGATTCGGCTTTGAGCAAAAATACTCTCTGCGATAGAGCTTGCATTATGGGATTTCTTGTATATAAAGAGTCTTCGCAGTTTATACCCAAGTGACTTTTGCCACCAATTGACGTGGTTAAAGGCCGCAGTAGGTTGCTTGGGTATAGAATAGTACGATCAAATTGCCCGTATCGGGTATCCGACCTCTGTAAAAGAAGGACATAAGATGGCTCTGGATAAAGTTTTTATTGAACAACTAGAAGTAATCACCACCATCGGCGTTTACGATTGGGAACAGCAAATTAAGCAAAAGCTGGTTCTGGATATCGAAATGGCGCACGACAATAAACCGGCGGGTAAAAGTGATGATGTTCAAGACGCATTGGACTACTCGCAGGTAAGTGAAGCGGTGCTTAATCACATCGAAAATGGTCGTTTCCTTCTGGTTGAACGAGTGGCAGAAGAAGTGGCTGACATCATCATGCAGCGCTTCTCTGTGCCTTGGGTAAAAATTCGTTTGGCAAAACCTGGTGCCGTTCCTCAAGCACGCGCGGTAGGCGTTGTGATTGAGCGAGGCCAGGCATGATAAAAGCTTATATCGGTGTCGGTACCAACATAGATAGGGAGCGGCATTCGTTGGCGGCTTTTCAAGAGTTGCAGCAACTTGGAACGGATCTCCACGTATCACCGATATATGAATGCGAGCCAATTGGCTTTAGCAGTCAGAACTTCTACAACTTCGTGATTAGTTTTTTTACGGAGTTGTCACTCGAAGAGTTGAGTCAGCATCTACGCGAGATTGAGTTTAAGTGGGGTCGTGAGGAAAATGCGCAAAAGTATCAGGATCGAACCTTAGATCTCGATATAGTCTTGTTCGGTGAGTGCATTTCGCAACAAAAACCTGAGTTACCTCGCAGTGATATCTACAAATATCCTTTTGTAACAAAGCCCCTGTATGATCTCGAACCTCATCTAGTGATCCCCGGCGATGGGCGTACTGTCGCTGATATTTGGCAGGCGATGCAGCCCGTTGATTCACTCAAACCCGTTTCTTTTTCACTTTAATTTTGAGTTGTTTACATGAGTTACTTTGAAGCCTTTATTTTGGCTCTGATTCAGGGTCTGACAGAGTTTTTACCAATTTCCAGCTCTGCTCATTTGATTTTACCTTCCGCTATATTTGGTTGGGAAGACCAAGGTTTAGCATTTGATGTTGCCGTTCACGTTGGTACGTTGATGGCTGTGGTGATTTATTTCCGCCAAGAAGTGATCACGCTATTCCAAGCGTTGTTTGCCTCGATCTTTAAAGGCGACCGCAGCAAAGAAGCCAAATTAGCTTGGATGATTGTATTGGCTACGATCCCGGCATGTGTCTTCGGTCTATTGATGAAAGACATCATTGAGATTTACCTACGCAGTGCTTATGTGATCGCGACGACGACGATCATCTTTGGTTTGTTGCTGTGGTGGGTGGATAAGAACGCAGAGCAAATCGCGGATGAATACCAAACGGGTTGGAAGAAAGCACTGTTTATTGGTATTGCTCAAGCACTTGCGATGATCCCTGGTACTTCACGCTCTGGTGCAACCATCACCGCGGCGCTTTACTTAGGCTTTACCCGTGAAGCGGCGGCTCGTTTCTCATTCTTAATGTCGATACCAATCATCACTTTGGCTGGTGGCTACTTAGGGATGAAGTTAGTAACCAGCGGCGAACCTGTGCATGTTGGCTTCTTACTTACGGGTATCGTGACTTCATTTATCAGTGCGTATATTTGTATCCACTTCTTCTTGAAGATGATTTCACGCATGGGCATGACACCATTCGTTATCTACCGTCTGATTCTAGGTTTTGGCTTGTTTGCTTTCTTGCTGACGGCTTAAACCCAATCCGAATGAAAACGCCCGCTTTCTATAGCGGGCGTTTTTGTTTGTTCGTTATGTACCTATCTGCTTATTTTCCAAGCGTAACTCTTACTGCTTCAACGCGGCGCTTCTCTTGTTCATCGCGAATAGTTGGGCCTTTGAAGCCGTCTTTAATGATAGCTTGTACATCGACAGATGCCGCAGCTTGGTAAGCTTGCATAAACAGCTCTGCTTGCGGGTAAGGTTGGTCTTCTAAGCCCTTTCGACCTGCATGATCGGCTTGGCAACAGATTAAAATATCTTGCAAACGTTCTGACTTACGCCACACATCAAACTTGTTGAGGATTTTGATGATGGTTTGTGGTTTAAGCTCGGCGGCTCGGTGGATGTTAGAGTGTTGCTCACAGACCATTAATGCTAAGTCACGAAATTCATTAGGAACGCGCACGCGAGCACACAGCTTTTTAATCAACTTTAAACCCGTGTGACAATGCATTTTGTGACTCGGCCATTCGCTTTCTGGCGTGACGCCTTTGCCTAAATCATGTACTTGTGCGGCAAATCGAACCGGCAATGAATCACTCAGCTTTGCTGCTTGCTCGGCCACCATAAGAGTGTGAATACCTGTATCGATTTCTGGATGCCACTTTTCTGGCTGAGGTACGCCAAACAGGACATCAATTTCTGGCAGGACGATGGCTAACGCACCGCACTCTCTTAAAACAGATAAGAATACGTCTGGGCGGGAAGTAGAAAGCGACTTATGCCATTCTTGCCAAACACGTTCTGGGGTAAGGGTGCTCAACTCGCCAGATTCTGCGATCTCGCGCATTAGTTGGATGGTTTCCTCTGCCACGCTAAAGTCCAAATGCGCCAACTTCGCCGCGAAACGAGCCACACGCAGAACACGTAGAGGGTCTTCAACAAAAGCTTCCGATACATGACGTAGCACTTTCGCCTGCAAATCTTGTTGACCACCATAAGGATCATATAGGTTGCCGTCATTATCCATCGCCATGGCGTTGATGGTGAGATCTCGTCGGATAAGGTCTTCTTCTAGCGTGACGCTTTGATCAAAGAAACATTCAAAGCCAGTGTAACCCGCGCCAGATTTTCTTTCGGTTCGTGCAAGGGCGTGCTCTTCTTTAGTCTTGGGATGAAGAAACACAGGAAAGTCTTTCCCGACAGCCGTGTAGCCTTGGCTTTGCATCATTTCTGGTGTCGAGCCGACAACCACCCAATCTTTGTCATAACTGTCGATTCCGAGCAAATGATCTCGAACTGCACCACCAACTAAATAAACTTGCACGGATTACCTCTTAATTTATGGATATGACGTTGGACATTGTAGCAAGCAATGGTACTTTTCTTCACATCTAAAAGAACTTAGCGCTTTGTTTAAGTCTAATAAGGAATATCCCGATTTGATTGCGGGAGGGTTTTAGCTGGAGATCCTAATGTATAAGGACTTTTTCGGGTTTGTTGAACTGCCATTTTCGATTGTTCCAAACTCGCGTTATCTGTATCTGAGCCAACGTCATAAAGAGGCGATCACGCATCTTCAGGCGGGGTTAGGCGATGGTGGTGGTTTTGCCATGCTGACAGGCGAAGTAGGGACAGGCAAAACCACCGTCGCGAAAGCTATGTTGGCGAATTTGGATGAGAACACCAAAGCAGGCTTGATTCTTAATCCCACCTTTTCTAGCCGAGACTTGCTTGAGGCTATTTGTGATGAGTTCAAAGTAACTTATCCGCAAGATGCGACGCTCAAGCAGCTTAACCAAGCGATTCATGAGTACTTGCTGCGTAACCATAAATTAGGTTGGACGACGTTATTAGTGATTGATGAGGCGCAGCACCTCGCCGCTGATGTTCTTGAGCAGTTGCGTCTACTTACCAACTTAGAAACGGACACCAGAAAGCTGCTGAAAGTGCTCTTGGTAGGCCAGCCAGAGCTACAACGCTTGCTGCAAACGACGCAGCTACGTCAGCTTGCACAGCGTATTACTGGTCGTTATCACTTATTGCCGTTGGATGAAAAGGAAACCGCTGACTACATTGCGTTTCGTTTGCATACCGCAGGTGGTGACCAGCAGTTGTTCGATCGCAGTTCGACTAAGCTGATCGCCAATTATAGCCACGGCATTCCACGCCTTATCAACCTTGTGTGTGATAAGTCACTGAACATGAGTTACTACAAGGGCAATGTAGTCGTTGATCGACAGACAGTACATCAAGCGTGTGAAGAGGTGATGCAGTTCCAAGCCGAGATTTATCAGCAGGATAAGCCAATTCGCCGTAGCTTTGAATGGCCTGCGTGGGGCTCGGTTGCCATTGGTGTGTTTGCGGCATTAGGTGTTGGTTGGGCAGTGACGCACAATATGCCTATGGAGGTGCCAACAAATACTGCACCTACGGTTGCTGCTCAAACGCCAATACAACCAGCGGTTGTTGCCCCAATTGTGAATGAGCAATTGACCAATGAACAGCGTGAACAACTGTTAGCACAAACCCAATCAAATTTAGCCGTTAACGATCTTTACAAACTATGGGGCTACCGCGCTTCAGTTCGCGACAATCTTTGTTTATCTGAGCCACAATCAACAATGCGTTGTGAGCGAAAGATGGCAACATGGCCGTTATTGGTCCAGCAGAATCGTCCAGTGATATTAGAACTGAATTATCAAGGGGAAGTGGGTTACGTCATTTTGTATGCGATTGGTGATGGTAAGGTGGAAGTGCTCAATGGTAAGGATCGCCTGCGCCTACCTATATCGTGGCTAAAACCACTGTGGCAAGGCAATATCATCGAGTTATGGCAAGCGCCTCTAAAAGATACTCTGCGTCTTGATATGGAAGGGCCTGCAATTGAAGTGTTGGACAAGTTGCTGGCTGAAGCGGTAAATGAACAACCACTAAGTACAGACATTTATGATGGTGCAATGAAAGAGCGTGTGGAACTCTTCCAGCGCTGGCAAGGCATTGGTGTGGATGGCATCGCAGGTCAACGTACATTAGAGCGCTTACAACAAAGCGCGCAACCTGATGCTCCAGCCTTAGCGCAAATCAATGAGGAGGAAGCATAATGCCGATGATGAAACACATTGGGCTTTTTCTACTGCCTGTAAGCCTAACCGCTGTTGGCGTCGCTTGGTATATGGACCTTTTGACGCCAGAAATGCAAGCCCCCAGAGTTGCCCAAGAGCCGATGACGGTTCAAGTGCCAGCTCCTGAGCCTGTTAAGTTAAGACCAAACTTTGAAACGCTTGACTACCCTGAGGTGACTCAGCTTGCTCAGTTGCAACGTGAGTGGCCAAGTGCAGAGTTATCGAGAAGTATGGGCACCTTTGTCGGGCAAGATTATGTGAGTAATGAATCAGTGCCGGGTGAGCAATCATTACTTTCTGTGCCAGAGAAAACAAAGCAGACTTCGCAAACGAAAGTTGGGCAGGATGATCTCGGACTGTCGTTAGATGATCTCGACTTGTCTTCGTTGTCCCCTGATTTAGCGATGAAAGTTGAAAATGCGATGGCGAACAATGATCAGCCTACGCGCTCAGAAGCTCAGATGAACGATCTTGAGCATGATGCACGCCAATGGCATGGCCGCTTGCCTGCATTGAATTTACAAACGCACATGTATTCAAGCGATACTAAGCGACGTTGGGTGAAGATCAATAACGTTGAATACCACCAAGGTGATGTGGTGGATGGTCAAATCACGTTAAAAGAGATCCAACCACAAGCAGTGATCGTCGAGTTCCAAGGGGAACAGATCCGAATTCCTGCATTATATGAATGGAAAGGGTAACGATCTAACCCGAATCTAATAGAAGCCAGTGAAGTTATTCGCTGGCTTTTTTTGTCTCTTCTACAAGCTTCTCCCTATTGGTTTGGTTAATGATTTCCAAACCGTCAAAGAAACAAAATATACCTTACACCAGTGCTTAAAAGGGCTTCGATATTGCTGATGGATTGATCATGCCTATCGGGTCAGGGTTGTGTAAAAAAACACCATATTGACGAACTTGGCAATAAGCATTTGGTCAACGTTAGACCTCTATAAAATTACAGGAGTCTATACGGAACGTATGCGTATTCTTACTTTTTCTTTGAGCTTGGTTGCCGCGGTGAGCTATGCCGCAAAGCCTGAACCTTTTCCGATTACGCCAGATAATACTGGTGAGCATTTTATGGTAAGCGCAACCAATCCTTATGTGAGCAGTGCTGGTTACACGATATTGAAGCAAGGCGGTAACGCGGTTGATGCCATGGTGGCGATGCAGATGGTGATGTCGGTCGTTGAACCGGATATGACAGGTATCGGTGGCGGTACATTTGCTTTGTTTTACCAGCACGATAAGCAACAGTTTCTTGCGCTTGATGGTCGAGATGAAGCGCCTTCTAGTGCGAACCCGAATATGTTTGTAGAAAACGGAGAAGTACTCAGCCGCAATGACATTCTTGGCCCTCGTTCTATTGCTGTTCCGGGAACCTTACGATTGCTCTATTCCACACATGAGCAATACGGCAAGCTTGCGTGGTCTGAATTGATGAAGCCTGCAATTGAATTGGCAAGCGAAGGTTATGCGATGAACAGCTACACCTACGATATTGTCGTACGCGAGCAAGCGCGGTTGAAACAAGACCCAGAGATAAAAGCACTGTATTGGCAAGGCGATGAGATTAAGCCGACAGGCACGTTGATGAAGAACCCTAAGATGGCCGAAACGCTAAAACAGATCGCTCGGCAAGGTGATGAATACCTCTATGGCGGTGAGTTTGGTAAGCACATCGTTGAGACAGTCAACAGCCGTATTGGAGACCAACATGAGAAGCTGTCTTTGTCGGACTTCAAAAACTACCAAGTTAAGCAACGTGACATCATTGAGACCGACTATCGAGGCAATAAGGTTGTGTCATTTGGTTATCCGGCTTCTGGTGGAGTGATGGTCGCACAAAGCCTTAAGTTGCTTGAACCTTATGGTCTCTCTCAAATGGCGAAAACAGATGTTGAACCTTGGCGTTTGATGACGGAGGCAATGCGTGTTGCAAAAGCCGATCGCATCGCTTACGCCGGTGACCCTGATTATATAGAGACTCCGATTGAGCAACTGTTGGATAACGATTATCTCGATGAAAGACGAGAATTGATTCCAGATTATGGTGTGGCAAAAGATAGCCCGAAAGCTGGGCAGGTAACGCCAATGCAGTATGCGCAATACCAAGGCTTTGAGAGCAAAGATACCGGGCATATTTCCATCATTGATAAAGAGGGCAATGCCATTGCGATGACCAGTACCGTAGGGACTGGAATGGGAGCGGGTGTGATGGTCGATGGCGTGATTTTGAATGCGCAAATGGCAAACTTCTCTCCCATGCCAACAGTCGATGGTAAACCGACGCAAAATGCCATTGAGGCAGGTAAACGTCCGCGATCAGCCATCACGCCTTTAATGGTCATGGACAGCAGCAATGACTTACGTTTGGTTGTGGGCTCTCCTGGCAGTTCGCAAATCCCAGGTTATGTTTTAAAGACCCTTGTAGGGGTTCTCGACTGGAACTTGTCTGCGCAGGAGGCGATTGATCTACCGAATATTCAATACGGCACCAAGATTGACCGAACTAAGCCCTACGATCCGACTGGCTTGTTGGTGGAGAAGAAGACCTTTGCAGAAATGCTCGTTCCGGAGTTCATGGAATTAGGTTACCCAGTCCACGTAATACCTGTGGTGAGTGGGTTGAACGCGATTGAAGTTAAGGATGGCAAGATTTACGGTGCAACGGACAGACGACGAGCATCCAGTTCAATGGGTGAGTAACAAGGTATCTCGTTAAACGAAGCCAACAAAAAAGCCAGTCGAGTACGACTGGCTTTTCTTTATCCGTTTAGCTGAAAGCGATTATGCCCAGCCTGCTGGTGATTTCTTTCTGCGTGGCATGATATGCGGAAGAATCAAACCAAACAGCAAACCAAGACCTGCAACACCACCACCGTAAGTGAAGTACTTAAGTAGCATGTCGTCTTTTTGGGTGTCTAGCTTAGCGCGAAGCTCACGGTTCTCTGTTTCTACAGAAGTCAGTTGGTCACTGATCTCTGAGTATTTCTTCTCAAGGTCAGAGATTTGCTGGTTACGCGTTTCTAGTGACGTCACTAGGCCCGCTTTCTCTGTGTCTGAGTTTTGACGAGCGTTCGCAAGTTGAGACTTCACTTCTTTCAGTTCTTTCTCAATGCGAGGCATACGAATTGCCATGCTCTCTTGGTTTGTGACGAACTTGCTTTGCACCCAACCAGTGCGGCCGCGGTCGTCTCGAATCTGTGTGTAACCTGTGTCTTTATTTGCTTGCAGCAGTTGTACTTTAGAGCCTGCGTTAACACTACCCATAATGCGATAAGTGTTGTTTGGACCAGAGTGCATAAAAGTGAATAGGTCATCAGAAATATAACGGTCTGCCGCTAGTGCCGCTGGCGCTGCTAGCAAAGTAAACAAAACCGTGATGAATAGTTTTTTCACAATAAATCCCTTAACGATTTTCTTGGATACAGCTTTGGCACCGAATGATTGGAGCCGGAAATAGACGAATATTATGCAGTTTCAAACTTCGGTGCAACAAAGAAGGGAGGCAAAGCCTCCCTTTCTGTGCGTTTGAGTCAATAATGACAAAGCGCTTACAATCTATTGACGGTCTGTCTTACGAGAACATCGCTTGGATGCCGTAGAAGAATACGACTGCCAATAGTGCGCCTGCTGGTAGGGTAACAATCCATGAAGCTACGATGTTACGTACTACGCCTAGGTTTAGTGCTGCGATACCGCGAGCGAAACCAACACCTAGAACCGCACCAACCAGTGTCTGAGTCGTTGAAATAGGTAAACCAGTACCTGACGCTAGAACAACCGTACATGCTGTAGCAAGCTGCGCTGCAAAACCACGGCTTGGTGTTAGTTCAGTGATGCCTGTACCAACGGTTGCCATTACTTTGTGACCAAGTGTCGCAAGACCAACGACGATACCAAAACCACCTAGAGGAAGAATCCACCATGCGATGGTGCTCTTACCTGTGATTTCACCCATGTGCTCAACCGTTGAAACAACCGCAGACAGTGGACCGATCGCGTTCGCTACGTCGTTAGAACCGTGTGCAAATGCCATCGCACACGCAGTGATAACCATCAGTACAGAGAAGATACCTTCAACACCTGCGAAGCCGTGGTCTTCTTCACGGTTAGCGAATTTCTTCTGAATGTAGAAGTAACCGCCAGCCATTACTGCTGCTGAGATTACCGCTGCCCACATCCATGCTTCACCGTTACTTAGGTGAAGGCCAACGTGTTTCAGGCCTTTTTTGATGGTTACAAGTGCAATCACCATTGTCGTGATGAACATGTAAACTGGAACGAAACGTTTTGCGTTGAATAGTGGGTTCTCAGTATCAAAAATCAGGCGTTGGGCACTGACAAAGATAACGTAAGCAAAGAAACCTGAGATAACCGGCGTAATAATCCAGCTGCCAACAATGCCTTGAACACTTGCCCAGTCAACCGCTTCAGTACCTACAGACACACATGCGAAACCGATGATTGCACCGATGATCGAGTGGGTCGTAGAAACAGGCCAGCCCATGTATGACGCAAGTAGTAGCCATGTACCAGCCGCTAGAAGCGCAGACATCATGCCAAATACAAGAACATCAGGTTGATGTGCGAATAGAGAGGTTTCGATAACACCTTTACGGATCGTATCGGTAACTTCACCACCTGCAAGGTATGCACCCGCAAATTCAAAGATCATTGCGATAATGATCGCTTGTTTAACGGTTAGTGCTTTCGAGCCGACTGAGGTGCCCATTGCGTTCGCAACGTCATTCGCACCAATACCAATAGCCATCAAGAAACCGAAAGCTGCTGCAACAATAATCAGGACAGTGCCGTAGTTAGCGAGGATATCCATCGTAATACCTAGTTGTTTTATAACAAGCGGAGCAAAATTTAGCGCGCATCAGCCCATAAGACGGTGAATCTCGTCATCGTCCATCTGACTTGCATTCGTAATGCTCTTCGTTATGTCGTTAACTTATGATTTAAGATCGAGATAGCATGACTTCCAAACGAGCACCTACGCGCTGCGCTTGGTCGGCAATACCACCTACCCATTCAAGAATCTTGTACAAGAACATGACGTCGATAGGGTTCATGTCAGGTTCAATCGCCATCAATTGTTGGCGTAATTCAATCTGCATGGCATCGGTGTCATCTTCGATAACATCTAGTTGATTAATCATTTCAGCAACTAGCGTTACTTCACGGCCTTTAAAGCCAGTTTCAAGAAGTTCATCAAGTTCATTGATCACTTTTTGCGCCTGGTCAGCCGCATCAAGACATCGTTGAACGTAAGCGAGGAAATTTGATTGGAGAGCCTCTGGAATGACAAGTTGACGGCCATATACACGGCCAGCAATGTCTTTTGCCAGGTTAGCAAGTTTGTCCTGTTGAGTCAGAAGCTCAAGCATGTCAGTACGATCGACTGGCATGAACAAACCGCGAGGCAGTTTTAGACGGATTTCACGTTTCAGAACGTCTGCTTCTTTCTCTAGGTGAGAAATTTGAGCGCGAATTTCTGCTGCTTTTTCCCAGTCACCCTTTGAAGACACTTCAAAGAACTTAACCAAGTGTGAACAACATTCGTTGACACAGACAACGTGGCGTTGCAAAGGCTTAATTGGGGACTTTGCAAATAACCCCATAATTGTATTTACTGGCATGGTCATTCAACCTAATAGCTATAACCTTAAAAAAACATACACCATTTCTTGGCGAAATGTTGAACGATGGCTATAAAGGCGCGCATGGTAACGCATTAAATCACTCTTTAAAACTGTTTTAGATCATCATTCCGGTGATATTTCTTTCTTGCCGTGTGAGAAATTAGGCAATATCCTGTTTCTATCTGCTTTGAAAGGTATAGCTATGGAAACCGAGATAGAACTGAAGTTTTTTGTTTCTCCTGAATTTTCAGAAACTTTAAGAGCAAAAATTTCTGAAACAAAAGTACTTCAGCACAGTTGTCGTGACTTGGGTAACACCTATTTTGATACCGCTGATAAATGGTTAAGACTGCACGACATTGGTTTAAGAATTCGCCGTTTTGATGACGTTTTTGTCCAAACTGTAAAAACAGCAGGACGCGTTGTAGCGGGCCTTCATCAAAGACCAGAATACAATGCTGAGCACACCAGTAATGAGCCAGAACTCACGCTTCACCCTTCTGACATTTGGCCAGTAGGTAAAGACGTTGCGACGCTGCAATCAGAATTGACCCCTCTATTCTCTACCAACTTCACTCGTGAGCAGTGGCTGATTGGTATGCCTGATGGCAGTCAAATCGAAGTGGCTTTTGACCAAGGTGCTGTAATTGCTGTTGATGCCGAAGGGGAAGAGAAACAAGATCCTATTTGCGAAGTTGAACTGGAACTGAAATCAGGTCAAACCGATGCACTGTTTACTCTTGCTCGTAGTCTATGTGAAGCCGGCGGTATGCGCTTGGGTAACCTGAGCAAAGCCGCAAAAGGTTACCGCTTGGCGAGTGGCTATGCAGGGGATGAAGTGAAGCCTTTGTCTTTAGTCGATAGTAGTAAGACAGATACCGTAGAGTACTGCTTTATTAACTCGTTAGAGCATGCGCTTTCTCATTGGCATTACCATGAGCAAATTTTTACTGAAAGAGACAGTGTTGAGGCTCTGCGCGAAATTGGTAATTCAATTCGTTTTATTCGTCAGACTCTGACTATCTTTGGTGGTATGGTGCCGCGTCGCGCCAGTGCGATTTTACGCCAAGAACTAAAATGGTTGGAAGAAGAGTTAGAGTGGCTAGACGAGCACGCGCATTTAGAAGAGCTGTTAGATGATAAAGGCAATGTGTTACGTAAACTGGATGCTCGTAAGTTCTTAGTTTCTGAGTTGACGCAGCAACTAGAAGAGCTGCCTGGTCGTGAAGAGACCCTTCAACTCCTCAGTTCGGCACGTTACACCGGTCTGCTATTGGATTTGAGCCGTTGGATTCTCACTCGTGGTTGGCAACCTTTCTTAGACGACAAAGCTCGTGAAAAAATGTCTGCGAATATCCAGCCGTTTTCTGTCACGCAATTGGATCGCACTTGGGCGGAGCTGATGGAAGCATTCCCAGCGGAGCGTCAGCTGTCAGGACAAGAATACGTTGATCAACGTTACCGTCTATTACGAAATCTCTATACGGGTATCGGCTTTGCGAGTTTGTACGATTCGGAAGAACGTAATAGTTTCCGACTGCCATGGGCTGATTTAGTGCATGGTATTGATGACTTGTTGATGTTGAACCATCTACTGCCATTGGTTGGTATGTTAGAAGGGGAAGAGCAAGAGCAACTGGAACGTTGGTTACATCGTCAAGAGCGTTCTATTTTGCACGCGATGGATCAGACGCGAGCCATCAGCGTGGAAGTTGAGCCCTACTGGCAAGAGTAAGATCAAACAATAAAAAATAGGACCTTAGGGTCCTATTTTTTTGTCTGCTGCTTTTGTTCTTGAAGCTCTTCTTCAATCACTTGTAGCCGGTTCAAAATCTGTTCTTGTCTGTCTAGCACCTGCTCTAACAGCTTTTCTTTATTTTTGGAGCGATGATCTTGCTGTCTGGTTGGCGCAGTCAGAATCGATGTAATCAAGCCAGAAATCATACCGAAGATACCGACACCACAGATGATGACCAGTACAGCCAGTAGTTTACCGCCTGTCGTCACCGGATAATGGTCACCATAACCAACTGTTGAGATGGTCACAAATGCCCACCACAATGCATCTGTTCCCGTTTGGATGTTTGCCTCAGGACTTTGTCCTTCAATAAACAACATGGCACTGGAACCAAGAGTTATCAGAACCACCATTAGCAATAAGATAGAGGCTAGAGTGGTTTCTCGACGGTTTTGCTTGAGCTGTAAAAGAATGAACTTTGAAGAGCGTAAGACCAAAATGACACGCAAGATGTGAAACAGTCGAGCGAAGCGTAAAGGCTCAACCATTGGGATACTCGCCACAAAATCGATCCAGTGATGCTTAAGAAATGACCTGCGATCTGTGGCCCGGATCAAATCTATGGTGAGCTGTAATAGAAAAATACTACAGATTATAAAATCCAGACCGATAAGAACTTGACGGGTTTCGTTATCAAGCGGGAAAAACAACAGGCCAGAGATCACAAATAGTGCCATAAAGGACAATATTAGTGATAGCAGCCCCATCGGTTTGGTGCTGTCTTTGATATCATGGTTTTTCATACGAAGCTCGAAATAAATCGCGCAGGCAACGTTAAGTGCGCGCATAAGTATAAGTAAGACTATATAAGACTCGGTGGAGAACTGACAATGGAAAAGCTGGCATTTAAGCCGTGGGAAAGGGTGATATCCGACATCAAGCTCGTTCCGAAAATGGTCATGTTGATGGTATTTAGCACCATCCTAATTGTGGCGAAGCAACTGTGGGATGCGAGCACATTCTACGATTCATTACTAGCGGCAACTCAGAACGAACAAGTTGCCCAGCAGCATTATGAAGCGTATCTCACTCAAGTTGCTTGGCAAACAGCGATCTTAATTGTGGTGTTTGTGGTACTACTGCTGGCCGCTGCGCGCGTGATGTTGCGTCAGACGCAATACCTTAATGAAGCCATAAAATTAATGGCAAGTAAGAACCTTTCTGTTCCTTTTGGAATGGATTGTAAAGACGAATACGGCGATGTGGCTCGTGAACTTGAGACCACTCGTCGCCAACTGCATGATGTCATTCAAATGCAAATCAACTCTTCGGAAGAGCTTTCTACTCTCACAGAGGTGATGACATTGAGCATGTCCGAGACGAAAGAGTCAGCACAAGAAGAGTTTAATGAAATCGACCAGCTTGCGACGGCCATGAGCGAGATGTCTTCAACCGTACAAACTGTAGCTGAACATGCGCAAACAGCGTCAACTTTAACCGAGCAAGCTTCAACTCAAGCGGTGACTGGCCAGCAGTTCTTGCAAAAAACCGTGTCTAAAATGAGTGAACTCTCTTCTGATATCGCGTCTTCGGCAAGTGCCGTTAACCAAGTAGAAGAGCGCGTAGAAGCGATTGGTAGTGTAGTAGGGACCATTCAAGGTATCTCAGAGCAAACTAACCTACTTGCGTTGAACGCAGCGATTGAAGCGGCACGTGCAGGTGAAGCAGGTCGAGGTTTTGCCGTGGTTGCGGATGAGGTTCGTAACCTTGCCCAGCGTACACAACAAGCGACCGTTGAAATTCAAGAAATGATCACACAGCTTCAATCGAGTGCTGAATCTGCCGTCGAATTGATGGAAAAGAGCGTGGTGGAAGCAGCTGAAGGAGTTGAGTTGGTGTCCAATGCAGGCTCTGAACTGGATGGCATCGTTGGTCAAGTGACACAAATCAACGACATGAACTTCCAGATTGCGACGGCTTCAGGCCAACAAAGTAGCGTCGCAGAAGAAATGAGCCAAAACCTCACTAACGTTCGTGAGTTGGTGGAAGCATCTGTTGTTGTTGTGACGGAGTTGCTTGAAACGTCTGAAATGATGCAAAGTAATGCCGAAGAGTTAGATGAGAAGATTAAATCCTTCCAAGTCTAAGTCTAACAAGCTTTGATAAAACGCCCACAAACCTTTTGTGGGCGTTTTTATTTGTGCTAACTCTGGTATAAATAAGTGATAACACCTAATCACAGTGCTTTTCAAACAAGGAAGAAAAATGCAGCTGCCTTCGTCACTGATTTCTGTCGCGGATTCTGCGGTACAAAATGCGGAACAAGCGGGATACGTTCAACAATGGCCAACCGAGATTACCGAGCAGTTCCGTTTCGTTTCAGGTCTCAGTAAGTTCATTACCGAAGCAATTCATCGTGATGAGACACTCGCACAAGATTTACCTAGCATGTTGGCAGAAAGGAGTCGACAACAAGCCTATCGTGCGCGTCTCGCAGAGCTTTTGGCGGAATGCCAAGATGAAATGGCTGGACACCGTGTGCTACGCCAATTTCGCAACCGTGAAATGGTCTACATTGCGTGGAAAGACTTCACCCACACTTGGACGCTAGAAGAGTCACTTAGTCACTTATCACAATTGGCAGAAGCGATGATCTTCGAGACCTACCAATGGCAATATAAGATTTGTTGCAATGAGTGGGGAACCCCAACCAATGCCGAAGGCGAAGCGCAACCTATGCTGATCATTGGTATGGGTAAGTTGGGTGGTGGCGAGCTGAACTTTTCTTCCGATATCGACTTGATCTTCACCTATCCAGAAAATGGTGAGACGCAAGGTGCACGTCGTAGTATTGCCAATGCACAGTTCTTTACCCGTTTGGGTCAACGCATCATTAAAGCGCTCGACCAACAAACCTTTGATGGTTTCTGTTACCGCGTTGACATGCGTCTACGTCCGTTTGGTGAAAGTGGCCCCTTGGTCATGAGCTACGCAGCTCTCGAAGATTATTATCAAGAGCAAGGGCGCGACTGGGAACGTTACGCGATGATCAAAGCACGCGTCATGGGCAGCGAAATGTATCCGCAATACCAAGAATTGCGCCAGATGCTGCGCCCATTTGTGTTCCGCCGTTATATCGACTTCAGTGCGATTCAATCTCTGCGTCGAATGAAATCGATGATCAGCAGTGAAGTACGTCGCCGTGGTTTGAGTAACAATATTAAATTAGGCGCTGGTGGCATTCGTGAAATTGAGTTTATTGCTCAAGTATTCCAGTTAATTCGTGGTGGTCGAGAGCCTTCTTTGCGAGGTCGTGGTTTACTAGAAACCTTGAATGCCATTGGTGAATTAGGCCAGTTAACCCCATCAGAAGTCGAGAATTTAGAAACGGCCTATAAATACTTACGTAAGCTGGAAAACTTGCTGCAAGCGATGGCCGATAAACAAACCCAAACCTTGCCTGATTGCGATGATGAACGCCTAAAACTGGCCATTGCGATGCGATTTGATGCTTGGGATGATTTGATTGCTCAAACTCAACAGCATATGGCTAACGTACATAAGGTGTTTGAGAACTTAATTGGTGATGACGAAGAGGACGAGACGGAAACCATCGCACGTCATTTCCATGAACTTTGGGACATGGCGACCAAGCAAGATGTGCTTGAACATGTGTTGCAAGAAGACATCAAAACGGAGAACTCGGAAGCGCTTGCTAAAACCATCATGCAGTTTAAGGCAGACTTAGCGAAAAAAACGCTTGGCCCACGTGGGCGTGAAGTCTTAACTAAGTTAATGCCGAAAGTCTTCGATGCGGTGTTCGCCCATCCTGATGCACAGTTTGGTCTGCCACGAGTTCTGCATTTGCTGCATAACATTTGCACGCGCACTACGTATTTAGAATTGCTGGATGAGCACCCAGCCGCATTGGTACAATTGGTGCGTCTGTGCACTGCAAGTCCGATGATTTCCGAGCAGCTATCGCGTTACCCAATACTGCTTGATGAGCTGATCGACCCTCAGCACCTTTATAACCCAATCCCACTCGACAGCTACCGAACGGAGCTGCGCGACTTCCTTGCTCGTATTCCAGAGGATGATATGGAACAGCAAATGGAGGCGTTGCGTCAGTTCAAGCAGATTTGCATCCTCCGCATTGCTGCAGCAGACATTGCTGGAGTGTTACCAGTGATGAAAGTAAGTGACCACTTAACTTACTTAGCTGAAGCCATCGTAGAAGCGGTAGTGAACCAAGCTTGGCTACAAGTGTCGGAAAAGTATGGTGAACCAACACATGTAAAAGATCGTGAAGGTAAAGGTTTTGCTGTGATTGGTTATGGGAAAGTCGGTGGTTGGGAATTGGGCTACAACTCAGATCTCGACATTGTGTTTATGCACGATTGTCCGGTGAATGTGTATACCGATGGTAAGAAAGAAATCGACGGTCGTCAGTTTTACCTTCGTTTGGCACAGCGCATCATTCATATTTTCTCGACCCGCACTGCATCAGGCATTCTGTACGAAGTGGATACTCGCTTACGTCCTTCTGGCGCATCAGGATTACTGGTAAGCCCGACCGATGCATTTGACGATTATCAACATCAAGATGCGTGGACTTGGGAACATCAGGCGTTAGTACGTGCTCGCATGATTTATGGTGACGAACCATTAGCGATAGCTTTCCATAACACGCGCCATGATGTGCTGTGTAAATCGCGTGACCAAGATACGCTGAAGAAGCAGGTGGTCGATATGCGGGAAAAAATGCGTGATCACCTTGGCGGGAAAAAGTCTGAGCGCTTTATGCTTAAGCAGGATAAGGGCGGTATTACCGACGTTGAATTTCTCGCTCAATACCTTGTGCTCAACTACAGTCACAGTAAGCCTAAACTAATACGTTGGTGCGATAACGTAAGAATTTTTGAAACCTTGATTGCTCAAGGTGTTATGGAAGAAAATCAAGCGATGCAGTTAACTCGCGCATACACATCGATGCGTGATGAGATTCATCGCCGTAACTTACTTAATTTGGATGCTGATGTGGCGGAAGATAAGTTTGTTGCGGAGCGCGAGTGGGTGAAGCAAGCATGGAATCAATGGTTTGCCTAAGCAGAAGTCATGTGCAAGGTTCAGCCTAGAAAAAGGCTGTGTTAAACTCATCACGATTTAATTTTTGGAGACCAATAATGAAACCAATTCTACCTGATTACAACAGCGCTGGTGTGCTTATCATCGGCGATGTCATGCTAGATCGTTACTGGTATGGCCCGACTGGACGTATTTCTCCTGAAGCGCCAGTACCTGTTGTGAAAGTAGAAAACAATGAAGAGCGTCCAGGTGGTGCTGCGAACGTCGCAATGAATATTGCTTCACTTGGCGGTCAC
This sequence comes from Vibrio jasicida 090810c, assembly GCF_002887615.1. Lineage (NCBI taxonomy): Bacteria > Pseudomonadati > Pseudomonadota > Gammaproteobacteria > Vibrionales > Vibrionaceae > Vibrio > Vibrio jasicida. Next base: position 1,829,901 of record NZ_CP025792.1, on the reverse strand, counting down.
GCTCACATTGTTGGTCTAACGGGTATGGATGAGCCAGCGAAAGTGCTGACTGAAACCCTGAACTCGCTAAAAGTAAAATGCGACTTTGTGGCGCTTCCTGAATACCCAACGATTACTAAACTGCGAGTCATGAGCCGTGGTCAACAGTTGATTCGTTTGGATTTTGAAGACAAGTTCGAGAACACAGATGCAGAGCCTGTATTGTCTCGCATGGAAGCCGCGCTACCAAGCGTGAAAGCGGTCATCATGTCTGACTACGCAAAAGGTTCGCTTGAGCATGTACAGGCGTACATCCAAAAAGCACGCGCAGCAAACATTCCTGTATTTATTGACCCTAAAGGGGCGGATTTCGAACGCTACCGTGGCGCAACCCTTCTGACTCCAAACATGAAAGAGTTTGAAGACGTTGTGGGCAAAGTGAAATCTGACCAAGAGTTAGTAGAAAAAGCGCTAGCTTTAGTTGAAGAGTTCGAATTTGAAGCTCTGTTGGTGACACGCAGCGAAAACGGCATGACATTGATTCGCCGTGGTGCAGAGCCATTCCACCTACCGACACAAGCGAAAGAAGTGTATGACGTAACAGGTGCGGGTGATACGGTTATTTCTGTATTAGCAGCATCGGTAGCCGCTGGTAAATCGTTTGAAGAAGCTTGTGCACTAGCAAACGCAGCAGCAGGTGTTGTGGTTGGTAAATTAGGTACATCAACACTATCTGAGATTGAATTGGCTGAAGCTATTCACGGCAGTCAAGATACAGACTACGGCGTGATTTCAGAGCAAGCGCTGATTGAAGCCGTGAAGAAAGCACGTGCAAAAGGCGAGAAGGTGGTGATGACCAATGGTTGTTTCGATATTCTACACGCAGGTCATGTTTCTTACCTAAATCATGCTGCTGAGTTAGGTGACCGCCTAATCGTTGCAGTGAATACTGATGACTCAGTGAAACGCTTGAAAGGCCCAGGTCGTCCAGTGAACCCAACAGATCGTCGTATGGCAGTCTTGGCGGGTCTTGGCGCGGTTGATTGGGTTGTACCGTTCAGTGAAGACACACCACAGCGTTTGATCTCAGAAGTGCTGCCTAGCTTATTGGTGAAAGGTGGTGATTACAAACCAGAAGAGATCGCGGGTGGTAAAGAAGTGATTGCTGCAGGCGGTGAAGTTCGTGTACTGAACTTTGAAGATGGTTGTTCAACCAGCGAGATCATCAACGCTATCAAAGGTGGTAAGGGTTAATACCTTGCTCGCCAAACTGATTACTACAAATTGATTATTAAAGGTCGCTTTCGAGCGGCCTTTGTTGTTTTTGGAGGAGTGCATCTAACCACAAACGTATTCCAGACCTCCCTCTTTTCAAGGGGGAGTTAGAGGGGGGGGGAATACTCGGTCTGATTGAAAACCAGTGTCGTCAATTAGATCGAGAAGCAATCCCTTCCTAATCCTCCCCTTAGAAGGGGAAGGGGCCTAGAGCGCACTTGGCTTGGTTACTTAGCCCAAAAAAAAACGCCAGTTGAAATCAACTGGCGTTTTTTGTGTTACTTAGACGTTTATTTTGCTGGCTTAAGGCCCGCGTCTACATCTAGGATGTCTTGCTCACTTAGCGTACCAACTGCTTGGCGTAGCTGAAGACCTGCAAGAATGTAGTTGTAACGTGCATCTGAAAGGTTTTTGTTTGCATCGTAAAGACGACGAGTTGCGTCTAGCACGTCAACGATAGTACGAGTACCAACATCGAAACCAGCTTCTGTTGCTTCAAGTGCAGACTGTGCAGAAACCACAGATTGTTCGTACGCTTTTAGTGCGCCAATAGAGGCGTTAATGTTGTTGTTTTGTGCTCGCACTTCTTTCACAACACTACGGTATTCAGCTTCTAGGTTTTCACTAGCAGCAACGTAGCTGTATTCCGCTTGTTTCACTTCAGATGTTGTACGACCACCTGTGTAAAGTGGCACGGCTAGGTTTACACCAACATTGAAGCCATCAGCTGTATTATCGTTAATGCTTTCCGCAGTATCAGCGTAGTTGTAACCACCGTCCAGAGATAGCGTTGGTAGGTGACCAGAACTTGCTAGCGAAATATTGTCACGCGCAATGTCTTGTGAAATACGTGCTGATAAAAGGCTTAGGTTGGTTGTTTTTGCTTCTTCTACTAGTGTTTCAGCTGGTGTGCTTGGACGACTTGCAGAGAAACGAGCAGTATCAAGAACATTTAGGTTTTTGTGTTCTTGGCCTGTAATTTCGCGTAGTGACTCGTAGCTGTTGATAAGATCGTTTTCTGCTAGAACTTCATCAGCCAATACTGCATCAAATTGTGCTTGTGCATCATGTACGTCAGTAATTGCCGATAGGCCAACTTCAAAACGTTGTTTAGTTTGCTCTAGTTGGCGACCAACCGCGGCTTTCTCTGCACGGACAAACACTAGGTTGTCTTGTGCACGCAGTACTTCAAAGTAAGCTTGAGAAACGCGAAGGATCAAACCTTGTTGCGTTGCTGCATAAGTTGCATCTGATTGACGTGCCGTTTTCTCTGCAGTGTCTAGGGTAATCCAAGACGCGCGGTTGTACAGCTCTTGTGTAAAGCCAACGCCAGCAGATAAGACGTTTTGGTCCGTCGATACTTTACTACCTAAGTCTTGATCTCTGTCGCCACGTGTAATGTCATAACCCGCGGTTAAGTTGATTTGTGGTAGTAGGGCACTGCGGCTAGAGTTGATTGCTTCAAAAGCTTGATCACGCTGCGCTGCTACGCTGAGCAATTGTGGGTCATTTTGTTTTGCTAAGTCATAAATTTCAGCAAGGGAGTCTGCCCATGCTGCTGTGCTCATACTGCCTAGCGCTGCACTGATAAATAGTGGAAGCAGTTTTTTCATTTTCCATTCCCGCGGTCAATAGATTGGTTAATTCTCAGTAGTTTAACTCAATTTGGACGATATTTACTCTAAACTTTGCACTTTTTTACACGTAATTATCCACCTGTGCAATAAATTTTTGAGAAAGGCTTAAAATAATTTATAACTATTGTACAAAAAGTTGAGCCAAGTCCTTTGAGCAAGCGAATAACAATGAGTAAACTACAAGATTCACTCAGAGAGGTGTTGAATGCAACAGTGTGACAAGCAACAAAATGATTTTACTCCCCAAGATGTGGAAATAATCTCAAAGGAAACCGTGTTTAAAGGTTTCTTTAAAATGGTGAAATACCGTTTTAAGCATAGGTTATTTGCTGGTGGTTGGAGTGGGATTGTCGAACGAGAAATGTTCGAACGTGGTCATGCTGCGGCCATGCTCCCGTATGATCCTGTGACTGATCAAGTTGTGATCATTGAACAGATCCGAGTTGGGGCATTGGAACATTCATCTCCTTGGCAATTCGAAATTGTTGCAGGAATGATAGACCGTGATGAGTCCGCTGAAGAAGTGATTCGTCGAGAAGCAGAAGAGGAAGCAGGGATCCAAGTGGGACGCGTCACCTCGGTTACTTCTTATTACCCTTCTTCTGGTGGTTGCTCGGAAAAATTAGATGTGTTCATTGGAGAAGTGGATGCAACTAAAGCGCATGGCATTCATGGTTTAGACTATGAGAATGAAGATATTCGTGTTCATGTACTGAGCCGCGAAACGGCGTATCAATGGGTGAAGGATGGAAAATTCGAAAATGGTGCTTCTATCATTGCATTGCAATGGTTACAACTTAACCATCAAGAATTGAAATCACAATGGGGAGTTTCCCCAATCGGTGGAGAATAAGTAATGGCACAAGTAGCGGTAAAACAGCGATACCATGTTGACTTAGCGGGTCTGATGAGAACTTATGAGACCAACTACGCTAAGCTCAATGCTTTGCTGCCTGCTTCTGCCGAAGTTGGTGATATTCGTTGTTATCAAGCAGCGAGCATGGTTTACCAACTGACCGTGAATGAAATCACAAAATACACCACAGTTGTTGAGATATGTCAGAGTGATGAGATGCCGGTGTTTCCTTTACCGACGATGTCTGTCAGGCTTTATCACGATGCAAGAGTTGCTGAAGTATGCTCAAGCGGAGAGTTCTCTCGCATCAAAGCTAAATATGATTATCCCAACGACCAGTTGATGCAGAAAGATGAAAAACATCAACTTAATACGTTCCTTGGTGAATGGCTGACGTTCTGTTTACGAAGTGGCATTAGTCGATCGCCACTTGCCTTCAATTGATTGTCACGTCACTAAGGGAAAATAACAAAAAATTAAATAGTGGACGAATCAGGTTTTCATTTTGCAATCATCTAGTGACAGCATAAAGCTTATACAAATCACGGATACTCATCTGTTTGCCGCAGATGAGGGCAGTTTGCTGAGCGTAAGAACCGCCGACAGCTTTGAAGCCGTGGTGAAAGAAGTTCTTCATCGTCAAGTGCAGTTTGAATACATCTTGGCGACGGGTGATATTTCACAAGATCACAGTGCCGAGTCTTACCAGCGTTTTGCCGAGGGTATTGCGCCGCTGGAGAAAGCGTGTTTTTGGTTGCCTGGCAATCACGACTTCAAACCAAACATGGGGACGGTTCTACCATCACCTCAAATTCAATCTGTTGAGCACCTTTTGCTAGGTGAACATTGGCAGTTGATCTTGCTAGATTCACAAGTTGTGGGCGTGCCTCATGGGCGTTTAAGTGATCAGCAACTTTCCCTATTAGAAGAAAAGTTGTCTGACTACCCAGACCGACACACACTTGTGTTATTGCACCATCACCCGTTGTTAGTTGGTAGTGCTTGGCTTGACCAGCATACACTGAAGGATGCTGAGGCATTTTGGCAAGTTGTAGACCGTTTTGAGAACGTAAAGGGCATTTTATGTGGTCATGTGCACCAAGACATGAATGTTCTTTATAATGGTATTCGAGTGATGGCAACGCCTTCAACCTGTGTGCAGTTTAAGCCGAACTCCGATGACTTTGCGTTAGACACAGAGTGCCCAGGGTGGCGAGAATTAGAACTTCACCCAAGTGGTGACATTTCTACTGAGGTTAATCGCCTGACGGATGGGCAGTTTCAGCCAGACTTTACCTCAAACGGCTACTAACCAAATATCACGCCCGAACTTTATGTTCGGGCTTACTTTTTCTTCTGTGAGGCTTTTATGAGCAAACCGGCGCTACTACTGTATATCCATGGTTTTAACAGTTCGCCACTTTCAATGAAGGCGAATTTGATGAAAGAGTACTGTGAACAGCAGCGCCCAGACATTAAAGTTGTTGTGCCTCAATTGCCATGCTTTCCACAACTTGCCGCTCAATGTCTATTAGACATTGTTGAGCAATATAAAGGTGACTATAACATTGGTTTAGTGGGCAGCTCTCTGGGTGGCTACATGTCTACGTGGTTGAACGCGCAATTTGGTTTTCGTGCGGTCGTGGTTAACCCCGCGGTGAAGCCTTATGAGCTGTTGGTTGACTATTTGGGGGAGCAAACTAACCCATACACGCACGAAACCTATACACTTGAAGCTTGTCATATTGACGAGCTGAAAGCTCTTGATGTAAAAAGCATCGCGTCGCCTCAATCCTTCTGGCTGTTACAGCAAACAGAAGATGAGGTTCTGGATTATCGCCAAGCGGTAGAGAAATTTACCGATGCTAAGAAAACCGTAGAAGAAGGCGGTGATCACAGTTTTATTGGCTTTGAGCGTTATCCTGCTCAAATCATTAAATTCTTAAATTTGTGATTTCTAGAGCGATTGGAATAGGCTCATAGTTTTTATTGATATATCCAACCGTTTCTTGACATAGCGGGTATGCTTTCCGACTATGTTTTGCCGAAAAGATCTTAGGGGTGTAAAGCCCTGACTACTTTGTTATGCATGACCGATCAATGAGAAGGGTGCTGACGGGGTAGCTTTTTCGTTTCTCGAGTATCGCTCACCCATCGGTGAGGCTCGGGTTACAAGTAAACTTTGAGAACAATTCCGTATTATGACTGAACAATATAATGCTGGTGCCATTGAAGTACTGAATGGCTTAGAGCCAGTACGTCGCCGACCAGGGATGTATACGGATACAGCGCGCCCAAACCACTTGGGCCAAGAAGTTATCGATAACAGTGTCGATGAAGCGCTAGCCGGACATGCCTCAAAAGTACAAGTCATCCTACATGCTGACCAATCACTAGAAGTGATCGATGATGGTCGAGGCATGCCTGTTGATATCCACCCAGAAGAGAAGGTTTCAGGTGTTGAACTGATCCTATGTAAGCTTCACGCAGGTGGTAAATTCTCTAACAAGAACTATCAATTCTCTGGTGGTTTGCACGGTGTAGGTATCTCTGTTGTAAACGCGCTGTCTAAGCGTGTGGAAGTGACCGTACGTCGTGACGGTCAAGTGTATGAGATTGCTTTTGAACACGGTGATAAAGTTTCTGACCTGACGGTTGTCGGCACATGTGGTCGTCGTAACCGTGGTACCAGTGTGCACTTCTGGCCAGATGCTAAGTACTTTGATTCTGCAAACTTCTCAGTAACTCGTCTGGTGAATAACCTGCGTGCGAAAGCAGTACTTTGCCCTGGCCTAGAAATTACTTTCACAGATAAAGTAAACAACAAAGACTACAAATGGTTCTACGAAGATGGTTTGAAAGACTATCTAGCGGAAGGTGTGAAAGGTTATACCGTTCTGCCAGAAGAACCATTTACTGGTGAATTCTCAGCCGAAACAGAAGCAGCAAATTGGGCCGTGATCTGGCAGCCAGAAGGCGGCGAGATGATCACCGAGAGTTACGTGAACCTTATCCCGACGGCACAAGGTGGTACACACGTAAACGGCCTTCGCCAAGGTTTGCTTGATGCAATGCGTGAGTTCTGTGAATTCCGTAACTTGTTGCCTCGTGGCGTAAAACTAACTGGCGATGATGTCTTCGACCGTTGTTCATACGTCCTGTCGGTTAAGATTCAAGATCCACAGTTTGCCGGTCAGACTAAAGAGCGTTTGTCTTCTCGTCAAACCGCTGCGTTTGTATCCGGTGTAGTGAAAGATTCATTCAGCCTTTGGTTGAACGAAAAACCACAACTTGCAGAGCAACTTGCTGAAGTTTGTATCGCGAACGCGCATCGTCGTATGCGTGCGAGCAAAAAGGTTGTACGTAAGAAGGTAGCATCTGGTCCTGCACTGCCTGGTAAGCTAACGGATTGTTCAGTACAAGACTTAAACCGCACAGAAATCTTCTTTGTAGAGGGTGACTCGGCGGGCGGTTCTGCCAAACAAGCTCGTGATCGTGAGTTCCAAGCGGTGATGCCACTGCGTGGTAAGATCCTAAACACTTGGGAAGTCTCTGCAGACCAAGTTTTGGCTTCTCAAGAAGTTCATGACATCTCGGTAGCTTTGGGTATCGACCCAGACAGCGACAACCTAGACAGCCTTCGCTACGGTAAGATCTGTATCCTTGCCGATGCGGACTCGGATGGTCTTCACATTGCAACCCTTCTATGTGCTCTGTTTACTCGTCACTTCCGTGCTCTGGTTGAAGCTGGTCACATCTACGTTGCGATGCCGCCTCTGTATCGTATCGACTGCGGCAAAGAAGTTTTCTATGCCCTCGATGATGACGAAAAAGATGGCGTATTAGAGCGCTTGTCGAAGAAGAAAGCCAAAATCAACGTGCAACGATTCAAAGGTCTGGGTGAGATGAACCCACTTCAGTTGCGCGAAACAACCATGGATCCAAATACGCGACGTCTGGTTCAGTTAACCATCGATGATTCTGCGGCGACCATGGAAATGATGGACATGTTGCTTGGTAAAAAACGAGCAGATGACCGTCGCACTTGGCTACAAAGCAATGGCGATATGGCAGAGGTTTAACGGATGTCTACAGAAATTACTTATGATGGCGTTGAACAGTTGCCAATGCGCAAGTTCACTGAAGACGCTTATCTGAACTACTCGATGTACGTAATCATGGATCGCGCATTGCCATACATTGGCGATGGTCTAAAACCGGTTCAACGACGCATCATTTACGCAATGTCAGAGCTTGGTCTTTCGGCATCAGCGAAATACAAAAAATCAGCACGTACCGTTGGTGACGTACTGGGTAAATACCATCCGCACGGTGACTCTGCATGTTACGAAGCGATGGTACTCATGGCACAGCCGTTCTCTTACCGTTACCCATTGGTAGATGGTCAGGGTAACTGGGGTGCGCCAGATGACCCGAAATCATTCGCTGCAATGCGTTATACCGAAGCAAAACTGTCCAAGTTTGCTGAAGTTCTACTAGGCGAGTTAGGTCAAGGCACGGTTGAATGGCAACCAAACTTTGATGGCACGATGAAAGAGCCACAAATGTTGCCTGCGCGTCTGCCTCATATCCTGCTAAACGGTGTAACTGGTATCGCGGTTGGTATGGCGACGGATATTCCGCCTCACAATGTTCGTGAAGTAGCAGATGCAACCATCCACTTAATCGACAACCCGAAAGCTGAACTGCCTGATGTGATGCAGTTTGTGAAAGGTCCAGATTACCCAACGGAAGCAGAAATTACTTCACCACAAGCAGATATCGAGAAGATTTACCGTAACGGCCGCGGTAGTATCAAGATGCGTGCGGTATGGCACAAAGAAGGTTCTGATATCGTCATTACTTCTCTGCCACACCAAGTATCGGGTGCGAAGTTACTAGAACAAATCGCGAACCAAATGCGTGCGAAGAAGCTACCAATGGTAGATGACCTTCGTGACGAATCGGATCACGAGAACCCAACGCGAATCGTCGTTGTGCCTAAGTCAAACCGCGTTGACTGTGATTTGTTGATGAATCACTTATTCGCTTCAACGGATCTTGAGCGCAGCTTCCGCGTTAACTTGAACATGATCGGTCTCGATAACCGTCCTCAAGTGAAAGGTCTGGTACAAATTCTGTCTGAGTGGATTGAGTTCCGTCGTACTACTGTTCGTCGTCGTCTACAATATCGCCTAGACAAAGTGATGGCTCGTTTACACATCTTGGAAGGTTTGTTGGTTGCTTACCTAAATCTAGATGAAGTGATTGAGATCATTCGTACTGAAGACGACCCAAAAGCGGTCTTGATGGAACGCTTTGGTATTACTGATATCCAAGCGGATGCGATTCTAGATACTAAACTTCGTCATCTAGCAAAACTAGAAGAGATGAAGATTCGTGGTGAACAAGACGAGCTAGAAAAAGAACGCGAGAAGCTAGAACAGCTGCTTGGTTCTGAGCGTCGTCTGAACACACTACTGAAGAAAGAGATTAAAGCGGACGCAGAGAAATACGGTGATGACCGTCGCTCTCCATTGGTTGAGCGTGCAGAAGCAAAAGCGTTGACTGAGCGTGACCTAGTACCAAGTGAGCCAATCACAGTGGTGCTTTCAGAGAAAGGCTGGATTCGCCATGCGAAAGGCCACGATGTTGATGCAGAAGGCTTAAGCTATAAATCTGGTGATAACTACCTTGCGCATGCTCGCGGTAAGAGCAACCAACAAGCGGTGTTCTTCGGTAGCGATGGCCGAAGCTACTCATTAGAGTCACACTCACTACCATCAGCGCGAAGCCAAGGTGAGCCGATTACTGGCCGCCTGAACATCACGGCTGGTAGCAGTATTCGCCAAGTGATCATGGGTGAAGATGAGCAGCTATGGCTGGTGGGCTCTGACGCGGGTTACGGCTTTGTATGTAAAGGCTCTGAGCTACTGTCTAAGAACCGCAGTGGTAAGGCACTCGTGACACTTCCTGCTAACTCTGAAGTGATGACACCGAAGACGATTGCGGATCTGGATTCGGATGAGATCTTAGCAATCACCAACCAAGGTCGTATGCTGTTGTTCCCGATTAAAGACCTGCCGCAACTGGCGAAAGGTAAAGGCAACAAGATCATCAATATTCCAGCGGCGAAAGCTAAAGAGCGCGAAGAGGTTCTGTCTCACTTGATGGCATTGCCACAAGGTGCTTCTCTGACGTTGTATGCCGGTAAGCGCAAGTTGGGATTGAAACCAGCGGACTTAGAAAACTTCCGTGGTGAACGTGGCCGCCGAGGTAGCTTATTGCCGAGAGGCTTGCAGCGCGTAACGCGTATTGAAGTGGATATGGGGGGAGCCTCAGACACTTCAGAAGAGCCAAGTGATAGCGAGTAACACACAAACAAAAATCCCAGCCAATGGCTGGGATTTTTTTATGCTTCTTGTTTGTCTTCGGCGATGGTGACTTTTACGTTCATCTCTTTACCCTTGCGGATAATCCCAACGTCGACTGACGTTCCTGGTCGCAAGTCAGTGACAATGTCCATAACGCTTTGTCGCCCTTGAACTTTGGTGCCATTGATACTGATGATGATGTCTTGTTTCTCAAAGCCAGCAGCACTTGCAGGGCCATTTGGATCAATGCCAAGTACGACAATGCCACCAATGTGTTCATTGCCCAATAGACGAGCGGTCACGGCGTTAATATCTTGGCCATCAATACCGATATAGCCACGGATTACTCGGCCATCTGCGATGATCTTCTGCATGATCTTGTTGGCGAGCGGTGCCGGAATGGCAAACGAGATACCGTAGGTTTCAAGGTCTGTCGCTTGTTGGAATGACGCGGTATTGATACCGACCAGTTCACCTTGGGTGTTCACCAATGCACCTCCGGAGTTACCCTCGTTGATTGCTGCATCGGTCTGAATAAAGGCTTGTCGACCATCACTGATTGATGAACGACCTGTCGCAGAGATAATGCCGAATGTTGTGGTTTGTCCCAAGTTGTAAGGGTTACCAATAGCCAGTACAACATCGCCCACCTGAGGCTTATATTCAGAGTTCAGAGGGATAACCGGTAGGTTAGAGCCTTCGACACGCAAAATCGCGATATCTGTGCGTTTGTCAGTCCCCACCAACTGTGCGGCTGCCACTCGGCCATCTTGAAGTGCGACAACAATTTGGTCTGCTTGCGCCACTACATGATAGTTCGTGATGATGTAGCCTTTCTCACTTACGATCACGCCGGAACCCAAGCCTTGTGTAGAAAGCTTGCTGCGGTCATTTTCAACGTATTTGCGGCTGTAGATATTTACTACGGCAGGTGCGGCTTTTCTCACGGCTTGATTAAAAGACACTTCAAGTGAGGCGATATTACTCGGTTGTGTATCAACGAGGGCGTCAGGAATGACATTGCTACGCAAAGAAGGGACTGCGAGCAACACTATGACGGCAGTTGCTAAGCCTAAAAAGACAGAACGTAACAAAAAGCTAAGCATAACCTCTCCATGATTGGGCGCCCGATTGGGATAGAAAAGAGAAGGATAGCACTACATTGAAAAATAACAAAAGGGCAAGACGTGATCGCCTTGCCCTTTTAAAAAACCATGACATACAAGGTAAAGTATAGGAGTGTTCCCGAATAAAACGGAGAAGCACTCATCGCTCTTGTTGATGGATTATCGAATAACTAAGTAAACCGTGCGGTCTCCACGTTGAACATTGATTGCTAACACGCCTTTGTGCTTCTCAACGATGGCGCGTAGCTCCGCTAAGTTCTTCACGCGTTTGCGATTCACACCAATGATGATATCGTCTTGCTCAAGTTGGTACTGTGCTGCAGGTGAGTTCTCGACCACGCTGGTCACCTTGACCCCTTGAATCTTATCGTTTGGTGTCGTGTTACTTAACTCGGCACCTTTTAAGCCCTCATGCAACGTTTCAGCCTTCGCTTTGATATTGGTAGACTCGCCTAAAGTGACATCAAAACTCTTGCTCTTACCGTCACGAATCACACCAAGTTCAATTTTTTTGCCAGCACCTAGTGTTGCAACTTTGGCGCGAAGTTCAGAGAAGGTATCAATCGATTTACCATTGACGGAAACAATCACGTCTCCGGCTTTCAAGCCTGCTTTATCAGCGGCACTGTCTGGGACCACTTGACTAACAAAAGCGCCTTTGCTTGACTCGTAACCTAGTGCTTCTGCCAATTCTGAAGTGACTTCACCACCCTGAACGCCCAACATACCGCGTTTCACTTCACCAAACTCTAGAATTTGATCCGTTAGGTTTTGCATCATGTTGGATGGAATGGCAAAGCCGATACCAACATTACCGCCATTTGGGCCTAAGATTGCGGTATTAATACCAATCAGTTCGCCATTGAGGTTCACTAATGCGCCGCCAGAGTTACCGCTATTGATAGCCGCATCGGTTTGAATGAAGTTCTCAAAGTTCTCCACGTTTAAGCCGCTTCGGCCAAGTGCAGAAACAATACCAGAAGTGACCGTTTGTCCTAGACCAAATGGGTTACCAATTGCCACGGTAAAATCACCCACACGCAATGCGTCTGAATCTGCCACTTTAATTTGAGTTAGGTCTTTCGCCTTTTCTAATTTAAGCAAGGCAATGTCCGACATTTCGTCACCGCCAACCAATTCTGCGTCGTACTCTCTACCATCGTAAAGGCGAACTCTAATATCATCTGCGCCTTTGATTACGTGGTAGTTTGTTACTATCTGACCTTTCTTCGCGTCAATGATCACGCCTGAGCCCAACCCTCGGAATGGACGTTCTCGAGTTTGTTCTGTTGGAAATTCAGGGCCAAAGAAAAACTGAAACTGTTCTGGAATACGGCTGGTTTGCACCTGTTTGCCCTCTACCGCAATGCTGACGACCGCAGGGGTCACTTTTTCTAGCATAGGTGCAAGGCTTGGTAATTGCTCACCATCAACACTTAAAGGAAGTGCTGCCGTAGCTGAGATTGGGGTGATGATTGAACTTAAGCTTAAAGATAGAACGGTTAACGCAAGCAACGGTTTTTTCATCCAATAACTCCTCTTGAAACCAGTCTGCCAAAAAGAAATATCCTAACCATTATGTGTTTAAGTATTGGTCTGGATAATCGAAACGGGGTGGCAGGTCACTGCAAGTTAGAGATGAGTTGCTTAAGAAAAGTTCAAAAAGGGTCAACACAAATTGATAAGAAATGAATATGTATTGACCCAATAGGAAGAAGAGAGAAGGTTAAGAGGCTTTCGCTGTGACGGCTTCAGGTGCGTCGATGATCTCTTTTTCTTTATCTTTCAAAAGGCCGGTTGCGCCGTTGGCATAGTCTTTTGGTTGTTCATTGACTTCAGATGGTTGCTCTTCAATTTGCTCTGAAGACATCGCCGTTTTCTTGTCGAATGGGTTGTCTTGCTCAGGCAAGTTTGGCAAGAGTTCTGATGAAGTCTTTGCCATATGTTGGTACAGCTTAGTGTAATCTTTACCTAGCGTATCCAACATTTCTGCGGTTTGTGCAAAGTGATCGACCAGCTCTTGACGTTGTTGCTCTAGTTCAAATTTGGCTGCTTCTAGCTCTTTTTGCACAGACTTTTGTTTTTTGTATTCGGGGGTGGTTAGTCTACTAATGACTACGCCTACGATTGTACCGACCAGCAAACCCACAATGGCATAAATCCAAGGCATAACTGCTCCTTATAGTTGTTTTAACAAGTCTTTTACTACTTAGTTACACGCGGTGCTTGTCCATGTTACTATGGCTTGAACAGCCGATAAAGAAAAATAGCGGTATGTCTTCGGGGACTGATATCCACATCTCTCTATTCCTAATACTGACCCCGAGGTGACAAAATTTCTCTGTACCTCTGATACGACCCAGTGCCATGACACCATTAAAACGATACCAACAAGACATAGCCAAGCATGGATTCCAACGTGATGAAGCGCAATATAGCGCGGTCGTCGCTTTAGATGAACTTTACCATGCCATCGCCGACTTTCAGTCAGCACCTATTCCTCAGCTTAGCACTTGGCAAAAGTTACTAGGTAAAAAAGTCGAAATGCCAGAACCTCCTAAAGGACTGTACTTTTGGGGAGGTGTAGGGCGCGGTAAAACTTACCTTATGGATGCCTTTTTTGACGCCTTACCAACAGAAAGGAAAATGAGGGTGCATTTTCATCGCTTTATGTACCGAGTACATGATGAATTAAGGCGTTTAGGTGATGTAGAAAATCCGCTTTCTAAAGTGGCAGACTTGTTTAAGAAAGAATCAGATATTGTTTGTTTTGATGAGTTTTTCGTTTCAGACATTACCGATGCAATGATCTTAGCGACGTTGCTTCAAGAGATGTTTAAACGTCAAATGATTTTGGTCGCGACCTCGAATATTGAACCTCAAAATCTATATCGCAATGGTTTGCAACGCGCACGTTTCATGCCTGCAATTGCCATGATCTTAGAGCGTTGTGATGTGCTCAATGTCGATAGTGGTGTGGACTACCGTTTAAGAACCCTAGAGCAAGCTGAGATTTACCATTACCCACTTGATGAGCAAGCGTCCGTTAACCTTAATCAATACTACCAACAGCTGATTGGGGAAAGAAAAGCCGCAACGAATACGATTGAAGTGAATCATCGCGAGGTTGCAGTGATTGAGGCCAGTGATGGTGTGTTGCATGCTTCTTTTGCTCAGTTGTGCCAAACTCCGCGTAGCCAAAATGATTACATTGAGCTGTCTCGAATCTACCACACCGTATTGCTTGCGGACGTGATGCAGATGGACCGTAAAGTCGATGATGCAGCAAGGCGCTTTATTGCGTTAGTCGATGAGTTTTACGAGAGAAACGTGAAATTAATCATTTCCGCCGAAGTGGCGATGGAGGCGCTTTATAGCGATGGGCTACTGGAATTTGAGTTTAAGCGTTGTTTGTCTCGATTAACTGAGATGCAGAGTCGCGAATACCTAGCGAGAGAGCATCTGGCGTAAAAAACAGCAACTCATCTTAAAAAAGTGAAGAAAAAATTAGTGATTTGGCGCAAAAAAAGGTGATTTTTTCTTCGCTCTTCTCTATAATCCTGCGACCCACCGTTACTGCAGACCTGAATATCGAAGTTATTTCGGCATAGAAGGTCGAGAGAACCAACGACTCGAAGGGGTGATGACTGGGCTCTTAGACAGTGTGGGAACACAATACTGTGTTCCTTTAAAGTTTAAAATTTAATTAACGGGTTATTATTAGCATGAAAACTTTCGTTGCTAAACCAGAAACTGTAAAACGCGACTGGTATGTTGTAGACGCAGAGGGTAAAACTCTTGGCCGTCTAGCAAGTGAAATTGCATCTCGCCTACGTGGCAAACATAAAGCTGAGTACACTCCTCACGTTGACACTGGTGATTACATCATCGTTATCAACGCTGAGAAAGTTGCTGTAACTGGCAACAAAGCTAAAGGCAAAGTGTACTACCGTCACTCTGAATTCCCAGGTGGTCTAAAATCTATCACTTTTGAAAAGTTGATCGATCGTAAACCTGAGATGGTTCTTGAGCTAGCAGTTAAAGGCATGCTTCCACGTGGTCCTCTAGGCCGTGCTATGTACCGTAAGCTTAAAGTTTACGCGGGCGCTGAGCACAACCATGTTGCTCAACAACCACAAGTACTAGACATCTAATTGGGGATTTCGAAAATGGCAGAGAATCAATACTACGGCACTGGCCGTCGCAAAAGCTCAGCTGCGCGTGTTTTCATCAAACCAGGCAGCGGCAACATCGTAATCAACAAGCGTAGCCTTGATGAGTACTTCGGTCGTCCAACTTCTCGCATGGTTGTTAAACAACCTCTTGAGCTAGTTGAACTAACTGAGAAGCTAGACCTATACGTTACTGTTAAAGGTGGCGGTATTTCTGGTCAAGCTGGTGCTATCCGTCACGGTATCACTCGCGCTCTTATGGAGTACGATGAGTCTTTCCGTCCTGCTCTACGTGCAGCTGGTTACGTTACTCGTGACGCTCGTTGCGTTGAACGTAAGAAAGTTGGTCTACGTAAAGCACGTCGTCGTCCACAGTTCTCTAAGCGTTAATTTCCTCTTACTGGAAATTATGCTTTTCCAGAGTTTCTCTGGATACTGTGTACCAAAGCTCGGCTATATGCCGAGCTTTTTGTTTTTATAACCTTCTGTTTTTATAACCTCAGTTAAACGTCTGTTTTTTGTTTCCCGTCGCTTCAGCATCTCTCCTTAATATCCTGGCAACATTTGTTTGTCTTATGTACTGCTTTATGTAATTTATTCGTGCTACAAATCGCACATGATAAAAGTGGAGAGTACCTTCACATTCTTGAAATATCTTTCTGCTTAATCCGCTGAAAACAACCGAAATAAAAGGCGTTAGCTCTTGTTTTTAGTCGTTATTCGTTTCGCTTTCTTGTTACAAATCACATCTATTTTTTTATAATTTTGCCGCTTTTGTGACGGCGTGGGCGATTTGCCTCACAAATGTTACAAAAAGGTAGCTTTATCTTGTCAAAAAGTAGGGTTTTCTTTATCATTTCCCCCCAATAAATAGAACTAAATTCATAATTTGTTAGCCATGCTCTTATAAGCGGAATAATAACGATCCAAAGGGAGCAAATGGGAGAATGTTTGGATGAGCAACGCGCCTTTAAATAACGGTCGCAGGCGTTTTCTAACCGCTACAACGGCAGTTGTTGGTGGCTTAGGGGCAGCTGCCGTCGCCGTTCCTTTTATCAAATCATGGAACCCGAGTGCCAAAGCGAAAGCTGCTGGCGCGCCGGTGGAAGTGGATATCAGTAAAATTGAACCAGGCCAAATGGTCCGTGTTGAGTGGCAGGGTAAGCCTGTATGGGTAGTACGCCGAACTCAAGAAGTGGTCGATAATCTTAAGAGTATTGATGGTCAGCTTCGTGACCCGCAATCAGAAATGGAACAACAACCAGTTTATGCTCAGAACGAGTACCGCTCGATCAAACCTGAGTATTTTGTGGCGGTTGGTTTCTGTACTCACTTGGGCTGTTCACCTACTTACCTACCAGATACGTTCTCAGAACAAGTACAAGGCGTTAAGTCGGGCTTCTTCTGTCCTTGTCATGGTTCTAAGTTTGATATGGCTGGTCGAGTGTTCCAGGGTGTTCCAGCGCCACTGAACTTAGTCGTTCCTAAGCACATGTACTTGAGCGACACCAAGCTCATGATCGGTGTTGATGAGGGAGATGCATAATGCAAGCGATATTAGACTGGGTAGAAAAACGTATTCCAGCGATGAATGCTTATAAAAAGCACTTGTCTGAATACCCAATGCCAAAGAACTTCAACTTTTGGTACCTTTTCGGTTCCTTGGCAATGTTGGTACTTGTTAACCAGATTCTTACCGGTATTTGGCTAACGATGAACTACGTTCCGTCTGGCGATGGCGCGTTTGCTTCTATTGAATACATCATGCGTGATGTTGAGTACGGTTGGCTATTGCGTTACATGCACTCAACTGGCGCTTCGGCGTTCTTTGTCGTTGTGTACCTACACATGTTCCGTGGTCTGATCTACGGTTCTTACCAAAAGCCTCGTGAGCTACTGTGGATCTTCGGTATGTTGATCTTCTTGGTTCTAATGGCAGAGGCATTCATGGGTTATCTACTACCATGGGGTCAGATGTCATATTGGGGTGCCCAAGTAATCATTTCTCTATTTGGTGCGATTCCTGTTATTGGCGACGACCTAACGCTTTGGATCCGTGGTGACTACATCATCTCAGGTGCAACACTAAACCGTTTCTTCGCACTACACGTAATTGCACTACCTATCGTTCTGCTTCTTCTTGTTGTGCTACACGTACTGGCCCTGCACGAAGTCGGCTCTAACAACCCTGATGGTATCGAAACGAAGCTACCAAAAGGCTCTATGGGTGACGATTACAATACGCAATTTAAGTTCCACGAATACTACACGAAGAAATACGACATCATCGACTCAATTCCTTTCCATCCATACGGTACGGTTAAGGACCTTGTTGGTGTTGCTGGCTTCTTGTTCTTCTTCTGTTATGTATTGTTCTTCAACCCAGAAATGGGTGGGTACTTCCTTGAGCCGCCTAACTTTGAGGCAGCAAACCCATTGAAGACACCTGAGCACATCGCTCCGGTATGGTACTTCACTCCGTTTTACGCAATCTTGCGTGCGGTTC
Source organism: Vibrio jasicida 090810c (assembly GCF_002887615.1). NCBI lineage: Bacteria > Pseudomonadati > Pseudomonadota > Gammaproteobacteria > Vibrionales > Vibrionaceae > Vibrio > Vibrio jasicida. Next base: position 1,811,975 of record NZ_CP025792.1, on the reverse strand, counting down.
CAGACAAACTATTGGGTGTAATCCTAATGGGCGCGTCTATTGTGGTGCTGTTTGTTCTTCCTTGGCTGGATCGCTGTAAAGTACGTTCGTACCGTTACCGTAGTAAGATCCATCTATTTAATATTATTCAATTCACTATCGCCTTTATTGCTCTGGGTATTTTGGGTGCATTGCCGGCAACGCCGTTGTACACGATTCTGTCTCAGATCTTTAGCTTGTGTTACTTCATGTTCTTTGTATTGCTGTTCTTCTACAGCAAAAATGAAGCAACCAAACCATTACCAGAGAGGGTGACATTCAAATGAAGAAGTGGATTGTAATTCTATTTGCTATGCTGCCGTCTCTTGTTATGGCAGCGGGTGCCAACGTTCCGTTAGATAAGGCGAACGTGGACTTAACGGATAAGACTTCGCTGCAAAATGGCGCGAAACTATTCATGAACTACTGTTTTGCTTGTCACTCAACGCAATACCAGCGTTACGAGCGTGTTGCGACAGACTTGGATATTCCGATTGATCTAATGAAAGAAAACCTGATCTTCGATCCAGAAGCAAAGGTTGGTGATCTAATGGTAAATGCAATGCCTGCGAAGCAAGCGGCTGACTGGTTTGGTGCTCCGCCACCAGACTTAACTTTGGTTGCTCGAGTTCGTGGTGCAGATTGGCTATACACTTACCTGCGTTCTTTCTATGTTGACCCATCTCGTCCATTTGGGGTGAACAACATTGTATTCCCAAGTGTTGGTATGCCGCATGTGCTTGAAGAGCTTCAAGGTATTCCTATGCCAGTTTACGGCACTAAAATCGTAGATGGTGAAGAAGTACAAGTCGTTGTTGGCACACAAACCAGCGGTACTGGTGAGCTAAGTTCTGGCGAATACGACAAAGCAGTCGGCGACCTCGTGAACTTCTTGGTGTACTCCGGTGACCCTGTTCAACTAGAACGTCATGCAATTGGCTGGTGGGTAATGGGCTTCCTAGTTCTATTAACTATCGTTGTCGTGTTGCTCAAGAAAGAGTATTGGCGTGATGTGCATTAATTGTGCTATCATACCGTGCTAATTCCCAATTTTAATTGACGAATAATGGAGGCTAGCGCCTCCATTATTTTTATTTGTAAGTGTACTGGAGGGCTCCATGGCTGTAGCTGCCAATAAACGTTCTGTGATGACTCTTTTCTCGAGTGCATCAGATTTGTATAGCCATCAGGTTCGCATCGTACTAGCTGAAAAAGGCGTAAGCGTTGAAGTTGAGCTTGTAGATGAAGCAAACCTTCCTGCTGAGCTTGTAGAGTTAAACCCATACAAATCAGTGCCAACTCTTGTTGACCGTGAGCTAGCTCTTTACGATTCAAAAATCATCATGGAGTACCTGGACGAGCGTTTCCCTCATCCACCTCTAATGCCTGTTTACCCAGTAGCTCGTGGTAACAGCCGTTTGATGATGTACCGTATCGAACGTAACTGGTACTCACTCGCTGAAAAAGTGGTTAAGGGTAACGCGGAAGAATCAGAAAAAGCGCGTACTAAACTACGTAATGATCTTCTGACTCTAGCGCCTATCTTTGCTGAGTACGAATACTTCATGAGTGAAGAGTTCAGCCTAATCGATTGTTACCTAGCACCACTATTGTGGCGTCTACCTCAACTAGGTATTGATCTTGTTGGCCCTGGCTCAAAAGAAATCAAGGTTTACATGAACCGCGTGTTTGAACGTGATTCATTCCTAGCTTCTCTAACAGAAGCTGAACGTGAAATGCGCCTAGTTCGCTAATTAACGGTTCAGTTTACTTGTTATGGATATTGCTAAAATGACTGCTCGCCGTCCGTATATGCTTCGTGCATTTTACGATTGGCTAGTAGACAACGACTTAACTCCGCACTTGGTTGTAGATGCAACTATGCCAGGTGTGCGTGTACCCGTTGAGTTTATTCAAGATGGTCAAATCATCTTGAATATTGCTCCACGTGCTGTTGGTCATCTAGAGTTGGGTAATGATGCGATTACCTTTCAAGCCCGCTTTAGTGGTCGCCCGCATTCCGTTATCGTGCCAGTGTATGCTGTTCAAGCTATCTATGCTCGCGAGAACGGCGCTGGGACTATGTTTGAGCCTGAAGAAGCTTACACTCACATCGAAGAAGAAGGTATTGTTGAGGAAGATGTATCTCCAACGTTCTCTACCGTAAGCGATGAGCCTTCTGAGGCTGCGGAAACCGAATCGGAAGAGGAAGAAACGCCTCGCCCGAAAGGCAGACCAAGCTTAAGAGTTATCAAATAAAAAAAGCAGCGTTTACGCTGCTTTTTTCTTTTCATTTATCTACGCTGCAACACTAATTCACGTCAGTTTCTTCTATCGGCGTTGCTTTTGTTGTGGTATTCAAGTCACTGACTTCAGCTTCTTGGCTTTTCACCACTTCGGACTCTTCTACTTCGAGTGGTTTTTCATCGCCGTATTGGAACCCTTTAATGACTTGTTTTACTCCAGAAATGTTTCGTGCGATATCAGTTGCTTTCTGACTTTGCTCAGGTGTCACGTAACCAAATAAGAATACGTCGCTGTCTTCGGTAATGACTTTTACTTTCACACCGTTTAGATCGCTGTCAGTCAACAAGGCGGATTTTACTTTTGTGGTAATCCAACTGTCGTTGCTGATTTGAGTTACGCTCAGTGGCTCTTTCTGTTTAATTTGATTATGGATGTTCTCAACGCCATCAACTTCACGTGCTCGATTTTCAAACTCATTGATGAGCTCTTGAGTCGGTGCTTGTCCCATTAGAACAACCGTTCCGTTGTATGCGCTAGCGACGATACGAGCCTTGCCTTTGAAGGGGGCTTTGTTACCGATGGCCGCAACTTCGAATTCGATGTTGTTGTCTTGCCAAATCTCTTTGGTGGTTCGCGTATCAGTGACGATATTGGCAGTTGTCGCTGCCCCAGCAATAAATAAACCTGCACAACCACTCATACTGAGTGCTGCACATAAAATGACAAGACTACGTATCATAATTCTAAACTCTCAATCTGGATTATTCTTCGTGAGCTGGGAAAAGCACTTGGTCGATTAGATCGCACAGGCAGTGAAGTGTCACCATATGAACTTCATGAATGCGCGCTGTACGGTGGGATGGAATACGAATTTCAACGTCGTGCTCACCCAGTAGACCAGCCATCTCACCACCATCTTTACCCGTAAAAGCAATGATCGTCATGTCGCGAGTTACTGCGGCTTCCATTGCTTTAATGACGTTTTTGCTGTTGCCACTGGTTGAGATCGCCAACAAGATATCGCCCGGTTGACCAAATGCGCGTACTTGCTTAGAGAAGATCTCTTGGTAGTGGTAATCGTTCGCTACAGCAGTCAATGTTGTGTTGTCTGCTGTTAAAGCCATTGCTGGAAGGCTAGGGCGTTCAGTTTCGAATCGGTTCAAAAGGCAAGAGACAAACTGTTGCGAGTTCGAAGCACTGCCACCGTTGCCACAGCATAGGATTTTGTTGCCATTGAGCAGGCTCGACACCATTGCTTGAGCGGCGTGAGTGATGGCATCTGGCAGCGCTTCTGCTGCCGCAATTTGAATTTGAATACTTTCTGTAAAACTGTCTTTAATGCTGTCTAGCATCGTTTATCCTTCAGAGATTGCATTTTGTATCCAGTTAATGTCTCTGCCACTGTCGTGAATGGCGACCACATCAAACCGATAATCTATATTTTGTGCCATACGATTTTGCTGGCTTAGCCAAATTTGGGCTGTTTTGACTAGTTTACGCATTTTTGCGCGGGTGACCATCTCTGCCGCTGAGCCAAAGCGATCATTATTACGATATTTGACCTCAACAAAGACGATAGTTTCACCTTGTTGGAAGATTAAATCAATTTCGCCGACTTTGGTCAGAAAGTTTTGAGCTATAAAGCGTAAACCCTGACGCTGCAAATATTGCTTCGCCAGGGTTTCGTATTGATCACCGATTTGTCGCTTGCTAAAGAGCCCCACGCTCGGCCCAGTCTAGCTCGCGTTGCACAACACAGTTGTTGTCAATGCTAAGTACACCTGTTTGGCCGCTTACTGAGTAACCCGGCAGAAGCTTCATCTGTGGTAACTCACCAATGAGCTTATAGGCGTCCATACCAAGTGCTTCTAAACGTTTTTCCATGTTGGATTGATCTGACCATAACTCGTTCATTTCTGCCATAACGGTAGGGTCAGGGTTGATCAACATTGGAATGTCACTGTAAGCCACACCAGATAGATCTTCATACGTTGCACCACCACTGTTACTGCGTGAATTTGAGAACAGTTTTGGCGGCTTCGCATCTGGGTTAATCGCTACTTCAATAAAGGGCTTAATCAGTGTTAGCTCAGAGCTTCGTGCGACAATGTAAACCGCATCGACATCACGACGACTGCGTGGTGGGCTCTCTAAAGAAATACGCATCAGTGACTGCATTTGGGCTATACGCTGCTGGCTCTCTTGTAGACCGAATACATTGTTAATGTTCTTCTGTAACTGACGTTTATCGCCAAAGTAGCTCGAAGCCACTTTATTTGAGCTGTACTTGCGCCACTCTTCATTGAAGGCTTCAACCACACGCTGACCGTAGGCGCCATTCGGAGCCAAGATCATTGGGAATTGGTAGCCCTGATTGAAAAGGTACTTCGCCGCTTGTGCGACTTCTTGCTCTGGAGACAGTGCTAGGTAACACATGTCTGTTCCTGGTTGAACTTCCTCTGGGATGTTCAATGCCAGTGCTGGGATCTTCACACCAGTTTCTGAGCCATCTAGTGTTGCTTGCAGTTTCTCAACGTTTTCTTTCTGTAGTGGTCCCACAACAAAGTCGATATTCTCATTGATTAAGCGCTGTTTGATTTGGTCTGCACTGTACGCGTGAGTATCAATTACGGTTAACGTTGCACTTGGGTCGCGTACATCATCATTCATCATTGCGAAGATGAAACCATCACGGATCAACTGAGCTTGCGGTGCAAATTTACCGGTTAGTGGTAACAACAGCGCTGTATTGTTTGGTTTCACAATATCCAGCGACAAGATATTTTGGATTTCTGCTGGCGTATAAACCGCAGCTGGGTGTGATGGATTTTCGTCTAACCAGCGCTCTAAGGTGTTTTGTAATTGAGGTAAGTTACTTGAAAGTGTTTTGGCGTAGGTAGCTAATTGCAGCCACCCGTCCAGCACATCTTCATTTGGCGCAGTTTGCAATGACGTTAATTCGTTTTCAGAATAGCTGCCAAAATTCATCCAAATTCGGCTAGAGATCTCACGTTGTTCTGCGGATGAAGCATATTGACCTTGAGCTACGAGCTGACGGTTTGCTTCGAACGGTTGGTTCAGACTTTGATAAGCGTCAGCACGCAATTGGTAGTAGTCTTTCCACTGCTCACTTGGCAGCTTCCACCATGATTGGAAGTTCAACGTTTGCAGCAATTGAGAGTAATTGCCTTGCTTTTGTTGTATGGTCGCTCGAGCCAGTTGCCATTCAGCTTGTTGAACTTCGGTCAATTGCTGGCGGCCAAGTCGCTTGATAAGCAACTCTGCTTGATCCAATTCGTTGGCTTGAATCGCCGCTTTTGCAGCCATGATCAACCAGTCGTTTTGTAGGCTACCTTCCGTGCTATCAGCTTGAATCATGTAGTTCTGAGCAGACTGTGTAGGCTCTAGTGTAATGTCTACGCTATCTGGTTGGCGCGGGCCTGAAGAACAGGCGGCGAGCGTAATTGCCAGTGCAACAGGAGTGAGTAAGCGTGGTACACTGAGTCTCTTATGGTTCATCATTGCCGTGAGTTCTCTATAATTTTGTACAAAATTGTCTCTATATTAATCGTTGAAGTGATCGTAAACAAATGACAGATAAAAATAAGTTGCCGAATGAGGGGCCAACTCTCTACATCGTACCGACTCCAATCGGAAATTTAGCGGATATCACTCAACGTGCTATCGAAGTTCTGTCGAATGTGGACATCATTGCCGCTGAGGATACTCGACATACGGGCAAATTACTGTCTCACTTCAATATCCAAACCAAAACTTTCGCGCTACACGATCATAACGAGCAGCAAAAAGCGCAAGTTTTGGTTGAAAAGCTACTATCAGGTCAGTCAATCGCTTTGGTGTCTGACGCTGGTACGCCGCTAATAAGCGATCCAGGATACCACTTGGTAACAAAATGTCGTCAAGCGGGCGTTAGAGTTGTGCCTCTTCCTGGTGCGTGTGCGGTCATCACTGCGTTAAGTGCGTCTGGTTTGCCATCGGATCGTTTTAGCTTTGAAGGCTTTCTACCACCGAAAAGCAAAGGCCGTAAAGACAAGTTCTTAGAAATTGCGTCAGTGGAACGCACTTGTATCTTTTATGAATCACCGCATCGCATTTTAGACTCTCTACAAGACATGTTAGACGTTCTTGGCCCAGAACGAGAAGTCGTGTTAGCTCGTGAGTTAACGAAAACCTTTGAAACTATTCAGGGAATGCCACTTGGCGAACTAATTGAATGGGTGAAAAGTGACGGAAACCAACAACGTGGTGAGATGGTACTCCTTATTCACGGTCACCGTGATTCAAGCGAAGAATCGCTACCAGACGAAGCGACCCGCACTTTGGCTATTCTGACGAAAGAACTGCCGTTAAAGAAAGCTGCAGCATTAGCCGCAGAAATCTACAGCCTGAAAAAGAACGCACTTTATAAGTGGGGCTTAGAGAATCTCAACTAGAAGTCCGTAGAGCGTTGGCGCTTCGGTAGTTTCCTTTAAGCGCCGTTAGTTTTCAGAGTTATCTAGATAAGATTAAGAAGGGGAGTCGTTAACGCGACTCTCCTTTTGTTGTTTATGAGTGCAGGAGATTTTTAATCTTACATAGACAGGGATAAGAAGTGCGTTGTTAATGTAACTGTGCATTTATTTTCCCACTTTAACTTTCAAGGCCATCTTTCGGAGCATCATGATCTCGAGTTCCAAACCTTAGTGCTCCATTTTTCTTTCTCTCGGAGCGAAGCGTTTTCATTCGCTGTTGTCTTTTTGAGCACTTAACCCGCCGTTTTCAGCAATTCTGTGATCTCACTAGACTCTGAGTAGATAACTCTATACAATCCGCCCTCGGAGCTGACTGGGTAGTCGCTGCTTTGTTGATGTCCTTCGGGAGACTGACGTTGAGGTCCCTTTGGGAGACTGACGTTGACGTCCTTCGGGAGACTGACAAAGGGGAGGAAAGTCCGGGCTTCATAGAGCAAGGTGCCAGGTAACGCCTGGGGGGCGCAAGCCTACGACAAGTGCAGCAGAGAGAAGACCGCCGATGGCCTTAGGGCACAGGTAAGGGTGAAAGGGTGCGGTAAGAGCGCACCGGACGACTAGTAATAGTTCGTAGCAGGGTAAACTCCACCTGAAGCAAGACCAAATAGGCCTCCACATTGCGTTGCTCGCGTAAGGAGGCGGGTAGGTTGCTCGAGCCAGTGAGTGATTGCTGGCCTAGACGAATGGCTACCGCCGCGCAAGCGGAACAGAACCCGGCTTATGTGTCGGCTCCACCTATTCGAGACCCATCACTACTTCGGTAGTGATGGGTTTTTTGCATTTTATTGACGCAAACTATGTCATTACCAATAAACTTGGTGCTGAATCACGTCTAACTTTAGACTTGAGGTGGCGATGATGTGGGAAATCAGTACACTAAAGAATCGCTTCAAGATCATTCAACGAGAAAGCTATGACCGAAACATTTCAACATATCTCAGTGTTATTAAATGAATCCATTGATGGCTTGGCTATCAAACCCGATGGTATCTATATCGATGGAACATTTGGCCGTGGCGGTCACAGCCGAACTATCTTGTCGAAATTAGGCGAAAACGGCCGCTTGTACAGCATCGATCGCGACCCTCAAGCAATTGCTGAAGCAGGCAAAATTGACGATCCTCGTTTTACTATCATCCATGGCCCATTTTCAGGCATGGCACAGTATGCAGAAGAGTACGATCTTGTGGGTAAAGTCGATGGTGTATTACTAGACCTTGGCGTTTCTTCTCCACAGCTTGATGATGCTGAACGTGGCTTTAGCTTTATGAAAGATGGCCCGTTAGATATGCGTATGGACCCGACTTCTGGCGTTCCAGTTTCACAATGGTTGATGGAAGCTGATCTTGATGATATCACTTGGGTGATTCGTGAGTTTGGTGAAGACAAACATGCACGTCGCATTGCCAAAGCTATCGTGGCATACCGCGAAGACGAAGAAAACGAGCCGATGGTTCGCACTGGTCAGCTAGCGAAGCTGATTTCGGACGCCGCACCAAAGAGCTTTAAAGAGAAAAAAACACCCAGCAACCCGTGCTTTTCAGGCTTTTCGCATTTACATCAACAGTGAATTAGAAGAAATTGATACAGCACTAAAAGGCGCGGCAAGCATTTTGGCTCCAGAAGGTCGCCTATCGGTCATCAGCTTCCATTCGTTGGAAGACCGCATGGTGAAACGCTTTATCCGTAAAGAGAGCAAAGGCCCAGAAGTGCCACATGGCATCCCAATGACGGAAGAACAAATCCGAGCATTGGGCAGTGCAAACATGAAAGCGGTGAGCAAGGCGATTAAGCCAACGAAGCAAGAAATCGAACTCAACCCTCGCTCTCGTAGTTCAGTACTAAGAATTGCAGAAAAGCTTTAATTATTATGACGAAAACCACTCCTAATCTTGCTAAGTTGATTGCGACGGATTTAATTTCCGTTGGTCGCTGGTCGTTATTGTTGATGATTTTAATATTCTCATCGGCAATGGGAGTGGTCTTTGCCACCCATCATGCGCGTCAAGCGATCACTGAAAAAGATCATACGTTGGTTGAGCGAGAGCGATTGGATAGCGAATGGCGCAACCTAATGTTGGAAGAAACAGCCCTCGCGGAACACAGTCGCGTTCAAGACTTGGCAAAGAAGGATCTTGAAATGAAACGACCAGATGGCGATAAAGAAGTGGTTATCACGCTAAAATGATTGGAAAGAAAGCCAAATCGAAACAAGGAAATTCGCGCAAGCCAGCAGCCAAAGAAAAGAAAGTGGTTGCTGCAAAGCCGCAACCCACCGAAGAAGCAAAAGAACCCCAAGAAACAGACGTTGTTGAACCCGAATCCTTTTTGATTCGCTGGCGCTTTCAGTTACTGCTGTTTTTCGTCTTTTGTGCATTTGCCCTACTCGTTGGGCGCGTTGCCTACATTCAAATCATCGAGCCTGATAACCTTATCAAGCAAGGTGACCTTCGTTCAGTCCGTGTTAAAGCCATTCCTTCTGCGCGCGGTATCATCTCTGATCGTAATGGCGAACCTCTTGCCGTTAGTGTTCCTGTTGAGGCTGTATGGGCCGATCCAAAAACCATCTTCAAAGAGGGCGCGCTACAGCAAACCAAAAGTTGGTATGCATTAGCTGACGTTCTTGGTTTGGACCGACAAGGTCTGATCAATAAGATCAAGAAAAATGAAAAGCGTCGCTTTATCTACCTTCAGCGTCAGGTAAGCCCTGCGATGGCTAACTACATTCGTGAACTCAAACTACCTGGTGTAGGCTTGAAATCTGAATCTCGTCGTTACTATCCTGCAGGTGAGGTTAGTGCTCACTTAGTCGGTGTTACGGGGATTGATGGTCATGGTCTAGAAGGTGTAGAGCGAAGCTATGATGAATGGTTAACTGGTGCTGCAGGCAAGAAAACCATTCGTAAAGACCGCTATGGCCGTGTTGTTGAGAATATTGCTCTTGAAGAGAAACAAGAAGGTAAACCGCTACAACTGACTATTGATCAGCGAATTCAAGCTGTTGCTTATCGCGCAATTAAACAAGCGGTTGCTGACCATCGCGCAACATCTGGTTCTGTAGTGGTGCTTGATGTAAAAACGGGCGCTGTGTTGGCGATGGTGAACGCGCCATCTTATAACCCAAATAATCGTAGCGATTGGCAAAGTTACAAAATGCGTAACCGAGTAATCACCGACTCTTTAGAGCCGGGCTCTACAATTAAGCCATTCGTTGTTTTAGCCGCCTTAGAAAATGAGGTCGCAGATAAAGACACCATCGTCGATACTGGAAACGGTATTCTTCAATTGGGTGGCAGCCGTGTTCGTGATGCACCAAAGGTAGGAAAAGCGAGCTTAACGACCATCTTGAAGAAATCGAGTAATATCGGTGTGACCAAGTTAGCTATGCGTATGCCAGTAGAAGCATTGCTTGGTTTATACAGTTCTGTTGGTTTGGGAGAACTTTCTGGCTTGAACTTAGTCGGTGAAGTTGTGGGTATTTTTCCGAGTCGCTCGCGTTGGTCGCCAATTGAACGTGCCACCATCGCCTTTGGTTACGGTTTATCGGTGACCCCAATTCAGTTAGCGCATGCTTACGCAACCTTGGGTAACTTAGGTAAATATGAGCCGATTCATATTATCGAAAGTAACGACAACGATATGGCTCGCCAAGTTGTTAGTCAAAAAAATGCACGCCTTGTACTCGATATGCTGGAAACGGTAACGCAAAAAGGCGGTTCAGCCCGTCGTGCTGCGGTTCCGGGCTATCGAGTTGGTGCCAAAACGGGTACGGCTCGAAAAGCAACCGCTGGTGGCTATAGTGATGAGTACATCAACTACACGGCCGGTGTTGCTCCTGTGAGCGATCCAAGACTTGCATTGGTTGTTGTAGTTAATGAACCGCAAGGTGATGACTACTATGGCGGTTCAGTTGCTTCGCCAGTCTTTTCTGAAATCATGAAAGGCGCGCTGCAAATTCTGAATGTTGCCCCTGACGAAAACAAATTCCAACAGTAGGCTTCGATGTTTACTGAGAAACAAAATCTAGAAAGCTGAGCTAAAGCTCGGAGAACAAATATGACCAAAGCCATCAGTATGGACGCGCTGCTTTCCAATTGGGTTGATTGCCCAAGTTTGTCGTCCGTTCTTGTCTCTGAACTGGAACTCGATAGTAGGCGAGTTCAGTCCGGCACTACTTTTGTTGCCATCATTGGCCATGCTGTCGATGGACGTGATTTTATCGCGAAGGCCATCCAGCAAGGTGCTAACGCGGCGATCGCTCAAGCCTGTGAGCGAAAAGCGCACGGTACGATTGAGATTGTTGATAATGTTCCAGTGATTTACCTCGATGCACTGGATAAGTGCCTTTCTCAAATCGCAGGTCAGTTCTACCATTATCCCAATATGGAGCTGATTGGTGTCACTGGCACCAACGGCAAAACCACCATCACTCAGCTTATTGCCCAATGGATTGATTTGGTCGGTTCCAAAGCGGCGGTAATGGGGACAACAGGGAATGGCTTTCTAGATGATCTGCAAGAAGCCGCAAACACCACAGGCAACGCAGTTGAAATCCAAAAGACCCTATCCTCGCTCGCCGAGCAAAAAGCACAATACACTGCGCTTGAAGTTTCCTCTCATGGTCTGATTCAAGGTCGTGTTAAAGCATTGTCTTTTACCGCTGGTGTGTTCACCAATCTGAGCCGTGATCACTTGGATTATCATGGCACGATGGAAGAATATGCAAAGGCGAAGCTGATGCTGTTTACCACTCACCAATGCGAGCATGCGATCATCAATGTCGATGATACAGTGGGAGCTGCGTGGGCGAAGCAATTATCGAATGCCATAGCTGTTTCACTCAAGCCGAATTCAGAATTCCTACAATCCGTATTTGCTACTGACATTGTTTACGCAGAGTCAGGCATTACGATTGAGTTTGATGGCAAGTTTGGTGAAGGAATACTTCATGCGCCGCTGATTGGCGAGTTCAATGCAGCGAACCTGATGTTGGCATTCACAACGTTACTTAGTCTCGGTTTTAGCAAGCAAGATTTGCTGGCAACGGCAGGCCAATTACAGCCTGTTCTTGGACGTATGGAACTCTTCCAAGCTGACGACAAGGCAAAAGTCGTGGTGGATTACGCCCACACGCCTGACGCGCTAGAAAAAGCGCTGCAAGCATTGCGTGTGCATTGCCAGGGTGAGCTTTGGGCTATTTTCGGCTGTGGTGGTGACCGTGATGCTGGTAAGCGCCCAATGATGGCGGAAATCGCTGAGCGTTTGGGTGACAAGATAGTGCTTACCGATGATAACCCTCGCAGTGAAGACCCTGTGCTGATCATGAAAGACATGCTGGCCGGCCTAACAAAACCTGCTGAGGCGATTGTGCAGCATGACCGTTTTAAAGCGCTGTCTTACGCACTGGAACATGCTTCTCCGCAAGACATTATCCTTCTGGCAGGTAAAGGTCATGAGGACTACCAAATTCTAAACTCTGGAACCATCCATTACTCTGACCGCGAGTCAGCCATGACGCTATTGGGGCTTTCATCATGATCACAGTAACGCTTTCTCAAGTCGCGGATATGACTGGCGGTGAGCTGGTTGGCAATGACCTATCTATTGAATCTGTTTCTACCGACACTCGAGCGATCGAACAGGGGGCTCTTTTTGTTGCTTTGGTTGGAGAGCGTTTTGATGCTCACGATTTCTGCCAACAAGCGGTGGAGTCAGGGGCGGGTGCACTGTTAGTGCAAAAGCAACTTAATGTGAATGTCCCTCAAGTTGTTGTTACCGATACTAAGATAGCGTTAGGTGAAGTCGCATCTTGGGTACACAATTCGTGTCAAACACCGACAGTGGCGATTACAGGCAGTTGTGGCAAAACTACAGTAAAAGAGATGGTTGCAAGTATCCTGCAGTTGAAAGGCAAAGTGCTGTTTACCGCGGGCAACTTCAACAATGACATTGGTGTTCCGCTTACGTTATTGAGATCGCAACAAGACGATGATTACGCTGTGATTGAGCTTGGGGCCAACCATATTGGTGAGATCGAATACACGACTCAACTGGTTCATCCTAACATTGCGTTAGTCAACAATGTAGCCGCCGCTCACTTAGAGGGATTTGGTTCGATTGATGGCGTAAAACAGGCTAAAGGCGAGATTTATCAGGGATTGCCTGCTGGCGGTGTTGCGATTGTGAACCTCGATAGCAATGGTGGTGAGAAGTGGAACCATGTTCTTGCCGATAAGCAAGTCATCACATTTTCTCAAACGAACACAGATGCTGACTTTTATGCAACAAATGTTGTAATGAGCGCCGCCGGCGAAGCAAGCTTTAACCTACATCTCGCAATAGACTCACAAGAAATTGAACTGTCTCTGGGTATTATAGGTCAACACAACGTTGCGAACGCGATTGCGGCTTCTATCATTGCGTTACAAATGGGCGCGACGTTAGAAGAAGTTCGTGATGGCCTTAAACATTTAAACAAAGTGAAAGGTCGAGTCGAAGTTGAGGAACTCAGCGATAAAATCAAGCTAATTGATGACAGCTATAACGCGAGTGTTCCAGCGATGAAGGCCGCGGTGGACTTGCTTAGTGCATTCCAAGGTGAGCGTTGGTTGATTTTAGGCAATATGGCGGAGTTGGGTGAGGAAAGTCTTGCACTTCATCGTCAAGTCGGGGAACATGCTGCCCCACAAAAATTTGAACACGTTCTCACGTATGGTGCAGACACGAAGGTCATTAGCGAACTTTGTGATGGCATCCATTTCGAGACACATCCAGAGATGATTGACTACATCAAGCAGCATCTAGACCAAACCGCACCTCAACACCATACAATGTTGGTGAAAGGAGCGAACGGTGCTCGTATGTTTGAAGTCGCTGCTGCTTTGAAGGAGTATTATTAATGATTATTTGGCTTGCCGAGCTGCTACAGCCATACCTGTCTTTTTTCCGATTGTTTGAATACCTGTCGTTTCGAGCAATCCTTAGTGTACTTACTGCTTTAGGTCTGTCTTTATGGATGGGGCCTATCATGATCAAGCGTCTACAGATGCTACAAATTGGTCAGGTTGTCCGTAACGAAGGTCCAGAGTCTCACTTTAGCAAGCGTGGTACCCCTACAATGGGGGGGATCATGATTTTGGCTGCTATTTCAATCACTATTCTTTTATGGACTGATTTATCGAACCCATACGTGTGGGCGGTGCTGACGGTACTGCTTGGTTATGGGGCGATTGGTTTTGTTGATGACTATCGTAAAGTCGTTCGTAAGAATACCGACGGCCTGATTGCTCGTTGGAAGTACTTTTGGCAGTCGCTGATTGCATTTGTTGTGGCGTTTGCGCTGTACGCTTACGGCAAAGATACCGCAGCTACTCAACTTGTTGTGCCATTCTTTAAAGACATCATGCCGCAACTTGGCTTGATGTACATTATCCTCACTTACTTCGTTATTGTGGGTACTAGTAATGCGGTAAACCTAACCGATGGCCTAGACGGCTTGGCTATCATGCCTACGGTTCTGGTTGCGGCTGGCTTTGCTGTGATTGCTTGGGCAACAGGTAACATTAACTTCTCTGAATACCTTCATATTCCATACCTCCCACACGCTTCTGAGCTGGTTGTCGTTTGTACTGCAATCGTTGGTGCGGGCCTTGGTTTCTTGTGGTTCAACACTTACCCAGCACAAGTATTCATGGGCGATGTTGGTTCACTTGCTCTAGGTGGCGCGCTTGGTACTATCGCTGTACTGGTTCGTCAAGAGTTGGTACTGGTGATCATGGGTGGTGTGTTTGTAATGGAAACGCTATCGGTAATTCTACAGGTAGGTTCTTATAAACTACGTGGTCAGCGTATTTTCCGTATGGCACCGATTCACCATCACTACGAATTAAAAGGTTGGCCAGAGCCTCGCGTAATCGTGCGCTTCTGGATTATTTCTATGGTTCTTGTTCTGATTGGTCTAGCGACTCTGAAAGTGCGTTAATCGCACTTTCCAAGAACAAGACAAATTGCGTGATCAAATATGGAACGTTGGCAAAACATACATAAGGTCGTCGTCGTAGGGCTCGGTATTACCGGGCTCTCTGTCGTTAAACACCTCACAAAAACTCAACCGCAACTGACGATCAAAGTCATTGATACGCGCACTAACCCTCCGGGGGCTGAGCGTTTGTCAGAGCAGGTAGAACTCCAAAGCGGTGGTTGGAATACCGAATGGCTTGCAGAAGCTGACTTAGTCGTGACTAACCCAGGCATCGCCTTAGCGACACCAGAAATACAATCGGTTCTTGCGAAAGGAAAGCCAGTTGTTGGTGATATCGAGCTCTTCGCGTGGGCAGTCGATAAACCTGTTATTGCGATTACCGGTTCTAATGGTAAAAGCACGGTAACAGACCTAACAGGCGTGTTAGCAAAAGCTGCCGGGTTAACGGTCGGTGTTGGTGGCAATATCGGGGTTCCTGCTCTCGATTTGCTAGAGCAAGACGCAGATTTGTATGTACTTGAACTATCTAGCTTCCAACTAGAAACCACATCAAGCTTGAAGCTTAAAGCGGCTGCGTTTCTAAACCTTTCGGAAGATCACATGGATCGTTATGACGGCATGGCGGACTACCGACAAGCTAAGCTGCGCATTTTTAATAACGCAGAACTGGCAGTGGTTAACCGTGATGATCGAGAAACCTTCCCTGAGACTGAAATACCGTTGGTGACGTTTGGTAGTGATGAACAAGCATACGGCCTTGAAGTTGACGGTAACCGTACTTGGCTGCTTGATCATGGTCAGCGCGTGATTGCCAGTGATGAATTGAAGTTGGTTGGTAAGCACAATCTGGCTAACGCTCTCGTCGTACTTGCTCTGCTTAAAGCGGCGGATGTGGATTATCACAAATCCTTGAATGCACTGAAAACTTACACTGGTTTGACACATCGATGCCAAGTGGTTGCGGATAATCATGGTGTAAAATGGGTGAATGACTCCAAAGCAACTAATATTGCGAGCACTATGGCTGCGCTTTCTGGCTTAGAATCAATGGGTAAATTGTATTTGTTGGTTGGTGGTGTTGGTAAAGGCGCAGATTTCACACCATTAAAGCCGATCTTAGCGACGCTTAACTTGCAACTTTGCTGCTTTGGCAAAGATGGCGATGATTTTATGCCACTGCATGAATCCGCAACTCGTTTCGACACCATGGAAGATGTGATTCAACAGATATCTTCGCAGTTAAATACGGGCGATATGGTGATGCTATCTCCGGCATGTGCTAGCTTTGATCAATTCGACAACTTTATGGCAAGGGGTGACGCATTTGCGGCTCTTGCTGAGAAATATGCATAATTAAAGGTCACACACTTCGTGGGTTTAGGTAACGTTAAACGCAGCATTGGCACTTGGCTTAAGCATCCTGCTCCAGAGGCGCTCTTTGACCGTCAACTCGTATGGATTGCACTGGGTTTGATGTTAACCGGTTTGGTGATGGTGACATCAGCATCATTTCCAATCAGCTCACGTCTGACGGATCAGCCATTTCACTTTATGTTCCGTCATGCCACTTTCTTGGTGCTGGCGATTGGTGTGTCTGCCGTCATTCTTCAAATCCCACTAGAACAATGGTTTAAGCGAAGCCATTACTTATTGTGGATCTCGTTTGGTTTACTCATCATCGTATTATTGGCTGGTAAGTCGGTAAATGGTGCATCGCGTTGGATCCCGCTGGGACTGTTTAACTTGCAACCGGCCGAAGTCGCGAAGCTCTCGCTATTTGTCTTCATGTCCGGTTATCTGGTGCGTAAGCAAGACGAAGTTCGCCAAACCTTCTTTGGCGGTTTCATGAAGCCCATCATGGTGTTTGCCTTCTTCGCCGTGTTGCTTCTAGGGCAGCCCGATCTAGGTACCGTGGTTGTAATGCTGGTGACACTGTTTGGCATGCTGTTCATTGCTGGAGCCAAGCTGACTCAGTTTTTAGCGCTCATGATTGCTGGTATTGCTGCCGTGGTTGGCTTGATTTTGGTCGAGCCATACCGTATTCGCCGTGTTACCTCGTTTCTCGACCCTTGGGAAGACCCATTTGGTAGCGGCTATCAGTTGACTCAATCTCTCATGGCGTTTGGTCGTGGTGAATGGTTTGGGCAAGGCTTAGGCAACTCGATTCAAAAACTGGAATATCTTCCAGAAGCGCACACCGACTTCGTGTTTGCGGTACTGGCTGAAGAGCTGGGTTTTGTTGGCGTCGTGTTAGTGCTAATGCTGATTTTCAGTTTGGTGCTAAAAGCGGTTTATATCGGCAAACGTGCTTTTGAAGAAGGCGAAATGTTTGGCGGTTACCTCGCATTTGGTATTGGTATTTGGTTTGCTTTCCAGACGCTGGTTAATGTTGGCGCAGCGGCCGGTATTGTTCCAACCAAAGGTCTTACTCTGCCGCTGATCAGTTATGGTGGTTCGAGTTTAATCATTATGTCTGTAGCGGTGTCTATATTGCTGCGTATCGATCATGAATGCCGTTTGAAGCACGGCCAGAAAGAACTAGAAAAACAAATTGATGAAGAAAAATAAACGTTTGATGGTGATGGCTGGTGGTACTGGCGGTCACGTGTTCCCAGGTTTAGCGGTTGCAAAACAACTGCAGGAGCAAGGCTGGGAGATCCGCTGGTTAGGTACTGCGGATAGAATGGAGGCGGATTTAGTGCCGAAACATGGCATTGAAATCGACTTTATCAAAGTAAAAGGTCTACGAGGTCAAGGCGTTAAGCGTCTTCTTGTGGCACCATTTCAGATTATTAATGCCATCAAGCAGGCTCGTGCTCACATGAAACGCTGGCAGCCAGATGCCGTGCTTGGTATGGGTGGTTACGTGAGTGGTCCTGGTGGTATTGCTGCTTGGATGAGTGGTATTCCTGTTGTCCTGCATGAACAAAATGCTGTCGCGGGTTTAACTAACCAATGGCTGTCGAAAATTGCCAAAAAGGTATTTCAAGCCTTTCCTGGTGCTTTTCCAAAAGCAGAAGTCGTTGGCAACCCAGTTCGTGAAGACGTGACTCAATTAGAAACGCCAACTGAGCGGATGCAAGAGCGACAAGGTCCGATTCGGATTTTGGTGATGGGGGGAAGCCAAGGCGCACGTATTCTTAACCAAACTCTGCCAGAAGTGATGGCTAAATTGGGCGAAGATTACTGTATTCGTCATCAAGCGGGTAAAGGTGCTGCTGAAGAAGTGAATACAGCGTACCAAGCCAATGGTGTTGTGAATGCAGAAGTAACCGAATTCATCGACGATGTAGCAAATGCTTATGCATGGGCTGACCTTTTGGTTTGTCGTTCAGGTGCACTCACTGTTTCTGAAGTTTCAGCTGCCGGTGTTGGTGCCATTTTTGTGCCGTTTATGCATAAAGACCGCCAGCAAGCATTGAATGCAGACCACTTGGTGGATTGCGGTGCGGCTAAGATGATTGAACAACCAGATTTAACCGTTGAGTCATTGACTCAACAGATCCAACAATTGGATCGACAAGCTTTACTTACAATGGCTGAGCAAGCACGCAGTGCAGCAAAGTTAGATGCGGATAAAACAGTCGCACAAGCCATTGTCGCTTTGACCGAAAAGCGTTAACGAATTATTGAGAATAGAATTGATGACAATCCAACATACACAAGACTTAGCTCAGATTCGCGCAATGGTGCCAGAGATGCGCCGCGTGAAATCCATCCACTTCATCGGTATTGGTGGTGCGGGCATGAGCGGCATTGCAGAAGTGCTGTTGAACGAAGGCTACCAAATCACGGGTTCTGATTTATCAGAGAACCCAGTGACGGAGCGTTTAGTATCAAAAGGTGCAACCGTGTTTATCGGTCACCAAGCCAGCAATGTGGAAAAAGCCAGTGTGGTTGTGGTTTCAACAGCAATCAACGAAGAAAACCCAGAAGTCATCGCGGCTCGCGAATTACGTATTCCAATTGTACGCCGTGCAGAGATGCTTGCTGAGCTAATGCGATTCCGTCATGGTATTGCCGTTGCTGGCACGCACGGTAAAACGACGACGACTGCGTTAGTGACACAAATCTATTCTGAAGCAGGTTTAGATCCAACGTTTGTTAACGGTGGTCTAGTTAAGAGTGCTGGCACTAACGCGCGTCTAGGTTCTAGCCGAATTTTGATTGCAGAAGCGGACGAGAGTGATGCGTCATTTCTGCATCTACAACCTATGGTGAGCATCGTCACGAACATCGAAGCAGACCATATGGATACGTACGGCGGCGATTTTGAAACTTTGAAGCAAACCTTCATCGACTTCCTTCATAATTTACCGTTTTACGGTCAAGCGATCGTGTGTATAGATGATCCTGTGATTCGCGAGCTGATTCCACGTATTAGCCGCCAAGTGATCACTTACGGTTTTTCTGAAGATGCCGATGTACGTATCGAGAACTACCACCAAGAAGGCCAGCAAGGCAAGTTCACCGTGGTTCGTGAAGGGCGTGCGAATCTGGATATCACACTAAATATCCCAGGTCGCCACAATGCACTCAATGCGTCAGCCGCGATTGCCGTAGCGACAGAAGACGACATCACTGATGAAGCTATCTTAAAAGCAATGGCGGGAACCCAAGGTACAGGTCGTCGTTTTGATCATTTAGGCGAGTTTGATACTGGAAACGGCCATGCAATGCTTGTTGATGACTACGGTCACCACCCAACAGAAGTGGATGTGACGATCAATGCAGCGCGCGCCGGTTGGCAAGACAAGCGTCTTGTTATGATCTTCCAGCCACATCGTTACAGTCGAACTCGTGACCTTTACGATGATTTTGCTAACGTGCTGGAGCAAGTTGATGTACTGATCATGCTCGATGTCTATGCGGCGGGTGAAAAACCTATCGCTGGCGCTGATGGTCGTGCTTTATGCCGAACGATTCGTAGTCGTGGGAAGGTAGATCCAATTTTTGTGCCTGAAATAGAGCAATTACCGTCAGTTTTAGCTAACGTTATACAAGATGGCGACCTGATCTTAACTCAAGGTGCCGGTGATGTTGGTAAAGTCGCTAAGCAATTGGCAACGCTTGAGTTGAACATAAATAATATGCTCGGGTAATCACGAAAATTGACGCAAAGCACAGAGAAAGACATAGATCTCGATTTTGCGTCAAGATCGTTGTGATTTATCGCTATCAGTGTTTGATAGTTTACAAGAGCTCAGTATAATCCCAAGGTTAAAGTCAATACTTTTGCCGATGTGTACTCACACGGTGAAAAGTACAAGACAAAAGTCAGGAAACAAAGACGTTGTTGAATATTGCACTGAATGAAGAGCGACTTAACACGGAGACTAACCGTGGTCGCCAAGAGAAAATCTTGGGTGTGCTATTTTTCGTTGTCGTCGTGACCTTAATCAGTTCTGTTTTGTACTCAGCGATCAGTTGGATGTGGGATGACCAAAGGTTACCTCTCTCCAAAATCGTGCTTCAAGGAAAACTGGAGTACGTCACCGCAGACGATGTTCAAGCAGCGTTTAGCAAGATTGATCATATCGGCACGTTTATGTCGCAAGACATCGATGTGTTGCAGCAAAGTGTTGAAGCCTTACCTTGGGTCGCGCATGCCGCGATCCGTAAGCAATGGCCAGACACGGTAAAAGTATTTTTGACAGAACATCGCCCTGTCGCCATCTGGAATGGCATCGAGCTGTTAGATAATAACGGTTTGGTATTTGAAGGCGATGTCGGCCTGCTAAAGGAAGAGAAAGTTAAGTTATATGGACCCAATGCAACTGGGCCGGAAGTCTTGCAAACCTACCGCGAACTCCGACCTAAGTTCCAACAATTGGGTTTGGCTATATCGTCTCTGGTTTTAAATGAGCGACGAGCTTGGCAAATCATCCTTGATAACGGTATTCGACTAGAGCTTGGTAAAGAGTCTCTGGATGAGCGAATAGAGCGCTTTTTCTCGCTTTATAACAAGCTTGGCAGTGACACTCAAAGAATCAGTTATATCGATCTTCGATACGATACGGGAGCCGCGGTTGGTTGGTTTCCTGAACATGAGTTAGAACAAGAGAGTACAGATGACTAAGGCCGCTGATGACAACATTATTGTTGGTCTGGATATAGGCACTGCAACCGTATCAGCTCTAGTGGGCGAGATTCTACCTGATGGCCAAATAAATATTATTGGTGCTGGTAGCAGCCCCTCACGTGGCATGGATAAAGGCGGCGTGAATGATTTGGAGTCGGTTGTAAAATCAGTACAACGCGCAATTGATCAAGCTGAGCTAATGGCGGAATGCCAAATCAGCCGAGTATTCATTTCGTTGTCTGGTAAACATATCGCAAGCCGAATTGAAAAAGGCATGGGCACAATTTCTGATGAAGAAGTGTCTCAAGAAGATATGGATCGTGCTATCCATACAGCCAAATCGATTAAAATCGGTGATGAACAACGAATCCTTCATGTGATTCCACAAGAGTTCACCATCGACTACCAAGAGGGCATCAAAAACCCACTTGGTTTATCTGGAGTGAGAATGGAAGTAAGCGTCCATTTGATCTCATGCCATAATGATATGGCACGCAATATTATTAAGGCCGTAGAACGTTGTGGTCTTAAAGTAGAGCAACTTGTGTTTTCTGGGCTTGCTGCGAGTAATGCAGTAATTACCGAGGACGAAAGAGAGCTTGGGGTTTGTGTGGTGGATATCGGTGCCGGCACGATGGATGTTTCTATCTGGACCGGTGGTGCGTTGCGTCACACAGAAGTATTTTCTTACGCAGGAAATGCGGTAACTAGCGATATTGCTTTTGCTTTTGGTACGCCAGTGAGCGATGCTGAAGAAATCAAAGTCAAATATGGCTGCGCCTTGAGTGAACTGGTCAGTAAGGATGACACGGTTAACGTCCCAAGCGTAGGTGGTCGACCTTCACGTAGTCTGCAACGTCAGACTTTGTCAGAAGTCATTGAACCACGCTACTCTGAGCTGATGGGATTAGTTAACCAAACTATCGACTCTGTACAAGCGAAATTGCGCGAAGAAGGCATTAAACACCATCTTGCTGCGGGTGTAGTTCTCACCGGCGGTGCTGCGCAAATCGAAGGAGTGGTAGAATGTGCGGAACGCGTATTCCGCAACCAAGTAAGGGTCGGCAAACCGCTCGAAGTCAGCGGATTAACTGACTATGTAAAAGAGCCGTACCATTCTACGGCAGTTGGATTACTTCATTACGCGAGAGACATGCAGTCTAGCGACGATAGCGATTATAATGAACCTAAGCGCTCATCTGTTACTGGCTTCTTCGGTAAATTGCGTAATTGGATACAAAAAGAGTTTTAACCTGAGTTGCAGGATAAACGGAGACAACACATGTTTGAACCGATGATGGAAATGTCTGACGATGCAGTAATCAAGGTCGTTGGAGTTGGTGGCGGCGGTGGTAACGCTGTTGAACACATGGTGCGTGAATCCATCGAAGGTGTGGAATTCATCAGCGTCAACACTGATGCGCAAGCACTTCGTAAGACAAGCGTTGGCAATGTTATTCAGATCGGTGGTGATATCACTAAAGGTCTGGGGGCAGGTGCGAATCCACAGGTTGGCCGTGAGGCAGCTCTCGAAGACAGAGATAGACTTAAAGATTCCCTAACTGGTGCCGATATGGTGTTTATCGCAGCAGGTATGGGTGGTGGTACAGGTACTGGTGCAGCTCCTGTTATCGCAGAAGTCGCTAAAGAGCTTGGCATTCTGACTGTTGCGGTAGTAACAAAACCGTTCAGCTTTGAAGGCAAAAAGCGTTTGGCATTTGCAGAGCAAGGTATCGATGAGCTTTCTAAGCATGTTGATTCTTTGATTACGATTCCAAACGAAAAGCTACTTAAAGTACTTGGTCGTGGTGTTACGCTACTTGAAGCATTTGCGAGTGCGAACGACGTTCTTAAAAACGCTGTTCAAGGTATCGCAGAGCTAATCACTCGTCCTGGCATGATCAACGTCGACTTTGCAGACGTACGTACTGTGATGTCGGAAATGGGTCACGCAATGATGGGTAGCGGCATCGCGAAAGGCGAAGACCGTGCTGAAGAAGCGGCAGAGATGGCAATTTCTAGCCCACTTCTAGAAGATATCGATCTAGCGGGTGCTCGTGGTGTTCTTGTTAACATTACGGCTGGTTTGGACATGCGTCTTGACGAGTTTGAGACCGTAGGTAACACAGTGAAAGCATTTGCTTCTGACAATGCAACAGTGGTTATCGGTACATCTCTAGACCCTGATATGACGGACGAAATCCGCGTAACTGTTGTTGCAACAGGTATTGGTAATGAGAAGAAACCAGATATCACGCTAGTTGCGGGTGGCAAAGCGAAAGTGGCTCCGACTCAGGCAGCTCCTCAAGCTCAACCACAGCAGCAAACTGCGGCACCGCAAGCTGAAGAGAAACCGGCACAAACTTTGCAAACTTCACCAGTGCAAGAGAAGCCACAGGTAACTCCTCAGCCGACAAATACCGTTTCTTCTCCAGCTTCTTCTGCAAGCCAAAGTTCGGCGGCACCGAAGCAAGAGAAAGAAAGTGGTTACTTAGATATTCCGGCATTTTTGCGTCGTCAGGCTGATTAATCTTTAACCCGTAAATTTGACATAGCTCAAAATTATGGTAGCATTCACGGTCGACGTTACAGACGGCCGTGTTTTGTAGCACATTTTAGAGAGGCAAGCAGATGATCAGACAACGTACTCTGAAAGAAATAGTGAAAACAACTGGTGTGGGTCTCCACTCTGGTCGTAAAGTCACGCTTACTCTGCGCCCAGCTGCTGCTAATACAGGTATCATTTACCGTCGTACAGATGTAAACCCACCTGTAGATTTTCCAGCTGATCCTGCGTCTGTTCGTGACACTATGCTATGTACAGCACTAGTGAACGACGAAGGCGTGCGTATTTCAACTGTTGAACACTTGAACGCGGCACTTGCTGGTATGGGCATCGACAACATTATTGTTGAAGTTGACGCACCTGAAATTCCAATCATGGATGGTAGCGCTAGCCCATTCGTATACTTGCTACAACAAGCAGGTATCGAAACGCAAAATGCACCTAAGCGTTTTATCCGTATTAAGAAACCAGTTCGTTTTGAAGATGGCGATAAGTGGGCAGAGTTTGTTCCATTTAACGGCTTCCGTATGGACTTCGAAATTGAATTCAACCACCCTGCGATCGAATCAGACGAGCAACGTCTTCTGTTTGATTTCTCATCTCAAGGTTTCGTTCGCGAGATCTCTCGTGCACGTACGTTTGGTTTTATGCGTGATATCGAATATCTACAATCTCAGAACCTTGTTCTAGGTGGTAGCTTTGATAATGCGATTGTTTTGGATGACTACCGTATTCTTAATGAAGAAGGTCTTCGTTTTGAAAACGAGTTTGTGACTCACAAAGTGTTGGATGCCATTGGTGACCTTTACATGTGTGGTCATGCAATTATTGGTGAATTCCGCGCTTATAAATCAGGTCACGGTCTGAATAACCAACTTCTGCGTGCTGTTCTTGCTGATCAAGAAGCATGGGAATGGACAACATTCGAAGAAGAAGTCGGTTCACCAGTTGCATTTGCAGAACCAAACATGGTGCTTGCGTAATCAACGCTGACGCAAAATAGATTAAAAAAACCAGGCCGCCGCCTGGTTTTTTACTATCTGAGCTTTGAACAGTGAGGTCACTGTTCTTTCTTCGCTCTACCTATCACTTGTCTTTCTTCTTTTCTGCCATTTCCGCAAGACGTTTCAAACGCTCTTGAATCTTTGGTGGCGCCATATCTGCGATGATCATTAATGAATTTGCTGCAGCTTCAGTAAGAGGCGGACGCTTTGGTCTGTCATCGTGCTCGAAACGATTCCGGTATAGTGATGGGTTGATTCGAACTTCCACACTCATCAGCTTTGCATAGCCTTGAGTTCGAAGCTTATTTAGGATCATTAAACGATCGTAATCGATCTTCATCTTTAGTGAAGCGCTGGCCACATCAATGAGCAAATGACCGTTACGGACGTTAGCCACTCGGCAATGATCTGCCGTACCCTTAGGTAGGATCTCTTGCAGCGCCTGATTAAGTTGCAGGATGTCTCCCGCATGTTCTTGTATCTTTTTGAACTGGGATTCGGCAATAAGATCGTCTGTTGAGGTAGGGCGATGATCACGCATAGGTAAAATCTAATTTTGTTGAGATATGGGTATTCTAGAGCAGCTTTCTGCTTAGGTATAGTTTACATTATGGCCTTTATCTTCAGCTCGCCCATAAATATTTGATATAGCATGGCGAGACGGATTGTTTTGATAATGCCGATTGAGCAGCGATATGTATGTGTAATACTGGCGAATCCGTCATCAGTTTGGTTAAAAACTTACGAGTGCTTCAAACAAATACGTCTATTTATGGTTGTATCGATGAAAAATCCTTACACTAAGCCACATTGATTCAAAATTAAGCCTTGAAATATGGACGTTTGAACTCAATATCTTTGATAAATGATTTATCTCAGTATTCTTAGTTCTAAACTGGCAGAGACTGAAGGCATTACGAGTAGATCGGGAACGGTCTGATAAAAGAGAGATTCACGAAAAATGATAGCTAAGCTACTGACAAAAGTTATTGGCAGTCGCAACGACCGAACACTGCGCCGCCTTAGAAAAATTGTAAAAGAGATCAATAACTACGAACCAACGTTCGAAGCACTGTCTGATGAAGAGCTAAAAGCAAAGACTGTTGAGTTCCGTGAGCGCCTAGAGCAAGGCGAAACTCTTGATAAGCTACTTCCAGAAGCATTTGCTACGGTTCGTGAAGCATCTAAGCGTGTTTACGGTATGCGCCACTTCGACGTGCAGCTTATTGGTGGTATGGTCCTTAACGGTGGCCAAATTGCTGAAATGCGTACTGGTGAAGGTAAAACTTTAACGGCGACTCTTCCTGCTTACCTAAACGCACTTCCTGGTAAAGGTGTCCATGTTGTAACGGTGAACGATTACCTAGCAACACGTGACGCGGAAACAAACCGTCCACTATTCGAGTTCCTTGGTATGACTGTTGGCATCAACGTGCCAAACATGCCTCCTCAAGCTAAGAAAGAAGCTTACGAAGCCGATATCCTTTACGGCACAAACAACGAGTTTGGTTTTGACTACCTTCGTGACAACATGGCTTTCCGCAATGAAGACCGTGTTCAACGTGAACGCTTCTTCGCTGTTGTCGATGAGGTGGATTCAATCCTAATCGATGAAGCTCGTACTCCTTTGATCATTTCTGGTCCAGCAGAAGACAGCTCGGATCTATACACTCGCATCAACTTGCTTATCCCACAGCTTCAGAAACAAGATAAAGAAGATTCTGAAGAGTACCGCGGTGACGGCCACTACACTGTGGATGAGAAGTCTAAACAAGTTCACTTAACCGAAACGGGCCAAGAGTTCGTTGAAGAGCTGATGGTTAAGAACGGTTTGATGGAAGAGGGTGACACGCTTTACTCTCCAACCAACATTAGTTTATTGCACCACGTAAATGCGGCACTTCGTGCGCACGTATTGTTTGAACTGAACGTAGACTACATTGTAAACGATGACGGTGAAGTGGTTATCGTTGATGAACACACTGGCCGTACAATGCCAGGTCGTCGTTGGTCTGAAGGTCTTCACCAAGCGGTTGAAGCGAAAGAAGGCGTTAAGATTCAAAACGAAAACCAAACGCTGGCTTCTATTACTTTCCAGAACTACTTCCGTCTATACGAAAAACTGTCGGGTATGACAGGTACAGCAGATACAGAAGCGTTCGAATTCCAATCTATTTACGGTCTTGAAACGGTGGTTATTCCAACCAACAAACCAATGATCCGTAATGATATGCCAGATGTGGTCTACCGTACTGAAGCAGAAAAATTTGCTGCAATCATCGAAGACATCAAAGAGCGTGTAGAAAAGGGTCAACCATCTCTTGTAGGTACGGTTTCTATCGAGAAATCAGAACTTCTTTCTAATGCACTTAAGAAAGCGAAGATCAAACACAACGTATTGAACGCAAAATTCCACGAACGCGAAGCTGAGATTGTTGCGGAAGCGGGTACGCCAGGTGCGGTAACAATCGCAACCAACATGGCTGGTCGTGGTACCGATATCGTATTGGGTGGTAGCTGGCAGGCAAAAGTTGAAACGCTGCAAGATCCAACCAAAGAACAAATTGATGCGATTAAAGCAGAGTGGAAGCAGGTTCACGATCAAGTACTAGATGCGGGTGGTCTGCACATCATTGGTACGGAACGTCACGAATCTCGTCGTATCGATAACCAGCTACGTGGTCGTTCTGGTCGTCAAGGTGATGCGGGTTCTTCTCGTTTCTACCTATCAATGGAAGACTCACTACTTCGTATCTTTACTTCAGACCGTATGGCGAGCCTTATCCAAAGTGGTATGGAAGAAGGCGAAGCGATCGAATCGAAGATGCTGTCTCGTTCAATCGAAAAAGCACAGCGTAAAGTAGAAGGTCGTAACTTCGATATCCGTAAACAGCTTCTTGAATACGATGACGTTGCGAACGATCAACGTAAAGTGGTTTACGAATTGCGTGACGAGCTAATGAGTGTTGACGACATTAGCGATATGATCGAACAAAACCGTGAAGACGTAATCACAGCGATCATCGACGAGTACATTCCGCCACAATCTCTAGAAGACATGTGGGATGTTGAAGGCCTGCAAGAGCGTTTGAAAGCGGACTTCGATCTAGATGCTCCTATCAAAGAGTGGCTTGAGCAAGATGACAAGCTTTACGAAGAAGCATTACGTGAGAAGATCGTTAACCTAGCAGTAGAAGTTTACAAGCAAAAAGAAGAAGTGGTTGGTGCACAAGTGCTACGCAACTTCGAAAAGTCGGTCATGCTTCAAACGCTAGATACGCTATGGAAAGAACACCTAGCGGCGATGGATCACTTACGCCAAGGTATTCACCTTCGCGGTTACGCACAGAAGAACCCGAAACAAGAATACAAGCGTGAGTCGTTTGAATTGTTTGAAGGTCTACTAGAAGCGCTGAAAACAGACGTAATTACAGTATTGTCACGCGTGCGTGTTCAACAGCAAGAAGAAGTAGAACGCATGGAAGAGCAACGTCGTGCTCAAGCTGAGGAAGCGGCTCGCCGTGCTCAAGCTCAACACGCGGCAGCTCAAAACCCACTGACAGAAGGTGAAGAAGCAGAGGAAGGCTCTAGCCAACCAATGGTTCGTGACGAACGTAAAGTGGGCCGTAATGAGCCTTGTCCATGTGGCAGCGGTAAAAAATACAAACAGTGCCACGGTAAAATTGACTAATACAGTCAGAAGATATTAAGAAAGAGTCGCTTAGGCGGCTCTTTTTGTATTGATATACCCAAGTAACCTCGAGATGCTTGGTTCAGCGAGAATGACTTGGTTTGAAGGCGAGGCAACAATTTGAAGATCTAGTGGTTCTAAATCGAAAATTGTTAACGAAGCATGCGAACCAAGGCAACTCGCCCTTCGGGAGCGTGTCACTGAAGCAACTTCATCGTCAAACAACTTGGAAATAGCGTGCTATTCCGCTTCGTTGTTTTCCTTGAACTTGAATCAGTGACGACGCTCTGAATCTAGCATCTTGAAGTCACTTGGGTATAGATCTAGGAATGAATCTAATGAAAAGAATTCACATTGTTGCGGCGATTATCTTCAATGAAGACAGGTCGCAAATCTTCATCACTAAACGTCCGGACGATAAACACAAAGGTGGATTTTGGGAGTTTCCTGGTGGCAAAGTTGAGCAAAATGAAACAGTCGAGCAAGCGATGATTCGTGAACTTGAAGAAGAGATTGGTATCACAGTCACAGAACAAGCCTTGTTTGAGCATTTGGAATACGACTACCCAGATAAATCTTTAAAGTTTGATTTCATGACCGTTTCTCAATTCAACAATCAGCCTTATGGACGTGAAGGGCAAGAAGGGCGTTGGGTCGATATTATTGCGTTACCTAACTACGCTTTCCCAGAAGCTAATGTGCCGATTCTAGAGCGTGTAGTGAAAGAGTTTTCCTAACCTGCATCTAACTGTCTTGTGGTTAACACGGGATATTGTTAGTTTAAAAAGATACCGCGAAACGAAAGAGAACGAGTGCAAACCTCGTTATCCAGAGAAGGAGAGAAAGCGCAATGGTTCGTATTGCAATCGCAGGAGCGGCTGGCCGTATGGGTCGCAACTTAGTAAAAGCTTCACACTTCAACTCAGAAGCCGCTGTAACGGCTGGTTCAGAGCGTCCAGAGTCTTCACTTGTTGGCGTTGATGTGGGTGAACTGTGTGGTGAAGGTAAGTTTGATGTCTTTTTGACGGATGATTTAGCAAAAGAAGTCGACAACTTTGATGTTGTTATCGATTTTACTGCTCCAGTGAGCACGCTGGCGAATCTAGAGCTATGTAAGCAACATGGTAAGTGCATTGTTATTGGAACAACGGGCTTTAGCGAAGAAGAACGTGAACTGATTGACGAGGCAGCTAAGCAGGTGCCAGTTGTCATGGCTCCAAACTACTCTGTTGGCGTGAATCTTGTTTTCAAGCTTCTTGAGAAAGCAGCGAAAGTTATGGGTGACTACTGTGATGTTGAAATCGTAGAAGCGCATCACCGCCATAAAGTGGATGCGCCATCTGGCACCGCGATTGGCATGGGGGAAGCGATAGCTGGAGCGATGGGTAACAAACTGAGTGATGTTGCTGTGTACGCACGCGAAGGCATTACCGGTGAACGTACTAAAGATGAAATTGGCTTTGCCACTATCCGTGCCGGTGACATTGTCGGCGAGCATACTGCTATGTTTGCTGATATCGGCGAGCGTGTTGAGATTACTCATAAGGCAACAGATCGTATGACCTTTGCTAATGGCGCGGTAAAAGCCGCCGTTTGGCTGCATTCGAAGCCATCAGGCTTCTATACCATGACCGATGTGCTCGGCTTGAACGAGCTTTAAATACATAATTATTCGCCGGCGTAAGCCGGCTTTTTTGTATTTAGAGGAAAGTATGTAAAGAAATTGAGTCGTATCATCTGCGATTTCATCTTGAGTTATGGTGTGTTTTTGGATGTCTTGTTGTGAAAATCGCTTGAGTTGCTCAAAAGTATGGGTTGTTTTTGTGTGATGAACGTTTGCGCAAAAAACTCACAAAATTTTGTGATCTGCAATAAGTTCAAATTTGTAAAATTTACAAAAAAGGCCAACTGTCGGGAATGAATAACGATAAAACTTACAATTTTAAGGCTTTTTCTGTTTAAATGCCCTTACTCGCTAGAAAGTGATGATTTATTTTTCAATGTGTGTTGACAGTTTTGAAGTCCGTCATTAGAATACCGCCAATTTGTCAAAAATACCTGTTTATGTAAGTTTTCAAGGTAAAGGAAGGCAAGTTTGCAGCTTAATTTATTTTTTATGCATTTTTATTCTGGAGGTTGTCTTGGGTAAATTAGCACTGTTAGTCCTAGAAGATGGGACAGTGTTCCGCGGTGTTTCCATTGGAGCAGATGGTATTTCCGTTGGTGAAGTTGTTTTTAATACCTCGATGACGGGGTACCAAGAAATTCTCACTGATCCTTCCTATTCTCAACAAATCGTTACTCTCACTTATCCTCACATTGGCAATACCGGAACCAATTCCGAAGACGAAGAATCTTCTTCAATCCACGCACAAGGCCTTGTGATTCGCGATCTTCCTCTTATCGCTTCTAACTTCCGTAATGAACAATCCCTTTCTGATTACCTCAAGTCGCAAAATATCGTCGGCATTGCAGACATCGATACTCGTAAGCTAACTCGTATCCTACGTGAGAAAGGTGCGCAAAACGGTTGTATCGTTGCAGGTAACAACCTAGATGAAGCTTTGGCATTAGCAAAAGCAAAAGAATTCCCTGGCTTGAAAGGTATGGATCTTGCGAAAGAGGTTACAACAAAAGAAGCGTATCAATGGAAACAAGGTTCGTGGACGCTTGAAGGTGGACTTCCTGAAGCGAAAGACGACAGCGAATTGCCATATCACGTTGTTGCCTACGACTTCGGCGCAAAACGCAACATCTTGCGCATGTTGGTTGACCGAGGCTGCCGCCTAACGGTTGTTCCTGCTGAAACGTCAGCAGAAGAAGTTCTGGCTCTAAACCCAGATGGTGTTTTCCTATCAAACGGCCCTGGTGACCCAGAACCATGTACTTACGCGATTGAAGCAACAAAAACTTTCCTAGAGAAAGGTCTGCCAATCTTTGGTATCTGTCTAGGCCACCAAATCCTTGCGTTAGCATCGGGTGCACAAACAGTGAAAATGAAGTTTGGTCACCACGGCGCAAACCACCCAGTAAAAGATTTGGAACGTAATGTTGTGATGATCACTTCTCAAAACCACGGTTTTGCAGCAGATGAAGCAACGTTGCCAGAAAATCTACGTGCTACTCACGTATCGCTATTTGATGGTTCTCTACAAGGTATTCACCGTACAGACAAGCCAGCATTTAGCTTCCAAGGTCACCCAGAAGCGAGCCCAGGTCCACACGACGCGGCACCGCTATTTGA
Organism: Vibrio jasicida 090810c; assembly: GCF_002887615.1. Lineage (NCBI taxonomy): Bacteria > Pseudomonadati > Pseudomonadota > Gammaproteobacteria > Vibrionales > Vibrionaceae > Vibrio > Vibrio jasicida. The sequence continues at coordinate 1,780,613 of NZ_CP025792.1, read as the reverse complement.
CCACTTTATCGAACTAATCAAAAAACACAGCGCTTAATTCGGAGTAGTAGATAATGCCAAAACGTACTGACATTCAAAGTATTCTTATTCTTGGTGCTGGTCCGATTGTTATCGGTCAGGCATGTGAGTTTGACTACTCTGGCGCACAAGCGTGTAAAGCACTGCGTGAAGAGGGTTACCGAGTTATCCTTGTGAACTCTAACCCTGCAACCATCATGACTGATCCAGACATGGCGGATGCAACTTATATCGAGCCAATCCAGTGGGAAGTGGTTCGCAACATCATCGCGAAAGAAAAGCCAGATGCAGTTCTACCTACAATGGGCGGTCAAACAGCATTGAACTGTGCTCTAGACCTAGAGAAGCATGGCGTTCTTGAAGAATTCGGCGTTGAGATGATTGGTGCAACGGCTGACGCTATTGATAAAGCAGAAGACCGTTCTCGTTTCGATAAAGCGATGAAGTCTATCGGCCTTGAGTGTCCACGTGCGGATACGGCTAAAACCATGGAAGAAGCTTACGGCGTTCTAGATATGGTTGGCTTCCCATGTATCATCCGTCCATCATTCACTATGGGTGGTACAGGCGGTGGTATCGCTTACAACAAAGAAGAATTTGAAGAAATCTGTCGTCGTGGTTTGGACCTTTCTCCAACCAACGAGCTTCTAATCGATGAATCTCTTATCGGTTGGAAAGAGTACGAGATGGAAGTGGTTCGTGACAAAGCGGACAACTGTATCATCGTATGTGCGATTGAAAACTTCGACCCAATGGGCATCCACACGGGTGACTCAATCACGGTTGCACCAGCGCAAACACTAACAGACAAAGAATACCAGCTAATGCGTAACGCATCTCTAGCAGTACTGCGTGAGATTGGTGTTGAAACTGGTGGTTCTAACGTACAGTTTGGTATCAACCCGAAAGATGGCCGTATGGTTATCATCGAGATGAACCCACGTGTATCTCGCTCTTCTGCTCTAGCTTCTAAAGCAACAGGTTTCCCAATCGCTAAGATTGCAGCGAAACTGGCAGTTGGCTTCACGCTAGACGAGCTAATGAATGACATCACTGGCGGCGCAACGCCAGCATCATTCGAACCAACAATCGACTACGTAGTAACTAAGATTCCTCGTTTTAACTTCGAGAAATTTGCAGGTGCTAACGACCGTCTAACGACGCAAATGAAGTCTGTTGGTGAAGTTATGGCTATCGGCCGTAACCAGCAAGAATCTCTACAAAAAGCGCTTCGCGGCCTAGAAGTTGGCGCGACTGGCTTTGACGAAATGGTTGACCTAGATGCGCCAGATGCACTAACAACAATTCGTCACGAACTAAAAGAAGCTGGCGCAGAGCGTATTTGGTACATCGCGGATGCATTCCGTGCGGGTATGTCAGTAGATGGCGTATTCAACCTAACGCAAATCGACCGTTGGTTCCTAGTTCAAATCGAAGACATCGTTAAGCTTGAGCAAGAACTTAAAGCGAAAGGCTTTGCTGGCTTGAACAAAGACGAGCTAAACAAGCTGAAGCGTAAAGGTTTTGCTGATGCACGCCTATCTAAGATTCTAGGTGTAGCGGAAAGTGAAATCCGTCGTTTACGTGACCAATACGATATCCACCCTGTTTACAAGCGCGTTGATACGTGTGCGGCTGAGTTCTCTTCAGATACGGCTTACATGTACTCATCTTACGATGACGAGTGTGAAGCAAACCCAACAGACAAAGACAAGATCATGATTCTAGGCGGCGGTCCAAACCGTATCGGCCAAGGTATCGAATTTGACTACTGTTGTGTACACGCATCACTAGCTCTACGTGAAGATGGCTTTGAGACTATCATGGTTAACTGTAACCCTGAGACTGTTTCAACGGACTACGACACGTCTGACCGTCTGTACTTCGAACCAGTAACACTGGAAGACGTACTAGCAATTGCTCGTGTTGAGAAGCCAAAAGGCGTTATCGTTCAGTACGGTGGTCAAACGCCACTTAAACTGGCTCGCGCATTAGAAGCGGCTGGCGTGCCAATCATCGGTACTAGCCCTGATGCAATCGACCGTGCAGAAGACCGTGAGCGTTTCCAAGTTGCTGTTGACCGTCTAGGTCTGCTACAGCCAGAGAACGCGACAGTAACAACAATGGAGCAAGCGGTAGAGAAATCTCGCGAAATCGGCTTCCCATTAGTTGTACGTCCTTCTTACGTACTTGGTGGTCGTGCGATGGAAATCGTATACGATGAGCAAGACCTACGTCGCTACTTCAACGAAGCAGTAAGCGTATCGAACGAATCTCCAGTTCTTCTTGATAGCTTCTTAGATGATGCTGTTGAAGTGGATATCGATGCTATCTGTGACGGTGAGCGCGTAGTTATCGGCGGTATCATGGAGCACATCGAACAAGCAGGTGTTCACTCAGGTGACTCAGCATGTTCTCTTCCTGCATACACGCTAAGCCAAGAAATCCAAGACGTAATGCGTGAGCAAGTTGAAAAGCTGGCGTTCGAGTTGGGTGTTCGTGGTCTGATGAACACGCAGTTTGCTGTTAAGAACAACCAAGTGTACCTAATCGAGGTTAACCCTCGTGCAGCACGTACGGTACCGTTCGTATCGAAAGCGACTGGCGCGCCAATCGCTAAGATCGCAGCACGTGTAATGGCGGGTCAATCGCTAGAGTCTCAAGGCTTTACGAAAGAAATCATCCCACCTTACTACTCAGTGAAAGAAGTTGTACTTCCATTCAATAAGTTCCCTGGTGTTGACCCACTGTTAGGCCCAGAAATGCGCTCTACTGGTGAAGTTATGGGTGTTGGTGCAACGTTTGCAGAAGCTTACTCTAAAGCTGAATTGGGTTGTGGCAACATCTACCCAGAAGGCGGTCGTGCACTTCTTTCTGTTCGCGAAGGCGACAAAGAGCGCGTTGTAGACCTAGCATCTAAGCTGTCTAAGCTTGGTTACCAACTAGATGCAACACACGGTACTGCGGTTATCCTAGGCGAAGCGGGCATCAACCCACGTCTAGTTAACAAGGTACACGAAGGTCGTCCTCACATTCTTGACCGTATCAAGAACAACGAGTACACCTACATCGTGAACACTGCAGCTGGCCGTCAAGCGATTGAAGACTCTAAAGTTCTTCGTCGTGGTGCACTGGCTGAGAAAGTGAACTACACGACTACGCTAAATGCGGCATTCGCAACTTGTATGGCACACACGGCAGATGCGAAGAGCACAGTAACTTCGGTTCAAGAGCTACACGCAAAAGTGAAAGCTAGCCTAGAAGCGTAATAGATAAAAATCAGTAAGCCCGTTTATTAGGGCTTATATGACAACCTCATTGCCCGCTCATTTGAGCGGGCTTTTTTGTCTTTAAGGTTTCTTAAAATGGAGAGAATTGAAATGCGCTAAGAAAGCTTGGTAGAGAGGACTTTTGTATAGCATCAAACTGATAACTGAAAGTAACGTCCCTAAAGATGAAGAAACAGTACTGCCATTTGTAATGATAAAATTGACGCTACAAGTGAGAAGAATAAATGCAATAGTGGCTAAGTTTACCTTTGCAGCAATACTCAGGCCTTTGCTGATTGTTAGGATGTTTGGTACGCATATTACTGTCGCAGTTATGGCGCCGAAGAGAGTGAAGTAAGTATCGAGATCAATTCGTTGAGAGAGAGAAAACCATTCATTCCAGATGCTTAGGCTTATTGCTAAACCAATAGTTAATGCTAAATATAAACATATGCTTATTAATATGTTCACTAGGTCGATCGATTTAGTATTCAACTTTCAACTCCTCATAAATACCAATGGCAAGGTTCTTTACCTCTCCAGAATAACTGCTTCCTATTATGCTAATAGAACCTCCAATCGCGTCGAGGAGTTGGTGGGAAATGGATGCGGATACAGTGGCTTGTGAATATCTCTTGGGTATTAATCCTGCTAAGACAAGTTGTTTTCGTGCTTTGTTCGAGAAGGAAGGAAGATTTCTGCGGACAATCTCTTTCGTTAATCTTGCTCTCTCTTGTCTATTTAAACCTTTTAATACTTCTTGAATGCCTTTCCCTGTAGTTTGCTTTAGAGATAAAACCATTCTTGTTGTTTGGTAACCACTTGCACCAGCTCCGACCAAAGAGATGTAATCTAAGGCCTTTGTGGTGTTTTGATACCATTCATTGTTGTCTAAATTAGATAATTTTTCCGGTGATTTTGACGCCATAAAGGTTCTTGCTACGCCTATGGAGCACTGGGCTGTAGCTGCTGCAGTTGCCGCATATGAAATGTAGGACATTGTAACACCTGCTGGACCACTTATTGGTACTGTTAATCCAGAACCAATAACACCAATCCATCCAATCGCGGCACCAACACAGCTGATGCTTGCAGATAAAAGCTCTTGGTTAAACTTAGATTTAGACTCTTCTTGCTTTATTGTTTTTGCAAACTCGAATGATGTTTGGTTTTTCATCGGTTCCCGCAAGATGATGAAAATAGGATTGATGCGGCATGTGGCAGTGAAGTCTCTCAACCGAACAATGGTAAACATGTTGTCGATATAAACGACCCCAGCTCCCGAGGTTTCGGGCCTAGAGTCTATGACTTTGAAAAGCTGTTTTAGATTTACGGTTTGTTCGATGCGAGAGCGTAGCTGTTGCTCTTTTATTGAAGGGCGAGCCCTTAAAACATCCATTGTTTTCACTTTCGATAAGGTTGAATTGATAAGATTAAGCCAGTGTTTTCTTTTTCCATCAAAAAATTGAAATGCTCTTGAGAGTGAATTCTATCGGAAATGTAATTGATACATTTAACGTATCATTTGTTAGATTTTTAGATTGATGAAAATCTGGAATAGGTTGGTATCTTGAGTTTCCTTTTGTGCGTTTGTAAGGCAATGCTATCGTTGCCTCATCTGGTTACAAATATTTACAAGGACGCACGAGTGGAAATCACTTTCGAGATGTTAATTGCATTGTTTTTTGTCGCATCAGCAGCAGGGTTTATTGATGCCATGGCTGGTGGTGGTGGTCTATTAACATTGCCAGCTCTACTGGCAGCGGGGCTTAGCCCAACTCAGGCATTGGCGACGAACAAACTCCAAAGCTCATTCGGAAGCTTCTCTGCTAGTTGGTACTTTGTGCGTAATGGTATTGTTAGCCTTAAAGAGATGCGCCTAGCGATTCTATGTACCTTTATTGGCTCTGCTATTGGGGCAGAGGCTGTGCAGTTTATCGATGCAGGTATACTCACTAGCCTTATCCCTGTATTGCTGATTGCGATTTCTCTCTACTTTTTGCTCTCCTCGACCTCTAAAACAGCGGAAGGGGAGCCGAAGCTTTCTGAAGCGATGTTCGCTTCGTGCGTTGGTGGCGGCGTGGGCTTTTACGATGGCTTTTTTGGCCCAGGTACTGGCTCTATCTTTGCGCTTTGCTTTGTCGCACTTGGTCACTTCTCTTTGGTTGATGCGACTGCTCGTACTAAGATTCTCAACTTCACCTCAAATATCGCGGCTCTGCTGTTCTTTATTCTTGCTGGTTTGCCTGTGTGGGAAATCGGTCTGACCATGGCGGTAGGTGGCTTTATTGGTGCTCAACTTGGTGCCAAAGTTGTCGTCACCAAAGGTCAAAAATGGATTCGACCTTTAGTCATTACCATGTCTATGTTGATGGCGACAAAACTTCTTTGGCAACAACATCACCAATGGTTTCTATCACTGTTTTAACTCTTGGTGACTGGTACACGTTTTGCCTAACGCAGATATGAATCGGTCGAATTAAAGATGCCAGTTGTTCGAACATGAAGCAGTTATGGTCAGGGATCTTTAACGCTCTAACGATCGATAACGGTATTAATGCTGGCGCTGCCCCTCCAAGTGCAAGTTGTGCAGCTGCAGTGTAGGCATCCATTTCCATCAATGGTTTGATACCGATTTTCTCTAATGCTGGCAGTTGGTAGCTATTGGACGGATTAGTTAAATCATTTGTGATGACTTTTTTCGGAAGTTCATTCAGTTGTTGATCACTAACGAGGAAGAAAGGTTCATCACATAAGTGGAAAGCCATCAAACCATGATGTGGTGGCAATAGCCCAGCGCAAAGCCCAATGGTTGCTTTACCGGATTGAACTCGCTCAACGATTCTAGGGCTGTGGTTGGTGGTTATGGTTAAGTACTGATCTTGCTTGAGGTAATCACCAATAGTTTTTCCAAGATAACCCGCAATAAGAGACTTTGAACTATCGAGGGTGATTAATGATGTGTCCTCTAGCTCTTGTTGTTCATAGATAAGGCCACGTAACTCGTTAAAAGATGGACCAATATTCTCGATCAAAGCCATGCCATCAGGTGTGAGTTTAATGGTTCTCCCCGAGGGTTCTACTAGCTTCTTTCCCAGTTTCTTCTCTAGGTTTGCGATACGTTTACTCACCGCAGATTGGCTGATATACAACAAACTCCCAGTGCGACTCATCGTTTTCGCTTTGCTTAAAACTAATAGTGTTTCGATACCTTCCAGTAACATGTCTATCCATGAATGTTGGGAATAATAGGCCTAATATAGCCAAGCTTGAGATGAGAAGCGACAGGTGATTTTACAAACAAAAAGAGCCGACGTATTAGTCGGCTCTTTTGCGTAAATTCATTCGTATCGATCAACGATTGATAGCAAAGGTTGGCAGTGACAAGTGCCAGCGAATCGCACCAAGACGAATAATCAACGTTGAGATGACACCTGCGAGTAAAGCGACAGAGTGATCATACCCCATGCTTAGAGCCATGGTGTGGAAGATGCCGCCAATAATACAGGCCGTCGCGTAGACTTCACTTCGTAATACCATGGGTACTTCTCGTGCAAGCACATCACGGATAATACCGCCGCCGCAGCCAGTGATGACACCCATGATCACCGCCACCATACCAGATGCATTGTAGGCTAGCGCTTTTTCGACACCGATGCCGACGAATACCGCCAAACCAATTGCGTCACAGACAGGTAAGACCCACCAAGGCAAGCGCTTAGGGCGACGAATGAGAATCATCGTGAGCAAACAAGTGATGAAAATTACCCAAAGATAAGTGGTGTCAGTGATCCAGAAGACCGGGGTTGCGCCAAGCGCCATATCACGAATAGTGCCGCCGCCAATAGCTGTCACACTACCGAGTACGATCACACCGAAAGGATCCATCTTTAATCGGCCTGCGAGTAAAACGCCAGAAACCGCAAAGACAGCAGTACCGAATAAATCGATCATATAAAGCAGCATGGAGTCCATGTTACTTGGTACCTTTTAAACAAATTGTGGGGGAACAGAAATGGGACGGAAATTGTACGGGATTTCCAACGAAAACGTTAGCGTTTTTGCCGAACGGTTTCAAAGTGTTCACACACCTCTGTGATCGCGTTTAAGGTTCTTGGGGTTGGGCGGTTGATCCAGTCGGAATTGAGTGACCAAACGTGGTTGTTCTTTAATGCTGGGATGTCGTTTTTCCATTCAGCCCACATGCCATCATTACTCATGGCATGGCGAGAGGTAAACAGGACTTCGGGTTGGCGAGTAATCACTTGCTCGATACTGACTTGTGGGTAAGGGGCTCCGCCTTTGGCAAAGATATTTTCACCACCGCAGAAGGTGAAAACTTCACTTGGCCAGTTCTTGCCCGCAACGGTGATGATCGGCTTCTCACTTAATTGATAGAAGTAACTGACTTTATCCTCGGTATTGTATTTTTCTTTTAATGCTTCTAGCTGCGCGCGGAATTCTGCGGCGGCTTTTTGCCCAACTTCCGGCTTCTCACTGTACTGGCTAAGTTGTTCAATGTTCGTAGCGATGTCTTCTAACGTTCCAGTGGTTGAGTAGTAGATGGGAATGTCAAACTGCTTGAGCTTTTCAAGTTCTTTGGCTGGATTACCTGCTGGCCAAGCGATAACTAAATCGGGTTGAAGGGCAATGATGCGCTCTAACTTGATGCCTTGATAGTTTGATACTTTCTCTAAATCTTTAGCTTGCTCTGGGTAGTCACTCATTTCACTGACGGCAATCAGTTTGTCACCAAGACCTGCAGCATAGGCGATTTCTGTTGAGTGTGGTGCCAGGCTGATGACGCGTTGAACTGGTTCATTGGCAAAAGAAGCGGCAGAGAAGATAAGAGGAAGAGCAAAGCAAAGTTTGTTCATCATAGTCCTTGATAAATGAGTCCGAGAATCAGGCTTTGGATAACGATCCAAGCAAAAATACGCCATACAATGAGGGTTTGGATTTGTGCTAAATGAATAGCAGATGGAGCTATACGACCACCAATTTTCGCTCGTTCAGCTCGTTGACCTTGGTACAGCGCTGGGCCGCCAAGTGACAATTGAAGTTTGTTACCAATTGAGCACAACAACCAAGCTGGCCCCGGAAGTGGCCAAGACTTCGCTTGTTGAAGCATGGCAGTCGAAACACTTGATAGGTTTTTACCCATGCTAATGAACACGGCAAACAAGCGTAAAGGAATAATCTCCAATACAGCAGTTAGCTGAATAGCAGGCTTACCAAAAGGTGAATACTGACGGCGACTTGGGGACCAAGCGCGAGCGAGCTCTGCCGTTAGGCGATACATTAACGCGCCAATTCCACCAGTCAATCCATACCAAAACAACACACACACAACGTTACGTCCGTAACCCATGATGATGGTCTCTGCACCTGCTTTACCAATACCAAGCAGTGATAAGCTCTCGGTATCTCGATTAAGGTAAGGCTTGAGTAACGCTCGGCACTGCACTTTGTTCTCATTCGACATTGCGGTGACGAGTTGTTTAGCAAGTGACTCGTTGTTTCGCCAGTCGAGAGCAATAAGCAGTAATGCCAGCTCAAATAAGGGCGCTTGCCAAACTAAGGGCTTCATCGCGAGCAGTAATATCAAGCAGGGTACAAGCATAAGAAACAATGCGAGTCCGCCAGAGAGAATGCTTTGTGGGTAGTTGTGGTTGTTATTAACTTTGTTCGCCAGTTGTTCTGCGAATTTATGCCACAAAGTCACAGGATGAGCTGCGTGAGGAATGGGGATTAATAAGTGGAATAGTAATGCGCCCCACATGACGAGGAGCGCACCATTGGCATAGAGCTGCTGAAATATTTCTTCCATGAAATTCTGGGGACTTACTTAGTCAGTTCCAACATTTTGCATACCATTTCTGAAGAGCTTTTCGCTGCTAGCGGTAGGAACTCTTCGAAGCTCATTGGTGATTCTTTGTCTGCTACGTCAGAGATAGCACGAACAACAACAAACGGTGTATTGAATTGGTGACAAGTTTGAGCGATAGCAGATGCTTCCATTTCTACAGCGATAACAGAAGGGAAGTGTTTACGGATAAACTCTTGGCGTTCTGCCGTGCAAACAAACGCATCACCAGTACAGATCAGGCCTCGAACGGCGTGAGTGTTTTCCATCTGAGTCAGTGCTTTTTCAGCAAGGTCCATTAGCTTCTCATCCGCTTTGAATGCTGCTGGTTGGCCTGCCATTTGCCCCATTTCGTAGCCAAACGCTGTTACGTCTGCATCGTGGTGACGAACTTCTGTTGAGATAACAACGTCGCCTAGGTTTAGGCTTGAATCGAAGCCACCTGCAGAGCCAGTATTGATAACCACATCTGGTTGGTACTCGTCTAGCAGAATAGTTGTGCCTACTGCAGCCGCTACTTTACCGATGCCAGATTGAAGCAGTACCACATCAACGTCGTTAATCTGACCAGAGAAAAACGTACAACCTGCTTTGCTCACTGTTTGGCAGTTTGTCATTGCTTCTTTCAGGATGGTGACTTCTTGTTCCATCGCACCGATGATACCAACTTTCATAACACTCTCTTTCGATAAAAATTTAAGTTGGCGAGAGTATATCACTCTGCACCAATATGTGGTCGTTATTTGATTAACTCAGCATTCGCCAACAGTGAACGTAATTGTTCGGCACGCTTACGGTTCACGCCAAAGTCTGAATAGCCAACGCGAGATTCCGAACGAACAATAAGCTGGTCGCCTTCGATCTTAAGCTCTAAATCGTCCACAAAGCGCATGATTTTAGATGTGCATTCGATACGTAGGTAATTGCCTTCTTTAACGGCTGTCTTCGCGCCTGGCAGTTCAAGCGCCACTTGCTCAATTGCATCGATGTTCGTGGATTCGGTTAGGGTGAATTGTGTTAGGTTGTATTCTTCACGCGTGTCTTGGGTGGAGACGCAGTTGGGTTTGTCACCACAAGGTGATTGAGAACGATCCGTCATGGTTGTAACTCCTTGGCTACAAGCGGTTAAGCCGAGCAAAGTAATGGAAAGGAGAGCGGCTTTTTTCATTGGTTCTATCCCTTATCTTAGGAATTTAATTATATGTAATAAAAGAAAAAAGGATCCAATAGTAGGATCCTTTTTGAGACGTTAACAGTAATTAAACTTCAAGGTAATCGAGAATACCTTCTGCGGCTTTTCGACCTTCATCAATCGCGGTTACTACCAGATCTGAGCCTCGTACCGCATCGCCACCAGCGAAGATCTTTTTGTTGCTGGTCTGGAATTGGAACTCTTGTTTCGCAGGAGCTTTGATACGGCCCCATTGGTCCAACTCGACATCAAACGGAGCTAGCCAGTCCATTTTGTGTGGCTGGAAACCAAACGCCATGATAACGACGTCTGCTGGTAGAACGTGCTCGCTGCCTTCTACTGGTTCTGGGCGTCGGCGACCTGCGTCATCAGGCTCACCAAGGGCGGTTTTCACCACTTTGACCCCTGAGACCTTACCTGACGTATCGACTTCAATTCCTAAAGGCTGAAGGTTGAACATGAACTTCACACCTTCTTCCTTGGCGTTTTTCACCTCGCGGCGAGAACCAGGCATATTGGCTTCATCACGACGGTAAGCACATACAACGTTTGACGCGCCTTGGCGGATAGAGGTTCGAACACAGTCCATTGCGGTATCACCACCACCGAGTACCACTACGCGTTGTTTTGCCATGTCGATAAATGGTTTGTCGTGCTCCAAGCCCATGACCTTGTAAGTATTTGAAATCAAGAATGGCAGAGCATCGTAAACGCCCGGCGCACCCTCATTTTCTAGTCCCGCACGCATGTACTTGTAAGTACCAACACCCAAAAAGACAGCATCGTACTCATTAAGCAGCTCTTGCATTTGTACATCTTTGCCTACTTCCACATTCATCTGGAACTCAACGCCCATCTCGGTGAAGACGCGACGACGATTTTCCATCACGCCTTTTTCAAGCTTGAATGAAGGGATACCGAAGGTCAGTAGACCTCCAATTTCAGGATAGCGGTCAAATACGACAGGTTTCACGCCATTGCGGACTAGGATATCAGCGGCAGCCAAGCCTGCTGGTCCTGCACCAATGATGGCAACCCTTTTATCGGTCCACTCCACCTTGGACATGTCAGGCTTCCAGCCCATTTCGAAGGCTTTATCGGTAATGTATTTTTCAACGTTACCTATGGTGACAGCGCCAAAGTCCTCATTGAGAGTACAAGAGCCCTCACACAGACGATCTTGCGGACACACTCGACCACAAACTTCAGGTAGGCTGTTGGTTTGGTGCGACAGTTCAACGGCTTCAAGGATACGACCTTCATTGGCTAACTTTAGCCATTGCGGGATGTAGTTGTGGACAGGGCACTTCCATTCACAATATGGGTTACCACAATCCAAGCAGCGATCCGCCTGCGCAGTCGCTTGTTGTTTGGTAAATGGTTCATAGATTTCAACGAACTCGATCTTACGAACTTTGATAGGCTTCTTCGCAGGATCTACGCGTTGAACATCGATAAATTGATAAACGTTCTGACTCATGATTCAAACATCCTCCATGATTACTGGGCTTGAACGCGCAGTTCTGCGGCACTGCGACTCTGGTGACCAAGTAGCGTGCGTAAGTCCGCCGCTTGTGGTTTCACCAAGTAGAACTTTGGAATCCATTCATCAAAGTTCGCCAAGATATCTTCTGCGTGGCTAGAGCCGGTTTCTTCAAGATGTTCGGCAATCAGACCACGTAAGTGCTCTTGGTGGATGTAGAGATCCGACAGAGAAATCGCTTCAACCGATTCGTTGTTCACGCGACCTTGGAAGTCTTGGTTCTCATCTAATACGTAAGCAAAGCCGCCAGTCATGCCTGCGCCAAAGTTCACGCCTGTCGCGCCAAGAATGGCGACAATACCGCCAGTCATGTACTCACAAGCGTTATCGCCAGCGCCTTCAATGACGGCAATCGTACCTGAGTTACGTACGCCGAAACGCTCACCTGCTTTACCTGCCGCAAACAGTTTACCGCCGGTTGCGCCGTACAGACAGGTGTTACCAATGATGGTCGCCTCATTACACTTAAATGCAGTGCCAAGGTGAGGTTTGATAACCACCTTACCGCCAGCCATGCCTTTACCTACGTAGTCGTTGGCATCCCCAGTCAGGTAAAGCTCTACGCCACCTGCGTTCCAAACTCCAAATGACTGACCAGCAGTGCCATCCAAGTGCAGTTTGATTGGCGTTGCCGCCATGCCTTGGTTGCCGTAACGCTGAGCGATTTCACCAGATAGGCGAGCACCTACAGAACGGTCGGTGTTGATCACGTTGTAGAAGAAGCTAGCAGATTGACGTTTCTCAACCGCTTGCAGCGCGTCTTCAATGATCTTGTTGTTTAGCTCTGCTTTATCAAATGGTGTATTTGGCTGTGTCCAGTAAAGAGGGTGTCCTTCTGGAGAGACTGGCGCCTCAAGGATATTCGACAGATCTAGCTTGGTTTGTTTCGCTGTCAGACCTTCAACGGTTTCCAACAAATCCGTGCGACCAATCAAGTCAGTCAGTTTTTCAACACCAAGTTCAGCGAGCAATCCGCGCACTTCGTCCGCCAGACCGATGAAGTAGTTCATCACCATTTCCGGTAGACCTTTGAAGAACTCTTTACGCAGCGTTTCGTCTTGAGTCGCGACTCCAGTAGCACAGTTGTTGAGGTGACAAATACGTAGGAACTTACAACCCATTGCCACCATTGGCGCAGTACCAAAACCGAAGCTTTCTGCACCGAGAATCGCTGCTTTCACCACGTCTAGACCAGTTTTTAGACCACCATCTACTTGTAGTCGGATCTTGTGGCGCAGACCATTAGCAACCAGTGCTTGTTGTGTCTCTGCCAATCCCAACTCCCAAGGGCTACCTGCGTATTTCACTGAAGTTAAAGGGCTTGCTGCGGTACCGCCGTCGTAACCCGAAATGGTAATGAGATCTGCGTAAGCTTTCGCTACACCTGTTGCGATGGTGCCGACGCCTGGTTCAGATACTAATTTCACCGAAACTAGTGCATTTGGATTGACCTGCTTTAGGTCGAAGATCAGCTGGGCCAAATCTTCAATCGAATAAATATCGTGATGCGGAGGAGGGGAGATCAGAGTTACCCCCTGTACCGAATAACGCAGTTTTGCGATTTCTGCGGTGACTTTGTGTCCCGGTAACTGGCCACCTTCACCCGGCTTCGCACCTTGTGCCACCTTGATTTGCAGTACGTCTGCATTGGTGAGGTAGTGAGGCGTGACACCAAATCGTCCCGATGCGATTTGCTTGATGCGTGAGTTACGCTCTGTGCCGAAGCGGCGTGGATCTTCACCACCTTCACCCGAGTTTGAGTGGCCGCCGAGACGGTTCATCGCCATCGCTAGTGCTTCGTGTGCTTCGGGGCTGAGTGCGCCAATGGACATCGCTGCAGAATCAAAGCGTTTGAAGAGTTCTGTATTAGGCTCAATTTGCTCTAAAGGTAGCGGTGAATCTGATTTCTTCAGTGACATAAGGTCACGAAGCATAGCAACAGGGCGTTGGTTCACCTGCTTAGCAAAGCTCTGGTAATCGTTACTTTCTCCCGATTTCACAGCGGTTTGCAGTGTGCTTACTACGTCAGGGTTGTAGGCATGATATTCACCATCATGGACATATTTTAATAGTCCACCATGGTCGATGGCTTTGCGCTTCGCCCATGCTTTGCGAGACAGGTTATACAAGTCTTGTTGGAAGTCTTCGAAGCTTGCCCCTTCAATACGAGTCGTCACGCCTTTAAAACACAAATCGACTAATTCTTGGCTTAAACCAACCGCTTCAAATAGTTGTGAACAACGGTACGATGCAATGGTGGAAATCCCCATCTTCGACATGATCTTGTACAGACCTTTATTGATGCCGTATTGGTAGTTTTGCATCACATCGCGATAGTCTTTATCAAGCGCACCATCGTCAATCAGTTTACCCAACGCCTCATAGGCTAGATATGGATAAACAGCCGTTGCACCAAAGCCAAGCAAGACAGCAAATTGATGCGGGTCGCGCGCTGTGGCAGTTTCAACCACAATATTGGCGTCACAACGCAAATTTGCATCAATCAAGCGAGTTTGTATCGCACCGACGGCCATAGCCGCAGGGATAGGTAGTTTGCCTTTGACTAAAGCTCGATCGGAAAGCACAACCAAAACGGTGCCTTCACGGACAACGTGTTCGGCTTGATCACACAATTCATTGATGGCTTGCTTTAGATCTTTCTGCTGTGGATCGTAGTTGATATCGAGAATGGTATTACGGTAATGATCGTCACCAAGCTCCAGTAATTGTTGCATGTCTGAGTAAAGTAATACTGGCGAATCGAAGGTGACTCGGTACGCGTGGCCATCGGTTTCACAGAAGACGTTCATCTCCTGACCAATACTGGTTGCCAGTGACATCACGTGCTTTTCACGCAGTGGATCGATTGGCGGGTTAGTTACCTGAGCAAACTTCTGACGGAAATAATCCGTTACCAAACGCTCTTTGGAAGAAAGGACGGCCATCGGGGTGTCATCACCCATAGAGCCAACCGCTTCTTGGCCCATATCGCCGAGCACTCGAAGTACTTGATCGACTTCTTCATTGCTCATGGCGAATTGCTTTTGATAAGTCCTAAGTACGTCTTCATCAAAGCTGCGTTCACCGACTTGATCTTCAGGTAGCTGAGAAAATGGCGTCAGTTTGCGAACGTTATTTTCCATCCATTCACGATAAGGATGGCGAGATTTCAGGTCATTATCGATTTCACTTGATTGCCACAACTTGCCTTTGCGTGTGTCGACAACTAATAGCTCACCCGGACCAACTCGGCCTTTTTCGGCGACTTCATCTGGTGCGTAATTCCAAATCCCCACTTCAGAAGCCAAGGTAATGAATTTGTCTTTAGTAATCACGTAGCGCGCAGGACGTAGACCGTTGCGGTCTAGGTTACATGCTGCGTAACGACCATCTGATAGTACGATCCCTGCTGGGCCATCCCATGGTTCCATATGCTTTGAGTTGAAATCATAAAAAGCACGCAGGTCTGGATCCATGTCTGGGTGGTTTTGCCATGCTGGTGGCACAAGCATGCGCATTGCACGGAAGATATCCATCCCGCCAGAAAGGAACAGATCCAACATATTATCTAGGCTGGAAGAGTCTGAGCCTGTCTCGTTGACAAAAGGTGCGGCCGTTTGTAAATCGGGCAGCAGTGGGGAAGAGAACTTATAAGCTCGTGCTCTAGCCCATTGGCGATTCCCTTCGATGGTGTTGATCTCACCGTTATGTGCAAGATAGCGGAATGGCTGAGCCAGTGGCCAACGCGGTTGAGTGTTGGTAGAAAAACGCTGGTGGAACAGGCAGATAGCGGATTCCATGCGTAGATCAGCAAGATCAAGATAGAAGCGCGGTAAGTCCGCAGGCATGCACAAGCCTTTGTACACCAGAACTTGTGTCGACAAGCTACAGATGTAGAAATCTGGATCTTCAGTGATTTGTTTCTCGATACGACGGCGTGCAATGTAAAGGCGGCGTTCAATATCACGCTCGCGCCAGCCTGCCGGTGCAGAAATAAAGACTTGCTGAATATTTGGAAGTGAGTCGGCAGCAATTGGGCCGAGAACCTCTGAATTGGTTGGGACGTCGCGCCAACCTGCAATCGTTAAAGTTTCTTGGGCGAGTTCTTTGTTTACGATGTCTTTTGCTTGTTGAGCTTTAACAGGGTCTTGATTGAAAAAAATCATGCCCACGGCATATTGTTTGCCTAGATTAAAGCCATTTTCTTCAGCGATCAGGCGTAAGTAGGAATCGGGTTTTTGTAGTAGAAGACCACAACCATCACCAGTTTTGCCGTCAGCGGCGATACCACCACGGTGGGTCATGCGGTCAAGTGCAGAAATTGCTGTTCGAACCAGCTTGTGACTTTGCTCCCCTTCCATGTGAGCGATTAAGCCAAATCCACAGTTGTCTTTCTCAAGACTTGGATCATAAAGAGCCATTGCAATTCTCCCTTTGCTTATCTGTCGTCCGACAGATATATCAACACTGCTCAAGTTGATAATGATGACTAACTATGCGTCACTTTTATGGTTTTACGTATATTTATTCAATAAAAATCGTCAATTATCTTAACAAAAAATGGTTGTTTTATTTTCATCGACTTCACAACCTATAGCTTATTGTAAAAAAGGTCAAGTTATTAGTGAATCATCACGTGAATATGCGATTTACCATTTAATTGGCTAAAATATTTCAATAAATTCAGCTAGATAGGAATTTGATTGTTACAAAGAAGTAACATTTGATTCTGTGAGGCATAAAAAAGACCAGCACAAAATGCTGGTCAAAATAAAAAGATTGGAAGGAACTGTTTTCTTTTCTTATCACCAGCCATCGATACTACTGATGGCTGGATTTATGACTTAAAAAGAGGAAGCGAGAGCACTCCCTTTAAGCTGAAAGCATTAATGAATCTGCTTTCGCTTCTAGGTTTGTGCCACCCATCAAATAATCATCGATGGCACGAGCTGATTCACGGCCTTCATTGATACAACGAACAACCAGAGATTGGCCTGTACGCATATCACCAGCAGCAAATACGCCTTCTTGGTTAGTAGCAAAACCTTGGGTTGCTACGTTACCGCGATCATCTAGTGCGATGTCCAGTTGAGCAAGAACACCAGTTGGTTCCGGATGCAGGAAGCCCATAGCAAGGAATGCCATATCACATGGGATCACACGCTCACTGCCTTCGGCCTCTTTAAAGTTTGGACGCTCGCTTGGCTTCGCTTCTTCCCAAACAATATCGGCAATACGCAGACCAGTCACTTCACCTTGCTCATTGCCGATGAACTCTTTGGTTAGGATATTCCAGTGACGATCAACGCCTTCTTCATGGGAAGTCGATGTACGCATGATCATTGGATACTGTGGCCACGGCATGTTTGCTGGGCGTTTTTCTGGCGGAATCGGCATGATCTCAACCTGAGTAATGCTTGCTGCACCGTGACGGTTTGATGTACCTACACAGTCAGAACCAGTATCACCACCACCGATGACAACCACATGTTTACCTTTTGCGTGAATTTCTTCCGTTTTTAGGTCCATGTTATTTGCACGACGGTTGTTTTGGCCAAGGAACTGCATGGCAAAGTAAACACCATTTAGCTCGCGCCCAGGAACTGGAAGATCACGTGGAACGGTTGAGCCACCAGTAAGAAGCACAACATCGTATTCTTGACGAAGCTGTTGAGCGTTTACGTCGACACCGATATGTTGGTTTACTTTGAATTCAATACCCGCTTCTGCCATCAGGTTGATCTTACGATCAATGACATCCATACCCAGTTTGAAATCTGGGATACCAAAACGCAGCAGACCACCCACTTTCTCGTCTCGCTCGAATACCGTCACAGTATGACCGGCGCTATTTAGCTGCTCAGCAGCCGCAAGGCCAGCAGGACCTGAACCGATGATCGCAACGGTTTTGCCTGTGCGAGAACGTGGTGTTTTTGGTTTGGCGTAACCTTCACGATACGCCGTTTCTACGATGGTTTTCTCGATGTTACAGATAGTAATTGGGTCTTGGTTGATGCCAAGAACACAAGCACTTTCACATGGAGCAGGACAAACACGACCAGTAAATTCTGGGAAGTTATTGGTTGAGCTTAGAATGTTCCATGCTTCTTCCCAGCTATCACGATAAACCGCATCGTTAAACTCTGGAATGATGTTACCGATAGGGCAGCCGTTATGACAAAACGGCACACCACAGTCCATACAACGAGAAGCTTGAGTATTGATCTTGTCACCAAACTCCTCGTTCAGAACGAACTCTTTGTTGTTCTTGATACGTTCAGCTGGATCGATCTTTTGTGGTAGTTCACGACCATGCTCTAAAAATCCAGTAGGCTTACCCATTATACGGCCTCCACTTGAGTTTCGTTTCCTTGAGACTGTGCTTCAGCTTTACGCTTTTGAAGAACCGCTTTGTAGTCACGCGGCATTACCTTAACCATAGAGGCTAGGCTTGCTTCAAAGTTGTCTAGGAAAGACTGAGCGACTTCACTTCCTGTGAATTGAACATGCTTAGTTAGCATGTCGAGTAATAGATCTCTGTCTTCTTGCTCGATTGGATCTAGGTCTACGAGTTCTGGGTTCAGTTTTGACTCAAAGTCGCCTGATTTATCCCACACATAAGCTACGCCACCACTCATACCTGCGGCAAAGTTACGACCTGTTGAACCGAGGATGATGGCTGCACCGCCAGTCATGTACTCACAACCGTGGTCACCGACGCCTTCTACTACGACTTTCGCACCTGAGTTACGAACACAGAAACGTTCACCAGCCATACCACGAATGAAAGACTCACCCGAAGTTGCACCGTAGAAACACACGTTACCAACCACGATGTTGTCTTCTGCGACAATGCTTGATTTCGCGTCTGGGTAAAGTACTAACGTACCGCCAGATAAGCCTTTACCCCAGTAGTCGTTCGCGTCGCCTTCCACTTCGAACTTCACGCCCTTAGCTAGGAATGCACCGAATGACTGACCTGCAGAACCGTTGAACTTCACGTTCATTGGTTGAGGTAGACCGGCATCTTTGTACACTTTCGAGATTTCGTTCGACAACATGGTACCTGCAGAGCGGTCTGTGTTGACGATAGGGAACTCGGCATTCACCGCTTCGCCTTTCTCGAGTGCAGGAATCGCTGCTTGAATCAGCTTGCGGTCTAGCACTTCTTCTAGGTTGTGGTTCTGCTGAGCTTGGTTGAATACACCATCAGCTTCACGTGGTTGCTCAACGTGGAGAACAGGAGACAGATCTAGGTTCTTGTATTTCCAGTGAGAAACGTCTTGGCGAATCTTCAGCTTCTGACCTTGACCGACCATCTCATCTATAGTGCGGAAGGCTAGTTCAGCCATGATTTCACGCAGACCTTGTGCCATGTATTGGAAGAAGGTTACGACGTCTTCTACGCGACCATCAAAGCGCTCGCGAAGGGTCTTGTTCTGAGTTGCGATACCGACAGGACAGGTATTCTTATGACACTTACGCATCATGATACAACCTTCAACCACCAAGGCTGCGGTTGCCACCCCCCATTCTTCTGCACCAAGTAGTGTTGCCACTGCAAGGTCACGAGGTGTCTTCATCTGACCATCCGCTTGAACCACGATACGGTTACGTAGACCGTTCTTCAGTAGCGTTTGGTGCGTTTCTGCCAAACCAAGTTCCCAAGGAAGACCGGTATGACGGATTGAAGACATTGGGGATGCTCCAGTACCACCGTCAAAACCTGCGATTAGTACAACGTCCGCTTTCGCTTTCGCTACACCAGAAGCGATCGTACCTACGCCTGCTTCCGATACCAGCTTCACGTTTACACGGCCCGCGCGGTTCGCGTTCTTCAAGTCGTAGATAAGCTGAGCCAAATCTTCGATTGAATAGATATCGTGGTGTGGTGGTGGCGAGATAAGGCCAACGCCCGGAGTCGAGTGACGTGTTGCACCGATCCAGTCATCTACTTTATCGCCTGGTAGCTGACCACCTTCACCTGGCTTCGCACCTTGAGCCATTTTGATTTGCAGCTCTTCAGCGTTAGTTAGGTAGTAAGAGGTTACGCCGAAACGACCAGAAGCCACCTGCTTGATTGCAGAGCGTTCCCAATCGCCGTTTTCTTTACGCTCGAAACGCATTGGGTCTTCACCACCTTCACCAGAGTTCGATTTCGCGCCAAGACGGTTCATCGCAACAGCCAGTGTGGAGTGTGCTTCGTAAGAAATAGAACCGAATGACATAGCACCCGTCGCGAAGCGTTTCACGATGCTTTCAATTGGCTCGACTTCGTCGATAGAGATAGAACCTGCTGGGTTCTTAATGAACTCAAGTTGGCTACGCAGGGTTACCGCGTTGTCACCTTGCTTATCTACGGCTGTCGCGTACTGCTTGAACTGATCGTAGTTCTTGTTGCGCGTAGACTCTTGCAGTAGAGAAATGGTTTCTGGGTTGAATAGGTGCTTCTCACCACGCTGTTTCCATTGGTAAACACCACCAACATCCAGCATTTGAATTGGGATTTCGCGTTGTGGGTAACCGATGCGATGACGGATCAGCACTTCTTTGGCGATATCATCAAGGGTTAGACCTTGGATACGAGAAACTGTACCTGTGAAGTATTTGTCGACCACTGATTTGTGGATGCCCAACGCTTCGAAGATTTGTGCACCGTGGTACGACTGTAGCGTCGAGATACCCATCTTCGAGAAGATCTTCAGAAGACCGCCATTGATCGCTTTACGGTAGTTGTTGAACAGATCGCGCGGGTTCGCCTCTGGATCCAACTTCTTAGTACGTTGAAGCTCAATAATGGTTTCAATCACTAGGTATGGGTTAACCGCATTCGCACCGTAACCAAGTAGTGTTGCAAAGTGGTGCGTTTCACGCGCGTCACCGGTTTCAACCACGATGTCACACTTCGCACGTAGACCTTTACGGATCAAGTGGTGGTGCACTGCGCCAACTGCCAGCATTGCTGGAATCGCCGCGTGGTTTGAGTTAACTGCACGGTCAGTGAGTAGGATGATTGAGTAACCATCGATAACCGCGTCTTCTGCGTATTGGCAGATACGTTTTAGTGCGCGCTCAAGCTTGCCTTGATCTTCATTGGCTTGGAACACGATATCCAGCGTCTTCGCTTGTAGGTGCTCGTTATCGATCGCACGCAGTTTTTCAAGCTCAGAGTTCGCCAGAACAGGCGATTCCAATTCTACTTTCTGACAGTGAAGTGGTGTTTCAGTCAGAAGGTTTTGGTCTTTACCCAAGTAAGTGTTCAGCGACATAACCATACGCTCACGGATCGGGTCGATCGGTGGGTTGGTTACCTGTGCAAACAGCTGCTTGAAGTAGTTTGAAAGATGTTGAGACTGATGAGATAGAACCGCAAGAGGCCAGTCGGCACCCATTGCTGACAATGGCTCTTTCGCGTCATTCGCCATTGGAACGATGATTTCGTTCACTTCTTCAGTGCTCACACCGAAAGCTTGCTGACGATGCAACAAACGCTCTGGAGAAGGTTGGCTGAACTGGTTGCTCGCATCTGGCAGCTTCTTCAAGCTCAGCAGGTTTTCTTCTACCCACTTCTCGTAAGGCTGCGCTGTTGCGATGGTGTCTTTCACTTCTTCATCAGAGATGATGCGACCTTGCTCTAGATCTGCAACGAAGATACGACCTGGTTGTAGACGACCGCGGAACTCTACGTTCTCTGGTTCAATATCCACAACACCAGATTCAGATGCCATCACTAGGAAGTTGTCTTTGGTCACTGTGTAGCGAGAAGGGCGCAAACCGTTACGGTCTAGTGTCGCACCAACTTGAACACCATCAGTAAAACATACTGAAGCAGGACCATCCCATGGTTCCATGATGTTCGCGTGGTACTGATAGAACGCGCGACGTTTAGGATCCATGTTTTTGTTTTCTTGCCATGCTTCTGGGATCATCATCATCAATGCGTGTGGCAGGCTGCGACCAGAAAGAACTAGGAGCTCAAGTGCCATGTCAAAGTTAGATGAATCCGAGCTGCCTTCCTGACAGATTGGAAGAAGCATGTCGATTTCAGCCTGAGTAAACAGGTCTGATTCTAGGATTGCTTCACGGGCTTTCATCCAGTTCAAGTTACCGCGAACTGTATTGATTTCACCGTTGTGGGCAATGTAACGGAAAGGCTGTGCAAGACGCCATTTCGGGAAGGTGTTGGTAGAGAAACGAGAGTGTACCAGTGCCAGTGCGGTCACCATGGTCGGGTTTTGCAGATCAAGGAAGTACTGAGGTACTTGCTCGGTTGTTAACTGACCTTTGTACACCAATGTCTTGTAAGACATTGAGTTAATGTAGAAGTCGTCACCAATGTTCGAAACGCTTTCTAGGCAAACACGTACAGTGTAGTTACGAAGTACGTACAGTTTGCGCTCTAGCTCTTCAGGTGTGATGCCAGGACCGCCAGAGATAAACACATGCTCAAACTGAGGCTCTGTACTTAGTGGGTCTGCACCGATCATTGAGTTGTCGGTTGGCAGTACTCGGTAGCCGATAACTTCAAGATCTAGACGCTGTGCGTTACGTTCTAGAATGTCACGGCATTGTTCGCGTTTGTATTCGTCTTTCGGGAAAAGAACGACACCAACACCATACTTTTCAAACGAAGGCAGTTTAATGCCTAGCTTAACGGCTTCTTCTAATAGGAATTCATGAGGTTTCTGTAGCAAGATACCTGCGCCATCACCGCTACATGGGTCACAGCCTTGACCACCACGGTGTTCCATGCGAGCCAGCATATCTAGTGCTTGAGTCACTACTTCATGAGATTTACGGTTTTTAAGGTGAGCAACAAAACCGATACCACAAGCGTCATGCTCCAGCTCCGGAGTGTACAGACCCTGTGAATTTTGCTCTCTATCTACCATAGATACATCCTTCCAGTTCAATGTCGACGCAAGAATCCCAGACAGATCTTGGCTGTCTTAGGTACGCTCTGTGCGTCTTGTCCTTTATATTTATGATTCGAAACCGACCTAGGTTGGTCAGTTTTGATTCCTTTCCGTATCTCGCAGGAAAAATTTTGCGAGAAAAACAATCCTTGGTGATATCCCTTTATTTATTATCACTATCTAGTGATTTATATCGGTGGGAGCGGGGTATCGCCGACAATTCCCGCAGTTGTCATTGTAATAAAAGTCACAAAAACAGCGGGGTTGTGTAAGTATCCTACAATTTTGTGACTTCGTAATGCAATGAAAAGTCGCTTTTGTGACCCAATTTTTTCGTTTAAATATGCACTTTTTGTTTAACAATTGCGCAACATGGCAGCTTTTAGGTTGGTTTTATGCAGTTTTATTGATTTCAAACCATTATGCTCTTGTTTGAATTGACTAGAATTATTTGTTTTTTCTTGCAGGGATGTAATTTATTTACATAGATCGTAGTGAGATTTATTACGGTTTACGATTGGTGAGAATCTATGCAGTTACATGAGTTGGTCAACACACTAGGTCAAGACCTTCAGCGTCGTTACGGCGAAAAAGTCCATAAGCTGACTTTACATGGTGGCTTTAGCTGCCCAAACCGCGACGGCACCATTGGTCGAGGCGGTTGCACGTTTTGTAATGTCGCGTCCTTTGCGGATGAAGAAGTCCAGATCAAAAGCATTCATGATCAATTGAAAGATCGTGCGGGAGAGATCCATCGTGCGAAAAAGTACCTTGCTTACTTCCAAGCCTATACCAGCACATACGCGGAAGTGCAGGTATTGAAAAATATGTATGAAGAAGCTCTTAAGGCCGCTGACATCGTGGGGTTGTGTGTAGGCACTCGTCCAGATTGTGTTCCTGATGCCGTATTGGATCTGTTGTCGGATTATGTCAATCAAGGTTATGAGATCTGGTTGGAATTGGGCCTTCAAACTGCCAAGAACGACACACTTAAGCGAATCAACCGAGGTCACGATTTTGAATGCTATGCTGATATCACCAAACGCGCTCGTGCGCTAGGCATCAAAGTATGTGCTCATCTTATTGTTGGCTTACCAAAAGAAACACGCAGCGATAACATTGAAACACTGCGTAAAGTCCTTGAAGTAGGCACTGATGGCATCAAGTTGCATGGCTTGCATATTGTTGATGGTAGCACGATGGCAAAGGCATGGCGTGCTGGAAAACTAGAAGCTCCAGAATTGGAAGAGTATGTAGCGATTGCCAGTGAAATGATCCGTATGACCCCTAAAGAGGTGATTTATCATCGTGTCTCTTCGGCTGCACGTCGCCCAACATTGCTCTCCCCGCTGTGGTGTGAAAACCGTTGGCTTGCGATGACAGAGATAGGAAGAGCTTTGGATCGCGAGGGGGCTCAGGGCAGTTTGAATGGTGACCCTTTCATCTATAGTAAGCCAGAATTAAAGGCAGATTGATCGATTAATAACTGGTATATTTTTCCCGATTTGCATTAAAGGTCGGAAAAATGGATCAGTTACTCGATTGGTTATGGGATGGGTGGGGCAACTACGAATTTGTAGTCCTGCTCTTTTTCGTGTTTGCCGTTGCCGTTACATTAATTTATTTACGTTTTCAAACCGCTTTAAAGTACGTTGTTACTGATTCTCCTTATCCTGTGCTTGTGGTTGATGCTAACCATGGGCAGCTTCTGTTATCCAACCATCCCGCGATGCAACTATTGGGTATTCGTCCTTTAGGTTCTGGTTTCCTTTATCCGGCTTCATTTAATTTAGATGAACTTGTCGTATTGCTTGATAGCTTTTCAAGCCAACAATTTCGCCAGCAAATTTTTGACTGGCGTTTATCCGATGGTGAAAGCATCAAAGTTGAATTATCTGGTCGAAAGAGCTTACTGCGTAGGCAAAGAGTATGGATTCTGTATGCTCAAAGTCATCAAATGACCCAGAAAGATCAGCAACAAGAACTGGCCCAACTAAACATTGCTCGTTCTGCCTTGGACTCGTTGTCTGAATTGATTTGTTTGCAAGATCAACAAGGCAAAGTACTGACCACTAACCGCGCGTTTGATCAATTTTGGCAAGGTCGAGAAAACGAAGCATGCACTTCAAAATCCAGTTCGATGTCTGCTAGAAAAAGTGACCGTCGTTGGACAACGGATCCTCAAGGACGCAGTTGTTTGCTAGAAGTGAATCAGAATTCACTAGTGTCTCAAACTGGGGAAATGATAGGGACGCTGTCAATTAGCCATGATGTAACTGAATGGCATAAGATGCAGCAAAACTTACGTGATGAAATGGAGCGTCGTAAAGATACGGAAGTGGCTCTGGCTCAACGTGACACCATTCTTCAGACCATTTTGGACGCCAGTCCAGATTCGATCGGTATCTTCAATGAAAACATGGTGTATCAAGCGTGTAATAAGCCGTTTGTGAATGCTTTAGGGATTCCAGATGTTTCAGACCTAATTGGAAAGCGTCTACAAGATGTGATCCCTGAAGATATTTACATCCGCCTAGAAGCCAGTGATCTTCAGGCTTTACAGCAAACTCACCCCGTGCGTTATATCGACAAAGTGACCAGTACCGACGGTTATTACACATGGTTTGATGTGGTGAAGTCACCCTTTAAAGATAAAGCTTCTGGTACCAATGGTGTGCTGATCATGGCTCGCGATATTTCTGAGCGTTATCTTGCGGAGCAGAAACTGGAAGAAGCCAACTTGGAGTTGGAGAAACTCAGTTTCTTAGACAGCCTAACTCAAGTCGCAAACCGACGCCGATTTGACGAGCAACTCGATACGCTTTGGTACCATCATGTTCGAGAGAAGCTACCTCTGTGTATCATGCTGTGTGATATCGACTTCTTTAAGCGCTATAACGACTGCTACGGCCATCAACAAGGTGATGAGGCGCTGATTAAAGTGGCATCGGTATTCCAGCAGGTGGTCAGTCGCTCTTCTGATTGTGTCGCTCGTTATGGTGGTGAGGAGTTCGCTTTCATCTTGCCAAATACCACGACGGAAGGGGCTCAAAAAGTCGCTCTGCGGATACATGAACGCATTCATGACCTCGGCATCGAACATTGCTGTTCAGAAGCTTTTGCTCAATTGACAGTCAGTATCGGCTTTGTCTCTTACATTCCTCAGCACGGCGATGAACCTGAAATGGGGGTCGCGATGGCAGACAGTGCACTCTACCAAGCGAAGGCCGATGGTCGTGATCGAACCAGTGTTCATCCAAGTTCTTGCTAACGCTTTGTGACCGCTTGCTCTAAGTTGAGAGTAGGCGGTTTTAATCACCGTATTAAACACGTTAAACTGCCCATACATGGTGTGAGGTGTCTGCTAGCCCTGAAGCTTCGCTGGTTCGCCAATGTGTATTGCCAAACTTAAAACAGCTCGAAATATCTTCACTGTTTTAACTTATCTAACTGTCAGGGTTCGATATCTAGCTTGTTCCATGGAGTAGTGAATGAAGCCCATGAAAAACCTCGCCCAGTACTATGTTGACCTATTGGTTAAGCTGGGGATTGTCCGTTTCTCTATATTGCTGGCCTTAGCGCTGGTGGCACTGGCTGTTGTGGTGCAAGTTGGTATTACGCTCGCCTTGAAAGGGAACGTCGACGATATTGATATTGTTCGTTCTGTTTTCTTTGGCCTGCTTATTACCCCTTGGGCGGTGTATTTTCTTTCCGTTGTTGTTGATCAGCTAGAAGAATCTCGTCAACGATTGACCAAACTAGTCTCTAAGCTGAAAGACATGCGCTCGCGTGACCAAGAACTGAACTTCCAATTGCAGCAGAACATTGAAAAGCTCAATCAAGAAATTGAAGAGCGCATTAAAGCGGAAGAAGCGCGCGAAGAAGCCATGCAAGATTTGGAGAACGAAGTATTCCAACGTGAACGCACTCAGTTAGAGCTTGCCGAGCGTACCGCACTTTTACGCTCTTTCATTGATGCATCTCCAGACTTGATTTACTACCGTAACGCCGATGGTGTCTTCTCTGGTTGTAACCGAGCAATGGAAGAACTCACTGGTAAGAAAGAGCATCAATTGGTGGGCCTAAGCCCATGGGATGTTTACAGCAAAGAAGTGGCCGAGCACATCGTTGATACCGACCAAAAGGTCTTTGCAGACAATCAGGCCATCACTTACGAGCAATGGCTTGAATATCCAGATGGTCGCAAACACTACTTCGAATTGCGCAAAGTACCTTTCTACAGTAAAGATGGCCGTCACCTTGGTCTAGTTGGCTTTGGACGAGATATTACCGAACGTAAACGCCATGAAGAATCGTTAGAAAAAGCCAGCCGTGACAAGACCACCTTTATTTCCACCATCAGTCATGAACTGCGCACGCCATTGAATGGCATCGTTGGTTTGAGCCGAATGTTGCTCGATAGTCAGTTAACGCAAGAGCAGCGTAAGCACATGCAAACCATTAACGTCAGTGCCATTACATTGGGCAACATCTTCAACGACATTATCGATATGGATAAATTCGACCGTCGTAAATTGGAACTGCTGCCCGCACCATTGAACTTTGAGGATTTTGTAGCAGAGATTGAAAGCATCTCTGCTCTGATGGCGGAGCAGAAAGGGTTGCGTTTCGACCTTGAACGCTTGAGCGCATTACCAAAAGCGATTGAAGTGGATGCGACCCGCCTGCGTCAGGTTATCTGGAACTTGGTTAGCAACGCAATGAAGTTCACCAAAGAAGGTGGCGTCGTCATGACAGTCAGCGCAGATGTCGAAGACGACTACGCGACCATCATCATGGAAGTAGAAGACACGGGCATTGGTATTCCTGAAGAAGAGCTGGATAAGATTTTTGCGATGTACTACCAAGTGAAGTCAGGCAAAGACAACCTTCATGCGGTAGGTACTGGCATTGGTTTGGCGGTTTCTAAGCAGCTTATCAACATGATGGATGGCGATATTACTGTTGCGAGTGAAGAGGGCTTCGGTAGTACCTTTACCGTTTCAATTCACGTTCCGATTGTTGAATTGGAAGAGCCTGTTATCGATGCTCAGCGAGATAAAGTGCATCTAAATATCTTTATGGTAGAAGATATCGAACTGAACATTACTGTTGCTAAGTCACTGCTTGAAAGCTTGGGACATACCGTCACTGTAGCCATGACAGGTGAAGAAGCGCTGGTGAACTTTGTACCAGACGAATATGACTTAGCGTTGCTGGATATACAACTACCAGACATGACAGGTTTTGATGTGGCTAAGTACTACCGTGAGCATTACGACAACTTGCCGCCATTAGTAGCACTAACGGCGAATGTGATGAAAGATCGTCGTGAATACTTAGACAATGGTATGGACGATGCAATCAGCAAACCACTTGCGGTACAAGCGATGCAATCAGTGATTGATAAGTTCTTCGTTAATCGTATTGAGAACCAAAAAGAAGAGGTTGTTGAGCCTGAGCTCGTTGAGGATGTTACACCGACCCCATCGCCCGTCATCAATACCCATTTACTTGATTTGGATATGCTAGAGTCATACGTGGATATCGTGGGTGTGAAACCTGTTTATGACAGTATCAAGATGTTCGAAGACATGATGCCAGACTACATTCAGATTTTAGACTCGAACATGATGGCGAAAGACCAAGATGGTATTGTTTCAGAGGCGCATAAGATCAAAGGCGCAGCGGGTTCTATTGGTCTTAAACACATCCAAAGTGTTGCACAGAAGGCACAATCTCCGGATATGCCTGCTTGGTGGGAAAATATCTCGGACTGGGTCGAAGAAATAAAAAATGAATATCAAAATGACATTCAAGTCTTAAAAAGTTGGTTGGAACAGAGGAAATAACATGAAGAAGTTTGCATCGGCAGCACTGGCAATCGCATTACTTGCTGGTTGTAGTTCTGCTCCTCAAGTGGGTTGGCAAGAAGACAGCCAAATCACCATGAATAAAGTGAATGTTGAGCTGAAAAGCAACTTGTGGGTAAACCTAATGCCAACCATTGGTGAGGTTCAAGAGCAAAACGTACATGGTGCGTTGTACTTGAAATCAGACAAGGAACTACCAGCCAACTTGACCGTGGATTCATTGATCATCAAACAAGGCGATTCTGAATGGCAAATTGATGGTGACTTGCTTGAGTTACGTACTCATAGTGAGAACCAGTGGGAAGTCGCCTTTGTTTGGCAAATTGAAGCGGATATGGAAAAGTCAGTCGACTTAGCTTTGTTATTAGATGATGCTGGTAAGAAAGGCTGGTTGGTTGAGAAACACATTAAGATCGATAAAGTATACTGATATTGCGTTTTCTCAGATAAAAAAAGGGCTTGCTCATGGAGCAAGCCCTTATTGTTTGTGTTGAAGCGATTAGTCTTCTAGATCGCCACAGAAGCGGTAACCTTCACCGTGAATCGTCGCGATGATTTCAGGAGTACCTGATACAGATTCAAAGTGCTTACGAATGCGACGGATAGTCACGTCAACAGTACGGTCGTGTGGCTTAAGCTCACGGCCCGTCATCTTCTTAAGAAGATCAGCACGAGTTTGAATCTTGCCTGGGTTCTCACAGAAATGCAGAAGTGCACGGAACTCAGAACGAGGCAGTTTGTAGCCATCGCCAGCTGGGCTCACAAGAGAGCGGCTGTTGATGTCTAGCACCCAACCGTTGAACTCATATTTTTCTACCGAGCGCTTCTCTTCTTGTACTGCGTTAGTGCTCATTGAGCGGCTTAGCAGGTTACGTGCGCGGATAGTCAGTTCACGTGGGTTGAATGGTTTAGTGATGTAGTCATCAGCACCGATTTCAAGACCTAGGATCTTGTCTACTTCATTGTCACGACCAGTTAGGAACATCAGTGCGATGTTCGCTTGCTCGCGAAGTTCACGTGCTAAAAGGAGACCATTCTTGCCTGGAAGATTAATGTCCATGATAACCAAGTTGATTGAATTTTCAGACAACACTTGGTGCATCTCTTCACCGTCACTGGCTTCAAAAACAGCGTATCCCTCTGCTTCAAAAATACTCTTAAGAGTGTTACGAGTTACTTGCTCATCTTCTACGATAAGAATCTGCGGGGTTTGCATTGGCGGTACCTAAATTTGTGACAAAATTGTGCTAATAGAATAAATTCTAGGCAAAAATATAACATACAGGTAATGTGATTTTGATAATAAATCAAGTTGATCAAAAAAACACTTCTTTCAGTTATCCGCCTTCCTTGGAATTTTGCCAACTCACCAGTATCCGATGGCGACGTTTATTCTATAGGGCTTGTTTACCTTTCATTTCCTAGCCTTCGCGGGGCCTGAAACGTAAACACCCTAAGATATGGAGCGGATTTTATATTGTTAACAGCATGCTAACAATGCTCAAATGTTAATTCCATTCAGTTTGTTGATTTACATCAATTGATGAAATGTAACCGTTATTAATCGTTTAAGAGTTATGATAGAAAAAAGTAATACGAACATAGACGCATCGTTATGGAATGCTTATTCAGAATCTTTCTTTCGTTTTCATACTGATTGGTGCTCTTCAAGCTACGCAGTGATAACCGCTTGGAACCCTTACAGTAATTTGCGGTCCAAAGAGATGAATTGCATAAGTAATCATGAACTCGAAAAGCAATTAAACCACGTTAAACACGTGCC
This sequence comes from Vibrio jasicida 090810c, assembly GCF_002887615.1. Lineage (NCBI taxonomy): Bacteria > Pseudomonadati > Pseudomonadota > Gammaproteobacteria > Vibrionales > Vibrionaceae > Vibrio > Vibrio jasicida. The sequence goes on along the minus strand of NZ_CP025792.1, from coordinate 1,750,153 downwards.
TGTCACGGTTGGTGATCAGGCATTCGAATGGTTTGAAGAAAGTTACGCAGCAGAACTCACGCCAGAAGCGGCGATAGTGCTGGCAAAAGATTTCCAACAGAACGCGATTTACTACGTCATTGATGACGAGCTTTACCTGATAGCGTGTTCAGAACCAGAGATTTTGCACAAGCTTGGTTCGATGAAATCTAGACTGGTATAGAAGGATACTACTCACTGGAGTTTTGCTCGGGTGAGACATTTCACGGAGGAACTATGAGAGACATAACACCAGATATTTGTGACCAATTTGAAGAACAAGTTACGTTGCTAAGTCTGCCATTGCAGAATTTTGGTCAACGTACCGCGTTTCATGGAGAGATAGTCACAGTGCGTTGCTACCATGATAATTCAAAAGTTCGCGAGGTACTGAGCGATAATGGTACTGGCAAAGTACTAATTGTTGACGGACACGGCTCTTGTCAAAAAGCCTTGCTAGGCGATCAATTAGCGATTCTTGGGATCGAAAATGGTTGGGAAGGCATCATAGTGTACGGAGCGATTCGCGATGTAGCTCAGATTTCTCAAATGGACATTGGTGTTCAAGCCCTAGGCACATGTCCATTTAAAACAGAAAAGCGCGATGTCGGAGAAGTGAATGTTACGCTGACAATGCAGAACCAAATTGTTCAACCTAAGCATTACGTGTATGCCGATTGGAATGGCGTATTGATCTCTAAAGAGGCGTTGGATTTTTAAAAGCGGAAACCAAGTCCGACTTCAAAGCCTTGTTGCCAATCTTGATAATCTAAAGTGGCGTGAAGATCTAAGTTTTCGGTGATTTTTACGCGGCTTGAAACTTCGGCAGCGAGGCTACTGTCTTCTTCACGAATACCTTCGGTCGTTTCCGCTTTATAAGAGCGAACTGTACTTTTAACGGTGACGCGATCATTTAAGTGATAACTGATCCCACTCAAAAAGCCACTTTGGTTTTGCGTTGGTGAATTATTTACACGCGCACCTACGTAAAGATCAACCGAGTCAAACAGCTCATACGCGTAACCGCCATCAATATTCCAAACGTCAAAGCTCTCGGTATGGTAGTTTTCACTAGAAATGAAAAGCTTGTGTGGGGAAGCTGTGGTTTTTCCTGGGAGAGGTGGCAACTCATTTGCAGCACAAATGCTAGGCACAACAAACAGTAACAGAAAAATCCATTTTTTCATGTTGACCACTCCTTGTGTCGAACTTTGTTATTAGTATGTGCTTAAAGCTTCTCAATATTAAAGCATAGAATATGAAAGTCAGCTCACTTATTTTCTACTTAATTCAATCCTATGAACCTTGATCACAGTTAACTTGTTGTTAATTAGTATTCATGAGGATCGATGTTTTGATCATATGTAGATAGAAGAGGATCAGGTGTCATCACCGCTATTTGCTTCTATATCAAACAGACCGTTGTAGAGAGAGAAAAAGTTCAATTGACTATGATAATTCGCAACCCTTTGTAATTACATTGAAATATCAAAGACATTGCGTAGCAGAAATCACTACAAGACCGGAAAATAGACAATTTTTTGTTGACTCTGTACCGGAAACTCGGTAAACGTAGAGTTAAGCAAACACACAATTATCGTTGAATATTTATTTATGCCATCAAACAGCCTAGTAGTAATGACCACAACCATTATTATTACCAACACGACCAATGTTGGGGCAGGCTGCTGAGCGAAAGAAATTCACAAAAAAGGCCTGTATCCAACAAGATACAGGCCTTTTTTTATGCTTTTTTAAATGAAATTTAGACAGAATTAAGAAGATACATCGGAGGAAGGGATGCGAGTATTGAAGTTTGGCGGCTCATCATTAGCAGATGCAGATCGCTTTTTAAGAGCAGCGGATATCATTGCCAATAACGCTCAACAGGAAGACGTTGCCGTTGTGCTTTCTGCACCGGGTAAAACGACCAATAAGCTTGTTGCGGTGATCGAAGGCGCACTTCGAAACGGTGAAGCAGAGCTTCAAATCAATGAGCTAGAAGCGTCGTTTAAAACGCTATTTTCCGAAATCCAAGCGGTTGTTCCAAATGTGGATGGCACGGCTTTCGATAACCAAGTTAAAACCTCACTTTCTCAATTACGTCAATTTGTTCACGGCATTAATCTTCTTGGTATGTGTCCAAACAACGTCAACGCACGCATTATCAGCAAAGGCGAGCGTGTGTCGATTCAACTGATGAAAGCGGTACTAGAAGCAAAAGGCCAACCTGCGCATCTTATCGATCCGGTTGAGTACCTATACGCGAAAGGCGATCATCTAGAAGCGATGGTTGATGTTGAAGTCTCTACGCAGAACTTCCGCCAAAACCCGCTTCCAGAGGGCCATGTCAGCATCATGCCGGGCTTTACAGCCGGGAATGAAAAAGGTGAATTGGTAACTCTGGGTCGTAATGGTTCTGATTACTCCGCAGCGGTACTGGCCGCATGTTTGCGTGCAGATTGCTGTGAAATCTGGACTGATGTAGATGGCGTTTACAACTGTGACCCTCGCCTAGTTGAAGATGCACGCCTACTCAAGTCGCTCAGCTACCAAGAAGCGATGGAGCTTTCTTACTTCGGTGCTTCCGTTCTGCATCCAAAAACCATCGCACCAATTGCACAATTTCATATCCCATGCCTGATCAAAAACAGCTTTAATCCACAAGGTGCGGGTACATTGATTGGACAAGATACTGGCGAAGATAATCTAGATATCAAAGGCATCACGACGCTAAATGATCTAACGATGGTTAACGTGTCTGGCCCAGGTATGAAGGGCATGGTTGGCATGGCAAGCCGAGTATTCGGTGCAATGTCATCAGCGGGCGTGTCTATCGTCCTTATCACACAATCTTCTTCTGAGTACAGCATCAGCTTCTGTATTGAAGCGCAAGATAAAGCCAAAGCACAGCAAGTGTTGGCTGACGCATTTGAGTTGGAACTAAAAGACGGTTTACTTGAACCAGTCGAGTTCATTGACGATGTGTCTATTGTGACGTTGGTTGGTGATGGTATGCGTACTTCTCGCGGTGTCGCTTCTCGCTTCTTCTCATCTCTTGCTGAAGTGAATGTAAACATCGTGGCAATCGCACAGGGCTCATCTGAGCGTGCTATCTCTGCCGTGATTCCTGAAGACAAAATCTCTGAAGCAATCAAAGCGTGTCACGAGAACCTATTCAACTCTAAGCACTTCCTAGACGTATTCGTTGTTGGTATTGGTGGCGTTGGTGGTGAGCTGGTGGATCAGATCGAACGTCAACAGGCGAAGCTTGCAGAGAAAGGCATCGTGATTCGCGTGTGTGGTTTGGCAAACAGCAAAGGTCTTCTGCTTGATAGTGAAGGTCTTCCTCTAGAGCATTGGCGTGACCGTATGTCTGCTTCAACTGAAGAATTCAGCCTAGCGCGTCTGATTTCCTTGGTTCAACGTAATCACATCATCAACCCTGTGTTAGTTGACTGTACGTCCAGCGAAGCCATTGCGAATCAGTATGCAGACTTCTTAGCTGCAGGTTTCCACGTCGTAACACCAAACAAAAAAGCTAACACGGCAAGCATGGCGTACTACCATCAACTTCGCGATGTAGCGCGCAGCTCTCGTCGTAAATTGATGTACGAAACAACCGTAGGCGCAGGTCTACCGGTAATCGAAAACCTACAAAACCTAATCTCAGCCGGTGATGAGCTAGAGCGCTTCAGCGGTATTCTTTCTGGCTCTCTGTCATACATCTTCGGTAAGTTAGATGAAGGTATGAGCCTGAGTGAAGCGACAAACATCGCGAAACAAAACGGCTTTACGGAACCGGATCCTCGTGACGATCTATCGGGTATGGATGTGGCGCGTAAGCTTCTGATCCTTGCTCGTGAAGCAGGCATGTCTCTAGAACTTGAAGACGTTGTGGTTGATCAAGCTCTGCCACCAGGTTTTGATGACTCAGGCAGCGTTGATGAGTTTATGGAACGCCTGCCAGAAGCGGATGCGTACTTTAAAGAGCTGTCAGTTAAAGCAGCGGAAGAAGGTAAAGTACTGCGCTACGTCGGTGAAATTGTCGATGGTAAATGCACAGTAAGCATTGCTGCCGTCGATGAAAACGACCCGATGTTCAAGATTAAAGATGGTGAAAACGCACTGGCATTCTACAGCCGCTACTACCAACCAATTCCACTAGTATTGCGTGGTTACGGTGCGGGTACTGAGGTTACGGCTGCTGGCGTATTCTCGGATGTGATGCGTACTTTAGGTTGGAAGCTAGGGGTATAACGGCAATGAGTTCAAGTGATATGGATGTAGTGGTTTATGCTCCTGCGTCAATTGGTAATGTAAGCGTTGGTTTCGACGTTCTGGGGGCGGCGGTGTCCCCAGTTGATGGCACACTATTGGGCGACCGAGTATTGGTTAAGTCCGGAGCTGAGCCATTCAGCCTAAAAACCTCCGGTGACTTCGTTGAAAAGTTGCCTACCGAGCCAAAAGAGAACATTGTTTACGATTGTTGGGTGGTGTTTGCTCGTGAGCTAGACAAAAAAGGCGTCGAGCTAAAACCACTTGAGATGACGCTAGAAAAGAACATGCCAATTGGCTCTGGTTTAGGCTCAAGTGCATGCTCTATCGTTGCGGCATTAGATGCATTGAACCGATTCCATGGACAGCCACTTAACGAGACAGAGTTACTGGCACTGATGGGAGAAATGGAAGGCAAGATCTCTGGTGGTATTCACTACGATAACGTCGCACCATGTTACCTTGGCGGCGTACAGTTGATGCTTGAAGAGTTGGGTATCATTAGTCAAGAAGTGCCTTGCTTTGATGATTGGTATTGGGTGATGGCATATCCGGGCATCAAAGTGTCCACTGCAGAAGCGCGTGAGATCCTGCCATCTCAATACCGTCGACAAGATATCATTGCCCATGGTCGCCACCTTGCAGGCTTTATCCATGCGTGTCATTCTGGTCAGCCAGAACTTGCTGCAAAAATGATCAAAGACGTGATCGCAGAACCGTATCGTGAGAAACTGCTTCCGGGTTTTGCGAATGCACGTCAATACGCAGCGTCTGCGGGTGCATTAGCTACCGGTATTTCTGGCAGTGGGCCGACACTGTTCAGTATTTGCAAAGAGAAAGATGTCGCTGAGCGAGTTGCTCGCTGGTTAGAACAGAACTACGTACAAAACGAAGAAGGATTCGTCCACGTTTGTCGTCTAGATAAGCAGGGTTCGAAAGTAACAGGAAGTGAGCTATGAAGCTTTACAATATAAAAGAAAATGATGAACAAGTTTCCTTTGGCCAAGCCGTTCGCCAAGGGTTAGGTCGCAATCAAGGCCTATTTTTCCCATCGGAATTACCAAAATTTGAAGATATCGATGCGCTGCTTGCAGAAGACTTTGTCTCTCGTAGCACTAAGATTCTATCGGCGTTAATTGGAGACGAACTTGCAGAAGAGCAAGTGAATGCTCTTGTTGATGCTGCATTCCAATTCCCTGCGCCTATTAACCAAGTAAAAGACGGTGTTTACGCACTGGAGCTGTTCCATGGTCCAACGCTTGCGTTTAAAGACTTTGGTGGTCGCTTTATGGCGCAATCTCTTGCTGCGGTTTCGGATGGCGGCAAGATTACTATTCTGACTGCAACTTCTGGCGATACTGGCGCAGCCGTTGCGCATGCTTTCTACGGTATGGAAGACATCAACGTTGTGATTCTTTACCCGAAAGGCAAGATCAGCCCACTGCAAGAGAAGTTATTCTGTACGCTTGGTAAAAACATTCACACTGTTGCGATCGATGGTGACTTCGATGCCTGTCAGGCACTGGTTAAGCAATCTTTTGATGATTCTGCACTGCGTGAAGAGATCGGTCTGAACTCTGCAAACTCAATCAACATCAGCCGTTTGATGGCGCAAATCTGTTACTACTTTGAAGCAGCTGCGCAAATGAGCAAACAAGAGCGTGAAAACCTAGTGGTATCAGTACCAAGCGGTAACTTCGGTAACCTAACTGCTGGTCTACTGGCAAAAGCACTGGGCTTGCCTATCAAACGCTTTATCGCTGCAACGAATGCCAATGACACTGTTCCTCGCTACCTAGAAACAGGTAAGTGGGAGCCAAAACCAACAGTCGCAACAACATCGAACGCGATGGACGTGAGCCAACCAAACAACTGGCCTCGTATTGAAGAGCTGTGCCGCGTGAAAAAGTGGGGCTTGGAGACGCTAGGTAAAGGTGCTGTATCTGATGAGCAAAGCGCACAGTCAGTAAAAGATCTATACGCCATGGGTTACCTGTGTGAACCGCACGGTGCGATTGCTTACCGAGTGCTTGAAGAACAATTGCAAGACGGTGAAACCGGTCTATTCCTATGTACTGCTCACCCTGCGAAGTTCAAAGAAGTGGTGGATGATATTCTAGAATCAGACATCGACCTTCCTGCGCCACTAGCGAAGCACGCTGCGATGGAGCTGCTATCGGAAGATCTCGACGCAGACTTTGACGCACTGAAGCAAGTACTGCGCCGCGTGCAGTAAGCTTCAAAAATACAGTCAGTATCAAAAACACAAATAACGAGAGGTGAATGAGCAATCATTCACCTTTTTTATTGCCGGTAAGTTTTAACTCTCTTTATGATTGAGAAACGAACTTAACTAAATGAGATGGAAAGAGAAGCATGCATTTTTTGATTTTTCTAGGTTCGGTGAGAGACAGCACGCCACCAAGACCAGCCCGTTTAGGAATGCGAGTCAGTAGAGCGTGTAAAAAACTCATCGCGAGTCAGCATTCGCAACATACTGTCGAAATCATTGACCCATTGGGCTATGACTTTGGCGATGTGTTTAAGCCCGAGTTTGCTTATCACCGCTCTAAAGTGCCAGAACATCTGAGTGAGCTGGCAGATAAAATCAAACGTGCCGATGGGTATGTGATGGTCAGCCCGGAATACAACCATTCGATGAGTCCTGCCTTGGCAAACATGCTTAACCATTTTGGCAGTTCGCTGTTTTCCTATAAGCCAAGTGCTATCGTGACCTACTCTGCAGGGCAATGGGGTGGCGCTCGTGCTGCAGTGTCGATGCGCACTTTCTTATCCGAGTTGGGATGCTTACCCGTGTCGGCAATGATCCATATTCCAAAAGCACAAGAGGTGTTTGATGAGCACGGTGTTGTTGCGGACGAGTCGGAGCAGGCGCAGTGGGATAGCTATATGAATCGCACCCTGCATCAACTGATTTGGTGGGCAGAAGGGGCGTCATTGCAAAGAGAGAGGCTTGAACCAACCTCGTTGGCACAAGCGTTTCAGAAAGATCCTTCGCAAAGAAACGCACCTTAGAGGCGAGTTGCTTTCTGCTGTCGGAAGGGTTTAGAAGGATCCAGAAACAAAAAAAGCTTGGTCATTGCTGACCAAGCTTTTTAAATTCTAGCAAGCTAGTTTACTGAGAGATTATAGAGACTCAGTAAAAGTACGAGCGATTACGTCACGTTGCTGTTCTGGAGTTAGCGAGTTGAAACGTACTGCGTAACCAGAAACACGGATAGTTAGCTGTGGGTAGTTCTCTGGGTGTGCTACTGCATCTTCTAGAGTTTCACGCTTAAGAACGTTTACGTTTAGGTGCTGACCGCCTTCGATGCGAGGAGCTGTTTCGATTGCTACTTCACGGCTTTCGTATTCACCTAGGTCGCTAATTGCGATAACTTGGTCTGCTTCGTAAGTTGATGCTGCAGCAACACAACGCGCTTCGTTCTTCTCGCTATCTAGTAGCCAGATTGAGTTTAGTAGTTCGTCGTTAGCTGCTTTAGTAATTTGGATACCTTGGATCATCACTATCTCCTAGACCACTTACGTGGTGATTATTGGTGTTAATTTTCGAATTTTTGTCGAGCTAAGTATTATATAGCCAATATCCATTATTTTAATATTGATTTAAGTCAAAAAACAACCAAAAACCTTAATTTTCTGAAGGTGATTTTCTTGAGTTAAATCAATAAAACGTTTGAAAACATACTATTTACAATTTATTTGATAATATAAAAAATATTTAAAAGTTAATTTTGTTGTAAATTTACTACAAAACAAGCTCAAAACTTAACCTTGTTTACGCAACTGCCTGTATTTAGGTAGCCATACTGAAAGTCGAAAGTGATTAAATGACAAACATGAAAAACAAGTTTGGAAACAAATTTATTGGTGCTCACGTATCTGCGGCTGGAGGGGTTGATCAAGCGCCTCTTCGTGCTCGTGAAATTGGTGCGAATGCGTTTGCTCTGTTTACTAAGAACCAACGCCAATGGGTTGCAAAACCACTCGAAGAAAAAACCATTAGTGCGTTCAAAGCAAACTGCAAAATGCTTGGTTTCGGCGCGGAACACATTCTTCCCCATGACTCTTATCTGATTAACTTGGGTGCTCCAGAAGAAGAAAAGCGGAACAAATCCCGCGCGGCATTTATTGATGAGATGGAGCGTTGCAATCAATTAGGTTTAACGTTGCTAAACTTCCACCCTGGTAGCCACTTAAAGAAAGTGTCGGAACAGGTGTGTTTGGCGACGATCGCCGAGTCGATTAACCTGGCGCACAAAGCAGTGCCGAATGTGATCGCTGTGATTGAGAACACGGCAGGTCAGGGCACTAACTTAGGTTGGAAGTTTGAACATTTGGCTGAAATCATCGATCAAGTGGAAGACAAAGAACGTGTTGGCGTATGTCTCGATACTTGCCACACGTTTACCGCAGGTTACGATCTGCGTACTAAAGAGGATTGTGAGCATACCTTTGCTGAGTTCGACCGTATCGTTGGTATGCACTATTTAAGAGCAATGCATCTAAATGATTCAAAAGTCGAATTCGCTAGCAAGGTTGACCGTCACCACTCATTAGGCAAAGGAGAGATCGGCTGGAGCTGTTTTGAGTACATCGCTAAAGATCCACGTTTTGATGGTATCCCTCTGATTTTAGAAACAATTGACCCAGATATTTGGCAGCAAGAAATCAACACCTTACGCCAATTCCACATTGAAGAAATGGTTAATTCCTAACGGGATGGCAAAGTTGGCATCCTTCTTTCTTAGCTAAAACAATTGAGCGGTTATGCGCTTGTTTTAAACGCCTGAACTCAACGTTGTAGTTAGGCGAAGCTAGTTAGGAGGATGACAATATGTCTCGACCAGTTTCTTTTATCCCGGCGACACACTCTCGACGAGTGTTGCGTTTACCCACCCCAAATCGCCATATCACCGGACAGGGGCATTTTCGAACGCCGCAACGACATTAGCGAGGGCTCTCGTTAATGTCATGATTTTTTGAAAAGCCATCTCCAGCTGATAGTAAGTTTTTGTTTGTTTGGACTTCGCTCGGTAGAATAAAGGAAAACCCTAGGACAGGAACTTTCCATGAATCAGTTACCGACTTGGCACGATGTGATCGGCGAAGAGAAACAACAGAGCTACTTTGTAGATACCCTGAATTTTGTTGAAGCAGAGCGCGCCTCAGGCAAAGCGATTTATCCGCCAACCAAAGATGTGTTTAATGCGTTTCGCTTTACTGAATTCAATGATGTGAAAGTCGTGATTTTAGGGCAGGACCCCTATCATGGACCGAACCAAGCACACGGTTTGTGTTTCTCTGTGCTGCCAGGCATTAAAACTCCGCCATCTTTGGTGAACATGTACAAAGAGTTAGCGCAAGATATCGAAGGCTTCCAAATTCCGCAGCACGGTTTTTTACAAAGCTGGGCCGAACAAGGTGTGTTGTTACTCAATACAGTATTGACAGTAGAGCAGGGTAAAGCACATTCACACTCTAAAACTGGTTGGGAGAGCTTCACTGACCGTGTGATTGAATCGATCAACCAGCATCAGCAAGGTGTGGTGTTCTTACTGTGGGGAGCACATGCACAGAAGAAAGGTCGTTTCATTGACCGTAGCAAGCATCATGTGTTGGCCGCTCCACATCCATCGCCGTTATCTGCTCACCGCGGTTTCTTTGGCAGTAAACCATTTTCACAAGCGAACCAGATCCTGCTTCAGCAAGGTAAAGAAGCCATTAATTGGCATTTGCCTTTAACGGTGTAAATCTCACTTTTCCTCTTATATAAAGAGGTAATTCTCAGTACAGCGATCGTGACACAACGATCGCTGTTTTTTTGAACATCGTCGAATCAGATATTAGGTTTCTCATATACACTTATAGAAAGTAGGTGTTAAGGAGAGACGCTATGATGATCGAAAGAATTCGACGAGAACACGGCTATATGGTCCGTTTACTGGCGATATTGCGCCATAAATTAAATGAGATTAAACAAGAGAATGCCATCAATTATGCGTTGGTGAGCGAAATCGTAGATTACCTCTCTAACCATTCTGAAAAAATCCACCACCCTAAAGAAGACATTCTCTACCATTACTTCCTAAAACAGTACGGTCAGCAGAAGATAATTGAGAACTTAGAGCTTGAGCATCAAGTGTTGGCGAGCAAAACCAAAGAGTTCTCACTGTTGATAGATATGATCTTGCAGGATGCGGTTGTCCCTCAAGAAATGTTCATTAATCAGCTAGAAGACTTTATTGTGACGCAAAAACGCCACCTTGAGTTGGAAGAGCGTCAGGTACTGCCTCTTATTGAAGAACTATTTACCTCGGACGATTGGCAATATGTAGAAAGCCTATGGCATCAGAGTGAAGATGATCCAGTATTTGGTAGTACTATTGCAGATCGCTATAAACAATTGGCTGAACGAGTGCGTCAGAACGATGTAGAGTTCGTTTAAAGCGAATTATGACAAGGTAAACGATTGCTTTAGCGCGGTTTATTTTGCGTTTTCTTATTTGATGAGAATTAAGGGTAAATTGGATTCTTACAAATAGGGCAGAATTTTGAGGTAAATTCTCAATCAATAAGAATGGGTGTTATAGGGCGAAATTCAACGCAAAAACACCCATCAAATTCATAGGTCTATAAATGACAAAAGGCACCCACGAGGTGCCTTTTGTCTAAATTATAGTTTGATATCTTCTAGAGAGATGTCGTGACAGACATCCAGTTCACGCAGTTCCTTTAGCAAATTACGTCGATCGTTTATTTCTTCTATTTCTCGCCACTTACGCTTCAATGGTTTCGCACGAGATTTTGATGTTGAGGTAGTATCCAGACCAAATAGGTCATCGAGTTGAAAGCCTTCCATAAGCCACCTTTACCTTTCTATATCTAAACTGTTGTAACCAGTCCTTGTGGAGCTTTTTAAGTACCACAATAGACGTGAGGATAACCATGATATATTTCGCATTTGTGTCGGTAACATGACATTTTCGCGCAAAAATACTCACAGAATCACATTTTGCATGGGGACGGAGTGTGCAAAAAATAAGCGAACGAACTCACGAAAACGATTAAATGAAGAGATTTGGTATGTTAATTCGAGCGACAGATTTTACTTAAATTTTGAATACTAAGGTTGCATAGCATCGCTTTGATGAAAATGTATCCAATCGTAACAGAGTGAGGTCATTAAAATTTGTCAGATACCTTGTGGTTGCTAGCCTCGCTAAAAATAAATGGGATGGTGTTTTGTTAACGATTGCGGGGCTATTTATGTTGAGTTTTGATAAACGCAATGTTGCTGCTTGTGAGCAATAAGTTTTCATTTTATGTTAATCAATAGTGACTTTATAGTGAAAAATAACAAGCTTATTTTACTGATTGCATATTGATTTTTGCTTGTCGAGGCTGCATTATCCGCCCGTCAAAAAATACGCTGGTACGTAAAATGGATGCATGAAGCGACGTTTACGATTCTAGATTGCGAAATAAACATTATTCAAAAAGCTAAGCAGACTTTGACACTTAGCATGCAATCTGGTGGATGGCTCGGAAGCAAAGACTGGCGCAACTCACTTTGAGGTACACATGACAGACTTAATCAATTTGATGAACGACCTCCTTTGGGGCTCGATTCTTGTTTATCTTCTTGTTGGTGTAGGAATCTACTTCACCGTTCGATTGGGATTCATTCAATTCCGCCATTTCGGCCACATGTTCTCTGTTCTAAAGAACAGTCGTAAAGCAGACAAAGCTGGTATCTCTTCTTTCCAGGCGCTTTGTACTAGTCTTGCTGCACGTGTTGGTACGGGTAACATGGCGGGTGTTGCAGTTGCACTGACTGCGGGTGGCCCTGGTGCAATCTTCTGGATGTGGTTGATTGCGATGCTTGGTATGGCGACGTCGTTTGCAGAAAGCACACTGGCGCAGCTATACAAAACCAAAGATGATGATGGCAACTACCGCGGTGGTCCTGCTTACTACATGGAAAAAGGCTTGGGCATGCGCTGGATGGGCGTATTGTTCTCAATTTTCCTAATCATCGCTTTTGGTTTGGTATTTAACGCCGTTCAAGCAAACTCTATCGCGAATGCAATGAGCAACGCATTTGGTTGGGATGACCTTTACGTAGGTATCGCAGTTGTTGCTTTGTCCGCTGTCGTTATTTTTGGTGGTATTAAGCGTATCGCGAAAGTTGCTGAGTTGGTTGTTCCTGTAATGGCTCTGGCTTACCTCGTTCTTGCGATGTTCGTGATGCTTTCTAACTTAGAGAAACTACCAGACGTTCTAATGCTTATCTTCAAGAGCGCATTCGGCCTGCAAGAAGCTGCAGCTGGTGGTCTTGGTTATGCCATCGCACAAGCGATGATCAACGGTATCAAACGAGGTCTATTCTCGAACGAAGCGGGTATGGGTTCTGCGCCAAACGCGGCAGCATCAGCAACGCCTTACCCACCACACCCAGCATCTCAAGGTTACGTACAGATGCTAGGCGTGTTCATGGATACGATCGTTATCTGTTCGGCGACAGTTGCTATTATCCTGATGTCAGGTGAGTACGTAGGCCAAGCAACAGAAGTGACCGGTATTGAGCTAACTCAGCGTGCATTGAGCTCGCAAGTGGGTGATTGGGGCGGCATCTTTGTTGCGGTTGCGATCTTCTTCTTCGCATTCACCTCAATCATTGCTAACTACTCATACGCTGAAACAAACCTTATCTTCCTAGAGCACAACCATAAAGCGGGTCTAGGCATCTTCCGTATCGTTGTACTAGGTATGGTTATGTTTGGTGCGTTAGCTTCTCTGCCTGTGGTTTGGTCGCTTGCTGACGTCTCTATGGGTCTGATGGCGATTGTGAACTTGGTTGCGATCATCTTGCTATCTGGCATCGTGATTAAACTGGCGAAAGACTACAACCGCCAGTTGAGTGAAGGTAAAGTGCCAACGTTTGATCCGAATGACTTCCCTGAGCTGAAATCTCAGCTAGAGGAAGGTATTTGGGACAACAACAAGAAGGCAGACTAAGTCGCTTAATCATTGTTGAAAGCTATCAACACGATTCAAAAAGCCATGCAGACAATGCATGGCTTTTTTTGTACCCTAATAGAAAACAAAATTAGGGAAGTTAAAGTCATGCTTATCGTCGTTTCTCCAGCTAAAACGCTTGATTACGAGTCTCCACTTGCAACCGAGAAGTTTACTCAACCAGACTTGGTTAGCTATTCAAAAGAGCTGATCGAGGTATGCCGTAAATTAACACCTGCCGATGTTTCGTCACTGATGAAAGTGAGCGACAAAATCGCTGACTTGAACGTTGGCCGTTTCCAAGAGTGGAGTGAAACCTTCACGACAGATAACGCTCGCCAAGCGATTTTGGCGTTTAAGGGCGATGTGTATACAGGTCTTGAAGCGGAAACTCTTTCAGATACCGATTTCGATTACGCACAAGGTCATCTACGTATGCTGTCTGGCCTTTACGGCCTGCTTAAGCCGCTTGATTTGATGCAGCCATACCGTCTTGAAATGGGCACTAAGCTAGCAAACGAAAAGGGCACTAACCTCTACCAGTTCTGGGGTAATGTCATTACCGATAAGCTGAATGAAGCGATTGCTGAGCAAGGCGACAACGTGCTGATCAATCTTGCATCGAACGAATACTTCAAAGCGGTGAAGCCAAAGAACTTGGATGCTCAAGTGATCACACCAATCTTCAAAGATTGTAAGAATGGTCAATACAAGGTGATCAGTTTCTACGCGAAGAAAGCGCGCGGTATGATGGCTCGCTACATCATCGAAAACCGTATCGAAAGCGTTGCTGACCTCACTAAGTTTGATGTTGCGGGTTACTACTTCGTTGAAGAAGAGTCGACGCCAACTGACTTGGTGTTTAAGCGCGAAGAGCAAAACTGATTGAAGTAAGTGAATCGCGAGTTGATGACTCAGCGAAATAAAGTACGCCAAAAAGCCGGATAGTTATCCGGCTTTTTTTATGTCTGTTAAACCTGATCTAAATCGGACTTTATTACATAAAAATTTTATTCATTAAAAAATAGTTGAGTGCTAAGGTTTAAAGTTGTATTTTAAATGCAACTTTAAAATAAAGGAGTTCTCCTATGTCAGACTTCAAGCTCACACACAAAAAAGCCTCTAAGTTATCGGAGTACATTGCACTACGTATTACCAAGTTGCTGAAATTCACTCTGAACATCTTTTATGGCAAGAAATACGCGAAGCGCGCTGTGATTCTCGAAACAATCGCCGCTGTGCCAGGTATGGTGGCTGGGATGTTCAATCACCTCAAAGCGCTGCGTCGAATGAAAGACGATGAAGGATGGATCCGAGAACTCCTTGATGAGGCCGAAAACGAGCGCATGCACCTAATGATTTTCCTCGACATTGCCAAACCAAGTTTGGTTGAGCGTTTATTGGTGTTGCTGGGACAAGGTGTTTTCATTGTTGTGTACAGTTTCATCTATCTGCTTTCTTCTAAAATTGCTCACCGTGTTGTGGGTTACTTCGAAGAAGAAGCGTGTAATAGCTACACTGAGTACCTAGAGAAAATTGATAGCGGGGAAGTGGAGAATGTACCAGCTCCGACTCTGGCGATTGACTACTACAAGCTGCCTGCTGATGCGATGCTAAGAGACGTGATTTTGCGTATTCGAGAAGATGAAGCGGGGCACCGTGATCGCAACCATGGCTTCGCTGATGCCTATGAAGATAAAACTCTACCAGCTCATCAATTATAGATGAAAAACAAAAAGAGCCGCGATTGCGGCTCTTTTAGATTTGGAATCAATCAGACGTGATTACTTCTTCTTAGCGGTTTTCTTTTTCGCTACTTTCTTCTTGTCGTCTTTTTTCTTTTTCTTCTTAAACACTGGTTTTTTGTGTTTAGGGCGCATCTCTTTGATGAAACGCTCTTTGATGTCTTCTTTTACGTAACGTGCAACACGCTCCATCATTGGCTGGTCGTGCGCTTCTACGATAGAAATTGCGTTACCTTTTTTACCTGCACGCGCGGTACGGCCAATACGGTGAAGGTATACGTCAGCTGTGCGAGGCATGTCGTAGTTGACAACGTGTGATACGTCTGGAAGGTCGATACCACGAGCAGCAACGTCAGTGGCAAGCAGTACGTTCACAGCACCTTCACGAAAGCGTGCAATGGCATTGTTACGACGATCTTGCGGCATTTCACCTTGGATCCATGAACAAGGAATCTGCGCACTTTCTAATTGGCCACGCAACTCAGCTAGACGCTCACGAGTCTTCAAGAACACAATTGTGCGTTCTGCTTGCTCTGTGATGATGTGTTTTAACAGTTCTAGCTTATGTTCTGCTGTGTCGGCACGGTGATACCACTGAGCAATTTTTTTGCGCTCACGCAATGGTGATTTTGCATCGATCTCTGCTGGCTCGTTAAGTAGGTCTGCTGTGAAGCCTTCTACGCCTTTACCTTCTAGTGTTGCGGAGAACAGAAGGGTTTGCTTACGCCAGCGACATTCGTTTGATAGACGGTCTACCGTTGGTGCGAAGCCCATGTCTAGCATGCGGTCTGCTTCATCCAGCACTAACCATTCAATGGCACGACAGTCAAAGCGCTCTGCATCAATGTACTCACGTAGACGACCCGGTGTAGCTACGACGATGTCTTGCGTTGTTGCAAGAATATCGGCGTGCTCTTGGTACTGAACACCACCAGTGATGGTGAAGATATTCAATTTTGTGTTCTTTGCAAGCGCACGCGCTTGATCTGCAATTTGCATAGCAAGTTCACGTGTTGGCGTCAGGATCAGGATACGAGCAGGTCCAGGCTTGCGACGAGGGAAGTCTTGCAGGTATTGCAACGCAGGCAGTACGAATGCTGCCGTTTTACCTGTGCCAGTTGGTGCTGACGCTAGAATGTCACGACCATCCAACGCTTGTGGAATCGCCTCAGCCTGAATTTTAGTTGGGCGTTCGTAGCCCATCTCTTCGATGGCTTCAAGTAGGTTTGGGTCTAGATCAAGTTCAGCAAAGGTTCTGATCACAATGAGTTCTCCACAAGCAAAGCTTGGTTAATGGTTCGCCGCAGCAGCATAGAATATAAAAAGGTCGCACATTATAAAGTGATTGGTGACAAGGATCACATGTTATTTCACATCTTAAGATAAAACTCGTGAGTTAGACGGATAAATTCTTCGTCATAACCCTGATTTGAGTGGATGGTCAATTGTGATTCTTCGGTGTAGCAGACCTTTTTCGATAACTCAAATAGTACACGATGCACCGCTTTTTTCTGTGATGGTTGCACGTAGCATAGACGTGATACATACCAGTTTTGTGTTTTCGCCATGACAATAAACTGCTCACCTTCGGTGATTGGCAGAACAAAACTGGCTTTGCCGTCTTCTTCAAGTAAGTCATAGCAACACGCTAATAACGCACGATGTTGCAATGTGTCGGTATGTCGGGCGGTGGCGCGCTGAGCCAGCTTTGATTGCTCACCATTGTTGAAATAGGGCGGATTACAAATGATGTGCTGAAAACGTTGCGTTGGTTCAAACGCTAATACATCGGTGTGCAAAACGGTTAATCGGTCAGCCCAAGGTGAATGCGTAAAGTTGGTCTGGGCGGCTTCTACTGCGGTTGATTCGATGTCCACCGCGGTGATCATCGCGCCTGAAAAGCGTTGTGCGCACATTAGAGCCAACAGACCCGTACCAGTACCAATGTCCAGAATTTTACTCTGTGGTGAGCAATTTGCCCAAGCGCCCAGCATTACGCCATCGGTACTGACAGGCATGCCACTTTCACCACCATCGATGGAAAATTGCTTAAACTTGAAGCCTTTAGTCTTGAATGTATCGCTCTTCATGATTGTTTTATATTTACTCAATAATAGAGTTAAATGCTCTATTGTTTCTAAATTGTATGGTTTGTTATCTTGTTGGTTATTAATTTGTATTGCTTTTTGATCGAGATAAAGAACTGGTCATAAATATCAATGTAGTGATATCCACTGCTTTTGAGTTTGCAAACTAAATTAATATGGTGTTTTTTTCTTAAAGGTTGCCAAATGATGGGTCTTTCGTCATTATGCGGCGGAAAATTTATAGATTGAACCACAGATACTCATTTTATTTGGGTATACAAAAAGTGGTCGATGCATACACAACATTCATCAATTCAGAAAAAGGGTTATCTGTGAAGCAGACGTTAAAACTAACAGATATTATCGCAGTAGGCTTTATGCTATTTGCGTTCTTTTTGGGTGCTGGCAACATCATCTTTCCACCTCTAGCGGGTCAGCTAGCCGGTGATCATTTGATGCCAGCAATGTTTGGTTTCTTGCTAACAGCGGTAGGTCTACCTCTTATTACTATCGTTGCTATTGCTGTTGCAGGTGGTTCTTGGGATCATCTAACGCAAGACCTTCCTAAGAAAGCAGCAGTACTTATGGCTGCGCTTATCTTCATCATTATCGGTCCTGCATTTGCAGCGCCGCGTACTGGTCTCGTGGCTTACGAAATGGCAATCAAGCCTTTCTTCGTTGACGCGACACAAGCACACCTTACGTCATTCTCTATCCTGTTCTTTGCAGTAGCGATGCTATTTGCTTGGTTCCAAGGTCGTCTGATTGACTTGATCGGTAAAGTGTTAACGCCAGTTTTGTTCCTTGGCCTTATCGTACTTGCTATTGCGGTATTCGTTGATCCGCAAGGTGAGATGATGGGTGCGCATGGTGAGTACTTAACGCAGCCACTAACCAAAGGTTTCCTTGAAGGTTACAACACCATGGATACGTTCGCATCGCTAATGTTCGGTATGCTAATGGTGGATGCACTGCGCAGTAAAGGCATCACTGAGCGTGCTGCAACGACGAAATACCTAATTTGCGCAGGTTGTATTGCAGCAGCAGGTCTGGCGTTCGTATACATCTCATTGTTCTACCTAGGTGCGACGAGTGCAACTATCGCAGCTGGTGCAGACAACGGTGGTGCAGTACTAAGCCAATACGTTCAGGCACTATTTGGTCCTTACGGTCAGATTGTTCTTTCAATCATTGTATTATTGGCGTGTTTGACGACGGCGATCGGCCTTATCTCTGCATGTTCAGACTTCTTCAGCTCTAAGACGAAACTGACTTACAAGCAATGGGTTATCATTAACGGTGCCGCTTGTGCACTGATTGCGAACGTAGGTCTATCACAGCTGATTTCGTTGTCAGTTCCTGTATTGTTTGCGCTGTACCCAGTAGCAGTCGCATTGGTTGCGCTAACGTTTGTACGTAGCAAGCTACCAAACCCGCGTGTGGCATACCGCTCTGTGTTGCTAGTATCATTATTGTTTGCATTGATTGATGCAGCGAAAGTAGCAGGTCTAGACGTTTCAGCATTCAACATGCTACCACTGTTCGAAGTGGGCATGGGTTGGGTTCTACCAACGTTTGCAGCAATTGTTTGCATGTTCTTTGTAGCTAAGTCTTCTCAACCTGAGTTGACAGAAGAAGCGGCATAACTGCTGACTCGCAAGATTAAAAAAGCCCGGTGAAGTGATTCACCGGGCTTTTTATTTGTCTGTCGTTTTATCAGGGTTTATGCGGACTTATAGCGTGTCGTGAAACTCAACCAACACTTGCTCACACCATTTCTCGATGCGTTCGTCACTCAATTCGTACTGGGAATCTTCATCTAATGCCAAGCCAACAAATTGACTACCATCTTCTGTTAAAGCTTTTGATGCCTCGAACTCATAACCTTCATTTGGCCAGTAACCGATAAACTGCGTCCCCGTTGCTTTGAGCTCGTCATGAAGTAGGCCCATCGCATCAAGGTACCATTCGCCGTAGCCTTCTTGGTCACCCAAGCCAAACAGTGCAACTACTTGGTCTTTTAGAGGTGTGGTTGCAATGTCTTCCCAAATAGCACTCCAATCTTCTTGGATTTCACCGAAGTCCCAAGTAGAGATACCAATCAGCAATAAATCGTAGTCTGCCATCAGTGACAACGGTGTCTCTTTCACGTTGTGAATATCGACAAGGTCTGCGCCAATGATGTTGCGAATTTTCTCTGCTGCCATTTCGGTGTAGCAGGTTGTTGAGCCGTAAAAGAGTCCGATTTTCATTATATTCGTCGTTTTTTGTGTTGCTGTTGTGGCAGATTCTAACCATAAATTGAAGAAGATTGCAGCGAATATCCCGAGGGAGATGATTTTTTTATGGTATTGGCTTGGCTGTTGCCTTACTCTCAATACTGTAAATATAAACAGATAAGGACGCGTTCATGACGGCACAACAGCCTGTCAATCAACAAGATTTTGGTCTTGTTGAACAATTCTTAGATGCAATGTGGATGGAGCGTGGTTTATCAGAGAACACACTAGCTTCTTACCGAAATGACTTAATGAAGCTGCTCGTGTGGATGGAGCAACATCGCTACCGACTCGATTTTATCAGCTTGTCAGGTTTGCAAGAGTACCAGAGTTACCTTGTTGATTTGGATTATAAGCAAACGTCCCGCGCGCGTATGTTGTCGGCGATTCGTCGTTTATTTCAATACATTCATCGTGAAAAAGTACGCGCGGATGAACCAAGTGCGCTATTGGTGAGTCCAAAGCTGCCTCAACGCCTACCAAAAGACATCAGTGAAGAACAAGTGGATGCTTTGCTTGAAGCGCCAGACCCGAATGACCCAGTAGAACTGCGTGATAAAGCCATGCTAGAGCTGCTCTATGCGACGGGGTTGCGTGTGACAGAGTTGGTCAGTCTGACAATGGAAAACGTCAGTTTGCGCCAAGGGGTAGTGCGCGTGACGGGTAAAGGTGGTAAAGAACGTCTTGTACCTATGGGGGAGAACGCCGTCGATTGGATTGAAACTTTTATCCAGCAAGGTCGGTCTGCTCTATTGGGAGAGACTACGTCAGATGTGGTATTCCCAAGTAAACGTGCCAGACAAATGACCCGTCAAACCTTCTGGCACCGTATCAAGTACTATGCTGTTATTGCAGGTATTGATACTGACCAATTGTCGCCACACGTTTTACGTCATGCATTTGCAACGCATTTATTGAACTATGGCGCAGATCTCAGGGTCGTACAGATGCTGTTGGGGCATAGTGACTTATCGACCACGCAAATTTATACTCACGTGGCGACTGAGCGATTGAAACAAATCCACAGTCAACACCACCCAAGAGCATAATGATGGTTTGTTTCATCCATTGTCTCATTGGATGAAAGGATTTTATTTTAAGGTGAATTTAATGAGCGTATTACGCCGACTAACTCTGCTGACTTTACCGTTTTTCGTTACCGCTTGTGGTGCTGAAGAAAGTCAGGCAAAAACGGAAACTCCTGCACAACAAGTCGCACCAGCGGCAAAGCAGAACTTTGATGAGGCAGCGCTAAAAGCGAAGTTCTCTAAATTGGGCGTATCTATTCTTGATATCAAACCATCAGACGTTGCTGGATTATTAGAAATTCAAACTAATGGTGGTGTGCTGTTCGCATCAAACGATGGTAATCACTTTATTGCCGGTACGCTTTACGCCATCGATGATAACGGTGGTTACAAAGACGTAATTGCTGAGCGTCAAGCACCTCTAAACGCAGAGAAAATTGCCAAGTTTTCAGATAGCGTGATCGAGTACAAAGCGGACAATGAAAAGTACGTAGTGACGGTCTTTACTGACATCACTTGTGGTTACTGCGTGCGTCTGCACAGTCAAATGCAAGGTTACAACGATCTGGGTATTACCGTGCGTTACATGGCTTACCCTCGCCAAGGTGCAACAGGTTCTGTCGCTGAGCAAATGGCAACCGTTTGGTGTGCTGAAGATCCTAAAGCAGCAATGCACAACGCAAAAGTTGATCGTTCATTTGGTAACCCAGCGAAAGATCTTAAGCAATGTAAAGAAACGATTAAAGCGCATTACGATCTAGGTCGTGAGCTTGGTATTTCTGGTACGCCAGCTATTTTCCTACCAAACGGTGAGCTAGTTGGTGGTTACTTACCACCAGCAGAACTGCTAAAACGTTTAGAGCAACAATAATCCTTTAAGGAGCAGAGTCAGCGGTATTCGCTGGCTCTTTTCAAACATGATAGAAATTCAACGACGTCCCGAACCGGACCTTTCTCTTCTTCCTGATTCTATTCCTGCGATTCTCAAACGTATCTACATTAACCGTGGTATCACGGATGTGGCGCAGTTAGAGACATCTGCTCGTGGTTTACATTCTTACCAACAACTTGGCGGTATCGATAAAGCGGTCGAGCTTTTATTCCAAGCGATCGAAGAGAAAAAACGCATTATTGTCGTAGGTGACTTTGACGCTGATGGCGCTACTAGCTCGGCTCTGTCGGTACTTGCATTGCGTATGCTTGGTAGCAACAACGTCGACTACTTAGTGCCGAACCGCTTTGAAGATGGCTATGGCCTGAGCCCTGAAGTCGTGGACCAAGCCTTAGAACTCGGCGCTGAAATGATCATGACGGTCGACAATGGTGTGTCGTCGATTGAAGGTGTTCGCTATGCCAAAGAAAATGGCATAACGGTACTGGTCACCGATCACCACTTACCGGGGCAAGTGCTACCGAATGTCGATGCAATGGTTAACCCGAACCTCGACAGCTGTGCTTTTCCATCGAAAGCGTTAGCAGGGGTTGGTGTTGCTTTCTATCTGATGATGGCACTTTGCGTGTACATGCGTAAACAGAATTGGTTTGCACTACAAGGTATGCAAGAACCAAAGCTTATGGAGTTGATTGACCTTGTTGCGCTTGGCACCGTCGCTGACGTTGTTCCACTCGACGAGAACAACCGCATTCTTGTACACCAAGGCTTGCAGCGCATCCGTGCAGGTAAAGCACGTCCTGGTATTCAAGCGTTGATCGAAGTGGCGAAGCGCGATGCGCGTCGTTTGGTTGCGTCTGATTTTGGTTTCGCTTTGGGGCCACGTATTAACGCTGCCGGCCGTCTTGATGACATGTCATTCGGTGTTGAACTACTGATGAGCAATAACATCCACGCTGCGCGCCGCATGGCAAGTGAATTGGACGGACTTAACCAAACTCGTAAAGAGATTGAAGAGGGCATGAAACAAGAAGCGATGGCTTTCTGTGAGCGTCTTCAGTTTGGTGAAAACAGTGAACTGCCATACGGCTTGGCACTTTTCCAACGTGATTGGCACCAAGGTGTGATTGGTATTCTGGCTTCACGTATTAAAGAGAAGTTCCACCGTCCTGTTATTGCTTTTGCTGATGGTGGAGAAGGGACGATCAAAGGTTCTTGTCGTTCGATTCCTGGCTTACACATGCGTGATGCATTGGACTTTATTGATACGCAAAACCCAGGTTTGATCATCAAATTTGGTGGTCACGCAATGGCGGCAGGTTTAACCATCAAAGAGCAAGACTTTGAGCGTTTTTGTCGTCTATTCGATGGTGTTGTTAAAAAAGAACTTGATGAAGCGGCGCTAAAAGGCGTGATCATGTCTGATGGTGAGCTCAAGCCAGAAGAATTTTCTATGCACATTGCGGAGCAACTGCGCTCAGGTGGTCCATTTGGTCAGGCTTTCCCAGAACCTATCTTTGATGGCGAGTTTAAAGTATTACATCAAAAGCTGGTCGGAGAAAAACACCTTAAGCTAATGTTAGAGCCACTGCATAAAGGTCACCCAACGAATGTGATGATCGATGGTATTGCCTTCAACGTTGATTTGCGTCGTTGGCCAGATGCCTCGGTCAAAACGGTACGTCTCGCGTATAAGTTGGATGTGAATGAGTTTCGTGGTAATCAATCGTTGCAATTGATGATTGACTACATCGAAGCCAAGTAAAGTCAGGTTTTACACTTTATATAGAGTACGGTCGCCTTTAAGTGGGGCAAAAATTTTATGACCGTGCTCTCTCTAATTGCAATCTGATTTCCCAGCCGAAATTTTCCTGTATCTCCGTCACATTTTTGAGTAGAATTTCTCGGTTAAATTCTATTCTAAAATGTTGAGCAAACATGTTTGAAATCAATCCAATTAAAAACCGTCTTCAGGACGTGTCTGAGCGCACGAATGTCCTGAGGGGGTATCTTTGACTATGACGCAAAGAAAGAGCGTCTAGAAGAAGTCAACGCAGAACTTGAACAACCAGATGTATGGAACGAGCCAGAGCGTGCGCAAGCACTAGGTAAAGAACGTGCATCTCTAGAAGCGGTTGTTGAAACTATCGTTCAACTAGAACAAGGTGTAGAAGACGTTGATGGTCTTCTAGAGCTTGCGGTTGAAGA
This sequence comes from Vibrio jasicida 090810c, assembly GCF_002887615.1. Classification (NCBI taxonomy): domain Bacteria; kingdom Pseudomonadati; phylum Pseudomonadota; class Gammaproteobacteria; order Vibrionales; family Vibrionaceae; genus Vibrio; species Vibrio jasicida. Next base: position 1,726,576 of record NZ_CP025792.1, on the reverse strand, counting down.
AGAAGATCAAGAAACGTTTGACGAAATCGAACCAGAACTTGCTGAGTTGGAACAGAAGCTAGAACAGCTTGAATTCCGTCGTATGTTCTCTGGCGACCACGACAGCTCTGATTGCTACATTGACTTGCAAGCAGGCTCAGGTGGTACCGAGGCACAAGACTGGACCAACATGATGCTACGTATGTACCTGCGTTGGGCTGAAGCAAAAGGCTTCAAGGCAGAGGTTATCGAAGTGTCTGAAGGTGAAGTCGCTGGCCTTAAAGGCGCGACAGTTAAGATTTCTGGTGAGTACGCTTACGGTTGGCTACGTACGGAAACAGGTGTTCACCGCCTAGTACGTAAATCGCCATTCGATTCAGGCGGCCGTCGTCATACGTCATTTGCTTCTGCGTTCATCTACCCTGAGATTGATGAAAACATTGCTATCGACATTAACCCTTCTGACCTACGTATCGATGTTTACCGAGCGTCAGGTGCAGGTGGTCAGCACGTCAACACGACTGAATCTGCGGTACGTATTACACACGTTCCAACGAACACCGTTGTGCAATGTCAGAATGACCGTTCTCAACATAAGAACAAAGATCAGGCAATGAAACAGCTTCGAGCGAAGCTATTTGAGCTTGAATTGCAAAAGCAAAACGCGGAAAAACAAGCTAATGAAGACGCTAAGTCTGACATTGGCTGGGGTAGCCAGATCCGTTCTTACGTATTGGATGACTCACGCATTAAAGACCTCCGTACGGGCGTTGAAAACCGTAATACACAAGCGGTTCTTGATGGCGATCTGGACAAATTTATTGAAGCTAGCCTGAAATCAGGTCTATAAAGCTTTTCACCGACAAAAAACAGGATACATCGAAAATGACTGATGCTGTTCAAAACGAAACTGTACAAGAAGCCTCTGCACAAGAAGAGAACAAGCTAATTGCTGAACGCCGCGCTAAACTGGATGCAATCCGAAAGAGCTGCAAAGCGAACGGCCATCCAAACGACTTCCGTCGTGACGCACTAGCGGGCGACCTTCAGAAAGAGTTCGGTGAAAAGACGAAGGAAGAGCTAGAAGAGCTTAACCACGTAGTAGCAATCGCTGGCCGTATCATGGCTAAACGTGGTCCATTCTTGGTAATTCAAGAAACTTCTGGCCGTATCCAAGCTTACGCTGACAAAGCGGTACAAAAAGTACTGAAAGACCAATACCAAGGCCTAGATATCGGTGACATCATCGGTGTGAAAGGTGCACTTCACAAGTCTGGTAAAGGCGACCTATACGTGAACATGGAAGAGTACGAGTTGCTAACCAAAGCACTACGTCCACTTCCAGAGAAGTTTCACGGTCTAACTGACCAAGAGATGCGTTACCGTCAACGTTACGTTGATCTAATCGTTAACGAAGATTCTCGTCAAGCGTTCGTAGTACGTTCTAAAGTAATGTCTGCAATCCGTAACTTCATGATCTCTAAACAGTTCATGGAAGTTGAAACGCCAATGATGCACGTTATCCCTGGCGGTGCGAGTGCGCGTCCATTCATCACGCACCACAACGCACTAGACATGCCAATGTACCTACGTATTGCGCCAGAGCTATACCTGAAGCGTCTAGTCGTTGGTGGTTTCGATCGCGTATTTGAAATCAACCGTAACTTCCGTAACGAAGGTCTTTCTCCACGTCACAACCCTGAATTCACAATGATGGAATTCTACATGGCGTACGCTGACTACAAAGATCTGATGGACCTAACTGAAGAACTACTAAGCTCTATCGCACTAGAAGTTCTAGGTTCAACATCAATGCCTTACGGTGAAGATACAGTAGAGTTCGGTGGCACTTACACTCGCATGAGCATGTTCGAAGCAATCAAGCACTACAACCCAGACCACGCGCAAATCCAAGCGCTAACAGAAGAAGACATTCAAAACCGTGACCTAATGGTTTCTATCGCGAAATCTGTTCACGTTGAAGTGGAATCTTTCTGGACATGTGGTCAGCTTCTAGAAGAGATCTTCGGTGAAACAGCAGAACCTAAGCTAATGCAGCCAACGTTCATCACTGGTTACCCAGCGGATATCTCTCCACTGGCTCGTCGTAGCGATGACAACCCATTCTTCACAGACCGCTTTGAATTCTTCATCGGTGGCCGTGAAGTTGCGAACGGCTTCTCAGAGCTTAACGATGCAGAAGACCAAGATGCGCGCTTTAAAGCACAGGTTGAAGCGAAAGAATCTGGTGATGATGAAGCAATGTTCTACGATGCAGACTACATTACTGCTCTAGAGCACGGCCTACCACCAACAGCAGGTCAAGGTATCGGTATCGACCGTCTAGTTATGCTATTGACTAACACGCACACAATCCGTGACGTGATCCTATTCCCAGCGATGCGCCCACAAGCGTAATCTCCTCGCTGAGCCATAAAAAACCACCTTCGGGTGGTTTTTTTGTATCTTTAATTTGAACAAATTCAACTATTTGCATTTGAGGTCGGATAGGAGTAGTAAATAAGTATTCGCGAAATCTCAATCTGTTGCATAGTCTTAATATTGAGACAGACTTCGTCAGGCGTAGTCTCGATAATGTTACCCGTTCGCAAAGTTGGGTTTGTGGCGCGAAATTTCAATCAACAATCAATAAGGGTTAGAGAATGGCTGGGCAGTTTAAGATGGATTCCATTCCGGGATCGCTAGTCGTAGTTGGCGGTACTTATGAACCTTGGTTATCAGTACTAGAACAAGTGGGATGGAAGTGTCATCAAGTGGGTGACTTACGTAAAGCCAACACATTGTTAGAAGATATTGGACCATGCATCGGTATAGTTGACCTCAGCCATGATGAGTTCAGTCTTAATGGTTTAGCGAACTTAGTGAGTTCTCATAAACACGTTCGTTGGTTGGCGTTCATCCGCGAATCTCAACTTGGTACTGACACCATCTGCCAGTTCATCGTGAACTTCTGTATCGACTTCTTTACTGCACCAATCCCAGATGCGCAGCTATTGAGCACGATTGGTCACCAATTGGGTATGCTTAAGCTTGAAAAGAAAGTTTGGCCAAGTTTTGGTAACAGTTTAGATATGGGGTTGATTGGTGAGTCAATTCCAATGAAGCGCCTGCGTGACCAAGTTAAGCGTATCGGTCCAACAGACGTGAGTATTCTTATTTACGGTGAAAGCGGCACGGGTAAAGAGGCTGTCGCTCGTGCAATTCACAAAGTGTCGTCACGTTCACATAAGCCGTTCCTATCGATTAACTGTCGTGCACTTAACGAGCAACGTTTCCAAGCTGAAGTATTTGGGATTGAGGCGGAAGAAGAGATGGGACCAAGCCTGCTAGAACAAGCTGATGGCGGCACCGTTTTATTCAATGACATTCTAACCATCTCAAAAGAGCAACAGATGAACCTGCTACGCTTCCTGCAAGAAGGGACGATTGAAACACGTGATGGCGCGAAGAACGTCAATGTACGGGTTCTTGCCGCTAACTCGTCTGATGTAGAGAAAGCACTCATTGACGGAGACTTCAATGAAGAGCTTTACCACTACATTAATGTACTGCGTATCAACGTACCAAGCTTGAAAGAGCGCGCAAGTGACATCGCTTTGTTGGCGCGTTTCTACCTGCAGGAGTTCTCTAAAGAGTACAACTCACAGGCGAAGAGCTTTTCTGAAGATGCTTTGAAGGCTCTGACACGTTATTTCTGGCCAGGTAATGTCCGTGAGTTGATGAACCAAGTGAAACGCGCTGTACTGATGTCTGACAGCGTCATGATTGAAGAGCATCACCTAGACCTACCTCAACGCAATGACTCAAAGCGCAGCTTGAAATCGATTCGTGAGAAGAGTGAACGAGATGCGTTGCTGGTGGTATTAGAGTCGCATTCTGGTCAAGTATCGAATGCCGCAAAAGAGCTTGGTGTGTCACGTGCGACCATGTATCGATTACTGAACAAACACAACTTGATTACAGAGCAGACGGTATAAACCCTCTATCTGACAGCAAGATAAAAGGAGCGCAATGACGCTCCTTTTTTGTGCGCAAATTCTAAATATTTATAAAACTCGAGTTTTTATATATTCCTTAGTTGAATATGTTATTCAAAAAACCATATGCAACCTTATTTTAGGCTAATGGTTTGTTTTTAAGCAAAAACACAAAAATGGTTTGATAAATATCCTCTGTTGCTTACAATTCAACCGTAACTCAATGAGTTATACCACATCAATCACGGATTAATTTTTAGCTAGGAGGCGCAAGATGAAACATTACGTTGTTAACACCACTGCTTGCGCTGATCGTATGTCTGATGTTCGCTCAACCTTTGAAGCGATCAAACAAGATACTACTGGCTCATTAGATTAAATTAATCCGTAACCTACCTCTTATTACTAGGCTGCGGAAAAGTAGCGGCTTAGTCTCAACAGAGTCTTTCTGTTTAATTAGTCCACTATTTTTCCCTGTCGATTATTTATCGCTATTTGGAGAAAAATTATGCGTCACTCTATCTATTTGAAACTGGCCACTGTGCTTTTAAAAGCCGATCTCAAACGTGAAGAAAAGCAATGGCAACGTATGGTCCGCCGTAATGCTCATCAAATCCCTTGGACAAATGAGCACTTGTTAAAAGACATTGGCTTAGATAAAGAAGGTCGTTCAAACCATGTCAGTGTGCCTGATGCTGTCAAAGTTGAACGCCGAGTTCGTCATCTACGTCGTGTTTTAACTGCGCGAATACCAACGTAATCAATAACCCAAGTGGAGCTCTCAATCATATCTATTCGGTTCAACTTGGGTTTAATTCGCCAATGCAAAGAGGCTGACCATTGTGGTCAGCCTCTTTGTTTTTAGTCTATTGGGAAGTGAAATACTATGGGCATGGGTTCGAGTAAGTCGTACCAATCGCTTGGATATCATTTAGCAACGCTTCACTTAGGTGAACATCGATACTGTCGATATTGGATTTAAGCTGTTCTAGGTTAGTAGCGCCAATGATATTTGAACCCACAAACGGGCGCTGATTGACGAAGGCAAGCGCCATTTGCGCAGGATCTAATCCATGGTCTCTCGCTAGGTTGACGTATGCTTCTGTCGCTTTAACACCTTGTGGTGTGAAGTAGCGAGCGAAGCGTTCCCAAACCGTGCAACGCGCACCTTCTGGTTTTGCTCCGTTGAGGTATTTACCGCTCAAACAACCAAATGCTAGTGGTGAATAAGCCAGCAGCTGAACGCCTTCGTAGTGGCTGATTTCAGACAAACCAACTTCGAAACTGCGATTAAGTAAGTTATATGGATTTTGGATTGAAACGATTCTTGGTAAGTCATGCTTTTCTGCCAAACGCAGCAGTGACATCACGCCCCATGGCGTTTCGTTTGAGACACCGATGTAACGCACTTTACCTGCGTTGACTAACTCCGTTAGAGCTTCAAGGGTCTCGATCAGTGTGACTTCTTCTTGTTTGTCTGGGTAAGGATAGTTGAGTTGACCAAAGCAGTTGGTCTGACGCTGTGGCCAATGCAATTGGTATAGATCGACATAATCGGTTTGCAGGCGTTTTAAGCTATCGTCGATCGCAGTGTGAATATGGCGACGGTTAAGGCTCATGTTTTCACGAATGTATGGGACGTTGCGCGGACCAGCTACTTTAGTTGCTAAAACCACTTTCTCACGTTTACCACTTTTCGCTAACCAATTGCCAATGTACTGCTCGGTGAGTCCTTGTGTCTCTGCTTTCGGTGGTACGGGATACATCTCGGCAGTATCGATGAAGTTCACCCCATGATCGAGGGCAAAGTCGAGCTGTTGAAAAGCTTCTTGTTCGGTATTTTGCTCACCAAACGTCATAGTGCCAAGGCAGATCTTACTGATCTCGAGTGATGAGTGCGGTAGTTTTGTATATTGCATTTCACATCCTTGAAGAGTTACCGACTGAATAAGTCATTCCAATATAGGGGATTTTTAGTTGCTGTCGCAAATGATTTAAGTTTCGTTATGTAGTTAACTCGAAAGTTATCAATACGGTAACTAGACTTAAAGGATCTTGTAAAGGAGGTGCAATATGCAGAAGCATCAACTCGACATGTGGTTGCATGGCTATCACAAAGACTCCTATAAAACGCCTAAGGTCTTTGTGATTGGTTGTTCTGATGTCTCTGATTACCTATTAGCAGTGGAGTACAAACACCAACTTGAACCGATCAAAGACGGTGAAGATCCGATTCATTTCGGCTCATTGGATCTGGTGAAAGAAGAACTGCTGAGGTTGGGGATAGATAAAGCTTATTTGAGGCTGCACAATGCTTACGATGAGTTTGGCAGTGAAGGTACAGCCTCGTACTGTGATATTGAGTTGTCACTCGTGACACACTGATCATTCTGATTGGGCGTTGATGTAGTGCTTCAATAATATCTGTTCGGTGAATTGTGTCCTAAGGTAGAAACCACGGGGCAGGGTTTTTATCGGTTTACCATTTGAGCTGTAAGCTTCAGTTAGTGCTTTTGCGTTTGCTGCTTTAGGTCGCAAGTGAAGCGCTTCTCCATGCCTGGCGGAAATTTGATCAAACTTACCCAACACGATCAATTCCATCAGTTCTTCCCAATCATTTTTTAGTATTAACTCTTCTTCTTGATCGGGTGACCATATCAATGGGCTACCAACTCTTCGATCTGCCAAAGGAATCTCGCGCTCGCCCTCTACAGGTACCCACAGTACTCGTGACAGCTTGTTGCGAACGTGACTGGTTTCCCACGTGAGTCCCTGAACCCCAGTCAATGGAGCGACAGAGACAAACGTTGTCTCTAGTGGTCGACCTGAATAACTGATCGGAATGCTTTTTAGTTCGATCCCAAGCTTGGCAAAGTCTTGTTGCGGTTTGCTTCCTGCTGGCGCACCTAAATGCCATTCCAGTAATTGCCCAACCCAGCCTTTATCGCGTTTTAAGTTTTCAGGAACAGCCATTCCTGCCTCTTCGGCAAGTTCTGTAAAGCTTAAGCCCGCAATATCATGTGCGCGCTCCATCAGTTCAGCTTCGGATTGTGGTTCTGGTTTCATAACGGCAATGTGATGAGGGAAAACGTTAGTCTACCAAATTTCATCAAAATCGACTGTCCAAGATTTCACCGAGCTGGATTAAGAATGATCAATTCATAACTTATCCACAGATTAGAAAGCCACCAATAGGATCCACATGTAGGCTGGATGAATAAACAGGGGTTTAAAGATGGATTGAGACTTGATTTTATTGAGATGTCATGAAGTCCTACCTGTTCAATGTGGATAAATAACCGATTGAGCGATCTTTGACCGATCTGTATTTGGTGAAAAGATCATCAGGAAAATAAAGATCGTCAAATCGCCATTTTTGGGCTTTATGTTTTTATAATCAATATCTTATGTTTATTTTATTTGTGGTTGGAAAATATTGCTTGTAATGGTTTTGAACAAAAATCTTTATTGATAATGATTTCTTCACAAAGTTATTCACAGAAAAGGTGAATAAATGTGGGCTATGTCTCAATCTTGTGTTGATAAAATAATGTCTGTCTAAAAGATATCCAAAAAAGGCCAAAAGGTAATAAATCTTGCTCATATCACATCAGTAAGTTTGCTAGTAATGGGGATATGTGGAAAAATCACGGTAATAAAAAATTATTCATAGAGGTTAGCCGGTGATAGATGGCGATGGTTACCGACTTAATGTTGGTATTGTGATCTGTAATAACCATGGTCAGGTCTTCTGGGCTAAACGATACGGGCAACACTCATGGCAATTTCCACAAGGTGGGATTGACGAAGGTGAAACACCTGAACAAGCCATGTTCAGGGAGTTATATGAAGAAGTCGGTCTGACGAAAAAAGACGTTAAGATCATCGCAACAAGTCGTCATTGGTTAAGATATAAGCTACCAAAGCGATTGGTGCGTTGGGACTCCAAGCCTGTTTGTATCGGCCAAAAACAGAAATGGTTTCTGCTGCGATTAGAATGCGATGAATCCCGCATCAATATGCAGCGTGGGAAATCCCCTGAATTTGATGGTTGGCGCTGGGTAAGCTACTGGTATCCAGTTAGGCAAGTTGTTTCTTTCAAGCGAGACGTTTATCGTCGTGCGATGAAAGAGTTTGCATCTTTAGCCATGCCTTTTCGAGAGCGTAAGACGAAAGGGAAAAGAAAAAAGCAACGTAGATAGAGGATCAACATGCTCAGTCAGCTAAGGGAAATAGTTGAGAAAGTCTCCAGAGTCGATGATGTGCATCTGGCACTGGATATATTGGTTAAAGAGACTTGCGCAGCCCTATGCACTGAGTGTTGTACTATTTATCTAGCTAATGATGAAATGCAGCGCCTTGAGTTAATGGCAACTCAAGGCCTTATTTTTGAAGGCGATAGTATTCATATCAACTTCAACGAAGGCTTGGTCGGTTTAGTCAAACGCAGTGCGGAACCCCTAAACTTAGCTGAGGCTTCAACCCATCCTGATTTTAAATTCTTCCCTCAACTCGGTGAGCAGGTTTACCACTCCTTTCTAGGTACGCCGATCATTCATCGTAAACAAGTGCTCGGTGTTCTGGTTATCCAGCAGAAAACCCCACGCTTGTTTAGTGAGATGGAAGAGTCTTTCCTTGTGACCTTATCTGCGCAGCTTGCTGTGTTGATTGCGCATGCGCAAAACTTAGGTCACTGGCAACTCGCCTCCAAGCCTACTGTTATCAAGGGGCTTCCAGCTTCGACTGGTGTCGCTATCGGCGAGTTCTGGTTTGATAATACTCAACCTAATTTAAGTGATGTTTTCCCTGCCTCTGCCTTAGATAAAGAAAGGGAACATGAACTTTTGGCGGTTGCTGTGGAAAGAGCGTTGAATGATTTTCGCCGTATGCGTAAGAAGTTTGACAGCGAAATCAATAAAGACGCGTTAGCTATTTTTGACCTCTTTACCCACTTACTCAATGATCCAATGTTGCGTGGTGATCTTAAGAAGCAGATCGAGAAAGGTGACCGTGCGGATTGGGCATTGCGACAAGTCGTCGAAACCTACTCAAACCGCTTCGCGCGTATGTCAGACGTTTATCTACGTGAACGTGCTCAAGACATTCGCGAGCTTGGGCAACGCTTGCTTTACTTTTTACATAATAGTGAGCAAGAGCATGCCTCGATTGATCGCCCAGTGATTTTAGTTGCCAATGAACTCACGGCGACGCTACTTGCTTCAATACCAAAACAGCACTTACTTGCCGTTGTTTCGCTGGAAGGTGCGGCGAACTCCCATGCTGCGATTCTATCTCGTGCGCTGGGTGTTCCTGCCATTATGGGCGCAAACATTAATACTCGCGCGGTAAACGGCAAGAAGGGCATTGTCGATGGCTACACTGGCGAGATCTATTTAGAACCGAACCGTCAATTGCTGCGTGAATATCGCAGCTTAGTGAGTGAAGAATCTGAATTGTTCGCAATGGTGAACAAAGATCTTGCACTACCTGCGATCACACAAGATGACCATCCGATTGAAGTCATGCTCAACGCGGGCTTGAGTGCGGATAGCAATATCGCCATCAACTCTGGTGTGGATGGCGTGGGTTTGTACCGTACTGAAATCGCTTTTTTACTTAAGCATCACTTTCCATCGGAAGATGAGCAGTATCATCAGTATCAAGCAATCCTCAATAGCTATCCAAATCAACGAGTCGTAATGCGTACGCTGGATATCGGTGGTGATAAACCGTTACCGTATCTTCCGATTGAAGAAGATAATCCGTTTTTGGGTTGGCGAGGTATTCGTTTTACGTTGGATCACCCTGATATCTTTTTGATCCAGTTGCGTGCGATGCTTAGGGCGAGTGCGGAAAGTGGTAATCTAAGCATCTTACTACCGATGGTTTCTGGTATTAAAGAGCTGGATGATGCTATTACGCTGATTAACCAAGCTTACAGCGAAGTCGTGTTATTGGATGACCGCATTCAAGCGCCGAAGGTTGGGGTAATGATTGAAGTGCCATCAATGGTGTACTTATTGCCTGCGATAGCCCATCGTGTTGACTTCGTTTCTGTTGGTACTAACGATTTAACTCAATATTTGTTGGCGGTTGATCGGAACAATTCTCGTGTTGCGGATGTCTATGAATCCATGCATCCGGCAGTACTGTTGGCGTTGAAGCAAATTCATGATGTTTGCCATCAATATCAGGTTCCGGTCTGTATCTGTGGTGAGCTCGCAGGCGACCCATTTGGTGCCCTTTTACTGTTGGGCTTAGGTTACGACAGTTTGAGTATGAACACCTCTAACGTGGCTAAGGTGAAGTATTTGATTCGCCATAGCCAGCAAAAAGAATTAGAAAAACTCGTCGAAAAAGCCATGTCATGCTCTTATGGGCAAGAAATCCATCAAATGATGCATGATTTCTTTATTCAACAAGGTTTTGCCGGCTTTATTCGTGCAGGTAAGAAGTAGGTAATTGTGACCATCTCTTTATTTATATTATTGCTCGCGCTAGGCGCTTTCGTTGGCGTGATGGCAGGACTCTTAGGCATCGGAGGCGGGCTAATAGTTGTACCGGCATTACTGTATCTTCTTCCTTTAGCTGGCATTTCTCCTGAAATGAGTATGCACATGGCACTTGCTACTTCCTTGGCGAGTATCATCGTGACCTCCGGTTCGTCGGCGATGAATCACCTTAAACTGGGTAACGTCGATATGTTCGTCGTGAAATGGCTGATGCCTGGTGTGGTTATCGGTGGTTTTGTTGGTGCCAATATCGCCGAATGGATCCCTACACACTATTTACCGAAAGTCTTTGGTGTGATTGTGTTGTGTCTAGCGGTGCAGATGTTTCGTTCAATTAAAACGAAAAGCGAGAAGCCCATGCCGAGTAGTCCGGTCACTATGATGTACGGAACGGGAATTGGTGTGGTATCAAGTCTTGCAGGTATTGGCGGTGGCTCACTGTCGGTCCCTTTCTTGAACAAACATGGTATTGAAATGCGTAAAGCGGTTGGCTCCTCTTCGGTGTGCGGCTGCGTGATCGCCATCTCAGGCATGATTGGATTCATCTTACATGGCTACAAAGTAGAAGGATTACCTGACTACAGTGTAGGTTATGTGTACCTTCCAGCTTTGTTAGCAATCGCCATGACGTCGATGCTCACGACTAAAGTTGGCGCAAAACTGGCTTCTACCCTTCCAACTGCGGTATTGAAGAAAATATTTGCCGTATTCTTGATGTTTGTTGCAGCGACCATGCTGCTGTAAAGTCCACCTGTTTTATTAGTAATAAGAAGAGAATGAGTTATGTCTCAGGGATACTTTGAATTTCCCAATATTGATCCGGTTTTAGTCTCTATTGGTCCTGTTTCTGTTCGTTGGTACGGTTTGATGTACCTTGTCGGCTTCATGTTCGCACTTTGGCTGGCAAACCGCCGCGCAGATAAGCCGGGTAGTGGTTGGACACGTGAGCAAGTTTCTGACTTGTTGTTTGCGGGTTTCCTTGGGGTAGTGATTGGTGGTCGTGTTGGCTACGTGATTTTCTACAACTTCGATTTATTCTTAGCGGACCCTTTGTACCTATTTAAAGTTTGGACCGGCGGCATGTCGTTCCACGGTGGTTTAATGGGCGTGATTACTGCCATGTTCTGGTACGCGCACAAGAATGGTCGAACTTTCTTTGGCGTGGCAGACTTTGTGGCACCGCTTGTGCCATTTGGCCTTGGTATGGGCCGTATGGGTAACTTTATGAACAGTGAGCTTTGGGGCCGCGTGACAGACGTACCATGGGCGATTATCTTCCCGAATGGTGGACCACTCCCACGTCATCCATCTCAGCTTTATGAGATGTTCCTAGAGGGTATCGTACTGTTCTTAATCTTGAACTGGTTTATTAAAAAGCCTCGTCCTTTGGGGGCGGTATCAGGGCTATTTTTAGCTGGATATGGTACATTCCGTTTCCTAGTTGAGTTTGTCCGTGAACCGGATGCACAGCTTGGTTTATTTGGTGGCTATATTTCGATGGGGCAAATCCTATCTTCACCAATGATCATTCTAGGTGTGCTTATGATGGTTTGGGCGTACAAACGTGGTCTTTACCAAGACAAAGTCCAAGCAGAAACGAAGTAAGGAATTGGTGTGAAACAGTATTTAGATTTGTGTCAGCGTATCGTTGACCAAGGCACTTGGGTTGAAAACGAACGCACAGGCAAACGCTGCCTAACGGTGATCAACGCAGACTTGACCTACGATGTTGCCAACAACCAATTCCCATTAGTAACGACACGTAAGAGCTTTTGGAAAGCGGCAGTTGCTGAGCTACTTGGTTATATCCGTGGCTACGACAACGCTGAAGACTTCCGTAAGTTAGGTACGAAAACATGGGATGCGAACGCAAACCTAAATGAAGCATGGCTGAACAACCCATTCCGTAAGGGTGAAGATGACATGGGACGTGTATACGGCGTTCAAGGTCGTTCATGGGCGAAGCCAGATGGCGGTCATATTGACCAGCTGCGTAAGATTGTGGATGATTTAACGCGCGGTGTTGATGACCGTGGTGAAATCCTAAACTTCTACAACCCTGGTGAGTTCCATATGGGGTGTTTGCGCCCATGTATGTACAGCCACCACTTCTCACTGTTAGGTGACACGCTGTACCTAAACAGCACGCAGCGCTCTTGTGATGTTCCGCTGGGTCTGAACTTCAATATGGTTCAAGTGTATGTGTTCTTGGCAATCATGGCGCAAATTACAGGTAAGAAACCTGGTCAGGCTTATCATAAGATTGTTAATGCACACATCTACGAAGATCAGCTTGCGCCAATGCGTGACATCCAGTTGAAGCGTGAACCTCTGAAAGCTGCAACCTTCCACATCAATCCAGAAATCAAATCTCTAGAAGATTTGGAAACATGGGTAACTCTAGATGACTTCTGGGTAGAAGGTTACGAGCACCACGATCCAATTCAGTACCCGTTCTCAGTTTAACGAGTATATTGAGTTTCTAAGCCGCCTTTATGGGCGGCTTTTTTATATCCGAAGGGTGGCGGACAGGCTTCGCCCTACAGAACGCTACGCTTCAAAATGTGAGAGGGGATAAAAGATCCTCCAACTCACTCGAGCCTCGCTCTTGAAGATGATGTTCACTCACTCTGAAATCAAACGGTCGTCGGGAATCTCTTTTACCATAGTTTACTGCGTGATCAAGAAATGAGAGCGCTCCGCTGTAGGTATCGAGAGTGGGGGACTAGAAAAGAATTTTGGCAGGACTTGATGTCTTAGGTGGATATCATCGAGCCTTATCCCTCTCGAAGCTTAGCGTTCCTAGGGCGAACCCATTTTTACTTCTCTAAAACGAAAAAAGGCCCCACCGAAGTGGAGCCTAACATAAGCGATGGTAATCTTATTATTATGCTGTCAGAGCAAGGATAGAGCCTGGTAGCACGATGAATACTGCTAGTAGGTAACCTGCTACAACCGCTTTGTTCTTAATAGCCATTTCTGAAATCACTTCTGCACATTTTACTGGAATCTCACGTAGGAACGGGATACCGAAGATGAACAGTGTCGCCAGAATGTTGAACGTTAGGTGTACTAATGCAATCTGTAGTGCGAATACCGCGAACTCACCAGATACTGCTGTTGCTGCTAGTAGAGCCGTGATACATGTACCGATATTAGCACCTAGAGTGAACGGGTAGATATCACGTACTTTTAGAACACCTGAGCCTACTAGTGGAACCATTAGACTTGTTGTCGTAGAAGAAGACTGAACAAGAACCGTTACTACAGAGCCCGATACGATACCGTGGATAGGACCACGACCGATTGCGTTCTTAAGGATGTCACGAGCACGACCAACCATCAGGCTCTTCATTAGCTTACCCATAACAGTGATAGCGACGAAGATAGTACCGATACCTAGAGCGATTAGTGCTACACCACCCATGGTGTCACCAAATGTAGATAGAGGCTCTTTAATCGCGCTTACTACAGGTTTAGTGATTGGTTTGATGAAGTCAAAACCACCCATGCTCATATCGCCAGTTTTTAGTAGAGGCGATACTAACCAGTGTGAAATCTTTTCTAGAATGCCGAACATCATTTCCAATGGTAGGAAGATCAGTACTGCAAGTAAGTTAAAGAAATCGTGGATTGTTGCACTTGCGAATGCACGTTTAAATTCTTCTTTACAACGTACGTGGCCAAGTGAAACAAGAGTATTCGTTACGGTAGTACCGATGTTAGCACCCATTACCATAGGAATAGCGGTTTCTACAGGTAAACCACCTGCAACCAAACCTACAATAATAGAAGTTACGGTACTTGAAGATTGGATTAGGGCCGTAGCCACCAAACCGATCATTAGACCTGCGACTGGGTGAGACGCAAATTCAAAGAGTACTTTAGCTTGATCGCCAGTCGCCCATTTGAAGCCGCTACCAACCATAGATACTGCTAGAAGAAGCAGATATAACATGAATGCCAAGTTAGCCCAGCGTAACCAGCGAGTCGTGCTCGAGATTGGTGCTGCTGTTGAAGTAGCTTGGTTCATCATAATTTTCTCCGTGGACCTTTCAGTTCGTTTATTTGGTCTGTTGTTGAAACTGAGGGCGATGTTAGAGATTAAATATTTCAGTAATATTACAGTTCGGTTTCTATGGAGAATTTTTATTATTCTTTTTAATAGTTGCCTGTGAAGAAAAATTCACAGCATTGTAATTGATTGAAATTTATGTAATTTTCTGTGTTATTGGTTCGCTGCCACTTATCTTGATGAGATTAAAAAAGTGCGTTTTACTTCAAGTTTTATGACAGTGTGAATTCGTTATTTTCGGTAAAACTTATCTTTTTCTTATTTATTGTAGGTTTTGCCGAGCTTCTTGTCTGTCCTTGTCACATTTGATATAAAAAGTGTCATCTTCTTTATAGGGATTGATGATGTCACATCTAAATTACAACCACCTTTATTACTTCTGGATGGTGTGCAAACAAGGTTCTGTAACTAAAGCTGCTGATGCTTTATTTCTAACACCACAAACTGTAACTGGGCAGATCAAAGCACTTGAAGACCGCATGAAGGGGAAGTTGACCAAGCGTAATGGGCGCACGGTAGAACCAACAGAACTAGGACAGTTGGTATTTAAGTACGCCGACCGTATGTTTGGTTTGAGCTACGAAATGCTCGATATCGTTAACTACAGCCAGCACTCTAATATTCTTTTCGAAGTTGGCGTTGCCGATGCACTATCTAAGCGACTCGTCAGCAAAGTATTAATGACGACGGTTCCTGAAGATAACAGCATTCACTTACGCTGCTACGAATCGACTCACGAACTGCTTTTGGAGCGTTTATCCCAGCATAAACTTGATATGATCCTTTCTGATTGTCCGGTGGACTCAACACAAAGTCCGGGCCTTTACAGCAAGAAGTTAGGTGAGAGTAGCATGAGCTTTTTTGCTTCGTCTGAAATACCAGATGTGAAATTTCCTGAAGTTTTAGAGAATAAAAAATTACTTATCCCGGCCAGTAGAACGGCAATGGGACGTAAAGTATTGCAGTGGTTTGATAGACAAGGATTACAGCCAGATGTGCTGGGCGAGTTTGATGATGTTGCCTTAATGAAGGCATTTGCTCGTTATCGTGATGATGTGATTTTTTTAGCTCCGACCGTTTATATGTCGGAGATTGAAGATGACCGCAATTTACAACTGATCGGCCACGTAGACGACCTTAAAGAAGAGTATTACGTTATTTTTGCTGAACGAATGATACAACATCCAGCAGTTAAGAACGTTTGTGATGCAGATTTTAGCCAAATGTTTGAATGAACACGTTTCGTTGCGCAAATAAATAGATTACTATCGACAAAACTATAACTCTAAATTATAAAATCTTTGTAACACAACAAACTGGCCAGGGTTGGGGAAAGTAAGTTGTAGCTAGAGGTCCAGCACATGAATCTACAAGAAATGGAGAAAAACTCCGCCAAAGCTGTCGTGTTGCTTAAAGCAATGGCAAACGAGAGACGCCTACAAATCCTTTGCATGCTGCATAATCAAGAACTATCGGTCGGGGAACTTTGCGCAAAACTAGAGTTGAGCCAATCGGCACTGTCTCAACATTTAGCTTGGCTTCGTCGCGACGAACTGGTGGCTACGAGAAAAGAAGCACAAACGGTATACTACACGTTAAAGAGTGATGAAGTGAAGGAATTAATCCAAACGCTTCATGGCCTTTACTGTGCAGAGGCCATGTGATGACAGGTCACATATAAGAAAAGCTGGCATCGCCAGCTTTTTTATTGTCTAAAATTCGATGAGTTACACGGAATTTAGATATAAAAAAACCGGCAGTAGCCGGTTTTTTCTTCACTGTAAAATCAAGTTTCTATTAAAGAGCTTTGATTTGCGCAGCGAAACGAGACTTATGACGTGCTGCTTTGTTCTTATGAACAAGGCCTTTAGTCGCCATACGGTCTAGGATAGGTGTAACTGCAGCGAATGCAGCAGTTGCAGCTTCTTTGTCGCCTGCTTCGATAGCAGCAACAGTTTTCTTCATGTAAGTACGCATCATTGAGCGACGGCTAGCATTGTGCTGACGACGTTTCTCAGCTTGGATAGCGCGCTTCTTAGCAGATTTACTATTTGCCAAGGGTCTAACTCCCAAAAACTTATTTCTGTGACAATTTAAGGGCGAGGACTATCCCTCATTTGCGCCTAAATGTCAAATGATTTGTGCAAAAACCAATCGAAGCCAAAACAAATTTTGGTAAGAAAGGTTATCGCGGTTAAGATGGCGGGGATTCTAACAGCATTTTTAGACCATTGCTAATAATTATCCGCCTAGATCTGACAATAAACGGATATATTTTTAACGCCCATTTGTAGCTTTCAAAGGCTTAGAGGAATAGGGTTGGCTATCTTTTGGTGATATTCCGAGGTTACAGTGAGTAAACGACTGCTCAAGTCTGGCATGATCGTCAGTGCCATGACATTAATTTCGCGCGTCCTAGGTTTAGTTCGTGATGTGGTAGTAGCAAACTTGATGGGGGCAGGAGCGAGTGCCGACGTCTTCTTCTTTGCCAATAAAATTCCTAATTTCTTACGCCGTTTGTTCGCAGAAGGCGCATTTTCTCAGGCCTTTGTGCCAGTACTAACCGAAAGTCACGCTCAAGGGGATATGGATAAAACTCGTGAGTTGATTGCTCGTGCGGCTGGTACGCTGGGCGTGATTGTCTCTATTGTTACCATTCTAGGGGTTTTAGGCTCTGGTGTAGTGACGGCGCTGTTTGGTTTTGGTTGGTTCCTAGACTGGATGTATGGCGGCCCGGCCGCTGAGAAGTTCGAACTTGCCAGTGTCATGCTCAAGATAACCTTTCCTTATTTATGGTTCATTACTTTTGTTGCGCTTTCTGGTGCGATCCTTAATACCTTAGGTAAGTTTGCCGTCTCTTCTTTTACGCCTGTCTTCCTCAATGTGATGATCATTTTGGCGGCGTGGTTTATCTCGCCTCAGATGTCGCAACCAGAAATCGGTCTTGCGATTGGCGTATTACTAGGTGGCCTTGTTCAGTTTCTATTCCAGATTCCCTTCCTTATTAAAGCGGGAGTAATGGTTAAGCCTAAATGGGGTTGGCGCGATCCGGGTGTGGTGAAGATCCGTACCTTGATGATTCCTGCCTTATTTGGTGTGTCGGTAAGCCAAATCAACTTATTGTTTGATACTTTTATTGCCAGTTTTCTGCAAACCGGTTCGATCAGTTGGTTGTACTATTCAGATCGCTTACTTGAATTCCCGTTAGGTTTGTTTGGTATCGCGATTGCGACGGTGATTCTCCCTGCATTGTCACGTAAACACGTAGATGCTCACAGTGAAGGTTTTGCTCATACCATGGATTGGGGCGTGCGCATGGTGACCTTACTGGGTATTCCTGCCATGCTTGGGTTGATGGCATTAGCAAAGCCTATGTTGATGGTGTTGTTTATGCGAGGAGAGTTTTCCCCGCAAGATGTACATCAGGCTTCTCTCTCTTTATTAGCATACGCCTCGGGCTTGCTTAACTTTATGTTAATTAAAGTGCTCGCTCCGGGCTACTACTCGCGTCAAGACACCAAAACGCCTGTAAAATACGGCATTATTGCTATGGTGACCAATATGGTCTTCAATGCAATTTTTGCTTATTTCTACGGTTATGTTGGCCTTGCGATTGCCACTGCACTCTCTGCGTTTGTAAACATGGCATTGTTGTATCGTGGTTTACATATTGCTGGGGTGTACCAAGTCACCAAGCGAACGGTCTTTTTTATTGTTCGCTTGATGGTGGCTGGTGGCGCAATGGTTGCGGCAATTCTATGGCAGCTCGAAGACATGTCGGTGTGGTTGGATTGGAGCTTTGCTCACCGTAGTGGTGTGCTAGCGATGTTGATTGGTTTAGGTGCCGCGGTTTACCTTGCTGTGGTGTTTTTACTCGGTGTTCGTTTAAAAGACCTAAAAGCTGGGACAGAATAAGGTTGATTGGTATATAATCCGTCAGTTTCACACAGTGCAAAGTAAAAACAGAGGCATAAAGCAGTATCCAATGGAACTGATTAGAGGCATTCACAATATCAAGTCGCGCCATCAAGGCTGCGTGCTGACTATTGGCAATTTCGATGGCGTACATAGAGGCCATCAACAAGTATTGCAACAAGTGTCTGAACAAGCGAAGAAACTTTTGTTACCTTCGGTTGTGATGACCTTTGAACCTCAGCCTATGGAGCTGTTCGCTCGAGATAAGGCACCAGCAAGGTTAACGCGACTGCGAGACAAATTTGTCCAGCTGAGTAAGCTGGATATTGATCGCTTACTTTGCGTTAACTTCAATCGTCATTTTTCCGACCTAACGGCGGAGGAGTTTATCCGTGACTTGTTGGTTACTCGATTGGGTGTTAAGTTTCTTGTCATTGGTGATGATTTCTGTTTTGGCAAAGGTCGAACAGGTAACTTTGCAATGCTACAAGAAGCGGGGGAAAAGTACGGCTTTAAAGTCGTAAGTACTCAAAGCTTTTGTTTACAGCAGTTACGAGTCAGCAGTACAGCAATTCGAGATGCATTGGCTCGTGATGATTTGCAGTCCGCACATGAGATGCTGGGAAGAGATTACAGCATCAGCGGTCGTGTTTCACATGGAAGAAAACTAGGTAGAACCATCGGGTTCCCTACGGCAAATATTCCTTTGAAGCGCTGTGTTTCTCCGGTTTCCGGAGTCTATGTTGTTCAAGCGCTTGGCTTAGGAGATAAGCCGATTGGTGGCGTCGCTAACATTGGTCAACGACCGACGGTTAATGGTGTTCGTCAGCAGTTAGAAGTACACTTATTCGACTTTCACGCTGATTTATATGGTAAACAGCTAGAAGTGAAACTTTTGCATAAACTAAGAGATGAGCAAAAGTTTGAGTCGTTTGAAGCACTTAAACAACAAATCGTATTGGATGCTGAAGCAGCAAGGGTGTGGCTGCGTCAGCTTAAGCGTTGAGCGGTTTATTCCACCGTGCAACATAATGTCTAATTTTCGCCCAATATAACGGAATTAAGAATCGATGAGTGAGTATAAAGATACCCTGAACTTACCTGAAACAGGGTTTCCAATGCGCGGTAACCTGGCCAATCGTGAGCCAGAAATGCTTAAGCGTTGGTACAAAGAAGATCTTTACGGTGAAATCCGTAAAGCGAAGAAAGGCAAAAAGTCATTCGTATTGCACGATGGCCCTCCTTACGCGAATGGTGACATTCACCTTGGTCACGCACTAAACAAGATTCTTAAAGACATTATTATTAAATCCAAAACACTTTCAGGTTTTGACGCACCATACATTCCAGGCTGGGATTGTCACGGTCTACCAATCGAGTTGATGGTAGAGAAGAAAGTTGGCAAACCAGGTCAAAAAGTGACAGCAGCTGAGTTCCGCGAGAAATGTCGTGAGTACGCTGCAGGTCAGGTTGAAGGTCAGAAAGAGAGCTTCAAGCGTCTTGGCATCATGGGTGAATGGGACAAGCCATATCGCACTATGGACTTCGCAACTGAAGCGAACATCATCCGTGCTCTTGGTAAGATCGCAAGCAAAGGTCACCTACTGAAAGGTTTTAAACCAGTTCACTGGTGTACAGACTGTGGTTCAGCACTGGCTGAAGCAGAAGTTGAGTACAAAGATAAAGTATCGCCATCTATCGACGTTCGTTTTAAAGCGACTGACGAAGCGGCACTATTGTCTAAGTTTGAATTGACAGAAGGTCATGAAGGTCACGGTGACGTGTCTATTGTTATCTGGACAACAACACCTTGGACACTGCCAGCAAACCGCGCAGTATGTCTACGTGACGATCTAGAGTACGTGCTTATCCAAACAGAAGGCGACAACGCTGAGCGTATCATCGTTGCTGCTGAGCTGGCGAAAGACGTAATGGATCGTGCGGGTATCGAGCACTTCCACAACCTTGGCTTTGCTAAAGGTGCGGATCTTGAGCTTTCTCAATTCCAACACCCATTCTACGATTTTACTGTACCAGCGATCCTTGGTGATCACGTTACGACTGATTCAGGTACTGGTGTTGTTCACACTGCACCAGGACACGGTCAAGAAGACTTCGCGGTTGGTAACAAGTACAACTTAGAAGTAGCAAACCCAGTTGGTTCAAACGGTGTTTACCTACCAGATACTGAGCTATTTGCTGGTCAACACGTATTTAAAGCGAACGATGCAGTAGTAGAAGTACTGAAAGAAAAAGGTGCACTACTACACCACCACGCTTACGAGCACAGCTACCCACACTGTTGGCGTCATAAGACTCCAATCATCTTCCGTGCTACGCCTCAATGGTTCGTTTCTATGGACCAAGCTGGCCTACGTGCTAAAGCACTAGAGTCTATCAAGAACGTAGAGTGGATGCCTGAATGGGGTCAAAGCCGCATCGAGGGTATGATCGAAGGTCGCCCTGAATGGTGTATCTCTCGTCAACGTACTTGGGGTGTGCCAATTGCTCTGTTTGTTCATAAAGAAACAGCAGAACTTCATCCAAACACGCTAGAGCTGATCGAGAAAGTCGCTAAGCTGGTTGAAGAGAAAGGCATCCAAGCATGGTGGGATGTAGATGCAGCTGAACTACTAGGTGCTGACGCTGACCAATACGAAAAAGTGCTAGATACGCTAGACGTATGGTTCGATTCGGGTGTAACACACTACTCTGTTGTTGATGCTCGTGAAGAGTACAACGGCAACACTGCAGACCTATACCTAGAAGGCTCTGACCAACACCGCGGTTGGTTCCAGTCTTCGCTTATTTCATCTATCGCGATGAAAGACGAAGCGCCATATAAGCAAGTACTGACACACGGTTTCGTGGTGGACGGTAAAGGCCACAAAATGTCGAAATCTATTGGTAACGTGGTATTGCCAAAAGACGTAACTAACAAGCTAGGTGCTGACATTCTTCGTCTATGGGTTGCTTCAACAGACTACACTGGTGAAGTTGCGGTTTCTGATGAAATCCTAAAACGCAGCGCAGATGCGTACCGTCGTATCCGTAACACTGCGCGTTTCTTCCTTGCTAACCTAAGCGGCTTCAACCCTGAAACAGACATCGTTCCTGTTGAAGAGATGGTTGCATTAGATCGATGGGCCGTTGGCCGTGCACTAGCAGCACAAGAAGAGATTGTTAAAGCATACGAAGAGTACAACACACACGGTGTGACTCAGCGTCTAATGCAATTCTGTTCAATCGAAATGGGCTCTTTCTACCTAGACGTTATTAAAGACCGTCAGTACACAGCAAAACGTGGCGGCAACGCTCAACGTAGCTGTCAGACTGCACTTTACTACATCGTAGAAGCGCTAGTTCGTTGGATGGCGCCAATCATGTCGTTCACTGCAGATGAAATCTGGAACGAAATGCCAGGTCAACGCGACAAGTTCGTATTCACTGGTGAGTGGTTCGATGGTCTATTCGGTCTTGCTGAAGGTGAAGAGCTGAACAACGAATTCTGGACTGAGCTCCAAGCGGTTCGTGGTGCAGTAAACAAACTTCTAGAAGATGCGCGTAAAGAGAAAACCATTGGTGGTGCACTACAAGCTGAAGTGACTCTATTTGCTGATGACGCACTAGCGGCGAAGATCAACAAACTTGAAGATGAACTGCGTTTTGTTCTACTAACATCTGCTGCGAAAGTTAAGCCACTAAGTGAGAAGACTGATGCAGCACAAACGACGGATATCGAAGGCTTGTTTGTTGAAGTAGCAGCAGCTGAAGGCGAGAAGTGTGACCGTTGTTGGCATCACACGCCAGACGTAGGCACAATCGAAGGTCACGAGAAGATCTGTGGTCGTTGTGTGTCGAACGTAGACGGCGAAGGTGAAGTACGTAAATTCGCGTAATTGCCTAGAACGACTGAACTTTTTTTAAAATTAACAGCCCCAGTATTTACTGGGGCTGTTTGTAGGTAAAGTAATGAGTGAAAAAGCACTGACGTTAAAGCAATCTGGAGTTCGCTGGCTGTGGTTAGCAATTCTGGTATTTATTGCAGATATTGGCATCAAATTGGTGGTGATGGACAACATGGGCTATGGATGGGCAAACCGAATTGAGGTGCTGCCATTCTTCAACCTACTTTATGTTCATAACTACGGTGCAGCATTCAGCTTCTTGAGCGATCAAGCGGGTTGGCAGCGCTGGTTGTTCACAGGTATCGCGTTTGTTGTGACAGGTCTTTTGACCTACTGGATGAGCAAGCTTCCAGCAAAGGAAAAATGGAACAACATCGCTTACGCACTGATTATTGGTGGTGCAGTGGGCAACGTGTTTGACCGTGTTGTTCATGGCTTTGTTGTTGATTACCTAGACTTCTTCTGGGGTAACTATCACTGGCCAGCATTCAACCTTGCAGATACAACTATCTGTATTGGTGCGGCAATGATCATTCTTGATGGCTTTCGCAAAAAGGACGCTGACAAGTAATCTTTTGCGATATATCGAATAACCCTAAGCGTCGTCCGTTGATTCGGACGACGCTTTTTATTATGTTGGAGCCCAATCCGCGTATCTTCGTACAATAAAAAGCAATCACAGCACGTGATCAGATAGAGCGCAGGAAACCCAAGAACAAGGAAGCAGTAACGTGACAACAATAAATCAAGATTCAGCAGTAACGCTGCACTTCACCATTAAAATGCAAGATGGCTCTGTAGCGGACAGTACACACAATATGGGCAAACCTGCTAAGTTCGTTATGGGCGACGGTAGCTTGAGTGAGAACTTCGAGCAATGCCTACTGGGCTTACAAGTAGGCGAGCAAAAGGCAATTGAACTAAAAGCGGCGGACGCTTTTGGCATGCCAAACCCAGACCATATCCACCATATGGACCGTACTAAGTTCGTGGGTGAATCAGAAGTGGAAGTCGGCACAATCATGGCATTTAGCGGTCCTGATGGAATGGAAATCCCGGGCATTATCACTGAGATTGCTGGTGACTCAGTGACTGTGGACTTTAACCATCCACTCGCGGGACAAGACGTGACTTTCGAAGTCGAAATTTTGTCAGTAGAATAGCGAACCAAATAAAAGATAACTTCCATGAGCAATGAAATGAAAATCCTGTTAGCTAACCCACGTGGTTTCTGTGCTGGTGTTGACCGCGCGATTAGCATCGTAGAGCGTGCGCTAGAGATGTATCAGCCACCTATCTATGTTCGACATGAAGTGGTGCATAACCGTTTTGTGGTTGAAGGTCTAAAACAGCGTGGTGCTATCTTCGTTGAAGAACTTCATGAAGTGCCAGACAACAACATTGTGATTTTCTCCGCTCATGGTGTATCTCAAGCTGTTCGTCAAGAAGCTAAGTCTCGTGACCTAACGGTATTCGATGCGACCTGTCCGTTGGTAACCAAAGTACATATGGAAGTGGCACGTGCAAGCCGTCGCAATATGGAAGTGGTACTGATCGGTCACGCTGGTCACCCAGAAGTGGAAGGCACGATGGGTCAGTATTCAAGTGATACAGGCGGTATGTACCTTGTGGAAACGCCAGCCGATGTTGAGAAGCTAAAAGCGATCGTGAAAGATCCATCGGATCTGCACTACGTGAGCCAAACGACACTGTCTGTTGATGAAACTGCTGACGTAATTGAAGAGCTACGCCGCGTATTCCCAGACATCCAAGGTCCTCGTAAAGATGACATCTGCTACGCGACGCAAAACCGTCAAGATGCCGTGCGTGAGCTTTCTGCTGATGTAGATGTGATGGTTGTTGTAGGTTCCAAGAATTCATCAAACTCAACGCGCTTAAAAGAACTGGCTGAAAAGCTAGGTACGCCAGGATACCTAACAGACTGCCCAGAAGACATCATGCCTGAATGGTTTGAAGGCAAAGTGAAAGTTGGTGTGACTGCTGGCGCATCTGCACCAGAAGAGCTGGTAAACCAAATCCTAGATCGCATCAAAGAGCTGGTTGGTGCAGAAGCGGTAGACGAAGTGCTTGGTCGTGAAGAGACCATGTTCTTCGAAGTGCCAAAAGAGCTACAAATTAAGCAAGTCGATTAAGACGAGTCAAACATCAAAAAGGCGACCACAAGGTCGCCTTTTTAATTGGGAATTTCTACACGAGTTATGCCAGAGTCTGAGCTTAGTGACTGATGCCTAGAAGTTCTTTGAGCACCTTTAAGTAACGGCGGCTCACTGGGATCTCAAAGCCTGTTTTGGTGATGATTTCAGCTAGGCCGTTTTCCAATAATCTAATCTCGCTGATGGCTTTGATACTCACCAGATACTGGCGATGACAACGCACCAGTGGCGTTTTTTCTTCCAAGGTTTTCAACGTTAACTGTGTACTGGCTGTTTGGCTGGTGGAACGCACATGCACACCGCTAATATCGCTGTAAGCAGACTCAACTGTCTCGGTTGCCATGATCACAATGCGGTTGTGGCCAATGCATGGGATTTGATCAAGGCTATCAGGAGCAATGCTGGAGATTTGTTGCGTCAAAGCTGATTGGCTAACGACTTTATTTAAGCGTTTCACCGTCTTTGTTAAGCGGCATGGATCAACCGGTTTTAATAGATAGTCGAACGCATTGTCCTCAAAAGCTTGAATCGCATACTGGTCATACGCAGTCACGAACACAACATAAGGCATGGTTTCTGGGTCGAGCATGCCAAGCAGTTCTATTCCTGTCACTTGGGGCATTTGGATATCAAGGAACACCACATCGGGCTTGAGCTCATTGATCTTCTTAAGGCCCATAATGGCGTTTGATGCATCGCCTATTACTTCAATTTGGCCTGTTTCGTCCAATAGCTCTGCCAGCTCTTCACGAGCAAACTGTTCATCATCAATGACGAGGGCGGTTAACATCCAACATTACCTTTTTATGCGTTTTTATTGCGCTTATCGCGAGGAGGGAATGATAAAACTCATTTTAGTAAATTGGTGTTGTTGATAGTTAATTTTTAGCGCTGAATCACGTCCAAATTGATTAGAGAGGCGCTTATCGACAATTTCCATCCCCAAACCAGAATGATTCTCTTTTGGTGATTCATAGCTGCCAGCATTGTCTTCCACGGTAATAAGGTACCCTTGTGCATGAGGTTGGCTATAGATTTTTACTTTGCCGCCTTCCAACATAGTCGAGATACCGTGTTTGATTGCATTTTCGACCAAAGGTTGCAGCGTAAAGCTTGGTAACTTGATATCCAGCAGTTCAGGTTCAATATCAATCTCAACTTCTAGGCGATCAGTAAAGCGTGCTTTTTCGATCGATAAGTAGGAATTCACATGTGCTAATTCTTCTTTCAGCGTCACGGTATTGATGTTCTGTTTTAAGTTACTACGGAAGAAGTGCGACAAGTTTTGGATCAGTTCTCGTGCTTTATCTGGATCACGACGCGTAATCGCACTGATGGTGTTTAGCGCGTTGAACAAGAAATGTGGGTTCACTTGCGCGTGCAGTAGTTTGATTTCTGCCTGAGCTAATAACGTTTGTTGCTGTTGGTAATCGCCATAAAGAATTTGACTCGAAAGAAGCTGAGCAATGCCTTCTGCCATTGACATATTTGCCGTCGAGAACAGCTTACGTTTTGGTTCGTAAAGCTTAATGGTGCCCACCACTTCTTTTCCTGCTCGTAGTGGGATTATCAGTGCGGAGCCCAGTTTACAGTCTTGTGCTAATGAACATTGGTAAGGGCGCTCACTGCCATCAAGGTAGATGATGTCGTTCTTCTCCATTGAGTCGAGCGTACTCTGCGATGAGATTGGAGTATTTGGCCTATGATGATCATCGCCGATGCCAACGAAAGCCAGAATCTTCTCTTGGTCAGTAATGGCGACTGCGCCTACTTTGGTTTCTTCATAAATGATGCGGGCGATCTTATCGGCATTTTCGCTGTTAAATCCGGTGCTGAGAATACCAACTGAGCGGTCGGCAATGCTTAATGCTCGGCGGGAAAAGGTGGCCGAGTACTTTTCAAAAATGGTTTTACGATCTTGCAGAATACTCATAAACAGAGCGGCACCAACGGAGTTAGCGATGATCATTGGGGCAGCAATCGCTGAAACAAGTTCATAGGCTTGGTTGAATGGTTTGGCGACAGCAAGCAGCAGCACCATCTGAACGATTTCTGCAACAAAAGTAATGCTGAATACTACGCTCGGGTTAAACAGCATTGCCCCTTTGTTACGCTTAATGAGGTAAACGTGGAGTAGCCCCCCAATGAGCCCTTCTGCTGTTGTGGAAATCGCACAAGCTAAGTCGGTAAAACCGCCTAAAGTATAACGATGAATCCCCCCAGTTAAGCCCACCGCAAAACCGACAACAGGACCGCCAAACAGTCCTCCCATCACGGCACCAATTGCACGCGTGTTTGCTATCGCGTCGTTGATCTGTAAACCGAAGTAGGTGCCTAGGATACAAAAACCAGAGAAAAGCACATAACAAATGAGTCGGTGACTTAAGCGAGAAGAAATGCTCAGTAGGGGAAGAATGATTGGCGTTTTACTCAGCATATAAGCCAGCACTAAGTAAACACACATTTGTTGCAAAAGGGAGATGATCAGTTCCATAGCGAACCTAACCTAGACATGATGTTGTTATTGTAAGTGAATTCATTCTTTAAAGAGAAAGAAAAAGAGCCTGCGATAGGCAGGCTCTTAGCGTTATCCAGATATTGATAATGAATCGGTTAGCAAGCGAAGGATTTCATTACGCCGTTTCTGAGACAGTGTCTGGTTTATTTTCATCTGCAAGATCTGTTTCGCCTTTGCCTTTCGAGATTTTGATAACGTAAGCCGCTGCAGCAAGAGCGAACAAAATGCCAGAGATTGTCGAGATTTGCATTGGTAGACCGAAGCCTAGCGTGCTGTTGTTCAAAATGAAAGTGACACACACGGTTGTCATGAAGACTGCTGGGATAGTCGTAATCCAATGCAGTTTGTTGTGACGTAGTAGGTAAGCCGACGCAGTCCAAAGCATCATTACTGCTGTTGTTTGGTTTGCGAAACCGAAGTAGCGCCAGATAATACCGAAGTCTACTTGAGTCAGAATGCCACCGATAACGAACAGTGGTAGAGCCATTAGAAGACGGTTACGTAGTGTTTTCTGTTCCATACCGAAGTATTCAGCAAGAATCAGGCGGCTTGAGCGGAATGCGGTGTCACCCGATGTGATTGGCAGAATAACAACACCAAGGAAGGCAATCACACCACCGAATACACCCAGTAGACCGAATGAAGCGCTGTATACCACGTTACCAGGGCCACCGTTTTTCACTGCTTCTGCAAGGCCATCAAGCGTGCCGAAGAAAGACAGAGCGATAGCACACCAGATTAGCGCGATAACGCCTTCACCAATCATTGCACCGTAGAATACGAAGCGACCGTTCTTCTCATTTTCCATACAACGCGCCATCAGTGGAGACTGAGTCGCGTGGAAGCCAGAGATAGCACCACATGCGATAGTGATGAATAGTGCAGGCCATAGAGGCATATCGTTCGGGTTCAAGTTAGTCAGCATGTCGCTTACTTGGAAGTCACCCATCACAGTGTGTTCGCTAGAGAAAGCAATAGCAGTCATTAGACCTACAGACATGAAGATCAGTAGCGCGCCAAACAATGGGTAGAAGCGACCGATGATTTTGTCTACAGGAACAATTGTCGCGATGATGTAGTAAGCGAAAATCAACACAACCATGGTTGTCATGCTTACGCTAAAGCTAGTTTGGTCGTTGATTAGGTTTGTGATCATGCCTGCTGGCGCTGACACGAATACCACACCAACAAGAAGCAATAGGACAATGGCAAAGATGTTCATAAAGTGTTTTGCGCCATTGCCTAGGTAGCGACCCGTAATTGTTGGTACTGATGCACCGCCGTTACGAACAGAAAGCATGCCTGAGAAGTAATCGTGTACCGCACCTGCGAAGATACAGCCAACAACAATCCAAAGCATTGCAGCAGGACCGTATAGGGCACCCATGATTGGGCCAAAGATAGGACCAACACCTGCGATGTTCAGAAGCTGAACAAGGTAAACACGTTTGGTTGACATTGGAACGTAGTCAACGCCGTCCGTCTTAGTATGAGCTGGCGTTTGACGATTCTCATTGATGCCGAAAATCTTCTCAACGAAAGCACCGTAGATGAAGTATCCGCCGATGAGGGCTGCGACACAGGTTAGAAACCACATCATAGCAATTGTCCTTGGTTTGTTAGGTAGGGTAATTTTTTAAGCTCAGGATGTATGGTATTCATCTCTTTTGTTAAGCGCATTCGCTCTATGGGTGAGTGGTCGAATAGAGAAGCGAGTGGTCGATATAACGGTTAAGTGGTTTTATCGTTTGCCTAGTGGTCGTGCTTAGGACTGAGCGGTTCTATCAACGATTAAGCGGTGGTTATCAAGGGTGAGCGGCGAGTTCGAGAGTTAAGTGGTGAAATCAACAGATAAGCGGCAAAGCACAGGCTTTAGTGGTAAGCTTGTTTTGAAAACAATTAGTTAAGGAAGAATGATGAAAAAGGCAACGTTAGGCTTGGCGCTGGCTTTACTAGCAGGGTGTGCGGCAACAACGGAAGAACTGGCGCAGTCCGGAGATTGGTACCAGATCGGTTATCAAGATGGTGTCGCTGGGCATACCTCTCGTACCATGAAAGAACTTCGCTCGTTAGGAAATGTAAAGCAAGGCGATTATGACCAAGGTTACCTTGAAGGGGTGACGGAATATTGTAATCCTGATTTTGCTTACCAAATGGGCTTATCTGGTCAGTATTATGAAGGTGTATGTGAGGGAACGCCTGGGGCACAAAAATTCCGTATGGAATGGCAACGTGGCTGGAACGAATACAGCAACTAGATCTGTTTCATAATCAAGACTGTGGTTTTGCTTGTTGATCTTCTGACATTTGAATTTTATTGCTTTGCTGTACTTATGGCTTGAGATTCAATCAGAAGTGAAATGAAAACATGAAGAAGTATTTTTTGGTCGCATTAGCATTGTTGCCCTTAACGGTCGGTGCGACCAACGTGTTGAAAGAGTCGATTAAGATGAAGCGTAAATACGATCACGATAAGCATCGTATTACCAATACCATCAACAATACCAAGCGTAATATTAAAGAAGTCACTGACGGTACTTATGTCGAGAACCAAGTGAAGCGAGAAGTAAACCAAACCACTCGCAAGTACACCAATAAAGTAGAGAACGTTAAGAACATAACGAACCCTGATCACATCAAGAGTAAAGCAAATGACAAGCTTAACCAAGAGTTTGATGAATGGTTGTATGAAGACTAAATCTTGATATCTAAAACAAAAAAGGAGACCACGAGGTCTCCTTTTTGTTTGTCTTCTATCGACAGATTTGAACTACGGGACTCGAGATTTATTTAGGCTGGTGGTTTTCCACTGCTTTGCGTAAGAAGCCGTCTTGGTGGTGCAGGTGAGCACGAGCAGATTCAATATCAAGATCGGTCAGGATCATTAAGATCGCCAGTTTCACCTCATAACCAGTTTGTTTAAGTACGTCGGTAGCTTGTTCTTTGCTGCAATCGGTCGCTTGCATCACAATACGTGCGGCGCGTGCAACGAGCTTATTGTTGGTTGCTTTCACATCGACCATTAAGTTTTGATAACTCTTACCCAAACGGATCATGCTGGCAGTAGTCAGCATGTTCAGGACCAGTTTCTGCGCCGTACCTGATTTCAAACGTGTTGAGCCAGTCAATGCTTCAGGGCCTACAACAGGGCTAATTGCGACGTCGGCAATGTCGGCGATTGGAGAATCTGGATTACAAGATAGTGCAATCGTGGTTGCACCGATCTCGTTGGCGTACTCCAAACCACCAATGACATAAGGCGTTCGGCCACTTGCAGCGATGCCCACGACCACATCGAGATTTGTGAATTTGATATCTTTTAGGTCTTGCTCACCTAAAGCCGGCGAATCTTCCGCACCTTCTTTTGCTTTTAGAATCGCCTCTGGGCCACCTGCAATCAGACCGACCACCATCTTGTCAGATACGCCAAATGTTGGCGGACATTCCGATGCATCAAGCACACCTAAACGGCCACTGGTGCCAGCGCCCATATAAACCAGACGACCGCCGACTTTAAACGCGTCGGTGATCTTATCCACCGCGAGTGCGATTTCGGGTAAAACCTTCTCAACCGCAAGTGGTACGAGCTTATCTTGCTGATTAAGTCGCTGAACAATGTCTAGAGAGGGCAGTAAATCGATGTCCATCGTATCTGGGTTACGACCTTCTGATACTAGGTGGGCAAGAGCAGCAATAAGCGCGTCATTTGTCATAGTGGTTTAAGCCTTTTGAATACTGATTTCGATTTATTTTGTCGCTGTGTCTGGCACAACGCATTTAGTTTTTAGGATAGAGCACACCCAGCGAAGCAAGACGGCTCGCACCAGTCACTTCAGGTAAGTTGCTCGGCAGCCCGTCAATATGTCGCTGAGCAAGCCAAGCAAACGCCATGGCTTCCATGTAATCGCCATCGACACCTTTATCATCCGTTGTTGCGACTTGCCACTGCGGCAGAAGTTCCGCTAAACGTTGCATCAGTAGAGGGTTTCTCGCCCCTCCGCCACACACCAACAGCTGTGGCTGCTGACCATACGTGAATTTCTCCACTTCGTTTGCAATGGTCTTCGCCGAGTATTCACACAGCGTGCGTTGTACATCTTGTGCTGAGATATTGTGGTTGGCTAACTGATGATGCAGCCAATCGATATTGAACAGCTCTCGACCAGTGCTCTTAGGCGCCGACATGGCGAGGTAAGGCTCTGCTAAGAGTTGAGTTAGTAGTGTTGCATCGGTGTTGCCTTGCAGAGCAAATCGCGCGTCTTTGTCGAAGCCTTGTCCTGTGTGCTGTTCACACCATGCATCCATCAACATGTTGCCTGGGCCAGTATCGTAGCCGATCACTGCTTGGTCAGGATGCAGTACCGAGATATTGGCAATTCCACCGATGTTAAGCACCACGGTGGTAGAATCTTGCATGGCAAAAATACTTTTATGGAAGGCAGGGACGAGCGGTGCACCTTGGCCACCTAACGCCATGTCTTTACGACGAAAATCTGCCACGGTATCAATGCCAGTTTTGACTGCAATGATGTTGGCATCACCCAGTTGGGTGGTGAAGGGCTGTTCGCCAGTCGGCTGATGGAACACGGTTTGACCATGATTACCAATGGCTCGGATTTGCTCTGCGGAATAGCCGGATTTATCCAGTAGCTGTAAAACCGCATCGGCAAACAGATGGCCAAGTTGGTGGTCGAGCTTACCAATGGCTTTTAGATTCGTGTCTTGCCCAGTGCAAACCGACAAAAGCGTCTGCTTAATATGAGCAGGCATTGGGTAATCATCGTGTGCGAGCAAGCGAACACGGTTATCTTCAATTTCAACCAGTGCGGTATCTACACCGTCCATACTGGTTCCAGACATCACACCGATATACAGTTTGTTAAGATTCACAGCCAATTCCGTCAATTCTTCGATTCACTTATTGTAAAGCAATTCTGAAGCGAATAACCTCATCGAATACGAGATATTCAGCCGATTTTGAGGAGAAAAAATGGGACCGTTATGGGTTGATGTTGCAGGCTATGAACTGACTGCAGAAGACAGAGAAATTTTGGAGCATCCAACGGTTGGTGGTTTGATTTTATTTACGCGTAACTACCACGACAGCAAGCAGCTTCAAGCTCTTACCCAATCAATCCGAGAAGCGGCGAAACGTCCGATTTTGATTGGTGTTGACCAAGAGGGCGGACGCGTTCAGCGTTTCCGTGAAGGCTTTTCATTGATTCCTGCGGCGGACCAATACGCCAAACACCAAAACAGTGAAGCTCTGGCCCGCATGGGCGGTTGGTTGATGGCTGCTGAGCTGATTGCTCATGATATCGACCTAAGCTTCGCGCCAGTGTTGGATAAAGGTCATCAATGTAAAGCGATTGGCAGCCGTGCTTTT
Organism: Vibrio jasicida 090810c; assembly: GCF_002887615.1. NCBI lineage: Bacteria > Pseudomonadati > Pseudomonadota > Gammaproteobacteria > Vibrionales > Vibrionaceae > Vibrio > Vibrio jasicida. Next base: position 1,694,111 of record NZ_CP025792.1, on the reverse strand, counting down.
GGTGAGGATTTAGACACTATTTTGCGTCACAGCACTGCTTATATGCAGGGTATGAAGAGTGTCGGTATGGCGACGACGGGCAAACATTTCCCGGGTCATGGTGGTGTGATTGCTGATTCACACCTAGAGACACCGTATGACGAGCGTAGCGATATCTTTGAGCAAGACATGGCTATCTTCAAAGCGCAAATCGATGCAGGTATCTTAGATGCGATGATGCCTGCTCACGTCATTTTCCCAAATTATGATGACCAACCTGCTAGCGGCTCTGAGTATTGGCTTAAACAAATCCTGCGCCGGCAACTTGGTTTTAAAGGTTTGATCTTCTCTGATGATTTGACCATGGAAGGTGCCGCAATTATGGGTGGTCCTGCCGAACGTGGCGCACAAGCATTAAACGCTGGCTGTAATATGCTGCTGGTTTGCAACAAGCGCGATGCGCAAGTTGAGGTGCTTGATAATCTACCCATCACTTCTGTTCCTCTCGCTGATGCCTTGTTGAAGAAACAGAGCTTTTCTCTAAGCGAGCTAAAACGTTCGCAAGAGTGGAAAGATGCCTCTGAAGCTATGAAGCGATTGGTTGGCTAGCCATCTCACCCCTGAATAATGGTTTGTTCAGGGTGAGACGTAAACTTTCTAAAACATCCATTTAAAGCCGAAGTGCTCTGCATTTCGGCTTTTTCTTTTAATGTAAACTTAAATTTACAATTGATGTTTTTTATTGTGTACGGTTGTAATTCTTTTTTAGCCTGTTATCTTGTCCGTAAAGCTTAGTTGTCTCACCAAGGAATTGGTTGGGTGTAAAAAATAATATACAGGTCAAGGTTATGCAAAGAAGTGAATTGAGCAACATTAACATCTGCGAAGAACAAGTTCTTATCACGCCTGAGGAGCTAAAAGTTAAGCTTCCTCTAAGTGAAAAGGCCCGTCGTTTTATCCAAGATTCTCGTCAAACCATCGCTGATATCATTCACAAAAAAGATCATCGTCTACTCGTTGTATGTGGACCATGTTCTATCCATGACGTAGACGCTGCGAAGGATTACGCCAAGCGTTTAAAAGCACTTTCAGAACAACTAAGCGACCAACTGTATATTGTTATGCGTGTTTACTTTGAGAAGCCTCGAACCACGGTTGGTTGGAAAGGCTTGATCAATGACCCACACCTAGATGGCAGTTTCGACATTGAACATGGCCTGCATGTTGGTCGTGAACTGTTGGTTGAACTCGCTGAGATGGATATTCCGCTGGCAACAGAAGCTCTTGACCCAATTAGCCCACAATACTTGGCAGATACCTTTAGTTGGGCAGCGATCGGCGCTCGTACGACTGAGTCACAAACACACCGTGAGATGGCAAGTGGTCTCTCAATGCCTATCGGCTTTAAGAATGGTACGGACGGTAGTTTGGCAACGGCGATCAACGCAATGCAAGCGGCTTCTTCTAGCCACCGTTTCATGGGTATTAACCGTGAAGGTCAAGTAGCGCTTCTGACTACGCAAGGCAACCCGAATGGTCATGTGATTCTTCGTGGTGGTAAGCAGACCAATTACGACTCAGTATCCGTTACTGAGTGTGAGCAAGAGATGGCGAAGTCCAACCTTGATGCGTCCTTGATGGTGGATTGTAGCCATGCGAACTCACGTAAAGATTACCGCCGTCAGCCGTTAGTTGCAGAAGACGTGATTCACCAGATTCGAGAAGGCAACACGTCGATCATTGGCCTGATGATTGAAAGTCATATTAATGAAGGTAATCAATCTTCAGACCTTACTCTCGAAGAGATGAAATACGGTGTTTCAATTACCGACGCGTGTATCAATTGGGATTCAACTGAGGCACTATTACGTCATGCACACGAAGAGCTGGTGCCTTTCTTAGAGAATCGCCTTAAAGGCTAAAACGGAACTTATTTAAGGAACATCAATGGCAGTTGAACTTAACGCATTGCGCGATCAGATTGATGCAGTCGACAAGCAAATGCTAGAGCTACTCTCTCAGCGTTTAGCGCTAGTAGAGAAAGTGGGTGAAGTAAAAAGCGAACACGGTTTGCCAATTTACGCCCCAGATCGTGAGGCGGCAATGCTGGCATCACGACGAGCTGAAGCTGAAAAAATGGGGATCCCTCCACAGCTGATAGAAGACATTCTTCGTCGAACAATGCGTGAGTCTTATGCCAGCGAGAAAGATTCCGGTTTTAAGTGTTTGAACCCAGAATTGCGCTCAGTCGTTATTATTGGTGGTAATGGCCAGTTAGGTGGTTTGTTCGGACGTATGTTCAAACTGTCTGGATACCAAGTGAAAGTCTTGGGCAGTAAAGACTGGGAGCACGCTGACGAAATCTTAAAAGACGCTGGCCTGGTGGTCGTGACTGTGCCAATCCATTTAACTGAAGGTGTGATTGAAAAGCTCGGTAACCTGCCACAAGATTGCATTCTTTGTGATCTGACTTCTATCAAGTCCAAGCCACTGCAAGCAATGTTAAATGTACACTCTGGCCCGGTTGTTGGTCTCCATCCAATGTTTGGTCCTGATGTGCCAAGCTTAGCGAAACAGGTGATTGTGTACTGCGATGGTCGTGAGAATGAGCAATACCAATGGCTACTGCAACAGTTTGGTATTTGGGGCGCAAGCTTGTGCCAGATCGATGCGCAAGAGCACGATCATGGTATGACTTTGATTCAGGCGCTACGTCACTTTACTTCCTTCGCTTACGGTATGCACCTAAGCAAAGAAAACCCTAACATTGAACAATTGTTAAAGCTGAGCTCGCCAATTTACCGCTTGGAGTTAGCGATGGTAGGGCGTCTGTTTGGTCAAGACCCAAATCTATACGGTGACATCATTCTTTCATCACAAGAAAACATCGATATGATTAAGCGTTTCCACCAACGCTTTGGTGAAGCTTTGTCTGTTTTAGACAGTAAAGACAAGGCTGAGTTTGTTGAAAGCTTCGAGCAAGTGAGCGATTGGTTTGGTGAGTACTCTCAGCAATTCATGAACGAGAGTCAGAATCTACTTAAGCAAGCGAACGATAATATCCATCGTGGCTAATTCCCTATTTTAGATGCAAAAAGAGCAGCACATTGGCTGCTCTTTTTTGTTTGAAAATAATCAGTTGGTCGATGTACCACTGTTGTCTTCACTTGATACCGTGCTAATACTCGTATCTCGGTATGGCGAATTGGTTAGATTGATTTGCAGACGAACCACGTTATCGATCAACTGAACCAGAGGACCCCATTTCACCATCTTTTCTTTCTCGAACACGGAGTTAAAGTTCTCTGGTGTCCAATCCATTAAGTAGCGCGGGTTTAGCGTACGCCCAAGAAAGCGTACTTCGTAATGAAGGTGTGGCCCAGTCGAGTTACCTGAATTACCACATTTCGCTATTACATCGCCTTTACTGACAAACTGGCCATTTTTCACGCTGAATTTGTTCAGATGAGCGAATGAGCTTGAGAAACCAAATGAATGACGGAGCGTAAGGTAGTTACCGTATCCACGATTACTTGGTCGCACCGTTTCTACCACACCATCCGCTGGGGCTAAGATTTCTTCGCCGCGTTTACATGTAAGGTCGATGCCTGTATGCACATGACGTTTGCCAGAAATAGGGTTAATCCGACTGCCATAAGGGGAGGAGATACGTTGGTAAGTCATCGGACTGTCGTTTGGAATTAAACGGAACATCGTTGCGCGCACTGCTGAATCAATGGCTGCGGCATCAATACGCTCTTCTAGGGCAACGTTGTACTCTTCGCTTTCAAGCTCTTCGTCAGCGAGACCGAGAACCGACTCCACATCATATACACGCTTACCTAGCAATTGAATCTGATTGTTTTTGTCAGTTAAAGATTGAGAAAGAGAGTGGTTCGTATCAAGTTGTTCTTCATACAGTGCCGTGATCTCCGCTTTTTCACCTTCCAGCTTTGCGATGGTTTGGTTTAGCATCTCTTGATTGTATGTTTGTTGTTGATTCAAATACCAAGCGCTACCAACGACGGCAGGCAAAGCGATGACTGACACACATACTGCAAGGATCGAAAGGCGACCCACATAAAATTGCTGATTCCCATCTTTTGTTGGGATCTGCATGATGATTTTTTTAGACATAGTTATTGTTACTAAAGCAGGCGTTCAATTTATTCTTCCCCCAAATCAGAAAGGTATTCTAACTCTCGATTCAGCAGCTCGTTATTGCCTACGTTTAACTCTATAAATCGTTTTAATTGGCTAATACTGTCGATGTCTATGTTGATGATCTTCAGCCGGATCTCGTTACTTGCAACAGCGATGATATCAGCGGTTAACTGCATCACCTGTTCTGATTGAGCGAACGAGAATGCGACTTCTACCGGTAGTGACGACTCAAGTGAGTTTGCATTTTCAGCTCTTAACAATAAACCATGTAATGAGAGATCTTGAATCGTGGCTTGTAGTGCCAAGTCATTTTGTTCCACTAAAGCAGAAACTTGGTAGATGATGCGTGAAAAGCGTCGTCTCTCCGTCATAGAGCTTTCTCATATAGTCGTCGAATCTGTCGATGACTATATCAAATAGAACAAAAATTGTTCAATTGTTGTTCTTAAAATGTCGAGGTAGCACAGAGTTACGATTGCTAAAGGTCAAGCTCTTAATTGAAAAAATGCCAATCTGAGCCATTTATGCAACACATACAACAAAGGCCGCTATGATAGCGACCTTTGTACGAATTACAAGCAAAGGTGAGTGTAAGGTGATATACCACACACTCATCTTATAAACGAAATTACTTCGATACGCGCTTGTATTTGATACGGTGTGGTTCAGCGGCTTCAGGACCAAGCGTCTTCTTCAGCCATTCCATATACTCGTTGTAGTTACCTTCGTAGAAGTTAACTTGGCCTTCATCGCGGTAGTCGATGATGTGCGTTGCGATACGGTCTAGGAACCAACGGTCGTGCGAGATAACCATGGCACAACCAGGGAACTCAAGCAGCGCTTCTTCAAGTGCACGTAGTGTTTCAACGTCAAGGTCGTTGGTTGGCTCATCGAGTAGTAGTACGTTACCGCCGGCTTTAAGCAGCTTAGCAAGGTGCACACGGTTACGCTCACCACCAGAAAGCTCGCCGATAACTTTCTGTTGATCTGAGCCTTTGAAGTTAAAGCGAGAACAGTAAGCACGTGCAGGGATTTCGAAGTTGTTGATCTTGATGATGTCAGCGCCTTCTGAGATCTCTTGGAATACCGTGTTTTTATCGTTCATTGAATCACGGAACTGCTCAACAGAAGCCAGTTTCACAGTGTCACCCAGTTCAATCGTACCCGAATCAGGTTGTTCAGTACCGCTTAGCATCTTGAATAGGGTTGATTTACCCGCACCGTTGGCACCGATGATACCCACGATGGCACCTTTAGGCATGCTGAATGATAGATCATCGATAAGAACGCGACCGTCGAATGACTTAGTCAGGTTGTTCACTTCGATAACTTTATCACCTAGACGCTCACCTGGCGGGATGAACAGCTCGTTAGTTTCGTTACGTTTTTGGTGGTCAGTGTTTTGTAGCTCTTCAAAGCGCGCCATACGTGCTTTAGATTTCGCTTGGCGACCTTTAGGGTTTTGACGAACCCATTCAAGTTCTTTCTCGATGGTCTTTTGACGAGCTTTTTCTTGCGACGCTTCTTGTTGTAGACGCGCATCTTTTTGCTCTAGCCAAGAGGTGTAGTTACCTTCCCATGGAATACCTTCACCACGGTCAAGTTCTAGGATCCAACCCGCTGCGTTATCTAGGAAGTAACGGTCGTGGGTAATTGCAACTACAGTACCAGTGTAATCAACTAGGAAGCGTTCTAGCCATGCAACAGACTCAGCATCCAAGTGGTTGGTTGGTTCGTCGAGCAGTAGCATGTCTGGTTTTTCTAGAAGAAGACGACAGATAGCCACACGGCGACGCTCACCACCGGATAGGTGTTGGATTTTTTGATCCCATTCAGGAAGACGAAGTGCATCAGCAGCACGTTCTAGCGCGTTGTCTAGGTTGTGACCATCTTTCGCTTGAATTAGCGCTTCTAGTTCACCCTGTTCTTTTGCTAGAGCATCAAAATCGGCATCTGGTTCTGCATACGCTGCATATACCGCATCCAAGCGCTTAAGTGCGCCAGCAACATCTGCAACAGCTTCTTCAACGATTTCACGAACGGTTTTTGACTCGTCCAGAACAGGCTCCTGCGGTAGGTAACCTACGTTTAGGCCCGGTTGTGGGCGTGCTTCACCATCGATATCGGTATCGATACCCGCCATGATACGTAGCAGCGTAGATTTACCCGCACCGTTCAGACCTAGAACACCGATTTTTGCACCAGGGAAGAAGCTTAGAGAGATGTCTTTAAGAATTTGACGCTTAGGTGGCACAATTTTGCTCACCCGCGACATGGTATATACGTATTCAGCCATTGCCGATCGTTCCTAAATTAACTGTCATTCAAAGGCTCTATTTTATACCAACTCCTTCAGTTTTGTTACCGCATTGCAAGAAATTAGCATCTTGTGTGATTTCTTCTTCATCGCTGACCGGAAACTCTCAACTTTAGGGTATACACTTTTCTTGTTCGTCTTTAAATCAAAGCCAACAGTTCATTTAGTTGGATGAATTGATGGGAATCTATTTGTCTTAAAGGGTTCTAAAGTTTTACGAGTACAACATTTATTACATCAAGTCGCTTTACAATAAGCACTTATTACGGTGTAAATAGATGCATATGCTTTATTGCTTACTACGTTTGTATTCACCAGTGGTAAAGCATGAAGAGAGAAACGTCTGGGGAAAATGACGCACATGAAATTCAACGTAACTGAATTGGCTAAAAGAGTATGCTACGCAGCCGCTTTATGTGCGGTAAGCGTGTCGGCAAACGCGACGCTGAGCCTAGAAAAGCAGCGTCAAGTCTATGAGCAGGCACAAAATTTATTAGACAAGAATGACATTGATGGCTACTTGTCTATTCGTTCCAAAATCGCTGATTATCCACTCACTCCTTATGTGGACTATCGGGTATTTCTGAGGCAATTATCGAGCAAGTCATCACAACAGGTAGATGCGTTTATTAGTGAACATGAAGCTTTTCCATTCTCACGTCGTATTCGCGCCCCGTATCTAGATAACCTTTATCGCCAGAAAGATTGGAAAACCATTACCGAGTTCCAGAAAGTTGAGCCAAGTGGTGAGCGTTATCAGTGTATTTTCTATGTCGCTCAGCTAGAACAAGGGAAACAAGTTGCTGCCTTTAAAGGCGCAGAGCACATGTGGCTGCGCGGCAAGAGTATTGCTGATGAATGTGACCCACTGTTCTCTGCATGGGACAAAGCGGGTGAACGCACAGATGACATGATTTTACAACGCATGTTATTAGCATTTGATGCGCGTAATGGCGGGCTAATGGCCTATCTGCAAAAGTTGCCTACATCGGCCAAAGCTCAGCAGCAAGCCAAAGCGATGAAGGCATTGTTCGATAAGCCTGAAAATGTGGCGGAGTTTGCCAAGAAGCAACAAGCGAATGACTTTAATCGAACTCAAGCAGAATTCGCATTAGAGAAACTGGCTCGAAAAAACACCAAGCAAGCGCAAGATGCTTATGCGACCGTAGTGAAAGGGCAAAAGTTCTCTCCAGAAAAGGCTCAAGCACTGGCGGATTACATTGCGATTCGTTTGATTCGTACTGAATCAGATTCATTGGCGAAGTGGCGCGATGACAAAACAAAAACCAGTAAAAACCTACCTCTGATTGAAAGTCGTATTCGTTTATCGATTCAAAATGGCGACTGGCAAGGGGTAAAAAAATGGATCGCAGTGCTTAATGATGAAGAGCAAGCATCACTTCGGTGGCAATACTGGTTAGGGCGCAGTGAAATCGCATTGGGTGATGAAGTCGCAGGCAAGCAACGTTTAGCAAAACAGACTGGCCAGCGTAACTTTTACAGTGTGGCCGCAGCGAATGCGATTGGTCAATCGATCAAGTATCCATCAAGCTCTGTTAAGCTCGATAAGAAAGCTATTCAGCCATATCAAAAATCGCTGCTTCGTATTGAAGAGCTGATAGCAACCGACAAGATCGCTGCGGCGAAGAGTGAATGGACACATTTGCTCCGTCGTGTTGGTAAAGAGGAAAAAACGCAACTTGCCGCTTTTGCCGCGTCTAAGCATTGGCATAACTTGACGGTTATTGCGAGTATTCAAGCTCAGATGTGGGATAACATTCCGTTGCGATTCCCTGTCGCGCATCGCTGGTGGTTTAACTTTTACGCTGAGAAACACAATATCGACCCAATCACAATGATGTCTTTGGCGAGACAAGAGAGTGCACTTGATTCTGAAGCGCGCTCTCCGGTTGGAGCTCGTGGTCTGATGCAGATTATGCCTGCGACGGCTAAGTACACGGCAAACAAGTACAAGCTGAAATATCAAGGTACGCAAGATCTCTACAATGTAGGTAAGAACATTGAAATTGGTAGCCATTACTTACAAGGCTTAATGGAAGATTACGATAATAATCGTATTTTTTCGCTCGCTGCTTATAATGCAGGGCCTAACCGAGTAAAAATGTGGCGAGAGCGAACTCAAGGAAAAGTGGATGCTTATTCCTTTATAGAGGCGATTTCATTTAAAGAGACGCGTGGGTATGTACAGAACATTTTGATGTTCGAAACGTACTACCGCGACCTTTTAGGTGTCGACGGTTCGTTCTTGACCCAAGAAGAGATCAATACCAAGTATTGAGTGAGGTAACTTGATGTCACATGAACCTGAGTACAAAGACTGGCAACAGATTGTCGAGTTAATCCGTTCAAGTGTGGACAATCAGCAACACGAAATGTTGTTGACCATGCTAATGACACCGGATGAGCGAGAGTCACTGACCGCACGCGTTAATATTCTCAACGAGTTGCTAAAAGGTGAGCTCTCACAGCGTCAAATCAGTCAAATGCTTGGGGTTGGTATTGCGACAATTACCCGTGGCTCTAACGAGTTAAAGTCAAAGTCCGATGTCGACAAAGACAAACTTAAGACATTATTAGAGCAGGGCGCTCAATAATCTTTGAGTTACGGACAGCAAAAAGGGCGGAATATCCGCCCTTTTTAATACGTATTTTAATACGTACTTTACTCGACTATCAGCTTCAGACTCTTAATAAGAGCCACACAGCTATAGGTTTGCAGGGAAATGTTCAGGGTTGGTAAAAGGAATCAACGCCAGAATCAAAGCTTGGTGGTAGACCGAACTGCGCGTCAGTTGGTTTTGAGTTAACAGGCCAATTGCGCCACCTTTTTGTTTGATGTTGTCAGTACCAAATACTTCATCCATTACATCACCCAGTTCATTGGCATGTTCAAGTTTTTCTAGCACTTTTGGTGGTAGCATCAAACTTGCTGAACGCGACTCTCCACGATGAGTCGCGGATTCAATCACCATCCAAGCAAAAGTAACTTTTCCTTCAATACCCGCTTCTAAACCAATATAGAAATCAGCATTCGGCATCTCAGTTTTAGCATTGCGAACACGATTTAAAGCACCTCGGCGTGTTTCATCATTGGTCATTGGCTGGTCTGAAACTTCACTCGGGACACTGACTCCGAAAAAGTTAAAACGTTGTTCAGGGAAAGCACTTTGAAAAGCACTCTCTACGGCTTTAATTTTTGCAGGGTTGAGTGAAGCGATAACGACTTTTTGGTCTACCATGATCTTTTTACCTATCGATGTCTATTAACCCAATTTTACTTGAGTGGGTTTTACGTTCTCACTTGGGTAACATCCTAATACTTTCAGGTGTTTAGTTATCTTGGTGAGCTCATCGAGCACATGCTGCATGGCGGTGGAACCAAGGTGTGATTCTAAATCAACATAGAACATTTCTTCCCATGGGTTACCCATGATCGGACGGGACTCTAACTTAGTCATGTTGATACCGAAACGTTGCAGTACTAACAGGGTCTCGACTAAAGAACCTGCCTCTTGAGAGGTAGACATAATCAATGTGGTTTTTGCCGGTATCTGTGTGGAGACCTCGACAGGTTTACGAGCAACCACAATAAAGCGGGTATGGTTTTCAGTTTGGTTCGCGATGTTGCCTTGGATCGCTTGTAAGCCATAAAGCTTACCACTGGAAGCATTACCGATAGCGGCGACATCATCACGGCCCAATTCTTGTACCTTCTGCATCGCATCGGCTGTGCTCGCACAAGATTCGAGTTGAACGCCTTTCATTCTACTAAGGAACTCACTGCATTGCTGATGGGGCTGCGGGTGAGAGTAAAGCGTTTTGATGTTCTCTAGACGAATGTCTTTGGTTGCAACAAGGCAATGCTCAATCGGTTGAGTCAGCTCTCCTACGATATAAAGTGTTGTGTGTTGTAGAAGGTCGTAGACTTCGTTAATTGAACCAGAACTGGTGTTTTCAATTGGTAGAACACCATAATCAGCATGGCCAGATTCAACGGTCTGAGTTACTTCTTTGAAGTGCTCGCAGTTGAGTTCAATTAGCTCTGTATTTTTACGACTGAAGTACTCACGACTAGCTAAGTGAGAGTAAGACCCTTTAGCTCCTAAGAAAGCCACTCGTGCTAATGGTTTACGACTTTGCTGAGGGTTGACTAGGTTCTGTAGATAGCTTTGTTGCAAAAGCACCGAATCTTCGATGATCGTATGGAAAAGTTTGGTGATGTACTGAGCGTCGAGTTCGTATTTATCACGGCCGTTGGTAATCAGTTTTACTAGTAGTTGTTGTTCACGGACAGCATCACGAACAGGTTTTGATGTTTGGACTTTGCTTTTTGCTACTTCAATGCTGAGCTTACGACGTTCAGACAGCAAGCTTAAAAGCTCGTCATCAAGCTCATTCAAACGTAAACGAATTTCATCCAGGGAAATAGGTTGGTCAGTCATCAATTCTTTCCTTATAAAAAAAGCCTCCCGATTTGGGAGGCTTTCTGTTTGTTTTTGACTTTTCTTTCACAAACGAGTTAGCCCCTCCAACTATGGAAGGAAAAAGAAGTCAAAAAGAAACAGGTGAGTCAAATGCATAAATAGTGCTTAATTTGTGAGTGTTTAAACACAATAAGCAAGCAGGCGGGGAGCGTCAAGCAAAAAAATAGCGCCTTACGGCGCTACTTCCTCGATCTGGTCGGTTTACTCTTCTTCTTCCACTAACTCTGGCTTGCTAGCACGTCGAGCTTCAGGTTTGTGGGTCAGCTTATTCAATTGTCGTTCTAGTTTTTGCTCCACTTCGTTGATAGCTGCGTAAAGATCTTCGTGAGTAGCTGAGGCGATTAGTTGCCCTTTAGGAACCGTAATAACGGCTTCGAATTTCTTCTGTTTGTTTGGTTCCTCACTGAAAGTTGCTTGGCATCCGATGATGTCTACTTGCCATTTCTCCAGCTTTTTAAATTTGCTCTCAATATGAGCTCGGATTGCAGAGGTGATTTCGATATTTTTACCAGTGATGTTCATTGTCATAAATGTTTTTCCTCTGTTTCATCCCTCATGGGTTGAATTCAGATTACCGCTCTTAGGATAAAATAATGTGATATAGATCACTATTTTGAGTGGTTTTTTATAGGTGGGAAGTGAATGTGATCTTTCTCAAGAACTGTTTAGATTTCTGTGAAAATTGCTTGTTATCGGATTCGAAATCATTAGATTGGATAGAGTACTGAGCTGAAAACTATCCCGTTTTTAGGGGAGTTATACGGCCTGTAATTCTAGTTAGTTAAAAATTAACCAGAACAAAGATGTGAATCAGATCACTCTTAAAGTGCATAGTAAGTTAGATTCAAAAACGCCGCTCATGAACTGAGCGGCGTTTTTGGTTTTTTGTTCTCGGTTTTATGGCGTTTGGCTTATTTTCTTCAATGGCGTCATGAACACAGGGTCTTCTGGCGCTAATAAGACGTTGTCCAATGTCTTGGCTAGGTCGAGGCTTTCGAGTTGCTTGTAAATAACGTAGTAGCGGTTCACGTTAGTGACGTATCTGACGGTTTCGCCTAAGCTACGTCGCGTCACCACTTCTACATTGTGAAACCAAACGTTTGGGTCATAACCTTGTTGCGCGGCGCGTTTGCGCATTCTCTCTATATTTCCAGGCCCTGCATTGTATGCGGCAAGCGTTAGGTACAGTTTGTTCTCTTTACTGATTGCTTCATCGCTGAAGTAGTATCGACGTAGAAAGGCCATGTACTTCACACCAGCATGGACATTGTTCTCTAAGTTTCGAACGTTTTTGATGTTTACGTTTGGGTCGCTGGCAGTACTTGGCAGAATTTGCATGATGCCAACTGCACCTCGACTCGATACTAGATTATTGTTAAATCCAGATTCTTGATAGGCCACTGCGGCGATAAGCAGATAATCAAAATCGTATTTCTCTCCATATTTAGAGAATAAGGAAGAGAGCTTTTCTAATTGCGCGATTTTTTTCGGGTTGAGGGCTTTGTTGAGCCAATTAGTATTATCGATATATTTGCCGTAAATCACATTGCCCAATAAGGTGCCGGATCTTGATGTCTTGATGAATTTATTCACCACTTTCTTCAACTCTGGACTATCGTGCCTCATTGCCCATGCTATCTCACCGCCGGTGCGGAGGGGGATTTTTGTATGAGAGCGAATATCATCCATAAAGCTCATCCACAACTTGGCTTTGTGGCTATCAAGAACGATGGCTTTGACATAGCCATTGTTGAGCATTCCCACCAATTCGTAGTCTTGTAGTGTTTCTTCTATGAAATGCACAACAACAGGTGGTAAGCCTTTCTTATTAAGTTGTTTGTTTAATGCCTGAATGCTCTCGAAGTAACTTGAACTGGCACGTACCCATATTTCCTTGCCGCTTAACTGGTCAAGCTTGGTCATCACAGGTGTTTTCTTGTCGGTGATCACCCACTCTTCAATTCCCGTAATGGCAGGATCACTAAAATCAACCAATTTCTTACGTGCGTCGGTAATGGTGAGATTCGCAACAACCAGATCTCCCAGCCCTTGTTCTAGGGAAGGAAGCAGCTCATCACGAGATACAGGAATGATTTGAATATTGATCTTAGGTTTGAGTTTGCGTAAATCTCTCTCAAAATGCGCAAGCAACTCAGCGCCAATCCCTTTTGGTTCACCTCCCTCTATGTAATAGAAACCCAAATCGGCAGATACCAACACACGCAAGACGTTCTTCTCTTTAATGACATCGAGATCACCTGTGTAAGGGGGCTGTCTCAGAGGGGACAACTCTAAAGCAAATGCTGATGCTGAGAGTAACAGTAGAAGTCCTGTCCATAGCTTTGATAATGCCATGTTCACATCCATGTTGATGGTGAAGGAGAACCTTAAGCATATGTGTCGCTTAAAAAATCATCAAGGTAATGAATGTGGTAACGAGAAAGGATAAAGCAAAAATGAGGAAGGGGGGGACAAAACCGCCACAGGCAAAGCTGTGGCGGTTGGTGTTATTTTACTGGGTTAAGCTTTATCAGCTCTTCCGTTCTGGCAACTGCATCTTTTAGTTCCAGTTGCTTGTAAGCTTCTAACTGAATATCCAGTGACTTGCGTGCTGCTTCAGTATCTGGGAATGCTTTTTGAAGTTCTTGGGCACGGTTAATCGCAGCAATCCAAGCTTCACGGCGTAGATAGAAGTCCGCAGTAGCAAGGTCGTAGTTTGCTAAGCGGTTTTTCAGTGCCACCATGCGTTTTTGTGAATCTTCAGCATATGGGCTGTTTGGGTAACGCTCTAGCAGTTTTTTGAAATCATCAAATGCTTTCTTAACTGGCTCTGGATCTCGGTCACTACGGTCAACGTTGAACAAGTCATGCATAAAGTTACGGTCTTGCGCCATGTGGCTCAAACCACGCATGTACAATACCCAGTCCATTTTTTCATGAGTTGGGTTCAAACGCATAAAGCGAGAAATCGTTGCAAGACCTAATGCTAGGTCGTCGTTTTTGTAGTACGCGTAAATAAGGTCAAGTTGTACCTGCTCAGAGTAGGCACCAAACGGGTAACGCGAATCTAAAGCTTCCAATTTCTCAATAGCAGAAAGCCAGTTACCACTTTGAAGCGACGTTTGCGCGTCAGCATACAGTTCAGAAGGTGGCACATCAGGAACGATTTCTTCTTTGCTTGCACAGCCAAACAGAAGGGATACCGCTAAAAGGCCTGTTAAAGTCTGATGTTTCATATCAGGAGTCTGTTCCTTGAATCTAAATATTTCTTAAGCTGCCGTTACTTTCTTTCCAGTAACAGATACAATGACGTAATAGTCTATTTTTCCACAGTCGTGAGCATTAGTCTCACAGTTTTTAAAAAAGTTCGATATGGCTCAGCAGATTGTTTTAACCAACACCGTAAAAGATAGCCAATTAGGTCAACGTTTGGACCAAGCTATCGCCGAATTATTCGCAGACTTTTCTCGCTCTCGCCTGAAAGAATGGCTTCTTGACGGGAAAGTACAAGTGAATGGTGAAGTTGTCACTAAACCTCGCACCAAAGTTATGGGTGGCGAGGAAATTACCTTGCAAGCCGAGCTGGAAGATGAAGAACGCTGGGAAGCGCAAGATATCCCTCTAGATATCGTCTACGAAGATGATGACATCATCGTAATCAATAAGCCTCGTGATTTTGTTGTTCACCCTGGTGCGGGTACTCCAGATGGTACCGTGCTCAACGCGCTATTGCATCATTATCCTGATATTGCAGAAGTACCTCGTGCAGGTATTGTGCACCGTTTGGATAAAGATACGACTGGCCTAATGGTGGTCGCAAAAACCGTTCCGGCGCAAACTCGTCTAGTTCGTGCTCTGCAAAAACGTAACATTACACGTGAATACGAAGCGATTGCTATCGGCCGTATGACAGCAGGCGGTAAAGTGGATAAGCCAATTGGTCGTCACTCTACTAAGCGTACGCTGATGGCTGTAGCTCCTCTGGGTAAGCCAGCAGTAACACACTACCGTGTTGCTGAGCACTTCCGCGAGCATACACGCATTCGTCTTCGTCTAGAAACCGGTCGTACACACCAAATCCGTGTGCACATGTCTTACCTGCAGCATCCGCTATTAGGTGATACCGCTTACGGTGGTCGTGCTCGTATCCCGACAGGTGCTTCAGAAGAAGTGACTGCGATGATTCGTGGCTTTGACCGTCAAGCACTGCACGCGGTAATGCTTCGCTTTGAACATCCTATCACTGGTGAAGAGCTTGAGTTCCATGCTCCAGTGCCTGCGGATATGGTCGTCATGACAGAAGCGTTGCGCAAAGATACAGAAGAATACGGTCTACCAGACGAGTTCTAATATGAAGACAGTTATTCCCAACTGGCCTGCGCCTAAGAATGTAAAAGCTTTTTCCTCTACGAGAGTAGGGGGTTTTTCTTCTGCTCCGTATCAAGGGCTTAACTTAGGTGCACACGTTGGGGATGAACTGTCATTAGTTGAAAAAAACCGCGAATGGTTAGCGCAACAGGCAAATATGCCGACCGCACCTATCTGGTTAAACCAAACTCATTCGACGGTTGTCACTCAAGTGAGTGCTCCGACTTTGCAAGTGCTCGATGCGGATGGCATATATACGTGTTCAAGCAATGTTATCTGTTCTGCTATGACGGCAGATTGTTTACCCGTTTTACTGACCAATATGCAAGGTACCCAAGTTGCTGCGGTGCATGCCGGTTGGCGTGGTTTAGCGAATGGTATCATTGAAAACGCATTAGAGTTGTTTTCTGGTGAGGTAATGGCGTGGCTTGGTCCTGCTATTGGACCAAAAGCATTTGAAGTGGGGGAGGATGTCCTCCAAGTCTTTATGGATTTCGACTCACAAGCTCATCAAGCCTTTACCCCTCGTGATGTTGAAGGAAAGTGGTTAGCGGATATGTCCAAGCTTGCAACTCAGCGTCTTAATAAACTTGGTGTCACTCAAGTATTTGATTCAGGTCTATGTACTTTTCAAGACAAAGATGACTTTTATTCCTATCGCCGTGATGGTGTGACTGGTCGACAAGCCACTTTTATTTGGATTGAAGATTAACTCTGACCAAGCGCAAATTCGCTATGATGCATAGCTCTATTTTTGCAAAGCTATCTTTATTGATTCACTCCCTTGAAATTCCCCCTTTGCGTATCCATCTTTCTAACTGTCAAAAGAATTCTCTTAAGTTGAGGTTAGGAAGGAAGATATGCGTCTTGATAGATTCACAAGTAAGTTTCAAATCGCTATCTCTGATGCTCAGTCACTGGCGTTAGGGCGCGATCATCAATACATCGAACCAGTCCATCTTATGGTGGCTTTGCTGGATCAAAACGGTAGCCCAATTCGTCCATTGCTAACAATGTTAGATGTCGACGTTACTCAGTTACGTTCAAAGTTGAGCGAGATGTTAGACCGATTGCCAAAAGTAAGCGGTATTGGTGGTGATGTTCAATTGTCTAGTTCAATGGGGACTTTGTTTAACCTGTGTGACAAGGTGGCTCAAAAGCGTCAGGACTCTTACATCTCATCAGAAGTCTTCTTACTTGCTGCAATGGAAGACCGTGGTCCTCTTGGTCAATTGCTTAAAGAGCTCGGCTTAACTGAGCAAAAAGTTAGCCAAGCAATCGAAAAGATCAGAGGTGGTCAAAAGGTCAATGACCCCAATGCAGAAGAGCTTCGCCAAGCCTTGGAAAAGTTCACGATTGACCTTACCGAACGTGCAGAGCAGGGTAAGCTGGATCCTGTGATCGGTCGCGATGATGAAATCCGTCGAACCATTCAAGTACTGCAACGTCGAACTAAAAACAATCCTGTCATTATCGGTGAGCCGGGCGTGGGTAAAACCGCTATTGTGGAAGGTTTGGCGCAGCGCATCATTAATAATGAAGTTCCGGAAGGTCTACGCGGGCGTCGTGTGCTTTCACTAGATATGGGATCGCTCGTAGCAGGAGCGAAATATCGTGGTGAATTCGAAGAACGTTTGAAATCGGTATTGAATGAATTAGCCAAAGAAGAAGGCAACGTTATTCTCTTTATCGATGAATTACATACTATGGTCGGCGCTGGCAAAGGCGAAGGCTCTATGGATGCAGGCAATATGCTTAAACCAGCGTTGGCACGTGGCGAGCTTCACTGTGTCGGTGCAACAACATTGGATGAATATCGTCAGTATATAGAGAAAGATGCCGCACTTGAGCGTCGTTTCCAAAAAGTGCTGGTGGACGAACCTAGTGTTGAAGATACCGTTGCGATTTTGCGTGGTCTAAAAGAGCGCTATGAACTTCATCATCATGTAGAGATTACCGACCCTGCGATTGTCGCAGCGGCCAGTTTGTCACACCGTTATGTGTCAGACCGTCAATTACCGGACAAAGCGATCGACTTAATTGATGAAGCGGCTTCTAGCATTCGTTTGCAGATTGACTCCAAGCCTGAGTCACTAGACAAGCTAGAGCGTAAGATCATTCAGCTTAAAATCGAACAACAAGCATTAAGTAATGAACATGATGAAGCGAGTGAAAAACGTTTAAATGCACTTAATGAAGAGTTGGATGAAAAAGAACGCGAATACGCGGAGCTTGAAGAAGTGTGGAATGCTGAAAAAGCGGCCCTTTCTGGTACACAACATATTAAAGGTGAACTAGAGCAAGCGCGTATGGACATGGATTTTGCTCGCCGCGCAGGTGATTTAAACCGTATGTCTGAATTGCAATACGGTCGTATTCCTGAACTTGAAAAACAACTCGACCTTGCAACTCAAGCTGAGATGCAAGAGATGACGCTACTACGCAATAAGGTGACGGATAACGAGATTGCAGATGTACTCTCTAAGCAAACGGGTATACCAGTCTCTAAAATGCTCGAAGCAGAAAAAGAGAAACTGCTCCGCATGGAAGAGGTATTGCACAAACGTGTGATTGGTCAGGCAGAAGCGGTAGAAGTGGTATCGAATGCAATCCGCCGTAGTCGAGCAGGATTATCAGATCCAAACAAACCAATTGGTTCCTTCTTATTCTTAGGCCCTACGGGGGTGGGTAAAACGGAATTGTGTAAGACACTCGCGAGCTTTATGTTCGATAGCGAAGATGCAATGGTACGTATCGACATGTCTGAATTCATGGAGAAACATTCTGTGGCAAGGTTAGTTGGTGCGCCTCCGGGTTACGTTGGTTATGAGGAGGGTGGTTATCTAACAGAAGCGGTTCGTCGCAAACCTTATTCTGTCATCCTATTAGATGAAGTAGAAAAGGCGCATCCCGATGTGTTCAATATTTTGCTGCAAGTATTGGATGATGGTCGATTAACTGATGGTCAGGGTAGAACGGTTGATTTCCGTAATACTGTAGTGATCATGACATCGAACTTAGGTTCAGCTCGCATCCAAGAGAACTTTGCTACTCTGGATTACCAAGGCATTAAGAATGAAGTTATGGATGTGGTTAGTAAGCACTTCCGTCCTGAGTTTTTAAACCGTGTTGATGAAAGTGTTGTATTCCATCCGCTTGGTCAAGAGCACATAAAGTCGATTGCTTCTATTCAACTGGAACGTCTAGCTAAACGCTTAGAAGAAAAAGGTTACCAATTAGAGGTATCCGCAAAAGCCCTCGATTTGATTGCTCAAGTTGGTTTTGATCCTGTGTATGGTGCGCGACCTCTAAAACGTGCCATTCAACAAAATGTCGAAAACCCACTAGCGAAATCAATCTTAGCCGGACAAATATTGCCAGATAAGAAAGTACAGCTGATTGTGAACAATGACCAAGTTATCGCTCACCAGTAATTTCACTAATGCAGTGAAAAGTGAGATGAAGTTCAAGGTTTAGGGGGCAGTAGCCCCCTTTTTGATGCACTTTTATCGGCTTTTGATTGTTTTCTATACGAACGAACCAAAAAGATAAGTTTTTTTTGAAAAATAGGGTTGTGTTCCTAAACGAACTCCCTATAATGCGCCTCCGTTGTCACGGGAAAGCAAACAAAGCGAAGCCGAGATGACAAGGTCAGTGAGTTCGAAAGTAACTCACAGAGAAATAACTTAAAAAAGTGTTTGACACGATAAGTTATCTCGCTAAAATGGCCGTCCACTTTGAAGAGAACTTCAGAGTGTGCTCTTTAAAAATAAGAACCTATCAATCTGTGTGGGCACTCGTTGATGATAATCCAATTAGAAATTTCTCTTAATAAAGAGCGGTTTCAAATTAGGTTTCAATGAACTGAGTGACCAATCAAGTCTTCGGACTTGGCACAGTCAATTCATTATCATTCTGTTGGAATGGTAATAGCTTTAAAATTACTTCTTACTTTCGAGTAAGGATGAGTTTTGAAGTCAGTATTCGTTGAGCCGAACAAAATCTTAAATTGAAGAGTTTGATCATGGCTCAGATTGAACGCTGGCGGCAGGCCTAACACATGCAAGTCGAGCGGAAACGACTTAACTGAACCTTCGGGGAACGTTAAGGGCGTCGAGCGGCGGACGGGTGAGTAATGCCTAGGAAATTGCCCTGATGTGGGGGATAACCATTGGAAACGATGGCTAATACCGCATAATGCCTACGGGCCAAAGAGGGGGACCTTCGGGCCTCTCGCGTCAGGATATGCCTAGGTGGGATTAGCTAGTTGGTGAGGTAATGGCTCACCAAGGCGACGATCCCTAGCTGGTCTGAGAGGATGATCAGCCACACTGGAACTGAGACACGGTCCAGACTCCTACGGGAGGCAGCAGTGGGGAATATTGCACAATGGGCGCAAGCCTGATGCAGCCATGCCGCGTGTGTGAAGAAGGCCTTCGGGTTGTAAAGCACTTTCAGTCGTGAGGAAGGTGGTAGTGTTAATAGCACTATCATTTGACGTTAGCGACAGAAGAAGCACCGGCTAACTCCGTGCCAGCAGCCGCGGTAATACGGAGGGTGCGAGCGTTAATCGGAATTACTGGGCGTAAAGCGCATGCAGGTGGTTTGTTAAGTCAGATGTGAAAGCCCGGGGCTCAACCTCGGAATAGCATTTGAAACTGGCAGACTAGAGTACTGTAGAGGGGGGTAGAATTTCAGGTGTAGCGGTGAAATGCGTAGAGATCTGAAGGAATACCGGTGGCGAAGGCGGCCCCCTGGACAGATACTGACACTCAGATGCGAAAGCGTGGGGAGCAAACAGGATTAGATACCCTGGTAGTCCACGCCGTAAACGATGTCTACTTGGAGGTTGTGGCCTTGAGCCGTGGCTTTCGGAGCTAACGCGTTAAGTAGACCGCCTGGGGAGTACGGTCGCAAGATTAAAACTCAAATGAATTGACGGGGGCCCGCACAAGCGGTGGAGCATGTGGTTTAATTCGATGCAACGCGAAGAACCTTACCTACTCTTGACATCCAGAGAACTTTCCAGAGATGGATTGGTGCCTTCGGGAACTCTGAGACAGGTGCTGCATGGCTGTCGTCAGCTCGTGTTGTGAAATGTTGGGTTAAGTCCCGCAACGAGCGCAACCCTTATCCTTGTTTGCCAGCGAGTAATGTCGGGAACTCCAGGGAGACTGCCGGTGATAAACCGGAGGAAGGTGGGGACGACGTCAAGTCATCATGGCCCTTACGAGTAGGGCTACACACGTGCTACAATGGCGCATACAGAGGGCAGCAAGCTAGCGATAGTGAGCGAATCCCAAAAAGTGCGTCGTAGTCCGGATTGGAGTCTGCAACTCGACTCCATGAAGTCGGAATCGCTAGTAATCGTGGATCAGAATGCCACGGTGAATACGTTCCCGGGCCTTGTACACACCGCCCGTCACACCATGGGAGTGGGCTGCAAAAGAAGTAGGTAGTTTAACCTTCGGGAGGACGCTTACCACTTTGTGGTTCATGACTGGGGTGAAGTCGTAACAAGGTAGCGCTAGGGGAACCTGGCGCTGGATCACCTCCTTATACGATGATTACTCACGATGAGTGTCCACACAGATTGATATGGTTTAAATTTCAGAGCAAAAGATTGGTTCTGCATAAAATGCTGAAGCGATTTTATGTGGGGCTATAGCTCAGCTGGGAGAGCGCTTCGCTGGCAGCGAAGAGGTCATCGGTTCGATCCCGATTAGCTCCACCACTAGCTATATTGTTTCTGCTTTTAGCAAAACAAGCTTACAGTGTCCCGTTCGTCTAGAGGCCTAGGACACCGCCCTTTCACGGCGGTAACAGGGGTTCGACTCCCCTACGGGATACCATCTTTAAACATTCTCTCTTGAGAGTTTTTAAAAATGGTTACTTCATAAGAAGTGATTAGCTCTTTAACAATTTGGAAAGCTGACAAAGTAATCTTTAAGATTACTTGTAAAGTTCTCAATGTTTGTCTTTAAGACAAACACCAAAAAACACATTCAAGTGTTCTTGGGAATATCACTTTTAAAGTGATTATTCGAAATTGAGTCCGGCAAAATCGAAATGTCTCTCGCTCATTCAAATAATGAGAGACAACTTTGGTGATTTGATTATCAACTCGAAACTCCTTCGGGTTGTATGGTTAAGTGACTAAGCGTACACGGTGGATGCCTTGGCAGTCAGAGGCGATGAAGGACGTATTAACTTGCGATAAGCCCAGATTAGGTAGTAAAAACCACTTGAGTCTGGGATTTCCGAATGGGGAAACCCACTAGCATAAGCTAGTATCGCTGCGTGAATACATAGCGCAGCGAGGCAAACCGGGGGAACTGAAACATCTAAGTACCCCGAGGAAAAGAAATCAACCGAGATTCCGAAAGTAGCGGCGAGCGAAATTGGACTAGCCCTTAAGCTTTATATGCGTTAGACGAACGGTCTGGAAAGTCCGGCAATAAAGGGTGATAGCCCCGTAGTTGACAACGCACATTCAGTGAAATCGAGTAGGGCGGGACACGTGATATCCTGTCTGAATATGGGGGGACCATCCTCCAAGGCTAAATACTACTGACTGACCGATAGTGAACCAGTACCGTGAGGGAAAGGCGAAAAGAACCCCTGTGAGGGGAGTGAAATAGAACCTGAAACCGTGTACGTACAAGCAGTAGGAGCACCTTCGTGGTGTGACTGCGTACCTTTTGTATAATGGGTCAGCGACTTATATTCAGTGGCAAGGTTAACCATCTAGGGGAGCCGTAGCGAAAGCGAGTGTTAACTGCGCGACTTAGTCGCTGGATATAGACCCGAAACCAGGTGATCTAGCCATGGGCAGGTTGAAGATTGAGTAACATCAATTGGAGGACCGAACCGACTAATGTTGAAAAATTAGCGGATGACTTGTGGCTAGGGGTGAAAGGCCAATCAAACCTGGAGATAGCTGGTTCTCCCCGAAAGCTATTTAGGTAGCGCCTCGGACGAATACTACTGGGGGTAGAGCACTGTTAAGGCTAGGGGGTCATCCCGACTTACCAACCCTTTGCAAACTCCGAATACCAGTAAGTACTATCCGGGAGACACACGGCGGGTGCTAACGTCCGTCGTGGAGAGGGAAACAACCCAGACCGCCAGCTAAGGTCCCAAATTATTACTAAGTGGGAAACGATGTGGGAAGGCTCAGACAGCCAGGATGTTGGCTTAGAAGCAGCCATCATTTAAAGAAAGCGTAATAGCTCACTGGTCGAGTCGGCCTGCGCGGAAGATGTAACGGGGCTAAGTAATAAACCGAAGCTGCGGCAATGAAGTTTACTTCATTGGGTAGGGGAGCGTTCTGTAAGCCGTTGAAGGTGTGTTGTAAAGCATGCTGGAGGTATCAGAAGTGCGAATGCTGACATGAGTAACGATAAAGGGGGTGAAAAACCTCCTCGCCGGAAGACCAAGGGTTCCTGTCCAACGTTAATCGGGGCAGGGTAAGTCGACCCCTAAGGCGAGGCCGAAAGGCGTAGTCGATGGGAAACGGGTTAATATTCCCGTACTTCTTACAATTGCGATGGGGGGACGGAGAAGGCTAGGTGGGCCTGGCGACGGTTGTCCAGGTTCAAGTGCGTAGGCTGAAGAGTTAGGTAAATCCGGCTCTTCTTAAGGCTGAGACACGACGTCGAGCTACTACGGTAGTGAAGTCATTGATGCCATGCTTCCAGGAAAAGCCTCTAAGCTTCAGATTGTAAGGAATCGTACCCCAAACCGACACAGGTGGTCGGGTAGAGAATACCAAGGCGCTTGAGAGAACTCGGGTGAAGGAACTAGGCAAAATGGTACCGTAACTTCGGGAGAAGGTACGCTCTTGATGGTGAAGTCCCTTGCGGATGGAGCTGACGAGAGTCGCAGATACCAGGTGGCTGCAACTGTTTATTAAAAACACAGCACTGTGCAAAATCGTAAGATGACGTATACGGTGTGACGCCTGCCCGGTGCCGGAAGGTTAATTGATGGGGTTAGACTTCGGTCGAAGCTCTTGATCGAAGCCCCGGTAAACGGCGGCCGTAACTATAACGGTCCTAAGGTAGCGAAATTCCTTGTCGGGTAAGTTCCGACCTGCACGAATGGCGTAATGATGGCCACGCTGTCTCCACCCGAGACTCAGTGAAATTGAAATCGCTGTGAAGATGCAGTGTACCCGCGGCTAGACGGAAAGACCCCGTGAACCTTTACTACAGCTTGGCACTGAACATTGACCCTACATGTGTAGGATAGGTGGGAGGCTTTGAAGCACAGTCGCTAGATTGTGTGGAGCCGTCCTTGAAATACCACCCTTGTAGTGTTGATGTTCTAACGTCGACCCCTTATCGGGGTTGCGGACAGTGCCTGGTGGGTAGTTTGACTGGGGCGGTCTCCTCCCAAAGAGTAACGGAGGAGCACGAAGGTGGGCTAATCACGGTTGGACATCGTGAGGTTAGTGCAATGGCATAAGCCCGCTTGACTGCGAGAATGACAATTCGAGCAGGTGCGAAAGCAGGTCATAGTGATCCGGTGGTTCTGTATGGAAGGGCCATCGCTCAACGGATAAAAGGTACTCCGGGGATAACAGGCTGATACCGCCCAAGAGTTCATATCGACGGCGGTGTTTGGCACCTCGATGTCGGCTCATCACATCCTGGGGCTGAAGTCGGTCCCAAGGGTATGGCTGTTCGCCATTTAAAGTGGTACGCGAGCTGGGTTTAGAACGTCGTGAGACAGTTCGGTCCCTATCTGCCGTGGGCGTTGGAAGATTGAAGGGGGCTGCTCCTAGTACGAGAGGACCGGAGTGGACGAACCTCTGGTGTTCGGGTTGTGTCGCCAGACGCATTGCCCGGTAGCTAAGTTCGGAATCGATAACCGCTGAAAGCATCTAAGCGGGAAGCGAGCCCTGAGATGAGTCTTCCCTGATACTTTAAGTATCCTAAAGGGTTGTTCGAGACTAGAACGTTGATAGGCAGGGTGTGTAAGCGTTGTGAGGCGTTGAGCTAACCTGTACTAATTGCCCGTGAGGCTTAACCATACAACACCCAAGGGGTTTTGATGGACTCAATGTAAGAACATTGAATGTGTATAAATAGAACTTAAAATCAGTTTTCCAGATTAAAGAATTTGCTTGGCGACCATAGCGATTTGGACCCACCTGACTTCCATTCCGAACTCAGAAGTGAAACGAATTAGCGCCGATGGTAGTGTGGGGTTTCCCCATGTGAGAGTAGGACATCGCCAGGCTTTATTTTATTTTCACTTTTTATGAAAAAGTGAAGACAAAAACTTAGACTTAAATGTCTAACCAGTGCGGAGCGGTAGTTCAGTTGGTTAGAATACCGGCCTGTCACGCCGGGGGTCGCGGGTTCGAGTCCCGTCCGCTCCGCCACTTATTCCGAGAGTCGTCTCACTAAACACGAACTACAGGGGTGTAGCTCCAATTGGCAGAGCAGCGGATTCCAAATCCGCGTGTTGGGAGTTCGAATCTCTCCACCCCTGCCATATTTAAGGCTCTAGCAGAAATGCTAGAGCCTTTTTCGTTTTATCACTTTTCTGCTTCTGCTTCTCCCTCAAATTGTCAGTCATACTTATGTCTCGCGGTATGTGTGCTATTTTGTAGTGCATAGCTAGTGCTCAACGTGATTAGAAGGTGACTTCCTGTTATCATCGGCGCTGAATTCTAATAATTAGGAAGCAAGTCTATGCCACATCTTCGATTTCGCGCAGTAGAGCCTCAAACCGTTCAAGCTTTATCAAAGCCTCTTACTGACGAATTACAGCCATTAATGGAATGTCCTCGTGAAGACTTCACGTTTGAATACATCTACAGTACTTTCTTCAGTGAAGGTGAAGTAAGCAGTGCATATCCTTTTGTTGAAGTTCTGTGGTTTGACCGTGGGCAAGAGACTCAGAATAAAGTGGCTAAAGCGATTACTGAGCAAGTTCGTGGTATTGCCGGTGAAGATATCGATGTTGCGGTAATTTTCTCTGCACTCTCTCCTAAAGGCTACTATGATAATGGTGACCACTATTAAGGAATGAGCGTGATGAAGCTGAGTCTTTCTTTTTGTTTAAGTTTTCTATTCTCAGCTTCTCTTTCTGCTACTCCGTGGGAGCAGGTCTCTGGTCCCACAAATAACACATCCTCTTCTATCGGCAGTTATGCGAATGGCTGTTTAGATGGTGCTTCTCCTCTCCCGCTTGATGGTATTGGTTATCAGGTTTTACGCAGTAAAACGAAGCGTTACTATGGGCATCCTCATACAATAAGCTTTGTTGAAGAGTTAGCGAAAAAAACCAGTAAAGATCTCAACACAACGTTACTTATTGGGGACTTATCCCTAGCTCGTGGTGGACGTTTTTCTTCTGGCCACTCTAGTCATCAAACTGGCCTAGATATTGATATTTGGCTGCGATTGGCCGATGAACCGCTTTCTTATAATGAGCTTCAACTTCCGAAACCCATGAGTGTCGTAGATCTTAAAAAATACAAGATTCTAGAACACCGTTGGGAAGATAGGCACTTTGAACTGATTCGAAGTGCCGCGAAGAGTCAAGATGTTGCTCGTATCTTTGTTCATCCAGTGATTAAAGAGCAGTTATGTAAGCAAGAAGGTGAGAAAGACCGAAATTGGTTACGTAAGGTTCGGCCTTGGTGGGGGCATCATTACCACTTCCACGTGAGATTAACTTGCCCTGAGTCGAGCTCTAATTGTGTTAACCAAGCGCCACCACCTGCAGGAGATGGCTGTGGAGCAGAGTTAGCAAGTTGGAAGCCGAAAGCAACGCCTCCACCTGTGACCAAAAAAACTAAGGTAACGCCTAAACCGAAGAAGAAAAAGATACTGCCAACACAATGCCAGCCGCTCATTACGCAGAAATAAGTGGTGAGTCCTACCAACGAAATACCAAATATGCTTTCTCTGGATCTCTATTATGAAACTGGAGAAAGATCATACTTTTGTCTACAGTGAATAATACCAGTACAAAAACTGACCTTTAGGTTTTTGTGGCATATTATAGAAATCTTATATAAACAAAGAGTTGCATTATTTTTAAATGTTGTGGCAACTCATATTAAGAAAGATCTTTTCGTCGCGATTCTCTGATTTCTTAGCAATATGTCTGTTGGTTGGTGAAAGACAAACGACAACGCAGACAAGTGTATTGAGGTGGGTAAGGAGGCTTTTCCCATCGAGAGTTAATCAAGGATAAAACCATGACTATGATTTGTGCAAAAGAGTTTGCAGAGTGGTTAAGACACAGATTTAGCAGTGATACTAAAGGAGTCTTTTTGACTCGAGAGGATGTTAATCACCTGACTGGGCGCCAACGCCTTGACCCAGGTTTTGTTAATGACGTGCATTACGAGCTGATGCAATATGGAATGGCTTTCGTTACTGATACAAGTAGGGAGAACTTTTATCTGATCCCTGTCTCGCAAGCTGAAAACTGGCGTGAGAGGTTAGAGTATCACTTCGAGAAAGAGCTGTTTTGTAATATCTATCCTATCGAAAAATCGGGTTAAAAAAAGGTTCAACTTTGTCGGCAAAGTTGAACCTCTTTCGATTACGCTAACCCTTGAATAATTACAAACTTCTCTAGCAATTGCTCTTCAGTTTCGACATGATTCGGGTCGGTGATAATGCATTTCGTAATAGGACACACTGACTGGCATGTTGGCTTTTCGTAGTGACCTTTACACTCTGTACATAGAGCAGGGTCAATCTCGAAAATACTGTCACCCATAGTAATTGCACCGTTAGGGCATTCTGGGTCACACATGTCGCAGTTGATGCACTTATCGGTAATAAGTAGTGCCATGATTACTTACCAGTTGGGTTACGGGTATCCTGACCTGCATTTAAGTTACGCATCAACAGGCCGTATTCCAGATCCATATCCTCTGGTACAGGGATAAATACAAAGTGGCCGTTACCTTTTGCGTCTTCAATTGATTCTGACTTACGGTTTTCCATCGCTTCTAGCGTAAAGATTACGTTACCTTTTGGCGTCATTAGCTCTAGGCTGTCACCAACGATGAACTTATTCTTAACTTCTACTTCTACCATGTCACCACGGCGCTTACCTGTGAACTCACCAACGAATTGCTGAGCATCTGATACAGAGTAGCCGTAGTCATAGTTTTGGTAGCTGTCGTGAGTGTGACGACGTAGGAAGCCTTCTGTGTAACCACGGTGAGCTAGGCTCTCCAATGTGCCCATTAGGCTTTCATCGAATGGCTTGCCAGCGACCGCATCATCGATTGCTTTACGGTAAACCTGTGCAGTACGAGCACAGTAGTAGAACGACTTAGTACGGCCTTCGATCTTCAATGAATGAACACCCATTTTAGTTAGGCGCTCAACGTGTTGGATTGCGCGAAGATCTTTCGAGTTCATGATGTAAGTACCATGCTCGTCTTCGAACGCTGCCATTTTTTCTTCAGGGCGATGCGCTTCAGAAAGCAGAACGACTTCATCGGTTGGTTTGCCGCGACCGATGGTTGTCTCAGGACGCTCGTCAGCGACTTCGATTGCTTGCGCTTCCGTTGGGTCAAACTTCTCTACGATGTCGCCAGTGTCGTTTTCTTTGCCTTCTTCTACTTTGTATTCCCAACGGCATGCGTTAGTGCAAGTACCTTGGTTAGGGTCACGTTTGTTGATGTAACCAGACAGTAGGCAGCGACCAGAGTAGGCCATGCATAGAGCACCGTGAACGAAAACTTCTAGTTCAGTTTCAGGACAGTGCTCGCGAATTTCTTCGATTTCTTCTAGAGAAAGCTCACGAGAAACAATCACACGCTCAACACCGTTAGCAGCCCAGAACTTCACAGTTGCCCAGTTTACTGCGTTCGCCTGTACAGACAGGTGAATTGGCATTTCTGGGAACGCTTCGCGAACCATCATGATAAGACCTGGATCAGACATGATAAGTGCGTCTGGGCCCATTTCTACCACTGGCTTAAGGTCACGGATGAAAGTTTTAAGCTTAGAGTTGTGCGGTTGGATGTTACATACCACGTAAAGCTTTTTGCCTAGGGCATGCGCTTCGTTGATACCGATTTGTAGGTTTTCGTGGTTGAACTCGTTGTTACGTACGCGAAGGCTGTAGCGAGGTTGGCCAGCGTATACTGCATCTGCGCCGTAGGCGAATGCGTAACGCATGTTTTTAAGGCTACCAGCTGGAGACAGTAGCTCTGGTACGAATGCTTTCTCTGTTGTCATTGCTCAATTCTCTTAGTATCTGATCACAAGTCAGGCCAATTCCACCTCATGGAAATGGGGCGCAAATTTTACGTCAAAATGTGACCTGTGACTAGGAGAATTATAGTTTAGATAAACAAACGCCCTCAAAAAAAGTGAGGGCGTTATGATTAATATTTGTACGAAATTAAGCGTTAGGGTTTGGTAGACCGCCCAATGCTTCGTATAGATTTGGTAGGAAAGCGCTGAACTCGCCACACATTAGAGAGAAGTCTGCGTCGAAGCGAGCGGCTTGATCTTCGCGTGGGATGTCATCGTTTTGATCTTTTAGTTCATCAGAGAACTTCAGACGTTTGATGCCAGAATCTTCTGCCATAATGAATTCGATACGATCTTGCCAGTTCAGTGCTAGCTTAGTCACCACCTTATCCGCTGCGATGTGGTTGCGGATTTCATCAGTTGTCAGTTCTTGCTTCTTACAACGAATCACACCGCCTTCTTCTAGCACAGACTTAAGCTCAGCTTCGTCCATCATCGAAATGCCTTGTGGCGTGTCGCCAGTTTTCACCCATTCAGTCAAGGTCGTTTCAATCGCGACTTCAGGGATTGCAGGCACAACAGGTAGGCTACCCATTGTTTTTCGTAATAGTGCCAATACATCTTCTGCTTTTTTATAGCTGCTTGCATCAACAAGGATGAAGCCTTCTTTTGGCATGATAAGTACGTAAGTGTGGCTGCTGCGGCTGAATGCACGTGGCAGTAGATCCATCACGATGTCATCTTTGAGGTTGTCCTTCTCTTTCTTCTTGAGTGGGCGACCTTCTTGCGCTTCCATTGCTTCAACTTTGGCATTCAATGAATCTTTGATCACTGATGCAGGAAGCATTTTCTCTTCTTTCTTAGCGCAAACAAGAATGCGGTTTTCAGAAACGTGCGTCATCATGTCGCCGTGTCTGCCCATTGCACTAACCCAACCAAATTTTTGTTTATCTTGGCTGCCACAAGGGGTAAATCGGAACTCTGAAAGTTGAGTTTCTAGTTGATCGGCGTTGAAGCTAACCTCACGGTTAACACGGTATACCAGACAGTTTTTAAACCACATAAATCTTCTCTAGGCTTGATGACAAGGGACTAATCATAGGGAATTTTCCGACTGATGTCCTAATAGAATTGAAAAAGATCATGATGAATCTCAAAAGAAACTTATATGAAAATTTGTTTTCAAAGGTCACAAAAGTGTCATAATTGATGGTAATAATGCTTATGCATAGAGGGGCGCTTGGTCTCTTAAATTCATTAGCTTAACTAACATAAGGTTACTCAATTATGTCTAGAAGGATTCTGGTTGTTGAAGACGAAGCTCCAATTCGCGAAATGTTGTGCTTCGTGCTTGAACAGAAAGGTTATCAAGCAGTAGAAGCAGAAGATTATGATACTGCGGTAACTAAACTGGCTGAACCCTTCCCAGATTTAGTGCTACTAGATTGGATGTTACCTGGTGGTAGTGGCATCAACTTCATCAAACACATGAAGCGTGAAGAGTTAACGCGCAATATTCCTGTCGTAATGCTAACAGCTCGCGGTGAGGAAGAAGACAAGGTTCGTGGCCTTGAAGTTGGTGCAGACGATTACATCACTAAGCCTTTTTCACCAAAAGAGTTAGTGGCTCGCCTTAAAGCGGTTATTCGCCGAGTAACGCCAACAGCGCTTGAAGATGTGATTGATGTACAAGGTCTGAAGTTGGACCCTGTTTCTCACCGCGTGACCGCAAATAATGAAGCGGTTGATATGGGACCAACAGAGTTCAAAATGCTGCACTTCTTTATGACGCACCAAGAGCGCGTTTACAGTCGTGAACAACTGCTAAACAACGTTTGGGGCACCAACGTGTATGTTGAAGACCGTACCGTTGACGTACACATTCGTCGCTTGCGTAAAGCACTTGAAGCGGCAGGTCACGACAAACTAATCCAAACCGTTCGTGGTGCAGGTTACCGTTTCTCGACGAAGGCATAACATCGCTAGCAGCTTATCAATACCATTTCTGGAGTAATGAGTGGTTGAAAGATTAACTTGGAAAAAGCTGGCCTGGGAGCTGGCTTTTTTTTACACCCCTTGGGTGATCATAGGATGGATATTCGGTTATATGCCGTGGTTGCTTCTGGCGGCCACGGCTTTGCAGCTTGTCTGGCATCTGCATAATCAGGTTCGCTTATCGGCTTGGTTATGGGATGAAAAGCGTCTGACCCCACCATCAGGTAGTGGTAACTGGGAATCTTTGTTTAACGGTTTATACCGCTTACAACAACGTCAGCGTCGAAAACGTAAAGAGCTCACCAATTTAATTCGCCGTTTCCGTAATGGTGCTGAATCGCTACCGGATGCGGTAGTGGTTTTTCGTGCTGAAGGCAATATTGTGTGGTGTAACAAGCTTGCTCAGCACCTTTTAGGATTCCACTGGCCAGAAGATTCTGGACAGCCTATTTCTAATCTCATCCGTACTCCTGATTTTATCAAGTACATCAACAAGCAAGATTTCTCTGAGCCGCTAGAAATGCGCTCGCCGCTCAACGTCGAACGTATGTTGGAATTGCGTATCGTGCCTTACACCGAAGGCGAACATTTGATGGTGGTGCGTGATGTGAGCCAGCTTAAACAGCTTGAAGGTATGCGCCGTAACTTTTTCGCTAACGTATCTCATGAACTGCGTACCCCTATGACGGTACTCCAAGGCTATTTAGAGATGACGGAAGATCCAGACATGATCGTTGGTCCAATGTGGAGTAAAGCACATGGTGTAATGACCGAGCAGCTAAATCGAATGAACAGTTTGGTGAACCAGTTATTAACGCTGTCTAAGATCGAAGCGGCGCCAATGCATGAGCTAGAAGACGTTGTGAACGTACCAAGTATGTTAGAAGTGCTTGAGAAAGAAGCGATCAGTTTGAGTGGTGATGATAAGCACCAGTTGACTTTCGATGTTGATTCTAGCTTACGTGTCCTTGGTGATGATGACCAGTTACGCAGTGCTATCTCCAACTTAGTTTACAACGCGGTGAAGTACACCCCTCCAGGTGCTCACGTTAATGTCCGTTGGTATCAAACCGCACAAGGTGCTTGTCTAGAGGTTGAAGACAGCGGTGATGGTATTGAGCCACAACACTTACATCGATTGACCGAACGTTTCTATCGCGTGGATAAAGCACGCTCTCGTGATACGGGGGGCAGTGGTCTCGGTTTGGCCATCGTGAAGCACGCATTGAGCCACCATGACTCTCACCTCGAAATCTACAGTGAAGTTGGTGTCGGCAGTAAGTTCTCTTTCATCCTACCAAGTCGTTTGGTGGTGAAGTAATGAGTGTCGTATCCAAAGCTATTAAGAAAATCACTCTAGCCATGTTGGTGCTCTCCAGCGTGGCATTTGCACAAGATCAACCGTTGCCGAATTATCAAAAGACGACGGGTATTGCGGGTAACTTATTGTCTGTCGGCTCAGATACGTTAGCAGGCATGACCACGCTTTGGGTAGAAGAGTTTAAATCTATCTACCCGAACATTAATGCTCAGGTTCAGGCGTCTGGTTCATCGACTGCGCCACCGGCGTTAACGGAACAAACGGCGCAATTCGGTCCAATGAGTCGTTCAATGCGTATGCGTGAAATCGAAGCATTTGAGCGTGTACATGGTTACAAGCCAACGGCACTTCGTGTTGCAATTGATGCGATTGGCATCTTCGTTCATCAAGACAACCCAATCAAAGGGCTTAACTTTCATCAGTTGGATGCGATGTTCTCGGCGACATTGCGCTGCGGTGAAAGTGAGTTCATCACCAACTGGCGTGAGTTAGGCATCAAAGCCGAGTGGGCAAAACGTAACTTGCAGCTGTTTGGGCGCAACTCAGTATCGGGTACGTACGGTTATTTTAAAAGTAATGCCTTGTGTGGCGGTGATTTTAAAACTCGTGTGAACGAGCAACCGGGATCTGCATCAGTGGTGCAGTCTGTTGCATCTACGATTAGTGGTGTAGGTTATTCAGGCGTAGGCTATCGCGTGGCGGGTGTTCGTTTAGTCCCAATTGCGAAAACAGGCACAGATTACGTTAGCCCTGTGCGTGAAAATATTATCTCAGGTAAGTACCCACTATCACGTTACCTCTATGTATACGTGAATAAACATCCTGATTACCCGCTAAGCCCAATTGAAGCTGAGTTCATTCGCTTTATGTTCTCTGCCCAAGGGCAAGCGCTGGTTGCGAAAGATGGTTATGTTCCGATTACTGCCGATTTCGCTACAGAGGAATTAAAAAAGGTCGGTTTATAAGCCGACCTTTTTCTTTATCTCATTGAGTTCGTGGTTAGAAGTTCAATGCCCATCCTGCGCTTTCCCAGCGTTGCTGTTCTTCCTGCAAATCTGCATCGAGCAGCTTGTTGTTCTCCAACCAATCTTCTTCTACGCAGGTAAGTACCCACTTATCTTCTTGTATCGATAGTGTCAGCTCAGGCAGCGGATCATCATTGCGTTGACCGTTGACCACAATGGCTAGACGCAGAACCTTAATTAAGTTGATGATGTCACTCTCTTTGTAGAGATTGAACTCTGGGAACTCATTAAGCTTGAGGGATTTACGTTGGAAGCGAGCTAAAGTCGCCAATACCAATTGCTGTTCGCGGTTAAAGCCGGGTAAGTTGGAGTGCAGCAGAATGTAGAATGAGTGACGATGGAAACCGCGCAGACTGATGCTCAAGCCGACTTCATGCAGCAAAGCAGCCCATTCTAGTAAATCAAACAGCTCACTCTTCTTCTTGATACCAAGTTCAGAACGAACATTGCACAGCATCTCTCTTGCATGACCTTTTACGCGCGCTGCGTGTTCGATATCAACGCGATGTTGTTTTGCTAGATTTTCTGTGGTGCGCATACGAATATCAGAACGGGCGAAGCGTTCTTCCATCTCGTAAAGCAGACCTTCACGTAATGCGCCATCCGAGAAGAACATCTGGTTGATTTTTAGTGATTGGAAGATGGCAGACAAAATGGCTACACCAGCGGCAAAGACTGGCTTGCGTTCATCGGTCAGACCAACAAGCTCGATATCATCAATGGACTCAAATTCGCACAATGTGTCGATGAGCTTACCCAAACGCTTGTTGGTGATCAGCCCATCTTCATGACCCAATCCAATCAAGACTTCGCGAATCGCTTTAATAGTACCTGAAGAGCCGAGGGCAATATCCCAGCCTTTCTTGCGGTATTTTGCAGCAATGGACTCCATGCGTTGCTCTGCGGCGAGAATCGCTTTGCTGAAGTTCTTCCGCGACAGTTTGCCGTTATTGAAGAACTGCTCGGTAAAGCTTACACAACCCATTTGCTTGCTGTTCAGAAGCTCTGGGTCAAACTCTTGACCAATGATCATCTCAGTACTGCCGCCACCGATGTCGACGACCAGTTTGGAGTTAGATTCCGCTTGAGTATGTGCGACGCCGAGATAGATGAGGCGAGCTTCTTCTTCGCCCGGAATGATTTCAATTGGAAAAGGCAGCACCTCTTTGGCTCGTTGGATAAAGAGATGGGCGTTGTTAGCACGCCTTAAAGTGTGGGTGGCTGCAATTCTTACGTTTGAAGCTTCAAAGCCTTGCAAGCGTTCGGCGAACATCGCGAGGCACTCAAGACCTCGTTCCATTGCTGCATGGCTAAGATTGAGCTCTGAATCGAGTCCGGCAGCTAACCGTACGCGTTGTTTATGGCGACTGACAAGTTGAAGATCACTACCGACAACTTTCGCTACCACCATATGGAAACTGTTTGACCCGAGGTCAATTGCAGCGATATGGCGTACATCTTGTTCAAGTATTTGAGGCATCGGCTTTTTGTTTTCTTATTTGCTTCTCTATATTTTTAAGATAGTCGTAGATGGCAACTTGTGAGCGAACTTTTTTACGATTACCTCGCGGTACGTAGCTGTTACTCATCTCTTTATCTATCAGGCGAGCTTTTACTGTATCGGTAAAGTGAATGTTAGTTATATCAATAATCCTCTGTTTCAAACGTGGATCACGGACGGGGGCTGCAACTTCAATTCGATGATCGATATTTCGAGTCATCCAGTCCGCTGAGGAGATGTACACCTGTGGTTCGCCGTCATTGTGAGTAATTACAACGCGAGGATGCTCTAGGAAGCGATCGACGATACTGATGATCTGAATGTTCTCGCTCACCCCTTCAATGCCTGGGACCAATGAGCACATACCACGAATGATCATCTTGATTTTTACTCCAGCATTACTCGCGCCGTAGAGTTTATTGACGATGCCTTTATCGACGAGGTTATTGACCTTGATGGTCAGTGCTGCTTTTTTTCCTGATTTGGCATTGGCAATTTCGTTGTCAATTAAGCGATATAATTGTGTTCGTGAGTTTCGTGGAGAGACAATCAAATGATTGAACTTCACCGGACGGTATGGATTTTCGATATAGCCAAATACATTTCGTACCTCATCGGTGAGTTCTTGATCGGCGGTCAGCAAGGTAAGGTCCGTGTACACTTGTGCTGTTTTCTCGTGAAAGTTCCCAGTACCAATGTGAGCGTAGCGAACAATCTCTCCGTCTTCACGACGGCTTATTAGCAGTAACTTGGAGTGAATCTTAAGACCAGGGGCGCCGAAGACGACATGTACACCAGCCTC
The DNA here is from genome assembly GCF_002887615.1 of Vibrio jasicida 090810c. Classification (NCBI taxonomy): domain Bacteria; kingdom Pseudomonadati; phylum Pseudomonadota; class Gammaproteobacteria; order Vibrionales; family Vibrionaceae; genus Vibrio; species Vibrio jasicida. Next base: position 1,658,887 of record NZ_CP025792.1, on the reverse strand, counting down.
CGTTAGTATTTTGGACCACTCGATATTCGCTTCTTCATCGAAGCGAGCTTGCAGCTCCACAACAACGGTGACTCCCTTGCCATTATGTACAGCATCGATCAACGAGTTCATCAAACGCGAGTCTTTGGCGACGCGGTAGATGTTGATCTTGATGCTTAGGACTTTAGGATCGAACGAGGCTTGTCGAACCAATTCCGAAATATGATCAAAGGTATGATAAGGGTAGTGCAGCAGTATATCGTTGGCTTTGATGGCTTCAAAACTGTTTGCATAGCCCTCAAAGTCTGCACACTTCATTGGCGGCATCGGTTTGTTTTCTAAATAATCTCGGCCAACATTAGGAAAACCAATAAAGTCTTTGAAATTATGATAGCGCCCACCAGGGATGAGGTTGTCGTAATTAGAAATCTGTAGTTTTTTGCATAAAAAATCGAGCATTTTTTGCGGCATATCTCGCTCATATACAAAGCGTACAGGTAAGGCGGTAAGACGTTGATTCACCCCTTCAGACATTTGTTCAAGCAGGCTAAACTCAACCTCGTAACGCAAGTCGTACTCAGCATCACGGGTCATTTTCATCGCATAGCCGTTAAGAGCATCGTATTCGAAAAAGCCTTTAAAAAGTTCATCAAGGCAATAGCGAATAATATTGTCGAGTAAAATGATCGTTTTACGTCGCTTGCCTTTTTTTTCAGGCAACATAACAAAGCGAGGTAAGTGATCGGTTGGGATCTCAATTAAAGCGTATTGGGATTGATCGCCTTTTTGCAGATCGACCGTAATGTAAGCGTATTCGTCTTTAAGAAACTGCAGAACATCAATATCTTCTTTAATAAGAAGAGGGGTAATGTGCGGCATGACTTCTTTACGAAAATACTTGGTTACCCAACGTTTTTGTGTGTCATCTAATTGGTGCTCATTAACTAAAAAAATCCGACGTCGTGCCATTTCACGTATTAATTCACTGTATAATTCATCGAATTGTTCGTTTAGCTTCAACGCTTTGGTTTGCATCTTTGTTAACAAGTGCTTAGAGTTGTCGCTTCCACCGCGTTCTTGGCTGATCAAGATCCGACGTTTTACATCCGCAAAGCGTACTTTATAGAATTCATCTAAGTTATTGGAAAATATCCCGAGAAATCGAATTCGTTCAATGAGAGGGACGGTTTTGTCGGCAGCTTCTTGTAGTACTCGTTCGTTGAAAGATAACCAACTAAGTTCTTTTTCTATATAGAGTTTTTCTGCGCTCATAACCTTACCTAGCCTAAAAAAGAGTGAATCCGCACTCATCGAGGGATAAAAGAGGAGTGTGAACATTATGAGTTTTTCATTACAGATTTATTTCATACTACGGCATGCATAAGAGTTGTATTCTTTTCAGTCGTTTAATGTGATCTGTAATATAATTGTCATCTTAACGACATATTCTAGTACTAAGTCAAAAAGGGTAGAGAGATCAATGGCACAAGCCGAGTTTTCATTGCAGGAAAAAGATAAGAAGCGATTGATCAAAGATCGTTTAGTTCGATTTGCAGTGACATCCGGTGGTGTAGGCGTGTTAGCCGCCCTTGTTTTGATCTTTGTTTACCTTGCAATGGTGATCATCCCTCTGTTTTCTGATGCAGAGATCGAAACCAATTATGCCTCTAGAGCAACCCAAAGTGGGAAACCTCTCGCAATTTCAGTCGATGACTATTCTCAAATTGGACTAGTGTTAACCCAGTCGGGGGAGGTTCGTTTCTTATCGCTGGATCACCCGAGTAAGCCAGCTTTATACACACAGCAAATGGCTCGCAACCCTGTTGCGTTTGCTCAATCTGCCCCTGGTTTAGGTTGGTATGGATTAGTTGATGAAAATGGTTTCGCTCACCTTTTTAAGCCAGAATTTAATGCGACACTAAGAGAAAATACCCGTCCACCGGAGGTCATTCCTTTTCATTCTGGCATGGATATGCAGCTAACAAATGCCAGCGATCCGGTAACACAGTTTGTTTTTAGTGCTTCGACCCAAACCCCAACGTTAGTATGGCAGACTCAGACAGGAGTGCTTAAAGCTCGCTGGCAAGAGCCACAGCTATTAGACGCACCACCGATCACCATTGATTACACTTTTTCATCAGGTTTTGATTCGCCCGATCAAATGTTACTAACACCTGACGGAAAGAACTTGTACCTGCGTAATGGCTCCGAGCTGATTGTGTTAGTGAAAGGAGAAGGTACGTTCTCTGTGCGTGAGGTCATCGATCTTACTCAAGGTGATACTAAACATTCGGTGAGAACCATTGACTTATTAGCTGGCGCTTATTCCATCTTGGTTACTCATAACGATGGTCACGTTTCTCAATGGTTTGATACCCTACAAGGTGATCAACGCACCTTGACGCACATTCGTGAATTCAAGTTGGCATCGGAGCTTAAGTACTTGTTGCCGGATTCCCACCGTAAAGGTTTTTACAGCTTCTACACTAACGGAACGTTGCAGAGCCATTACACCACCAGCGAGAAACTGGTGCTGTTTAAGCGTGCATACAAGCAGGCACCTGTGATGGCGGGAATGTCGAATAACGAGCGTTATCTAATTACTTGGCAAAATGACGAGTTAAATGTGGCGTTCGTTGATAACCCATACCCAGAAGTATCGTTGTCATCTTTATGGCAAAAAGTGTGGTATGAAGGTTACCCTGAGCCAGAGTTTGTATGGCAATCGACCTCGGCCAGTGATGATTTCGAAGCGAAATTCAGCTTGGTTCCTATTGCGTTTGGGACCATTAAAGCGGCGATGTTCGCGATGTTATTCTCGGTACCTTTGGCGGTACTAGGAGCGATTTATACGGCTTATTTTATGTCGCCTCGAATGCGTCGTGTGGTAAAGCCTTCAATTGAGTTAATGGAAGCTTTGCCGACGGTTATCATTGGTTTCCTTGCCGGGCTTTGGTTCGCTCCGATTGTGGAAGACCACCTGATTACCGTTGTGGTGATGCTGTTTGTTTTGCCTCTGAGCACCATGGTGATGGGCGGACTATGGGCGCTGATCCCACAACCAATACGTAACCGCCTGCCAAACGGATGGCATGCTTTGGTGTTAATGCCTTTGATTTTACTGTTGATTGGTTTAGGTGTGTGGGTATCGCCAATGCTTGAGCAAGCCTTCTTTGGTGGTGACATGCGTTTGTTCCTGACTGATCATGGTATTGGCTTTGACCAACGCAACGCGCTGGTGGTTGGTTTAGCGATGGGCTTTGCGGTTATCCCTACGATTTTTACCATTGCAGAAGATGCAATTTTCTCAGTGCCGAAGCACCTATCGGATGGCTCATTAGCTCTGGGAGCCACGCCATGGCAAACCTTGATTTATGTCGTCCTGCTGACAGCCAGTCCGGGGATTTTCTCGGCAATCATGATGGGGCTTGGTCGCGCTGTGGGGGAAACCATGATTGTGTTAATGGCGACGGGCAATACACCATTAATGGATTGGAACGTGCTAGAAGGCTTACGTAGCTTGTCTGCAACCATTGCGGTTGAATTGCCAGAGTCGGAAGTGGGCAGTTCTCACTACCGATTATTGTTCCTATCAGCATTAATTTTGTTTGTCTTCACCTTTGCGGTGAATGCATTGGCGGAATGGGTTCGTCAAAGGCTGAGAGATAAATATCGTGCGTTGTAATCAGTTAATGAAAGAGCGAGTAATAGCGTGTTAAATTGGATTCGTTCTGGCGCACCTTGGATATGGTTAACTGGGGGAGCGGTAAGCATCAGCTTGCTTTCTGTCCTTGGTTTATTGCTGTTGATTGGTTGGAAGGGACTCACATACTTCTGGCCCGCGCCACTTTATCAATGGAATGTTGCTGCGCTGACTCCTGTGCAGGGCGAAGTGTTGCATGAAAACTCGACTCTTGTTGGTCAAGTTTACGAGCGCAGTTTTGTACCAAGAAGTTACCTACCAGAAGATGCGGCGAATAAACTCGAGGATGATGAAGAATTCGCGACGCGCTTAAACATCAAAATTGCTAACCGTGAATTGTATCCATCAGATTTTATTTCTGTGCTGAAAATACAGTTGGATGATCCGACGACGCCGAGTGAATGGGCGGTGATCGAACGCAGCAGTGGTGGCTACTTCTTCGGTAAATTTGTAGCCTTCCAAGACGGGAAAAAACGCTACGAAAACAACATCCAAACGCTTTTGGATCAGAAGCTCGATGATGCAGAAACCTTACATCATGAAATTGATATGTTGGTGGATGATCAAGTAAAAGACTTGGGGTGGCAGTTAGAGCAGCTTCGCTTAGATAAACGCAAGCACGAGCTCAACGACACCATCACGGACGAGTTTTTGGTGAACAATAGCCAACGAAAAGCCGAAATTGAAGCGGAACTCGCGAAGCTAGATACTCAGCTTAATGGGTTACGTTTAGGCTTCTCTGATTATTCTCTCATTGTCGAAGACATGACTGGAACTCAGGTTGCGATTCCGTTAGAAGATATTTTGGACTACTGGTATCCAAACCAAATGTCATTGCCTGAGAAGGTTGCCCATTGGGGGAAACAGGTTTGGAAGTTCTTATCCGAAGACCCTCGCGAATCGAACTCTGAAGGTGGTGTTTTTCCGGCAATTTTCGGTACGGTTTTCTTAGTTATCATCATGTCTATCATCGTGATGCCATTGGGCGTAGTTGCGGCGATTTACTTACATGAGTATGCCAAGAACAATGCTCTTACTCGCGTGATTCGTATTGCAGTTATTAATCTTGCTGGTGTTCCTTCGATCGTTTACGGCGTGTTTGGTTTAGGCTTTTTTGTTTACACTATTGGCGCCTCTATCGATAACCTGTTTTACGCCGAGCGATTACCTGCTCCAACCTTTGGCACGCCTGGCTTATTGTGGTCAGCACTGACTCTGGCTGTCTTGACGTTACCGGTGGTGATTGTCACCACGGAAGAAGGCTTAACCCGTATTCCTAGCTCTGTTCGTCATGGTTCGTTGGCGTTGGGCGCAACGCAGTTCGAAACGTTGTGGCGTGTGGTATTGCCTATGGCAACCCCTGCGATCATTACAGGTTTAATTCTCGCAATTGCCCGAGCTGCGGGGGAAGTGGCACCATTGATGCTGGTGGGCGTTGTGAAGTTAGCTTCTAGCTTGCCAGTGGATGGGCAATTCCCTTATGTGCACTTGGACAGAAAGTTTATGCACCTAGGCTTCCACATTTACGATGTTGGCTTCCAGACTTCGAATATCGAAGCTGCGCGTCCGCTGGTTTACGCGACTTCTTTCTTACTCGTGACGGTTATTGTCGGACTAAACTTAACAGCAATCAGCATTCGTAATAATCTGCGAGAGAAATACAGAACTTTAGGACAAGATTAAGCATGTTTAACTTTGATAATACATTGGGTTACGAGCCACCATTGGATGTGCATAACCTGACGGATGAACAAACGGCTATCTCGATTGAGAACCTTAATCTTTTCTATGGTCAGGCTCAGGCGCTACATGATATCTCCATGCGTATTCCGAAAGGGCGCGTAACGGCGTTCATCGGCCCGTCAGGTTGTGGTAAATCCACACTGCTGCGCTGTATCAACCGCATGAACGACTTAGTTGAAGGTTGTAAAGTGACGGGTAAAGTACGTCTGCATGGTAAGAACGTCTACAACCCAAGTGTGGATGTCGCCACGCTGCGTCGCCGAGTTGGCATGGTATTCCAGCGCCCAAACCCATTCCCTAAGTCGATTTACGAAAACGTGGTTTATGGCCTTCGTCTGCAAGGTGTGAAGAACAGTCGCATGTTGGATGATGCGGTCGAGCGTTCACTACGCTCTGCGGCATTATGGGACGAAGTAAAAGACCGTCTGCATGAAAACGCATTTGGACTTTCTGGCGGCCAACAACAGCGTTTGGTGATTGCTCGTGCCGTCGCTATCGAACCTGAAGTTCTATTATTGGATGAACCGACATCGGCATTGGACCCAATATCAACTTTAACTATTGAAGAGCTTATCAATGAGCTCAAGACTCAATATACTGTGGTTATCGTTACCCATAACATGCAACAAGCGGCGCGTGTCAGTGATCACACTGCATTTATCCATATGGGTAAGTTGATTGAATACTCGGATGCGGATTCGATCTTCACTTCTCCAATGAAGAAACAAACCGAAGATTACATCACCGGTCGTTACGGTTAAGTTACGATCTCTTAAGGATTAAAGGAAAGCCATGCACTTTGGACGTCACATCTCAGGACAATTTAACGTAGAGCTAGAATCGATTCGTACCCATGTACTTACCATGGGCGGCTTGGTAGAGCAGCAACTCTCGTATGCTATTCAAGCCTTGCATAAGGAAGATATCGAACTGGCGCGTAAAGTTGTGCGTGATGATCATAAAGTGAACGCGATGGAAGTGTCTATTGATGATGCTTGTACCCGTATCATTGCCAAGCGTCAGCCAACAGCAAAAGACTTACGTTTGATCATGGCGATTATTAAAACCATCACCGATCTTGAGCGTATTGGTGATGTTGCGACGCGCATTGCTTATGTCGCAATTGAAAGCCCATCATCGCAAGAACGTCAGTTTCATGTATCGTTAGAGCCACTATGTCGTCAAGCGATCCAGATGCTACACCAAGTGTTAGATGCATTTGCGCGTATGGACGTAGAAGCCGCAGCAGAAGTGCATAAGCTCGATGATAAGTTGGATGCGGAATACGAAGCGGTGATTCGTCAGTTGATGACATACATGATGGAAGACCCGAAAAATATTCCGCATATCCTGCAAGTGATGTGGTCGGCACGTGCCATTGAGCGTGTGGGCGATCGTTGTCAAAACATCTGTGAATACATCATTTATTTCGTGAAAGGCAAAGACGTACGTCACCTTGGTGATCAAAGCATCGATGACGTACTGAAGTAAGTCTTAAAGGCGCAGGCCAAAGCCCAGAGAAAAGTTAATTGCCGTATCAGTAAAGGTGTGGGTTTTATCGTTCATGAAAACGTCTAAATCCGCCCCTGCTCTTACCGACAATAATGGGTTAACTTGATATACGTAAGCGCCACCAATACTCAATCCGTTCGCATCTCTTCGTTCATTGCGATACGTTCCATCGTACTGCGCTAATCCTAAGCTCGCTTGAAATCCCATCTGTGGTTGATGACCAAATAAGTGTTGAAAGCCAATACGGTAGGCGTCAATGGTTTCATCATAATTACCGCTCTTATAAGTAATCTGAGAGTAATCAAAATACAGCGCATCAAAGCCCGCAATATCAGTTGCCCCCAGTTGGATACCTGCCCCTCGAAATGAGCCAATCTTAACTTCTGGAGAGACATAAATACCTGAAGCTTGGACGCTAATAGGAGCGAGAATAAGGGCAGCGAGAAAGAATTTGCGTTTCATAGAGTTACCTAAATAAAAGCCTTCCTTGGCTATGGACTTATTGAGTGCAGTTTTTATCTAAAGCTAATTTGGACACCAACGCCGCCAGCAACGTCAGAGGAGGAGTACTTACCCGATGATTCGTAGTGGAAGGTACCTGATAAACTAACTTGGTCTGTTAGACCGTAAGCACCGCCAACCGCGACCGCTTCTTTGCTACCTGAGAAGCCAACACCTGCACCGATAGCCAGTTCACCACTTGTCGCGTAAGGTCGAGCGTTGGTGACTGCGTGTAGACTTGCTCGGATTCCGTCCATTTGTTCTGCTTGCTGGTTTAAGCGGTAATCATATTCTGCCGCGAGCCCTTCCAAGTGAGTCAATCGTTCATCGGTGGTATCGCGTTCAATAGGTTGCTCTGGAGAACCTGGTTGAGGTCGATTGGGTGGGTTAGAGTCTTCAATTGGGTGAACAGGCTGCTCTTCAATTGGATTAGTTGGAAGTTGTGGTTTTGGTCGCTCAGGTACACCTGGAATACCATTGTCTGGCTCAGGAAGTGTTGGATGCTCTGGTGCAGCCTCAATCGGTGGAGCAATGGGTAGCTCTTCTATTGGATTAGTTGGCACTTGTGGACTTGGGCGATCTGGGATAACAGCTGCAATTGAGCTGAAAGATGCAAGAAGGGTGTAAGCAGCGGTAAGCTTTACAATTTTTTTAGACATGTCTGAACTCTCAATAAGTAAACGAGGGACAGCATCCTTACTGTAAGCAATCGCTTTTTGTTATTTCCCTTAAAGCAGGGCTATCTTATTGAGAAGTATGATTTATGACTAAATGGCTATCATTATCTCGGTGATAATCAAATCTTATCAGCCTGTAACTTTAGGCCTTGTTGAATAAGCTCTGTTAACCATTTTACTAAAGGGTTATTCCGGTTTCGGACGTGCATGTGGCAATGTACAGACTTCATTTGTGGTTGACCATCAATCGTGACGTCAACGGCTCTTAATCCCGGAAATTGCTCAACCGGAAGTAAATTGGAGTGAGGTAAATACATGTCGGTGTGTTTGACGACATCAAGTATTGCAGAGACCATTTCTGAGCGAAATCCAATGCTGTGTTCAACGTCCATTTCGGTTAGAAGTTCAGATGCATAGCTAAATTTGTCGTTCCACCCTGGAGAAATTAAAGAAGCAATTGGGTAACCGCCAAGATCATGTGGTTCAACATGAGGTTTGGTGATTGGGTGATCTTCGCGGACAAAAATACGCCCTTTCAAATCCAGTAGCTTCGGCGTGTAGATCTCTTTGTTGGTTAGAAGTAATTCGTAGTTTACGCCCATCAGGGTTTCACCCTTTAAGATCTCATCCACAGTACTGTTTGACCAACCGACCAGTTCAAGTTGGGCGTTAGGAGCTAATATTCTAATTTGTTCGAAGAGGAAACCGGGCAAGCAAGTCATTGTAATTGGCGCAAGCGCAATACGTATTTTGTTGTCCACTTCGATAGGATCAAACTGATGGGAGCGATTAACTGCGGCAGCTAAACCATCGAGGTGCGGCGTAATATCGTTGGCGAGAGATTCGGCGAAAGGCGTCGGTTCAAGACCTGTTTTTACTTTCACAAACAGTTCGTCATCAAAGTGATGACGCAGTTTTTGTAATGCTTGGCTGATTGCTGGCTGCGAGACCAATAGACGTTGTGACGCTTTACGCATGTTTCGCTCTTGCATCAAAATCATAAAGGTTTTGAGTAAGTTCAGATCAAGGGTATGAAACAAGTCTTTCGCCATGGTGTCTCTCTAGTATTTATCAGGGACAAAGGTTTGATCGTCGATAGGGGCGCGAACATAACCTTCTTTACTCAGCTCTGGTAATTCGATAACGGGATGCTCAAGTTCTTCGTACTCGACTTGGCTGAGTAAATGACTGATACAGTTCAGCCGAGCTTTCTTTTTATCATCAGAAGGGACCACCCACCAAGGACAGTTTTTCGTGTCTGTGTAGGCAAACATCTTATCTTTTGCTTCTGAATATTCTGCCCAGCGGTTACGTGATTCCAAATCCATTGGGCTGAACTTCCAACGTTTGATAGGGGTATTGATACGTTCTAAGAAACGCTTTTCTTGTTCTTCATCGGAGACTGAAAACCAGTACTTAATTAAGATGATGCCAGAGCGTTGCAACATGCGCTCGAATTCAGGGCAGGAACGAAGGAATTCCTCATATTGGTCGGGAGTACAAAAGCCCATGACTTTCTCTACACCGGCACGGTTGTACCAACTGCGGTCAAACAACACGATTTCTCCGGCAGCAGGCAGGTGTACCACATAGCGCTGGAAGTACCATTGTGTTTTTTCTTTTTCTGTTGGGGCGGGAAGGGCTGCGATACGGCAGACTCGAGGGTTGAGTTTTTCAGTGATGCGTTTGATGGTGCCACCTTTGCCAGCGGCGTCGCGTCCTTCAAACAGTACCACGACTTTAAGCCCTTTGTGTTTGACCCACTCTTGGAGCTTAACTAATTCAATTTGCAGATGTTCTAGTGCTTCTTCGTATTCCTTTTTCTTCAGTTTCGTCATGTTTCCTCCCGTCCTTAGTTATCAATATGTTAGCACTCAATAACCAAAGACGGGATTTGAAAGCGCTTAATTGAGAGCTGTTACCATGTTCGCGATAGCTTCAGTGTTAGTGACTGGAATCGAAAAGTCATTCACATCGGCAGCGCCCATTTTGCTTTGCTCTGCAATAAAGGTCATGTGGCTCGGGCGAGTTGCCTTACCAGATAAATGCACTTCAGTAACTTTGGCTTGTTCCACGATCTGGCCAACATTGTCTGCATTGACACCGGCGCCCGCCATGATCGCAATACGTCCCTGCGCTTGCTCAACCAAAGCTCTAAGCACATCGATCCCTTGTGGTGCTGAAGGCGCAAGTCCCGAAGTCAAAATGCGTTCACAGCCTAAGCTGATCACTTCTTCTAACGCTTTTTCAGCATCGCGACACTGGTCAAAGGCACGGTGGAAAGTCACGCCCAATCCGAGAGCTTGGGCAAATTCACACAACGCTGTCGCGTAAGGAATATGAATGTCGCCGTCTTGAGTGAGCACGCCGAGCACGACACCATTCAAGCCTGCTTGTTTAGCGGCTTCAATATCCCAACGCATCATTTCGATTTCTTCCTCACTGTAGAAGAAGTCGCCTTGGCGAGGGCGAATCATCGCGTAAACCGGAATAGTAGAGCGTTTAGCGGCTTGCTGCATAAAGCCATAGCTTGGGGTTAAGCCACCCAAAGCAAGTGAAGAGCAGAGTTCGATGCGGGTTGCACCACCGGCAATCGCGTTGTGGAGAGATTCAATGTTATCAATACAGACTTCAAGTTGAGTGTTCACGAGGTTGTCCTGAATTATTGTAATTACAGCAAATACTAGCAGGACGAAAAGGGATAATCTGTACTGAGACCGAGGGAAATAGAGGTAAACTTTTTGCGTGATGCTTGCCTCTTTTGCTTTTCCAAAGCGCAGATAAAAAGAAAGCCCAGAGCGAACTCTGGGCTTTTTTATGACTTTACTTAGACTGATTGGCGTTTGCGGTTTTCCCGCTATAGCTTTTTGCTTTATATATACATCCAACCAACACGCCCATTGAGCTTGGGCGGCAGTGTCTATTACTTGCTTAGGTCGTCTGCGTGCTCAGATAGGAACGCTGCAACACCTTTTGGAGATGCGTCCATACCTGCTTTACCTTCTTCCCATTGTGCAGGACATACTTCGCCGTGCTTCTGGTGGAAGTTAAGAGCATCAACCATGCGTAGCATTTCGTCGATGTTACGACCTAGAGGTAGATCGTTAACTACTTGGTGACGTACAAGACCGTCTTCGTCGATTAGGAAAGAACCACGGAAAGCAACGCCTGCTTCTGGGTGCTCTACATCGTACGCTTTACAGATTTCGTGCTTAACGTCAGCAACTAGAGGGTATTTAACTTGACCGATACCGCCATCTTCGATAGCAGTGTTACGCCATGCGTTATGAGAGAACTGAGAATCGATAGAAACACCGATTACTTCAACACCTTTAGCTTGGAAATCAGCTAGACGGTTGTCGAATGCGATTAGTTCAGATGGGCAAACGAACGTGAAATCTAGTGGGTAGAAGAATACTACTGCTTTCTTACCTTTAGTGAATTCTGCAAAGTTGAAGTTTTCAACGATTTCACCGTTACCTAGAACAGCTGCTGCAGTAAAGTCAGGGGCTTGACGACCTACTAGTACCATTTTTTTGCTCCTAAAAATTTTGTTTGCTCCAAACCTACATTCAGTTATTTAGGTTTGGTCCGTGTTTGTGCGAGACAAACTATAGTACAGATTGTAGTATTGAAAAAAGCGAAATAAATAGATTGAGTTCATCGAAAAAAGCGATAACACCAAAACTATTATCTCGATCACTGGAACAGCAATAGATACAAATAGAATTATGAATAAATGGCCTAGCTTGAAGCAGTTACACTATTTGGTCACTCTGCACGAAACTCGACATTTTAGTGATGCTGCTGAGCGTTGTTTTGTCAGTCAATCCACCTTAAGTAAAGGCATCCAAAACCTTGAAGAGTTGATTGGTTGTCCACTTTACGAAAAGAAAGATAAAAAAAGCCCATTAGTCTTCACTCAAGCTGGTGAAATGGTGGTGCAGCAAGGTCGAGAATTGCTCGCCAAAGGGCAAGATCTTGTTGAACTGGGTCGCTTATGCCAAGGCGATGATATGGAAGGGCAGCTTAAAGTCGGTTGTATTCCGACCATAGCACCTTTCTTATTGTGCGATCTTGTTCAAGAGGTGAACTACCGCTTCCCGCAATTAAATCTTCTATTAAGAGAAGACACCACGACTAACTTGCTGCAAGCGCTTCGCCACGGTGAGTTGGACGTATTGATTCTGGCTCTGCCTGTAGAGATAGAAGGAATGGAAAGTCGTGTAGTCGGTCAAGATCCATTTCGCATGGTGATCAGCGCCAATCAAGCGGATTCTGTTCCTGTACCGATCCGTTATGCAGACTTGCCAGATGAATCCGTCTTCTTATTAGAGAAAGAGCACTGTCTTACAGAGCACGCGGTTTCAGCATGTAAGCTAACGGACAAAGAGAAGATCAACCCATTCACCGCAACCAGTCTTCATACATTGGTGCAAATGGTGGCGAATGGTCTGGGCACCACGTTTATCCCGCAAATGGCGATTGATCATGGTTTGCTACACAACCAGAACTTAGTGGTGATCGACCCTCCAGGTCAGCAAGCATATCGCGATATTGGTTTGGTTTGGCGTCCGAGCTCGTCACGATCAAACACTTTCAATCAATTGGCAGAAGTCGTCTCTGAACTGCTTTAGCGATTAGTATTAGCCTGCTACTCCCGATCTAATATCAAAAAGCGCACTAGAAATAGTGCGCTTTTTAGCATTTTATTCTGTACGTGAACTTTGACTTGTAAAATTTTACAGATGAACTTTCATGAAGCTTTCATAAAATAGTGAAATTTCACAATGTTAATTTTACACAACTGCCTGCGTAACGCGTTTAAGTCGCGTTTAATTTCCTCTTCCTAGCCCTTGTGAATACAAGGATTTTTCTCCTGTCTCACTATTCATACGCTTGTTTGAATTCAAAAATAACCTGTAAATTTAATGTAATTTAATTACGTAATAACTTACAAATTGAACTCAAAAATCAAACACTTGTTTGATACCGAATAAAACTTTGAATTTAACGTTTTGTTTACTTGAGGGGTTTCGCTGAAACCTTTGTTGGGTTAGCTTAATTAAAGGCTTGTAAGACTTATGTCTAGATTGAAAAAGCAATTCAGGTTGCGCAAGGTATAGACACAACGAAGCGAAGTGAACACCAAATCGAAGGATGTAATTTGTTGTTCATAACTTACAAATGTAGCTTTAGGCTGACTGCCCAAGATGGATAAAGCACGTTAAGGATGAATGATTATGCTTGCTCAGACAGAACAAAAAACACAACAACTAAAGCAAACCCAAGGCATGCTTGAGGTGAATGGAGTCGTTGCTCCTGAACATCAAGCAATTTTCCCTGTTGAAGCCCAAACCTTTTTATCTCTACTGTGTGAAAAATTTTCCGGACGTGTTGAACAGTTGCTGGAAGCACGAGAAGAGAAGCAAGCACGCATCGACGCTGGTGAACTGCCAGACTTTCTACCAGAGACACAAGACATTCGTGAAGGAAGCTGGAAGATCCTCGGAATCCCGCAAGATCTGCAAGATCGCCGAGTGGAGATTACAGGACCGACTGATCGCAAGATGGTGATTAACGCACTGAATGCGAATGTAAAAGTGTTCATGGCAGACTTCGAAGATTCGATGTCCCCTGCGTGGAGTAAAGTGCTGGATGGTCAAATCAACTTGCGCGATGCTGTTAATGGCACCATCAGCTACACCAACCCTGGCAATGGCAAACACTATCAGCTGGCAGACGACCCAGCGGTGTTGATCTGCCGTGTTCGCGGACTGCATCTAAAAGAAAAACACGTAACGTGGCACGGTCAGATCATTCCAGGTGCGCTATTCGATTTCGCTCTGTACTTCTACAACAACTATAAAGCGCTACTGAAAAAGGGAAGCGGTCCTTACTTCTACATTCCGAAACTGCAATCGCATCATGAAGCGAAGTGGTGGAGCGAAGTGTTCCATTTCACTGAAGAGTATTTCGGTTTGGATACTGGCACTATCAAAGCGACTGTGCTGATTGAAACCTTACCAGCCGTATTCGAAATGGATGAGATTCTGTTCTCACTAAAAGAACACATCGTCGGTTTGAATTGTGGTCGCTGGGATTACATCTTTAGCTACATTAAGACACTGAAAAACCACCCAGATCGCGTACTACCAGATCGCCAAGTGGTAACCATGGACAAGCCATTCCTCAACGCTTACTCAAGATTGTTGGTGCGTACTTGTCATAAACGTGGCGCATTTGCGATGGGCGGCATGGCAGCCTTTATTCCGGCTAAAGACCCACAAGAAAACCAAAAAGTACTGGATAAGATCCACAACGATAAATCGCTAGAAGCTAACAACGGTCACGACGGGACTTGGGTTGCTCACCCGGGGTTGGCAGACACCGCAATGGAAGTGTTCAGTGCCACACTGGGGCTGCGCACCAACCAATTGGATGTGAACCGCTCAGAAGACGAACCAATAACCGCCGCAGAGCTGCTTGAACCGTGCGAAGGTGAACGTTCAGAAGAGGGCATGCGCCATAACATCCGCGTTGCGCTGCAATACATCGAAGCTTGGATCTCTGGCAACGGTTGTGTGCCGATTTACGGACTGATGGAAGACGCAGCAACGGCTGAAATCTCACGTGCTTCTATCTGGCAATGGATTCAACACGGCAAGTCGCTCGACAACGGATTGAAGGTCACTAAAGAGCTGTTCGAACTCTACCTGAAAGAAGAGATTGAAGTCGTGAAACAAGAAATTGGCGAGCAGCGCTACCAAGCTGGTCGATTTGAAGAAGCGGCAGATTTGATGGCTAGGCTCACCACAAGCGATGAGCTGACCAACTTTTTAACCATTCCAGGTTATGACTACTTGGATTAACCCAAAGATTTTAAACACTCAATTTATCTAACTAATACATGTTTATTTAACTAATACGTGTTGGTTTAACGACTACGTGAAAGATTCGAGGCAGATAAGGATGTACTGCCTGAGAACGGAAAACTCAACGCACATGCACAAGTGCACATTATAAGAGGGATAGACCAATGACTAACTTAACTCGCCGCCAACAAATTGAAGCTCTGGAAAAAGATTGGGCAACCAACCCACGCTGGAAAAACGTAAAACGCACCTACACTGCGGAAGAAGTAGTAACACTGCGTGGTTCTATGGTACCTGCGAACACGATTGCACAACGTGGTGCTGACAAACTTTGGTCACTGGTCAACGGTAGCTCAAAGAAAGGCTATGTTAACTGCCTTGGTGCACTAACGGGTGGTCAAGCCGTACAGCAAGCGAAAGCAGGTATCGAAGCGATTTACCTATCTGGCTGGCAGGTAGCGGCAGATAACAATACTGCGTCTACGATGTACCCAGACCAATCTCTGTATCCAGTAGATTCTGTTCCTTCGGTCGTTAAACGCATCAATAATTCGTTCCGTCGTGCAGACCAAATTCAATGGACTGCAGGTAAATCGCCAGAAGATGAAGGCGGCATTGATTACTTCCTACCAATCGTCGCGGATGCAGAAGCAGGCTTTGGTGGTGTACTTAACGCTTACGAGCTAATGAAATCGATGATCGACGCAGGTGCGGCAGGTGTTCACTTTGAAGACCAATTAGCATCAGTGAAAAAATGTGGTCACATGGGCGGTAAAGTATTGGTTCCAACTCAAGAAGCGGTGCAAAAACTGATAGCAGCTCGCCTAGCCGCGGATGTTGCTGGCACAACAACACTGGTTATTGCGCGTACCGATGCAAACGCAGCCGACTTGCTAACGTCTGATTGCGACCCATACGATAAAGACTTTATTCAAGGAGAGCGCACTCCAGAAGGTTTCTACCGTGTTCGTGCAGGTATCGACCAAGCTATCTCTCGTGGCCTAGCTTACGCACCATATGCGGATCTAATCTGGTGTGAGACGGCAACGCCATGTTTAGAAGAAGCTCGTAAGTTTGCAGAAGCGATTCATGCCGAGTACCCAGACCAACTATTGGCATACAACTGTTCGCCTTCATTCAACTGGGAGAAAAACCTAGATGCAGAAACCATTGCTAAGTTCCAACAAGAACTGGCGAATATGGGCTACAAGTACCAGTTCATTACGCTAGCAGGTATTCACAACATGTGGTTCAACATGTTCGAACTGGCACACGCTTACGCACAAGGCGAAGGCATGCGTCATTACGTTGAGAAAGTTCAGCGTCCTGAGTTTGAAGCGGCAGAAAAAGGCTATACGTTCGTAGCGCACCAACAAGAGGTTGGCACGGGATACTTTGACAGAATGACCAATACTATCCAAGGCGGGCAATCTTCAGTGACAGCACTGACAGGGTCTACCGAAGAAGACCAATTCTAACAAGCATAGAGTCTATAATTACTACGTTAGTAATGACATCTTGAGCGGCGAATTAGCCGCTCTTTTTTTGCTTTTTGTTTGTTATGAGTGCAATAAGCTCTGCTCAAACTATTCTGTTTCTAGCTCTTCAGGTTCAACTTCTTCCTGAAGCTCTAGTAGGTTGATTGCGATGGAAACAAAGTCTGTGTCGGTGATAATTCCGACTAAGTGACCTTTAGTTACCACAGGCAAACAGCCTACTTTGTGTTTTTGCATATAGATAGCACTTTGCTTTAATCCAGCTCTTGGTTCTGCTGTCATGATGTTGGTGTGCATCATTTCATAAAGCGGGGTGTCGAGGGTAAAAGATTGTTCAGCCTCATCTGGGTGTAAACAGGATTCTTGTGCGGCAAGAATATCGCGTTGAGTCACCAAGCCTTGTAAGTGTTTATTGGCATCAACAACCGGAATATGTCGAATATCAAGCGCTTCCATCATGCTTTTTGCGTCACGTAATGTGTGCTCACGCAGCAAGGTATGAGGGTTGCGAGTCATCATATCTTCAACCTTGATCATAGAGACCTCCAGCGGCATTGTCCTTCCTTTAAATATAGAGAATATTTTTCCGTATATCTGGGAGCTGTCTCGTTTTTCACTAATAAAATAAAACGATTAGATGGAGATCAATCAGAGGTGAGAATGTACTGGAGTTTTCCATAATTCCAGCTACTCATTTGGGGCGATGTTAGGATGTAAGCGCTATCATAAATAACCAAAGCTAAGGCGTTGAAACCTTAGCTTTGGTTACTCTTAACGTTGCTTAAAATGCACACAGATAAGACCATAAGCTTTCGCGTCCACACATCGGCCGATATAGCTTTTATTAGGAAGGTTGACCGCACATAAACGAGGGACCTGCTTTAAGTCACATGCTTGTTGCATTGCGGTGATCTTCTGGTGGTTAGAGTTTGCGAGTGTACCGGAAGAAAACACGAGTACGGCGGCACTTAACGCCATAGTTAACATCTTCATACTTACCTCAATCAATGTTCAAAGAGCAAATGCTCACCTTCACTATAGTTCAAAGAAATTACTACTGATTGGTTTGTTAATTATTGCTGTTTACCGTTGAAAAACTCAATGCGAGTCAGTTTGCATTTTTCACTGATAAGGTATGTGGTCAGAATGTAATCTAATGAGTTGAATCGCACATTTTTACTTGCTTGATTCTCCAAGATAAGCCTGTGGAAGAAGATATGCTCAGGCTTACCAGATTGAAGATTACAACCTAAATGAAACGAACGAAATGCAACAAGATCATTGCTTTGGCAGTGGCGGCATTCAGTGTGCAATCCGCTCAAGCGATTGTGTTAGGAGATGAGCAAACCGACCCGGTTGATCGTGTGACTTTACGCGCAAGTAACATGGCAGAGTTTCCGCTGTGTGGCGGTACCATGCTGACGGAACAATGGGTATTAACTGCGGCACACTGTGTGGTGATGGGACAGGGAACCAACGAAGCGAGCTATTATGTGACCCCTCCGGGTGAACTGTCCGTGAATGCCAATGTGTATGATCTAAATACTGCAGGGCTTGATAACTTCTATCCAGTTTCACATGTGGTAGTGCATCCGGATTACACGCGTATATCTAAAGCGGACATCGACAGTAGCGGCAACGTCAAACCCATTCAAACGGGTTTAGATTCTGATATTGCATTGTTGTATCTCACTCGTCCGGTCGCGAATGCAAGATTTGCGGACTTAGCAAACAAAACTGAGATGGAGAATATTGAGGCGCGTCTGGCTGCAGATTGGAACGACAATTATCTAACCAATCAGCGTGTGGAAAACGTGCAAGTATTTGGTTGGGGAACTACTCAACCTGATGCGTCTGAATCCTCAGATACACTTAAAACCACCATTAGCACCTTTTTACCCATCGACAAATGTTATGAGCGCTTAGAAATTGGCAGCAGCTTTCCGGGAATCATTGATTCACGTGAGAATTTAACCAAAATATGTACTTTGCCAACTCGGAATGAAGTGCTGGACTTAGAGAGTAATACCCAATATGGCAATTCTGCATGTAAAGGTGACAGTGGTGGTCCACTCATCGATGTCGCAACGGGGAAGCAGATCGGTATTGTAAGTGGTGCTCCTCTTATTCTTCCGACATGTGGTTCACTTACTATCCCAAGTTTCTACACCAAAGTGAGCCAATATCATGATTGGGTACAGTCTTACATAACCGCTGACGCCCCCCCAAACAGTTACATCATTGAACCCAACTTTATTAAAGAGGCCAATGATGACAATGGGGGAGAAGAAGAGTGTCACGATGGTATTGCGACCAACAACTGTGATTTTAGAGGCTCTGAAGAGGATGGTGGTAGCTTAGGAATTTGGTGGCTGAGTGTTTTAGCCTCATTTACATGGTTGCGCCGACGTAAAGTATAAAATCAGGCCGCAATAGATAGAAAAGATAAGCAGCGAACTCCGCTGCTTTTTTGTTGCTGCTAATCCTGAGACTTTCACGTTTTATTACACTCTTAATGAAAGGTTTTACAGTCAATCTAAGGGGATTTGCTTGCTATTGCAGCATGTAAACATATACTAGTCTGCTGCGAAAAACTCGTCGCAATTTTATCGTCGTTTTCGACGTGATTTGACCAATATATAAGACAAGTAACATGCAAGTATCAGATTTCCATTTCGACCTTCCAGATGAACTTATCGCCCGCTACCCTCAACCAGAGCGTACCGCTAGCCGACTGCTGCAAATGGATGGCAATACTGGCGAACTTATTGATGGCACATTTACTGATGTGTTGGACCAAGTTCAAGCTGGTGATCTAGTGGTTTTCAATAATACTCGCGTTATCCCTGCGCGTATGTTTGGTCGAAAAGAGTCTGGCGGCAAACTAGAAGTGTTGGTAGAGCGTATGTTGGACGAAAAGAGCATTCTGGCTCACGTTCGTTGTTCAAAATCACCAAAGCCAGGTTCGACTATTATTGTTGGCGAGAACGATGAATATTCAGCGCAAATGGTTGCTCGCCATGATGCTCTTTTTGAACTGAAGTTTGAGTCTGATAAGACGGTTTTAGACATTCTGGAAGAAATTGGTCACATGCCACTTCCTCCTTACATCGACCGCCCAGATGAAGACGCAGATAAAGAGCGTTACCAAACGGTTTACAACCAAAAGCCAGGTGCGGTTGCAGCACCAACGGCAGGCCTTCATTTTGATGATGTTCTGCTTGAGAAGATCAAGGCGAAAGGCGCTGAGTTTGCTTACGTAACACTTCATGTTGGTGCCGGTACGTTCCAACCAGTGAAAGTGGACGACATTAACGATCATCACATGCACGCTGAGTACGTTGAAGTACCGCAAGATGTTGTTGATGCGATTAATGCAGCTAAAGCACGCGGTGGCCGAATCGTTGCCGTAGGCACTACGTCAGTTCGTTCGCTTGAAAGTGCAGCGCAAGACGCACTGAAGAAAGGCACGGAATTGGTACCATTCTTTGGTGATACTGAAATCTTTATCTACCCTGGTTACGAGTACCAGCTGGTGGATTGTTTGATCACCAATTTCCACTTGCCTGAGTCAACATTGATTATGTTGGTCAGTGCATTCGCAGGTTACGAGAACACCATGAATGCTTACAAGCACGCTGTGGATAACCAATACCGTTTCTTCTCGTACGGTGACTCAATGTTTATTAAGAAGAAAACGGCATAATGTTTTAACCCCTCCCTACTAGCCCTTCCTTTGTAAAAGGAGGGAGGTTAGGAGGGGGAGAAAGCTAATGATTTACGAGTGCTAGCAGTACGCTAGGAAACAGAGTAGAACTTCTGCTTTGTCTCTCGCAAGGAAGGCGACCGCTCCTTAAAGTGGGGAACACCCCCAAGATACATAGTCAGACTGTTTCTCTGACACTCGGAGGCATCGTGAAATTATCATTCGATCTTAAAAAGAAAAACGGCAATGCGCGTCGTGGTCAATTGACCTTCGAACGTGGCACTGTTCAAACTCCAGCATTCATGCCAGTAGGTACTTACGGTACGGTTAAAGGCATGACTCCGGAAGAAGTAAAAGGCACGGGTGCAGAAATTCTGCTAGGTAACACTTTCCACCTATGGTTACGTCCTGGTCAAGAAGTGATGAAAATGCACGGTGACCTGCACGATTTCATGAACTGGCACGGTCCTATTCTTACTGATTCAGGCGGTTTCCAAGTATTCAGCCTAGGTAAAATGCGTAAGATCACCGAAAAAGGTGTTCACTTCCGTAGCCCTGTAAACGGTGACAAGATTTTCATGGACGCTGAAAAGTCGATGGAAATCCAAAAAGACCTAGGTTCTGACATCGTCATGATCTTCGACGAGTGTACGCCATACCCAGCGACACACAACGAAGCGAAAAAATCGATGGAAATGTCACTACGTTGGGCACAACGCTCACGTGACCACTTCGATAAGCTAGAAAACCCGAACAACCTATTTGGTATTGTTCAAGGTGGTGTTTACGAAGACCTACGTGACGTATCGGTTAAAGGTCTAACTGAAATCGGTTTTGATGGTTACGCAGTTGGTGGTCTTGCAGTAGGCGAACCGAAAGAAGACATGCACCGTATCCTTGAGCACACGTGTCCACAGCTTCCAGAAGATAAGCCTCGTTACCTAATGGGCGTAGGTAAGCCGGAAGATTTGGTTGAAGGTGTTCGTCGCGGTATCGACATGTTTGACTGTGTAATGCCAACGCGTAATGCACGAAACGGTCACCTATTTGTGACTGGTGGTGTGATCAAGATCCGTAATGCGAAACATAAAACGGATACAACTCCGCTAGATCCGCACTGTGACTGTTACACTTGTCAGCACTACAGCAAGTCGTACCTTCACCACCTAGAGCGTTGTAATGAAATTCTAGGCGCGCGTTTGAATACTATCCATAACTTGCGCTACTACCAGCGTTTGATGGAAAGCATTCGCACGGCGATTGATGAAGACCGTTTCGATGAGTTTGTTCAAGAGTTTTACGCTCGTCGTGACCGCGAAGTGCCACCACTAAGCAAAGCATAAAAGAATTAGAGCCTTTGGCATGTCGCCAGAGGCTTTTGCTAATAAAGTAGGCTAACGTACGTTATTTTTGAGAAGGTGATCTCTATTACTCACTCTTAGACTTGAATCTAAATTACGAAAGCCCAACTTGTTGGATTATCAATAAAATATAATGAGGATGTTTTAATGTTTATTTCTCAAGCTCATGCAGCAGCAGAAGGCGCTCCAGCTGGCGGCGGTTTTGAAATGCTAATCATGCTAGGCATGTTCGCGGTGATCTTCTACTTCATGATCTACCGTCCACAATCTAAGCGTGTAAAAGAGCACAAAAACCTGATGTCTTCCATGGGCAAAGGCGATGAAGTGCTAACAAGCGGTGGTCTAGTGGGTAAAATCACGAAAATCGCTGAAGATAATGACTACATTTCAATTGAGCTTAACGCAAACAATGAAGTTGTAATCAAGAAAGACTTCGTAACTGCAGTGCTACCAAAAGGTACGCTGAAGTCTCTATAAAACAGCTAAAGGATCCTCGCTGTGCTAAACCGTTACCCATTATGGAAGTACTTGATGGTATTTTTTGCCATCATCACCGCTGCGTTGTACGCACTTCCAAATATCTACGGTGAAGATCCGGCTATTCAAGTTACAGGGGCACGTGGTGCCTCTGTAGATATGTCAACGCTGGATGCTGTCACCAAAGCTCTTGATAAAGAGCATCTCTCTCATAAATCCATTGCTCTCGAGAATGGATCAATCCTTGTTCGTTTCAATGACACTGACACTCAAATCAGTGCCCGCGATATCATCAGTGAAGCGCTTGGCAAAGATAAAATTGTTGCACTCAACCTTGCTCCAGCTACGCCAGATTGGCTAGAAGCAATTGGTGCGTCACCACTTAAGCTAGGTCTTGACCTACGAGGTGGTGTTCACTTCTTGATGGAAGTGGATATGGACGCGGCGATGGAAAAGCTGGTTGGTCAACAAGAAGAAGCTTTCCGTAGTGAACTTCGTGAAGCTAAGATTCGCTACCGCGCAATCCGTCCTTCTGGTAAAGAAGGCGTGGAAGTATTGCTACGTAATGAAGAGCAACTAGCTGAAGCGAAAGCTACGTTAGAAAAGAATCACCCAGACATGAATTTTGTCGATTCTGATTCTGATGGTCGTTACGCGTTGATTGCCACCTTTACCGAGCAACGTTTACAAGAAATACGTAACTACGCAGTAGAACAAAACATCACGATTCTTCGTAACCGTGTAAATGAACTTGGTGTTGCTGAGCCATTGGTTCAACGTCAAGGTGCTAGCCGCATCGTAGTTGAATTGCCAGGTGTTCAAGACACCGCTCGAGCAAAAGAAATCCTAGGAGCTACGGCAACACTAGAATTCCGCGAAGTCGACGACAAAGCTGACCTTTCTGCTGCGGCAAACGGTCGAGCACCAGCTGGTAGCGAGATTAAGCAAGATCGCGATGGCCGTCCTGTTGTTCTGAAGAAACGCGTAATTCTCGGTGGCCAAAGCATCACAGATGCAAGTTCAAGTGTTGATGAATACGGTCGTCCTCAGGTTAACATCTCGCTAGACAGCGAAGGTGGTAACAAGATGTCTGCGTTCTCTAAAAAGAACATCGGTAAGCTAATGGCAACCGTGTTTGCAGAGTACAAAGATAGTGGTCGTCGTACGCCAGAAGGTCGTGTGATTCTGGATAAACATGAAGAAGTGATCAACCAAGCAACGATTCAGTCTGCGCTTGGCCGTAACTTCCGTATTACCGGTATCGATTCTGCTGCTGAAGCTCACAACCTAGCACTTCTACTTCGTGCTGGTGCTCTAATTGCGCCTATCTCAATCGTTGAAGAACGAACCATCGGTCCATCAATGGGTCAGCAAAACATCGATATGGGTATTCAAGCGTGTATCTGGGGTATGGTAGCCGTAATGCTATTTACGCTGCTTTACTACCGTGGTTTCGGTCTGATTGCCAATATTGCATTGATGGCGAACTTGGTTTTGATCATTGGTGTTATGTCGATGATTCCGGGGGCGACAATGACGCTGCCTGGTATTGCCGGTATCGTATTGACGGTCGGCATGGCAGTCGATGCCAACGTACTGATATTTGAGCGTATCCGTGAAGAACTTCGAGATGGGCGTAGTCCACAACAAGCGATTCACCAAGGTTACGCAAACGCATTCAGTACTATCGCCGATGCGAACATCACAACGCTTATCACTGCAATCATTCTATTTGCAGTAGGTACCGGCGCGGTGAAAGGTTTCGCGGTAACACTATCTATCGGTATCTTAACTTCAATGTTCACCGCTATTGTGGGTACACGTTGTATCGTGAACCTGATTTACGGTGGCAAACGCGTTGATAAATTGTCGATCTAAGGCTGGGAATTAATATGTTTCAAATTCTAAAAGCAGAAAACACGATCGGCTTTATGCGTTGGTCGAAAGTCGCGTTCGTATTCTCTATTGTTATGATCGCAGCTTCTATCTTCACGCTATCAACCAAATGGTTGAACTGGGGCCTAGATTTTACTGGTGGTACGCTTATCGAGGTGGGCTTTGAACAACCTGCAAACCTTGAAGAGATTCGTTCAGCACTAGATTCAAAAGGCTTCGGCGATGCGACAGTACAAAACTTTGGTAGTGCTCGTGATGTAATGGTTCGTCTTCGTCCTCGTGACGATATGTCTGGTGAAACACTAGGTAACCAAATCATTGGTGCTATCAAAGAAGGTACGGGTGAAAGCGTAGAAATGCGTCGTATCGAGTTTGTAGGTCCAAATGTTGGTGATGAGCTGACGGAAGCGGGTGGTCTAGCGATTCTTGTATCGCTGATCTGTATCCTGATCTACGTATCAATGCGATTCGAATGGCGTCTAGCGGCTGGTGCGGTAATGGCACTGGCACACGATATCATTATCACGCTGGGTGTCTTCTCACTGATGCAAATTGAAGTGGACCTAACCATCGTAGCGGCGCTACTTACGGTTGTTGGTTACTCGCTCAACGATACCATCGTTGTATTCGACCGGATTCGTGAAAACTTCCGTAAGATGCGTAAGGGCGAACCTTCGGACATCATGGATGCGTCAATCACTCAAACATTGAGCCGTACATTGATTACGTCTGGTACGACATTGTTCGTAGTTATTGCACTGTTCATGCAAGGTGGTGCGATGATTCACGGCTTCGCAACCGCACTTCTACTAGGTATCACTGTAGGTACTTACTCTTCTATCTATGTAGCATCAGCACTAGCGCTAAAACTGGGTATCCAGAAAGAGCACTTGATGCCACCTCAAGTAGAAAAAGAAGGTGCAGAGTTCGACGAGATGCCATAAGGCAGATTGAGAACCGAAAACAAAAACCGCTGAGCAATCAGCGGTTTTTTTATGTCTGATAGATTTGATAGTTTCATTTTTATTTGAGGTACTTCCAGCTTGAATTGTAGTTTTTTGATTGAGTTGAATATACGGAAGTATGTTCAACAATTTCGGGAGGAAATAATGTCAAGGCAAGTTGAAATAAAAGTACAGTTACTGAAGTTTGTAGAGATTTCTTACAAACACAATAAAGGCGTTACCAGCAAGCTAGTTACTGGAGGGAAAAGATTCAAGTTAGCAGTTGATGAGTCTGGTAAGGCAACTTTATCTGGTGAACTTGGGTTTACTAAGTTTGAAGTTTCAAAAGAAATGGTTGAAGAGCTGGGCATAAAATTAAAAGCAGTTTCTGTTACTTTTAAAACTACTCGTGATGGTGTTTTGACATACAGTGGAAGTGTTTCTTTTTTTGGTGTTGTTTCCTTTGGTGTTGCTGGGCAGGTAAATGTCCGAGAGCTTTTAGAGCAGTGCGAGTGGGGGCTTTGTAAGTACAGATTTAAGAAGAGTAAAATTGATCAAACGCTCCGTGAAGCTGGGGTTTCGCTGGTTATGATAAATAGAATTCTACCTATTCCGGTTTTACTCAGTGTTTCAGCGCCGTGCATAGCAAGTCCACTCCACGATACTTACCTTGATATACGCAATAATTTATACAAGATGCAGTATATCGAGGTGGTAGAAGCTATGGCAGGACCAAACCTATCGATTGAAGAGCTAAATAGTATTAAATCTCACCCAGTAAAATTTGGTCATCAATTTCCATTTTTGTCATCCATCCCATCAAGTTTGGTTACGGAGCTGTCTTACTTTGAAGCATATAGTGAGGATGGAGGAGTTGGGTGTCTTTCCGTAAACGGCTTTGGCGATGTATACCAGCCAGTCACGGTTTCGTTGCAGTTTCTCATGAAGGAACAAGTATGGAAGGTTCAGCACGTAAAAATAGACCACTTACCTGACTACGACCGTTTCTATAAACAGGCAGATTGTTCCATATAAAAAAGCCCCGCTCAATGAGCGGGGCTATTCAAAAGTCATCAGCGTGACGGGCTTAGTATGACTTCAGAATCTTACTTAAGGATCGCGCTGTTGCCGTTTTCACGGATGTGTTTAAGCATTGATTTAACGCCACGAGCGCTAGAAGCAACGATGTTGCCTGACTTCATGTACTCAGTGCCGCCAGCAAAGTCAGTTAGGATTGCACCAGCTTCACGAGCGATAAGCTCACCAGCTGCCATATCCCAAGGTTTTAGACCTAGTTCGAAGTAACCATCAACACGACCTGCAGCCACGTAACATAGGTCAAGAGCAGCAGAGCCGCTACGACGGAAGTCAGCACATTCAGTGAATAGAGAACCTACGATTTTGATGTAAGACTCAGCGTGTTGCTTCTGTTTGAATGGGAAACCAGTTGCTAGAACAGTACCTTGAAGGTCTTTCAGTTGAGCTACACGAATACGAGCGTTGTTTAGTTGAGCGCCAGCACCACGTTGTGCAGTGAATAGCTCGTTTTGCATTGGATCGTATACACAAGCCACTTCAGTTTTACCTTTGAAGCGAACCGCGATAGATACTGCGAACGTTGGGTAACCTTTTACAAAGTTATTGGTGCCATCCAGTGGGTCGATGATCCATTGTACGTCTTTATCTTTACCTTCGATAAGACCAGCTTCTTCAGCAACGATACAGTGCTCTGGGTAAGAGTGCTTGATAGTATCAATGATGATAGCTTCTGCTTCTTTGTCTACGTTAGTAACAAAGTCATTAGTGCCTTTTAGCGTAGACTCAACTTTATCTGTGTTTTCTAATGATTTAGCAATATGATTGCCTGCTTTTCGCGCAGCGCGAATAGCAATGTTTAGCATTGGATGCATACGAATTTCCCAACGGATGTTAAAGAACAATTTAAAGCGGCGGCGAGTATACCAGAGTGCAGAGAAAAGGGAAGTGGTTATTTTTTGGTCGCATGTGAAAGCCGTACTAATTAGCCCTACCTTAAAGCTGAAAAACAATTGATGAGATTGCGAATAGAAACCTGCTTCACCCTAGGGTGTGTTAAAAAATTATGGTAATATCCTTCGGTTTTAATTTAGGTAGCAATCACAGATGTTGGATCAAGTAAAAGTCGTACTCGTCGGAACTTCTCATTCAGGCAACATTGGCTCGGCAGCTCGAGCAATGAAAGTCATGGGTTTAAGCCAGCTTGTATTGGTTGATCCGCAATGTGAGGTCGACGACCAAACCCTAGCACTAGCGGCAGGGGCAGGTGATATTGCACAAAATGCCAAGGTAGTAAAAACACTAGAAGATGCCATTGAAGATTGTGGCCTAGTGGTTGGTTCTAGTGCACGTTCACGCACTTTAGAATGGCCAATGCTTGAACCACGTGAATGTGGTGAAAAGTTTGCCGTCGAAGGCCAAAAGCACCCTGTTGCATTGGTATTTGGCCGAGAAAGAACAGGCCTCACTAATGAAGAATTGCAGAAGTGTCACTACCATGTTTGCATTCCAGCTAACCCTGAATACAGCTCGCTCAACCTAGCAATGGCTGTACAGACGCTGAGCTATGAAGTGCGTGTTGCACACCTCAACCTAGAACAAAGCCAGTACACGCCAAGTGAGCCTGAAGAGTACCCTCGCCATAAAGAATTAGAAATGTTCTTCGAACACCTTGAAAAAGTAATGGTGGAGACCCAATTTATTAGCAAAGATCAGCCTGGTCAGGTGATGAACAAGCTTCGTCGTTTGTATTCACGAGCTCGACCAGAGGCTCAAGAGCTTAATATCTTGCGTGGTGTTTTGACGGCGATTGAAAAGAAGCTCTGAACAAAGAATAACCACTTTAGATGTAAGGATGAATACCTGACTATTTTAGTCAAATAAATACTTGACCATTTTAGTCGGGTATGGAAAAATCCTAATCATTACAAACGATGTGGATACGGTGTGGTATGAAACTTACATCTAAAGGAAGATATGCGGTGACGGCCATGCTGGATGTGGCACTGCACTCGCAACAAAACCCAGTACCTCTAGCTGATATCTCAGAGCGTCAGGGTATCTCGCTCTCATACTTAGAGCAGCTTTTTTCAAAATTGCGCAAAGCCGGTCTTGTTGCCAGCGTTCGTGGTCCTGGCGGTGGTTACCGACTGGGTACTGACGCTCACAGCATTGCTATTGGCACTGTTATCGCAGCGGTTGATGAGTCAGTTGACGCAACCAAATGCCAAGGCAAAGGCGACTGCCAAGGTGGCACTCGTTGCTTAACCCACACTTTGTGGCGTGACCTAAGCTCTCGCATTAGTGACTTCTTAAATAACATTACGCTCGGTGAGTTAATGACAGATAATGAAGTCTTAGAAATTTCTGATCGTCAGGACATTGATCTTGTGGTCACTCATGGGTTAACAAACAAAAATACAACCACCGCGCCCATCGGTGTAAACGTCCGCTCTTAGCGGTCAGCATTTTACATTGGAGTAGAGAATGAAACTGCCGATTTATCTTGATTATTCCGCTACATGTCCAGTCGATCCTCGTGTTGCTGAAAAAATGGTTCAGTACATGACAATGGATGGCACATTTGGCAACCCAGCTTCGCGTTCGCACCGTTACGGCTGGCAGGCAGAAGAAGCTGTAGATACTGCTCGTGAGCAAATTGCTGACCTTCTAAATGCAGATCCACGCGAAATCGTATTTACATCAGGTGCGACCGAGTCAGACAACCTTGCAATCAAAGGTGCTGCTCACTTTTACTCTAAGAAGGGTAAACACGTAATCACTTGTAAAACAGAGCACAAAGCCGTTCTTGACCCATGTCGTCAATTAGAGCGCGAAGGTTTTGAAGTGACTTACCTAGAGCCAGAAGCAAACGGCCTAGTTGATTTAGGCAAGCTGCAAGCAGCAATGCGTGAAGATACTGTTTTGGTTTCAATCATGCACGTTAACAACGAGATTGGTGTTATCCAAGACATCACCGCAACCGGCGAATTATGTCGTGAACGTAAGATTGTGTTCCATGTGGATGCTGCACAGTCGGCAGGCAAGTTGCCAATCGACGTTCAAGAAATGAAAGTTGACCTTATTTCACTGTCTGCGCACAAAGCTTACGGTCCTAAAGGTATCGGCGCACTTTACGTACGTCGCAAACCTCGAATCCGTCTTGAGGCGCAAATGCACGGTGGCGGTCATGAGCGTGGTTTCCGCTCGGGTACACTTCCAACTCACCAGATCGTAGGTATGGGTGAAGCGTTCCGCGTAGCAAAAGAAGACATGCAAAAAGATTACGATCACGCATTAGCACTTCGTAACCGTCTTCTAGATGGCGTTAAAGATCTAGAAGCAGTAACGGTGAATGGTGATCTAGAACAGCGTGTTCCACACAACCTAAACGTGAGCTTTGCATTCGTAGAAGGCGAATCTCTACTGATGTCACTAAAAGACCTAGCAGTCTCTTCTGGTAGTGCTTGTACATCAGCGAGCCTAGAGCCATCTTACGTTCTTCGTGCTCTTGGTCTAGACGACGAATTGGCGCACAGCTCAGTACGTTTCTCATTTGGTCGTTTCACGACTGAAGCAGAAATTGATTACGCAATTGAACAAATCCGCGTTGCAGTGACTAAGCTACGCGACATGTCTCCTCTATGGGATATGTACAAGGAAGGGGTTGATCTGAGCACTGTTGAATGGGCTCATCATTAATCTCACGGACTGAATAGAGGATTCGAGGTAATTTATCATGGCATACAGCGAAAAAGTAATTGATCACTATGAGAACCCACGTAACGTTGGTTCTTTCGATAAAGAAGACCCATCAGTAGGCAGCGGCATGGTTGGCGCACCAGCTTGTGGTGACGTAATGAAACTTCAAATCAAAGTGACGCCAGAAGGCATCATTGAAGACGCGAAATTCAAAACATACGGTTGTGGTAGTGCGATTGCTTCAAGCTCACTCGTAACTGAGTGGGTAAAAGGCAAGTCTATCGACGAAGCGGCATCTATCAAAAACTCTGAGATTGCAGAAGAGCTAGAGCTTCCACCAGTGAAAGTTCACTGCTCAATCCTAGCGGAAGATGCTATCAAAGCAGCAGTTGCTGACTACAAGAAAAAACACCAGGAATAAGTATTCCGTATATAATGGGAGCCCTTAAAACGCTCCCATTCCAAAACGTAATTTAGACAAACTTAAGGTGCAGTATGGCCATCACAATGACAGAAACAGCGGCAAGTCGCGTAAAAGCATTCCTAGACAACCGAGGCAAGGGTGTCGGTTTGCGTCTTGGAGTGAAGACGACAGGCTGTTCCGGCATGGCTTACGTACTTGAGTTCGTCGATGATCTTAACGAAGAAGATGAAGTATTTGACCTTTCAGGTGTGAAAATCATCATCGATCAGAAGAGCTTGGTGTACTTAGACGGTACCGAGTTAGATTACGTGAAGGAAGGGTTGAATGAAGGCTTTGAATTCAACAACCCGAATGCAAAAAGTGAATGTGGTTGTGGTGAAAGCTTCAACGTCTAATTGTTCGTCCTTCTGGGCGACCGAGTCCAGAAGGCTTTACTAGGACCCGATCTTAATGAATCACTTTGAATTATTTGGGCTACCAAGTCAGTTTAAGCTGGATGGTAGCCTTCTTTCTTCTCAGTTCCGAGAACTACAAAAACGCTTCCACCCAGATAACTTTGCTACTGCTTCTGAGCGTGATCGCTTGATGGCGGTACAAAAAGCAGCGCAAATTAACGATGCTTATCAAATTCTAAAGCAGCCTATTTCACGTGCGGAATATCTCTTGGCTGAAAAGGGCATCGAAATCCGTGGTGAACAACAAACTATGCAAGACCCAATGTTCTTGATGGAACAAATGGAATTGCGTGAAGAATTGGAAGAAATTGCTGACAGCTCTGATCCGGAATCAGCGCTTTTTGACTTCGACTCTAAGGTCAGCAAAATGTACAAACAGCATTTGGCGAGTGTAGAGAAAGAACTTGATAATAGTCTTTGGCCAGAAGCCGCAGACCGAGTTCGAAAACTCAAATTTATTGCCAAACTAAAGAACGAAATTGAACTGGTTGAAGACAAACTCCTCGGCTAGTTAGCGTGACAAGGACCCATCATGGCACTACTTCAAATCGCAGAACCGGGCCAAAGCTCGGCACCTCATGAGCATAAGTTAGCAGCGGGTATCGACTTAGGTACCACTAACTCTTTGGTTGCATCAGTTCGAAGCGGCGATGCAAAAACTCTGACAGATGACCAAGGCCGTAGCATTTTGCCTTCAGTGGTAAACTACACGCAAGATTCAGCGTCAGTCGGTTACGATGCCAAAGCAAAAGCAGAGCTAGAGCCAGCAAACACCATCATCTCGGTAAAACGTCTGATCGGCCGTTCATTAAAAGACATTCAAGCTCGCTACCCATCTTTGCCTTACCAATTTAAAGAAAGCGACAACGGTCTGCCAATTCTGCAAACCGCTCAAGGTGACAAAAACCCGATTGAAGTGTCTGCCGACATTCTAAAAGCGCTTGGCAAGCGTGCAGAAGAAACGCTAGGTGGTGAATTAGCTGGCGTGGTAATTACTGTTCCTGCTTACTTTGATGACGCTCAACGTGCAGGTACAAAAGACGCGGCGAAATTGGCTGGTCTTCATGTACTACGTCTGCTTAACGAGCCAACAGCGGCTGCGATTGCTTACGGTTTAGATTCTGGCCAAGAAGGCGTTATTGCGGTTTACGACTTGGGTGGTGGTACGTTTGATATCTCTATCTTACGCTTGTCGAAAGGCGTATTTGAAGTATTAGCAACAGGTGGTGACTCGGCGCTAGGTGGTGATGACTTTGACCATCTTTTAGCAGACTACCTGATGGAGCAAGCTGGCTTAAAAGCGCCGCTTTCTGCTGAGAAAAACCGTGCGTTGCTGAACATTGCAACCGAGACGAAAATTGCGTTTTCTGAGCAAGACCGCGTTGATGTTGATGTATTTGGCTGGAAAGGCTCAGTGACTCGTGAGCAGTTCGAAGATTTGATTCGTCCTCTGGTTAAGAAAACGCTGATGTCTTGTCGTCGAGCATTGAAAGATGCAGATGTCGATGCAGAAGATGTACTCGAAGCCGTAATGGTGGGTGGCTCAACACGAACGTTACTTGTTCGCGAAATGGTCGGTGACTTCTTTGGTCGCAAACCGCTTACTACGATCAATCCAGACGAAGTCGTCGCAATCGGTGCCGGTATCCAAGCGGATATTTTGGCAGGTAACAAACCTGATTCTGAAATGCTTCTGCTTGACGTCATCCCATTGTCTCTTGGTATTGAAACCATGGGTGGCCTGGTTGAGAAAATTATTCCTCGTAACACCACAATCCCAGTTGCACGAGCGCAAGAATTTACCACATTTAAAGATGGTCAAACGGCTATGACAGTGCACACCGTTCAAGGTGAACGTGAAATGGTGGACGATTGTCGCTCACTCGCTCGTTTTTCATTGAAAGGCATTCCTCCAATGGCAGCAGGCGCAGCACACATTCGCGTGACTTATCAAGTGGATGCTGACGGTCTATTGTCCGTGACCGCGATGGAGAAAAGCACAGGCGTACAATCTGAGATTCAGGTGAAGCCTTCGTACGGTCTGAGTGATAATGAAGTCGCGAACATGCTACGTGATTCAATGGCGTTTGCGAAAGAAGACATGCAAGCTCGAGCTCTAGCGGAGCAACGTGTGGAAGCTGACCGAGTGATTGAGGGCTTGATTGCGGCAATGCAAGCTGATGGCGATGAATTGCTGTCAGAGCAAGAAAAACAAGCATTAGTTAAAGTTATTGAAGCGTTGATCGAGTTGCGCAATGGTGACGATGTCGCAGCAATCGAACAAGGTATTAAAGACACCGACAAAGCAAGCCAAGACTTTGCGTCGCGACGTATGGATAAATCAATTCGAGCTGCACTGTCTGGTCAGTCAGTTAATGATATATAAGAGATAAGTAGTTATGCCTAAGATTATTGTATTACCGCACGAAGATTTGTGCCCAGAAGGTGCAGTGTTGGAAGCAAACACTGGTGACACCGTTCTAGATGTAGCACTGAAAAACGGTATCAGTATTGAACACGCATGTGAAAAGTCATGTGCTTGTACAACTTGCCACGTGATCATTCGTGAAGGTTTTGATTCACTAGAAGAGAGTGAAGAACTAGAAGACGATATGCTAGATAAAGCATGGGGTCTGGAACCAGAATCTCGCTTAGGTTGCCAAGCGAAGGTCGCTGATGAAGATTTGGTTGTTGAGATTCCGAAATACACGTTGAACCACGCGTCAGAAGATCACTAATACTATCTCCCCAATAATATAGGGGCGAAGCAAAAGGAAGATGAGCAATGAAATGGACAGATTCTCGCGACATCGCGATTGAGCTTTGTGACAAGTTTCCTGATACGGATCCTAAAACGGTACGTTTTACGGATTTACATCAATGGATCACTGAATTGGAAGAGTTTGACGATGAACCAAACCGTTCTAATGAAAAGATCCTAGAAGCTGTTATCTTGTGCTGGATGGATGAAGCTGACTAATGCTCGATTCGGCGGTAAAACGCAGCAGAGTTAACAATTCTCACTAAAAAAAGCGGACCTCAAGGTCCGTTTTTTTATCAAGTTGACATTTTTACCCTACATAATGCTAACATCCGTTAGTTATTAAAAAGAAGAGGCGTAGGCAACGCCGTTATAAGACAAGGAGAAACCATGTCTACACAGATGTCTGTATTTCTAAGCCAAGAACCAGCGGCACCACATTGGGGCGACAAAGCATTGCTTTCTTTCGCTGAAAATGGCGCAACGATTCACCTAGGTGAAGGGCATGATCTTGGCGCAGTCCAACGTGCAGCTCGTCAACTAGATGGCCAAGGAATTCGTTCAATTCTACTTGCTGGTGATAACTGGGATGTTGAAAGCGTTTGGGCTTTCCACCAAGGTTACCGCAACCCGAAAAAACACGGCACACTAGAGTGGATTGCTCTGTCTGAAAAAGACCAAGCTGAGCTTCATGCTCGCATCACTGCAACCGACTTTACTCGTGACATTATCAACAAAACAGCAGAAGAAGTTGCCCCTCGTCAACTGGCAACCATGGCTGCGGAATTCATCAAATCTGTTGCGCCTCAAGGTACAGTTACTGCTCGTATCGTAAAAGATAAAGACCTACTGTCGGAAGGCTGGGAAGGTATCTACGCAGTGGGTCGTGGTTCTGAGCGAACGTCAGCAATGCTGCAACTTGATTACAACCCAACAGGCGATGAAAACGCACCAGTCTTTGCATGTCTAGTAGGTAAAGGCATTACATTTGACTCAGGCGGTTACAGCTTGAAGCCATCAAACTTCATGACGGCAATGAAGGCGGATATGGGCGGTTCAGGTACGATTACTGGTGGTCTTGGTCTCGCTATTCTTCGTGGTCTGAACAAGCGTGTGAAGCTGATTCTTTGTTGTGCTGAGAACATGGTATCTGGTCGTGCGCTTAAACTTGGCGACATCATTACCTACAAAAACGGTAAGACAGTTGAGATCATGAACACCGACGCCGAAGGGCGCTTGGTACTTGCTGATGGTCTTATTTACGCAAGTGAGCAAACCCCAGAGCTCATCATTGACTGTGCAACGCTGACAGGCGCAGCGAAGAACGCACTAGGTAATGATTACCATGCGCTAATGAGTTTTGATGACGAGCTTTCTCATCAAGCGCTAACGGCCGCGAACCAAGAGAAAGAAGGTCTGTGGCCACTACCTCTTGCTGATTTCCACCGTGGCATGCTGCCATCAAACTTTGCTGACCTGTCTAACATCAGTTCTGGTGATTACTCTCCTGGTGCGAGCACTGCCGCGGCATTCTTGTCTTACTTCGTTGAAGATTACAAGAAAGGTTGGTTGCATTTTGATTGCGCGGGTACCTACCGTAAGTCAGCGTCAGATAAATGGTCTGCTGGTGCGACAGGTATGGGGGTTCGTACTCTTGCCCGTTTCCTAAACGAACAAGCCACGAAATAAGACTTTTGCCAGTGCAGACTTTTGTCTGTACTGGTATAACTAAGAGAGACGCAAGTCCATCATATAAAACTATTATTACAAGTACAAAAAGGAAACTTTATGGCTCTAGAAAGAACGTTTTCAATTGTTAAGCCCGACGCTGTAGAACGCAATCTGATTGGTGAGATCTACCACCGCATTGAAAAAGCTGGTCTACGCATCGTTGCTGCAAAAATGGTTCATCTGACAGAAGAACAGGCAAGCGGTTTTTACGCAGAACATGAAGGCAAACCTTTTTTCCCTGCACTGAAAGAGTTCATGACATCTGGTCCTATCATGGTTCAGGTTTTGGAAGGTGAAGATGCAATCGCTCGTTACCGTGAGCTAATGGGGAAAACAAATCCAGAAGAAGCGGCATGTGGCACTATCCGTGCAGACTACGCACTTAGTATGCGTTACAACTCTGTTCATGGCTCAGACAGCCCTACATCTGCAGCTCGTGAGATTGAATTCTTCTTCCCTGAGTCAGAGATTTGCCCGCGTTAATCTTGTTCTAATATGAATGTTGAGCCTCGGAATTTTCCGGGGCTTTTTATTATCGAAAATTGACTGAGAACTGATCACACCTATTGTCTAAAATTTAATCTATAGGATTTTAATGCCTTAGCAAACTCAGGGTCTTAGAACCCTTGTTGTAGCTGCATAAAGGCTGTACAATTCGCGCCCTTATTCTTGTTTCAGTCATTGAGAGGCAACATGACCACTGAAAAAATCAATCTACTGGACTTTGATCGCAAAGGCATGCGTCAATTTTTCGCGGAAGAGCTAGGCGAAAAAGCGTTCCGTGCGGATCAGGTTATGAAGTGGATCTACCATTTCGGTGTTGATGACTTCGATAACATGACGAACATCAACAAGAAGCTACGTGAAAAACTGCAACACAAGTGCGAAATCAAAGCACCAACGGTAGCAGAAGCTCAGCACTCTTCAGACGGCACAATCAAGTGGGCGATGAAGGTGGGTGATCAGGACGTAGAAACGGTTTATATCCCAGAAGAAGATCGTGCGACATTATGTGTATCGTCTCAGGTAGGTTGTGCGCTGGAATGTAAGTTCTGTTCAACTGCTCAACAGGGTTTCAACCGTAACCTAAAAGTTTCTGAAATCATTGGTCAGGTATGGCGTGCTGCGCGCGAAGTTGGTTTGCAAAAAGAAACCGGTCGTCGCCCAATCACTAACGTGGTAATGATGGGCATGGGTGAGCCTCTTCTAAACATGAAGAACCTTATCCCTGCGCTTGAAATCATGCTTGATGATCTTGGCTTTGGCTTGTCTAAACGTCGTGTCACCGTATCTACTTCTGGTGTGGTTTCTGGTCTTGATCAGATGACGGGTAAAATTGACGTCGCATTGGCGATCTCTCTACACGCGCCAAATGATGAACTGCGTAGCCAAATTATGCCGATCAACGACCGTTGGGACATTCAAGATTTCCTTGCATCTGTTCGTCGTTACATCGCTTCATCGAATGCTAATCGCGGAAAAGTAACCGTTGAGTACGTACTACTTGATCATGTGAATGATGATATGGACCACGCTCGTGAACTTGCGGAACTCATGAAAGATACGCCATGTAAGATCAACCTGATTCCGTTTAACCCGTATCCAGGTTCTCCTTACAAAAAACCAAGTAACTCACGCATCGACCGTTTCCAGAAAACATTGATGCAATACGAACACACGGTAACGGTTCGTAAAACGCGTGGTGATGATATCGATGCCGCATGCGGGCAGTTAGTTGGTGATGTTATTGACCGCACCAAACGTACAGCATCTCTAAAAGCTGCGCGTGGTGCAGAAACCATCGACGTAAAAGCAGTATAAGTTGTAACAAATTCTTGAATAGCCAGAGCCTTATGCTCTGGCTATTTTGTTTGTAATATCTACACTGTATCCTTATAGACACAGCGTTGTGAGTAGAAATATTACTTAGCTGTGTCAATTTTTGGACAAAAGCTTGAGCTATCTGTTAATTTGAGAGCAAAGAGTTTTTGTCTTCCTTATACATTCGCTTATCATGGTGAGCGAAATATAACAAAGACACTGACTATTCTCAGTATTCTCTCAATTACGTTTGCTGATTCATTGCAAGCGAGCATTCATACTCCGAACACTGAGAATTTCTAAAAGATTATTTTGGTTAACGCGTTTAGGCTAGCTATCTTTAAGTGAGGCTTAAGAACAAAAACGAAAATAAATAACTGTGTTAGCCACCAAACAGATTAAATACCGCCATTATGACAGAACACGAAAACACCAATGAAGTCCCGCTTTCTATGGAAGCTGGCACGTTACTAAAAAACAAACGCGAATCTCTAGGGATGACTCAGAAGCATGTTGCTGATCGCCTAAGACTTCGCGTTTCTGTTATTGAAGATATTGAAAGTAATCGATTTGAAGCACAGCAAGTTACTACGTTTACTCGTGGTTACTTACGTTCTTATGCAAAGCTTGTTGGGCTTGATGAAAAGATTGTTTTGGCAGCTTTAGAGCAAACTTCTGAAGTTCACGTTAAGCCACAAGAAACAGAGATGCAAAGTTTCTCTCGTAAAACCAAACACGAGAAACACAATAGCCGAATTATGCTGCTCACATGGGCGATTGCGATTGTGATTACTGGTATCTCTGGCGCTTGGTGGTGGCAGAACCAGCAAGAAAACAGCCTTGCTCAAGTTGTGACAGAATCAAGTTCAGAAACGGAACAAACAGCGGACGATGCTGATATCGATCTAATGAGTGCCGATGAACTTATCGCAAGCACGCCTGCGGAAGTTGCGCCAGTGGTAGAAGTTGCTGAAGCCGTTTCATCTGCTGACGAGACGGTAAGTAAAGCAGAAAGCGCGGTAGCAACAACTGAAGAAACGATGACAGAAGCTGTGGCAGAAGAGCCTGTTGCGGTCATCGAAGATGCTCAAGCAACTCAAGAACCAATGACGCCTGTTGTGCCAGAGGGCATGACGTTATTAACCATGAAGTTTAAAGCAGACTGCTGGATTCAGGTTAAGGACTCGAATGGCA
This sequence comes from Vibrio jasicida 090810c, assembly GCF_002887615.1. Taxonomy (NCBI): domain Bacteria; kingdom Pseudomonadati; phylum Pseudomonadota; class Gammaproteobacteria; order Vibrionales; family Vibrionaceae; genus Vibrio; species Vibrio jasicida. The sequence continues at coordinate 1,620,894 of NZ_CP025792.1, read as the reverse complement.
AAACGCTAGTAAGCGGGACCCGTAAACCGGGTCAAGACGTAGAACTTGCCGGAAAAGCACCTTTTAAAGTGATATTAGGCGCACCAGAAGGCGTAACCATGACATTTGCAAGTGAACCTGTCGACCTTTCTGGGTATACTTCAGGCAAAGTCGCTAGATTCACTTTACCGTTATAAATATTATGCAACACGAATCTCCAATTATTCGTCGTAAATCGACGCGTATTTATGTGGGTGATGTGCCAATTGGTGATGGTGCACCGATTGCTGTACAGTCAATGACAAACACTCGCACGACTGATGTGGAAGCTACAGTCGCACAAATCCGAGCATTAGAAAAAGTGGGTGCAGACATTGTACGTGTTTCTGTTCCTACTATGGATGCAGCGGAAGCTTTTAAGCTCATCAAACAGCAAGTGTCTGTGCCGTTAGTTGCGGACATTCACTTTGACTACCGTATCGCCCTGAAAGTGGCAGAGTACGGTGTTGATTGTTTGCGTATCAACCCAGGTAACATCGGAAACGAAGAGCGTATTCGCTCTGTTGTTGATTGTGCCCGTGACAAAAACATCCCTATCCGTATTGGTGTAAACGGTGGTTCTTTGGAAAAAGATCTGCAGATGAAATACGGTGAGCCAACGCCAGAGGCATTGGTAGAGTCGGCGATGCGTCACGTGGATCATCTAGACCGTCTTAACTTTGACCAGTTCAAAGTCAGTGTGAAAGCGTCAGATGTGTTCCTAGCGGTGGATTCATACCGTCTATTGGCAAAACAGATTGACCAGCCACTACACCTAGGTATCACCGAAGCCGGTGGTGCAAGAGCTGGTGCTGTTAAGTCATCGGTTGGTCTTGGTATGCTTTTGGCTGAAGGCATCGGTGATACGTTACGTATCTCATTGGCGGCAGATCCAGTAGAAGAGATCAAAGTTGGCTTTGATATTCTTAAGTCTCTGCGTATTCGCTCACGTGGCATCAACTTTATTGCTTGTCCAAGCTGTTCACGTCAGGAATTCGACGTGATTAACACAGTAAACGCACTGGAAGAGCGCCTAGAAGACATCATCACACCTATGGATGTGTCTATCATCGGCTGTGTCGTAAACGGCCCTGGTGAAGCTGAGGTTTCACACCTAGGTCTAGCAGGTAGCAATAAGAAGAGCGCATTCTACGAAGACGGCAAACGTCAGAAAGAGCGTTTCGACAACGATGACCTAGTGAACCAGCTAGAAGCGAAAATCCGTGCGAAAGCGTCTGTATTAGACCAAGCTAACCGCATCGATATCAAACAAGAAGATTAATCTCATAGCTTGAGCACGCTAAATGTGCTCGGGTTACTAAGCGACGGTAATAATTGTGGCAAAGAAAATCCAAGCAATCCGAGGCATGAACGACTGCCTTCCAACTCAGTCTCCGCTGTGGCAGAAACTTGAAAACGCAGTAAAAAGTACCGTGAGCGCATACGGCTACAACGAAGTGCGCATGCCAATCGTTGAAGAAACAAACCTATTCAGCCGCGCGGTTGGCGAAGAGACAGACGTCGTTTCAAAAGAAATGTACACCTTTGATGATCGTAACGGAGACAGCCTAACACTTCGCCCTGAAGGTACAGCGGGCTGTGTACGTGCATGTATTCAAAATAGCCTGATCAACCGTGACGAACAACGTCTATGGTACATGGGGCCAATGTTCCGCCATGAGCGCCCGCAGAAAGGTCGTTACCGTCAATTCCACCAGTGTGGTGTTGAGGTGTTCGGTCTAAATGGTCCAGATGTTGATGCTGAGCTTATCATGATGACAGCACGTCTATGGCGTGAGCTGGGTATCCATGAACATGTTCGTCTTGAGCTTAACTCTATCGGTTCTCAAGAAGATCGCGCAGATTACCGCACGGCACTGGTTGCGTTCCTTGAGCAACATATCGATGTGCTAGACGAAGATTGTAAGCGTCGTATGCACACGAACCCACTGCGAGTTCTGGATACGAAGAACCCTGAAGTTCAGGCTATTTTAGGCGATGCACCTCGTCTTTCTGAGTACTTAGGTGAAGAATCTAAAGCACACTTCGCAGGTCTATGTGAACTTTTAGACGCTGCAGGTATCGAATACACAGTTAACGAGCGTCTAGTTCGTGGTTTGGATTACTACAATCGTACGGTGTTTGAGTGGATCACTGAGAGCTTAGGTGCTCAAGGCACAGTATGTGGCGGTGGTCGTTACGATGGTCTTGTAGAACAATTAGGTGGCAGTGCAACACCAGCAGTTGGTTTTGCAATGGGCCTAGAGCGTCTTGTTTTGATGCTAGAAACACTAGAGCTAACAGATGTTCGTCGAAGTGTTGATGTTTACGTAGTGACAGCTGGCGAAGGCACAATGATGGTAGGCATGAAGCTAGCAGAACAGCTTCGTGAAGCTGTTCCTGGTGTTCGTGTGATGAATCACTTCGGTGGTGGTAACTTCAAGAAACAGTTTAAACGCGCAGACAAAGTCGGTGCTGTTGTAGCATTAGTGCTGGGCGAAAACGAAGTTGCGGATAATACCGTAGTACTAAAAGATTTGGTTGGTGGTGAGCAAGAGACTTACAATCAAGCAGAAGTTGCTGAGAAGATCGCAGCACTTATCTAAGTCTTTTAATAAGCTAAAGATTATATCCTAATTTGTAATAACGAGGCTCCCAAGATAGGAGCCTTTCGACGAATAGGAGCAATGGTAGCCCTTGCTGCCATTTACATGTTTTAAGAGGACAGGAAGTGGAACTTTACGATACTGAAGAACAACAAGTTGAAGCCATTAAAGACTGGTGGAAGGAAAACGGCAAAGCCGTCATCATCGGTGCGGTTGTTGGTTTAGGTGGTCTATTTGGCTGGCGTTACTATCAGGATTCTGTCGTTCAGGCGAGTGAAGCAGCTTCTCAAAGCTACACAACGGCGATGAATGCTTTGCAAACGAAAGGCGCAGATGCTCAAACAGATATTCAAGCGTTCATTGATTCAAACAAAGTGAAAGAGTACTCAGTACTTGCTGCACTTCAATTAGCAAAAGTTCAGGTTGATGCAAAAGATCTTGCCGCTGCGCTTGAGCAATTGAAATGGGCTCAAAGCAACACGAAAGATGCCGCGCTAACTCCACTTATCAGCTACCGTATTGCGCGCATTGAAGCGGAAATGGGCAACTTTGACGCAGCAAATGCTGAGCTAAGCAAAGTAACAGATGCAGCATGGACTGGTCGTATTGCAGAACTTCGTGGTGATATCGCACTTCGTCAAGGTGACAAAGAAGCGGCATACGCAGCTTACACGGAAGCTCAGCAAGCAGCAGATGCTAGCCCGACGCTACAAATGAAATTGGACGATCTGGCGAAATAAGGACCGCATTGGATGAAAAGAGTCTTTAAGAAAGCCTTGTTAGGGGCATTAACAGTGGGAATTCTTGCCGGTTGTGCTAGCGAGGAAGACACCATTGTTATGGCTCCACTGCCTCAGGTAGATAGCCAGTTCACACCAAGCAGTGAATGGAGTACATCAATTGGAGATGGCGTAGGTCATTACTTCTCTAAGCTGTCTCCTGTCATGGCCAATGACACTCTGTTTGTTGCTAGTCGTGATGGTTTAGTTAAAGCATTGGACCCAGAAAACGGCAAGCAGAAGTGGCAAGTAAATCTAGAAGAAGATGTGATTGCTCGTCTTTCTGGCGGTATTACAGCGGCTTACGAAAATCTTTATATTGGTTCTGAAAACGGTGAAGTGATCGCGCTTGACCAAGAAACTGGTGACGTGATTTGGCGTATTGAAGTTGGCGGTGAAGTATTGGCGAAGCCAATCGCAGACTCAGGTTTGATCATCGTTAATACTAGCCGTGGCACTCTCATTGCGCTTGACGAAAGCACTGGTGAGCAACGTTGGGCACTGAGCACTGAAGTTCCAAACCTAACCTTGCGTGGCGATAGCACACCAACTGCAATCGGTGGTGGTGTATTCTGGGGTACTGCGAATGGACGTCTTGCGGCGGCAATCGTTGAACGCGGCCAGTTGATTTGGCAACAGCCAGTTGGAACACCAAAAGGCGCAACTGAGATTGATCGTCTGGTTGACGTAGATTCTTCTCCTATCGTTCTTGGCGGTACTCTTTTCACTGTTGGTTACAACGGGCAGTTGATTGCTATCGACTTGCGCAGCGCAAACCCAATTTGGAAACGTAACTACTCATCAGCCACAGATATTGCGACAGATGGTAGTCGTATCTTTGTGATTACAGAGAAAGATCATGTGGTCGCTGTTGATGCACGTAGTGGTACTGAGCTTTGGGAAAACAGCAAGCTTGAGTACCGCCAGCTAACAGCACCTGTCCTTGTTGATAACTATCTTGTTGTTGGTGATACATTGGGTTACTTGCACTGGATGGATCGTTCAACGGGTGAGTTCGTCGCACAACAGTTTGTCGATGACAGCGGCTTCGCTGTAGGGCCAACCTTGTTGTCAGATGGTTACGTGATTACCACTCGCAATGGCGATGTAAAGAAACTAACCATTAACGAATAATATCGTGATATAATTCACATTCGGCTCCTGGCTGGTAACAGTTAGGGGCCGTTTTGTTGTTTGAAATTATTATTTATTAACAGTTATTCCTGACGTGGTTATAGGTAAAAAGCTGGTTTGATTTGGCATTAGGCAAGTCGTTACCTATAACTACAGAAGAAAGATTATTGTAGAGGTTGTTATGGTACCTGTTGTTGCTCTTGTGGGGCGTCCAAACGTAGGTAAATCTACGCTATTTAACCGATTGACTCGTACTCGTGATGCGTTGGTTGCGGACTTCCCTGGCCTAACGCGTGACCGTAAATATGGCCAAGCTCGCCTTGGTGAGGAACACGAATTCATCGTTATTGATACCGGTGGTATTGATGGTACGGAAGAAGGCGTAGAAACAAAGATGGCAGAACAATCGTTAGCGGCTATTGATGAAGCTGACGTAGTGCTGTTCCTTGTTGACGGTCGTGCCGGACTAACGCCATCGGATGAAGCGATTGCTGCGCATCTGCGTAAAATCGAAAAGCCAGCGATGTTGGTAGTAAACAAAATCGATGGTATTGATGCTGACGCCGCATGTGCCGATTTCTGGCAGCTTGGTGTTGACGATATGTACCAAATCGCTGCGGCACACGGTCGTGGTGTAACGGCATTGCTAGAGCGTGCATTAGCGCCATTTTTCGATGATCTACTGGCAAGTGAATCTGAAGAAGGTGAGATTGAAGATCTGACTGAATTCGAAGATGAAGAGTTAGCGATCGAAGATTACACCGAAGAAGACGCAGAAGCTGAGTTCAAACGTTTGCAAGACCAGCCAATCAAACTGGCAATTATTGGTCGTCCAAACGTAGGTAAATCAACGCTGACTAACCGTATTCTTGGTGAAGAACGTGTAGTGGTATATGACATGCCAGGAACCACTCGTGACTCTATCTATATTCCAATGGAACGTGATGGTCGTGAGTATGTGCTGATCGATACTGCGGGCGTACGTCGTCGTGGTCGTATCAACGAAACAGTAGAAAAATTCTCTGTTGTTAAAACGCTGAAAGCCGTAGAAGATGCAAACGTGGTTCTATTGGTTATCGACGCGCGTGAAAACATTTCTGACCAAGATCTTAGCCTACTTGGCTTCGCACTGAATGCTGGTCGTTCAATCGTACTAGCGGTAAACAAGTGGGACGGTCTGGATAACGATGTAAAAGAGAATGTGAAGAAAGAACTCGACCGCCGTTTAGGCTTCGTTGATTTTGCACGTATTCACTTTATCTCTGCATTGCACGGTACTGGCGTTGGTCACTTGTTCGAGTCGATTCAAGAAGCGTACAAGTCGGCAACGACACGTGTAGGTACATCTGTTCTTACTCGTATCATGAAGATGGCAACAGACGATCACCAACCGCCTATGGTTCGTGGCCGTCGTATTAAGCTTAAATATGCACACGCGGGTGGTTACAACCCACCAATCGTGGTTGTTCACGGTAACATGGTTCGCGATCTACCTGATTCGTATAAACGTTACTTGATGAACTACTTCCGTAAGTCTCTGGAAATCATGGGTACACCAATCCGTATTAACTTCCAGAACAGCGATAACCCGTACGAAAACCGTGGTGGCAAGCTGACTCTTTCTCAAGAGCGTAAGCGCAAACGTATGATGTCTGCAGTGAAGAACCGCAACAAGTAATCGCCTAAGATTTTATGAATACCCAAGTTTCGACTTGGGTATTTTTTTATTCGAAGCTTTCATAAGAAGTAATCAACACATGACAATCACAGCAACCAAGACGCGTTTCTGTCATCAAACTTGGCAGTTAGAGGCGCACGTACAATTTGTTCAATCTACATCAGAAGCTACCCATGTTGTTACTGATGTCACGCCTTTTCATCCTGTCAGCCACATTTGGCCTGATCATCCTGCAGACAAAGGTACCCTTACTATCAAGGGCATAAGCTATGAAGTAGCGGATTGCCAAGTTGGAGCGGTAGAGCTTGCAAGTGGAGAATTGCATGTCGGTACAGCAATTCCTGTAAAACGCGAGACGGAAGGCTGGGCATTTGTGGTGGTACACGTATTGTCACGAACTGATGCTATTAAGGCTGGTGATACTGCATTATTGGAAGTCGACAAAGAGTACCAGTTGTCGTTAAGTCGCGGTCATAGCGCAGGACACATCGCATATCTTGCGCTCAATAAGGTGCTGGCGCAGAACTATTGGCGTAAAGATGCTGACCGTAAAGACCCGCATGGTAACTACGATTTCAATAGCTATGCGCAAGAAACCAGTTTTGTCACCCAAGACAAATGTCTGGATACGTATCGTTTAGGCAAAACACTCCGCAAAAGGGGTTTAAACAGTGCAGATATGCTGTCTGACCTGAAAAGTATCGAACAACAGGTGAATGTTCTGTTGGGGGATTGGTTAAAAAGAGACGCTGCAATCACTGTCGATTGCCATGGGGAACACCTCACGGACTCACGTTATTGGCAATGTGATTTAGGCGAAGGAGAAATCGCTGTCATCCCTTGTGGGGGAACGCATGCGAGTCATTTGAGTGACTTTGGTTCTATCCTAGTCACGCTAGTGGAAATAGACTCACAAACTATCGAAATGCACACCGATGTAATACGCTAAATTTGGATTCTGATCTTTTTATTAAATCCTGTTATCGTGGTTTTTGGTTCGAAAGTGTAGTTTTTAGTTCTGAATAAAATTGAGAGACAGAATATGTAACTTATGCTTTCGGTATGTGGTTATATAAATATTCTTTTAAGGGGTGATCGCTGATCAAAGGGGAAATATCCGAAGATCAGTATGTGATCTTTTATAGTGTCGCGTGCGCATAATGTGAGTTAGCTACCTGTGTAATATTAATAGATTTATTATATTCCTAGCTAACAAACATAATAACAATGTGAATACGCAGTACGATGGATAAAGATAGACTGTTAGATGCTCACCGAGCAGTCAATCGTCTTTTAGGTAAGCTTGCTCTTGGGATGAGTCGCGATAAACTTAATCATGAAGTGATTGAGTTAAGTGAACATTTGTTCGGAAAGAGGCAAGCTTCAATATTACGATTACAGCCAGATACAAACACACTTCATTTAGAATTTGCCCCGCATTTGCCTGATTTTTATAACCAAGCGATTGAAGGCGTTCCTATTGGAGCTGATATTGGTTCTTGTGGGGCTGCCGCATTTTTAAAGCAAACCGTTGTAGTGAGTGATATTGATCATCATGTTAACTGGGCGGCTTTTCTTAAACTTACTCAGCAGGCTCAACTCCGGGCTTGTTGGTCTGTCCCTATTATTGCTTCCGATGGACATGTGCTTGGTACATTCGCGGTCTACAGTACTGAACCGTCAACACCGCACCCTTATGAAATTGAAGTACTAGAAATGCTTGCGGCTTTGTATGCGATTGCATTGGAGAAGTTTCGCCTGGAAGAGCAGCTCCACTTTCATGCAAGTCGAGATTCATTAACTCACTGCTTCAATCGTCGAGCTTTGTTGGCCGAGGTTGACCACAAAGTGAATGGTGAATGTGGGCGGAATGCCGTTGTCGGTTGCTTTTTTGTCGATATCGATGAATTTAAGTACATCAACGATCGTTTTGGTCATGAAGCGGGTGACCAAGTGCTTATTTTAGTGGCTGAGCATTTAAAGCAGGTCTTTCGTTCATGTTCAGTGATAGGGAGATATGGAGGGGATGAGTTTGTTGGCTTTAGCTGCTTTGCTGATGATCGCGCTTATCAAGAGTTTGGTATCCGTTTAGAAGCGGAGCTCAACCAAATCTGTCATTTAGAAGAATATTCAGTTAGGGCAAGTATTGGTTGGGCTTGTAGTTTAGCGAGTGAACGTGCAGTGTTAGAGCAGCTTATCCAACAAGCTGATGTGGCAATGTATCAAAACAAGCGTGCCAAACGAGCGTGATTAAGATCAAAGCACAAGATTGCCTTATGATTAAACTGTGAGTCAGTAAATAGAAGTTTTTAGGGGTAACCATGCAACCGAATATTTGCCCAACATGCGATATTGAGCTGGAGTGGACAGGTCAATACCACTGTAATCAATGTGAGTCGGATTATAAGAAAGTGGGATTTTGTCCAGATTGCGACGCTGAACTAGAAAAGCTACAAGCTTGTGGTGCGGCGAACTATTTCTGCAACAGTTGTAATGAACTCAAATCGAAATCACGTGTTCGATTTGAGTTTCAGAAAGTCAGTTAATTAACGGTTGAGCGAAGCTCACCATCAGATAAGCGGGTGACCAATACGTCGCCCGTTTTTACATCTTTCGCTTGAGTAACAACCTGACCTTGCTCAGTTTGAGTGATCGAGTAGCCACGTTTTAGCGTTGCCAGTGGGCTTACCGTATCTAGCTTTTCTGCTGCAATTGCCAGTTGGTGACGCATGGTCAGTAGCTTACGGTCCATCGCATCCAGCAATTTTTGCTCAACTCGATCAAGCTTCGACTTCTGCTCAGCCAAGCGCTTTACTGGTGAGTTCAGTTGTAGGCGATGATGCTTACGCTCAACAGCTTGTTGGCGTGTAGTAATGAATCGTTGCATCGCGCGTTGTAGGCGCATCTCCAACTCATCAAGTTGTTGCGTCTGGCGTTGCAATTGATAGCTTGGGTGTTGGCGCTCTAAACGGTGTATAAGTTGAGCTGATTGCTGTTTTTGCTGCGCTAGGTAGTAACGCATTGCACTGGCTAGCTTATGTTGACGAGTCACCAAAGCTTGATCTTTGTGGCTGTTATCGCGGCTTACCAATTCAGCCGCCGCTGATGGAGTCGGCGCTCGCATGTCCGCTACAAAGTCGGCAATAGTCACGTCAACCTCATGACCAACTGCACTGATGATCGGAATTTGGCTTGCAGCAATCGTGCGAGCAAGAATTTCGTTGTTAAAGCACCAAAGGTCTTCTAACGAGCCGCCACCACGACCAACAATCAATACATCACATTCATCACGACTGTTTGCACGACCGATCGCTTGCGCAATTTGAATGGCCGCTTCTTCACCTTGCACCATGGTCGGGTAAACCACCACGGGTAGGGAAGGATCACGGCGTTTCAATACGTCTAAGATGTCGTACAGCGCTGCACCGGTTTTTGAGGTGATCACACCAACGCGTTTTGGGTGCTCAGGTAAAGGCTGCTTATTGGTTTGAGCAAACAAACCTTCTGCTGCCAATTTCATCTTAAGTGCTTCGAACTCTTGTTGCAGACGACCATCACCTTCAGGTTGCATGCTTTCAATGATCAATTGATAGTCACCACGAGGCTCATACAGAGACAGACGTGCTTTAACTAATACTTGATTGCCGTTAGCAGGTTTGAAAGTGACGCGACGATTGTTACCACGGAACATGGCACATTTAACTTGAGCGCGAGAATCTTTAAGAGTGAGATACCAGTGACCAGAGACAGGAGCTGAGAAGTTGGATATCTCTCCGACAAGCCAGACGATCCCCATTTCGTTTTCAAGTAACAGGCGGACTTCCGCATTGAGTCGAGAAACAGTGAAGATGTTTTGATTGGTCTGGGAGAGCACAGCTAATTCCGTAGACGTGAGTATGGAAATTAGCGGCAATATAATACATATCAAGGGGGTAATTGCAAGAAAAAAATTAAAAAATTTGTGGTCAAGCGATTGCGTTAACCGTATAATCCCTCCGCAATATCTAATCCAAATGTAGCCAACAACCTAAAACTGGTTACCCTCATTATGCGAAACGATGAGATTGGATTGTTCTTTCTACTCCTCTAATTGTGAGATATTGCAAATGCTAAGAATTGCCAAAGAAGCGCTGACATTCGATGACGTACTACTCGTGCCAGCTCACTCCACTGTTCTCCCAAACACAGCTGATCTTCGCACTCAGCTGACTAAGAACATCACCCTAAACATCCCAATGATTTCAGCGTCTATGGACACTGTTACTGAAGCTCGTCTAGCTATCGCGCTAGCGCAAGAGGGTGGCATTGGCTTTATCCACAAAAACATGTCTATTGAGCAGCAAGCTGCTGAAGTTCGTAAAGTTAAGAAGTTCGAAGCTGGTGTCGTTTCTGACCCAGTAACGGTAAACCCTGAAGCGACAATCGCTGACGTGGTAGCTCTAACTGAAAAACACGGCTTCGCTGGTTTCCCTGTCATCACAGAGAACAACGAGCTTGTAGGCATTATCACTGGTCGTGATGTGCGCTTTGTTACTGACCTTTCTAAGAAAGTGTCGTCAGTAATGACAGCAAAAGAAAACCTTGCAGCAGTAAAAGAAGGTGCAACTCGTGAAGAAGTGCAAGAGAAGATGCACGAAGCACGCGTTGAAAAAGTACTGGTTGTGAATGATGATTTCCAACTAACCGGTATGATCACTGCGAAAGACTTCCATAAAGCAGAACGTAAACCAAACGCATGTAAAGATGAGCGCGGTCGCCTACGTGTTGGCGCTGCTGTTGGTGCTGGCGCTGGTAACGAAGAGCGTGTTGCTGCTTTGGTTGAAGCTGGTGTTGACGTTCTACTTATCGACTCTTCACACGGTCACTCTGAAGGTGTACTAAACCGTATCCGCGAAACTCGTGCTGCTTACCCAGATTTAGACATCATCGGTGGTAACGTTGCGACGGGTGCTGGTGCTAAGGCTCTTATCGAAGCGGGCGTTAGCGCAGTTAAAGTTGGTATCGGCCCTGGTTCAATCTGTACAACTCGTATCGTAACGGGTGTTGGTGTTCCTCAAGTAACAGCAATCGCAGACGCGGCAGAAGTGGCGAATTCATTCGGCATTCCAGTTATCGCTGACGGCGGTATCCGTTTCTCTGGTGACATCTGTAAAGCAATCGTGGCTGGCGCATCTTGTGTGATGGTTGGTTCAATGTTCGCAGGCACAGAAGAAGCCCCTGGTGAAGTGATTCTTTACAACGGTCGTTCTTACAAGTCTTACCGTGGCATGGGTTCTCTTGGTGCAATGTCTCAAGGTTCATCTGACCGTTACTTCCAGTCTGACAATGCAGCAGACAAGCTAGTACCAGAAGGTATCGAAGGTCGTATCGCATACAAAGGTCGTCTAAAAGAAATCGTACACCAACAAATGGGTGGTCTACGTTCAAGCATGGGTCTTACTGGCTCTGCAACGATTGAAGATATGCGTACTAAAGCTGAATTTGTTCGTATCTCAGGTGCGGGCATGGCTGAATCACACGTACACGACGTTCAAATCACTAAGGAAGCTCCAAACTACCGTCGCGGTTAATTTTTACTGTTGTAAAAATAAAACCTATACACTCGACGTAAACGTTTGCTTTTTTCCTTGAAGCATTAATAAGAGGCGAGTACACTCGCCTCCGTTTTAATAACCTAGCTTATAAGACTGCTCAAAATGACTAAAAATATTCATGACCAACGTATTCTGATCTTGGACTTCGGTTCTCAGTACACTCAGCTAGTAGCGCGCCGTGTACGTGAAATCGGTGTTTACTGTGAACTGTGGAGCTGGGACGTTGAAGAAGCGGATATTCGTGAATTCAATCCAGACGGTATCATCCTATCTGGTGGTCCAGAAAGCGTAACGGAAGATAACTCTCCACGCGCTCCTCAATACGTATTTGACTCTGGTGTGCCAGTACTAGGTGTATGTTACGGCATGCAAACTATGGCTGAGCAGCTAGGTGGTAAAGTAGCGGGTTCTACTGAACGTGAATTCGGCTACGCACAAGTTAAAGTTTCTGGTGAATCTGCACTGTTTAAAGATCTTGAGTTAACTCAAGACGTGTGGATGAGCCACGGTGACAAAGTAGTAGAAATTCCTGCTGACTTCGTGAAGGTCGGTGAGACAGACACATGTCCGTACGCTGCGATGGCGAACGAAGAGAAGAAATACTACGGCGTTCAGTTCCACCCAGAAGTAACGCACACGAAAGGCGGCCTACAAATGCTAGAGAACTTCGTTCTTGACGTATGTGGCTGTGAGCGTCTATGGACTTCTGAATCTATCATCGAAGACGCGGTTGCTCGTATTAAAGAGCAAGTGGGTGACGACGAAGTTATCCTAGGCCTATCTGGTGGTGTTGATTCATCGGTAGTTGCGATGCTGGTTCACCGTGCAATCGGTGACAAGCTAACGTGTGTATTTGTAGATAACGGTTTGCTTCGTCTAAACGAAGGTCAACAAGTTATGGATATGTTTGGCGACAAGTTCGGCCTGAACATCATCAAAGTTGACGCAGAAGAGCGTTTCCTAAATGCATTAGAAGGCAAAGCGGATCCTGAAGAGAAGCGTAAGACAATCGGTCACGTATTCGTAGACGTATTCGATGAAGAATCTAAGAAGCTGAAAAACGCGAAATGGCTAGCTCAAGGTACGATTTACCCTGACGTTATCGAATCTGCTGCATCTAAGACTGGTAAAGCGCACGTGATCAAATCACACCACAATGTGGGTGGTCTTCCAGATGACATGGAAATGGGTCTTGTTGAGCCACTTCGTGAGCTGTTCAAAGATGAAGTTCGTAAGATCGGCCTAGAGCTTGGTCTTCCATACAACATGCTTTACCGCCACCCATTCCCAGGTCCTGGTCTAGGTGTTCGTGTTCTTGGTGAAATCAAGAAAGAGTACTGTGACTTGCTACGTCGTGCAGACGCTATCTTCATTGAAGAGTTACACGCTGCAGACCTATACAACAAAGTATCTCAAGCGTTCACGGTATTCCTACCAGTTCGTTCTGTAGGTGTAATGGGCGATGGTCGTAAGTACGATTGGGTTGTCTCTCTACGTGCGGTAGAAACTATCGACTTTATGACTGCGCATTGGGCACACCTACCATACGACTTCCTAGGTAAGGTTTCTAACCGTATCATCAACGAAGTTGAAGGTATTTCTCGCGTGGTTTACGACATCTCTGGTAAGCCACCAGCGACAATCGAATGGGAATAATATTCCCTTCATATTTGAAGTAGCAACGTTGTTGACTTCTCCATTTCACCCTAATCACATAGTAAACCTATGCTCATAGGGCTGAAATGGCTTGTCGCCTAGTTGCAACTCCAACTATTTTGGGAACTAGCTTTCGTATTTGACGTAAAGATTAAAATAGTAAAGCCAGCCTTCGGGCTGGTTTTTTTATGCCTGAAAAGTGTGAACGCAGGTCTCAACTTTTTTATTAGAAAATATATACATGCGAGATTATTGAATGTATATTCACTTTTAGTGTTTAAATATTAAAGTTGGTATTGCTATGGAACAGGCAGAAGTTACCTCCCTCATCCCCATCATTATTACGTTAGTCCTCGCGCTAACTACAAGAAACGTTGTTGTCGGTCTTTTTGCCGGCGTTGTTAGCGGTGTGGCTATGTTAGAAGGCACATTCGTCGATAAAGGTCCGCTCGATTCGTTTAGCGCACTGATGAAAAGTTACCTGTTGCCGCAACTGACTGACAGTTACAATGCGGGCGTCATTTTGCTCTTAGTCTTTATTGGTGGCTTTGTGGCCTTGATGGAAAAATCTGGCGGTGGCGTGGCGTTTGCTAAAAAGGTCACTCAGTGGGTTGCAAGTAAATGCCAAGCGCAGCTTTCTGCTTGGTTTGGCGGCGTCGTTATTTTCTTTTCAGACCTTGGTACACCGTTAATTGTTGGTCCTGTCTTTCGTCCTCTTTTTGATAAGCTGAAAGTCTCTCGCCAGAAACTTGCGTTTATTATTGATTCCACTTCATCCCCCGTGGCTATCCTGATCCCTTTCATCGGTTGGGGCGTTTACATCATGAGCCTGATTCAAAAAGAGTTTGCTGCACTGGATGTGGGTATCAGTGATTGGGATGCCTTTATTGGCGCGATTCCTTACCAGTTTTATGCCTTTTTAGCGATCGCGATTGTGCCGATTGTCTCTTTCTTCAAACTGGATTTTGGACCAATGGCGAAAGCGGAACAACTTGCGGAGCAGGGTTCTGATTTTGGAAAAGTGCAAGATTCATTAAATGTGTTTGAGCATAAAAATGCAAAAACAAGTTTTGTTTGGGCACCGCTGCTCGTCATGCTTGTGGTGCTTTGTTCAATCTTGGTTCCTCACGGTTTTCCATTTCAGAAAGTAGCAGGCTCAACTTTCCGTGCTGCACTGTCGTCGGCGTATTTCTTTGCTGCAATTACCCTAATTAGTTTGATGGCGTTTTATGGCGTGAGAAAGCTCTCTGATGGCATTCAGGTTTACCTAAAAGGGATGTCGAACATGATGTCCGTTGCGGTGATTCTAGTTCTCGCTTGGTCGCTGAGTTCTGTCGGTAAAGAGCTTGGCGCTGCGGCTTACATTGCAGAGCAGGCACAAGCTGGCTTCCCATACTGGTTATTACCAGCGGTGGCATTTTTATTGGCGGGTATTATCTCTTTTGCCACAGGGTCGTCATGGGGCACTTTTGCCATCATGATGCCATTGGTCATTCCAACCGCAGTCGCGATTGATGCGCCATTATTGGTGTGTATCGGTGCGGTGCTATCTGGTGGCTTATTTGGTGATCACTGTTCGCCAATTTCGGAAACCACCATCTTGTCCTCTACGGGCGCAGGTTGTGAGCAGTATGAGCACTTTAGAACTCAATTGCCTTATGCGGTACTCAACGGTGCTATCGCTCTGACAAGCTTCCTTGTTGCGGGTGTGATGGCTTCTCCTGTAATTGTGCTGGTGGCAATAGTCGCGCAGTTTGCCATTTACTTGGTGCTCTCTAAACAGCAATCTTCACCGACGCTAGAGCAAGCAACAGCAGATCAATAACAATAAATGAGAGCGGGGGATTATCCCCCGTTTTCTTTTGAGTCGAGGTAACAGTTTTTGTGATACCCACTGTGTAACAATATTTATTTATGAAATTTGCGTCGCAGAATTAATTCACTTCACTCGGCGTTTTTTCTACATGATCCACTATGTGTCTAGTTATTCCTTGTATATTGTATTGTTAAATACGGAGATTAGACATGTTTGCACTCAAACATCTGCCTCTCGCATTGGGTTGTGTACTCGCTGCACAAGCTCATGCCAGCATGAATATCCAACCTGATCCACAAAACCCAAATGGTTACGTGATTGCTCGTGGCGACATCCAAGCTATGGAGCAAAGTAAAACCTCTGACCCTATGTATGCTATTTGGTCACAAGCGCTAGAGACTCGTCCAAATACGGTTGTTGAAGCGATTGTTCCAGGAGCAGCAAGCAATCCGGAAAACGTTAAGCGAGTTGAACGTGTCTTCCCTGAGAGCGAGTGGAATTTCCTTACTCAGATGGCGGCACCAGAGTATACGTACACACGTTTCTTGCGTGCGATCGGTAAGTTCCCTGCATTCTGTGGCGACTACACTGACGGGCGTGATTCAGACGCGATTTGTAAGAAATCCATCGTGACAGCATTTGCACACTTTGCTCAGGAAACCGGTGGTCACATTGCGGTCGATAACGTATCTGACAACCCGCTTGCACTTGAAGAGTGGCAACAAGCATTGGTTCATGTGCGTGAAATGGGATGGTCAGAAGGTCAAGAGGGCTACACCACAGGTTGTGGTCAGAACGATTGGCAAAATAAGCGTTGGCCTTGTGAGCCTGGTCAAGGGTATTTCGGTCGTGGTGCAAAACAGCTTTCTTACCACTTTAACTACGGCGCTTTCTCTGAAGTGATGTTCGATGGCGATGCATCGGTATTGCTGAAGAATCCGGGCTTAGTCGCTGACTCATGGTTGAACTTAGCTTCTGCGATTTGGTTCTTCTTAACCCCTCAAGCGCCAAAACCAGCAATGCTGCACGTGATTGATCGTACTTGGGTACCATCGCAGCGTGAAATTGATGCGGGTATTGGTTATGGATTTGGTACCACGATCAACGTTATCAACGGCGGTATTGAGTGTGGTGAGCAAAACAAAGATAAAGGTCAGCCAGTTAACCGCATTCGTTACTGGGAAGGTCTAGCAGCGCACTATCAGATTCCTATCGAAGCCGATGAGACCAATACCTGTTGGCAACAAACGCCTTACGGTAGCTTAAACCTTAACGGTGCCACTGACGTGCTTTACACCAACTGGGATGGTAACTGGAAGTACTACTCAGATCGCCCGGGCGGTCACTCATTTGAATGTGAGTTGGTTGGTTTCCAAACCGCGTATTCGGCACTGGTTGCTGGTGATTACGAGAAATGTGTTACCAACTTCTACCAATCTCATGCAGGTTGGCCTGAAGTTCGCGTTGTCGATAAATTAGACCCAGTCGATCCGGTTGACCCACCTGTAGGCGGTGTTGCTGCATGGGATGCTGGCAAGGTTTATAACACGGGCGACCAAGTCTCTTACAAGGGAGCGGTATATGAAGCGAAGTGGTGGTCACAAGGTAATGAGCCTACTAAAGGTGACCCATGGAAATTGGTCTCAGGTACGCCAACAGAGCCACCAGCGACTGAACCGCCAACGACTGAGCCTCCTGTAACAGAACCACCCGTCACCGAGCCGCCAGTGACAGAGCCTCCGGTTACTGAACCACCAGTATCGGGTGACTTTATTGCATGGGAACCAGGTGTGACTCAAGTGGCTAATGGCGACAAAGTGACTTATCAAGGCAAATGCTTTATCGCGAAAAATGGACCGGGTGTATGGGAATCACCGACACAGAGTAATTGGTTCTGGGATGAGATCTCTTGCCAGTAATTGAACAATAAATAGTCTAACCATCTATAAAGACTCTGCTTTTTAGCAGGGTCTTTTTTTATTCGTTTGGTTGCTTATTTGTGTAATCTAAGTTTTCAATAACGTCTTTTCTCTTTTGTTTTTGAGTCCATTAAAATTCGCGCGCAATTTTTATCAACATTTTTGAAAAGGTAATGTACATGTCTACAAAACTGGCTAACCCAGCGCCACTAGGTCTAATGGGTTTTGGTATGACTACCATCCTGCTAAACATCCACAACGCAGGTTTCTTCCCAATGGATTCTATGATTCTGGCTATGGGCATCTTTTACGGTGGTTTAAGCCAAGTACTTGTTGGCATGATGTGCTTCAAGCGTGGTGACACGTTCGGTACGACTGCATTTACTTCTTACGGTCTATTCTGGCTAACACTGGTTGGTCTAATCGTAATGCCTTACATGGGCCTTCCAGCAAGCCCAGCACACTTCATGGGTTGGTACCTACTACTATGGGGTATCTTCACTGGCTTCATGTTCATTGGCTCTCTATGTTACCCAGTAGCGAAGCAAGTAGTATTCGGTTCTCTTACTATCCTGTTCTTCCTACTAGCGGCACGTGACTTCACTGGTAGCGAGCTGATCGGTACTATCGCAGGCTTCGAAGGTATCTTCTGTGGCGCGAGCGCAATCTACTTTGCAATGGCTCAAGTACTAAACAACGAATACGGCCGTACCGTACTTCCTGTTGGCGAAAAGCAAAAGCCACAAGTTGCTACGCAAGAAATCGCTGCATAATCGCTTCGAATTGAATGCAAAAGAAAAGGGTTAGCCACTGGCTAACCCTTTTTTAATATCCGTTGTTCGGACCACTGCTTTTTCTTATATACCTGCCAACCCATTGGGGGAGGATGTTAAGTGAAGCATTAGGTAGATGGTTGCTCTACCGTTTCTGCTGTATCGCTTTCTGCGGTTGGTGCTTTACCTGTTTTGCGCTTGTACTTCTCTTCCCAGTAAGTTGCGCCTTTAATACCAAGTGCTACTGGGTTGAACGTAAACTCAGTCACACCACGTTTCTGTTGCTCTTCGTAGTCAGCCAGCGCTTTTAGTGCAGGCTTCGACATGAAGAAAATGATCAGAATGCCGACAATGTTCAGCCATGCCATTAGACCTACGCCCACATCACCCATTGCCCACGCAAGGTTGGCAGTCTTCACGGTGCCGTAGAATACCGCAGAGATGAGTACCAGCTTCAGAATGAACATCAGACCGTTTACTTTTACAGTGCGACGGATGTACGCGATGTTCGTTTCTGCGATGTAGTAGTAAGCCAGAATCGTCGTGAAGGCGAAGAAGAACAAGGCAACCGCGATGAATGGTTTACCAACCCCAGGTAGAGCGCTTTCAATCGCCATCTGTGTAAATACAGGGCCATTAGCACCGATATCTGCAGGTAGGTTTTGCACTAAGAATGAACCCTCTACTGCGCCTTGTACGTTGTATGCACCCGTGATAAGAATCATAAACGCGGTTGCTGAACATACTAACAACGTATCGATGTAGATAGAGAATGACTGAACAAGACCTTGCTGTGCTGGGTGGTCAACACTTGCTGCCGCTGCTGCGTGAGGGCCAGTACCTTGACCTGCTTCGTTAGAGTAAACACCACGTTTTACACCCCAACCAATCGCAGCACCAATACCAGCCATCGGCGTGAATGCATCACCAATGATCATGCCAACGATACGCGGAATCTCTCCGATGTTAAGTAGGATGATAACGAACGCGGTGATGATGTAAGCCAGCGCCATGAACGGAACCACAATCTGCGTGAAGTTCGCGATGCGCTTTACGCCACCAAAGATAATGAAAGCAAGAATGACACAGACAACCGTACCAGTGAAAATTTTAGCGAAACTGAAGGTACCAATAGCGGTTTCAATCATGTCACCTGAGCCAAAGGCTGCTTCTACTGCGTTACCAATACTGTTTGATTGAACGCCGGGAAGTAGAACGCCACATGCAAAGATGGTTGCGATAGCGAAGACCCATGCGTACCACTTCTGACCCATTGCTTTTTCGATGTAGTAAGCTGGACCACCGCGGAATTCGCCTTCGTCTTCCTCTTTGTAAATCTGTGCGAGTGTTGATTCTGCGTACGCCGTTGCTGCACCAAAGAAGGCAACAACCCACATCCAGAATACTGCACCTGGGCCACCGAAGCCGATAGCAGCAGCAACACCTGCAATGTTACCTGTACCTACACGGCCAGATAGTGAAACGGCCAAAGCCTGAAATGATGAAATCCCCTTGGTTGAACTCTTACCATTAAGTAGCAAGCGCCACATTTCAAAGAAGTGACGAATCTGCACAAAGCGCGTCATGATCGAGTAGAACAAACCAGCGCCAAGACACAGATAGATCAGTGCCGGACTCCAGATAATTCCATTCAGAAAATCAACTAATGACTGCATGAGTATTTTCCCTGTTTGTTATGGTTGTGGTTGTTTTTCGTACAACACATTACCCTTTTTTGTAATGCAATTGTTAACCTTTTTAACTAAAAATCCCTTGTAGCGTGATGGTGGGCACAGAACGGTTAAATATTGTTAAAAATTGGTTCTTGTTATGTATCTGTGTGGTTTTTATTGGAAATAACAATGAATTGATTGAATATGCAGAACATTGTCATGAAAATGTTCTGCGAGAGGTGGTAGTTATATCTTCTGAATGCTATTCAACTTGTGGAGTAATACACTGTTTGAAATGGTTTGCAGGTGTTTAGGCGTAACGACTCAGGTTCAACTCTGAGTGATTTGTCACTTTGGGAACGGCGTTCATGATGACGTCTGTCAGCATCTGAGCTGAGCCACAAGCCATAGTCCAACCGAGCGTGCCATGCCCTGTGTTCGTAAACAAATTCTCGTAAGGTGTTGTCCCAATAATGGGCGTACCATCGGGTGTCATAGGGCGAAATCCACTCCAAAACTCAGCTTTAGTAAAATCGGCGCTTTGCGGAAACAGATCTCGAATCACCATTTCAATCGTATTTTTGCGTTTTTGCGGTAACGAAGGATCAAAGCCAGCCAGCTCAGCGGTTCCTGCGACGCGAATGCGGTCATCAAAACGCGTCATTGCGACCTTATAGGTTTCATCCATGATGGTAGAGCGAGGCGAAAATTGCTCACATTCAATTGGTACCGTCAGTGAATATCCTTTGACGGGGTAAACAGGAATGTCGATCTCAAGCTGTTTGAGTAACGCTGTAGAATAGCTGCCAGAGGCAAGGACAAACTGGTTTGCTTTAAACAAACCACGGTCCGTTTGGACACCCATGATCTTTTTGCCTACGGTAACCCAATTGCTCACCTCCGTATTGAACTCAAACCTTACACCATGGGCTTTTGCTAGCTCTGTTAACTGCTGACAGAACTGAAAACAATCCCCCGTTTCGTCATCAGGCAGATATAACCCACCGACCAATTTTTCTTTTACTAATGCCAATCCTGGCTCTTGCTTGATGCACTGTTCGACATCCATTAACTGAAAACGTGTACCGCTTTGCTCTAACAACTCAAGGTCTTTCTCTATGGCATCGACCTGCTGTTGAGAGCGAAACACTTGCAAGGTGCCTAACTGGCGACCTTGGTATTCAATCGCATGATCACGGCGCAACTGCTCCAGACACGCACGGCTATGATTGGCGATAGAGAGCATTCGGGCTTTGTTGATTTGATAGCGGGACAAAGTGCAGTTCGACACCATTTGCGTTGCCCAGCGGATAAGCTCCGGGCTAAGAGACGGTTTTATTTTGAGTGGTGCATGTTCTTCAGTGAGCCACTTTATGGCTTTGAGTGGAATCCCCGGCGCAGCCCATGGTGAAGAGTAACCATAAGATATTTGTCCGGCGTTAGCGAAGCTGGTTTCCATCGCACTGCTTGGTTGGCGATCGATCACGGTAACCTGATAGCCTGCCTGAGATAAATACCAAGCCGAGGTTAAGCCGATAACACCACTGCCTATTACGATGACTTCCATTGATGTGCTCCACACATTTTCGATGTTGCACAGTTTCTCTTCTTTACCTTTTGTTAACAATCGATATAAATTACATTCAGCGTTTAGAAAAACTATAGGCTCAAAGATGAAAAGCAGTGTCGTTAGCGGATTGTGGTTATTCAGCCAAGTGGCGGAACACAGCAGCTTTACCAGTGCAGCAAAGGCATTACACTTAACGACGGGGGCCATCAGCCAGCAAATCATTCAGTTAGAAGAACAGCTTGGTTTTACTTTGTTTGAACGCCACTCGCGCGGAATTCGATTGACGCCTAAAGGATTACAGCTGTATCAATCCTCACAATTTCACTTCTCCGAACTAGGAAAGACACTTCAAGAGCTGCAAATTGAAAAGCCCCACAATGAAATTCGCCTCAAGCTGACGCCTTCTTTTGCGTTTAAATGGTTAGTTCCACGCATTGAAAGCTTTCATCTAGAAAACCCCGATCTCCAAGTGCAGATTTTTGCAGAGGGAGCACTAGTGAATAGTGAGCTAAAGGACTATGACGTTGCGATAGACTACGGTTCTCATCCCTATCGAGATAAAAGCGCAGAGCGGATTCTAAATGAACAACTTTTGCCAGTCATGAGTCCAAAATACCTTGAGGAGCATGGGTGGCTAAAAACTCTTAAAGCGTCACCAGAACAATGGAGAGACGCGACGTTACTGCACGATGCTATGCCATGGGATAAGGCTCCGCGTGACTATGAATGGCTCTACTGGGCATCAAGCATGGGGTTCGATTTCAAAACAGAGGTAGGGCACTTCTTTAATCGTACGGATATGGCAATGTCTGCTGCCGAAGCTGGAGTGGGAATAGCAATGGCACGTATGGCGCTGGTGGAAGATGAACTTGAAAGCGGTCGCTTAGTCTCGCCATTTGAACCTGTGGATGCTAACGCAGGGTACTACCTGATCATTAATACCAAAAGTGAGCCTACAGCGCGATTTAGACGTTGGCTTTTACAGCAAGTCCAA
The DNA here is from genome assembly GCF_002887615.1 of Vibrio jasicida 090810c. NCBI lineage: Bacteria > Pseudomonadati > Pseudomonadota > Gammaproteobacteria > Vibrionales > Vibrionaceae > Vibrio > Vibrio jasicida. The sequence continues at coordinate 1,598,684 of NZ_CP025792.1, read as the reverse complement.
TCATCTATGTAGAGAGATAATTGGCACAAGTGTTTAAGAAATAATAAAAATAAATTTCTTAATTACATGATACTTCGAATTGCTTCCCACAAATTGCCTTCCGTTTATTAACTCCTCTCACTCTGTCTTCTTTTTCCATATCATCCAAAAATTAATCAATGGATGAGAAAGACTATGGCTAAAAGAATCTCTCTTATGTTGGCCCTAGCTCTATTTTCGGTAGGAGCAAGTGCAATGTTTTGGCCGTTCAAAAAATACGATGTGGAAATGTCTCCAGAAGTGCGTGGTGTTATCAAGCTTGATGGCGTTCCACAAGCTGGGTTAACGGTTCATCGAGAGCTTTATTACGAAGGGTACAAAAAAGGCAAAACCTTATCAGACGAAGTTCAGACCAATGAACTAGGAGAGTTCTCTTTCGAACGGCTCGTTGTTCGTTCAAGTGCTCCTGGAGATCTCTTTGGAGGAAGCTTAAGGGTTCATCAAAAAATTTCGCTCACTTATAACGGTGAACAAAAGAAGCTTTGGGGAGTTTGGTCTCCTACAGATGGGCGGAAGCCTTTGGTATCAATGCTCTCTAATATCGATTGTGAGTTAACCAATATTAAACGTATTCATGAAGTAGAGATCGCGCCGGAAAAAGGTGCGCCAATTTCGGTTTACTCGGTTTGCGACTGGAATCACGACAGGGTAACCACCTATCTGTATGACGAAGACACTGATACATACATTGCAAAAAAGGATATGGCTAAATAATTATGAGTGATATTTCCCCAAAGCAAGCCAGTTACTTGGCATCCGCAGCTTATGCCATAAAAAACAACTTAGAAGACTTAGAGGTGCCTCTTTCTCTTCGCAATGATTTTTCTTTCAAAAACATGGTTACAGGAACTAGTGGTGGTTTTTTCTTTCGCCCAGAAACTGGATTTGCTTTGTTGGGGAAAGGAAAAAGTCAGCGCCATAAGAACGACCTAGTTTTAGCTTTTAGAGGTACCGCAGGATTAGCTGATGGAATTACCGACTTAACTTGCAGTGGAAAGGGGACTGGGACAGGAGAGATCGTGCACTCTGGGTTTCAAACGACTTTCTATTCTATGAAAAAGGGCCTAACTCGTTTTCTGCGTGATAATCCGGTTGTTGGTAATGGCACTATTCATTGCGTCGGACACAGTTTAGGTGGCGCACTTGCCACTTTGGCTGCGAACTGGATATCGGCTTCCCCTGAGTTTAAAGGAAAAGTGAATTTGTATACCTTTGGCTCACCAAGAGTGGGAATGAAGCCGTTTTCTGTTAACTCATCCTCGCGCATATCGTCCCATTTTCGTTGTGTGAATGGTGCAGACCCAGTGACAAAAGCGCCAGTGTGGCCTTTTTATCATGTGCCTTATGATGGTTCAGAATACATATTGAATCGTGCACAGGGACTGCTTCCTAGCGCGCATTTTATGTCGGAATATAGTTCTTACACACAATCAGCAACGTGGGATAGCCTAGGGCTTCAAAAAGCGAACTCAGCTTTTAAACGTGTTGTCCTGAATTACGAGAATCGATTGCAAGCGAAACCTTCTGCTGATTGGGCAGATAAGATTTCAGCGGCAATCCTTACGCTGTTAATTGATGGTGGCTTTGCAGCAACAGTCTTTGCATTGCAAAGTGGTGGTGCTGCAATCGCAACTATCTACGATGCGATGGCGCGCTCAATGGTAAAAATCTCAGAACTTTCTAGTGAATTTGCCTCTCGCGTAAAAGGCTTACTTGGTCATATGTTGGTGTTTGCAGGTAAAGTCGCCCAAATTGCGATTAAATTTACTTACTCCTTTATCCGTTGGGTATTCGAACTGGTTTTAGGCAAACTGAATAAAGCAGTAAAAGCCGCACTAAAAACTAGCTTTTAGTCTTCAATATAAAACCGCCTCATTCGAGGCGGTTTTGCTTTGTGCAATTCATATCTTGATAAGTACTTTCTAAAACCAATCCTCTCCCTGTGACTTGAGCTACTTTTCTTTGCTGAAAAAATCGGCAATATAAAAGAATAACCATTCACTCAATAGTTCAGGGAAGATGCATGAAAGACGAAACACTCTCAATCCATTTTGGCTACGAAACAGACCCAACAACCAAATCTGTTGCGACACCGATTTACCAGACCGTCGCGTATGAGTTTGATAACGCTCAACATGGTGCTGACCTGTTTAACCTCGAAGTTCCGGGAAACATTTACACTCGAATTATGAACCCAACCAATGATGTGTTGGAAAAGCGCATGGCAGCATTGGAAGGCGGTATTGCTGGTCTTGTCGTGAGTGCTGGTAGTGCAGCAATCAACTATGCCATTCTCACTTTAGCGCAAGCTGGAGATAACATCGTTTCTACTCCTCAGCTATACGGCGGCACTTACACTTTATTTGCACATATGTTGCCGAACCAAGGTATTGAGGTACGTTTTGCCAAGGATGACAAACCTGAAAGTCTCGCTGAGCTTATCGATGAGAATACCAAAGCGGTTTACTGTGAAAGCATTGGTAATCCGGCTGGCAATATCATCGATCTTGAACGTGTTGCTGAGTTGGCTCATGCGCAGGGCGTGCCTGTGATTGTTGACAATACGGTCGCAACTCCTGTGTTATGTAAACCAATCGAATTTGGTGCAGATATCGTGGTGCATTCACTGACTAAGTATGTGGGTGGTCACGGTACGACATTAGGTGGCATCATCATTGATTCGGGTAAGTTTCCTTGGGCGCAGCACAAAGATCGTTTCCCGGTATTTAATCAGCCTGAACCTTCTTACCACGGCGTGGTTTACACCGAGGCATTTGGAGAGGCAGCGTTTATTGGTCGTGCTCGCACCGTTCCTTTGCGTAATACCGGTTCTGCTTTGTCACCGATGAATGCGTTTATGTTGATGCAGGGGCTGGAAACGCTGTCGCTGCGTATGGAGAGACACACCGAAAACGCACACAAAGTTGCAGAATATTTAAGCCAACACGATAAAGTGAGTTGGGTAAGTTACGCAGGCTTGCCAGATTCTGAGTTCTATCCATTGGCAGAGAAATACATGCAAGGTAAGCCGTCGGCGATATTGTCGTTTGGGTTGAAAGATGGTTACGAGGCGGGTGTACGTTTTTACGATGCGCTTAAGATATTCAAGCGACTGGTGAACATTGGTGATGCGAAGTCGCTTGCTTGTCACCCTGCATCAACTACACACCGACAGTTGAGTGAGGCGGAGCAAAAGCAAGCGGGCGTTTCTCCAGAGATGATTCGTTTGTCTGTCGGTATTGAACATATCGATGATATCTTGGCAGATCTTGAACAAGCCCTTAATGCTTAGTTATTGAATTAAATGTGAAAAGCAGCTCTTTGATGGGGCTGCTTTTTTTGAATACACCGTCTATATTCCACTTTCGCCTCAAACTCTTTTTTCTTTTCTAAATCCCATTTCGTTTCTATTCCAAATTGTGACCGAGCAGCATGCCTTAATCCCATAAATTCATTATGGTTGAATGCACAAATGATAATAACTATCATTCTCAATGTTTTGTTGTTTTTAAATAGGTGAATAGTCATGGTGGGAGTCAATTCAGTAGACAGCTTCGATCCTAGCAACAGTTGGCAAGGGCTGACTCTGACCGATAAAGCTGCCAATCAAATTAATAAGCTGCTCGAAAAAGACGAATCTCTACGTGGCTTGCGACTCACAATTAAGTCGTCAGGTTGTGCAGGTTATGCGTACGTACTTTCCACTGTGGATGAAGTAGTCGCAGGCGATCTTGCGTTCGAGCATCTGGGAGCCAAGTTATTTGTACCTCTTGATGCCATGCCTTACCTCGATGGAACAGAAGTGGACTTCATTTCACAAGGATTGAACCAGATGTTCCAGTACAACAACCCTAAAGTACAAAGTGCTTGTGGTTGCGGTGAAAGTTTTAATGTGTAAAAGCGAGCACTGCCCTTGGGCGGTGACTGGTTTCAAATGGTACCGACAATGACACAAAGTGGTATTGAGATCCAAGAAGACGTTCAAGCTTGGGTTGATGATGATAGTTACAAACAAGGTTTCTACAGCAATATTGCGACAGACCAGTTAGAGAAAGGCATCAATGAAGATGTTGTACGAGCGATCTCTGCCAAAAGAAACGAACCTGAATGGATGCTGGAGTTCCGACTTCGGGCGTTTCGAATTTGGCAAACCATGGAGGAACCGCATTGGTTAAAAGCACACTACAAGCCGCTCAACTATCAAGACTATAGCTATTATTCCGCGCCATCTTGTGGCCAGTGTGATGATACTTGTGCTGGCGATGATGCATCACAAGATCTGGAGTTTTTGACCAAAGAAGTAGAACAAGCTTTTGATTTGCTTGGTGTGCCAGTTCGTGAGGGAAGTGAAGTAGCGGTTGATGCGATCTTTGACTCCGTATCGGTCAAAACCACGTATAGTGAAAAACTGGCAGAGAAAGGCATTATTTTTTGCTCATTCAGCGAAGCGATTCATAAGTACCCTGATTTAGTGCAAGAGTACCTAGGGACGGTCGTCCCGCCCGAAGACAACTTCTTTGCGGCGCTAAATGCTGCAGTAGCATCGGATGGCACCTTTGTTTACATCCCTAAAGGTGTTGAGTGTCCTATGGAGCTCTCGACCTACTTCCGAATCAACTCGGCAAAAACAGGGCAGTTTGAGCGCACGATTTTGATTGCCGACGAGGGCAGTTACGTCAGCTATATCGAAGGTTGTTCAGCACCCTCGCATGATAACTATCAGTTGCATGCCGCAGTTGTGGAGGTCATTGTCCTCAAAGATGCTTACGTGAAGTATTCGACCGTACAAAACTGGTTCTCAGGCAAAGACACCAACGGCGGCATCCTCAATTTTGTGACCAAGCGAGCGCTGTGCAAAGGCAGTGGTTCAAAGATGTCTTGGACTCAATCCGAAACTGGCTCTGCCATTACATGGAAGTACCCAAGCGTCATTCTCCAAGGGGATAACTCGATCGGTGAGTTTTATTCTATCGCGTTAACGTCGGGTAAACAGTTGGCTGATACTGGTACTAAGATGATCCATATCGGTAAAAATACCAAGTCCACCATCATCTCAAAAGGCGTCTCCGCTGGGCACAGTGAAAACAGCTACCGCGGATTAGTGAAGATCTTACCGAGCGCTGAAAATGCGCGAAATTTCACACAATGCGACTCGATGCTCATCGGTCCGGATTGTGGAGCGCATACCTTCCCTTACGTTGAAGTAAAAAACAACTCCGCTCAGGTTGAGCATGAAGCAACCACAACCAAAATTGGTGAAGACCAACTGTTTTACTGTTCACAACGAGGCATTGCAGAAGAGGATGCGATCTCAATGATTGTGAACGGTTTTTGTAAGGATGTGTTTTCCGAATTACCGCTGGAGTTTGCCGTAGAAGCACAAAAATTATTGGCAATCAGCTTAGAACACAGCGTTGGATAATGAAAAATGTTAACAATTAACAACTTAAAAGCCAAAATTGAAGAACAAGAAATTCTAAAAGGAGTCAATCTTCAGATTAATCCTGGAGAAATTCACGCGATTATGGGGCCTAACGGCTCCGGTAAAAGCACGCTGGCAAGTACGCTAGCGGGACGTGAAGACTACGAAATTACCGATGGAACCGTCGATTTCAACGGCAAGGATTTATTGGAATTAGATCCTGATGAACGTGCAGGCGAAGGCGTGTTCTTGGCATTCCAATACCCTGTCGAAATTCCAGGAGTTAGTAACCATCTCTTCTTACAAGCGTCAGTGAATGCGGTGCGAAAATACCGAGAACTTCCTGAATTGGAACGCTTTGAACTTGCGGATTTAATTGAGGAGAAAATTGAGCTTCTCAACATGCCGAAAGACTTGCTTTCTCGTTCGGTAAACGTCGGCTTTTCTGGCGGAGAAAAGAAGCGTAATGACATCTTGCAAATGGCGGTACTTGACCCACAACTTTGCATTTTGGACGAGACCGATTCTGGATTAGATATTGATGCGCTTAAAGAAGTCGCTAATGGTGTAAATAGCCTAAAAGACGGCAAGCGTTCTTTCATCATTGTGACCCATTACCAACGCATTCTTGATTACATCAAACCTGACTTTGTGCACGTGCTGTATCAAGGAAAAATCATCAAATCGGGTGATTTCTCTATGGTGGCTGAGTTAGAGGAGAAGGGCTATGGTTGGCTCACCGGAGAGGAGTAACAGTCTATTGCCATTCAGTGACTATTTAAAGTCTCGTCTGACTGCGTTAGATGAGGTTGCCGAATACCATTGGCAAGCCGCATTAGCACAAGGATTACCGACTCGTCAGCATGAAGATTGGAAATACACCTCGCTTGAAGGCTTCGATGCCATTGATTTTTCCAGCCAGCGTGAGACTGATGTATCGATGGCTTTCGTTCAGGCTCACAAGCTCGATATGGACGCAGAAAGGTTAGTATTTGTGAACGGTCAGTTCCAACCTAATTTGAGTGATATTGATAGCGAGGCATTTCGACTTTCTTTACTTAATGGTGATGCAAAACAAGCGTTGCCTGCCGCGATTGCACCAGAAATCTTTTTGCATCTCACGGAAGCGTTTTCCGATACGACTTTGTTGATTGAGGTGGATGCCAAACATACCGTAGCCAAGCCTATTTACTTGATGCAAATTGAGTCTCGACCTCAAGGTGGTATGGCACATCATCGCGTACACCTAAAAGTCGGACAAAGTAGCGAAGTTAACCTTGTTGAGCACCTTCTTTCTGCTTGTCACGGCAACCGTGTGGCAGCAAGTTATTCCGGTTCGCGACTTACGATGGAGGTTTCGGACAACGCTGAACTTACCCATTACAAGCTCTGCTTGGGTTCTGCGGAACATTACCATTTTGCTCACAATGATCTTTTCGTTGGACGAGATGCAAATGTATCAAGCCAGACTTTTTTGCTCTCTGGTCAATTGACACGCCACCACACCAGCTGCCAGTTAAATGGCGAAAATACAGAGATTGAAATCAACAGCCTAGCGCTACCTAGCCATCAGCAAACGTACGACACGCGTACTTACCTTGAACACAACAAAGGGCATTGCACGAGTCAGCAACTACACAAAATTATTGCCAGTCAGCAAGGCAAAGCGGTATTTAACGGCATGATCAAAGTCGCCCCAAATGCGCTCAAAACTGACGGACAAATGGACAATCACAACTTGCTGCTAAGTAAAGTGTGTGAGGTCAACAGTAAGCCTCAACTGGAGATCTATGCGGATGATGTGAAGTGCAGTCACGGTACTACCACAGGAGCATTGAGCAAAGAGCAGGTGTTTTATTTGCAGGCTCGCGGATTGCCAAAGCACCAAGCTGAACAATTGATCACCCTTGCCTTTGCCGCAGAAGTCGCAGAGGCGATTAATATTGACGTTATTCGTGCGCTGGTTTTACAGCATATAGAGTCAAAGCTAGCAGAGGTAAATGCATGAGTTCTTCCATAACAGCGCAACGAGCACACTTTCCAACCTTACATCAGGAAGTGAACAACAAGTCTTTGGTTTACTTAGACAGCGCAGCAAGTTCACATAAACCATTGGTCGTGATTGAACGAGTCGACACCTTTTATCGACATGAAAACGCAGCGGTTCATCGTGGAATCCATCATTTGAGTGCTCATGCGACAGACTTGATGGAACAAGCGCGTGATAAGGTTCAGCACTTCCTTAATGCCAAGCAGCGTGAAGAGGTGGTTTTTGTCCATGGAACCACGCATGGCATTAACCTTGTTGCGAATGCTTATGCAAAAGCGCAGTTGACGGAAGGCGATGAGATCATCGTGTCTGAGATGGAGCATCACGCCAATATCGTGCCTTGGCAAATGCTAGAACAAGACATCGGGATCAAAGTGGTGGTGTGGCCGCTAGAGCTTGATGGAAGCTTGAGTTTGGATACGCTGAAAATGCTGATGACTGGGCGTACTCGCTTATTAGCGGTCACCCACGTTTCTAATGTGCTTGGTACTATTAATCCGGTCAAAAATATCATCGAGTTGGCTCATCAGAATGGCACCCGAGTGCTGGTAGATGGGGCACAAGCAGTGATGCACCAAGCGGTCGATGTACAAGAAATTGACTGCGACTTCTATGTCTTTTCAGGGCATAAGCTCTATGGTCCGACAGGAGTAGGGGTGTTATACGCGAAGAAAGAGCTGCTTGATATTATGCCTCCTTGGGAAGGTGGCGGCGCGATGATAAAAGAGGTCGATCTGTACCAAGGGACCACTTATAACGACGTGCCATGGCGTTTTGAAGCTGGCACTCCTAATGTTGCAGGCATTATCGGTTTAGGGTGTGCGATTGATTATGTGCTCGATCTTGGGTTTGAAGCGATTGGTCGCTATGAACAAGCATTGGTTGACTACCTCTACGATCAATTAAAGACGGTGCCAGATATTGTCATTTATGGTCCTCAAGAGCGCTGCGGCGTAGTGTCATTCAACCTTGCACAAGTGCATGCCTTTGATGTGGGTAGCTTTTTAGATAAGTACGGTGTTGCGATTCGAACGGGGCATCATTGCGCTCAACCTCTGATGAAGTTCTACCAAGTAACTGCGATGTGTCGTGCATCGGTTGCTTTATATAATAATCAACAAGATATTGATGTTTTGGTTTCGAGTCTAAAACGTATTCATACCTTGTTAGTTGGATAGGGAAGAGAAAGCAGTGGACCAAAAACAATTAATTAAAAACTTCAATCGATGTATTGATTGGGAAGATAAGTACTTATACATCATTTCGCTTGGCGAGAAGTTTGCTCGTTTACCGGAAGCGCTACAGAACGAGCAGACGGCGATCTACGGCTGTCAAAGCCAAGTATGGATTCAGGTACAAGTAGAACAAGGAAAAGTGCAATTGTTGGGTAGCAGCGACGCAGCTTTAGTGAAAGGACTTGTCGCTGTGGTGTGCTTGTTATTGCAAGATAAAACACCGAAGCAGTTGTTGGAGACTGATATTAAAGGCATTTTTTCTGAGTTAGGCTTACAGAAACAACTAACCCCAGCCAGAAACCAAGGCATTGAAGCTATGGTTAAGAGTATTTTTAAGCAAGTACAAGCGCTAGAAATGGCGTAATTTCCGCAGAGCTTCTGTGTTAGGTAATGGACGAGCGTTTGGCAAAGTCAGTGCGAAGGATCTTGGCTTTGTCCATCACGTCATAGCCTTTGTAGAGTTGACAAGTGAGATTGAGTGAATCAAGCGCGTAGACTTTGCATTGGGAGCGGCAGCAAAGCTCGTTATTGGTGTCATTCAATTCAGCCATCATTCTGGTGTAGAGCTTTTTTAGGCAAAGTAGATAACTCATATCATCACCGCTATCACGAGCAGTCAGGGCGACGTCGAGACTCGCATGATAATACTCTGATAACCGTTTTTCAGAAGGACCATGACGATTAAGATTCATCTCTGCAAGAAAGAACTCTGAAGTGGTCGTTTGTAATCTATCCTTATAGTCGTCAATCTCTGCAGTTAGCCATGTCATCACGCAATACATAAAACACCTTCCATCTGTTATCTGATCTTAATGATAATTATTATCATTTATAAATCAAGACTTCTTACATGTTTTTATCGTTACTCTTTAGTGTTATTCCAAATGCTCATGATGGTGTACTTTTCTTACCTTGCGTATAAGTCTCATCTTACTGACTATGCTTAGAAAATAGTCACTAGGAAGGGACGCTCATGTCTTACGTGTTTCACCGTCATTGCCACGCCAAATTGCCCACTATCGCCAGAGGAGAAGGGGTTTACCTGTTCGATAATCAAGGCAACCAATACCTCGATGCTTGCGGCGGTGCTGCTGTTTCAAACCTTGGGCATAGCCACCAAGCTGTTAAACAAGCCATGCTCGACCAAATCGAAAAAGTACCTTTTGCTCATACTGGCTTTTTTACTAGTGAAGTAAGTGAGCAGTTGGCTGAGTTGATTTGCCAGCAAATGCCATCGCAATTCAATCACGTCTACTTAGTCAGTGGGGGCTCTGAAGCGGTTGAATCTGCACTAAAGATGGCAAGACAATACTTTGTGGAATGTGGTAAGCCAGAGAAAAAGCAGTTTATTGCTCGCCAGCAAAGTTATCACGGTAATACGCTTGGTGCGTTGGCTGTTGGTGGTAACGAATGGCGGCGTGAGCCTTTTAAACCCATTTTGCACCCAAGCCATCACATTGCGCCGTGCTATGCCTATCGTCATCAAAGAGAAGGTGAATCAGAGCTCGATTACTCACTGAGAGCAGCCAATGAACTTGAAGCTAAAATTTTAGAACTGGGTTCGGATAACGTCATGGCGTTTGTTGCAGAGCCGATTGTTGGCGCAACAGCTGGCGCAGTACCTGCCACTCTAGGTTACTTCAAACGAATACGAGAGATTTGCGATCGCTATGATGTGTTGCTGATCATGGATGAGGTGATGTGTGGCGTTGGACGTAGCGGTAGCTTTTTTGCTTTTGAACAAGAGCAAGCCGTCCCAGATTTAGTTTGCATGGCGAAAGGATTAGGTGCGGGTTATCAACCTATCGGAGCCGTTGTTGCCAATGACAGAGTCTATCAAGCAATCGCGTCTGGTAGTGGCTTCTTTCAACATGGGCATACTTTTATGGCGCATCCCGTCGCATGCGCAGCCGCCGTTGCAACCATTCAGACCATCGGTGACCAAAAGCTCCTGCAAGCCGTCAACCAACAAGGAGCAATGTTAAAAAGAGAACTCGAATCGGCGCTTTCAGACTTCCCGTATTTTGGAGATATTCGTGGTAAAGGGCTGTTTCTTGGCATTGAGCTTGTAGCAGACAAAGTAAGTAAAACACCGCTGCCTAATTCAACTTTGGCAGACAAAAAGATCAAGCAACAAGCGATGGTAAATGGGTTGATGTGTTACCCAATGGGCGGAACGATTGATGGTGTAAGCGGACATCATATCCTTCTTGCTCCACCTTTTATCATCGAACGAAACCACATTGACGAGCTGGTGGAAAAGCTCTCTCGTACACTCAAAGAGGTGTCGCAAACATGGCAATAAGTTCCCCAACTGAAAGAGCTCGAATCGCGATTATTGTTGCGCCCAATGGAGCGAGAAAAACCAAGCAAGACCATGCTCAATTGCCGATGACTATTGAAGAAATGGTTGTCGAGGCGAAAGCATGTCAAACGGCAGGGGCTGCCATGATCCATTTGCACGCGAGAGATGCGCAAGGCAGGCATTCTCTAGAGGTCGATGACAACTTAGAAATCTACCACGCGGTGAAAGCTGCGGTTGGTGATTCGATGATTGTTCAGCTCACGACTGAGGCTGTTGGCATATATTCGCCACAACAGCAAATGGTGCTGATCAAAGCGGTAAAACCAGAAGCCGCTTCTTTTGCTTTGCGTGAACTGATTCCTGATGAGCAGAGTGAAGAGCAAGGTTTTGTTTTTTTTGACTGGGTCGCTGAACAGGGCATTCTCAGCCAAATCATTTTGTATGATCAGGCAGACATTGAGCGCTATTTATCCCTAAGAGAGCGAGGCGTTTTACCAAAGCAAAATCAACACGCGTTAGTGGTACTTGGTCGATATCATGAGGCTCAACAATCTTCGCCATGGGATTTACGGGCACTGCATTTAGAGCGATTTATCGAAGAGAAGGTTAGGTGTGCCGTGTGCGCGTTTGGCGCGAGAGAGCAAGACTGTTTAACCCATGCATTGTTATTGGGATTGGATGTTCGGGTAGGCTTTGAGAACAACCATTTGAGTGCTGATGGTCAGCCCGCGAACAGCAATGCGGAGCAAGTTCAACGATTAAAAGAGATCTGTGAATTGCTCGATGTGCCACTGCATGATGCGGAGAGTTTTCGAGAATCCATTTAGCAACAGGTACAAAAAAGGCTCCAATCGGAGCCTTCCTCAAATGTAATTTAATTTTCAGCCTGAGTCACTGTTTGGCGTGCTGGGTGTTTGATAAACACTGCTACGACAGCGGCAATTGCCAGAGCAAAACAGTAGTAAGAGTTCGCAACAACTTCTAGTGGAGAAAGGTTAAATACCGAGCCCAATAGCAGAACCTGTGCACCGTATGGCAATACACCTTGGATAACACACGAGAAGATATCCAACAAACTTGCAGAGCGACGCGGTGAAACGTTGTTCTCTTCTGCCAGTTGGCGAGCCACGCTACCTGATACGATGATGGCAACGGTGTTGTTAGCGGTACAGGTATTCACCATCGAAACCAGACCAGCAATACCTAGTTCACTTGCACGACCATTTGCTTCTTTCGAGTGGCTAGAGCCAAACGTACGGATGATGCCGCTCACTAGGTTAGTTAGAAACGCGAGACCGCCTTGGCGACGCATAAGCTCACTCAGACCACCAATCAGCATGGATAGCAGGAAGATCTCTTGCATGTTGCCAAAGCCTGAGTAGATGTCTTGAGCGAAGTTGGTTAGACCGTAATTTTCGATAGAAGACAAGCTCACGCCGCCCGCCAAAACGATACCAATAGTCAGTACCACAAATACATTCATGCCTGATACTGCAAGGATAAGAATCGTTATGTAAGGAAGTACTTTCAACCACTCAATAGAACCGGTTTCTGGTACTTGAGTCGCTGTACTGTTGAAGGCGAAGATAACAAGCGCAACCAGTGCTGCTGGCAGTGCGATACGGATGTTTTCTTTGAATTTGTCCTTCATCTCACAGCCTTGAGAGCGTGTTGCCGCAATGGTGGTGTCCGAGATGATCGAAAGGTTATCACCAAACATTGCGCCGCTTAGCACTACGCCTGCCGTTAGTGGAAGGCTCATACCTGCCGATTGAGCAATGCCCAGAGCAACAGGCGCAACTGCTGCGATGGTGCCCATTGAGGTGCCCATCGCTGTCGCGATAAATGCAGAAATCAGGAAGATACCCGGCAAGATCATGCTGGTTGGAATCGCAGAAAGACCAAGGTTAACAGTTGCATCTACGCCGCCAGACGCTTTTGCAACTGCAGCAAAGGCACCGGCAAGCAGGTAGATCATACACATCGCGATGATGTCTGGATGACCAACGCCACGCATAAAGTGTTCGATAGAACGATTGAGTTTGTCTTTGCTTAAGATGAGCGCAAGGATCACCGCAGGCAATACCGCGATAGGCGCTGGCAATTGGTAGAACGCGAAATCAACGCCTTGCAAAGATAAGTAAGTGCCCACGCCAATAAACAGCGCAAGGAATAGCACTAAAGGTAAAAGTGCGACCGCTGATGGTGCGATTGCTTTATTAGAATTTTTAGAACCAGACATGTGAACGACAACATAATCAACAAATAAGGCGAGCAGACTAATCGGACACCAAAGACTTGTCAACGTCTAGACGTCTAAATGGCTGGTTATTTTAAATCGAAAAGACCAAGAAAAAAGGCTCACATAACATATCTTATTGATACCGTGAGCCTTTGCGGAATTATATTGGTTTAGATCACTTACGCTTTTTTTCGTTTAAGAAGCGCGAAGATCATCAGTGAGAACAGCAGTGCTGCGCTAGACCAAACCACGTAACGGTGTTCGGTGTAGAATTGGCTGAGCACGCTCAGGTGCTCAAACGCAAAGTTAGTGAGCAAACTGAACACGGCAACCCAAATGGTCGTTGCAAGGGCGTTGCCCAACAAGAACTCTTTGCGCGGCATCTTAGCAATACCGCAAGCAAGCGGCATAAACTGCTTCATCCCTTCTACAAAGCGACTAACAACCAAACAAGCAGGACCGTACTTCTGAATCGTACTTTGTAGCTTCTGCATTTTAGGGCCAGATATATAGCCTTTCTTATCTAGCCAACCTTCGAAGTAATAGCCAACCAGGTAGCCGCACGTGTTGCCCAAAAAGCAACTCAACCAAGAGACTATCATTACTAGGCTAAGGTTCATGACATGCTCAGATGAGATGATAGACGCTGCAATCATCAGCGATTGCCCGGGCATCGGAATACCAATGCCTTCAAGAAAGATGCTGACGATAAGGGCGAGATAGCCATATTGCTCTAGCAGCGGCTTCATCGCCATTAATAGTTCATTTATGTGTTCCAAACGCTTTCCTCTAACAAAACTGGAACGAAGCTGGAGTGATACTCCTGTTAGTTCGCTTGGTCAATCGACGTTGTTCTCCGTTAGTAAAATCTGACACGCCGTTGATAATAGTGCTGCGGATTTAGTCTTTTAGGTTACGCCTTACTAAGTCGTGCATTTGCTTAATCGTCATCAATGCTAACCAGATGATCTCTTCGACAGATCGTTGACCAGTCGTTGAGGAGGGATGATTGGCATCGGTTTTATTGCTCAGTGCAGGAAGTTCATGAACACGATTGTCACGAATCGTACTGATCAACGCATCCATCGCATCATGAATCAGGCGTTCGACTTGCGGTGAGCCTTGATAATGGGTGCCCGTTCTCACTAGAGGGATCAGCAAGCAGAGGTAGTGACTCAACAAGCGATAATGGCTCAACATATCTTCGTAATAATGCGGATCGGCGCGAGTGTGCCTTGGCTCTTGCTGCATCTCGTTGTAAATCAACTCAAGGTCGCTTTCAGCAGTGAGCATAGCGGCACGTTGCTTAGTGAGCGTCATATGATCACGTTGCTCAGTGGCGACTTGTAACTGCTCATAGCAATACACAAATAAGCTTTTGGAGCTATCGAGCGCTTTTAATGCTTGGGTATGAATCTCTTTACCTCGCCACTGCGGCCACAATAAGCCATAACCGAGCAAGACAATTGCGCCACCGACGACATTGTCGATCAAGCGCGGTGCAGCAAAGTCGAGTCCCTGGTGTGCCATGGTCTGATAAACCAAAATCAACAGTGCGGTAATACAGCCAATCGCAAGCGAATAATGACGCATAATATTGAGCATTGCGACGGGTAATAGGACAGCTATTAACACAAACAGGATGGTCGTTGGTACGCCAAGGTGAATCAAGGAGGTGGCGAACAGTACCCCGAGCGCGGTACCTAAACAGCGTTGCCAGGTTTTACTTCGGGTTGCCAAGAAGCTCGGCTGAATCACCATCAACATGGAAATTAATACCCAATCCGGGCGAATCAATTCAAAGTATTCAGCAATCCCAGATCCAAGAGCAAACATCAAACCAACGCGAGTCACGTGGCGCCAAATCGGGTTGCCTCGACTTGGTAAACGAAAAGACAGCTCGAATGGTTGCACATCAAAGGAGCGTTCATAAGCGGGTTCATTGAGCTCAATACGACGAGAAATATGCTTGACCGCGTATGCCCAGTAGCGAAAGCGAGGTTGGTCTTCTAGCTTCACTGCTTCAATCAAATCATGAGCTTCCTGTTCTAGTGAGCTCAAGTGTTCCATCTCTTCATGCGTGTTATGCAAAAGCTGCTTGGCTCTGTGTCTTAATCTTTGCTGACAGTGCTGGCTCCAAACCAAGAGCAGATCTCGTTTCGGTTTACTGGATTGAAATTGCTTGAGCAGATCAGGGTTGCTGGTATGGCTGCTCAAGACGACTTCAAATGTATCGAGCGCCAAAAACAAAGCCTGACGTAGTGAGTTGGCGTCTTCATGTTTCGATCGAAAAGATTCCGATTGCAGAGCTTGCTGAAACAGTTCAATCAACTGATATTTGATGCGTCGTTTCGGGGCATCGTTTTCGCTTCCAAGCAAGAAAGCTTGGCGATATTGAATGTAGTCCGCTAGCGTTTCGTAAATCGCAGAAAGACAAACACGCAGCGCGTAATGTTTCCATAAGGCAAACCAAAGCCAACTGAACAGCGCAAAAGTGAGTGGTCCCAACACCAACATAGGATAGAGACCAAGTACCGCGCTGGAATTATGTAGCGACAAGCTCACGACCGCGATCAGCAAGCTCGACATGCCAAGACGTCCCCAAAACGGACCATTCACTGCCGTACTCGCCAATACTGCTCCCATCGCGCCGTAAGTCAGCCACAGTGGTAAGCCCATATTCAGCAGGGCATAACTGATGATGAGCGTAATGCTCCACGTGAAAGCAGTAATCGCAAAGCGTGTCCAGCGCCTAGGGCCGGCAGTGTCTAAACCACTGATCAATGCTGCGGGCATGGTCATTAAAGCCGTCATGGCGAGATTGATTTGGTTGAATAGCACACCCAACCCCATAAACAGAACAATCGCGCTGGTGGCACGCAGACCAAGGTTGACAGAAGGGGAGTACCAGATTTTACGCAGAAAGGCAGGAGATAACGTCATAAACCCTCATTACAGTTGGCAACACCTTCAGTGTAACGCGAATATCTTTAGATGTGCTGGCTTCAACCACAGTTTGAAAAATTGAAGCGGAGTCGTAATCTAACTGACGCCTTCTCCAAGTTGAGTAAATAGCCAATCATTGAACAGCGAGACTTTTCGCGCCGCTAGACGGTAGTTCGGCACAAATACGTAATAGCCATAATGGCTATGCATACGCAATTGTTGGATGTGGTAGACCTCATCTCTCGACATCGCCTGTTGCACCATAAAATCAGGCAGAAGAGCAAGCCCTTTGCCGAGCTTTACCGCTTCATAAGAAAGATAGAAATGCTCATGACCAACAGGGTGATAATGAATCGTGCTTTGCAGACATTGTTCTAGTTTGAACTGCTCCCACAACTGCGGGCGTGTCGTTTGAGGAATAAAAGCGAAATCCGTGATGGATTGCTTGTCGTTACACGTTGAAGAACTTGATGAGCCCGTTAGCAGCAGCGTTTCTTGACGCAACAATCGACCATGTTCGTAGTGGCTGGAGAGAGGAAGGCAACGGATAGTGATGTCACTGTCTACTTCTAACTGATTTATTGGACCGTCACTGGTGCGAACTTTAACGCGGATATTAGGATGGATTTGATGGAAGGCATCAATGTTTGGCACCAACCACAAACTGGCGAAAGAAGGCGTGACATCGACTACCAGTAACTCTTGCTCTGTGTCGGTTTGAATCAAGCTTGCCGTCGCATGTTGGATGATCTCCAACGCTTCAGTTACCTTGGGTAAGTAACGTTTTCCTTCTTCAGTGAGCTCAATACCATTGATACCACGTTGGATTAAAGGTAGCCCAACCAGTTGCTCTAACGTCGCAATTTGTTTGCTCACGGCACCTTGAGTCACGCACAAACTCTCTGCCGCTTTAGAAAAACTCAGATGGTTAGCAACCGCAACAAAGGTTCGAAGTGCACGAATAGAAGGATATTCACTGCCTTTTAGCATGATCTCATGTCCATTGATGAATGCTTAACCACAGACTAAGAGATTTTGGCTAAGAATCAAAGCGATGAGTTGAGGGGGAGATATAAATTGCAGATACAAAAAGGGCCAACCCTTTCGAGTTGGCCCTTTCCAAACGTTTGGTGGAGCTGGCGGGAGTTGAACCCGCGTCCAAAAATCATTCATCATTGGTACTACATGCTTAGTCGATCTTTAATTTCACCAGCAACCTGCGAACCGACACGCTAGTTAAAGGCTAACCTGAATTATAATTCGCGCTTTTCCTCTCAGGTGGGAGAAGCCACGCTAGCTAGTTTGGGTTTGATCTCTTATTGGTCCCCGTCTTACGAGCGGAAGCTAGGGTAAGAGAGCTCTAAGCAGGTTATTAAGCTGCTAGTGCGTAGTTTTCGTCGTTTGCGACTATTTTTTTGCGGCTTTTTACGTGGCCAACCGCCCCACGGCATGCACCTCAGACTTCAAAATTCCTGTCGAATCCTAAATCAGCCCCAAGTGTTATCCGCATAGTACCAGAAAAGCTTTCCTTGTCTAGCTCTGTGCGTTTAAGTGCTCAAGATTAACGCAAGTTACTCTTCATGATACGTGCTTTATCGCGAGCCCAATCTTTTTCTTTCATATCAGTACGTTTGTCGTGAAGCTTTTTACCTTTTGCAACACCGATTTTGATCTTCACCCAAGAGCGAGACCAGTACAGTGACAGTGCTGCTAGCGTCATACCTTCACGGTTAATGCGACCAAGAAGGTTGTCGAGTTCACGACGACTCATCAATAGTTTACGCACACGTGTAGGGTTTGCGACAACGTGAGTTGATGCTTGATTAAGAGGAGTGATGGTCATTCCGCTCACAAAAGCCTCACCGTCACGCATGAAAACATAGCTTTCGGCGATATTAGCTTTTCCTTGGCGAAGGGCTTTCACTTCCCAGCCTTGTAGCTCCAAGCCGGCTTCAATTTCATCGTCAATGAAGTATTCGTGGCGAGCTTTTTTATTCAGCGCGATAGTGTTGCTACCCGCTTTTTGCTTTGATTTTTTCTTTACCATAATGGGCTCATTATACGGGTTGGATATACGTTAGGAAATCCTTTTATTTGCGCTATCGTGGAATAAAAGTAAAATTGGCACAAGCCTTAAAACATGTACGCGTATCGATAGGAGTGTGTATGAAGCAAATCAGCCGTTCTGCTTTGGTGTCTTTTAGTGCAGAGCAGATGTTCGATCTGGTCAATGATGTTTCGAAGTATCCTGAGTTTCTACCTGGTTGTTCAGGTTCACGAATCATTGAGTCTTCGGGCGAGGGTATGGTGGCTTCTGTCGATGTTGCGAAAGCGGGTATCAGCAAAACGTTCACAACTTCAAATGAACTCATCCCAGGTCAGGCTATTATGATGAACTTGGTGGATGGTCCCTTTAAGACGCTGCGTGGTGGTTGGATCTTCACTGCTTTGGATGAGCAAGCGTGTAAAGTAGAACTAAAGCTTGAGTTTGAGTTTTCGAGCAAAATGATCGAAATGGCTTTCGGCAAAATATTTAATGAGCTAACCAGTAATATGGTGAACGCTTTTACTAAACGTGCGAAACAGGTGTACGAGTGTTATGAGTATTGAGTCGGACATGATTCACGTTGAGGTGGTGTATGCGCTTCCTCAAGAACAACGTGTGTTTAATCTAGTTGTGAACAAACAAGCGACAGTTGAAGAGATCATTCGTCAATCTGGTGTTCTGGAACTGTACCCTGAAGTTGATTTGAAAAAGAATAAAGTCGGCGTATACAGTCGAAATGTTCGTTTAGATGCAACTATCCGTGATAAAGATCGTATCGAGATATACCGACCGTTATTGGCCGATCCAAAAGAAATTCGCCGTAAACGTGCAGAGCAAGCAAAAGCAGCTAAGTAACGCTTATGGACAGCTTAAAAACCTCCCAAATGGGAGGTTTTTTGTTTTAAGGCGCTATCTTGGAGAGTCAATAGAGCTTGGTGTTTCTGTTCTGGTGTAGATGATGCCGTCGGCCAGTTCTGTAGCGTAGTTGATTGGCTGCTTAATGATGCTATTTGGGTACGTTAAGTTTGCGATATCTTCCATTTTTATGAACGCATTCTCGACGCCATTTTTTGCTAAGAGTTTCTCGACACTTCCCAGCTCATTTGTTGCGAAATGAGGGATAGCACGTAACTCAGGGTCTGATTCCATTGGTGTAATGTAACCGTCTTCAAAAGCATGGATTAAGCTATATACCTCATTAGGGTTTACTTGCTGTTTTAAGTGCCAAAATGCCCCTGTGCTGTCTGGCCAAGCACCAACATAACTGCTGATGTGGACGTTATGTCCCCACGCCAAAATACTTTTTTGTGGTAACCATTCTTTTTGTAACCAGCGCAAGTTGTCCGCTTGCATGATCTCATCTGGATTGTAGGTGTCAAACCAACGGCTTTGAACGTGGGCTTGCATGCTTTTGACTATCTGTAACCAAAAAGTCGCATACTCACGAAAATCTTGGCGCTCTGTGAGTGGAGGAAGGTGTTGTTCGGCTTTCATTTGAGACATTACGGAGTTGAGTGAAGCCAGTTGGTTGATAAAGGCTTGTTGTGCGCTGTTATCTGGCTTATCGAAATACCAAGGGCACATCATGGCTTCGCCATTGGCGATAAAACTTTGCCAATCAAGGTTGATGAGTTGATATTTTTCGACGAAGGTTTGCATCTCCGGCAGCATGAGGCTACAAGCTGGATCGCTACTGTGTCTACCATCAAAAGCAACCAAATACAGTGGTGTGTCGGTAAACGCTTGCTGTTCTACGTATTCATAGAGTGGGTAAATCTCAGGGGTTTCAGCGTACAAGAACATGAAGGAGTACAGCATGGCATCTCGAACATCGGTCACTTCTCCATCCATTAATCTCTGCCAAAGGCGAAGGCCGTCATACAGTCCACTTTCCATGGCGAGTACATCTATTTCACCTTCTTGATGCAGGTATTTGGTTATTCGCGACTTGGCTTTAAAGCCTTGCGCACCACCATGCGTTGCTTCTCCCAAACCAATGAATGATTTTCCAGCGACAGCTTGTTTTACGGCCTCCAAGTCGGAGTTATCCGTGTGGTTAAACTCCAAGCTTTTTATGTGAGATGTTATGTGGATTTGTTCTTGGTTATCGTCCTCACCACATCCAAGCAGAGCTAGAGAAGATAAGGCAAGCAAACCGCATGATAGTGCTTTCATTTTCGTGTTCCTACATGAAAAATTCTACACTCAGAATAGATATGCTTAGTTGCATAGAAAACTAACGTGAAAATGATCTGCGAGTTTATTCAAATATTCCAATGAGTAAGAGAACAAATAACGAGATAGTTTGTGATTGGGTTTATGGGTTTATGGGTTTATGGGGTTATGGAAGCAATAAAAAAGCCTCCGACGAGGAGGCTTTGAGAATTCTGTGAAAATAAAGACGGGCTACTGAATCTTCTCGTAAAAGGCATCACTTTTCGGGTAGTCGCCAGTCAGATCGGCTAACGTACCTTGGTCATTGAATTGAACAACCAGATCTTTTTGCACAGGTTCACCGTGCCCAGGAGTGTGATGGTAAATGTAGTACCAAGTATTTGGGTAGCCATTTTCAACCAACATAGGCGAACCAAGAACGTAGCGAACTTGTGCTTTAGTCATCCCAAACTTTAATTTATCAACCGCACTTTGTTCTACATAGTTGCCTTGGTTGATATCAATACGATAAACCAGTTTTTCCAATACCGAACATCCTGTCAGCAAAGTCATTGCTAATGGTACGGCAACTAACCACTTCTTTAATTGCATAATAATTTCTTAGTAACCTTTAAAATACTGCGCTGATAATAAACAAGCTCGACGCAGATGTAAAAAGCTATGCGTCGTATGGTAGAAAATCTGACAACGAATTTTGAGTTGAGTTGCATTTATTCGCTGATATTAGACGATAACTGGCGGAACATGACTCATCAAGCATGTTGTGTGCTTTTTATGATATGGGATTTAAGAGATCGCCTGCAATATTTCGTGAGGGCGACTACTGTTGGTCGTGCGTTGCATTATTGCGGGAGGGAAAATGCTTTGAGCGTTTCACCTTCAAACCGATAATATTCTTTTTCAACAAGGTGTGCTGCACCTATGGAGCGGTAAAATTGACCAGCGATAGGATTGGTGTTTTCTGCTGTCCAATCAAGTCTTTGGCAACCCGAGGTAACTGCTAGGGTCGCTAAATGTTTCATTAGTTGAATACCAACGCCTTTTCCTCTCGCGATTGAAGAAACGAAGAGATCTTTCATGTACATTTGGCCGGAAAGTTTAGGGGCAGGGTACATCACTGTGTAAGACGCAAAACCAATAATAGAGTCGCGCTCATAAGCTGCGATGATTTTGATACTAGAATGCTCAGAGAAGACTTGGTGCTTTAGATAGTGCGTCAATTCATTCTCTGATGCGGCGTCCTCTTTGAAGTAATAGCATTCTAACTCAATAAAAAGAGGGACGAGCTCTAAACAGTTTTCTTTGTTGATGGCTTTGATATCCATTTCTCATCCCTTGTTGAATGGTTAAGCCGCGATGAGTAATTCTTTTGCGTTGGCTAATGTTGAGTCGGTAATTTGGCTTCCGCCCAATAAACGAGCGAGTTCTGCCACACGTTGTTGTTCATCTAGGGCGTGCATTTTTGTTTCGGTTTGCCCACTCTTGGTGTGTTTAGCAACAAACATTTGTTGATGACCACAGCCAGCAACTTGCGGTAAGTGGGTTACACACATCACTTGAGTCGATTCGCCTAACTTGCGCAGCATCTTACCGACAACCGCAGCCGTTGGGCCGCTGATACCGACATCCACTTCATCGAAGATCAAGCTTGGCGTATCCACTTTTTGTGCGGTGATAACTTGTATTGCTAGCGAGATACGTGATAGCTCACCACCTGATGCGACTTTAGCGATAGGTTGTAATGGCTGACCTGGGTTGGTTGAGACCAAGAAACACACACTGTCCATACCCAATGGAGATGGGTGGAGGTTTTCGTTGTTTACCTCGATGCTGAATACCGCTTTCTCCATGCTCAATTCGTGCATGCTTTGCGTGATAAGTTTGTTCAGCTCTTTTGCGTAACGGCTACGTGACTTGTGCAGCTTCTCTGCTTGAGTTAAGAAGCTTTGGTATTTCTGTTCTACTTCTTGAGCGAGTTCATCCAGACGCTCGTCAGAGCAATCTAATGCTTCGATTTGTGCAAGAAGATCTTGGTGATGTTGGTATAGCTCATCGGGCATAACATGGTGTTTGCGAGCCATCGACATCACTTTAGAAAAACGTTCTTCGACATAAGCCATGCGACCGGGATCGACATCAATGCCATCTAGGTAGCTGCGAAGTTCGTTTTTGGTTTCTTCTAGCTGGATCATTGCCTCTGCCAGCATGTTTGGCAATTCAGCTAACTTCTCATCCAATTCGGCTAACTGGATTAGGGAGTGATTGGCCGATTGCAAAATACCAAGCGCATTGACTTCTTCACCTTCGTAAATAAGTTCGAGGGCTTGCTGACAGGTAGTGGCGAGTTCACCACTATTGGACAGTCGTTTGTGCTCTTGCTCGAGCTCTGCGAATTCTTCTTCACCTAGCGATAACTCATTCAGTTCTTTAATTTGGTATTCAAGCAACTGTTTTTGGGCCTGATTTTGCTGGCTGTTCTCTTTTAGTCGCTTAAGGTTGTTGTCTGCTTGACGCCAATGCTGGTAAGCACTGCGTGTGCTTTTTAGTAGGTTTAAATGTCCAGCATATTGGTCCAGCATGGCCATTTGATGCTCGCTCTTCATCAACTGATGATGCGCGTGCTGTCCATGGATGTTGATCAATAACTGCCCAAGAGATTTGAGTTGTGAAAGAGGGACTGGGCTGCCATTGATAAAGGCTCTAGAACGGCCTTCTTTCGTGATGATGCGACGCAAGATACATTCGCTGCCATCCAGCAGGTCGTTATCTTCTAGCCAACGCGTTGCGTGTAGATTGTTGTCCAGTAAAAAGGCGGCGCTGACTTCTGTTTTCTCTTCGCCTTGTCGTACCATGCCTGCATCGGCACGCCCGCCTAAACAAAGACCTAATGCGTCAATTGCAATAGATTTACCTGCACCTGTTTCACCAGTGATGGTGGTCATGCCCTTTGAAAGCTCGAGCTGTAAAGACTTAACAATCGCAAAATTATTAACACTTAGATGAGCCAGCATTTTTATTTACCTGTATAACTGAACAATACTGTATAAGAAAACAGTATATACTGTTTCTTTATACAGTAAAGGTGGCTGCTGGATTTTTTGTAGGAAGAAGGTATTTTTTGTGATGGTGAAGAGAAAAATAGGCCGAGCAAATGCAACGACCTATTAAAATTGAACAAGTTACGGTCGAGTTGGGTTAATTGTGAGCGGCTCAAACGTTGCCACAGCATTAACCCCTGCTCCAGGATGGTCGACATAGGAAGTGTCTTGCATCAGGGTGTAATACACATCGATAAAATCGTCATCGTTAGTGAGTGCGCCATCCGGAATCGCATCGATAATTTTATTGGTGATCTGAGGAATAATGGCATAGGCCTGAACTTCGGGATCTGGAATTGCCTTCAGGACTTCTTCTGCAACCTGAACAAGCAGTTTGGCTAACTGTTTGTAATCGGTGCCGTCATCTTGCTCCATTAAGACGATATCCGCCGCCCCCCAACGGTAACGAGACCAGTGAATGATGATTTGGTTGGGTAAGTAGGTGGTGTTGTCGTAATCCAAATAAGGTAGCTCGACGAGATCCAAAGTGGGTTCATCACGCGTAGGGTTTACACCTGTGACAATGGCGTAGATTTCAGCTTTTCCTGAAATCCAAGGCTCTTGGTCATTGGCAAGACGAATCTTCTTCAAAACCGTAGTTTGAATTGGTTGAGGTGTACTTTCTGTGTGGGAGAAAAGAGATTTTTGAGCCTTTGCGATGTCAGTCATATAGGGTTGGACCATGGTTGCTTGCCCAAGCTTGCTCATTTCTGCCTGCATAGCCTGTAGCCCAGCTTTTAGCTCTGCAGAGCTGTTGCTGTCGACAACCAATACAGGCACGTCTGGAAGTTGATAGACATCGAGTTGGTGGACTTGGCCATAAACATCGTAAGCTTCGATGTATTGCCACTGCTCATCATCCCCTGTTGGTTCGAAAGCAAAGAGTGGGTCGACGGTCCCTTCTTGCCACACGCCGAGCATTTCTTCATTTGCAAGTCGAACTTCAAGCAATTGATCGGAGTATTCAGAGATGCCTTTCCACGCTCGAATTTGTGTATCGGCTTGTGTGAGTTGTTGGCTAAATGCTGATAAAGGTTTCTGTTCGACGAATGAGGAAAGGGGGACATTAATGTGTTCGGCAGTGATGTCTTTGCGCAGCATGGGTTCTATGTTGGCATAACTTTCGCTGAGTTGCAGAGCTAGTGTCCGCTTGGTATTCGAGATGTCCTCGGCTTTTGCGTTTGATATATCGGTAACCTTTGCCTCCTCAGATTGACAGCCAGCAAGCGCTAACGTACTGAGAACGGACAATATCATTGTTTTTTTCATAATGTGCCCTTTGAGATAATAAGTATGAATTAGAGTTTATGTTCTATTCATACTGAGAATATCATCAGTCGGACACCTTTCAATTTGAGCTCAGAATTTTGTATAAAATTTACCCACAAGATCAAGTTTTATAAAATTAAATTTAACAATGAATTAATCTGTGTCGCCTTGGGTGGGGATGGAATTGGAGTTAATGAGAGCATAGAAAAAAGGTTGATGCCTTCACATCAACCTTTCTTGTTAAAACAATTTGCTTGACCAACCGAGCTTGTTTCTTAGCACGTGGTAGTAGCTGTAGTCTTTTGGGTGGATCAGTTTAAGTACATTCGGGCTTTGATAAATATGAACTTCATCGCCTGGAGAAACCGGTAGTGAAACTTGTCCATCACAACTGACTTCTTGCGTACCGCGGTTTTCTGGTGACACGATCAATTTAATGCGTCGTTTTCCATCAACCACTAAAGGACGGCTTGAAAGAGTGTGAGGAAACATCGGAACCAAAGAGATTGCATTCAAGCTTGGCGACAAGATAGGACCACCACCGGAAAGGGAATAAGCGGTTGAACCTGTTGGAGTTGAAACGATTAAACCGTCGGCGCGCAGCGAAAACGCAAAGCTATCATCAATGTAAACTTCAAACTCGATCATATGTGCGACTTGACCAGGGTGAAGTACTGCTTCGTTTAGGGCGGCATTGTGGCTTTTAATCTGGCCATGACGATGCACTTCGGCCTCAAGTAAAAATCGCTCTTCTTCAATATATTCGCCATTCAGAACGGCTTTCAATGCCGTTTTGAAATCATCGGGGTTAAGGTCCGTTAGGAAACCAAGGTTACCTCGGTTCACACCGATCACTGCGACATCAAAGCGAGATAAAATGCGAGCTGCGCCTAACATGTTGCCATCGCCCCCAACGACAATAGCAAGATCGGCGTTTTTACCAAGTTCCACTAGGCTGGCAAATTGATTTTGTGGAATATCGTCTAAAATTGCAGCAAGGCGGTCATCGATAAACACTTGGTAACCTTCAGAGGTTAACCATTGGTAAAGCTCTCTATGAGTTTGAATAGCCTGCTGATCTCGAGGTTTTCCGATAATCGCGATCACGTTACATGGGTTTTTCATAGCATTTCCGCATTAAAGAGGCTTGAATCAGGAATCTTCATCCCCATAATAATGGCAAGTTACCTAAATATGCGAATTTTAATGTGGTTAGAGCCCGCAAAACGTGCGTAAGCTTTGAGGACATTATGTTGATTCTGGAGATATCATGAGCAACGAAGAAAACAAAGTTACTGAAGCCGAGCTTGATCAGATCATCGAAGAGGCTGAGAAAGTAGAGGCAGCAGCTCAAGAAGCAGAAGCGGAACTTGAAGACATTGGTGATGAAAAAGACGCTAAGATTGCTCAACTAGAAGCAGCACTTCTATCAAGTGAAACGAAAGTGAAAGATCAGCAAGATGCCGTTCTACGTTCTAAAGCAGAAGTAGAAAACATGCGTCGTCGTACAGAGCAAGAAATTGATAAAGCGCGTAAATACGCTTTGAACAAGTTTGCTGAAGAGCTTCTTCCTGTTATCGACAACCTAGAGCGTGCTATCCAAGCTGCTGATGCTGAGCATGAAGTGGTTAAGCCAATTCTTGAAGGTGTTGAGCTAACGCATAAGACGTTTGTAGACGCAGTATCGAAATTTGGTTTGAAAGAGATCAATCCAGAAGGTGAAGCTTTCAACCCTGAATTCCATCAAGCGATGTCTATCCAAGAAAGTCCTGACCATGAGTCAAATACCGTTATGTTCGTAATGCAAAAAGGTTACGAGCTAAACGGTCGCGTGGTACGTCCTGCAATGGTTATGGTTGCAAAATAATTCAGTAACCTACTGATATATATTTATTTAAATGCCTACTGGTTCTCAGTGGGCATTTTTGTTTCAAACATTGTCATTCTCATATTCACTCCTCTGAATATGAGCTAAATTTCGAAATTTGATCCTCTTCAAACTTTTTCCTATTGGCAAATAATTTTCCTATAGGAGATATCCTCTCTTTATCTTGCTTACTTATGGGATGCTGTGTCTATAAGTACCTGTTATGACTTGTCTTCAAAATAAAATTCTGAATATCAATCTAGAACTGGTGATTTACTTTTAATGTTAGTTATTAACATTCTCGTAAAGAAAGCCTTTATTTTGTAACTCTGATGTGTATTATTCGCGAGGTCTGCCGTAAAAATTAGCAGATGTAACTATAAAAATATAAATAGCAAACACAACATTTCGGAGATTTATGATGGATAAATCGCTTTCTAGTAAGATTTTTATCGGCTTGTTCGCCGGCCTCGTGCTGGGTACAGCTATTCAGTACTTATTTAGCGGTATTGCGATTTTTGATACCTATATTCTAGGTGCAGCAGAAGGTGCGGGCGGCATGTTCGTTTCGCTGATTAAACTTCTGGTTGTTCCTCTGGTTTATGTGTCAATTGTATGTGGCATTGTGGAACTTAAAGACATTCGTTCTTTTGGTCGCTTGGGTGGTAAAACTTTTACTCTTTACATTTTAAATACCGTCGTTGCGATCATTGCTGCTCTTACTGTTGCTATGATTGTTCAGCCTGGTGCAGGTGCAAACCTTGCGGGTACGATTTCTGATTCTGTGGCGCTTAAGTCAACAGAAACACCGGACATCTTCTCTATGGTTGTGAACATTGTTCCAAGCAACCCTGTACAAGCGTTTGCAAATGGCGACATGCTACAAATCATCTTTATGGCAATTCTGACAGGTCTTGCAATTCAAGCGCTTGATTCAAAAGGCGGCCCTGCGGTTCGTACTTTTAAGATGGCGAACGAAATCATGATGAAACTAATTGGTCTCGTAATGAGCTTAGCGCCATACGGTGTATTTGCTCTGATGATTCAACTTGGTGCAACCTTGGATGCGGGTACGCTTGCATCAGTAGCCGGTTACGTTGCTCTTGTGGTTTCAATGCTAGTGCTTTGGATCTTCGTGGTTTACCCTCTAGCAGTTCAAATGTTCACGGGTATTTCTGCGCGCGAGTTCTCTCGTAAGACGCGTGAACAAGTGTTGTTCTCTCTATCTACAGCAAGTTCAAATGCGACGATCCCAGTAACGATGCGTACTCTTACTGACAAGATTGGTGTGTCTAAGTCGGTAGCTGGTTTTGGTGTACCACTAGGTGCAACTATGAACATGGCAGGTGCTTCAATCTACATCGCAATCGCAGCGGTATTCTGTGCAAACGCGTTTGGTCAGCCTATTGCGGTATCTGACCTAGTGACTCTAGGCTTCACGGTTCTGCTACTGTCTATCGGTGCTGGCGGTGTTCCTGGCGGCGGTGTAGTGATGGTTGGTGTTATCCTTCACCAATTGGGTCTACCACCAGAAGGTTTAGCAATCGTTGCAGCGGTTGATCGTATTAACGATATGTTCTGTACATCATCTAACGTAGTCGGCGATACAGCAGTAAACACGATTGTTGCTAAGTCTGAAGGCGAGATTGGTAAAGAAGAAATCGTGGATGCTGAACCAGCACAAGCGAGTGCGTAATTCTTAATCGCTCACTTAATCGAATTCACAGCGAGGTCTTAGGGCCTCGCTTTTTCTTTTTAAGAGACGCTTCGCTTCGGGAACGGACTTCGTCCTATGGAACGCTGCGCTTCGAGATTCCAACATCCCGCTTTTTGCACAACTTTTTTCAATTTTTTTTGCTCTTTCCCTTGAAAAGCCATTTGCAGCCCTTATCTATTGGGCATAAGAGAAGCAAACATAATTATTTTTGTTTGTGAGCAAGGGTTGAAACCCGATTCTACGTCCCCACATAGGGGATATAGCAAAACGAAAATAGAATTTATTCGGAGATAGCCTGATGGGTAAAATCATTGGTATTGACTTAGGTACTACTAACTCATGTGTTGCTGTACTAGACGGCGACAAACCTCGTGTAATTGAAAACGCTGAAGGCGAACGCACAACGGCATCGGTTGTTGCATATACCGATGGTGAAACGCTAGTAGGTCAACCTGCAAAACGTCAAGCGGTTACAAACCCAACTAACACGCTATTTGCAATTAAGCGTCTAATTGGTCGTCGCTTTGAAGATGAAGAAGTTCAGCGTGATATCGAAATCATGCCTTACAAAATCGTTAAGGCTGACAACGGTGACGCTTGGGTAGAAGCGCAAGGCCAAAAAATGGCTGCTCCTCAAGTTTCTGCTGAAATCTTGAAAAAAATGAAGAAAACTGCTGAAGACTTCCTAGGTGAGGAAGTAACTGGCGCAGTTATCA
The DNA here is from genome assembly GCF_002887615.1 of Vibrio jasicida 090810c. Classification (NCBI taxonomy): domain Bacteria; kingdom Pseudomonadati; phylum Pseudomonadota; class Gammaproteobacteria; order Vibrionales; family Vibrionaceae; genus Vibrio; species Vibrio jasicida. Next base: position 1,569,556 of record NZ_CP025792.1, on the reverse strand, counting down.
CAGTTCCTGCTTACTTTAACGATGCTCAACGTCAAGCAACAAAAGACGCTGGCCGTATCGCAGGTCTAGAAGTTAAACGTATCATCAACGAGCCAACAGCGGCTGCTCTAGCATACGGCCTAGACAAGTCAGGCGGCGACCGCACTATTGCGGTATACGACCTTGGTGGTGGTACATTCGATATCTCTATCATCGAAATCGATGAAGTTGAAGGCGAGAAAACTTTCGAAGTTCTAGCAACTAACGGTGACACTCACCTTGGTGGTGAAGACTTTGATACACGTCTAATCAACTACCTAGTTGACGAGTTCAACAAAGAGCAAGGTATCAACCTTAAGAACGATCCACTAGCGATGCAACGTGTTAAAGAAGCAGCAGAAAAAGCGAAAATTGAGCTTTCTTCTACTTCTCAAACTGACGTAAACCTACCTTACGTGACTGCAGACGCGACTGGTCCTAAGCACATGAACGTGAAAGTGACTCGTGCGAAACTAGAATCTCTCGTTGAAGACCTAGTACAACGTTCTCTTGAGCCACTAAAAGTTGCTCTAGCTGACGCTGACCTATCTGTAAACGACATCACTGACGTAATCCTAGTTGGTGGTCAGACTCGTATGCCTATGGTTCAAGCGAAGGTTGCTGAGTTCTTCGGTAAAGAAGCTCGCCGCGACGTAAACCCTGATGAAGCAGTAGCAATGGGTGCTGCAGTTCAAGGCGGTGTACTTGCAGGTGAAGTAAAAGACGTACTTCTACTAGACGTAACACCACTGTCTCTAGGAATTGAGACAATGGGCGGTGTAATGACTAAGCTAGTTGAGAAAAACACAACTATCCCAACTAAAGCGAACCAAGTTTTCTCTACAGCAGAAGACAACCAGAACGCGGTAACAATCCATGTTCTTCAAGGTGAGCGTAAGCAAGCGTCATACAACAAGTCTCTAGGTCAATTCAACCTAGAAGGCATTCAAGCTGCGCCTCGTGGCATGCCACAAATCGAAGTAACTTTCGACCTAGATGCTGACGGTATCCTTCACGTATCTGCGAAAGATAAGTCAACAGGTAAAGAACAGAAGATCACTATCCAAGCTTCTGGCGGCCTAAGCGACGAAGACATCGAGAAAATGGTTCAAGAAGCAGAAGCTAACAAAGAAGCGGACAAAAAGTTCGAAGAGCTAGCGGCTGCACGTAACCAAGCTGACCAAATGATTCACGGTACTCGTAAGCAAGTAGAAGAAGCTGGTGAAGCACTACCTGCAGATGAGAAAGAGAAGATTGAAGCAGCTATCGCTGAGCTTGAAACTGCTCGTAAGGGTGATGACAAAGAAGCAATCGATGCGAAAGTTCAAGCGCTTATGACAGCAGCTCAAAAGCTAATGGAAATCGCTCAACAACAAGCTCAAGCTCAACAAGCACAAGGTGCTGACGCTGATGCTCAACAGTCTAAAGAAGACGACGTAGTTGATGCTGAGTTCGAAGAAGTTAAAGACGACAAGAAATAAGCTTTCTTAACTAGGCGACCACGGTCGCCTAGAGTCGATAAGACTTTGTGTACGGGCGTTTGGGGTAACTCTTACGCCCGTCTGTTTGTCAACGTTGTCCTTCTAGCTAAGTATTTTGCAATAAGTGCACTTAGCTAGAATGATACAAACACCAAGCGGTGAATCGATGCCGTTTGCAGTAAATAATTGGTGACGAAGAACATGTCAAAACGTGATTTTTACGAAGTATTAGGCGTAAGCCGAGATGCCTCTGAGCGCGATATTAAAAAGGCGTACAAGCGTCTAGCGATGAAATACCACCCAGACCGTAACCAGGGTGATGAGTCTGCTGCGGACAAGTTTAAAGAAGTAAAAGAAGCGTACGAAATTCTAACTGAGCCTCAAAAGAAAGCGGCTTACGACCAGTATGGTCATGCGGCTTTTGAACAAGGCGGTGGCGGCTTCGGCGGCGGCGGTTTTGGTGGCGGTGGCGCTGATTTCGGCGACATCTTCGGTGATGTATTTGGTGATATCTTTGGCGGCGGCCGTCGTGGCGGTGGTCAGCAGCGAGCACAACGTGGTGCGGACCTGCGTTACAACATGGAACTATCGTTAGAAGAAGCCGTCCGCGGTGTTTCTAAAGAGATCGAAGTGCCTACGCTAGTCCACTGTGATACCTGTGATGGCAGTGGCGCGAAGAAAGGCTCAACGGCTGAAACTTGTGGCACCTGTCATGGCCATGGTCAAGTACAGATGCGTCAAGGCTTCTTCGCAGTTCAACAAACCTGTCCTACCTGTCATGGTAAAGGCAAGATCATCAAAGACCCATGTAATGAATGTCATGGTCAAGGTCGCAAACAGAAAACGAAAACGCTTAACGTTAAGATCCCAGCCGGTGTTGATACTGGCGACCGTATTCGTCTATCTGGCGAAGGCGAAGCAGGAGAAATGGGCGCACCAGCGGGTGACCTATATGTTCAAGTTCATGTAAGAGAGCACCATATCTTCGAACGTGAAGGTAACAACCTGTACTGTGAAGTACCAGTAAGCTTTGCAATGGCAGCACTTGGTGGTGAAGTTGAAGTTCCTACGCTAGATGGTCGTGTGAACCTTAAAGTACCGACAGAAACGCAAACTGGCCGTATGTTCCGTATGCGTGGTAAAGGTGTGAAAGGCGTTCGTGGCGGCGGTGTTGGTGATCTAATCGTTAAGCTAGTGGTTGAGACACCTGTTAACCTAAGCTCTCGCCAAAAAGAACTGCTTAAAGAGTTTGATGAGTCTTGTGGTGGTGATGCTGCGACTAAGCACAAACCAAAATCTGAAGGCTTCTTCAACGGCGTGAAGAAGTTCTTTGATGACTTAACTAGCTAATTGCTGACTAAGTTAAAATTTAATAAGAAGCCCGCATCAATGCGGGCTTTTTCGTATCTGTTTTCTTTTCGCCAGAGAAGGCGGCTTGATCAGTTCCAGCACTCGCTTGGCGATTCAATATTGGTTGAAGTGAGTGTTATTTTTTTATCTTGGTCGCTAGGAAAGCAACTGTCCCCATCTTGCCCACGATCAGATTTCGCGGTTGCCGTAATTGTGTATGCCACTGTTGCTGAACTTGCGACAGCAAAGGAGAAACGGTCTGTGTCCGAATCGCAGATCGTACAACTACCTCCAGATATAATCCCGCTCCAGTCATAGCCACCGTTGTAAGATGTTTCGAGCTCCAACTGAATGCGGCTAATATCACTCAACGCGACCGTTCTATGCGATGTGATCGTATGACCTGAGTAAGATGGATAAGCAATAGCTGCAATGATCCCAACAATCACGACTGCAATCAGTAATTCGATCAATGTCATCCCTCTTAATCGTCTGTTGTATCCGTTACAACTAGAAATTCGAATCATGACGAGTAGTTCCCTTTTCACTTTTCCGACTATTTTTCTCAGGTGATAGCATCTGTGCAAGATGAATTACGGCCCTCTCGCCGTTTGCATAGGAATTTGGGAAATGCCTCGCGGGTTTACGTTACTGGAGCTCTTAATCACCATTGCTGTAATGAGCATATTGTTAGCTGCTGCGGCACCATCTTTTCAAAATGTGTTTGAAACCAACAAAATGCAGCGATTAGCAGATGAGCTACATGGTTTTGTTATTCAGGGGAAATCTGAAGCAGTATTGCGCCGTGAGCGACTTTGGGCGCATATCATCATGTCTGGAAACTCATCGAGCGATGGTGATTGGCGCATTGAATTAACTGACAATGGAACCGAAGGTGCTGGGACCGTATTGTTTTCTTTTTCTGGCGTTCCCTATGACGGGATAGTCGTCACACCTAGTTATTCGTCTGGTCAAATAAGCTTTGATGATGTTCATGGTCGCCCTTCTTCGGGCAATATCCAATTCTATCCGGTTGGAGAATCTGCAAAAGCGCTTAAGCTTATTTCCCACACACTTTCCGCCCGTGTTCGAGTATGCAGTGATAACAACTCAACTGAATACTTTGGCTATTCCACTTGCTCTTAGTAAGGGTTGATATGTTAAAGCAAAAAGGGGCGAGCCTCGTTGAGTTTATGATTGCGTCCTCTTTGGGGCTCATTTCTCTCGTTATTGTTGGTTCGCTGTATATCAGCGGTCAAAAGGCTGCAATGGAGCGCTCCAAGGAACTGATGCTATTACAAAATACAGCCAGCGTTTTACAGATGTTGAGAAACGACATTCAACGCGCTGGGTTCGATGGTATTGATGGTAACTCCGTGAAGATTTCAGGAGCCAGTAATACTATCTACACCCTTGATGCTCCGGGTATGGGGCTTATTGCTTACGCCTACAATGTCGGGGCTTCCGGAGCGACGGCTTTGTATAAAAACGTTGTATATGAACAACGCGTCGATACACCAGAATCTCTGTTTGTATGTGAAAAAAAACAAACAACGATCTGGAGTGTAGCTGATGTCATCGCTCTATCTGGAACGGGATCATGTAACACGCTTTTTGATAAGAAAGCGATTCATGTGAATCAATTTACGTTGGCCGCGGCTACGGTAAAAAATACCGACGCCGAGACTGCCATGGTAACGGTTACGTTAGGGACAGAGTTAAAAGATGCGACTGATATTCGAACAGAGCAGTCGTTTACAGTGAAGCAAAGGAATTGGCAGTAATGAGAAAACAGCAAGGTGCCGCCGCGTTATTGGTCGTCAGTGTGTTGCTTGTTGCAGCGCTGATGATGTCACTAGGAAGCTATAAATCCCTTTTTTATCAAATTAAGCGAGCAAACAACCAAATTGAAGCTCGACAAGAACATTGGTTAGCTGAGGGGGGATTAGAGTGTTTCTATTCTTTAGTTCAAAGTACAGGTGATGTTTCTTCTGCAACGTCACTAATTTCAAACCGATGTGAAACACCGTTAGACCTGCATCAACTAACTTTAGAACCCGACAATAAGGTGCTAAGTCAGCCCGTTGCGAGTTCTAGCCGAACCATTGAAAAGCAACTAGTTCTATCTCGTGGAAGAGCTTCTGGAGCACTAAAAAGTAGCACTGATTTATATGTGAATGGCAGCTCTGCTTTTTCGACACCAGATCCTGGAGAGTTAGTCGGTAGTGGGTGGGAATGTGTGGCTATTCGCTATAAAAATGCTTTCCATTCTCGAGCTGGGGCGACTAATCAAGGGGTTATCCATGGCTCAGCGCCTTATGCAGATTTTGTTCACAACAACATAGATTGTAAATCTGAGCATAAGAGTGTCACTGCTTCTGACTCTGGCTATGGTGAGGACTTTATTCAAGATGCAGATCTAGAGCCATTTTTCGACATTTTTAGAGAGCAGCGTAGTAATTGGGATTCTGTGAAATCTGACTGGGGTTTTACTGCGATTGATTACGATGATTCAACCAATCAAATTGTTACCGATTGTGGAAAGAAAGTTGGGGAGCAAATTTCAGCAGGTAAAACTCATATTTGGGTGACTGGGTCCTGTGAGTTTACTTCCTCGAAAAAGAATAGCTCTGGAGGTTATGAGAATGATTCTGATGGGGTACCAATCAAAGGTGGCATTGATTATCTCAACGAAGCCTTTGATGCAACAGGAGAAGCTCCAATATTACTCTTGGTTCAAGATGGTATCTTCGCTGTACATGGCTCTATGACTTTCCCCGGTATGCTTTATCAACTCACAACCAACTCACTTACAGGGTTGGATACACATTGGGATTTATTCGAGGCCAAAGATCACTTTGGAGATGCGGCTAACTTTCCCACGCTTGCTTTAGATAAAGTCGTTTACCTCCAACGCGGTTCCTTTAGTTTTTCGGGTGGACAAGTGTTAGATAGCCCTGGTTATAGTGCTTATTTTGTTAACTCTCTAAATTTTGCATACAACCGAGATAACATCGATGAGGTAGTTGATCCGATTATTAACTTCCGTTGGAAAAAAGGCTCTTGGAATGATCTCTAAACAACAAGGTTTTAGCTTAATCGAAGTGCTGATTTCTTTTCTGCTATTGGGAATCGGAGCGCTTGGTCTAACAAAGTTGCAAATCTACATGGAGCGTAAATCAGAATATGCTATCCACAGTATTGAAGCGCTGCGTTTAGCTGAAAATCAGCTCGAATGGTTCAGGACTCGCGGGGCTTCTGATGCGCTTTCTACCATCTCTACCGCTTCCTTTGCTTCGATTGCAACAGGATCTTCTGCTACTGGATCTTATATCGTTGAGTGGGAAGTTCCTACAGCAACGATCTCCGGATCTCTCAAGACCATCACGATAACTGCTAGTTGGAAAGATAGGATAGGGGAGACGCAATCCCTTGAGTTGAAAACAATGATTTCGCAGTACAGTGAATTCGAAAACTAACGATTTTGTATTTTTCTCGTCATTACATTTGTCGTTAACATTTGTGCTTTTTATTGCTGTTTTTGGTAGTTAATAGGTGGTTTTAGAACTGTTAATGCGAATGGTGTGCTACTGTTTTTTTTATGTTTAATTGATATGTCGTTTTTGCAAAATATGTCTCCAAATATGGAAAAAAACATAGAACCTTGTGCTTTCTTAATCACTATTTAATAGAATGCTCGGTTGAAAATAGGCCGTTATAATTACTCAAATAGGCCATGGCACCAACATCATTCATATGGAGTTACCATGAGTAACCAAGCTGTAAATAAAGCACCGTCACCGAAGCCGAGCGGGATGGATCGCTTTCTGAACTTTATCGAAAGAGCGGGTAATAAAATTCCTGATCCAGCGATTCTGTTCTTCTGGGCACTAATCATTACTTGGGCTGCGTCTGCACTTTTGTCGAATGTTTCTTTCGACCTTCTAAACCCTCGAACTGGCGAAGCTCTTACTATTACTAACCTTCTTACGGGTGAAGCACTAGCAAGTTTCCTTGCTAACATGGTGACAACGTTCACTGGCTTTGCTCCACTGGGTATCGTACTTGTTGCGATGCTAGGTGTGGGTGTTGCCGATTCGTCTGGCTTCATCACCACTGGTCTTAAGAAGATGCTGAACTTCACGCCAGCAAAACTTCTTACTCCAATGCTAATTCTTGTGGCAATCGTATCGCACACTGCTGCGGATGCGGGCTACGTTCTAGTTATTCCTCTTGGTGGTATCATCTTCCACGCAGCAGGTCGTCACCCTCTAGCGGGTATCGCAGCTGCGTTTGCTGGTGTATCAGGTGGTTTCTCTGCAAACTTCATCCCTTCAGGTATCGACCCTCTACTAGCTGGCTTTACTCAAACAGCGGCACAGGTTCTTGACCCTGAGTACGTGGTTAACCCGCTAGCGAACATCTTCTTTACTGGTCTATCTTCAGTAATCATCGTTGCTATTGGTTGGTACGTAACTGAAAAAATCATCGAACCTCGCCTAGCGAACACACCTGTTGATGAAGATGCAGAAAAAGCACCAGATCTTGGTTCTTTCACTGAAACTGAATCAAAAGCTTTCCGTTACGCTGGTTGGGCTATGATGGCAGGTATCGCACTTCTTGTTGTGGCACTTATCCCAGAAAACTCTGCACTGCGTTCACCTGAAGGTGAAATCACTGCGTTCTCTGCGCCAATCATGAAGTCTATCGTTCCGTTGATCTTCATCCTGTTTATCATTCCGGGTTACGTTTACGGTCGCGTTTCTGGCACGTTCAAGACAAGTAACGACATCATCAAAGCGATGGCGGATACTATGTCTACGATGGGCGCATACATTGTAATGTCGTTCTTCTGTGCGCAGTTCCTATCTGCGTTCGCGCAATCAAATATCGGTACGATGCTAGCGCTATACGGTGCGGAAGGCCTGAAAGCGATGAACCTACCTGGTGAAGCAACTATCATCGGTATGATTCTTCTAACGGCTTCTGTAAACCTTCTAATCGGTTCTGCATCAGCGAAATGGGCTCTTATCGGTCCTATCCTAGTGCCTATGCTAATGGCTGTGGGTATCTCGCCTGAGCTATCTCAAGCGGCTTACCGTGTAGGTGACTCTGTATCGAACATCATTTCACCTCTGATGGTATTCTTCCCTCTAGTAGTGGTTTACTGTCAACGTTACGTGAAGTCGACAGGTATCGGTACGCTAGCTTCTCTAATGATGCCATTCTCGATTGCGATGCTAATCGGCTGGTCTATCTTCTTAGTTGCTTACTGGATGCTAGGTATTCCTCTAGGTATCCAAGCGCCATACACATACACAATGTAAATACCGTCATATTTGGCGCTGTAGCGTTGTTAACTGCGCAAGTTCACCCTAATCACATAGAGCCTCTATGCTCATAGGGCTGAACTTGCTTGTTGCCTAGCTACAACACCAACTATTTAGGTATTGGTAATTCGAAAGCGCTGGTCGAGAGACTGGCGCTTTTTGGTTTTCGGGAATCGAAGAACGGACTTTGTCCTATAGAAAGCTTCGCTTTTTAAATCAAGAGGTGTACTGGAAGGTTGATGAGAGAGACTCAGTTTAAACAGCGTTGACAAAATTTGCTCCTAGAAAAACAAAATAAGCCGCATCCCGCATCCCGCATCCCGCATCCCGCATCCCGCATCCCGCATCCCGCATCCCGCATCCCGCATCCCGCATCCCGCATCCCGCATCCCGCATCCCGCATCCCGCATCCCGCTTCCACTTCCTCTCTTTGAAGGTTAAAATCCACTTTCCATAATGACCGATCCCAAAACTGGAGCCTCTTTTGTCAGACTCACAATTCTCCCCTCAAGACGAACTATTTATGCGCCGTGCGATAGAGCTTGCAGAGCAAGCTGAAGCGGAAGGGGAAGTGCCTGTTGGGGCTGTGCTTGTGAAAGATGGTGAAGTGGTTGCTGAAGGTTGGAACCGCTCTATTTGTTCGCACGATGCGACCGCTCATGCTGAGATCCAAACCTTGCGTAAAGCGGGTGAGGTGTTCGAGAACTACCGTTTACTTGATACTACGCTCTATGTGACCTTAGAACCGTGTCCTATGTGCGCAGGTGCGTTACTACACAGTCGAGTAAAGCGCGTGGTATATGGAGCTCCAGATCTTAAAGCTGGCGCTGCAGGGACCGTTCTGAATTTGTTTGAGAGCCAAGCCGCGTATCATTATGCGACAGTAGAAAGCGGTTTGCTGGAAGAGGAATGCAGAGGTCAGTTACAGGCGTTCTTTAAACGTCGTCGTAAAGAAATTAAAGCGAAGAAGCAGGCGCAAAAAGCGTTGGACAATGAACAGGGAACAAAAGACGAATAACAGGGAGTTTGATGGTTGTTTTTAGCAAACACCTACCGTGCAGTAGATGTTTGCTTCAAGTTTTCAGTGATTCACTAAGTGAACGAAAACACGATTACGTGCACTGACTTTTCTTTTCATGGTTGTAAGCGTGCGCTTACGGCGGTTAGCAGCCACTGTTTTATTCAAACGTTTTGACTGCACTCTGCGTTTTCTCATTATCAGAACCTCTTGCAGACAACGAACACACTCTCCGACACTCGCATAGCAAAGTATCCGATTCATGATCAATAGATGTCATTCTTATGATGCATACTCATGGATGATGGTGACATCATATCAAGGAGAGGGTGACCAATTGAGCTCACTGTTTCTCTTCCGTTACTCGGTATTTCACGAAAAAACTGGCTAGATAAATGAGCTCGAAAGACGGGATTCTAGTGAGTTTCTGTTGTCGACTCAATAAAAAAATAGCGAGCTGTTAGCTCGCTATTTTCGAAAGGTTTATTCTTCTTTTGGATTCGGCGTTTGCTCTGCATTTTGATTTGGGCTGGCCTCTGTACTTGGTGTTGTCTCGACCGCTCCCGAAACTTGCTCAGCTAAGGTTTCCACCGCTCCAGACGTTAACAGATCTGGGGATAGTGGTGGAATGACTTGCAGATCTTCTGTGTCTTCGTCAATCGCAGGCTTTTGGCTGACATGCCCAATGATGGATTGATAGTAGCGACGAATGTTCTCAACATAGTTGCGTGCTTCATCACCACGAGCATAACCATAACGTGTTTGGCTGTAGAAGCGCTTCTGGCGCAGCAAGGGTAGACGTTCTTTAACATCTGCCCACGCGTTTGGATCGCCGCCTTGTGCTTTAGTCAGGCGTCGTGCGTCCATCATATGACCATAACCCACGTTGTATGATGCTAAGGCAAACCAAATCTTTTCATGTTCATTAATTGAATCTGGAACACGTGCGACTATACGACGTAGGTATTCCACACCACCGCGTACGGATTGTTCCGGATCAAGACGATCTGTTACACCAACACTTTTTGCGGTAGGGAGCGTGAGCATCATCATGCCACGAACGCCAGTCGGCGACTTCGCTTTTGGTTTCCAATGAGACTCTTGATAAGCCAATGCAGCAATCAAGCGCCAATCAAACTCTTCACTGTATTTTTGGAACAGCGGTGCCCATTTAGGCAAGGTATTGTCCAGTGCGCGTATAAAAGCACGAGTATCGACATAATCGAAGGCTTCGATATGTCCAATGTACTTCTCTTCTAAAGTCGCCAGTTCGCCAGATTGTTTAATGTTGCCGAAGAACTCGATCAACATTGCGTAGAAGCTTTCATCTTCAGAGCGACGAGTAAACCAAGAGACGGGTTGGTCTTCTGTCAATTCAAAGGCTAAAGCAAGATCCGGGTACAGGCGCTGTGCCAAAGACAGTTCTACTGAATCGGTTACCGTAAAACGTAACTCACCTGTAGAGACATGCTTGAGTAGATCTCGCGTATCCGCATCACCAACAATCTCAAATTGGAAGTCTGGGTATTGTTTCTGTAGCGCCGTTAAGGTTGGAACAAACTGAGATTGTTCAACTATCTGAAGAGTTTCTGCCCCAGCATTTGAACCTTCTTCCGCATTACTGTCTTTTTTAGCTTGATAATTGATCAGCTGATTAATGTCGCGAGGACGAAGCTGACCTTTTTTATAAACCACTTGTTGGCTGACGTAATAGTAAGCGGGTCCAGGACGAAAACGTTGTACAGCTTCAGAAGTTTGGTTTAAACCTGTCGCAATAATATCGATGTCGCCTTTCTTTAATGCAGGGAAGAGATCTGCTTGGCGAAACGCCGGTCGAATCTCCAGCTTCACACCTAATTGCTCAGCAAATTTTCGTGCCAGTTCGTAATCCAAACCTGCCGGGCCATCAGGTCCGATGTAGTAGGAGAGTTGGTTGTTTAGCGTGCCAACACGTAGGACACCACGCTCTTGGATTTGCTCGAATTCACTTTTTGGCTCCGATTCAATCTGGCAAGCAGAAAGTAAAAGCACAGACGCGAAAAGTAGGGCGCTGCGCTTGAGTCGGTTGAACTGACTTATTTGCATTAATTCGGTACGTCTCGATAAATTTCTAGTTGCCTTTATATCAAAGCGAGCTGGTTGGGCAAAGTGAATCAGGCAGATAGAGTGCGACATTGTGTGATTTATCGACATTTAAGGATACCCAAGTAACCTCGAGATACTTGGTTCAGCGAGAATGACTTGGTTTGAAAGCGAGGCAACAATTTGAAAATCTAGTGATTCTAAATTGATAATTGGTAACGATGGATTCGAGCCAAGGCAACTCGCCCTTTGGGAGCGTGTCACTGAAACAATTTCATCGTCAAACAACTTGGAAAGAGCTTGCTATTACACGGTGTTGCTTTCCTTGAACTTGAATCAGTGACACTGCTCTGACCCCTGAATCTTGAAGTCACTTGGGTATAAATCAAATTTGACGAAAAAAATGACGCAAACGGTTGCTTTTGGTGTTACATCACAAAAACAATTGCTATATAATGCGCTCGCAACGAAGAGGTGGCATCGGCATAGGTTTGAAAAACCTTCGGGAATAGCTTCGAAGAAAACAGTATAACCCACTGAATTTATTCCAATATCACCTTAATCACTTGCAATAAGAGACCTAAGCACATGAGAATTTTGCGTGGCTCCCCAGCTCTTTCTGAGTTTCGTGTTAATAAACTACTGGAACTTTGTCGTGAACAAGATCTGCCTGTCACTGGCATTTACGCAGAGTTCATGCACTTTGCGGATCTAAAGTCTGACCTTGATGCTCAAGAGTTGGAAAAACTGGAAAAATTGCTGACTTACGGTCCTACGATCGAAGAGCATGAGCCAGAAGGTCTTCTACTTCTTGTTACGCCTCGTCCGGGCACTATTTCGCCTTGGTCTTCTAAATCTACTGATATCGCTATCAACTGTGGTCTAGACAAAGTAAAACGTCTTGAGCGCGGCACTGCATACTACGTAGAGACATCGACTCCTCTTAACGATGCTCAAATTGCTGATGTAAAAGCACTCATCCATGATCGCATGATGGAAGTGACATTTACTGATTTCGATGCAGTAAATGCGTTATTCCAAGCGGCAGAACCTGCTCCTGTAGCAGACGTTGACCTATTAAAAGGCGGTCGTGCTGCGCTTGAAAACGCAAACGTTACCCTAGGTCTTGCACTTGCAGATGATGAAATCGAATACCTTTACGATGCGTTCGTAAATAAGCTAGAACGCAACCCGACTGACATTGAGCTAATGATGTTTGCACAAGCGAACTCAGAGCACTGTCGCCACAAGATCTTCAACGCAGACTGGACTATCGATGGCGTTAAGCAAGAGAAGTCTCTGTTCAAGATGATCAAAAACACGTTTGAAACCACACCAGAAAACGTTCTGTCTGCATACAAAGATAACGCAGCAGTTATGGTGGGTTCAGATGTAGGTCGCTTCTTCCCGAACCCGGAAACTCGCCAGTACGGTTACAGCCAAGAGAAAGCGCACATCCTAATGAAGGTGGAAACGCACAACCACCCAACTGCTATCTCTCCTTGGCCGGGTGCTTCTACTGGTTCTGGTGGTGAAATCCGTGATGAAGGCGCGACTGGTATCGGTGGTAAGCCAAAAGCAGGTCTAGTTGGTTTCACAACATCTAACCTACGTATTCCTGGTTTTGAACAGCCATGGGAAACAGATTTCGGTAAACCAGGTCGTATCGTTAACGCTCTAGACATCATGCTAGAAGGTCCATTGGGTGGCGCGGCGTTTAACAACGAATTTGGTCGTCCAAACCTACTTGGTTACTTCCGTACTTACGAAGAAAAAGTGAACTCGCACGCAGGTGAAGAGGTTCGTGGTTACCACAAGCCAATCATGATTGCTGGTGGTATGGGTAACATCCGTGACGAGCACGTTCAGAAGAAAGAGATCCCTGTTGGTGCAAGCCTAATTGTACTTGGTGGTCCAGCAATGAACATCGGTCTTGGCGGTGGAGCTGCTTCTTCTATGGCATCTGGTCAATCAGCAGAAGACCTAGATTTTGCATCGGTACAGCGTGAAAACCCAGAAATGGAGCGTCGCTGTCAGGAAGTGATCGACCGTTGTTGGCAGCTTGGTGATGCTAACCCAATCGCATTTATCCACGATGTGGGCGCGGGCGGTATCTCTAACGCACTTCCAGAGCTTGTAGACGATGGCGAACGCGGTGGTATATTCCAACTGCGTGACGTACCAAACGACGAGCCGGGCATGAGCCCACTTGAGATCTGGTGTAACGAATCTCAAGAGCGTTACGTAATGGCAGTTGCGCCAGAGAATATGGAAGTATTCGACGCAATCTGTAAGCGTGAGCGCGCACCATACGCCGTAGTAGGTGTAGCAACTGAAGAGCGTGAACTGAAACTTGAAGATTCGCATTTCGACAACACGCCAATCGACATGCCAATGGATGTACTTCTTGGTAAGACGCCTAAGATGCACCGTGATGCGAAAACGCTTAAAGCGAATAACCCAGCGGTTAACCGTGACGGTATCGAGCTAAATGAAGCCGTGGATCGCGTTCTACGTCTACCTACGGTTGCAGAAAAAACATTCCTAATCACGATCGGTGATCGCACGGTGACTGGTCTTGTAGCGCGTGACCAAATGGTTGGCCCGTGGCAGGTTCCTGTTGCTAACTGCGCAGTAACTGCAGCAAGTTACGACACTTACCACGGTGAAGCGATGTCGATGGGTGAGCGTACACCAGTTGCTCTACTAGACTTTGGTGCGTCGGCTCGTCTAGCGGTTGGTGAAGCAATCACAAACATCGCAGCGACAAACATCGGTGATATCAAACACATTAAACTGTCTGCAAACTGGATGTCTCCAGCAGGTCACCCGGGTGAAGACGCAGGTCTTTACGAAGCAGTGAAAGCCGTGGGTGAAGAGCTATGTCCAGCGCTTGGTCTAACTATCCCAGTTGGTAAAGACTCAATGTCGATGAAGACCAAGTGGGAAGAGAACGGCGAGCAGAAAGAAGTAACGTCTCCGTTATCTCTTGTTATTACTGCGTTTGCACGTGTTGAAGATGTTCGTAAGACGATTACTCCTCAGCTTCGTACTGACAAAGGTGTCTCTAGCCTTGTACTTATCGACCTAGGTAATGGTCAAAACCGTCTAGGCGCAACAGCGCTTGCACAGGTTTATAAGCAGCTTGGTGATAAGCCAGCAGACGTAGACAACGCAGTACAACTGAAAGGCTTCTACGAAGGCGTTCAAGCCCTAGTCGCGAATGACCAAGTAGTGGCTTACCACGATAAAGGTGATGGCGGTCTATTCGTGACTCTTGCTGAAATGGCATTCGCAGGTCACTGTGGTGTGAAAGCAGATATTGCTGACCTAGGTGAAGACGTACTAGCAGCACTATTTAACGAAGAGCTAGGTGCAGTACTTCAGGTTAAGAACGAAGATTTAGACGCGGTACTTTCAACGCTATCAGCAAACGGTCTTGAGGCATGTTCTCATGTAATCGGCTCAGTAGAAGCATCTGATGAGCTAGTGATTACTTCTGGTGACACGGTAGTTCTAGAGCGTAATCGTACTGAACTACGTACTATCTGGGCGGAGACTACGCATAAGATGCAAGGTCTACGTGATAACCCAGCATGTGCTGACCAAGAGCATGAAGCGAAGAAAGACAACTCAGATCCTGGCCTAAACGTTAAGCTAAGCTTCGATGTAAATGAAGACATTGCAGCACCTTACATTGCCGGTTCTATGATAAATAAGGGCGCTAAGCCTAAGATGGCAATCCTACGTGAGCAGGGCGTTAACTCTCACGTTGAGATGGCAGCAGCCTTTGACCGTGCAGGCTTTGAAGCAACCGATATTCACATGAGCGACATCCTAACCGGTCAAGCGGTTCTAGAAGAGTACCAGGGTCTAGTCGCTTGTGGTGGCTTCTCTTACGGTGACGTACTTGGTGCGGGTGAAGGTTGGGCTAAGTCTATCCTGTTCAACGAGCAAGCTCGCAACCAGTTTGAAGGCTTCTTCCAGCGTGAAGATACCTTCTCTCTAGGTGTATGTAACGGCTGTCAGATGCTATCGAACCTGAAAGAGCTAATCCCAGGTGCAGACCTATGGCCACGCTTCGTTCGTAACGAATCTGAGCGTTTTGAGGCTCGCTTTAGCCTAGTGGAAGTACAGAAATCTGATTCTGTATTCTTCGATGGCATGGCAGGCTCTCGCATGCCAATCGCAGTTTCTCATGGTGAAGGCCGCGTAGAAGTTCGTGATGCTGACCACCTAGCCGCGATTGAAGCGTCAGGCACGGTTGCAGTTCGTTACGTGGATAACCACGGTAATGCGACTCAGCAATACCCGAACAACCCGAATGGTTCGCCAAATGCAATCACGGGTCTAACGACTCAAGATGGCCGCGTAACTATCATGATGCCGCACCCAGAGCGTGTATTCCGTACAGTTGCGAACTCATGGTCTCCAGAAGGTTGGGGTGAGAACGGTGCTTGGATGCGTATGTTCCAAAACGCACGCAAGAACATCGGTTAATCACGACGTCGTTCGTCAACGTTAACGAAAATCGATAAGCGCTGGTTGAGAGACCGGCGCTTTCTTTATTTAAGAATCGAGAACAGACTTCGTCCTACAGGACGCTGCGCTTCGAGAGTCGGGAAGGCTTCGCTGTAGGAATTGAGATGTGTGTACTGGAATACTAGAGGTCAATGCATGGACTCAATAGGTGTTGACAGTATTTGTTCCTAAGTATTCCAAATGAAATCGTCTCCCGTCTCCCTTAAAAAACTTGCAGCGTTTCGGTAACTTTTATGCTCTAATACCGCGCTTACCAAGGGATGGTGTTAAACAGCTCAGCTTAGATGGAGTTATCAAGTTGACCGAATCCCTGATTAATCCCTTAGGAAATGAAAGAAATGGCTAAAAATCCAAAATTTGCTATCCGCGTAACTGAAAAACGTAACGGTTGGAGCGCAGAGATCACTCGTCAGGTGACTTCTCGTAAAGTAGTGGTATCAAAACGTGAAACTGGTTTTGACAGCGAAGAGAAAGCACAAGCTTGGGCTGAGCAGGAACTTGCAGGTTTTGTACAAAACCAAGTAGTTCGTAACGAGCGCAAAGCAGTACAACGTCAAGAGCGTGAAGCAGAGCAACTAGCGGCAAAAGTTCGCAAAGAAGAAGCTCGTCAAGCTCGTGAAGCAGACGTAGACACTGACGAAGAGTAATCGCAGTGTGTTTGATGGTGATTGACTACCATCGACAATGAATTTGAAAATGCCCCGAGTTAATCTCGGGGCATTTTTATTTGTGTCGTTATAAGCAGTCAGAGGAAACTGAGAATGTCATTGAACTTCCTGATGAAGGGGTATTGTACGTATGGTCTTTGCGCAGTTTTTTAGGTGTGTGAACTGGCTGCAAATCAATGTGGCGTAATCCATCTGACAAATCGGTAGCTTCACCGTAGTCATAGTCTCTTGCCTCGGTAATCTCACCTTTTGCGTAGTTACAGTGACCTGACTTCCCATTTTCTCCCCAAGTCAAAGCTTCAGGCTGAGCATCTAGATTTAAGTTATCTGAAATGTTGGCAGCGTAATGATCCTCTACTGGTAGTGTCTTACTCTGAACCATTAAATACTGAGAGATATTCTCTTGTGAGTAGCTTGGAGCAATGAGGAAGGCGAGGCCAATTGTGATTAACGTTCTTGTTAGTAAAAAAGTAATTTGAATCTTCGTCATTAGATATACTGTGAAAAGTGGCGGTGAATAAAAAGAAAAATTCGGAGCAAGTACGTATGCTCCGAATTTGGTTCGGTTCGTAATCAGACAAAGCCTGATTAGTATTGATAAGTTAGTTGGACCTTCACTTCTCGGCCGGGAGAAGGCACGCCATTAGATAGGTAAGCTTCGTAATAACGGTCTGTTAAGTTATTCACGACCGCTCCAACACTTAACCCTTTCACCTGCTGAACTTCCCAAGTGACATAAGCATTTTGCAACGTGTATTGCTCACTTGGTGATTTCACTTTTAAGTTATCACCAGCCGCGTCTGTTTTGGTTTGAGCATCGTACCAACGAACTTCCCAACCAGAGCGCAGCCCCGGAAGCCATTCGTAGCCCAAACCGAGATTAATATTCAAGGGCGGGACGCCCGGGTAGTCATCATCCGAGCCGGTTGAATCCGATAAGCTACCTTTATTTTTCCCGCGAATGTAACTCGCTGAGAAATCACTATAGAAATCGTTAATACGGTATTGTGAAATCAACTCGAAGCCATAGTTCTTGAAGCCATCTAGGTTTGTGCTCCAACTTTGAATATCACCGCTGTCTTTATCTAAGTTTTCACCGGTTCGGATATCAACAGTGTCACTCACATCGTTATAGAACAATGTCAGTTCTGTTGCGAGGTTGTCGCGCTCGCTAACCAATCCTTTGGCCAAATTAATCACACTGGCTTGATAAGCATGAATACGAGAAACATCGAGATCGCGTGCCGTAGCTGTGGCTGTTGCTCGAGCATATTGCACAGAGTAAATGTTATCGACGGTTGGAGCTTTTAAGGCGTAGGCATAAGAGAAGTTCAAACGAGTATTGTTGGTCGCGTCAAAATCGATATCCAAACGTGGACTAAAGCCTTTGTGGCTTGTTTCACTGTAGTCATGGCCGGCTGCTGGGTCATTGTAATCTGGCGCCGCATTACCTTTTCCTTCGCTGGTGATGTACTCATAACGCAGAGAAGGAGTAATCGTCAGGCGGTCGGTTGCCTGATAGTGGTCAGCAATGTAGGCCGCGTAAATAGACTGAGTGCCCGATGGTTCATAGTACGGGGTATACCAACCGTAGTTTTTCGACTCTTTATTATCGTAAGAAGCATTGAAAACTAACGAATCACGATCCGTTTTTTGATACTGAAGACCCGTAACCAGTGCATGGTCACCAATTTGCGCTTGGTTGAATACATCAATGTAATCACGTTCGTAGCTTAGCCAAGATTCATGACCATAACTGCCAACGGAAACGAACATTTTTTCAAAGGCAATATCTGGACGAACCCAATGACGGTCGTTTTCAGAACGCGCCATTTTTATGTTGAAATCAATGTACGGGCTAGTCGGCATGTAATGGTAGGAGATTGTCGTCGTATTGTCTTTGTATTCGTTGTAGACCGTGTAAGCGTATTGTGCTTTTTCTAACGAGCCATATTTTTTGATGTTGTAATCCGAAATGGTTGGCATTTGACCACGACGGTTAGCCCATGGTTTACGGCCTTCATCTTTGTATCGTGTGTGACTGATTTCAAATTCATGGTCATCATTTTCGTACCCAACTTTGACGAGCATGTTTTCTTGTTCGTAACCTGAGTAATCTAGTGTTTTACCGCCACCCACTTTAATGTCGTCGGAGTCTTTTACTGAACCATTTGCGAGGAAGTAAAAGCCAGCGTCATTTTTGCCATAAAGGGAGAGGGTGTATGAGTTCTCTTCGCCATTGTTGTTATAACCCGTTGACGCACGAACGCCGAAGTTGCGATCCCCTCCAAGCAGGTCGTCAACGCTTTTGGTTTTGATTCGGATAGACCCACCAAACTTACCGTTTAGAGCGCGGTAGTCATGTGCGCCTTTGATGATCTCCGCTTCACCAATTAAGAATGGGTCAAAGAAGAAGGTGCCGTAGCGGTATTGCTGGAAACCAATTGGAGCTCCATCAACAAACACGGCGATGTCGCTAGGGTTATCGAAACCGCGAATATTAATGCGTTCCCCACCAGAACGCGCTCCGCCGTCGAGCGTTGCCCCCGGCACAGCATCAATCATTTCAGCGAAGTTAGAGTATTGTTGTTCTTCGATTTGGGTCCAATCAATGATGGTTTCAGCGGGTTCTGCGACGGTAATCGGTTTGGTATAGCGGACACCAATGACTTCGAGTTCTTCGTCGACGCTTTCTGTTGCATGGAGAGAAATTGAGTTGAGCATTGCGAGCGAGACAAGGCTTACTTTTAAGCGATGGGTCGATAATCGTTTCATATTCATTTGTTATCGTAATTTGAGAGGCGGGGATTATATGAATGCTGAAAAGATTAATAAATGATAATGAGATTAGTTATCAATAATGGTTTTTGGTTTTCCTGTAAACTTTTATACCCACGATTAGACGGTAAATTGGATTATTGTTTGGTTTTTGGTCTGTTAGTTAGTAAGTGTGTCTATTTGAACGACAAAATAAAGCCCAGACAAGGAGTCTGGGCTTGGAAGTTAGCTTTCTATACTAGTTCGCAATTATTGTTGCGTTTCTAGCGGGATTTGCCCCGTTGTTACTTGGTCGACATCAAACTCAGTCAGCTCTTCAATGTAGCTTTCTACTGTTTGCTCAACCACATCATCGTCTTGCTTAAAGTAGGCAATATGGAAAATAGCATCACCTTCATTAACCAGTGGCAGTGTTTGCTGGCCAATTACGATACCGCCTTTTGGTGCTAACAGCTCTAGCTCGTCATGACCTAAAGGCGAGCTGATGTAAGCGAGAGTCTCGCCTTCTTCTACTTTATCACCTAAGTTCACAACCGTACGTAGGATACCGTTGCCCGATGCGCGAACCCAGCTGGTGGATTTGGCAATGATTGGCTCTGGTAGCTTTTTGCGGCTCGCACGTAGCATGCCGATAGCCTGCATCACACGTTGCACACCTAGTACACCAGCACTGATCGACAATGGATCAAAGCGTAGCGCTTCACCTGCTTCATAAGTCAGTACAGGAATGTCGCACTTCTCTGCTTCACTACGTAGAGAGCCATCACGTAGAGCAGAGTCTACGATCACTGGGGTTGCAAATGCTTTTGCGATGCGCAGTGTTTCTGGGTTGCTCAAGTTAGCGCGGATCTGAGGTAGGTTCGTTCGGTGAATCGCACCCGTGTGAAGATCCAGAATATAGTCACAACGCTTAGCAATGTTGTTGAAGAACCCATGTGCCATACGAGAAGCCAACGCGCCTTTTTCACTGCCTGGGAAGCAACGGTTTAGATCGCGACGGTCTGGCAGGTAGCGAGATTTATGGATGAAGCCAAACACGTTAACGATAGGCACGGCAATCACAGTACCTTTTAGTTTTGCAGGGTCCAGTTGGTTGATCATCTGACGAACGATTTCTACGCCATTCAGCTCGTCACCATGGATTGCTGCGTTTACCATTAACACCGGACCTTCTTGTTTACCGTGGATAATTTCCACAGGGATAGAAAGAGGAGAGTGTGTGTAAAGCTGCGCCGCTTCAAATTCGGTTTCTAATCGTTGTCCTGGTTGAACTTGGTGTCCTAGTAGCTCAAACACCTTGCTTTTTTTACTTCTGGCCATAAACCATCTCTATCGAATACGTTAGCAACAATGTAACAACTGGTTCAAAATCACACTAATCATTCTTCTTAATGTCACGAACAATAATTTTTATTGAAAAGATTAAAAATTCACCAAGTGTATGGCTTGTGTAAGTACATTTGGGAAATTCTTGTGTTAATTGAGTAGCTGTACGCTGTGTTTTAAATTGTTATATTCATCACAAAAATAAGACTGTGTTAAATTTAATACTAATATTTTTTTCGAGAAAAACTGTCTTTTACCTAAGGTTTTTATCCGCTACTATCCCCGCCGAATTTTTGACCTAATACTATCTAACTAGAGGTTTTGATGAAAAAGGCGATCGCTAAAATTGGCGCACTAACTGCTGTAGCAGTTTCTCTTTCTGGCTGTGTAGGCAGCAACGCTGTAACGGGTTACGTTATGGGCTTCAACTTGAAAGCTGTTGATAACCGTTACGCTCGTGGTGGTCTAAACATGCTAATGGCGCCAGTTTACGGTGTTGCTATTGCGGCTGACTACATCGTGTTCAACTCACTAGAGTTTTGGACTGGTAAAAACCCGCTAAACGGTAAGCCACACATCTTTGACAAGAAGATGGATACTTACATCGACGTAAACCACCAGTTAGATAAATCTCTAACCACTGCACCTGTTGGTCCTCTAACGAACAACCGTGTTATCGAACAAGGTCAAATGCAACAGCTTGACGAGAACACAGTTCAAATGGATATCACTTACAACAACGGTGAGAAAGCGACGCTAATGGGTGTTCGTGAAGGTGACTTTGTGACTTACTACATCGATGGTGAAGTGGTTGCTAAGACTTCTATGGATGAGCTAGCGGCATACGCGCAAACTCGTGCATAATTTGCGAAGTGCTTTTAAATAGCAAACTCGCAATAGAAAAGGGTGCCTAGGCACCCTTTTTCGTATTTGTCGTATCTGGTTAAGATTACGCTTTTTCTGGAATAGCTTCTAGAAGTGCAACCATTTGATCCCAGAACAATTGAACGGTATCAATCTTCACTTTCTCATCTGGAGAGTGAGGGAATTTGATGGTTGGGCCGAAAGAAACCATGTCCATAGTCGGGTAAGGTTCTTTAAATAGACCACACTCAAGACCTGCGTGGATAACCATAATGTTCGGTTTGTGACCGTAGATGCCTTCGTACATATCACGGAAAATTGCCATGATTTCTGAGTCTGCATCTGGTTTCCAACCTGGGTAAGCGCCAGAGAACGCGATTTGCGCGCCAGCTAGCTCTGCTACTGATTGAAGCATGCCTTCAACTTGGCTACGACCTGAATCGATCAGCGAACGAATTAGACAAAGTACGGTGACTTTATTCTCTTCTGTTGTGATAACGCCAACGTTAAGAGACGTTTCAACCACGCCTTCAACTTCATCACTCATGCGCATTACGCCGTTTGGACAAGCATTCAATGCAGCGATGAAACGTTGTTGGTCTGCAACGGCAAACACTTGTGCATCAGTCGCGAACTCTTCGTTGAAAGTCACAATGTCAGTCTCAACTTTACCAAGCTCAGTTTTTAGTAGCTCGGTGTAGTAGTTGAACAATTCCGCTAACTTATCTTGGTTTTCTGCCGGTAGAGCAACCGTAACGAATGCTTCACGAGGGATAGCGTTACGTAGGCTGCCACCACGGAACTCAACAAGACGAAGATCCAACTCTTGTGCGTGACCCGCTAGGAAACGACCAATCAGTTTGTTTGCGTTGCCACGACCTGTGTGGATATCACAGCCAGAGTGACCACCTTTAAGGCCTTTTAGCGTTAGCTGACGAGTAACAAAGCCTGCTGGAATGGCATCGCGAGTGATGTCGAATGTCATTGCGCCGTCGATACCGCCAGCACAGCCCATGTAGACTTCGCCTTCTTGCTCTGAATCCGTGTTTAGAAGGATGTCGCCTTCTAACCAACCTTCTTCAAGACCGAATGCGCCAGTCATGCCAGCTTCTTCATCAATCGTTAGCAGAACTTCAATTGGGCCGTGTTTGATTTCAGTAGAAGCGAGAACTGCAAGACAAGAAGCCATACCAATGCCGTTGTCAGCACCTAGTGTTGTTCCTTTCGCTGTTACCCACTCACCATCGATGTATGGTTGGATAGGATCTTTAGTGAAGTCGTGATCAGTATCTTCGTTCTTTTGCGGCACCATGTCGATGTGCGCTTGAAGAACCACGCCTTTCTTGTTTTCCATACCCGGTGTTGCTGGCTTTTTGATAAATACGTTGCCAGTTGGATCGCGGCGTACGTCAAATCCCTGCTCTGTTGCCCAAGTCACAATGTACTGAGCTAGTGCCTCTTCATGTTTAGAAGGGTGAGGGATTGAACAAATCTTATCGAAAAACTGCCAAAGTGGAGCAGGTGATAAGGTACTGATTTCAGAATGGAATTCAGACACGGAGGACTCCTTTTGATGTGCTTTGCCAAATATAAACCGTAAATTTAATAAGTGTTTAGCAGTAAATGCTAATCCGGTTTTGGCTTTGAATTGTTTTCAGCATACCACCAGAAGGGCGCTACTAGTAGATGTGGATAAAAGGATTTGCCCTTGAACTGTCACAGTTTATGGACACACAGAAATACACGAATGCAACTCAATTAGTATCAATTATAAGATTGGTTATTTTTTAATTTACTAAAGTGTAATTTAATTACAGTTAATTCTTGATGAAGATCAATTTATTAATGTTTTGTGATTTCTGTCACTAAAATGCTTGTAATTAAATTTCTTGGTGGTATATTTGTAACCAGCTTCTGAGAGAAGAATGAAATGCTCAAAGGATGAGTCCGTTTGTCGCCTCCAAGGAACCGAGAAATCAACCAAATTAACAGTATTAATTGATTTAGAAGGTGATATTTATGAAAGGTTTACCAAGTGCAATGTTCTGGAACAGCAAATCTGTTTACACCGGTAACTTTGTATACCCAACAAGCTTTGGTTACTAATTGAAGCCAACGCATGTGACTCGAACAAATTTGTTCACCCCTATAAATTGGAATTTTTTTTCAGTGCATAGTGCTGACATGATTCACCGCCACTCAAATTGAGTGGCGTTTTTTTATCTCTTGATCCTGAACGTTGACTGATTTCTCACCGCTAAGCACCTATTCTAGGTTTGCTTCCCCAACTTATTTCATTTGCTAACCAAATTCGTGAGTGTTTTACGCTCAAAACTCCATGTTTCTGTTTGAAAGTTTAATACATTGTTCAGTTTGCACTCGTTGTCTTACTTGAATGCCTTAATTGTTAGTTATTGTTTATTAAGCCTTAAATTTTAATCGCGTTTGAAACGCTAGCGAATCGGTTTCATATCCAAAGAAAAAAATCGCATTAGAGTGAAAATTCTATCTGGAATTTGTTATTTGATAACTTTATAATTCGAGCCAATCGATTACGCAACCGTTTACTTTTTACCCTTTACAGGATTCGATCATGCTCGAAAGGCTATTCAAACTTAGTGAAAATGGCACCAATGTGCGCACTGAGATCATCGCAGGTGTTACTACCTTCTTAACCATGGCTTACATTATCTTCGTAAACCCAGCAATCCTTGCAGATACTGGTATGGATCGTGGTGCTGTGTTCGTTGCGACGTGTCTTGCTGCGGCTATTGGCTGTTTCATCATGGGCTTAGTAGCAAACTACCCAATCGCTCAGGCTCCAGGTATGGGCCTAAACGCGTTCTTTACCTACTCTGTTGTGTTGGGTATGGGTTATACGTGGCAAGTCGCGCTAGCAGCAGTATTTGTGTCGGGTCTACTATTTATTGTGTTGAGTGTGTTCAAGATCCGTGAGTGGATCATTAACTCAATTCCACTTTCTCTTCGTACAGGTATCTCTGCAGGTATCGGTCTGTTCCTTGCGTTCATCGCACTGAAAAATGCCGGCATCGTAGTAGATAATCCAGCAACGCTAGTTTCAATGGGTAACATCACTTCGCTACCATCTGTACTTGCGGCTATCGGCTTCTTTATGACTATCGCGCTGGTTCACCGTGGTGTGAAAGGTGCGGTTATGATCGCCATTTTGGGTGTGACAATTCTTGGTCTTATCTTTGGTGACGTTCAATGGGGCGGCATCATGTCGACACCACCAAGCATCGCACCAACCTTCATGCAGCTAGACTTCTCTGGTCTGTTCGAAGTTGGCATGATCTCGGTCGTATTTGCTTTCCTATTCGTTGACTTGTTCGACACTGCGGGCACGCTAGTTGGCGTTTCACAGAAAGCAGGTCTAACTGACGAAAACGGCAACATTCCACGTCTAAACAAAGCGCTACTTGCTGACTCAACAGCAACATCAGTAGGTGCTCTACTAGGTACATCTAACACGACGTCATACATTGAGAGTGTTTCTGGTGTAGCAGCAGGCGGTCGTACTGGTCTAACGGCTGTGGTTGTTGGCGTATTGTTCCTTCTGGCTCTGTTGTTCTCGCCACTAGCAGGTATGATTCCAGCTTACGCAACATCTGGTGCGCTATTCTATGTAGCGATCCTAATGCTTTCTGGTCTTGTTGGCATCGACTGGCGTGACCTCACAGAAGCTGCGCCAGTTGTGGTTACTTGTTTGGTAATGCCTCTTACTTTCTCGATTGCAGAAGGTATCACGCTAGGTTTCATCGCTTACGCTGCTATTAAACTGTTCAGTGGTAAAGGCCGTGAAGTATCGATGAGTGTGTGGGTGATGTCTGCTATCTTCATTGTGAAATACATGGTCGGTTAATTCCAACGATTGAAAAAAGCCAGTGCGAACTCGATTCACACTGGCTTTTTGTTTGTGGATAATTTTTAAAGTAATTCATCCACTTCTCCATTTTGTATTGTTCACCGAATACGATTTTTCTGCGTAATAGGCAGAGAATTTTGATATCAGCGTTGGTATTAACGATGTGTTTCGGTAGAATAATCGTTTGCGTAGCTTGAAACCCCTATTTCCTCTGGTGTGGAAAGTTTAGCGAGATGAGTCCATTTCAGCGCCATCAGCTAGACAGAGGGGATGCATATTTTGAAATTATTAGGTTATTACAATGAGTAAAAAATTCATTATCACTTGGGATGCGATGCAGTCTTACTGCCGTGAACTGGCTGAGAAACAAATGCCAGCTGAGCAATGGAAAGGTATTTGGGCGGTAAGCCGTGGTGGCCTAGTTCCTGGTGCAATCCTAGCGCGTGAACTGGGTATTCGTCACGTTGATACTATTTGTATCTCTAGCTACGACCACGATCACCAGCGTGATATGACAGTAGTTAAAGCACCAGAAGGTGACGGCGAAGGTTTCCTAATCGTTGAAGACCTAGTAGATAGCGGTGACACAGCACGCAAGTTACGTGAAATGTACCCGAAAGCGAAGCTTATCGCAGTATGTGCTAAGCCTGCAGGTGTTGAGCTACTAGACGATTACGTAGTAGACATCGCTCAAGACACTTGGATCGAGCAACCTTGGGATATGTCTATCCAGTTTGCTGAGCCAGTAAATCGTAAGCAAAAATAAGTTTGCACCAAGAATATTGAGAAATGCCCCTTTATAGGGGCATTTTTTTTATTATTATTACAGCAATTGCCAATAGCTTAGAGTTCTTCCTATGTCAGAAGACGTCAGTAAAAACCTCTCAGAAACCTTGTTTGTTAAGCACAAGCAGGCGAAAGAAACCTCTGCACTTACTCAATACATGCCTACCAGCCAAACAATTCTTGATGAGCGAGAAGGGCAAGATGATCGTGCGTGGTATCGACACTTAAGACGTTTGCAGTGGACTTGGCAGGGTTTATCTCCAATCGAGATGGAAAGTACACTGTCTAAAATTGCGTCGTCGAAACATTCGCGTACGGAAGATAAGTGGTTAGATACAGTGATGGGTTATCACGGCGGTAACTGGACGTTTGAGTGGATAAAGCTTGGGATGGAACACCAACGCCGTTCAACCGAATTGAAAGGTGAAGATGCGGCGGATGAGTTGTTTTCCGCTTCGCTGTGTTTCAGTATTGCGGGCTACCCACATTTGAAGAACGATAACCTTGCGACTCAAGCTCAAGTGTTGGCCAATAAAGCTTACAACGAAGGCTCTGAGAAAACGCAATACACGATCAAACAGATCGAAGTACCTTATCAAAAGCGCAAGATCATCGCGAATTTACACTTGCCACGTACGGACAAGCAATTGCCCGTTGTGATGGTGAGTGCGGGTTTGGACAGCTTGCAAACAGACATGTGGCGTTTGTTCCGCAATCATTTAGCGCCTAAAGACATCGCAATGTTGACCATCGACATGCCGTCAGTGGGTCATAGCTCCCATTGGCCATTAACGGAAGATTCTAGTTGTTTGCATCAAGCGGTATTGAATGAGCTGTACAAACTGCCTTGGGTCGATCATTACAAAGTGGGATTGATTGGTTTCCGCTTTGGTGGCAATGCTATGATCCGTCTTTCATTCGTTGAACAAGAGAAGGTCAAAGCGTGTGTGGCGCTCGGTGCACCTGTACATGATTTGTTTACCTCACCGAAGAAGCTGCAGCAGATGCCGAAGATGTACCTAGATCTACTGGCGTCTCGTTTAGGTAAGAACGCCGTGGACATCAATAGCATGGCTGGGCAGATGATGGCGTGGTCGTTGAAAGTACAAGGGTTCTTAAGCAGTCGTAAAACCAAGGTACCTATTTTGGCTTTGAGTTTGGAAGGGGATCCTGTTTCCCCACACAGTGACAACCAGTTGGTAGCGCTGTTTAGTCACTATGGTCAAGCAAAGAAAATCAGTTCCAAAACAATTACAAAAGGTTATGAGCAATCCCTCGATTTGGCCATAAAGTGGTTGGAGGAGGAATTATTAAGATGACAAATCTCCTAATTTAGTTAAGAGTGATATATGTGAGCAAAAAATAAGCTCATGATAATAAAAAATAATAATCATTCTTGGATAGCTAAATATCCTTACTATGGAAACGGAGATTCTTATGTCAGAGACGACTCAAGGGCCGACTCACTTTCGCTTGATGTCTAAGTTAAAGGCGATAGGTCCTTACCTGCGCGAACCACAATCACAAGAAGGCCACTACTATTTTGACTGTCTATCTGTTTGTGTAGACGACAAAAAGTCGCCAGAAAAACGTGAATTTTGGGGATGGTGGATGGACTTGGAGTCCATCGAAGGTGGCTTTACTGCAAAATACCATATTGGTAAATACAACAAAGAAGGGGATTGGACCTCAGAGCCATTACCGAATAAGGTGACTGAAGAGGTTTACCTCACCCAGAGTACCTTTCATCAGAAGCTAGTAGATACGCTGGCTGAGCATTTCAAACTGGAAGTGGAATATCACACAGAATCGTTTGATTTCGCCTAATTTGGCTGTTTTCTTCCTCTATAAGACAAAAAGGTGCGTTTTCGCACCTTTTCTGCTTGTTAAATCCCCATTTGATTGCTAAAACATCCACTCTTTATTTGTTTTTCATTTCAGAAGACATCATGACAACGAATCAACAGAATGCAGTTATTTCACAATCACAAACCGTCGTTGTGAAACTGGGTACAAGTGTGCTGACAGGCGGCACTTTGGCGTTAAACCGTGCTCACATGGTAGAGCTGGCTCGTCAATGTGCTGAACTAAAAAAAACAAGGCCATTCAGTCGTAATGGTTTCGTCTGGTGCAATTGCAGCAGGCCGTGAGCATCTTGGATACCCCGCATTGCCCAACGAGATGGCGAGCAAACAATTGCTTGCTGCAGTGGGCCAAAGCCGTCTGATTCAAACATGGGAGTCTCTGTTTGGCATTTATGGCATCAAAATTGGTCAGATGTTGCTAACTCGTGCTGATTTGGATGATCGCGAGCGTTTTCTTAACGCGCGTGACACCATCAATGCTCTGGTTGCAAACGACATTATACCTATCGTGAACGAAAATGACGCGGTAGCAACGAACGAGATCAAAGTGGGCGATAACGACAATTTGTCTGCTTTGGTGGGGATTTTGTGTGGTGCAGACAAATTGCTGCTGCTAACAGACCAAAAAGGTTTGTTTACCGCAGACCCTCGTAAAGATCCAAATGCCGAATTGATCAAAGAAGTGAAAACCATTGATGATACTTTGCGCAAAATTGCGGGTGGTAGCGGCACAACGCTAGGTACTGGCGGCATGGCAACCAAGCTTCAGGCGGCAGACATCGCTCGCCGTGCAGGCATTGAGGTGATCATCGCTGCGGGCAGCGCACCAAATGTTATTTTTGACTCATTGAGCTCAGAGCCACAAGGGACGCGTTTCCTTCCTTGTGAAGAAGCGCTAGAAAACCGCAAGCGCTGGATCCTAGCGGGCCCTGCTGCATCCGGTGATATCATTATTGATGATGGTGCAGTTAACGCTGTTGTCGGTAAGGGCAGTAGTCTACTTGCAAAAGGCGTGATTAAGGTAAGTGGTGATTTTGCTCGTGGTGAAGTGGCTCGCGTGACCAACGCACAAGGCAAGCTGGTGGCACGTGGTATCAGCGCCTACTCAAGCGAAGACCTAGCAAACATTGCCGGTAAACACAGTAAAGATATCATCTCTATTTTGGGTCATGATTACGGCTCAGAAGTGATTCACCGCGATGATCTTGTCGTCATCCAAGAATAGATATTGAGGGAAGCAAAGTGGATTTAACGAATATGGGTAAAGCTGCCAAAGATGCAGCTTTCGAATTGGCGACAGCGTCAACCGCACAAAAAAACCAAGCACTAGCGATCATCGCTGATGAGCTAGAAGCGAATGCGGCAACTATTTTGGCTGCAAACACAAAAGACATCGAATTAGGTCGCGAAGCGGGTCTAACAGATGCACTACTAGACCGTCTTCTATTAAATGAAGAGCGCCTTACTGGTATCGCTAATGACGTTCGTAACGTTATCAGCCTAAACGATCCTGTAGGCAGCGAAATCGACAGCAAAGTGCTAGAAAATGGCATGTCTCTGTCCCGTCGTCGTGTACCACTGGGTGTGGTTGGTGTGATTTACGAAGCGCGTCCAAACGTAACTATCGATATTGCTGCTCTATGTCTAAAAACAGGTAATGCAAGCATCCTACGTGGTGGTAAAGAGACGTTCTTTTCCAATATGGAATTGGTAAAGGTTATCCAATCGGCTCTAGCGAAAGCGAACTTGCCGGCGGCTTCCGTTCAATATATTGAAAAGCCAGATCGTGAGTTGGTTTCTCAACTCCTTAAGCTAGACGATTACGTTGATATGATCATTCCACGTGGCGGCGCTGGCTTACACAAGATGTGTAAAGAGAACAGCACCATTCCAGTGATCATCGGTGGTTTTGGTATCAGCCATATTTTTGTTGATGAGTCAGCGGATCTAGAAAAATCGTTGAACGTTGTTGAGAATTCAAAAGTTCAACGCCCTTCAGCATGTAACTCGCTAGATACTTTGCTCGTACATGAAGATGTTGCGGCGCAATTCCTATCAATGATCGTAGAGCGCATGAGCGATAAAGTGACCTTCGTGACAGAGCCAAAGGCAAAAGTACTGATGGCTCAAGCAACACAAATTCGTGATGCAGTGGAAGGTGACTTTGATACTGAATGGCTAAGTTACACGCTGGGTGTAAAAGTGGTTGCCGACGTAAAAGAGGCGATTGACCACATGCGTGTTCATAACGCGAGCCACTCAGATGCGATCATGACCAACAGTTTGGTTAACTCGGAATTATTCATTAATTCTGTTGGTTCTGCTGCGGTTTACGTGAATGCCTCAACTCGTTTTACTGACGGTGCTCAGTTTGGTCTTGGGGCAGAAGTGGCGGTATCTACTCAGAAACTGCATGCACGTGGCCCAATGGGTTTGGAAGAACTCACCAGCTACAAATGGGTTGGTAAAGCAAACTACCTAGCACGCAGTTAACAGAAACCGTTTGATATTGATTGAAAAAGGGGCAGTAGTGCCCCTTTTTGTTTTCTCTAACATAGCAATTCCGCTACACTAGTCTTGCTTTTGGGACGAACCCAATCGCACGCTATTTGGAGGTGATATGCATTGTCCTTTTTGTTCTGAGAACGATACAAAAGTAATTGATTCCCGCTTAGTTGCTGACGGCCATCAAGTGCGTCGTCGTCGCCAGTGCTTAGCTTGTAGCGAACGTTTTACCACGTTTGAAACAGCTGAGTTGGTGATGCCTAAAGTGATTAAGTCTAACGGCAACCGTGAACCGTTTGATGAAGACAAAATGGTCGGTGGCATTCAACGCGCACTAGAAAAACGCCCAGTGAGTGCAGATTCTATCGAATTGGCAATCAGCATGATTAAATCGCAGCTGCGTGCAACAGGTGAACGTGAAGTGCCAAGTGAGATGATTGGTAACCTAGTTATGGGCCAATTGAAAGAGCTGGATAAAGTTGCTTATATCCGTTTTGCATCGGTTTACCGCAGCTTTGAAGATATCCGTGAATTTGGCGAAGAAATTGCTCGTCTAGAAGACTGATTGAGTCATGGAACAACAGAACACTTCTTCAGAATTTACCTCTCAAGATTTCGAAATGATGTCGCGTGCGTTGAAATTGGCGAAGCGCGGCATGTATACCACAGCGCCTAACCCCAACGTTGGTTGCGTTATTGTCCGTGACGGTGAGATTGTTGGCGAAGGCCATCATCATCGCGCGGGTGAAGCTCATGCCGAAGTTCATGCAATGCGCATGGCTGGGGATAAAACCGAAGGGGCGACCGCTTATGTGACGTTGGAGCCTTGCTCTCACTACGGGCGAACACCGCCGTGTGCTGAGGGACTTATCAAAGCCAAGGTTGCACGTGTGGTCTGCGCAATGGAAGACCCAAACCCGAAAGTTGCAGGCCGTGGTTTTCAAATGCTGCGTGATGCAGGGGTAGAAGTTCACGTTGGCTTGTTGGAAAGCGATGCGATCGAGCTGAACAAAGGTTTTATCAAATTCATGCAAACTGGCATGCCTTATGTTCAGTTGAAAATGGCAGCTAGCCTCGATGGGCAAAGTGCGTTGAGTAACGGACAGAGCCAATGGATTACCTCCCCAAAAGCTCGCCAAGATGTCCAACACTATCGTGCGATGAGCGGCGGTATTCTCTCTACCAGCAAAACAGTGATTGACGACAATGCCTCATTGAACGTTCGCTGGGATGATTTGCCAAAAAGCCTACAATCGCAATACCCTCAGGTTGATGTTCGTCAGCCTCCACGAGTCATACTCGATCGCCAATCTCAGCTTCGTAATGATTTAAAGCTATTCAAGACAGAAGGTGAGCGTATTATTGTCAGTCAAGATGGTGATATCGCCCCTAAACTGACTGAAAACGATCAAGTTGACTTAGCTGCGACATTGAAAGCCGTGGCAAGCGAATGTCACATCAATCACTTGTGGGTCGAAGCGGGAGCGACACTCGCGAGTTCATTAATCGAAGCTAACCTTGTAGATGAACTGATCGTTTATCTCGCGCCTAAGTTGATGGGGAGCGATGGACGAGGCTTGATCGGCGCGCTTGGTTTAACCGAGATGGCACAAGTTATCGATTTAACTATTACCGACGTTCGAATGGTGGGGGTGGATATTCGCATCACCGCAACCGTCAAACGCATTCAACGCTAGAAAGAAGCATTATGTTTACAGGAATTGTAGAAGCAGTTGGCAAACTAACTGCAATCACGCCAAAAGGCGAAGACATCACCGTGACGGTGGAAGTAGGCAAATTGGATATGACTGACGTTAAGTTAGGCGACAGCATTGCGACTAACGGCGTATGTTTAACGGTCGTCGATTTCGGTAGTAACTATTACAGTGCTGATTTGTCACTGGAAACGCTGAACAAAACTGGTTTTGCTGCTTATCAAGTGGGCGACAAAGTGAACCTAGAAAAAGCCATGTTGCCGACCACTCGTTTTGGCGGTCATATCGTTTCAGGTCATGTTGATGGCGTCGGTGTGATTGTTGAGCGTAATCAAGTTGGCCGTGCGATTGAGTTCTGGGTTGAGATGCCAGCGGAAATCTGTAAGTACGTGGCAGAAAAAGGCTCTATCACAGTGGATGGCATTAGTCTGACCGTCAACGATCTACGTAAGAATGGATTTAAATTAACGATTGTTCCTCACACCAATGAAGAGACAACCATCGATCAGTTCCAAGTTGGCCGTAAAGTGAACCTAGAAGTGGACGTGTTAGCTCGCTATATGGAGCGCTTGCTACAAGGCCAGAAAGAGGAGCCGCAAGAATCACGTATTACAATGGACTTCTTGCAGCAAAATGGTTTTGCGTAAGCGAAACCGACCACAATCACAGAACGTTATCAGGTTAATTGACTTAATAAAGGTTAGCTTCAAACTGCTTTGCTGACTAAAGCCAGTAGACGTAACTCAACGAAACGTTAAACGCATTGCTGCTGCAATAATAAATTTTTGAATAACGGGAAACAGAATATGCCTATCAGCACGCCTCAAGAGATTATTGATGATATTCGCGCAGGCAAAATGGTCATCCTAATGGATGATGAAGACCGCGAGAATGAAGGTGATTTGATCATGGCTGCCGAGCACATTACGCCGGAAGCTATCAACTTTATGGCTACGCATGGCCGTGGCTTAATCTGTCTAACCATGACAAAAACTCGTTGTGAGAGCCTTGGCTTGCCACCAATGGTGCAAGACAACAACGCGCAATACACCACCAACTTTACGGTTTCTATTGAAGCCGCTGAAGGTGTTACCACTGGTATTTCTGCAGCTGACCGTGCTCGCACTGTACAAGCGGCAGTTGCGCCAAGTGCAAAAGCGGCGGACTTAGTGCAACCGGGCCATATCTTCCCTCTAGCAGCACAAGACGGTGGTGTTCTAACTCGCGCTGGTCATACAGAAGCCGGCTGTGATTTGGCTCGTCTTGCAGGTCTAGAGCCTGCATCGGTTATTGTTGAGATCCTAAACGACGATGGCACGATGGCGCGTCGCCCGGACCTTGAAGTGTTTGCTGAAAAACACGATTTAAAGCTAGGTACCATTGCAGACCTTATCGAATACCGCAACAACACGGAAACAACGATTGAACGCGTTGCTGAGTGTGCACTGCCAACGGAAT
This sequence comes from Vibrio jasicida 090810c, assembly GCF_002887615.1. NCBI lineage: Bacteria > Pseudomonadati > Pseudomonadota > Gammaproteobacteria > Vibrionales > Vibrionaceae > Vibrio > Vibrio jasicida. Next base: position 1,535,884 of record NZ_CP025792.1, on the reverse strand, counting down.
TCGGTGAGTTCACTTTGGTGACTTACAAAGACACGATTGATAACCAAGTACACTACGCGATGTGTAAAGGTGATTTAACTGCGAATGCACCGTTAGTTCGCGTTCACTTACAAGACGTATTTACCGATGTGCTTCGCAGTGATCGTAACGCAGAACGCAGTTGGACGCTGGATAAAGCGATGAAGCGAATCGGTGAAGAAGGGGGTGTTCTGGTTGTACTTGGTCATGAAGACTCGACCGATCTGCTTATTCATCGTGTAAAAATGTTTGAATCGCAAGACAAAGGCGAGGCACCTACTCTTGCTAAGAAGCAGGGCACATCACGTCGTGTAGGTGTTGGTTCTCAGATTTTGGCGGATCTTGGCGTGCACGATATGCGTCTGCTTTCTTCAACCAACAAAAAGTACCATGCATTGGGTGGCTTTGGCTTGAATGTTGTCGAATACATCTGCGAATAACAACTGAACGATTCCCCCCTAGCCAAGTTTCGGCTTATTCTGCTGACGGCTAGGGCTTGGTGACTCGTCTCTAATTTCCATTAGATATTGCTCACAAATTTGTGATAGAATCCGGCGATTCTCACTTGATGAACAATTTTCACTTAAAAATAGAGTTAAAGGAAGGCTTATGAAAGTGATCGAGGGTGGCTTCCCAGCGCCAAATGCAAAAATTGCTATCGTTATTTCTCGTTTTAACAGTTTTATTAACGAAAGCCTACTTTCTGGTGCGATCGATACACTAAAGCGTCACGGACAAGTAAGCGAAGACAACATCACTGTTGTTCGTTGTCCTGGTGCTGTAGAACTGCCTTTAGTTGCTCAACGAGTTGCTAAAACTGGTAAGTACGATGCTATCGTATCTCTAGGTACAGTAATTCGTGGTGGTACACCACACTTTGACTATGTTTGTAGTGAATGTAACAAGGGTCTTGCACAAGTTTCTCTGGAATACAGCCTTCCAGTAGCGTTTGGCGTACTGACTGTTGATACTATCGATCAAGCGATTGAACGCGCAGGAACCAAGGCTGGTAATAAAGGTGCAGAGGCTGCACTAAGCGCACTTGAAATGATTAACGTATTATCTGAAATTGATTCCTAATGGGGGCCAGTGTGAAACCAGCCGCACGTCGTAACGCACGTCAATTCGCTCTACAGGCGATCTACTCATGGCAAATTACTAAAGACAATGTTGCCACGATTGAAGAACAGTTTTTGTCTGGTGACAAATACGATGAAGAAGAACTTCATGCATCTGAGCCAGCACTTGCTGCTCCAGAAACTGACGTAGCTTACTTCCGTGAACTACTAAGCGGTGTTGTACTTAGCCACTCAGAGCTAGATTGCAAAATCCGTCCATACGTGTCTCGTCCAATGCAGGATCTAGACATGATGGAACTTGCTCTTCTTCGCCTTGCTATGTACGAGATGACTCGTCGCGAAGATGTTCCTTACAAAGTGGTAATCAATGAAGCGATTGAACTTGCAAAAGTATTCGCGGCAGAAGACAGCCACAAATTTGTGAATGGTGTGCTAGATAAAGCGGCGCCACACGTACGTAAGAAATAACGATTTCTTTATTAAAAAGGTCAGCACATGCTGACCTTTTTTGTATCAAAATCTTTTACATCAAAAAGAAAGTGAATTATGTCTGGTGAATTTAATCTTATCGACAAATACTTTGTTGGACGCCAAAGCCAGCGCAAAGACGTCCATCTAGCAGCGGGGGACGATTGTGCGTTAGTGAAAGCACCTGCGAATGTACAAATTGCTATTAGTACCGATACGCTGGTGGCAGGCACGCACTTTCTTTCTGATGCTAACCCTGCGTGGGTGGCGCACAAAGCACTAGCGTCAAACATCAGTGATTTAGCTGCAATGGGTGCAACACCTGCTTGGGTAAGCTTTGCGTTAACTATGCCAGACCCAGATGAAGCATGGCTTGCCCCTTTTTGTGATGCGTTTTTTGAGTTAGCTGATTACTTTGGTATTCAGCTTATTGGGGGCGATACGACCAAAGGTCCACTAAGCCTGACGCTTACGGTGCAAGGCTTTGTACCAGAGGGCAAAGCTTTGACTCGCTCTGGAGCAAAAGTCGGTGACTGGGTGTATGTGACAGGTAACCTTGGTGATGCCAAAGCTGGTCTGGATGTCGTTCTTGATAACACATTACGTACTCGAATAGCTGCCCCAGAGTTAGAGAAAGCACATTATCTCAGTACGCCACGCGTGTTGGCAGGGCAAGCATTAGTCGGGTTAGCGTCATCAGCAATTGATATTTCTGATGGCTTGATTTCTGATATCAAACATATTCTTAAGCGTTCTGATGTTGGAGTCAGTTTAGATGTGTCCCAACTGCCTATATCTTCAGAATTGGTTCAATTTTTAGATGATAAGGTAAGCGCACAGCAGTATGCTTTATCCAGTGGTGAAGAGTACGAATTGTGCTTTACTGTGCCTGAGCAGAACAACGGTTCATTGCAAAGTGCGTTGTCGCACGCTGGGTGTAAGTTTACGTGCATTGGCCAAATTCGACCAAAAGGTACCTTCGAGCTGCACGACAACAATCAACCTCTTGATTGGGAACTCAGTGGCTTTGACCACTTTAGATAATCTGAGCTAGGCTCTAGCCTAAGATTGAAACCAACTAGCAGTATAGGTTTAAGGAAATGACCAATCCCCTCTCTCTGATTTCATTAAAGAACCCGTGGCATCTTTTGGCAACGGGTTTTGGTAGCGGCTTATCACCAGTGGTTCCAGGAACTATGGGGACGTTGGCAGCTGTGCCGTTATTCTTGTTACTGGCGCAGTTACCCTTCCCACTGTATGTCGTATTAGTACTCATCTCTTGTGTTATTGGTATTAAGATCTGCCAAGTGACATCAGATGACATGGGGGTTCATGACCATGGCTCAATCGTGTGGGATGAGTTTGCAGGCTTTTGGATCACCATGAGCTTAGTACCAGCACTAAATATCCCAGTCACGGAATGGAAGTGGTTGCTGACTGGTTTTATTTTGTTCCGCTTCTTTGACATGGTAAAACCATGGCCAATTGGCTGGTTGGATAAACGTGTTCACGGTGGTTTGGGTATCATGATTGATGATATCGTGGCCGGTATCATGGCGGGTATCGCACTGTTCTTAGTGGCGAAATACGCAGGTTGGATGTAGTCATACCGCTTTAACAATCGACAGATAAACAAAAGGGATGCCATCATGGCATCCCTTTTTGGTGTTTACTTTTAGCGCTTGTTTGCGCTAACTTACTTCGCGAGATATTCGTTGATCGACTTCTCAATGCCCTTCGCGTCTAAGCCAAGTTCTTCATGAAGTTCGTCTTGTGTGCCTTGAGGAATAAAGCGATCAGGCAAGCCAAGATTTAGCACAGGCTTGATGATCTTATCTTGCATCATAAACTCAATCACACCCGCACCCGCACCGCCAGCAATTGCGTTTTCTTCTAGCGTGACTAATACATCGTGCTCAGACGCTAGCTGGCGAATCAATTCTTCATCAAGTGGTTTCACGAAGCGCATGTCTGCGACGGTTGCATCCAGATTTTCAGCCGCTTCTAGCGCGTTACCTAAGAAGGTGCCGAAGTTTAGAATCGCGACTTTTTCGCCTTTACGAAGTACACGGCCTTTACCAATCTCAAGTGCAGTAAATTCTGGCTCGATTTCTGTGCCCATGCCGCTGCCGCGAGGGTAGCGAACTGCACTTGGTCCAGTGTGTTTATGACCGGTGTACAGCATTTGACGACATTCGTTTTCATCACTTGGTGCCATGATCACCATGTTTGGGATACAACGCATGAAGCTAAGGTCGAACGCGCCTTGGTGAGTTTGACCATCTGCGCCAACCAGACCTGCACGGTCGATAGCGAACATGACAGGTAAATCCATGATCGCCACGTCGTGGATTAACTGATCGTAGCCACGCTGCAAGAAGGTTGAGTAGATAGCGACGATCGGATGATCACCGGCAATCGCCATGCCTGTTGCTAGTGTCACAGCATGCTGCTCTGCAATTGCAACATCAAAGTACTGTTCTGGGTACTCTTTCGAGAAACGAACCATGCCAGAGCCTTCACGCATCGCTGGCGTAATCGCCATTAGCTTAGGATCTTGCGCGGCCATATCACATAGGAAGTCACCAAAGATCTTAGAGAAGGTCGGTTTACCGCCACTGCTCTTCGGCAAACTGTTATGTGATGGGTCGAACTTTGGAACTCCATGGTAGCCGATAGGATCTTTTTCTGCTGGCTCATAACCTTTGCCTTTCTTGGTCATGATGTGCAGGAATTGAGGGCCTTTCAGCTCACGCATGTTTTTCAGCGTTTTGACTAACTCGTTAACATCGTGACCGTCGATAGGACCGATGTAGTTAAAACCAAGCTCTTCGAATAATGTACCAGGAACAACCATGCCTTTAAGGTGCTCTTCTGTACGACGAACCAACTCTTTAATTGGAGGAACGCCAGACAGCACTTTCTTCCCGCCTTCACGGATAGAGGTGTATAAGCTACCAGAAAGGACTTTAGCAAGGTGGTTGTTCAATGCGCCAACGTTTTCTGAAATCGACATCTCGTTGTCATTTAGAATCACTAGCATATCAGGATGAACGTCACCAGCATGGTTCATGGCCTCGAATGCCATACCTGCTGTGATTGCACCATCACCAATAACACTTACCACCTTTCGACCTTCATCTTCTTTTTGTGCACTGATTGCCATACCGAGCGCTGCACTGATAGAAGTCGATGAGTGGCCAACAGATAGCGTGTCGTATTCGCTCTCTTCACGCCATGGGAATGGGTGAAGGCCGCCTTTTTGGCGGATGGTTGGCATTTGGTCACGACGGCCAGTAAGAATTTTGTGTGGATAAGCCTGATGACCCACGTCCCAGATCAATTGATCCACTGGGGTGTTGTAAACATAATGCAGAGCAACGGTTAGCTCTACTGTGCCTAAGCCAGACGCTAAATGTCCGCTAGACTGACTCACTGAATTTAGCAGATACGTGCGTAATTCATCGCACAAAGTTGGCAATGTTTCTTTCGGAAGAAGACGCAACTCTTCCGGTGTATTTGCTAACGCCAGTGTTGGGTACTTTGAAATATCAAGAGTCATATAAATGCGCGCTTATAGTGTTAGTTCTTGCGCTCGATGACATATCGGGCGAACTCTTCGAGTAACTGAGTATTGTATGGGATTGCCTCCAATGCTTGAAGTGCTTCTTGCAACAGAGTGTGAGCTTTCTCCATTGCTCCCTCTAACCCCAGTAAAGATGGGTAAGTGCTCTTGTTTAGCTCTTGGTCTGAACCTTGAGGCTTACCCAATGTTTCTGTATCACTAATTATATCAAGAATATCGTCTTGAACCTGAAACGCCAGACCGATCGCTCTAGAGTAGCGCTCAAGGTGAGGCATAACGTCTAGGCCCTTATCGCCAGCGGCAAGTGCGCCTAGTTTTACGGCACAGTTAATCAGTGCACCAGTCTTATTGCGATGAATTTCTTCCAATTCTGCGAGAGACACTCGACGATTTTCTGCACCTAAGTCCAATGCTTGACCAACGCACATGCCATTCGCACCAGAACTTTGTGCAAGGGCTTGCACCATCTTTATACGGTGGCTTTCTGCGTTCGGATTCAGTTCGCCTTCTGCAAGGATCGTAAATGCGAGGGTTTGCAGTGCGTCACCGGTCAGAATGGCTGTCGCTTCATCAAATTTGATGTGGCAAGTCGGCTGTCCACGGCGCAGGTCGTCGTTATCCATAGCAGGTAGATCATCATGGATAAGAGAGTAGGCATGGATACACTCAATCGCAGAAGCCGGCGTATCTAGGTCTTCAGGTTCACAACCCAGCATTTGACCAGTGATGTAAACAAGGAAGGGACGAACACGTTTACCGCCGAGGAGTAGGCCGTATTTCATGGCTTGAATCAACGGCTGTTCTTGATGAGGTAATTGCTCAAGCCATTGATTTAAATGTTGGTTATTTCTTTGTTGATAAGACGTCAATGTCTCTTGCATCACATTGCTCACTACTGATTTATTATTCTGACTCAGGGTTGAAGTCACTCAGTGGTGCTTCATCATCTTCGCTTAGAAGAATGCTAACGCGATGTTCGGCGTCGCTCAGTTTCGTTTGACCAGCACGAGCGAGTGCAATGCCACGTTCAAATTTACGTAGAGCATCATCTAGAGCAAGGTCACCGTTCTCTAGTTGATCAACCAAGCTGTCTAGCTCATCGATGGTTGCTTCAAAGGTCATGTTTTCTGGTTTCTTAACCGCCATCTTTTATCTGCCTTAATCAAGCCTCTAATAGAATGCACGCAAGTTACCTTAGCCTAGTAACTTGGTCAAATTTAACCTTATATAATTGTCACAAATTTAGCGTTCAACGGGTCTGATGAGACGAAGACCATTAATAAGTTAAGGTATTAACGATCTTTTTGTGATGTATTAACCAAGATTTTTCTAAAAATTCTGCTCTAGTTGTCGATACAAGTAATAATTCGCCTGACTGGGCAATGTTTGAGTATAGCGTGAGGAGTGCTTTGTGGATTTAGCAACCCTAATAGGTTTGATTGGTGGTTTTGCATTCGTCATTATGGCGATGGTGCTTGGTGGCAGCATTGGCATGTTCGTAGACGTCACCTCAATCCTAATCGTCGTTGGTGGTTCAACGTTTGTAGTATTGATGAAGTTCACCATGGGGCAATTCTTCGGCGCGACCAAAATTGCGGGCAAAGCGTTCATGTTCAAATCGGACGAGCCAGAAGATCTGATTGCTAAGATCGTAGAAATGGCAGACGCAGCGCGTAAAGGTGGCTTCCTAGCATTGGAAGAGATGGAGATTAATAATAGCTTCATGCAAAAGGGCATCGACTTATTGGTGGATGGGCATGATGCGGATGTGGTGCGTGCTGCTTTGCAAAAAGACATTGCACTGACCGATGAGCGCCACTCGCAAGGCACGGGTGTTTTTCGAGCATTCGGTGATGTCGCTCCGGCAATGGGTATGATCGGTACCTTGGTTGGTTTGGTTGCCATGCTTTCAAATATGGATGATCCAAAAGCGATCGGTCCTGCGATGGCCGTTGCACTTTTAACCACTCTTTACGGTGCAATTCTTTCTAACATGGTGTTTTTCCCAATTGCGGACAAGCTTTCACTACGCCGCGATCAAGAAACACTCAACCGTCGTTTGATTATGGACGGTGTACTCGCAATTCAAGATGGTCAGAACCCACGTGTTATCGATAGCTATCTGAAGAACTACCTCAACGAGGGCAAACGCGTCCTTGAGATTGACGAGTAATCTGGAGGTCATCTAATGGATGAAGATAACAAATGTGATTGTCCGCCACCTGGCCTCCCCCAATGGATGGGGACGTTCGCTGACTTGATGTCCTTGTTGATGTGTTTCTTCGTATTGTTACTTTCGTTCTCGGAAATGGACGTACTGAAGTTCAAACAGATCGCTGGCTCTATGAAATTTGCTTTTGGTGTTCAGAACCAACTTGAGGTTAAGGACATACCTAAAGGCACCAGCATTATTGCGCAAGAGTTCAGACCAGGTCGCCCAGAGCCAACACCGATTGATGTCATCATGCAGCAGACCATGGACATCACTCAGCAGACGTTGGAGTTTCATGAAGGGGAATCTGACCGAGCTGGTGGCACTAAGCGTGACCAAGGGAAGTTAACCGGTGGTCAATCACCAGAAACGTCAACGCAAAACAACCAATCAGCGGAATCAGACATGCAACAACAGCAGTCTGAGCAAACCTCGCAAGAGATGGATACCTTGATGGAAAGTATCAAGAAAGCGTTGGAGCGTGAGATTGAGCAAGGAGCAATAGAGGTCGAAAACCTTGGCCAACAGATCGTGATTCGAATGCGAGAGAAAGGGGCATTCCCTGAAGGCTCTGCGTTCCTCCAGCCGAAGTTTAGACCGCTGGTGCGTCAGATTGCGGAGTTGGTGAAAGATGTACCGGGCATCGTACGAGTTTCTGGCCATACGGATAACCAACCGTTGGATTCTGAGCTGTATCGCTCCAATTGGGACCTGTCGTCGCAACGAGCGGTATCGGTTGCTCAAGAAATGGAGAAAGTACGAGGCTTCTCGCATCAACGCTTACGCGTGCGTGGTATGGCGGACACTGAGCCATTGGCACCAAATGATTCGGATGCGAACCGAGCGCTTAACCGCCGCGTCGAAATCAGCATCATGCAAGGTGAACCACTCTACAGCGAAGAAGTGCCGGTAATTCAATAACCGAGTATTTATTCTTATACTAAAGCGAGCGTCAAGCTCGCTTTTTTTGTCATTCCATTTCGCTTGGGTGTATAATCTTGCGCCTTTAAAAGTGAGCTCAAAAGTTTGAGTGTGACATGCGCGATATTTTTACGTATGAACACCTAGTGCGGAGTATCACTCATTGTTGATTGCGAAACTAACCTGCGAACTAGACTATGAAATTTATTGTAAAGCCCCATCCAGAAATTTTTGTAAAAAGTGAATCTGTGCGTAAGCGCTTCACAAAGATTTTAGAGTGCAACATTCGTAACATCGTTAAGAGCCGTACGGAATCTGTCGCGGTATTCAACCGTCGTGATCACATTGAAGTGACCTCTGAGAGTGACGAGTTTCACGCTGAAGTTTTAGAAGTCCTGACTCATACCCCTGGTATCCACCATGTTCTTGAGGTGAAGCAAACTGAGTTCAAAGACTTGCACGATATTTACGAGCAAGTGTTGGAGTTAAGCGGTTCACTGATCGAAGGTAAGACTTTCGTCGTGCGTGCTAAACGCCGTGGTAAACATGATTTTACTTCTATTGAACTAGAGCGTTACGTAGGTGGCGGTCTTAACCAAGCGGTAGAAAGTGCTCGTGTTAAGCTAAGCAAGCCAGACGTAACGATTAACGTTGAAGTTACCAATGACAAGCTAAACCAAGTGTTGGCTCGTCACAAAGGCCTAGGCGGCTTCCCTCTAGGTACACAAGAAGACGTACTAAGCCTGATCTCTGGTGGTTTCGACTCTGGTGTTTCAAGTTACCTGCACATCAAGCGTGGTTCAAAAGTTCACTACTGTTTCTTTAACCTAGGTGGTCCAGCACACGAGATCGGCGTTAAGCAGGTTTCTCATTACCTGTGGAACAAGTACGGTTCTTCTGCAAAAGTTCGCTTCATCTCTGTTGATTTCGAACCAGTAGTTGCTGAAATCCTAGAAAAAGTCGACGACGGCCAAATGGGCGTGATCTTGAAGCGCATGTTCATGCGTGCCGCTGGTATGGTGGCAGAGAAGTTTAAGATCGAAGCATTGGTTACGGGTGAAGCTCTAGGCCAAGTATCAAGCCAAACACTGACTAACTTGCGTCATATCGATAATGTGACTGACACCCTGATTCTTCGTCCGCTTATCAACTGGGATAAAGAAGACATCATCAACCTAGCGCGTGATATCGGTACTGAAGACTTCGCTAAGACGATGCCTGAGTACTGTGGTGTTATCTCTAAGAAGCCAACAGTGAAAGCGGTAAAAGGCAGACTGAACGCGGAAGAAGAGAAGTTTGACTTTGCGATTCTTGAGCAAGTTGTGCAAGAAGCTCGCGTGATGGACATTCGCGATATCGCAAAAGAGTCTGAGCAAGCAGCACCAGAAGTAGAGCAGGTTCAAGCTGTAGAAGAGCACGCTATCGTTTTGGATATTCGTAGCCCTGAAGAGGAAGACGATAACCCATTAGAAATCGATGGTGTGGACGTTAAGCACATCCCATTCTACAAGCTGGGTACTCAGTTCGGAGACTTAGACCAATCTAAGACTTACCTTCTATATTGTGACCGTGGTGTGATGAGCCGTCTACAGGCATTGTACTTGCAGGAGCAAGGTTTCAACAACGTGAAGGTTTACCGCCCATAGAATCGTTGTAAAACAGAAGATCACAAAAGCGCAAATTGAGAAATCAGTTTGCGCTTTTTTCGTTTTAGCGCGCGCAAAATGGAGTGTATTAAAGTGGTAGTATTGCGTTAAATCACACGTTTCGAAATTTGTATTGATATAACGATAGATAATCCGAAATGAGGATGAAAAGTGACGTTGATGCCAATTTTTTATAAAAGAAGAAATGTGGATGGCTTAGATAAAAAAACACCGCCTAATTAGGCGGTGCAAGAAATTTGACAGACAGGTCAAAATAAATACAGGAAGTATATGTTTTGTCACAGGGAGTGTGGACAAAACATCATGGTAGAATTCTACCGAACTCGAAATACGAGTTTGCAAACACAACATCGCAACAACGAAGCCAATTGATTCACAAATGGAATCAAGCCGTTCAGGCTCGTGTTGCGGGATGAAATATAGAATTTATCTGGCTGTTCGGCAACGGACATTTTATAATGTTTCAGATTAAAAAAACTAATCCTACTTGAGGTCCCATAATGTCTCGCAGATTGCCTCCGTTAAATTCGCTTCGCGTTTTTGAAGCGGCTGCTCGCCATCTTAGTTTTACCCGTGCTGCTGAAGAGTTGTTTGTTACTCAAGCCGCAGTGAGTCATCAAATTAAAGCGTTAGAAGAGTTCTTATCGCTGAAGCTTTTCCGTCGTCGTAATCGTTCGTTATTACTGACGGAAGAAGGGCAAAGTTACTTTTTAGACATTAAAGATATCTTCACTTCCATTGCTGAAGCTACCGATAAGGTATTGGAACGTAGTGAAAAAGGTGCGTTAACCATCAGTTTGCCACCAAGTTTTGCCATCCAATGGCTAGTGCCTCGTTTAGCCGATTTTAACGCGCAAGAACCAGACATTGATGTGCGCATTAAAGCGGTGGATATGGATGAAGGTTCACTGACTGATGATGTTGATGTAGCTATCTATTATGGTCGTGGAAATTGGCCTGGTTTGCGTGCCGATAAACTCTACCAAGAGTTTTTGATCCCACTTTGTTCACCATCGTTACTTTTAGGTAACAAACCATTAGAATCTCTAAGTGACCTTAAATTACACACCTTGTTACACGATACTTCTCGTAAAGATTGGAAGCAGTTTGCTCGCCAACAAAATATCGAAGGTATCAACGTAAACCATGGTCCAATCTTCAGCCACTCAACCATGGTGTTGCAGGCGGCGGCGCATGGGCAAGGTGTTGCACTAGGAAACAACGTACTCGCTAAACCTGAAATGGAAGCAGGACGCTTGATTGCACCATTTGATGAGGTGCTGGTTTCTAAGAATGCCTTCTACGTGGTGTGTCACGAACAACAAGCGGATATGGGACGTATCGCGACGTTCAGGGATTGGATGTTGGCGACCGCACGAAAAGAACAAGAGGAAGTACTAGATGAGCCATTGGATAGCTGAAGGACCTGAGTACGGACCACTGTTTATTTTTGCTCACGGCGCAGGTGCCGGTATGGAGCATGACTTCATGATTGCCGTAGCCAAAGGATTAGTTGAGCAAGGTATTCGTGTGGTGCGTTTTAATTTCCCTTATATGGTTAAGCGAGCAGAAGATGGTAAAAAACGTCCGCCAGATCGTGCGCCAAAGTTACTGGAAGCATATGAAGAAGTGATCACTCACTTTACTTCACAGCCTATTGTCATTGGTGGTAAATCGATGGGTGGCCGTATGTCGAGCCTGCTTGCAGACAATACCCTAGTAGCAGGCGTTGCGTGTCTGGGCTTTCCGTTCCATCCGCCAGGCAAACCTGAAAAGTACAAAGGTGAGCATCTCGCGACGATCAATAAGCCGACGCTTATTTTACAAGGGGAGCGAGATACCTTTGGCAAGCGAGAAGAATTCGATGGCTTTGCTCTTTCTGACCAAGTAACGGTGAGTTTCTTGCCCGATGGCGACCATGGATTCAAGCCTCGTAAACGTTCCGGCTTTACGGAAGAAGGCAATATTGCCTTGACGGTAGAGCAATTAGCGACATTTATTAAAGAGGTATCCAATGAAAAGTAAGTGGTTACTTTCTTTTACAGGACTTTCTGGTTTAACTTCTGTTGCGCTAGGAGCGTTTGCTGCTCATGGTTTAAAAGCAACGCTCTCGCCTTATTTACTCGGTGTGTTTGAGACCGGTGTTTTGTACCAATTCATCCATACTTTGGCTATCGCGCTTTGTGCCATTTTGCTCGTACTAAATTTGGGGCAAAAAGCACAAAAGTATTTTTTCATCGCGGCGATTTGCTTTATCATCGGCATCTTTTGTTTTAGCGGCAGTCTTTACGCGCTGGCGCTGACAGGTATCAAGTGGTTTGGACCAATCACCCCTATGGGAGGATTCTTGTTCATGATCGGTTGGTGTTTGTTCTTTTTTGCTGCGTTTAATATCAAAGAGGTCTCCAAGTGAAACAACTAATGCTCTATTGCCGTTCTGGCTTTGAGAAAGAGTGTGCTGGTGAAATTCAGGACAAAGCAACAAAACTTGAAGTGTATGGCTTCCCTCGTGTGAAGAAAAATTCAGGTTATGTTGTCTTCGAGTGTTACCAAGATGGAGACGCAGATAAGCTAGCGAAAGGTCTAGATTTCAGCGCATTGATTTTTGCTCGCCAAATGTTTGCCGTTGCTGCTGAATTTGAAGCTCTGCCAAGCGAAGACCGTATCAGTCCAATTCTTGCTGAACTGTCTGAAATGGAAGAATTCCCACGTTGTGGTGATCTACGTATTGAAACCCCAGACACCAACGAAGCGAAAGAGCTATTGAAGTTCTGCCGTAAGTTCACGGTACCAATGCGTCAAGCGATGCGTGGTAAAGGTCTGATGTGGAACAAAGACAATGCGAAGAAGCCTGTGTTGCATATTTGCTTTGTGGCTCCTGGTCATTGTTACGTAGGTTACTCTTACCCAGGTAACAACTCTCAGTTCTTCATGGGCATTCCTCGTTTGAAGTTCCCTGCAGATGCACCAAGTCGTTCTACTTTGAAGCTAGAAGAAGCGTTCCACGTGTTTATTCCTCGCGAAGAGTGGGATGAGCGTTTAGCACCAGGCATGTGGGGCGTAGATCTCGGTGCGTGTCCAGGCGGTTGGACTTACCAATTGGTGAAGCGTTCGATGTTCGTTCACTGTGTCGATAACGGCATGATGGCAGACAGTCTAATGGAAACGGGACAAATTAAGCACCACATGGTGGATGGCTTTAAGTTTGAACCAGACCGCAAGAACGTGACTTGGATTGTATGTGACATGATTGAGAAGCCAGCACGCGTTGCTCACTTGATGGGACAGTGGTTACTGAAAGGTTGGGCAAAAGAAGCCATCTTCAACCTGAAACTGCCAATGAAAGGTCGCTACGACGAAGTACTGCAAGATTTGGAAAACCTAAAAATGTTCCTGATTGAGAACAAGGTGAAGTTCAAACTGCAAGCTAAGCACCTGTACCACGACCGTGAAGAAATCACGATTCACATTCAGTGCCTATCGAACATTTCTCCGCATTAATCTACGCGTTGATATGCGATAGAGTAGAAGCAAAAAAGCGCCTGTAATAGGCGCTTTTTTAGTGTTTGAAGTCGATTGCTATTCCGCTTTGTTTGGTCCGGTAAAGCGAATGTCTTGTAGGTTGAAACCTAGTTCAATATCGCATTTAAGTGCTGCGACGCGTTTACATAAGCGTGCCGACTCAATATGTTCATCAAACTTCTTACGATATTTCGGTACCAGTTCTTCGCTAGCGTAAGCGGCTTCAATGTCTTCGAATTGAGTTAAGATCTCTTTGGCTGCTTTAGGGCCAACACCCGGAATACCCGGAACTTGGCTTGAGCTGATTCCTGTCAAACCCCAATAATCCGCGAGCTGAGATGGTTTTACGCCAAACTCTTTTTCGATAAACGGTTCATCTAGCCAACGGTGTTGGAAGTAATCTCGGATCTGAAGAGTCGGGGAGAGCAGTTGGCAGTAGCCTTTATCGGTCGAGACAATCGTGACCTTTTCGCCGTGGCTCGCCACTTTAGTTGCCAGTGTTGCGACTAAATCATCGGCCTCATCGCCTTCAGACAATAGTGAATCAATGCCTTCTTCCCACCAAGCTTGTTGGATGGCATCCAATCCCTGCATTAGCGGCTCTGGCATAGGCTTACGATTTTGCTTGTAGTTCGGAAGAATTTCAGCGCGCCAGCCTCTATCTTGTTCATGATGATCAAACACCGCGATGATGTGCGTAGGTTGAGCTTCAGAAAGGATGCGAGTTAGCGTTCGTCCTGTCGTCGTGATAGTTCTTGCTATGTCGGTCGGATCGGGTTGTGCAGAGTGCACGCGACGAATCAGGTTTAGGGCATCAATAATAACAAGATGAATAGACATAATGACTTAGCAATAAAAAAGGGGCGTAATGCCCCTAGTGTAACCAAAGCTGAGTTATCTATCGACCACCATTTTCCTGATGGGCAATTCGGTAACATGGCTCATAGGCCGTTCCGCCTGGTAGTTTCATGCGGTGTTGTTCAACAAAGTCTTTCAGTAACTTATCCAGCTTCTTCATTAGCACGGGATCGCCGTTGATGGTAAATGGACCATGACGTTCGATTTCTTGAATGCCTTCTGCTTTTACGTTACCCGCAACAATGCCAGAGAAAGCCTGACGCAAGCTCGCAGCCAGTACCTGTGGTTGTTGATTCAAGTGCAAATCTAGGCTTGCCATCGCATCGTGAGTTGGCTCAAAAGGCAATTGGAATTCTGGTTCGATCTTCATTGACCAGTTAAAGCTGTAGGCATCGCCTTTTTCTTTGCGGTGTTGACGAACATCTTCCATCGAACGCTTCATGATACGAGCGACTTCGGCCGGATCATCAATAACGATTTGATAGTGTTTCTGGCCTTCTTCACCCAGCGTATCTGCAATGAAAGCATCGATTGAGCGGAAGTAAGCTTCGCTTTCTTTTGGACCCGTTAGCACGATTGGCATTGGTTGGTCGGCGTTATCTGGGTGCATCATGATGCCCAAGATGTACAGCAACTCTTCTGCCGTACCCGGACCACCAGGGAAGATCACTATGCCGTGCGCCATACGTACAAAGGCTTCGAGACGCTTCTCGATGTCTGGCATGATCACCAGTTCATTCACGATAGGGTTTGGTGGCTCTGCAGCAATGATTGAAGGCTCTGTCAAACCAAGGTAGCGCTGCTCAGTGTAACGCTGTTTGGCGTGACCAATCGCTGCCCCTTTCATTGGTCCTTCCATTGCACCAGGGCCACAGCCTGTACAGATGTTCAGCTCACGAAGGCCAAGCTCGTTACCTACTTCGCGAGTGTATTGGTATTCGGTTGCATTGATTGAGTGGCCACCCCAACACACGACAAGATTTGGCTCGATGCCCGGAGTTAGGGCGCCCGCATTGCGCAGAATGCCAAATACAAGGTTGGTAATGTGCGTAGCATTGGTGAGATTAAGGCGTTGGTTGTCCGCCAAATGCATGTTCACGTACACGATGTCACGTAGAACAGAGAATAGATGCTCTTGAATACCTTTAATGATTTCGCCATCGACAAATGCATGCTCAGGCGGATTCGCCAATTCAAGCTTGATGCCGCGCTCACGTCTAACCACGTTCACATCGAATGAAAGGTATTTGTCTAATAGCTCTTTTGAGTTATCGGTGTGGCTGCCGGAGTTGAGGACCGCGAGCGTGCAGTTACGATAGAGTTGGTATAACTCACTCGATGCGGTTTTCTTAAGACGTTCAACTTCCAGTTGGGATAGCAAATCCATGCTACCTGCGGGGCTTATATGGGTAATCATAAGGCCTCCTTGCTAATGCATTCTTTTGAGGGAAGAAACCAACTCACCTGTCAGTTTATACGTATCGTTTTACTCAGTGGTTGGCGGACTTTGTTTTAAAGCGTTTAAACAGCTTAGCAGACTGATAAGGGAGAAACGTGATAACTCGTTGAAAATTTGAGGCAATATGACAAAACAGCACGTAAAAAGCGTTCGTTTGGTTGTTTTTTGAACGCTTTTCAGTTCCAGTTCACCTGACTGTTACCACGCAGCTTGGCATCTCTTAGCATGTTACCAAGACGATCTAAGACGTACTCAGGGTTGTCTGCTTCTTTGAAGGAAGTGGAAACCGCCGTCAGCGTAATCATGATGTTTTGTTCGCGGAACTTGAATGGCAATTTACTGATATCACGCTGAATGTGCTTCATCAATTCAAGCGTGTATTCTTCTGATTGCTCGGGGATAAGCATGATGAACTCTTCACCGCCAAATCGAGCGACGGTTTCGGTATCGGCGATGCGCTTGTTCATGGTGCGAGCAATAATCTTCAATGCTTTGTCGCCAGCGGTGTAGCCATAGCTGTCGTTAACGGCTTTGAAGTTATCGACATCAAACAGTACAACACGAAGGTTTTGTTGTGAGCGAATCCAACGACGATATTCTAACTCTAAACGATCATTAAAAGCCGCGCGGTTATATACCTTGGTCAATGGGTCTAGCAGCATGCGCTGTGCTTGATCTTCCAAGCGACGACGATAATCTTGCGTTGATTCAAAGACGGCTTCAAGCTGGTTTTTGCTGTAGCTTAAGCGTTCTTGAAGGGCTTGTTCGCGCTCTTCGGTCATTCTTAAGCGCTCAGTCAAAGAGGCCATCTTGGCCAGCAATGGTGATACTTCACCTTTCAACTCTTCGAGATCTTGTGCATGTTCCAGAGATTCTTGGCTGCGTTCCACCAAGGTAGTCATCTCTGAATTCAATTCTTGGCGATGTTCGAAGTAGGTTTGATGCTGATCGACGTTCTGATGAACAGTTTTCAGATTGCTTGAAAGCGAAGTATTGAGTTGCTCTAGGAACTGTTCTGATGATTTACGCTCGTACTTAGTGGCTTCGACGACCAGTTTAAGCGTATTTAACGTCAGCTCAATCAGTGACTCAGCGTTCACACCCAAAAGTAGTTTGGCACGGATATCCAACAATTGATCACCCGATTCGCCTTCAAAGTCGAGCTCGGTAATCGTGTGCTGGAGGTCGCTGGCTAAACATTCCAGTTGTGATTTATCTGGCCCGTTTTCTAGCTCGCCAAGGTTAAGGCGTGAGTTGGATGTGATGATCTTGAGCGCACGCTCATAAATGCTCAGTAGCTTGGTTGCTTGGTCAACTTTTTTACCCGCATGAACTTCAGAAAAGCTCATGAGATTTCGCAGTTCGCGTTTTAGCTGCGCAGGCAAACCTGTGATGCGCTGAAGCGTCTCACCACTGTGTTTGATTTGTTCGTCGAGATAGCCGTTTTGTTTTTCCATCGCCTTAGACTGCTGTTTGAGCATTCTTTCTAGCACTGCTAAACGAGGGATCAGCGCGCTGACATCTTTTTGATGTTCGAGTTCTTGCTGAATTTCGAGCAGGTAGTTGGTTACTTGAGAGTTTGAACCCTGACAAGCAGAAGACAATGATGCCACAACTCGCTTCAGAACTTGCTGCTCACGTTTAAATTTGAGCGAAGTATCACGATGAGTCAGCCTGAGTTGGTCAAGTTGACAACTCAGCTGATGAAGCTGCGACTGAATATCGGATTCCAAGATTCCCATGAAGTGACTACGGTTAAGTCCATGTACTACTGACGATTATTTGATAATAACAAAAAACTTTATAGCGTCATCACTGATTATGCTCAACCGTTGGTTAATTATCCGTTTTTTAATATTTTTTTGATGTCGTCCTCATTCTTGTACGAAGAATGAATCTTTATTAGCCCTTGGTTGATGGCATGTTGGCAAGCGGTTCTTATGTTACCGGTTGCAAAGCTTGCGGCGGGCGCGTTATCAATCGCCTTCAAGAACACCCAATGGCTGTGTTTATCTTTTAAGCTGACCTCACGGGCAATGTGCGTAGCGAGCAATAATAAGTCGAGCAGTTCTTCATCATTAATGGCGGTGTAGGCACGTGGCAAGAATGGGTAATCACTGATACCCATACGAATCGTGCGATTCACATGGTGTTTGGCCGCAAACTCATCTACCCAACTTTGGAATTTGTTGAATGTGGCTTCCGCAGAAGCATCGCGATCAGCATTGGGTTCGATGTACAGTAAGTTTGCATCTGAGAAGTGGTACAAACGTGTTGGTTTCTGGATACGTTCTGCCAAGAACTCACCAAAAGCCCGCTCTAGTTCCAAACCAGCTTTGTAGCCGTGTTGTACGTACATACTTCGTAAGAATGGTAAGTCGATCATCACAAAGCGTAGGCGGTCGTTGAGGGGCTCGTGGATCAGCTCGCCCATTTGCCATTGTTCAAACGTATCGCTCGATTTCTTCAACGAACGCGACAGTTTCACGTTCAACATACGTAAGTTACGTAGACGCGAACGCGAGTGGGTGAAGAGATCATTACGTAGCTTGTCGATTTGTGATGTTTGACGCTGCATGATCACACCACGACGCATGATGAATAAGAACATCACCAGGACAGTAATGAACAGGGCGAATGAAATCTTTTGGAACTTGCGATGTTCCATCTCAACTTGTGCAAGCTTGTCTGCTTGGCCGACATAATGAATGCTTTGTTCGGCAAACTCTTTTTGCTGGCGAAAGGCATCCTCACTGATTTGGTTAAGTTGCTTTTGCTCTAGTCGCACAAGACTGGTGTACTTTTTGTAGGCTTGTAACGACAGTTGGTATTCGCCTGCTTGCTCATACCCCAAGCCCAGTAGGCGGTAAGACTGCTGTTTGATAAAGCCAGTATCGTCCGGTGCCTTCTCGATCAGGTCGAGTGCTTTTTTCGCATTATTTATGACATTTTTACTTTCATTTTGGTGGTAAGCCAATCCCGATTGCAGTAATGCCGCTTTCGCTTCTAGTTGTGGTAGGTCTGCGTATGCAAGCAAATCCATAGAGCGGTCAAGGTACTGCTCTGCTAATGCATAGTTGTAGAGCTGCAGGTAAGTGGCAGCTAGGCTCAGACGAATCTTAATGATGCGGTTGATATTTTTACTGGTGCTGTCATGGTCCAGTACGTTGAAGTAGTGCACTAAAGCCAGATTAAATTTGCCTTGGTAGAAATAGATGTCACCCATTTGCTCTAGCACGTCGGCCAAAATCGGTGAGCTTGGGTAGCTATCGTAAAAGTCTGCGGCCTGAGAGAGGTACTCGATCGCTTTGTCATACACGCGGCGTTCTTGAAACAGGCGCGCCAATAAACGATTTACTTTTGCTAAGCGTGCACCGCTGTCGCTCTCGATTGACTGCCAATAGCCGTACAGCAGTTCAGAAAGGGCGAGGTTGTACTTTTTATCATTGAGATAAAATTCGCCTACGGCGGTGTGGTAATCAATTAAAATCAGGTCCGAGCGGTTATCTTTCAGCATGGTTTTAGCTTGTGCGTATAAACGGTCGGCGTTAACGCTATCACCACTGTTTGCTGCCAGTAGCGCACGCTGCATCACCAAGCGATAATGCACGCTGTCGGTGCGTTGCAATACAGGATTGGCGTCTTCAATCTGTTTTTCGATTTGATCGAGTTTTTCTTCTGCGGCTGCGTAGTTTTTGTCATACATCCAAATCATTTGGTTGCGCATTAGCTGCACGTCCAGATTCATGTATGGCAATTGGTATTCTTTGGCAAGACGTTCGGCTTCATCAAGGTTATTGATCGCAGAACGAATGTTCCCCATGGTGTAATCGGCTTGGGCAATGATCTTGTGTGCTTCGATGGTACTGCTTGGCGTGCGGATACTGCGATCGGTCTCTTCACGAGACATAGCAGACGGGCTTCCGTTCTCTTGACGCTCTGTCAGCTCGCGTTGCAATAGGTAGTTTTTGGCCGCTTGTTTGGCTTGTGAAGGCTCAATCTCAGCAAGTTGTTGAGCTTCATTAAGTAAAGCGGAAGATAAAATGGTCGCGTGAAGTGGCTGTGCTAGTAATAAGCAAAGAAAGCCAATCAGCCTAAATAGACGCGAACTGTCCCAAAACATCCTTTTCGTTCCCTCGAACTGTGTCGTAAATTATGTATTTTTGAATAAACAATAGTAGAGAAAAACGCCCAGCAATCCAACAGATAGCTGAGCGTTTTTGAGTATTTAAGCAATTAGTTTTTGAGTGTGGAACTCAAGCACTTTTGATTCTCAACTCAGATTACTGACGCGCCATGCGGTTATTGTGCGTGGGCTTGTCTTGTTCCGTTGAACGGTAAGGGTTGATATCCAAACCACCACGACGTGTGTAACGTGCAAATACCGTCAGTTTCGTTGGCTGGCAGTACTTCATCAAGTCAGTGAAAATGCGCTCAACACATTGCTCGTGGAACTCGTTGTGCTCACGGAATGAAACGAGGTAACGAAGCAACTTCTCACGATCAAGCTTGGCGCCTTGGTAGCGAATTTCTACGCTGCCCCAGTCTGGCTGGTTGGTGATCAAACAGTTCGATTTTAGTAGATGGCTGTGAAGAATTTCTTCTACTTGCTCATCACCAGCAGCTCCTTCAAGCAGTGCAGCATCAAAATCGTAGCTGGTGATTTCGATGTCTTGAGCGTCAATACACTCGCCTTCCATCGTCACGATAGGTTGGTTGGTGTAATGAGTTACTGGGTTTACTTCCACAAGTACTTGCTCACCTGCGCATGCCGATAGGTCTTGCGTCAAACGTTCAGTCACTTCTTCCCAAGTAGCGAAACGCGTTTGGTTGTAGCTGTTTAAGTAGAGTTTGAACGACTTTGACTCAATCAAGTTTGCGCTAGTTGCTGGAATGTACACTTCGCCAACCGCAACTTGAGGCAAGCCTTTGCTGTTGAGCCAAGATAGCTCGTACAGCGTCCAAATGTCGTGGCCCATAAACGGTAGGCTGTCGCCAAGTTCAAGGTCGTCACGGTTTAAGCTGCGAGGAACAGGTTGCAGCAAGCTCGCGTCGTATTGGTTTGCGTACTCGGTCTTTTTACCCAGAGTCAGGCCAGCAAGCTCTTTAGCGTCAGAATATTTGCTCATACTTTGTGGTCGTTTTCGATTAGAATGGCGAGAATTTTACTGAATCCGCTGATTAATTGCCATCCGGCAGATACCGCAACCTGATAAAAACAAACCAGGAGACCTTCATGACCCAAACCGTTCCTCAGGCTCTACAGGACTTTAGCCTGCGCTACCAACAAGCTTGGCAAGGCAAACACAACGAACTGCCACGCAGTGAAGAGCTTGCTGATCTTGTTTCTCCATGTGTAGAAGAGAAACGCGATGAGGTCGTTTTGTGGAAATCAGTTCCACGTGAAGAGATGGCAGACTTCACCAACGTTGAGAATGCAATTGAATTGACGTTGCATGAAGACATTAAGCTTTTCTATGGTTCGCAATACAGTGCTGATATGGACGCGACTTGGCAAGGCAATGAACTGACACTGCTGCAAGTTTGGAGTGACGATGACTTTACTCGTCTGCAAGAGAACATTCTTGGTCACCTGGTGACTCAGCGTCGTCTAAAACTAAAGCCGACGGTATTTATTGCAGCGACTGATGCCGAGCTGGATGTGATTTCAATCTGTAACTTAACGGGCAATGTGATTCTTGAGCGCTTGGGTTCTGATAAACGTGACGTATTGGCTGAAACACTGACTGAGTTTCTAAGCAAACTTGAGGCAGCGGTGTAAGCATGTACGTTGTTGAGTTGCAGTTTGAGTGTTTTGATAACACTACCGTAAGCGCCGTAGATAAAGCGATTAATGGTCTGATGGACGCACTGCGTTACAACGGACAAGTTCTGGGTCGTGAATTTCCTATCGTAATGGGTGATGGCGAGTTTTATGTTCGCGTCGTTTGCCCAGAGCAAGACAGTTTGCATCCTCGCTACCATTCTGATTTCGTCAAAGTGTGCATGAATCGTTTGTCGGAAGCATCGTTGCTTGCGCCGAAAATGCGCATGTTGGGTCGTGATTTGAATTCAGAAGAAGCGGCTGAAGAAGAGACTCCAAGTTGGCAAGTACTTTACACCACTTACGTGCATACCTGCTCTCCACTGCGCAGTGGTGAGACGCTGTTGCCAATTCCACTTTACCGTAATGGGGCAACACTGAATGGTGACCATAAAGCGGTGGTGAAATGGCAAACCGAATGGCAAGCGTGTGATGAAATCCAAATGGCGGGTGGCTGCCGCGCTGAACACGCTGCGCTGCATGAAATTTGCGACTCAGACAGTGTGTTGTTCCGCCGTGGTTGGGATTTGCGTGGCCGTATTGAATACATCACCAAGATTCCAACGTACTACTACCAATACCGCGTCGGTGGTGAGTCACTTGAAGCGGAAAAAGCGCGCAAGTGTCCAAAATGTGGTGGTGACTGGTTACTCGACGAACCGCTGCACGACATTTTCTACTTTAAGTGTGACGATTGCCGAATTGTCTCCAACATCTCTTGGGACCACATCAAGTAGTCTATTTTTTTAAAGCTGGCGTCTATGCCAGCTTTTTTCTATCGATATAAATGAATCAAACCTGATCAGTAAAATTATCTATTATTGATTTTATCAATATATTGATTCAAAAAGCATTTTCACTGACCATTCCTCTCATCCCCTTGATTGTGATCTTTGTTCATATTCAAAGAAAAATGTAACTTAGTTGCATGCTTTATAAGCATTGAAACGTTTGCTTCTCAAAAAATTAAAATAACATCCATATCCTTTTTAAGGTTTTGGGAAGAGGGCCCCTTCCGAAAATATATATAAAAAAATAATCTGGAAGGAATTGTGATGACATTTTTTAAACGAAGCCTCGTCTGTATTGCTGTTGTCGGCCTGATGGCTGGCTGTAATGACGACGATACGAAATACGTAGAAGTTCCATCGGACTACAGCCCTGTAGTCGCAGAAGGCAAAACACTGACTAACACGCCTGATGTGGTTGTGAAAGGTGAAGCGACACAAGAGGATGAAGTCACCATCGCTATTGCGGCGACATCTGACCTACATGGTCGTTTATTCGGTTTTGACTATGCATTGAATGCGGAAGATGACGACGCTGGTATTACGCGAATTGCGACTCTGCTTGCTGACCAAAAAGCGGCGCACCCAAATATGATCCTGATTGATATCGGTGATACGGTTCAGGGCAACTCCGCGCAGCTATTCAACGATGATCCAACTCACCCAGTAGTCGAGAGTATGAACTCTCTTGGTTTTGATGTTTGGGTACCTGGCAACCATGAATTCAACTTTGAGCGTTCGTTTGTCGATCGCAACCTCGATCATTTTAATGGTGCGGTACTGTCTTCAAACATCAAATGGGAAAGCAACGATGTGAACTACATTCGCGCGTTCCAAATGTTTGAAGTGGAAGGTGTGAAAGTGGCGATCGTTGGTCTAACGCCGTCGAACGTGCCGAACTGGGAAGCGTCTGCGCCGGATCACTTCAAGGGTTTGAAGTTTGAGAACGAATTAGATGCAACCAAAGAAGCGGTTGACCAACTGGTGTCTAAATACAATCCAGACGTGATTGTTGGTGCACTTCACCTTGGTCGCCAAGAAGATGGTGGTGTGGGTGTTTACGAAATCGCGTCAGCAATGGCGGATAAATTCGATGTCATCTTAGCGGGTCACGAACACGCGAACTACATCGAGCAAGTGAATGCTGATGGCACGGTTACCCCAATCAGTAAATCAACATCAGAAATCGGCGGTGAAAATACGTTGATTGAAGACAAAACCAAGTCTGGTGAATACAACCAAGACAACCGCGTGCAAAGCGTCAAAATCATTGAGCCGGGCAAGTGGGGTGCTTACCTTGCGAAAGCTGAGATTCAACTGAAGAAAGTTGATGGCAAGTGGACGATGGAAGACACCACATTGACCAACATCGGTACGAAGAAAGTGGAACAAGAGCAAGCGCTGCAAGCGAAATTCCAATACGTGCATGATATCTCGGTTGAAGACGCAACTCGTGAGCTTGGTCGTGTAACGGGTGACTTCACACCAAGTGCAACTGGCTTCCCAGATGAAGCGACAGCGACGGATTACAACTACACCGCAGAGCGTCTGTACTCGACGATTCACCTTGCGAAAGTCGTTGATACACCGTTGATGGACGTGATTAACCAAATCCAAATGCAGAAAATCGAAGATGCTGTCGGTGAAGGTAATGGTGCGGTTGTGTCTGCTGCGTCGTTGTTCTCTGATCAATCTAACCTGATCGATGGTGAAGTGTACACCAAAGGTAAATCGACCAACTTGTACAAGTACGACAACACCTTGCTTGGTGTTGAGATGACAGGTGCAAACCTAAAACGCTTCATTGAGTGGTCATACTCTTACTTCAACCAGTATCAACCGGGTGACATTACGGTGTCGTTTAAGAAAGGCGCGCCAGCTTACCTATACGACCAATTTGATGGTGACATCGAGTTCACTGTGGATCTAAGCAAACCGTCGCTAGAGTTGGATGAAAACAACGCCGTAACGAATGAAGGTAGCCGCGTGAATATCACCAGCATTGGTGGCGAGCAGTTCGATCCAAATGCGACTTACAAAGTGGCGATGAACAGCTACCGCTTTGGTTCGCAAATCCAGAAGTTTGGTTGGGCGAGCAAAGACGATGTGTTCTATGACTCAGTGAATGAACAAGTTTACGCAATTCGCGACATGCTGACGGCGTATGTTGAAGAGAACAAAGGTATCAACGTGGCAGATTTCAGTGGCAGCGTTGGTAACTGGTCATTCACTCAATACCTACCAAGCGGTGATATCACGACACTGCGTGAGGGCGAAGGCAAAGCGCTTTGGGATCAATTGAAGAACATGGAAATCTGTGTCTCGATTGACTTGGAAAACCCGAAATACCCAGCGATTGTTAAGTCTGTGAACATCAATGATTCGTCTAGCTACTTTGTTAACCCTAACAAAGACGCGGCGACCCTTGATGAGAAAGTCGCAGGTTGTAACCCAACTCATTAATCCTGCATGTGGGCGCGGTAATCTTTACCGCGCCTAATTTTACTCACCAGAGGCAAAGCTCGTTTGAGTGAGTGATGTAGAAGAGTGCTTCATGATTAAAAGAATCTATAACCGATGGGGTTTCACCCTACTGATTACCCTTATCTCCACGCTTATCTTCCAGTTTTCTTCTTCGTGGAGTGAAGATTTCCGTCCTAAATCTCGTCAGCAACAAGAGTTTGTTGAAGCGACCGTCACGCGTTCGATCTCAAACCATGTTGCGCCAGATCCGCTCGTGCCGGATGTGATGACAGGTAAGCAAGTCTTCATGGCAAAAATCCTTGAGGGAGAGAGTGAAGGTTTAGAGGTGGAAGTCACCAATCCTCTTAGTCGCCAGCACAACGTGTATGTCAGTGAAGGCGATACCTTCATCATGATGATTCGTGAAACCACCAATGGCACCGTCTATTGGGCGTATAACCACAAACGATCAGGCGCGATTTACCTGATGCTTGCGCTTTTTTGCGCGCTGCTGCTGAGCTTTGGCAAGAAAGAGGGCATCAACTCAATGGTTGCTCTTTATTTCACTGCTGCCTTGATCGTTGGCGTGTTGGTGCCGAGTATTTTTTCGGGTTGGAATCCGATGTTGGTCAGCATCTTATTGATGGTGGTGATCATTGTGGTCAGCTTTATTCTCGTTTCTGGCTATAACCGTAAGAGTTTATGTGCCATGGGCGGCACGTTATTGGGCGTGATCGCCGCAGGTGTAATGGCGCAGTGGTTTGGTGAAATGGCGCACTTGTCGGGCATTTACCTCGACAAAGGCGAAGACGTGATTTACCTAACGTCGGTGAAGATGGGCATTCGCTGGTTGATGTTCGTGACGATTGTCGTTGCTGCGCTTGGCGCTGTTATGGACGTTGCGATTTCGATTGCATCGGCGTACGCGGAGCTGCAACAAACTGATCCGAAACTCAAGCCAAAGCAGTTGGTTAGAGCGTCGATGAACATTGGTCGAGACATCATGGGAACCATGACTAACACCTTGATCTTGGCGTTTGCTGGCGGCTCATTGACGACCATCATGATGGTGTGGGGGCTTAACATGCCAGCGAGCCAATTTATGAATATGCCGCTGGTGGGACTTGCAGTGGTGAATGCGTTAGCGGGCAGTGTGGGCATTGTGCTTACTATCCCTTTCACTGCGTTTTTGGCACCTTATGTGTTTAAACATCCTCAAGTAGATACGCACTCAGAACAGGTGAAAAAGAAGGTTGAGCAAGACGAAATTCAGCTGTTTTAACGATATAAAACCGCAATGAAAACAAATGCAAAAAGGGCGCTCCGATGAGCGCCCTTTTTAAGTTTCAAGTGTTGTAGAAAGAGGGGATTACCAACCTTTAACAACGCCACCTTTGAAGATGTCTTTCGCTGCTTCGTAAACTTCATCAGTTTGGTATGCTTTCACGAAGTTTTGTACGTTAGCTGCTTGCACGTTGTCTTCACGAGCAACGATTAGGTTTACGTATGGAGACTCTTTGTCTTCTACGAAGATACCGTCACGCTCAGGTGTTAGGTCGATTGAGCTTGCGTAAGTCGTGTTGATGATAGAAATCGCTACGTCATCAAGAGAACGTGGAAGTTGTGCTGCATCTAGCTCCACGATAGTGATGTTTTTCGGGTTACCAACGATGTCACGTACTGTTGCTTGTAGACCAACGCCATCACGCAGTTCGATCAGACCTTGTTGCTCAAGAAGTAGAAGAGAACGACCAAGGTTTGTTGGATCGTTTGGTACCGCGATACGAGCGCCATCTTCGATCTCATCAACCGATTTAACTTGCTTAGAGTAACCCGCAATTGGGTATACGAAAGAGTTACCAGCCGTTACTAGCTTGTAGCCACGGTCAGTTACTTGCTGGTCTAGGTATGGCTTGTGTTGGAACGCGTTTGCGTCGATTGAGCCATCATCTAGCGCAGCGTTTGGTGTAACGTAATCAGTGAACGTCACCAACTCAACATCCAAGTTGTATTTCTCTTTCGCAACTTTTGCTGCTACTTCAGCAACTTGAGCCTCTGCACCCGCCATTACGCCAACTTTTACTTTGTTTGCGTCGACTTCTTTATCACCACAACCTGCTAGAACAAGTGCAGAAGCGGCAGTGGCTACAGTCAAAAGACTCTTAAGGCTAAATTTCATCTTTATCTCCTTATAATTGGTATTTTCAATTCTTATCTGTGGTCTACACGGCGTACGATTGCATCACCGATAGACTGAATAATTTGTACTAGCACAATTAGCATCACGACAGTCACGGCCATGATAACGACATCATAACGGTGGAAGCCATAACGGATGGCTACGTCACCAAGACCGCCGCCGCCTACCGTCCCCGCCATTGCTGAATAGCTTACTAGTGTTACTAGGGTAATGGTCACTGAGTTAACAATAGTCGGCATTGCTTCAGGAAGCAGAACTTTTGTGATGATTTGAGTTGGGGTTGCGCCCATAGACTGAGCTGCTTCCACTAGGCCTGTCGGTACTTCCAGTAAAGCACCCTCGATCAGACGTGCCACAAATGGGATTGCACCAATCGTGAGTGGAACAATCGCTGCCGTTGTACCAATAAACGTACCGACAAGCAGCTTGGTTACTGGAATAATCGCAACCATCAATACTAGGAAAGGCACTGAACGGCCAATGTTGACTATCGCGCCAAGAACGCCATTTAGCTTGGTGTTTTCAAGCAAGCCACCTTTTTTAGTGGTGTGCAGAATTACACCAAGAGGGATGCCAACCGCGAAACCAACGATGCCAGCAACTGCCACCATGTAAAAGGTTTCCCACGTTGCGCCCAAAAGTAGGTTGCTGTTTAAGCTCAGCCATTCAGAAATCGTATTAAAGGACATAGCCAAGTACCTCTACTTTCACGTTGTGCTCACGCAGGAATTCAATTGCTGCGTTATCATCTTCTTCGCTACCAAACAGTTCTGCGACCATCATGCCGAACTTCACGCCGCCAGCGTAGTCCAGATCGGAACTTAGGATGCTTACGTCGATGTTGTACTTACGAGCGATTTGCGTCATCAGAGGGGCATCCACGGTTGCACCAGTAAATTCCAGGCGAACCAACGGGTAGCTGTTTTCTACGCGCGTAGTTTGTAAGCGAGCTTGGTAATCTTCTGGAATAGAAAGATCCAAAGTAGAGCGAATGAACTCGTGTGCCAGTGCTGTCTTCGGATGAGCGAAGATTTCACCCACGGTGCCTTTTTCCACAAGTTCACCATCACCAATGATCGCCACTTCGTGACAGATGCTCTTAACCACTTCCATTTCGTGAGTGATAAGCAGAATCGTGATATCCAGTTTGCGGTTGATTTCTTTTAGAAGTTCTAGGATTGACTGCGTCGTTGCAGGGTCGAGTGCGCTGGTCGCTTCGTCACACAACAAAACACTTGGATCAGAAGACAGAGCACGTGCAATCGCCACACGCTGCTTTTGACCGCCACTTAGGTTTGCTGGGTAGCTTTCGTGCTTGTCAGAAAGGCCAACCAGTTTAAGCAACTCAGTCACTTTTGTTGTGATTTGCGATTTGTCTTTGCCTGCTAGCTCAAGAGGGAGTGCGACATTATCAAAAACGGTGCGAGACGATAGCAGGTTAAAGTGTTGGAAGATCATCCCGATGTTGCGGCGGGTTTCTCCCAGTTGTTTCTTGTTGAGTTTGGTCAGGTCTACGCCATCAACAATGATGGAGCCTGATGTTGGGGCTTCCAGCATATTCACGCAACGGATCAGAGTACTTTTACCCGCGCCCGATGAGCCGATAACACCAAAGATGGTGCCCTTCGCGATATTTAAGTTAATGTCCTTAAGGGCAAGAATTTCCTTACTGCCTTGGTAGAACACTTTATTGACGTTTTTAATTTCTATCATGTTTCAACCTGCACAGAGATACTGGGAACTTCGCTGTTAAAAACGGCTTTTAACAGGAGTAAATTTTGAACTCTATCTCAATTCTCAGTTGATGCTATGGGTTAAGCAGTAGTAAGTCAATAGATATTTTTACGTCTAGACGTCTAAAAGTATGGATGTTTTGTTAGGAAATAAAGCAAGAAGATGTTCGGCGGAACGGGATATAAAAGAGGGATATTCAAGATTTACCGATTCTCGGGTGACAAATCAACTGTTTTGTCACTTCCTCATACCAATTAGATAGTGTGAGTGCTTATAAGGTATGTAATAATCTGATGAAACCGAGTAAATAGAGAAATACGTTTTGGCCAAACCTGCTGTTTTTATCGATCGTGACGGCGTGATCAACGTTGACCATGGCTACGTTCATGACGAACATGATTTTGAGTACATTGACGGTGTCTTTGAAGCGACGAAAGCGCTGAAAGATAAAGGCTACCTGTTGGTGCTTGTGACCAATCAATCAGGCATTGCACGTGGTAAATTCAGCGAAGATCGTTTCATTTCTTTGACTCAATGGATGGACTGGAACTTTTCCGACAACGGTGTTGAGTTTGATGGCATCTATTACTGTCCTCACCATCCGGAACACGGTATCGGCGAATACAAACAAGATTGTGATTGTCGCAAGCCAAAACCAGGCATGTTCATCTCTGCTCGTGATTTTTTGAAAATCGACATGGCTAAGTCAGTGATGATTGGTGATAAAGCCGAAGACTTGATGGCGGCTGAAGCGGCTGGTGTTGGTACTAAGATTTTGGTTCGCACTGGTAAACCAGTTACCGAACAAGGCGAAGCGATTGCCACGGTTGTTCTCGACAGCATTGCAGACGTTCCTGCATACCTAAACAAGTAATCTTCATTACTGATTGAGATAAGGGAAGCCGCTGCTTCCCTTTTATTTAAATCCAACTTTTAGTTTGATCACTTATGAGCAAAAAACTCACTATTCTTGATATCGCGAAATTGGCAGGTGTTGGTAAATCGACAATAAGCCGTGTGTTAACCAATGATCCTAAGGTGAAACCGCAAACGCGAGAGAAGGTAGAAAGAATCATTCGTGAATCTGGTTATGTACCTTCTAAGTCTGCACAGTCTATGCGTGGGGGCAGCCAGAAAGTGATCGGGGTGATTATATCTCGTTTGGATTCCCCTTCAGAAAACCGTGCTGTTGGCACTATGCTTAATGCTTTGTATTCAGCAGGGTATGACGTGGTGATCATGGAAAGTCAGTTCGATCGTGAAAAGACCAACGAACATTTAAACGTACTTAAACGCCGTAATGTCGATGGTGTTATCGTGTTTGGTTTTACTGGGTGCGATGAGCAAGCGTTAGCGGAGTGGGGCAATCGCATTGTCGTGATCGCGATGGATACCAAGCTCGTCTCTTCTATTAATTACGATAACCAAGGCGTTATTGAGATGGCGTTGTCACACCTAGAGCAACAATCTCTTTCTCGCATTGCTTATATCGGCGTTGATCCAGAAGACCGTACGACGGGGCTTGCTCGCCTGAAGACTTACCAATCTTGGTGTGAGAAAAATCGCATCGAACCTTGTTTTCAAACCGGCAAGCTTAGCCATGAAAGTGCTTATCATCTGGTGGATCAAGTCCTTCAATCCGACACGCAAGCCATCGTTTGTGCCAGTGATACCATTGCTCTTGGGGTGATTAAGCGCCTGCAAGAAAGAGGGCGTGAAGATGTCGTGGTTACTGGTGTGGGTGGCAATGAGCTACTTTCCTTCCTTTTTCCAAATGTTTTCAGTGTGGACCCCGGTTACTCTCTCGCAGGTGAAAAGGCCGCTAACATGCTGATTAATCAATTAAATGGTGATGAGTCTGTGGTGCACTTTACCCAGCAACCAGTTCGTTAATAATCCTCCTTTCGATGGTTTGCTCTAAAATTATACTGTGATCGTTCTCAATTAATGGGACTGTTCCCATTTTGTTTTTGAATGCGGAGTGGCAATATAAAAATCATCAAATGGGAATGTTCCCATTATAAAAATAAAATGATGAATTGAATGTATCCAATACAGGGTGGACAAAGTTATGAGTAAGATTGCGCGTCAAGATGTACAGCGTCTTATTGAACTGGTCGGGGGATCGGACAATATTGCCAGTGTAAGCCACTGTTTAACTCGCTTGCGTTTCGTGTTGAATGACACTGACAAAGCCGATATTGAACAATTAGACGCATTACCTATGGTAAAAGGCTGCTTTACTAACGCAGGTCAGTTCCAAGTGGTGATTGGTACTGAAGTTGATGAGGTTTACAAAGTACTGATCGAGCTGACGGGTAAAAGTGAAGCGAGCAAAGACGAATCAAAAAACGCAGCTCGTCAAAACATGAACATTGTTGAGCGTGGTATTTCTCACCTTGCAGAAATCTTTGTGCCATTGTTACCGGCGATCATCACTGGTGGTCTGATTCTTGGCTTCCGTAACGTGATTGGCGACATCAAGATGTTTGATGGTCAAACGCTAACGGAAATCAGCCAGTTTTGGGCAACGGTACACTCTTTCTTATGGCTAATTGGTGAGGCGATTTTCTTCTTCTTACCGGTTGGCGTGTGTTGGTCAACAGTCAAAAAACTTGGCGGTACTCCGATTTTGGGGATTACATTAGGTGTGACACTGGTTTCGCCACAGTTAATGAACGCCTATCTGATTGGTAAGCAAGTGCCAGAAGTGTGGGACTTTGGCTTATTCGCCATCGAGAAAGTGGGGTATCAAGCGCAAGTGATTCCGGCCATGTTAGCGGGTGTCGCCTTGGCATTCATAGAAACCAATTTAAAGCGAATCATTCCGTCTTACCTTTACCTAGTGGTCGTGCCGTTTGTCTCTATCATTGTGTCTGTGATTCTTGCGCACTCTATCATTGGTCCATTTGGTCGTATGTTGGGTGACGGCGTTGCTTTCGCAGCAAAAGCAGCCATGACGGGTGACTTTGCGATGATTGGTTCAACCATCTTTGGCTTCCTATACGCGCCTTTGGTGATTACGGGTATTCATCACACTACCAATGCGGTTGACCTTCAACTGATGCAAGAGCTAGGCGGTACGCCAATCTGGCCATTGATTGCACTATCAAACATTGCTCAAGCTTCAGCGGTAGTCGGCATCATTATCATCAGCAAAAAACATGGCGAACGTGATATCTCAGTACCTGCGGCTATCTCTGCTTATCTTGGTGTAACAGAACCTGCAATGTACGGCATCAACTTAAAGTACAAGTTCCCAATGCTGAGCGCGATGATCGGCAGTGCGATTGCCGCTGCTATCTGTGGCAGCGCAGGTGTGATGGCGAATGGTATTGGTGTGGGCGGCTTGCCGGGCATCTTGTCTATCCAACCACAGTTCTGGGGCGTATTTGCTCTGGCGATGTTGGTGGCGATTGTGGTTCCAGTAGCACTGACGCTTGTGTTGTATAAGCGCGCACAAATGAAAGGCGAGTTAGAAACCGCTAACGCGTAATCCAAACCGAGGCAGCGATTTAACTGCCTCGTTTATCTCCTCAATTTTTTAAAGATTTTTAAGTTTCCTTTTAATGGTAAGTGAGCGTTAGAAATGGCAATGACCAAGCATGATGAGAGCTGGTGGAAAACCGCAACCATCTACCAAATTTACCCAAAAAGCTTTTGTGACAGTGGAAGTAAAGGCACGGGCGATATTAAAGGGATCATTTCTAAACTGGATTATCTAAAACACCTTGGTGTGGATGCAATTTGGCTGACGCCGGTTTATCAATCGCCAATGATCGACAACGGTTATGACATTTCCGATTACTACGCGATCAACCCAGATTTCGGCACCATGCAAGATTTCGATACCCTGTTGGCTGAGGCTCACCAACTGGGTATTCGAATCATCATGGATATCGTGGTCAACCATACTTCGACAGAACACAAGTGGTTTCAATCGGCACTGGGTGACAAAAACAGCCCTTACCGTGATTACTACATCTGGAAAGATCCTGTTGATAGCGCAGAGCCAAACAACTGGCAATCTAAGTTTGGTGGCAACGCTTGGGCGCTGGATGAAAAAACGGGTCAGTACTATTTGCACCTTTTTGCTAAAGAGCAAGCGGACTTAAACTGGGAAAACCCGGTAGTGCGTGAAGAAGTGAAAGAAGTCATCAGCTTCTGGGCAGAGAAAGGTGTCGATGGTTTCCGTCTTGACGTTATCAACCTGATTTCCAAGCAGCAAGATTTCCCAAGTGACGATATTGGTGATGGTCGCCGTTTCTACACGGATGGTCCTCGCGTGCATGAATACCTTCAAGAGATCAGCGAAGCCGTGTTCCAAAAGTACGGCAGCGTGACGGTGGGTGAAATGTCTTCCACCACGCTAGAGCATTGTCAGCAGTATTCAGCGCAAGATGGCAAAGAGCTGTCGATGGTGTTCAACTTCCACCACTTGAAAGTTGATTACCCGAATGGTGATAAGTGGACGAAAGCGCCGTTTGATTTCATCCAACTGAAACAGATCTTCAACCATTGGCAAACCGGCTTAAATGGCAAAGGGTGGGGCGCACTATTTTGGTGTAACCACGACCAACCACGTGTTGTGAGCCGATTAGGTAACGACGAACAATACCGTGTTGAATCTGCCAAAATGCTTGCGGCATCGGTACACATGATGCAAGGCACGCCTTATGTTTATCAAGGTGAAGAGATCGGCATGACCAACCCAGGCTACACCGAAATCAGCCAATATCGTGATGTTGAAAGCACGAACATGTACGACATCATGATCAATCGCGATGGCGTATCTCACGACGACATGATGGCGATTTTGGCGCAGAAGTCGCGTGATAATTCACGTACCCCAATGCAATGGAACAGTGCGAAACATGCGGGTTTTACTGAAGGCACGCCGTGGCTAGAGGTGGCTCAGAACTATTCTGAGATCAACGCGGAAGCCGCAATTGCCGATTTGAACTCGGTGTTCTACTTCTACAAGCGCTTGATTGAACTGCGTAAACAGGTTCAAGTAATCACTGATGGTCGTTACGAGGACTTGCTGCCAGAACACAAACGTATTTTTGCTTACGCTCGTCAGAACGACAACCAAACGCTACTGTGTATTAACAACTACTACGGCGAAGAAGTGGAGTGTGTGTTACCAGAGCGGTTTGATATGAGCAAAGCCAAGAATCTGCTTTCCAACTATCAGAATGCGACCAGCGCGATTGCTTCCAATCACCAAGTTCTGCGTCCTTACGAAACACGCATCTTGCTGATTGAACCTTAAAGGCAAATAAAAAATACCCCTAAGGATTTCGATCCTAAACAAAAGGCTTTGGAGTGCTCCCCAAAGCCTTTTTTCTATGAGATAAGACTGCGGCTTATGCTTTCTCGATCTTGCTCAGTGTCGCTTTCTCTTCACTGATTTGAGTCTGTTCTGCTTTCAACAGTTCAACTTGTTCAATCAACCCTAGTGCAGGGTTGAACCAGCGCTCTGCGGATGTTTCAAACTCCATTGAGTCCATCTCGTCACATCTTAGGTTATAAGTATTCGTTTCGGTTAGGTAGGCGGCTTCAATTGATTTACCAGACACTTTGAAAGTTTTGCGTGCGCCTGTTTCGGTGATTTGTTGGCTCCAGCCCGCTTTACAGTTTGCCTCATTTGGCAAAGTTTTTACCCATTGGTGATCATCAAAATCATTCAGTAGGTTTGCCACTTGTTCACCATTTAGATCTAAAATGACTGAGACCTTGTTTACGCTGATATCAATGTTCGGATCTTTCTCCTTAACTGTCGAACCTTCCAAGCGAAATACTGGGCTGCTGTTCATGATGGGTACGATAAAGCGATGATCAACGAGATAGGTGTCCGTGATTTCATGCAGTGCGCCATCCGTACCGGCAAAGTAAATCGACTTCTCTTCTTCGCCGCTCTCTTCCACTTGCTGTGATAGGTAAAACTGAGTGATACCGTTGTTGACTAAGTCATGGATAACTTGTTGCACTGGAGCTGATTGTGGGATCAGAGTTAAAGCGTCAAGAAGTTCTTGGCTGCTCATTGGATCAAAATTCATCAGCACCGAGCCCACTTGTTGCCCGTCTGCAGAAATGGCGTAGTTCAGTTTTGTTGTTACTACTGGGGAAAAAGATGAGTTTTGGATCGGGTAATCGATGCTATTTTGTGGGCCTTTATTGCCGCTTGATGAGCCGGAAGAAGAGCCGCCGCCACAGCCGTAAAGTGCGATCGTAGCTGCTGCGATAAGCGTCATTTTTTTAAGCATGAGTTTACATTCCTAGTTGGTAAAGGCTGATAAATCGAGCCGTTATTTGAATGTCGCCATGCTAAGTTTTGAGTGAGAAAAAGGGCAAAAAATAAAAGCTAATAGAGTTAAATGAAAGCTTAATTTTATATTTAGGTCTTTGTTTTATCTGGATTAATATCTGCCTCGATATTGGTGCAGTATTCTTCAATTAATGCCTTCCAACGCATCACTATTTCCTTTTCCTTAATACTGACACGCAACTTCTTCCAAGGCTGTAAGCAGGTTTCTTTGGATTCTGGTTGTGACAAGCGACTAAACAATTCTTCAGAAGGCATGACGCGCAGCAGAGCCACCAAAGACTCCATATAATTGAGGCGGAATTGGTCAAGCTTATTCTGCTTGTAGGCGATATGAGAGACAAAAGTGTAAATCAGGGCATTTTGAATCAATGAATCTCCTGCCGGTGTCGTCAAGAAAGTTTTCGCCTTATCGAGATTACCAAGTTTGTAGTGGAGGATCCCCATCCATAAATTTAACTCATCAGGTAAGGCGTCAAACCCGGATTGTACTTGATAAAGAAAACCTTCGAGTTCGGCTTTATTTTGTTCGTATAAAGCTAAATGCCGAGCAATTGTGATGGCGGCAAACTCATCCATGTTTTTGATATCAGTCGTTGAAAATGCTTTTCCAAGCAGCATTTTCTTGTGGGCGTCACTCAGATGCCAAGTGCTTTTGGACGGTTCTGGTAAGTTGAAGTATTGGGCAATGTCCGTGTGGAGCTTAAACAAATCCGACTGTAAGTGTGCGGTGCGAAGCATGTATTGGTTACGAAAGGCCAGTTTACCCGTAGCAGGGTAAATCAAGTTCATTTTTGCCTTTAAAACACCTTCGGTCGGACCATCTTTGAGTTCAATATTAAGTTGATAATCGCTGGTTTGCATGTTGCGAGCGCCAGGGAAATAAGGCGTCTCGTTGATTGGATCGAGGAAATAGCTCGGTGCATCTTGGTTAGCGATGTCCGTATATGGGTACTCAACTTGTTGTTGCAATAATATCGCTTTCACCATGGTGCGGTATTCCCTTGCCTCTGCACCTAAGGCGTCAACACGGTTAAGCAGTAGCTCCACTTTTGGAATCAGCAGTTGGTTACGAGTTTGCTGAGTGGAGACTCCTTGCTGTTGCCAGACAACAACGGAAAGTATCACGCTAGAGGCAGCTAGCAGAGCACAAAGGCAGTAGGCGATAGGCCATTTCAATGACGAAGTCGTTTTTTGTGGGTTTGCCACCTTCGCTTTACGTTTGTCGGCTCTCGCTGGTGGTATTAACTGAATGTTGGCTTGGTTGAAAAAGTAACCTTTACGCGGGTAGGTCACCAATAGTTTGGCGGCATCATGCTCTGGTAAGTGCTCTTGTAGCAAGGCCCGAAGTGTACTGATTCGATTGGTAAGTACGTTCTTTGAGATAAACTTACTTTGCCAAATGGTCTCTATGATAGTTTCTGCAGACAGCGGGTGGCCAACACTGGTGAGCAACAGTTCTAATAACTCGATGCTACGCGGCTCAAGATCTATAACGACCGCTTGTTTGTGAAGGGTTTGAGTCTCTGGGTTGTAGATCAGCTCGCCAATAACAATCTGACTGTTGGTTTGTTTGGCTCGTTGTAGGAAGTCGCGCATACCATCATGAGTGATTAGGAAATGGCGAAGTATTATATAGTCATTGGAGCGCAAAATCTTATAAATTGCGCTCCAATTATCACAGAAAGGTTATGAACCGTAGCTCACAGAATAGCGATGTGGTTTGTGGTTCATCGCAAGCACTAGGTTCAGTGCGAATGCACCAAGAATCGATAGGCCGATAACCCAAGGCGTGACGAAGAAGAAAGACGCAAATAAGATGCAAGCGTCAATCGCCATCTGCGATTTGCCAACAGAAATGCCAAACTTGTCTTGAATGAATAAGCACAGTACGTTGAAGCCACCCAAGCTTGAACGATGACGGAATAAGATCAGCATACCTAAACCCATCAGTAAGCCACCGGCTACCGCACAATAAACCTCGTTAATTGATTCAAGTGAAATCAGCAAATACAGGTTGTCCGCAAAGATAGAAACCAAAGCGCCAGAAATTGCACTATTAATCGCAAAATGACGGCCAAAGCGTTTCCAAGCCAGCAAGTAAAAAGGACAGTTGGCTAAAAAGTACAGCACACCAAACGTAAAAGGTGTAAATTGGCTAATAAGCAGAGCCAATCCAGTGGTGCCTCCCGTTAAGAGGTTCGCGGATTGGAGAAAGAAAACGCCTTGAGCTACCAAAAAGGTACCTGTAAGAATTGCCATCCAGTCTTCTTTTCTTGAGTGTTTTTCCATCTAGTATGCAGTCGTTGATGATAAATCGGGCATGCATAGTAGTAAAAAGATGATCTTTTCGGTAGCTAGAGGGTAAAATTTGCGGTAAACCTATGTAATTGTTGTTTTACAGGGTGTAAAGCACAAATTTGACAGTCAGTGGATCATGGTTGAACGATTGCAACATCGTCATGATAATCCTTACTTGTCATCATGAAAAAACTGCATGAGAAAAATTGTAAATTTCTCTTTATGACCTAGATCAAATTATGTAGAATGCGCGCCATTACGGTGACGAAAACGTTTGCGTTAGGTCATTTAGTCGGTTTTTTTGCAACTTTCAGTACCAATCTGAGTCAGGAGATACAGATGCTTAAGCGTGATATGAACATCGCAGATTACGATGCGGAACTGTTCGCAGCTATCCAGGAAGAAACACTTCGCCAGGAAGAACACATTGAACTTATCGCTTCTGAAAACTACACAAGCCCACGTGTAATGGAAGCGCAAGGTTCTCAGCTAACGAACAAATACGCTGAAGGCTACCCAGGTAAGCGTTACTACGGCGGTTGTGAGTACGTAGATAAAGCTGAAGCACTAGCTATCGATCGTGCATGCCAACTGTTTGGTTGTGAGTACGCGAATGTACAGCCTCACTCAGGTTCTCAAGCAAACAGCGCAGTTTACATGGCGCTTCTAAACCCAGGCGACACAGTTCTAGGTATGAGCCTAGCGCATGGTGGTCACCTAACTCACGGTTCACCAGTAAACTTCTCTGGTAAGCACTACAACGTGATTCCTTACGGTATCGATGAAGCAGGCCAAATCAACTACGACGAGATGGAACAGCTAGCGCTTGAGCACAAGCCTAAGATGATCATCGGTGGTTTCTCTGCTTACTCACAAATCGTTGATTGGAAGCGCATGCGTGAAATCGCAGACAAAGTTGACGCTTACCTATTCGTAGACATGGCGCACGTTGCTGGTCTAATCGCAGCAGGCGAGTACCCAACACCAGTTCCACACGCTCACGTAGTAACAACGACTACGCACAAAACGCTAGCGGGTCCTCGTGGCGGTCTTATCCTTTCTAACGAAGGTGAAGAGCTGTACAAGAAGCTGAACTCAGCAGTATTCCCTGGCGGTCAAGGTGGCCCTCTAATGCACGTTATCGCTGGTAAAGCAGTAGCGTTCAAAGAAGCGATGGAACCTGAATTCAAAGCTTACCAAGCTAACGTAGTGAAAAACGCGAAGGCAATGGTTGGTCAATTCCAAGAGCGTGGCTACAAGATCGTTTCTAACGGTACTGAGAACCACCTGTTCCTTGTTGACCTAATCGACAAAGATATTACTGGTAAAGATGCAGATGCGGCACTAGGTGCAGCAAATATCACAGTAAACAAGAACTCTGTACCAAACGACCCACGCAGCCCATTCGTTACGTCTGGTATTCGTGTAGGTACGCCAGCAATTACTCGTCGTGGCTTCACTACTGAAGACGCGAAAGAGCTAGCAAACTGGATGTGTGACGTTCTCGATAACATCGGCAACGAGGAAGTTATCGAAGCAACGAAACAGAAAGTTCTAGAGATCTGTAAGCGTCTACCAGTTTACGCATAGTCCTCTGTGTAAATTTGCTTTCTTTGAAAATAACTCAGGCGAACTCGCTCTATTTCTGCGATTCGGTTTGATTATTTGATTGGTGAAAGGTCCTCATTTGAGGGCCTTTTTGTTTTTCTAGCGTATGGAAATATCAGCTTGGAGTGCGCTGAAACGAGATTCCTGATATTGCCTAGGCTCTTCGGAATGACGCTGCTTTTGGTTCTGATAAATAGGCTTATTGTCCAAATGACGGTGTTTTATGTTCGACAGA
The DNA here is from genome assembly GCF_002887615.1 of Vibrio jasicida 090810c. Taxonomy (NCBI): domain Bacteria; kingdom Pseudomonadati; phylum Pseudomonadota; class Gammaproteobacteria; order Vibrionales; family Vibrionaceae; genus Vibrio; species Vibrio jasicida. The sequence continues at coordinate 1,496,613 of NZ_CP025792.1, read as the reverse complement.
TACAAAAAAGGCTGGCACTGAGCCAACCTTTCTCTTCAAAACAAGCGAGTGCTTATTTAATCTCGATACCTTGAGCCTGCATATCGGCATGGTAAGAAGAACGAACGAATGGACCACACGCCGCGTGCGTGAAGCCAAGTTCCAGTGCGATCTCTTTTAGCTCGTCAAACTCTGATGGTGGAACGTAACGCTCTACTGGCAGGTGGTGACGGCTTGGTGCTAGGTACTGACCAAGTGTCAGCATTGTTACACCGTGTGCACGTAGGTCTTTTAGTACTTGGACGATCTCTTCTTTCGTTTCGCCAAGACCCATCATAACACCTGATTTGGTCGGTACATCTGGGTGCTGCTCTTTGAACTTTTGCAGCAATTGTAGTGACCACTTGTAGTTCGCGCCTGGGCGAGCTTTACGGTACAAACGAGGTGCCGTTTCTAGGTTGTGGTTGAAGACATCTGGCGGGTTGTCTTTCATCAGATCAAGTGCTACATCCATACGGCCACGGAAATCAGGTACAAGCGTTTCAATCTTGATGTGTGGGTTCAGTTCGCGGATTTCACGGTTACAGTTTGCAAAGTGCTCTGCACCGCCATCACGCAAATCATCGCGGTCTACTGAAGTGATAACGACGTATTTCAGCTTCATGTCTGCGATGGTTTTAGCCAGTTTCTTCGGCTCTTCAGCTTCTACTGCAAGCGGACGGCCATGGGCAACGTCACAGAATGGACAACGGCGAGTACAGATAGCGCCAAGGATCATGAAAGTAGCCGTACCGTGGTTAAAACATTCCGCTAGGTTAGGGCAAGAGGCTTCTTCACATACTGAGTGAAGGTTGTTCTTGCGCATCGCTGATTTGATGTCTTGAATACGTTGGCTGTCGGCTGGTAGCTTGATCTTCATCCAATCAGGCTTACGTAGCACTTCTTTCTGCTCTGTAGGCATGTTCTTTACGGGAATCAATGCCATTTTGTCAGCGTCGCGGTATTTGACGCCTTTTTCCATCTGGATTGGTTTGCTCATGCTTTGTTACCTTGAGAAGGTGCTTCTGTGCTGAATTCTACTTGCTCGTAATCAAGCAAAGTAACGAGTTCTTGTATTAGTTGTTTTTCCACGACTTCGATATCTTCAGGGCCGCCAACTTGGCTAACCTGAACCATCTCCATTCCTTCATAGCCACAAGGGTTTATACGTAAAAACGGACCTAAGTCCATATTGACGTTCAACGCTAGGCCGTGGAATGAGCATCCTTTGCGAATGCGAAGGCCGAGAGAACATATTTTTTTACTGTCGACATAAACACCTGGGGCATCTGGTCGCGCAGCAGATTCGATATTGTATGCCTTTAGGGTGTTGATCACGAGGTTCTCGATGTGCGTAACGAGATCTCGCACCCCTAATTTTTTACGACGCAGGTTGATCAGAAAGTAAGCGACAAGCTGACCAGGACCATGGTAGGTCACTTGACCCCCGCGATCGCTTTGTACAACAGGAATATTACCAGTGTTAATGAGGTGTTCGGCTTTACCCGCTTGACCTTGTGTAAATACTGGGTTGTGTTCTACCAACCAAACTTCATCAGGCGTGTCGTCTGTGCGTTGATCAGTGAACTCATGCATCGCCTTCCATACAGGCTCATAATCTTGGCGCCCAAGTCGTCTTACAACAAGTTGGTGTTGCATGGGGATTCCTGTCACTAATATATAAAGTTTTTGGATTATAAACCGGATGAGTTTGATGCTCTACAGTTGAGTAACAGATTTTTAACTGAAAGAGTCAGTGGTTTTCATTATCTACATGATAAATAAAAAGAAAGCAGCCGAAGCTGCTTTCAAAAAAAATTTAATTTATCAAAAAATTATAGAACCATGCGTACGATGTCGATTTCACCCAGTTCTTTGTAAAGGGTTTCAACCTGCTCGATAGAGGTAGCAGTAATATTGATAGACACCGAGTGGTAGTTGCCCTTAGCACTTGGTTTTACTGCTGGGCTGTAGTCACCTGGAGCATGACGCTGGATTACTTCAAGAACGAGTTCTGGAAGTTCAGGTTTTGCATGCCCCATTACCTTGTAAGTAAATGAACAAGGGAACTCAAGCAGGTCTTTCAATTTTGCATCAGAGTTGATGGTTAGCATATCGGTAACTCCAGTTGGTATTCGTTGCGGTGCGAAATAGTACAGTCAAATTAGGGTGAACTCAAGATCATCCCCAAGCATCTTAACGTCACTTGAGTATAGATAACAAAGCCGCCCTAGTTGGCGGCTTTGCGGACTTGTTTGTTGTTCAGAAGCGACTGTTAGAAGAAGCTCTTAAACAACAATACGATGTAGTCCCACATACGGCTAAATAGGCTGCCTTGGTCTACAGTTTCTAATGCCATTAGTGGGTACTCAGCAATATCTTCACCATCAATTTGATAGTATAGCTTACCAACTACATCACCTTTATTAATTGGGGCTTCTAGCTCTTTTTCAAGTACAAAGCTTGCCTTTAGATTCTTTGCTTCACCACGAGGTAGCGTTACGTAAGTATCTTGGTCAAGACCCAGAGCAACCGTATCTTTGTTACCCATCCATACTTTTTCTTCTACAAACGTTTCACCCGCTTTATGTGGCGCAACGGTTTCGAAGAAGCGGAAGCCGTAGCTCAGTAGCTTTTTGCTTTCTGATTTACGAGCGTTTGCATCTTTGGTACCCATTACCACTGCAACTAGGCGCATTTGACCTTCAGTTGCCGAACTTACTAGGCTGTAGCCCGCGTTGCTAGTATGGCCAGTCTTGATGCCATCAACGTTCATGCTCTTATCCCACAATAGGCCGTTACGGTTGTACTGTGTGATGCCGTTGTAAGTGAATTTTTTATCTGAGTAGATACGGTACTCATCAGGAACGTCACGGATCAATGCTTTACCAAGCAGTGCCATGTCATAAGGTGTTGAGTATAGATTTGGGTTATCTAGGCCGTGCACGTTAGCAAAATGCGTGTTGCTCATGCCAATTGTGTTTGCCCATGCGTTCATTAGGTCTACGAATGCATCTTCAGAGCCTGCAATGTGTTCAGCCATTGCGACACAAGCGTCGTTACCTGATTGAATGATGATACCGCGGTTTAGGTCTTTCACCTTAACTGTGGTGCCAACTTCAATGAACATTTTTGAAGAATCAGGGAAGTTTTTCGCCCATGCGTTCTTACTGATGGTTACATCATCGTCTTCTGAAATATTACCACGCGCTAGCTCTTGGCCAATTACGTAGCTGGTCATCATTTTTGTCAGACTAGCAGGAGACAACTTTGTGTTCATCTCTTTCTCAGCCAGAACTTTACCTGAGTTGTAATCCATCAAAACGTAGCCTTTCGCTGCGATTTGAGGTGCGTCTGGGACAACAACTGGTGAAGCAAAAGCAGATTGAGCGATGGTTGCAGTTAGCGCAACCGAAGAAACGAGAATAGATTTCACAAACTTATTTTTATTCATGGTAATTCAAATTTTTTGGTTAACTGTCGACATCTTAACAGAATCCCTGCTTATGTAAGAAGGGCTCTGCATAGAAATTCATGACACCAAGGTCATTTGTCAGTTTTGTGTTTTTTAATAAATGCGGACGAATAGCCGAGCAACTTTACTTTATCCAGTGTTGCTTGCGTCAGGGAATAGTCAGTAAATGGCCCTAGCAACAAGCGGTGAGTTTCTTTCGTGCTCTCCAAGAAAGTTTCTGTATCCAGCTTTTGACCAAGCTCTTGGCCTAAAGTTCGCGCTCGATCTTCATATTTTGAAGAAGCAACTTGAATCACGTATTTTGGGTGCGCAGCTAAAGACTTTTCATCGGTTGGCTTATCAATGGTGATGACTTCAATTTGTACGTTCGCTGTGCCTGTTTTCACGACGTCGAGCTTATGAGCGGCGGCGTAGCTTAAGTCAATAATACGGCCGTCATGAAATGGGCCACGGTCGTTAACTCGTACAACGGTTGATTTACCATTGTCGGTATTGGTGACTTTAACGTAGCTCGGTAATGGCAGCGTTTTGTGTGCGGCTGTCATAGAGTACATATCGTAAATTTCACCGTTGGACGTTAGGTGACCTTGGAATTTTTTTCCGTACCAAGAGGCACGGCCTTTTTCCGTAAAACCTTTTGCGTTACGAACGATTTTGTAGTCGGAACCTCGTAGATTGTAATCGCTGTTACCACCTAAGCTGTATGGTTCATATTTAGGATGCGCATCCTCAATGTGCTCGACCGATAGAGGTTTATCTGGTGCTACATCGGATTCAAGTTCATAACGGCCTTCTTGTGTTTTTTGGTCGGTAGAAGAACAGCCCGCTAAAATAACAGCAGAAAAAACTAAGGAATATAAAGCGCGTTTTTGCATGGTCTAGGTCGCCTTAGAGAATGCTTTTCGGTGCGTGTGGATCGACATCAAAATGCCAAAACCAGCCATCAGTGTCACCATGGAAGTGCCACCATAACTGATCAACGGTAAAGGTACGCCTACTACGGGTAGGATGCCACTTACCATGCCGATATTTACAAAAATATACACGAAGAAGCTGAGTACAATACTGCCTGCCATCATTCGGCCAAACGCAGTTTGTGCTTGGCTTGCGAGGTAGAGACCTCGTCCAATAATAAAGAGATAGATGGTCAACAGGCAAAGGAAGCCAATCATACCCCATTCTTCAGCAATTACTGCAAAGATAAAGTCAGTGTGACGTTCAGGAAGAAATTCTAACTGTGATTGAGTGCCTTGCAACCAACCTTTGCCGGAAATACCACCAGAACCAATCGCAATTTTACTTTGGATGATGTGATAACCTGCACCGAGAGGGTCTGATTCAGGGTTGAACAGAGTACGAACGCGCACTTTTTGATACTCACGCATCAAGAAGAACCACAAAACGGGAATGAAACCACCAAGCGCCAGTGCGGCACCAGCAATGATTTTCCAACTGATACCCGCAAGGAAGATAACAAAGATGCCTGATGCAGCGATCAGAATCGAGGTCCCTAAGTCAGGTTGCTTTGCGATGAGAATGGTTGGCAAGCAAACCATGATCAACGCAACGATGAGGGTTTTGAACGTCGGGGGAAGTGGTTGACGACCGATATAGCGCGCGACCATCAAGGGTACGGCGAGCTTGAGAAGCTCAGAAGGTTGGAATCGAACAAAGCCAAGATTTAGCCAGCGCTGTGCGCCTTTGGAAGCTTCACCAAAGAAGAGCACGCCAAAGAGCAGTATGACACCACCGACAAACATGAGAGGCGCGAGGCTTTCGTAAGTTCTGGGCGAGATCTGTGCTAAGACGATCATCACGACTAATGATAGGGCCATGCGCATGGCTTGGCGGTCCATCATCGCCAAGCTCTGGCCACTGGCGCTGTACATGATGACCAAGCCAAAGGCCATTAGTGCAAAGATGCCGAGTAAAAGCGGCAAGTCGATATGGAAGCGTTCAAACAGGGCTCGGTTCTTACCTGTAGAGGGATCCATTTTCATCACTGCGTTACCTCTTGTTTCTCTTTGGCTTGCTCATCGTCTGGTTCGATTTTTTCTGGCCCAACGATCACTCGGTCGAAGATCTTTCTTGCTACTGGTGCGCCATTACTTGAACCACCACCGGCGTTTTCAAGCACGATTGAAACGACAACTTTAGGATCGTCAAATGGCGCAAAACCGGTAAACAGGGCGTGGTCGCGTAGATGTTCTGCGACTTCGTCTGCGTTGTATTCTTCGTCTTCACCTAGACCGAAGACCTGAGCAGTACCTGATTTACCACCCGTTTGGTAATCCATATTGTAGAAAGAGCGACGAGCCGTCCCTTTCGCACCATGGTTTACCAAGCGCATGCCTTCTTTGGCCATGTTCCAGTATTTATCCGGCACATTTTGAATTGGCGGGTAGGTGACGTATTCAGAGGTCTTTTGTTCTTCAAAATCACCGCCATTATCAATTGTTGCTTTAAGCAAATGTGGCGCGGCTACGGCGCCTTCGTTGACCAATACCGATGTTGCTTTGGCAATTTGCATTGGTGTTGCTGTCCAGTAACCTTGTCCGATACCAACAGGAATCGTATCGCCTTTGTACCAAGGGGTTTTATGGCGAGCCATTTTCCATTCACGCGTTGGCATGTTTGCTTTACTTTCTTCGTAAATATCGATGCCGGTATAGTCACCAAAACCAAACATCATCATCCAATTCGAGATACGGTCGATGCCCATGTCATAAGCGACTTGATAGAAGAAAGTATCAACGGATTCTTCTATCGACTTGATGATATCTACGCGGCCATGGCCCCAACGCAGCCAGTCACGGAATGGGCGAGTATCGGAGTTTGGAATGCGCCAATAGCCAGGGTCATTACGCGTGGTTTTTGGTGTTACCACACCCTCTTCCAAAGCTGCAACTGCCATAAATGGCTTGATGGTGGAAGCTGGGGGGTAAATACCTAGCGTAGTTCGGTTTACAAGTGGACGATTCTTATTGTTCAAGAGGGCTCGGTAAGCTTTGCCTGAGATACCATGAACAAACGAGTTTGGATCGTAGCTTGGGCTTGAAACCATCGCGAGCACGCCATTGTCTTTAGGATCCAAAACCACCGCACTACCACGACGCCCATCTAATAATTGGTGAACGTATAGTTGTAAGTTAATGTCGAGGTTTAACACGATGTCTTGACCCGGAATCGGCGGGACGTACTTTAAGGTACGAATTACTCGGCCACGGCTGTTGACTTCGACTTCTTGGTAACCCGCGGTACCGTGCAATAAATCTTCGTAGTATTTTTCAATACCTAGTTTGCCGATATCACGAGTGGCTTGGTAGTTCGCGTCTTTTTCTTCACGAACTAGGCGTTGCATGTCACGATCGTTGATGCGTGATACGTAGCCAATAACGTGGGTCAGTACTTCACTAAATGGGTAGTAACGCTTCAATGTTGCGCTGATTTCAACACCCGGAAAGCGGTATTGGTTTACTGAGAAAACAGCAACTTGGTTTTCATCTAACTGAGTCAGTAGTGGTACGGATTTAAAGCGACGTGTACGTTTACGTTCACGCTGGAAACGTTCAATTTGCTCTGGCGTGATTTCAAGAATGGTTTGTAGCTCTTCGATGGTGCCGTCAATGTCTTTGATTTTTTCTGGAGTAAGCTCCAAGTTGAAGACAGGGCGGTTTTCAGCGAGCAAAATACCGTTGCGGTCGTAAATAAGACCACGGTTTGGTGCGATTGGAACGACTTTGATGCGGTTGTCGTTAGAGCGAGTTTGGTAATCTTGGAACTGGTTAACCTGTATGTTGTACATGTTAGCAACCAGCAACCCCATCAAAATGACGATACCCAAAAAAGCAAAAATAGCGCGACTGGAAAACAGGCGCGCTTCAGCTTGGTAGTCTCGGATTTGACTGCGGCGTTTACGAATCATTAACGCTTGTCTCTACGGCTAAGCAGCGATTATTCGCGGTGATAAGGGTGGTTAGCAGTAATGCTCCACGCTCGGTATAAACTCTCCGCCATGACAATACGCACAAGTGGGTGCGGTAAGGTCAATGCAGACAAAGACCAACTTTGATCAGCGGCGGCTTTACATGCAGGAGAAAGCCCTTCTGGGCCACCAATTAAAATCGAAACGTCGCGAGCATCTAATTTCCAAGCTTCTAGCTGTTCTGCCAGTTGTGGGGTATCCCACTTTTTGCCCGGGATATCCAATGTCACGATGCGGTTGCCTTTTGGGACCGCTGCCAACATAGCTTCGCCTTCTTTTTGAAGAATACGTGCAATGTCGGCATTTTTGCCACGTTTCCCTGCTGGGATCTCAACCAACTCAAGTGGCATATCATGAGGGAAGCGACGACGGTATTCTTGGAATCCCTCTTCGACCCATTTGGGCATTTTAGTGCCTACAGCAATTAGTTGAATTTTCAAAAAATTAACCCCAAAGCTTTTCTAGCTGGTACAGGTTACGGTGTTCATCTTGCATGACATGAAGCATGGCATCGCCCATATCGAGAACAACCCATTCACCTTCTTTCTCGCCTTCCATACCTAGTGGTTCTAGACCAGCTTTCTTCACTTCAGATGCGACGTGATCAGCAATAGATGAAACGTGACGTTTAGAGGTGCCAGTACAAATGATCATGTAATCTGTCACGCTAGATTTGTCTTCTACATTCAGAATTACAATATCTTCTGCTTTCATGTCGTCAGCTTTATCAGCTAAAAAGTCTTTAAGTTCTTCGCGAAGCACTCGGTTTTCCTCGGTTTTCTTTTCAATCTGTGGGTGTTTTGAATCATATTAATCAAAACTGGTCGCGCACTATATCACGCTTTGAATTCTAAATTGCCAGCTTAATATCAGGTGAACAGGTTTCTAAGCTCAACTGGTGAATCGTTGGCCACACAGATTCTTCATATTGGGTTTTCGCTTTTATCTCGGCGTGAGCCAAAAGAGATAAAAGCGCACAAATGCGACTTGTTGACAGGCGTGTCAAAGCTGCGTTGTAAAATGGGCGTTTGTTTTGCCACACACGATGCTTTTCAAATACCTGGATCATACCCATTTGGGTTAAGTCGCGGTGCATGTTCAGCAGTTGATTAAACTCTTTCTGTACACTGCGGATCAGAATGATGGTTTCGACGCCTTCCGCTTCTAATTGACGCAGTATACGTTGTGCACGATTGGCTTTACCCGCTAACAGAGCGTCGATCCAGTGGAAGGTCGTAAAGTGGTTATGGCGACTTAAGGCTGCTTCCAATCGCACCACAGTTAACTCACCATCTGGGTAGATTAGAGCAAGTTTCTCTAAGCTTTGTGAGAGCGCAAACAAATTACCTTCATGCCATTGTGCCAACACTTGCAGTGATTGTTGGTCCGCCTTTAGACCAAGGGCACGGCAGCGAGTTTGCACAAACATGGGTAAGCGTTGTAAATCGGGTGTTAAGCAACTCACCCAATCACCCTTTGCACTCAGGGCTTTAAACCATTTTGCGTTTTCTTGTGCTTTGGTAAGTTTGCTGCCAATGACGACTAACATGATATCGTCATGCAGCATTTCGCATAGGCTGACTAGCTCTTTACTAATGGCTGCGTTTGCGCCGGCTTCTGGTAACTCTAATTCAATTAACTGACGGCTTGAAAACAAACTCAATGCTTGGAAGCAGTCGTAAACTTGGTTCCAATCTAGACTCGCATCCACGGCAAAGCGATGTCTTTCTTCAAAACCGTGCTGGCGCGCGGTGTGCTGAATCGCTTGTCGGCTTTCTTGAATCAATAAGGGTTCATTACCGAAAATTAGATAAACCTGCTTTACGTGTTTTGCTAAATGGTCGGCCAGCTTATCGGCATAAATTCGCATTTTGATTAAGAGTCAGTTTTGTTGTCGTTAGTGTTTGTCGCATCAGGAGTAATATGGCCTTGTTCGTACTCTGCACGAACTCGACCTAGCTGACGCATCATTTGGCTTGCGGCTTGCTGACGCATTTCATCTTCGATAACGTCGCGCTCTACTGACTTAGCTAGGGCAGTGAGTGGGTTATCAAGATAGTTACGGTTTACTGTTGTTGTGAAGGCTTTTGAACCGAACTCAGGAATTGTAACGCGGTATTGCACTACATAGGTCAGCTCTTTTTCTGCAGCACGACTGTTTTGATACAGCGACAGCGTACGTTCGTCAATGGTTGCTTCAATTAGGTGTAGGTTTGGTGTGTTAGCAGAAGGCTGTACCAAGTCCACTTTATTCAGTTCAAGTTGAGCTCGTACATATCGAGTCAAAGGACTGTATTCATCATAGCTAGTGAATGACATGGTGTGCAGTTCTTCCGGAACGGAATACTCGCCACGAAGGTGAAAACCACAGGCAGAAAGAAGCCCCGCTAATACCAATACCACTGGTAGTTTAATCAAAGAGAAAAAGCGCATTGATTGTATTCATCCTAAATTTAAGGGGTTATTTACCTTAAACCACTCATCGTGAATGGTTTGAGGTAAATAAACAGGGTGATGACTCACCCTGTTAGAAAACTCATGCCGAACGAATCAGTTCGCTCGGCGTTGAGTTCTTGCAAGCTGCATTTCGTTGGTAACGAGCGGCTAGTTTGCAACGATGTTCAATAGTTTACCTGGTACGTAAATCACTTTACGGATAGTTAGACCATCTAGGAACTTCTTCGCGTTCTCGTCGTTTAGACCAAGCTCACGAACTTGCTCTTCTGAAGCGTCAGCAGCAACAGTTAGCTTCGCACGTAGTTTACCGTTGATCATCACAACGATAGTTTTCTCGTCTTCAACCAGAGCTTTCTCATCAAACGTTGGCCATGCCGCGTTGTCGATGTCTGCCTCACCTAGCGCTGCCCATAGTTCGTATGAGATGTGCGGAGTGATTGGGTAAAGCATTGCAACCACAGCTTTAAGTGCTTCATCAAGGATTGCACGGTCTTGTACAGATTCTTGAGGCGCTTTCGCAAGCTTGTTCATCAGTTCCATGATCGCTGCGATTGCTGTGTTGAATGTTTGACGACGAGCGATATCGTCAGTCACTTTTGCGATAGTCTTATGAACATCGCGACGCAGAGCTTTTTGGTCACCAGAAAGTGCCGCTGCATCAACTGACTCTGCTGCACCTTTTGAAGCGTGAGCGTGAACCAGTTTCCAAACACGTTTCAGGAAGCGGTTAGCACCTTCTACGCCAGACTCTTGCCATTCAAGGGTCATGTCTGCTGGTGAAGCAAACATCATGAATAGACGTACCGTGTCAGCACCGTACTTGTCTACCATTTCTTGAGGGTCGATACCGTTGTTTTTCGACTTAGACATTTTGATCATGCCTGAGTGCGTTACATCACGGCCTTCATTGTCTTTCGCCGAAGTGATACGACCTTTACCGTCACGTTCAACAGCAACATCTGTTGGGGCAACCCACTCTTTACCGCCTTTTTCGTTCTCGAAGTAGAACGCGTCAGCCAGTACCATGCCTTGACACAGCAGTTGCTTGAACGGTTCGTCAGACGTTACGTAGCCTGCGTCACGTAGCAGTTTGTGGAAGAAGCGAGAGTACAGTAGGTGCATACAAGCGTGCTCGATACCACCGATGTACTGGTCTACCGGTAGCCAGTAGTTTGCTTTTTCTGGATCTAGGATGTCGTCAGCTTGTGGTGAACAGTAACGTGCGTAGTACCAAGAAGACTCCATGAACGTATCGAACGTATCTGTCTCACGTAGAGCAGGTTCGCCGTTGAATGTTGTCTTCGCCCATTCTTTGTCTGCTTTGATTGGGCTTGTTACGCCGTCCATTACCACGTCTTCTGGAAGAATAACGGGTAGTTGGTCAGCGGGTACTGGGTGAACTTCGCCGTCTTCAGTGGTTACCATAGGGATTGGTGCACCCCAGTAACGTTGACGAGATACCCCCCAGTCACGTAGACGGAAGTTAACTGTCTTAGTGCCTTTGCCTTCTGCTTCTAGCTTCGCTGCGATTGCATCGAACGCCGCTTGGAATTCAAGGCCGTCGAATTCACCTGAATCGAACAGTACACCTTTCTCTGTGTATGCCGCTTCAGATACGTCTAGTTCGCTGCCATCAACCGGTTTGATGACAGGAACGATGTCTAGGCCGTATTTCGTTGCAAATTCGTAGTCACGTTGGTCGTGTGCAGGAACCGCCATTACTGCGCCAGTGCCGTAGTCCATCAGTACGAAGTTTGCTACGTAAACTGGCACTTCACGACCGTTCAATGGGTGAATAGCAGTAAGGCCAGTAGCCATACCTTTTTTCTCCATTGTCGCAAGCTCAGCTTCTGCTACTTTGGTGTTTTTACATTCTTCGATGAATGACGCTAGCTCTGGGTTGTTCTGAGCTGCGATAGCCGCAAGAGGGTGACCTGCTGCGATACCAACGTAAGTCACACCCATTAGCGTGTCTGGACGCGTGGTGTAAACTTCTAAATCTTGTTGACCGTTAACTTCAAACTTGAGTTCCACGCCTTCAGAACGACCGATCCAGTTACGCTGCATGGTCTTAACCATTTCTGGCCAACCTTCAAGTTTGTCTAGGTCGTCTAGTAGCTCTTGAGCGTATTCAGTGATCTTAATAAACCACTGTGGAATTTCTTTTTGTTCTACCGGAGTATCACAACGCCAGCAACAGCCGTCTTCAACCTGTTCGTTTGCAAGAACAGTTTGATCGTTTGGACACCAGTTAACAGAAGAGGTCTTCTTGTAAACCAGACCTTTCTCGTAAAGCTTAGTGAAGAACTCTTGTTCCCAACGGTAGTACTCTGGCGTACAGGTTGCGAATTCACGATTCCAGTCGTAACCAAAGCCAAGAAGCTTAAGTTGGTTCTTCATGTATTCAATGTTTTCGTAAGTCCAAGGCGCCGGTGCAGTGTTGTTTTTTACTGCCGCGTTTTCCGCAGGTAGACCGAATGCATCCCAACCGATTGGTTGCATTACGTTTTTGCCTTGTAGGCGTTGGAAACGAGATACTACGTCACCGATGGTGTAGTTGCGCACGTGACCCATGTGCAGTCGACCACTTGGGTATGGGAACATGGATAGACAGTAGAATTTTTCTTTGTTTGGGTCTTCACTTACAACAAAGGTCTTGTTGTCATCCCAGTGCTTTTGAACTTTTTGTTCAAGGTCTTGTGGATTGTATTGTTCTTGCATCGATGGTATCCGGTTATCTTGGAATTTGTGAGTTCGGTTAGAACAGACTTAAATAGATCGTCATAGAATACCTAAAGCTAGGGATCACAACAATAGCCAATCTGTACCCATGCGCCTAGAAGTGACGCTTGGTAGTGGAAAGATGGAGGTCAGTTATGCCTAAACGTAAAGCAGGTTATGAGGAAATGCTCGAGGATGTGATGGAAACCTTGAAGCACAGTCCGGATGAAGTTAACAAAGTATTCGAGACGTCGGGCAAAGTCGTGGATGCCGCTAACGACATGACCAAAGATGAGCTCTCACTAATTTCAGCTTACGTAAAAGCCGATTTAAAAGAGTTCTCTGACAGCTATGAGGAAGGAAAAAGCGGGCCTTTTTATCTCACCATTGCCGATTCAATCTGGCAAGGTTTACTGGATATTACCGATAAAACTAAAGTTGAGTGGGTTGAGTTGTTCGATGATTTAGAGCATCAAGGCTTGTATGAAGCGGGCGAAGTCATCGGGCTCGGGACATTGGTCTGTGATGAATGTGGTCATAAAACCACTTACAACCATCCAACGGTCATAATTCCATGCATCAAGTGTAATCATACTGGTTTTAGTCGCCAATCTCTCAAGCCATAACATGCAGTCAAAAAATACAACGCAATAAAAAAGAGGCTACCAGAGCCTCTTTTTTTGATGTTATTTGCGTTTTCTTGGTAGCCACCAAGCCAATATAAGGCTCAGTGCTGCCCAGATATATAATGGCCAAGTACCAAAGGTGCGATAAGGTGTTTGTCCGTCTGTCGGAACCAACTCTGCGCGCAATACCGCTGTCTCAAACTGAGGGATTTGCTCGATGATCTTACCTTTATGATCAGTAACAGCTGTCAAACCATTATTGGTTGAACGAATCAGCGGTTTTCCAAGCTCCAATGCACGCATGCGTGCGATTTCCATATGTTGTAGTGGACCAATGGAGTGACCGAACCAAGCATCATTTGATAGCGTTAGTATGAAGTCAGTATCGTCTGTGACGTTCTGACGAACTTGTTCGCTAAAGATGATCTCGTAGCACAAAGCCGGGTCCATATGTTTACCATTCGCCACAATGTTTGGTTGTACGAAATCGCCACGGCTGAACGATGACATTGGTAAGTTGAAGAAGGGCGCTAATGGACGTAACACCTCTTCAAATGGAACAAATTCACCAAATGGAAGTAAGTGATGCTTGTGATAGCGTTTGTCTAAATCAAAGCTGTAATCGCCGTATGGATTCACACCCAGCGAGAGAATGCTGTTGTAGAACTGGCCGTCTTCTCCTTGGTTAACCACGCCGGTGATGATCGCGCTGTTATTCATTTTCGCCGCAGCATCGATGTTTCTCAAGAACGACGGGACTTCGATTTCAAATGCCGGAATCGCAGCCTCAGGCCAAACGATGATGTCGGCATCCCAGTTTTCACGCGTTAAGTCGGCATACTTCATGATGGTTGGCCAGCGCTGGCTTGGTAGCCATTTTAGGTTCTGATCAACATTACCTTGGATTAAGGCGACTTTGGTTGTGTCTTCCGGACGAGGTGTCACCCAGTCGTATTGGCTGATGCCAAAACCTGCGCTGAGCAAAACCACAGGGATAATGACCATCAGCCACTGCTTATGCACCCAAGCGTAAGCCAGAGAACCAGCACTCATTAGTATGAATAAGGTCAGGAGTTCAACACCACCAATAGGTGCGAAGCTGGCCAATGGGCCATCAATTTGGCTGTAACCCAGCCACAACCATGGAAAGCCGGTCATAACCCAACCGCGTAGCCAATCAGTGACTAACCACAGAGCAGGAGCGGCTAATAATGCTTTAGTGAGGGTAAGTTGTGGGAAGAACTTATTGCTGAGCCAAGCGAATAGGCCGGTGTAAATCGATAAGTAAGCAATCAGCAAACCCATCAGGAATAAATTTGCAATGAGCGGCATCCCACCGAAGCCAGCGATGCTGACATAAACCCAACTAACGCCGGTGGAGAATTGGCCGAGTCCCCACGCATAACCGATCCAAAGTGCACGCTTAGGTGATTGGTTTGCAAGGAGAATAAGAAGGATAGCAGGGCTGAGTATGGCAATAGGCCATAACTGGTAAGGGGCAAATGCTAGGGTAGTGGAAGCGCCAACAAAAGCGGCCACTAAGGGCCGCTTTAGGCGATGAAAGAGTACATTCATCATTATATTTTTCTGATATTCCCGTTGTTAGGGTATCGCGTTACTCTTGAGTGGCTTCAACCAGCGTTTCTTCGTCTGGAATCGTCACTTGGAGTTGAATGACACGACGGTTATCGGCAGCGGTGACTTTGAAGTTATAGCCTTCAATTTCGACCAACTCACCACGAGATGGTAAGTGACCAAAGGCAGTCATTACCATACCACCTACAGTATCCACTTCTTCATCGCTGAAGTCGGTACCGAATGTCTCATTAAACTCTTCAATGGTTGTCAGAGCTCTGACAGCAAAGGTATGCTTGCTTAGCTTACGGATATCGGTTTCTTCTTCGTCATCGAACTCATCTTCAATATCCCCTACGATTTCTTCAAGGATATCTTCGATTGTTACTAGACCAGAAACGCCACCGAATTCGTCGACAACAATCGCCATGTGATAACGTTCTTCACGGAATTCTTTTAGCAGGCGGTCGACACGTTTACTTTCCGGTACAACCACTGCTTGTCGAATTACTTCTTCGATATCAAATGGGTTACTGCCTGAGCCCAAGTATTTGAGTAAGTCCTTCGCTAATAGAATGCCTTCTACATGGTCTTTATCTTCGCTGATCACAGGGTAGCGAGAGTGTTGAGCATCAGTAATTAGAGCGATCAAAGTATCAAGATCGTCTGTGCGCTCAACCGTAACCATTTGCGAACGCGGGATCATGATGTCACGCACGCGCATTTCAGAGATTTCCATCACACCTTCAAGCATGTCGCGGGTGTCGTGGTCAATCAGGTCGTTGATTTCTGAGTCGCGGATAACATCCACAAGCTCTTGGCGGTCTTTTGGTTCGCCTTGAAATAGTTGACCTAGACGTTCAAAGAAGGACTTTCTACTCGGACCTTCTGCCTTTTCTTTCTTGCCTTCATTAGAAGAGGGAGAATTATCTTCGTTCATTGTTTCTCAATTAAGTAACGCTATCAGATGTGTGATAGCTCACATAGAAAAGCGATCACGAGGTCGCACCTAGGTGGTTCGCTTTTCCCTGTCGAGCAACCAAAGTTACTCTTTTTCAGCAATGTACGGGTCTTCGTAACCCATGCCTTGCATGATTTCTGTCTCGAGGGATTCCATCTCTTCAGCTTCATCCTCCTCGATATGATCATAACCTAGCAGATGCAAGCTGCCATGTACAACCATATGCGCCCAATGTGCTAGTAGAGGCTTGTTCTGCTCAATTGCCTCTTTTTCAACTACTTGGCGACAGATTATCAAATCGCCTAGGAGATCCATTTCCATACCAGGTGGTACTTCGAATGGGAAAGACAGCACATTAGTCGGCTTATCTTTACCACGGTATTCGTGGTTTAGCTCGTGACTTTCTTGCTCGTCGACAATACGAATCGTCAGTTCCGCTTGAGGCTGAAATAGAGGAATAGTCTTATCTAGCCACAATTGGAAATCTTGCTCAGAAGGTAAACCTTCTTCATTTTCGACTGCCAGTTGCAAATCAAGTTCAATTGCCATGTTTATTCCTTACTCGCCGCGACTTGTGAACTCAGCTCTGCTTTTGCTGCTTCTAGCAATTTAGCATCACGTTCTTCGCGTCGGCGTTTTTCAAACTCTTTGCGCTCTTTTTGGTCTTGCGCTTCCCACTTCTCATAAGCATTAACAATACGAGCAACCACTGGGTGGCGCACGACATCGTCTGCTTGGAAGAAGTTAAAGCTGATGTCATCAACTTCACTCAGTACTTCAATTGCGTGGCGAAGACCTGATTTTGCACCGCGTGGTAAGTCAATCTGGGTAACGTCACCAGTCACAACGGCACGAGAGTTGAAGCCGATACGGGTCAGGAACATCTTCATTTGCTCAACCGTGGTGTTTTGACTCTCATCAAGAATGATGAAAGCGTCGTTCAAAGTACGACCACGCATGTAAGCAAGAGGCGCAACCTCTATCACGTTACGTTCAATCAGCTTTTCTACGCGCTCAAAACCCAGCATTTCAAATAGGGCATCGTAGAGAGGACGTAGGTATGGGTCGACTTTCTGGCTCAAATCACCAGGTAGGAAGCCCAGTTTCTCACCTGCTTCAACCGCAGGGCGAGTTAATAGAATACGACGGATCTCTTGACGCTCTAGTGCGTCAACGGCTGCTGCAACCGCGAGATAGGTTTTACCTGTACCTGCAGGACCGATACCGAAAGTGATATCGTGCGTCACCATGTTCATCAAGTATTGGCCTTGATTCGGTGTACGCGGCTTGATCACGCCTTTTTTGGTTTTTACGAAGACTTCTTTGCCGTGCTCGAACGTTGATTCTGTCGTCTGTTCCAGTACACCTGATTCTTTGATTGCCAGATGGATCTGTTCTGGCTCAATGTCAGGTGTTTCACCACGAACGGGTGCTGTTTCTACGTATAGGGTTTTGAGAATATCCAGCGCAGCTGCCGCGGTATGAGGTTTACCCACGATGGTGAAAAGATCGCTACGGTGGTTGATTTCAACGCCTAAACGACGTTCTAAATGCTTGATGTTGTCATCGAATGGACCGCACAGGCTTGCAAGTCGGCGGTTGTCTGAAGGTTCTAGATTGATTTCTAGCGTTACGATTTTATTGCTCAATGTTGCCTCTCATTTTATGCCACTTAACGAGAGCCTGACAACGACCAGGCTCTCAATGGCTATTTGTACGAGCTTATGGCGTAAAAGTAGCTACACCTAGCTCATCTTCGCGACGTGTTTTCGCCATCATTTGCATTGGTGAAATCACACTACGAAGGTCCATGTCTTTTTCTGTACGTACTAGCTCACCACGTAGTGAGTTAGCAAATACGTCCGTAATCTTCACGTCAACGAACTGACCGATTAGGTCTGCGCTACCTTCAAAGTTTACTACACGGTTGTTTTCTGTACGAGCACGTAGCTCCATTAGGTTCTTTTTAGAAGGACCTTCAACCAGAACGCGTTGCTCAGTGTCTAGCATTAGACGAGAGTAGCGCATTGCTTGTGTGTTTACGGTTTGTTGTAGCTCGTATAGACGCTCTTTCTTCACTTGCTCTGATAGATCACAAGGGTAATCTGCCGCTGGTGTCCCTGGGCGTGGAGAGAAGATAAAGCTGAAGCTCATGTCAAAGTCTACGTCTTTGATTAGCTTCATTGTGTCTTGGAAATCTTTGTCTGTTTCACCAGGGAAACCAACGATAAAGTCTGAACTGATTTGGATATCAGGACGTGCTTTACGTAGCTTACGGATGATCGACTTGTATTCGATGCCAGTGTGAGGACGTTTCATCATAGTCAGCACTCGGTCACTACCACTTTGTACTGGTAGGTGAAGGAAACTTACTAGTTCAGGTGTGTCTTCGTATACTGCGATGATGTCATCAGTAAACTCTAATGGATGGCTTGTTGTAAAGCGGATACGATCAATACCATCGATAGACGCAACCAAACGAAGCAGTTCTGCGAATGAACAGATCTCACCGTCGTGCATAGGACCACGGTACGCGTTTACGTTTTGGCCCAGTAGGTTCACTTCGCGGACGCCTTGTTCTGCTAGTTGTGCGATTTCGAACAGTACGTCATCCATTGGGCGACTTACTTCTTCACCGCGAGTGTACGGTACTACACAGTAAGTACAGTACTTAGAACAACCTTCCATGATAGAAACGAACGCTGTCGCACCTTCAGCACGAGGCTCTGGTAGACGGTCGAACTTTTCGATCTCTGGGAATGAAATGTCCATGACTGGTGCTTCATCCGATTGAGATTGCTTAATCATCTCAGGAAGACGGTGAAGGGTTTGTGGACCAAAAATTACGTCAACGTATGGAGCACGTTGACGAATGTGATCGCCTTCTTGAGTTGCTACACAACCACCAACGCCGATAACCACGCCAGGTTTTTTATCTTTTAGTGTTTTCCAACGACCAAGCTGGTGGAAAACTTTCTCTTGCGCCTTTTCACGGATCGAACAGGTGTTAAGTAGAAGTACGTCTGCTTCCTCTGGCTCCTCGGTCAGCTCATAGCCGTTTGCAGCATTAAGCAGGTCGGCCATTTTTGATGAATCGTATTCGTTCATCTGGCAGCCCCAGGTTTTAATTAGCAGTTTCTTACTCATCTCACTTTCGCTCGTTCAGTTGTACTTAAATCGGAGAGCTATTGCTCAAATTATAGCCGCCATCTCGGCGGTAAGCGGCGTATTGTACTGCTTTAAAAAGCACCTGACTAGTGATCTGACGAATTCTCTGCAAACCCTGATGAAATCTAGATTTTTACCCCATACGAAGCAAGGTTTTGTATTAAAGAATTTTGTAAAAATAGCCGTGGAACGTACAATTAAAAAACGCCAAATAATCAATACGATGAAGAGCAAAAAATGAACAAGTATGATATCGCCGTAATCGGTGGCGGCATGGTCGGTGCAGCGATGGCTGTCGGGTTTGCTAAGCAGGGCAGAAGTGTTGTGGTTGTGGAAGGTGCTGAACCTAAGGCTTTTGAAGCTTCTCAAGCCTTGGATATTCGTGTTTCAGCAATCTCACACCAATCAGTAAAGTTACTTGATTCATTAGATGCGTGGTCAGCAATTGAGAGCATGCGAGTGTGTCCTTATCGTCGTTTGGAAACGTGGGAACATCCAGAGTGCCGTACTCGTTTTCACTCTGATGAACTGTCACTAGAGCAGCTAGGCTATATCGTTGAAAACCGACTAATCCAACTTGGTCTTTGGCAAGCTTTCGCACAGTACGACAACTTAACGGTGATGTGCCCAGAGCGATTGAAAGACATCGAATTTGCCGAGGTAAACCGTGTAACGTTAGAAAGTGGCGAGCAGTTTGAGGCTAGTTGGGTGATTGGTGCCGATGGCGCGAACTCGAAAGTTCGGCAATTGGCGGGTATTGGCGTAACCGCGTGGGATTACCGTCAACACTGCATGCTGATCAACGTGAAAACCGAACTTCCTCAACAAGACATCACTTGGCAGCAATTTACTCCGTCAGGTCCACGTTCGTTCTTGCCGCTATGCTCATTAACTGAAGATGGTAAAGAAGTGGGGCAGGGTTCGCTGGTTTGGTATGACTCACCAAAACGTATTAAGCAATTGTGTGCGATGACGAACCCCCAGCTAAAAGAAGAGATCTTACGTCACTTCCCAGCTGAATTGGGCGATATCAACGTTTTACAGTTTGGTTCATTCCCACTGACTCGTCGTCATGCTCAAAGTTATTCAAACAAGAATTGCGTGTTAGTGGGCGACTCTGCCCATACAATTAACCCACTTGCTGGGCAAGGCGTGAATCTTGGCTTCAAGGATGTTGATGTCCTGCTTTCAGTGACGGATCAGCAAGAGCAACTTAATGATTCATTACTCGCCAAGTATGAGCGCGCTCGTCGACCAGATAACTTGCTAATGCAAACTGGCATGGATGTGTTCTACAAAGGCTTTAGTAATGATTTAGGGCCACTGAAGTTCGCTCGTAATGCGGCGTTAAAGTTAGCGGAAAACTCAGGGCCGATTAAAGCTCAAGTATTGAAGTACGCATTGGGTATGTAAGTCTGGATACCCAATGCGTCAGGTAGAAAAGCAATAGATAGAAAAAAAGCGAGCCATGAGCTCGCTTTTTTAATTCGATAAATCAGAGATCTACCGAGTCCAGAATCGGAAAAAAGAAAAAACCCAGCAAATTAATGCTGGGTTTTTCAATCATGGTGCGGTCGGAGAGACTTGAACTCTCACACCTTGCGGCGCCAGAACCTAAATCTGGTGCGTCTACCAATTCCGCCACGACCGCATCGTGTTTTTTTAGTTACTAAGGTAATTGGTATAACCTTAACAACGTTTTGTAATGGCAGGGCTACCTGGATTCGAACCAGGGAATGGCGGCATCAAAAGCCGCTGCCTTACCGCTTGGCGATAGCCCTACAGGTCTTAGTCTTTCAGCTAAGTGCTTCCCAATTAAGGAAAGTATGGTGCGGTCGGAGAGACTTGAACTCTCACACCTTGCGGCGCCAGAACCTAAATCTGGTGCGTCTACCAATTCCGCCACGACCGCATCGTGTTTTTTTAGTTACTAAGGTAATTGGTATAACCTTAACAACGTTTTGTAATGGCAGGGCTACCTGGATTCGAACCAGGGAATGGCGGCATCAAAAGCCGCTGCCTTACCGCTTGGCGATAGCCCTACAGGTCTTAGTCTTTCAGCTAAGTGCTTCCCAATCAAGGAAAGTATGGTGCGGTCGGAGAGACTTGAACTCTCACACCTTGCGGCGCCAGAACCTAAATCTGGTGCGTCTACCAATTCCGCCACGACCGCGCTTTAACGCTTCTGATCAATAGTCGTAAGTATAAACTATTTATCGGAATAAATGGTGGCTACGACGGGATTCGAACCTGTGACCCCATCATTATGAGTGATGTGCTCTAACCAGCTGAGCTACGTAGCCAACAATATGTTTTAACAACATATGTATTCTTTTAATTAAGATGGTGCGGTCGGAGAGACTTGAACTCTCACACCTTGCGGCGCCAGAACCTAAATCTGGTGCGTCTACCAATTCCGCCACGACCGCATCTTAATTGTTGTTATCGAGAGAATTGGTAAAACCTCAATAACGTCCCTCTAAAGGGAGAATAATGGCAGGTCTACCTGGATTCGAACCAGGGAATGGCGGCATCAAAAGCCGCTGCCTTACCGCTTGGCGATAGACCTACGGGTGATAGTCAAAAGACATATCAAATTAGAAAAGTATGGTGCGGTCGGAGAGACTTGAACTCTCACACCTTGCGGCGCCAGAACCTAAATCTGGTGCGTCTACCAATTCCGCCACGACCGCGACTTTTCTAAATCATCTAGGAAATTGGTAAAACCTAGACAATAAAATAAATGGTGGCTACGACGGGATTCGAACCTGTGACCCCATCATTATGAGTGATGTGCTCTAACCAGCTGAGCTACGTAGCCAACAATATGTTTTAACAACATATGTATTCTTTTAATTAAGATGGTGCGGTCGGAGAGACTTGAACTCTCACACCTTGCGGCGCCAGAACCTAAATCTGGTGCGTCTACCAATTCCGCCACGACCGCATCTTAATTGTTGTTATCGAGAGAATTGGTAAAACCTCAATAACGTCCCTTTAAAGGGATAATATGGCAGGGCTACCTGGATTCGAACCAGGGAATGGCGGCATCAAAAGCCGCTGCCTTACCGCTTGGCGATAGCCCTACAACGCTCTAATAAAAGAGACTTTAATAATGGTGCGGTCGGAGAGACTTGAACTCTCACACCTTGCGGCGCCAGAACCTAAATCTGGTGCGTCTACCAATTCCGCCACGACCGCATAACTACTGAGTAAACTCAATAATTAAAATAGTGGCAGGTCTACCTGGATTCGAACCAGGGAATGGCGGCATCAAAAGCCGCTGCCTTACCGCTTGGCGATAGACCTGCAGGCAATAAATATATGGTGCGGTCGGAGAGACTTGAACTCTCACACCTTGCGGCGCCAGAACCTAAATCTGGTGCGTCTACCAATTCCGCCACGACCGCATATATTTATTTAAGTAGTTTCAAGATGGTGCGGTCGGAGAGACTTGAACTCTCACACCTTGCGGCGCCAGAACCTAAATCTGGTGCGTCTACCAATTCCGCCACGACCGCATCTTGAAATCTATTAACCATTAGTTAATTGGTAAAAACTAATCGTTATAATTTTTCTTTCATTAAGAAAGAATGGTGGCTACGACGGGATTCGAACCTGTGACCCCATCATTATGAGTGATGTGCTCTAACCAGCTGAGCTACGTAGCCATCTTTTTGAGCGAGACAATATAAACCTTCACGCTCTAAGTGACAACCCTTTTTCTTAAAGGAATCCCACTTTGGAATAATGGCAGGTCTACCTGGATTCGAACCAGGGAATGGCGGCATCAAAAGCCGCTGCCTTACCGCTTGGCGATAGACCTGCAGGCAGTAGTATTTCTACCACTTAATACATGGTGCGGTCGGAGAGACTTGAACTCTCACACCTTACGGCGCCAGAACCTAAATCTGGTGCGTCTACCAATTCCGCCACGACCGCATCTATTCCTAACAATTCTAATAAAAGAACGTTTAGGAATGGTGGCTACGACGGGATTCGAACCTGTGACCCCATCATTATGAGTGATGTGCTCTAACCAGCTGAGCTACGTAGCCAATACCATGTTTTCCGTTCTCGTCGCTAAGTTGCCTTGTTGTCGGGAACGGCGCGCATTATGCGAAGTTGAGTGAGATCCGTCAACAGTTTTTTTCAATAAATCCCGCAAAATCCATCGTTCGCTTCCTTTTTAAACAAAGAGGCGTGTTTATGATCTAAAACTGGAAATAAATTGGCTTGGAGCGAGGGAGTTTATTTTGTGTTGTTTATGAAAGGTATAAAAAAAGCCAGCATGCTAGCTGGCTTTTTTTGTAAATGAAGTGTTTAAAATTCATTCACTTAGTTATACGTTGAAGCGGAAGTGTACAACATCACCATCTTTAACGATGTATTCTTTACCTTCTAGACGCCATTTACCCGCGTCTTTCGCACCGCTTTCACCGTTGAATTGGATGAAATCATCGTAGCCGACAACTTCTGCACGGATGAAGCCTTTTTCAAAGTCAGTGTGGATTTTACCAGCTGCTTTAGGTGCGCTTGCACCAACAGGGATTGTCCAAGCACGAACTTCTTTCACGCCGGCGGTGAAGTAAGTGTGTAGGTTAAGCAGTTCGTAACCTGCACGAATTACACGGTTTAGACCAGGTTCTTCGATGCCGAGATCTGCAAGGAACTCTTCACGCTCGTCGTCTTCTAGCTCAGCCATTTCTGATTCGATAGCCGCACATACTGGAACAACTACGTTGTTTTCTTTTTCTGCGTACTCACGTACAGCGTCTAGGTATGCGTTATCTTCAAAACCGTCTTCGTTCACGTTAGCGATGTACATAGTCGGTTTTAGCGTCAGGAAGTTTAGGTAACCTACTGCTGCTAGCTCTTCTTTAGAAAGCTCAACGGTACGTGCCATGCCGCCTTCTGTCAGAACTGGAAGTAGCTTCTCTAGCACAGTCAGTTCGAATTTCGCGTCTTTATCGCCGCCTTTTGCTTTTTTAGCGTTACGCTGAATCGCGCGCTCACAAGCATCAAGGTCAGCCATTGCTAGCTCAAGGTTGATAACTTCAATATCTTCGATTGGAGATACTTTACCAGCAACGTGAACGATGTTGTCGTTTTCAAAACAACGTACAACGTGACCAATCGCGTCAGTTTCACGGATGTTCGCTAGGAATTTGTTACCTAGCCCTTCACCGCGTGATGCACCAGCAACGAGACCAGCGATGTCTACGAATTCCATTGTAGTAGGCAGAACTTTCTGTGGGTTAACGATCTTCGCTAGTGCGTCTAGACGTAGATCTGGCACAGGAACCACACCAGTGTTTGGTTCAATGGTACAGAACGGGAAGTTTGCTGCTTCAATACCCGCTTTAGTTAGTGCGTTAAACAGAGTTGATTTACCAACGTTAGGTAGACCAACGATGCCACATTTAAAACCCATGATAGTAACCTTATTCAGCTTTGAACGTGTGGAGGCGATTTTGCGCTTTTGATAGGCCATCCTTTATTAGGATGTCTAGACAACGAACCGACTCGTCGGCTGCGGCGTCTAGTAGCTCTTGCTCTTTCGCTGGAGCTTTGCCTAGTACAAAACCTGCCACTTTATCTTTGTGTCCCGGATGGCCGATGCCGATACGAAGACGATAAAAATCTTTGTTATTGCCCATTTTGCTAATCGTATCACGTAGGCCATTGTGACCTCCGTGACCACCACCTTTCTTAAACTTAGCGACACCTGGAGGTAAGTCTAGCTCGTCATGAGCAACCATGATCTCTTCTGGTTTAATTTGATAAAACTTCGCTAATGCCGCGATCGCTTTACCAGAAAGATTCATAAACGTGGTGGGGATGAGCAAACGGAGATCCTGGCCATTGACCATAATGCGTCCGGTTAGGCCAAAGAACTTTGGTTCGTTCTTCAGGGTAACGTTGTGAACGCGAGCTAATTCTTCTACAACCCAAGCGCCCGCATTGTGGCGAGTTTTGGCGTATTCTGGTCCCGGATTAGCAAGACCAACAAGAAGTTTGATTGGTTGAGTCAAGGTTAGGATCTCTCTGGAATCTCAAAAAGCGCAGTATGATAGCACAGAATTCTCACAGTGGGCGACCAAGGGATTTTCTGCCTATCGATACAAATAAAAAAACACCCCAAAGAGGGGTGCTTTTAAAATCAGTCTAACTGAAATGTTCGTATTAGTTGAACATTGCAGAGATTGACTCTTCGTTGCTGATACGACGAATCGCTTCAGCTAGCATGCGAGATAGGCTTAGTGTGGTCACTTTGCCAGTTGCAGCCATCTCTTTAGATAGAGAGATAGAGTCAGTTACGATAACTTGGTCAAGAACAGAGTTCTTGATGTTGTCTGCAGCGTTGCCAGAGAAAACAGCGTGAGTTGCGTAAGCGAATACACGCTTAGCACCGCGCTCTTTTAGCGCTTCAGCTGCTTTACATAGTGTGCCACCTGTATCGATCATGTCATCAACGATCACACAGTCACGACCTTCAACGTCACCGATTAGGTTCATTACTTCAGAAACGTTTGCACGTGGACGACGCTTGTCAACGATAGCGATGTCGATGTCGCCTAGTGCTTTCGCTGTTGCACGAGCACGAACTACGCCACCTAGGTCAGGAGAAACCACTACTGGGTTTTCTAGACCACGAGATTGCATATCTTCTAGCAGTACAGGCGTACCGAAGATGTTATCAACAGGTACATCGAAGAAGCCTTGGATTTGCTCAGCGTGTAGGTCGATAGTCAGAACGCGGTCAACACCAACGTTAGATAGGAAATCAGCAACAACTTTTGCAGTAATTGGCACACGAGAAGAACGTACACGACGATCTTGGCGAGCGTAGCCGAAGTAAGGAATAACTGCAGTGATACGGCCTGCTGAAGCACGGCGCATTGCATCAATCATAACAACCAATTCCATTAGGTTGTCGTTAGTCGGTGCACAAGTGGATTGAATGATAAAAACATCGCTACCACGAACATTCTCGTTGATTTGAACTGCAACTTCGCCATCAGAAAAGCGAGAAACAGATGCATCACCTAGAGAGATGTAAAGACGATCAGCAATACGTTGGGCTAGTTCAGGTGTTGCGTTACCAGCAAATAGCTTCATATCAGGCACGGTGGAAACCTCGGGTTTGCGTCCAGTTTTAAATAGGTCGGTGTTGGGCTGATTGGTATTCAGCCAAAGTCTCTTTTAGTGGCGAGATATTGCGCCCTTGAGCGACAAATGCCGAGACATTATCAGAGAGTTGTGCAAGGATAGCTTTTGCTTCCGCTTTGCTTGAAAATTCAGCAAAAACGCAAGATCCTGTCCCCGTCAATCTTGACGGCGCGTATTGTAGCAGCCATGAAAGTTGCTTATCAACCTCTGGGTAGAGCATTCGTACAATTTTTTCGCAATCGTTTACGCTTGGCGTGTTGAAAAGCGTTTCTAAATCGCGTTTTGGCGTGTTTCGAGTCAAATCCGGATGAGTGAATATGTCGGCGGTTGCAATGGAAACATTTGGACGAACGACCAAATACCATTTCTCATCTGGATGAGCTGGCGAAAGTTTCTCGCCAACACCTTCCGCAAACGCTGCAAAGCCGCGAACAAAAACGGGTACATCAGCACCAAGCGCAAGGCCGATTTCGGCTAATTCATCATCACTTAAGTGGGTTTGCCATAGGTAATTAAGCGCAACTAAGGCCGTTGCTGCATTGGATGAACCTCCGCCAATACCACCGCCCATAGGTAAGATCTTATGAAGATCGATATGTGCACCGTATGAGCAATTTGCGTAGCGTTGCAATGCTGTGGCGGCTTTCCAGATCAAGTTGTCTTTTAGAGGAACACCTTCAATTTCAGGTGAAATTGTGATCTCGCCAGAGCCATTCGCTTGGATGCTAAGTTCATCGCCGTGATCGACGAATTGGAATAAGGTTTGTAATTCGTGGTAGCCGTTTTCAGTTCGGCCATTGATATAAAGAAAGAGATTCAATTTCGCTGGTGAAGGCCAGCGGGTTGAAAATTCGATCATTGGGTGATGTTCCATTTTGTGATCACTAAATTAATTTTTACGTCTGCGGTACTTAGCTTGAGTTTGTTCGGTAATGGCAACGCTTGTTCGTGCCAGGCCACATCCCCATACCGTTGGTAGGCAATGTTCCAATCGTTCATACCAATTTGCTTGTCCAGCGCTTGCAAGGTATTGGTCGCTGAGAGTTGGAAGGAGTCTGCATCCGTTGGAAGGCCAAGTAGCCAATCCGGCATGTGATCAACAGGCATCATTAAGCCCGTTAATCGGTAAATCAATTGGTTGGCATTACGCGCAGAAAGTACTTGGTCGTCATAGGTTTCTACAGTCGCACCTTGTGGTGTAATCGTGAGTTTTAATGCGGTTTGACCAAGTAGAGTAGTTAAGCGCAATTGGCTTAAGGTGGAAGAATGTTTCCAGAAAAAATTCAGACTTTGCCTTTGGTCGGGGCCAATGTAGCCAAGCTTGCCCGTGGCTTGAAAGTTATCAATGGTTTCTAGTCGCTGTTCATGTGCTTGCCACTCAACACTGGTGACACTCTCAGGAACAGAACTACAACCTGCAAGTACTATGCTCGATAAGAGCAAGATGAGAAAGGAGCGTAAGGTCATGTTTGATGGCTTATTAATCAGTTTCATCGGTAATCGCTCACAACTATAGCACTGAAAACAGAGACGAAGGAAAACAAATCCTGCTTACCCTTTCAATAAATGCGTGCTTACAGTAAAATTCTGAACCTATTTTATAACCGATCTCAGAGATACCACGTTAGATGTCCTTGCTTGCTATTGGAATCAATCACAATACAGCGTCTGTTGACTTGCGAGAGAAAGTGGCGTTCGGACCCGATAAACTGGGCCCAGCACTTGAGCAACTCAGAGACCATGAAGCCGTTAATGGCAGTGTGATTGTTTCAACCTGTAACCGTACCGAAGTGTACTGCGACGTAAAGCAAGGAGCGCGAAATAAGCTTATCGACTGGTTAGCCCAGTTCCATCAAGTTAATCAAGAAGACTTGATGCCGAGCCTTTATGTCCATGAAGAGCAAGCGGCGATTAAGCACTTGATGCGTGTTTCTTGCGGCCTTGATTCACTGGTACTTGGTGAGCCTCAGATTTTGGGTCAGGTAAAACAAGCGTTTTCCGATTCCCGAGATCATCAGGCGGTGGATACGTCGATTGATAAGTTGTTCCAAAAAACTTTTTCTGTCGCAAAACGTGTTCGAACTGAAACTGATATTGGTGGTAATGCGGTGTCAGTGGCTTACGCTGCTTGTACACTGGCAAAACACATCTTCGAATCACTTTCTGATTCTACGGTGTTGTTGGTGGGTGCGGGAGAAACCATCGAACTGGTGGCGAAGCACTTAGCCTCCAATGGCTGCAAGAAAATGATTGTGGCTAACCGAACCAAAGAGCGTGCATTGTTATTGGCAGAGCAATTTGGTGCTGAGGTGATCAGCCTGAATGAAATTCCTGACCATCTACCAAGAGCGGATATCGTAATTAGCTCAACAGCGAGTCCGTTACCTATCATCGGTAAAGGCATGGTGGAAACGGCATTGAAAAAACGTCGTCACCAGCCAATCTTGCTTGTAGATATCGCCGTGCCACGAGATGTGGAGGCGCAAGTCGGTGAATTGAGCGATGCTTACTTGTATTCGGTGGATGACTTACAGTCGATCATCGATAACAACATTGAGCAACGTAAAGTCGAAGCGATTCAAGCGGAAGCGATTGTTAGCGAAGAAAGTGCAGCATTCATGACGTGGATGCGCTCGCTGCAAGCGGTCGACAGTATTCGTGATTATCGTAAATCGGCGAACGAAATTCGTGAAGAATTATTGAGTAAGAGCCTACAATCATTGGCAACGGGCGCAGATCCTGAAAAGGTCCTGCGTGAGCTTAGTAATAAACTCACCAACAAACTGATTCACGCTCCTACTCGTGCATTGCAAAGTGCGGCCGAGCAGGGCGAACCAGCAAAATTAACGGTTATCCGCCAGACCCTTGGTTTGGATGATCTGTAACTCACGCTTTTTATTAAGAAAACGACACTATGAAAGCCTCTATTCTGACTAAGCTAGAAACGCTAGTAGAACGTTACGAAGAAGTACAACATCTTCTTGGTGATCCTGATGTAATTGGTGATCAGGACAAATTCCGTGCTCTATCAAAAGAGTACTCGCAGCTAGAAGAAGTAACTCAGTGCTTCCAAGCGTATCAGCAGGCAAAAGAAGATCTAGAAGCCGCTGAAGAGATGGCGAACGAAGACGACGAAGAAATGCGTGAAATGGCGCAAGAAGAGATCAAAGAAGCAAAAGAGGCGATTGAGCGTCTTACCGACGAGCTTCAAATCTTATTGCTACCAAAAGATCCAAACGACGAGCGTAACTGTTTCTTAGAAATCCGTGCGGGCGCAGGTGGTGACGAAGCGGGTATCTTCGCAGGTAACTTGTTCCGCATGTATTCTAAGTTCGCTGAGAAGAAAGGATGGCGCGTTGAAGTGATGAGCAGCAATGACTCAGAACAAGGCGGCTACAAAGAGATGATCGCGAAAGTGAGCGGCGATGGCGTTTACGGTGTGCTTAAGTTTGAATCAGGTGGTCACCGTGTACAACGTGTACCTGAGACTGAATCTCAAGGTCGTGTTCACACTTCAGCGTGTACCGTGGCAGTGATGCCTGAGATCCCAGAAGCGGACTTACCAGAAATCAAAGCAGCCGATCTGAAGATTGATACATTCCGTGCATCTGGTGCGGGTGGTCAGCACGTCAACACCACGGATTCTGCAATCCGTATTACCCACTTACCAACAGGTACAGTAGTAGAGTGTCAAGACGAGCGTTCACAGCATAAGAACAAAGCGAAAGCGATGGCAGTACTTGCTGCTCGTATCGTTCAAGCGGAAGAAGAGCGTCGTGCTGCAGAAGTCTCTGATACACGTCGTAACCTACTAGGTTCTGGTGACCGTAGTGACCGTATCCGTACTTACAACTACCCGCAAGGTCGTGTATCTGACCACCGCATTAACCTAACTATCTACCGTTTGAACGAAGTGATGGAAGGTGACCTGCAAAGCTTGATTGAACCAGTGGTTCAAGAGCACCAAGCAGACCAACTTGCGGCGCTAGCTGAGAACAACTAATCGATGAGCCAAGTTCAATCGATTGAGCAAGCACTGAAAAGTGCAACGGCAATTCTGACAGAAGGCGGCAAAGAGTCGCCTTCTCTCGATGCGGCTGTCCTCCTTTGTCACGTCCTAGGCAAACCAAGAAGCTACCTGCTCACATGGCCAGAAAGAGCATTAGAAGCGGAACAACAAGCTCAGTTTGAGATGTTGTTAGAAAGACGCATCGCAGGTGAACCAGTGGCTTACATCATTGGTGAACGTGAGTTCTGGTCTTTGCCGTTAAAAGTCTCCCCTTCTACCTTAATTCCAAGACCAGATACCGAACGTTTGGTTGAAGTCGCACTAGATAAAACCTTTGATCAGACCGGGCCGATTCTTGACCTTGGTACAGGCACAGGAGCGATTGCCTTAGCTTTAGCGTCTGAAATGCCAGCGCGTCAAGTGATGGGCGTGGATTTAAAACAAGAAGCAAAAGAGCTCGCAGAGTACAACGCGGCGCAACTAAACATTAAAAATGTGACGTTTGACCAAGGTAGCTGGTTTGAACCTATTGCCAGCGGAACAAAGTTTGCTTTAATTGTCTCCAATCCACCATATATCGACGAAAAAGACCCACACCTATCTCAAGGTGATGTGCGTTTTGAGCCAAAATCTGCGCTTGTTGCAGACGAGAATGGCTTAGCGGACATTCGATATATCTCCGATCTTGCTCGTCAATATTTGCAAGAGGGTGGATGGCTTGCTTTCGAGCATGGTTACGATCAAGGTGATGCAGTACGCGAAATCCTGACGAACTTTGGTTTCGAGCAAGTGATGACAGAAAAAGATTACGGCGGTAACGACCGAGTGACGCTTGGTTGCTTTAAGCCAAAATAATAACGAGCAAGTCAGCAGTAAACTTATAAAAGAGAAGAGAAATGTACGTAGCTCTAAAACACATTCACTTGGTGACGATCGCGCTGAGTGCAACACTATTGT
Source organism: Vibrio jasicida 090810c (assembly GCF_002887615.1). Taxonomy (NCBI): domain Bacteria; kingdom Pseudomonadati; phylum Pseudomonadota; class Gammaproteobacteria; order Vibrionales; family Vibrionaceae; genus Vibrio; species Vibrio jasicida. Next base: position 1,465,488 of record NZ_CP025792.1, on the reverse strand, counting down.
CTATCCGATTTGCGTTGTTGATGATGAATTCTCCGAAACTCAACAATCGCTTTCTGAAAATTTTCCCGCATATTGTTGATACCGCGCTACTGCTATCTGGTATCGGTCTGATCATGGTGACCGGCTTTATTCCATTTACGGATGCCGCGCCTTGGTTAACCAACAAGATCACTTGTGTGTTGGCGTACATTGCTCTTGGTTTCTTTGCGATGAAGATGGCGAAGAACAAGTTGCTGAGAATCTTTGCTTTCTTCGGTGCTTTAGGCTGGTTGGTTATGGCCGCGAATATTGCCGTTTCTAAAAATCCAAACCTATTTGGGTAATCTTCATGCTTGAACTTTTTGACGAAGATTTTGACAACATCCCGTTGGTGGAAGGCGCCTTAGAGCTGAACCATTCCATTAACCCAGAAACCAATGTTCATTGGGCAAAACAAGAATTAGAGCGTCTGTACAAAGAAGCAGAAGCGACACTTGTTCATGAAACCGATGAAGAGCAACGCTTTGACTCATTCTTGCGCCTATTCTTCCATGAATGGGGTTTTAAAGGGGATGAGCAAGAGTATTTTATCTCTGACAACAGCTTTATTGATAAGGTGCTAGAGCGTAAGAAAGGCATTCCAGTTAGCCTTGGTGCTATTCTGCTTTATCTTGGCAATCGTCTTGGTTTCCCGATGAAAGGGGTGACATTCCCAACTCAGTTCTTGATTAAGCTGGATTGGATGCACAAAACACCAGATTACATTAATCCGTTTAACGGTGAATACGTTGGCGAGAAAATTCTTCAAGCATGGTTGATTGGTCAAGAAGGTCCACTTGCGACGCTTAAACCTGAACATTTTGAAGAAGCCGATAACCCGACTGTAATTGGCCGTTGGTTAGCTTTGATTAAAAGTGCGATGCTGCGTGAAGAGCGCTACACACTGGCACTGCGTTGTACCAATCTTGCGTTGACGTTTGTACCTGATGACCCGTATGAAATTCGTGACCGTGGCTTTATCTTCCAGCAGTTAGAGTGTCTTCAGGTTGCCGCTTCCGATTTTGAGTACTTTATTGACCAATGCCCAGACGATCCGGCATCAGAGCTACTAAAATCACAAGTTAATGCGATGAACGAAAAGCACGTCACGCTTCACTAATTTTATCAATAGGCCGAAAGGCATATTGAGGACAGACAAAAGAGAATCAAAATGGAACAGAAAATCGTTAATATTGGCGACATTCAGGTTGCTAACGACAAGCCATTCACACTGTTTGCTGGTATGAACGTTCTTGAGTCTCGTGATCTCGCTATGCAGATCTGTGAGCACTATGTAAAAGTAACCGACAAGCTTGGCATTCCTTACGTATTTAAGGCATCGTTCGACAAAGCAAACCGAAGCTCTGTCCATTCATACCGTGGCCCTGGTCTAGAAGAAGGTATGAAGATCTTCCAAGAACTGAAAGACACGTTTGGCGTAAAGATCATTACTGATGTTCATACTGAAGCACAAGCTCAACCAGTGGCAGACGTGGTTGACGTTATTCAGCTTCCTGCATTTCTAGCTCGTCAAACTGACCTTGTTGAAGCAATGGCGAAAACAGGCGCGGTTATCAACGTGAAGAAACCTCAGTTCATGAGTCCAGGCCAAGTGGGTAACATTGTTGAGAAGTTCGCAGAATGTGGTAACGAAAACATAATCCTATGCGAGCGTGGCTCTTGTATGGGCTACGACAACCTAGTTGTAGACATGCTTGGTTTTGGTGTCATGAAGAACGCATCAAAAGGCAGCCCAATCATTTTTGACGTAACGCACTCATTACAAATGCGTGATCCATCGGGCGCGGCATCTGGTGGTCGTCGCGAGCAGACGGTTGAACTGGCAAAAGCGGGCTTAGCAACAGGCATTGCGGGTCTGTTCATCGAAGCGCACCCGACTCCAGACCAAGCTCGCTGTGATGGACCATCTGCATTGCCTCTAGACAAACTAGAGCCGTTCCTAGCGCAAATGAAATCGCTAGACGATCTAATCAAGAGCTTTGCAGACATCGATATCAAATAATCGATCGTTGTGAATGTTTGAATGAAATGGTCAGCCCGCGTGCTGGCCATTTTTGTATCGACACATTGATTCTGCCTCACTATCCTTTTCTCGCTTCCTTACCCCACCTTGGTTATGTCTATAATCTGTTTAAATTTGCGGCTGTTCAGTTCGTATAAGTAAAGTGCGTCGCAGAAACATGAAATCAATATGTTAGTGTTTTACACTATCTCAAGTTTTTGCGTCTCAATAAGTAAGAGTTGAGTTAGTTCTTCTCATTGAGCGTGCAATGCAGTGGACCCCAGACGATAAAAAGGTAAAACAATGAAGCAACGCCTGATTGTAAAAACCGCTTTAAGCGCCGCTATTCTGGCTATTTTAGCCGGATGTGCAACGCAACCAGCACACGAATGGAATGAAGATACAACGTACAAATTGACCGTACTGCACACCAACGATCATCATGGTCGTTTCTGGCAGAATAAATACGGCGAGTACGGCATGGCTGCGCGTAAAACGCTGATTGATGAACTGCGCGCAGAGATTCAAGCGGAAGGGGGCAGTGTGCTACTCCTATCAGGTGGCGACATCAACACAGGTGTACCTGAGTCTGACTTGCAAGATGCAGAGCCTGACTTTAAAGGCATGAGCAAAATTGGTTACGATGCGATGGCGCTCGGTAACCACGAGTTCGACAACCCACTCGAAGTGCTATTCAAGCAGCAAGAGTGGGCAAACTTTCCGATGCTGTCTGCCAACATTTACGACAAAGAAACTGGTAAGCGCTTGTTCCAACCTTATGCCATGTTCAACAAGCAAGGTATCAAGATAGCTGTTATTGGCTTAACCACTGAAGACACGGCGAAGCTAGGTAACCCTGAATTTATTGGCGAGGTTGATTTCCGCGACCCGAAAGAAGAAGCGAAGAAGGTCATCGCTGAGTTGAAAGAAACAGAGCGGCCGGACCTTATTTTTGCAGTGACACACATGGGCCATTACGAAAATGGCAACCGTGGTGTGAATGCTCCCGGTGATGTGGCATTGGCTCGCTACCTAAATGAAGGTGACTTGGACATGATAGTGGGTGGTCACTCTCAAGAGCCTGTTTGTATGGAAGGTCCGAACGTCATCAAAAAGAACTTCATGCCAGGCGATGAATGTAAACCTGATGTACAAAATGGGACTTACATTGTGCAAGCGTATGAATGGGGTAAGTTTGTTGGCCGCGCGGATTACGAATTCCGTAATGGTGAGCTTTCTATGGTGAGCTACGATCTGATTCCAGTCAACTTGAAGAAGAAAATCAAAGTGAATGGCGAATCACAACGTGTGCTGATTCAAGATGAGATAAACCAAGATGAGACATTGCTTGAGTTTTTACGCCCTTATCAAGAGCAGGGTCAAGACAAGCTCAATGTGAAGATTGCTGAATCGAATGGGAAACTTGAAGGCGACCGTAACGTGGTTCGTTATCAGCAAACCAATCTTGGCCGTTTAATCGCAACCGCGCACATGGAGCGAGCGAAAGCAGACTTTGCTGTCATGAACTCAGGTGGCGTGCGTGACTCCATTGAAGCCGGTGATATTACCTACAAAGACGTACTAACGGTACAACCGTTTGGCAACATGGTTTCTTACGTCGATATGTCGGGTAAAGAAGTCTTAGATTACTTAAATGTAGTCGCAACTAAGCCCGTAGATTCAGGTGCTTATGCTCAGTTTGCGGGCATTTCTATGACTGTGGAAAATGGCAAGGTTTCGAACGTATTCATTGGTGAAAAGCAGTTACGCCTCGATGGCCAATACCGCTTTACCGTACCGAGCTACAATGCGTCAGGCGGTGATGGGTACCCGAAAGTAAATACGCATTCAGGCTACGTCAATACAGGGTTTACAGATGCAGAAGTGTTGAAAGAGTTCTTACAAACGCACAGTCCGATTGACGTAAATGAGTATGCCCCTTCTGGTGATATTGTTTACAAGTAAAAAGCGATTGACTCAAACTCGCGGATACCATTAACTTAAAACGCTGCTACCGATAACGGAGCAGCGTTTTTTGTTTTATGAGGAGAATCTTGATGACTCCGGCCATTAATCTTGCGAAAAAGAAAAAAGTATCACACACCATTCACCAGTACGAGCACCACCCACGAGCGGACAGCTATGGATTAGAAGCGGCAGAAGTATTGGGACAAGATCCAAAGAAAGTCTTTAAAACGCTGCTGTTCTGTTTGAACTGCGAGCCTAAAAACCTAGCCGTTGCCATTATTCCTGTCGACCAAAAGCTGAATCTTAAATTGGCAGCGAAAGCGGCGAAGGGCAAAAAGGCCGATATGGCTGATCCGGAAATTGCACAAAAGACCACAGGATATGTTGTTGGTGGGATTAGCCCACTTGGACAAAAAAAAGCGCTGCCTACCTTTCTACATGAAAGTGCAACAGATCAAGACACCATCTGCGTGAGTGCGGGTAAGCGTGGTTTAGAAATCGAGTTAGCCCCGAAAGATTTGCTGAGTTTAACTCGTGGTCAATTTGCACCGCTGTGCTTGTAAGTTTAAGACAAACAAAAAGGACGCTCATGAGCGTCCTTTTTTGATCTTACCATTCAGTGAAGCGTTATTTCTTCAGGCTCAATGTGCCACCAGAACGTTTTGCAGGTTTGCTTGGCTTAGCGGCATTTGGGTTCATGTAATGCTGCTTAGGTTTACTCGGTGATTGAGGCTTTTCAGTTTTACCATATTCACCTTGAGGCTTAGTGCGTTCATTTTGTGGCTTTGCGTTGTAATGCTCTTTTGTTGGGCGTGCTTTTTCATCATCACGTTGACGACGCTGTTGGCCTTTTTTCGAATTCGGTGCATGACGAAATTCATCAGCATTGTTACCACGGAAAGTTCGTGTCTTCTGGTTACGACGAGCAGTAGAGTCTTGGTTTTCTTCACGGCTATCAAACAGCTTTGCGTCGGTCGCTTTACGAATATTACGCCCTCTAGAGTCTGTTTTTGATGCTTCTTCCGTACCCACTGAGCCTTCACACATTGCTAGGATCTCTGCCATTTCGTCGTCACTTAGGTAACGCCACTTACCATTAGGAATACCATCAAGTGAGATGTTCATAATGCGTACGCGACGCAGTTTGAAAACTTCGTAGCCTAGCGCTTCACACATACGACGGATTTGACGGTTCAAACCTTGTGTTAACACGATACGGAAAGAGAATTTGGTCTCTTTCTCTACTTTACAAGGCAGAGTCACCGTATCAAGGATCTTCACACCGCTCGACATCTGCTTAAGGAATTCGCCGGTGATAGGTTTGTCGACACGCACCACGTATTCTTTTTCGTGGTTGTTGCCTGCACGCAAAATCTTGTTCACGATGTCGCCATCGTTTGTTAGGAAGATCAAACCATCTGAAGGCTTGTCCAGACGACCAATTGGGAAAATACGCTTTTTATGACCGATGAAATCAACGATGTTACCAGGGATATCACGCTCAGTGGTGCAAGTGATACCGGTTGGCTTGTTCAAGGCAATGTAAATTGGCTTTTCTTTTGCCGCAACGGGGTTGCCATCGACGCAAACATCATCACCAGGTAGCACTTTTGTGCCCATCTCTGGTTGTTGACCATTAATGGTGACGCGGCCTTGCTCGATAAGGCGGTCTGCTTCACGGCGCGAGCAGAAGCCCGTTTCGCTGATGTATTTGTTTAAGCGTTTTGTGTTGTCTTGTGACATGTCGTCTCCTAACGTTTCACAACGGCGGTTAATTGAAGTGCCTTACTGCTAGATAAAGCAGCAAGACGAGATAAGGTCGGGCATTCTAGCACCGGGAGAGCGCTTAGCCTAACCGTTTTTGATGACGTTCTCGCGTCTCAAGCTTCTTCTCGGGGCTCTTTCTTAATAGAACGTACACAGCACCGCTGCCACCGTGAAATCGTTGCGCACTGTGTACACACTGCACTTCGCGGATTTGCTGCAACCAACTGCTGACATAACTTTTCATTAAGGCTGGTGGATTAGAACGTTCACCACGGCCATGCACTATTACCACGGTACGAATGTCCATTTGAATGCATTGCTTAAGGAATTTTACGACTTCGTCACGCGCTTCTTTCAACGTCTTACGGTGTAAATCAAGACGAGCTTGTATCGAGTACTTGCCCAAACGTAGCTTACGATAGACACCGTCTTGTACGCCATCACGTTTGAACTCGATAAAGTCATCTGGTTTCAGCATTTCTGCATGGTCAATCGACAAGTATTCAGGATCGTCTTCAGTTAACCAAATTGCTGCCTCGCGTTTAGCAAGGTGTGCATCGGTAACTTGGTGAACCTTTTTGTGTTCGGCGGTGTCATTGCTGATTGGCTTTACATCGCCCATCATCTGTTGGAACAGATCAAAATCGTCATCGTGAGACATAACGGCAATCTCATAAAGAACAGGATAAGTAGAGACAATTATATCAAGGACGTGTGTGAAAAGATCAAATAAAAAACCGGAGCAGGCAGGTTACCAACTCCGGTGCAAAGCGTTTCTAGAGCTAAGCGAGATCTAGTGAGGAGATTTGTCGTTCATGATCTTGTAAATGAAGAAACCGCTGAAAAACAACATCAGTCCAATTGTCCCAAAGATTACTATCATTGACGATAGTCCCACCGCATTACCAAATAGGAGTTCAAGCCAAAAGTCCATGTGTTTCCTCCAAGATAGTTCCGACATGGACCAAACTAATAGGTGGTGCTTTTTTACACACTGATCTGGATCAATTATGTTGCCAAGGTTAATAGTCTGTATTTTATTGTGGGTTCTTAGTCACATTTCACGTGCTAGTGTTCAGTAATTCATCAAACGAATTAAGACATTAGGTTTTTTCGCAAAAAGCACTTGCGTCTCTCAAAAGAATCCGTAATATACGCATCCGTTGACGGGGATAAGTCCTCAGTTAAACATCTCGGTGAATAGCGCAGCTTGGTAGCGCATCTGGTTTGGGACCAGAGGGTCGGGGGTTCGAATCCCTCTTCACCGACCATATTAGAGAAAGCCGTAGCAGAAATGCTACGGCTTTTTTGCATTTGAGGCTGGTAAAGCTTTAATGCTGCGTGAAGCAAGAGGGCGGGAGGCTGGAATGCCAGTCCTCTGGAAGCCCAGCCGCGTCGAATCCCTACTTCACCGACCATTTTCAGAAAGCCTGCTCAATGAGCAGGCTTTCGTCGTTTCAGCGGTCGCAAATTTGGCTTTGATAGTAGCGAACTAAATGGGGTTCGCCTGAAGTTAGAATATGGCTCTTCACCGACTTATTTTAGAAAAGCCGCAACAGAAATGTTGCGGCTTTTTACGTTTACGGTTTTTTTGAGTCGGGAGCGCTTCGCTTTAGGAATTGAGAGGTGTTCGCTAGAGGGCTAATGAAGTGCACTCGGCTTTGAAAGTTGTTGATGGAACTTGTTCCTAGAAAGACAAAACAAAGTCGCTTCCCATTTCCGCTATTTCACATCACAACTAATATCTTTAATTGGTGTTTCGGATGTGGTGAAACAGACATAAACCGTTTGTGGATTGTTTGGTCCTACCTTGATGTAGCCAGCTTGAAGTTCATCTTCATCAAACGTCACAGAGTGTGATTTCCCTGTTTTGCCATCGAAGTATTCGGCTTCAAAATTCTGATTGATTAGATGTGCGACGCGATTGCGAGTATGGGCAGTAGAAAAAGTAATGTTCGCACAGCGCATCATAGGTTTTTGGGTAATTAAGAACTGACCACTTTCTTTATCGAATACACCACCTTTAGTTTCTGGGGCGATATCGACGGGCTGGAATTCTTCAATCGTGCAAGATGGCTTGGCATTCGCTAACGAAGGTAAAAGTAGTGCGCTGGCTAGACATAATAATGAGGCTTTGAACGTCATAAGGCTCTTATCAAATTTGAGATTGTGTACAGGTTGAGTCGATAGTATCGGATAGATTGCTGGATTTGTCAGCGAAGCGTAAGTGTAGACTCAACAGCGTGGGTGCGGTGTAAGAGGATGTAAGTGCCCCGTCAATCAGGGCACTGATGTTCGTAGTGTAAATATTGTGCCCGTTTAGATGTCACAATCTGCTTTGCTAGTATTGCCCAGAGCTTCGATGTTAAAGCCGCGTTTTCTGAGTAAATCGATCAAGTTATCTTTACCAACTAAGTGCAAGCTACCGACCACAATGGTGTATTGACCTGCTTTCTTTGGCAGTACACTGCCTGAATCTAGCTTTTCAGCCCAATCATGGTTGCGCTCATACAGGAAAGCCTCATTAAATGCATCGGTAGACTCTGCGCTTTTAGACGCATCTTCTAAAGAGTTACCATCTCCAGTCTTCCAACTGTCGATCAAGCACTGTACCAAAGCCTCACCACCGTCATATTCTTCGATAGAAGAGAGCAGTAATTCTTTCCCGCCATCTTCTTGTCCAGCAATTAAGTCCAACTGAAATTGTACCGTTTCGAGTGGGATCACTGGCACATTTTGCTTATCAGCAAGCGTCATTAAGTGCATGTCGACACCTTGGTCTGAGGCATAGCCTAACTTATTCACTAGCAAGAGCTGAATCGTCAATGCTGCCGACCAAGGTGGTGCATTGAGTAGTTGTTCTTCCGGTAATCCAAGATCTTTTGCGATGTCAGCCAAGTGCTGACGTTGTTGTTTATCGAGGATGTCTTTCGCAAGTAGTTTTGTTTTTGGAAATGCAGCCCCTTCGGTATTTCTGATATCCGCTTCGATGATCAAACCGTCACTGTTGTTGAGGAATTGAGTCACGGCTTTCGGTAAAGGGTACATGCTTTTGTCGCCCACATGGACAGAACCAATAATCATGTATTCGGTGTCTCCTTTTTTTACCAACCAGTGTTGTGGCTCTGCTTGTGCGGAGTAGGAGGTGAAAAAAACAATCAAAGATGACATGACAGACAAGAGTCGAAACATATTTTGCTCCTCGAATTCAATATGCACCTTATCTATAACATGGTTCGGCAAAATCGTCATTTCTAAAAATATTGACGAGTTTTGACGGCATGGAAATGAGATCTAATTCACGAAAGCACTTCAATTGAGTTTGTTGTTAATGGATTACTAAATAACCAATAGTGATCAAAATCCTATAAAACCCGTCTAAACCCATCGATATTCGTGATTGAGATCGCAACAAACTCGTCAAAAAAAGTTGTTCGTTTTTGACGTTTTAATTAAGTAATTGAAATGTAAGTGTTTATATTTTCTTAAGCAATGCTGAATTTGACCTGGATCACTTCTTAGTTTCATTAATTTTACGCTTAGAAATAACTGCTTGTATGTTGAATGCAACTGTTAAGCGCCTCGCATTTAGGTGCTCACCATTTTTGATAAATGTCGTTTTGAACCACTGACTTTTTGGGGAAAGTAAGATGTTGAAACATAGTCTGATTGCTGCTTCTGTTATTGTTACATTGGCAGGTTGCTCTTCACTACAGAATTCTGAGCAACAAGTTGTAAACTCATTGGCTGACAACCTTGATATTCAATATGAAGTGTTGACTAACCACGGCGCTAACGAAGGTCTTGCATGTCAGGATATGGGCGCAGAGTGGGCGTCTTGTAACAAAGTCAACATGACACTGGTTAACCAAGGCGAAGCGGTTGACTCTCAAGATTGGGCTATCTACTTCCACAGCATCCGTCTGATTCTGGATGTCGACAACGAACAATTCAAAATCTCTCGTGTAACGGGCGACCTACACAAACTAGAACCAACAGACAAATTTGATGGCTTTGCGGCAGGTGAAGAAGTGGTTCTTCCTCTTGTTGCTGAATACTGGCAGTTATTTGAAACTGACTTCATGCCGGGTGCATTTGTTGCAGCGCCAAACGCAGAGCCTAAGATGATCGCGTCGCTTAATACAGAAGACGTTAATTCTTTCGTTACTGGCCTTGAAGGCAACAACCTAAAACGTACGCCTGATGACAACAACATCATGGCAAGTGCGGTATCTCGTTTTGAAAAGAACGAAGATCTAGCAAAACAAGATGTATCAACTACGTTGCTACCAACTCCAATGCATGTGAAAGCAGGCAAAGGCACAGTAGACATCGCAGGGGGTATTGCGCTGCCGAAAGACGCATTTGATGCGGCTCAATACGCAGCAATTCAAGATCGTGCAGAAGTGGTAGGTGTGGATGTTCGTGGTGATGTTCCTGTTAGCATCACGCTAGTTCCTGCAAACTTCACCGGTGAATTAGCAAAATCTGGTGCTTACGATATGAGCATCAACGGCAACGGTATTGTTATTAAAGCGTTCGACCAAGCTGGCGCGTTTTACGCAGTACAATCTATCTTTGGCCTGATAGATAGCCAAAATGCTGATTCTCTACCACAACTGTCTATTCAAGATGCACCTCGCTTTGATTACCGTGGTGTGATGGTGGATGTGGCTCGTAACTTCCACTCTAAAGACGCAATTCTTGCAACGCTAGACCAAATGGCAGCGTACAAGATGAACAAACTACACCTTCACTTAACGGATGATGAAGGCTGGCGTTTAGAAATCCCGGGTCTGCCTGAGCTGACAGAAGTGGGTGCTAACCGTTGTTTCGATTTGGAAGAGAAAAGCTGTTTACTGCCTCAGCTTGGCTCAGGTGCAACGACAGACAACTTTGGTTCTGGCTTCTTCAGCAAAGCAGACTACGTGGACATCTTGAAGTACGCGAAAGCGCGTAACATCGAAGTGATTCCTGAAATCGATATGCCTGCGCACGCTCGTGCAGCTGTGGTATCAATGGAAGCTCGTTACGACCGCCTAATGGAAGAAGGTAAAGAAGCAGAAGCAAACGAGTACCGCCTGATGGATCCTCAAGATACATCGAACGTAACCACGGTTCAGTTCTACAACAAGCAAAGCTTCATCAACCCATGTATGGAATCTTCAACTCGCTTTGTTGATAAAGTGATTTCAGAAGTAGCGGCAATGCACCAAGAAGCGGGCGCACCGTTATCAACATGGCACTTTGGTGGTGACGAAGCGAAGAACATCAAGCTAGGCGCTGGTTTCCAAGATGTGAACGCTGAAGACAAAGTAAGCTGGAAGGGTACGATTGACCTGTCTAAACAAGACAAGCCATTTGCACAATCTCCACAATGTCAGACGCTAATTGCAGACGGTACGGTAAGCGACTTTGCTCATCTACCAAGCCACTTTGCAGAAGAAGTGTCTAAGATTGTGGCTGAGAAGGGCATCCCTAACTTCCAAGCTTGGCAAGATGGTCTTAAGTACAGTGAAGGCGAGAAAGCGTTTGCAACAGAAAATACTCGCGTAAACTTCTGGGACGTTCTTTACTGGGGGGGCACATCATCAGTGTACGAGTGGTCTAAGAAAGGTTACGACGTGATCGTTTCTAACCCAGACTACGTTTACATGGACATGCCATACGAAGTTGACCCGAAAGAGCGTGGTTACTACTGGGCTACACGTGCAACAGATACTCGTAAGATGTTTGGCTTTGCACCAGAGAACATGCCTCAAAACGCAGAAACGTCTGTAGATCGCGATGGTAATGGCTTTACTGGTAAAGGTGAAATCGAAGCGAAACCTTTCTACGGTCTATCAGCACAGCTTTGGTCTGAGACAGTACGTAACGACGAGCAATACGAGTACATGGTATTCCCTCGCGTACTAGCAGCCGCTGAGCGTGCATGGCACCGTGCTGATTGGGAAAACGACTACAAAGTGGGTGTTGAATACTCGCAAAACTCTAACCTAGTAGACAAAGCTGCGCTAAACCAAGACTACAACCGCTTTGCGAACGTACTTGGCCAACGTGAACTGGCTAAGCTAGAGAAATCTGGTATCGACTACCGCCTACCTGTACCAGGTGCGAAAGTAGAGGATGGCAAGCTAGCAATGAACGTTCAGTTCCCTGGTGTGAAGCTTCAATACTCTCTAGACGGCAAGAACTGGCTAACTTACGCAGACAATGCTCGTCCAAATGTGAAAGGTGAAGTGTTTATCCGCTCTGTATCTGCTACGGGTGAGAAAACAAGCCGCGTGACTAGCGTGAAGTAATTCTGCTAATCATTCACTAAAATCATTGTTCCTTACTCAAAGCCCTCAACCTATGTTGAGGGCTTTATTTATTTTTCTACGGAAAATAAGCGTGATCAATGTCTAATTATTTTTTACTGATAATTAAGTTCGTAATTTAGAAAGAAAATAAGAGTGTGATCTCGATGCTTATTTTGTGCCGAATTTGAGAGCCTAATTAGCTTCAGGTCACACTTTATTTTTTTGACGAATTTTTATATTTTATATCAAGTGACTGTATTTAATAAACTTTATTGGGTTTCGAAAATGTTGATTTGAATTGGATCACTGTTTTAAACGATTTATTTTTCAATGCGAATTAAATTGCGCAGTATTGCTGTCGCCAGGGAGGCACATCCCAATGTTTGCGATGAAGGGCAGTGATAGCCGGACATCTCATCGCATAACGTGAACAAATAAAGGCAGTAATTATGAAAAACGTTTTAGCACTAAGTGCACTTTCTCTTGTTTTCGCTTCAAGCGCTTTCGCAGACTCATCTTACGTAACGGGTAATATTCAATTTCACGATGATGGTCGAATTCACGGTTCGGACATGACATCAACGCTAGAAGCTGGCCACACTTTCGATAACCAATTCGGCGGCTTCACGGTTTACACTGAGTTTGATGGCATCCAACTTGGTAAGTTAGAAACTGAAAACGGCGGCGCAGGTAACACAACACCGGCTATCACTGTGGGTGGTGAGCAAGCATTTAACATCACTGATCACCTATGGGTTGCAGCAGGTTACCAGCATCTATTCTCTGCTGGGGAGAGCATTCAATACCGCCCGCTAGTTAAAATCGGCTACAACTTTGATAACGGTATCTCTCTAAGCAACCGTACTCGTGCACACATCGATGCAACAGACGCAGATGCGAAAACAGATTACCGCATGGATAACCGCATTGGTTACGCGATGAACGAAGACGTGACCTTCAGCTACAACAACGTTTACATGATTGATGCTGAAACCATGGACCACGAGTTACGTGCAACATGGACTCGTAAGGGCGTTCAACCTTACTTTGAGTTCCGTAGCCAAGCACACGGTGCAGAGAATGCATCAGGTGATAGCCTAGTAAACAACGCATTTGTATTCGGCGCATCTTACGGCTTCTAATTAAAAAGTTTGTCTAATACCCAAGTAACCTCGAGATGCTAGGTTCAGCGAGAATGACTTGGTTTGAAGGCAAGGCAACAATTTGAAGATCTAGTGGTTCTAAATCAAAAATTGTTAACAAAGCATGCAAGGCAAGACAACTCGCCCTCTGGGAGCGTGTCATTGACTCAATTGCTGTGTCAAACAACTTGGAAAGAGCTTGCTATTCCGCTTCGTTGTCTTCCTTGCACTCGAATCAATGACAACGCTCTGAACTCTGCATCTTGAAGTCACTTGGGTATATTTGTCCATTAAGAAAAAGCCCAGCGGTTTGTCTCGCTGGGCTTTATTTTTATTGCTCGTTACCTTTGTGGTAACGGTATTCGTATACTTGGCCTTTCTCGTTGTAGGCGTAAACAGCGTAGCTGTCTTTCTTATCGCCGTATTCCATGCCTGGTGAGCCCATTGGCATACCCGGTACAGTCAGGCCTTTTGCATTTCTAGGCGGGTTTTCTAAGAAGGCTTTAATGTCGGCGGCAGGAATATGACCTTCAAATACGTAGCCATCGATCTCCGCGGTGTGGCAAGAATAAAGCTGTTCGTTCTCGATGCCTAAATCGCGTTTGATCGCATTCATGTCATCATGCAGCTTTTCTTCCACAGTAAAGCCATTCTCTTCCATGTGTTTTGTCCATTCGCCACAGCAGCCACAGTATGGCGATTTGTGGTTGATGACATCAGCGGCTAAAACGTTCGCCGATGTGACAGCAAGCATTGTAAAGGTCAATAGTTTCAACTTCATAATATCCTCGAGAAGAAGTGTCGCTTACTTAATGGTAAACAGTCGTAGTCGATTTGCATTACTGACGACCGTGATTGAAGACAGTGCCATCGCTGCGCCAGCAACGACAGGACTGAGCAAAAATCCAAACGCTGGGTAAAGCACGCCTGCGGCGATAGGGATACCCAACGAGTTATAAACAAAGGCGCCGAACAAGTTTTGTTTCATGTTCTTAAGTGTCGCGCGCGAGAGTTCAATCGCATGCACAACGGCCATTGGTGATGTATTGAGAATGGTCATTTGTGAGCTTTCGATTGCCACGTCACTGCCACTTCCCATTGCGACACCAAGATCCGCCAACGCAAGGGCTGGTGCGTCATTGATGCCATCACCGATCATCGCCACTGTGCGGCCTTGAGATTGCAACAGTTCAATATGCTGCGCTTTCTCGTCGGGCATCACTTGAGCGATGACTTCATCAATGCCGAGCTCTTTACCGATGGCATTGGCAACGTGTTGGTTGTCGCCTGTGAGCATAACTGTTTTTATGCCCTGCGATTTTAATGCAGACACCGCTTGTTTGGCATCAGATTTAATTGGGTCAGCGATGGCAATTAAACCAATCAGTTCGTTGTTCAGAGCCACAGCCACTGGTGTCCATGCGTTGTTTGCACAATCTTGAATCGCTTGCTTCATTGAGCTGGTATCAATCAGCTCGGTTTGCATAAATTGCAATGAGCCAATGAGTAGCGGTTGTGCTTGGTAAGTCGCAGTAATGCCACGGCCACGAATGTTCTCGAATGCGCTCAACTCAATATTTTCAGTATTGTTCTTTCTCGCGTAATCACACACGGCTTTTGCCAACGGGTGCTCCGATTGACGTTCTGCCGCGTATGCCAGAGCTAGCAAGTGCTCTTGGCTGGTGGCGTGAGTAAGCACTTGCTGCACACTCGGTTTACCTTGAGTCAGCGTGCCGGTTTTATCGAATACGACGGTGTCGATTTTACTTGCCAACTGCAGTGCGTCAGCGTCTTTGATCAGAATGCCGAGCTCTGCGGCTTTACCTACACCAACCGTAACCGACAATGGCGTTGCTAAGCCCAGCGCACAAGGGCAGGCGATAATCAGTACGGTGGTCGTTACTACAAGCATGTAGCTGGCTTTAGGTTCTGGACCTACGGCAAACCAAACCAAAGCGGCAAGGATTGCGATGCCGACCACGACCGGTACAAATACCGATGAAATCTGGTCCGCTAATTTGGCAATGGCAGGCTTGCTGCTTTGCGCTGTGCGTACCATGCGAATGATTCGAGCCAGCATGGTGTTCGCGCCGATGCCCGTTGCTTCAATGATTAATCCACCATCTGTGTTCAGTGTACCGGCAGACACTTGTGCATCTTGCGCTTTTAACACTGGTACTGGTTCACCGGTTAGCATCGACTCATCAATGTACGATTCACCTTGTATCACAACGCCATCTACTGGCACTTTCTCGCCCGGTTTGATGCGCAGTTTCATGCCTAGCGTGATTTGCTCAACTGCGATCTGTTGATCACCTTGTTCTGTCATCACCGTCGCTTGTTGAGGTTGCAGGTTAATCAGAGCTTGCAATGAGCGTGTTGTGTTTGCTTTGGCTTTTGCCTCTATGTAGTGACCAAGAGAAATTAAGCCGATGATCATTGCGCTCGCTTCAAAGTACACATGGCGTGAAGCAAGAGGGAACCAGTCTGGGAAAATCACCACAAGCATTGAATAGAACCACGCCGCACCAGTACCTAGCGCGACTAACGTATCCATGGTGGCGCGTTTGTGAGTGGCTGCTAACCATGCGTTAGTAAAGAAGTGCTTACCCGCAGTTGCAAGCAGTAAGAGACACAGAATACCAATCGCGCCCCAAGCCAACTGGTCGTTCGTGTTGCGAATCACCATGTTGCCGCCAAATACCCCCCACAACATCAGTGGCGCACCGACAACTAAGCCAGCTATTGCATCAAGCTTGAAGCGTTTTTGTTGGGCAAGTTGCTGAGCTGCTTGCTTTTCTTGTTGGGTTGCTGCCTCTTGCAAGATCTCTGCTTGGTAACCGGCTTGCTTTACGGATTCAACGATCGCTTGGTGAAGGGCTTCTGTATCTTGAGTGGCGAACACTAATGCACTTTGCTCAGCAAGGTTTACTTGTGCTTTCTCAATGCCTTCTACGTTAGTAAGTGCTTTCTCTACTGAAGAGACGCAACTCGCACACGTCATGCCTTGAATCAGCATTTGCAATTGAATACTCGCTGCTGGCACCTGCGCATCTTTAATATTGCTTTGCTTGTCTGCTTGTTCAGTCTCTGGTGAACTTTCTTCTTCTACTTCAATAGAATCAGGGCTGGCGGTGTAGCCGAGAGTCGCCACAAGATCGATCACTTTCTGCTCTGATAGTAGGGTCGAGATATCGAGTTGGGTTGTCGACGCTTGAAATGCAATGATGTCTTGGTTTGCTTCTAACAAAGAAGAGAGTTTCTTCACGCAGCCGCCGCAGCTCAATCCAGCTAGATGGAACTGAAATTGATGACCAGCGTGATAACCCAAGGATTCGATCGATTCAACAATAGAAGAAAGAGGGGACTCGGTTTTCACCTCAACCATGGTCGGGGACAAATTGATGATCTCAACACTGTGATTAGCATGTAAAGCTTTCTCAACTTTTCTAGCACAGCCCATGCAGTTAAGCCCTGACATCGGTACAACGAACTGATACATAATTTGTCCTCAAGAATAGTAATGTTCAGAGGATAAACCTTCCTGCAAGGGGAAGGTCAAGCATTTCGACGTGAAACAATTTCGTCAAATTCCCCCTACTTGCACCGTCAATGTACTGATATTGTTGCGAGTTATCTCAAAGTTTTTTCTCTCTGAATATAAAGTTCCGTTAAAACGCCTAAAAGTGAGGTGAGGTTGCTCACGAATTTCGAGCTTTTTATATAAAAAGCAAGTGACTCTGGATGCTTTTGACGTTTTTATATTTTTATTTGTCATTTTAAGTCGTTGTTATTAATTGGTTTATATTGTTTTTGATCTTCTCATTTTGAAGTTGCTCAGATTGCCGTGGGGAAAGTTTTTTACTGCGAAAAAAGTTTGTCATATTTGCTCCGTCCAAACACAGATTCAAGTTCCTGCAATGTCCTAGTTAGCGAATTTGAAAATGGAAAAAACTAAAAATATAGGGGTTAAAAATGTCTTACCTAAAGAAAAGCCTACTTGCTACTGCAATCACAGGCATGATGTTCAGTGGTTCAGCTTTTGCTGATGGTGCAAACAGTGATGCAGCGAAAGAGTACCTAACTAAAGACTCTTTCTCATATGAAGTGTACGGTATTATCGCGATGCAGGCCGCGTACCGCGATTACGATTCTGGTAGCAAAGCAACTGACGATGACTTGGGCGGCATGCAGCTAAACAACGAATCACGTATCGGCTTCCGTGGTAAAAAGCAATTCGCTAACTTTGAACCAACGTTCATTTGGCAAATCGAAGGTGGCTACGTAGACCCAAGCTTTGGTGGTGAAGGCGCAGGTCTTGGTGAGCGTGACACATTCGTAGGTTTTGAAAGCGCTTCTTGGGGTCAAGTTCGTCTAGGTCGCGTTCTTACGCCAATGTACGAGTTGGTTGACTGGCCAGCATCTAACCCAGGTCTAGGTGATGTTTACGACTGGGGTGGTGCAATCGGTGGTGCTAAGTACCAAGACCGTCAATCAAACACTATCCGTTGGGATTCTCCAATGTACGCTGACAAGTTCTCTATCGACGCAGCAGTGGGTGCTGGTGATAAAGCGGGTCTAGGTGAAGGTGACGATTACTGGGGCGGCATCGCGGCTCACTACAAGTTAGGTCCACTACAATTGGATGCTGCTTACGAAGGTAACCGTAACATCGAAGGTGAAAGTCAAACTTGGGAAAACAACACGTACCTACTAGGTGTTCAAGGTTGGTTTGACAACGGTATCTCTTTCTTCGCTCAATACAAATACATGGAAGCTGATGCAAGCAACGGTGTAAGCGAGAAGCAAGATGCAATGTCTGCAGGTCTAATGTACACAACAGGTGATTGGCAGTACAAACTGGGTTACGCAGCAAACTTCGACCTAGAACGTGACGGTAAGACAATCGATAACACAGCGGATGATGTACTATCAGCACAGATCATGTACTTCGTAGACCCATCTGCAGTACTTTACGCTCGTGCACGTACGCTAGACTTCGGTGACGGTGCGTCTCAAGTAGACGATGACACTAAAGCACGTTGGAAGTCAGCTGACTACGACGAGTTCTCTGTAGGTGTTGAATACTACTTCTAATATAGAAGCAGCTAAAAGGGCGGAAACGCCCTTTTTGTATTGATACTTATTCACATAAGTCATTGGAATTACTGGCCTGTTGATTTCAGTGACTTATCTAAATTGGTATAAGACGAGAAAACCATGATGAAAAAAACAACCACACTATTAGGACTTTGCGCACTTATTTCTGCGCCTGCATTTGCTGCTCAACTGACTCTGCAAGCGGAATTGGTTCCTCGCGTTCTCAACAGTGAGTTCGTCTACCCTGAGTGGATCTCTGACAACAACAGCATCAAAGTAGAAGACGGTGCAAACCAACTGGCCGTGAACGTGGGCCAAATTGTTTTTGAAGATGGTAAGCGTCGTAAGTTTGATTCACAGCCTCTTTTACTTGAGTTCGATGCACCGAAAGATGCAGAGCTAACGCTGACATACAATAAGTTCCGCACTATTGAAGAAGCCAAAGCATTTGAAATGGATCCGAAACTGACGCTGAAAGACGTAAGCGGTAAAGATGTTGAGTTTTCAATGGTTCAACTTCGCAAAGGCGGCCTACAAGGGTTCCGCGACTATGAACGTGAAGTGGCTGATTACAACAAAGCAATGAACAAGCAATCGACGAAAGCAAGCATCGCGGCGTCTCCGGCTGTCACTAAGACATTGAAAGAGTCCTTCAGTGATCTAAGCCGTCAAGAGCAACAAGAATTCATGCAGTGGGCGATGCAGAATCTAAAATAATCGGCATTCGTAACTTTCTTTTGCGATAGCTCTTCTGTTGTTCCAAGCGTTTTGTCGCTATAAATAAGAGGGCAGTACCTTAATCGGTGCTGCCCTGTTTGTATTTCTGGCGTTAAACCACACGGAAGGATTGTAGAATCGACCTACGATGGTAAAATGTCGCCACTTTTATCCTTGATATTACAACGAGAGCCCTCTCGTTGCTCATTACCCCTAAGGAACTCTGATGACGGTTAAAACTCGTTTTGCTCCTAGCCCAACTGGCTACCTACACGTTGGTGGTGCGCGTACTGCACTTTACTCTTGGCTATATGCTAAAAACCAAGGTGGTGAATTCGTTCTACGTATCGAAGATACTGACCTTGAGCGTAACTCTCAGGAAGCGGTTGATGCGATCCTAGAAGGCATGGAATGGCTAGGTCTTGAGTGGAACGAAGGTCCTTACTTCCAAACTCAACGTTTTGATCGTTACAACGAGATGGTTGATAAGCTTCTAGAAGAAGACAAAGCATACAAATGTTACGCATCTAAAGAGCTGCTAGATGAAGTTCGCGCAGAGCAAGAAGCAAACAAAGAAATGCCTCGTTACGATGCTAACCATCCAAAAATCAAAGCGGCAAACGAAGCGGCAAAAGATGGCGATCCATGTGTTATCCGTTTCCGTAACCCGAAAGAAGGCAGCGTAGTATTTGATGATCAAATCCGTGGCCGTATCGAAATCAGCAACACACAAATGGATGATCTGATCATCCGTCGTACTGACGGTTCGCCAACGTACAACTTCTGTGTAGTGGTTGACGACTGGGATATGGGCATCACTCACGTAGTGCGCGGTGAAGACCACATCAACAACACGCCTCGTCAGATCAACATCTACGAAGCGCTAGGTGCGCCAGTACCAACATTCGCACACTGTGCAATGATCCTAGGTGATGACGGTGCGAAACTGTCTAAGCGTCACGGCGCTGTATCGGTAATGCAATACCGCGATATGGGTTACCTACCTGCAGCACTAAACAACTACCTAGTGCGTCTTGGTTGGTCTCATGGTGATCAAGAGATCTTCACTCAAGAAGAGATGATCAACCTATTTAGCCTAAACGCAGTATCTAAGTCAGCGTCTGCATTCAACACTGACAAACTGCAATGGTTGAACAACCACTACATCAAGAACTCAGATCCAGCGTACGTTGCACAGCACCTACAATGGCACCTAGATCAACAAAAACTAGACGTAACAAACGGCCCAGCTATCACTGAAGTGATCAAGCTAGTGGGTGAGCGTTGCAACACGCTAGTTGAGCTAGCTGAGCAAATCCGTTACTTCTACGAAGACTTCGCTGAGTTTGAAGCGGGCGCGGCGAAGAAACACCTACGCGGCGTGGCTAAAGAGCCTCTAGAGCTTGCTCTAGCGAAAGCAGAAGCACTGACTGAGTGGACGACAGCGAACATCAAAGATGGCGTTATCGCAGCAGTATGTGAAGAGCTAGAAATCGGCATGGGCAAAATCGGTATGCCACTACGCGTTGCAGTCACAGGTGGCGGTCAGTCTCCTTCTGTAGACGCAGTAATGGAACTGATTGGCAAAGAACGCTGCGTTGCTCGCATCAAGATGGCGCTTGAGTTCATCGCTGAGCGTGAAGCAAACGCATAATTGCTTGAATAATTAGTCGAAAAGCCGCGGTAAATACCGCGGCTTTTTTGTATCTGCCACCAGGGAAACAGCAAATTTCCTGAAATACCGCCTGAATTACTGAACTTTTTCTCATCAGATTGCTCAAAAGTTGATAAGTTTTACTAATCCAAATATAGCTGTTGTGAATGCTAATTGAGTAGTTTCATGCGAAATATCTCTCTGAAATAAAAACACTATCCTCAAAGTTCCTTAAATATCGTCTCATTTATGAGAAGTTAATTTGCTTTACCTCTACTATTTTGAAATTTCACGCAAACGTTTGCGTCATTGCTGTGGCTCACTTTATGGTGCGCCAGATCACACTAAATCATGCTTTTCGATGACACTAAATTGACAGTTTTGGGATTTGTCTCGGGATTTCTTAGGGTTATAGTGCTCGCCGTCAGTGAGGCACGCTTATGCATCATTGAGCAGGAGACATACCCAAGTGACTTTTATGCAAATGAGCGGAAGTTATTTCGGTATCAAACTCAAAGGAACTGAATAAAAGAATTGAAATACAACGTCAGTCAGGCGGCGCATTTCGTTAACGAACAAGAGAACTTCTTTTAGAGGAATCAATAATGAAAAAACTAGCAGCGGTAATTTCAGCTTCTTTACTTATGGCTTCAGCAGCGCACGCAGAAGTATACGTGGGCGGTAAGATGGGTAAGTCTTGGATGGACGACGCTTGTGTAGCTGGTCAAGCTTGTGACAAAGATGGCTCTACTCTAGGTGCTTTTGTTGGTTACGAAATGAATGACTACTTCTCAGTAGAAGCTGGCTTCGACAACCTAGGTGACTTCGACCAAACTTCTTTCGGTGGCCACGTAGAAGCAATTACACTTGCTCCTAAGTTCAGCCTACCAATCACAGAAGACATCGCACTTTACGGTAAAGTGGGTGGTGCTTACCTAATGATGAACGATGGTAAAGACGATTACTCTTACCTAGGTGCAGCTGGTGTTGAATTCAACGTCAGCGAAAACGTAACAGCACGTGCGGAATACCAAACAATCACTGACATCAACAACGATTCTGTGAAAGCAATGGGTAACTCTGCAACGCTAGGTGTTGCATTCAAGTTTGGCGGTAACGACGAAGTTGTTGTTGAAGAAGAGCCAATCGTTGAAGAAGTGGTTGTTGAAGAAGTTGCTCCAGTTGTAGTAACTAAGACTTTTGAAACTCAAACTATCGGTACAGGTAGCTTTGCACTAAACAGCACAACTCTAAAACCAGAGAGCGCTGCAAAACTAGACGAGCTAGTAGCATTCCTAAACGAGTACCCACAAGCGAACGTTGACGTAATTGGTTACACAGACACTTCAGGCCCAGCAGCTTACAACCAAAAAGTTTCTGAGAAACGTGCTGAATCTGTAGCAAACGCGCTAGTAGAAAAAGGTATCGATGCTTCACGTATCCACGCTCGTGGTGAAGGTGAAAACAACCCAATCGCTTCAAACGAGACTCGTGAAGGTCGTGAACAAAACCGTCGCGTAGAAGTTGTTGTTCCTGAGTTTGAATACCAAGTTCAGCAATAAGCTCCTATCTGACCGTTAGAAGCATAAACGCTGAATGCCCCAAAGAGTTCGCTCTTTGGGGCTTTTTTATATCTATCGCGCTCATCTTAGATGTATTACAAAAGAATCAACGTCTATGCTATTTACAGTTTTGTATTTTATTACTTTAATTATGTATGAGTTTTGCTTACCCTTTGGCTATTAATAGAATTATTAGTTAGCACTATGTCTAAGAGCAATTTAATAACAAACACTGGACACCGCTTTATCTCAAAAGGCAAAACAGCCTTTAAGATCCACATCCACACACCGGAAGATACGGTATTGCACCGCTCCGTGGGTTTCGTTCGCATTGGAGAAAAGAAAGGCCTTAAGAAGGCCATCAAACTGCGTAACGAGCTCGGGCGTGAAATGTGGGGCAAGTTTTGGCGTCGTCTATTGAAAGACCCGTACCTGATGACAAGGCTGCCACACAGCGTTGAGCCTAAGATTGTCCATAAACCTAACCCAACGTTGGAAGATCCGAACAATCGAGACACTTGTTACATTGCCAAGTGGCGTGAGTTCGATGAGGAAGGGCAGTACAAGTACAAAACGGTGGTTCGATCCATCAACAAGTACGGAAAACTTGCCGCCTACATGCAGACGAAAAAAGCGTTGTTGGATGCACACAAAGATAACCTTGAGATCTTAACCTTCATGGGGCGCCTTAACAGCATTGATCTCAAGTAAGCGGTTTTTCACTGGTGTCGTCGACATCGTTCGAAATTATTTCCCTATACTACGGGCATAAAAAAGCCTTAGCTTGAATGCAATAAGCTAAGGCTATGAATGGCGCCCCCAGTAGGATTCGAACCTACGACCTGTCCCTTAGGAGGGGACTGCGCTATCCAACTGTGCCATGGGGGCGTAATCAAATAAGATGCGTTACCTATGATATTCAAAAGTAAGCATATCGCAAAGCCTTATACGCGTTGCTAAAGCATCTTGTTCATTACGTCGCCAATTTGAACACTAGAGGCAAGGTTTGGTTGTTCGATCGTCAGTTCCGCTTCGTGCTCATAGACTCGAGTTACCCTTAGGGTTATTTCGCTCTGAGAGACCTTATTACGTGGCAAACCGTTTTGGTCGATGAATGACGCCGTGTGCCACAATTGCAGCTGGTCACCCTCTTGTACGCCGTGCATGCGGCCAAGATCCATGGTGACTGTGTTGCCAAATACCGCGACCACTTCTGGTAGGGTAATTTTACAAGACAGTTCCGATTCCAAATCCAACATAATATTACGGCTCACGCGCAGCATCATTTCACCGTAGGTGGATGCCCAGAAGCGTGCACTGCGTGTATCGACTTGGCTGGTTTTTGCAAATGGCCAGCGAGCCACTTCACGGTAATTTTTGTGGTAGACCTCATGGCCAGTTTTACCATCAAAAACTTTCATCTCCAGTGCAAACTGACGATTGATTACGTCGTCTTTCAATAATTTTGCATCAATGGTTGCGGTTAAATCTGTTACTACACCACCAATGATGTATTGCGCGCCGTTGTCTTGCGCGATCATTTTGGTTCGTTCTGGGTAATTTGCGCTGATCGAATAATCGGTGGTGCCAACAGAAACAAAGCTGCGTGACGTTTGATCCAATTGACGATTCACAACATGGCTGAAATCGTCGCCGACATTGTAGATCTGGCCCATTACCGCTTGTTGGGGTGACGCGACATCAATGTTACCCACCAGAACGGTTTTCTTGTATTGATCCACGTGGCAACCCGTTGCCGATGGATAAATGTCCACACGGATGCGCATTTCCATCTTGCCGCTGCGTTTACGCTCTGACTCCACCAAGATGTAACGCACTTCATGGTTAGTGAATTGGTACTCTTTGCGGCTTTCTTCTAATAGCGGCATCAAATTACTGATGCTGCCAATGTCTGCGCCCGAAAAGTTGACGGCTTTGAAGAGGGCGTCTTCCAATGCGTGCAGCCTTGCCGCTTCATCTGAAGAGACGATCGTGGCAACGCCTGTCACTTCATACCAAGATGCTGCCGCTCGAAATGGCGTCATCAATATGAAAGTGATTGATATTAGGCTAAAAAATAATTTTTTCATTGTTTGTAACCGTTCGGGTATAAATATTGCTTTACCAATTTCAGTGAAGTTTGGTGGCTTTTTCTTAGTTAGACAAACAGAAGAAAAGCAAAGACTGTTCCAAGATCACGCTTCTTCGTAAACGAAGTGATGAAAGAGCAGTAACACCTAAGATTATCTGGAGAATCAAACCATGAAAAGATGGCTTGTCGCCGCATCGATGATGACGCTTTTGACATCGTGCGCGTACTCACCAATTTACAATGGTAAAGAACCGTATTCTGGCAGTCAGTTTATGCTGATGGACAGTCCTCGTCATACGATGGACTTTTTCATTGAGAGCATGACGGAAGAGTTAATGGTTTCGAATGTTGCAGTATCGTCGCGTACACCGATTGCGATTACCTCTTTTGTCGATCTGCAAAGCATGGATGCCACTAACTGGCTGGGCAATTCGGTATCGGAAGGGTTTATCCATCAGTTCCAGCGCCGTGGCTTCAAAGTTGTGGATTTTAAAACAACGGGCAATATCCAAGTTACACAGCAAGGTGACTTTGCTCTAAGCCGTGATTGGCAAGACCTTGCACAAGCACAAGAGATTCAATACGTGCTGACCGGTACGATGTTGCGTCAAGAGGGCGGCGTCCTAGTCAACGCTCGTGTAGTTGGAATGCAAAGCCGTATCGTAGTGGCGACAGCGCAAGGCTTCTTGCCTGCGGACCGTATTGGTCGTGATTTGGATACGCTTAACAGTATTCGCACTCAAGATGGCGTGCTGATTCGCTCCGACCCAACTATTCGTCAGCCATACACAGTGATTCTCCGCCCGTAGGACATTAGCATGAAGAAGTTATTATTTATTATTGCGACATTGGTGCTGGTGGGGTGTCAACCATTGCAGCAGATGCGCCAAGATGAGATTTTAGTGGCGGTAGGTTATGCCAGCGTAAGTGAGCAAACAGGCCGAACCGTTGAAGAAAGACGCGTTCGTGCCATGCGTGCGTCAAAGATTGATGCTTACCGTGAGTTAGCAGAGCAAGTGTATGGTATGCGTGTTAGCGGCCGTGCAGAGCTTGCTGATCAGCGTCTGGGTGTGGAAAGTACCACTGGCGCTGTTGATGGCGTTATCCGTGGTGCAGAAGTCGTGCGCAGTTACTTGGTTGAAGACAGTTACGTGACAGAGCTTCGCCTAGATATCCGTAAAATGGATAAGCTGCGAGATTACGGAGAAGTACAACAAGTTCCTGAGAAGCGTCAGCAGACCTTGTTCTAATTCGACCCAGCTTTACTCAATAGATAATCTTTCTTAAGCGGCTGATTGGCAACAATGAGTCGCTTTTTTGTTGGCGTTTTATTGCGAAGTCGTGTGAGTAGAAAATACCCTCAGTGGGAATGTTCTGGTGAGCGTGGAGCGAATGCCAAAGAGTAGAGGTGAGGAAATCTACGCTTTAATGTTGGTTCCGAGAGTAGAAATCGTATGGGTTTTACCGCCAGCATTGTAAGTCATGCCGATCTTACCGTGGGTATGTTGAAGCATGTTGTTAAGTTTGTTGAAACTCAGTTGAGCACGGTTGAGTGATTCACCGTTCATTTGGTTTACTTGCTGACAATCGAGGACGATGGATTGGATTTGAGCGACTAGCTGACTTAGGTTTTCGTCTTCAGTAAGTTGATTGACGTGCGGGTGAGAGGCGATTCGCTGGTCAGTGGTTCTTAGTTGACCAATGAGTGTCATTTTTTCTTTGGCGAGTTTTTCGATCTCAATAGAGACACGAGCAGTGATGGCTTGTGTTTCTTGACGCAGTACACCAGAAAGTGCTTTCGCATTTTCTAGCTGGAAATTTACAAGATCGACTAATGCTGCCATGAATACTTACCTTGGGCCTAAGTCAGTTAGCTTTTGCCTTGCAATTCGTTTTCAAACTTAATCATATTGTCCGCCAGTTTTTCTGGGTCGACTTTGTATGAACCGTTTGCGATTGCTTCTTTAATTGCCGCTACTTTTGCGCTGTCATAAGCCGGAGAAGCTGCCATATCCTTTTGGAGTTTGCTGACTGCTTTGCCTTGTTGGCTTAGTGATACCGCGTCTTGCTGTGCTGGCGCTTTTTTCGATTCCGTTGTGCTGGTTGCACTAGAATCTGTACGTGCAGGTGCGCGACTGGTTGTCGTCATCATCTGTCCTGAACGTATATTGTCTATACCTGCCATATATCAACCTTAAACTCGTATCGTAATACTGGTATCCAGACTATCGACCAAGTACCAAATAACTTTAGTGCTTTTTTGCATTTTTATTGATCGATTTGCCGTACACCAGCCAACCTTAGAAGGTGATGGTGATTTCCGCAATGCCTGTCACAATTCCTTCTATTATACGTTGGGACTTATCATTTTTCACTCTTACTTGATCGCCAGAAGATCCATCTTGCAATGCGGTGCCTTGCGTGGTGATGGTCATACCTGATTTTACTGCTCTGATCGTCACTTTCTCATTACGGCAAACCACGCACACGTCATTGCGCTCGACCACATCACCTAGGCGTACATTGCGCTTGAGTTTTGAGCCGATCACTTGCTCAATATTGGTGAAACCGTCTTTGCGAAAACGCTGTAACTCGATCATTGAAGTGGTTACGTCAGAAGCACTGATGATCTCTCCTCGACCTAACTGGCGGGTAGAAACGATCATTGGAACTGAAGCCGAGATCCTTACCGGAACGTAGACCTTCCAATTGTCTGCGGGGCATTCAACCAAAACGTTAATATTGCTGCGTGTGCTACTGGTTGAAGATGCAGATGTATCAAGGGGCTCTGGGCAATCGGTGGCTTTGATACGTGGATCAATATTTGCCGCATTGACGGACAAATTTCCTCCCGCTGGTTGCTCTACCGTGCTAAGAATGTGCTGCTCGGCGGCGGTTCGGATTTGCTCAAGTTGGTTTTCCGTTGCTGAATGCACAAAAAAGCTAAACATACTGAGCAAGATGCCGATAGACTTAGCGTACTTTGTAAATAACGCTCTACATATTGTCATAGTCAATGGTGTCGAATTTATATTATGATACGCCATACTGTTTCTCTGGTATTATGCCTACCAGTGGTAGAGTATCATTTAAAATCAAAAAGTTTGAGATGGAGATGAGCATATGACGGGGATTCTTGATTCGG
Organism: Vibrio jasicida 090810c; assembly: GCF_002887615.1. Classification (NCBI taxonomy): domain Bacteria; kingdom Pseudomonadati; phylum Pseudomonadota; class Gammaproteobacteria; order Vibrionales; family Vibrionaceae; genus Vibrio; species Vibrio jasicida. Next base: position 1,437,998 of record NZ_CP025792.1, on the reverse strand, counting down.
TGAATCAGCGTACGCAACTCGTTGGCCAAAACCGATTAGAATTACTGACTTTTCGGTTGATGGGGCGACAGCGTTACGGCATTAACGTATTCAAAGTAAAAGAAGTACTACAGTGCCCTAAGCTGACTTCAATGCCAAATCTACACCCTTTGGTGAAAGGTGTCGCTCATATCCGTGGCCATACTGTGTCAGTGATTGATTTAAGTCTGGCAATCGGTGGCCGCCCAACCACAGATATTGATAAATGTTTTGTTGTTATCGCAGAATTCAACCGTACCATCCAAGCGTTTTTGGTGTCGTCGGTTGAGCGCATTATTAACATGCATTGGGAAGCGATTCTGCCGCCACCTGATGGTGCAGGCAAAGCGCATTACCTAACTGCGGTAACGAACATTGATAACGAATTGGTAGAAATCCTAGACGTAGAAAAGATCTTAGCTGAGATTGCGCCAGTGGATGAAACCATGGATTCAGCTATCGGTGAAGAAATTGCCGTTGCTGAGCAAGCGAAGCCAATTGTTCGTCGTATTTTGATTGCGGATGACTCAACCGTTGCTCGTAAACAAGTTGAGCGAGCAATTACTTCGATTGGATTTGAAGTTGTCTCTGTGAAAGATGGTAAAGAAGCGTACAATAAGCTGCTTGAAATGGCACAAGAAGGAAGCATCTACGATCAGATTTCGTTGGTGATCTCCGACATTGAAATGCCAGAAATGGATGGTTATACGCTAACCGCCGAGATTCGCAGAAATGCAGATTTGAAGAACCTTTATGTTATCCTCCACTCCTCATTGAGTGGCGTCTTCAACCAAGCCATGGTTGAGCGCGTGGGTGCAAACACCTTCATTGCGAAATTTAACCCAGATGAATTGGGTAACGCGGTTAAATCTGCATTAACACAATAAAAGAGACATTAATGACTGCTATTACAATCAGTGATCAAGAGTATCGTGACTTTAGCCGTTTTCTAGAATCACAGTGTGGCATCGTATTAGGTGACAGTAAGCAATACCTAGTGCGCAGCCGACTGAGCCCGCTTGTGACTAAATTCAAGCTTGCTTCGTTGTCTGATTTGCTCCGTGATGTCGTAACTGGCCGCAACCGTGAACTGCGAGTTGCCGCTGTGGATGCGATGACGACTAACGAAACATTGTGGTTCCGAGATACTTATCCGTTCACGGTATTAGCTGACAAATTGTTGCCGGAGATGGCGGCAAATAAACGACCAATTAAAATTTGGTCAGCTGCTAGCTCGTCGGGTCAAGAACCTTACTCAATGGCAATGACCATCTTGGAAACGCAGCAGCGTAAACCGGGTCTATTGCCGAGCGTGTCGATCACCGCGACGGATATCTCAGCAAGTATGTTGGATATGTGCCGAGCGGGTGTATACGACAACCTAGCATTGGGCCGTGGCCTTTCTCCTGAGCGTCGTCGTACCTTCTTTGAAGATGCTGGCGATGGCCGTATGAAAGTTAAAGACAACGTGAAACGCTTGGTAAACTTTCGTCCACAAAACTTGATGGAAAGCTATGCGCTGATGGGCAAGTTCGACATTATTTTCTGTCGTAACGTGTTGATTTACTTCTCTCCAGAGATGAAGTCTAAAGTGCTGAACCAGATGGCAAACAGCTTAAACCCTGGTGGCTACCTGTTGTTAGGTGCTTCGGAATCGCTCACTGGTTTGACCGACAAATTTGAAATGGTGCGCTGTAATCCAGGTATTATTTACAAATTAAAGTAGCGGTAAGCTAAAATAGCGGACTCTTTTTAAAACAATGAAGCCTGACCTTGTGTCAGGCTTTTCTTTTTGTTCCTTTCCATCCCACCATTTCCTTACTCTTTCTGCGTTTCTCCTCGCTAAAGATCTGGCCGTTTTTGCCTGCAATGTACCAAAGGGTGTATATTTTTTAGAGGGTCGAGTTGATTACTCGATTCTATATGACACTCCATCAATCACTTTGGCTTGCTTATTGCAATCCATTACGTCGGTAACAAAAATGGCAAAACGGCATGTTCTATTTTTGGCACGCTAATTGCTTTTTAGTTATCAATAACGGTCAGTTCTTAATGTAGAGGCAAACATGGCTATATCTTTTGACAATGCACTAGGCATCCACCAATACACGGTGGGCGTACGTGAGCGCAACGCGGAGGTGATTTCCACCAACATCGCGCAAGCCAACACGCCTGGTTATAAATCAAGAGGTTTAGATTTTGCTAAGGAATTGCAGGCGGCAAGTTCTGGGGCAAGCATTGGTCTTAGCCGTACAGATGGTCGGCACATTCCTGCCACTACAACGTTGGTCGGGGACAAGCTATATCGTCTTCCTACACAACCTGATACGGGCGATGGCAATACGGTGGATTTGGATTTAGAGCGTAACTTATTTATGCAAAACCAAATCAGACACCAGGCATCACTCGACTTTCTAGGCAGTAAATTCAAGAACTTAACCAAAGCAATCAAAGGGGAATAATTTAGATGAGCTTATTTAACGTTTTCAATGTGACAGGTTCCGCAATGAGCGCTGAGTCCGTTCGTCTGAATACTACCTCAAGCAACTTGGCGAACGCCGACAGTGTCAGCAGCTCTGCGAAAGACACTTACAAAGCGCGTCATGCTGTGTTTGGTGCGGAGTTAAGTAACGCCATGCGTGGCGGTGATACGGTGCCAGTGAAGGTGATGGGTATTGTAGAAAGCGATAAACCGCTTAGTGCGGAGTACAACCCAGACCATCCTCTTGCAAACGATGAAGGCTACATCTACAAGCCTAACGTAAATGTAATGGAAGAAATGGCAAACATGATCTCGGCTTCTCGTGCATACCAAACCAATGTGCAAGTAGCGGATTCTAGTAAACAAATGCTGCTGCGTACGCTGCAGATGGGTCAATAAGGATAAGGGGGTAGCGTATGGCCGGAATTAACAACGTTGGTCAAAGCGGCTTGTCCTATATCGACCAGCTTAAAAGTCTACAAGAGAGCAACAAGAAGACGGAAGAGAGCACTGGTAAGCAAGACCTGAAACAGGAAGACTTCTTATCTTTGCTCACGAAGCAATTGTCGCAACAGGACCCTTTTAAGCCGGTAAGTAATGACCAGATGATTGCGCAAATGGCGTCATTTGCGACCGTAGATGGTATTGGCAAGATGAACTCTCAGTTCGAGAGCTTAAACTCGTCAATGACATCAAACCAAGCGTTACAAGCTTCCTCTTTGGTAGGTCGTGACGTATTGGTCCCAGGTGCGGCGGGTGTGAAGCAAGACAATGCTGCAATGGCGGCAATGGTTAAGCTGGCACAACCAATCGACAACCTGTTTGTTCGAGTGGAAAACGAAGCGGGCCAATTGGTGCGTACTTTTGAGGTAGGTGCGAAACCAGCCGGTGACACTCGTGTACTTTGGGACGGTAATGATGAAAACGGTAATCCATTGCCTGCTGGTAAATACAATGTGAAAGCGTCTGGCTTGGTAGAAGGGGAGTCGCAAGAGTTCCCGGTGTCTACTTATGCGAACGTGAACAGTGTATTGCTAGGCAAGGGTGACGGAAACGTATTACTCAATCTGGCTGGTTTTGAATCGCCAGTTCGACTTGCAGAAGTATTGGAAGTCGGCAAAGCGTAATTCGATAACAGGTCAGGTTAGGAGATTTTGGAATGTCATATGTATCTTTAAGCGGTTTGTCCTCCGCTCAACTGGATTTGAACACCACCAGTAACAACATTGCGAACGCCAACACGTACGGCTTTAAAGAGTCTCGTGCGGAATTCAGCGATGTGTACTCGAACTCTTTGTTTACCAACGCAAAAACCACTCCGGGTGGCGGTGCGCAAGCGAACCAAGTGGCGCAACAGTTCCACGAAGGTTCAAGCATTTACACCAATAACCCAATGGATCTACGTGTGTCGGGTACGGGCTTCTTCGCGGTAGCGAAAGATCGCCTTATCCCTCAACAAAATGAAATGACACGTAACGGTGCATTCCATTTGAACAAAGAAAACTACATGGTAACGGCGAACGATGAGTTCCTACTTGGTTACCAAGTAAACCCAGAGTCTGGTGAGGTATCGTCTTACGAGCCACAACCAATCAATATTCCTGCAGAGTTTGGTAAGCCAAAGCAAACAGCGAACATTGAAGTGGGTGTGAACTTACCAGCTAATGGTGATTTGAAAGATCCAACTCAGTTTGATTTCTCAGATCCAGATACATATAACCGTTCAACGTCTTCGACGATTTACGATTCAATGGGTCAGTCTTACAAGCTAACTACTTACTACTTGAAAGACCAAACTCAGCCGAACACGTGGCAAACTTACTACACAGTAACGGACAAGGGCGGTGAGAAGCCATTAAACGTTGCTAACGGTGATGCGGCAACACCAACGGGTCACGTTGGTCACACGATGAAGTTCAACAACGATGGTACGCTGGCAAGTTTGAACAACGGTCAGCCAATCACATCGGTAGCGTTGGGCGATCCTGCGACAAACACCAACCCAGTGGATTTAAACGGTGCCGATCCTGCGCAAACACTTAACTTTGGTTTAGGCTCAGCGACTCAGTTTGCTGCACCATTCGAGCTGACAAAGTTCGATGAAGATGGCGCAACAACGGGCTTCCTAACTAAAGTAGACTTCGATGAAAACGGTAGCGTATTGGGTACTTACTCAAACGGTGAAAACGTAACATTGGGTCGTGTGGCGCTAGTACGTGTTCCTAACGAGCAAGGTCTGGATAAGAAAGGCGGCACTCAGTGGGATTCAACACAGTTCTCTGGTGATAAAATCTGGGGCGAATCAAACAAGGGCTCTTTCGGCACCATCAACAACGGTATGCTGGAACAGTCAAACATTGATATGACTCAGGAGCTGGTGGATCTTATTTCTGCTCAGCGTAACTTCCAAGCAAACTCACGTGCGCTAGAAGTACATAACCAACTGCAACAAAATATCCTACAGATCCGCTAGTACACTAGCCTGATAATCTGTTTGATCAAGCGCTGCGAGCCACGGCCGTTACCGCTTGGTAACATCATGACATTCATCTGATGCCTAATCTGAATAAACCTCAATTCAGGTTGGGCATGCTTTGATCTTATACTTGCCGCTGTTGCCGCTTTGTGGATCACAATCTTGCCTCTCTAGCGACTTATTCCTTCATTATCCCCTTTTTAAATATCTCGTTTTATATTCAAGCTTTTGATTAATAACATTAATTTAATATTGGCATAACTCTTGCTTTTTACTCCTTGTACAGAGAATTTTTGGAGTAAATTATGGATCGCGCACTGTTTCTCGCAATGAGCGGCGCCAAGCAAAATATGCAGGCCCTGCAATTGCGTGCCAACAACTTGGCAAACGTAAGTACAACTGGCTTTCGTGCTGACTTAGCACAAGCACGTTCCATGCAAGCTTATGGTGAAGGTCTCCCTACACGCGTATTCAGCATGACAGAACGCCCAGGGCATAACTTTGCCCAAGGCAGTGTGATTACTACGGGTCGCGATCTTGATATTACGGTAGAGGGCAATGGTTGGATTTCCGTTATGGACCAAACCGGTAAAGAAGGTTTGACGCGTAACGGTAACCTAAAAGTGGATCAAAACGGCTTGTTAACGAATGCAAGCGGTCATGTGGTGTTGGGCGAAAACGACGCGCCAATCACCTTGCCAATCCCAGTATCCAAAATCGAAATCGGTCGTGACGGCACCATCTCTGTACTGCCTCAAGGTGCGCCGGCTGAAGAATTAGAAGTGGTTGATCGTATCAAGCTTGTGCGCACGGACGATCAAAACTTGTTTAAAGATACCAATGGCTTATTCCGCCATAAAACTCCAAACCAGCCTTACGAAGCAGACGGCTCTATCAGCATCCAAACAGGTGCAATTGAAGGTAGTAACGTGAATGCCGTAGGTGAAATGACCGCTCTGATTGACCTTCAACGTCAGTTTGAAATGCAGGTCAAAATGATGAGCACCGCTGAAGAGATGGACAAATCTTCAGATTCATTGCTTCGTATGAGTTAACAGAGTTAGAGGTTCACAATGCATCCAGCACTATGGGTAAGTAAAACGGGTCTAGACGCCCAACAAACCAACATCGCAACGATTTCGAACAACTTGGCGAACGCCTCAACCGTTGGCTACAAGAAGAGCCGTGCGGTATTCGAAGATTTGTTCTACCAAAACATTAACCAACCTGGCGGTCAGTCTTCTCAAAATACTGAACTTCCAAGTGGTTTGATGCTGGGTGCCGGTTCTAAAGTGGTCGCAACTCAAAAAGTGCACACGCACGGTAACGCACAAACCACAACCAACGCATTGGATATGATGGTAGAAGGTGATGGCTTTTTCCAAGTGACACTACCAGACGGCAACATCGGTTACACCCGCAACGGTCAGTTCACCCTTGATGGTGAAGGGACATTGGTGACTTCTGGCTCTGGTTACGCCGTTGAACCTGAGATTGTGATTCCTGAAGATGCGATTTCTATTACAGTCGGCACAGACGGTGAAGTATCGGTACGTATCCGTGGTGAGCAAAACAACGTGGTTGTTGGCCAGTTAACCATCACTGATTTCGTGAACCCTGGTGGTTTAGAACCAATTGGTCAAAACCTTTACCTACCAACGGGCGCAAGTGGTGATCCACAAGAAGGTGTTCCTGGTCTTGATGGCTTAGGCGAGATTCGTCAATCCATGCTTGAAGCGTCCAACGTGAACGTGACTGAAGAGTTGGTCAACATGATCGAAGCGCAGCGTGTTTATGAAATGAACTCAAAAGTAATCTCATCCGTCGATAAGATGATGAGCTTCGTTAACCAGCAATTGTAATCGCTCGGATTAGGAATTAAGGGGCCAATGATGAAACGTATTTCTCTACTTGCACTTATCGCTACGATGTCTGGTTGTACGATGCTAGAACCGATCGAAACTGACGAAGTGAGCCAAGCGACAACCGTGGTAGATGCGGTTGAAGGCGATAAGTCGAAAGACGAGAGCAGCGGCATCATTGATACTCTGCGCGGCAGAAGCGACCCTGTGGCGGGCGATCCGGCATGGGCACCTATTCATCCTAAGCAAAAACCTGAGCACTACGCAGCAGCGACGGGCTCGTTGTTTAGCGCAGAACACATTACTGACCTATACGATGACTCTAAACCTCGCGGAATCGGCGACATCATTACCGTAACACTCGACGAAACGACTCGTGCGACTAAGAGTGCCAATGCCGATCTATCAAAAACCAACGATGCGAAAATGGAACCGTTGTCTGTTGGTGGTCAAGAGTTGCAAGTGGGCGGCAAGTACAACTTCTCGTACGATTTGAACAACACGAATACTTTTGCTGGTGACTCATCAGCGAAACAGAGTAACAGCATCAGCGGTTACATCACGGTAGAAGTCATTGAGGTGCTGGCAAACGGCAACCTCGTGATTCGTGGGGAGAAGTGGATGACGCTAAATACGGGTGATGAGTACATTCGCCTAAGCGGTACTATTCGTCCTGACGATATTACTTTTGACAACACTATTGCGTCAAACCGCGTATCAAACGCAAGAATCCAATATTCAGGGACCGGTTTACCACAAGATATGCAAGAGCCGGGCTTCTTGGCACGATTCTTTAATGTAGCCTTATAAGACGCCGCATTGACGGCAATTTGACTGCAAGAGAATAAGTAAGCATGAAAAGAATCCTATTAGCACTGTTGAGCGTTGCGCTGTTTGCAACCACAGCCGAAGCTGCGCGTATTAAAGACGTAGCACAAGTGGCTGGTGTGCGTAGTAACCAACTTGTCGGTTATGGCTTGGTTTCAGGCTTACCAGGTACGGGCGAATCGAACCCGTTTACTGAGCAAAGCTTCGCGGCAATGCTGCAAAACTTCGGCATTCAAATGCCGCCAGGCACTAAGCCGAAAATCAAAAACGTTGCCGCGGTAATGGTGACGGCTGAATTGCCTCCATTTTCAAAGCCGGGACAACAAGTCGACGTCACTGTGTCCTCTATCGGTAGTGCGAAAAGCCTGCGTGGTGGTACGTTATTACAAACGTTCCTAAAAGGTTTGGACGGTGAAGTATACGCAGTCGCGCAAGGCAATTTAGTCGTGAGTGGCTTTAGTGCGGAAGGTGCAGACGGTTCTAAGATTGTGGGTAATAATCCAACGGTCGGTCTTATTTCTAGTGGTGCCATGGTAGAGCGTGAAATCCCAAACCCATTTGGTCGTGGTGATTACATTACCTTTAACCTTCTGGATTCTGACTTTACCACTGCGCAGCGCATGGCAGATGCCGTGAATAACTTCCTTGGTCCCCAAATGGCCAGTGCCGTTGACGCGACTTCTGTTCGTGTTCGAGCACCACGTGATGTAAGCCAACGTGTGGCCTTCTTATCAGCTATCGAGAATCTAGAGTTCGATCCGGCTGATGGCGCGGCGAAAATCATTGTAAATTCTCGTACCGGCACCATTGTTGTCGGGAAACACGTTCGCCTTAAACCTGCGGCAGTGACGCACGGTGGCATGACGGTAGCAATCAAAGAAAACCTCAATGTGAGCCAACCAAATGGTTTCTCTGGTGGGCAAACGGTGGTTGTGCCGGACTCAGATATCGAAGTCAACGAAGAAAAAGGCAAGATGTTCAAGTTCGAACCGGGCTTAACGCTGGATGATCTTGTTCGTGCAGTCAATGAAGTGGGTGCTGCTCCTTCTGACTTGATGGCGATTCTGCAAGCGTTGAAACAAGCTGGTGCCATTGAAGGCCAGTTAATCATCATCTAATCGATTAGGAGAAAAAACCATGGTGAACAATCCTAACGATATTGGCTTTATTCATGACATCAGCTCCCTTGATACGCTTCGTCAAAAAGCGGTGAAAGAAGGCAAAGATGGCGAGCATGAAGCACTGCAAGCAGCGGCTCGTCAGTTTGAATCTATCTTTACTTCGATGATGCTGAAATCGATGCGTGAAGCCAACGAAGGCTTTGAATCGAATTTCATGAATAGCCAAAACGAAAAGTTCTACCGTCAAATGCTGGATGAGCAGATGGCGAGTAACTTGAGTGCATCGGGCTCGATGGGCCTTGCTGACATGATTGTGAAGCAACTAACCGTTGGTCAAGGTGATGATAAGAGTGAAACAGCCATGCGCGATGCGGCAAATAATGCTGTGGAATATCGTCGCGTGGATCCAAAGAAAGCGCGTGAAATCGAGCAACGTTTAATTGAATCTGGCCAGTTGTCGCGTCCGGGTTCTCAGCCATCACGTTTTGATACGCCAGAATCTTTTGTTAACTCGATGAAGCCTTACGCCGACCGAGCAGCGAAAGCCTTGGGTGTGGAGCCTTCATTATTACTCGCTCAAGCCGCGCTAGAAACGGGCTGGGGGCAAAAGGTGGTTCAGAATGCGCGTGGTAGCAGTAACAATCTGTTCAACATCAAAGCTGACCGAAGCTGGCAAGGCGACAAGGTAACAACGCAAACACTGGAATTCCATGATAATACACCAGTGAAAGAGACGGCGGCGTTCCGCTCTTATTCGAACTACCAAGACAGTTTTAACGATTATGTACGATTCTTAAACGAGAACCCTCGCTACGAAACGGCACTTCAGCAAGGCGGTGATTCCGAGTCCTTTATTCGTGGTATTCACAGTGCAGGCTACGCCACCGACCCGAATTACGCAGACAAAGTACTGCAAGTGAAGCAGAAAATTGAAAGTATGTAATTCATATCGTTATTGAATGCTAAATCTTCATTTGATAAGGCTTGCCATGGTGCAAGCCTTTCTTTTTTCCTAGGTTATTTCCTTTTAATAAACTGGCACACCTTTTGCTAAAAGTTCAGTAGGTGATCGGTTCATTCCGGTTTTAGTTCGTTTTTGGGGGCATGTATGGCGTCAGATCTGTTGAATGTAGGTACACAAAGTGTGCTTACTGCTCAGCGACAGTTGAATACAACTGGTCATAACATTTCTAATGCGAATACAGAAGGTTACAGTCGTCAGTCTGTTATCCAAGGCACCAACGATCCTCGCCAATTTGGTGGTTCTACCTATGGTATGGGCGTGCATGTGGAAAATGTTCGCCGCTCTTGGGACCAGTTTGCCGTCAAAGAGCTTAATCTTTCTACGACCAACTACGCTGCCAAGCTTGATGACGAAAAAAATCTCGACTTACTTTCGAGTATGTTGTCGTCGGTCGCGTCAAAGAAGATCCCTGAGAACCTTAATGAATGGTTTGATGCGGTGAAAACCATGGCAGACACCCCAAATGACATGGGCGCACGTAAGGTGGTGTTAGAAAAAGCTAAGCTGCTCAGCGATACCTTAAACGAATTTCACGAAACCGTTCGTCAGCAATCGGATGTGACCAACAAATCGCTCGATATGGGCATTGAACGTGTGAACCAACTTGCTGTTGAGATCCGCGATGTCCACCGTTTGATGATGCGAACTCCTGGTCCTCATAACGATTTGATGGACCAACACGAAAAGCTGATTAAAGAACTTTCTGAGTACACCAAAGTGACGGTCACGCCACGTAAAAACTCAGAAGGTTTCAACGTGCACATTGGCAACGGGCATACCTTGGTCTCAGGTACTGAAGCTAGCCAATTAAAGATGATTGATGGCTCACCTGATGTGCATCAACGCCGTCTTGCTATGGTGGAAGGTGGCGGTATTAAAGCCATTAAGTCGGACGACATCGACGGAAAAATCGGTGCGATGTTGAAAATGCGCGATGAACATATTCCTCAAGTGATGGATGAGTTGGGTCGATTAGCGACCGCATTCTCAAGTGAAATTAACCACTTGCAATCACAAGGCTTAGATCACAATGGAAATGTTGGTGACCCGTTGTTTACTGATGTTAACTCAGAGCGCTTGGCGAAATCCCGTGTGGTCGCCGGCCCTCAATCAACCGCAGATATGGCGGTGTACATCAATGACATTAGTGCATTAAAGGGTGGGGAGTATTCATTGCGTTACGACGGTGACAGTTACGCAGTGACCAAACCAAACGGTGAAACCGTCAAACTGAATACTGATGCTGGCAATGCAATATACATTGACGGCATGCGTGTCGAAGTGCGCAATGAGCCAAAAGTGGGTGAGCATGTGCTGCTTCGACCAACCCGTAGTAGTGCGGCACAAATGAAAGTCGAAACCACTGATCCAAAAGCAATTGCCGCACAAAGCTATGAGGCATCGACAACCTTTGCCCAAGGTAACGCAAAATTCGAAATTATCGATGCGGGCGACCTGCGTGAATTTGAAGTGGTGGTCTCACCTACGGGCGATCAATTTGCCGTTACCGATACCAAAGGCAATGTGATTATGGCTCCGCAGCCGTATCCGCCTACAGGGCCTGTTTCAGTGTCTTTGCCTAGTCATCACCCGAGTTACAAAAATGGCGGAGCAACGGTATTCGAGCTTAGCTCTGGTGCGCTGGCGAATGACAAGTTTACCGCTAACCTAGTCCCTTCTGAGGGTGATAACGGTAACTTGCGTAAGATGCAGAACATCCAAACTGACAAAAAGATGAACGGCAATGAATCGACGATTCTGAGTTTGTATTACAACTTGAATACGGACGTGGGGCTTAAGACTTCAACTGCAACGCGTTTGTCAGACGTCGCTCAACTAGAAAGTGAAGCGGCACAAGAGCGTGTGGCGTCGATCTCGGGGGTAAATCTCGATGAAGAAGCGGCAAACATGATGAAGTTCCAACAGGCGTATATGGCCTCTTCTCGTGTGATGCAGGCAGCCAATGACACCTTCAACACCATCTTGCAGTTGCGATAAAGGAGGCCCTAGATGTTAACGAGAATTTCTAGCTTCCATAACTACCAGTCAGTGCAGAATGACCTGCGCCGTCAGGAAAACAAGGTACACCATAATCAGGAGCAACTTGCTTCTGGTAAGCAGTTGACCAAGCCGAGTGATGATCCACTTGCGACGCACTATATTCAGAGCATTGGCCAGCAAGAAGAGCAGCTAAAGCAATATCTTGATGCCATTGTTCTGGTTCGTAATCGACTAGAAAACCAAGAAGTGGTGATTGCCAACGCTGAGCAATTCACTGATGAATCGAAACGCATTTCGATGGAAATGATCAACGGTGCGTTTTCTCCGGAAGATCGCGCAGCAAAGAAGCGTGAGTTGGAAGAAATTGCGAATAACTTCTTGGCGCTTGTGAATACACAAGATGAGTCTGGTAACTATGTGTTTGCGGGAACGAAACCAAAGACACAGCCATTTTTCCGCGATTCTGATGGCAGTGTCGTGTACACCGGTGACGATTACCAGCGCAAGATGAAGATCGCCAGCAATATGGAACTGGGCATTAATTATCCGGGGAATCAACTGTTCTCGGAGATACCCAATCCGTTTGGCGATTTTGAGCCGCAGTATGACTTGAAGGAAGGTTCTGAGCTCTTACTTGGTCAAGCGACCAATGCATCATCAGACAATGCCAACTACAAAGTCACGTTTGTCGACATGAGCAACGGCAAGTTTGGTTACCAGTTGGAAAAAGACGGCAGTATTGTTCAAGTGGATGACTATTCACCGGTCGACGGGATTCAATACGAAGGCGTCAATATTCAGCTTAAAGGGCAGGTGACGGCAGGAGATAGCATTGCGCTTGAACCACGTGAAACCTTTAGCGTTTTTGACGCGTTTCGGGAAACTATGTCTTGGTCAGACAGTTCAGTGTCGGATGCGTCAGCAACGGCAAAGCTTCACCAGATGACAGAAGAATTTCAAGCGGCCTTCGTTCACATGAACAAAGTCAGAACCGACTTGGGTGCTAAGTTGAGTACGCTCGATATTCAAGAGCAAAACCACGAAGATTTTAATTTGTCTCTGGCGAAAGCGAAGAGCAACTTTGAGGATTTGGATTATTCCAAAGCAGTGATTGAGTTCAGTGAGAACTCACGTGCGCTGCAAGCCTCACAGCAGGCTTTTGGTAAAACAAAAGACCTGACACTGTTTAACTACATCTAGGACGTTCACAGATTTCAATCTGTTGTGATTGTGCTTTATTTTGATGCCTTATGTGCCAAGCCTTAAGCGCGATAAATAGAGTAGAACAAACATGATTGTCGAGCAGATGCGGCACGATTTTACCGAAAGCGGCAATGCGTAAAGTGGCAATGTTAGCGGCAACAGAAAAACAGTGAACCGATAGCAATACATGATGACCTTGCGTGGAATGAAAGCGCAGGAAAATAGAACTAACTTGTTGTTTATTTGTTCGTTTCTAAAAGAGTAAATAATGGTTAATAAGTTGGCACACAAATTGTATTGATGTTGGCAGAACAGACTTACGAGATTCTAAACCCTGCCTTATGGGCAGATTTAGCAAGTAATTTTTACGGTCAGTGCTTATCCAAATGAGAGTAAAGCTGGCCGCTTCGCAAAAGCTTGCGAACTCAAAAGGAGAGCAAAATGGCTGTAACAGTTAGTACTAACGTTTCCGCGATGACCGCGCAGCGTTATTTAAACAAGGCGAGCAACGAGCTAAACACCTCGATGGAACGCCTGTCATCAGGACATAAGATTAACAGTGCAAAAGACGATGCCGCAGGTCTACAGATCTCTAACCGTCTAACTGCACAGTCTCGTGGTCTTGATGTAGCAATGCGCAACGCAAACGATGGTATCTCGATTGCCCAAACAGCAGAAGGCGCGATGAATGAAGCGACGTCAGTGATGCAACGTATGCGTGACTTGGCGATTCAATCTTCAAACGGTACTAACTCTCCAGCAGAGCGTCAGGCGATCAACGAAGAATCATCAGCATTGACTGACGAGCTTAACCGTATCGCAGAAACAACCTCATTTGGTGGTCGTCGCCTATTGAACGGTTCGTTCGGTGAAGCGGCATTCCAAATCGGTTCAAGCTCTGGTGAAGCAATGATCATGGCGCTAACGAGCATCCGCGCGGATGACCAGCGTATGGGCGGTGTGACTTTCTTCTCTGAGAACGGTAAAGACAAAGACTGGGGTGTCGACCCGGCTAAAGCGGACCTAAAAATCACGCTTCCTGGCATGGGTGAAGACGAAGACGGCAACCCTGACGATCTAGAAATCAATATCAACGCAAAAACAGGCGACGATATTGAAGAGTTGGCAACGTACATCAACGGCCAATCTGATATGATCAATGCATCGGTAAGCGAAGACGGCAAGCTACAAGTGTTTGTTGCTCACCCGAATGTTCAAGGCGATATTTCAATCTCTGGTGGTCTAGCGTCTGATCTTGGTTTGACAGAAGATGCAGTGCGTACTTCAGTGCAAGACATCGACATGACAACTGTACAAGGTTCTCAGAACGCGATTTCTGTACTGGACTCAGCGCTTAAGTACGTGGATTCACAACGTGCTGACCTTGGTGCGAAACAAAACCGTCTGAGCCACAGCATCAACAACTTGGCGAACATCCAAGAGAACGTTGATGCATCGAACAGCCGAATTAAAGATACGGACTTTGCGAAAGAAACCACGCAAATGACCAAAGCTCAAATATTGCAACAAGCAGGTACTTCGATTCTTGCTCAAGCAAAACAGTTGCCAAACTCTGCGATGTCACTATTGCAGTAGTTTACCTTGCCTGTGTTCAATACATTCAGACGTGGATGGGAATGCAGGCTTGTGGCAAGCAACTTTATAATAGAATGTGCGGCTCTCTCATCTCTCACCTGCCAATCATTTTCAATGTAAGGTTGCACCCGGTGTGCCGGTTATGTGTTCATTTCTCTTGATCTCCACATAGGCTCTGGCTACCAACCTAGCCCCAGTTCTCTCAAAGGAAAAGGGGCTTTTTCTTTTCTATCTCCTAAATAAAACCTTCTTCACCTTCATCTAACTCACTGCTTTTTAGTGGCTTTTGATTGTTCTTTGCTCAATTTAGAACGCTCGGCTTAAGCTGCAGAAACTTGAGGCCTTTTTTCTATTTTTCTTCAATTTTTCTAGTCAAATCTCGCAAATTCATTTTTTTTGATTTTTTCCTAAAGCTTCTGAAATCCGAGTCGTTAATAGAAGTAACTTTGAGAGAACTACTTGGTTTTCCGAGACGTCGGAAACCGCTACATCGGAAAATCAATTGGAGAAATCACCATGGCAGTGAATGTAAACACAAACGTATCAGCGATGACCGCTCAGCGTTACCTAAACAACGCAAACTCAGCACAACAAACTTCTATGGAGCGTTTGTCTTCAGGTTTCAAAATCAACAGCGCGAAAGACGACGCTGCGGGTCTTCAAATCTCGAACCGCTTGAACGTACAAAGCCGTGGCCTGGATGTGGCTGTTCGTAACGCGAACGACGGTATCTCTATTGCACAAACTGCTGAAGGTGCAATGAACGAGACAACCAACATCCTGCAACGTATGCGTGACCTATCTCTTCAATCTGCGAACGGTTCTAACTCAAAATCTGAGCGTGTTGCGATTCAAGAAGAAGTAACAGCACTAAACGACGAACTAAACCGTATCGCTGAAACGACATCTTTCGGTGGTAACCGCCTACTTAACGGTACTTACGGCACTCAGTCTTTCCAAATCGGTGCGGACAACGGTGAAGCAGTAATGCTTAACCTAAAAGACATGCGCTCAGACAACCAAATGATGGGCGGCGTGAGCTACCAAGCTGACAACGGCAAAGACAAAAACTGGAACGTTGCTGCTGATAAATCAGACATGAAAATCAGCCTAACGGACAGCTTTGGTCAAGAACAAGAAATCAACATCAGCGCGAAAGCGGGTGACGATATCGAAGAGCTAGCGACGTACATCAACGGTCAAACAGACCTAGTGAAAGCGTCAGTAGACCAAGACGGTAAGCTGCAAGTGTTTGCGGGCAACAACAAAGTGGAAGGCGACGTTGAATTCTCTGGCGGCCTATCTGGTGAGCTAGGTCTAAACGACGGTAAGAAAGTAACGGTTGATACTATCGACGTAACATCAGTAGGTGGTGCACAAGAGTCTGTAGCTATCATTGATGCGGCATTGAAATACGTAGACAGCCACCGTGCAGAGCTAGGTGCTTTCCAAAACCGTTTCAACCACGCAATCAGCAACTTGGATAACATCAACGAGAACGTGAACGCGTCGAAGAGCCGTATCAAAGATACCGACTTCGCAAAAGAAACGACTCAAATGACCAAGTCACAAATTCTATCGCAAGCGTCAAGCTCAATCCTTGCGCAAGCAAAACAAGCGCCAAACTCAGCGCTAAGCCTACTAGGTTAATCAACCTAATACGACGCGATACAAAAGCCAGGCTCACCCCTGGCTTTTTGCTTATTCAAATCACGCATTAGGGACACCGAATAGGACAGGTGACAAGGAGTTCGTATCGATTAGATGGTCTCTTTAAATACCAATGTCACTGCGATGATGACGCAGCGACACCTCAGTCATGCGGCTGAGCAAAACATAGAGTCACAGCGAAATCTCACTTCAGGCTATCGGATTAACTCAGCCAGTGATGATGCTGCTGGTTTGCAAATTTCCAATACTCTTAATGTCCAAACAAGAGGGCTTGATGTCGCCTTGAGAAATGCGCACGATGCGTATTCGGTGGCACAAACTGCAGAAGGCGCTTTGCATGAGAGCAGTGATATATTGCAACGCTTGCGCTCTCTGGGGCTTCAAGCGGCAAACGGCAGTAATGACTCAAGTGATCGACAAAGTATTCAATACGAGGTCGTAGCGCTGCAAGATGAGCTTGATCGTGTCGCGATCACGACGACATTTGCAGATAAAAACCTATTTGATGGCTCTTACGGCTCGCAAAGCTTCCATATTGGTGCGAATGCCAACTCTATCTCTCTGACACTGCGAAATATGCGTAGTCACATCCCGGAGATGGGAGGGCAGCATTATGTTGGTGATGCAGTCGATAAAGATTGGCGAGTCACTAAAGATAATCAAACCCTTAAATTTGAATACCAAGACAGTAAAGGGCAAACCCAAACAGAATCTATTGGGCTCAAGCTAGGAGATCGCATCGAGCAAGTTGCTACTTATATCAATGCGCAGCAATCGATAGTGAGTGCCTCAGTGACTGAAAACAATGAACTGCAATTCTTTGCTTCAACCTTGAATGCACCAGAAGGTGTAGAGCTGAAGGGGCGTTTAGCGAATGGGCTTGATGTAAGTTCCGGTGAGCTCGTTACTATGGATGATATCGATATGTCGACAGTTGGTGGGGCACAGCTTTCGATTGGGGTGATTGATGCCGCTATTAAGTATGTTGATTCACACAGAAGTGAAATCGGTGGCTTTCAAAACCGTGTCAGTGGCACCATGGATAACCTGAATACGGTGAACCGTAGTGTGACGGAATCCAAAGGACAGATACGAGATACGGACTTTGCTCGTGAGTCGACGGAGATGGTGCGTTCGAAAGTACTGCAAGATGCAACAACTGCATTGTTGGCTCAGGCGAAGCAGAAACCAAGCTCGGCACTTGGGTTGCTCAGTTAAACCAGTTTTAGCGATGAAAGTTGTTTGGAAACAAAAGCTTCAGGTAATAAAAAACGCTGCCAATGGCAGCGTTTTTTTCGTGTTAGGCTAAGTAAAAATTACTTAGTTACACGTAGAACTGGAGTTTCACCAACAGTTACAGAACCAGAAAGCTTGTTCAGCTCTTTGATTTCGTCCATGTTAGAGATAACAACTGGAGTTAGCGTTGATTTCGCTTTCTCTTCTAGAAGAGCAAGATCGAATTCAATTACAGTGTCGCCAGCTTTAACAGTTTGACCTTCTTCAGCGATGCGCTTGAAGCCTTCGCCTTTTAGTTCAACAGTATCGATACCGAAGTGAACGAAAAGCTCAACACCGTCGTCAGACTCGATAGAGAATGCGTGGTTTGTTTCGAAGATCTTACCGATAGTACCGTTTACAGGAGCTACCATTTTGTTACCAGCAGGTTTGATAGCAATACCGTCACCAACGATTTTCTCAGCGAAAACAACATCTGGCACATCTTCGATGTTCACGATCTCACCAGAAAGTGGTGCGATGATTTCGATTGCACCTGCGTCAGCGCTGTCGTCAGATACTAGCTTCTTAAGTTTGTCAAACAGACCCATTGTGTCATGCTCCTAACGTTTTATTTAATTCTGTCGAATTATAGTATACCAATCTTACGAGATAGACGACTTTTTTTAACCGCCTATCCCATTGGAATTAGTTGATTATTGAGTTTTCTCTGCAATGAACTTTTCTACAACAGCTTCGATTTCTGCTGCTGTTGGTAGAGAAAGTGCTTCTTCAGCCATTGCTTTCACTTCTGCGAAGTTAGAGTTACGGATAACTTTCTTCACTTTAGGGATAGAGATGCCACTCATAGAGAACTCGTCTAGACCCATACCTAGAAGTAGAAGTGTTGCACGCTCATCACCTGCAAGCTCACCACACATACCAGTCCATTTACCTTCAGCGTGAGAAGCGTCGATAACTTGCTTAATCACAGTAAGTACCGCTGGTGATAGTGGGTTGTAAAGATGAGAAATCATCTCGTTACCACGGTCAACCGCTAGTGTGTACTGAGTTAGGTCGTTTGTACCGATAGAGAAGAAAGCAACTTCCTTCGCTAGGTGGTGCGCGATAGCTGCTGCAGCTGGAGTCTCAACCATTACACCGATTTCGATGCTTTCGTCGAATGCATGACCTTCCGCACGAAGTTCCACTTTGTACTCTTCGATTGCTTTCTTAAGCTCACGGATTTCTTCAACAGAGATGATCATTGGGAACATGATACGTAGCTTACCGTGTGCAGATGCACGTAGGATACCACGTAGCTGGTCACGTAGGATTTCACGACGATCCAAGCTGATACGTACTGCACGCCAGCCTAGGAACGGGTTCATCTCTTTTGGTAGATCCATGTATGGAAGATCTTTGTCGCCGCCGATGTCCATAGTACGGATGATCACAGATTCACCATTCATTGCTTCCGCAACTTCTTTGTAAGCTTGGTATTGCTCTTCTTCAGTAGGAAGTGCATCACGGTCCATGAACAGGAATTCAGTACGGTACAGACCAACGCCTTCACCACCGTTACGGATGATACCGTCACAGTCTTTAACTGTACCGATGTTACCGCAAACTTCTACGCGGTGACCGTCAGTCGTTTCTGCGTGTAGGTCTTTTAGCTTCGCTAGTTCTTCTTTCTCAGCGATGAATGCCGCTTTAACTGCTTTCGCGTCTTCTAGTTCAGCTTCAGATGGGTTGATAACGACTTTGTTGTTCATCGCATCAAGAATCAGCATGTCGCCGTTCTTAACTTGCTTAGTGATGTCGTTAGTACCAACGATCGCTGGAAGTTCTAGTGAACGAGCCATGATTGAAGTGTGAGAGGTACGACCGCCGATGTCACAAGCAAAACCAAGAACGTAGTCTAGGTTGATTTGTGCCGTTTCAGATGGCGTTAGGTCGTAAGCCACTAGGATAACTTCTTCATTGATGTCGCTTAGCGAAACAATGTTGATGCCTAGAGCGTTCTTAACGAAACGAGAACCGATGTCACGGATATCAGTTGCACGTTCTTTCAGGTATTCGTCGTCTAGTGACTCAAGAGCACATGCTTGCTCTTCGATAACTGAATGAATAGCGTGGTCCGCAGACATTTTGTCGTTTTTGATAAGTGCTAGGATTTCTTCTTCTAGCTCTTCGTCTTCAAGAAGCATGATGTGACCTTCAAAGATCGCTTCTTTTTCTTCGCCAAACGTTTCAAGCGCTTTTTGCTTGATAGTTTCTAGTTGAGCAGAAGATTTGTTACGAGCGTCAAAGAAACGTGCAACTTCTGCTTCTACTTGATCATCAGAAATAGTGTTTGTGTTTAGGACAATTTCATCTTCTTGAAGTAGTAGTGCTTTACCGATTGCAATACCAGGAGATGCTAGGATGCCTGAAATCATAGCCTTACCTTAAGTTGGTCAACTTTATAAAACGGGAGAATAATGGGTGCGCTAACGAATAGTATTAGCTTAGTTTTGAGCCTATTTCCAACGAAGCCATTTTGCTTTCACAAAATGGCTTCTGAAATAGGAGACCGAATTAGTGTAGTTGGTCCATTAGAGCAACTAGGTGGTCTACTGCTTGCTGAGCTTGTGGGCCTTCAGCAGAGATAGTTACTAGAGTACCTTTTACTAGGCCTAGTGTTTGCAGCTTGAATAGGCTCTTAGCGCTAGCGCTTTTACCGTTAGAAGTCACAGTGATGTCCGCGTCGAATGCTTTAGCTTCTTTAACGAACTGTGCAGCTGGACGAGTGTGAAGACCGTTTTCTGCTGTGATTTCTACTTGCTTCTCGTACATGTGATATACCCCAATAAATGTATTTTTTTGTTAGTTTGTGACTGAGTTTTAGCTTAACTGCTTTACTTCTTGTGCGCTAGCACGGGAGAGTTCAAAGCGTGTCAGAACTGATACTAGTCAAAAGTTTGGTAATTACGCAACTGTTTGCGTGCACAATTACTTAGAAAACTTTTTGGTTTAGATTCTTTATTTTGAACCTAAAAATAAAACACCCTGATATTACCAAAGGTGGGGCAGGGATCAACAAAAAAGCCCCTGACCGGGGCTTTTTTAAACGAAAAATTGATTTGACCACATATTACTGTTGGTTCTCTTTCTCAGTAAAGATACCGGCAAATAGTGCCGTACTTAGGTAGCGTTCACCTGAGCTTGGAAGTACAGTTACAATTGTTTTTCCTTCAAATTCAGGAAGTTCCGCAAGGCGGTTTGCTGCCACTACTGCTGCACCCGATGAGATGCCAGCCAGAATGCCTTCCTCTTCCATAAGGCGCTGAGCCATCTCAATTGCCTCTTCAGAAGTCACTTGCTCAACACGGTCCAAAAGCTCTAAATCTAGGTTGCCTGGGATGAAACCAGCGCCAATACCTTGGATTTTGTGTGGTGCTGGTTGGATTTCTTCACCTGCTAGTGCTTGTGCGATAACCGGTGATTCTGCTGGCTCAACAGCGACAGAAGTGATTGCTTTGCCTTTTTCACCTTTGATGTAACGGCTTGTACCAGTGATAGTACCGCCCGTACCAACACCTGCTACGAATACGTCGATTTCACCGTCTGTTGCTTCCCAAATTTCAGGACCCGTTGTCTTCTCATGAATCTCTGGGTTTGCAGGGTTGTTGAACTGTTGCAGAAGCAGGTATTTGTCTGGGTTGCTTGCTACGATTTCTTCGGCTTTCGCAATCGCACCTTTCATGCCTTTTGCTGCTTCAGTTAGCTCCAGATTTGCACCGAGTGCTTTTAGCAGTTTACGACGCTCAAGACTCATTGACTCTGGCATCGTTAGCGTTAGCTTGTAACCGCGAGCGGCCGCTACGAATGCAAGCGCAACACCTGTGTTACCACTGGTCGGCTCTACTAGCTCAACACCAGGTTTAAGCGTGCCTGCTTTTTCCGCTTCCCAAATCATGTTGGCACCAATACGGCACTTAACGCTGAAGCTTGGGTTACGTGCTTCGATTTTCGCCAAAACTTTACCTTTGCTCACTTTATTCAAGCGAACAAGAGGCGTATTACCAATAGTAAGAGAGTTGTCTTCGTAGATCTTGCTCATAGTGATGTTCCTTCATTACACGATTTGTGAATATGATTAGAAGAATATGCGGTATGAAAAAAAGGGAAAAGGATTAAAAAGTTATATCTTATGAGGTTGGTCGAGAATTGAACAAAATAACAGAGGAGGCTTATTCGGCCTCCTCTGATTGATTCAAAACTGCGCTATTGCTGGTGTTTAAACTCAGCTACCCACATTGCAGTTGCACCACATACAGCAACAGGCATAACAATGAGGTTGAGAATTGGAATGGTGGTAAATACGGAAACCAAAACACCAAACCCATAAGCTTTACCTTGCTTTTGTTTCAATTTGTAACGCATGTCATTGAACGGCACTTTATGGTTATCAAATGGATAGTCGCAGTATTGGATCGCCAACATCCAGGCTGTGAAGAAGAACCATAAGAAAGGTCCAACCGTTTGACCCAGAGCGGGAATCAACAACAACAGGAATAAACCAATCGCTTTTGGCAATACATACAGCAGTTTTCGCCATTCACGAGCCATAACACGAGGTACATCTTTGACCAATGCTGCAAACCCATCGTCATTGACTTTCTGACCAGTCAGCGACTCTTCTACTTTTTCAGCAAGCAATCCGTTGAATGGTGCGGCGATAAAGTTCGCTAAGGTGCTGAAAAAATATGAAAAGGTGGCGAGAATCGTTAGGACGAGAATTGGCCACAAGAGGTAAGTCAACCAAGACAGAAACTCAGGGAGTTGCCCAATCCAGCCTTCAATCCAAGCGTCTAAGTGAGAGAAAAGATAGAAGATAGCACCACCAACTAGCAATATATTCGCCAGCAGAGGGAGAACGACAAAACGTCTGATCTCTGGAGAGAGCGCCAATTGAATTCCGTATAGGAAATAACCAAAACCGGTTCTTTGTTGAATGTTCGACTTCATATCTATTTTATTTCTTGTGAGTGAAAACTCATTGTACCTGTCGATACTTTTCTTTCAATGCCCTAACAAATGAGGTCTTGTAAAGTGGAATCGTGGCAAGAATCACAACAAAAAACGGAACTTCTTGCATTAAGTTGTTCTAAACCTGCATATAGTTTTGGTAAAGTAAACGCATCATTCAGATTTATTGCACTTGGGTTACTGCTCAAGGATGTGCGAGTAGTAAGAACAGGTAGATTGAGAGTAAATAATGCAGGAATTGCGATTCGTACTCATTGTTGTTGGCGCATTAGCCATCGCCGCATTGCTTTTTCATGGCCTATGGACAAGCAAAAAAGAAGGCAAAGCGAAGTTTGGTAACAAACCACTTGGTAAGTTGGATGTTGACCAAGAAGAAAAAGAACCTCAAGAACAAGAGCGAGATTTTGCTCCTGCTCCAGAAGATGATTTCGAGATTATCCGTAAAGATCGCAAAGAGCCAGACTTTGGGATGGAAAGCTCGTTTGACAACAAGTTCGCCTCAGACCCTCTGATTGATGATGTTCTTGATGTAAAAGAGAAAGAGCATAAAGAAGAACCTGAGGTCCCTGCTTTTGTTGCAACTAAAGCGGAACAAGAGCCTGAGCCAGAAATTGTTGAGCCTGTTCAAGCGACGTTCGAAGAAGAGATTATCGAGCCAGTGTTCGAAGCTCCTGAAGTTGTCGAACCAGAAATCGATGTTGCACCAGTTGTTGTAGAGCAACCTGAAGAGCCAAAACCAGAACCTGAAATGCAAGTCATTGTGTTGAACGTTCACTGCGCTGGTGATGAGCCGTTCATCGGTACTAAGTTGTTCGATAGCATGCAGCAAAATGGATTGATTTACGGTGAGATGAATATCTTCCATCGTCATGTTGATTTGTCTGGTAACGGTAAAGTGCTCTTTAGTGTCGCCAACATGATGCAACCGGGCACATTAGAACATGGTGACCCTGCCGAATTCTCTACCAAAGGTATCTCGTTCTTTATGACATTACCTTGCTATGGTGAAGCAGATCAAAACTTCAACCTAATGCTGCGTATTGCACAACAAATTGCAGACGATATGGGTGGTAATGTCCTTGATGACCAACGAAATCTAATGACGCCGGATCGATTGGCATCTTATCGTCGTCAAATAGTTGAGTTTACTGCCGCTAGCGCATAATCTTAACACCAAATAAAGAGAGGGCTCCGTTAGGAGCCCTTTTTCATAGAATTCTCAACCTCATTTATTGAATACACACGGGGCTTTAATATGTCTGAACCAGTACTTCAGCGACTAGAAGAACTCAAAGAATCGTTGCATTACCACGCTGTTCGTTACTACGTGGAAGATAACCCTGAGATTCCAGATGCAGAATACGATCGTATGATGCGCGAGCTTATGGATATTGAAGCCGAACACCCAGATCTTGTTACAGTGGATTCTCCAAGCCAGCGTGTAGGTGGTCAGCCGTTATCTGAGTTCAGCCAAGTGACGCACGAAGTTCCAATGCTGTCTTTAGACAATGCTTTCGACGATGGTGAACTGGATAGCTTTCATAAGCGCGCTCAAGATCGTGTTCCTGACCAAACTATCAAGCAGTATTGCTGTGAACCTAAGTTAGATGGATTAGCTGTAAGCTTGCTGTACGAGAACGGTGTACTTGTACAAGCAGCAACGCGTGGTGATGGTGCGACAGGTGAAAATATTACTGAAAACGTACGTACTATCAGCGCAATTCCACTTAAGTTGCAAGGCAAAGACTGGCCTGCTCGTCTTGAAGTTCGTGGCGAAGTATTCATGCCGAAAGCCGGTTTTGACAAACTTAACGAGACTGCTCGCAAAAAAGGCGAGAAAGTGTTTGTGAACCCACGCAATGCAGCTGCGGGAAGCCTGCGTCAATTAGATTCGCGCATTACTGCTTCACGCCCATTGAGCTTCTACGCGTACAGTGTTGGTGTTGTGGAAGGTGCAACGTTAGCATCAAGCCATTACGAGCGATTCCTTCAAATCAAATCTTGGGGTTTGCCAATGTGCCCTGAAACCAAGCGAGTCGATAGCTTGGAAGAAGTGAAAGCCTACTATCAAGATATTCTGACTCGTCGTGAAGCATTAGCTTATGAAATCGACGGTGTCGTAATAAAAGCTGATGACATTGCTATTCAAGAGCGATTGGGCTTTGTTGCTCGAGCACCTCGTTGGGCTATCGCATACAAATTTCCGGCTCAGGAAGAAATTACAACGTTAAACGAAGTCGAGTTCCAAGTGGGTCGTACCGGTGCGATTACTCCAGTAGCGAAGCTTGAGCCTGTCTTCGTTGGCGGTGTAACCGTCAGTAATGCAACCCTACACAATGCAGACGAAATTGAACGTTTAGAGGTAATGGTTGGCGATGAAGTTGTGATTCGTCGTGCTGGTGATGTTATCCCACAAGTTGTTTCGGTGATCAAAGAGCGTCGTCCTGAAACTGCGCGAGAAATTATTTTCCCTGAAGCGTGTCCTGTATGTGGCTCTCATGTTGAACGTATTGAAGGGGAAGCGGTAACACGTTGTACTGGTGGATTAGTGTGCCAAGCACAACGTAAAGAAGCACTAAAACATTTTGTTTCTCGTAAAGCCCTTGATGTTGATGGTCTTGGCGACAAAGTGATTGAACAGCTCGTTGACCGAGAAATGGTTGAGACACCAGCAGATCTGTTTAAGTTGTCGGCCGGAGTGTTGACAGTCCTAGAGCGCATGGGCCCTAAATCGGCAACCAACGTAGTTAATGCTCTTGAGAAATCAAAATTGACAACATTACCGCGTTTCTTGTACTCGCTAGGTATTCGTGAGGTAGGGGAGGCGACGGCTGCCAACCTAGCGCAACACTTCAGGTCATTGGATTTGATTCAGGCAGCGACAGAAGAACAGTTAATTGAAGTTCAAGATATTGGCGTTATTGTTGCCAAACACATCACGACCTTCTTTGGTGAAGAGAAAAACCAGGTTGTTGTACAGGATTTGTTGAATCAAGGTATTAATTGGCCTGAGATTGCCGCTCCGCAACAAGGTGTTGAGTTACCGTTAGAAGGCAAAGTTGTTGTATTGACGGGCACGCTTTCTCAGCTGGGACGTTCCGAAGCGAAAGAAGCGCTGCAGAATCTAGGTGCAAAAGTGACGGGTAGCGTTTCAAAGAAAACCGATATTCTTTTTGCTGGAGAGAATGCTGGCTCTAAGCTAGCGAAAGCTCAAGAGTTGGGTGTTGAGGTTAAAACCGAACAAGACTTGCTCAATTTGATGAAATAACTTCCATCAAAAAAGATAAAAAATAACTAAAAGCCCTAAATGACAGTCATTTGGGGCTTTTTCTTGCCAATTAAAAAGTGACAAAATTAGCGCTATTTTCCTATTGAAATCATTTCAGTGATCAAGATCTCTCCTTTAATTTTTCCTCGTATCTAGCAGTAACTCTGCGATCAACTTCAAATTGACGTTTCCGTATTAGTCATAAGTTATTGATAAATAGCATCTTTGTATCGCTCTGTAGTTTGGGTGTTAAAAATAAGATCTGGATCAACAAGTTATATGGAACTTTGGCGTTGGTCATATTTTTTTAGAAAAAAAATAAGTTCCGTTTGGATGTTTTTAGATGCGAAGTTAGTCTTAGAAGCGTGGATACACGGTGTGTATGCAGGAACTAAAAAGAACCAATTTAGAAATATTGAGGTTCACTCAGGAATTTACTTCTCTCCTTCGGCGGCCAACTTAAGGTGAGATAGAAAAATACAGCTATATCCATTTTTAGGAGTTTTTTTCCATGGACAAATTTTTCAAGGTTTCAGCACTAACCGCAGCAATGTTTGGTGCAGTAGCGGTAGCTCCAGCTACGGCTTCTACTGAAAGTGCTGCTGGTGGTGAGTATGTAGAGAAAGTTAACGAGTTTATGAGCGACTCATCATTGAACGCAATGTTCGTTGTTGATACTCGTTCTCGTACACGTACTAGCGGTAAGCCTGGTGGTGAAAATGGCGATCGTTGGAGTCGTCTAAACTACTCATCTTACAATGCAATTATTGACTTCACTTCTGGCTACCATGACGGTTGGTTAGGTGCTGACGTCGCTGCTTACTACTCTGGTGACCTATACAATGATAGCTTGAAAGGCGCAGACGGCTACCTATGTAACGAAATCTCTACGTGTACTAACCTAGACTGGGGTGCAGGTGACGGTGATCAGCTTAAAGTTTACAAAGCGGCTCTGAAATTTAAGACTGGCGAAAACTTTAACGCTCGCGTCGGTATGCTACAAGCTGGTGGCAACGGTACAATCGGTAACGTTTGGAGTTTTGTACCTGGTACGTACCGTGGTTTCGAGCTAAACGCGAAACTTGGTGATTTCAACCTAAGCTACTTCGGTGCAGACCAATTCACAGCACCTTGGTTACTACATGAAGATGATTACGCGCCAGCACTATGGTCAGACACTTCATGGAGCTACCTACACTCTCTAGGCTTGAACGGTAACATCACTGACGCTCTATTCTTCCAAGTTGGTCTTGGTCAAGCGACAGGCGTTAAATACGCGAACGGTATCGATTGGGGTGCAGGTCAAGTAACTAGCTACCATGACGACACTGATAACACATCATACAAAGCTTACTTGAAGTACACAGTAAGTGACCGCACTACTCTTGCATTCGACTTCTACGGTGTTGATGATGATGTGAAATACGATGGTCTAGGTTTCCATACTGGTCTATCTCTAAACCAATCTTTCGGCAAGCTATCTTGGATGTCTGAGCTACGCTACACAGATACAGACAACCGTTCAGATTTCGTTCCACGTACTATCCATACTTACGGTATGAACAACGGTACTTGGTCACAATGGTGGGATGCACTATCTGACTGGAACAAAGCTGGTGAGCTAGCTTGGTACAACCGTCTTTCTTACAACCAAGGTAACGGTTGGAACTACTACCTAGGCTTGGGCTACGGTTCTGGTGCAGATTCTGCAGCAAGTGGCGCATCAGGTGACTGGGATTACGAGAGCGAGTACGCAGTTAACGCAACGGTTTCTTACTCTCTACAAAGTGGTTCTCTTAAAGGTACAACCGTTCGTCTACACGGTACTATCCTAGAGCGTGACGAGTTTGCTGGTGCAGCAGACGCGGACGAGACAGATCTACGTCTACAAGTTCTTATCCCATACA
Organism: Vibrio jasicida 090810c; assembly: GCF_002887615.1. Classification (NCBI taxonomy): domain Bacteria; kingdom Pseudomonadati; phylum Pseudomonadota; class Gammaproteobacteria; order Vibrionales; family Vibrionaceae; genus Vibrio; species Vibrio jasicida. Next base: position 1,410,292 of record NZ_CP025792.1, on the reverse strand, counting down.
GCTTCCACTAATATTCAGAAGCTAAGAAAAAGGAGCCATTCGGCTCCTTTTTTATTTCACTTTTTTTCCGTCATACATTTTGCAATAGAGTGGCGGCAGCATGTGTACGTTGCCATTAGGCAGTTCACATTTTATTTCTGGTGCTAATGTTCTACCACCTGAAGCTCCATTTGCTAACGAAGTCAAAGGCATTAATGCTGCAATCGCGATTAACAATCCAGTTACCAGTTTCATATTATTTACCTTGTAATCTAGAACGTATTTTGCTTTTTAAATTCAATTTAATTACTTGGAATAAGTCTACAAACTAAAAGTAATTAGAGCAGAGAGTTTTACTCGTTTTCATACCCTGATTTTAGTTGTCCCATGATCCACCTTGAAAGCGGCACATCTCGCTAGGAATATGGGAAATATCTCCACTTGGTAGAGTACACTCGACAATAGGTCCCAGGTTGGTGGTGCCTCCATTCCCGTTGTTATAGGCGAATGAAGAAAACGCAAATATGCTGCACGCTAAAAATAAAAAAAACTTCTTCATAGTACTTCCTCTTACTTACCTTAAAAAAACATAAGCACTTAATAGACATGCTTATGCGTTAAGTATGTATAGAGACCTAGAAAGATCAAAATTAAATTCAACAAGGTTTTATTTTTTAAAATAAATTTAGATTTTGAAAAAGTAATTATATTTCGCTATGTGTTTGAATTATTAAAATTGAAAATTTAACAATAGGTAGAAAAGAGAGGATATTGATAATATTTCTATCACTTAATTCACATAATTAATTTAAATAAGTGGATGAAATAAAAGAGGTAGTGGGATTAGGAATAGAATAGGGCGCATAGCACCCTATTATTTTGACAAACATCATCGAGAAATAGGTTTTATCTTAAGAATTATGCCATCAACAGCAATAATTTCGACTCGAGTTCCTGCTGGTAAATCGTGTTCTGACTCAGCAGACCAAGTAGTATCTGCCACTCGTAAGCGGTTCATCCCCACCGTGAAGTCTTCATCTAACGTCACGATACTGCCGACTAATTGCTTCTGTTTTTGGTTAAGATCGCGCGCACTGTCGCTCTTGCGATCTTTCGACCATTGTTTTCGCCACCATAGCCAAGTTGTCACCAAGCTGAATGCCGCAAAGGCTAACCACTGCATTTGCCAGCCGATTGGTAGCACAGATAAAATCGCACCTACGATCAATGCAGAGATGCCAAGCCATAGGAAGTAGCCTGCTGTGCCGAGTAACTCAACAGCTAACAATGCGAGGCCGAAAGCAATCCAATGCCAGAAAGTGATGCCTTCTAATAAACTAAATAAGTCCATAGGCTAGCCTTTGTCTTTGCTTTGTTGGAACATTTCAGCAATACCAGCAACAGAGCCCATTAAACCAGTTGCTTCGATTGGTAGCATGATGATTTTCCCATTTTCTGCTTGGCCAATACTCTTCAATGCGTCGGTATAGCCTTGAGCAATAAAGTAGTTCACTGCTTGAACGTCACCTTTAGCGATGGCTTCTGACACCATGTAAGTCGCTTTTGCTTCCGCTTGCGCCGCACGTTCGCGGGCTTCTGCGTGTAAGATCGCAGACTGCTTTTCACCTTCCGCTTTTAAGATCTCTGATTGTTTTTGACCTTCTGCTCGTAAGATTTCTGCTTGGCGCACACCTTCAGCTTCTAAGATCTCTGCACGTTTATTACGTTCTGCTTTCATCTGAGCATTCATTGCAGCAGTCAGATCTGCTGGTGGCTGAACGTCTTTGATTTCTATACGAGTAACTTTCACTCCCCATGGGTTTGTTGCTTGGTCAACAATAGAGAGAAGTTTGGTGTTGATCATGTCACGCTGGCTGAGCATTTCGTCCAGCTCCATTGAACCAAGTACGGTACGGATGTTGGTTAATGTGAGGTTACGAATAGCATGTTCTAGATCGTTAACTTCATAAGCCGCTTTGGCTGCGTCGATAACTTGAACAAAGCCGACTGCGTCGATGACGACATTCGCATTATCTTTAGAAATAACCTCTTGAGCTGGAATGTCGAGAACGCGTTCCATCATATTGATCTTCTGACCAATTCTATCAATAAACGGAATAATTAAGTTCAGGCCCGGTTTAAGTGTGTGGGTATAACGTCCAAAGCGTTCAACTGTCCAGTTGTTCCCTTGAGGTACAGTCTTAATCGCAGAGGCAAGAATAATAACGGCTAGAGCAACGAAAATACCGATGGTGATCAATGAGTCAATTGGCATGTGCTATTCCCTTAAGTGCATAATGTTTAATCCATTCTTACTTATTTATGCGTATTAAACAATCGTAGAAATGAGAGCTTGGATAGATAACAGGCAGAATAAAGGCCGGAATACACCAGCCTTTATTGTTGCTAAAAATTCATGCCGTTAACATGTGAATGCTATTTAGTTGGGTATTCAATCCAACTGGTACCATCTAGTGAGACGTAGTACTTACCATTTACCTCAATTACGGTTGAGCCAGAGTTTTGAGCGACCACACGGGTTTCTGGTAAGTTGCCAGCCAATTCGCTCGGGTTGAATGATTCCTTGTCATAAATGTTTTGTTCAAGAATATTCGATACCAGTTGTGATAGGGCTAAGTAGCTTGAAGGCGCTTTAACGTGCTTCGTATTGCCTTGGCGTTGAATTCCTTCACCGAAGACTTTAATCCCAACCGGTGTGTGAACGATGGTCGGCGCTGGAATTTCACGCATACCAGAGATCTGCATTCTATCACCTCGCATACCGGCGCCATGTTCTGGCACTAATGCAACAACAATATTACGGTTGGAGGCTTTTAGCTCTTGGAAGAACGAGTAAAGATCATCAAGAAGATTCTTTAGGCGTTTCTTGTAACTCACCATAGACGTTGTCGAATTGGCATTGATGATGCGGTTACCATCATGCAATGAAATGGTGTTATACAACGCAACCACTTTCTCATCATCACTTTTGATTCGTTGTTGCCACCAATCATCAAGCACCTGTTTATCACGGAAGATAGAGGAGCCATCGAACGACTTTTGGTAAGGCTTGAACCCTTCTTGAGACATCAGGTTCGTTTTTAGATCGCCATCTTTTTTGATCAGTTCTAAGAAGCTATCGAACACACCATTGTGGTTCATCAACAGATTTTCTTTGAAGCCGAGATCTTTCAGGTTATCGAACAAGTAACATTGCTTTGGAGCAGGCTCGAACAGTTTACTGTGTTCTTGCTGGCCACAACTTGCTCTCAGCAGCCTTACAACGGCTGGTCCGCTGTAGGATGTTGCCGCGCTGAAGTTATCAAACATGACATCAAATTCTTTGAACAACGGGTGATCGGCCAAACCAGCAATCTCGATGTCATCCCAAGCGACGGAACAGATACTCAAGAACAGCAAATCAAACGGAGCATCTTGTGCACTATCAGGGCTGAACGAGACACGTCGTGACGCTTCTTTCGCAAAGAAATCTGCTGTCATACTGTTGAGCGACTCATCGTTGATTTCTGTGACTTGAGGTTGTGCCGTTTCCGCCACTTCCGTAGTTGCTGGTGGCGCAGGTTGAGTTGTCTCAACGGTGACTGAACTCTGTGGCGTTTTTGGAATGCTGACGTAAATCATCGCGATGACAACGAATACAGAAACACGTAAAAACTTACTCAGAATGAAATACGCTGCGCACAAAGCAAACAACCCAAGCAATGCTTGAACAGAGATGAAGCGTCCCATGAGCTCGACAAGATAGCTAAACTCAAACTGCATCAACTGACCCGCCTGAGCCCATAATCGCTCTAGCGGAGGTAAGAAAGAGTCATAATGCAGTAGCCATGCAGCGATGATCACTGCGATAACATGTCGCAGGACATTCAATGTTTTGTTTGGCACTGGTAACAGAATAAAGAGTAAGAGCGCAAAGTTTTCTAGCGGATGGAAATCGATGGTCCCTTGGAGGAAAAGGGCAACTTTGGCAATAAAATAAATGTTCCACCAACCCAATCCAATTGTGAACTGAGCGGGCTGTTTAGAGTGTGAAGTCATCACTTAAGCTTCTTGTTTTTGTTTACAGAAAGATCTTGCTCAAAGTATTGAGCGCGTTTTAAGTATCTATCGTAGAGTCGCTTTATCGCGCTTACTGCATCACGCAGAAAGTAGCCTAGGATTAATCCGATGCAAAGACTAATGCCTACGGTGAGCATAAAGTCATCAATGTTCATTCCTGCTCCTTAATGTTGATGGCTTTCTTTACTGCGAACAAAGCAGGTACTTCGCTCATCGGCTTTTTAGTTACCGCGAAAATCTGCTTCTCAGTGGTCAAGCTTGATACCTCCTCAGAGATGCTGACTTCATCCTCTAGGATGTATTTTAGTTCAGCTTCGATGTCGTAATGGGTATCGAAGGTGCGCGTTGAGTGAAACAGATCTCGAGGTGGAAACTCGAAAATATTATTAAGAGCAACATCGATGTCGTTATGACGAATAGCACTGAACAAAACATAAAGTGCTTTGTTACACGCTGTGACGACATCACCATCTCGTCGGATGTGGCACAAACGAAGACATTCTTCAGGGCTCATTCCCGGCAGCAAATTCAACTTAATCAGAGCAAAGTTGACGTTAGAACGGCTCGAACTGGCGATCACATCCGTACAGTATTGACTGAAGTCTCTGTTATGCAGGTAACCTTTGCTGCCAAATTTAACGTCGTACTTTAGTAAGGCCTCTAAGCTTTGAGGTAACGCACGCGTCAGCATTTGTCCTTGTATGGCCTCTACCTGAGTCATAAAGCGCATCTGAGGCACCTGCACCGGTGAAATCAGGTTTACGCCAGCACGAAGCAGAAACTTTTCGTCCGCATATCGTAAACATTGTTGTGTTTCTCTGATCACGAGCTTGAGTTGTCTGCCCGCTTTCGTGCGCAGTCGGTAGCAATCCAATGCCAACTGTTGTACTTCGCTTTGGCTTGAGCAGTTGAAAACAATGGTTGATGCTCTTGGGCTGTCTAACATCTCTAATAACTGTTGGTTATTTTCTGCTAGGTGCATTCCTTTCGGAACTTTTGTGCTATCACCTAAGGCTTCTTTCGTAATGTAAAGTCGTTCGCTATCGGCTTTGTCTTCTGTAACGTCGTTCGTTTGCAACTTCTCATAAGGTGTCGCGAGCAAGTGGCCGTCATCATCAAAAGATAGGATGTATTCTTCTTCTGATTTCACCCCATGCTTGTTGGACCAAAAGTCGACAAAGTAACTGTATCGTGTTTCATCTAATGCGCTCATCGTCGCGAGACCGGCGAGGTATTGATTATTCGTCAACAACTTAGGCTTAAGTATCGATGTCGCCAAATGACCATAGATACATATATTGATCATGAGCGATTTTTTATGAGCGAATTCATTAATTGTTTTTAGGAATATGCCTACATCTTTGTCGCTGCAGTGAGATAAAATCGAGTCGGGAATAAACAAAATATAGTTAGAGTTCTTAATGATATTTATTTTGTGAATGTCTTTGGCGAGAATAATTGGGTTTAACTTCTTTTTATGGTTTTTATTACTTACAAAGTAGACCTTATCAAGATAACTATCAGATAAGTCATTGAATTTTTGTGATGCTTTGCGATTTAGGCCGGATAGGAAGGTTTCTTTATTGGTGAAACTTGTAAGCGAAGTGTTGTGACTTTGGTCTGATGCACTAGTTAAGAATTCAATTGTCATGTGTTTGTGAGAAAATAAATTGACGTATACCGATTTACTTGCTCGATCACTGGTAATTGCGGACAGACCGTTTATTAATGACATCAAAATAGCCTTTTAATCAGATGGTTATGTTCAATATTGGTTGTCTTTATCGTTGTGCTGTATGTAAAACGTTACAGAAAAAAATGCCAGTGTGACAATAAAATGACGCGAAGATATTAAACGAAATTGATCAAAAATAAAATTAGATATAGCATTATCTGCCTTGATGTTTATAAGTTTAAAATTAGGCATTTGCAAATCAATATATTTAAAGTTCGCCTATAGTTTTATCTTATATGTCGTAAACGGATAATTACAACTCATCTTCATAACCTCAGTTTCTGAAGCCTAACATCGTATAGGAATTTAATAATCATGTGATCAATGACTTAGGTTGTTCACATTTTTTCTCATTCTATAAATATGTGATGCACGGGTTAGGTGCGTCAAATTTTCAGCATCGTATTTGATAAAAATTTAAGCAAGATAGGAATGTCTTAGCGCTTTATCAGATCCGTGGATAACGTGGAAAGATGTCGTGACAGAGCCAGCAAAAGACATTAATTCGATCTACTCTTCATATGACTTAACTCAGCATCAATATGTTGAGACGACAGAAAACGAGTCGTATCTCAATGTGAAAAGTAAATGGTTGGTTTTTCAATCTCAATCGACCAAAGACAGTGGCGTTGGGATCAAAAACAAACAAGCAGGTATTGAAACGGAAGCGATATGAAGCGCCTTCTTTTTGTTAGCCTGAGAGGCGGATGTGGATCAACCACGGTAACCGCAAACTTGGCTCAAGCTTTAGTCAAAATTAACAAGCAGGTTCTAGCTATCGACGCAGTGCCTGAGAATCTGTTACGCCTTCATCTTGGCCTTCCTTATGAAGAGCAAGACGGTTGGGCAGCACGTGTGTTGTCTGGCGATGCTTGGGTAGAGGCCGGGTATCAAAGCCCGCAAGGCGCTCTGTTGCTGCCATTTGGCGAATTGGATGCCGATCAAAAGGGTCAGTTCGCTCAATCTTATCAATACCTTCAAGCGCTTGGTCGCTCAACGTTGCAAGTCACAGATGCAGAGCAATGGCAGTTGTTCCATGGTGATATGTCTTACCTCATGACTCCAGAAATGAACGCGTTTGTTGAGTCGATGGACATGGTGTCTGTGGTTATTAACGCTGACGCAATGAACTACGCAGCGTTACAAACGGCGCTTAGCCACTCGCCTCAACTCAGCAACCTGCTTGACTCTGGTAAGCTGCGTTACATTCTCAATCAATATCAGCCTGAGACTGAGATTGGTCGAGATTTCATGCTGGTGTTTAAGAAGGAACTGCAAGCGTCGTTAGTGCCTGTTCTTATGCACCGTGATACGGCATTGGCTGAATGCGCAGCCAACTTGACGACCGTTCAGCATTACTCTCCGACGAGCCAAGCTGCGAAAGATTACCAATCTTTGGCATTTTGGTGTGTTTCAACGCTTGCCGCTGCAACTTCTCAGGGCTAGTGCATGCGTAGCCTTAACCTTATCTTCCAAAGCTGGATAGTCGACCAATTTCAGTCGCACAAGCAGGCGTATGAGCAAGCTTGGGAGTGCAAAACCAATTGGTTGGGCAACATTGTGCTTTCTGTTTGGTTTTCATTGAGCTTTGTTTTCCTAAAACCTGTGATTTCTGGTGTTCCCTCTTGGAAGCTGCCTCTGGTCTATTTCCCACAAGTTAACTACGCCGCTCCTCGCTTATTCGACCCGATTCGATTTGTTGTCCAGAGCGTTTGGTTACTGTGTTTTAAGCAAAGTGTGGCGTCCGCTTGGTCTCATCAAGCCAGTAGTGTCGTGATGCATCTTGCTGAGAAAATCCGCAATGCTTTCTACTTGCCGTTTGAGCTGGTGGCGAAAAGTGTTCGTTGGTTAGAAAAGGCCGCAAACCAAGTTAAAGATCCTGAAGTTCGTGAACGCATGAAAGCCAGCAAGTCTGCGATGGCCTTGAACTACGCATTGTTGTTCCTCGTTGTGTTGATCGCGTTGCTCTGTTTTACCGTGCCATTCGGTTACCAAGCGCAGACTGTATTTGTGCTGCTGTTGTGGGTGCTTGCCATGATGGTGCGACGCATGTCGGGGCGCTTTCCGACCATGTTGCTCATCATTCTTTCGGTGACAGCATCTTGCCGTTATCTCTGGTGGCGTTACTCATCAACCTTAAACTGGGACGATCCTATTGCACTGATCTTAGGGGGTATTTTGCTTTTGGCAGAAACCTATTCTTGGATCGTGTTGATGCTGGGTTACTTCCAGAATATATGGCCGCTTAACCGAAAGCCGGTTTCGATGCCACAAGATCAATCGACTTGGCCAACCATCGACTTGATGATTCCGACTTACAACGAAGATCTCGATGTGGTTAAAGCGACGGTGTACGCCTCAATGGGTGTGGACTGGCCAAAAGACAAATTAAAAATTCACATTCTCGATGATGGTAAACGAGACAGCTTCCGTGACTTCGCGAAGAGCGTAGGGGTTAACTACATTCGCAGGCCAACTAACGAGCACGCCAAAGCCGGTAACATCAACTATGCGTTAAAGCAGACGGATGGTGAGTTTGTGGCGATCTTCGACTGTGACCACATTCCAACTCGAGCATTCTTCCAGCTCACGATGGGGATGTTCCTTAAAGATCCGAAGCTGGCGTTGATTCAAACTCCGCACCACTTCTTCTCTCCAGATCCGTTTGAACGTAACTTATCGAACTTCCGCAATGTGCCTAACGAAGGCAACTTGTTTTATGGGTTGATTCAAGATGGTAACGATTTATGGGACGCGACGTTTTTCTGTGGATCGTGCGCCATTTTGCGCCGTGAACCGCTTGAAGAAGTGGGTGGTATTGCAGTTGAAACCGTAACGGAAGACGCACATACGTCACTGCGCATGCACCGATTGGGCTATCGCTCTGCTTACCTTAAGCAGCCGATATCAGCGGGTTTAGCGACAGAAACCTTATCGGCACACGTAGGGCAACGTATTCGCTGGGCGAGGGGCATGGCGCAGATCTTCAGGGTCGACAACCCGCTCACCGGTAAAGGGCTGAAGTTGTCGCAGCGGCTTTGTTACGTCAATGCCATGCTGCATTTCTTATCCGGTATACCGCGTATTGTGTTTTTGATTGCACCTCTGGCGTTTTTACTGCTGCACTCTTACGTCATTTACGCACCAGCATTGGCGATCATCCTGTACGTTTTGCCGCATATGATCCACGCCAGTATGACCAACTCACGCATGCAGGGTGACTATCGTTACTCCTTCTGGGGAGAAGTGTATGAAACCGTGCTTGCTTGGTACATCGCAAGACCAACCACCGTCGCTTTGTTTGCGCCTCATAAAGGGACATTCAATGTAACGGCGAAAGGGGGCTTAGTTGAAAAATCGCATTACGACTGGGTGATCTCTCGACCGTATTTGGTGCTCGTGGCACTGAATATTCTTGGTTTTGCCGTGGGCCTGTATCGAATGGGGTGGGGGCCCCAGGATGAGGTCGGCACTGTCATCGTGAACTTAGTATGGACGATGTACAACTTGCTGATCTTAGGTGCAGCGGTCGCGGTTGCGGTAGAAGCGAAACAGGTACGAAAAGATCACCGCGTAGAGGTGGCAATTCCTGTTGCGGTGAGATTGCATTCTGGGCATTTGATTCAAGCTCAGATGAAAGACTTTTCATTGGGGGGCGTCCGCATAGAAATCGATGGCGTTGACGAACAAACTTGCCAGTACTTACTCGGTCAGTCACTCGAAGTGATTCTGAATCGTGGTGGACAAGAATTCGTGTTCCCGATGACGGTTGCCTATGCTCATAAAGGCATGTTCGGTATGCAACTCAATGAATTGTCGCATCAACAACAAATCCAATACGTCCAATGTACATTTGCGCGAGCAGATACATGGGCGAAATGGCAACAAGGCTATCAAGCAGATAAGCCACTATCGAGTATGCAAGCCGTTCTACAAGTCGGCTTTAATGGATACAAGCGCTTGCTACAACACTGCCCGAAATTTGTCGTGGTCAGTGTGGATGCACTTTTATTTTGTATCGAATTTATTTGGTCACTTCGACCTCGCTATGTCCCAATCAGGACCACAAGTCATGCTAAATAATAAAAAACTAACAGCGTTGACGACGGCAATCACTCTGATGTGTATGTCGGGCAGTCTCGCGGCACAAGAAGTAAAACAGCAATTGTCGGAACCCCAAGCTCAGCAACAAGACGCGGAAAATGCCACCGTCTTTAAGCGAGTTGTTCCATTTACTCAATTGGGCTACAGCGGCTCAATTGCGATTCAGGGCAGTGAAGCGAACGCTTATGTTGGCTTTGGCTCTCGCCTTGATGAGGTGGTTTCAAAAGCCACGTTGTACTTTGATATTACGCCTTCGCCAGCGTTACTTGCTTTGGTATCGCACGTCAAAGTGTACTTGAACAACGAGTTGATGGGCGTGGCGTCTATCGTTGATGGTCAGCAGGGTAAAAAGCTCAGTCTTTCTATGCCACTGGATACGCGTTACTTCAGTAACTACAACCAAATTCGTTTTGAGCTGATTGGCAATACTCAAAAAGACTGTGCCAACCCGAATGATTCCAGTATTTGGGCCGAGATCAGCCAAAGCAGCCGCATCGAAATGTTTGTGCAAAAAACGCAGCTAGAAAGCGATTTGAGCTTACTGCCAGCGCCTTTCTTTGATGTTCGTGACTTTAGCCAACTTAATCTGCCTGTTGTGATGGGCGATAAATATGACTTAGACGAAGTGAAAGCCGCGGGTGTTTTGAGTTCCTACTTCGGCTCTTTAGCGGCTTGGCGCGGTGCGCAGTTCCCTCTGAGTTTCGACACTTTGCCAGAGCGCAACGCTGTGGTGTTTATCACCAACGACAACAAACCTGAATTCCTAAAAGACTTCCCAGATACGGATGGCCCGCGTGTACAGGTGATTACCCACCCAACCGACCCATACGTGAAGTTATTGCTGGTGATTGGTCGTGATAGTGCTGACCTAAACACCGCGGTACGAGGCTTGGCATTGGGTAACCAAATTCTCACCGGCCCCATTGCCAAGATCAACGAGGTGAAGCAAATCAAACCTCGCGTGCCTTACGATGCGCCAAACTGGGTGAGCACAGATCGACCGGTTGCGTTGTCTGAATTGGTTGAGCAAAAGAGCATGCTGCAAGTAGAAGGTCGCACACCACCGCCTATCAGCGTGAGCCTACGTTTGCCACCAGATCTGTTTACTTGGCAGAGCCGCGGTATTCCAATGGATCTGAACTACCGTTACTCACCGCCGACGGAAGACCATTCTGGCTCCCGTCTGACGCTGAGCATTAACGACCAGTTCATCGAAGCCTTTAACCTGACCACTGCTGGCCAAGGTGGCGACTCCAACCGCGTTCGTGTCCCATTGTTGGATGACAGCATTCTCAGCAGCGACGACCGTGTACGTATTCCGGCATTCAAAGTGGGCAGCAAAAACCAGATCGATTTTGAATTTGGCTTTGCCTCTGTCACAGATGGTCAGTGTCAGGTCACTCAACCAAGCAAACAATATGCCGTGGTTGATGGCGACTCTACGCTCGACTTTAGCGGCTTCCCGCATTACATCGAAATGCCAAACATGCGCGCGTTTGCAACATCTGGCTTCCCGTACACACGTATGGCGGATCTGTCTGAAACCGCTGTTGTAGTAGCCAAAAATGCACCAAAGGAAGCACTGCAAACCTTCCTGAATGTCATGGGCTCTTTAGGCAGCGACTCTGGCTACCCAGGCATCCAAGTCTTGTTGACCGATAAGTGGGATGCACAAGCGCTAAAAGACAAAGATATCTTGAGCATAGGAGTGGTGCGTTCATTAGAAGAAGCGGCGAACGACCCAGAGCAAGTGAATCTGGTGGTTGAAGCGGGCGAGCGTCAAATTCGTCTACCAAGTAAAAATGAACAGCAGCTTGGCATGAACTGGATGAACCCAAGCGACGCTAACCAAGTGCCAGCTGACTACGTTTCAGTGGAAGCAGGCGGCTCCTTTGCTGCGATTTATGGTATGGAATCACCTTACACAAATAATCGCAGTTTAGTGTCTATTATGGCTGCTCATCCTGCCGATTTTGCTACGGTTGATGAAGCTCTCGCAGATTCGGGCAAAGTGGAGCATATGTTTGGCTCTGTAGTGACGCTAAGAAACGATGAAGTCGCGAGCTATAACGTTGGTTCTCACTACTTTGTGGGTGAATTACCAGTGTGGCAATTAGTGTGGTTCCACTTCTCAAATCATCCAATCATCGTGGCATGCTTCGCTGCGTTATTGATGGTGATCGTGACTATTGTGCTTTGGCGTGTTCTGCGTCAGGTTGCTGCAAAACGTCTAGAGAAGACTGAGGAGGAAGAGGAATGAAAAAGTTGATTGTACTTATCATGCTACTGATTTCTCCTCAACTGTGGGCAAACACGTGTGACTGGCCACAATGGGACACATTCAAGTCGGTTTATATCGAACAAGGTCGAGTCGTGGATGGCAGCGATGAACGCATGATCACCACATCGGAAGGCCAGTCCTATGCGTTGTTTTTTGCTTTGGTTGCCAATGATCAAAAAGCGTTTGCCGAGGTATTAAACTGGACTCAAGTGCATTTAGCTGGTGGTGACCTTACGGCAAGATTGCCAGCTTGGTTATGGGGCAGAAAAGCGAACGGCAGTTTTGGTGTGTTAGATACCAATGCAGCATCGGATTCCGACCTTTGGATTGCTTACGCTTTAGTTGAAGCGGGTCGACTGTGGGATAACTATTACTACCAATCGCTTGGTCATCTGCTTGCTAGTCGTATTCTACGAGAAGAGACTGTGACCATTGAAGGTGTGGGCACCGTGTTACTGCCTGCACCAACAGGATTTGAGTTTGGTGATCGCTACCGTGTGAACCCGAGCTATGTGCCGTTACAGCTGATTGCCCGAATGGAAGCTCTGTATCCGCAGTATTCATGGGATGGCATGTATAAAGCAAGCGCGCAAATGCTAACGCAAACCATGCCAAAAGGTTTCAGCCCTGATTGGGCAACGCTCAGCCAAGGCCAGTACAGTGCCGATTCGGTGACTGGGCCAATTGGCAGTTACAACGCCATTCGTACCTACTTATGGGCGGGTATGCTTGATGACCAAGTCGCAGAAAAAGCTCAGCTGATTCAGCAAATGCAGCCCTTTGTCGCAGCGACTAAAGCGCTCGGCGCACCACCACGAGAAGTGAATACAGAAACGGGTGAATACACTCGAGTTGGCAGTGCAGGATTTTCTGCTGCTGCTTTGCCGTTGTTAGCGGCGTGTGGTGAGTCTGAGCTGCTCAAAGCACAAGCAAGCCGAGCGCAGCAAGAGCTTATCTCGGACAGAAACGACCACTACTACGACAATGTTTTGAGCTTGTTTGGCCTAGGCTGGCATCAGGCACGCTACCGCTTTGGCAAACAAGGTGAACTGTTGCCTGCATGGAGCGAGCAATGCCAATAGCAAGACGTGCTTCGTGGTTGATCTCGCTGGCCATGATGGCGAGCGGGATTGCTCCTGTTTACGCACAAAGCTTTAGTTCAAACCCGCTTAGCAAAGCGCAGTTAGCCGCAGTATATCAACCAGTTGAAACGGTTCAGTTCTCGACGTCTCTTGCTCGGGTAAATTCGGTGGAGTGGCTAGTTGAACAACTGAAACTGGCGGATGCAATAGGACGCGACGACATTGTTGAAAGTACGTTAGAGCGTTTGTTTGCCATTGAGGAAGGCAACCCGATTGGCTTGTATTATCAAGCCAATATGTACTTAAAGCGTAAGCAACCTGAGCTGGCGAAGCAGACGTTTCAACGTTTAACTACACAATCGCCAAATTCTCCACAAGCCAAAGACTTGGCTGCCATCATGTCTCTTCAAGGAGATAACAAAGGCGATTACCAACGAGCTAAGCTGCTGGCTAAATCTGGCCGTTACGAAGAAGCCATCCAAGCGTACAAAGTCATTTTTCCAAACGGCATGCCTTCTGCTGCATTGCAGTTAGAGTTTCTTCAGCTGCAAAGCAATCTAGATGGAAGTTGGCAGGCAGTAAAACAAGGTTTAGAGCGCTTAAATGCAGATTACCCGGGTGTGCCTCAGTTTCAACTCGCATTGGCGAATCATATCCGCAAAGAGAACCCAGCTGACCCATGGATTTTGGATACCTACAGAAAGCTCGCTTTAGCGCCAGTCATTGGCAGCAGTGCGGCGACATCTTGGTTGCGTGCTCTCGATCAACTGCCTATCTCAGAACAAGTGGTTCAACAATACGCGATTCTTGCGAGTTACTATCCATCAGATCTTGAGATTCAACGCGCCAACCAAGGCGCGAAGAAGCGCTGGGAAACCGAGCAAGATCTACGTAAGGACCCAACCTACCTTGCCAAATTGAAAGGTCTCAAACTGCTGGATGAAGACAAAACCTTGCAAGCTGAGAAGCAGTTGCGTTATGCGATGACGACGCGTCCGAACGACCCAGAAATATTGGGTGGTATGGGCAAGGTCTATCTGCGTAAAGGTCAGCAACAAAAGGCGCTTGAGTACTTTGAACGTGCACAGCAGTTAGATAAAGACCCGGATAGTGCCTCGAAATGGGCCACTCTGATTGAAACCTCGCAATACTGGGCTTATTTGGATCAAGGTGATGCACTGGCTGAGAAAGGGCAGTTTAAACAAGCTGAAAGCCTTTACCGTAAAGCCATTCAGTCTGATAAAACACAGCCTTATGCTTTTACCTCTTTAGGGGCGCTTTACTTAGCACAAAAGAACTATGCCGCGGCAGATAAAGCTTATATCCAAGCACTAAAACTTGAAGCGCTGAACGGATCTGCCTTACGTGGACGACTCGATGTTCGTATTGAGCAGCAGGACTGGGCGGGCGCGGCTTCGCTTGCACAGCGCTTTTCTCCAGCGCAAAAACAGGTGGTGTCTGAGAAAATCAATGGCATTCAATCTGAGATCATTCTGGCGAGATTGCGCATTGCGATAGCGAAAGATGACCAAGCAGGTATGCAATCTGCAGTGGAAGATCTGATTGAGCTGAAGCCAACATCGCCGTGGTTGAGGCTAGATATTGCCGATGTGGTTCGCTCTATGGGGGATAAACGTCGTGCCGACAAACTGATGTCTGAATGGGCGACGAACAGCACTGATCCGGAAATGAAGTTCGCGTATGCCTTGTATCTCGCTCAAGATTTTAAAGTCGATGCGGCGATTTCTGAGTTAGAGAGTGTGCCGAAGCGCGAGGTTACCCCAGCCATGGAGCGTAACCTCACACGCTTAAAGCTCAATGCCGATTTACAAGATTTATCCTCGCGTTATCAGGCCTCACCGAAGACGGTTACTACCATGTTGACGTCGCTTGAGTCTCAATATGCTGGGCAAGTTCAACCTCTAGCGAGGCTTGTAAGTGCTTGGGTAGAGATTGAAAAGGTCAATGAAGCGCAGCGTATTTATCAAAGTATTCGCCCCTCAAGCAAATGGTCTACCGACGAAAAACTCGCTTACGGCAGTATGATGGTGAGCCTGAATCAGTTTGACGATTTCGACCAATGGTACGAAGGCTTGGCGTTGAGTAAAGACCAGCAAGCAGTCAGTGCCTCTGAAGCGCTGCAATTTGATGAACTCAAAACACGTCGTACTTTAGCGCAAGCGGATTTGTTACTCGCGAATCAACGACCAGAGCAAGCAATGGCTTTATATGAACGTATCTCATCAAAACCTGAACCATTCAAGACGCAAGCTCAGGTGGGGTTGCTGCAAGCTAGCGCACAGAGTGGGGATGAGGCAACCTATCACGACTTGCATCTGATCTTGAATAAGAAGCGTGACACGCTGAATGCTGCTCAGCTGATGACGGTTGCTTCGGTATTCAATCAACTTGGTTACCGCAATGATGCGAACACCCTGAACTGCTTGCTCGATGATACACAGGGCGCTGACGCTCTGGCGTATCGCAACAGCATGTCTATTGCGATGGACAATCAGCAATGGACGTTAGCGGAAGAGCGCGGACGTCAGGCACTGAATAGTGATCGAATTGAAAAAAGTGCAAAACCAGATGAAGCAAGTCTAGAGACGCTTACTTTGCGTGAGTTGTATGACACAGCAGATGACTACTGGCTAACGCGAAATGTTAAGTCGGACATCGATACGCTCCATGACCACAGTGATGGTCATGTACTTATTGGTTGGGATTACAGTGCGCGTGATGGGCGTAACTCATCTAACCAAGTGCCAATCGAAGCGCGTATTCCGATTGAGTCACTCGATGGGCATCTGCTGCTGAGAGCGGATTACGTATCTATCGATTCGGGCGAGCTAGATTACTACGAGAAGGAACCTGAAAAATTCCCAACTACAACAACGGTTCAAAATGATGCATCGGGTATGGCGCTTGGTGTGGGTTGGCAAGCCAAAGATTGGCAAGTGGATATCGGCACTACACCGATTGGTTTTGACCATACTACTTGGGTAGGCGGGGTCAGTGTGGATGGTGATCTCGGGGACTTCGGATGGACAGCAGAAGCTTCTCGCCGACCTGAAACCAGCAGCACACTTTCTTATGCTGGAATGACAGTACCGAGTGGAACCAGTGATCCTCAAGGCAAAAAATGGGGTGGTGTAGTTCGAACTGGCGTTAAGCTCATTTCGAGCTGGGATATAGGTGGCCCTTACGGTTTTTGGAGCAGCCTGCAATACCATGCACTGACGGGTGAAAACGTTGAAGACAATACTCGTCTCGGTGTGCTTGGTGGGGCTTACTACAAACTGATCGCAACGGATGATCAGCGCCTGAGCATTGGCACCAACTTGATGTATCTCGACTATGACAAAAACTTGGGTGAATACACTCTTGGGCATGGTGGCTACTACAGTCCGCAAAGCTATTTCTCTGTGTCATTGCCAGTCAACTATTACGGTCGGTACGGCAGCACATGGTCGTATCAATTGAGTGCTTCCATTTCTAACTCATGGACAGAAGAAGATGCGCCTTATTTATCTTCTGGTGATAGTTCTGAGCGCGGTGGCGGCTTTGGTGCATCGCTGCAAGCAGCCGTTGAGAAACGAGTGAGTAAACGTTGGTATATCGGTGCGCTGGTGGATCTACAGCGTTCAGAGTTTTACACGCCAAACCATTTCATGCTGTACGGAAAATACACCTTCAATGACCGCTGGCAGCCGATTGAATACCCACCTGCGGTACCTACGCTGTACAGTGATTTTTAGTACCAGTCTCTCGCGACGAGTATTTTAGGAATGGTAGAAACAACAAAGGCCGGAGTTTTCCGGCCTTTTCTATTTGAGCTGTCCTGATTTAAATCGATTCGCTTAGTACAAAATCGAGTAAAGTTGACGGCGGTACTTACTTGCCAGAGCGTTGCCTTGGCCAAGTGCGCTCAAGATATCCATAAAGACTTTCTTCACTTCACCATCTTGTGCGCCTAGGTTGGCCTTAAGAATGTTCCAAAGTAGCTCTAACGCTTCTTCATCGCGACCTACTTGGTTGTACTGAACGGCAAGTTCACACGCCAATTCAATGTTATCAGGGTTTGCTGCTAGTTCTTGTTCAAGACGTTGAAGCTCTGGGCTTTCCGCTGCTTGAAGATGCAGGTCTAACTTCGCGATCAAACCTTTGTAGTAGTTGTCTTGGTATTCCAGTGGAATCGCGCTTAACAGCGTTTGTGCCAATTCAAACTGTTTGGTTTCCAGCAAGCAATCTGCCATCGCCAGTTTCACGTCGCCGCGGTTTTGAAGCTCTTCCGATAGCGTTTGAAGAATCGCTAATGCTTGAGCGTGCTCACCTTGTTGGAGCAATTCATTTGCTTGCTTCAACTGCATCTCATCTTGGCTTGGTAGATGCTTTTGCAGCATTGCTGTAATCGCATCAATAGTCTGAGGGCCACCCATACCATCGACAGCTTGACCATTCATGAATAATGCGATGGTCGGTAGCACTTGCACGCCAAATTGAGAAGCAAGAGCAGGTTGCTGTTCACAGTTCAATAGAGCAAGGGTAAATGCGCCGTTGTATTGCTGAGTCAGCATTTGTAGATCAGGAATCACTTGTGCGCTTTCTGGTTGAGCGCCCGCCCAAAAGTGGATCAATACAGGCGTGTTCATTGACCCTTCAAGCGTTTCACGGAAGTTTTGTTCTGTTAACTCAACGATAAATGGGGATTGCATCAGAGTATCCTTGCTTTTTGTTTCTTGTCGTTGATTGTAGATATGGAGTTGATATTTGGGAAATTCAAGCGATAGAAAGGAAAAACGCTGCCGAAGCAGCGTATTCCTGATAGCAAGCGAAAGTGCTATTAAATTTGGCTAGTCCAGCACACTTTAGAAAGTCTTGTTAGACGTTATAGTGGTGTGCTGGGTGTGGTATCAAAATAGGATGAACATGGTCAACACTACACCCACACTAAGCCAGTTAAGCTGATTTAATGTCATTATTGTCTCGCGAAAATACAAAACAGAAAGGGTGGCGATACCAAATCTAAAGTGAGTATCCACATCGCGTTCAGGCACGATGGATGAAGATACTAACCTAGAAATTGATTCGAACATTGAGGCTTTCTTAACCTACATGCTCATAATGACATCACATTGTTACGGTAAAATTACATCGTGATAAAAATTTTTTATGCTGCTTGTCGCAAAATCTTATCAAGAATACGAGTTGGTAACAGGCGCTTCAATACCGCAAAAACTTTGGTCGGTGTGGTGATTCGGTAACGGATTTTGGGTTTATCACTGGTGAGTGCGTGAAGCACCGGCTGAATACAAGACTCAGCTGGAAGGACAAATTTGTTGTTCGACTTGTCGTTATCCAAACGCTGCTTTTGTCCTTCGTAAGCCGCTCTGTGGGCACTGTTTTCCACATCAATCCACTGCTCAAAAGCTTTTAAGGCATTTTGTCTAAACTGGGTTTCTATTGGGCCGGGTTCGATCAGTGCAACTTTGATGTTGGTGTCCATCAATTCCAAACGTAGCGTGTCTGTCCAGCCTTCAAGAGCGAACTTAGAGGCGTTATAGGCACCACGATATTTCATCGCGGCGAATCCTAGCACAGAGCTGTTTTGGATGATTCTTCCTTCACCCTGTTTGCGCATGTGTGGCAACACTTCTCTTACGAGTTGGTGCCAGCCAAAAAAGTTGGTCTGAAATTGTGCTTGAAGTGCTTCTGTCGGTAGATCTTCTAATGCGCCAGGTTGTCCGTAAGCGCCATTGTTAAACACGGCATAGAGTGTCCCCTCGGCCAGTTCCAGAGCTGTTGAAACTCCAGCAGAAATACTTTGAGGATCATTAAGATCTAACTGAATGCAGATTAAGCCTTCACTGGTTAAGCGTTGAACGTCTTGCTCGTTGCGACACGAGGCAATAACGTGAAAGCCCTCTTTTTGTAAAGCGTGGGCACACACGTAACCGATGCCTGTAGAGCATCCGGTGATTAAAACTGACTTTTTCATAGTAAGGGGCTCACTGGGAGGTAGTGAGCCTTATGATTCAACAACTTCTGTCTTGAAGCAAGTTCTTGAGTGCGGGTTCAACTCTTGAGTAGCTGAACTTGAAACCAAGCTCGGTCAGTTTCTTAGGCTTAGCGCGAATGCTATCAAACAGTAAGCACGATGACTCTCCCATCGCCATGTTCATCACCCATTTAGGAGTAAACAGGATATGCGGTCGCTTGAGGGTTTTCGCCAGTGTACCGCTAAAGATTCGGTTGCTGACAGGGTGGGGGGCGCACAAGTTGAACTCACCATGAGCATGTGGGGTTTCAAGTAGGTACATGATAGCGCGAACCATATCCAGAATATGAATCCAAGGCATATACTGTTTACCGCTTCCCATCGGCCCACCTACACCTAGTTTGTAGGGCATCAGCATTTTTGCCAACGCACCTCCATTTTGACCGAGGACAACACCAGTACGAATTAAACACACTCGTGTTTGTTCAGATTCTGCACGCTTGGCAATTTGCTCCCAACGAGCACACACAGAATGAGCGAAAGCATCGCTATTCACGTGTAAGCACTCATCAAACGGGTGGTCTTGCTGGTCACCGTAATAGCCAACCGCAGAGCCGCTAATAAATACCACTGGTGGCTCGGTACTGGCGTGAATCAATTCAACGATCCGCTCGGTCACTTTCCACCGACTGTTACAAATGACCTCTTTCTGCTCCTTGCTCCAGCGTTTATCTGCAATCGGTTCGCCGGCAAGGTTAATCACCGCATCGACGTCATTGAGATCTTCAATCGAATCTAGGGAGTCGAGGTATTCTATATTACCGACATCAGCATGCTGTAGGCGTTGCTTCGCCTGCTCTGGGGTGCGAGTAAGCAGCATGACTTGATGCGTGGTAAGCAGTTTAAGTAACTCAGAGCCAATAAAGCCTGTACCACCGGTCAGTAATATCTTCATGTTATCCCTTTGATTGTAAAACTATTCAAACATTATAGTCGTTAACGGCCTAGCATGATCATTTCAATGACTTGCGTTGTCGATTTTATTATTAGTTCCTAAGCAGTTAGAAGCGTTTTGTTGTGAAGCGATGTGAAGCTCACAATTTGAATAAATGTAACAAGATGTTATTAATCATCGAGTGCGGCTCACACTTAGTTGCAGGAAACTGTGTCATGCTGACTTTAAAGGAAGATGACATTAGGGTAGGAGGCGTATATGGAAGCATTTTTTGCTCTGTTTCGAGCCTTACTCAGCAGTGCTCGCGACCTACTACCTATCGTTCTTGTTATTACCTTTTTTCAGCTCGTTGTTTTGCAAGAGCCACTCCCTAATCTTGTCTCCATTCTATTTGGCCTTCTTTTGGTTATTCTCGGCTTGACCTTCTTTATCTTTGGTTTGGAGCTTGGGTTATTCCCGATTGGCGAAAACATGGCGCAAGCTTTTGCCAGTAAAGGCAGCGTGTTTTGGCTGCTGATTTTCGCATTCTGCTTAGGTTTCGGTACAACCATTGCTGAACCAGCATTGACTGCTGTAGCGGAAGAAGCTTCGGAGGTGGCGGCTGAGGGAGGGATGATTGCCAATACTGAGCAATCAATGGAGGAATACGCAGATGGCTTGCGCTTAACGGTTGCTTTGTCGGTGGGCGTGGCGATTGTATTAGGCGTACTTCGGATTCTAAAAGGTTGGCCGATTCAGTACATGATCATCGGAGGCTACATCGGCGTTGTGATACTGACGGGATTTGCGCCGGAATCTATCATAGGTGTGGCTTACGATTCTGGCGGTGTGACGACTTCTACCATCACGGTGCCTCTGGTTACTGCTCTTGGGGTTGGGCTCGCATCGGCGATCAAAGGACGCAATCCCATGATTGATGGGTTTGGACTTATCGCTTTTGCCTCCTTGTTACCGATGATGTTTGTGATGGTTTATGGGATGGTGGTGGCATGATTTCCTTTGCGCATTTCATCGATACTTTTATCTCAACCATCACTGATGTGGTTCCTATCGCGACCATTATCTTCGGTTTTCAGTTGGCAGTGCTGCGCCGTCCAGTTTCAAACTTACCCAAAGTAATACTTGGCTTTGGTTACGTTATTTTAGGGTTATCGTTATTTTTGCTTGGTTTGGAAATGGCGCTGTTTCCACTTGGTGAAACCATGGCGACTCAATTGACTGCACCAGCTTTCTTGCTGGAGTTTAAAGTCTCAATCGGCCAAGCCTTGAGTTGGGTTGATTATTACTGGGTGTACATCTTCGCTTTCTTTATCGGTTTTAGTACCACCATAGCGGAGCCTTCTCTTATCGCGGTGGCCATTAAAGCTAATCAAGTGTCTGGTGGCAGCATCAGTGTGAACGGGTTACGTGTTGCTGTTGCTTTAGGTGTCGCGGTTGGCATTGCGTTGGGCAGTTACCGAATCGTAGTGGGCGATCCGATTCACTATTACATCATTGCAGGTTATATCGTGGTGGTGATTCAAACCTTTTACGCGCCAAAGCTAATCGTTCCTTTGGCTTACGATTCGGGTGGCGTGACGACGTCTACGGTCACAGTGCCTTTGGTGACTGCACTTGGCTTGGGGTTGGCATCGACGGTTCCGGGACGAAACCCCATGATAGATGGCTTTGGTTTGATCGCCTTTGCCAGTTTATTCCCAATAATTTCTGTCATGGGCTATGCCCAAATCACCCAGTGGTTAAACAAAGAGACTGCGGAGGAAAAAGAGAATGCGCTTTAAACTAATACTGGCCTTTGTAGAGGATAGCAAGACCGACAAAGTGCTGGATGCGGCTCGTGATGCAGGGGCAACGGGTGCTACGGTGATTAACAACGCTCGAGGGCAAGGTTTAAACCAAAAACGCACCTTCTTTGGATTGACTTTAGAAGTGCAAAAAGACGTGTTGTTGTTTGTTGTTGAAGAGCATTTATCCAGACACATACTAGAGACAATCAGCGAGGTCGGAGAGTTCGACCAAGAGTCAGGCCAAGGCATTGCCGTACAAATTGATGTCGAGGATGCGGTTGGCGTCGCGCACCAAGTAGAAAAGCTGACCAAAGTGGTAGAGGACGAATTATGAGTAATCACGAGTTAATTCGAGTCAGAGACGTGATGGCTGCAACGTATATCATTGTAGATGGGTTAATCACGGTTCATGAAGGTATTACGTTAGCGAAAAGGAGTGAAGTTAAAGCGCTGGTGATAAATAAGCGTGATAGCGATGATGAATATGGCATTGTTCTGATGAACGATATCGCTAAAAAAGTTCTGGCAAAAAATCGTTCTCCGCAACGAACCAATCTTTATGAAATCATGACTAAACCAGCACTGTCCGTCGATCCCAACATGAATGTGAAATATTGCGCACGCTTATTTGAACGATTTGGTATTAGTCGCGCACCAGTGATTGAAAATGGTGAGGTCATTGGCATGGTGAGTTACAACAACATTGTGATTAATGGTATGGCGAGAGAAGAGGTATAGGCGGCTCTTTTCGTTAATGGCTCAATAGAGGGTAAGAACGGAAACATTCTCATCACAGCGACAAATAGCAAACCGAGTAATAATTACTTATTTGTGCCATTGCATATCCGTAAACTGAGGCTTATTCTTTGAGAATTAAAGAAATAATTGAGGATGTCATGTCATGCCGCTAGTTGCTTGCCCTGTGTGCGAGAAGCAAATATCAAAACGAGCTCACACCTGTCCAGGATGTGGAGAGCCAGACCCACTAAACCACCTAGCCAAGTCTAAGTTTTTATCGATGATATTTTGGGCTGTAATCCTTGTGGGGGCCGGTTATTTTGCTTGGTTCTACTTGGTGCCAATGTTGGTTGAAATGCTTCGTAATCACTAGTTTTGTACTTTGGTTGAGCTTCTATAAGAATGCCGTAGAATACCCTCATACATTTTGAGGAGACGATGTCGTGAAACTATTTTTTGCCTCAGACTTGCATGGCTCTTTGCCGGCAACCGAAGAAACTATCCAGCTTTATTTGGCCTCTGGTGCTGACCATCTCATCTTATTGGGTGATACGTTAAACCACGGGCCAAGAAATCCAATCCCAGAAGGTTACAACCCGCCACAAGTCGCAGAGTTACTTAATCAATATAGTGAGCAGATCATCTCTGTTCGTGGTAATTGTGACAGTGAAGTTGACCAAATGCTGTTGAACTTCCCAATGATGACGGAATACGCATGGCTGCTATTGGAGTCGGGTAAGCGTATGTTCCTCACTCATGGTCATTTATACAACAGTACAAAACGCCCGCCATTGCGTGAAGGCGACATCATTGCTCATGGTCATACTCATATTCCAGTGGCAGAGATGCAAGAAGGTGCGATCATCTTTAATCCGGGATCAATGACCTTCCCAAGAAATGGCTTGTCACGTAGCTATGGTTTGATGGAAGGCAACACACTAACGGTGCAAACGCCAGAAGGTGAAGTGTTAGCACAGACCACGATTTAATTTTCGTGTCATCGAATAAATCGGTAATTAGATAAGTAATCAAGGGGGCCATTGGCTCCCTATTTTGTATCTGAATGACCTAAATCGCGTTCTGGATCGATGATATCTCTTACGCGTTGCTTTAGGATTTTGGCTTCAGGGAAACCTCCGTCTTTTTTACGTTCCCAAATTTGGGTACCGTTGCAAAAAATCTCAAAGCGGCCACCCGTATCAGGATGTAAGCTGACGGTTTCAATCTCTTCACTGAATGTATGAAGCAATTCTTGCGATAGCCAAGTTGAACGCAACATCCAATTGCACTGACGACAGTAGTGAATGTCTATGATGGCTTTATCCATTTCTAATTTCCTTTCTTTAAATACTAAAGCAACAGCTTGATGCCGACTGCAAAGGTGAGGATTTCAAACGCGATTTTGATAACTCGATTGCTGTACTTTGTCGCCGCCCATGCACCTAAGCTGCCGCCTAAAAATGAACTCACTAATAAAACCGGTAACCAGGCCCAATGAATTGGCGCTCCGGCTTGTACCACTGCGACGCCACCGATACCATTCCAAAACAGACCGACACAAATCATTGTATAGGCCACCGCTTGCTTGTAGTCGTAACCAAACCAACGCACAAGGAAAAGGGTAACAAGCAAGCCAGAGCCAGCAGTCAACGAGCCATTCACTATACCAATGAACATCAAACCTAACCCGCCGACTATCCAGCCAAAGGTATCACGATGAGTTGGTATCTCTGTCTGCCCCAACTGTTTCTTAAAGCGAGAGTAAATTCCAAGAGCAAGGATCATCGCCCCGAGCATTTTCTCGGCGATGTTATCAGGAATTTGGACAATCAGGTTTGCGCCAATCACGACTCCAATGCTGCCCACCAGAATCAGATAAAGCGCGACTTTAGGTTTTATAGTCCCGGCTTTTAGATGCGCACTCGCAGCACCAAGTCCAAGGGCAACGGAAGCGACTTTATGCGTTCCTAGTGCGACGGAGAAAGGCAAGCCAAGGAAGATCAATAACGGAAATTGCAGTAACCCAGCGCCACCACCAGAGAGGGAAGCGAGCGTATTTGCAATGAGGGAACCAAAGAAGAGGGTAAGGGTATCTAGCCAGTCCATGTCCAAAATAAAAGGGGGGCATCTTGCCCCCTTATCATCGAATCAAAATCAATTTCTAAACAGTACCGTAGAACCGTGGTTCAGGCTAGTCAGTAGTAACGTTTTTTCGTTCACGACATCAATGCGACGGCTCTGCTCGGCATCTAACTTAAAGATTTGAGTAATGAGACGAAGTTGCGATTCAGAGAAGTCTTTGGACTGAGAGGCCGAAATATCTTTGAACTCAGCAGGCGATACCAACAAATAATTGTCGCTCACTTCCCATCGACCTTTTTCCGAAATGTTGATGGTTGACTCCGCCGTTGAGTCTTGCGCAAACAATCGAATATTTGCTACACGGATGTAGTCACCGTTTGGTAAATACTTCACGTTCGATTCAACATTGACTTTGCGTAGTGGACCTACAGTATCGTCTGGCAAGTTATCAGTGATCAGTGTGACCATGGTAGATTGCCATTCGTTTGCTGTCAGTACTTGTTCTACTTTTAGGTCACTGCCCCAATATAACCAGCCACTAAAAAGGATAGATACGGCTAAAACCGCAGATGCTATTTTAATCTTCATTTCAGCCTCCTTTAGTTGCAGATGTCTGTTGGGTCATTACGACCAGCGAAGATTCGCAGCGTCACATTCTCGTATGAATGGTCGCTATCATGAATATAGTTAAGTATCAGTTGATTGTTCTGGCCGCCAGTGGCGATAACTTCGACTGGCGAAGACTCTTCCGCATGATGCTCCACATAACGTTTGATGCACTGCTCAATGGATGGCAGCCAATCGTTCAATTGCGGGTGATTAATGGGTGTCATAACGGGGACGTTATGGTACTCACCAACTTGACGGAATTGAGACTCAGCAGGATTAGTTAGTAACAATACGCACACTGGCAATAGCAGAGCGACAATAACAAGCACGCGCGCGATCCAGTGGTTTGTTTTTGGTGCTGGCGTTGTTTTTGGTGTTTCTAATGACGCTTCAAGTTCAACAGGTGCTTCAGCAATTGTTTCCGTCGAAGATTCTGTGAATTGCTCTAAATCTACGACAGGCGCTTCGTTTTCATTCTCTGGATCATCAAGTTCAGGGAGAGAATCAGAAGACAACGGGCTTAAACGTTCAACAGAACAAATCAATTGGTAACCGCGTTTAGGGACTGTTTTTACGAATTCTGGCGATTTAGTTGAATCCTTCAACATTTTTCGCAGGGTAGAAATTGCTTGAGTTAGGCTTGAGTCATCCACCTCGAAGCCTTGTTCGCGCCAAACAAACTCATGCAACTCGTTACGTGTTAATACTTCGTTAGGTCTCTCTGCCAACAACAGGAGTATACGGCTTTCGTTGCTTCCTAATCGTACAACTTCGTTGCCACTTTGTTGGTCAGCGAGCGAATTACTATTTGGGTCAAAGACAAATCTTTGAGCAAGCAGAAATTTGGTGCCGATGTTAGTCATTTAGTTCTTCTTAGATGGATGATTCTGAAATTATAGTGATTTGCGTCACAAAAAATGGCGTGCGCAAAAGGACATGTGCTCGTTTTAGATGCTTTTAGACAAATAGGATAATTAAAATTTTCTAAAAAAACACCGTTTTTAGCAATATTGACCTTGAATTTACATTTGTCAGCCACATGTTAAATGACATCGTGGTAAAGCTGTTTTTATAAGGCAGCGGTTAGGACTTTGTCATTTAAAGTCTTTTTAATTTAGAAGTTATGGAGCAAACATGAGCGACACCGTATCCCCAAACAAAGAAACTCGTGGCTTTCAATCAGAAGTAAAGCAGTTACTTCACCTGATGATCCATTCTCTTTATTCAAACAAAGAGATTTTCCTACGCGAGTTGATCTCAAATGCATCTGATGCATCAGATAAATTACGCTTCCAAGCGCTATCTAACCCAGATTTATATGAAGGGAATGCCGACCTTGGTGTAAAGCTTGCGTTTGATGAAAAGGCTAACACACTTACGATCTCTGATAACGGCATCGGCATGACGCGTGACGACGTGATTGAGCACTTAGGTACTATCGCGAAATCTGGCACGGCAGAATTCTTTTCGAAGCTGTCTGATGATCAAAGTAAAGACTCGCAGCTGATTGGTCAGTTTGGTGTTGGCTTTTATTCAGCGTTCATCGTTGCTGACTCGGTGACTGTGCGCACTCGTGCTGCGGGTACTGCTGCTGACGAAGCGGTTCAATGGCAATCAGCGGGTGAAGGTGAGTACACCATTGAAACCATTACGAAAGACTCTCGTGGTACCGATATTGTTCTTCATATGCGTGAAGAAGGTAAAGAATTCCTAAATGAATGGCGTCTGCGTGATGTCATCAGTAAATACTCTGATCATATTGGTATTCCAGTTGCAATTCAAACCACTGTTCGTGATGACGAAGGTAATGAAACGGGTGAGAAGAAGTGGGAGCAAATCAACAAAGCTCAGGCACTTTGGACCCGCAGCAAGTCGGATATCTCTGAAGAGGAGTATCAAGAGTTTTACAAACACGTTTCTAACGATTTCGCCGATCCGCTTACGTGGAGTCATAACCGTGTAGAAGGTAAGAACGATTATACCAGCCTGCTTTACATCCCAGCGAAAGCGCCATGGGATATGATGAACCGCGACCATAAGTCGGGTCTAAAGTTGTACGTGCAGCGTGTATTCATCATGGATGACGCTGAGCAGTTTATGCCATCTTACTTGCGTTTCATCCGTGGTTTGATTGACTCGAATGATCTGCCATTGAACGTGTCTCGTGAAATTCTTCAAGATAACAAGGTCACTCAGTCACTTCGCAACGCATGTACCAAGCGTGTACTTACTATGCTTGAGCGTATGGCGAAGAATGATGATGAAAAATACCAATCATTCTGGAAAGAGTTCGGCCTTGTCATGAAGGAAGGCGTTGCAGAAGACATGGCAAATAAAGAGAAGGTTGCTGGTCTATTGCGCTTTGCGTCTACTGAAGTGGACTCTGCTGAACAAACCGTTGGTTTGGCTTCTTACATTGAACGCATGAAAGAAGGCCAAGATAAGATTTACTACCTAACGGCAGACAGCTACGCAGCCGCGAAGAACAGCCCGCACCTAGAGCAGTTCAAAGCGAAAGGCATCGAAGTTATCTTGATGTTTGACCGCATCGATGAGTGGCTGATGAACTATCTAACCGAATTTGATGGTAAGCAATTCCAATCGATTACCAAAGCGGGTCTTGATCTGAGTAAGTTTGAAGACGAAGCAGAAAAAGAAAAGCAGAAAGAAACGGAAGAAGAGTTTAAGTCTGTAGTTGAGCGAACTCAGTCATACCTTGGTGACCGCGTAAAAGAAGTTCGTACGACTTTCAAGCTTGCTACTACGCCTGCAGTTGTCGTGACTGACGATTTCGAAATGGGTACACAGATGGCGAAGCTTCTTGAAGCGGCAGGTCAAGCAGTACCAGACGTGAAGTACATCTTCGAAATCAACCCAGAGCACGCACTTGTTAAGCGTATGGCAGATGAAGCCGATGAAGAAGCATTTGGTCGCTGGGTGGAAGTGTTGTTGGGCCAAGCGATGCTGGCTGAACGAGGTTCGATGGAAGACCCGACGCAATTTGTCGGTGCCATCAACAAGCTTTTGACTAAGGTTTAATAACCAAACATCAATGAAAAGCTCGCGAAATGCGAGCTTTTTGTTTGTAAACGCATAGATTCACACTTCGAGTGTTGAGTTAGTAATCAATAAAACTCGAAAGCAGGCATCGCTAACATTCTTTAGTCTTAATCTGCTCATTGCTTAGTGAACCTGTGTTAGAATCTCGAACTTGAATGTGAGTAATAAGGCGTGTATTTTGGCTCGCCTAAACGTTATACCGAAACTTATCGTTGCGACTGCCTCGACGGGTTGCGGCCCAAGAAGCCAGCTATTGTGAGCTTCGGTATAAATCTTAAATATTAAAGAGGATAAATCATGCGCATCATTCTTCTAGGTGCTCCAGGTGCTGGTAAAGGCACACAAGCAAACTTCATCATGGATAAATACGGTATTCCACAAATCTCTACTGGTGATATGCTTCGTGCTGCTATCAAAGCAGGTACAGAGCTTGGCAAACAAGCTAAAGCTGTTATCGACGCTGGTCAGCTAGTTTCTGATGAAATCATCCTTGGCCTTATCAAAGAGCGTATTGCTCAAGACGATTGCGCGAAAGGTTTCCTACTAGATGGTTTCCCTCGTACTATCCCTCAAGCTGATGGTCTAAAAGCAATGGGTGTTGATGTCGATTACGTAATCGAATTCGACGTTGCTGACAGCGTAATCGTTGAGCGTATGGCTGGTCGTCGTGCACACCTTCCATCAGGTCGTACTTACCACGTTGTTTACAACCCACCAAAAGTGGAAGGTAAAGATGACGTAACTGGCGAAGATCTTGTTGTACGTGATGACGACAAAGAAGAAACAGTACGCGCACGTCTGGGTGTTTACCATGAGCAAACTGCACCACTTATCGAGTACTACGGTAAAGAAGCAGAAGCAGGTAACACTAAGTACCTTAAGTTTGACGGTACTAAGCAAGTTGCAGAAGTAAGTGCAGATATTGAGAAAGCACTAGCATAATTTGCTAGCGGCAAAATTTAATATTTTGATATATTTAAAAGCGACCTTAGGGTCGCTTTTTTTTATTCAGCTTGTTTGAACGGTGAACCAATTTCTTATACTCATCGTACAATCAACGCCGTTTACCATGAATAGGATGTTATGAAAAACAATAATAAGCAAGGGGTGTTACTGGTTAACCTTGGCACTCCCGATGAGCCGACCGCACCGGCAGTAAAGCGTTTTCTCAGTCAGTTCCTTCATGATCACCGTGTTGTCGATATGACTCGTTGGCTGTGGTGCCCAATCCTTCACGGTATTA
Source organism: Vibrio jasicida 090810c (assembly GCF_002887615.1). NCBI lineage: Bacteria > Pseudomonadati > Pseudomonadota > Gammaproteobacteria > Vibrionales > Vibrionaceae > Vibrio > Vibrio jasicida. The sequence goes on along the minus strand of NZ_CP025792.1, from coordinate 1,380,559 downwards.
TTTTGCCAGTACGCGCGCCGAAAGTTGCAAAACTCTACCAATCTGTATGGATGGAAGAAGGCTCGCCTTTGATGGTGCACTCTAAGCGACAAGCAGAGAAGCTCGCAGTCGCGTTAGACATGCCTGTGGAATTAGGAATGACTTATGGTACCCCAAGTCTTCTAAGTGGTTTTGAAGCCCTGCAAGCGCAAGGTGTCGAAGAAGTGGTCGTGTTGCCGCTATATCCGCAGTATTCGGGGACGACGACAGCTGCAGTCTCTGATGGCATGACGAAAGCGTTCAAAAAAATGCCAGTGATGCCAGAATTTAGCTTTATTCGTGATTATCACAACCACCCCAAGTACATCGCAGCATTAGCGCAATCAGTACGTGAACATTGGGAAGAGCATGGGAAAGGGGATTACCTGCTGTGTTCTTACCATGGTATTCCAAAGCGCTATGCCGACAATGGTGATATCTACCCTAAACATTGTGAAGAAACGACGCGATTGCTAGGTGAAGCATTAGGGTTAACTGATGACCAGTTCGGTATGACGTACCAGTCTCGATTTGGCCGTGAAGAGTGGTTACAACCTTACACCGATAAAACGTTAGAAGTATTACCAAGCCAAGGTAAGAAGAAGTTAAGTATTCTAACGCCTGCATTCTCGTCAGATTGTTTGGAAACGTTGGAAGAGATTTCAGAAGAGTGCCGTGAGATTTACCTTGAAGCAGGCGGGGAGAGCTTTAGCTACATCCCTTGTTTAAACGACAATGATATGCACATTGATATGATGGTCGATTTGGTGCGTTCTAAGCTTTAATCTTTCAAGCCTTCGAGCTTCTGTTTTGTTTACAGAGAACAAAAAGGGTCGCGATTGCGACCCTTTGTTTTATTTGTACTTTATATTAAGCAACTTGAGTTTGTTGCTCTTCAATTTGTTCTGCTGTGCTGTGTGTATTTTCTGCACCGTGCATCCAACGAACTAGCGTGTTAGAGAACAACAGTAGAATTACACCAGAGATAGTCGCTGTTACTGCAATACCACTGAAGATTGCTAGTGCACCTAGCTCACCTACGTGAGAGCCAACATAACCTGCAACGTAGTTTGCGATCGCGTTACAGCCAAACCATGCACCCATCATAAGTGATGCAAGACGTAGCGGAGCTAGCTTAGTTACTAGAGATAGACCAATAGGAGATAGGCACAGTTCACCCAACGTATGGAAGAAGAATGCACCTACTAGCCATAGCATTGATGTTTTAACCGCAGTATCACCACCTTGCTCCATAACGGCACCAACCATACATAGGAAGCCTAGTGCTAGGAAGAACATTGCGAAGGCAAACTTCATTGGCGAGTTAGGTTCACGTTTACCCAGCTTCACCCATAGAACGGCTAATACAGGTGCAAGAGTAATAATGAAGAATGGGTTTAGTGATTGGAACCACGCAGCAGGCACTTCAAAACCACCGATCATACGATCTGTGTATTGTTGTGTGTAGATGTTCATTAGACCGCCGGCTTGTTCGAAGCCCGCCCAGAAAACGATAGTGAACAAGCTCATCACAAGGATAACTTTGATTCGGTCGACTTCTTCTTTAGTTAGAGGCTCTTTCTTCGCAGATTTTTTAATTGCTAGGTCACGTTTTGCTGCTGGTACACGGCCAATATCACCTAACCAAGATTGAGCCATGGTCATTTGCATCACAAGGCTGACAATCATACCAACACCAGCGGCAACGAAACCGGCTTTCCAACCAAATTCATTGGTTACTGAGCCAGATACCACGCCTGCAAGTAGTGCACCTAGGTTAATACCCATGTAGAAGATAGTGAATGCGCCGTCACGACGGTTATCACCTTCGTTGTAAAGGTCACCAACCATTGTTGAGATGTTTGGCTTAAATAGACCGTTACCACAAATAAGCAGAGCAAGACCTAGGTAGAAAGTGTGTAGAGAGCCAAGACCGAGCGCATCAGCTGGCATTGCTAGCGTAAATTGGCCGATAGCCATTAATGCACCACCAATGAGGATCGAACGGCGTTGACCTAGATAGTTATCCGCAAGGTAGCCACCAATAAGCGGAGTGATGTAGACAAGTCCAGTATAGATGCCGTAAAGGTCTAGGGCATCTTTAGTCGACCAGCCAAGGCCACCGTTCATGGTTGTGTCAGTAAGATAAAGTACTAGAATGGCGCGCATTGCGTAGTAAGAAAAGCGTTCCCATAGTTCTGTACCGAACAATAAGAACAAGCCACGTGGGTGACCAAAGTATTGATGTTGGTTTGACATAAGCTCTTCTAATAGTAGTTATTACATTTTTTAACGAAATCTACGTATACATGGCAATTTTATGTCTGACAAACAATAAAATTTTATGTGACGATTCATTTACCTTATGAAATGACTGCTTAGTGTTGAAATGGCGGGGTTTTTGTCGGTGATTTGGTCGTGTTACAAACTTACTTTTCATTTTTGCCTATAGACTTATTTTCTTAAGCTGATGAAAAGGTGTAAGTTGTATGTGCAATATAAAGTGGCTTATTGATAGGTTACTTGAATATCCATGACTCATCTTGGGCTTAATGCTAGGATGAGAGAAAAATATAATTGGCTAGTAAAAAATGAAACGTTGGTATTTACTTTATTGTAAACGTGGAGAACAAGTTAGGGCAAAACAGCACCTAGAAAATCAGGGTGTAGAATGTTTTTACCCAACTGTTGAGGTCGAAAAGATCTTACGGGGTAAGCGACAAAAAGTCGAAGAGCCATTGTTCCCGTGTTATGTATTTGCTCGATTTGATTATGAAAAAGGCCCTAATTTCACCTCAGTACGTTCTACACGTGGTGTTGTGGATTTTGTGCGTTTTGGTGCGCAGCCTAAAGAAATCCAAGGTGATCTGGTTTTTGAGCTTAAACAGCTGGAAACCTGCACAGACGATCATTCTGATTCTGAATGTATGCCACAGCCTGGTGATGAGGTTCGAGTTAAAAGCGGGCAGTTTGCGGGTATAGATGCCATCTTCCAAGAGCAAGATGGTGAGAAGCGCTCAATCATGTTAGTGCAGATGATCACTAAGCGAGTGCCGGTAAGCATAGACAATAATGACCTCGATTTAAAATAACCAACAGTCATTCTGGTATAAAAAAAGAGGTGCTTTTGCACCTCTTTTTGATCTTTGTGCCTAAAGACTGAAAGGCAGCTGGTGGAGCCAGTCCTACCTTAGAGTCAATATGCGTCGTTATGAACGGCTTGCACAGCGCGTCCTGATGGGTCTACACAGTTTTGGAAAGACTCATCCCATTCAATCGCTTTCGCTGAAGAACACGCTACTGAAGGGCCTCCAGGAACACATTCAGCTGCAGAAGGTAGCGGGAACAGCTCTTCAAAGATCTCGCGGTACACATAACCTTCTTTTGTGGTTGGTGTGTTGTAAGGGAAACGGAACTGCGCTGTTTCCATTTGCTGGTCAGTCACTTTCTGCTCAGCCACTTCTTTTAGAGTATCGATCCAGCTATAGCCTACACCATCAGAAAACTGTTCTTTTTGACGCCATGCAATTGACTCTGGTAGGTAGTGCTCGAAACACTCACGTAGAATGTGTTTTTCCATTTTACCGTTGCCACACATCTTGTCTGCTGGGTTCAGGCGCATTGCAACGTCAATAAATTCTTTATCTAGGAATGGAACACGGCCTTCTACACCCCACGCTGCTAGTGATTTGTTAGCACGTGCGCAGTCAAACATGTTTAGAGCGAGAAGCTTACGTACCGTCTCTTCGTGGAACTCTTGAGCGTTTGGTGCTTTGTGGAAGTATAAGTAACCACCGAAAATCTCATCCGCACCTTCGCCAGACAGTACCATCTTGATGCCCATTGCTTTGATCTTACGACCCATAAGGAACATCGGAGTAGAAGCTCGAATCGTTGTTACGTCATACGTCTCAATGTGGTAAATCACGTCACGAATGGCATCCAAACCTTCTTGGATGGTGTATGTCATTTCATGGTGAACCGTACCAATTTGGTCAGCAACTTCACGAGCAGCTTTCAGATCGGGCGCACCTTCTAGGCCGACAGCGAAAGAGTGCAGTTGTGGCCACCAAGCTTCAGACTTCTCATCATCTTCAATACGCATCGCTGCAAAGCGTTTCGCTACCGCAGACGTAATAGAAGAATCTAGACCACCTGAAAGAAGTACACCGTAAGGCACGTCAGTCATTAGTTGGCGCTTGACCGCTGCTTCTAGAGCTTCAGTCAATTCTTCTTTGCTAGTGCTGTTACCTTGTACGGCTGCGTATTCATTCCAGTCACGAGTGTAGTAGCGTTGAGGCTCTGCATCTGCACTGCCGTAGTGACAACCTGGAGGGAACTCGCTCACGGTCTTACATACTGGTACTAGTGCTTTCATTTCTGAAGCAACATAGTAGTTGCCGTGCTCATCGTAACCTTGGTAAAGCGGGATGATACCGATGTGGTCACGGCCCACTAAGTATTCGTCTTTTTCTTCATCGTAAAGTACGAATGCGAAAATACCGTTTAGTTCTTCAAGAAGGTCTGCGCCCATGTCTTGGTATAGCGCTAGGATAACTTCACAATCTGAATCGGTTTGGAATTCGTATTTGCCTTCGTAGCGAGCACGAATCTCTTTGTGGTTGTAGATTTCACCGTTTACAGCAAGGATGAGTTTTTTATCAGGGCTGTATAGCGGTTGCGCACCACTATTTAGACCAACGATCGCTAGACGCTCATGCGCAAGAATTGCGCGTTCTGATGAGTAGATTCCAGACCAGTCTGGACCGCGATGACGAAGCTTTTTCGACATCTCAAGTGCGATAGGGCGCAATGCTGCTGCATCACTCTTAATGTCTAAAATGCCAAATACTGAACACATACAACATCCTTTTTAAACTAAACAATTTTTAATCGGTATGGCTTCAATTTGCCATTGTGAGTAAAAAAAAGCAACGTTTTATGATTAAAAAAATGATAAAAAGGCTTGTCTATTAGATGATGTTTAAAATAAGTCTTGTTTTGATGAATGAGATTAAGGTTTGGTATAAAAAACACACAAAAAAGCCCTCTTATTGTTAGAGGGCTCAATAAAAATATTGTTTTTGATGCTTATTTCATCGGGGTGAACTGAGGTTGAAGTTGCTCGCAAACATGACGCGCAAAACCGCTACCGGCTTCACTATAAATGTTCAGCGCCGCATCAACACCACTTTCTAGTAATCCTTCTAGCTGATCGGGATATTCAGCAATCGCTGCAATTTGGCCTTTATATTTTCGGCTTTGTAGTTGCTCTAATGCGGTTTGGTTTCCTTGGTGATGTGGCATCGCCAGTAAGACCAACTTTACATTGGCTGTGTCTAAAATTCGTTCCCAGAAATCGGGGTCGGTCGCGTCGCCAGAAATTACATTGCGTCCTTCAGAACGGTGTTTATGCGCTGCTTCTTCACGGACTTCTACACCAAGAGAAATCTTGCCATAGCGAGAACGCAACTCATCGTAGGCACCAGTGCCAATTCGGCCCATACCTAAAATCAGGACTTGAGCATGGCCCGGGTTGATAAGTTGGTCGCGTTGATTGAGCTTTTCGGCTGCTGTTTCTTGTAGCCATTTCCCAGAATGCTGGTAGATCTGGTGACCCAAGCGGTTCAATGGTGCAGAGATAATGAAAGAAATGGAGACGGCAACTGCAATCGCAGCAAGCATATCACTTGGCATCCAACCCATTTTGTAGGCCAATCCACCGACGATCAAACCAAATTCACTGTAGTTGAATAATGATAGTGATGTCAGCAGTGAGGTACGTACGCGGAATTTGAAATAGTTGATGGTTAGGAAGTAAAGCAGACCTTTAATTGGCAGTAGTAAAATAAACAGCAACGCCAAACCAATGCCTGTGAAGCTCAGAGATGCCGACAAACCAATATTCAAGAAGAAGCAGACTAAGAATAGTTCTTTCATATTGAATAGAGATTTGGATAATTCAGATGCTTTACGGTGTCCTGCCAAGAGCATACCGAGGATAAGAGCACCGAGGTCAGGCTTCATACCTACAAGCTCAAATAGGCCTGCGCCAACGACTAACGCAAAGAAGATACCGAAGAGAACCAGCATCTCGCCATGGCCTACCTTGTCTAAGAGTTTATAGAACAATGGACGAAGAAGAGGCAATGCAAACAAACCTATCGCATACCACTCCGGAATTTTACCCGTTGAAGCGGTAAGGAAAACCACGGCAAAAATATCCTGCATAACCAGAATACCAATAGCTAGGGTCCCGTAGGTCGCGTTCATCTCACCTTTTTCTTGCAGTGTCTTAACGGCAAATACAGTACTGGAAAATGATAAAGCAAAAGCGAGAAGTAGAATTTGCGAGCTATCCATGCTTGTCAATGAGGATAAGCCGAGCAGTTTTAGTCCAATAAGAACAAGCGCAAAGAAAAGAGTTGAAAGAACGTTGTGCGCCGTGGCTCCTCCCCAAATTTCTTTAGAGAGTAGGGTTTTGACATCTAGCTTTAAGCCAATTGTAAAGAGGAGAAGCGTAACACCAAGATCTGCAAGGGTAACAATGACGTCATTACTTTGGTAACCAAACGCGTGCAAGCCAAAGCCGGCAAGTAGAAAGCCAACCAATGGAGGGAGGTGGCATTTGAGCGCAATAAAACCGGCGATGAAGGCCGTTGTAATTAGAATAATTTCCATACTGTTGAGCTATATTCCTGATATACAAAAACGGGCTGTGAAATCACAGCCCGAGATTGTAACTCAATTGGTTGTATAAACTTAGTCTTCTAGTAACTTTTGTAACAAAACTCCGTTCAACATGGCGCGTTTAATCATCGCAAATGCGCCCATTGTTGGGTGTTTATCAATATGAGAAGCAACAATTGGAAGTTCGTTATGGAAGGTCTTCAAAGATTGGTTTTCTACGTTTCGCTGAATCGCTGGGAAAACAATTTCTTCAGCGGCAGTAATGTCACCAGCAATGACAATTTTTTGTGGGTTGAATAAGTTGATGGTAATTGCAATCGCTTTACCAAGTTGATTACCCACACGAACCAGACTTTGTTTCGCCAGTTCATCACCATTCATTGCGTGGTTACAAACATCTTCAATCGTGATGTGTTCAAGCTGAGTTAAACTAGATTCGTAACCTTGTGCAATCAGTTTTTTCACACGTTGAATGATTGCTGGATTTGCCGCTACGGTCTCTAAGCAACCAAAGTTACCGCATTGGCATTGCTCACCGAGTGGGTCAATTTGGATGTGGCCGATTTCACCTACGTTGCGGTTAAAGCCCAAGAAAACTTGACCATTTACGATGATGCCCGCACCAGTACCGCGGTGAACACTGACCAGAATTGAGTCTTGGCAATCTTGGCTTGCACCAAAGTAGTGTTCAGCCAGAGCCATACCACGTACATCGTTACCAACGAAACACGCAGTATTGAACTTCTCACGGATGATTTCGCCAAGCGCTAAGTTATCGATATCTGTGTTTGGCATGTATTCAACAACACCTGTAGTTGGGTTTACCAAGCCAGGTAGGGTGATGCCGATAGCAATAAGTTGGTCGATTTTGTCTTGGCAGCGATTTACGAAGTCTTTCAACAGATCAATCAAACCAGCGATCAAGTCAGCCTGATTGGTGTAGTGAAGTTCGTGTTGGTCTTCTGCCAACGCCGTGCCACCCAGATCGTACAAACTAAATTGCACGTAGTCTCGGCCTAATCGCACAGCGATAGAGTGGAAGGGTTTTACCTCAGTGGTCAACGATATCGCTCGGCGACCACCGGTAGATGCTTGTTGCGCGACCTCTTTAATTAAGCCGCGCTCTAAGAGTTGGCGGGTTATTTTGGTAACACTCGCAGGGGCGAGCTGACTAACATCCGCGACTTGAATACGGGAAATTGGACCTTGTTGGTCAATCAGCCTGTATACCGCAGCGCTGTTAAGCTGTTTTACTAAATCTACATTACCAATCTGTCCGCCATTCATGCTTAATTTTGCTCGTATTGTCCGTTAACAACCGTCGCTTTTACATTGAAGTCACGATCGAAAATAGTCAGGTTTGCCACCATTCCTTTTCGAACTCGGCCAAGACGTTCCTCAACACCGATTGCGGTTGCTGGGTACAGTGTAGCCATTCGTAGAGCTTCGTCTAAAGCGATGCCTGCGTGCTCAACTGTATTCTGAACTGCTTCTATCATAGTCAGAGCTGAGCCGCCTAATGTGCCATTTTCATCAACACATTTACCATCTCGGTAATATACTTTCTTACCAACAAAAATAAAGTGATCCATGTTAGCACCTGCTGGAGCTGTGGCATCCGTCACCAAAACAAGCTTTTCACCCTTGATTTTATGAGCAATTCGGATGTTTGCGTAGTCTACGTGAAAACCGTCAGCAATGATGCCGGCGTATACTTCCGGAGTGTCATAAATCGCACCAACAACACCAGGTTCACGGCCAACCATTGGCGTCATTGCGTTGAATAGGTGAGTAGCAAAGGTGATACCTGCTTCAAAACCTTCACGCGCTTCTGCGTAAGTCGCATTTGTATGGCCGATTGATACGACGATACCTGCCGCTTTAAGACGTGCTATGTGCTCAGGATCATTTTGCTCTGGTGCTAGTGTTACTTTTGCTACGAGATCTGCATTCGCACAAATAAGGTCAATCATGCCATCGTCAGAAGGGCGGATGAAGTCCACGCTGTGGATGCCTTTCTTCGCAACGTTAAGGTAAGGACCTTCAAGGTGAAGACCTAACGATTGGTTTTGGTATTTGTTGTGGTATTCACGAGCCGCAGCAATCGAAGCACGCATGTCTTCGTCTGAAGACGTGATAAGAGTTGGTAGGAAGCTAGTACAACCCGACTTTAGGTTGGCTTCGTGCATGATTTGCATGGTTTCAGGTGTGATTTCGTCGTTTAGCATCACACCGCCACAGCCGTTTAGCTGAAGGTCAATAAAACCAGGGCTTAGATTTGCACCGTCCAGATCTTTGATCTCAATACCTTCTGGTAATTGAGTTACTGGCACAACTGATTGAATCTGGTCATTGTCGATGATGACCGCATGATCGGTAAGAACATCACTACCGGTATAGATTTTACAGTTACTTAGCGCGTACATAGTCAGCTAGTCCTTATAGATGAGAATTCATTTTCTGTCCCGTTATCTAACTGGTGACTGCATGAGTCATGCTGGTACTTAGTTTGTATCACTGAATTAGATAACGAGTCACATACAGCAAGTCGCGTTTTATCGATGTCATTATCAGAGTAACTAACTGAAAAATAATAAATGAATTAGTTTTTATGATTGTTTTCCAGAGCGAAGTTACTGCGAATCATCTGTAGAGATACCAAAATAACACTGATTCTGTCTTGCATAAAGTGCGAGAATCTTATCTCTAAAACGCCATTTTTTCGTATAATAAAATAAGTTTTATGATCTCGCTAGCAAAAACCTTCCCAAAGGGCTGTTTCTGGTGATTATGATCACAAACAATGAGCTTTTAATTTGCGGAGCAAAATTAATATCATAAACTGGTAGCGACTAAATTGAACGACTGAAATAAGTCATTCGACAAAACATAAAATCCTATAGGGGGAACTTAAGGTGAATATTCTTGGATACGCGCAGAAGTTAGGTAAAGCTCTTATGCTTCCTATCGCAACGCTTCCAGTTGCAGCGCTTTTACTACGTTTGGGTCAACCTGACCTTTTAGACATTGCGTTTATGGCATCAGCTGGTAATGCAATCTTTAGTCAACTACCACTACTATTCGGTCTAGGTATCGCGATCGGTCTTTCTAAAGACGGTCAAGGTGCTGCTGGTCTAGCAGGTGCAGTTGCTTACTTCGTGCTAACTGCTACTGCAGCGACAATTGATGCAAGTGTTAACATGTCATTCTTCGGCGGTATCATTGCAGGTATCATCGCTGGTCACTCTTACAACGCTTTCCATGCTACTCGTCTTCCTGAGTGGTTGGCATTCTTCTCTGGCAAACGTCTAGTACCAATCATGGCGGGTCTATTCTCGCTTGTAGCTGGTGCTCTTGCTGGTGTTGTATGGCCAACAATTCAAGGCGGTCTTGACGCGCTAGCGCACGCAGTTTCTACTTCTGGTGCTATCGGTCAGTTCGTTTACGGCACGCTTAACCGCGCACTTATCCCTGTAGGTCTACACCACGTACTAAACTCGTACTTCTGGTTCGGTATGGGTACGTGTCAAGAAGTTCTAGTATCTGGCGCAACTGCTGCTGGTCAAGCACTTCCTGCTCTACAACAGCTTTGTGTTGACCCAGCTCTAGCTAAGACTCTTGTTGCTGGTCAAACTCACACATTCGAATTCGCTAACTCTGTAACTCCAGAAATCACAGCAACAGTTAAAGAAGTAACTGAAACGCTTAAATCTGGTGACCTACACCGCTTCTTCGGCGGCGATAAGAGCGCTGGTGTATTCATGAACGGCTTCTTCCCTGTAATGATGTTCGGTCTACCAGGTGCGGCACTAGCTATGTACCTAGCAGCACCAGTTGAGAAACGCAGCCAAGTTGGTGGCGCACTATTCTCAGTAGCGTTCTGTTCATTCCTAACAGGTATTACAGAGCCTCTAGAGTTCATGTTTGTGTTCCTTGCTCCTGCTCTATACGCAATGCACGCCGTGTTTACTGGTCTATCTCTAGTACTTGCAAACATGCTTGGCACGCTACATGGCTTTGGTTTCTCTGCGGGTCTAATCGACTTCGTACTGAACTACGGTCTAGCTACTAAGCCTCTAGTGCTTCTTGCTCTAGGTCTAAGCTTCGGTGCTCTATACTTCTTCACATTCAGCTTCGCAATCCGCGCATTCAACCTGAAATCGCCAGGTCGTGAAGATGACGATGAAGATGCATCTGCTGCTCCAGCTGGTGATGCACCAAAAGGTGACCTAGCTCGTCAATACCTGAAAGCACTAGGTGGTCACGACAACCTAACTTCAATTGACGCATGTATCACTCGTCTACGTCTTACTCTTAAAGACCGCTCAGTCGCTGACGAAGCTGTTCTTAAGAAACTTGGTGCGAAGGGTGTGGTTAAGCTAGGTGAAAACAACCTACAAGTTATCCTTGGTCCTCTTGCAGAAATCGTTGCTGGTGAAATGAAAGCAATCGGTGCAGGTGAAGACCTATCAGATGTAAAACTTCCTTAGTAACATCTTAAAGACTCTCTATAAAAGACCTCCTTCGGGAGGTCTTTTTTTGTTTCAAGCGTTTCAATATGCTTTGGTTTCCACCTAAGTAGAGAAATATTGCCTTTTTAACGACGGTTCTTGTTGTCTAATCGCTAAGAATTGTGGATCATTAGGAACAATGCACTCTGCAAATCCAACCTTGGTTGTGGAGTTCTGTTTTCTCTGACAATACTAATATTTTTGAGGTGCTATAGATGAGTGAAGCTGATGCTCGTCCATCAAACTTTATTCGCCAGATTATTGATAAAGATCTAGCGGATGGTAAACACACTAGCGTGCATACTCGATTCCCGCCGGAGCCGAACGGTTACCTGCATATCGGTCATGCTAAGTCTATCTGTTTGAACTTCGGTATTGCTCAGGACTACCAGGGTCAATGTAACTTGCGTTTTGACGATACAAACCCTGAAAAAGAAGACATCGAATACGTTGAGTCTATCAAGAAAGATGTAAACTGGTTGGGCTTCGAGTGGGATGGTGAAGTATGTTACTCATCAAACTACTTCGACAAGCTTTACGAATATGCAATTGAATTGATTAATAAAGGCTTAGCGTATGTTGATGAGCTAAGTCCTGAGCAGATTCGTGAATACCGCGGTACGCTAACGGCTCCGGGTAAACCAAGCCCATACCGTGATCGCCCAATCGAAGAAAACCTAGCGCTATTTGAAAAAATGCGTGCAGGTGAGTTCGAAGAAGGCAAAGCGTGTCTTCGCGCTAAGATCGACATGGGTTCTTCATTCATGGTAATGCGTGATCCAGTTATCTACCGTGTACGTTTTGCGACTCACCACCAGACTGGTGATAAGTGGTGCATTTACCCAATGTACGACTTCACACACTGTATCTCTGATGCATTAGAAGGCATTACGCACTCTATCTGTACTCTTGAGTTCATGGATAACCGCCGTCTGTACGACTGGGTTCTAGACAACATCACGATTGATTGCCGTCCACACCAGTACGAATTCAGTCGCTTAAACCTTGAATACACAGTGATGTCTAAGCGTAAGCTAAACCAACTAGTGACTGAGAAATTGGTTGATGGTTGGGATGACCCACGCATGCCAACCGTATCTGGTCTGCGTCGCCGTGGTTTTACTTCTGCATCTATTCGTGAGTTCTGTAAGCGTATCGGTGTAACGAAACAAGAGAACATGATTGAGTTCGGTTCACTAGAATCTTGTATTCGTGATGATCTAAACGAAAACGCACCACGTGCGATGGCCGTTCTAGATCCAGTTAAGATCGTTATCGAGAACTTTGAAGAAGGTGCGGTAGAAACTCTGACGGTTGCTAACCATCCAAACAAACCTGAAATGGGCGAGCGTGAAGTGCCATTCACTCGTGAAGTTTGGATTGAGCGCGAAGATTTCCGTGAAGAAGCAAACAAGAAGTACAAGCGCCTTGTTCTAGGTAAAGAAGTACGTCTACGTGGCGCATACGTGATCAAGGCTGAACGCATCGAGAAAGACGCGGAAGGCAACATCACGACAATCTTCTGTACTTACGATGCTGAAACGCTAGGTAAGAACCCGGCAGATGGCCGTAAAGTGAAAGGCGTAATCCACTGGGTATCAGCAGACAAAGCATTGCCTGCAGAAATCCGCATGTACGATCGTTTGTTCACAGTACCAAATCCAGCGGCTGCGGATGACTTTGCTGCGACAATCAACCCAGAATCACTAGTGGTTCTAAACGGTTTTGTTGAGCCAAGTCTAGCAACGGCAGAAGCGGAAACAGGTTATCAGTTTGAGCGTATGGGTTACTTCTGTGCAGATTCAAAAGATTCTTCAGCAGATAACCTAGTATTCAACCGTACGGTTGGCCTACGTGATACTTGGGCGAAAATCGAGAACCAATAATCTCAATACCTCGCTAATAAAAATGCCAGCAAATTGCTGGCATTTTTTATGTCCTATGGTAGACGAGAGGGCTTTGATGTCGTTACCGTTCCCGCTTTTGAGTCGTACCATATGACAAAGCTTGAGTTCTCGGGAGTTCGTTCGTAACCTTTTTTTGTATACGTGTAATAGCAAACGGATTGGTGGGAGTCATTGTCTCTGATACGGCGCGTTATAAAATCAAACCTATCGTTCGCATTCCGATTATTCGATAGCGAGTATTCATCACCTAATAGAGCTTGCCATACGGCAATACATCCTGCGTTCCCTTGGCCAATATTGTATGGGTTACCAATATTCCCACTGGCGTTGCCTTTGTTTGTTCCTAAAGGGTAGCCAAATTCATTGACATCCAATTCTCCGCCACCATAGCCATCTATATTTTGCTGTGCTGCTGGTGTCCCCCCGTTAACTAACCACTGGCTTTGGGTGAACTTAACTGCCGTTTCAAATTGGTCTGCGATGGCTTTCATCTTGGCTTCGTAGGCGTCATCCTGAAGGTTTAGGAATCGCGGTGCGGCTACAACAGCCAGTATCCCAAGAATAACAATTGCAATAATCAGTTCGAGTAAGGTAAAGCCACAAGAATTCCTTTTCTTCATTGCTTGTCTCCATAAAAAAACGCCAGCCGAAGCTGACGTTTAGAGTCTTTATTAATAAAAAGCGTTACTTTTTATTTTGCAGGCTTGTGCGCGTCAGGATTCGTCTTACAAGAGCCATCGCTACATTTACCGTATAGGTACAAGCTGTGGTTAGTAAGCGTAACATTGTACTTAGCTGCGATTTCTTTTTGACGTTCTTCAATCACGTCATCTGAAAACTCAATTACTTCACCACAGTCTAAACATACTAAGTGATCGTGGTGATGTTGAGTTGACAGTTCAAATACTGATTTACCGCCTTCGAAATGGTGGCGAGTAACAATACCAGCATCATCAAATTGGTTTAATACACGATAAACGGTTGCTAGACCAATCTCTTCACCTAGATCGATTAGCTTTTTGTACAAATCTTCAGCACTGATGTGCTGGCAGTCTGGCTGCTGAAGTACTTCTAGAATTTTTAGCCTTGGAAGGGTTACTTTTAAGCCCGCATCCTTCAGCGCCTGATTATTATCTGACATATACTTTCCCGTTGGATCATCTGCAGCGATTTAACAGAATTCAATATTCCTACCATTATAGGCGAAGCGTACTGAACATTAAACCACGAACTTCAAAGGGTTAATAGATTCTTTTTGTAAATTAGAAACAGGTCGATTATATTACAGATCAGACCAGTTACATTTTTATAACATTGCATCGCAAAGGCTATGGATAGGTATGAATAAGCGACTTGCCAAGATTTATAGACCAGGGATTGTTAAGTTTGCGCTTAATATTTGGCCGCCATTTTGGGGCTCAGGTATCAAAATCTTACATATTTCTGAAGACTTTCGAACGGTTAACGTTCGTTTGAAGCTCCGTTGGTGGAATAAAAACGCAAATCGTACCCAGTATGGCGGTAGTATCTTCTCGCTTACGGACCCAATTTATTCTCTGATGTTGATGGGCATTTTACGGGAAGAGTATTTTGTGTGGGATAAAGAGGCGAGTATCAACTTCATCAAACCGGGACAGAGTGATTTATTTGCTGAGTTTGAAGTAACAGAAGGAATGCTAGCTGACATTTACCAAATGACTCGTAACGGTGAAAAGTGCTTTCCAGAGTTTATTACCTATGTGAAAGACGAAGAAGGTAATGTCGTATCGGAAGTGCAACGGAAGTTGTATGTGAGGAAGAAACCTCAATATCGAGAAGAAGAGGTCGCAACGGAAGCTTCTTGATAGACAGATACAAAAAGACCTCCAAGGTGGAGGTCTTTTTCAATAGGTGCTGTATTAGCCTTCAAGCTCAGCTAAGCACATCTCTTCATAGATTTGCTTAACCCAGTTTTCGACACGTTCATCAGTCAATTCTGGTTGACGATCTTCGTCGATACATAGGCCAACAAACTGGCTATCGTCGCCTTCAACAAGTGCTTTAGACGCTTCAAACTCGTAACTTTCAGTTGAAGTGTGGCCAAGGATAGTACCGCCTTTTGCTTCAACGATGTCACGAACTGTACCCATCGCATCACAGAAGTACTCTGCGTAATCTTCTTGGTCACCACAACCAAAGATAGCGACTAGCTTTGTTGAGAAGTCTACTTGCTCAAGCTCAGGGAAGAAATCATCCCAATCACATTGCGCTTCACCGTAGTACCACGTAGGGATACCTAGAAGAAGAAGATCAAAGTTATCAATGTCTTCTTTGCTGCTTTTTGCGATGTCTTGAACGTGAACTAGTTGTTTACCTAGTTGCTTTTGAATCATCTTTGCAACGGCTTCAGTATTACCTGTGTCGCTACCGAAGAAGATACCTACACTTGCCATAGAGTCTATACCTTTACATTGTTTGTTACTGGCGATGGGGAGAAGAGCTTAACCAAGCCCTGTGCCTTCCCAACTGAGCTGAATCAGGCCTTTCGCGATGAAACCAGCGCAGCCAAGGAAAAGGACTAACCACACAATACGACGACCAAAAACAGGTACGTTACCTTGTTTTAGCACATCTTTTATTGCCATCCCGATGAAAAAGAAGATAGCAGCAAAAAGCAGATCGAGCCCAATCGACTCGAGCATGTCCATATAGTCGTATAGCATTGTCGTCCTTCATGCCAAAAATTCTTGGGCGCACTATACCACTGTTAAACAGTAAAGTTAATGCACAACAAGAAGGGTTATTTCAATAATCTGGCGTTGTTTTTCGAATTTGTTAACTCGAAATATATTTCCTGATCACACGCATTACTTCAGCGGGTTTCTCTGCATGTAACCAGTGTCCGGTATTGGCGATAATGTGTGCTTTTGCGTTGTTAAACTGACGCTTAACAGCAGGCTGATGCTCAGGCATTAGGTAGTCTGAATCTCCACCTTTAACAAACAGAGTTGGAATATCTGTGGTAGCAATTTCTTGCCAGCCAATAATCTGATCATAATTGTTGAATAAGCTTGCGACATTAAAGCGCCAATCCATTTTGTCACCGTTCCTATACAGCGACTTCGACAAAAATTGTCTTACGCCGTCCATTTCAATGTGTTGAGCAAGAATATCCATGGTTTGTTGGCGATTACTTGGTTGTTCTTTGACTACCGCTTGTAGACCACGAAATACATTGTCGTGACGATTTGTGTTGTAGGCAACTGGTGCCATGTCTAAAACGATCAGCTGTTTTATTAATTCAGGAGCGACATCTGCTAGTTTCATTGCAACCTTACCACCCATAGAGTGGCCGATTACTAACGCAGGCTCGATGTCGATATTGTGAAGTAAATCAGCAACATCTTGCGCCATGACTTCATAGTTGTGTGTATCTGAATGGAAAGAGAGACCGTGATTTCGTAGATCAATGCTGATCACGGAATGATCTTGGACGAGGTCGCGAGCCAGTAAACCTAGATTACTGAAACTGCCAAACAATCCATGAATCAAAACAACCGTTTGGCCTTGGCCTTCCTGCTTATAGTTGAGTAATGCTGACATTTTATCTTATTCGT
The DNA here is from genome assembly GCF_002887615.1 of Vibrio jasicida 090810c. Taxonomy (NCBI): domain Bacteria; kingdom Pseudomonadati; phylum Pseudomonadota; class Gammaproteobacteria; order Vibrionales; family Vibrionaceae; genus Vibrio; species Vibrio jasicida. Next base: position 1,363,837 of record NZ_CP025792.1, on the reverse strand, counting down.
GATGGGTTTAACGTGGAGTATCCGCGAGGATCTCGTTATAATCCCCCAGAGTTTAAACATTGAGAATGTGAAAAGCGAATGAAAACAATTGAGGTTGATGAGGATCTATACCGTTACATTGCGGGTCAAACCAAGCATATCGGTGAAAGTGCCTCGGATATTTTACGACGCCTTTTGAACCTTGATGGTCAGTTGCAGGAAGCCGTCGTTGCACCTGTAATCGAGCAGCCACAAGGGATTGTAGTAAGTAAAGATGCTGGTAAAACAGAATCAGTGGATACCGTAAAAGAGATGCGTTCTCTACTGATTTCTGATGAGTTTGCTGGCCTTAAGAAAGCGATTGATCGCTTCATGTTGGTTCTATCAACCTTACACACGTTAAATCCAGAGAGCTTCTCTCAAGCAACGAAAGTAAAAGGGCGCAAGCGCGTTTACTTTGCTGATAATGAAGATACTCTGCTAGCAAATGGCAATACCACCAAGCCTAAAGCAATTCCTGGTACGCCATTTTGGGTAATCACTAATAACAACACCAGTCGCAAGCGACAGATGGTTGAGCAGGTGATGACCCATATGGAATTCCAGCCTGACTTGATAGAGAAAGTAACAGGTTCAATCTAAGAAACCTGATAGAAGCCTCATAATGTGTAGCGTATAGCGGATATTATGAGGCTTTTTTGATTTTATTTGTATTTAAAGAAAGGATGTCAAACATGGCTATGCACCCTCGTGCTGGGCAAAAAGCGCAGCAGGAAGATCTTCATAATATCCCAGCACTCGTTGCTAACTACTTCTTACTTCAACCTGATGCATCAAATGCAGAGCATAACGTTCAATTTGGTACTTCTGGTCACCGCGGTACCGCGGACAAGCACACCTTTAACGAAAACCACATTTTAGCTATCGCTCAAGCGGTCGCAGAAGTTCGTGCTGAGCAAGGTACAACAGGTCCACTGTTTGTGGGCAAAGACACGCACGCGCTATCTGAACCAGCGTTTTCAAGTGTGATTGAAGTATTGATTGCAAACGGTGTGACAGTGATTGTCCAGCAAGACAACGGCTACACGCCAACGCCTGGTATTTCACACGCGATTCTGACTTATAACATCAAGCATGATGACAAAGCAGATGGCATCGTGATTACCCCATCTCATAACCCACCTCAAGACGGCGGTATCAAATACAACCCAACGCACGGTGGTCCAGCTGAAGCAGAGCTAACTCAGGCTATCGAAGATCGTGCAAACGCACTGATTGCTGAAGGTCTACAAGGCGTTAAACGCCTACCGTTAGCTGAAGCAAAAGCATCTGAGCTGTTTGTAGAGATGGATTTGGTGAAACCATACATCGACGATTTAGTGAACGTTATCGATATGGAAGCAATCCAAAAAGCAAACTTGAAGATTGGTGTAGATCCATTGGGCGGCAGCGGCATCGATTACTGGCGTCAAATTGGTCAGGCATACAACCTAGACCTAACGCTAGTAAGTGAAGCGATTGATCCTTCTTTCCAATTCATGTCGCTAGATAAAGACGGCGTTGTACGTATGGACTGTTCTTCTCCTTACGCAATGGCGGGTCTATTGGCGCTGAAAGATGAATACGATTTAGCATTTGGTAACGATCCTGACTACGACCGTCACGGTATCGTTACGCCAAAAGGTTTGATGAATCCGAACCACTTCTTAGCGGTTTGTATCGACTACCTATACCGTCACCGTGACGCGTGGGGTAAAGATGTCGCTGTTGGTAAAACGCTAGTTTCAAGCGCCCTGATTGACCGTGTTGTTGCGGATCTAGGTCGTGAGCTATGTGAAGTGCCTGTTGGCTTCAAATGGTTTGTGGACGGTCTGTACACTGGTAAGTTTGGTTTCGGCGGCGAAGAAAGTGCTGGTGCGTCTTTCCTTCGTAAAGATGGTACGCCTTGGTCAACAGACAAAGATGGCATCTTGCTATGTCTTCTAGCGGCAGAGATCACTGCGGTAACGGGTAAGAACCCTCAAGATTACTATGAAGAGCTTGCGGCGAAGCACGGTGAGTCTAAGTACAACCGTATTCAAGCTGTAGCAAATGGCCCACAAAAAGACGTACTGAAGAAGTTGTCACCAGAAATGGTTGCGGCTGAGACTCTAGCTGGTGATGCAATCACTGCTCGTCTGACGCACGCTCCAGGTAATGGTGCAGCGATTGGTGGTCTTAAAGTAACGACAGCGAATGGTTGGTTCGCTGCACGTCCATCAGGCACTGAAGACATCTACAAGATTTACTGTGAAAGCTTTAAAGGTGAAGAGCACCTGAAACAAATCGAAGCCGAAGCACAAGAAATCGTTAATCAAGTATTTGCAGCCGCTGGTTTGTAATTCAAACGATTAAGGTTCGAAAGGGTCGACATTGCGTCGGCCCTTTTTTGTTTGTGAAGAGGAAACGCTGCGCTTCGAGAGTCGGGAGCGCTTAGCTTTAGGAATCGAGAGGTGCTCGTTGAGAGTATAGTGAAAAGGTATTTCGATTAAGAAGGTGTTTACCGAACTTGTTCCCAGAAAAGCAAAATAAAATCGTTTCCTGTTTCCTGTTTTAGTTCGGCCAAGTATCCGGTACAACAAACCAAAATTGACCACTCTTTGTTTGAGCGTGAATAAACCTATCTGATGGTTTATCGATGGGTTCCAAGAACTCCTCATTGCCAATTGCCCATAGTGGTTTGGAAAGAGCATATAAAGGTTCTTTAATCCCTTCCCATTGGCTTTGATAACACCAATTGCCGGATATTTGGCTTTGGTTCAGCTCGTAACCTAAACAGGTTGTAGGGGTTGGCTCGTCTGAAAAAGGATTTACATAGAGGCGACCTTGCATCAGCAAGTGTTCGCTCGGTACAACGTCTAACGGTAACTGCTGGTGGAACTCTTCTCTCTGGCTCATTTTTAGTTGGTGGGTAAGCATGCGATCGAGTTTCTTATGCAGTTGGTCGTGTGCATTCGGGCCATACCAAATGCCTTCATTCAGTAAGTAAAATTTGATGGCCACTTCCCAATGCTCGTATTGTTTGGTTTCCTGATTCTCGAGGATCAAATCGACGGCGCCAATTGTGCGGCCAGTCGTGTCGTTGAGTTGAATCTCTTCAGCAACCAGTTCATATCGAGGTGAGCAAGTCAGTAGCTTGGTGCAAAGGTGTTGGTAAAGGAAGCCAAGTCGTGGATTGCCATCGTAATCTTCATTATCCGATAGAGGTGGTGTCAGAATGTCTTCGACGGTGACAAAGGGCGTTTGAAGTTTAAAAAGTGGTGGGGTGCTAGCAATCCATTGATAGAAACGTTGTAGAGAATTCATCCATGATCCTTGTTGTCGCGGGCAGAGCCTTTCTATTGTATCGAAATTTATTCTGGTTGGGGATGCCACAACTAGCATCCTGATCGCGGTTCGATATACACTTTGTTTAAGCCACAAGTATTGGAAGTAACAATGAATAATTTACAGCTGGAAAAGATCCTTAACGAGAAATTATCGCCGCAACTTATTAAAGACTACGCACCGAATGGAATGCAAGTTGAAGGCAAATCAGAAATCAAACGCATCGTGACAGGCGTAACGGCCTCACAAGCATTGATCGATAAAGCCATCGAGTTAGAGGCTGATGCACTGCTTGTTCATCACGGATATTTTTGGAAAGGTGAAGCAGAACCAATTCGTGGTATGAAAGGAAAGCGTATTCGCAGTTTGATCAAAAGTGACATCAACCTTTACGGCTACCATTTACCGCTAGATATTCATCCTGAGTTGGGTAACAACGCAGAGTTGGCACGCTTGCTAGACATTGAAGTGGAAGGTGGCTTAGAAGGACACCCTCAATCTGTCGCCCTGTTTGGCCGCTTAAAACAAGCAATGACTGGCACTGACTTCGCGAATAAAATCAATCACGTATTAAACCGTGAACCTTTGCATATCGCGCCTGACAATGCAGAAAAAATGATTGAGACAGTAGGTTGGTGTACCGGTGGTGGTCAAGACTTCATTGAGCTTGCTGCTCAACATGGATTAGATGCATTTATTTCGGGCGAGATCTCAGAACGTACGACTTACACCGCTCGTGAATTGGATATTCATTACTTCTCTGCAGGTCACCACGCAACCGAACGTTATGGCATTAAAGCGTTGGGTGAATGGTTAGCGCAAGAGCACGGGTTAGACGTCACGTTTATCGATATTGACAACCCAGTATAAAAGGGACAGGCTTCGCCCTGTGAGATGCGAAAGTGTTAAGCAATTATTTCTCGCATCTCGAAGCGAAGCGTTCCATAGAGCGTAGCTCGTTCTCATCTCTTCAAAATAGAAAGGGTTGACGCTTTCACGTCAACCCTCATATTTACTCGATTCTCGATTCTCGATTCTCGATTCTAACGCCTACTCACGCTCGTGCAGTGGAGAGAACTCACGTTGAGTTTCACCAGTGTATAGCTGACGAGGACGGCCGATACGGTTTAGTGGGTCGCTGTGCATTTCGTTCCAGTGAGCAATCCAACCGATAGTACGAGAAATCGCGAAGATAACCGTAAACATCGATACAGGAATACCGATTGCTTTTAGGATGATGCCTGAGTAGAAGTCTACGTTCGGGTATAGCTTCTTAGACACGAAGTATTCGTCAGAAAGAGCAATACGTTCAAGTTCCATTGCAACGTCTAGCAGTGGATCCTTGATGTTTAGCTCTTTTAGTACTTCGTGACATGTTTCACGCATTACCGTTGCACGTGGATCGTAGTTTTTGTAAACGCGGTGACCGAAGCCCATTAGACGGAATGGATCATCTTTGTCTTTTGCACGCTCTACGTACTCTGGGATGTTATCTACGCTTCCGATCTCTTCAAGCATCTTCAGACATGCTTCGTTTGCACCACCGTGCGCAGGACCCCATAGAGAAGCAATACCTGCGGCAATACATGCGAACGGGTTCGCACCAGAAGAACCGGACAAACGAACCGTTGATGTTGATGCGTTTTGTTCGTGATCTGCGTGAAGTGTGAAGATCTTATCCATCGCACGAGCAACAACAGGGTTTACTTCGTATTCTTCACATGGGTTTGCGTACATCATGTGTAGGAAGTTTTCTGCGTAGCTTAAGTCGTTACGAGGATAGATAAATGGCTGACCGATAGAGTACTTGTAACACATCGCCGCCAATGTTGGCATTTTAGACAGTAGACGGTACGCCGCGATCTCACGGTGCTCGTCGTTGTTGATATCGAGTGAATCGTGGTAGAAGGCCGCTAGTGCACCAACCACACCACACATTACTGCCATTGGGTGTGCATCACGTCGGAAGCCATGGAAGAAGCTTGCGATTTGTTCATGCACCATCGTATGGCGAGTAACCGTTGTTTTGAATTGCTCGTATTGCTCACGGGTAGGGGCTTCACCATAAAGCAGGATGTAACATACTTCCAAGTAATCTGCGTTGTTGGCTAATTGATCAATCGGGTAGCCGCGGTGCAAAAGAATACCTTTGCCGCCGTCGATGTACGTGATTGATGATTCACAAGATGCAGTGGCAAGAAAACCTGGGTCAAAAGTAAAGTAACCATTGGCTCCCAGTTTACGAACATCAATCACAGGTGTACCTAGCGTACCGTCCATAATTGGCAGTTCGATCGGCGCATGACCTTCAACGTGAAGGGTAGCTTTCTTATCCGCCATAACAATCTCCTTTGTTTATTATTTAATCCGTCCAGGATGTTTATGTGCCATTTTTGTACTGTTGTTAAAGCTTAAAGTCAATTTTTCTCCATTTTTGTGTGCACTTGTTATGATTTTTCTCATGAAAATCGTTAAAAATCTGTTCTATGTAGCATAATTTGTTACATCAATTGTATTAGAATGTTGCTGGCCGTATATTGGCACAGAAAATTTTAGTTAAATCCTTATAAATTCGGGGCTGGAAACAAAAGTGAGGTTTGTTTACTGACTCCGTTTGTTAACAAAGTGTTTACAATTATCTCCGAACATATTGCGAGTATTTGTTAGTCAAATGTTAACTTTTGTACGTTTGGAAGCTGAAATTGGTTATAACAATAAATGCTCAATGGAGCTGAGTGAGCAAGCCCGTGAAAGAAAGAAAGTCAAGACCTGTTAATTTAGATTTACAGACCATCCGCTTTCCCATCACAGCAATCGCGTCCATCCTACATCGTGTGTCGGGTGTGATTACGTTTGTTGCGGTGGGCATATTGCTTTGGTTACTGTCCATTTCTCTGTCATCCCCGATGGGTTTTATGGAAGCCGCTGATATCGTCGATAGCTTCTTCGTGAAATTTATTCTGTGGGGAATTCTAACTGCACTTGCCTACCACATCGCTGGTGGTGTCCGTCACCTGTTGATGGACCTAGGCCATTTCGAAGAACTCGATTCAGGCGCGATGAGCGCTAAAGTCGCATTTGGTGCTACTGCAGTATTATCACTATTGGCGGGGATCTTGGTATGGTAAAACACGTCTCTTCATTTGGTCGTAATGGTGTCCACGATTTCTTATTGATTCGTGCATCAGCAATCATTATGACGCTATACACGATTTATCTGATTAGCTTCTGCGCTTTCTCAGATATCTCTTACGCATCTTGGACCCAATTCTTTGGTGGTACGTTCACCAAAGTTTTCACCATGTTGGCCTTAGTCTCAATTCTAATTCACGCGTGGGTTGGTTTGTGGCAGGTGTTAACGGATTACATTAAGCCCGCGATACTTCGTGGTGCATTGCAACTTGGTGTTATTGCCGTTTTATTCGGCTATGTCTTCTCTGGTCTATTTATTCTGTGGGGTGCGTAAGTGTCTATTCCAGTTCGTGAGTTTGATGCCGTAGTAATCGGCGCTGGTGGTGCGGGTATGCGCGCTGCACTACAAATTTCGGAGCAAGGCCTGTCATGTGCGTTGCTATCTAAAGTTTTCCCAACACGTTCACACACTGTTTCTGCTCAAGGTGGTATTACGGTCGCGCTAGGTAATGCGCACGAAGATCATTGGGAACAGCACATGTACGATACGGTTAAAGGTTCTGACTATATCGGTGACCAAGACGCAATCGAATACATGTGTAAGAACGGCCCTGAATCTGTTATCGAGCTAGAGAAAATGGGTCTTCCTTTCTCTCGTTTTGATAACGGCACTATTTATCAACGCCCGTTTGGTGGCCAGTCAAAGAACTTTGGTGGCGAGCAAGCTGCGCGTACAGCGGCAGCGGCTGACCGTACTGGTCACGCACTCCTGCACACGCTATACCAACAAAACATCAAGCACAAAACAACGGTATTCTCTGAGTGGTATGCTCTTGATATCGTTAAAAATGAAGATGGTGTTGTTCTAGGTTGTACGGCGCTATGCATGGAAACGGGTGAAGTGTGCTACTTCAAATCGAAAGCAACCATCTTAGCAACGGGTGGTGCAGGTCGTATTTACGCATCAACGACTAACGCGCACATCAATACTGGTGATGGTGTTGGTATGGCACTTCGTGCTGGCGTCCCAATGCAAGATATGGAAATGTGGCAGTTCCACCCAACGGGTATCGCTGGCGCAGGTGTTCTTGTAACCGAAGGTTGTCGTGGTGAGGGTGGTTACCTTCTAAACAAGGACGGCGAACGCTTCATGGAGCGTTACGCACCAAACGCGAAAGACCTTGCTGGTCGTGACGTGGTTGCACGTTCAATGATGATTGAAATCCGTGAAGGTCGAGGCTGTGATGGCCCTTGGGGTCCACATATTAAATTGAAACTTGATCACCTAGGTAAAGATACACTGGAGTCTCGTTTACCGGGCGTTTGTGAGTTGTCTCGTACATTTGCGCACGTTGATCCGGTCAAAGAGCCAATCCCAGTAATTCCTACGTGTCACTATATGATGGGTGGTATTCCTACTCAGGTATCAGGCCAAGCGATTAAGCAAGATGAAAGCGGCGCGGATGTTGAAGTTCAAGGCCTATTCGCTTGTGGTGAAATTGCATCAGTATCAGTACACGGTGCTAACCGTCTTGGCGGTAACTCACTACTAGACTTGGTGGTATTTGGTCGTGCAACAGGTCTGCACTTAGGTGAAACTCTGCTTAAACAAGCTGATGCGAAACCTGCAACTGAAGCAGACATTGAACGTTCACTAGAGCGTTACAACCGTTGGGAAAATAGCACTGACGGTGAAGATCCAGCGCAAATTCGTAAAGACCTACAACAATGTATGCAAAACAACTTCTCGGTATTCCGTGAAGGTGATGCAATGGCTAAAGGTCTTGAGGAGCTTAAAGTTATCCGTGAGCGTCTGAAGAACGCACACCTTGCTGACAAATCGACAGAGTTCAACACTCAACGTATTGAGTGTCTAGAACTAGAGAACTTGATGGAAACAGCATACGCAACAGCTGTAGCAGCAAACTACCGCACAGAAAGCCGTGGTGCACATGCTCGCTTTGACTTTCCAGACCGTGATGATGAGCAGTGGCTATGCCACTCAATCTACAACCCGGAAACGGAAGCAATGGCTAAACGTGGTGTAAACATGGAGCCAATCCATCGTGAAGCATTTCCGCCAAAAGCACGTACGTACTAAGGAAAGGAGGGTAATATTATGAAACTGAATTTCTCTTTGTACCGCTACAACCCGGATGTCGACCAAAAGCCGTACATGAAAGACTACACGCTTGAGGTCGAAGAAGGATCAGACATGATGCTTCTGGATGCCTTGATCCTTTTGAAGGAGCAAGACCCTAGCATTGCATTCCGTCGTTCATGTCGTGAAGGTGTGTGTGGTTCTGATGGCCTTAACATGAATGGTAAAAACGGATTAGCGTGTATTACACCTTTATCTGCTTTGAAAGGCGATAAGCTCGTCATTCGACCATTACCTGGTCTGCCTGTTGTACGTGATCTTATCGTAGACATGACTCAGTTCTACGATAACTATGCGAAAGTTAAGCCTTTCTTGATTGACGATGGTGCTCTTCCACCGTCTCGTGAAAACTTACAATCGCCTGATGAGCGTGCGCATCTAGATGGCTTGTACGAATGTATTATGTGTGCATGTTGTACGACATCTTGTCCGTCTTTCTGGTGGAACCCTGATAAATTTATCGGCCCTGCTGGTCTTTTAGCGGCCTATCGTTGGTTAATTGATAGCCGAGATACAGCGACTGATGAACGTTTGTCCGATCTTGATGATGCATTTAGCGTTTTTCGTTGCCATGGCATCATGAATTGTGTAAGTGTTTGTCCTAAGGGGCTAAATCCAACGAAAGCCATCGGTCATATCAAGTCGATGTTGGTCAATCGTTCGATTTAATTAACAACAAAAAATTGCCGACCTAAATGGGTCGGCTCTTAATAGCTCGGCGCAGACCGCAGCAAACGTGAAAACTACTGGTTAAGGGAAAATATGCACAACGGCGTGATGAAGGCATGGCTCGAGTCTTCACACTTGGCTGGCGCCAATGCAACGTATGTAGAAGACCTCTACGAACTGTATCTAAGTGACCCCGATCTGGTAAGTGAGGAGTGGAAACGTGTATTCGATGAGTTGCCAAAGAACTCAGAAGAAGTGGCTGATCAGCCACACTCGCGTGTCCGCGACTACTTCCGACGACTCGCTCAAGAAACAAAGCATTACAGTGTCCAAGTTAGTGATCCAGATGTCGACGCTAAGCAAGTAAAAGTTCTCCAGCTTATCAACGCATACCGTTTCCGCGGTCATGAAGCTGCAGAGCTCGATCCTCTAGGTCTATGGCAACGTCCACCTGTGGCGGAGCTAGACCCTGCATTCCACAATCTCACCGAAGATGACTTCGCAGAAACTTTTAACGTAGGTTCTTTCGCCGTCGGCCAAGAAACCATGCAGTTAAAAGATATCTACTCAGCACTTAAGAAAACCTACTGTGGTTCGATTGGTGCAGAATACATGCACATGACAGACACAGAACAAAAACGTTGGATTCAACAGCGTTTAGAGTCTGTCGTTGGTCAGCCATCTTTCGATAAAGACGAAAAGCGTACATTTCTTGAGGAGCTAACGGCTGCTGAAGGTCTAGAGCGTTACTTGGGCGCAAAATTCCCAGGGGCGAAACGCTTCTCGCTAGAAGGTGGCGATGCACTGATTCCGATGACGAAAGAACTGATTCGACATGCTGGTACAAGCGGTATGCGTGAAGTTGTGATCGGTATGGCTCACCGCGGACGTTTAAACATGTTGGTTAACGTTCTAGGTAAGAAGCCACAAGATTTGTTCGATGAGTTTGCGGGCAAGCACGATGATACATGGGGTACTGGCGATGTTAAGTACCACCAAGGTTTCTCTGCTGACTTTGCGACGCCAGGTGGTGATGTTCACCTTGCGTTAGCCTTTAACCCATCTCACCTTGAGATTGTAAATCCAGTAGTTATTGGCTCTGTACGAGCTCGTCAAGATCGCTTAGGTGATTTTGAGGGCAGTCGCGTACTTCCTATTACTATTCATGGCGACTCTGCGATCGCAGGACAGGGTGTGGTTGCCGAGACGTTCAACATGTCTCTTGCTCGTGGCTTCTGTGTTGGTGGTACGGTGCGTATTGTTGTAAACAACCAAGTTGGTTTTACAACATCAAACCCTCGCGATACACGCTCTACCATGTACTGTACAGATATCGCTAAGATGGTGCAGGCTCCGATTTTCCACGTTAATGCTGATGATCCAGAAGCGGTAGCATTCGTTACCCGTATTGCACTGGATTACCGTAATGAGTTCAAACGTGATGTTGTCATTGACTTGGTTTGTTACCGTCGTCATGGTCACAACGAAGCCGATGAGCCAAACGCAACTCAGCCATTGATGTACCAAAAAATCAAGAAGCACCCAACGCCTCGTAAGCTTTATGCAGATGTACTGATCGATAAAAACGAATCAGACATTGAAGTCGCGACGCAATTGGTCAATGAATACCGCGACGCGCTAGATAAAGGCGAAGTTGTGGTGAAAGAATGGCGTCCAATGGCGTTGCATTCGGTTGACTGGTCTCCATACCTTGGTCACGACTGGGATGTGGATTGGGACAACAAATTTGATGAGACTCGCCTTAAAGAGCTTGGTCAGCGCCTAATTCAATACCCTGATAGTCATAAACTGCAAAGCCGCGTAAACAAGCTTTATAACGATCGTTCTGCAATGATCAGTGGTGAAAAAGCAATTGACTGGGGCATGGCTGAGACTCTGGCATACGCTACGATCGTTGATGACGGCAAGCGTATTCGTATCTCGGGTCAGGATTCTGGCCGTGGTACGTTCTTCCACCGTCACTCTGTTTTGCATAACCAAAATGATGCAAGTACATACATTCCGCTGGCGAATATTCATGACAAACAAGGTCCATTCCAAGTGTTTGACTCTGTGTTGTCAGAAGAAGCAGTATTGGCGTTTGAGTACGGTTATGCAACAGCAGAACCAAGTGGTTTGACTATTTGGGAAGCTCAATTCGGTGACTTTGCAAACGGCGCACAAGTCGTGATTGACCAGTTCATCTCATCAGGTGAACAAAAATGGGCACGCCTATGTGGTCTAACGATGTTGCTACCTCACGGCTATGAAGGTCAAGGTCCTGAGCACTCATCTGCGCGTCTTGAGCGTTATCTACAATTATGTGCTGAACAGAATATGCAGGTTGTAGTGCCATCTACGCCAGCACAGGTTTATCACATGATTCGTCGCCAAGTGGTGCGCCCTATGCGTCGCCCACTGATTGTTATGTCACCTAAGTCGCTACTGCGTCATCCACTTTGTACTTCAACGTTGGAAGAATTGTCTGATGGCACATTCCAACCAGCGATTCCTGAGATTGATAATCTGGAACCGAGCAAACTGAAACGTGTTGTGTTCTGTTCAGGTAAGGTTTACTTCGACCTTCTAGAACAACGTCGCAACAACGAACAAGATGATGTTGCTATTGTACGTGTTGAGCAACTGTACCCATTCCCTCTGGATGAAGTACAAGCTGCCATCGAACAATACACGAATGTTGAAGATTTTGTTTGGTGTCAGGAAGAGCCTCAAAACCAAGGTGCTTGGTACTGCAGTCAACACAACTTCCGTGCTGCAATTCCAGCAGGTGCAGATCTTAAATACGCAGGTCGCCCAGCTTCTGCTTCGCCAGCAGTAGGCTACATGTCGGTGCACTTGAAACAACAAAAAGCGTTGGTTGAAGACGCTCTGAACGTGAACTCAAAAACTTCGAATTAAGAACTAGAAGTTAAAGGAAGAAACAGATATGACAATTGAAATTCTGGTTCCAGATTTACCTGAATCAGTTGCTGACGCAACCGTAGCGACATGGCACAAACAACCAGGCGACGCGGTAGAGCGTGATGAAGTTCTGGTTGATATCGAAACCGATAAAGTTGTGCTTGAAGTTCCAGCTCCGGAAGCTGGCGTTTTAGAAGCCATTATTGAAGTAGAAGGTGCGACGGTACTTTCTAAACAACTGCTTGCAAAGCTTAAGCCAGGCGCGGTAGCGGGTGAGCCGACAACAGACTCAACAGAAGACAAAGAAGCGTCTCCTGATAAGCGTCACAAAGCAACGCTGACAGAAGAGAGCAACGATGCGCTAAGCCCAGCGGTTCGTCGTCTTCTTGCTGAACACGGTCTTGAAGCTAGCCAAGTGAAAGGCTCTGGTGTTGGCGGTCGTATTACTCGAGAAGACATTGAAGCGCACCTTGCAAATGCAAAAGCGGCACCAAAAGCGGAAGCTCCGGCAGCCGTTGAAGCGCCTGCAGCGGCTCGCAGCCAAAAACGTGTTCCAATGACGCGTCTGCGTAAGACAGTCGCAAACCGTCTTCTAGAAGCGAAGAACAACACGGCAATGCTAACCACGTTTAACGAAGTGAACATGAAGCCAATCATGGACCTTCGTAAGCAATACAAAGACCAGTTCGAAGAACGCCATGGTACTCGCCTTGGTTTCATGTCTTTCTACGTGAAAGCAGTAACAGAAGCACTAAAACGTTACCCAGAAGTGAACGCATCTATCGATGGTGATGATATCGTTTACCACAACTACTTCGACATCAGCATGGCAGTTTCTACGCCACGTGGTCTAGTGACGCCAGTTCTAAAAGACTGTGACACACTAGGTTTCGCTGACATCGAAAAAGGCATCAAAGAGCTAGCAATCAAAGGCCGTGACGGCAAGTTAACCGTTGATGAACTGATGGGCGGTAACTTCACTATCACCAATGGCGGTGTATTTGGTTCATTGATGTCTACGCCAATCATTAACCCACCACAATCGGCAATCTTGGGTATGCACAAAATCCAAGAGCGTCCAATGGCGGTTGATGGCAAAGTAGAAATCTTGCCGATGATGTACCTAGCACTATCTTACGACCACCGTTTGATTGATGGCCGTGAGTCAGTGGGCTTCCTGGTAACCATTAAAGAGCTACTAGAAGATCCAGCACGTCTGTTATTAGACGTTTAATATCGCTAAAACGTCGAGTTATCCTTGATGGCTCGACGTCTACAGCATCCAAGGCTAGACTGGCTCAGCGTCTGGCCTTCATTTGAACTGCCCCCGATATAAAATTATAAGCAGTTGATTTGAGAAGACCCTACAGACGTACCGCATGAAGCGGCGTTATGGAAATAATAAATCCCCTAAGGGATAAACAAACGGAATATCAAAATGAATTTGCACGAATACCAAGCCAAACAGCTGTTTGCAGAATTCGGTTTGCCTGTACCAGAAGGCTACGCATGTGATACGCCACAAGAAGCTTTCGAAGCGGCGGGTCGCATCACTACTGAAAAGAAAGTCGTTAAATGTCAGGTTCACGCTGGTGGTCGCGGTAAAGCGGGCGGCGTAGAACTACACGATACAAAAGACGGCGTAAAAGAATTCGCACAAAAATGGCTAGGTAAGAACTTGGTTACTTACCAAACAGACGCAAATGGTCAGCCTGTTACTAAAATCCTTGTAGAAGAAGCATCTAACATTGCGAACGAACTTTACCTTGGTGCGGTTGTAGACCGCGCAACTCGTAAGATCGTTTTCATGGCTTCGACTGAAGGTGGTGTAGAAATCGAAAAAGTTGCGGAAGAAACGCCGGAGCTAATCCATAAAGCGGCAATCGATCCACTTGTAGGCCCTCAAGCTTACCAAGGTCGCGAGCTAGCGTTCAAACTTGGCCTTGAAGGCGATCAAATCAAACAATTCGTTAAGATCTTTATGGGTCTTGGCGCGATGTTCTCTCAGTACGACCTAGCGCTACTAGAAATCAACCCGCTTGTCATTACAGGTGAAGGTAACCTTCTTTGCCTTGACGGCAAAATTAACATTGACTCAAACGCAATGTACCGTCAGCCAAAGCTTCGTGAAATGCACGATCCTTCACAAGAAGACGAGCGTGAAGCACACGCAGCTCAGTGGGAACTGAACTACGTAGCTCTTGATGGCAACGTTGGCTGTATGGTTAACGGTGCAGGCCTTGCAATGGGTACGATGGATATCGTAAACCTACACGGCGGCAAGCCAGCAAACTTCCTTGATGTAGGTGGCGGCGCGACAAAAGAGCGTGTAGCTGAAGCATTCAAGATCATCCTTTCTGATGACAATGTTAGTGCAGTACTAGTAAACATCTTCGGTGGTATCGTTCGTTGTGACATGATCGCTGAAGGTATTATCGGTGCGGTTAAAGAAGTAGGCGTAACAGTTCCTGTAGTTGTTCGTCTAGAAGGTACAAACGCAGACCTAGGTCGCGAAGTACTTGCGAATTCTGACGTTGATATCCTTGCAGCTGAATCTCTAACAGATGCTGCTCAGAAAGTTGTTGCTGCTGCGGAGGCTAAATAATGTCTGTATTAATTAACAAAGACACTAAAGTAATCTGTCAGGGTTTCACTGGCGGTCAAGGTACATTCCACTCAGAGCAAGCTATCGCATACGGTACGCAAATGGTTGGTGGTGTATCTCCTGGTAAAGGTGGTCAAACTCACCTTGGTCTTCCTGTATTCAACACAGTACGTGAAGCTGTAGAAGTAACTGGCGCGACAGCAACCGTTATCTACGTACCAGCACCTTTCTGTAAAGATGCAATCCTAGAAGCGATTGACGCAGGTATCGAGCTGATCGTAACGATCACTGAAGGTATCCCAACAACAGATATGATCGACGTTAAAGTGAAGCTAGAAGAAACTGGCGTTCGCATGATCGGTCCTAACTGTCCAGGTCTTATCACTCCAGACGAGTGTAAGATTGGTATCATGCCTGGTCACATCCATAAGAAAGGTAAAGTAGGTATCGTATCTCGCAGCGGTACTCTTACTTATGAAGCAGTTAAACAAACAACAGATGAAGGCTTCGGTCAGTCTACATGTGTTGGTATCGGTGGTGACCCAATCCCAGGTTCAAACTTTATTGATATCCTAAAACTGTTCCAAGAAGACCCGGAAACTGAAGCAATCGTAATGATTGGTGAAATCGGTGGTACTGCGGAAGAAGAAGCTGCGGCGTTCATCAAAGAGAACGTAACTAAGCCAGTGGTTTCTTATATTGCAGGTGTTACTGCTCCTCCTGGTAAACGTATGGGGCACGCAGGTGCGATCATCTCTGGTGGTAAAGGTACTGCTGAAGACAAATTCACAGCTCTAGAAGCGGCAGGCGTAAAGACTGTTAAATCTCTAGCAGAGATTGGCAAAGGTCTACGTGAAGTGACTGGTTGGTAAGAAGCCAAACCAATACAAAAGCATTAAAAAGCCTGCGAAATCGCAGGCTTTTCTTTTTGTCTTACGCTTTGCGCCTAATCAGTTGGCTAAGTATAAATAGGGATGTCGCGCTAATCACAACAGAAGGACCTGCGGGTGTATCGAAATGCCAAGACAGACTGAGTCCCATTAATACAGCAACAGAGCCAATGATTGAGGCGAAAAAGGCCATTTGTTCCGGCGATGAAGAGACTTTACGTGCGGTTGCTGCAGGGATGATCAATAGGGAAGTCATAATCAGTGCCCCAACAAACTTCATACCTACTGCGATAACAATACCGACCATCAGCATTAATACTAAGCGCACTAAATCTGTATTTACGCCTTCGACAGCAGCTAACTCCTCACTTACGGTGCTCGATAACAATGGACGCCAGAAAAAATACAAACATGCACTTACAGCCACAACACCAGCGTAAATGAACATTAAGTCTTGTGGAGAAACGGCGAGTAAGTCACCAAATAGGTAGCTCATCAAGTCAATGCGAACATTATCCAAGAAGCTCACAGAAACTAAGCCGATGGAAAGGGCGCTATGAGCTAAAATACCAAGTAGGGTATCGGTGGCAACGAGTTGCTGTTTTTGTAGCGTTACGAGCAACACCGCAAGGGCTAAACAGCACACTAAAAGAGCCAGATACAAATTTACATTAAGCAGAAAGCCAAGGGCGAGTCCCATTAGGGAAGCATGCGCTAGCGTATCACCAAAGTAAGCCATTTTTCGCCACACGACGAAAGAGCCTAATGGTCCTGCAATAATGGCAATACCAATGCCAGCAAGAATAGAAGGCAGTAAAAACTCAATCATGGTGGTGATGTCCGTGGTTATGTTGTGAGCAAGATGTCGCATCGCCTGTTACAGGAGAGCCAGCAAGATCGTGATGATGGTGTTCATGATCATGATGATAAAAAGCAAGCGATTCACGAGTCGCGTTACCAAATAGAGCGATGTACGACGGATGCTGAGTAATCGTCGCTGGTGAGCCAGAGCAACAAACATGATGGTGCAAACATATGACATCATCCGTTTTCGCCATTACCAGATGCAGGTCGTGCGATACCATAAATACGCCACAATCGAAGCGATGACGAATGCTTTCGATTAAATCGTATAAGTCAATCTGACCTTGAATATCAACGCCTTGAGCTGGTTCATCAAGTACTAAGAGTTCTGGTCGCTGGAGTAGAGCACGAGCGAGCAATACCCGCTGGTTCTCACCACCAGACAAGCGATGCATATTGCTATTTAGTAAGTGTTCCGCTCCAACTAATCTCAAAGCATCTAGGCATTCTTGTTTGCTGTATTTCCCAGCAAGATTAAGGAATCGAACGACATTGAGAGGCAGAGAGTCGTTGAGTTTCAGTTTCTGAGGAACATATCCAATCTTCAGCTTTCGTTTGTTCGTAAGTTTGCCACTTGTCGGTTTTTGTAACCCTAAAATGACTCGAACTAAAGTGGATTTTCCCGCTCCGTTGGGACCGATAAGAGTAGTGATTTTACCCTTCTCTAATTCCATGCTGATGTTATCAAGAACTCTACGACCATCGAATTCGACGCACAGCTGTTCAAGACGGACTAATGAAGACATGAATGAAACTCATTTGCAAACTGATAATGTTATAATGTAACATTATCTCACTTTCAACGCCATATCCCAAGTAAAACTATGAAAAGAGCACTAATTCTTGCTGCTTCAGCAATACTAACTTTACCTGCACACGCAGTGACCGTGTTAACTAGCATCAAACCTATTCAAATGATCACAACTGAGCTCACGGAAGGTGTAACAACACCGGATGTGTTACTTCAGAATAATGCCTCTCCTCATGATTATGCTTTGCGTCCTTCGGATGTAAAAAAAGCGGCTGCGGCTGATCTTGTTATTTGGTATGGGCATGATTTAGAACCCTTCCTTGAAAAAGTGGTAGCAGACAAAGACAACACGCTTACCGTAAGTAAAATCCCAGACCTTAAATTGCGTGAATTTGGTAGCGAGCATGCTCACGACCATGATGGGCACGATCACGGTACCCATGATCCTCATTTTTGGCTTGGTATTGAAACCGTTCAACAAGTCGCTAACGCGATCGCCCATAAACTCGCTGAAATCGATCCTGCTAATGCCAGCACTTATGCAGCAAACCTGAAAAAATTTGATGAACATCTGAAAACGACAGACGCAGAAATTAAGCAAGAGCTTACGCCAGTTAAAGACAAGGGATACTTCGTTTTCCATGATGCCTATGGTTACTTTGAAGCGCGTTATGGGCTAAACCAAATGGGCCACTTTACTGTCTCTCCTGATCGCAAGCCTGGCGCAAAAACATTGATTCATATCCGTAAAACACTAGGGACGGGCGATGTAGCATGTGTCTTTTCTGAGCCACAGTTTACTCCTGCAGTGATCGAAAGTGTTATGCGTGGTAATGACGTGAACACTGGCGTACTTGATCCGCTAGGCAGTGAAATTGATGTACAGTCAGGCAGTTACTTTGCATTTCTGAAACAAATGTCGAATAGCTTTAGTCAATGTTTGAGCGAAAAGTAACAAATGTGTTGTTACTCCTTACACTGAATTCGTTTTTAACGTGATCCAACAGTAAGAATTGCAACCTTTGGCGCAGTGAGTCTTTCCTATTAAAGGATTTGAAGTATCATTATCAATAATTAGCGGCTCGAAATAACCATATTGACACTTAACTATGGAAGGCATGAGTGTACAAGAGCACGCACGTATTGATACATGTAAGGATTTCAACTTGCTGCGCCCATTAGCCCTATTTTTGGGGTTTTTTATCCTCTCATTTCAAGCGTTTGCTTCAAGTGAAGCGAATGCGATCTTCTACCCTTTGCCAAATCAGGTTAAGGGCACTTTTATTGCGGCGAAAAAATTGTTTCCTGGTGAACAGGGCGGGCTATGGATCCATGATGTTCACGGCAGAGTATTGTTCTATGACGGTCAAACGACGCTTCCCAAATCAGGCAGTTTCCTGCCAGCGAGAGAAGAACAATTAGCCTATCACAAAGGGTCATTTTGGACCTTTGTTGAAAATGAAGTTTATCAAACCTACCCAAATCGAGATCGTCGGCTAGTCTTTAGCCTCAATCCAGGCTCCCAAATACGTAAAATTGGTTCTTCGGGTCAATATATTTGGGTCAGTGATGGTGCGCATTTCTATACGTATAACATCGATACCAGCGAGCTGAATTCCTTCTCATTGCTCCAGCTTTATCAGCACAGCAACAATAGTTATGTATACATCAACGATGCCATATTTGTTGAAACAAAATGGGCCTTGGCGACGACATCAGGTGTCTACCTTTCTGAAGGCAATTCGTTTAACCACGTCGTTTCCTCAGGTAAGCACTACATAGAAAAAGTCTATTATTCGCATACTCGAAGGGAAATACTCATCGGAACGTTGAAAGGTGCGCTGATTTTCAATATTTACGAGCCTAACAAACCCGTGATCAGAATCGGAGCCTCCCATGTTTTGACGTTTGCAGAGACGAACCAAGAGTATTGGGTTGGTACGGAACAAGGGTTATATCTGTACTCTTTTTTGACTGGTGCTGTGACTCAGGTGACGCCTGCAAGTTTCTTGGAGATCGAATTAGCGAGTACCAAAATTTACTCTTTGTTGAACGATAATATGGGAGGAATGTGGATCGCGACGAATCAAGGGATTCGCTATTACTCACTATTCAGCAAAAAGTTTGAACGTATTACTTTCAGCAGTTATGACTCACAAACACTTTCTGGCCGTATTCGACAGACATTAACTGGCCCAGATGGCGTGTTATGGTTTGTCGATGACCACAACTTATATCGTTCTGGCTCTAAAGGTGTCATGAAAGTGATGAATTTAGCATCACAAATCAATGAGTTTGCTTTCCAAGGCGACAGATTATGGCTGGCGACGTCTTCAGGATTAGAGATCTACAATTTAAATGATTTAGAACGTGTTAGTTATCCCTATTTAAGGGTTATGGCTGGTCGACCTATCGATCATATCGTTGCTGATGGTTCAACAAGACTGTGGGCTTCAAGTGGGTATCAATTATTTAATATTGATGTTTCTAGCCAAGAAGTTAGGAACTTTGGTAGTGATTGGTTAGTCAGCCAATACCTACCTGCTAAGATCACCCGTCTCTACGACAAAGAAGAACTGTTATTGATTGGTACTGACCACGGTGTGTACGAGTACGATGGAGAACGAATCCGATTCAACCGTTTCTCAGAAAAATATGGTGAATCCTTAGACATGATTACAGCAATCGATGGTTCTCAGTGGTTTGCCTCTGCATACGGCGTGTTTAAAACGATGCCAGGTAGTGATTCAAAGCAAGTCATGGAAATGAGTGTTTCCAACTCCCGTCCTGCATGTATGATCAGTGACTCTGAAGGCGTCTGGCTCGCATCGTCTGTTGGCCTGAGTTATTACCATTTGTCTGGTCAGTTAATGAAACATTATTCCTCTTCATCCGGCTTGATAAATAATGAGTTCTTGCCTGGTGTATGTAATACGATCAGGCGTGCTGAGGATAGTGACCGCCAACTTATCTTTGGTTCGCAATATGGGTTGGTCAAGGCTGATGCTTCTAAGCTTCTGGTGTCTAATACGCCAGAATCCAAGCTTATTGTTAGCCAAGTCATGTTAGAAAATGATGTGGTTCAAGTCGGAAGCGCCGATCTTTTGGAGATGAAGCTACCGTATGGGTCTTCTTTAAGTTTCCTTTTTGGTGTCATGCCTAAACCTGACAATCAGAATTTGTATTATCGCTTGCACGAAAATGAGAAGTGGCAAACTTTAGAAGGTGGGCAACTGACTCTAGAGCACCTGAATTCAGGAGAGTATCACTTACAAGTGAGTAATGACTCACAATTAGCCTCTGGAATGATAGGGCTTGATTCGAAATTTACTGTCTTGGAACCGTGGTATTTATCTAAACTCGCGATCACGGGTTTTACCATGGTGGTTATTGTCATTCTTGCTTTGATTATTTACTGGCGTTCTCGCTATGTACTACAGGCCAACCGTGACCTCGCTGCTCAAGTTACATTGAAAACAAACCAATTACGCCATCAAAGTCGTGTATTACTCACCAGTAATCAGCAGTTGAGAAAGCAAATACAGGTAAGAAACTTATTAGTCGACCATGTTGCCCAATCGATTAAGACAAGCGTCGATTCCATTGCCAATAGGTTGCCTATAGATCTGGACTCAGCAACCCAAGACCATCTTTCGAAAACCTACTGGCAACTTAACGAATTAAAGAGTTCGCCAGAAGATAGCAGCGGTGGCAGCCAAAATTACAACCTAAGCCAAATAACGCAGTCTGTCGTTGACGTATGGCAAGAGGATTTCTCGAAAGCCGGCATTGTTGTCGAGTTGGAAGATGCTAATAAATCCAGTCGAATCGCACTTGAGAGTTTTAATCTCGATGTTATCTTCAATAGCATCTTTGCTAATGCGATAAAGCGTTCATTTCGAGGTCAGTCAGTTAAGCTGGTCTTAGAGGAGGGAAATGACATTGTTTCGCTCAGCTTTATCGATTACGGAACTCAACTGCCTAGTAAAGTGTCGACGATGCGTCCTTCTAATACTACAAATGTAGACTTAAGTATGGACAACCTGCCTCAACTGGTATCGGTGAGTGGAGGACATTTATCAATGTTCGCCTCTGATGCTCAGAATAAAATCGAAATCACTTGGCCATGTGCGCAAGAGCTGAGCCATGTTGAGGAATCATTACCGGAATTTACCCAATCAGAACCAATATCGGAGAAAGTGTCACCGGAGCAAGAGTGGCTGATGAAAGTTTATCAATTAGTTGCAGAAAATTATCATGATGCGGAATTCGGTACCGCCTCTGCGGCGAAGTTGCTGTTTATGTCTGAACGTAGCTTACAGCGTCGTTTCAAATCCGCGTCATCGAGAACTTTCAAAGATTATCTTACAGAGGTGCGCTTAGAAACAGCATGTGAGCAACTATTAGCGGGTGAAAAAATCAGTGAGGTTGCATTTAATTGCGGCTTTAATGACCCTTCCTACTTCAGTCAAAAGTTTAAGCACCACTTCGGTTTACCTCCGTCTAAGTTTGCTATGACGCAAGAGAATCAAGTTAGCTAGATTCATTAGCTTTTGATGCTCTGCTATTAAATTGTTAAGCCCAGCTCGTTTTGATGCTGGGCTTTTTATTACGCCAAGCATCGAATCGACTTGGTTTGACGCGGCTTGTTAGAGGCATGCTTTGAGATGCGAGCTATGACTATTTATCACATGATCTTTTGGTTGTGTGGGGTTGAGCGTGCTCGAGGTAGTGCAATTAAGTTAGGGAAACTAACAGTGAACAATGGAGTGTTGATGTATTGAGTATTAAGGGGAGTAAAGCGTTAAGTGGATAAAGAAAGAGAAGAAAAAAAATATCGTGGTATAGCCGGGGGGACTATACCACGGGTGTCAATGACACCTTCGCTTGCTGCCGGAGTGACATGTTGCCATGTCACCTCTGGAATTCTTTTGAGTGGCTGTTGCCTCTCGATGGGTTAACTATACGAGACCTTACTTATTTTTCTTATAAAAATAACGACAGGTTGATGTGAGAAAAGCGACAAAATGCAATTTTAAATGCAAGTGATTGTTTTTTATTGGCTTTTTGTTTTTGGGCGATTTGTTTGTTGCGATTGTGTTAATTGCTAGATTGCTGAAAATATTCAATTTTGACGAAAATGACGTGAGATTAATTAACGAAGTTGACGTTTTATTTGGCCAAAAGCATTAATGAAATCTTTGATTTCACACAATGAATGAGAGGGTATAGAAGAGTAACATTAGCGCCCTATACTATTAATAATAATATTTATCATTTGCACTACTCTTAAGGGCCACTATGAAGCTATCAGAAATTAAACCTGGCGAAACAGTGACAATTCGGTTGTTAGAAGGACTTACGTCGGACGTCAGAAAAAAGCTAATGGTAATGGGACTACTTCCAAATACTGAGGTTAAAGTTATTCGACGTGCTCCAATGGGTGACCCACTGCAAGTTGAAGTTCGTGGTGTTTCTGTTGCATTGCGAGAGGCCATTGCGCAGAACATTGAAGTGGAGCGAGCATAATGCAATACCAAATTCTTACGGTCGGTAACCCAAACAGCGGTAAAACGACACTTTTTAATGGCCTTACTGGTGCAAAACAACAAGTCGGCAACTGGGCTGGTGTAACGGTTGAAAAGAAAACTGGTCAGTTTAAACACGCTGGCGATGAATTTCTGCTGACAGACCTTCCGGGTATTTACTCTCTAGATAGTGGTAATGACAGTAATAGTATTGATGAGTCTATCGCGTCTCGTGCGGTTCTGACGCACCCTGCTGATCTGATCATCAACGTAGTCGATGCAACAAGTCTTGAACGTAGCTTATATATGACACTGCAGTTGCGCGAACTTGGTCGTCCGATGATTGTTGTATTAAACAAAATGGACGCACTTAAGCGTGAACGCCAAATCATCAACGTTGCAGAACTAGAAAAAACGTTGGGTTGCCCGGTAGTTAGCCTGTCAGCGACAAACAAAGCACAAGTAGCAGAATTTAAAGAGAAGCTGCACAAGTCTGTGGTTCAAGGTGTCGCGTTAAAAGAAGTCGCTTTGAATTACGGCGAACAAATGGAAGCGGCGATCGGCAAAGTTTCGGCTCTTTTCAATGATCAAACCGTTTCTCACCGAGCATTGGCGATTCGCGCACTAGAAAAAGATGCACTGGTTCTTAACAGCATGTCGGATGCAGACCGCAATGGTGTTGAAAATACGATTGCCGAGCTAGATCTTGATGTTGACCTGCATGTGGCTGACACCAAATACACACATCTTCACGAAGAGTGTAAGAAAGTACGCCGTAGCGAAGGTAAGCTAAGCCGCAGCGTGACTGAAAAGCTAGACCAATTCATTTTGAACAAGTGGGTGGGCATCCCATTCTTCTTCGTTGTGATGTACCTAATGTTCATGTTCTCTATCAACATTGGTAGTGCGTTCATCGACTTCTTCGATATCGGTGTTGGTGCTCTGTTGGTTGATGGTGGTCACCACTTGTTAGACGGTCATTTGCCTGTGTGGTTAGTGACGGTTCTTGCTGATGGTATCGGTGGTGGTATCCAGACGGTTGCAACCTTCATTCCGGTTATCGCTTGTTTGTACCTGTTCCTAGCGGTACTTGAGAGCTCAGGTTACATGGCTCGTGCAGCATTCGTATTAGACAAAGTGATGCAGAAGATCGGTCTACCGGGCAAAGCATTTGTACCGTTGGTTCTTGGTTTTGGCTGTAACGTTCCGTCAATCATGGCAACTCGTACTCTAGACCAAGAACGTGAGCGTAAACTGGCTGCATCTATGGCGCCATTTATGTCATGTGGTGCTCGTCTGCCTGTATACGCGTTATTCGCTGCGGCATTCTTCCCGGGTTCTGGTCAGAACATTGTATTCGCACTTTACCTACTTGGTATTGTGGCAGCGATCTTCACGGGTCTTTTCCTTAAGCACACGCTTTACCCAGGTAGCAGTGACAGCCTAGTAATGGAAATGCCTGATTACGAGCTTCCGACGCTACAAAACGTGGTGATCAAAACTTGGCAAAAACTGAAGCGCTTTGTTCTAGGTGCCGGTAAAACCATCGTAATCGTTGTTGCTATCTTAAGCTTCTTTAACTCACTAGGTACTGACGGTAGCTTTGGTAACGAAGACAGCGAAAACTCTGTGCTTTCTAAAGCAGCGCAAGTTGTGACTCCCGTATTCTCACCAATCGGTGTTCAAGAAGACAACTGGCCAGCGACGGTAGGTATCATTACCGGTATCTTCGCAAAAGAGGCGGTAGTTGGTACGCTGAACAGTCTATACACTACGCCAAGCGACGGCGAAGACGCAGAATTTGACCTAATGGGCAGCCTAGAAGAGGCAGTAATGAGTATCCCAGAAAATCTAGCCGGTTTGAGCTACTCAGATCCACTAGGTATTGAAGTGGGTGACTTAACTGACTCAAATGCAGTTGCAGAAGAACAAGAAGTCGATGCTTCTATCTTCGGTAACATCAAATCGCAGTTTGCTTCTGGCAATGCAGCGTTTGCTTACCTAATCTTTATCTTACTGTACACACCATGTGTTGCAGCGATGGGTGCTTACGTACGTGAGTTTGGCCATAAGTTCGCTCGATTTATAGCAGTATGGACAATGGGACTGGCTTACCTATGTGCGACGTTCTACAACCAACTGACACATTTCGCAGATAGCCCAGTGACCAGTGGTATTTGGATTGCGGTAATTGTAGCAATCTTCTTTGGTACATACCGTGTGTTCAAACGAGTTGGTAAGAAGCAAAACGGTGCATTAGAGGCGCAAGTAGCATGATTTTAAAAGAGCTTTATCAATACATTGCAGACAAAGGAATCGTCTCTCAATCAGATCTAGCTAAGCAGTTTGGGATGAGTGAAGATGGCGCCGACGCGATGTTAAGCGTGTGGATCAAGAAGGGAAAAATTAACCGTCTAGTCGACACCAATAAAGCTCATGATGTGACTCGAGTACGTTACTCAGTAACTAAGCAAGATGGTTTATCACTGACAGTGACCATGTAGCAATCAAACTTATCATGTAAAGACGACAAAGCCGCATCAGTAACGATGCGGCTTTTCTTTTGCTAGTTATTGTATTGTTAATACAGCGGAATCAATGCTCTTCAGAGTGTTTAGTCGCACCTAACCCTAGGAACTTCAACCCTAGACTTAAAACTAAAATCGAAATAGGTAAGGTCAAGATCGTCCAATTTAAGCTGTCGAAGTTAATCAGTACGAGTTCCAAGAACTTCACAAACAAAATCACAATGATGACTTCAGCCAAGATATTTTTCAGGTGGCCGATGTTTGGGGTTCTGATCCAATGTAAAACCGACTGTTCTTGTGTTTTCGCTTTAGCTTTGTTGGAAATAAATAGTGTGTAGATGCCGTGAGCAAAGATGAACAAAACTAGCGCAACAAGAAATGTATCCAGTGACTTGATCAAATAAGCGATCGCGATATCTGCTTTATCTAAATGTGCGAGTGCTTCCGGAGGTGTTTGATTAAGAATGAAGACTGCAAACGCCGAATAGGTTTTCGCTGCGCCCATAACAAAAAGCAAGAACGAAGCAGCCATAGAACAGATGATGGCGATCCAGCTGACGTATCGGAATGTGTTGAAGACTTGTTTCATGATGACCCTCTCTAATTGAGCTGGCAGTCTAAACAAGTTTGATTTAAGTGATAATCCCAGAAAAATGAGAAAGATTGTTACAAATATGCATTAATCTTCCTCTACTTATCTCGTGTGTATTCAAAGGCGGATGATTTTACTCGCGGTGCTTATGCCTTTTGGAAAATAGAGCTCAGTGACAGTACGTTCTTAATGCGCCCAAGTAGCTCGTTTTGCTCTTCTTCTGTACGGAATTTACCTTTGGTGTTACCCCAAACCGGTCCAGGCCATGCGACGTCATCTTTGAAGCGAGCGATATGGTGAACGTGCAGCTGTGGCACCATATTACCTAGCGCACCAAGGTTTAACTTGTCTGGACGGAATGTGGCTTCCAGTGCTTGGCTTACTGCCTGAGACTCTAGCAAAAATTGTTGCTGTTCTTGCATTGGCAAGTGGTGAAGCTCTTTTAGGTTTGCACGTTTTGGTACCAAGATAACCCATGGCACGGCATTGTCTTTATGCAGAAGCGCCACACACAGTGGGAAGTGACCGATAACGGTAGTGTCTTTTGCCAATTGAGGGTGCAGTTCAAAACTCATTATATTATCCGATTTTAATTGAATGACATCAGTATACGCCAGATAAAACAAAAGGTTGACGCTTTCACGCCAACCTTTCTAAATCATCGCGATTCTCGATTCGCTTACATGCGCTCTAGAGTATCGATACCTAGTAGAGACAGACCCTGCTTGATAGTCTTCGCTGTTAGCGCTGCTAGTTTCAGACGGCTTTGTTTCACTGCTTCGTCTTCTGCAACTAGGATAGGGCAGGCTTCGTAGAAGCTAGAGAACTGACCTGCTAATTCGAATAGGTAGCTACACATGATGTGTGGTTGACCTTCGCGAGCAACAGATTGAACCGCTTCTTCGAACTGCATAAGTTTTGCAATAAGCGCTTTTTCTTTCTCGTCAGTGATTTTGATTTCACCTTGTAGATCATCCATAGAAACGCCAGCTTTAGCGAATACAGATGCTACACGAGTGTAAGCGTATTGCATGTACGGTGCAGTGTTACCTTCGAACGCTAGCATGTTGTCCCAATCGAACACGTAGTCCGTTGTACGGTGCTTAGAAAGGTCTGCGTATTTAACCGCTGCCATTGCAACAGTATTTGCGATCGCTTTCTTCTCGTCTTCAGCTAGCTCAGGGTTCTTAGATTCGATCAGCTGTGCTGCACGAACTTCTGCTTCATCAAGAAGGTCTGCTAGACGAACAGTACCACCAGCACGAGTCTTGAATGGTTTACCGTCTTTACCTAGCATCATGCCGAATGCATGGTGTTCAAGAGAAACAGATTCTGGAATGTAACCCGCTTTACGAACGATAGTCCAAGCTTGCATTAGGTGTTGGTGCTGACGAGAGTCGATGAAGTAAAGTACGCGATCCGCGCCTAGTTCCTCGTAACGGTATTTCGCACATGCGATGTCCGTTGTTGTGTATAGGAAGCCGCCGTCGCGTTTCTGAACGATAACGCCCATCGCTTCGCCGTCTTTGTTCTTGAATTCTTCAAGGAACACAACTTGCGCGCCGTCATCTTCAACCGCAAGACCTTGTGCTTTAAGGTCTGCTACGATCTTAGGTAGCATGTCGTTGTACATGCTCTCGCCCATTACGTCATCACGAGATAGAGATACGTTTAGACGATCGTAGTTGCGTTGGTTTTGGATCATGGTAACGTCAACTAGCTTCTTCCACATTTCTGCGCAGAACTCGTCACCGCTTTGCAGTTTTACAACGTAGCCACGAGCTTTTACTGCAAACTCTTCGTCTTCATCGTACAGCTTTTTCGATTCACGGTAGAAACCTTCAAGATCCGCCAGTTCCATAGAAACTTCGCCAGACTCTTGTTGTACACGCTCAAGGTTTGCGATAAGCATACCGAACTGAGTACCCCAGTCACCGATGTGGTTCGCACGGATCACTTTGTGACCTAGGAACTCAAGAGTACGTACGACTGCATCACCGATGATGGTTGAACGTAGGTGACCAACGTGCATTTCTTTAGCAACGTTTGGTGCAGAGTAGTCAGCAACGATCGTTTGAGCTTCGTCTGCTGCAACGCCAAGACGTGAGTCAGCCAGTGCTGCTTCCGCTTGTTTTGCTAGGAACTCTTCGCTTAGGAAAATGTTGATGAAACCAGGACCAGCGATTTCTGTCTTGCTCGCAATACCATCTAGGTCTAGAACATCCAGTACTTTCTGTGCAAATTCTCGTGGGTTAGTACCCAGTTTTTTAGCAACGCCCATTACGCCGTTTGCTTGGTAGTCACCAAATTGTGGCTTTGCTGATTGGCGTACTGCCGCAGGGCTGCCTGCAGGTGCGCCAGCGGCTTCTAGAGCCTGAGATACTTTGTCATTAATAAGTGCTTGGATATTCACACGCGTTTCCTTCAATTCAAGGACGAAGAACTCGGAGAAGTAAGTGCCGAGTTCTGTTGGAGTTCACAAAAATGGGGCTAATGATAACAACTTTATTGCTTTTCATACAGAGAGGAATTGGGGAAATTTATACTTTTTCGATTGAATGGAAATGTGGCTTAGTTTGCGTTTACTATTGCGCTCAGAGTAATGAGATAAATCGCCCTATAAGAGAGCCACAATGACGACTCAACTAGTTGAAAAACGCCTAGCGCCTGAATTGATGATCCAAGATCTGGATGCATTTATGGCGAAGATTGAAGAGCTTGCATCCCTGTTAAAACTGGATCTGAGCTTTGCTCAAGCTGACCATATTGCGCTGCGTATTAATGATACTGAAACAGCGAAAGCCGCGCATGAAGCATGGAGCCAATACGGTAAGGTTATCTCGCAAGCGGAAATCAATGGTCGCCCAATTATCGTCATTGAATTTGATAAAGCGTTGGAAAGCCGTGGCTGGAAGATAGAGTGTTTGGAGCTACCATACCCAGCGGAAGGCAAAATCTACTCAACTGAAAGCTGGGAACATGTGGAGTTTGTGATTCCGTCTCATGCTGAAACCGCCGATGAGTTTTTAGCGGATTTGAAACACACTTATCCTGCGTTTGGTGCGCGTTGTGATGAGTTAGGAGAGCTGGGCGTGAAGATCAAACTATCGAGCCCAAAAGGGGAAGGCGAACGCTTGAACAACCCAACCGTGGCGTTTAAGTATCAAGGTATTTGTATCAAGCTGCACCCACATTCACTCAAGCGTATTGTGGAGTCAGAGCAGGCTGAATAAGTTCGCTTTTAACGATTAGAAAGAAGAAAGGGTTGCCCAATGAGCAACCCTTTCTTTTATTGAAATTCGATAAACTTAAAGAATAACCGTCTTATTGCCGTAAACAAAAACGTGATCATTGATCACTTTATTCAAAGCCTTGCTCAATACGTTCTTCTCGACATCGCGACCCGCTTGCGCCATATCTTGTGCACTAAACGTGTGATCCACTGGAATAACGTCCTGCTTGATGATTGGGCCTTCATCCAAGTCATTCGTCACGAAGTGCGCTGTTGCACCGATGATCTTCACACCGCGGTCGTAAGCTTGTTGGTACGGTTTTGCGCCGATAAACGCGGGTAAGAAGCTGTGGTGGATATTGATGATCTTGTGACGGTATTTCTCTACGAAAGTTGGAGTGAGAACACGCATGTATTTCGCTAGCACAAGATAATCGGCATCGTATTGATCAATCACTTCAAGCATCTTCTGCTCGTGCTCTTCACGGCTAAGATCTTCGTGTGTCACGTGGTGATAAGGGATATCAAAACGTTCGGTCAGCGTTTGCAGTTTGTCGTAGTTACCAACAACCGCAGCAATTTCAACATCTAAGCTGCCGTCATAAGTCTTCATCAGAATATCACCCAAACAGTGCGCTTCTTTCGTCACTAGGATAACGATGCGTTTGCGGCGAGAGCTGATCAACGTGCGCTTTGCTCCTTGCGGCAGTGCTTGATCTAAATCAGCGAGAAGCGTTTGATCGTTGAAGTATCCCTCCAACTCAGTTCTCATGAAAAAGTACCCACTGGTGTTATCAACAAACTCGTTATTATGAACGATATTCAGCTGATGCTTATAACAGATATTGGTGATTTTTGAGATTAGACCCGGTGCGTCGCTGCAATGAGTCAACAGTGTTTTCTTTTCCATAAATCAGATACTTCCATGCATTATTTTTCTAGCGTACGAATAAAGTACTCACTTTAGAAGCGTGAATCGTACGGCAATCTGACTTCATAAATAATCTATTCTTGGCGTGGTTTCAACAAATTATCCGCATGATGCTAAAACCTAGTGCTTTTGTTGGCTGATGTTTACGCTCAACTCCTGATATACTCTCGACAATTTTTCCAACCAGATGTCAGGCATGATCGCAAAAACATTCTCCTCTGAGGGCGCGTTAGGTAAAGCCATTCCGGGCTTCCAAGCTCGCCAGCCACAAATTGATATGGCAGAAGCTGTCAGCAATGCGATCAAAGACCAAACTCAGTTGGTGGTTGAAGCGGGAACGGGGACCGGCAAAACCTTCGCTTACCTTGTGCCTGCGTTATTGAGTGGCAAGAAAGTCATCATCAGTACCGGGTCGAAGAACCTACAAGAACAGCTGTATCACCGTGATTTGCCTTTGATGGTGAATTCGCTGGGCTTTTATGGTCAAGTGGCACTTTTAAAAGGTCGTTCTAACTACCTTTGTTTGGATCGTTTAAGTCGTCAAATGGTCGAAAGCCATACGAATCAAGCTGACCCAACACTGCTTACCCAATTGGTTAAGGTTCGTAGTTGGTCGTCTGAAACTAAAACGGGTGACTTGGGTGATTGCGATGACCTGCCAGAAGACAGCATGATTATTCCGACGATTACGTCAACGAATGATAACTGTCTGGGTAAAGACTGTCCGAGCTACACCGATTGTTTCGTCTTGAAAGCACGTAAACGTGCGATGGATTCAGACATTGTTGTAGTCAACCACCACTTATTCCTTGCGGACCTTGCGATCAAAGAAACTGGCTTTGGTGAATTGATCCCAGAAGCTGACGTGTTTATCTTCGACGAAGCTCACCAGCTTCCAGATATTGCCAGCGAATACTTCGGTCAATCGATCTCTAGCCGTCAGATCCAAGAGCTCGCCAAAGACATTGAAATTGCCTACCGCACAGAAGCAAAAGATATGCGCCAACTACAAAAAGTCGGCGATAAGCTGATGCAAAGTGCAATGGATATGCGCATCGTACTGGGTGAGCCGGGCTTTCGTGGTAACTGGCGTGAGGCGTTGCAATCAGAATCGATCAAGCGTGAGTTGGTGCGTTTAACCGATAGTTTAGATTTGGCGATTGATGTGTTGAAACTGGCGCTAGGTCGAAGCCAATTGCTGGATACTGCCTTTGAGCGTGCCAACCTGATCAAAGGACGAATTGACCGCGTCTGTGATGTTGATATTACCGGTTACTCATACTGGTACGACACGTCTCCCCGTCATTTCGCTCTGCACATTACGCCGCTATCGGTGGCGGATAAATTCCATGAGCAAATCGAAATCAAACAAGGCGCGTGGATTTTCACGTCTGCAACCCTAGCGGTTTCGGGTGACTTTAAACACTTTACCGACCGTCTTGGATTGAAGCCGAAACAGCAGTTTTCGTTGCCATCTCCGTTTGATTACGAGAAGCAAGCGCGCCTATGTGTGCCTCGTTATTTACCAGAGCCAAATAGCCCAGGCTTAGCCGACAAACTGGTGCGAATGCTTGCGCCTGTAATTGAAGAAAACGACGGGCGTTGTTTCTTCCTGTGTACTTCGCACAGCATGATGCGTGAGCTTGGTGAACGCTTCCGTGAAGTACTGGATCTGCCTGTGCTAATGCAAGGTGAGATGAGCAAACAAAAGACCCTTACCGAGTTTATGGAACTGGGTAATGCACTGCTGGTGGCGACGGGTGCATTCTGGGAAGGGATCGATGTTAGAGGTGATGCGCTGAGCTGTGTTATCATCGACAAATTACCGTTTACTGCCCCTGATGACCCGCTACTCAAAGCCCGAATCGAAGATTGTCGATTACGTGGTGGTGAGCCGTTTGCAGAAGTGCAAATCCCGGATGCGGTTATCACGCTAAAGCAGGGCGTAGGACGTTTGATTCGAGACCAAAAAGACCATGGTGCCTTGATCATTTGCGACAACCGTTTGGTAACGCGTGATTATGGTGGCATCTTCCTCGGCAGTTTACCGCCAATCCCAAGAACACGGGATTTGGAACGAATCAAAACATTCCTAAAAACAGAACAACCTGCCGCAGATTAATGCGCTGTGGCATCAATAAATTAAAGAAGAATTGTAGAGAGTTACATGAGCGCAAAAATTCTTGCTATCGATACGGCAACTGAGAACTGTTCAGTTGCGCTACTGGTTAATGACCGAGTGATTTCACGCAGTGAAGTGGCTCCTCGTGACCACACTAAGAAAGTACTGCCTATGGTAGACGAGGTACTGAAAGAAGCGGGTCTGACTCTACAAGATTTAGACGCATTGGCGTTTGGTCGTGGTCCGGGCAGCTTTACTGGTGTTCGTATCGGTATTGGTATCGCACAAGGTTTGGCGTTTGGTGCTGACTTACCAATGATTGGCGTTTCAACGCTGGCTGCGATGGCACAAGCAAGCTACCGCCTGCACGGTGCAACGGATGCCGCGGTTGCGATTGATGCGCGCATGGGTGAAGTTTACTGGGCACGTTACACTCGCCAAGAAAACGGTGAGTGGGCAGGTGTGGACTCAGAATGTGTTATTCCACCAGCGCGTCTAGCGGAAGAAGCACAAGCAGACGACAAAACGTGGACTAAAGCGGGTACTGGTTGGGATGCTTACCAAGAAGATCTTGGCAAACTGCCATTCAACGTCACGAGTGGCGATGTTCTTTACCCTGATTCGCAAGACATTGTGATTCTTGCTGAGCAGGAACTTAAGAAAGGCAACACAGTCCCAGTAGAAGAATCGAGCCCGGTTTATCTGCGTGATAATGTGACGTGGAAGAAACTTCCGGGTCGCGAATAATTCATCACTACTAGAATATACGGGGCGTTTGCCCTGTATTTTTATGGAACGTTATGGCGTCTATCAATGGTTTACCTCCTGCGTTAATACCGGGTGCAAATCGCACCAATAGAGTCGGTAAAAAAGGGCAGGTAAAGAAAGCTCAAGATAAGCAGCCCGTTGGTCAACCTTCTAAGGTGGCGAACGCTGTCGCGCATTCCATTAAGCAAGTGAATGAGTCTCAGATTCATCGCGCTCAAGTGCAATATGATTTGCCCGAGGGTCATGCTCGCAAAGCAATGGAACAGTATATGGATGTCATGAATCGAGCGAAGAAAGAGGAACTTGCTCAGTTACTTGGTGTCGATATCTATGTGTAAAACAACAAATTTATAGTGGGGGTTTATGAAACTTTCTGGACGTATTTTTCTGGTTATTATCGCGGCATTCGGGCTTTCTGCCTGTAGTTCTCTTCCTGAAGAGCTGAACGCAAGCACTGAGCAGGTTTTGACGGATTACAAAGCCTTTGCTGAAGACCAAGGACAGGCTGCTAACGATGTTCGCCTTGGTGGTGTTATCGCGAAAGTGGATAACTTGAAAGACCAAACGCGTCTTGAGATCGTAAACCTTCCAATCAGCAAATCTGGCAAGCCAGATATCGACCAAGAACCAACGGGTCGCTTTGCGGTGTATTTTGATGGTTACTTAGAGCCAGTTTCTTTTAGTAAAGGTCGAATCATTACCGTTGTTGGTAAAGGTTCGGGCGAAGAAGAAGGCAAAATTGGTGAGCACCAATACATCTTCCCAGTCATCAAAGGCGATGGCTACCGCTTATGGAAGATTGAAGAGCGCGTACGTATGTACGACACACCAACCTATTACTACCCTTGTTACTCTATTAACTGCCGCATGTGGCGAAATGACTTCCCGCAAGATGGCAAGGTGATCAAGAAGGTTAAATAATCTGTGATGAATGAGCGCCGTTTCGAACTCCCAAATGGGAGCATGGCTGCCTTAGAGATCGGAAACGAAAAAAACGACTGCTTGTACAGTCGTTTTTCTTCATGGGTGGATGGATAACGCGGGCAGCTTCAAAAGTTTGATGAATGCCATCCATCAGCGAAACCCTGACCTTCATTTATTGGCGATTGACCTATTTGGTCATGGCTTATCCAGTCATAAATCCTCGGACAATTACTACCCCTTCCACGACTACATTGCTGATTTACACCAACTATTGGATGAATTATCACCAAACAGACTGATGTTAGTAGGGCATTCACTAGGCGCCTTAATCGCAAGTTGCTATAGTGCTGCCTTTCCTGAACAGGTCGAAGCGTTAGTGCAAATTGAAGGAGCGGGTCCACTCGCTGAACAACCTTCCAATAGTGTTAAACGACTGCGAGATGGTGTCCTTGGCCGACAACGTCAACGCAATAAACCGGAGCGAGCTATCGCTTCTTTCGATCTGGCGTTAAAGCTACGCATACAAGCGAATCACCTGACCGCCGAGCAGTTGATGCCAATCGTAAAGCGCGGAACTGAATGTCGTGAGAACCAGTGGTTTTGGCGACACGATGCCAAATTAAAGTGCGATTCTCTTTATCGTATGGCACAGGACCACGCGAACTCGATCACCAGCCAAATACGCTGTCCGCACCTGATCATATTGGGTGACAAAGGATTTCAGCATTTACAGTCTAACCAAGTCGATTGGGGCGAAAATCCACCGAATGTGGTTTCTGTCGCGGGTGGGCACCATTGCCATTTAGAGCAAACACTCGAGGTCGCAAAGCGAATTCTTGGTGTAGTTAACAAAATTTAAACAAGTGTTTGAGAGTTACGTGCTCAAGCACGTTTGCTGTGCTGTAATAGTGTTCAAAATAAAAAGGACGCTATTTTTTAGCCAGTTATAAACGAGGAGTAACATCGTGGATAAACCATGGCTTTCACGTTATCCAAGTGACGTACCTGAAACCATTAATCCAGAGCAATATGAGTCTTTGGTAGAAATGTTCGAACAGTCTGTTCAAAAGTACGCAGACCAACCGGCATTCATGAACATGGGCTCGGTCATGACCTTCCGCAAATTGGAAGAGCGTAGCCGCGCATTCGCCGCATACCTACAAAACGAACTTAAGCTGAAGAAGGGCGACCGTGTCGCGCTTATGATGCCAAACCTGCTGCAATACCCTGTCGCGCTATTTGGTGTTTTGCGTGCTGGCTGTATCGCTGTGAACGTGAACCCACTTTATACTCCACGTGAGCTTGAACATCAGCTAAACGATGCTGGTGCAACGGCGATCGTTATCGTTTCTAACTTCGCGAACACACTTGAGCAGGTTGTAGAAAATACACCAGTGAAACACGTCGTCTTGACCAGTCTTGGTCAAATGCTACCACGCGCGAAAGGTACGCTTGTCGACTTCGTCGTTAAGTACGTGAAAGGCATGGTACCTAAGTACGACTTACCTGGCGCAATCTCAATGCGTAAAGCACTGCACAGAGGTCGTCGCCTTCAGTACGTGAAGCCATTCATGTCTGGTGATGATATCGCATTCCTGCAGTATACCGGTGGTACAACGGGCGTAGCGAAAGGCGCAATCCTGACGCACCGCAACATGATTGCTAACGTTATGCAGGCGAAAGGTGCTTATGGTCCAGTATTGTCTCCGGGTCGCGAGCTTGTTGTAACGGCGCTGCCGCTTTACCACGTATTCGCACTGACGGTGAACTGTCTACTGTTCGTTGAGATGGGTGGCAACAACCTGCTTATCACTAACCCGCGTGATATTCCGGGCTTTGTCAAAGAGCTGCAAAAATACCAGTTCACTGCGATTACTGGCGTTAACACCCTGTTTAACGCGTTAGTGAACAATGAAGATTTCCATGAGTTAGATTTCAGCAACCTTCGCCTAGCAGTAGGTGGTGGTATGGCAGTGCAACGCGCCGTGGCTGAAAAATGGCAAAAGACCACCGGCTGTTACCTACTAGAAGGTTACGGTCTAACAGAATGTTCTCCATTGGTGGCGGCTTACCCGCACGACCTAGTGGAATACAACGGCTCTATCGGTCTGCCTGTACCATCAACTGAAGTACGTATTGTTGATGAAGAGGGTAATGCACTTGCAAACACAGAGACAGGTGAGCTTCAAGTTCGCGGTCCTCAAGTGATGCAAGGTTACTGGCAGCGCCCAGAAGCGACCAAAGAAGTGATCAACGAAGACGGTTGGCTATCGACGGGTGACATCGTTAAGTTTGATGATGAAGGCTTCTTGCACATTGTTGATCGTAAGAAAGATATGATTCTTGTATCAGGCTTCAACGTTTATCCGAATGAAATTGAAGACGTAGTTGCATTGCACGGCAAAGTATTGGAAGTCGCGGCTATCGGCCAGCCTCACGAAGTGTCTGGCGAGTTGGTGAAGATCTACGTTGTAAAACGCGATCCAAGCCTGACCAAAGACGAAGTGATTGCACACTGTCGCCAACACCTAACGGGCTACAAAGTACCGAAGTTGGTTGAGTTCCGTGAAGATCTACCTAAGACCAACGTAGGTAAGATCCTTCGTCGCGTACTGCGCGAAGAGAACGACGCAGAACTTGCGAAGAAGAGCGCATAAGCGGATTTCTTTGTGCAACAATCATTTATTGCCAAATAGTGTTAGAATGCCAGCGTTTTGCTGGCATTTTTTTATAGCGAGAAGCATGTGAACTATCAGATCATTACGAAAAACAAAGACCTAGAAGAAGTCTGCGCTCTAGCAAGAGAAGCCGACGTAGTTATGCTGGATACCGAATTCGTCCGAATCAGAACTTACTATCCGCAACTAGGTTTGATTCAGCTTTTCGATGGCAAACAACTTTCCCTTATCGACCCGACTGAACTGACCGACATGACGTCGTTCGTCGAGTTGCTAAAAGACACCTCAGTACTCAAAGTACTACACGCGTGTGGTGAAGATTTAGAAGTCTTCCAAAATGCCTTTGGCTGCACACCATTCCCAATGGTTGACACTCAACTTATGGCGGCATTCCTAGGTCACGGTCTGTCGACGGGCTTTGCTACGCTGGTGGAAGAATACCTAGGCGTTGAGCTCGACAAGAGCGAGTCTCGCACTGACTGGATGGCACGTCCATTGACTCAAAAGCAGCTTGATTACGCCGCAGCTGACGTTCATTACCTCATGCCTCTTTACGAGAAGCTATTCGATAAAGTCAATGAAGCTGGCTGGTGGGAAGCGGTTCAGCAAGAGAGTGATCTGCTTGTTTCAAAGCGTATTCGCAACGTGAACGAAGAAAACGCGTACCTAGACATTAAAGGCGCATGGCAGTTAAGACCGGCTGAACTTGCGATCCTTAAGCCGTTAGCAACTTGGCGTTATAAAGAAGCAATTAAGCGCGACCTCGCATTAAATTTCATCTTCAAAGAAGGTGACTTACTGACGGTTGCTCGTCTTGGTTTGACTGGCTTTAAGAAGATGGAAGCGGAAGGCATCGACATCCGCGCGATTAACCGCCACGGTGCGAGGATTGCGGGTATCGTGAAAAGTGCAAAGCAAATACCTGCCGATGATTACCCAGCGAAAATTGAACGTTTGATGGATTACCCAGGCTACAAGCAAATCTTCAAGAACATGAAAGATGTAGTGAAGGTAGCATCGCAGAAGTCAGGTTTGGCGACCGAGTTTTTGGCTTCTAAAAAGCAGATCAATCAAATCATTAGTTGGGTATGGAAGAAAGATCGCGACCCAGCACGCCTACCAGATGTCATGCAAGGCTGGCGCCTTGAACTTCTCGGAAAGAACATGGATAAGCTTCTGAAATAGGAGCAAATAAAAAAGGTTGGCATTATCGCCAACCTTTTTTGTAACACGCATTTGTTTTTGTTTTGAGTACTCAAGTGTTTAGAGCGCTCAAGCAAAGTCGAAAAGTAATTACTTCTCGTCTTCTGGCAACTTCACGTTTAGCTCAAGAACCGAAATATCATCGTCCTTGTGTTCAAACGTCAAATCCACCATGTTTGGATCAATCGCAACGTACTTGCTAATTACCTTCAAGATGTCCTCTTTCAATTGAGGTAGGTAAGAAGGTGCAGGATCGTTCTGGCTACGACGCTCAGCAACGATGATCTGCAAACGCTCTTTGGCTAGATTCGCAGAAGTTTTCTTTTGTGGGCGGAAAAATTCTAGTAGTGACATGTCTAGCCTCCGAATAGTCGTTTAAAGAGTCCTTTCTTCTCCTCAGTAAGGAAACGAAATTCAACCTGATTGCCCAGTAGGCGGTCTACCGTATCAGAGTAAGCCATACCTGCGTCGGTGTTCTCGTCAAAGATCACAGGTACACCTTTGTTTGATGCATTCAGTACCGCTTGGCTCTCTGGAATCACACCCAATAGAGAAATGTGTAGGATCTCTTCCACGTCTTCAACGCTTAGCATCTCACCCTGTGTTACGCGAGAAGGGTTGTAACGCGTCAGTAGTAGGTGCTGCTTAACTGGCTCAAGACCTTGCTCTGCGCGTAGCGACTTCGAATCCAAAATACCTAGGATACGGTCGGAGTCACGTACCGAAGATACTTCCGGGTTCGTCGTTACGATCGCTTCATCTGCGTAGTACAGCGCCATCAGAGCACCTTGCTCGATACCTGCTGGCGAGTCACAGATGATGAAGTCGAAGCCCATCTCATCCAACTCAGTGAACACACGTTGTACGCCATCTTTCGTTAGCGCGTCTTTATCACGTGTTTGAGAAGCTGGAAGAATGAATAGGTTATCTGTGCGCTTGTCTTTGATCATCGCTTGGTTAAGCGTTGCTTCGCCGTTGATGACGTTAACAAAGTCATACACCACGCGGCGTTCACAGCCCATGATAAGATCGAGGTTACGCAAGCCGATATCAAAATCGATCACCGCAGTCTTTTTACCCTTTAGAGCCAGACCCGAGGCGATGGCTGCGCTTGAAGTGGTTTTACCAACGCCACCTTTGCCAGACGTTACTACAATAATGCGTGCCATTTTATTTCCTTTTTAGACTAAATCGTGAGTGTTTCTAGATGTAATGATTCTTCGGCTTTACTGATCATTACTTTCTTTTGCCAATACTCACTCTCAATTTGATCGCTCAACCAGTAATCTCCTGCAATGGAAACCAGTTCAGCTTGTAAATCGTGACAAATAATTCGTGCTTCTTGTTGGCCGCTCGCCCCAGCAATAGCACGTCCGCGTAGGGTGCCATGAATGTGGATAGAGCCATCAGCAATCACTTCTGCACCAGCGCTTACGTGTGCCAGTACAACCAAGTCACCATCTTTGGCGTAAATCTGCTGGCCAGAACGAACTGGCGTGCGCACGATCTTCGTTGGAGCCATTTTGGCTGGTGCTTGAGTTGGAGATTTGCTCGCAGACATGATGGCGAAGCCCGCTTCTGAAGCAAGGTTTTGAACGCGTTTATCTTTACAGCCAGTCACACCAACCGGAATAAACCCTGCGTCAGCGATGCCTTGTTTAAGTGCGAGGAAATCAATATCACCTTCTACTTTTGCTATATTGATAACCAGAGGTGCGGATGCGAAGAAAGAAGGCGCTTGAGAAACCTTTTCTTGCAAAAATTCGACAGTCGTAGCGATCTCATTGTCAGAAAGGTGTAAAACTGACAATGTAAAACTGCTACCTTTAAGGTCAGGTGAATGGGTCATCGTGGACTTCTTGCCTTTATTGAAAGAGCGTTGCCTTAAACTAGGTCTGTCATGTTATATTTCATCCTTTAGCGCAGCAAGTTCTCAAGCGAGCAAATAAGTGAATTAATCTCAAATTTGCAATCAAGTTTGCGAGAATTTTACGTTTTCAACAAAATCCGCACTCAAAGCGGGTAAATCAGCACAAAAGGCTCGTCATGCTTTGTTCTATTTATAAAAGTTCTAAAAAAGAAGGCACTTATCTCTATATTCCGAAAAAGGATGATTTCTCACAGGTTCCTGACATGCTTATGCAAATGTTCGGTAAGCCTATGCCGGTGATGACAATCAAACTTGATGGCCGTACTTTGGCACAAGTTGATGTCGAGAAAGTGAAAGCTTCATTAATTAATGACGGTTTCTTCCTACAGGTTCCGCCTCCGCCGGAAAACCTACTCGATAAATACAAAGAACAAAAAGCCCAGCAGAAAGGCGAATAAACTCGCAACTTTTCATCTGGGAATTCTGCCTCGCTCATAAAGGAGGGCGATATGAAAAAATTACTGGCAGCCATGCTCAGCGTTGGTATGTGTACTTCAGCCTTTGCAAGCAGCGACGGCTTTGATGAATACCTAAATAAATTGCGTGCAGAAGCGCGTGATAAAGGTATTTCTGAGCAGGTGATCAGTGCCGCTTTTTCTGATGTGGAATACAAACCACGAGCAGTAAAAGCCGACCGTAACCAGCCAGAGAAGAAACTGACGTTAGACGAATACATTCCGCGTGCGGTTCCTGAGTGGAAGGTCAAGCAAGCGAAGCAACTGTATAAAGAACACTACGCTGAACTAAAACGCATTGGTGATGAGTTTGGCGTGCAGCCGCGCTTTATCGTTGCACTGTGGGGCGTAGAAAGTAACTTCGGTAAGTTCACTGGTAACTTCCGCGTTATCGACGCGTTGTCGACCATGGCGTTTGAAGGTCGTCGTGAAGAGTTCTTCCGTAAAGAAACCATGGCGGCGCTACAAATCCTAGATGAAGGTCATATCGAGCTAGAGAACTTCAAAGGTTCTTGGGCTGGCGCGATGGGTCAATGTCAGTTTATGCCAAGCTCATTCCTGCGCTTTGCCGCAGATGGTAACGGCGATGGTAAGAAGGACATCTGGCAATCAGAAGCAGACGTGTTTGCTTCTACTGCGAACTACCTAAGCAAATCTGGCTGGGATGATAAGTTCACTTGGGGTCGTCAGGTTAAAGTGCCACACGGCATTGACCACAACCTGCAAGGTCGCGAAGCAGAAAAAGGTAAGTACCTTCAAGAGTGGAGCAAGCTTGGCATCACCAAATACGATGGCAGCCCACTTCCTAAGCTGGACGAAGACATCAAGGCTTGGCTGATCATGCCAGACGATGAGAACGGCCGTACTTACTTGGTGTACAACAACTACAATGTGTTGATGAAGTGGAACCGCTCTTACTACTTCGCACTGGCGGTAAGTCACTTAGCTGACCGCATCACATTCTAGGTTGAATGTATAAACGAATAAAAAAGGGCTCTTCGGAGCCCTTTGTTTTCTCTATTTGAAACGAGGTTTGCGTGTTATCTGAACGTGCTGCACAAATGGTGATCTTCTCGGCGTTGATCAAACATAAAAACTTTACCGCTGCGGCAAAGAGCTTAGGCGTGTCAGTTTCTCACGTCAGTAAACAGCTCAGCCAGTTGGAAGCTTCACTTGGCATCAAGCTTGTGCAACGTACCACGCGCAGCTTCACACCAACCGAAGCGGGTCAAACCTTCTACCACCATTGTGAACAAGTGGTGCAAGCCGTTAGCAGTGCCACGTTAGAGATGGAAAGCCAACGCGATGAAGTCGCCGGTTTAGTTCGTCTTGGGTTGTCGCAGTCTTTTGGCACGCTGCACATCATTCCTGCCATTCAAGAACTTCGTGAGAAATACCCGCAACTGCAAGTCGAAGTGCATTTGTTCGATTACAAAGTCGATATGCTCGAAGAAGGTTTGGATTTGTGGATCACCAACAATGAACACCTACCAGAGGGCTACATTGCTCAGCGCTTAGCAGATTGCCAATTCGTGGTTGCTGCATCGCCGGATTACTTACTCAAGTTCGATACGCCAACCGAACCGAATGACTTGTCGCAGCACAACTGTCTTATTTACCGTAGTTGGGAGCGTGACTACACCAGTTGGGCCTTCACCAATCGCGAGCAAGAGCTCAACGTGAAAGTCTCTGGCAACTACTCAGTCGATTTGGCAGAAGCGGTACGTGATGCTGCGATCGCAGGGTGGGGGATTGCTTACTTAGCCACTTACTTGCTAGGGGATGAATTCCG
This sequence comes from Vibrio jasicida 090810c, assembly GCF_002887615.1. Classification (NCBI taxonomy): domain Bacteria; kingdom Pseudomonadati; phylum Pseudomonadota; class Gammaproteobacteria; order Vibrionales; family Vibrionaceae; genus Vibrio; species Vibrio jasicida. The sequence goes on along the minus strand of NZ_CP025792.1, from coordinate 1,321,815 downwards.
CTCAGGTAAACTGATTCAGCTTCTACCAGATTGGAGAGCCAGCCAATCTATGCCGTTTTATGCGGTGTACCCAAGTCGTCAGCATATGCCGAAAAAGATCTCTGCAGTGATCGATTTCATCAAACAGAAGATCGGGTCGCCTTGCCATTGGGATCAGCGATTAGCTCCTTATATCTCGATACCTAAGTAGTGAGTACATAAGGTGATTTGAATCACAAAATTTTTCCAAATTCAGAAACATCTTTTCCATTTGGAAATAATGATTTTAGGCAAACGTTTATCTTCATTTAATTCAATGGGTTATTTGGCTGGTTAAATTGCAACCAGCTGACTTATTCAGCCTGTTAACATCTCCAACTTGCAGCATTTATTATGCTCTATACAATCCGACGCCTTTCCTGTTCCCCCTTTGTCGGATTCATTTTATGAACTCAATTCTTGGTATCGTAGCCATCCTATTCGTAGCATGGTTGCTTTCGACTAACCGTAAGAACATTCGTCTACGAACGGTGTCTTTGGCTTTTGCTCTGCAAGTTATCTTCGCGCTTTTGGTATTGTATGTACCAGCGGGTAAAGAAGCGCTTAACGCAGTAACTGGCGCGGTTTCTAATCTGATCAACTACGGTCAAGAGGGCATCGCGTTCCTATTTGGCAACCTAGCAACAGGTGGCTTTACCTTCGCGATTAACGTACTTGGCATTATTATCTTCTTTTCAGCACTGATTTCAGGTTTGTACCACATCGGTCTAATGCCTAAAGTGATCAACCTAATCGGTGGTGGTCTACAGCGCTTGTTAGGCACTGGCCGAGCAGAATCACTGTCTGCTACAGCGAACATCTTTGTGGGTATGATTGAAGCTCCACTAGTCGTTAAGCCATATCTTAAGCACATGACGGACTCTCAGTTCTTCGCAGTAATGACTGGTGGTTTGGCATCGGTTGCTGGTGGCACGCTAGTAGGTTACGCATCACTGGGTGTGGATCTGAACTTCCTAATCGCAGCGGCATTTATGTCTGCGCCAGCGGGTCTTCTAATGGCAAAAATTATGATGCCAGAGACAGACACCACAACTCAGGATATGGATCTAGACCAAGTAGAAATTCCACGAGCAACCAACGTGGTTGAAGCAATGGCAGACGGCGCAATGTCTGGTCTACGTATCGCAGTAGCGGTAGGTGCAACTCTATTGGCGTTCGTGAGTGTTATTGCGATGCTAAACGGCATTCTAGGCTGGTTCGGCGGTCTATTCGGTATGGAACTGAGCTTCGAGCTAGTGCTTGGCTACCTATTCGCACCAATCGCATGGTTGCTAGGTATTCCTTGGAACGAAGCTATCGTGGCCGGTTCTCTGATCGGTAATAAGATCGTGGTAAACGAGTTCGTAGCCTTCATCCAACTGATGGAAGTGAAGTCTCAGCTAAGCGCACACTCACAAGCTATCGTAACCTTCGCACTGTGTGGTTTCGCAAACATCTCAACCATGGCGATGCTGATTGGTGGTCTAGGCTCACTCGTACCAGAGAAGCGTTCATTCATCTCTAAATACGGTTTCCGCGCAATCGCAGCAGGTGTAATGGCGAACTTGATGAGTGCATCAATCGCTGGCGTGATTTTGAGTTTGTAACAGAACCCCTCCCTAACCCTCCCCTTAAAAAGGGGAGGGGACTAGACCTGAGTGCGCTGAGTATGGAGCGCCAATTGACAGTTAATATAATGTCTGTAGCGATTGCATTAGTTGAATCGATCTCTTTCCGGTCCTCCCCATTTTCAAGGGGGAGTTAGAGGAGGTTGTTACTCCAAACTAAATCCGGTTGCTGCATTTGAATAAGTTAACAAACGAGTAGCGAGCTCAGTCCAGTCCTCCCCATTTTTAAGGGGGAGCTAGAGGGGGTTATTACTCCGAACTAAATTGAATAATCCTTTCCAAAACAGACTCGGTTTGCTTCATCACTTCTTCGTTGGTAAATCGCAGAACCTTAATCCCCAACGCTTCTATGAATGCATCCCTCTTTGTATCTTTCTCTTTTCCCTCGGTAGAGAAATGTCTATCGCCATCAATTTCTATTACGAGACTCAATTCTGCACAATAGAAGTCAACGATGTAGCGACCAATACCGTGTTGCCTACGAAACTTTACACCGAGTTGTTTTCGTCTAATTTTTTGCCAAAGTACTTCTTCAGGTTTTGGCATATTCGAGCGTAGCTTGCTTCTGATTTTCTTTTGATACTTCAAGTTAAACGTTCGTTGTTGCACTTGTGCTTCCTTTGCGTTCTCAACCCCTCCCTAACCCTCCCCTTAAAAAGGGGAGGGGACTAGAGCGGAGTGCGCTTAGTGTGAAGCGATAATCGAGAATTCATATAATGTTTGCTTTGATTGCATCTGTTAGAGCGATCCAGTCCTCCCCATTTTCAGAGGGGATCTAGAGGGGATTATTACTCCGAACTAAATCCGGTAGCTGCATTTGAATAAGTTAACAAACGAGTAGCTAGCTCAGTCCAGTCCACCCCATTTTCAAGGGGGAGTTAGAGGGGATTATTACTCCGAACTAAATCTGGTAGCTGCATTTGAATAAGTTAGCGAACGAATAGCGATCTCAGTCCAGTCCTCCCCATTTTTAAGGGGGAGTTAGAGGGGGTTGTTGCTCTGAACTAAATCCGGTTTCGGTGTTTGAATAAGTCAGCGAACTAAAAGCGAACTCAGTCCAGTCCTCCCCATTTTCAAGGGGGACTTAGAGGGGGTTATTACTCCAAACAAAAAGGGCCCCCTGCGGAGCCCTATCAGTATCGTAATTCTTTATTTCTTCGTATGGAACTGTTCGCAAGCCAGCATTGTGTTCTCAATTAGGCTTGCTACTGTCATTGGGCCAACACCGCCCGGTACAGGAGTAATGAAGCTCGCGTTCTCACGTGCTTTATCGTATTCCACGTCACCGACTAGTTTGCCAGATTCAAGACGGTTGATGCCCACATCGACCACAACAGCGCCTTTCTTAATCCACTCACCAGGAATGAAGTTTGGTTTACCAACTGCAACCACAACAAGGTCAGCTTGACGAACGTGACCCTCTAGGTCTTTGGTAAAGCGGTGACAAGTTGTTGTCGTACAACCAGCAAGAAGCAGCTCAAGTGTCATTGGGCGACCAACAATGTTTGATGCGCCAACCACAACCGCATGCTTACCGCGTAGTTCGATGTTGTAACGGTCAAGCAGCGTAATAATGCCTTTTGGCGTACAAGAACGAAGCTTAGGAATGCGCTGTGCTAGACGGCCAACGTTGTAAGGGTGGAAGCCATCCACGTCTTTCTCTGGGTGAATACGCTCAAGAACGTGCGTTGCATCGATGCCAGCAGGAAGTGGCAACTGAACAAGAATTCCGTCGATTTCTGCGTCGTTGTTCAACTCATCGATAAGTGCCAACAACTCTTCTTCCGACGTTGTCGCAGGAAGGTCAAAAGACTTAGAGACAAAGCCAACTTCTTCACACGCACGGCGTTTGCTGCCAACGTAAACTTGAGAAGCTGGATCTTCACCAACAAGAACAACTGCAAGACCAGGAGCACGAAGGCCAGCCTCAACGCGAGCTTTCACACGTGCTGCAACTTCGGATCGAACAGTTTGGGAAATGAGAGTTCCATCTATATTTTGAGCAGTCATGACTTTCCTTTTTAAATTGAGAAGGCAAATTATTTGCGGCGCATTGTCGCAGAAAATCTATTTAACATCCATACGCAAACGTTTGCTTTGGGGTGTTTTTGAACATTTATCGCTTTAGTGCCCTTTTTTTAGGCATTCAGATCAGAATGTTATGAAAACCCGTTGATTTAAGCGCTTGAACTCGTATAATCCTGTCCCTGTAGCGCGCCCTTAGCTCAGCTGGATAGAGCACGTCCCTTCTAAGGATGTGGTCATAGGTTCGAATCCTATAGGGCGTGCCATTTATTCAAAAGCCCCGATAACTCCTCGAGTTATCGGGGCTTTGTCGTTCTGGTGATGTCTAAATGACTCATTTCAGAGATATTTGTTCTTTTCTCTCTTTAGCTCTTGAATCATGAAAAAAATCATTCTTACAGCCGTTGTGCTTTCTCTTTTAAGTGGCTGCGTTACTCGCAAAGTGCGCGTTCTTCCTCAAGCTACCAATATTTCCCCGATTACAAAAGTTGCGGTTCAAAACCTTGACTGTCAAATGGTGGACTCTTACATCATTGAAGATGCACACCCTAACAATGTTGACCGAATGCTGAAGAACCAGACCTATGCTTCTGGTGGAAACCGCTACCATATTACTAAGGTTCTTGATACCAGTCGTGGTCGTCCTTCTAGTGTGGTTGCCGAACTATTCAATTGTCCATCAGCGCCGAGTGTGAGCGTGGCAAAAGCGACAAAGATTATGTTGTTACCTGGTGCTAATGAAGTGCAACCAATCTCGTTTGCTGAAATCGAAAATAATGAATGTAAGGTGATTGGTAATAAAGTTGTGGCAGAGCAACAGCAAGGTACTCTATTTGATGAGTTATCAAACCAAGTTTACATGGCTGGCGGAAATCGCTACCACGTAGTCAAAGTTATCGAAACTGACGGCCAGAATCCGACGTCGGTATCTGCGGACGTTTATCGCTGTAAGCACCGCTCAGTCGCATACTAATAAAAAAGCGCTAGTCTCTACTAGCGCTTTTTTAACGGGTTAAATTTTCTTAAAAATGATCGAAGTGTTGATGCCACCGAACGCGAAGTTGTTACTCATTAAGTATTCCACTTCTAGTTCACGGCCTTGACCGGATAAGTAATCGAGATCACCACATTGTGGATCGAGATTATCCAAGTTGAGGGTCGGGCTAAACCAACCTGTATGCATCATCTCAAGACTTAACCAGGCTTCGATAGCGCCGCAAGCGCCTAGAGTATGGCCAAAGTAGCTCTTTAAAGAACTGATTGGCACCTTACCGAGTGCATTGGCAGTCGCGTTACTTTCTGCGATATCTCCTCGGTCGGTTGCCGTTCCGTGAGCGGAAACATAATCGATTTTATCCGCAGGAATACCTGCATTCTGTAACGCCATTTCCATACAGATCTGCATGGTTTCCATTTGAGGTTGCGTCACGTGTGCCGCATCGCAGTTACTTGCAAAGCCGATAATCTCTGCATAGATTGTCGCACCACGTGCAACGGCGTGTTCGTATTCTTCTAAAACCAACGTACCCGCACCTTCACCGATCACTAGGCCGTCGCGGTCAGTGTCATAAGGCCTCGGTGTGCTTTTCGGCTCTTCATTTTTTAGACTGGTCGCAAAAAGGGTATCGAAGACAGCCGATTCTGTCGGACAAAGCTCTTCAGCGCCACCTGCAACCATAACGGTTTGGTAGCCGTGTTTGATAGCTTCGTAGGCGTAACCAATCGCTTGACTGCCAGAAGTACAGGCGCTGCTGGTCGGAATCACTCGACCACGTAAGCCGAAGAACAGCCCAACGTTAACTGCAGTCGTGTGCGGCATCATTTGTACGTAGGTGGTTGCAGTGATGGCTTTGGTGGTTTTTTCGTTAAGCATGACACCAAAGGCACCAATCGCATCGGTACTGCCTGTTGAAGAGCCGTAAGCAATGCCAGTTTGACCGTTTGTCAGCACTTCGTTGCCAATTAAGCCAGCTTGGTTTAATGCGTTTTCGGTGGCTACGGTAGCCAGTTTAGAAACACGACCCATGCCGCGAACTTGTTTGCGCTTGTAGTGCTTAGGCAGTTCAAAATCTATGACTGGGGCTGCCAGTTTGGTATTCAAACCATCATATTGCTCGTAAGAGGGCATGTATTGAGTGGCGTTTTGACAATCGCGTAGTTTAGGTTCTACTGCAGACCAATCGTTACCAAAAGCAGTAACGCCGGACATACCTGTTACAACGACTCGACGACTCATACTAAGCCTCCGTTTACTGAAATGACTTGGCGAGTCACGTAGCCCGCGATGTCTGACATTAAGTAACTCACAAGGCCAGCGACCTCCTCTGGTTCACCCATGCGGCGCAGAGGGATTTGTGGCATCGCGTGCTCTTTTACGTGCTCGTCTACCATGCCAGTATCGATAAGACCGGGCGCCACGCAGTTTACGGTGATCTTGCGTTTTGCTAGCTCAAGAGCCAATGACTTAGTTGCACCAATCACGCCTGCTTTTGCTGCGCTGTAGTTGGTTTGGCCGCGGTTGCCCATCAAGCCAGATACCGAAGCTAGCGTTACAATGCGGCCGCCTTTGCGTTTTTGTACCATTGGCATCACACAAGGGTGCAGGACATTGTAGAAGCTATCTAAGTTAGTATGAATCACACCGTCCCACTCTTCTTCTGTCATTGCAGGGAAGGCGGTGTCGCGAGTAATCCCAGCATTGTTAACTACGCCGTAGTACGCGCCATGCTCGGCAATGTCCGCTTCTAGCTTGTTGCGGCATTCTTCACGGTTACTGATATCAAACTGAATTAGGCGGCCGTTGCCACCATTTTGTTGAATAGTATCTAAAGTATCTTGTGCGCCTTGTTGATCGCCCATGTAATGCACGACGATGTCAAAACCGTCTTTCGCAAGTTGAACGGCGATGGCTTTACCGATGCCTTTACTAGCACCTGTTACGAGGACTTGTCGGGTCATTGTTGACTCCTGATTTTCATTTCTTTTAATTTTTCTTCTGATGGGACGTAAACGTTCAGTTGGCAGGTCGCAATGGTATTTTCTTGCCACTCAATTCGAGCCGAAAATACTGCCATACCATTGTCTTCCATCATTTTTTCTGCGTATACGTCGAGTATTTGCCCTTGCATAAACGCATCGCAATCTGCCACGTAGCGTCGGCTGCCAAGCAAAAAAACCGATGGGCGGTTCTTCACCTTGAGTAAGCGCGTGATAGCCGGACCAAGCGGCGACAGATTGAGCCATAAACTCGATACCGACATAAGCAGGCACCGAGAGGCTTTCTTGGTTGAAGAATGGATTGTGGTCACCGATATCAACTTGGCAATGAATAGTGTCTTGCTGAACGTCTAAAGCACGATCAACCAGAATCATCGGTTTATCGTGCGGAAGCAGTTGTTCAATAGGGGGAAGTTTAGTCATGAGCGTAACCAAAAATGAGACTAACGTTATTACCACCAAAAGCAAAAGAGTTGCTTAAAATGGCCTTACCATTCAGTTTCGTTGCTGTTTCTACCAACGAAATCTCGATGTCTTCGGCTTTATTTTCACAAGACTGAATCGGAAGGTCGAGGTCGTAATTTAAAATATGCCACGCAATGGCCGCTTCTGTGGCGCTGGCTGCACCCAACGTGTGACCTGTTAACGGTTTGGTTGAGCTGACAGGGACTGCATCGCCAAAGCAACGATGGATGGCTTTGCTTTCCATCGAATCATTCAGTGGTGTTGCTGTGCCATGGGCGTTGATGTAACCAATGTCACTTGGTGATAAGCCCGCGTTTTCGAGTGCCTTCATCATCGCTTGTTCTGCGCCAACACCTTCAGGGTGAGGGGCGGAGATATGATGCGCGTCAGAGCTGTCACCTGTGCCAAGTAAGGCCACTTTGGTTGGAGATGTACTTAGCAACATAACAGAAGCCGATTCGCCAATGTTGATGCCATTACGGTCAGCACTGAAAGGTGCGCAGTGCTGTTCTGAAAGAGCTTCCAATCCGTTGAAGCCGTTAAGTGTTAGGCGACAAATCGTATCGACACCACCGACAATCACCGCATCTACAAGCCCGGTTCGAATCAGGCGTTGAGCAGTAATAAATACGCGGCCACTCGAAGAGCAAGCTGTGGAAACTGCATAACACGGTCCGGTTAAACCAAAGTAAGCGGCGACAAAGTCACTGCAATTGCCAAGTTCTTGCTTGCGATAGTGGTAGCTTGCAGGGAAGTCTCCTTCGGAGAGTTTTTCTGCAAATGCCACCTCGCCATCGGTGATGCCTGACGTGCTGCTACCGATAACAACGGCAACACGTTCCACGCCATACTGTTCTATGGCGTCGCGCACAGGCCCTTCAATCTGACGAAGAGCAGATAGTGCCAGACGATTGTTGCGAGTATCAAATGGGACTAACTCAGGCGGCATCTCTGGTAACGACTCTGCCACTCGGCCAATCACTGTTTGGCGGCCAGAGTTCAGAATATCCGCATCAATGACCATGTTAGATGGTTGGATTCCAGCTAGGCAACGATGAATAACGTTTTCATCTTTGCCCAATGCGGAATGAAAACCACAGGCCTGAATATACAAAGGTTGAGGAGAGCGAGTTGGCATATAGATTTACTAAGGTCGTTCTAGTTTAATTGATATTGCAGTGTTTGAATGGAGATTGAAAACCCATGTTTGAGGTGGTGAAAATCAATCTGACCTTTTAACTTGTCAGCGTTTGCATAGCGTATCTCTATGACCTTTTCACCGTCGCTATCAAATACGGTTCGGGAATATCCATCATCAATCATTCGCCACCTTACCTTATTTAGCGGCGCTTCCCAAGCGGAACTCGGCCACAGCGTGATCATTAGATTGAATAGTACCTGCTCTGGTTCCGGTAAGGTGCCTTGTAGCCCGTTTAAAATTTCAGTATTGATTTGCGTGCCATCGTATTGCAGTGACAAGACGCGAGTTCCCCATGAGGAAAAACCAGCCAAGACCACATCAGCGTCGCTGACTTGCAGTTGTACGGGTAATTGTTCTTGCTTCTCTTTGCCATCAATCGACCAAGTCGCGGTGATCAATTGGCTTGCTGTGAGCTGGTAGCCTAGTGCGCTCGGGGCTGGAAGAGAGACTTGGGTGCCTTTGGCTATTTCCACCGTTGGCGTTGATTGCTGAGGAACTAAGCTACACGCACTGAGCAGAATGCTTAGCGTGAGGCCAACAGCAACTCGGAGCGTCGTGGTTATCTTCATCGTTATGGGCTTCATCGTTCTGAACTTCATTGTGATTTATCTTCCGTCATGATGGCGATAGGAGAGAGCAGCCACGCGATAAAAATACCGCTTAATACCGTGATACCAAAGCTATGGATGGCATGCGTTTGGCTCAACGAGAGCAGACCAAAAGATAAGACCGTGGTAATGGCTGACAACGTAATTGCAAGCAAGGTGCTGAGACTGCGAGCCTTCTCGGCAAAGAACAAGGTGTAGTCGATACCAATACCAAGAATCAAAATCAGGCCAAGTAAGTTAAACAGATTGAGCGTTGAACCCGCTGCCACGGCTGCTGCCAGGCCCCCAGCACAAGCAATGGCAGACGGTAACAAGATTCGCCAAGCGTGTTTAAAGCCGTAGCGTTTGACTAATACCGCAAAAATTAAGGCTGTCGCTGCCAGTAATAGCTCCATGATTTTGATTCGGTATTCACCAAACAGGGTAGAAATTTCTTCTGCTTTGTTTAGGTAAGTCACGTCAGCTTGTGATTGAGCGAACGCTTGCACCAGACCGAGATTCTTAACTTCATTCAGTGTAATCACGGCGGCTGATTTACCTTCAATCTCACCTAAATGCAGAAAGCGAATCGGTTCTGATACCGGGTTACTGAGGTACTGTGCTAGGGTGATCGGTGCAAATTCAGCTTGTAACTCTGGCACTTTAGTCAGTTGTAATCCTGCTGCTAATGCTGGCCCCTGAGTTTGGTACAAGTGGCTGATTAAGCTGAAATCTTGTTGTTGGCGCTGATTCGAACCTAAGTATTGAGCCAAACTCTGATGGCCTTTGATAAGGCGCTCTTTTTGCCAGTTAACTAAAATCAGCTCAAGGCTTTCCAAGCGCTGCATTAAGGCTTCATCTGAGTCAGCAGTAACGACCAACATTTGTTGTGATGCCTGCATGCCGCTAACTTGTGTTATCAAGGCTTCTTGTTGCTTTAACGTCGCTGGCATGGCTTGCAGTTGGCGAATATCATCATCGTATTTGAGTTGAGCAAGATAGTATCCGCTGATGGCTAAACACAACACAGGCAAACCGAATTTGAAAGCAGGGCGCTGCCATAAGTTTAACCAAACTGAGAGCAAGCGCTTACCCGGTAAAATTGCGGCCGATTGAGAGGGCTGTGTCGCCAATATCGGATACCAAGCCACGACGGTCGCATAGGCGGCAATCAAACCAATCGATGAGAACAGAGCCAACTGCTGCAGTCCGGGAAAAGGCGCGACCAGCATACCTAAATAGCCAATCAAACTGGTGACAAGCCCAAGTGTGATTGCAGCAAAGATGTGTTTCAGCCCCAAGCGGCTGTCCCATTGATTACCAGCGGCTAATCGTTCTGTTAGATAATGGAAAGCGTAGTCAATGGAAACGCCAATCAGACTCGCGCCAAAAACCAAGCTAAACAGGTGAACTCTGCCAAAAATCCATGTCGTGATACTTAGTGCGACGGCAAGTCCAACCGAGATAGACAATAGTGCTAAAGCCAATGGCGTTACACTACGGAAGACGACAAGAAACAGCACCACAATTCCTAGCAGAGAGAATACGCCGATGGTACTGATTTCTGACTTCGCGCTTTGAGTTCCAAAATCGGCATAAAACAGCACGCCAGTATGTGCCGTCTGTACGCCATATTTGTTAGTAATGGCGTGTTCCAATTGGTCAATTTCAGGCACCGCCAATTGGGTTGATAATGCGTAAGGTGAGCCACCTAATGTCGCCGTGATCAACAAATAAGGTTGGCCGTTCTTCTCGGTAAACAAATACCCATTTTCTAAATGAAACGCTGAGGTTTGTTGAGTTACCTGACCTAAATAATCACGGAAGAGTAAGAACGGGTCGGTTTGTAACTCTTGTCCAGTCACGCCAGAAAAGGGATTGTAGAGAGATTGAATCACATGCTGAACTTGCGCTTGAGGATTTGTTGTTAATCGTACGCGTTGTTCAGGAGTGAGCTGCTGAAAGCGATGCTTGAAATAGTAACTTGCCCATGCTTTTTGCTTGTCTGGTGAGATTTTGCCGACAACTTCAGTAAAGTGCTGAGTTTGTTGTAAGCCTTGCTCAAATGCTGCCGCAGCCTGAAAAAGTTTGGCTTTATCTGGCGCCGACAAAACAAAAATAACCTTATCACTCATGCTGCTAGAAACCGCGTCGAAGGCTTGCTCAGCAATTGGGTTTTGCTGATTTTCTGGCAATAGCTTCAGAATGTTAGTTTCAATTGGTGAGTGCTCGCTACCAAGCCATTGCGTCAGCAACAGCGAACTTGCAAGCACTACAATCCCCAACCAAACCAAAGCCAGTGAGTGCGAACCTAACCGGAATTTAGAAGTCAAATTGAGCCTTTTCAGCATCCGTCATTTCCAGTGGTAGTGAAGTCTGTTGAGTGAACTCGATTTCTGTTTTGTCACCACGCAGTTCTTCTAGCATTAATTGGTCGATATGTTGTTCACCAGAAAGGGTAATCACTTTAAATACCGCATTGAGGGGCGCTTGTTTAGGCGTTAGAGCCAGTTGCCATTTACCGTTTTCTTGAGCAGAGAAATTAAGCGTAAATTGCGCTTTTAGTGCTGCTGTATCGCCATGGAATACCGAAAGAAACACATGGCTGAAGTAAAACGCCATTGGGTTTTCTTGGGCCGTAATGATCTTTGAAACTTGATCCCCAAACGTTTGACGCAACTTGTTTTGAGTAAGCACTAAGTTCACAGCAAATGGCACTTGTTGTTGCCACAATAAGCCATGCGATTTACTGAGCGTAAATTTACCGGTTGATGTTAGCGGTTGATTGAACATTTCAAGGTGGCGGCTTTGTTTAAAGTCACCACGTACTATCTCGTTCTGAGATAACTGCTGTTGAAGGGATTCTAAATCAGTCACTTGAGCCCAAGCAGAAACAGAGAACAGCATCAATAAAGAGCATAACCATTTGCGCATTAAGCAAGGCTCCCATGCTTGTGCCATTGTTCAATTTTGTCCATGAATACGGCAGGTGAAGCAAAGCACATCTCTTGTTTCTCAATCGATACCGCGACTTGGGTCGTGTGCGCTTTACACATACGTTGGTCAGTGTTGGCATCGTAGATCACGTAGTCGACGCGCAAGCGGTTCTCCCATTCTGTCAGCTTTGCGGTAATACGAATTTCATGATTGAACGGAATCGCTTTTACGTACTTCACGCGCGTATCAATGATTGGCCACATGTAGCCAGACTCATTCATATCGCGGTAGCTGTATTCAATCTTTTCCATTAGGACACGACGTGCCTCTTCAAAATAGCGAAAGAAGTTTCCGTGATAAATCACACCCATTGGATCTGCATCTTGAAATGAGGTGATCATCGTCACCTCAGTTTCCAAAGGGTAAAGGACTTGTTCTTGCATTACGCCTCCGCGTACAACGACCATTGACGTTGCTGAATTTTAGCAATGAAGTTACGCAGATCATGCTCTAAAGGACGATCTTCGACAACAAACTCAAACTCTTCCAGTACCGCATCGCGAATCATCTTCAAGTTACTGCTCATGTGGTGCTCATCAAGCTCGTTATGGCGACGACGAATTTCTACCGCTTGTACACTTGCCAGCAATGACGCGGCTGCAACTTGTTCGGTTAGTTCCAGTACACGCATACAATCGCGTGCAGCAATGGTGCCCATGCTGACTTTGTCTTGGTTGTGGCACTCTGTCGAACGAGAGAACACGCTCGCAGGCATGGTGTGTTTCAACGCCTCTGCTGTCCATGCGGAGATGCCGATTTGAACTGCTTTGAAACCGTGGTTGATTGGTTTACGTTCACCCTCTGCGCCGGTCAGGTTAAACGGAAGGCCGTTGTTGAACTTGTAATCCATCAGCTGTGCCATTTGACGATCCAACAAATCAGCAAGGTTAGCAATGTTCGCTTTTAAGGTATCCATGGCCATTGCGATGTGGCCGCCATAGAAGTGACCGCCATGCAGCACACGTTCGTTGTCACCATCAATGATTGGGTTGTCGTTAGCACTGTTGAGTTCGTTTTCGATCAACTGACGTAACCAAGGCAGAGAATCTTGCACCATACCAATCACATGCGGAGCACAACGCAGAGAGTAACGGTCTTGAAGGCGGTCGCTATTGCGTGGTGGGCGCTCGGCTTTAAGGTCGTTACGTAGCCAAGCGGCAACTTGTTGTTGGCCTGGGTGCGGCTTCACGGCGAACAAGGCTTCATCAAAGTGGAAATCATTCCCTTGCATGCCCACCGATACCATTGCCGTTATCTTGGTACACAACTGCGCAAGATATTCTGCGCGTTTATAAGCGATACAAGCCAGCGCTGTCATGACCGATGTGCCATTCATCAGCGCCAACCCTTCTTTTGGCTTAAGCGTAATTGGGTGAATACCTAATTCGGCAAACACTTCTTGGGTTGGACGTACTTCACCTTTGTAAAGCACATCGCGTTCACCAATCAATGCTGCAGCAAGGTAAGAAAGCGGTGTTAGGTCACCGCTTGCGCCTACGGAGCCTTCTTGCGGAATACGTGGAGCAACATCATGGTTGATTAGGTTTACGATCTGGTTAAGTAGATCGTGAGAAACACCCGATACACCTTGCGATAATGAACACAGACGCGTCGCAAGAACGGCTCTTGCTTGCTCGTGAGAAAGGATTTCACCTAAGCCACAACCATGAAAGCGAGTTAAGTGCAGCGGTAACTCATCAACCAATGCTGGTGGAATCGCGACGGTACACGAGTCACCGTAACCTGTGGTCACGCCGTAAATGACGCCTTCTTCTTTCAGCAATTTCTCTAGAAAAGCGACGCCACGATCGATCTTGGACGTAAATTCTGGTGACGCATTCATGCTTGCGTTTGCGCCTTGTGCAATCGCAACCACATCTTCGATAGAAAGAGCTTGTGCGCCGAAGGTAATGTTTTGATTAGTGTTCGTTGTCATGTTGCTGATTACTTAAAGTCCAGAAGTTGAAAAAGTTATACCACTGCAACGGTGCTTGCAGAGTATGGTGTTCCAATCGTTGCGCGTATTGCTGTACCACAGTATCTAACGCTGCTTGGCGCGTTTTGCGTGGTAGGACGATTTGGTCACTAAAATGTTCGAAGTACACATTGAAGTGCGGGGTGATGGCATTGTCGTCTCGTAGGCCAAACAGCAAATAAACCGGCGCTTTCAGTACCGAGGCCAACATAAATGGGCCTTGAGGGAAGGGGGCGGGTTTACCTAAAAAGTCTGCCCAAACCACACGGCTTTCAACGCTGGTTGAAGTGCGATCTCCCACAATCACAACCCATTCACCTTGCTCAATTTTTTGTTGTAGCAAAATGGCGGTGTCTGGTCCCATTGAGCTGACTTGAATCACGTTGAGTTCTGAGCTCGGGTTTACGGCTTTCATGACCGCATTGAACTGCTCAGCGTGTTCGGTGAACACCAAAGCATTAATTTTGACATGAGAATGGCGACGACCAAGTGCGCGGCACAGTTCTATGTTGCCTAGGTGTGAGCCCAGAATGACCACACCTTGTTGTTTCTCTGCCATTGCTTCGAAGTGGTGCTGACCATGAATGGTGAGATTACTCACGTCAAAGTCACCTTGCCACGCGGCCAGCTTATCCAGCATGGTGCGGCCAAATGACAAAAGATGATGATAGCTATCGAGTGGCTGTGGTAACACTAAACTTTGCTGTTTCGCGTAAGTCTGTAATTGGTTGAGATAAAGCTCAGATGCTTGACGTGAAGACTTACCAGTAAGGTGGTAATAGCGCATCACTAACTTCAGGATGAAGTCGAACGCTTTGCGGCCAAACAGACGGTAGATCGCCAGAAGCGTCTTGATGCCTAAAACGGTGCCTTGCTCTTTGCGTTTCGACCAATGCGCATCGCTTTGATTGTGCTTTTGTTCGATGTCTTTAGATTGACGTTTTCGAGCTAACAAAGATGGAATGCGTGGCAACATGCCAAAGAACAAGCGAGTATGCATCCAACTGATTTTGACGTTGTCCCACAATGCGTCAAAGTGGGAAATACCGCCTTCAGGGTAAATCACCCGAGTCGGAACAAAGTCGATATCAGTGCCATCCCAATACATGCGAACAAGGATCTCGATATCGAAGTCCATGCGTTTACCAATCTTATTCTTCTTGAGGACGTTGGCCGTAGCTTCGAGAGGATAAGCACGAAAGCCGCACATGCTGTCTTTAATCGACAGAGACAAGGTTTCAATCCATACCCAGATATGGGTCGCGTATCGGCCATATAGACGCGATTTTGGTACGCTGTCGTCGTAAATCGGTTGACCTGAAATCAAGTTATCTGGCTTATCTTGTGAAGCTTGAAGCAGATTAGGTAGAGCATCAAGATCATGTTGACCGTCGGCGTCGATTTGAATCGCGTGACTAAAGCCGTTCGCGTAGGCTTGTTGAATACCAGCCATTACCGCTCCGCCTTTCCCTTGGTTTTCGGTCAGACGAATTAAGGTGATTTTCTCTTCGTTTGCTAACGCATCCAGTGTTTGTTTTGTCGCCTCTTCACTGCCGTCATCCACGATCAAAATGGGCACGGAAAATGACGCGAGAGAATCTACAACGGCAGCGATGGTGCTACCATGGTTATAGCAAGGGATCAGAAAGCACGGTTGATAGGAGTTTGCGCCGCTCACACTAGCTACCCAATTTCATTTTGCCAGATGAGTGAACAATCGTCTGTTCAGCGGGTTGAGAAGTATATTTGAACGCCAGTTTTTCACGTTCTGAATCCCAAGACAGCGATAAGCTAACCTGCATATCTGGCAGGATAGGTTCTTGGAATTTGATCACTTCCATCCCTTTAAATACTGCAGGCGTATTGAGGTATTCGACGGCATAAAATAGCGCCCAATCGATTTGAGTTACGCCCGGCAGTAGGGGGAAATGCGTAAAGTGCCCTTGGAAATCCATGATGTCAGCGTCGACAAGCATCTCAATGGTCGCTGTCTTATCTAACACGTCTATGTTCTTGAGCGTTGGTTTTCTTTTGTCCATGTTCGATGCTTAATTATTCTTGGAATAGTTTTTCTATTTCAGCGACTTGTCGCTTACCTTGGCTGTTAAGTGGTACTTCATCCAGCACTCGGAATTTGCGTGGTATCGCAATCGGCTCTAACCAGTTACGTAGCGCTTTTCTCAGTGCAAGCCAAAACTTGCCTTTGCCCAGTTCACTTAATGTCTGCTGGCCTTGCTCGTTCAATACTATGACAGCAAAAAGCGACAATCGTCCTGCTTGCTCCATAGGAATAACAGCACTTTCCTTAATCCAAGGCAGCTGTTCTAAACGTTTTTCTACTTCAACCAAAGACACACGTTTTTCTTCGACCTTAACGATTCGGTCTGTGCGGCCGCGTAATTCGAAAGAAATACTATCATGGAAATAGCATTCATCTGCGGTTTGATACCAAGCGTTTTCATCGATGTGCGGTGAGCGAAGCTTTAAACAATTTTCATGGTTTAATGCCGCTTCAACTCCAGGGAACAGCGTCCAAGGTTGTGTCGCAGTAAGTTGTTGACGATAAGCAATACCGCCAGTTTCTGTACTACCAAATACTTCGACTGGGTAGTCACCAAAAATCTCAGCACTGTGTTGTGCGGCGTCATTCGGTAATGGGCCACCAGAGGAGAAAACGCAGCGCAATGCCGTCGGTTTATGCTCCTCGGTGAGACGCTTGAGCAGAGCAGGGCTGCTAATTAAAGCGGTATTGCTGGTGGCATGATTCACAATTTGCTCTGGAAACTCCAGATTGTGGGTAGCAAAAGCGCGACCAGCACAAAGTGGCCAAAGCACACGGAAAAGTAAGCCATAAATATGCTGATGAGAGACCGTACTTTCAATCTGACAGCCAGCGATTTTCTCTCCCCATAAGGATTGAAGAATCGCAATTTCGACATCCAGTTGTTTAAGTGTTTTCGCGATGGCTTTAGGTTTACCGCTAGAACCGGACGTAAACAAAGTGATGCTCAGAGCGCTGGCGTTAAGCGAGTGCCACTCTATCGAGCGGTCATCTGCTTCTTCCGTCACGCATCGTGTGGTCAAGCTGTCAGGTACCGAAACGTCAGCATCATGAAGGACGAGGTCGTAATGTTCATCAAGTTCTTTTAATGCTTCTGGTTGGTAGTTTCCTGGTAAAACGATGGCTTTATTGGCATGGCAACAAGCAAGAAAACTGATGGCAAACAGGTAGCTATTGGCAAAACAAAGAGCAATACGCAGCGATGGATTGGCGTCGAGTTGTCTTTTAAGAGCGGAAACACTGCGCTGAAATTCATCCCATGTTTTTTCTTGAGCGGACTCGAAGGCGACGACCGATGGTTCAGGACGTTGAGCGCGCATTAACATGGCAATAGAAGAGAAGTCAGAAGAACGGGTGTTCATACGATCTAGTGTTCCTTTCGTACAAATTGGCGCACTATCCATTCACCGGCAAATAAACTGCCTGCAAGTAGGTAGCTGATCAGGCCGTTGTATAACGTCCAAATCTCGATGGATTCAAAGCAGGTATACAGTGCAGTTGCCGCATTCATAATAAAAAATGCGCACCACACCAGAGTGACTTTACGTGTGTAGAGTACGCCGCTTTCAGGCAAGTCTGGTTCTTGAAGCCGCGCCAATCGCTCAATGATGGTTTGAGGCTGTCTTAAGCTGAGGGCGAACACCCCAAGCATGCAAAGGTTCACCACGACAGGATAGAACTTTAGCCACCCGTGTTGCTTAAATACAACCCCAAGGGTGACCAGAACGATACCAACAATGCCAGTGGTGAAAGCAAGAAACTTAAATTCTTTCAGTGGGGTCTTGTTTGCAACCAATAATCGCAAGAGCAACGCTGCAATTAACAAGCCCCCAACGAGGTTTAAGCCAAATCGATCAATGCCGAAGTAAACAGCAAAAGGGTAGGCAAACAGGACAATTGCAGACAGACCAGTCAGCAATTGGCGCATTAACTTTCCTTAAGAAGTTCAGCGACAGCCGTTACCACGTCATCCACCGTACGAACGGTGCTGAATTCAGCTGGCTTGATTTTCTTACCAGTGACATTTTGCAGGTGAACCACAAGGTCTACCGCGTCAATGCTGTCTAGGTCGAGATCGGTGTAAAGGTGTGCTTCTGGCTGGATATCCGCAGCGTCGATTTCAAACAGTTCTACCAGTGCATCTTTAACTTGTTCAAATACTTGATCTTTATTTACATCTGTCATGAATATACCTAAAAACTATTCATTATCTTGGGAAGAAGTTTGAGAAGAAATGTACTTCGCAAGGTTAGCTACTGAAGCAAAGTGCTCACGTGTATTTGAATCGTCAGCATCAATGACAATGTTGTATTGCTTTTTAATCGCTAAGCCAAGCTCAAGTGCATCAATAGAATCCAAGCCTAGACCATCACCAAACAGCGGCGCTTCGGTTTCAATATCGTCGACGGTTAAATCTTCTAGGTTCAATGCGTCAATAATAAGTTGCTTGATATTGTTGTGTAATTGTTCCACTGGGACCTGCTTATAATTCTGGAAAAATAGTATCAGCTAAATGCTGCTGTAAGCGACGAGCCGCTATTGTTGGGGACGTAGTTTGCTTTATAAAAGGCTCAATCTCAACTTTATCCTTCACTTCCACTTTGAAAAAGGGTTTTGTCGACGGAACTTGATACCACTTTTTCTCTTTTGTTAAGAAGCTAGGCGTCACCGTAATATGTACAACTCTTAAATCTCGCTGCGTTCTTACTGCTATTTGTGCAGCACCACGCTGTAATTTTGATTTTACCCCAGGAGTGGTTCTTGTGCCTTCCGGAAAAATGAGCAATACATTGCCATTATCAAAACGTTCTTCACACATTGTTAATAAATCATCAGGAGCTTCATTAGGAATATAACCCGCAGCTTTCACAATGTGTTTCATAAATGGGTTGGCCCAAATCGCTGACTTTACTAAACAATCGCAGCGCTTTAATTGAGATGCGATAAGAACGTAATCAATTAAACTTGGGTGGTTGGCAACAATAAGGCAATTTTGATCTTGTTGAATAATATCTGTGCCGATGATCTTATAATCGATTGCGCCAGTAAATTTCATCAATTTACAGAAGGTATTAAAAGCAAACTGTATCGCACCTTGGACTTTATATTCCTTGGCGGTTTGATCGGAGGTGGTTAAACCAATGAGTGGAATGACGATAAAACTGAGTACTAGACCGCCAAGCCCAAATACGGAAAAACAAAAGCCAGTAGCAAAGACACGCCAATATTGATTCAAAACCCTCATCGACGATGCCATTCCCACGTTTGCTGTGGCGAATGAATCAACCAGCTTGGATCTTCACAAAGATAGTGTTTTAAGAAAGCTAATCCTTGTGGAAGCGGGCAAAGTTGGGACGTGTCTCCGCTTCTTTTTGTTGCGACTTGCTCTATCTTAAAATCGTCACCAGCAGACAACACCATACCGACAGCATAACCTTGATATTGCTGGGTCTCAAACTCCGAGTAAGCATCAGGCAAGGGTTCATCAAAGTCGATAAACACTACTTTTTTGTCTGGGTTCTCTGCGAGAAACAACCACGCTTCAATCAATGCGCTTTGAAAAGTGTTCTCTGATGCCGCAATCGACGTCAATGGGATAGGTTGCTTAGTCGCAATGGTTGCCAAGCCCGCTGCGGTATTGTGCACCGACTGAGAAAACGCCATTGGGGAAGCTTCTTCACCTTGGATAATGTCTTCAATCAACGCTGCGCTGCGATGTAACTCACCATGGCGACTCGCAAACACCAAGTAATCCACATCATACTGTTTGAGTAAACCAATCGCGGTTTGTACCGCAAGTTTGCTTAATGCGCTCATACGTCGGCGCATCATTGGTGGGATATCTGCGACGTGTAATTTGCCTTCTTTAGGCCATATACAGTCCGATGCCCACTGCTCCCATTCTTCTGGTTGATTTAAACCCAATGAATTGGCGGATAATGCATCGATATTAAACGAAATTTTGATCTTCGAGTTTGGCATATTTGTTTTAATTGTTTATTTTACAGCTCGATAGAATCTGGGTTTCACCAGAGTCACAATAAAAGGAAACGACCATGTCTCGCTTAAAGCTGCTTATCTCTGTGTTATTAACAGTGCTTCTTGTCGGTTGTGGAAGAGTACAACCTGTAATGAATGTGGAGGATACTCCAGTTGCTTATGATCTTCAAAATAAACAAGTAAAAGCTGCGATTGTGCAATCGGCAACAAATCGTGGTTGGACGATAGAAGAAGTGAGCCCAGGTGTATTAATTGCCAAAATTCACGTTCGTAGCCATTTTGCTGAAGTAAAAATTCCATATAACAACAAATATTATTCAATTATTTATCTCAACTCAGTAAATCTAAAAGCGGGTGATGGCAAAATTCACCGTAATTACAATCGTTGGGTTAACAACCTGAATGTTGATATTCAGAGAGCCATCGCACTTTTAGGTGCTGAGTCTCAACAATAATTTTATTAATAGTAGTTAGGTTTTTTCGTGTTAAATCAAAATATTGATCCATTCAACGCTTTTGAAGCAAAAACAGAAGCTCAAAAATTATCTTTCGCCCCTATTGTTTTCCAGACCGCGAGAACACTTCGAGATCTTGGCATTTTAGCTGCGTTGGATAGTGCGGGCTCAAAAGGCATGAATGCCGTAGAGATCGCAGAGAAAACAGGCGTATCTGAATATGGCGTCAAAGTGCTGTTAGACATGGCCATTAGCGCGCATATCGTGCTGTGGGAAAAACCTAACTACTCATTGGCAAACCTTGGCTTCTATTTGCTTTATGATGGCATGACGCAAGCCAACATGGATTTCACAGCGGACGTTTGTTATGCCGCAATGATGCACCTAACCGATGCGATCAAAGAGGGCAAACCGTCAGGCTTAAAAGAACTGGGTGATTGGGAAACCATTTACCAAGGGCTATCGACTCTACCAGAGCAAGCGAAGCAGAGCTGGTTCAAGTTTGATCATTTCTACTCAGACCGTTCCTTCCCATTGCTACTAAAAGAAGTGTTTGCCAACAAACCAAGCCACATTGTCGATATCGGTGGTAACACGGGTAAGTGGGCGATGCAGTGTTGTAACCACAATTCAGACGTTCAAGTGACGATTGTCGATTTACCACAGCAGCTTGAAGTGGCGATGTCGAACGCAGCGGATAACCAGCTAAGTGATCGCATCAAACCATTCCCTGCTAACATGCTGGACAAAGCTCAAACCTTGCCTGAGCATGCCGACACTTGGTGGATGAGCCAGTTCCTCGATTGTTTCTCTCCAATCGAAATTCTCAATATTTTAAAGAAAGTCAAAGCACAACTACGACAAGGCGATACCGTATACATTCTAGAATTGTTCTGGGACGCGCAAAAATACGCGGGTGCCTCTTACAGTTTGAATGCCACGTCGCTGTACTTTACTTGCCTTGCAAATGGTAACAGCCGCTTCTACCGTAGTGATGACTTCCTAGAGATTGTCGAAGCTGCAGGCTTAACCGTGGCAGAAAGAACAGACAACATTGGCCTTGGTCACACATTATTAAAACTACAAGCAAACTAGAAAACAGAATGAAAACAGAGCAAAAGCAAGTCGTCGTTATTGGTGCGGGCCCGTCAGGTTCTACCGTATCAGCATTGCTCAACGCACGAGATATCGATGTTGTTGTGATTGAAAAAGCCACCTTTCCACGTTTCTCTATTGGTGAAAGCCTACTTCCAGCGTGCATGGAAGTTGTAGAGCAAGCAGGCATGTTAGAGGCAGTCAACCAAACTGGTTTCCAATACAAAGACGGGGCTGCATTTCGTCGCAACGGCGTTTACACCCAATTTGATTTTACCGATAAGTTCACCTTAGGTCCGGGTACAACCTACCAAGTCCAGCGTGGGCACTTCGATAAAGTACTGGCAGACAGTGCCGCGCAGCAAGGGGTTGAAATTCGTTACCAGCACGAACTGAAAAGCATCGAATTTGAAGGCTCAAAGTCGGTTCTTTCTGTTATCGATGAAAACGAATTAGCGTATCAAATTGAAGCCGATTACGTATTAGACGCCAGCGGCTTTGGGCGTGTGCTTCCAAGATTGTTAGAGCTGGAAGAGCCGTCTTGCTTGCCACCAAGAAAGGCGATCTTTACCCACATTGAAGACAATATCACTGCCGAGAACATCGAATACGATCGCAACAAGATCCTGATCTCTGTGCATCCAGATAACCACGATGTTTGGTATTGGTTGATCCCATTCTCCAACGGCACCTGTTCATTTGGTGTGGTCGGTGAGCCAGCGTTTTTTGAAAACTACCCAGAAGACAAAATCGCAGCCATTAAACAGCTAGCAAGTGAAGAGCCTGGTTTGGCTGAGTTGCTTAATCAAGCCAACTACCCGAACCCAGCCGGTGAGCTCGGTGGATACTCGGCCAATGTAAAACACCTTGCAACATCGCACTATGCGTTGCTTGGCAATGCCGGTGAATTCCTTGATCCTGTCTTTTCATCTGGCGTGACCATCGCGATGAAGTCAGCTCAATTTGCCGCAGACTGTATTGAGCGCCAGCTCAACAGTGAAGCCGTGGATTGGCAAGCAGACTACGCCGATCGCCTGATGGTTGGAGTGAACACCTTCCGCACCTATGTAGAAGGTTGGTACAACGGTAAGCTACAAGATGTCATCTTCTACCAAGAACCGAATCCACGTATCAAACAAATGATCAGCGCGATCCTCGCCGGTTACGCATGGGATGAAGCAAACCCATACGTCAAACAAAGCGAGCAACGCTTATCTACATTAGCGGAACTGGTAAGAAGCGAAGAGCGTTAAGGCTCAGAGCCGAAACTGAGTGATAGTAATTTAATACCAAAGCCCCGATAACTTTATGAGTTTTCGGGGCTTTGTTGTTTTAGGCAACAGTACCTCCAACGCAACGTTTCCTACAACTTTTGCACTACCTTCTAGTCTTTGCAATCAATAGCACTTACTATGTGTTCAGTTCAATTGCAGTCTTACCTTTATGTCCTCTACCTTCAATTTCTATAACCAAAATGCGAGCTTATTAGCGGAGCAATACAACTCGACGACGTTTGAGAACGTTCATGCGAGCTGGCAGGCTTTTTGGCCTCATGCAGGCGATCGGATCTTGGATGTGGGAGCGGGGTCTGGGCGAGATGCAAAATGGATGATGGAACAAGGCTGTGAGGTGATTGCTCTTGAACCAGCGGCATCTCTACTAGAGCTTGGTAAAGTTAAGACGGGTAATTTGGTTACTTGGCTTGATGATGCCTTGCCTGCTCTTGAGAAAACCACCAACTTGGGACTTCGCTTTGATCTGATATTGGTGAGTGCGGTTTGGATGCATCTTGCGACTTCTCATCGTGAGCGTGCTTTCCGTAAACTCTCTAATCTGCTTGCGCCTAATGGCCGCTTGGTCATAAGCCTTCGCCATGGAGAGTTTACTGATGGGCGCAAAGCTTATCCTGTCTCCGTTCAAGAGTTAGAACAACTGGCAAAGAACAGTGCGCTTATGGTAAGGCATGTCTCGGACAGTGACGACCAACTAAAGCGTGATGATGTTCATTGGCAGACGGTTGTCATGTCACTTCCCGATGATGGTTCCGGTGATCTCAACAAGGTTCGTCATATCATCGTGAACGACTCTAAGTCGGCCACTTACAAATTGGCTTTGCTGCGAACCTTATTGCGAATTGCAGATGCTCATTCCGGAGCCGTTATTGATCGTACTGATGGTAAAGTTGCGATCCCTCTTGGTTTAGTTGGTCTGTATTGGATTCGTCAGTTTAAACGCCTCATTGATAAAGAAAACATCCAGCAGAACTCTAATGCATCAAAAGGACTCGGTTTCATTAAGCCTGATGGTTGGGACAAGCTTTCTCATTTAAGTCCGGATGATTTAGCAATTGGTACCATATTTGTTGGTGACGATGCCGTCGCTTTAGATAAAGCTGTCAAAGACAGTTTGAAAACCATTAAAGATGGACCAGTTACCTATACATACCAAGGTGACAAATCGAATCCATATTTTGAAATGGTACGTTCTTCCAAAAAGCATAAAGGTACTATCGTTGTTGATGGGGAGTTCCTTGAAAGCTATGGCAAATTTATTTTGGATGAGAGCTTGTGGGACTGCTTTAGGCTTTATCATTCATGGATTGAGCCGCTGGTGGTCAATCAGTGGATTCTTGAAATGCAGCGGTTTAGCTCAAACCAAGACCGAGGCATTGCCCTTCAAACCTATCATGATTGCTTGGTTTGGATTGATAAAGACCACGACACTCGCGCAGTACGCAAAAGGGTAGAGCAGTTGCGTTCGAGTCAATCTGAGATCATCAGTGTATGGAGTGGGAGTAAGTTGCGTAATGAGTACCATGTTGATCACTGCTTGCCCTTCGCTTATTGGCCGAACAACGATAAATGGAATCTGCTGCCAACATCTAAAACTGAAAACCTCAACAAGCGCGATCGACTGCCCGCGGTGTATCGATTGAATGCGTCTAAACAACGCTTCTTGGATTGGTGGGAACTGGCGTGGGGAGAATCAGAAACCCTGAGTCGGTCATTCTTTACAGAAGCGTCGCTGTCTTTACCGAATGTACCTGCTTCCTGCCAAGATTTTGAGCATGTATTTGAGGCGATGGGATTACAGATTCGTGGTGTGAAAAGCCGTCTTTGTATTGCAGAGTGGTAACTGGGTATCACTCGAAGTTTTGTTATTGTTAAGTGCAGCGATATTTGGGTTGAAATACTCTCTCATTTTTAGCCAGAGAAGTGAGAGAGTATGATAATTAGCACAATCGGATTCGTAGCGGCGGTGGCCTTTGTCACTCCTAATTGGAATGGGATTTTTCATTGTGATGTCGATTTTGGGCAAAGTAACGCAGGGCCGTTTGTGTGGATTGAATATGAACTTCAGGTACAAGATGAAGAGTGCACATTTCGTAGTTTAGGCGTTCAAACTGATGAAAGGATAAAGTGTAAATTGAATAGGCGAGGACCCGCATTAGATGTGTTGTTTGAGTCTTATTCAAATGGCAACTTAACTAACATCCATGGTGTTCAAGTTTACGAACGTGATGCAGTATTAGTGCAGCTCCGACAAGATCAAGGTCGTATTGTCACTCAGTGGTTTACCATCCAACCTAGCGAGAATACACCACAAATTTCTCATTGTTTTCAACGTACAGAAAAACGCTGAGTATACTTTTCAAACAGTCTTATTTATAAATTTTCCATTTCTTATAAAGCTCACAGATCTGCCTCACATTTTTGTGCATCATAACTGATACTGATATTAAAAGAGTGAGAAATGGATTACAGTTTGGGACATGTTTTCCAAATGTGGTTGTATCGTGAAAACGGTTTCTAAGCGATTGTATCAGCTATTAAAAATTGAAAATCTTAAGCACAAAAAAGATAAGGTTTTTTCCTTTCAAAACAGGTTGATAGATAATAATTCTAAAAGCCTGAACATTTTTTCACCTTCATCTTTATTCCTTAAAAAAAGTGATGTTTCTTCAGCGTCTTTATCGGTTCCAACTACCGATGCCCTTGCTTGGGGAAATCGCGTCTCGGTAGAGTTCAAAATCAAGGTTAACGACATTTCTAAAGAGCTCAATATAGATCCTAATCATTTGATGGCTTGCATGGCATTTGAAACAGCAGAGACATTTAGCCCAAGTATTAAAAATGGATCGGGAAGCGGTGCGACAGGGTTAATTCAATTTATGCCTTTAACCGCAGAAGCTCTAGGAACAAGCACAAAGAAGTTGGCCAAAATGAGTGCTCTGGATCAGCTGGATTATGTCAAAGCGTACTTTATGCCATATCGAAATGACATGGCGTGTCTTGAGGATGTGTATATGGCGATCTTTTATCCTGCTGCAATCGGCCAACCGCCAACACATGTGCTTTTCAAGAAAGGCTCGATCGCTTATCGCCAAAACGCGGGGATTGACCGCAAGAACTCAGGCAAAATCACATTAGCTGATGTGTCCTATAAAGTGAGGCGCAAGTTAGAGAAGGGCATGCACCCCAAATTTTACGGTTAAACTTTCCGATATTTTGGCGGGGGATCAGAAGGTTGCTCCGCCATCCACTCTCAAATCATGCATAGTGATATGGCCAGATTTATCACTGAGCAAAAATTCAATC
Source organism: Vibrio jasicida 090810c (assembly GCF_002887615.1). NCBI lineage: Bacteria > Pseudomonadati > Pseudomonadota > Gammaproteobacteria > Vibrionales > Vibrionaceae > Vibrio > Vibrio jasicida. The sequence continues at coordinate 1,295,713 of NZ_CP025792.1, read as the reverse complement.
GCATTGGTGATGTCTTTGGTTTCGGCAATCTTGTTTAACGGAATGCCAATTCGATGCGACGCTAAGTTGCCTTGAACCGTTTCTCGCTCGCCATAAGATTCATTCCACATTTGCTCTTGCATTGGTGTTCTGGTTGAACCGGGGCTAACAATATTGCAGCGAATGCCATGCTCTGCCAGTTCTAATCCCAAACATTGCATCCACATGTGCAGGCCAGCTTTAGATGTGCAGTAGGCGGACATCTTCATGCGTGGTGTGTCTGCGGCATTTGATCCTACTGCGACAATCGCGCCTTTTCTGCCGTTTTCGACCAACATTTTTGCAAGCTGTTGGGTAAGTTGCATGGTGCCTTTTAAGTTGATATCTAGGGTTTTATTGAGCGCTTCGTACGGCAGTTCGAGAATAGAGGCGAGGTGTAATGTACCAGCACAAGTGATGATGAGCTCAGGGATGAGGTTATCCTGCTGAAGGTTCTGGCAGGCATTGAGGATCGCATGTGGATCGGATAGATCAAACGGAAGTAATGTGGTGCATTGTTGTTGGTTGGTCGACAAGTTTTGTTGTAGTTCATCCAATGTTGCTTGAGTCACATCACAAGCAATAACATGCGCCCCTTGGTCTAATAAGCTTTTGGTACATGCTAGGCCAATCCCTTGCCCGGCACCAGTGACCAAGCACAGTTTGCCGTAGAATTCTGAGCGGTTTTCACGCATCACCTTCTCCCTTTCGCGATACAAATATGAAATCTAAGTTGGATAGATGATAATGATTTTTGTTATCGTTGTCATGATGTTAACAAGGAGGTATAGAATTCAATGAAGACATTAGGCTGGAAAATCAAGCCCTTGGTACTGGTTTTAGGGTTGGTTGGGATCTCAGGGTGTGAGTATTTACCGCACTTTGCAAAGGTCGATTTGCCGGAGCAAAAAATTGAACAAGTGGTTGAGCAAGCTAAGCCCGCTGATGCTGCAATTCTGAAGGCATTCGAGCAACACAGTTTTGTTGGGATTGGCGATTACCATTGGAATGACGCTTTTTTACGTTACGCAACGGAACTGGTTTCGACCGATGCTTTCTCTGACCAAGTCACCCATGTTGTGGTCGAATTTGGTAATGCGAAATATCAACCTGTATTGGATAAATATCTGGCAGGCGGTGAGGTCAGCGAATCACAGCTGAATGAGGTGCTACGTGGTTCGATTTACTTTATGGCTTGGATGCCAGATGCGTATATCAACTTCTTCAAGGCGATCAGGGCGCGTAATTTGTTGTTACCTGAAGGCAAAAAAATTCAGGTGCATCTCGCGGAAGCGCCCTTTGAATGGGATGGTGTCGCGGATGCAAAAGTTTGGAAACAAGCGGCGCAGAGTAAAACGGATTACTTTTACCAAGTTGCTCAAGAGCGAATTGAGCACAATGAAAAAACACTGTTGATTTTCGGGGCTTTCCATCTGGTGAATGCACCGAAGGACTATGTCGCGAAAACGCAAGCCAGCGCTTGGCCGCTTGCGACTCGATTAGAGCAAGCGTTTCCTGATAGTACGTATTTAATTTGGCCGATGACAGAGCCCGAAGTTGTGCAAACCTTCCACAATGTAAAATCGCCAGCGCTACTCGAAGTGACGAATAGTCCTATTGAGCCACTTCGATTCATCGATTTATTACCTAAAGCGCGCTATAAACTGGCGGCAATGGATAAGATGGATGCCCCAGTCGGGGAACTGTTTGATGCGTTTCTGTACCTTGGTGAGAATGCGCGTTCCACCGTATTTCCACGTGAAGTGATGGCAGATCGTGAATGGGTGAATGAGATGCAAAGGCGTGTCGATTTGATTGGAGGCAAGATGCAAGATCGCTTCAACGAGATACGATCGCTGAGTGATGAGAAGTATGGTTTTTCTGATAACGGGTAATATGGCTAATAAGCATTTCTAAGTAAGAACTATCACAACAATCAATGGCTGACAGCATAAGGTGTCAGCCATTTTTTATGGGTCATTTTGAGGCTATTTTACTGATAAGACTAAAGAATTATTTGCGTTTCCCCATATTAATACTATGGGATTAATTTATAAAATTGTAAATAATACGAATGATAATTATTATCAAAAGTGTTTGAATAAATGATTTTGTGTGTGTAGTCTCACCTCTTAAATGAGAAGGAATCTCATTTGGAACGCCATGTTTAATACAGTTTGAGAGATGATTATGCTTCGTAACTCAACGGGAAGCAGCACTATGCTCACAGAGTTTCTTAATGCCCATACGGATGATGCTTCGTTCTTCTTTAGCTCTCCGACAGTGACGTTATTGACTCAAGGGATTGCTGCCGAATTTTCCCAACAAGTCAGGTTCTCAGAATTAGATACTCACATCAGCCAATTATTGGAATCGGCGAAGGAAGAGGGCAATGAAAACCCTATCGCTGTAGGTGTGATCCCATTTTCTGAACACAACCCAGTACATTTTATTGTCCCTGAACGTCTGATTACGACATCACCAATTCGACCGGATAAAGTGTCGGATGTGGATGGGTTAGCGGATTGTCATCCATCTTCTATTCAACCCATTCCCGATCCTAGTGATTACATGCGTAGCGTTGAACAAGCCGTAAGGAGTTGCTGTCGAGAGGATGTGGAACTCGACAAAGTCGTCTTATCTCGCACCATGCAAGTCGAGACGGAAGAGGATATTGACCGCGCTCGTTTCCTAAAAACGTTACTCAAACAGAATCCCGGTGGCTACACCTTTTCGACTCGCATTGGAGGAAGCCATTCCGATGCATATTTAATGGGCTCTAGCCCTGAGCTTCTTGTTTCGCGCAAAGGCCCTCATGTTTGCTCCAACCCGCTAGCAGGTTCCCGTCGTCGCAGTGACAACGAATCAATGAACCAACAACAAGGTGAGTTGATGATGGAAAGCAGCAAGGATCTTCACGAGCATGCGGTGGTTGTGGATGCCGTCGAGAAAGCGCTCCAACCTTGGTGCCACAATTTGTATGTGCCGATGGTGCCATCGGTGATTGAAACCAAAGCGATGTTACACCTTTCGACTCGTATCGAGGGCATGGTTTCAGATGCCAATACCAGCGTATTAAAACTCGCGAGTGCATTGCACCCGACACCTGCGGTATGCGGTTACCCTACAGCGCAGGCTTATGATTTTATCAGCAATGTAGAGCCTTTTGACCGTGGTTACTTTACCGGACTGGTTGGCTGGGTGGATGCCCGCGGCAATGGAGAATGGGTTGTCGTGATCCGTTGTGCTGAGGTCGAGAAAAAACGTCTTCGCGTTTACGCGGGTGCTGGCATTGTTGCTGGCTCAGAGCCACAAAGTGAACTTGAAGAAACCGGCAACAAGATGCGAACCGTGCTTAACGCATTGGGTATTGAAATCCGTGAGAACATGGAGGTGGTTCAATGAACCGCCCGTGCATGAAGGCATCAGGATTTACCCCATGGCCGCAAGAGATGGCGCAAAAGTATCGCGATGCAGGGTTTTGGACGCAGCAAACCATCCCAGAGATGCTTGAGGCGAGCGCACAGCGTTATTCAGAATGCGTAGCTTTGGTTGCGGGCGATCAGCAATGGACTTACCAAACGTTAGTCGAACAAGTTGACAAACTTGCTGCCGGGTTCCAGCACAAGCTCAATCTAAAATCCGGTGACAAAGCGGTTTTGCATCTGCCCAACGTTGGCGAGTTTTATTTGAGTTTCTTTGCCTTGCTTAAAATTGGGGTTCAACCCGTTTTAGCGTTACCTGCGCATCGCTATTCGGAGATTCGATACTTTTGTCATTTTACTGAAGCGAAAGTATTGATTACCGCACCTCAATTGGGCGTCAAAACCGCTGAGATAGCTCAACAAGTGGCCGCAGATTTACCGAGTTTAAAAACGGTAGTGTGGGTTGGTGAAGAGGGCTTAATGCCTACCGGTGCTCAAGCGCTAAACACACTGTTTTTGGAAGAGGTTGATGCTCAACCTGATGTCGCCGAAGACTTTGCTTTTTTCCAACTTTCTGGTGGGACAACGGGTACGCCAAAGCTCATCCCAAGAACCCACATTGATTACCTTTATAGCGTTAGTGCGAGCAATGACGTTTGTCAGTTCTCTGCTTGCACTCGTTACTTATGCGTTTTACCTGCTGCGCACAATTTCCCATTAAGTTCGCCTGGTGCGTTGGGCTGCTTTATGGCTGGTGGCATGGTCGTACTAGCGCCAGATGCCAGTCCTCAAACGGCCTTTTCTTTGATTGAAAAACACCAAATCACTGTCGCGGCTTTGGTCCCTCCATTGGCGTTGTTATGGCTAGATGAAGCAGCAAGAACCCAGCAAAACATTGCGTCACTTCAGGTACTACAAGTCGGTGGCGCTCGTTTTAGTGAAGAGGCGGCAAAACGAGTGAAGCCAGAGCTTGGTTGTACTTTGCAACAAGTGTTTGGCATGGCTGAAGGGCTGGTAAATTACACCCGTTTGGATGATCCCGAGTCAGAAATTGTCACTACGCAAGGCCGTCCTATGTCTCCTGCAGATGAGCTTTTGGTACTAGACGAAGCAGGTAATCCGGTTCCGAAAGGGACTGCGGGGATTTTGTTCGTGCGTGGTCCTTATACCATTCAGGGTTATTACCATGCACCGGAACACAATCAGCGTTCTTTCACCGATCTTGGTTATTACCGCACTGGGGATATCGTCGTTATGACTGAAGCCGGCAATTTGCAAGTTGTGGGGCGGGATAAGGACCAAATCAATCGTGGTGGTGAAAAAATTGCGGCCGAAGAGGTGGAGAATCACCTTCTTGCTCATGACTCTATTCACGATGCGGCGGTGATTGCGATCCCGGATGAATACCTTGGTGAGCGCAGTTGCGCGGCATTGGTGTGTAGAGCGCAAAATCCCAAGCCTATTGAAATCAAGCGATTCTTGCGAGGTCGAGGATTGGCGGATTTCAAAATTCCAGATCGCGTGATCTTTGTTGATGTTCTACCCAAAACGCCAGTAGGAAAGATCAATAAAAACAAACTTCTAGAACTGATTTAATCGAACCACCACACCACGATATCAAAGGTGTCGTGTGTATAAATAAAATTTTGGAGATTAGCCCCATGGCCATTCCATCTATCTCTGGTTATTCACTATCTAAGCCGATGCCAGAAAACCGCGTAAATTGGTCTGTAGAGCCAAAGCGCGCTGTATTATTGATTCACGATATGCAGCAGTATTTTCTCAATTTCTATGATGTCGATAGTGAGATGATCCAAACGCTCACTCATCATATTAAGCAAATTAAACAAGCGTGTATCGATGCGGGTATCCCTGTGGTTTACACCGCTCAACCGGGTGACCAACGCCAAGAAGACCGTGCCTTACTAACGGACTTTTGGGGACCAGGTCTGAAAGCGGATGATGATATTACGCGTATTTTCCCTGCGCTTGCGCCTTCTGAACAAGACATTGTTTACACCAAGTGGCGTTATAGTGCGTTTCAGCGTACTCCGCTTAAATCCATGATGGATGAAACGGGTCGTGACCAGCTGATCATCGTAGGTATTTATGCCCACATTGGCTGTTTACAAACCGCTGCCGAAGCGTTCATGACCGATATTAAAGCTTTTATGGTTTCTGATGCTGTCGCAGATTTCTCAGCGAACGATCATGAAATGGCACTCAATTATGTCGCAGGTCGCTGTGGCTATGTGTTGGATAAGCAGCAATTGCTATCTCAAATCAGCAGTGCAGATGAATTTGTCGGTGATGACTTTTCCATTCCTCAATCTCAGCAACATTTAACTCAGCAGTTAGCGGCATTGCTAGAAGTGCCAGTCGATGAAATGACGCCGGAAGATAGCCTGCTGGATTTCGGTTTAGATTCGGTTCGTATGATGTCACTGGTCGGTGACTGGCAGCAAGCTGGTCTAGACGTGAGTTTTATGGAACTTGCCGCCAAGCCCAGTGTGCAAGATTGGTGGCAACTGATTGAGAAGAAGCTGACTTAACAGCCTACGAGGAAGAGTAACAAAGGAATGGACATGTACGATTTACCTTATACAGCGGAGCAATTGCTGCCGCTTACGGATGCCCAAGCAGGGATTTGGTTTGCTCAGCTGCGCGACCCAGATAACCCAATTTACAAGACTGGTGAATACTTAGTGATTGATGGCAAGGTGGATGAGCCTTGTTTTGTTGAAGCGGTAAAAACCGCCATTGATGAAGTTGACTCGTTACACGCGAAGTTTGTCACTACCACCGAAGGCCCTCGCATGGTGATTGATAGACAAAACTGGCAGGTAGAGCGAATCGACTTCTCGCAACATGATGTGCCACTCGAGTCTGCAGTCGATTGGATGAAGAAAGAGTTGAAGCAGCCCGTTGATTTGGAGCAAGGCCCACTGTTTATTATGGCGCTGCTTAAGCTTGCAGAAGATAAGTTTGTTTGGTTCCTGTCACTTCACCACATTGCTATTGACGGCTACAGCATGTCGTTGATCGCTTCGCGTATTGCTCATATCTATGGCCAACTTACGAAGGGAGAGCAGTTTGACGAGATCCAATTGGTGGATCAACACGCTTTGCTTAAAGAAGACAACGACTATAAAGCGTCGGAAAAATACCAAAAAGACCGTACCTTCTACTTACAACGTTATGCCGACCACTCTGATACGGTTAACTTAGCGGGTAAACCAACAGTGACATCTGATCACTTCTTACGCTTGAAAGGCGCGATGCCAGTAGAAGACTTCCATCATATGGAATCGTTGGCGAAGCAATGCCGAACGCACTGGTACAGTGTGCTGATCGCTTCCATTGCTGCGTATGTTCATCGTATGACGCGTTCCAACGAAGTGGTGCTTGGTGTGCCGTTGATGGGTCGCTTAGGTTCAGTGGCAATTCAAACGCCAGCGATGCGAGTGAATATCTTGCCAGTGCGTGTGAGTTTTACTCAAGGTACGGACATCAAAACGCTAGTTAAGCAGGTAAACCAAGAGTTCTCATCTGTTCGTCGCCACCAAGGGTACCGCTATGAAGAACTGCACCGCGAATTGAATCTAGTAAAAGACAACCGCAATCTATTTGGCCCTTTGGTCAATATCATGCCGTTTGAGTATGAACATAAATTTGGCGAGTTGGCTTCGAAAGCGCATAACCTGTCAGCGGGGCCCGTGGATGATATTTCCTTCTATTGTTATGAGCTTGACGGTCAACTTCACATAGATATGGATGCCAATCCAGAGCTGTATTCTGACCAAGACATTAAAGAGCACCAGCAGCGCTTGTTCCACTTTATGAGCGACTTTTTTGCAAGCGCGCAAGCTCAAGACCCATCGTTATGCCAAATCAGTGACGTGAATATTCTTCTCTCTGGGGAGAAAGAAAAGGTCATCGAAACTTGGAATGATACCGACCACGAGGTGCCAGAAACGACCCTAGCTGCCTTGTTGGCAAGGCAACGTATTCTGACGCCTCATGCTCCCGCCCTCATTTTTGAAGGACAAAAGCTCAGCTATGAGCAGTTAGCGAAAAAAGTGTACTCCTTGACGAACTGGTTAACCGCGCAAGGGGTTGAGCTGGGAGATCGCATTGCGGTTTGCATCCCAAGAAGTGAAGAACTGATTGTCGTACAACAGGCGATTCTTGCTGCTGGTGCGGTTTACGTACCGATCGATCCAGATTACCCAGAAGGCCGAATCAACTACATGTTGGAATCTTCTGCACCGAAGTTTGTATTCTCGACGACCGAGCTACAAAGCAAATTGCCACAAGGTGTGGAGGTGAAGTTGGTTGATGACGCGACGTTGCCAACTATTTATAAGGTGGTTGAGGCATTACCACCACAAGTGCGTCCGGAACCTCACTCTCCGGCTTACATGATTTATACCTCTGGTTCTACGGGCAAACCAAAAGGTGTTGTGGTTACTCACGATGCTATCGTCAACCGATTGCTGTGGATGCACGACCAATACCCAATTGATGCCAAAGACCGGGTATTACAAAAAACGCCTGCAGGTTTTGATGTCTCTATTTGGGAATTTTTCTGGCCAATGATCGTCGGTTCATGCTTGGTGGTCGCAAAACCGGAAGGGCATAAAGATCCTATTTATCTGCAAGATCTTATCCATCGAGAGAAAATCACGACCTTGCACTTTGTGCCTTCAATGCTGCAAATCTTCGTCCAACAAGCCGATGCCAATTTGTGCCAGAGTTTACGCCAAGTTTTTTGTAGTGGTGAAGCGCTACCGATGGAGTTGGTGAATCATTATTACCAAGACTTTAGTGCGCCATTACACAACTTGTACGGTCCGACAGAAGCGGCTGTTGATGTGACTTATTGGCCAAGTGAGGCGAATGCGCAAGGTAATTCGACACCAATAGGCCGCCCTGTGTGGAATACCCAAATTTACATTTTGGATGATGCATTAAATCCAGTACCGCCGGGTGTCGTCGGTCATCTTTATATTGCGGGTCGACAATTAGCGTTGGGTTATCACGGCCAGCCAGAACTGACCGCAGAGCGTTTCATTGAAAGCCCATTCGGACCAAAAGGCAGCCGAATGTACTTATCTGGTGATTTGGCTCGTTGGCGAAAAGACGGGGCGATTGAATACTGCGGGCGTAGTGATTTTCAGGTCAAGATTCGAGGTTTCCGTATTGAGCTTGAAGAAATTGAAAACGCCTTAGCAAATCACCCAAGTGTCGCGCAAGTTGCGGTATTGGCGCAGGAATATGCCGATGGTGACAAACGCCTCGTAGCGTATGTTACGGCAGAAGATCCAGAACAGGGTGTTGATAGCAACTTGCTGCAGCGATTCCTTGCCGAACCGCTGCCAGAGTACATGGTTCCAAGTTACTTTGTGACGTTGGATACTTTCCCGTTAACGCCAAACGGTAAGCTGGATCGCAACGCGTTGCCGAAGCCAGATTTGTCTGGTCAGGTCGGTACAAAAGGGCCAAGCAACCTTGTTGAAGAACGTTTGTGTAAGCTGTTCTGCCAACTGCTTGATTTACCTGCGGTAGGCGTTGACGACAACTTCTTTGAACTAGGTGGTCACTCTTTGCTTGCCGCACAGTTGATTGCTCATGTGAAAGAAATCATGGGAATTGAACTGTCATTGGCAGCCGTATTTGAATCGCCGACTGTCTCTGGGATTGCCGCCAAGTTGAATGGCAGTGAAAGTGATGATGCCCTGAACATGTTATTACCACTGCGTAAACGTGAAGGGAAAGCGGCCATTTTCTGTGTACACCCTGCGGGTGGCTTAAGTTGGTGCTACGCGGCTTTAACGCCGATCATTCCATCCAATGTTCCACTCTATGGCGTGCAAGCTCGTAATCTGGGTGACCCTTCTGCACCATTGCCAAAGAGCATGAAAGAAATGGCAGAAGACTACGTTGCCGCGATTCGTGAAGAGCAACCTTTTGGTCCTTACCATCTTCTGGGCTGGTCAATTGGTGGCATGATTGTTCACCTAATGGCGGGCATCTTACAAGAACAAGGCCAAGAAGTTGGTTTGGTTACGCTGTTAGATTCTTACCCTGCAGAGCAGTGGCAAACCATCCATCCACCGGGAGAAGAGCAAGCGCTCGGCGCACTGATTCGTATGGCCGGCGTTGAGTTTGATGAAGCCGCGCATTCCAGTATTACGAAGCCAGAAGTGATCGATATCTTGCAGGATGCGGGCTCGTCTATGGCGCACTTAAGTACTGAAACCATCACGGCGATGATCGATGTCGTAATCAACAACAACCAACGTGTCCGTGATGCCATTGACTATCAATATCAAGGCGATGTGCTGTTCTTTAATGCTGAGAAGCCACCTGAAGAGGCCTTTTTGGATCGCAATGGATGGTTCAAATACATGGACGGCGACTTGAAAGTGATTGATGTGGCCTGTATTCACCGTGACATGATGCGCCCAGATATGCTGCGTGAAATCGGTACGCATATGGTGAAAGAGTTGAGAGAGAATTTCGATGTTTGATTCGACAGCTCAATCTAAGCCAAGTGCGATGTTGGAGGGGATGATTTCCCCTCTGACTTTCTTCAAAAATAAGTTGGAATCAGGCGCTATTTTGGCGCTTGGCGAGGCGCATTGGTATGCCGATTTATTTGAGCAAATGACCGATGTGTTGCTCGATCCTCAATTGGATGGGGCATTCACGCATTTGTTCATCGAGTTTGGTAACGCTAAGCATCAAGCGCTGCTTAACAACTACTTATTGGGAGAGGCGGTCACCGACACTGAATTGGCTGCCGTATGGTTAGATTCAATCGCCTTTCCTGCATGGATGCATCCGTGTTACGGCCAATTTTTTCATCGATTGCGAGCTGCGAATGCTGAGCGCAGCGTGCCGATCAAAGTCGTGCTGACGGAGCCGTCGTTCAATTGGCAAGCCATTCAACATCCTTCTGAACTGAGTAAGTTGAATGCTCAACGTGACCAAGCCTTAGTGGACGGCGTTGAAAAGCTGCAACAGAAACAGGCACAGGGTGTGGTGGTGCTTGTTGGAGCAAGACACATTCTTAAGCGTTCCCCAACCTTAGGGTTCATGTCCAAACATAAAACTTTTGGTGACCTAGCGAAACAGAAGTTTGGCGAACAATATGTATCAGTTTGGCCACACATTTTACCAAGTGAATGGGGCAGCACTGAGCGGGGTATTTATACAACGACGCAGCCTCATCTTAAAAAGAAATCGTTTCTCGACATTATTCCGAAAAAGCCACCGGTGAACCCTTACGCGTTTACTTCCCTTGAGCAGCTGGTGGATGCCTATTGGTATTTAGGTCCACAAACGCGTCAGTTAGATGCCAAGGGCGTCACAGTACCGCCAATGTGGAAAGCGCTTTTAGAACAACGGTTGCCGCTGGTTAATGCGCGACAACAAATGGTGATCAAAAAGGTTATTGAACAAAAATAATGACATATTCATGAGGAAAAAAAGCACAACGAGAAAACATATTGCTCGGTAAAGCAATAGTGGCCATGAAAGGAGAGATTCGGCAAGTTAGCCTGCAATAAAGTTCGATTCTCTCCAATCAGTTCGAAGTGAAATTGACCGGCGTTTTCAGCGTCCGGCTGCAGGGTGATTTGTGCATCTAGAAAGTCGAAGTACACCTGAACAAACGGGTAGAGACATTTAAACAGGCTCTCTTTAATGCTGAATATCAGTGCATCGGGGAGGGTGTTGGACGTTTCCATTAATGTCTTTTCGCTCTGGGTGTAGATGCTAGAAAAAAGGTGCGAGGCGAGAGGGGTATTGTTTTCCACATCAATACCCAAACTCGGTACTTCACTTTTTAACGCACACGCTGCGAGGCATAGGCTGTCGGTGTGACTGATGCTGCCGCTGATGAGGCTCGGGAATAAGGGCTCTCTAGCTTTGCCTGAAAGAATGGGTACCTGAGCTAATTCAGAATCGTTTGATACCAATCGCTTTATGGCTTCTCGAGCGGATTGACGTCCGGCTCGGAATTCTCGTTGACGCTTTTTAACGGCTTTATGAATTTGTTGCTCTTCCTCGAGAAGGCCCACTTTATCGTACATATCGGGTGTGGCTTTTACGATGTGAACCGTTGGACTGGCACTTTCTAAGTGAAGACAGAGAGGGGCAAGAATGTTAACTAGCTTGTCGTTTTTCAATAGTGTCACTTTTCAACCTGTTGCAGTTCAAAAATACAATACAGCTCAAATGTAAATGCTAATACGAGTAATAATAATTGTCATTTATACATTCGTTTATTAGAGTTTGCGAGCTCAATTTATTTATAAAATAGATATAAGGATATGCAGTGAAAAGTTTAGTTAAAAAGCCCACATTTATGCCTTCTATGCTCGCAGGAGCACTTTTGACGGCGCTAAGTGGTTATGCTGTTGCTGATGATCAAGATGAAGTGTTGGAAATGGAACGTATGGTTGTTACTGCAACCCTTACCCAACACTCAGAATTGACCGCACCAGCTTCTGTTTCGGTTATTACCGCAGAAGACATCTCAAAGATGCCAGTGAAAGATATCTCAGAAGCGATTCGTAGTGCGACGAGTGTGAGTGTTTTGAGCAGCACCGCTTATGGTCGTAATACTATCCGTATTCGTGGTTTGGATTCCAAGCACACGCTAATCTTGATCAATGGTCGTCGAATTAACTCACAAGATGCGCTTATTCGAGGTAATGACTTTGACCTATCGAGTATCCCTTTAACGGCGATTCAGCGTATTGAAGTGGTTCGTGGCCCGGTTTCTTCCCTTTATGGTTCTGAGGCCATGGGTGGTGTGGTGAACGTGATCTTGAAATCACCAACGGAAGAGTTATCCGGCTCGGTTGGTCTTGAATACGAGAGCATTCTTGAAGGTGATGGTGGTGATGGTCTGAAAGGTCATGCTTACGCGAGCGGCGAACTGACGCAAAATGTAGAAGGCAGCATCATTGTTGAAAGCTCTACACGTGACCCTTGGCGCACAGACACAAATCCTAATTTTGATGCGCTAGAGCAGAAAGACACGACCAATGTGTTTGGTGAGCTCGCATGGCAATTAACCGAAGAACAGCGTTTGATTGCGGATGTTATCTACACCAAAGATGAGCGTGAAGCAGATTGGGTTCACCCTCGTTCAGGCCCTCAAACGAACACACAAGACTCGACGCGCTGGAACTACGGTTTAACGCATGAAGGCGCTTGGGACACGGTAGATTCACAAGTACGTCTTTACGGTGAGAGCATGCAACTTGACGATGCAAGTACGGCTTACACTAACGGCGCTGCGGATGTCGACTTACAAAATAATACTCTCGATTTCAAACTTTCTGGTTTGTGGCGAGATTCGCATGAGTGGGTATTCGGTGGTGAATACCGTACTTCTGAGCTGAAAAACAGCCGTGATGTTCCATCTGGTGATATCGATAACTACCAAGGTGCGGTATTTGTTCAAGGTGAATTTGATCTCGACAAACTGGCGCTGACATTGGGTGGCCGTCAAGATTTTCATGAGGTCTATGGCAGTCACTTTAGCCCGCGGGCTTATGCCGTTTACAGCATCACCGATGAGTTTGTCTTGAAAGGCGGTGCTGGTGGTGGCTTCCGAGCTCCTGGCATGATGGAAAGCAGCGACCAAGTTCGCGTAATCAGTTGTGGTAACCGTTGTTGGTTAACGGGTAATGATGATCTTAAACCGGAAGAATCAGAAAGCTACGAAGCAGGTCTTGCGTACGAATCAACATCAATGGGCGTAGGTCTGATGTACTACTACACGGACTTGAAGAACAAGATCGAACGTGACCTAACCAAGGTTGTTGGTATGGATGGCCCTATGCCAATCTTCACTTACCAAAACATCGGTAAAGCGGAGATCAAAGGTATTGAGCTTGAAGGTTGGTATGACATTACAGACAGCATCAACCTGAAAGGTAACTACACTTACACGGACGCTAAAGACAAGAGTACAGGTGATACGCTCATGCAAACACCTGAGCATCTAGCGAACCTGGACGTCAATTGGGAAGTGTTTGATTCATTCACAACGTTTGCTCGTGTGAATTACATCGGTGAACAAGTGATCACGAACCTAAGCCGTGAAAACAAAACGGTGGATGGTTACACGCTAGTCGGTCTTGGTGTGGGTTACGATTTCCAACAGTTGAACCTTAAAGCGGGGTTAAACAACATTTTTGATGTCGAGTTGGACGATGAAGACGATTACTACGGCTACTCTGAAAAAGGCCGTAGTGCGTATGTAAGCGCAACGTACTTGTTCTAATCGAAACGAAGATCGTGAATCTCATTTATCAAAACAGCCTCTATCGAGAGGCTGTTTTTTGTTTGACTCAAACACTCGTAAATTCGTAATTAGCCTTATTGCTCAGCTTCGAATTCTCTCACCATTTCCGTTACTTTAACTTGTGTGATCCGATTGCTCTTGACCTGCAACACGTCAAATTGCCACTGTTGATATTCAACGGTTTCTCCTTGAGCAGGCACGCGGCCAATTAACCAAGTCAGAAAACCATTTAAGGTTTGGAAGCCCTCGCTTTCTTCTCCCTCAATGCTGCTGAGCTCAAGTTTGTATTTCAGCTCATTCATCGGAATCAAGGCGTCCATTATCCAACTGCCGTCTTTCTGTTTTTTCGCCCAGATTTGCTGTGGTGCCATGCCTAACTCACCAGCGATAGATTTGAGCAAATCGTAGTGTGTCACTAGGCCCTGCACGTCGCCATATTCGTCAACGATAAAGACCATTTCGGTGCTGGTTTGCTGCATGTAGTTGAGCAACGGTAGCCCTTTCATGGACTCAGGAACAAAACGTGAACGTTTGAGTAATTTTGCTAACCGCGATATTGATAGCTCGTCATACTCATCGAGCAACGCTTTAGAAGAAATGGTCCCAATGATGTTATCCAAGCCGCCTTTACATACCGGCCAAACGGAATGCTGAGTTTGACGTAAATTCTTCAGTATTGCATCGAGTGGTAAATCCAGATCGAGATAGTGAATGTCACAGCGTGGTGTCATTAAAGAGAGCGCCAAGCGGTCATTCAAGTGCAGAAGGTTACGGATCATCAGCTGTTCCTGAGGCTCGATTGCACCACATTCAGAACCTTCACTGACCACAGCAAATATATCTTCTTCTGTTACGACTTCACCGGTGTGGTTTTGGCGTAGCAATCTCAGTAAAGATTCTGTCGATAGCGTCAGTAACATGACAAACGGAGTCGTTAACTTGGCCAACCAATGAATAGGGTAGGCCACAAGAACAGCAATACGCTCTGCGTTGTTTTGAGCGAAGCGTTTCGGAACTAGCTCACCCACTACGATTGCAAAGTAGGTGATCACGACGACGACAATGGCGGTGGCAAGGATGGTGGCGACCTCTCGTTCTAGGCCTTGTGCGACAAGCCAATGCTCAAAGGGAACTGAAAGGGTGGCTTCACCAAAAATACCGCTGAGGATACCAATCACGGTGATGCCGATTTGGATTGTGGAGAGGAATTGCGTTGGGTTGTTTTTTAATTGCAGAGCGAGGCGGGCAGAAGCGCTGTGTTGGGCAAACTTTTTCAGTCGGCCGCTTTTGGCTGTGACTAACGCTATCTCAGACATGGCAAAAACACCATTAAGCGCTATTAATCCAACCAGTAATAAAATATCCATGAAGTTTTCCAGTGATGCACACTCTTGCAGCATAACGAGGTTCAAGGGGAAGAAATGTGAGGTGGTCAATAAATCATCACGCTGTAACAATCAGATGCCTTATTAAAAGGATAGAATTTGCTTATCGTCTCCGGCTTGTTCAGGTATGAATGATTCTGTTACTTAGTTCGGATTCTGATACACTACGCGCCCATTTCCTCTGTTGAGACTTTTCTATGCCATTTTCTAAGCTTGGTTTAAGCGCACCTATCACTGATGCAGTGAAGGCGCTGGGTTATGAAAAACCGACTTCTATCCAACAAAAAGCCATTCCGATTGTTTTGCGTGGCAGCAATTTGATTGCCGCAGCACAAACTGGTACCGGTAAGACTGCTGGCTTTGTACTACCAATCTTAGAAAAACTCAGCAAAGGGGAAACTCAGCGTAAGAAGCGCGCTCGTGCGATCATTTTGACCCCGACACGTGAGTTAGCACTTCAAGTACACCAGAGCATCGAGGCATACGGCAAAAACTTATCGCTTCGTTCTATGGCGATGTTTGGTGGTGTGGATTATGCGCCACAGAAACAAGCGCTGATTGAAGGCGTGGATATTGTCGTAAGCACGCCAGGCCGTTTGATTGACCTTTACGGCCAACGTGCCATTCACTTTGATGAAGTGGAAATGCTGGTTCTGGATGAAGCCGATAAGATGTTGGATATGGGCTTTATCGATTCGATTGATAAGATCGTCGATTGCATGCCAGAAGACATTCAAAGCTTGTTGTTCTCAGCGACGCTATCAAACCCAGTTCGTGACTTGGCGAAAAACGCTATCGTTGACCCTGAAGAGATCACCATTGCGAAGCACAGCGCATCTAAGTCGAACATCAAGCAGTGGATCACTACCGTTGATAAAGACATGAAGTCGTCACTACTGAGCCATATGCTGACGGAAAACGACTGGTCGCAAGTGTTGGTGTTTATCGAGACAAAACACGGCGCGGCGAAGTTGGTTTCTCAACTAGAGAAGCGTGGTATCGTGGCAGAGGCGTTCCACAGTGGTCGTAACCAACGGGTTCGCCAAGAGTTGATTGAGCAGTTTAAAGCGGGTGAAATCCAGTACTTAGTGGCAACGGGTGTTGCGGCGCGTGGTATTGATATCGACAACCTACCTGTTGTTATTAACTACGACTTGCCATTCCCAGCGGATGAATACGTTCACCGTATTGGTCGTACTGGCCGTGCTGGTGCACAAGGTGAAGCGATTTCACTGGTATCAAAAGATGACTTCAAAAACCTATGCATGATTGAAAGCCGTCTGGGTCACTTGCTTGAACGTGTAGAAATCGAAGGTTTCACACCAAGAAAGCCTGTGCCAATTTCTATCTTGAACTACGTACCAAAGAACAAACGTAGACCGCAAGACAATGATCGTCCTCGTCGAGACAACGCTGACAAGCGCGATTAAAAATAATCCTTGTTAAAGACGCAGAACTAAAAAAAGAAGCCGCATTTCGATGCGGCTTCTTTGTTTTTTACAACCCTGTTCAAGCTAGGTGGGTTC
The DNA here is from genome assembly GCF_002887615.1 of Vibrio jasicida 090810c. Classification (NCBI taxonomy): domain Bacteria; kingdom Pseudomonadati; phylum Pseudomonadota; class Gammaproteobacteria; order Vibrionales; family Vibrionaceae; genus Vibrio; species Vibrio jasicida. Next base: position 1,279,032 of record NZ_CP025792.1, on the reverse strand, counting down.
AGGTTCTGTCTGTCTAGTTCGCTTTCGCTAAACGTCGCTGAATGAACTGAGGTTCTGTGCGCATACCCATCACCAGACTGACACACATAACCAATAGAATGATGGTGAATGGCAGACCAGTTGAAATCGTACCGGCTTGCAGGGCTTGAATTGCTTCTGTACCACCAATCCACAGTAGAACAGCCGCAATAGCACCTTCTATGGTTGCCCAGAAGATACGTTGTGGTACTGGCGCATCCACTTTACCACCAGCGGTAATACTATCGACAACCAGCGATGCAGAGTCTGACGAGGTAATAAAGAACACCATGATCAGAACAATCGAAATGACAGACAAAATCGAGCTCATTGGCATTGCTTCATAAGCATAGAATAGTGACAGTGTTAGGTCGGTAAGCCCATTCGTACCAAGCTCTCCCACTTTGTTCATTACTTGGTCTATCGCAATGCCACCAAATGCGGACATCCAAATTAGCGTTATGAGCGTCGGAATTAAAATCACAGCAGTAAGGAATTCGCGAACCGTACGTCCTTTTGATACTCGTGCAATGAACATACCCACACATGGTGACCATGAAATCCACCAAGCCCAGTAGAACACCGTCCAACCGTGCATCCACGCTTCATCTTCTCGGCCATACGGGTTGCTAAGAGGAATAATGTTCTCAACGTAACCCATTAGCGTAGTCGGGATAGTACTCAACGCGACGGCAAGACCCGCTAGGATAACAAAGACCAATAGAGCAAAAGCCATAGTAAGGTTGATGTTGCTCAGCACTTTTACGCCGCCATCGATTCCTCGAATGACCGACACAACCGCAAGTGTAGTAACGAAAGCGATCACCCCAAGTTGCATTCCAATGCCACTTTCAATGCCCATCACATGCGCGATACCGCTTGCAGCTTGCTGCGCGCCTAGACCTAACGAGGTTGCTAGACCAAAGAGTGTTGCGAGCACGGCCAGAACATCAATCACATGGCCAAACCAACCCCACGTGCGATCACCAAGCAGTGGGTAAAAGACGGAACGGATTGAAAGTGGTAGGCCTTTATTAAAGGCAAAGAAAGCCATAGACAGTGCAACAACGGCGTAGATTGCCCAAGGGTGCAGACCCCAGTGGAACATGGTTGCCCCAAGTGCGACTTGTTTGGCTTCTTCTGTAAATGGCGTTACGCCAAGTGGAGTCTCGTACCAACCTGTAAAGTATGCGACAGGTTCGGCAACGCCCCAAAACATGAGACCGATGCCCATGCCAGCAGCAAACAACATCGCAATCCAAGAAATGTTGGAATGTTCCGGCTTTGCGTTCTCACCGCCAATGCGGATCTTGCCAAAAGGAGAAAAGATCAAACCAATACAGAAGATTAAAAAGATATTGCCAGCCCACATGAAGAGATCATCAAAGCTTCCGATGATCTGCCATTTGACACCATCAAGGCTTGCTTTTGCAGTGGCTGGGTCGACGAGCAGAAGTGCGATTAAAAAAATAATGATCAAGCCAGCGCTGGTGCCAAAAACAGGGTTATGAACATCAAATCCCCACTTTTGAACGTTGTCTTGGCCGACCGTGTAGTCAGTATTATCAATACTGTACTTATCCTTAGTTGTAGACATCATCCCTCTCAAAACTACTTAGAGTACAAACTAATTTGTCGGCGCGCACTATAACAAACGTCAGAGTAAATGGCTAATTTGTTGATGAAAAGATCAACTTGGTTGGTTTTTATACGTGCAAAAAGCAAAGAACACGAAATAATTTTCGGGATTGATAGTCTTTGCAAATAAAGCATCTGTCAAAAATATATATTGATAACTGTGTGAATAGCATGAGTGTGAGTCAGTTAGCTATTGTTCTGATTTAATTGACAATAAGTAGGAAAACTCGCTAGTTGCGTCTACGCTTTAAAAAGTTTTTGTGCGAATGTTTCAGTTAATCTTCTGTCAATTTTCTGTCGTCTAGTTTGCAGATGATAGGGAATAGGCGCAGACTTTCGCGCTTGCTATTCAACGCATAAATGAGGCACAAATGAAAACGGGTGATAAGCAATTTGCTGTAATTGGTCTAGGTCGTTTCGGCTTAGCCGTGTGTAAAGAACTGCAAGATTCTGGCTCACAAGTTTTGGCGGTAGACGTTAATGAAGATCGTGTAAAAGAAGCGGCGAGTTTTGTTAGCCAAGCCATTGTTGCAAACTGCACTCATGAAGAGACGGTGACCGAACTTAAGCTTGATGACTATGACATGGTCATGATCGCCATCGGTGCTGATGTTAATGCCAGCATCCTCGCCACTTTGATCGCGAAGGAAGCCGGCGTGAAATCCGTTTGGGTGAAGGCAAACGACCGCTTCCAAGCTCGCGTACTGCAAAAAATTGGTGCAGACCACGTGATCATGCCAGAGCGAGACATGGGTATCCGCGTTGCACGTAAGATGTTGGATAAGCGTGTGCTGGAGTTCCACCCTCTGGGCAGTGGCTTGGCAATGACTGAGTTTGTCATTGGCTCTCGTTGGATGGGCAAAACCTTGGGCGAACTGGCTTTGTGCAAAGTGGAAGGTGTTCAAGTGCTGGGCTTTAAGCGTGGTCCAGAAATCATCAAAGCGCCCGAGCTCACCACGACATTAGAAATTGGTGACCTTATTATTGTTGTCGGCCCTCAAGATAAATTAGCAAGCAAGCTGAAATCATTATGAGCCAATTTCACCAGAGAGGCGTGTTCTACGTCCCAGACGGCAAACGAGATAAAGCGAAAGGTGGCGAGCCGCGCATTATATTGCTGAGCTTTCTCGGTGTGTTATTGCCTTCTGCTGTTTTGCTAACCTTACCTATGTTTTCGGTGACCGGTCTGTCGATTACAGATGCGCTATTTACTGCGACTTCTGCCATCAGTGTGACGGGGCTTGGGGTCGTTGATACGGGGCAACACTTCACCTTGGCCGGTAAGATTTTGCTGATGTGCTTGATGCAAATCGGTGGGCTAGGGCAAATGACGTTATCTGCGGTATTGCTTTATATGTTTGGTGTTCGCCTTAGCTTGCGCCAACAAGCCTTGGCAAAAGATGCCTTAGGACAAGACCGTCAGGTTAACTTGCGTAAGCTGGTTAAGAAAATCGTGGTGTTTGCCCTGATCGCAGAAACGATAGGTTTTATTTTCCTTTCTTTCCGTTGGGTGCCTGAAATGGGTTGGCAAACGGGGATGTTCTACGCACTGTTCCATTCTATCTCTGCGTTCAACAACGCCGGATTTGCATTGTTCTCAGATAGCATGATGAGCTTTGTGAATGACCCAGTGGTGATCTTTACGTTGGCGGCATTGTTCATATTCGGTGGTTTGGGTTTCACTGTTATTGGTGACTTGTGGTTGCATTGGCGAAAAGGTTTTCACTTTTTGCACTTGCATACCAAGATCATGTTGATTGCGACCCCCGTATTGCTTGCCGTTGGGACCATCATGTTCTGGTTATTGGAAAGACACAATCCGAACACAATGGAATCTTTGCCTGTAGCGGGGCAGTGGTTAGCGGCGTTCTTCCAATCTGCCAGCGCACGTACAGCGGGTTTTAATAGTGTCGATCTAGCACAATTTACTCAACCAGCTCTGCTGGTGATGATTGTATTGATGCTTATCGGTGCGGGTTCTACCTCAACCGGCGGTGGTATTAAGGTGTCTACCTTTGCTGTCGCGTTTATGGCGACATGGGCGTTCCTTCGTCAGAAAAAGCATGTCGTCATTTTCAAACGTACCGTCAATTGGCAAACCGTTACTAAGTCGCTTGCGATTATTGTTGTGAGCGGGGCTATTCTCACGACGGCAATGTTTTTGCTCATGCTCACAGAGAAAGCCGACTTTGATAAGGTGATGTTCGAGACGATTTCTGCTTTTGCGACTGTTGGATTAACTGCTGGTTTGACGGCTGATCTTTCTGAACCAGGCAAGTACATCATGATAGTAGTGATGATCATTGGTCGTATTGGTCCACTGACACTGGCTTATATGCTAGCGCGTCCAGAACCAACGCTAATCAAATACCCAGAAGACAATGTCTTAACTGGTTAGTAATAGATCTGTTATCAGCAAACGATTACGCGAGTATGGCGGTTTAACTGCGCTCGCGTTTTTTATAAATACGCTGCAGAAATGAGAATAATTTCGATTTATTTGCATTAGTAGTATTTCAATCCTTAACGATTTCTGTACTATCCCATAGTTCTTTCATATACAACTTGTTGTTTTATTTGCGTATGGAATGCGTAATTCGCGCATCGAACTCATGGAGCCGTAGTTTGAAGTTCAAGACACTAGCACTCACCATGCTGGCCGCTTTCGTATCTGGTCAAAGCATGGCAACCACCCCACCTTCCCCCAATTGGCGAGTAGTCGCCCTAAGCGATGGTACTTCTAGTGATGTGATTCTGCGTGGTAGCGCAAGTTTTCACTGGCACGAAGATAAACAAGGTAATGCGCTGATCAAACAGGGTGAGACTTGGTTTTACGCCCAAATTGAACGTAAATCCGATCGCCCTATTTTGGTTTCAACGGGTGTTGAAAAGACACAAGCAGCCACTGCACCTGCCATTGCAAAAAATCGCCCAAGCGTCTTGCTCAAGCAGTCGATGTCTTCATTGAAAGGCATAGAACCAAGAGCGCGCGCCAATATGATGCGCCAAGCTCAGGGAATTCAAGCGATGAGTGGGGCGAGTGTTAAGCAGCAACCACTATTGGTTGTCGAAGTGTCCTTTAATGATCAAGCGATGGTGCATGATTTCCAACCTTTGGTGTTTGGTGAAAATCGTCAAAGTGTGGTGGATTACTACGACAAGAACTCGAAAGGGCAATATCGTGTTGTTCCAGCCGTTGAAACATACGGGACGGAAAATGATGGTGTGATCGGTGTTAGCGTTAACCAAAACCACCCAGATTGTAACAGCAGTTTTGGTGGTGATGCGTGTGATGTAAAGACCAAGGCCGTTTTTGCAGAGGCCTATCAAAAATTGGACCCGTACTTAAACTTGGCCCAATACGATGTCAATGACAACGGGCGTATTGACCCGACAGAACTGTCAGTGATGTTTATTTTTGCTGGTGGTGACCGTTCGACAGACTATCTTGATCGTCCATCAATTTGGCCGCACAAATTCTCTCATGATGATGTAACCATCGACGGTAAAACGATCACAGAGTATTGCGTATTTGCTGATTTCCAAGTGACGCATCAATCGACATTGGGAGTGATCGTTCACGAACTCGGTCATCTTATGCTTGGTTTACCGGACCTATACTCCTACAACGGTTTGGCCTCTATTGGTCAGTGGGGAGTGATGGGCGCTGGTTCATGGGCGATGAAACCAGGGGACAGCTATGCTGGCGATACCCCCGTTAATATGAGTGCGTGGAGCAAGCATGCCGCTGGGTTTGTCGTACCAGAAATTGCCCAAACGGACGAATCTTCCTCGGTATCGAATGGCGAGGTAGAGCTGGTTTACCTTGATCCTTACTTAAAAGAACATGGCCCTCGCGTTTACCTTGAAAATCGTACCCATGTTGATTACGACCGTGCATTGGCAGGAGAAGGTGTTCTCGCTACGTCGGTGAATATCTTGAATCCTTTCAATGGTGCTGGCGATATGCAGGTGCAAATCATGCAAGCCGATGGTGAGCGTGAGCTTGAGTGGGGATTCCCAAGTGACAGTGGCGATTTGTACCCAAATGGTGCTACGGCTATCTCTGATTTCTCTATTCCTAGCTTGAGTAGTATTACGGGATACAACACCGACGTCACTATTTCGAATATTACGAGTAACGCCAGTAGCGCGACCTTCTCATTAACGATGCCAAATGAGCCAAATAAATCGGCTTGGAAAAATTCGTTCTATCAAGGCTATGTGATGTCGGGAACGGATAACGCGTTGGGCATTTCTATTGACCTCAAAGCCGCATCGCAACTTGATGGCCTTCAGGTTTACGCCACGTTAGACAGCTTTGAGAATTCGATGAATTATAAGGTGTGGCGTTTTCCATCAACAGGTTTAGAAACTTACAGCCTGTGGTTAGAGGAAAGTGAAGCTCAGTTGCTGCAAGAAGGTTCTTTGCAAGGTTCCTCACGTATTCTTTTTGATCAACCTAGTCAGCTAAGTGCGGGTCATCACTTGCTAGTCGTTGAGCTTGAAGGTGGGCGTTTTGAAACTAATTTCAATTTTGAAAGTGCGTTAGCGACAGAATTGCAATCTCAACCAACGATGTGGGCTGGTCGCAGCAACGCGATTTACGCAAATGGTTTAACGAGACAAAGCTTTTCTTTCATTCCTTTCGCCGCCTTATTTGATATCGACACAAACAGCCTTGTTGAAGCAAAAGCCGATATCATTGAAACCGATAAGAATGTTTCTGTTGATCTGAACTTAATGGACAATGACTTTGTTGCTCCAGGTTATCAATTTAATGTTGAATACACGCAGCAACCGACACATGGATCTATTAGTGGAAATAAATATCAACCACAAATGGGCTTTGTAGGGACTGATCGTTTCCAATATCGTCTTGTTTCTTCTGATGGTGCATTGATCTCGGCATCAGTCACCGTTCAAGTGACAGTGAATGGTCAAAATGAAGCGCCAACCGCGAGTATTGACGTTGATACCAGCAGCATGATTGTTGATGGCAAAGGAAGCTTATCAGCGGCATCGAGTACGGACCCAGATGGCGATACGCTTGAATATACGTGGGTACAAACCTCCGGTACGGCAGCAACATTGACGAATACAAGCAGCGCAGACGCAAGTTTTAGTGTCGTTCAAGGTACGAAAGCCGGTGAGGTTCTAACGTTCCAAGTGACGGTCACCGATCCAAGCGGATTGTCTTCAAGTGCAACAGTCGATGTTGAAGTTGAGAATACTGCGCCGGTGACGCAACCAGACTCTGCCAGTGTTGAAGCGGGTAAGAGTATTGTGATTGATGTGTTGAGTAATGATTCGGATTTCAATGGAGACACACTCATATTGCAAAGTGTAAATAACTTGTCTGGAGACGGCTCTGCGAGTGTCCTTAACGGTAAAGTCGAATATCAAGCACCAGATGATGAAGTCGCGAACGTTCAGTTGGAATACACTGTTTCTGATGGCATGGGTGGTACTACCAAAGGATCCATCAATGTTTCCGTCGTGGCTTCAGTTAAGAGTGTCGATTTCAAAAAATCTGACAGTGGCGGTAGTGTCTCTTATTGGGCATTAATGTTACTGGCGCTACTTGGTTGGCGTCGCCGTACTTAATTGATGTTTCGAAGCCACTCTTTTGAGTGGCTTTTTTCTGTTCATTCTTATTCCAACAATGTACTCATCGATCTTTTTACTATGAGATGAGTTTCACCTTTATTTTTGTACGCTTTCTATTCTTGAGGCGTAATCTATGGCTAGGTATTTATAAAAGTAAGGATATTTTTATGTCTGATAATCGGTTTTCTGTTACGGCTATTTGCCAAGAAGCAGTAGTAATGGTCAGAGCAAATCTGCTCGCGATAGTTGTCGCTTGTATTCCTTTGATCGTGGTTCACACGATCTTTATTACCCAATACCAAGAAGCCCTAGTTCAAGGATCGCAAGAGCCTGACTTTTCTAACTTTGGTGCTGGTTTCTTTATTACGACTTTCCTTTTGTACCCGCTAGTTGCGGCAATGGCGGCGGTTCGCATCCACCGTATTTATCTTGCTCATGAATACATGCGTTCTGTTCTCGATGTGATGCGCTTATCCATGCGAGAGTTACGGTTTATTGGCTGGTGGATTTTGTTCGGTTTATCAATGGGCTTGATCATCGCGTTACCAATATTTCTCGTGACGTTTTTTATCGTCTTTGAAGGCGGAGAGATCAGTGAGTTCACAATGAACCTTGTTACCTTGCTGCTGAGTGTTCCGGGATACTGGGTTCTTTCCCGTTGGTCCTTAGTGTTACCTGCAACGGCGTTAGATCGTGAACCGAGAAGCCTTGGTGATGCATGGAGACAAAGTCGTCCTTTCAACAAGCAGATTTTTATTTTGATGGGGCTAATTCCTTTGGTTGTGGGATCGGTTAGTCAATTTGTGTTCGCTGAGTTCACCCATCTTTTCGCATTGGTCGTATCTGGCGTTATTTTCGGTATTTTTGGAGCCTTCCAAATCGCACTTCTATCTTTGAGTTATCGAACGATTCTGGACATCGAACGCGCTCAGTTTAAGGGTGTTCCAGACTCTCAGAGCGATGCTTACGAGTTTCGAGGGTAAGTCATCATGGCAGCCCCGTTAACGATGCTGTAAAGCGGGGCCGCTTATTTTTACTCCTTTCTCTAAAGTGGTTTCTTTGATCTGCTCTTTCTGAAATACCCATGAATAATTCGTGGCTGAAAGCTATGGCATACAGGGCGTATACTTTCTAACAGGAAGCCGTATTTGAGGAACCATCATGCCTATCTTAGAAGGTGTCAATTTCACCCATCGATTTAGTGAACTACCATCTGCGTTTTTCACCTATGTTACTCCGCAGCTCTTAGACAATACGCGTTGGGTAGTGTGGAATGGCGAGTTTGCTCAACAGTTTGGTTTACCAGTGAAAGAGAATGACGAGCTTTTGAAGGTATTTTCTGGGCAAACGGATTTTGTGCCTTTCGCGCCTTTAGCAATGAAGTACGCAGGTCATCAGTTTGGGGTTTATAACCCAGACTTGGGGGACGGTCGCGGCTTGTTGTTCGCTGAAATGCAGCACAATGATGGCACTTGGTTTGATATTCACCTCAAAGGAGCAGGGCTTACCCCGTACTCGCGAATGGGGGATGGCAGAGCGGTACTACGTTCTACTATTCGTGAATATCTGTGCAGTGAGGCGATGGCTGGGTTAGGCATTCCGACCACCAGAGCACTGGGTATGATGGACAGCGATACCCCCGTTTATCGCGAGAAGATGGAATATGGTGCGTTGTTGATTCGCGTAGCAGAAACGCACATCCGTTTTGGTCACTTCGAGCACTTCTTTTATACCAATCAACTTGCTGAGCAAAAGCTGCTCGCTGACAAAGTGATTGAATGGCACTTCCCTGCGTGCTCCCAAACGGAGAAGCCATACGCAGCTATGTTCGAGTCTATTGTGGAGAAAACCGCAGAGATGATTGCCTACTGGCAGGCTTACGGTTTTGCGCATGGCGTGATGAACACCGATAACATGTCGATACTCGGACAAACTTTCGACTATGGCCCGTTTGGCTTCCTCGACGATTATGATCCAAATTACATTTGTAACCATTCAGACTACCAAGGTCGTTATGCGTTTGAGCAGCAGCCACGCATCGCGCTGTGGAACTTATCTGCCTTAGCGCATGCATTATCGCCGTTGGTGGTGCGAGAAGATCTTGAAGCGGCGCTTGGTAAATTTGAAGTTCGCCTGAGCCAGAAATTCAGTGCACTGATGCGAGCCAAACTCGGTCTCCATACTAAGGTGGACGAAGATGGACGTTTGTTCGAAGCTATGTTTGAGCTGTTGAACCAAAACAAAGCTGACTACACTCGCTTCTTCCGTGAGTTGTCTAATCTCGATGTTAAGTCGCCTCAAGCTGTGATCGATTTGTTCCTTGATCGCGAAGCCGCTAATGCATGGGTGGATTTGTATCTTGCTCGCTGCGAATTAGAGGTTGATGAACGAGGTGAGTGTGTTAACGCAGCCACACGATGTGGACGCATGCGTCAAGTGAATCCGAAATACATCTTACGTAACTACCTTGCGCAGCTTGCCATTGATAAGGCAGAGGAGGGAGATTTCAGTGAAGTAAATCGTCTCGCTGAGTTGCTAAAGCACCCATTTGATGAACAGCCAGAGTTTGATGATTATGCCAAGTTACCTCCTGAGTGGGGTAAGACGATGGAAATCAGCTGCTCTTCCTAAAATGTGTCATTTCCCACCCATAGAGCCTGTTCTCGTGGGTGGATTTAACCCCTTATCTTCACCATTGATTATTCTTTATTATTTAAATTACTGAATAATAGGGATTAATTAACTTGGCCTGCAACTTGCCCCTTGTTGAACATCCGTACCCATCACCCTCTACCCATTTAGGTACTCATGGAAAGGATGGGATGTGATTCAACAAGGAGAATAATAATGTTTAAACCTCTAACCCTTCTGTCTGTCTCTGCTCTTGCTGTCACTAGTTTTAACGCTGCCGCAAATTGTGACCCTGGTGAAACCGTCATCAAGTTCAGCCACGTAACTAACACTGATAAACACCCGAAAGGCATTGCAGCTTCGCTGCTAGAAAAGCGCGTGAACGAAGAGATGAACGGCAAAGTCTGTATGCAGGTTTTCCCTAACTCGACACTGTACGATGATAACAAGGTGCTTGAAGCGCTCCTTAATGGTGATGTTCAACTCGCTGCCCCTTCTCTTTCAAAGTTTGAGAAATTCACCAAAAAGTACCGCATCTTTGACCTTCCTTTTCTATTCGAAGATGTGGCGGCTGTTGACCGTTTCCAAAACTCAGAATCTGGCGAGAAGCTAAAGAACGCGATGAAGCGTCGTGGCTTACAAGGTCTCGCTTTCTGGCACAACGGTATGAAGCAGATGTCTGCCAACAAGCCATTAATGCTGCCAAGCGATGCCGAGGGGCTGAAGTTCCGCGTGCAAGCATCCGACGTTTTGGTCGCTCAGTTCGAGCAACTTGGTGCGAACCCGCAAAAAATGTCATTTAAAGAAGTGTACGGCGGTCTTCAAACCAAAGTTATAGATGGTCAAGAAAATACGTGGTCGAACATTTACGGTAAGAAGTTCTTCGAAGTACAAGATGGCATCACTGAAACCAACCACGGCATTCTGGATTACCTTGTTGTAACGTCAAACGACTTCTGGAAAAAACTCCCAGATGATCAACGCGAGCAGCTCAATACCATCATTCAAGAGGTAACGACTCAGCGCAATGCAGAATCGACACAAGTTAACCTTGCGAATAAGAACAACATCATTGAAGCGGGTGGGGTAGTTCGAACTCTAACGCCTGAGCAACGCCAAGAATGGGTGACTGCACTTCAACCTGTGTGGAAAAAGTTTGAGAAAGACATCGGTACCGATCTTATTGATGCCGCAATAGCGTCTAACCAACAATAAATATTACACGAGCACTACGATTGGCCCTCATGTACTCAGCGTTTTGAGGAAGAGGGCCCTTTTCTCCCAATAATGATGTGATGTAATTATGGAACAGACTTTTTTTGCCAAGGCAGGGCGAATCACTGACGCCTTAGAAGAAACGCTGATTGCATTTTTTCTCGGTGCAATGACGTTGCTGACGTTTGCCAATGTGATTTTTCGCTATGTCTTTAACGACAATATACTTTGGGCGCTGGAGCTGACCGTATTCATGTTCGCATGGATGGTGTTGGTTGGTGCGTCTTATGGCGTAAAGAAACATTTTCACATTGGTGTCGATGTCATCATCAATATGGTTTCTGAGCCTAAACGTAAAATACTCGCGTTGCTTGCCGCTGTTTGCTGCCTAGCGTTTTCGGTTCTACTACTGATTGGTTCTTGGAATTACTGGTACCCATTTGCGACGGAGCGTGCATGGTATGAGACCGATGACATTCCAATGCCAGAGATGTTTCAATTCTTGGCCGATTGGCTTAATGAAGGTGAACGCTACGAAAAGCTACCAAGATTTATTCCTTACTTTGCGCTGCCACTTGGTATGGCGCTGCTGACGTTCCGTTTTGTACAAATTACATGGCAAATTGCGACAGGTAAACTCGACCGTCTAATTGCAGGTCATGAAGCGGAAGAAGAGTTAGAAGCGTTAAAGGAAGAGCTGAGTGAAGCGGCGGATGCCATTCCAAATAGTTCCTCTTCATCAGATCGCAAGGAGCAATAAACCATGGATATTCTGTTTTTATTCTTGATGGTGATTGGCTTCATGCTGATTGGTGTGCCAATTGCTGTCTCGCTGGGCCTTTCTAGTATTCTGTTCTTATTGATGCACTCGGATGCGTCTTTGGCCTCTGTTGCTCAAACTCTGTTTAATGCGTTTGCTGGTCACTACACCCTTTTAGCGATTCCCTTCTTTATTTTAGCCTCAAGCTTTATGTCTACCGGTGGTGTAGCCAAACGTATTATCCGCTTCGCGATCGCCATTGTCGGCTGGTTCCGTGGTGGCTTAGCGATGGCGTCGGTTGTGGCGTGTATGATGTTTGCCGCGCTTTCGGGGTCATCTCCAGCAACGGTAGTCGCGATTGGTAGCATCGTTATCGCCGGTATGATCAAAAACGGCTACTCGAAGGAGTTTGCGGCGGGTGTTATCTGTAATGCGGGGACATTGGGCATTTTGATTCCACCTTCAATTGTGATGGTTGTGTATGCCGCTGCGACGGATGTATCGGTGGGGCGTATGTTTCTTGGCGGTGTGATACCGGGCTTGCTTGCGGGTGTGATGTTGATGATTGCTATCTACATCGCCGCGAGGATTAAGAACTTACCCAAACAACCTTTTGTTGGTTGGAAGGAAACTTTCGCTGCCGCCAAAGACGCCAGTTGGGGATTGTTGTTGGTGGTGATCATTCTTGGTGGTATTTACGGTGGTATCTTCACACCAACAGAAGCTGCGGCGGTGGCAGCAGTTTATTCGTTTTTGATTGCCAACTTTATCTATAAAGACATGGGACCATTTGCGGATAAACATAATACCAAACCAGCGTTGGTAAAGATCTTCCAAACGTTTGTCCATAAAGACACCAAGCACACGCTCTATGAAGCCGGCAAACTGACCATCATGCTGTTGTTCATCATTGCCAATGCTTTGATTCTTAAACATGTACTGACAGAAGAACGCATCCCGCAAATGATCACTGAATCTATGCTGTCTGCGGGGCTCGGCCCGATCACCTTCTTAATTGTGGTCAACGTGTTGCTGCTGATTGGCGGTCAGTTTATGGAGCCTTCAGGGTTGTTGATTATCGTCGCACCTTTGGTTTTTCCAATTGCAATCGCACTAGGTATCGACCCTATTCACCTTGGTATTATGATGGTGGTGAATATGGAGATAGGCATGATAACGCCACCTGTGGGGCTTAATTTGTTTGTAACCGCCGGGGTAGCGAAAATGTCGATGATGAACGTGGTGAAAGCGGCTTTGCCTTGGGTGGCGGTGATGTTCTTATTCCTCATTATCGTAACGTATGTACCTTGGGTTTCGACTTGGCTACCAACCACGCTGATGGGACCAGAAATCATCACTAAGTAATGGTTTTTAGCCATAAACGAAGAGGTGTGACTGTTCACACCTCTTCGTTTATGGATTTATAGGATGGTCTTCTCGGATCGGGTTTGATCCTCCGCTCGTAGCCAAGCCACTTCTTTTTGTTTTTGCGCCTATCTTCGCCAGAACGCCTTTCTTCTTGATAATGCCCGTCGACCATTACTGTATCAGTGATCACCGGTATTTTAATTTTTTCTGTCATATCCGTATGAGCCATCTTTTCGTTGTTATAAAAAGTATGATTCAAGTTGGATATAACAACAAACCGCAAACTGCGTTTTATTTATATAGATCTTTATCTATCTGATAGCGTTGCATTTTGTCATACAGGGTTTTTCGAGGCACATTCAATTGTTCCATGGTTTGCTTAATACTGCCGCGGCTTTCTAGTAAAACACTCTCTATTGCCGCTTTCTCAAATTCTGCCACTTGTTCTGCAAGGCTTGATGCCGTTGTTGGGTGAGAGGGTGTCTCTCCGAGTTGTATCAGCTTACCCAGTAAGACAAAGCGTTCGGCTGCGTTGCGCAGTTCACGAACATTACCGGGCCAATCATGGGCAATTAATTGAGCGAGATCTTGCGACGAAAGGCTAGGTGAGGTTTTACCATAACGTGATGCAGCGACTAACAGAAAGTGGTGGAACAGCGTAGGAATGTCCTCTTTTCGTTCGCGCATGGGTGGTAAGTCGAGCGTGACTACATTGAGACGATAATACAGATCTTGTCTAAAGTAGCCTTCTTCAGCGGCTTGCTTTAAGTCGACTTTGGTTGCGGCAATGACTCTGATGTCCAATGGCAGTAATTCATTTGATCCTACTCGTTCAATCACTCTTTCTTGAAGAACACGTAGTAATCGAATTTGTGCCTGAATCGGCATAGATTCGATTTCATCTAAAAACAGTGTGCCGCCCTGAGCAAATTCAAACTTGCCGATACGACGGGTTTCTGCGCCAGTAAACGCGCCTTTTTCGTGACCGTACAACTCGCTCTCAATTAGGTTTTCCGGTACTGCGCCGCAATTTACTGCGACAAAGTTTTGATTGCGGCGAGCACTTTGCTCATGCAGCGAACGAGCAATCAGTTCTTTGCCTGTTCCTGTTTCGCCAAATAGTAAAATATCGGCGTTCGTATCCGCGATGTGACTGATGGTTTCGCGCAGCATTTGGATGCTAGGAGTTTCGCCGATAATTCTTGGCCCAAGGGTTTTGCTGGCTTTGAGTGATTGGCGCAGTTTTTCATTTTCGTTGGTGAGCTTGCGCTTCTCGATTGCCCGCTTAACGGTTTCTACTAGATGCTCTGGCGCAAAAGGTTTCTCGATAAAATCGTAAGCGCCCTGATGGAGAGCTTGTACTGCCATGGATATATCGCCATGTCCGGTGATCATGATGACGGGGAGGTTTGCATCGCGCTGAGTGAGTGTGGTCAGCAAATCCATTCCGGAAATGCCCGGCAAACAGATATCAGTGACAACGACGCCAGCTTCTTCGCCTTGCTGCATCGCAATTAAAGCCGATTCTGCATCGGAGAAAAACTTTGCGTCAATATCGGCAAGTTCGAAGGTTTGTTCTATCGCCAGTCTGAGATCGGCTTCGTCATCAATAAAAAATACCTGACACATGGTCTCATCCTTCTATGGTTTGGCGTGTGGTGAAACAATAGGTAAACAGAGTGAGAATCGAGCCCCACCTTGTTCTCTATTCTGAGCACTCAATTTACCGTTCATCCCGGCTAAGATTTGTTGGGAGATTGAAAGCCCTAACCCCAAACCGTTTTGTTTGGTGGTCAAAAACGGTTCGCACAATTCTGAAAGTGTGGATGCACCCAAACCTGAGCCGTTGTCATCGACATGAACCCAGACAGTTTTCGTTGTCTCATCACGTTCCACAGACAACGCCACTCGTTTCTGCTCTTGGGCTTTCATTGCTTCAATCGCGTTGGTTAGCAGATTTACTAATACTTGCTCAAGCTGGATAGTATTGATGTACACATCGATATCATGCTCTGGAACATTCGTTTCTAATGTCACTCGCGCCGATTTGAACGCGGGCTTCATCAACTCTTGTGCCGACGCAACGACGGGTAATAGGCGGGTTTGAAGTAGTTCACTCCCACTGGTTTTCTTGGCAAAAGAACGCAATTGTTGGCTGATGTTTGCCATTCGGTCGGTGAGTGCGGAAATGCGGGTGAGGTTATCTTCAACTCGTTCCCATTTTTCTTTTTGAAGAAATAGCTTCCCGTTCTCAGCAAAACTGCGAATGGCGGCGAGCGGGTTATTAAGCTCATGGCTGATGCTTGCTGACATTTGCCCAAGTACCGCCAGTTTTGCGGCTTGTATCAACTCATCTTGCGTCAAGCGTAAGGTCTGCTCGGTTTCGGTACGCTGGGCAACTTCGGCTTGCAGCTCAGCGGTACGCGCCATGACTTGATATTCAAGTTTCTGATTGGCTTCTTGCTGAATTCGATCAAGTTGACGATGGCGCTGCTGGCGGTGATAAACCAGTTGGCCTAGAAGGAATAAAACGGTAAAAGCTAGAGTCAAAACGAGCAAATAGCCCATGGTGAACCAAACCACCGTTTGCTTAGGCGAGAGTACCCGGATCGTCAGTTTGAGTTCGTCAAGGGGGAGGGAAGAGATCACCAAGGTTCCTTTATTGTAAGGGTAGCCCTGCTTTACCTCAGAATGTTTCGGCAACATGTCACCGACAAAACCAAGTGACTCAATTTGAGTGTCTAAATACTGTCGGCTTGCCCGAACTTCGGCTTCTTTTATTTCATCAAGTGATTGTAGGCTTTTGAACAACCAGTCGTTACGGCTGCTCATAAACACTATGCCATTTGGGTCACTGGCGACGAAAACACTTTTAGGCTGCTGCCAATTGTCTTCTATCTTGTTCAAATCCATTTTGACCACCACGACACCAATTACGCCACCGGCATAGACGATAGGGTAGGAATAGTAATAGCCGCGTTTACCCGAAGTGGAGCCGAGGGCGTAATATTCACTTCTCTCACCGACAATGGCTTGCTTGAAATAAGGGCGAAAAGCGAAGTTGCGCCCGACAAATGAACGCTCTTTGCGCCAATTACTGGCGGCGATCGTCGTCCCCCATTTGTCGATCAAATAGGTGTCTGCCGCTTCAATCACGTGATTAACCGATTCTAGATAGCGATTGGTGATTTCGAGCTGCGCACTGTTATTCGGGGTTAGTAGTGCTTGTACCAAAGGTTCATCTTTAGATAGTAAATGGGGAATGTGCGCGTATTTGTCTAATTTGTTTTGGATATGACTGGAAAAACGTTCCAGCTGAGACTGGTGTTTTTCGAGCAAAGATTGGTAGCTGTGACTCCAAACCCAATGCCCACCGATGAAAGCGCAAAGTAAATAGAAGGCAAAAAAAATCAGTAGAATACGGTTTTTCTGCGACATCATTACGCTCCTTGCCCCTTCCTTTGGTGACGTAAGAAAATGTTAATAGTTTGTAGTGATGAATAGGGATTTAGTTTTCAACTCTGTGGAGTAAAACAAGAGCAAGATCTCTTTTTAGGCTTTTCAATAAAAAAAGCAGTCGATTCTCTTGAAAAAGTCGCTATTGTCCCCATTCTAGATATGCTGGCTAAGGCGAAGCGATGCTAAAAGGGCATTTTTCGCAAAAATTGAGCCCGTATTCGAGAATTTAGCGCAGACAATGTCCACATAGTGGCTATTGGCTCGACAGGATTGCGACAGATCGCTAGAATGTCGCGTCTAAAAATTCTGTCCTGAGGCTAATAGGAGATACCTTTTGCGTTTGCGGAGGATATCACTGATTAGTCTGGTGTTGGTTTCCAGCATCGATACTCGGTTTTAACTTAGGTGTTCGGACAGAACACTACACAAGGATGAAGCGTGAACTCACAGAGTCTCGCTCATAAGCTCGGGAAGACCGAGCCACTTTAGAGGTTTATATATAATGCAAGTTACTGTTGAAACGCTAGAGGGCCTAGAGCGCCGTCTAAACATTACTGTTCCAGCTGCAAACATCGAAGACGCTGTAACAGCTGAACTACGCAACATCGCTAAAAACCGTCGTTTCGATGGTTTCCGTAAAGGTAAAGTGCCTCTAAAAATGGTTGCTAAGATGTACGGCAAAGCAGTACGTCAAGACGTTCTTGGTGAAGTTATGCAACGCCACTTCATCGAAGCGATCGTAAAAGAGAAAATCAACCCAGCAGGCGCTCCAACTTTCGCACCAGTTGAAAACAACGAAGGCGCTGACCTAGTTTTCGCTGCAACTTTCGAAGTTTACCCAGAAGTTGAGCTAAAAGGCCTAGACAGCATCACAGTTGAAAAACCAACAACTGAAGTTAACGATGCAGACGTAGAAGAGATGATCGAAACTCTACGTAAGCAACAAGCTACTTGGGCTGAAGTAGAAGAAGCTGCTGAAGCTGGTAAGCGTGTAAGCATCGACTTCGTTGGTTCTATCGATGGTGAAGAGTTCGAAGGCGGTAAAGCTGAGAACTTCCCACTAGAGATGGGCGCAGGTCGCATGATCCCAGGTTTCGAAGACGGTATCGAAGGTAAAACTAAAGGTATGGAATTCGAGATCGACGTAAACTTCCCAGAAGATTACCACGCTGAAAACCTAAAAGGTAAAGCTGCTAAGTTCGCAATCAAAGTGAACAAAGTTGAAGCTCGCGAACTACCAGAACTAAACGACGAATTCGTTTCTAAGTTCGGTGTTGCTGAAGGTGGCGTTGACGCACTTAAAGCTGAAGTTCGTAAGAACATGGAGCGCGAACTTAAGCAAGCTATTAAGAACCGCATCAAAGAGCAAGCTATCGACGGCCTAGTTGAGCAAAACGAAATCGACGTACCAGCTGCACTTATCGACCAAGAAATCCAAGTTCTACGTCAACAAGCTGCACAACGCTTCGGTGGTAACCCAGAAGCAGCTGCACAGCTTCCACGTGAACTGTTCGAAGAGCAAGCTAAGCGTCGCGTAGTTGTTGGTCTTCTACTAGGTGAAGTAATCAAGTCTGAAGAGCTAAAAGCTGACGACGAGAAAGTGAAGTCTCTTATCGAAGAGATGGCAACAGCTTACGAAGATCCAACAGAAGTTATTGCTTACTACGAGCAAAACGAGCAAATGATGAACAACATGCGTAACGTTGCTCTAGAAGAGCAAGCAATCGACGCGATCATCGCTAAAGCACAGGTTACTGAGAAAGAAGTAAGCTTCAACGAGCTACTTAACCAACAACAACCTGCTGCTTAATAAGCAATATCTTGCGTAGAAGGTTGACTTAACGTCGACTATTCTGCTAACAATGGTCCGTATGATAGTCATCATCCGGGCCATTTATTTTAGGGACATAAGAATATGAGCTACCAAGAAAAAAATGCAATGTCGCCAATTATTGACGCGCTAGTGCCAATGGTGGTTGAACAAACTTCCCGCGGCGAACGCTCTTACGACATTTACTCACGTTTGCTTAAAGAGCGCGTGATCTTTTTAACCGGTCAAGTGGAAGACCACATGGCAAACCTTGTCGTGGCTCAGCTACTTTTCCTAGAATCTGAAAATCCAGATAAAGATATTTTCCTATACATCAACTCTCCAGGCGGCAGCGTGACTGCGGGTATGTCTATTTACGACACTATGCAGTTCATCAAGCCAAATGTGAGTACAGTATGTATGGGTCAAGCTTGCTCAATGGGTGCGTTCCTGCTTGCAGGTGGTGCGCCAGGTAAGCGTTACGTTCTGCCTAATTCACGTGTGATGATCCACCAACCACTTGGTGGTTTCCAAGGTCAAGCTTCTGATATCCAAATCCATGCTCAGGAAATCCTGACTATCAAGCAGAAGCTAAATAACCTATTGGCAGAGCATACTGGTCAGCCTCTTGAAGTGATTGAACGTGATACTGATCGTGATAACTTCATGTCGGCAGATCAGGCAGTAGAATACGGTATTGTGGATGCAGTGTTGAGCCATCGCGGCGAGTAATTTAGCCAGCGCATTTTGGCTAAATTTGATATACACTCAATTCATAAAGAGTAAAGGCTAAGAGGTTAGCGAATGACAGATAAAAGCAAAGAAAGTGGCAGCGGCAAATTGCTGTACTGCTCTTTCTGTGGCAAAAGTCAGCACGAAGTTCGCAAGCTAATCGCAGGTCCGTCAGTTTACATTTGCGACGAGTGTGTCGACTTATGTAACGATATCATTCGCGAAGAAATCAAGGATGTTCTCCCTAAGAAAGAATCTGAGGCGTTACCAACGCCAAAACAGATCCGTGAACACCTTGATGACTATGTGATCGGACAAGATTACGCGAAAAAAGTGCTCGCAGTTGCGGTATATAACCACTACAAGCGTTTACGCAATGGTGATACAACGAGCGAAGGTGTGGAGCTTGGTAAGAGTAACATCCTTCTAATTGGTCCAACGGGTAGTGGTAAAACACTGCTTGCTGAGACGCTAGCTCGATTCTTGGATGTGCCATTTACAATGGCTGACGCTACCACACTAACCGAAGCTGGTTACGTAGGTGAAGACGTTGAAAACATCATCCAGAAGCTTCTGCAAAAATGTGATTACGATGTAGCTAAGGCTGAACGCGGCATTGTATACATTGACGAAATTGACAAGATTTCTCGTAAAGCTGAAAACCCATCAATTACGCGTGACGTATCTGGTGAAGGTGTTCAGCAGGCGCTACTAAAACTTATTGAAGGTACGGTTGCATCGGTTCCACCACAAGGTGGTCGTAAGCATCCACAGCAAGAATTCCTACAAGTGGACACGTCTAAGATCTTGTTCATCTGTGGCGGTGCATTTGCTGGCCTAGATAAAGTGATTGAGCAACGTGTAGCAACAGGTACTGGTATCGGCTTTGGCGCAGAAGTGCGCTCTAAGAACGAAACCAAAACCGTCGGTGAACTATTTACTCAGGTAGAGCCTGAAGATCTAGTGAAATACGGTTTGATTCCTGAGTTTATTGGTCGTCTACCAGTAACGACAACGTTAACTGAGTTAGATGAAGAAGCGTTAATTCAGATCCTATGTGAGCCGAAGAACGCACTAACCAAGCAATACGCAGCATTGTTCGAGCTAGAGGACGCTGAGCTTGAGTTCCGTGAAGACGCACTACGTGCTATCGCTAAGAAAGCAATGGAGCGTAAGACAGGTGCTCGTGGTCTACGTTCAATTCTAGAAAGCGTTCTGCTGGAAACCATGTATGAACTGCCATCAGCGACGGACGTAAGTAAAGTCGTGATTGATGAATCAGTCATTAATGGTGAATCAGAACCACTGCTTATTTACAGCAACGCCGACAGCCAGGCAGCTGGAGCAGAATAAATTCAGCCATGAATAAAAAGGAGGTAAGTAATTACCTCCTTTTTTTATTTCTCTTATTGAATCCAAATAATTAGACCCCATATACTTCGTTAAGTAATACGTTAAACGTGAAAGCGGAAGAGAGAATTATATGAACTTGGAACGTTCCGAGCGTATCGAGATCCCGGTATTACCTCTACGTGACGTAGTGGTCTACCCACACATGGTTATTCCATTGTTTGTTGGTCGTGAGAAATCGATTAGTTGTCTAGAAACGGCAATGGAAACAAACAAACAAGTTCTGCTTGTGGCACAAAAGCAAGCTGATACTGACGAGCCGACGGTTGATGACCTATTTGAAGTAGGTACGGTTGCAACCATTCTCCAGCTTCTTAAGCTACCTGACGGCACAGTTAAAGTGTTGGTTGAAGGTCAACAGCGCGCGAAAATTAACCACTTTAAAGAAAGCGAGTTCTTCCTAGCAGAGGCAGAGTTTGTGGTTACGCCTGAGCTTGAAGAGCGTGAGCAAGAAGTGATTGTTCGCAGTGCGATCAACCAATTCGAAGGCTTTATTAAGCTAAACAAAAAGATCCCACCAGAGGTGCTTACCTCACTAAATGGTATTGATGAAGCAGCTCGTCTTGCAGACACCATTGCTGCGCACATGCCTCTAAAGCTGGTGGACAAACAGCAAGTACTTGAAATCGTTGATGTGACTGAGCGTCTTGAATTCCTTATGGGTCAGATGGAATCAGAAATCGATCTTCTTCAAGTCGAAAAACGCATCCGTGGTCGCGTTAAAAAGCAGATGGAAAAATCTCAGCGTGAGTACTACCTGAATGAGCAAATGAAAGCGATTCAGAAAGAACTTGGCGAGATGGAAGATGCTCCTGACGAGTTCGAGACCCTGAAGCAAAAGATCGATGAATCGAAAATGCCTCAGGAAGCGCGTGAAAAGACAGAACAAGAGCTACAAAAGCTTAAGATGATGTCTCCAATGTCAGCAGAAGCGACAGTGGTGCGTAGCTACATCGATTGGATGGTGAGCGTGCCATGGGCGAAGCGTTCAAAAGTTAAGAAGAACCTTGCGAAAGCAGAGGAGATTCTAAACGAAGACCATTACGGTCTAGAGCGTGTTAAAGAGCGTATTCTTGAATACTTGGCGGTACAAAACCGTATCAACAAACTGAAAGGCCCTATCCTTTGTCTTGTTGGTCCTCCTGGTGTTGGTAAAACATCCCTAGGCCGCTCTATTGCTGCTGCAACGGGCCGTAAATACACGCGTATGGCACTGGGTGGTGTACGTGATGAAGCGGAAATTCGCGGTCACCGTCGTACGTACATTGGTTCATTGCCGGGTAAGCTCATTCAGAAAATGTCGAAAGTTGGGGTGAAAAACCCACTATTCCTTCTGGATGAGATCGACAAAATGTCTTCAGACATGCGTGGCGATCCGTCTTCAGCACTGCTTGAAGTACTAGACCCAGAGCAAAATAACGCGTTTAACGATCACTACCTAGAAGTCGATTACGACTTATCAGACGTGATGTTCGTTGCAACGTCGAACTCGATGGATATTCCTGGTCCTTTGTTAGACCGTATGGAAGTGATTCGTCTGTCTGGCTACACAGAAGACGAAAAGCTGAACATCGCGAAACGTCACCTTGTTGACAAGCAAGTTCAACGTAATGGCTTGAAACCAAGCGAAATTATTATCGAAGACTCAGCGATCATTGGCATCATTCGTTACTACACGCGTGAAGCGGGTGTGCGTAGCCTAGAGCGTGAGATTTCTAAGATCTGTCGTAAAGCAGTGAAGAACATCCTGCTTGATAGCAGCTTGAAATCAGTTACCGTGACAATGGAAAACCTAAAAGAGTACCTAGGTGTTCAGCGTCATGACTTCGGTAAAGCGGACGATAGCAACCGTATCGGTCAAGTAACGGGTCTAGCTTGGACACAAGTTGGCGGCGACCTACTGACCATCGAAACTGAATCAATGCCGGGTAAAGGTAAGCTGACGCAAACGGGGTCACTTGGCGACGTAATGAAAGAGTCGATCCAAGCTGCGATGACCGTTGTGCGTTCACGTGCCGAGAAACTGGGTATTAACTCTGACTTCTACGAAAAACGAGATATCCACGTTCACGTACCTGAAGGTGCAACACCAAAAGATGGCCCAAGTGCGGGTATCGCAATGTGTACTGCACTTGTTTCTAGCTTGACGGGTAATCCTGTAAAAGCAGAAGTGGGCATGACGGGTGAAATCACGCTTCGCGGTGAAGTTTTACCTATCGGTGGCCTAAAAGAGAAGTTACTTGCGGCACACCGCGGTGGCATCAAAACGGTACTGATTCCGAAGGACAATGAGCGTGATTTGGAAGAGATTCCAGAAAATGTTATCGCTGATCTGAAGGTTATCCCTGTACAGTGGATCGACGAAGTTCTTAAAGTTGCACTAGAGCAAGACCCGACAGGCGTTGAGTTTCCGTCTCAAAAATAGTGATGTGCAGCAAAAATAAGTAAAACTTTACGCTGATAGGCTCAAAAAGGCTTGTCAGCGTTTTTTTTGGAAGCTAAGTTAAGTTCGATAGCTTCCAGCCCTTGAAGGATAAGGGGTGGGGCATATTTTTTAATTATGGAACGAAACGTCATCACAAAAATAATCACAGATGACACAAAGGGGAAATCACAGTGAATAAAACTCAACTAGTAGAACAAATCGCAGAAAACGCAGACATCTCTAAAGCATCAGCTGGTCGCGCTCTAGATGCATTCATCGAAGCAGTAAGTGGTACGCTTCAGTCTGGTGACCAAGTTGCGCTTGTTGGCTTCGGTACTTTCAGCGTTCGCACTCGTGCAGCACGCACAGGCCGTAACCCAAAAACTGGTGAAGAAATCCAAATCGCAGAAGCTAAAGTACCTTCTTTCAAAGCTGGTAAAGCTCTAAAAGACGCTTGTAACTAATTCTTTGCGTCGATGACGCAGAGCTGGTTCAGCGAACGGCCATTGCATGGTTTTTGTTCAAACAGTCAGATTTGTACAAAAATTTACAAACTAAGAGCCGAACTTTCTTAAATTATGCGCATCCTACTGATGCGCATTTCTTTTTCTGATATTATCGCGACATTACATTTTCTATTAGAAGCAGTCGGCTTCAATTGTGGAGAGCAGTTAAATTATGATGGATCGACTACGCGAAGGCGTGAATAGCATCGCGGTCAAAATTATCCTTGGACTTATCATTCTATCTTTCGTATTTGCAGGTGTAGGTAGCTACATTGTTGGTGGTAACAACAACTCTGCGGCGAAAGTAGGTAATACCGAGATCGCTCGTGGTGAGTTCGAAATGGCTTACCAAAATGAGCGTAACCGCATGCAAGCTCAATTGGGTGACAACTTCTCTCAGTTGCTAGCAGACCCTGCATACGTTGAATCTTTCCGCAAATCAGTTCTAGATCGTATGATCAACGATGTGTTGCTTGATCAACAAGCTGAAGCACTAGGTCTACGCATTAGCGATGCTCAAGTACGTAGCATGATTCTAGACATGCCTCAGTTCCAGTCTAACGGCCAATTTGACCAAGACATCTACCAAGCTTCTTTGCGCCGTGCTGGTTTCTCTCCAGATTCATTTGCAGAGTACATGCGTCGTGAATTGGTTCGTGAGCAACTGCTTAACGCTCTACAAACCAGTGAGTTCACTCTACCAGGTGAAGTTCAGTCAGAAGGTAAGCTGTTCACACAAACTCGTGACGTTCGTACTGTGACTATCGACTTAGCTGAGTTTGCTAAAAAAGTAGATCTTACTGATGAAGAAATTCAAGAGTACTACAAAGCAAATCCAGATATGTTTACTCGCCCAGAGCAAGTAAAAGTCGCTTACATTGAACTATCAGCTGAAGCACTGAAAAAGCAAATCCAAGTTTCTGACGAAGAAGTTAAGAAATACTACGATGATCACCTAGACAAATACTCTTCAGAAGAGCAACGTCGCGTCGCACATATCCTAGTTGAAGGTGATGACGAAGCGAAAGCACAAGCCATTCTTGATGAACTTAACGGTGGTGCAGATTTCGCTAAGCTAGCAGAAGAAAAATCTGACGACTTTGGCAGTGCTGAAAACGGCGGCGACCTAGGTTGGATTGAGCGCGATGTAATGGACCCTGCATTCGAAGAAGCGGCGTTCGCACTTAAGAACCCTGGTGACGTGACTGGTCTAGTGAAGTCTGACTTTGGCTACCACATCATCAAGCTTGAAGAGCTTAAAGACTCTGTTGCTAAGCCTTTCTCTGAAGTCGCAGCTGAAATCAAACAAGAGATGGTTGACCAAAAAGCAGTTGATCAATTCTACGAGCTACAAAACGAGCTAGAGAAAGTGGCGTTTGAATTCCCTGACTCTCTAGACGACGCTTCTAAAGCGGTTGGCCAAGAAGTGAAAACGACAGACTTCATTTCTCAAGTTGATGCGCCTGAAGTGCTTAAGAACCAAGCAGTAATGCAGGCGATTCTAAGCCCAGAAGTGAAAGAAGATGGTCTAAACTCTGAAGCAATCGAAGTCGCACCTGAGCACATCATTGTTGTTCGCGTTGAAGATGCTCGTGACGAGACCGTACTTCCTCTAGACGAAGTGAAAGACCAAGTGGTTGCTGAGCTATCTCGCGTTAAAGGTGAGCAAGGCGCAATCGAACTAGGTACGAAAGTGGTTGCGGCGCTTAAAGAAGGCAACACGGCTATCCTTGCTGAAAACAATCTAACGTTTGGTGAGCAAGAAACCGTAGATCGTCGTTCTCCACTGGCGAGCACAGTATTTGCTATGGCGAAACCAGTTGATGACAAGCCTGTATACGGTCAGTCAAAAGACCTTGCTGGTAACATCGTGGTTATCGAGCTTGATGCTGTGAAAGCTGAACTAGATGCTTCTTTAGAAGAGCAAGTAGCAATGCAGATGCAACGTGCTTCTTCACAACAAGATCTTACTTCTGTTATCGCAGTACTACGCGCAAACACTGACATCGAGTACTTTGTTGTGAGCAACTAAGCACTACGAATGTAATTTGCATGTTAACTAAAACGGGTCGCATTAGCGGCCCGTTTTATTTTTATCTGAAGCCACTTCAATGCCGTGCTCGGTTTATCTAGAGTAGTTAGTACTTTGACAAGATAACTCAGGAGGAGCACTCAATATGAAATGGATGTTAACGCTGTGCTTAATGCTATTGGCACCAGTGGGATGGGCGGCCGGCGGTGAGACAACAAAGTCGAAATCGTCGAAATACGAAGGTATTGAGATTACTGTTAATGTGAATACCGCTTCAGCGGAAGAGATCGCGACATTACTTAATGGTATTGGCGAGAAGAAAGCCGAACAGATAGTAGAGTATCGTGAAGAGCACGGTCCATTCAAAACGGCAGCGGACCTAAGCAAAGTGAAAGGCATTGGGGAAGCAACGGTGAAGAAAAACCAAGAGCGAATTTTGCTGTAAATACATTTTGGCCATTGAAAAGCGAAGTTTCTGTTTCCTATTACTGCTTTCCCGAACCAATCCTCTTTACCGGTTCGGGATTTTTTATTTGGTCAGATTTACATTTGAGGAAGGCCAAAGATCGCTTATCTGGTTTAACCAAAGATCCGACGATGCATTAACTTTTCCAACCAAGCCATGCCTAAACCACCAATTGCACCAAATAAATGAGCGTCAACCGCAACACGTGCGCCAATCATGGCTGCAGTACTAGTGGAGGGGCCGTAGAATTGCTCCCACGCGACTTTTGCAATTAAGCCACTCACCAACACCAAACTGCTTCTTCTGCCGTCGAAAACCTCACTGAGCGCCCAGAAACCAAAGAGTCCATGCAATACACCTGACAACCCGACATAAACTGACATATTGGTAAAAAGATTCATCGCACCGACAAATGAACAAAGAATCAAAAATACGATGGTGAAGTTACGTGCTGTCGGTCGAAAGATAAAACCAATAACCCATAATCCAGCGAGATTCATGCCGAGATGAGCAAAGTTGGTATGCGTGAGATTTCCTGTTACGATTCGCCACCATTCGCCATGGCGTATATTGTAAGCATGCCATTCAGTCAGACTTGCCATGGGTTCGAATTGAAGAATTAAACAGATAACGCTGATGATGCTCAGCAATGTATAAAGGTTCACTCTATGTCTCGTTATTGTTCTCAGTGTGGAAAATCGCGCAAAGCCTGTATTTGCCAATGGATTGTACCGCTAGCAAGCGAGGTTGAACTTATCATTCTTCAGCATACGAGTGAAGAACATCGTCCTCTTGGTACGGCACGGATTCTCAATTTGAGCCTAAATCATTGTACTTGCCTGATTGGAGAAGACTTTTCTGACAGTGCGGCCTTGAATGCGTTGCTTGAAGATGAAACCTACCAACATTTCATTCTTTACCCTTCAGAGCAATCGTTGTGCCTTTCAGAATTGGCGACGGTTGCAGAAGTGCCCGATAAGAAAACACGTTTAATCTTACTCGACGGTACTTGGAAGAAAGCCTACAAGATGTGGCAACTGTCGACGAACCTTCATACTATCCAGACGGTTAAACTACCGGAAGACTTACAAGGTCATTATACGATTCGTAAAGCGCCTTCTGATAACAGCTTGTCGACGGTAGAAGCGGGGTTTCATGCGCTCTCGTTACTTCAACCTAGCAAGGATCTTACTCCTTTGTTGATTGCTTTTGAGAAGATGATTGAATTTCAAATCGCCCAGATGCCTCCGGGCGTATTTGAGAAGAACTATCTGAAAGGTGAGTAGCGAATCTATAGAGCATTCTCTATAAGACAATTGAAGAAAACAACTGACGGTGTAGCTTCTGTGCATGGCCGTCGGTCATCGCTGAGATGTAATCTGCAATGACGCGCATTTTTGCACTCTCATCCATTGCTTCTTTCCAAAGTTCTTGAGTGTGTTTGGGTAGCAAGCGTTCAGGATCTGCACTGAGCGCTTCAAATAAATCCATGATGATTTGCTGGCCTTTGTATTCAACAATCTGTACTTGATGAATTTGAATCACATATTGGCTCACGAAGTGTTTCAATACTTCTAGTGCTTTTGCCATATGAGGTTCTAAACAGGCGTTCCAAGCCAGTAAGTGGTTATTGAATGGCTCATCAACTACTTTGATTGAGATACTCGTCAATAGGGCGTTAACCATGCCACCAATCGCGTCTTTACGTCGATGATGTTTACCACTAAACAACATTTGACCGATGGAACCGATGTGTTCTTCAAACCAAGGGTCTCCGCAATCTGCAAGCTGGCTTGCTGCCCCTTCTTGCCACTGCTGTCGAGTTACCATACCAAGCACAATGGCATCTTCTAAATCATGTACGCCATAGGCGATGTCGTCCGCTAGCTCCATGATTGAGCAGTCCAAAGACTTAAACCGAGTTTTACAGTGCTCCAAGTCTGATTCAGGGCGGCAACGCATTTGGCTTAATAGTGCTTTGTCGTTTTCGGTCAGTGGCGCAATGACCCAATCGAATAAATCCTTATCGCAATCATAAATGCCTTTGGCAGGGCTCCAATCTTTGGCTTTGAGTTTGCGTTGATGCTCAACCGGGTCCGGTAGGCGTGTGGAGCGTGTTTGACTAAGCAGAGCTGGGTACTTTATTAAACCGAGTAAAGCGCGACGTGATAGGTTCATGCCGAAGTGCTCTGTATAAGGTTCAAGCTTGGTGACGATACGGAAGGTTTGAGCATTGCCTTCAAAGCCGCCGTGATCACGCATCATGTAGTTTAAGGCGACTTCACCACCATGCCCATAAGGGGGATGACCAATGTCGTGTGCGAGACACAATGAATCGATCAAGCTGTCAGACGGCAGTAGATCTCGAAATTCAGGTTGCTTCTTTTTTAGTTGGGCAACAATACCTGTTCCAAGCTGCGCTGCTTCTAGAGAGTGGGTGAGTCGAGTTCGGTGAAAATCTTCCAAGCTGTTGCCATGCACTTGGGTCTTCGCTTGTAAGCGTCGAAATGCTGCAGAATGCAGAATGCGTGCACGATCACGTTGATACGGGCTACGATGGTCATCGCGGCGGATTTTATGTTCATCATCATGGCGTTCTTGCCATAAAGCGTTTAATTCAAATGACACATTTCTCTCCATCAACTAGCTAATTTCATCCAGTGATAATTCAAAACTTGGGGCAAAGGTATGAAGGAAGTATTCCATTTCCGGTGTTTTGCGTTCTTGCAATGTGATATCTAAGCGTTTCTTTGCCAAGGCAAATTCGTGGTTACCTGCACTGAGTTCTTCCAAGCATTTAAGGTACGCACAGATAGAATCTGCTTGCTTAACGATTTTAGCGTCTTCTTCATGAGCGGAATGCGAGAGCAAGTAGGGTGCGAAATCATCTTGAAACTCTTCAGGTAACATCGAGAGCAGTTTTTGTTCTGCCGCTGCTTCAATCTTCTTATATTCTTTAGAAATTTCAGGGTTGTAGTACTTAACGGGGGTCGGTAGATCCCCAGTGAGTACTTCACTCGAATCATGGTACATGGCGAGTATAGCGATACGTTCAGGGTTTAGTGTACCGCCGAATTTTTTGTTTTTAATTAATGCTAGGGCATGCGCTACGAAGGCAACTTGTAAGCTGTGTTCAGAGACATTTTCTGGCGAGACTGAGCGCATCAGTGGCCAGCGTTGGATGAGTTTCATTCGGGCCAAGTGGGCGAAAAAATGGCTTTCTTTCATTGCACTCTCCTATGTACCGATCCCACAAACCGTTCGTAAGTGACATTGGTATTTGATACGAAAAAGGAGCTCACTGGGAGCTCCTCTAAGCATATGAGAGATCAGCAGTAATTA
The DNA here is from genome assembly GCF_002887615.1 of Vibrio jasicida 090810c. NCBI lineage: Bacteria > Pseudomonadati > Pseudomonadota > Gammaproteobacteria > Vibrionales > Vibrionaceae > Vibrio > Vibrio jasicida. Next base: position 1,249,610 of record NZ_CP025792.1, on the reverse strand, counting down.
CTACTGGCTATACGTTGATAGGAAACGCTCAAAGCGGCCAATCGCGGTTTCGAGATCTTCTACGTGCGGCAGTGTAACAATACGGAAGTGATCCGGTTTCGGCCAGTTAAAGCCAGAACCTTGTACCAGAAGTACTTTTTCTTGCTTCAAGAAGTCGAGCACCATTTGTTGGTCATTCTTAATGTTGTACATCTTGGTGTCGATTTTCGGGAACAAATACATCGCACCTTTCGGCTTCACACACGAAACACCAGGGATCTGGTTGATCAGTTCGTAAGCTCGGTTACGTTGCTCAAGCAAACGACCACCCGGCAAGATCAGCTCATTAATACTCTGGTAGCCACCCAATGCGGTTTGAATCGCATGTTGCATTGGTACGTTGGCACATAAACGCATCGAAGAAAGCAGTTCTAAGCCATTGATGTAACCTTGTGCTAGATGTTTAGGACCCGTTAGGAACATCCAACCACCACGGAAACCACAAACGCGATACGCTTTTGAAAGACCGTTGAACGTCATCACTAGTACATCTTCTGTTAGCGTTGCAACCGAGGTGTGTGTCGCGCCGTCGTAAAGGACTTTGTCGTAGATTTCATCAGCGAAGATGATCAGGTTGTGTTGGCGCGCAATCTCGATAACTTCTAATAGGAAATCACGACTGTATACCGCACCTGTTGGGTTGTTCGGGTTGATAAGAACAATACCACGGGTTTTTGGCGTGATTTTCTTTTTGATGTCTTCAAGATCTGGGTACCAGTCTGCCCCTTCATCACAGATATAATGCACAGGTTTACCGCCAGACAAAGCAACAGATGCCGTCCAAAGCGGGTAGTCTGGCGCAGGGATCAGCATTTCGTCGCCATTGTTCAGTAATGCTTGCATCGCCATCACGATCAGCTCTGATACACCGTTACCAACGTATACATCTTCAACATCTAACGATCGGATGCCTTTGCGCTGATAGTGCTGCACGACAGCTTTACGCGCCGAATAAATGCCTTTGGAATCACAATAGCCTTGAGAAGTTGGCAGATTACGAATGACATCTACTAGAATCTCATCAGGGGCGTCAAAACCAAATGGGGCGGGGTTACCAATGTTTAGCTTTAGGATTTTATGCCCCTCTTCCTCCATGCGTTTAGCATGTTTGAGTACAGGACCCCTAATGTCGTAGCAGACATTGTCGAGTTTTGACGACATCCCGATATTTTGCATTGCTTAATTCCTAAAAAATCGTTAATTTCTTTATTAAAATACAATAATTTGTTTTTTATTAGAATAAAAATCTGTAAATTATCCGTTTGGTGATTAAGTTTTGTTCTGTTGGTATCACAGGAATTTGCAAAAGATCGTATACGACCTTGATTTGCTTTGGGTCTAAACTTAGAGTAGCCGTCAGTTATCCTTTATCCTCACACGTTTCGAGGTTGATTTGTCACAGTTCCATCAAGCCGTAAATAGAATTATCGAGCGAGTTCAGCAAACGGAAGGCAATCAAACACGTTTAATCGAGCCACTCAGCGAGAAACCCAATTTCGCGTTTATAGACTGGCTTGAAGCACAACCACTTTTTCCCAAGTTTTACTGGCAGTCCCGTGATACTCGTGAAGAAGTTGTTGCTCTAGGCCAACTCCACTCCTTTGTCGAGCCTGGACCTGCCTATACGATCCTTGGTGAAGGCCAACGCGTATGGGGCGGTCGTTCATTTGACGGTCAGCACGAGAAAAATCGTCGCTGTATGCCATCCTTCTTTTTTCTTCCGCAAATTGAGTTGATTCGGTTTGACCAGCAATGGTCACTTGCGGTGAATATCGCAGAAGATAAAACTCGTACATTAGCAGGCTTGAAAAAGCTGGTCTCTGATGTGCCTAGCTTAGCGCCAATCTCTTCTCATATCCGTTCGATTGATCACGCTCCGACAGAGCCACAATGGAATGATTTGGTAGAGAAGGTGCTCACTGGTATCGACAATGACGAGTTTAAAAAAGTGGTGTTGGCTCGCAAATCGACTGTTCATTTAGATTCGACACTTTCTGCTGCGCAGCTATTGAAAGCGAGCTACCTCAACAACCATCATAGTTTTCATTTTCTGTTGAGCTTAGACAGTAAACACAGCTTTATGGGATCCACACCAGAGCGTTTGTATTCGCGTATCGGACACGAGCTACATACAGAAGCATTGGCCGGTACGATAGGCCGTGGCGAGAATGCGACTCAAGATATGGAATTGGCGAACTGGCTATCTCAAGATTCTAAGAACCTCAATGAGAACCAGTATGTGGTGGACGACATTATTGAACGTCTTTCACCCCACTCAGAAAGCGTTGAAGTTGAAACTGATCCTCGTTTGGTTCGCCTGAGAAAAGTGCAGCATTTAAAGCGTAATATTCATGCGGATCTTAAAACGGGCATTAATGGCGTTCAGTTACTCTCTGCTTTACAGCCGACAGCCGCTGTTGCTGGGTTGCCCCGTAAAGAGTCGATGCAGTTTATTTTAGATCATGAGCCGTTTGCACGCGGCTGGTATGCAGGCTCCATGGGTTATATCAGCCATGAGCGTGCAGAGTTTTGTGTCGCAATCAGAAGTGCGTTGATCCTTGAAGAACAAGTTCAACTGTTTGCTGGCGCGGGTATTGTTCCAGGTTCCATTGCAGAGCATGAATGGGCCGAGTTAGATAAAAAAATGTCAACGTTACTTTCTCTTATTTCAGACCACCCACCGCTTGGGGTTGCATCATGAATGCTGATCAAGCTGTTTTAAATCGAATTTGGTCTGAAACCATCCTGACAGAATTAAACCGCTTTGGTGTAAATCATATCTGTATTGCACCAGGTTCTCGCTCTACCCCTTTAACGGTGGAGGCGGCGGATAATCCAAATTTTACCATTCACACGCACTTTGATGAGCGTGGTTTGGGCTTTATGGCATTAGGGCTAGCAAAAGCCAGTAGAGAGCCTGTGGCATTGATCGTGACCTCTGGTACTGCCGTCGCCAATCTGTTGCCCGCTATTGCAGAGGCAAAACTTACTGGTGAAAAGCTGGTGGTATTGACTGCCGATAGACCAGTCGAGTTGGTAGGGTGTGGCGCAAATCAAGCCATCAATCAACTTGGTATTTTCTCACAGCATGTTTCTGACAGTCTGAATTTGCCAAGCCCGACATTGTCTACGCCACTCAACTGGCTTTTGACCTCTGTGGACGAAGTGATGTTCACGCAGCGGCTAAAAGGCAGTGCTGTACACATCAACTGTGCCTTCCCTGAGCCGTTATACTCAAACGTAGAAAAAAGTACTCACCAAGATTACCTCGATACGGTTGCTGGTTGGAAAGAAAGTCGCGTGACGTATTGTCAACGATTCAACCCGAAAACGAACAGTGCGATTCCAAGCTGTGGTGACAACAAAGGTATCGTGGTCATTGGGAGTTTGCCTTTAGCTCAAGCACAGGCTGCACGTTCGTTTGCTGAGCAAATGGGGTGGCCTGTTTTGGCTGATCCTCAAAGTGGTGTGAGTTCGGATTGGGCCCATTTTGATATGTGGTTGCAGCATCCAAGATTGGCGAGCCAGTTAGATAGCTGTGATTTAGTGGTTCAATTTGGTAGCCGAATCATCTCCAAGCGTTTTAACCATTGGCTCGATAAACATGTTTCGCGTAGCCAACATGGTAGAGATATTCAGTACTGGTATGTTTCTCCACGTTTAGACCGTGATAATCAAAGCCACTTGCCACAATGGCATTGGGCTGAACAACCGAGCTCTTGGGTAGAACGTACCACAGAGTTTGAATCGGAATATACTGGTTGGGCAGACGACCTTGCGACTGACATTAAGCAAGTGACGCAGCATGCAAAAGGTTTGTTTGTTTCTGATCCTAAGAGTGAGCTAAGCGAGATTGCATTAGCCATTGATGTTGCAGAGCGCGCACAAGGTGTTGACCTGTTTGTGGGTAACAGCTTGTTTGTTCGCTTAATTGATATGTTTGGTAAGCTCGACAATACTGAAGTGTTTACCAACCGTGGTGCTTCAGGCATCGATGGCCTGTTTGCAACGGCAAGCGGGGTGCAACGCGCGCGCCAGAACCCGATGTTAATGTTTATTGGCGATACTTCGGCATTGTATGGGTTGAACTCACTGGCGTTGTTTACGCACAGTAAGTTACCGTCAGTGTTGGTGATTACGAACAATGATGGCGGCGCGATTTTTGATTTACTGCCGGTGCCGCAGGAACATCGTGAGTCGTTCTACCAAATGCCTCATGGTTACGACTTTGAGCACGCCGCGAAGCAGTTTGGTTTAGAGTATCGTCAACCAAGCTCATTAGCAGAATACCAATCTTTGGTTTCTGAGCATTTTGCTTCAGGGCAAGGCGCATTGGTGATTGAAGTGCAAACGCCGTCTAACCAAGCTGTTGAGCATTTAAAATCGTTCAACAAGAATTTGCATGCTCTATTCTGAGCACTTTTCAGCAACGGAAAAGCGCCAAGGTAGCACTTTACCTACTCTGGTGTTTTTGCATGGCTTGTTAGGTAGCGGAGCGGATTGGCATCTATGCTCAAACGCGTTACCTCAATTCGAACGTGTGACGATTGACCTTCCTGGTCATGGTCAAAGCCAATCTATTTCTTGCAGTGATCTAGATGATTGCTGCAAATTGCTCAATTCCACACTATCTTTACTATTTCCTTCACAACAACCGCTTATTTTGATTGGTTACTCAATGGGTGGACGCATTGCTATGCATGGCCTTGCTCACCAATGTTTTCCAGATCTCAATATTTGTGTTGCCATTGTTGAAGGAGGAAACTTCGGGCTTCAAAGCGAGTCAGACAGACAGGCACGATTCGAAAACGATTCGCGCTGGGCAAAGCGTTTCAAAACTGAGCCTCTTGCCTGTGTTTTGAACGATTGGTACCAACAGTTGGTCTTTTCTTCACTAAACCATGAGCAAAGACAAACATTGGTGGCGAAACGAAGTGCTAATCTTGGTTCCGCAGTGGCGGATATGCTGATTGCGACATCATTGGCGAAGCAATCTTATCTGTTGCCAGCATTGCAGCAACAAGCGGTTCCGCTTTATTACCTCTGCGGTGAAAAAGATAAAAAATTTAGCCAACTGGCTGAGACAAGCGGGTTGGCGTATCGACAAATTGAGGGGGCTGGACATAACGTCCATCAAGAGCAACCACAACGATTTGCGATGCAAGTTGATCAAATAATTCATTCTCACTTTGAGTGAGAGCAACGAGAACAATGGGAATCACCATGGCTAAAACAGTAGGCATTTCTGAAGAAGAACTTTACGCTCCGGTTCAATGGAAAGATTGCGGCGACAAATACGAGGATATCCACTACCACAAATCTGAAGATGGTATCGCGAAAATCACCATTGCACGCCCTCAAGTGCGTAACGCGTTCCGTCCTCAAACGGTAAAAGAGATGATTGATGCGTTAGCAGACGCACGCTATGACTCAGGTGTTGGCGTAATCATTCTGACTGGTCTAGGTGAAGACGCATTCTGTTCTGGCGGTGACCAGAAGATCCGTGGCGACTACGGCGGCTACAAAGACGACCAAGGTACGCACCACCTAAACGTATTAGACTTCCAACGCGATATTCGTACTTGTCCAAAACCAGTGATCGCATCGGTCGCAGGTTGGGCTGTCGGTGGTGGTCACGTGTTGCACATGATGTGTGACCTGACGATTGCGGCGGAGAATGCACAATTTGGTCAAACTGGTCCTAAGGTGGGCTCTTTTGATGGCGGTTGGGGCGCGTCTTACATGGCTCGTATCGTAGGTCAGAAGAAAGCTCGCGAAATCTGGTTCCTATGTCGTTTCTACAACGCTCAAGAAGCGGTAGACATGGGTCTAGTAAACACAGTAGTGCCACTAGCGGATCTAGAGAAAGAAACCGTTCGTTGGTGTCGTGAAGTACTGCAACACAGCCCAATGGCACTGCGTTGCTTGAAAGCCGCATTGAACGCGGACTGTGATGGTCAAGCGGGTCTGCAAGAACTGGCTGGTAACGCGACTATGATGTTCTACATGACAGATGAAGGCCAAGAAGGTCGTAACGCATTCAACGAGAAACGTCGCCCAGACTTCGACAAGTTCCCTCGTAACCCATAATCCGTATAGAAGAGGAGCCTTTGTGCTCCTCTGTTTCGTTTTTCGTCCTGAGCGTCTCGCCCTCTGGGAGACTAGCGAGTTCTCTCGTTAAAAAGCTCAGAATATACGGCATTACATAGGATTCGAATTATGCGTAAAGCGAAGATTTACCGTTACTGTCTACCAATGGACAGTGGCGTAATACTACGTGATAACAAACTGACTGAGCGTGTTGGCTTCATTCTTGAATTAACGGATGGCGACAAAATTGGTCGTGGTGAAGTTGCACCTTTAACGGGCTTTAGCCTTGAAGGTACCGAAGACGCTGGTGTTCAACTGCAAGCTCAAGCGGAGCGTTGGGTTGCGGATTTACCCGTGGATTACAACCACATGTATCCGTCTGTGGCGTTTGGCTTATCGATGGCTCAACTTGAGCTAGAAGGCGGTCTACCGGTACAAGGGCAGTATCAAGCTGCGCCCCTGTGTAATGGTGACCCTGATGAGCTGATTCCTAAACTGAACGAGATGGAAGGCGAGAAAGTTGCGAAGGTAAAAGTGGGTCTATACGAACCGATTCGCGACGGCATGCTAGTGAACTTATTTCTTGAGTCGATACCGCAGCTGACACTTCGCCTTGATGCAAACCGTGCTTGGACGCCAGAAAAAGCGCAGCAGTTTGCTAAGTACATTGCCCCATCACTGCGTCAGCGTATCACCTTCTTGGAAGAACCATGCCGCTCTCCGGGTGACAGTCTGTCGTTTGCAATCAATACGGGGATTGCTATAGCGTGGGATGAAACGCTACAGGATGCGGTTCGTCGTGAAGACTTCCGCCTAGAAGATCTCACTGGCGTAAAAACCATCATCATCAAGCCAACGCTGATCGGCTCGGTTGAGTTTTGTATTAAGCTGATTGAGAAGGCTAAAACTCTGGGTATTAAAGCTGTGATAAGCTCAAGTATTGAATCCAGCTTGGGTCTGAACCAGTTAGCACGTTTAGCTCAATGGCAACTGCCGAATGAAATCCCTGGCTTGGATACAATTGGCTTGTACAAAGCGCAATTGGAACAGGGTTGGCCTAAATGTGAACTTCCAATTATTCCGCTATCAGAGCAGGAGTTAGTGTGGCATTCAGCATAGAGACGATTGCGATTGCACCATGGAAATATTGGGCTCAAATGAGCCCTTTTTCTATTGCGCTGGAAACAACCAAAGAGTCTGTAAATTGGCAGCAATTAGCATTTCGCGTTGACCGATATGCACAGTATTTGCAGCAGCAGGGAATGGCAAATGGTGATGTCTTGACTTTAGTCGGCAAGAATCAAGTCGATGCATTGTTGCTTTCCCTTGCTGCCCAGCAATTGGGCGCTATTGTAGCGTTGACGATGCCGCAGCCTTTGGTGGCATTGCAAGGCAAGCTCAAGACACTTTACAAAACTCATCAACAACGTTTTGTTTGGTTTGCTGATAGCCTAGCGAATGCTTATTCAGGGCGTCAGTTGTCACAACTCGATGCGACGTTTATTTCCATTCAGAACATGATAAACGCGGATGTCGTTACTCCAACTGATGGCTATGAGCGTGATGCACTCGCGACTATCGTATTTACTTCCGGTTCAACGGGAACGCCCAAAGCAGTAGCTCATAACCATCTGCAGCACTTTGCTTCAGCACAAGGTCTGTTAGAGGAGTTTCGATTTACTCAACGAAATACTTGGTTGTTGTCACTGCCGCTCTACCATGTATCTGGCCTTGCGATCGTTTATCGTTGGTTGTTTGCTGGTGCGACTCTGAAGGTGGGAGATGGCAATCTAGCAGAAGATATTCTTGGTGTGTCTCATGCGTCTTTGGTCGCAACGCAATTAAAACGTCTGTTGGATGACCAAGTTAACCTGTCTCTTACTCATGTGTTACTTGGTGGTAGTCATGTTGGGCACGAACTGGCTTTACGGGCGACACAGCAGGGGGTTGAAACTTGGTTAGGTTATGGCATGACAGAAGCGGCCTCTACCGTAACTGCTAAGCAAATCGATAGCATCAGTAACGCGGGTCACCTATTGCAAAACCGCGATATTAAGCTGGTGGAACAACGTATTTATATCGGCGGTAAGACTCTGGCAGCAGGCTATTTTCATCAAGGTAATATTACTTCTCTCCTGAATGAAAGTGGTTGGTTTGACAGCAAAGACTTAGGTGAATGGCAAGGGGATGAACTCAAGATTATTGGTCGAGCAGATAACCAATTTATCTCTGGTGGTGAAAACGTTCATTGTGAAGAGATAGAAGCGGCACTGAACCAAATAGAGAGTGTTTCGCAGAGCATCGTTGTACCGGTAGAAGATGTGGAATTTGGACATCGACCAGTAGCAGTGATGCAGACGGATTCATTACTGGACAAAGCTCAATACGAGCAACACCTGCAAACTAAGCTAGAAAAATTCAAATGGCCGGTCGCGTATTATGTAATGCCTCAAACCTTATTGGCTGGAGGAATTAAAGTATCGCGCAAAGCGGTAAAAGACTGGTTAAAAAATGAAGTGCAAAACGGTGACTAAGCGTTATTGCACTTCAGGGGGATGTGGTGATGGTGAGTCACCACAATTCTTTAGTTAGCGAGGGCGACTTTCATTTGCTCCGCTACTTTATCTACTTTACCTAGGCCGATGATGACTTGCAGGCCACCTTTACCAATACAAACTACACCTGCTGCGCCGAGCTGTTTTAGTTTTGCTTCGTCAGCCAGTGAGGAATCTTTTACGGTTAAGCGTAGGCGGGTAATACAGTTGTCTACCTCTAGGATGTTATCTGCACCACCGATAGCGGCAATGTAATCTTTTGCAAGTTCACCAACGTTTTCTGTTACTTCCTTCTCCATGTCTTCGCCACGACCCGGAGTGCGCAGGTTGAACTTAACGATCGCGAAGCGGAATATCGTGTAGTACAGAGCGAAGAACACTAAACCTTGTGGGATCAACATGTACCATTTGGTTGCTAGTGGATTTTGGCTTGAAAGCACAAAGTCTACGAACCCAGCGGAGAAACCGAAGCCTGCCATCCATTGCATGCTTGCAGCAATGTACATAGAAATGCCCGTTAGTACTGCGTGGATTAGGTAAAGCACAGGCGCTAGGAACATAAAGCTGAACTCTAGTGGTTCGGTGATGCCTGTGAAGAAAGACGCCATTGCAGCGGCAAGCATGATAGAAAATACTTTGTTTTTGTTCTCTTTATCTGCGCAGTGGTACATCGCAAGCGCAGCGCCCGGCAGGCCAAACATCATGATAGGGAAGAAGCCTGCTTGGTACATACCAGTTTGGCCAACAACCGCAGTGCCATTCGCAATAGATTGTGCACCACCGAGGAAGTTTGGAATGTCATTAATCCCAACTACATCAAACCAGAACACTGGGTAAAGCGCATGGTGCATGCCGATGGTCAGCATCAGGCGGTTGAAGAAACCAAAAAGACCGGCACCGACAGCGCCCATTGCTTCCAACTTAGTGCCGAAAATGATCAGTGCATCGTAAATCACAGGCCAAACGTAAAGCAGAACGAAGGCCAATGCCATACCAGCAATAGAAGTTAGGATCGGAACTAGGCGTTTTCCACTGAAGAACGCTAATGCCTTAGGTAACTCGACTCCAGAGTAACGGTTGTAAATCTCCGCTGAGATTATGCCGACTAAGATACCGATAAACTGGTTATTAATCTTGTTGAACGCATCAGGCACCTCATCTGCTGTGATGCCCATCAGTTGAGTGACCGCTCCTGGCGCAAGCAATGTGGTTAAAACCATAAAACAAATAAAGCCGGAAAGTGCGGCAGAGCCATTCTTGTCTCTGCTTAGACCAAAAGCAACACCGACGGCAAATAGCACTGCCATGTTATCGATGATGGCACCACCAGATTTGATTAGAAATGCGGCCAGTACGCTTTCTGAGCCCCACCCAACAGGGTCAATCCAGTAGCCTATGCCCATCAAGATTGCCGCAGCGGGTAGTGTCGCTACGGGAACCATCAACGCCTTACCGACTTTTTGCATGTAGCCGAGTATATTCATATTTGCCCCTATAATTTTTAATGCCTCCCAGAATATGATCTATGCTGGAAATTGGCGTTTTTATTAAGTTTCTAGGAACTATTTGAAACTTAATTATCGACGCAAACAAACGAATTCACTACTATCATGAATTAATATTTTTAATGCATGGTGTGTCATGGCTAACCAACAATTACTGCTTAGGAATCTTCATACCTTTAGTATCGCAGCTAAGCACCTTAGCTTTACTCATGCAGCGAAGGAGTTGCATTTAACCCAAGGTGCGGTTAGTCATCGCATTAAAGTTCTCGAGCAAGAGCTGGGTTTTACTTTGTTCGTTCGCGGCACGAGAAAGCTTGAGCTGACAGAGGAAGGGCGTCGTTTTCAAAAGACGTTATCTACATCACTCAGTACCATTTTTAATGAGATTGAAGAAATAAAGTCGACGGATTTAGTAGGCGAGATAAACATTGCCGCCTCTCCTGGATTCTTAAACGGTTGGTTAATGCCAAGGGTTGCGGACTTTAAGCGCCATTACCCAGGTTTCAATCTCAATCTATTTGCGCAAGAAAGTCAGTTAGATCTTGTAACAAATCAGATCGATGTGGCGATCTTTTATGATACTGAGCACCTTGTTGATGTTTATCGTCAGCGATTGTTTGGTGAAAAGTACATTCCTGTTTGTACACCACAGTACATGAAAGAGATGAATATTTTAGAAGATGGGCTCGCCTCTCTACACCGTATTAATTTTATTCATGCATTAGGCTCTGACGTATGGCAGAGGTGGGTGTCTCACATGGCATTAGATGTGGATGTTTTCCAACACTTTTATTGTGTTAGTCACCGTGATATGGCTGTGTTAGCCGCGAGAAACAATGTTGGTGTTGCGATGGGACGCTATCGGTTTGTCAAAGATCTCTTAGACAAAGGAGAACTAGTGAGCCCTTACCCTACGATGGATACTCAGCAGGGGTATGATTTACTCTGTCCATCTGGATATGAGCACCGCCCTAAAGTGAAGACTTTCATTTCATGGGTGGAGAGCCAACTTAGTTGATTTAGCAATGAATTAGTCGAAAAGGGAATTTCGAATCCTTATAACTCTGAATCATAATTATGCTTAAAGTTTAAGAAATAAAGCATAAGGTTCAGGATGATCAAATTAGCTTTGGTGGCAGCGGTGTTGCTACAAATTGGCCTTGCGATGAGCACTGAGGGACTAACGCGCTCATTGGCTGAGCTAACCGCCTTTCTGGTCGCGATAGCTTTAGTGTTGGTACACAAAAACCAGAGCGCGAAAAAAGCAGAGCTCACCCAGCCACAGAAAGTTAATTAAGGTTTAGCTCAGCAGTAGCCAACCGAGTGATGTTGTAGAAATCAGCACCCACAGTGTGACACCAAACAATAATGGTTTTGCCCCTGCCGACTTCAGCTTCGATACTGAAATACTGCAACCAATCAAGAACAGACACACCACAAGCGCTTGCTTAGCAATAGCAAAGATGCCTTGATACACCACTTCAAATTGCGGGAAGAAGTCGCTGAATGCAATAGCAGCGCAGTACCAGAAAATGAAGTAAGGAATCACTAACTTGCTTTTACCTTCTTTACCGTTTCCACGAGAAAAGATCACGGCACTGATCAGTGCGACAGGAATGATCCACAATGCGCGAGCAAGCTTCAATGTGGTTGCGGTAGTCAATGCTTCTTCACCGTAAGCAGATGCCGCACCCACAACGGAAGAGGTATCGTGAATTGCAATCGCAGCCCACGTTCCGAACGTATGCTGATCCAAACCAATAGCGTGACCAATTACAGGGAAGATAAACAGCGCCAGTGAGTTCAGAACGAAAACCGTTGCAAGTGCAAGACCGATTTGTTCGTCCTTTGCTTTGATCGCTGGAGCGACAGCAGCAATCGCACTACCACCACAAATAGCAGTACCAGAAGCAATCAAATACGCCGTTGTGCGTTCAAGTTTTATTGCTTTGGCAATCATCATGCCGATCACAAGTGTGCCAAGGATGGTCGCGATGATTAGACCTATTCCATCAGACGTGACCGCGAGAGCTTGGTCAAAGTGAATCCCAAAGCCTAAACCAATAATGGAGTAAGAAAGCAGCTTCTTGGTAAATGAAGCAATAGGAAGCTCTGTCGGTACTAGGCTAAAACTCGCCAAAAGAAAACCGATCACAAGCGCGATAGGAGAGGACACAAAAGGGGTTAAACAAAACAGCAGTGCCAATCCAAAGGGGATATTCTTTGTATTCAAGGGTGTCTTCGTTGTAGTGAGTTAAAGCGCAGAGTATATCGTAACGTCTATGGTCAGAAAGTCTTAATGAATTGAACGTGCGTTCAGAAAAACTAAACGTATGTTCAAAAATTAAGAATTGTTCTGTTTGAGTTTAGCGCCAGTCGCCGCGAAGTGCTTTTACTTTCTCAAACATAGCTTGTGCTGTGGCATGTTTTGGATCGACAGGTGTACCAGCTTCGATTTCCAGTCTAGACCAGAAACGCGTTGGTAAGCCCTTACATGCTCGGCCTTTTGCGCGACTGAAGTAGCTGCCCCATAAGCCTTTCAACGCCATTGGTATCACTGGAACAGGGCTACGACGAAGGATGATGTCGATACCGCGCATAAACTCGTTCATCTCACCATCTGATGTCAAACGACCTTCAGGGAAAATACACACAATATGCCCCTCACTTAGTGCCGCCTCAACATCACTGAATGCACGACGAATAGAAGTGCGATTGCTGGCCGAGATCGGAATCACACCAGCTCGGCGAAGAAAACGTCGTAGAGGTGGAAGGTTGGCGTAATCTTCTTCCATCACAAAGCGAATCAAGCGTGGGCAAACCGCACTTAATAGTAGCGAGTCCATGTAACTCACATGATTACATACGATTAATGCACCACCATGCTCAGGAAGGTGGTGCAAATTCTTGTGTTTTACGCGGTAAATTGTGTGAGTGACTACCCACATAGCAAAGCGCACAACGAAAATTGGGATTTGCAGGAAAATGTATGCCGCAACTAAGAAATTTAAAACAGCCAATAGAGCGAACAATTGGGGGATGGTCATTTCAAGCACGCTTAGGCAGACGATACCCAATATTGCGCTACCCACCATAAACAACGAGTTAAAGATGTTTAGCCCCGCAATGACTTGTGCTCGCTCTGTCTCTTTTGCTCTGTGTTGCATAAGCGCGTACAGCGGTACGATGAACAAGCCGCCAGAGATTCCGATCATTAGTAGATAGAAGAACAGCGGCCAAAAAGCGTCGAAGTTTACAAACTCAACAAAGGTATGAAATCGAGGTAAGTCTGTAGGAATAGATGTCGCCATCAAGAAGCCGAATATGGTGATACCTAGAGCACCAATCGGTACGATTCCTACTTCAATTCTGTGGTTTGAGAGCCAGTTACAGGCCATTGAGCCAACAGCAATACCGACCGAGAACAAAGCTAACAGAAATGAAACCGCGCTCTCTGTACCATTCAAATACTCTTTCGTGAAATTAGGGAACTGGGTGAGGTAAGCCGCGCCTAAGAACCAGAACCAGCTGATTGCCATGATGCATTGGAAGACGATGCGGTCAGACTTGGCAATAGAAAGCGTGTGTTTGGTTTGTTTGTATGGCTGCCATTTAAATTGAATATCGGGAGCGCTAGCGGAAGCAAAGGGAATTGAACGGCTTGATAAGTAGCCAAGAAGGGCAAAGATAACCACACAAAATGCAGCAAGGTATTTAGCGTTATCTGCGGAAGCAATTAGCCCAGCGCCTAGTGTACCGATCAAAATAGCAATAAAGGTACCAGCTTCTACTAGTGCATTGCCCGGAACGAGTTCTTTCTCGTTAAGTTGTTGTGGTAGCAATGCATATTTGACTGGGCCGAAGAATGCTGACTGCGTGCCCATCAGGAATAACAGTAGGAGTAAAACACCGTAGCTCTCGGTAATGAAACCTACAGCCCCAAGCAACATTATGCCTATCTCGAACAGTTTTACCTTGCGGATAAACCAAGATTTTTCATACTTATCTGCCAGCACCCCTGCTGATGCGGAAAATAGAAAGAACGGGAGGATGAACAAGCCTGCGGCTAAGTTGATAAATAAGTTGCTAGAAACGGGCAGTGCACTAGACCCCGCAAAGGCGACAAACAGCAACAGCACATTTTTGAAGATATTGTCGTTGAAAGCACCAAAAAACTGGGTAATAAAATAGGGAAGGAACTTTCGTTGCCTAAGCAAGGACGACTGGCTGTCTGATGACATGAATAATCCTTTATTACCAGCTGATCAGATAGTTTGAAATCAGGTTATCAATAAGCTCTTTACCATCAATAGGTTCACTAGAGAAAAACTTATCATCAACGCTTAGTAGCGTGATTCCATGTACTCCGGACCACAATACGCGACTCGCTTGAAGTACTTCAGACTCAGTACGGTGCGGTGCGATTTGAGCAAGTAAGGATTCTAGCATGCCAGTCATACCGTCGATGCGTTTTGCATGCCATTCAGGAAGTTCTGCGCCATTCATATTGTGCTCAAAAACTAACTGCCAACGATGTGGGTGTTTTTGCGCGAAATCGTGATAACAATAAGCCAGTTCAAATAAGGCCTGGTGGGCATCTTTACTGTTCTTGGTCGCTTTCACTGCTTCTTGTTGTAGTTCATCTAACGTTTGAGCAACCGCGTGTAAAAGCAACAAGTTATAGTTGCCGAAAATGTTTACTAAAGTGCTTGGCACGTAACCAATCATGTTAGCAATCTTACGAAGACTGAGCTCGTGGTAAGAGTTTTCGTCTAAAAAGTCTTTGACCGTAGTAAGGGTCAAGTTGACTAACTCTTCTCTGGTGTGATCGTTTCTGCGCGCCATAATCTAAAACTACTTATTGAACAACGTTCAATATGATAGACAGCTACTGAATCACCGTCAATAACACAAACCAGTCAGAAACCTATTGCTTGGCAATATTCTGATACATGTCTTCTATTATGGAATGTTTCATTGTTGTATCTGACGGAGTATGATGGTCATATCTCATATTTAGCGTGCTACTGATATGGATGCTTGTTTGCTTCATCATCTATCAGCATGATTAAGTACATATCGTCAATTTTAAGGATAACGATGAAACGTTTATTTTCGATTGTCGCCCTACTGATGTTTACTGTTGCCGTAACGCCTATCGCAGAAGCGAAGAAATTTGGTGGTGGTAAGTCTTTTGGTAAGAGTTACAAAACCGCGCCTGCTCCTAAACAGCAGCAACAAAACACAAACACCATTGGTAAAGAACAAGGTGCTAAATCATCAAGCAAAAAAGGTTTGATGGGCGGCTTACTTGGTGGTCTTCTTGCTGGTGGTCTATTGGCAGCATTCTTTGGTGGTGCATTCGAAGGTATCCAGTTTATGGATATCCTAATCATTGGTTTGATCGCATTCGTTATCTTCAAGCTGATGCGCGGCATGCTTGGTGCTAAGCAGGGCAGTATGAATCAGCATCGTCAGCAGCCAGCATTTGGTGGTAACGCTTCTAAGTTCGAGCAACCAAACATGCAGAACTTTGAACAGCAGCCTAACAACACAAATGCAGGTGGTTTTGGCGGTTTCGGTGCACAAACTGATATCCCGCATAACTACCCACCGGGTTTTGACCAAGCGGCATTCATCAACGGCTCTCGTGAGCACTATCGAATCCTGCAAGGCGCGTGGAACCACAACCAACTTCATACAATTGAAGAGTACGTTTCACCAAGCCTGTTCGAAGACTTGAAAGCAGAACGTGCGAAGCTAGATGGCGAGCAACATACTGATGTGATGTATGTAGATGCGGAAATTGTTCGTGCTGACTACGATGCGAACAAGGCACAGCTTAGCCTGCAATTTAGCGGTCGTTACCGTGATGCAGAAGAAGGTATCGAAGAAGACATCGAAGATATCTGGCACTTAGAACGTGACCTAACGGTACCAAATGCACCTTGGTTGATTGTTGGTATTCAAGGTTAATCACCAACAGCGTTCAATTTAGTCTTATTAAAATCCCGCTTTCGTGCGGGATTTTTTATGCCTGAAGATCAGAGACTCTAAATCTATCGAGACAGTACGAGTGGTTGAAGTCGACTTTAATATGGTTGTTATGAGGCAGCGATGAGTCGCACAGTAGGGAATAGTGAAGATAAAGCTAACGGAGATGATCAATGGCTTGATTCCATTGACCTAAATAAACCAACTAACACTTGGATTCGCTCTCAAGCAGAGCTAGTTAAAAGTACCTAGGTGTCGTACTACTTAACGAAAGATCACTAAGAATCGCGCGTTGAGTGAGGCTAGATTTAGCCAAATAGTTAGGTAAGCCATTGAAAAACTATAGCTATAGAACGAAAAAAGCCAACTCAATGAGCTGGCTTTTTCAATATGGTGGAGGGGGACGGATTCGAACCATCGAAGGCAGTGCCGGCAGATTTACAGTCTGCTCCCTTTGGCCACTCGGGAACCCCTCCAGGGTGTTTTTATACTTAGATGTTAGTTTCCCAACCTAGCTTCCAAGTTGTTCTCATGTTCAAAGGAAAACATAAGAAAGAATATGGTGGAGGGGGACGGATTCGAACCATCGAAGGCAGTGCCGGCAGATTTACAGTCTGCTCCCTTTGGCCACTCGGGAACCCCTCCAGGGTGTTTTTATACTTAGATGTTAGTTTCCCAACCTAGCTTCCAAGTTGTTCTCATGTTCAAGGAAAACATAAGAAAGAATATGGTGGAGGGGGACGGATTCGAACCATCGAAGGCAGTGCCGGCAGATTTACAGTCTGCTCCCTTTGGCCACTCGGGAACCCCTCCAGGGTATTTTTATACTTAGATGTTAGTTTCCCAACCTAGCTTCCAAGTTGTTCTCACGTTTAAAGGAAAAACATAAGAAAGAATATGGTGGAGGGGGACGGATTCGAACCATCGAAGGCAGTGCCGGCAGATTTACAGTCTGCTCCCTTTGGCCACTCGGGAACCCCTCCAGGGTGTTTTTATACTTAGATGTTAGTTTCCCAACCTAGCTTCCAAGTTGTTCTCACGTTTAAAGGAAAAACATAAGAAAGAATATGGTGGAGGGGGACGGATTCGAACCATCGAAGGCAGTGCCGGCAGATTTACAGTCTGCTCCCTTTGGCCACTCGGGAACCCCTCCAGGGTGTTTTATACTTAAAAAGTGTTTTCCCAACACGCTTTCCAAGTTGTTCTCATGTTCAAAGGAAAAACATAAGAAAGAATATGGTGGAGGGGGACGGATTCGAACCATCGAAGGCAGTGCCGGCAGATTTACAGTCTGCTCCCTTTGGCCACTCGGGAACCCCTCCAGGGTATTTTTATACTTAAGATTTGTTTTCCCAACACATCTCTCAAGTGCGGAGCGCATCATAGCAAACTCGCTCCGGCTGTAAAGCGTTTTTCTTACGTTTTTACGTTGAATGCTGCCTTTTTGGGCAAAGATGGTAGAAAGTCAGCGTTTTGTATGTCGTTTATACAAAAGGAAAACCTTCTTTTTACTTGAATTTACACTACTTGACGTTAGAGGACGTATCTACTGATAAACTGTATTCAGTTTAATGACATAAGTTTATTCGATTAATAGTCAAGATTATGAGTATGAGAGCCACTTTATCTGTTTTAACGCTTTCTATTTTAATGGCTTCGCCAGTAGCTTTTGCTGCCAAACGTGGTCCATCTACAGTTACGGTAGTAACTGAACAAGTAGAAACGCATGAAATTAACCAATCTCTGTCGTTGATCGGCAAGTTAGAAGCGGCCGAATCCGTAGTGGTTGCTTCTGAAGTCGCTGGCAAGGTGAAAAAAATCGCCGTTAACGCCAATCAAAACGTTCAGCAAAACCAGCTTTTGATTCAACTTAACGATGATAAAGCACAAGCTGCCTTAATAGAGGCAAAAGCATACCTAAAAGATGAACAGCGTAAGTTAAAAGAGTTTCAGCGTTTGGTTAAACGTAATGCGATTACCCAAACTGAAATTGATGGGCAAAAGGCGAGTGTTGAAATTGCACAAGCGCGTCTAGATGCCGCTAAAGCTAACTTATTGGATCTTCATATTAGTGCACCTTTTGCCGGTACCGTTGGTTTTATTGATTTTAGCAAAGGTAAAATGGTCAGCGCTGGTTCTGAATTATTGACGCTTGATGACCTCTCTGTCATGGAATTGGATCTTCAAGTTCCTGAACGTTACCTATCGATGTTGTCGGTCGGTATGGAAGTGCATGCCACCACCAGTGCTTGGAATAATCAAGAATTCGTGGGTAAGGTAACAGGTATTGATACGCGAATTAGTGCTGAAACCTTAAACTTACGTGTTCGTATCGAATTTGATAACCCAGAAAATCACTTAAAACCTGGCATGCTGATGAATGCATCGTTGGCATTTCCTGCGATTAAAGCGCCAATCATTCCGGTTCAAGCACTTGAGTATTCAGGTACTAAGCGTTTTGTATACGTGATTGATGAAGACAATAAAGCAATGCGTCAGGAGGTCTTCCTAGGAGCGCGTGTTGATAATGAGGTTGTGATCGAATCGGGTGTTGAGATCGGCGACAAAATAGTGGTTCAAGGCATCGTAAATATGCGTGATGGCGTTGAAGTCGCTGAAATTGTCGCGCCAACTCAATCGAAAAGTGCACATGCTGCAGATGCAGAAGGCAAAGCGGCTAAGGAAGCGAACTAATGTTACTTTCTGACGTTTCCGTAAAGCGCCCTGTCGCTGCGCTGGTATTGAGTATGCTGCTGTGTGTATTCGGCTTTGTGTCGTTTACTAAACTTGCAGTCCGTGAAATGCCAGACATCGAAAGCCCAGTGGTTTCGATCAGCACACGTTATGAAGGCGCCTCTGCCACCATTATCGAGAGCCAAATAACGTCGGTATTGGAAGACCAGCTTTCTGGTATCAGTGGTATCGACGAAATTAGCTCGACGACGCGCAACAGTATGTCGCGTATCACCATTACATTTGAGCTGGGTTATGACTTAAACACCGGCGTGAGTGATGTTCGCGATGCCGTTGCTCGCGCTCAACGTTCGCTGCCAGATGAAGCTGACGATCCCGTTGTTTACAAGAATAATGGTTCTGGTGAAGCCTCCCTCTATATTAACCTCAGTTCATCAGAGATGGACCGTACCCAGCTAACGGATTATGCCGAGCGCGTACTTATGGACCGCTTTAGTCTGATATCGGGCGTCAGTTCGATCGACTTGTCCGGTGGTTTATACAAAGTGATGTACGTGAAGCTTAAACCAGATCTGATGGCTGGTCGCTCGGTTACTGCATCTGATATTACGACAGCATTACGAAGTGAAAACTTGGAAAGTCCAGGTGGTGAGGTTCGTAACGATTCAACCGTCATGTCAGTTCGTACAGCACGTACGTACAATACGCCAGAAGACTTTCAATATCTTGTTGTGAAACGTGCTAGCGATAACACGCCTATTTATTTGAAAGATGTGGCGGACGTATTCATTGGTGCGGAAAACGAAAACTCAACCTTTAAGAGTGATGGTGTAGTCAACATTAGCTTAGGCGTCGTTCCGCAATCAGACGCTAACCCACTGGAAGTGGCACAGGCGGTGCGTTCAGAAGTAGATAAGATTCAGAAGTTCTTACCGGACGGTACTCGTCTGGCCATAGACTATGATGCCACAGTATTTATTGAACGCTCGATTGATGAGGTATACAGCACGCTCTTTATTACGGGTGGTCTGGTTATTTTAGTCCTCTATATTTTTATCGGTCAGGCGCGCGCTACATTGATTCCTGCGGTGACGGTACCAGTCTCACTGATTTCTTCATTCATTGCGGCTTACTACTTCGGCTTCTCTATCAACCTAATCACCCTGATGGCGCTTATCCTATCTATCGGTCTAGTTGTGGATGATGCGATTGTTGTCGTAGAGAACATCTTCCACCATATTGAGCGCGGCGAGTCACCACTGCTGGCGGCTTATAAAGGCACAAGAGAAGTCGGATTTGCCGTTGTTGCTACGACCTTGGTTCTGGTGATGGTCTTCCTGCCGATTTCTTTTATGGATGGCATGGTAGGCCTGCTATTTACTGAGTTCTCAGTATTGTTGGCGATGTCAGTGATCTTCTCATCTTTAATTGCATTAACGCTGACTCCAGTGCTCGGTAGTCAGATACTAAAAGCGAATGTGAAGCCGAATCGATTCAACCAAGCGGTCGATAAATTGTTTGCTAAGTTAGAGGCTGGTTACCGAAAAGCGCTGCGTGGTGCATTGAAGGTTCGTTGGGCTGCGCCTTTGGTTATCCTTGCGTGTATGGGAGGCAGTTATGGTTTGATGAATCAAGTGCCTGCACAGCTAACGCCACAAGAAGACCGAGGGGTTATCTTTGCTTTTGTTCGTGGTGCAGATGCGACTTCCTACAACCGAATGTCGGCGAACATGGACATCGTAGAAGATCGCTTGATGCCATTGTTGGGACAAGGTTTCCTGAAATCATTCAGTATTCAAACACCAGCATTTGGTGGGCAAGCGGGTGACCAAACTGGCTTCGTTATCATGATTTTAGAAGACTGGAACGAGCGTGATGTGACGGCACAAGAAGCACTCAACCAAGTTCGTAAGTCATTGGCCGGTATTCCAGACGTTCGTGTTTTCCCATTCATGCCGGGTTTCCGTGGTGGTTCTAGCGAACCTGTTCAGTTTGTTCTTGGTGGCTCTGATTACGATGAGTTGTTGGTCTGGGCTGAAATGCTCAAGAACACAGCTGAAGAGTCACCAATGATGGAAGGTGCGGAAATCGACTATTCAGAGAAAACACCAGAGCTTTTGGTGTCAGTGGACAAGCGCCGTGCTGCTGAACTTGGTGTGAGTGTACAAGACATCTCTGAAACTCTAGAAATCATGCTTGGTGGTAAGAGTGAAACCACTTACGTTGACCGTGGTGAAGAATATGATGTTTACCTTCGAGGTGACGAAAACAGCTTCAATAACGCGGCTGATTTGAGCCAGATTTACTTACGCACCAACAGCGGTGAGCTAGTGACCCTAGATACGGTTACTAAAGTCGAAGAAGTGGCGGCATCAATTCGTCTGTCCCACTACAACAAACAGAAGTCGATCACCATTACTGCTAACCTATCGGAAGGTTACACCCTAGGTGAGGCGCTAGATTTCTTAGATCAAGAAGCGATTGATAACCTGCCGGGTGATATTTCGGTCAGTTACTCTGGTGAGTCGAAAGACTTTAAAGAAAACCAAGCCAGTGTTGCCGTTGTATTTGCCTTGGCATTACTTGTTGCATACCTAGTATTGGCAGCGCAGTTTGAAAGCTTCGTCAACCCACTGGTGGTAATGTTCACCGTGCCTATGGGCGTATTTGGTGGCTTCCTTGGGTTGGTCGTCATGAGTCAAGGAATGAACATCTACAGCCAAATCGGCATGATTATGTTGATCGGTATGGTAACCAAAAACGGTATTTTGATCGTTGAGTTTGCTAACCAGTTACGTGACCGTGGTATCGAGTTTGAAAAAGCGATCACTGATGCGGCAGCACGTCGTCTACGTCCAATCATGATGACGGCATTTACGACGCTTGCTGGTGCGATTCCGTTGATCATGTCAACAGGTGCAGGTTACGAAAGCCGCGTGGCAGTAGGTACGGTCATCTTCTTCGGTATGGGCTTCGCGACGTTAGTTACACTGTTTGTTATCCCTGCGATGTATCGATTGATTTCTGCGAAGACGCGTTCACCTGGCCATGTTGAAGCTGAGCTGAATAAAGCGCTTAGCCATGATACGAAGGGACGTATCGCGCACCCTTAACCAAACTTTAAAACACAAAAGCCGAGGCAATGACCTCGGCTTTTCTTTGTCTCCAATTTTGGGTTTTATAACCAGCTTGGAGTGTTCGATTAGAAGCGTTTACCCAAGCTCACTTGCACGCCTTCATAGCTGTCGTAGAAGTCATCAAAGCCCATGTCTGCAACGTTGTAGATGTATTCTGCACGTAGCCAAATATCTTTACTCATATCCCAATGGACACCTGCACCAATGTTGAATAGTGCACCAGAATCGTCTGTGACTTTTTGTTCGTTTGGAACATACATTTCAGCTTGAGTGCCAAGCGCGGTTACGCGGCCAAATAGTGACAGTGGCGTATCGCCTAAGTTATCACTCGTTACAACAGCAGACATACCTGCTTGGTAATAGTGAAGGTCTAAGTCAGTTTTTAAAGCATCATTCTTAAGTTCATTTTGTGAATAACGCAGTACCCCTTCAAATGCGAGGTATTGGTTTACATGGTAACCCCAGCCAACCGTAATGTGAGGTGTCGACCAGCCACTGTCGCGATCAGAACCAAAATTCGGAGTGTCAAAACCAACATTACCTGTGCCTAGGTATAAGTAGGATTGGTGAGTTTGCTCTTGAGCTGCGAAAGTTGGCAGACTCAGGGTCAGTGCCGATAATATTAGAATGGCGTTTTTCATAACTTGGCGATAACCTTTGTGAAGAACTGTTTTTAGAATTAGTATTAATTTAATCAATAAGATAAGTGGCAGTTATCATATCAGTCTTTTGGGTGAGTATGCGATGTTGAGCGAAAATTTGTTGTGATGGCGCAAGTTTTAAGCAGATCAAACTCGCTCATTTCTCTGTTATGAGCTGTGAGATAAATAAAAGGAAAGTAAAGTGGCTGAATTCAAATACAAAAATCTAACTCAAGAAGAACAAGACAAGCTGGACGCGGCAACATTTCGTCGTCTTCTTGCACATTTAGATGCAAACAAAGACGTGCAAAACATCGACCTTATGAGCCTTGCTGGTTTCTGTCGTAACTGTTTCAGCAAATGGTACAAGGCAGAAGCGGAAGATCTTGGTGTGGATATCGACATCGATGATGCTCGTGAGCGCGTTTACGGTATGACTTACGATGAGTGGAAACAAAACCACCAGCCAAAAGCGACACCAGAACAGTTGGCGGCATTTGAAGCGCGTCAGAAAAAGTAATAGACACCATTTAAGCAGATACAAAACAGCCCGCTCATTTCAGCGGGCTGTTGCTTTATTCTCAGCGAAAATCACTCAGTGATTGGGCCGCAACATGCGGGTTCCACACAGCCTTCTGCTTGAATAATCTCAAGTTGAGCAAGATACGGTTGGATATCACCGATGTTCTCTTTTACCCAATCAGTGTTGTAGTAAGTATCTAGGTAGCGTTCTCCAGAGTCACAAAGCAAAGTAACGATAGAGCCGTTCTCACCACGCTTTTTCATCTCACATGCAAGCTGTAACACGCCGTACAGGTTGGTACCTGTCGATGCGCCAACTTTACGACCAATCAGACCTGATAGCCAATGTGCTGTCGCCACGCTTGCTGCATCAGGGATTTTACGCATTTCGTCTACGACACCAGCAATGAAGCTCGGCTCAACACGTGGGCGACCGATACCTTCGATTTTGCTACCATTTTCACCTTTGATATCGGCATTACCAGACTGGAAGTAGTCAAAGAATACTGAGTTCTCAGGGTCAACAACACACAGTTTTGTGTCGTATTTTTGGTAACGGATAAAGCGACCAATCGTTGCAGATGTACCGCCAGTACCTGGGCTCATCACAACCCAACTTGGGATTGGGTGATCTTCTAGCTCCATTTGGCTAAAGATAGAGTTCGCAATGTTGTTGTTACCACGCCAGTCGGTTGCGCGCTCTGCGTAAGTAAATTGGTCCATGTAGTGACCGTTTAGCTCTTTCGCTAGGCGACGAGACTCGTCATAAATTTGGTCTGAACGGTCAACAAGGTGCGCTTTACCGCCGTAGAATTCGATTTGTTCAATTTTCTTGCGTGCTGTGGTTTTTGGCATTACTGCGATAAACGGTAAGCCAAGTAGACGCGCGAAGTACGCTTCAGAAACCGCTGTACTACCTGATGATGCTTCGATCACCGTGGTTTCTGGACCAACCCAGCCGTTACAAATTGCATAAAGGAATAGCGAACGCGCTAAACGGTGCTTTAATGAACCTGTAGGGTGTGTGCTTTCATCTTTTAGGTAGATGTCGATGCCTTCAAGAGAAGGAAGATCAAGTTTGAAAAGATGAGTGTCTGCTGAGCGTTGGAAATCAGCTTCAATCTTACGCACTGCGTTGTTGATCCAGTTGTGGTCAGTACACATAACGTGTCTCCTCGGAATTTTGTAGGGTAGTTGTTTTTGTCTATAGGGATAATCTACCTATAAATGTAGAGAAAAACTTTGCTATTATTGTTTTGATATTCACTAATGATAGAAAAAAATTCTACTTTGTAAGGTTTTTATAGGAATGAACTTAGATAAAATCGACAAGACGTTACTTTCTTTACTTCAAACCGATGGCACCTTGTCTTTGAACGACTTAGCTGAACGGGTGAATTTAACCACAACACCTTGTTGGAAGCGGATGAAGAAGCTAGAAGATGAAGGTTACATAGAAAAGCGAGTCGCGTTGCTGAATGCAGAAAAACTTGATTTGTCATTCATCGCTTTTGTCCAATTAAAGACCAGTGACCACTCTGAAGATTGGTATCACCATTTTGTTACCACAGTGAGTGATTTCCCTGAAGTGATGGAGTTTTATCGTATGGCGGGTGAATACGACTATATGATGAAAGTATTGGTTAAAGACATGAAGTGTTTTGACGAGTTTTACAAGCGGCTCGTCAACAGCGTAAAAGGTTTGTCGAACGTGACATCAACTTTTGCAATGGAACCGATAAAGTACACGACGGAGTTGCCTATTTACGGCGTCTAAATTCCTACCTAAATAAGATATGAGGTCACTCTGTTGACTTCATATTTCCTCAATATCGACACCACACGCCAGCTAAAGTGTGATCGACTGTTTATATTTTAATCTATTGAAAACCCTAATTTAATCATCGCTAATTTAATGCGAAGTCGGATCGTAAACGGTTGTTCGCGACATTACTGTGCTTGTTTTAGAAAATTGACGGCATTTTATTTATTTAGCGAATGGTAATGTAGTTTATCGATAATCTTATTAATCAAAAAAGGGACTGGCGGTGAATAAAACATCGTATTATTATCGCCGCCACTTATAAGATGTAAGAAATTATTACAAAAAATGAAAAGATATTATTTTCTCCTTTTGCTTGCTGCAGTAATCGCTGGCTGCGGTGGTGGGGGCGGTGATTCCAAGCCGCGTAATTCGGGTTCTTCAACTCAAACAACAAAACAAAGTCGACCTCAACTTACAGTCGAAGACGCAATACTCACATTTGATGGCATTGGAAGTGTCACAAATACGACAATGAGTAACGTACAAGGCACGATCACATACCAAGTTTTATCTTCAACCCCTTCTGATGTGGTTCAAATCGACGATGGTCAGTTAAAAATCCTTCGTCCAGGTACGGCATCAATTAAAGTGACGGACAGCAGTCCGACTTACGAAACGTCAGAGGCCACGTTTACGATTACCGTAGACAAAGGCACCAATGCCGATCTGGCTGCAAACGATGTCAGCCTTAACGCGTCAGAAACTGAAGGGCAATCTTTGGTTGTACGAGGGCAGAAAGGCTCTCTGAGCTATGCCGTAGAAAGTGGATATGAACACTTGATTCAGGTTAATACCGACGGTCGAGTGTTCGCCATCGGGAAATCTGGAACGGCGCAAGTACGTGTTCATGACTCGGGCGACGATTATTACCAAGCTCGTGATTTACTCGTCAATATTCACCTTTATCAAGTTGGTGCTGAGCAACTGCAATTTGCTCCTCTAACGGGGGAGTTTCGCGAAGGTCTGACGTTGGCACCAGTGAGACTGGATAGTACAGAGACCAAAAGCATTCGCTACGAGATCATCAATAGCACCCCTGATGACAAAGTCGCTGAGGTATTGAATCCAGATACCGGTTTACTTTTGATTCAAAACACTGGGCAAGTAACGATTGAAGCAACGGCAACGTACAGTGAAGGGTTTATTGAGCAGCAGCAAACGGCTCGATTTAACGTTGCAATTGACAAGGGAGCGCGACAAAACATCAGTGCTTCAAACATCTCGGCAAGTTATCAAGCGCTTGCTCCGTTGTACCCACAAGTTAAGGGTGCACTGGGAGATTACCATTTTGATGTGGTTTCAGGCCAAGACGTGGTGCGTGTTTCTGACGACGGCAACGCTTTGTTGATTCAAGGTGTTGGTCGTGCTGAGGTTGATGTGATTGAGGGCGATTTGCGTAATTTCCCTTCTACGAAAGCGCGTTTTTATATCGATATTACTGCAGCAGTACACCCTGTTATCAAAGACATTGATATGTCCTTTACCTATCAGAAAGGTCTATCGATTCCGTTCGTGTTTGCGGGGCAAAAGGGCGATATCAGACTGATTGGGGATTTACCAGAGGGGCTGAGCATGTCCTCAGATACGCTATATCTCGAAACGGCGGGTAACTACACGTTAACGTTCGAAGATGATGGCGGAGAGTTCTATCAGTCAACTCAGTTCAAAGTGAACCTTGATATCGCTAAAGCGCAAGGACAGCCGCTTGCGACTCGTGATTATGAAGAGGTCTACAGTAAGGATCACCAATTCAATCTGCTAAAAGATTTTGACGAGCTTAGCTCCGGTGATGTGATTGAGATGACCGACAATACACACCCAGACGTAGCAAACATGATTGCTAATGGGATTGTACATGTCTACAAAGCGGGTGAAACCACACTGACTTTACGTCGTAAGGAAAGCGACAATTATAGTGCGGGTCCTGAGCATAAAGTGACTTTCAATATTTTAGGTGCCCCGAGCCGCATTCAAATTTCATCAGATGTTGAAGATAATTGGAATGCACTCAAACCTTTGGCAAGCAAACCGACTATTAGCGGAACGGCTGGGCAGGTGACTTACCAATTTGCAGATGGCTCACCGACCGATGTGGTGTCTCTAGATAACGACACAGGGGAAATGCGCGTTCTTAATGCTGGCAGCACACGCATTGTGGTTTCTGACTCTGGTGATGATAAGTTCACGCCGGGTCAAGCAAGCTTCAATGTGACCATCAAGCCAATTGAAAGTCGAGCGACGGTCCAATACCCAAGTGCAACCTTTGGTTCAGATAAAACGCTAAAGCCAGTAGTCTCAGACAGCGATACCACCACCTCTTACCGTTTGATTAACCAAGCATTACCAACGGTAAAAATGGCATCGTCTGATACGGGAATACTAGATGTGCTTCATGCTGGCGATTACTCCTTGGAAGTCACGTTAACAAGCCGCAATTATCTGACAAAGACGATCACCGTTAATGGCTCGATTGCAAAGGCTGAACATCCGGGATTAAGCGCGACTCGTCAAACGGTGGCATTTGAACCGTTTAAACGCGTGGAGTTAGAGATTGGTACGGCGATTGGTACGCGTAGCTATGAGTTTGCTACCTCTGTTAGTGAAGAAATAGCGACTCTGGATCGTGCGAATGGAAGCATCACCCTCACAGATTATGAGTTTGGGCACTCGATTCAACTGAATGTTTCTGAGGCGGAAACGCAAGACTATAAAGCCCTGAACAGTACATTGGTGACGGTATTTCTTGATCTTGCCGAATCTGGTGACGCCGATAAATACACTCAGTTGGATAGTGAACAAACGGTAGTGATTAGCACGTTAAGTGGTCCTGAGTTTGCCAATCTTCAAGAGAGTGAGTTTGGTGTCATGGGCGCTAGAAGTGTACGAGAGCCGACAGACACAGAGCTCGCGCTGTATGGCAAAGGCAAAGTGGTGTTTTTAAACATGAAGCCAGTTGGCAATGATGATCCGGCGAAAACTCGTGGTTTGTGGATGCACGTTGCCCGTTTCGATGGTTGTCGTTCGCAACTCAGTGAAAATGACACGAAACCTTTCCTTGCTGTCGATTATTCAGATGCGGGATATTGCGAAAACGGTAGTAGTATTCGAATGACGCGTTTTCTGGTGATTGATGACCGACCGTTAGATGCAAATACGGCCTACGAATCGATGAGCCCTTTGATTCATTACCGCAAAGGTGCGCGAGAGTTCTTGGCAAGTGATGCGGGGGGCTTCTATGCTGAACCGGATACTATTTACGGTGAAGGGAAGTACGGTTACCCGAAATCACTTTATGAGTGGGCAGTCGTCAGCCTAAACTACCAAAAGAACTAAATACAAAAAGGAGTGCGTCGGCACTCCTTTTTTTGATTGAACATCGCGATGGTTTATTTGGTAAAGCGCATCACGCCTTCTTGAACTGCGGTAGCAACAAGGTGGCCTTGTTGGTTGTAGATCTCACCACGAACCAACCCACGCGTATTGCTTGCTGTTGGGCTTTCGATGGCATACAGCAACCATTCATCCATCTTAAATGGACGGTGGAACCAGATAGAGTGGTCGATGGTCGCCACTTGGAAGTTTGGCGTCATCAGCGATACTTCATGCGGGTGCAGTGCTGTGGTTAAAAAGCCCCAATCAGAAGCATAAGCCAATAGATATTGATGAATGAGCTGGTTGTCTGGCATCTCTCCGTTGGCACGAATCCATAGATATTGCTTCGGTTCTGTCTTTTTAGGCTTGAGAGGATTGACGATGTTCACTGGGCGAGTCTCTATCGACTTCTCTCCACAGAATGTTTTGCGCAGCCTTTCTGGCAAAAACTCAGCAATGTGACTTGCGAGTTCCGATTCGGATGGAAAGTTTTCTGGCCCCGGAATGTCGGGCATCGCGTTTTGATGGTCAAACCCAGGCGTATCCCCATGGTATGAGGCAGTAAGGTAGAAAATAGGGCGACCGTTCTGAATCGCCTTCACGCGTCGAGTACTGAAGCTGCGGCCATCACGCAGGTTTTCAACATCGTAAATGATCGGCTTTTCAGGATCGCCAGGGTATAGGAAGTAACTGTGGAATGAATGCACGGTGCGTGCGTCTTCTACCGTGTAACGTGCTGCGGATAACGCTTGTCCAATAACCTGACCACCATAAACTTGAGGTAAACCTAGGTTCTCGCTTTGACCACGGAACAAGCCTTCTTCTAGTTTTTCGAGTTGTAGTAGGCTGAGCAATTCTCTTAATGGTTTACTCATGATGTCTCCTCACCTTGTTTTTATTACTGCTTCAATTATGAAACAAAATCAACTGTTTGGTAATTTCTAACTTAGTCAAACTATTGTCAAATGAATCCATTTAACGCAGACAGTTTAATATTCTCCCTCTATACTTAGCGCGAATCGATACACCCGTTGAGGAAACTATGAAAAAAACACTACTACTTGTTACTTCTTTACTATTCGGTGCTGCACTAGTGGGTTGCCAAACTTCTCAAACAACAGAAATGGAATCGGCTGAGGCGTCAATGAAGACAATTACAGGTACAGTGGCTTACCGCGAGCGTATTGCACTGCCTCCACACGCAGTAGTAACGGTAGCACTTGAAGATGTTTCTTTAGCGGATGCTCCTGCGAAAGTTTTAGCAAAACAAACGTTCGAAACAGAAGGTAAACAAGTGCCTTTAGCGTTTGAACTGGGCTACAACAGCAACGATATTAAACCTAACCATCGTTATAGCTTACGTGCTCGTATCGAAGTTGATGGTAAGCTGCGCTTTATTAATGATACTAGCATTCCAGTTATCACGGATGCAGAACAAACGCACGAAGCGAACATTCGCCTTGTTGGTACGCGTTAATCGCTACCTTCAAACAAAACGAATAAAAAAATGGCAGCTTAAGGCTGCCATTTATATTTTCTAAGGGATACTTTTCCGACTTCAGACACTTCGATGCCTTCTGCTTTTAGCTTGCTCTTTTGTCGTTCAAGATCTCGGCCTTTTAACGAAATCTTTCCTTGACTATTAATGACTCGGAACCAAGGTAATTTGCTGCCTTCTGGTAGGTTACCCAGCGCTTTACCGACGTGCCTTGCATAGCCCGGATAGCCTGCCATTTTGGCAATTTCACCGTAGGTCGACACTCGCCCTGTGGGAATTTGGTGAATTACAGCAAAGATTTGCATTAAAAATTGGTCCATACTGACAGTGTCCATTGTTGTTTACCAAGGAATGGTAATACACAAGACTTGTATTTCGCTATCAGTTCTTGCTCCTTAACATCACTTACTGCTCACAAAATAACACCGTTTACGTTCCCTTTTTTCTGAGCTGTACATTGATCTCAAAGAGTAGGTTAGCAATGCAAAAATAAGCTCAAGCTTAGCTTGAATCTAGACCCGTTCAATGACGTTAGAACCGAAAGAGGTTGGCCGTTGAATTACCAAGTTGGTTGGGGAAGCCAGGAGGCGCTATGATTTTTTCGACACTTCAATTTCTTGTTACGACTCTACTTGCTGTGGTGTGCGCGCGTGCCATTAGTTTAAGTGAGGGTGACATTCCTGTTATTGCTTTGATGATTCCTGCACTGTGGATCTTGCCGCAAGGGGGCTTCGCTGGCCTAGTGTTACTGGGCGCGATGACTGTCTATGGTGTTACGTTGTCTATGCAGCCGATCGCCTTATCCATTGGTACCTTAGTGCTGTTTCCGTTGCTCATGGTGGTTTTTTCTCGACGCAGCTCATTGGGCGTGTTGCTCACCGCAGGTTTGATCGTATTGACACTTCAAGTTGGCATTATGGTAACGCAGCAAGCAGGCAAGTTAGATGGTTCACCATGGCTTACTGTTTTGCAGACAATGTCCGTTGTGGTGATGTGGTGGGCCGCGAGAAGTTGGAGACCTTCCGAAAAACACAGCTGGTGGTCGTTGTTATTGTTGCTGCCATTGTGGATAGCTGGCCTACCTTATGCGGTACTTTTGGCATTAGGTATCACAGGTATTTTAGCGTCCATGGAAGCGCTGACTAAGATTAAAAATTCAATACGCTGGGGTAAATTACTGTGTTGGACGTTACCGACAGTAGGCTTTGCCGCTTTGGTAGTCAGTCCGAATATTGAAGTGCCAAACCCTGTCTTCGTGGTTTGGATATGCTTACTTGGTACAGCATGGATGACAGACTACATCTTACGTAGTAGTGATGAGCAGGCCGAGTTATAAAATAGTTGTAAGCGCGCTGACTAAATAGTGACCCGTGCGGCAGACTCCTGATCTGATTATGAAATAATAGGCTGGATGTTATATGTTCGGCCTTTCATATTTATTGTGTATTTAAAAATAAAAATTCAATCTTAATCTCTATGGATATAGAGGCATTTTAGAAACGTTAGTCATGGTTAAAGTTGTTCAAAGGCTGTTGGTTTTTGCTTGTTTTTTACTGAGTCTGAGTCTCAAAGCAGAGCCCGTAACACCCTCTTATTATAAAGTTGCGACAGAAGCGGATGATGTCGTTACTCGAGTCCTGTTTGATGCAGTAGCAGAAAACTTTGATGTCTCGATCCAATACGTAAACTACTCCAGTTTCGATGCCATTCTTGATTCGGTAGCGACAGGTGAAAGTGATTTCGCCGCCAACATTACCTACACCGATGAGAGAGCAGCGCGGTTTAGCTATTCGCGTCCGACCAATATTGAATACACTTACCTCTATGGGGTGAGTGATACTAGTTTAAAAGACACCGCTGTTGTTGGTGTTCCCCAAGACACTATTTATCAAGACCTGATCAAACAAAACTATCCCGAAGTCATTCAGGTTCCCTATCAAGGGTATGAAGAAGCGTTGATGCTGCTACGAGCAAATCGAGTTGATGGCGTTGTTGATGCCATCAACCAACTCAAGCCTATGTTGCTTGAAGGCTTTGATGCCAAATTGCTCAACGATCACATATCAATAAAGCCGGTATCAATCGTAAGTGCGAAAGGCATCCATCTGGACGAGCTTGATCGCTTTGCTGATTTCATTCATAGCGAATCGGTGCAAAAGCTATTACGAGAGCAAGTAGCACTGTACCAATTTGAATTGCGTCAGACCGCGTTACGAGAGTCGTTAAAACAGCTTCCTATCGATTTAAATGAGCCGTTTAGGATCAAACTGGAGTCTATTTTTCCCTACGTTGTCTATAACGAGGATGGCTCGGTAGAGGGTATGACGGCAGATGTTGTGCTTAAGAGCTGCGATATTCTGGATCTAAATTGCGTGATTGTTGGTCAACCAAGTGAAAGTTGGGAATCCATGTATCATCAATTTATTCGGGGTGAGTTTGATATGCTTGCTCCATTGACGATCAGTCGAGAAAGACGAGCATTCAGTTATTTCCCGCAGCCTCATTACTCTCCGACGTCCGTGATGGTTAAGCGTCTTGGCTACAAACCCAACGTTTATTCTCATGTCTCTCAGTTGATCTCCGAACGTATTGGCGTAGTGAAAGACGATTTCTTCGATCAAATTTTGACGCAAATGCTGCCGTTAAAAGAGCTTAATCGTTTTGATTCACAGCAAGCGATGCTCGAAGCACTGCTAGCAAGAGAGATTGATTACATCGCAATGGATACCGCGATGCTCAACCACTTCTTACGCTTGAGCGAACTTATCCCCATTGAGCAAGATGATGCGATTGGTGAATTCTACCAATCAGAGCTGTCGGTTGGGCTGGCGGCGAACGAGCGCGGAGCAATTCTTGCGCCGTATTTCAGTCGCGCGATTTCTATGCTCGATATTGAGAAAATTGTCGCGCAATACGATTTAAGGCCTGATTGGCGAACTGCATTGGAATACGAAGTACGTTTGGCCACGCAAACTCAAGCAGTGTTTATCTTTGTGTTGGTGTTTGTACTTGGGGTGACATTGTATTTATATCGTCAGTCTAATACCGATAACTTAACCGGATTGAGAAATCGTCGCGCTCTGCATGTGAAGTACCGCCAAGGTGTACCAAAAGACTTAGCGATTCTTTATTTGGACATTAATCAGTTTAAGCAAATCAACGATACCTACGGACACCGAGCTGGTGATCGCGTACTGCAATTGCTGTCTCTCAAAGTACATCGAGTATGGGCGGGTAGGAGCTACCGAATCGGAGGGGATGAATTTATTTTGCTCGGATACCCAACCGAAGTTCAATTGCAAAGAGCAATGGAGGAGCTCAGTCAGTTGGATGTCAAAGATGAAGCTTTAAATGGACTGAGTGAAGTGACTATCTCTGTCGGGGTTTCAGCTAAACGTGAGCGTAGCGTGAGTCTGGAGCAAGCCATGCATTTGGCTGATGAGAACATGTACTCCAGTAAGCAGGCGTCGCGTGATTGTTGTGACGGAAATTCCTGTCCGGCGGGGACCTAATAGGCTGAATTGACCGAGTTTTGTGCAAACAGAAGTGAAATGGTTAAATTCGTCGCTTTAGCCCTTGCAATCTGAGAGGCGATACTGAATAATCCTCACATCATTTGAGACACGCTCTCAAAACAGAATTATGGGGCCCTGGTCCTCTCGCAACAATAGCTCGTGAACTCGGTCAGGTCCGGAAGGAAGCAGCCGCAGCGGGTGACTTGTGTGCCGGGATGTGGCTGGGGTCCCACCCTTTAAAAGCCTCGCTTATACAGCGAGGCTTTTTCGTTTCTGCTCTGTAAAATACTCTCTCAAACCTTTTCCCTTCCTCCCAACTGGCTATTCGTCTGGCTGGTGGCTTCTCATTACTCATAACCAAATTTGTATGCAGTATTCAGCCGTGTCTCTTGTGATTTCTCTTTTGTTTTGGAGTGAATGAATATGCTGATTGTATGGTTCGAACGGGATGTATTTCGACTAGCTAAATTTGGTCATTCTTTATTAGCAATTTTTCTATCTCCCCTTGCAAATCTTTTCGGATAGTTTGCATTTTTGTCACGCTTGTTAGCCACTCTTAATAAAACCATCGTGTAGAAAAATTACACTTTTCGGGAAAAATGAAGTGTTTTTTCAGTCTAATCGGGGTCTTATTCATGTTCATTTACACTTAATTGATCTTTTGTATGACAAAATAAAATTGAGATTGATTGGGGTCAAAGATTCGCCCGCATTCGCTGTCTGGCTATCTGAAAGTTAATTACAAGTATTCATCGGTTCGGGTAGGTTATTTTTACTCGCTGGCATAACACTGAATAGATTCTTGATAAATATTCAAAATGAAAATAAACGGTGCAACGGTGACTAGCGAGGCGATTTAACTCAATTCTATTCAGCGAATGCTTTTTATCAGTTTGAAATTGTACTGATGTCGCTTGAATGCTTTTTGGAGACCCCCATGACTAAAAAGTGGTTTACTGAGTCGGTTGAAGAAACACTGACTCAATTAAATGTATCAACTGAGCAAGGTTTGACTTCGGAAGAAGTAGAGCAGCGTCAGGCTGAACACGGCAAAAACGAGCTACAAGAGCAAGAAGGCAAATCTGCCCTTGAGCTATTCCTACACCAATTTAAGAACCCATTGATCTTCATTCTGGGTATTGGTGCGATTGTTTCCTTCTTTACTGGTCACCTTGTGGATGCGATTGCCATCACTGTGATCATCTTCATCAATGCCATCATCGCATTTTGGCAAGAGTTTAAAGCTCAGAAGGGCATGGAAGCGCTGCGCGAAATGGCAGCCCCAACGGCACAAGTTCGTCGTAATGGCGAATGGATTGATGTGTTGGCACGTGACATTGTGCCGGGTGACATTCTAAAGATTAATACGGGCGATATCCTTGCTGCGGACGTGCGCATCATTGAAGCAAACCGTCTTGCGGTAGATGAAGCCGCGCTTACTGGTGAGTCTGAGCCGGTTGATAAAATCGTTAAGGTGATTGAAGACGAAACCGTCGGCCTTGGTGATCAGCGTAATATGGGCTTTATGACCACGATTGTGACCACTGGTACAGGCTTAGGTGTGGTTGTCAGCACAGGCATGAAGACCGAAGTTGGCCACATCGCGGACATGATGGCAAACACTGAAGAAACCAAAACACCAATGCAAGAGCGTATGGATACCATCGCAAAAACCTTAATGGTTGCGGCTTTGGGTGTGGTTGCTGTGGTTTGTGGTATCGGCCTTTACCACGGTATGCCTTGGCTGGAAATACTCAACACGGGTATTTCGTTGTCAGTAGCGGCGATTCCAGAAGGTCTGCCAACAGTTATCTCAATTGTGTTGACGATGGGCTCAACGCGCATGGTGAAGAACAACGCATTGGCGAAGCAGCTTTCTGCAATTGAGACGCTGGGTTCAACCACGGTTATCTGTTCAGATAAAACCGGTACGCTGACACAAAACCAAATGCAGGTAATGAAAGCGTACGACGCAAGTGGTCGTTACTGGGAAGTGTCAGGCAAAGGCTTTAGTCCTGAAGGTGAATTCAAACCTCTAGGCCACACGGTTGATGCAAAGCAAAGCCCAGAGATGATGAAAGGCTTAGTGGTTGCGACCCTGTGTAATGATGCGGAGTACATCAAAAATGGTGATAACTCGTCTGTGCGTGGTAACCCAACCGAAGGCGCATTGATTGTTGCAGCGGCAAAAGCGGGTCTGGAGCAATCAGACATGCTATCGATAGGCGGTTACTCTATCGTTGAGAAGTTCCCGTTTGATTCTGCACGTAAGATGGCGTCAGTGATTGTTAAAGGACCGGATGGTAAGCACTTCCTTGCTATTAAAGGTGCGCCAGATGTGGTGTTACGCAATGCCTCTGGTTTTATGGTTGATGGTGGTGAGCTACCAACAGCTCCAACCATGTCGACAGGTAACCTTGCGTTAGCGGCAAGCCCAGCAGAAGAGGTGATTGCGAACTACGAAGCGGCAATTCAGGACTTTGCAGAGCAAGCGCTTCGCACTTTGGCAGTAGGTTATAAAGAGCTGACTGAAGATGATCTCAAGCGTGATCCTGCTGAGCTAGAGAAAGATGTGACCGTACTTGGTTTGTACGGAATCATGGACCCTCCACGTCCAGAAGTTCGCGACGCAGTAGAAAGCTGTTATAACGCAGGCGTTCGCACGGTGATGATCACCGGTGACCACGCACTTACTGCAGCGGCAATTGCACGTGAAATCGGCATTATCCGCAGTGAAAAAGACTTGGTCATTACGGGCGCACAACTGGATGAGATGGATGATGAAGCGCTACGTAAAATCTGTCCTGAAGTTGCCGTCTTTGCTCGTGTAACACCAGAACACAAACTGCGCATTGTTCAAGCTCAGCAACACAATAATGAAGTGGCAGCGATGACAGGTGACGGCGTGAACGACGCGCCAGCTCTTCGTCGTGCGGACATCGGTGTTGCAATGGGTATCACTGGTACATCGGTAGCCAAAGATTCGGGCGATTTGATTCTACTGGATGATAACTTCAGTACGATCGTGAAAGCCGTGCGCCAAGGTCGTCAGATCTTCGATAACTTGCGTAAGTTTATTCGCCAAGCACTGACGGCGAACGTGGGTGAAGTATCGGTTATCTTGTTTGCTTTCTTGATGATGGGGCCAGAGGCGATTCTGCCACTTACGCCGCTAATGATTCTATGGATCAACCTAGTCTCAGATGGTCTGCCAGCGCTGGCATTAGGTGTAGAACCTGAAGAGAAAGATCTGATGGAGCGTAAGCCGCGTAAGCGTAACGAAAGTTTCTTCAGCGACCATCTGGGTACACGTATTGTGACGCGTGGTTTGGCATTAGGCGGTATGAGCTACTTGGCGTTCAACTGGGCACTGAGCAGTGGTCAAAGCGCGCAGTATGCACAAACGATGGCGTTCGCAATGCTGATTTTTGCTCAGCTATGGCACTTGTTCGATTCGCGCAGTTTTAGTTCGCTATACCGCAAGAACCCGTTCACCAACAAATACCTCTTGGGCGCAGTAGCATTATCGGCAACGCTGTCCCTTGGCGTGATTTACACCGGTCTTGGTCAGTTGATCTTTAACACAGAGGCACTAAGTGCTGGTCACCTATTTGGTGTGATTCTTGTGTCTTCGCTACCGACATTCATTTTGTCTGGTATTAAAGAGATGACGAAAACCAAAGTCGTTTAAGAATGGTAATGTCGATTCTTTCAGCATAGGGAAGCGACAGATGCCTAAAGCCCGCCGAGAGTGATAGCTTGGCGGGCTTTTCTTTTCTCTCAAGCAAGGCATCTCTTTAGCTGTGCGAAGGTTTACTCTATAATCCCCCCGTTTTCATCTGGTACTTCACCAACTTTCATCTGGGATATTTTCATGATTTCAAAAAACCAACTAAAACTGCTGCGTGCTTTAGGTCAAAAGAAGCAGCGTAAAGCGCACGGCTTATTTCTGGTTCAAGGTGAAAAGAACGTACTGGAATTGGCGAACAGCTCACTCACGGTAAAGCAGATTTTTGCGACGGCTGAGTTTCTGGAAGAGCATCGTCAAGAACTCAACAGTTTCGAATGTATTGAAGCGTCACTAGATGACCTAACTAAAGCAAGTACTCTGGTAAGCAACAATGCAGCCATTGCTGTGGTTGAAATTCCAAACGTAACAGTACCTCAGGCAAAAGGCTTGATGATTGCATTGGATGGCGTTTCTGATCCGGGCAACCTAGGTACGATCATTCGCGTGGCGGATTGGTACGGTATCAAGCACATCATCGCGAGCGCAGATTGTGCCGACCCATACAACCCAAAAACCATCAGTGCAACCATGGGCAGCTTTGGGCGCGTGCAAGTGAGCCTAGTGGATTTACCAAGCTACCTAGAAGATGCAAACTTGCCAGTGTATGGCGCTTTCCTTGAGGGCGAGAGTGTGCACAAGACGGAATTCTCAGCAGAGTGCATTTTGTTGATGGGCAGTGAATCTCACGGTGTACGTGAAGCGGCATCGAAGTTTGTGACCGACAAGATTACCATTCCAGCGTTTGGCGGTGCAGAGTCTCTAAACGTGGCAATGGCGACAGGTATTATTCTGGACAACATGCGTCGTCAAAACAGCTAATCGCCTCAACGAATCATAGATACAAAAAAAGCGTAACGAGCCAGACTTTTTCAAGTTGAGGTTCATTACGCTTTTTTCGTTTTAATGCGCTTATTTTTCTAGCATGTCCAACTTGTTTGGCACGCCGTTCCACTTTTCCGCTTCATCCATTGCTGGCTTCACTTCAGTTTGTACCGGCCAGATTTCTGCAAGTTCTGCGTTGAGCTCTTTGTAGATCACTTGATCTTCTGGCAGCTCGTCTTCTTGGAAGATGGCGGCTGCGGCACATTCGTCCACGCACAAGCCACAGTCGATGCACTCAATCGGGTTGATTACCATAAAGTTTGGGCCTTCGTGGAAGGCATCAGCAGGGCATACCGCGACACAGTCAGTGTATTTACATTGGATACAGTTATCGGTTACGACAAACGCCATGATAATCAGCTCTTAAGTTAGTCAAAATTGAAGAATGGGGATAATACTCATCCCAAGGCAAAATTCAACATTCGCTACGTTAATTCCGCCGCGCAACTTGGATTTAGTATGACAGACAAATCAATTTCTCGTAAAATGCGCGCCATTGTGAGCTGACTGCTTTTTCACCCTCGATATTAACGAGGAGAAAATAGTAGTTCTGGCTAAGACACCTACCATAACGAGACATCACATGATTCGTATTAATGAAATTAAACTTCCTCTTGATCATGAGGAAGGCGCGCTATTGGACGCGATTACTAAAAAGCTTGGCATTGCTGCTGAGAAAGTTATCTCTTTTAATGTCTTTAGACGCGGCTACGATGCTCGTAAGAAAACTAATATTCATCTTATCTACACGCTAGACATCATCGTTGAAGGTGATGAAGAAGCGTTGCTAGCGAAATTCGAAAAAGATCCGCACGTTCGCCAAACACCAGATATGGAATACAAATTTGTTGCGAAAGCACCAGAGAACCTAACAGAACGCCCAGTGGTGATCGGTTTTGGTCCTTGTGGTCTGTTTGCGGGTTTGGTTTTGGCTCAAATGGGTTTTAACCCAATTATCGTTGAGCGTGGTAAAGAAGTGCGTGAGCGTACTAAAGACACGTTCGGCTTTTGGCGTAAACGCACACTAAACCCAGAATCAAACGTACAGTTTGGTGAGGGCGGCGCAGGTACTTTCTCTGACGGTAAGCTTTACAGCCAAGTGAAAGATCCAAATTTCTACGGTCGTAAAGTGATCACTGAGTTTGTTGCAGCTGGCGCACCAGAAGAAATTCTATACGTAAGTAAGCCGCACATCGGTACCTTTAAACTGGTAACTATGATCGAGAAGATGCGCGCGAAAATCATCGAACTAGGTGGTGAGATCCGCTTCAGCACTCGTGTTGATGATGTGCATATGGAAGATGGTCAAATCACAGGCGTAACGCTATCAAACGGTGAAGAGATCAAATCTCGTCACGTTGTTCTGGCAGTTGGTCACAGTGCTCGTGATACTTTCGAAATGCTGCATGACCGTGGCGTTTACATGGAAGCGAAGCCATTCTCTGTTGGTTTCCGTATTGAACATAAACAAGCGATGATCGACGAAGCGCGTTTTGGTCCAAGTGCAGGTCACCCAATTCTTGGTGCAGCGGACTACAAACTGGTTCACCATTGTAAGAATGGTCGTACGGTTTATAGCTTTTGTATGTGTCCTGGCGGTACTGTTGTTGCTGCAACTTCTGAAGAAGGTCGTGTAGTAACAAACGGTATGAGCCAATATTCACGTGCAGAGCGTAACGCGAACAGCGCAATCGTAGTGGGCATCTCTCCAGAAGTTGACTACCCGGGTGATCCTCTGGCGGGTATCCGTTTCCAACGTGAACTAGAATCGGGCGCTTACACACTCGGCGGTGAGAACTACGACGCACCAGCACAGAAAATTGGTGACTTCCTGAAAGGTCGCGATCCAAGTGCGTTGGGTGATGTTGAACCATCGTTTACACCTGGCATCAAACTGACTGATCTTTCTAAGGCGCTTCCACCGTTTGCAATCGAAGCGATTCGTGAAGCGATTCCAGCATTCGATCGTAAGATCAAAGGCTTTGCTTCTGAAGACGGTCTACTGACTGGTGTTGAGACGCGTACGTCTTCTCCAGTTTGCATCAAGCGTGGTAAAGACTTCCAAAGTATTAATCTGAAAGGTTTCTTCCCAGCGGGCGAAGGTGCAGGTTACGCAGGGGGTATTCTTTCTGCGGGTATTGATGGAATTAAAGTCGCCGAAGCGGTTGCTCGTGATATCGTTGAAACAATGCAAAATGCATAATTTCAGTAGATAATAGTTTGTCGAAAGCCAGCCCAATTTGAGGCTGGCTTTTTTGTGCGTGATGCATAGCTAATTAACCTAACCCCTTTTTCTTTTCCGAGTTTAAGCCTGTTTGTTTTCAGTTTGTTCCTTATTTCATCGCATTCTGTCAGATCTTTCCGTGCGGGTGGAGTACAACATAAATATGCAACTGATCTTTCATTGCTCTATCTTATGAATCTATTGTGACTGTGATTAATAGACAACGCCTATAAATAAAATTGCCATTTTCCATTTAGTAAAATCAAGAAATTAGACGACACTTATCTTAAAGGCAGCAAAAATGTGCCGCTAAGGAGATAAGAATGCACTCACTAAAAGTAAAAGATTACATGACGTTGCAAGCGGTGACTTTCACCAAAAACATGTCGCTCACAGCGGCTTTGGATAAGGTGATGCAAAGTGTTACTCTAGGTGGTCCCGTTATCGACGAAAACGAGAAAGTCATTGGATTCCTTTCTGAACAAGACCTTTTAGACAAACTCGTTAAAGCCAGTTACCACTGTCAGGATACCCACACAGTAGAAGAGTGCATGCACGAAGATGCACTGTCTGTGTCACCAGAAATGTCCATCATCGAACTAGCAGATATGATGAAGGTGGGGAAACCGAAAATGTACCCAGTGGTGGATGATAAAGATAAGCTTGTCGGTGTAATTACTCGCCGTGATGTATTGAGGGCTATCGGGAAGACGCTAAACGAATGTTTCAAACATCCTGTTTAAAGCCAAAATAATAAAAGTTCAGACAAAAGACGCCTCGGCGTCTTTTGTCGTTGAGGAAGAATATGTCCACGCAAGACGCGAAGTTTGTCCAAGGTTCTACCATGCGCCACATCTTAGTGATGTCTGGCGCAGGTTCAGTTGGTTTGATGGCGTTGTTCGTCGTCGATTTACTCGACATGTTGTTTATCAGTATGTTGGGGCAAGTTGAATTAGCGGCTGCCGTTGGTTTTGCTGGGACATTGATCTTTTTCTCAACGTCAGCTTCGATTGGCACGTCAATCGCGATGGGAGCACTGGTCTCCAAGTCTATTGGTGCAAAGGACTTTGACCGAGCGAGGTTGATGAGCGGCAGTATCATGCTCACTGCCTTTATGATCAGCTTGGTTATGACTATTGGCATGTACATGCACATTCCCGAGCTCTTGGCTGCGATTGGTGCAGAGGGCGTTGCCGCTGAAAGAGCCGAAGCTTACCTTAATATTCTACTTCCAAGTGCTCCTATTCTCGCCTTAGGCATGTCAGCAGGCGCAGGTTTGCGTGCGGCGGGAGATGCTAAACGTTCCATGTGGGCCACCTTAGCGGGAGGCATTGTTAACGCTATTCTTGATCCTCTGTTTATTTTTGTCTTCAAATGGAATGTTGAAGGGGCTGCAGCTGCGTCGGTTATTGCTCGATTTACCGTA
Source organism: Vibrio jasicida 090810c (assembly GCF_002887615.1). Taxonomy (NCBI): domain Bacteria; kingdom Pseudomonadati; phylum Pseudomonadota; class Gammaproteobacteria; order Vibrionales; family Vibrionaceae; genus Vibrio; species Vibrio jasicida. The sequence continues at coordinate 1,207,901 of NZ_CP025792.1, read as the reverse complement.
TTGGCTTTCTCGCTCTATCCATTAGTGAAAGTGCACAAGTTGGTTTCATTCCCGGATTACAGCATCCTCAAAAACAACCTTAAGCCAATTCTAGCCATTGCTGTGCCCGCTATCATTACTAATACCGCAACCCCTATTGGGAACGCTATTGTAACGACGCACATTGCGCATTTTGGGGAAGACTTTGTGGCTGGTTTTGCCGTTATTGGACGTTTGACACCAGTCTGTTTTGCTGTGATTTTTGCTTTATCAGGTGCGGTAGGGCCGATTATTGGACAAAACTTTGGTGCAGAGCGAATGGATCGCGTGAAAAAAACGCTGACGGACTCGTTGTTAGTCACCACGATTTATACACTTTCGGTGTGCGTTGTACTGTATCTATTGCAAGACTACATTGTTGCGATGTTTAGCCTTACTGGTGATGCTGCAATCATTGTAGTGGCCTTCTGCACTTATGTGGCAATCAGCTTTGTGTTCAATGGCACTCTGTTTGTGGCAAATACCTCGTTTAACAACCTTGGTAAGCCACTTTACTCGACAGCATTGAATTTAGGTAAAGCGACGATTGGTACCTTACCTTTTGTGTACTTTGGGGCGCAATGGTATGGCGCGCTTGGTGTGCTCTATGGACAAGCGGTCGGTACCATCGTGTTCGGCTTGCTGGCATTGGTTGTGCTAAATAAACACATTAAAGATCTGATGCAAAACTTTGGCGAAGACTTGATGGAAGACGACCCTGCGATAACGTGCGTAAATACTCAGCCTTTCTGTTCTCACGATGCGGTTTTGATCGATGAAGTCGTCACCACCTTAGAAGAAGAAAAAGCGTAAATTTTAATAATTTCACATAAACACTCTTGACCTTGGAGTAAGCTCCAAGGTTTATTCTTTACGGTAGATAAAGACTTATCACCAATAAGGAAAGTGAATTATGTGTAATAAACATCAAGGTTGCCAATCAGGCAAAATCAAATCTGCGGTGGCAATAGGTGCTACGGAGTCTTGTTCCGCACCAACAAAACCAACCTTAAATATCACTCAAGCCAGTGTTATGGCTTCAGAAGAGTCATGTTGCAGCAGCAGTGGTGGTTGTAGTAATGACCCTGCTGATGAAGAAGGCCCTGCCGAACCCATAGAATCCTCCATTCGCCATAGCTGGTTGGTGTCTGGCATGGATTGCCCTGCCTGTGCCCAAAAGCTTGAAAAAGCCGTTTCTTCTATAGACGGTGTACTCAAGGCCAAAGTCTTGTTTGCGACGGAAAAGCTGGTGGTTGATTTTGACAATCGCGCTCTTGCGCCTGTGATTGAACAAATCTCACAACAAACAGGATTCCCACTGTCTTCGACCGATGCTCCAAAGCCAAAAGCTGAGAAGAAGGGTTGGTTAGGTATCATCAAAGACAATGCTCAGATACTTTCTATTGCAGGTGCGATGGCATTTGCCGGTCTTATTTCGGACGTTAATCCGATGCTGAGCACGTGGTTGTTTACCTTGACCTGTTTGTTGGGTCTATACCCAGTGGCAATGAAAGCTTTCAAACTCGCACGCAGTGGTACGCCCTTTGCTATCGAGACGCTCATGAGTGTGGCGGCTTTAGGTGCGCTGTATCTTGGTGAAACCGCAGAAGCTGCGATGGTGCTATTGCTTTTCCTTATTGGTGAAAAGTTAGAAGCATATGCATCCTCCCGTGCTCGTAGCGGTGTTCAGGCTTTGATGGATTTAGTGCCAGAAAACACGACTTTGATTTTGAACGGAGAGCGTAAAGAAGTCCCTGCTTCTCAACTTCAGCCGGGTGACGTGATTGAAGTGGCACCGGGTGGTCGTATGCCTGCTGACGGTGTTCTTATCAATCAAGCCGCAAGCTTTGATGAAAGTGCTCTTACCGGTGAATCGCTGCCTGTTGAACACATTGAAGGTGGGAAAATCATGGCTGGCGCCGTGGTTGTCGACAAAGTCGTGCAAATTCAAGTGACGTCTCGCCAAGGTGAAAACGCGATTGACCGAATTCTTCATTTGATCGAAGAAGCGGAATCACGCAAAGCTCCACTAGAACGCTTCTTAGATAAGTTCAGCCGTTGGTACACTCCTTTGATGATGTTGGTGTCGCTACTTGTCATTATCACACCACCATTGCTGTTTGCTCAGCCTTGGGAAACATGGGTATACCGAGGCTTAGCGTTACTATTGATTGCTTGTCCATGTGCGTTAGTCATCTCGACACCTGCGGCGATTACTTCTGGTTTAGCAGCGGCAGCAAAACGAGGCGCCCTCATCAAAGGTGGTGCAGCATTGGAACTGTTGGGACGTGTTGAGTCCGTCGCGTTCGACAAAACAGGTACATTGACACAAGGTAAACCTCAAGTGACCGATGTGGTTGCGATAGGTGTGACTGATGAGCAGCTATTGAGCCTAACAGCATCGATTGAAATCGGTTCAAGCCATCCGCTAGCGATTTCACTGGTGAACAAAGCTCAAGACCAAGGCGTGATGATTCCGGAAGCCACAGACAAAACTGCGCAGGTAGGTTCTGGTGTGACTGGCTTAGTCGATGGCAAAGTGGTTCAAGTGATTGCACCTTCTAAAGCCGAATTCAAGTTGAATAAAGAAGTCGAAGATCGTGTACTTGAGCTTGAAGGGCAGGGGAAAACAGTGGTTGTTGCTCGCCATGACTCTCAAGTTATTGGTCTGATTGCGTGGCAAGATACGTTACGTCAAGATGCTCAGCAAGCGGTTGCGGCTTTGAAACAACTGGGTATTTCATCTGTGATGCTAACCGGTGATAACCCACGCAGTGCTGAAGCGATTGCGAACCAAATTGGTCTCGATTACAAGGCGAGTTTACTGCCTGCCGACAAAGTCCATTACGTCGAAGAAATTTCTGCGCAGCATACGGTTGCAATGGTCGGTGACGGTATTAATGATGCCCCAGCAATGAAAGCATCCAGCATTGGTATTGCCATGGGAGGCGGTACAGACGTTGCCTTAGAGACTGCAGATGCTGCGCTGACTCACAACCGCTTGGTGGAACTGCCAGCCATGATTGAGCTATCACGCGCAACATTAAATAACATTCGTCAGAACGTTGCTTTGGCTTTGGGTTTAAAAGGGGTGTTCTTAGTGACTAGTTTGTTAGGTATTACAGGCCTATGGGTTGCGGTACTTGCTGACAGTGGTGCTACGGCCTTGGTGACTCTAAATGCTTTGAGATTGCTTCGATTCGAGTCCAAACAAGTAAAGTAATTTCACGATCTAATCGATTAATTATTAGCCCGAGGTGGATTCGCCTCGGGCTTTTGTATTTGTATGATTGAAATCATTTTCCTGAATGATTTGATTGAAGAGTCACTGTTTATTATGCAACACAATAGCTTTATGGCTTTCAAAGTGTGATCAAAACCGTTTTTATTTGAAAGTGTAAGTTTATTACATTGTTTCATTGTGATTATGATCACTCTATGTTGGTAAAAGGTTCGCTACAGTGCATCTGTACCCAACAACTTACTAATGAGCTTATTGCTTACAAAATAAGCCACAACAAGGAGCGACTTATGTCTCAAGCTGTATTCCATTTAGGTGTTACTGAAGCGGATCTTAATGGTGCGACTCTAGCAATCATTCCAGGCGATCCTGCACGCGTACAAAAAATCGCAGAAGAAATGGAAAACCCAGTATTTCTAGCAAGTCACCGTGAATACACGCTATACCGTGCAGAGCTAGACGGTAAACCTGTTGTGGTTTGTTCTACAGGTATCGGTGGTCCATCTACGTCTATCGCAGTAGAAGAACTAGCTCAGCTTGGTGTTCGCACTTTCCTACGTGTTGGTACTACTGGTGCAATCCAGCCACACGTAAACGTAGGTGACATGATCGTTACGACAGGTTCTGTTCGTCTAGATGGCGCGAGCCTACACTTTGCTCCAATGGAGTTCCCAGCAGTAGCAGACTTTGAAATCGCAACAGCAATGAAAGCGGCTGTTGAAGAGTCTGGTGCAACCGTTCATATGGGTGTGACTGCTTCAAGTGACACTTTCTACCCTGGTCAAGAGCGTTACGACACGTTCTCTGGTCGTGTTGTTAAGCGTTTCCAAGGATCTATGCAAGAGTGGCAAGACATGGGCGTTCTGAACTTCGAAATGGAGTCAGCAACACTCCTAACCATGTGTGCAAGCTCTGGTTTGAAAGCAGGTTGTGTGGCGGGTGTTATCATCAACCGTACGCAAAAAGAGATTCCAGATCATGCAACGCTGAAAGAAACGGAAGCTCGCTCAATTAAAGTTGTAGTAGAAGCAGCGCGTAAGATGCTTTAAGCACAACGGTTAGTTGGCATTTAAACAAACGGGAAAAACCAGAGGTTTGCCTCTGGTTTTTTCTATCTATAGAATGGTATTTTGCGGGTGACACGCAATAAAAAAGCAGCGAGAACGCTGCTTTTTTATTTGAGTACAGATGATTAGATTTCGTCAGAACCACCGGCGGCTTCAAACCATGCACTTAGATGTGTTTTCAGATCTTTCAACTCATCAGGGCCAATAAGCGCCAACCCTAAGTCTTCAGCACGTGTGATATCGTTATGACGCAGTGGGCGGAAGCTAACTAACATTGCTCGCGCTTGCAGACCACCTAGAAGGTCGCGCAATGACTCCAATTTGTACAAGGTATCATCGCCATCATCACGCATGCCTTTAGTTTTACATTCGATGATGTGTAACTTGTTGTTCACCACAGTCGCAACATCAAGCTCGTTACGAACTTCGCTTTCACCGAGTTTGCGATAAACCTGGACGTTCAACGATCGGTCTTGAATAGTCGGCATTGTGTCTTGGATTTGCTTCACAGTGCTGTGAACTAACGTTTCTAACCATTCACCATTTGAGAAGCGACGAGCATCTTCATCGATAAAGGTGAGAACCCCATTTTCATAGGTTGCAATTTCTGCTTCCACCAAATCAGTCAGAAGCATATTCAATTCACGGTAGCCTTGCTGCTTCTCAGAAAGCTCTACATCTAACTTTTGTTCTTTACGACATGTCGTCGCAAGATAGTTAAGCGTCGCCAGTCCAGGACCAAGTTCTAGCGCATTGGAAGCCCAACGCTCACCCAGTTCATAAAGTTTTTGGTCTAGTTGAGGAGGCAGATCGACGTGGTGGAATTCACCGCGTGCACCGAAGATAGTCAGGTAATCAGAGATGGTGATGTGGTCTTCAACTTGCGTGTCTTCTTTACCATCAGGATACAGCCAGCAAAGTTTGTCGCTGTTTGGCTCAACGACAAAGATTGGCCAGCGGTACGTACGGAAAACTTCATACACAGAAAGCAGTCGGTGACGAAGGCCGCAACTTGCATTCAGTTTTACTTCTTCACCTCTATCATGGAGGTCTTTTGCCAATTTATGGATCGATTGCTTAATAAGAGAAGTGTTTACAACAGAAGGAATTTCAAAAAATTCAGAAGTAATTTCTCGCTGCTCCAACACGGCACTCAGTCGCTCGTACATATCAGATTGGCTTTTGTCGCCGATGAAGACGATATGTGTGCTAACAGTGCGATTATCCAAAAGAGGAGTGACCAATCTCACTGGGTCTTGGTCGATAATACCAACATGAACAGCCATAGATTTTCCTTCTTATTTGGCTTGCTCGAAAAGAGAAAAGAAAAGGGATGAGCAAGCCATATTAACCATATGTAGACAAGGCTCATAAAAAACAAGGGCGACTTCAATAAAAAGTCGCCCTTATACAGTTGGTTGCAAAAAATCTGTTAACTGTCGATGCTGCTCTTATAGTTTAAATCGATGAACTAACTCGTTTTGCTGATGAGCCAGTTGGGTTAACGATTCGCTGGTCTGAGCGATGCTCGACATCGCATGGTAGCTTTCATCTGCGATACTGTTGATGTCTTCAATATTGCGTGCAATGTCAGCTGACGTCTCGCTTTGCTCTGCTGCCGCCTGAGAAATATGCGTACTCATTTGGCTGATTTCGATAATAAGCGCTTGGATTTCTTCCATTGAGCTATTGGCTTTCGATGCTTGCTCTACTGACATTTCCATGTCACTCATGCAACTTTGGATGACTTGGTTAGCGGATTGCGAACTTGATTGTAGGTTACTGATCATTGCCTCAATCTCAGTTGTCGATTGTGTGGTCTTGGAGGCAAGCACACGAACTTCATCTGCGACGACCGCAAAACCACGACCTTGTTCACCGGCACGTGCAGCTTCAATTGCGGCATTTAGGGCAAGCAAGTTGGTCTGCTCGGCAATGTTACGAATCACATCCAGAATCGAGCCAATTTGACCACTCATCTTTTGCAGTTCAGAAACGGCAGACACCGATTCGTTCAAGCGTGTTTCAAGTTGGTTAATCGTCGAAATGTTGCTGTTCATGACATTTCGACCTTGGTCAGAGGCGGTTTCTACACGCTGAACCATTTCAAGTGAGCCTTGTGCACTTTGCGCTACTTCCTGCACCGAATGTGACATCTCTGTCATTGCGGTTGCGACGGTCGCGGTTTGCTCGCGCTGCGCATTCAATTTAGATTGCGCTTGAGAAGAAGTTTGTTCATTCGTTGATGCGGTAGTTGCAAGGTTATCTGAGGCATCATTTAATTTCACAAGAATGTTGTGCAGGCTGTCTGCCAACGTATTAATGTGACCACTTACGCGGCTGAACTCGTTGTTGTAACGGTTATCGATGCGCTGCGTCATGTCACCTTCGGTCAAGCTTTCTAATACCTTCAAGATACGAGTCAATGGTTCACGTACACTTTGTGCAATGTGATAGCCGATAGCCGTCGCAAACAGAACCACAATCACTGCGATCACAATAGCTTTGGTTACACCAGCAGAATAGATGTCACCTGCATCGGTCAGAGACTCATTCAATTTGTCTGTCGCTGTTGTTGTAAATTGCTCCAGAATCGACATGCTTGAATCAACTTTAGTCGCTAGATTTGCGATATTGTTGTACAGCGCAGAACGAGCAGATAAGTAGTTGTTGTGTTGGTCTAATACACCACCACGCATGCCTACGTCTCGAGTAAATTGATCCACTGAATCACCAAAGGCTTTTTTAAGCTCAGGTAACTGAGTAACTAATCCACGAAATGCGTAATTCAGGTGCGTAACCGCTTTACGGTTTTTCGCAACGGCTTGAGTCACAAACTCTGGGTTTGAGCTAGCCAATGCGTCCGATGTGATCACCTCTGCATCTTTTAGCTTAATGAAATAGCTTTTTGCCATCACTTTGACTGAGATGCTTGATTGATCGGCTACGTATTCTTTCAGACCAACGGAAAGTTCGGTGTTGAGCTTTTGGAAACGACGAGAAGACTTCTGCACTTCTTCTTGTGCCGCAAACATCGCTTCGTAGTTGTCCATTGCTTCCTTTGCTTCGGTAAAGTAGCTCTGCTCAAGTTCTTTAAGCTGAGAAAAAGGTTCTGCTAGGGAAGGGTAGATTTGGCTGGCCACTTCAAGTTGGCCTAATGTGCCTTCGAATCGTTGTTGAGATTTAGCAAACTCCTGACGCATTTCATCCATGCGCTGTTTATTCTCCGTGGTCAGGAAGTCTTTGAAAGATTTGTCCGCAGAAAGTAGCTCGACACTGGTTTGGTTGGATAGGGATACCAGTGGAAGTGATGATTTAGATACTGTCTCAAATTTGCCGTGAATATCATTCATGCCCCCCATCATAATGGCAATCGTGACCGCGAAAAGGACGATGATCAGCGCGAAGCCTGCATACATCCGTTTAATTACTGAACCTCGCATAAGTGAGCTTCCTCTCCCAAAAATAGACAACGTAAATAAGAATTGTCTTAAAAAAGTAACAAAATTCATCGGATTGTATTGAGTTTGCGACGCACGTTTTATGACGCACACGACAAAAAAAGCTTCAACGTCACGAGTTATATTGATAATGTTAAGTGAACACTGTTTTTTATTGAGCTCGCTTTTGGCTTAGCGCATACTAAATAGGTTACACACCTTATAAAATGGAGTACCCATGGCGGAAGAAACCATCTTTAGCAAAATTATTCGCAAAGAAATCCCAGCAGATGTCCTTTACCAGGATGATCTAGTGACGGCATTTCGCGACATTAATCCGCGTGCGCCAAGCCACATCCTTATCATTCCAAACAAGCTAATCCCAACCACAAATGATGTGGAAGCAGATGATGAAGCAATGATGGGACGCATGTTCACCGTAGCGAAAAAACTAGCGAAAGAAGAAGGCATTGCAGAAGACGGTTACCGTTTAATCGTAAACTGTAACTCACATGGCGGTCAGGAAGTCTATCATATTCATATGCACCTAGTGGGCGGTCGTCCTTTAGGTCCTATGGTATTGAGCTAATCTATTAGAAGTGGGTGAAGTGATTCATCCACTTCTTTATTCCTGACGAACAACACATTTGTGGAGATAAATGTGAAACATGGTGTGAAGCTATTCGGATTAATGAGCTGGGTCCTGCTTGCTACAGGATGTGCAAACTTGTCCGCTGGCAATCTCTTCAGTCATTACAGCGACCAAAATAAACAAGTCTATCAGGCAGTAGTTGCGGGTGAATATGCCAAAGCTGAGCAACTGCAATCGAGTGATGTAGGTGGCGATATACTTGGCAACTTTGAGCAAGGTCGAATCTCGTTTCTTGCCCAAGATTACCCAAAAAGCCTGAGTTCACTTGAAGACAGCGATCGTGCAGTGCGTAAACAACAAGATCGCGCAACCATTTCTGTAACGGAAACGGCGACCAGTGTTGGGTCTCTTGCCGTTAACGACAACCTAAACGAATACCAACCTGCCGACTATGAACTCGGCTTTTTGCATTTGTACCTCGGTCTGAACTACCTACAAAAGAATGACCTTGAAGGGGCATTGGTTGAAATGCGTCGTGCAAACCAAGTGCAAGAAGCGGCAAAGAAAGCACGTGAAAAGGAACTAAAGCAGGCAGAGAAGGATCTTAAGAAGCAAGGTATGTCAGCGAACCTAGGTAGCGTGTTAGCTAACTACCCAGACGCAGGCAAGAAGCTTAGCTCAGTGCAAAATGGCTACTTGTTCTACCTTTCTGGTTTGCTATATGAAGCGTCACGAGATTTGAACAGTGCCTACGTAGACTATCGTCGCGCGCTCGCTGTGATGCCAGATAATAAGCAAGTGATTGAAAGTACAATGTATGCCGCGAAAAAGCTCGGTATGCGTCAAGATCTTCTTATGCTGGAAAAACGTTACGGCAAAGCGCCTTCAGGACTGAGTAAGTCACAAGGTCGCGTGATCGTGATAGACGAGCAAGGCGTGGTGGAAGCGTTGCAAGGTTGGCGCATTGATTTGCCGATTTATGACAGCCGAGGCGACGGTGCGATTTATTCGCTTGCGCTGCCTTACTACCCGAAACGTGGAACACAGCGTTTTGGGGATGTTGCGCTAAATGGCAACAAGCTACCTTCAAGCACATTGGCCGATGTGAACGCGATGGCGCAAAACGATTTGCACGAACGTTTGACCACGATTGTGATTCGCCAAGCGATTCGTGTTTGGGCAAAAGACAGAATCCGAAAAGAAGCGGCAAAAGGCGATGATGTCGGCAACATTCTTTTCAATGTGTGGAATACATTAACCGAACAACCTGATACCAGAAGTTGGCAGACGCTACCTAGCACGGTGAAAACGGCTTCGAAAGTCGTGAAACCGGGGCTGCAGAGCTTAAACGTTGGCGATCAGGTGTATCAATTCGAAGTGCCAGCACAGCAAACAACGTTGGTTTGGGTTTCTCGACAGGGAACGCATTCAACGGTATGGCACAAACAATTAGGGAGATTGTAATGAAAGCATGGCTTATTGGCTTGGTAATGATCATCGGTTTAGCGGGGTGCGCTGATAATACTGCGGGTATCCGAATTGACGGCCAAACACAAAAAGTATTCTTCCACGATAACGTAATGGGCAGTCGTTTATTAGTCGATAATATTACGACGACTTACGTGGATGATCGTCCACGCGGTGTTGTACAACTAAGTAGCAACTACAAAGGTGACCAAGAAATCCTTTATCGTTTTTACTGGTATGACAATTCTGGGTTGGAAGTGAACACCAAGCCAGGCCCTTGGCGAAAAATGATCGTACGTGGATTTGAGCAAGTGACGCTGTCGGAAGTGACAGTGAATCCAAACGGTACCCAATTCCGTGTACAAATTCGCGAAGCACAAGATAACTAACCCACTTTTGGGTAAATAATTTTAGGCAGCTTGCTGCTTTTCCAAGGTGGAGACGCCTTGGGATGAAACACAAACTAAGGAACTCTCATGAAAAAAAGTATTATTGCTCTTTTAGGTCTTGCCGTCATTTTGGGTGGTTGTTCAAACAAAGTCTCTTACGGTGATGCGCAAGCGACTGAAACTACAACCATCGATTTCGGCTCGACGGATCTACAAAAAATTGCTGGCGAAATGGTAGACAGCATGATGATGTCAGGTTCAGTGGCAGCAATTACTCGTGACCAACGTCCTATCGTATTTGTTGAGCGCATTAAGAACAAAACAAGTGAGCACATCGATACGGAGTCTATCACCGACACTATCTCTACTAAGATGTTGAACTCAGGTAAGTTCCGTTTCGTGGATATGGATCGTGTTGAGTCAGTTCGTGAGCAACTAAACTTCCAAAATACGGATGAGCTAGTGAACCAAAGTACGGCAATTCAGTTCGGTAAAATGGTCGGTGCGCAATACATGCTTTACGGTAACCTTTCTAGCATCGTAAAAGATGCGGGTAGCGACAAAGACGTATATTACAAAATGACGATGCGTCTGATGGATCTAGAAACTGGTCTGATCGAATGGGCGGATGAAACTGAAATCCGTAAAGAGCAATCGAAGAGCCTTTTTGGTCTTTAATTGATTCTATTTGGTCCTACGACCTTGAGTGGAGAAGTCATTAATGGCGTGGTTTTCTTGGCAACAAGCGAAACAATTAGACCCAAGTCTTAATACCCTTGATAGCTTCTTTGCTTCTCCACCAGTGAAGGTACAAACCGTCACTGGTGGGTTAACCAATCGCTGTTGGCGGTTGGAATCCTCAGAAGGCCTTGCTTACGTCTGGCGCCCGACCAGCAACGTGTGTAAGGCCTTTGCTATATCTCGTCATAACGAATATCAAGTGCTTAACGCGATTGCGCCTCTCAACCTAGGACCAAAGCCTGTCTTTGTGCATGAGCAAGGTTTGTTAGTGGAATGGGTGCCGGGTGAAACGCTGACGAAGCCAGGTATTGATATTGAAGAGCTATTGCCGATTGCTGCTAGGATTCATGAATATCCTGCAAAGGCGGTTCCTTTAGTACCGTTCTCGTATCTTTCGCGTATCGACCATTATTGGTTGGAACTGGCTGGCCAGTACGTCGGTACTGAGTTCGAAGCGCTTTATCAAAAGTGGCGTTCTGAGCCAAGTGTGGCACAAGTCCCTGCAGCACTGTGCCATTTTGATCTTGGGTGTTACAACTTAGTTCGTGGCGAAGAGGGCGTGAAAGTGATCGATTGGGAGTATGCTGGCGTGGCGGACCCAAGACTCGACTTGACGTTGATTCTGCAACTCGCCGACGTGCCTATTGAACAAGGTGTAGAACAGTATTGCCAAACTCGTGGCATTGAAGACGTCGCTTTATGGTTGGAAGGCGTGCGAGCGTGGATGCCAAGAACTCGAATGATGGCGATGCTTTGGTATTTATTGGCCTACAAATTATGGGATGATGAACAATACTTGAGCAGTGCATACGAGTTTAAAGACTTATTATGTATGGAAGATCACTGTTTTGAGAACTGATGGCTTTTTCCTCTTTAACCATAAGGAAATAGTGGTAGTTTAAAGTGAAAGTACCAGCAAGTCACAGGGAGAGGTACACATGATTATTTACTTGCACGGCTTTGATAGTACAAGCCCAGGTAACCACGAAAAAGTTCTGCAACTGCAATTCATCGATGATGACATTCGTTTCATCAACTACAGTACACTTCATCCAAAACACGATATGCAGCACCTGCTGAAAGAAGTGTCTAAGGTGATTGACCAATCTGACGATTCGAACCCATTAATCTGTGGTGTTGGTTTAGGTGCTTATTGGTCAGAGCGTATCGGTTTTCTCTGCGGCATTAAGCAAGTGATGTTCAACCCGAACTTGCATCCTGAGAAGACAATGGCAGGACGTATTGATCGTCCAGAAGAGTACGAAGACATTGCGACCAAGTGTGTTGAGGAGTTTCGTGCTAAGAACAAAGCGCGTTGTTTAGTGATTTTGTCGAAAGAAGATGAGATTCACGACAATGGAAAAACGGCGTCGGAATTAGAGAAACATTACGACATCATTTGGGATGAAACCCAAACGCATAAATTCAAGAAGATCTCTCACCACTTGCAGGCGATGAAGGCATTCAAGAACGCGTAACTTGCATAAAAACGAACAAACTGACTATGTTTAAACAGCACTTTTCGAAGTGCTGTTTTTGTTTTTGCAAGACGTAACTTGATAGCAATAATTCTGTAGATATTTACATTTTGTAGCGATTTATTATCTTGATTTATCGTTTTAACCTTTTGTGGCACGAAAACGATACCGTTAAACAGTTGAAAATTAGCCAATCCGTATTCCTAGCAAGGATTTTTGTTGCCATCAAAAGATTGCCCTATATAATGAACTTGGTAAAAATAATTTGATAAATATCAAAAAAAATTGAGAGCGAGTAAGAAACTTGCCCATTTTTTGTCTGAGATCGTATCTTTCAGACAAACGAGCAATGCCACATCAGCAAGTTAATCAAACACGCACATTAAAGATGGCATTGGATTTATCCAAAAAGTGAGCTCACCTCTAGAGACCAAAGAATTCATCGGTTGGATGCTTTACCACAGTAAGACTGTGAGTCAGAGCTTCGAGCTGAACCCATATATTCATTTTTGTAGAGGATAACATTGTGACACGCATTATCGTTGTAGGCGGCGGTGCTGGTGGCCTTGAATTGGCAACCAAGCTAGGTCGAACTCTTGGTCGTAAGAACCGTGCGCAAATTACGCTGGTAGACCGTAAAGCGAGCCACTTGTGGAAACCGCTGTTGCATGAAGTAGCAACTGGTTCATTGGATGAAGGTGTGGACGCATTGAGTTACCGTGCTCACGCGAAAAACCACAGTTTTGACTTCCAAATGGGCAGCCTTCAAGACATCGACCGTGAACGTAAAGTGATCATTCTTAGTGAGCTTAAAGACGAACATGGCGAGCTTCTTATGCCAAGTCGCGAACTAGAGTACGACATTCTAGTGATGGCGATTGGCTCTACGTCTAATGACTTCAACACTCCCGGTGTTCGTGAAAATTGTATCTTCCTAGATAGTCCAGAACAGGCGCACCGTTTCCGTTCTGGCATGAACAATGAGTTCCTAAAACTGCACGCGAAAAATGGTAACGGTACCGTGGATATTGCGATTGTTGGTGCGGGTGCAACGGGTGTGGAGCTGTCAGCAGAACTGCACAACGCAGTGAAAGAGCTGCGTACTTACGGCTTTGGTGACTTAGACTCGAGCAAACTAAACGTGAACCTAGTGGAAGCAGGTGAACGTATTCTTCCGGCATTGCCACCGCGTATTTCTTCTGCGGCGCACCAAGAGCTGGTTAAACTCGGTGTTAACGTGCGTACTGCTACTATGGTAACGCAAGCGGATAAAGACGGTTTAACCACTAAAGACGGCGAGAAAATTCCTGCGCAAATCATGGTGTGGGCAGCGGGTATTAAGGCCCCTGACTTTATCAAAGACATTGCCGGCCTAGAAACAAACCGTATCAACCAACTTGTGGTTAAAGGTACGCTTCAAACCACTCGTGACGATGACATCTTTGTTATTGGTGATTTGGCGCAATGTACTCAACCTGATGGTTCATTCGTACCGCCACGCGCTCAAGCAGCACACCAAATGGCAAGCCAAGCGTTCAGCAACATCGTCGCTAAGCTTAACGGTCGCGAACTGAAAGACTACGTTTACAAAGACCATGGTTCTTTGGTTTCGCTAAGCCGCTTCTCTACAGTTGGTAGCTTGATGGGGAACTTAACCAAAGGCTCTATGATGGTTGAAGGTCGTATCGCGCGTGTTGTATACATCTCGCTATACCGTATGCACCAAATGGCGTTGCATGGCGTAATTAAGACTGGCTTGATGATGCTGGTTGGCCGTATTAACCGCGTACTTCGTCCAAACTTGAAGCTACACTAATTTGATGACTTGGCTTTCTATTGGTGACTTGATAGAAAGACAAACAATCAAAACGAAAAGCCACCGTCTGTCGGTGGCTTTTTTGTTGTCTTAAAATCGAACACTTTCATTCGATTAATTACAAATCAGTGGGTAACAACGAATACACAACGCCATCTTTTGGTTTACCGTGGAAGATAAAACGATTTCTAGCGATGGCTTCTTTCTTCGCTCCGACTGATTCGATTAATGTTTGACTGGCAATGTTGTCTGGATCGCAGACGATCTCTACTCGCGTTAGGCTAAGCTTGGCGAAACAAAATTCAGCCAGTGCTCGAATTGCTTCTTGTGCATAGCCTTTTCGTTGGTATCTATCTGCAACCCAGTAGCCAATACTCGCCATGTTGAATGTATGGTAAAGCTCGTTTACAGCAGCCATTCCAAGTAAATTGTTGTATTCACGATCATAAATACCAAATCCAAACGCTTCCGTTTTTACCCAATTTAAGCGAGTGGCAAGAAGGAAGTCCTGCGCGTCTTTGAGGGTGACGTTTTCGTCACACCAATCTAACCATTGATGTAGGGAAGGGGATTCAACTAACAAGCGTTGTAGTGAGTGGGCTTGTTCTGAGGGAATAAGCTTGAGTGCCAAGCGTGGGGTGATGATTTCAAAATCTGGACTCATGAACAGATACGACTTCCTTGTTTGGCGCTAGATAAAACAAAGCGCAGTCAGTGCTGCGCTTTTATGTTTATGTTGCTCTTATCGAACGCGACGAACTTGAATGATCATTCCCATCAATGGGTTGTCTAAGTAGTGAGTTTCACTACTGCGCATACGGCGCTTCTGATCCATGCGGAAGCTCTTCAAGAACTTCTCTTCAGTGATGGTTGGTGAAACTTCTGCCAAGTTGCCTACTTGAACGTTGCCGTCCACTTCACCTAACTCATTCGTCATTTGCTCAGAAGGCTGAGACTCGATACGAACTTCACGTACAGCGGGCTCACGTAAATCTATGGTGGTCTCAGCGAACAAGTAGTGCTGAACGTAGATTTGAAGTTTGCCGTCTAACTCGTAGAGCGGACCGTTAACGGTTTCTTCACTGTAACCATCGGTTGAAAGTGATTGTGCATTGCCATTGATTTGGCTGCCGTCAGCGTTGTAAGAGCCTGAGAAATCACGTCCACCCACGATATGGAAGATCGGCGCGCTTGCCTTGCCGCGGTCGCCTTGACGCCAGGCTACGTGTTTAAGCACTTTGAAGCCGGCGTGATTGTTCAATGCTGATTCTTGTGCATTCAAACGGAAAGAAGAACGTGGTAGCAAAGTGACGCCTTTAGAACGGCGGTAAGACTCACTGTCTAAGCTGCCTACGTTGCTCATTTCGATTTTTGGCAGCTCATTTGGCCATGATTCACTGGTACTTTCAGCGTTAACTGCTCGCTTGAAAATAATTACTTCAATATCAAATTGACGCGCAGCCCAAGTAGGCATTGAGACACAAAGAAGCAATAATGGGATCAGTATTCTCATTCGACTATTAGCTCGTTGGTAATAAATTCTGTTTAAAATCATTCAGTAAGTCTTGAACAAACTGAATGCGTTTTCGTCGGTCCGTTAATGGTACGCTAAACTTGAACTTAGTTGGACCTTCCATTGCAAATTTTTGCGGCTGTGATTGCAGGAGTTTAACCAAATACGCTGGGTTTATGTCAGCATCAGGGTAAAACTCGATGAATCCGCCCTTATCATGTGCCTCAATTTTCTTCGCTTTGAGACTTCCTGCCCCAATTTTCAGTTCTGAGACAGAGAGAAGGTTTTTGGTTGCATCTGGCAATAAGCCAAAGCGATCAATCAGTTCTACCTTCAATTCCGACAAGCCTTCGTTGTCGCTGACGCTTGCAATACGTTTGTACATTGATAGGCGTGTATTCACGTCAGGGATGTAGTCATCCGGTAACAAGGCTGGAATACGCATTTCAATTTCCGTTTGCTCACGAAGCAAGTCATCCAACGATGGTTCTTTACCTTCTTTCAATGCTTCAACCGCTTGTTCAAGCATCTCCATATACAGTGTAAAGCCAACCGATTGAATTTGACCACTTTGTTCGTCACCTAATAGCTCACCTGCGCCACGAATCTCAAGATCGTGCGTCGCAAGAGTGAAACCTGCGCCCAGATCTTCTAACGAAGCAATAGCATCAAGACGTTTGATGGCGTCTTTGGTGATGGCTTTCGGATGTGGTGTCAATAAGTAAGCATAAGCTTGGTGGTGCGAACGACCTACACGACCACGTAATTGGTGAAGCTGCGCAAGACCAAGGTTATCGGCACGATCCATGATAATGGTGTTTGCCGTCGGAACATCGATACCTGTTTCAATAATAGTGGTACAAACGAGTAAGTTGAAACGCTGGTGGTAGAAGTCGTTCATGATGCGTTCTAGTTCGCGTTCACGCATTTGACCGTGAGCAACCGTCACACGAGCTTCTGGGATCAGCTTTTGCAAGTCTTCAGCGGTTTTCTCGATGGTTTCGACTTGGTTATGCAGGAAGTACACTTGACCACCGCGCATAATTTCTCGCAATGCGGCTTCACGAACGACCGAATCTTCATGCTGGCGCACAAACGTCTTGATCGCTAAACGACGCGCTGGTGGCGTTGCGATGATCGATAAATCACGCATACCACTCATCGCCATATTCAGCGTACGAGGGATTGGCGTTGCCGTCAGCGTTAGGATGTCGACATCGGCACGCATTGCTTTTACTTTCTCTTTCTGGCGTACACCAAAACGGTGTTCTTCGTCGACGATCAACAAGCCAAGATCTTTGAATTTAATGTCGCTTGAAAGCAGCTTATGGGTACCAACAACGATGTCCACTTTACCGTCCGCGACGTCTTGAAGGATCACTTTCTGCTCTTTCGCTGATTTAAAGCGCGAAAGGACCTCTACACGAATTGGTAAGTTAGCAAAACGATCACGGAAGTTTTCAAAGTGCTGCTGAGCGAGCAGGGTAGTCGGCACCAATACGGCCACCTGCTTGCTGTTGTCTGTTGCCACGAAGGCTGCTCGCATTGCAACTTCGGTTTTACCAAAGCCAACGTCACCACATACGAGTCGGTCCATCGCTTTTGCTTGGCACATGTCCGAAAGTACCGCATTGATGGCGGTGGATTGGTCGTCCGTTTCTTCAAATGGGAATGTCGCTTTGAATGTGGCGTATTGGCCACGATCCAACTCGAATTTGTACCCCGGTTTTAGCTCGCGTTTTGCGTAAACATCCAGAAGTTCTGCTGCGACGTCACGTACTTTTTCTGCCGCTTTACGACGTGCTTTTGCCCACGCTTCACCGCCGAGTTTATGCAGTGGTGCACTCTCTTCTGCACCGCCAGAATAACGGCTGATTAAGTTCAGGGAAGAAACCGGAACGTAAAGTTTGGCATCGTTTTGATACTCAAGGGTAACGTATTCCGTTTTCATACCACCGGCTTCAAGCGTTTGCAGGCCGATGTAGCGTCCGATACCGTGGTCAATGTGTACGACAGGTTGCCCCGGTTTTAGCTCGGCAAGGTGGCGAATGACGGTGTCACTATTGACGGTTTTTTTGTCTTTGCGACGGCGTTGGATAACGCGATCGCCGAGTAGGTCGCTTTCACAAATTAGTGCAAAGTTCAGCTCATCATGGATAAAGCCATGTTCTGCAGCGCCAAGTATCAGGCTGAATCGGTCATTTGAATCTAGTGCTTGGTATATTGAGCCATGAACCACGGGACGTACTTTGATGCCTTGCAACAGTTCTGTCAGCGCTTCACGACGGCCTTCGGATTCGACAGAAAAGACGATTTTTCCCGTAAATTGTTCGCTAAATTGGCGAAGGCGAGACAATGGCTCTTTGTTTTGTTGCTGGACACCAAGCTCTGCCAAAGACTGTACCGCGAGGTTCTGACGACCAGCACGTTTAACAATTTTCTCTAGGCTTAATAGGGCCTGAGGCAATTGTTTGATGTGCTTAAATAGTTCGTCTTTCTTTAGCCACAGTTCATGAGGGGCCAATAGCGGACGGAGTGGGTCGATTTTCTTTTGATCGTAACGGTAGTCAACGTCATTTAAGAAAGTATCGACCGCTGCTTCGATGTCTCCATAAATGATCAGTTGCGAATCTTCTGGTAAGTAATCGAACAGAGTCTCTGTGTGATCGAAGAACAATGGTTGCCAATATTCGATACCGGCAGGCCATGTTCCTTTAGTGACCTGCATATAAATCGATTCAGGCTCTCGGCGTGCTTCAAACTGTGTACGCCAACGGGTACGGAAGTCTTCGATTGCTACCTTGGTCGTTGGAAATTCGTGCGCAGGCAGTAATTGGATCTGCTGGATGTCTTCGATCGAACGTTGGTTCTCTGGGTCGAAAGTTCGTATCGTGTCGATCTCATCATCGAAGAAATCAATACGATAAGGGTCGGAGCTGCCCATAGGGAACAAATCTAAGATCGAACCGCGACTGGCGTATTCACCCGGTCCAAACACTTGATCGACGTGACGGTATCCCGAGTTTTCTAGCTGAGCACGTAGCTTTTCGAGTGAGAACTGGTCGCCCGTCTTAACCATCAAAGTGTGTTGCAGCAAAAAGTCTCTCGGAGACTGACGTTGCAAGATTGTGCTGACTGGTACGATCGTCACACCATTACGTTGATGAGGCAACTGGTATAAACGTGCAATTCGGTCTGAGATAATTTCTTGGTGCGGTGAAAAATTATCGTATGGCAAGGTTTCCCAATCCGGGAACAGGCTCACGGTTTGGTCTGTAAACTGCTCAATTTCAGCTTGTAGTTTTAGCGCGATTTGTGGATCGGGCACCACAAGAACTGAATGGCTTGAGTGTTGTTTTGCCAGTTCTGCAATGGCCATTGGTAATGACGCGCCAGGTAAATTCCCTAGCTGTTTTTTATCGCCACGTTCAGACGGATTAGTGACGGAAAGAATCGTTGCTTTTGTCATGGTCGTTATTTGTTATCTCGCTCTAGTGAACGCTGACGCAGTAGTTTTTGTTGTTGGTACAAAGCGGCTTTGATCAATAAATCTTGGTCGGCTTCTCTGAGCAATTTATACCTCAGAGTGGTGATGAAACCACGGTCACAAGGCTCGCATGCCACTACCTGAGCGTAGCAGTAAATGGCTGCGGCAGGGTGATCTAAGAACAGTTTTACTCGCACTAATTGTTGAGTCTCAATTTCAGTTTCTGAGCGATAGCTGAGCTGGCTTGCTCCAAACTGAGTGGTTTGAAAGCGCAGTGTTGCATCGTCTTGTTGAGAGAGCATAAAACTAAGTAAAAGGTTGAGCTTTGAATTCTGTGTATCCAACAGGCTGATGACGTGTTTCAGCTCTTTAGTTTGTAGTTCAAGGCGTGCATTATCTGCCAGCATATCTAAATGGCTAAATTCGCTTGCGACAATAAAAGGCGTTGGAATTTCCGAGACAAAGGTTTCCTCATCAGGCAGAACGAAGTCCGCTCCTAATGTTTCGACATTAAGAGTGAGGTTGTGGTGTACGGTGAAGTATTCTTGCTCTGTCATTAATCGGTCCTTTTCTGCCAACGAGCACTCTCATTTCATTGAAGAAAGAGAGGGATAGGGCACTGATTATCGCTAACTGAAATAAGTTATCAAGTTTCCATGTTTTGTCTGGGTGAACTTTCTCGCTTAAAAATGGACTTATTGCATGTCGTTGACAAATTTAGCGATTATCTTGTCTTCTTCATTGTAAGAGTAAGGTAAGATAACTCTTATTATTTAGCACTATTAGAAAACCAGTTGGTTTGTCCTATATGTATCATCCTATCTCTTTGTTTATTGGCTTGAGATATCTTCGGGGTCGTTCCGGAGATAGGTTCAGTCGATTCGTGTCTTATATGTCGACTGCAGGCATTACGATCGGTGTGATGGCGCTTGTGACCGTACTCTCTGTCATGAATGGTTTTGAAGCGCAACTAAAAGAGCGCATTTTAGGTGTGTTGCCTCACGCCGTAATTTCACAACATGATGGCAAAACGCCAATGACAGCGACGGCGCCTGAATTTATCCAGAAGATGTCTATGACGGCAAAGCCTGAACCGATCGTTCGTGGAGAAGCGGTTATTCAAAGTTCTGCACAATTGACCGCGGGCTACTTGATTGGGATTGAACCAAAACAAGGCGACCCTATTTCAAACCATTTAATCGCAGGTCGATTGTCTTCTTTAAAAGCGGGTGAGTATAAGGTCTTCTTAGGACACAGCTTGGCGCGATCGTTAAAAGTCTCAATGGGCGATAAAGTGCGTTTAATGGTAACGAATGCATCACAATTTACTCCGTTAGGACGTATTCCTAGTCAGCGTAACTTTACCGTTGCGGGGTTGTTTAATACTGGCTCGGACGTTGATGGACAATTGATGATTGTGAACATGACGGATGCTGCAAAGTTGATGCGCTTACCTAAAGAGACGGTCTCTGGTTGGCGTGTCTTTTTCTCCGACCCGTTTATGGTGACTGAGTTTGCAGATAAACCTATGCCTGAAGGTTGGCAGTGGAGTGACTGGCGTGCACAACGTGGTGAACTTTTCCAAGCGGTTAAAATGGAAAAGAACATGATGGGCTTGATGCTCGGTTTAATAGTCGGTGTTGCCGCGTTTAACATCATTTCTGCTTTGATCATGGTGGTGATGGAGAAGCAATCTGAAGTCGCAATTCTCAAAACCCAAGGGATGAAGCAATCTCAGGTGATGACTATTTTTATGGTTCAAGGTGCTAGCAGTGGCGTAATTGGCGCGATTGTTGGTGGAGTGGTAGGCGTGGCTTTGTCGCTTAACCTCAATGCGATTCTGGAAGCGGCTGGTGTGGCGCTATTTAGCTTTGGTGGCCACCTGCCAATTGTTATCGATTCATTCCAAATTTTATTAGTGGTAGTGCTGGCGATTGCTCTGAGTCTTGCTGCAACTGTATATCCATCTTATCGAGCATCTTCTGTTAAACCTGCTGAGGCACTTCGCTATGAATAAGCTATTAGAATGTCGTGATATTCGTAAAGTCTACCGAGAGGGATCGTTAGATACAGAAGTGTTGAAAGGCGTGAGCTTTGATATTGATAAAGGTGAGTTAGTGTCAATTGTTGGCTCATCGGGCTCAGGGAAAAGTACTTTACTGCACATCCTTGGTGCGTTGGACGACGCATCACAAGGTGAGGTCGACTTTCTTGGCCAAGACCTATCTGCATTGAGTTCAAATAAACAAGCCGCGTTGCGTAACAAACACCTTGGTTTTGTGTATCAATTCCATCATTTGTTGGCGGATTTTACGGCAGTAGAGAATGTGGCTATGCCCCTGCTGATCGGTGGAACGAAAGTATCGCAAGCAAAAGAAGCTGCTCAATCTCTACTCGAAAAGGTGGGGTTAGGTCATCGCATGGATCATCGTCCGTCCGAACTTTCTGGTGGTGAGCGTCAGCGCGTAGCCATTGCACGAGCTTTGGTGAACAAGCCTGATCTGGTATTGGCGGATGAGCCAACGGGTAACTTAGACCACAACACTGCTCTGGCGATTTACGATTTGATGCGTGAATTAAACCAAGAGTCGAACATTGCCTTTTTAGTTGTTACTCATGATAACGAGTTAGCCGCGAAAATGGATCGCCAAATGCATATGCAAGATGGCTTGCTGGTGGATCGCTTTATCACTGAAACAGCGGTTGCGGAGGGCTAATTTTGTTTTCATCTCTAGCACTGATGATCGGGGGCCGATTCAGTCGCGCTAAAAAGCGTAACAAAATGGTGTCGTTCATTTCGCTTTCTTCCACGATTGGTATTGCGGTTGGCGTTGCGGTTATCATTATTGGCCTTTCAGCAATGAATGGTTTTGAACGTGAGCTGCAATCGCGCGTGTTATCAGTTATTCCGCATGGTGAGTTAGAAGGGGTCAATGGACCACTGCACAACTACACCAAAACTATGAATCAGGCATTGAGTCATGAACATGTTGTCGCGGCGGCGCCTTATGTTCGCTTTACTGGTTTGGCGGAAAAAGGCAGCAAGCTTAAAGCCGTTGAAGTACGAGGTGTCGATCCGGCTTTTGAGCAGGCCGTATCAAGCATGTCTGATTTTATTGATCCCCAAGCATGGCAGAATTTTTATGCTGGTCAGCAGCAAGTCATTCTGGGGCGTGGAGTTGCCAACGAATTAAATGTTGAGGTTGGTGACTACGTTACGTTAATGATTCC
This sequence comes from Vibrio jasicida 090810c, assembly GCF_002887615.1. Taxonomy (NCBI): domain Bacteria; kingdom Pseudomonadati; phylum Pseudomonadota; class Gammaproteobacteria; order Vibrionales; family Vibrionaceae; genus Vibrio; species Vibrio jasicida. The sequence goes on along the minus strand of NZ_CP025792.1, from coordinate 1,185,421 downwards.
GCAAACGGGAAGCACCAGCAAAGTTCAAGCACCAAAACGTGTGCGAGTCAAAGTCTCAGGTTTTTTAACGCTTAACGGCCAGATCGATCATTCACTCGCTCTGGTTCCATTAAAAGATGCACAGGCGTATGCACGTTTAGGCGATGGTGTTACAGGGATTTCATTGAAGACAGATGATGTACTTAATGCACCTTCGATCGTGCGTGAAGTCGGTAGTCTGATTGATGTGTATGTCTACCTCAAGAGCTGGCAACAACAATTTGGTTTCTTGTATCGCGACATTCAACTGGTTCGCACCATTATGTACTTGGTGATGGTTCTGGTGATTGGTGTAGCAAGCTTCAACATCGTTTCTACATTGATGATGGCCGTAAAAGATCGCGCTGCAGAAATTGCGATATTACGCACCATGGGCGCAAAAGATGGGCTAATTAAACGTATCTTTGTATGGCAAGGTGTGTTCTCGGGCGTATTCGGAAGTATTGCAGGCAGTATTGTTGGTGTGTTTGTCGCGCTAAACTTAACCCCCATCATTAAAGCGTTAGAGAGTTTAATCGGACATCAGTTCTTATCGGGGGACATCTACTTTGTTGACTTCTTACCTTCCCAGTTGCATTGGCCTGATGTGGCTTTGGTTTCGGGAACGGCAATCATGTTGAGCTTGTTAGCAACTTGGTACCCTGCTTCTCGCGCAGCGAAGCTCAATCCTGCTGCGGTATTGAGTTCCAAGTAATCGAAAGAAAGACTTTAGCCGACGCTCTCAAGCGGCAGGCACAAAAAAGGACCGAATCTCGGTCCTTTCTTTTATCTATGTTCAGCTTATCTCTGTCATGGCTCGGTAGACTTCATACTTGAGTTACAGCGCCTTTCATGTCGAACGTTAACTGTTCTCCATTCGATGCTCTACAACCTGCTAATTGAAGAATAAGTACTTATCTTATCTTACGTTTTTGCCAGCTTCTCACGACTGAGTAACGCCAAAGCCCCCGAATACCAAAATAGCCAATGATAGCTGATACAACGCCGCATATTGCGCAGCCTAGTAGGAACGGTGGTCCAATAGTGTTCATTTGTTGCATGATGAATTCCCACGACAACTCAAAATGGAATGGCTGTGGAGGAACGTGCATAACCAAAGCGCCAAGTTTGTACGCAAAGTAGAACAGAACTGGCATCGTGATAGGGTTGCTGATCCATACCAATGCAACAGAAAGCGGTAAGTTAACGCCAAGCATGATGGCGAGACCTGCGGCCATGATCATCTGACTCGGAAGCGGAACAAACGCCATAAATAAGCCAACAGCAAAAGCACCAGATGCAGAGCGACGGTTTAAACACCACAAGTTTGGGTTGTATAACACGTTGCCGAAGACCTTTAGTGCTTTTTGGCGTTTGATCATTTCATGATCTGGCATGAAGCGTTTTATCAGCTTTCTAGGCATAGGACGACATGACTCTCTTAGAAAAAAGTTGGACCTTGGCATTATTTGTCGCGAGCGTTATTTCGTCAGCATGGTGGCCGACGATGCCAGATTGGCGATGGTTGCTGCTGGGAATAATTGCCATTGGCTCAATAATCAAATTACGTCGAGGCTTAATTAGCATAGGCGTAATTTCGGGCTGTATGGTTGTTATTGTCCACGGCAATGTTATGGAACATCAAAGACAAGCCCTGTTTCAAGCAGGGGTGAATATTACCATAATTGGTAAAGTTGACAGCCCTTTTACGCAAATAAGTCACGGATATGAAGGAATTGCGGTGGTTCGCGGGGTGAATTCTCAAAACCTGTTACCTTTTCTTAAACCGAAAATCCGTCTGATAACCCCTTTCCCACTGCCTGTTAACAGTGACTTTACTACTCAAGTTTCACTTAAACCCATTCTAGGGTTGAGAAATGAAGCGGGTTTTGATTCTGAGCAACAAGCCATTGGACAGGGAATTGTTGCAAGGGCAGCGTCGCCACGTAATGCCAAGTGGCAGATTCGTTCTTCTTACTCTGTTCGTCAGCAAATCATTCAGTCGGTTTCTGGAAGCATCTCGCGCCTCAAACATTATCCACTCATCAATGCGCTCGCCTTTAGTGACCGCTCACTTTTAACGTATCAAGATTGGCAGCTGCTACGGGATAGTGGGTTATTGCACCTTGTCTCTATTTCCGGTTTGCATATTGGGATGGCATTCAGTTTTGGTATTTTCGCCGGGGTTGCGCTTCGGTATATTTTTTTCAATCTCCAGCTGTTACCACCTTTCATTGGGATTATCACTGCGTTTTTGTACGCTTGGCTTGCAGATTTTTCTTTGCCGACAATAAGAGCTTTTTCTGTCTGTGTTATTTATGTGTCATTAAAGTTTTGGCTGGTGTATTGGAGCACTTGGCGTGTATTGCTGTTAGCAGTCGCTATTCAGCTTTGCATTGAACCTTTTGCTTCTCTTAGTCTGAGTTTTTGGTTGTCGTATCTCTCTGTTGTTGCGGTACTGCTTGCGGTGAATGCCGTTCAGAGCCACAAGGGGGATTGGAAGGGCAAGTTGATCTTGTTGTTGAAAGTACAGTTAGTACTTACTTTGTTGATCGTGCCGATCAGTGGGTATTTCTTCTCTGGCACCAGTCTAACCTCAATTATTTATAACCTAGTATTTATACCTTGGTTTGGGATGATTGTGGTTCCTCTGATGTTTCTTGCACTCATGTTTTCGCTTTGCTCTTATTTCATTTCGGCGTGGTTTTGGCAAGGCATGGACTGGGCGCTATGGCCATTGAGTTGGTCTTTACCCTTTGCCACAGGGAGTTGGCAGTTTCTCAGTTTAAAAGCAACGCTTCTTGTCGGTGTGGCAAGTGTTTGTCTTTCACTTGGTCGCTTTTTTCGGGCGAACGGACTGCTTTTATTACTTTTGGTCACGATTTGTGTGGTGTTCTTTCATGATTCCACTAGAGACCGATGGCGAGTGGATGTTCTCGATGTCGGGCATGGGCTTGCAGTATTAATCGAAAAAGGCGGCAAGGTATTGCTTTATGACACAGGGAAAGGATGGGGGAGCGGTAGCATTGCTGAGCAGGTTATCACCCCGACTTTGCATCGTCGAGGTTACGATTCCATCGATGGGTTCATCATTAGCCATGCGGACTCTGACCATGCAGGAGGTCGTCAATACATCGAAAGTGCTTTCAATCCGACCAATAAGTTCAGCAGCCAGAATTATACTGACTACAAAGCGTGCGTTGCAGGGGAGTACTGGTCATGGCAATCCTTGAATATGGAAGTGTTGTGGCCACCGAAGTTGGTTCAGCGTGCCTACAATCCCCACTCTTGTGTGATTAGGGTAGTCGACTCTCAATCTGGTTTCCGTCTGCTGCTGACGGGAGATATTGAAGCCATAAGTGAATGGATACTCATGCGTGAGCCTGAGAAACTAGAAAGTGATGTGATGTTGGTTCCTCACCATGGCAGCAAGAGTTCTTCGAACCCCAAATTTGTTCAAGCCGTTTCCCCCAAATTAGCCATTGCTTCTCTCGCAAAAAGTAATCAATGGGGGATGCCTGCTGAAAATGTTGTATCAGCTTATGAAGAGAGCAAGGCGCTTTGGTTAGACACAGGCAGTGATGGTCAAGTATCGGTGTTTATTGAGCAAGACAATTGGCACTTCGAAGTTAAACGAAGTGAGACATTTGACCCTTGGTATAGGCAGATGCTGCGTAAGGGAGTAGAATAAGAGTCTTAATGTAAGAAAATAAAGCACTTCTATGTCGATAAATACTGATGAAACGACCTGGCAGACGTTTAAGCGTCTATGGCAATTTATTCGCCTTTATAAGGCCGGTTTGATCGTTGCTGTCATTGCATTAGTCGTTAATGCTGTTTCAGATACCTACATGATTTCCCTGCTTAAACCACTTCTTGATGAAGGTTTTGGCAATGCAGAGTCAGACTTTCTACGCACACTCCCATTAATTGTTTTTGCCATGATGTTTATTCGTGGTGTGAGTGGGTTTGTCTCGACCTATTGTTTGAGCTGGGTTTCCGGCAACGTCGTGATGCAAATTCGACGAATGGTGTTCAACCACTTTATGCATATGCCTGTTTCTTATTTTGATAAAGAAAAAACAGGCAACTTATTGTCACGTATCACTTACGACTCAGAGCAAGTATCTGCTGCAACTAGCCAAGCATTGGTCAGTATCGTTCGTGAAGGTGCAAGTATCATTGGCTTGTTGGTTTTGATGTTCTACAACAGCTGGCAATTGTCTTTGGTACTGTTTGCTGTTGCTCCTGTTGTTGCTTGGGGTATTGGTATCGTTTCTAAACGATTCAGAAAAATTTCAAAGAACATGCAAACCATGATGGGTCATGTGACGGCTTCCGCGGAGCAAATGCTGAAAGGTCATAAAGTCGTACTGAGTTATGGTGGTCAAGACATCGAAGGCAAACGCTTCGAGAAAGTCAGCAATCAGATGCGCCAGCAAAGCATGAAGCTAGTGACAGCTCAAGCAGCTGCGAACCCGATCATTCAAATGATTGCATCTATCGCGATTGTTGTTGTGCTTTACCTTGCTAGTATCGACTCAATTAAAGACCAGTTGACTCCGGGTACATTTACGGTTGTATTCTCTGCGATGTTTGGTTTGATGCGTCCATTGAAAGCTCTGACGAATGTTACGTCACAGTTCCAACGCGGTATGGCGGCAAGCCAAACCTTGTTTGCACTGGTCGATCTAGAACCAGAAAAGAACGAAGGTAAATTCAAAGTAGAGCGTGCGCAAGGCGATGTAACTGTCAAAGATGTCAGCTTTACTTATGAAGGTGCAGAAAAACCAGCACTTGAGAATGTCAGTTTTGACATTCCAAAAGGTAAGACGGTTGCTCTCGTTGGGCGCTCAGGTTCAGGAAAGAGTACCATTGCTAATTTGTTCAACCGTTTCTATGACGTAAGCAGTGGTTCAATTACGCTTGATGGTCATGACATTCGTGATTATGAGCTTAAGAATCTTCGTGAGCAGTTTGCGCTTGTTTCGCAAAACGTACATTTGTTCAACGACACGATTGCAAACAACATTGCTTACGCGACAGAAGAACAATACTCACGTGAAGACATTGAGCGTGCAGCTAAACTGGCTCATGCGATGGAGTTCATTGGTAAAATGGACGGTGGCTTAGACGCGATGATTGGCGAAAATGGTGCGAGTTTGTCAGGTGGCCAGCGTCAGCGTGTCGCAATTGCACGTGCACTTCTACGTGATGCACCTGTGCTGGTACTTGATGAGGCAACGTCAGCTCTGGATACGGAATCGGAACGTGCTATTCAATCGGCGCTGGATGAACTGCAAAAAGACAAGACGGTACTGGTGATTGCTCACCGTTTGTCGACCATCGAAAACGCTGATGAAATCCTTGTAGTCGATGAAGGCGCTATCGTTGAGCGTGGTAGTCATGCTGATTTGATCGCTAAAGATGGCGCTTATGCCCAGCTTCATCGAATTCAATTTGGTGCCTAAGCGCTGTGATTGAAAAGATCTGGTTCGAAAACCATCCGCTTAAATACTTGCTATGGCCGCTTTTGTGGCCATTAAGCGTGCTGTTTGGTGCGATAAGCCAATCGAAACGCCGTCAATACCAAGTCGGCAAGAAAGAAGCCTACAAAGCACGCGTGCCTGTTGTGGTCGTTGGTAACATTACCGCTGGTGGCAATGGTAAAACGCCAGTGGTAGTGTGGCTGGTGGAGCAATTGCAACTACTGGGTTATAAACCCGGAGTGGTATCGCGTGGTTATGGCGCAAAAGCACCTCAGTATCCGCTTGTTCTTGATGATAATACACCAGCGAAACACTGTGGTGATGAGCCTAAGCTAATTCATCGTCGTACTGGTGCGCCAGTAGCCGTAGACCCGATTCGTGCTAATGCGGTGAAAGCATTGCTTGAAAATGGCGTTGACATCATTATTACTGACGATGGCCTCCAGCATTACGCTTTAGAGCGAGATATCGAGTTCGTTATCGTTGATGGTTATCGCCGCTTTGGCAATGAAAGCCTTATTCCACTTGGCCCACTACGTGAAGGGGTAGAGCGTCTTGCTGAAGTCGACTTTATCATCACTAATGGTGGTCAAGCTCAGCATGGCGAAATGCCAATGTCTTTAGCGCCATCAAAGGCGATCAATTTGAAGACGAAGCAGCACGTGGATGTTAGTGAGTTGAAAGACTTAGTCGCATTTGCTGGTATTGGGCATCCACCTCGTTTTTTTAATACACTTAACGCAATGAATGCGGATGTCAAAGTCACGAAAGGGTTTGCCGATCATCAGGACTTTGACCAAAAAGAATTAGATGCATTGGCTCAACAAGGAGCGAATGTGATTATGACAGAAAAAGATGCCGTTAAATGCGACCGCTATGCGCAAGACAATTGGTGGTATCTTCCTGTTTCTGCTCAGTTTGAACAACATGATGCAGAACGAATTTTAAATCGAATAAAAGAGGTTAAAGCGACTTATGGATCACCGTCTGCTTGAGATTGTAGCTTGCCCTGTGTGCAAAGGTAAGCTGACGTACGATAAAGATAATCAAGAGTTGATCTGCAAATTAGATCGCCTTGCTTACCCAATCAAAGAGGGTATTCCTGTTCTCCTTGAACCAGAAGCAAGAACCATGAGCATGGACGAGGGACGCTAATGTCTTTTACGGTTGTCATTCCTGCGCGTTACGCGTCAAGCCGCTTACCGGGTAAGCCGTTGGCAGACATTGGTGGTAAACCAATGATCCAATGGGTTTATGAGCAAGCGTTACAAGCGGGCGCTGAAGACGTGATTATTGCGACTGACGATGAGCGCGTGTCGGCGGCTGCAGAGCAGTTTGGTGGCAAGGTTTGTATGACCTCGCCAAACCATGAATCTGGCACTGAGCGACTAGCAGAAGTGGTAGAAAAAATGGCGATTCCTGCAGACCACATTGTGGTTAATGTTCAGGGTGATGAACCATTGATTCCGCCGTCTATTATTCGCCAAGTGGCTGATAACCTAGCAGGTTGCGATGCGCCAATGGCAACGCTTGCGGTTGAAATCGAATCGGAAGAAGAAGTCTTTAACCCAAATGCGGTAAAAGTAGTAGCGGACGAGCGTGGTTACGCTATGTACTTTAGTCGTGCGACGATCCCTTGGGATCGTGACAACTTTGCCAAGCAAGACAAAACTATCGTAAATCCATTAATGCGTCACATCGGCATCTACGCTTACCGTGCTGGTTTCATCAACACTTATGTGAATTGGCAACCAAGTGCACTTGAGCAAATCGAGTGCCTGGAGCAACTTCGTGTGCTTTGGTACGGTGAAAAGATTCATGTTGCGGTTGCAAAAGAAGCGCCAGCAGCAGGTGTGGATACGCAAGCCGACCTTGAAGCGGTAAGAACAATTATTGCAAAGCAAGCTTAGTACACCGCACTGACTGATTTAGATAGATAAAGGCTCCTAAGTTAGGAGCCTTTTCTTTTATTCATTAGTAGAAGGGGAGTTCTAGATATTTGTGTCGTACTGATTGCGTTTCGGACAGGTAGAGAGAATCTCTCGGTGTCCGGTATCTTTTACTTCCTCCAAAATCACATCGAAGCCCCATAAGCGATAAACATGTTTCAACACCTCTTCATAACTGTTATCCAATGGAATTCGGTTATGAGGGACGTATTGAAGTGTTAACGAACGATCGCCTCTCACATCCACGTTAAATACCTGAATGTTTGGCTCTAGATTGGCTAAGTTATATTGTGCGGCTAGCGCCTCTCGGATGCGTTTGTAACCCATCTCATCGTGAATGGCGGCAACCTCAACGAAGTTCTTACGATCATCATCATTAATGGCGAAAAGTTTAAAATCTCGCATTAGCTTTGGTGACAAGTATTGGCTGATAAAACTTTCATCTTTGAAGTTATGCATCGCAAAGTGAAGCGTGTCTAACCAATCGGCTCCGGCAATTTCTGGGAACCACTCTTTATCCTCATCGGTTGGCTCTTCACAGATACGTTTTATGTCTCTGAACATCGCAAAGCCAAGCGCATAGGGGTTAATGCCGCTAAAGTACGGACTGTTATAAGCAGGTTGAGCAACAACGCTGGTGTGGCTATGTAGAAATTCGAGAATAAACTTCTCTGATACTAAGCCTTCATCGTAAAGGTGATTCAGAATCGTGTAGTGCCAAAATGTTGCCCACCCTTCATTCATAACTTGGGTTTGTTTCTGAGGGTAAAAGTACTGGCTGACTTTACGGACAATTCGGACGATTTCACGCTGCCAAGGCTCCAGCAATGGCGCATGTTTTTCGAAGAAATAAAGCAGGTTTTCCTGTGGCTCACTTGGGAAACGAATCTTGATATCTTCTTCTTTAGTTTTTGCCTGTGGAACGGTACGCCAAAGTTCGTTCACTTGAGATTGAAGATAGGCTTCGCGCTCTTCTTGACGAGCTTTCTCTTCATTAATAGAGATTTTTTCGGGACGCTTATAGCGGTCTACACCGAAGTTCATTAATGCATGGCATGAGTCAAGTAGTTGCTCAACTTCATGCACCCCGTATCGCTCTTCACATTCCGCAATGTAGTTCTTCGCAAACAAGAGATAGTCAATGATCGAGCTGGCGTCGGTCCACGTTTGGAACAGATAATTGCCTTTGAAGAACGAGTTGTGTCCATAACAAGCGTGAGCGATAACAAGCGCCTGCATCGTGATGGTGTTCTCTTCCATCAAATAAGCGATACATGGGTTGGAGTTAATCACGATCTCGTAAGCCAAGCCCATTTGACCGTGTTTGTAGTTTTGCTCAGTTTGGATGAACTTTTTGCCAAACGACCAATGATTGTAGTTGATGGGCATACCGATACTTGAGTATGCATCCATCATTTGTTCAGAGGTAATCACCTCGATTTGGTTTGGGTAAGTGTCGAGGCGATAATGCTCCGCGACACGCTTGATTTCTTTGTGATAACGCTCCAACAATTCAAACGTCCAGTCTGGGCCGTCTGGAAGCATATTTTCTCTGCGCTTCTTCGAAGCTTCCCCGAAAGGTTTTTCGTTGCGGTATTCATCGCTAGCCTCCTTACGCCGTTTCTTTTTGGAATAGTTCACGGAAGACTGGGAAGATATCCTCCACAGAGCGGATGTTTTTCATGGCAAAGTTTGGGAAGGCTTCAGCAAGCTTCTCGTATTCATGCCATAGCGTTTGGTGTGAGCGTCGGGTGATCTCAATGTATGAATAGTACTGACAGTTAGGAAGCAGTTTATTCACTAGGAGTTCACGGCAACGCGGAGAATCGTCAGCCCAATTATCCCCATCGGATGCCTGTGCGGCGTAGATGTTCCATTGGCCTACAGGATAGCGGTCTTGCACGATTTCGTTCATTAGCTTGAGAGCGCTCGACACAATTGTTCCACCCGTTTCTTGCGAGTAGAAGAACTCATGTTCATCGACCTCTTTTGCTTGAGTATGGTGACGAATGAATACGACCTCTACATTTTCGTAGGTGCGCGTCAAGAACAGGTATAAAAGAACATAGAAGCGTTTTGCGATATCTTTGGTGGCTTGGTCCATAGAACCTGAAACGTCCATCAGACAAAACATGACCGCTTGGCTCGATGGCACAGGGCGCTTCTCATAGTTCTTGAAACGTAAGTCGAAGGTATCAATGAAGGGCACGCTTTCGATTTTCTTGCGCAGATCCTCAATTTCCTTCTTCAGACGATTTTCCTCGAGCTGCTGAGCTGGCTCGATGTTTTTGATGCGAGTAAGCTCATCCTCTAGTTCATTAAGAAGACGCTTTTTACCTGCTGTCATTGCGGTACGTCGAGCAAGTGATTGCTGCAACGAACGCACAATGGCAATGTTGGACGGAATGCCTGCAGTTTGGTAACCCGCACGATGGGTCTTCCATTCAGTTATTTTAGCAATCTGATTTTTTTCAAGATTGGGTAACTCCAAATCCTCGAACAAGATATCGAGATATTCATCTTTGGATATCTGGAAAACAAACTCGTCTTGGCCTTCGCCATCAGGACTCGCATTGCCTTCTCCTGCGCCACCACCTTGACCTCCACCTTTCGGGCGCTCGATTTTGTCACCAGTAATAAATTGGTCGTTGCCAGGGTGCACACGCTCACGTACGCCCCCTTTACCCTGATGAAACATAGGTTCGTTGATGTCTTTGTGCGGTATTGCAACGTCTTCGCCCGTTTCCGTGTTTGTGATCGAGCGTCGATTCACTGCGTCAGCTACCGACTCTTTAATCTGCTCTTTATGGCGTTTCAAGAAGCGCTGTCGATTAACAGCGCTCTTGTTCTTACCATTGAGCCTTCGGTCTATAAATTGCGCCATGAAATAGCCCTCTTCATGTTTCACAAGCGACCTAACTCAAACTGGTTAGGATGACTTACGTACTCGTAGGTACCACTCAGAAAGTAGGCGAACCTGTTTCTCGGTATAGCCTTTTTCCATCATGCGAGCGACAAAGTCGTCGTGTTTCTTCTGATCTTCAGAAGACGTTTTCGCATTGAATGAAATAACCGGAAGTAGCTCTTCGGTATTGGAGAACATTTTCTTCTCGATTACCGTGCGCAGTTTTTCGTAGCTGGTCCAAACTGGGTTCAGACCATTGTTATTGGCTTTCGCACGAAGCACAAAGTTGACGATTTCGTTTCGGAAATCTTTCGGGTTTGAAATGCCAGCGGTTTTCTCGATCTTCTCTAGTTCAGCATTCAGAGAGGCACGGTCAAACAGCTGACCTGTTTCTGGATCGCGGTATTCTTGATCTTGAATCCAGAAATCTGCGTAAGTCACGTAGCGGTCAAAGATGTTCTGGCCATATTCAGAATAAGACTCTAGGTAGGCCGTTTGTACTTCTTTGCCGATGAACTCGACGTAACGTGGTACAAGGTAACCCTTCAAGAACTCGAGGTACTTTTCTGCCATTTCAGAAGGGAACTGCTCACGCTCAACTTGCTGCTCAATCACGTAGAATAGGTGGACAGGGTTTGCCGCTACTTCGGTTTGGTCGAAGTTAAACACACGCGATAGAATCTTGAACGCGAAACGGGTGGAAAGACCGTTCATACCTTCATCGACACCGGCAAAGTCGCGGTACTCTTGGTAACTCTTCGCTTTCGGATCGGTATCTTTCAGTGTTTCACCATCGTAGACACGCATCTTCGAGAAAATGGACGAGTTCTCAGGCTCTTTGAGTCGAGACAGAATACTGAACTGTGCCAAAGTTTCGAGTGTGCTTGGTGAGCAAGGTGCTTTAGAAAGTTCACTGTTTTCAAGTAGTTTCTGGTAGATCTTCACTTCTTCCGATACACGTAAACAGTAAGGGACTTTCACTATGTATACACGGTCTAAGAATGCTTCGTTGTTCTTGTTATTACGGAACGTTTGCCACTCTGATTCATTTGAGTGGGCCAAAATCATGCCGTCGAATGGGATAGCAGATAACCCTTCCGTACCGTTAAAGTTACCTTCTTGAGTTGCCGTCAAGAGAGGGTGTAGCACCTTGATTGGCGCTTTGAACATCTCCACGAATTCCATCAAACCTTGGTTTGCTTTACATAGCGCGCCGGAGTAGCTGTAGGCATCTGGGTCATCTTGTGAAAAGTGTTCAAGCTGGCGAATATCAACTTTACCAACCAATGATGAGATGTCTTGGTTGTTTTCATCGCCGGGTTCAGTCTTCGCAATTGCAACTTGGTCTAGAATAGAAGGACGTACCTTAAGCACCTTGAACTTGGTGATATCACCGCCAAACTCGTGCAGACGTTTTGCAGCCCAAGGTGACATGATAGAGCGTAGGTAGCGATGCTCAATACCGTATTCTTTCTTAAGGATTTCGCCGTCTTCCGAAGCATTAAATAAGCAGAAAGGATGATCATTTACGGGGCTGCGCTCACCATTGGCGCTGAGCACGTAAACTGGCATTTTTTCCATCAGTGCTTTTAACTTCTCAGCCAGTGATGATTTACCACCACCTACTGGGCCAAGAAGGTAAAGAATTTGTTTTCGTTCTTCCAAACCTTGCGCGGCGTGTTTGAGATAAGACACGATCTGTTCGATAGCGTCTTCCATGCCGTAGAAGTCTTTGAAGGTTTCGTAACGAGAGATCACTCGGTTTGAGAAGATGCGGCTCAGTCTTGGATCTTGCGCAGTATCAATGACTTCTGGTTCCCCAATCGCTATGAGAAGTCGTTCTGCTGCATTGGCATAAGCGCTTTTATCGTCCTTGCACAGGGCTAAGAAATCCTGCAACGACATCTCTTCATCTTTTGAAGCTTCATATCTTGATTGATAGTGGTCGAAAATACTCATGTCGCTTTCCCCTTTAATAGTCAGTCTACCGACGAACGTTGACGCAGGCTTACCCACCTTTGATATGTCCTTCGTTGTATGAACTTATACGCCCTGTTATCGCATTTGGTTTGTACCGAACCCCAGTTAGGTCACGCCAAAGGCTTTGCTTTATGGACAATTTTTCACTGCAACGGAGGACGGTGGATAGGTACCTTTCAATCACTCCCTTTCTCATTTTAAGCCTAGTCGGGGATTTCCAATTTTGCTTAACAATTATGAATTTATTGCAAAAGTGACATTTGAATCACTGTTTAATGAGAGAAGAATTTGTGTTGTGAATGACAGTATAAGAAATCAATTATTTGGCGATAAATCGTCGATATCAGTGAATTCTAGGTGGTGTTTGGGAAAGCGTAGAGAAAGCTGACAGGTGAGATTTGATAAAATCGTGACAGGGGAGATGAAAAAAGGAGAGCGTTTACTCTCCTTTTCAAATGCTTAGTGCGTTATGCACTGAAAATTTGCGCCAATTCGTTTGCACACAAATGGTACTGACGAGGGCAGTTGCGCCATGTTTTCAACATGCGCTGGTATTTTTCCTGCATTGGCATTTGGCTGTTGAAGTGGTGATCAGCCTTATCAAATTGAGGATATAGACCTTCAGAATCCACAAGGAAACGAACGTAATGCACTTGTTGGGCTTCTGTTGCGATATCAAAACCAAGGAATTGCAGACGGCGTTGATCGACTTTGCTGCGCTCTTCGTCATCCAGCATCTTGTTAGATTCTTGCATTGCATGGTACATCTCCATGATGTCGATGATTTCACGACATTCAGATTCAGTAATGCAGCCAAAATCTTTGTTCAGTTCGCGCATTTGCAGCTCGTAACCACGTTCTACGATGGTCTGTAGACGCTTGTATTTTGCTGCGCTGCTAGGGTCCATCTGAGACATTAGGTTGTACTGGTTTGATAAGATCAAACGTTGAGCGTTTGACATTTCCATGATGACCTCACTAAATAATCTAATACATTTTTAATGTGCTTAGGTTAACGTTTCAGACGTTACTGAAACATGATCTCAACACATATTTAATATGAAAAATGGCAAGAATTATCAAATTTAGCCAGTTTACAAACAGCGTATGAATGCGTTGTGACATGCTATTTGTGGTAGTGGTTGTATATGTAATCTCGATCCGAGAATACTCTTAACCATTCTGGTTTGAATACGGTTAGGACCGCCAATGACATCCCATTAAGAAGCCCCTCGGGGAAAGCGAGTAATGGTACAAAAACAAAGTAGTTGTGCTGGATGGTTTGCCAGTCGTAATGACCGACTGATAGATGATAAACCGAGTTAATGAGTAGGTGTAAGCTACCGGTTAGTGCTCCATTGAAGAATCCCGCCACAAAAATGAAGACAAAAATATTGCGTGGCAAATATTGATAGCTGAGTAGAAAAACGAGGTAGCTTATTAGTATTGGTACCAGTGCAGAAAGTACGAGCGCACTTGGCAGCATTAATAGAGGAATACTGTGAATCAAGTGATTGATGATCATGGCAGGGATACAGAACAGAAAAGCCATTCGCCAACCGAACATCATGGTTAGCGTTGTCAAAGCAAGAAAGTGGATTTGCAACCCTTCTTTCACACCGGCCTGTGCAGACCACAAAATGCTAAGCAAGAAGAGCGTTGCGAAGATCAAATGTTGAAATGGTTTTTCTTGTTCCATTTTAGGCCAAACGACTGTTCGCCAATCGGGTAGGCAATGCATGATTACAACCCAACCAACAATGATGACCGATACGAAATTAAACCAATCCATGTTTGATATCCTGACTTTTGATTCCTTACGAGCTTTACTTACCGTTTTAAGTGTGTAGTAGGTTTGTATACGTTTAATGTGTCGAGGATAGGGCATCAAATGTTTTGATTTGTTTGGTACTCTCGACGGTAATATGAGTAAAAAAATACCAGCGAATTGCTGGTATTTTTAATTTATTCAATAACCTAATATGACTTAGTATTTCACATTTGGATGGTATTGGGAAAGGATCGATTGGATTTCATCCATCGTTTCTTTCGATGGAGGGTTTACACCATCTAATGGGTAATCAAGCCCTAATGCTTCCCATTTATGCGCACCAAGTTTGTGGTACGGAAGAAGTTCCACTTTCTCAATGTTGTCCATATCTTTGATGAATTCACCAAGCATATGCGCCGCTTCGGGTTCGTCTGTATAGCCCGGAACAACTACGTAGCGGATCCACGTTTTTTGACCGATTTTATGTAGATAGCGAGCGAAGTCTAAAACTCGACGGTTCGAAACGCCGATGAAATCTTGGTGAATTTCGTCTTTCATGTGCTTAAGGTCAAGCATTACAAGGTCTGTCGCTTCAAGCACTTCATCGATAACATCGGTATGTTTGCGGATGTAACCATTGGTATCAAGACAAGTGTGAATACCTTCCGCTTGAGCTGCGCGGAAGAAGTCTCGCACAAATTCTGGTTGAAGCATCGCTTCGCCACCAGAACAAGTAATGCCACCACCTGATGCATTCATGAAATGACGGTAGGTTTTTGCTTCAGCAATAATTTCTTCAACCGTCACTTCTTTGCCGTCATGCGTATCCCAAGTATCGCGGTTATGGCAATACTTACAACGCATTAAACAACCTTGCAAGAAGACGATAAATCGAATACCGGGTCCGTCTACGGTACCACATGACTCAAACGAGTGAATACGACCAGCTGTTGACATCTTTTGCTCTCATTTTTTAATAAATTCTACCCGTTATTTTATTACAAATTGCAGGGTTAAAACAGTCTTGGAGAGGGACGTTGGCGAGATATTGAGCAAAGAAAGCGGCGAATGAAAACTCACACGCCGCACAGGGACTTATATTTAGAAGAACGCAAACAGTGACAGAGAGCCTGTACCATAAACATCAGTTTGTGCTTCTTCATAATCCGGTGTTTTAACGGTAAAGGTTAAGCTCGCGCCGTAGTTTCGGTTATACCAAGCTGCACCAGCAACCGCACTTGCTTGCCAGTTTTGTAACGTAACATCGTATTGATCGGATGGCTCAGGAATGCCTGAACGATCGCCTTCGATGGTAATGTCGTTAAAGCGGTAACGTCCTTCAAAGCCGGTGAACAAGAACCAACTGGATGTACTTTGCGCTAGCATACTCGCGTGGAATGGGCTTTCAACACTGATGTTTGCCGCACCGATACTGTTCGCTAAGTTGGTACCCCAACGGAACATGACACCTTGAGATACATCACTACGGAAGTTACCTGCGTTGATGTCGTTTACGTTAGTAATTTCCCATTGTGTGCTTTTACCTTCGCTGCGCATCAGTTTGTTGAATGCTCGGTAACCAACACTGAATGCGACTTCGTCATCAATTTGGTATTCCCAACCTTGTGGGTCGGTTGAGCCAGTGATGCCGTGAACGATATCTTGGGCTTTATCTGATAGTGAGCTTTCACCTGTTGCCCCGATAGTAAAATTATATCGAACGGCTTGGTCTGCTGTGATCGAGATATAGTTTATTTCGGTGTGTAGGTAGCCAGCGTAAGGACGATCATTAACAAGAGGGTAGTCGGCTTCTATATCACTCGGCGTCCACATTTTGTGGCCTAGTACAAGTTCTACTTTATCGACGTTGGCTTGCCCATTACCGTTTAAACTGAACCATTTCCATTCGCTGTCTTCACGCAGTTTATCGGTCGCGTAAGAAAGGAAAATACCGTTGGTGTAGTCTTGGTCGACACCAAATATGCCATCGTTATCTAAAGTGAAAGAGACGGTAGATTTTGTTGATGCAATCGCAGCAGGCGACAACAAGGCAAGGATAAATAATTTACTGAGTTTCATATACTTCGTTTGCTAGCGTTTTCGGCATCATACGTAAGATCGAGAACAAAGTCTTAGGCAATGTCACAACTTTAGTTCAAGACACAAAAAAAGGCCGATGCTTTACAGCATCGGCCTCTATTTTATCACTCAAAGTGCTAATTCAATCAGTCTTATAGAGACTCAGTGAATGTACGTGCGATTACGTCAGCTTGTTGCTCTGCAGTTAGAGAGTTGAAGCGTACAGCGTAACCAGATACACGGATTGTTAGCTGAGGGTATTTCTCTGGGTGCTTAACAGCGTCTTCTAGAGTTTCGCGGTTAAGTACGTTCACGTTAAGGTGTTGACCACCTTCAATGCCAGCTTCGTGGTGGAAGTAACCATCCATCAGACCTGCTAGGTTAGCACGTTGGCTAACTTCTTCTTTACCTAGTGCGTTTGGCACGATAGAGAAGGTGTAAGAGATACCATCTTTTGCATCAGCAAACGGTAGTTTACCTACAGATGTTAGAGATGCTACCGCACCTTTCTCATCACGGCCGTGCATTGGGTTAGCACCAGGTGCAAAAGGAGCGCCTGCTTTACGACCATCTGGTGTAGTACCAGTTTTCTTACCGTATACCACGTTTGAAGTGATAGTAAGAATAGACTGAGTTGGGATTGCATCACGGTAAGTCTTAAGCTTACGGATTTTAGCCATGAAGTTAGAAACAAGTTCACATGCCATGTCATCAACACGTGCATCGTTGTTACCAAATTTAGGGTAATCGCCTTCGATTTCGAAGTCGATTGCAATGCCATCTTCGTCACGGATTGGTTTAACTTTACCGTATTTGATTGCAGATAGAGAGTCAGCTGCAACAGAAAGACCAGCGATACCACAAGCCATAGTACGACGAACGTCACGATCATGAAGAGCCATTAGAGCTGCTTCGTAGCTGTATTTGTCGTGTGAGTAGTGGATAGCGTTTAGTGCAGTTACGTACTGCTTAGCTAGCCAATCCATTAGGTTGTCTAGGCCAGCCCAAACTTTGTCGAAGTCTAGAACTTCGTCAGTCATTGGTGCAGTCTTAGGACCCACTTGCATTTTAAGCTTCTCATCTACACCGCCGTTGATAACGTAAAGTAGAGTTTTCGCTAGGTTTGCACGAGCGCCGAAGAATTGCATGTGCTTACCGATAACCATTGGCGATACACAACAAGCGATAGCGTAGTCATCGTTGTCGAAATCTGGACGCATTAGGTCGTCGTTTTCGTATTGGATAGAAGAAGTATCGATAGATACTTTCGCACAGAACTTCTTGAAGCCGTCAGGTAGCTGCTCAGACCAAAGTACAGTGATGTTTGGCTCTGGAGAAGGACCCATTGTGTATAGTGTGTTTAGGAAACGGAAGTTAGTACGTGTAACTAGTGTACGACCGTCAACACCCATACCACCCATAGATTCTGTTGCCCAGATTGGGTCGCCAGAGAATAGCTCATCGTACTCAGGAGTACGTAGGAAGCGAACCATACGTAGTTTCATTACGAAGTGGTCGATCATTTCCTGAGCTTGTTCTTCAGTGATGATGCCAGCTGCGATGTCACGCTCAACGTATACGTCAAGGAAAGTCGAAGTACGACCTAGAGACATTGCTGCGCCGTTTTGAGATTTAACAGCAGCTAGGTAGCCGAAGTAAGTCCATTGGATAGCTTCTTGAGCTGTAGTCGCAGGAGCAGAAATGTCGTAGCCGTAAGATGCTGCCATTTCTTTCATTTGACCTAGTGCACGGTGCTGTTCTTGAATCTCTTCACGAAGTTGCATCGTCATTTGTAGATCTTCACCAGACTCTAGCTTCTCTTGAGTAGAGTGGAATTGAGCTACTTTGTCTTTGATTAGGAAATCTACACCGTATAGAGCTACACGACGGTAGTCACCGATGATACGACCACGACCGTATGCATCTGGAAGACCAGTTAGAACACCAGACTTACGACATTTTAGGATGTCAGGAGAGTAAACATCGAAAACACCTTGGTTGTGTGTTTTGCGGTACTCAGAGTAGATTTTAGAAACTTGTGGATCAAGCGTACGGCCGTATGCTTTACAAGAACCTTCGATCATACGTACGCCGCCGTTAGGCATGATTGCACGCTTAAGCGGAGCTTCAGTTTGTAGGCCTACGATAGTTTCTAGGTCTTTGTTAATGTAACCAGCATCATGTGAAGTGATGGTAGAGATAACAGAAGTATCGAAATCAACAGGTGCGTGAGTCGCGTTTTCCTGCTTGATACCTTCCATTACTTTAGCCCAAAGCTTGTTAGTCGCTTCAGTACCTTCAGAAACTAGGAAAGATTCGTCGCCTTCGTACGGAGTGTAGTTCTTCTGAATGAAATCACGAACGTTTACTTCGTTTTGCCAGTCGCCTGCAGCAAAACCTTCCCAAGCTTTAGCAAATTGCTCTGCCATGACATACCTACCTTTGTAGTAGAAAAAAATACGTACTGGTTCGCCGTTGAGCCAGCTATCTCCACTTCCACATGGAGAACAGTACACTCTTAATGAATAACAATATTTATAGTCTTAAATAAGAAGAATAGGGCGATAAAACTATAAATATTGTCACTGTTACTAATGTGGGTTCTTCCCAACCACAATTCAAGGCTACACTAAAAAATTTTTGCAAACCTTAAACTAAATCAATAAATACTAAAAAATAGCGATAAAAATGGGGTAGCGACGAGCGCTACCCACACAATTTTTGAACGAATGTCATTATAGCCAAGCTTTAATGCCATATTGTCCTTCTAGCATACCAACTGCAAGCATAGCGACTAAACAGACGACAAGTACACCTACAGGGATCACAATCTTATCTACAAATGACAGACGTGATGCACGCTCTTTGTCACCAATCAGACCGTTGTTGTCTAGAAGCATAGTCAATGCCCAAGCCAGTACTGGGTTAACTACCGCAGAACCGAAGATACAGATACCTGCTGCTTGAGAGTCTTTAGAGTCTTTCACCATCTGCATACCTGCTTCAAGTAGAGGTAGAGATACACCTACTAGAAGAGCAACACGCATTACTGGTGGCCATACTGCTACATCCATTGGGAAGCCAAGAATCGCGACGATGATACATAGAGAGCCGAGCAGGATTGCACCGCCAGGGATAGGGCGTTTCGCAATTGCTGCTGGGATCATGTACGTACCCCAAGATGACGTAATGTTACCACCACCTACAGCAGTACCAACCATTTGACGAACCGAACACATAGTCATTGTGTCATCAACGTCCATCAGAACTTTTTCAGTCTTTTTAGGGTAGTTCAGTTCTTGGAAAATACGGTGACCAAGGAAGTCTGGAGACCACATCGCTACAGCAAGAATTGCAAACGGTAGTGAAGCAATGAAGTGTTCTACATTTGGTAGACCAAGCATCCAACCTTCTTCTGTGCTACCCCACCAGTAGATTGGGTTTAGGTTCGGAAGACCTGTTTCAGTAACGAATTTGATGTCGAAACCAGCACCAAGTACAAGTGCAATGACGAGACCCGTGAAAGCACATACTGGGATGGCTAGCCAACGTTTATTAACTTTAGCAAGGAAAGCATATAGACCGATAGTAACCGCGAGAACGATTAGGCCAATGTAGCCCATACTGCCTGCGGCAACCGTATCCGATTGCAAACCAACTGCCCAAGCTTGGATTGAGTTGATTTGGCTCATGGTACCTGTTAGGCCTAAGAAGATGAGTAGGCCCCCAGCTGTACCCTCTGAAGTGAGGTTTACGAGTTTTGAGCCACCTTTTAGTAAGCTCAAAATCAAACCAAACACACCGATTAGGATTGCCAATGCAAGAGGATGGGCACCCGCAAGAGCGATGGTACCAATAAGAGGGATCATTGGACCGTGGTTACCTGCTAGGTTGGCTTTAGGGTTAATAAAGCCAGAAGCAAGAATACAGAAAAGGAGTGCAGGGATTAGCATTTCTACACGAGCAACTTCGATAGCAAAATCTTTGCCTAAGTTAACGTGGTCCCATGCAGCAGTAAGACCTTCAGCCCAAGACATCATTACCGCAGAGTACATTGCGATAATACCGATCGTACCAGCAAGCGCTGGAACAAGGTCTTCAAGCTCAAAGCGGAAGTCACGACCTGGCAAGTTTAAGCCAAAACGGCGTGGCTTCATGATTTGTAGTTCGTGGTCTAGGTAGTCTGAACGGCTTGCGAACTCAGATGATGGACGATGAAGCTCGCGGTAGCTTTTAGTCTCGATATCCGAATCAGAGTGCGCTTTATTCACTGCGTCTGACATAGATTCCTCATATATTTAAAAGTTATGAATTCTAAATTGAATTGTGTTTTTCCGCTTCCTGCGGCACTTCCTATGCTAGCTATTATTAGATTTTGTTGCACGAATACCACGTGCCTAAGCATAGCTAATAACTCATTGTGTTGAGGCACAAAAAATTCCTCATCATCGTGGCGGAGTCTAGCAAGATAGCCCTTTGGGGTGATTGATTTAGATCACTTTAAGAATAGATGTGAAAGAAAACTACAGAAAGTGTCTGGCATGCGAATGACTTGGTTGTTTAGTGTGTAATTCGATTACACAAGTTGCATAAAATTAGACGTTATTTTGCAGAAATAATGTCCAATGCGATTTATTTACGTCATTCATGAATTGTATATAAAGCTGGCTTCATTCTTGCTTAGTACCGAGCAGAGACGATTTTTTGGCTAATCATTGCCGCTCAGTTTAGGAAGAAGACATGAAACAGCTTAAAGTACTGCCGCTAGTGGCAATTATTTCGGGATTAATGGTCGGTTGTGGCGGCGGTGGCGGTGGCGGTGGCGGTTCATCGAAAACAACATTTACGTTTGATTTTGCGATCCCTGCGACACTGTCTGAGAGCGATGCTAAGGCACAAAGCTGTACAATTTATGATCGAGATACTGATTCGAATGGTGACGCTACCGTTTTAACTTACAGTCAAGCATCAAAAGCTCAGGTCACGAATAATGTTATCGGTTACTATTCTGATGCTGATGGCAAAATGGTTGGAGAAGTTATTAAACCAACCAGCGATAACTTCAAGTTTGTTTTAGAAGACATTCCTGAAGGTGGTTACATCACTATTCAAGCACTTGAATTCAATGGTCGAGAAGTTCGTGTAAATTCTTTCTCTCGCGAGTTTTTAGAAGATAAAGAGCTACGCAATGTTACTTTCGCACTTAACCGTGAGTCGTTGAATAAGTGCTTTACAGGAAGTAACGTATCGGACAAAACGTTCAAAAACCTTTCATACCGAAACGCAGTATCTGGTGGTGGTGATTACCACTATGTATCACAAAAAGATGTCTTAGTATCTCCAAACAGTGATATGACTTCAGATGAAGAACTACTAGGTTTCAATGGAGAGCCTACCGCTTTATTCCAATATGAATCTGGCTCGGACAATAAATCATTATATCAATATGGTATCGGTTCTTGGGGTACTAATGATATTGACCTAGTTACGACAGATGTTGTTTCTAGTATTTACTCATCGTCTGGCTACAAGTATGACTCCTTGGATATTGGCTTTGTATCAAACGACTACTTATATGATGCCTTAGAGCTGGGTAATTCCGTTGATGAATATCGTCGACCTAGTGAAGCTAATAAAGAAGAATGGGTTTACCTAGCCGTTGCTGAAAGCGCGACAAATGGTTGGGATTCACTATTAACTGGCACTATTGATTCAAGCTGGGATATAGATGCTGATCCAAGTACATTCCTAAATATCAAAAACTTACCGAACTCAAAGCCTAGCGTGATATCTCAGAGCGGACGAGAGTCGGTGATTGATATTAATATGGGATTAACTAACTCTACAGAAGGTTTCACTCGTACCGCATATTTTGCTGCTTCAGGTGATTACAAAGTAACTCATCGTATTTTCACTAAGAGCAATAGTGATTATGTTGTAGTACCTGAGCTGGACTACTACAATTTTCCATCTTCCGCGATAAATGGTTTGAAAGTATCGGAAACGGACAACTTCAACCGTTCTGCAGTCATTCTTGATGGTAACAGCGATATTGACTCAGAAATGTTCATGAGCTTCTTCTCTAATGGTGAAGCATCGGAGCCTGAACTAGAAGCTGACCTAGACGGTATTCTAACTTCTGAAAAAGATGGAATGGAAAATGAAGTGACATTACGCACTTCGAATTCTCTCGTTGTGACACGTTTTAATTAACACTTTTGTATCTTAATGAGCCCCTCTCTTGAGGGGCTTTTTTATGTCAGTTATTCAGCATTAAAAGAATATATTGCTAGAAAGTGCATATTCATTTGATTGTTGTATCTATCTATTCGATTTATTTAGGTTAATAATTTGTTGCAACTTCTCTTGGGTGGTGATAGTTTGTTCCAATTCAAAGAGGGCGGAGTCCCTTTATTGCAGTGACTAAAACACAGGGAGTAGGGCGCATGAATGATGTACCAGCGCTAGATATTAAAGACCTGCACAAAACCTTCGGACAAAATGAAGTATTAAAGGGCATTTCACTTTCTGCCCATAAAGGCGATGTTATCTCCATCATTGGCTCTTCCGGTTCAGGTAAGAGTACCTTCCTAAGATGTATCAACTTATTAGAGACACCAACTGCGGGTGAAATTTGGGTAAACGGTGAACTTATCCAAATGAAGAACAACCGCGCAGGGGAGTCTGTCCCAGCAAATGAAAAGCAAGTTCAGCGTATTCGTTCACGTTTAGCTATGGTATTTCAGGGCTTTAACTTATGGTCGCATTTAACGGTTTTAGAAAATGTGATTGAAGCGCCCGTGCACGTACTTGGTGTACCTAAGGCGCAAGCGATTGAAAATGCGGAAGTACTGTTGAAGAAAGTTGGGTTATACGAACGCAAAGACTACTACCCAGGACACCTGTCCGGAGGTCAGCAACAACGCGCTGCAATCGCTCGTGCTTTGGCCGTTGATCCAGAGGTTATGTTGTTTGATGAGCCTACCTCTGCACTTGACCCTGAACTCGTTGGTGAAGTGTTAGGGGTAATGAGAGACCTGGCCGAGGAAGGACGCACCATGTTAGTTGTCACGCATGAAATGGCTTTTGCGCGTGATGTATCTAACCATGTGATGTTTTTGCATCAAGGTTTAGTGGAAGAACAGGGAGATCCAGCTAAGCTTTTTACGAATCCAGATTCGGAGCGATTACAGCAATTTATCTCTTCTATCTACTAATATTTCTTTGGGTGGCAGCTTTTTGCCTCCTAAACAAGCACAACAAACAAAACCAAATAAAATAGCAATCACAGGAGTATGGAAATGAAAAAGTGGTTATTGGCAGCAACGCTTGCTGCAACAGCAGTGTCTGGTGTCGCCCAAGCGAAAGAATGGAAAACAGTTCGTTTTGGGATTGAGGGAGCTTATCCTCCGTTTAGCTGGACTGAAACGGATGGCTCCTTAAAGGGGTTCGATGTTGATATGGCGAATGCGCTTTGTGAAGAGATGCAAGTGAAGTGTCAAATCGTTGCTCAAGATTGGGATGGCATCATTCCTTCGTTACTTGCTCGTAAGTACGACGCGATCATTGCTGCAATGTCTATCACCGAAGAGCGTAAGAAGAAAGTCGACTTTACGGGTAAGTACGCACTCATTCCAAACAAATTCATTGCTAAAAAAGGTGCGGGTTTAGACTTCGACAACCTTGATGGTCAAAAAATTGCGGTACAACGCGCGACAACGCATGACAAGTATCTGACAGATAACTACGGCGATAAAGTTGAAATCGTACGTTACGGTTCGTTTGATGAAGCATACCTAGATCTTGCAAATGGCCGTGTCGCTGCAGTACTTGGTGATGCTTCAGCTCTTGAAGAAGGTGTACTAAATAAGGCGGGTGGTGAGGCTTACGAGTTTGTTGGCCCTTCTCTAACTGACCCTAAATGGTTTGGTGATGGCTTCGGGATTGCGGTTCGTAAGCAAGACAAAGATCTCACTAAAAAGTTAGATGCGGCAATCTTATCTCTGCGTGAAAAAGGTGTTTATCAAGAAATCGCAGGTAAGTACTTCAACTACGATGTTTACGGTAAATAAGCCGTAACTAAGCGGCCGTTGGCTTGTTCCTAGAAGTAACCAACGGCCGATTTTTGAGTTTAGGGATTAGGAACTCACCTATGCTGGATTTACAAGGATATGAAGCCTCGATACTAAAAGGGGCTCTAGTAACCATCGAAGTCGCAATACTCTCATTGTTGCTTGCTGTCATTTTAGGCATGCTTGGGGCACTTGCGAAATTAGCGCCCTATAAATGGGCAAGAGCTATTGCAACACTCTACACCACCATTATTCGTGGCATTCCTGACTTAGTCTTGATGATGCTTATCTTCTTTGGTGGCCAAATTCTACTGAATAACAGCCTTTATTCGATCAATGAAACGCTCAACGAGTGGTTTACCGCAAGCAACCCTGAACATGAATGGACTGCTTACCTCCCTGATTACATCGATGTGAGCCCATTTATTGCTGGTGTACTGACCATCGGTTTTATCTTTGGTGCGTATATGGCGGAAACTTTCCGTGGTGCGATCATGGCTGTCGATAAAGGTGAGTTGGAAGCGGCAAAAGCCTACGGAATGAGTTCTTTTATGTCGTTTAGAAGAATTCTATTACCTCAAATGATTCGACACGCGTTACCCGGGTTTGGTAATAACTGGTTGGTATTACTCAAGACTACCGCTCTTGTTTCAATCATTGGATTGGAAGATATGGTGCGTATTAGTTCACTTGCCGCTGGTACAACAAAGATGCCATTCACTTTTTACATGGCTGTCGCGATCATCTTCTTATTCTTCACCAGTGTATCAACCGGTCTACTTAAGCTTGTTGAACGCAAATTCAGTATTCATGCGAGGTAGATAATGGACTTTTCATTGATCATTGAAAGCTTCCCTGTCTACTTAGATGGATTGTGGACAACGGTATGGCTGGTGGCATTAGCTCTGGTGATCGGGCTCTGTGTATCGATTCCCTTAGCTATAGCGCGCAATAGCACGAATTACGCATTAAGTTTGCCGTCATGGGCGTTCATTTACTTTTTCCGCGGTACGCCGTTGTTGGTGCAGCTTTATCTCATTTACTACGGCATGGACCAATTCTTTCCTGTGAAAGACACACTTTGGGAACATGCTTGGTTCTGTGCCTTGGTGGCTTTCGTTCTTAATACTTCGGCTTACACGGCGGAAATTATTCGTGGTGCGATCAATGGTTTACCAAAGGGCGAAGTAGAAGCAGCAAAAGCATACGGCATGAGCAAGTTTATGACTTATCGTCGCATCATCTTGCCAAGCGCATTACGCCGTGCTTTACCTGCATATTCGAATGAAGTGATCTTTATGCTGCACGGCAGTGCAGTCGCTGGGATCATCACTATTATGGATTTGACAGGCGCAGCTCGACTTGTGAACTCTCGTTACTATGCACCATTTGAGTCATTCCTGACGGCTGGTCTCTTCTACATGGGATTAACGTTCATTATTTTGTGGTGCTTCAAAATCGCAGAGAAGCGCTTCTTGGCATATCTAAGGCCATTAAGCTAAGGCGTTTTTATAGATATCTAAAAGAAAGAGCGCCGATTGGCGCTCTTTTTGGGTAGATGAAGGGCGAGTGAGTTTACCTATACAAATTGGAAATCACCGTCAAAGGCTGCGTCGGTATAAATGACGACTTCTTTACCACCTTTTGTAAAGGTATAGGCCGTTAAGACATCTGAGCCTGATAACCCTAAGGAATCAATCATGCCTTGGTCTAGCTTGTAATCTGATGACGCCATAAGGTCCGCCACCGTCATAGTCACACCATCATCGGGATCGCCTTGAGTATCGCTTTCTAGGCTCCAATTATTGCTTTCGTCCAACTTGATGTCTTCAACGCCAAGGGCAAAGAACTCTGATTGACCATCATCTTTACTCTTACTATTGTCGCTAGCTCCACCTTGATGGTACGCCTTGCCAAGGGTCAAGGTAACAGAATCTTGGTCACTACTTGTACCTATTACCGCTTCAATACCTTTAATGTTGTCTGCATCTTGACCTTTAGACATATCGATATCGATAGGGCCGTCTTTCTCATTGGCGACAAGAACATCGAACCCTTTTCCGCCTCTGATTAGTGTATCATCTGCGTCGTAAGCGATCGTATCGTTGCCTTTACCACCTCGAACTTCGTCGGCACCACTACCACCGATGATCACATCATCGCCTTTGCCGCCTTTAAGTACATCAACGCCTGCACCACCGTCTAGCCAGTCGTCACCTCGACCGCCTTTGAGAAGTTCAGGTTCTGCTATGGTAGTGACGTTATGGATCACGTCGTTGAAGTCATCATCGTTAGTTGAAAGGTCAGTGTTATCATTCCATTCGAATAAGGAGGTTCCATCCCCCATAGGAGTGACTTGCGCATGGACTGGGAGACCCAATTCAAATGCAGCTTCACCGAGTAATTGCGCATCTAGATCGAATTCTGAAACATCAATAAATCCCTCAGATTCAATACCGTTATCGGCACCGTCAGGGACCACGAAGAACCCCAGCTTACAAGCATCTCCCCCCATCATTTCTTTCGATATTGAGGTGTTCATTTCATCAGGCTGTTTTACATTTGACCAAAGAATGCCGACATTCAAGACTTCACCGCTTGAGTCTGCGGTGTAGAAACCAAGGGAGTTATTGAACCCTGCATTGGACCCGATGAGTTCAACGTCGAACGTTCCGTTGAACTGGCTGATATCATACATACCGTCAGATGGCGTCGGCAGTATTTCGTTATTGTCACCGCCGAGTAAGATATCATCACCACGCCCGCCATATAGCATGTCGGTACCGTCGCCAGTGAGCCCAAGTGTTTCTACTGATGTGACAAAATAATCACTTGAGTCTTCTTTCTCTCCCCCTTTACTGAATTGTTCACCTGCGGCAGAGAACTGAATTTCATCAAAGGCTTTGAAGCCAGTATCGTTTGGACCAATACTAAACTCACCGCTATTGTTGCTATCAGTAGAAAGCACTTTAGTATTTTCTAGTGTCATGCCCGCAGCGGCGTAGTGGGCTAGGGTATCTGCGTCAGGTTCATTTGCGCTAAAAAATCCACTTGCGACTTCAATGCCATCTCGAAATGCAGTCCAGATACCAATTTCGTCCACATCATCATCTTCTCCACGACCTTCATTGGCATAAAGATTTGAGATCCCGACGGTGGCGGCCATAGTATGTTCATCTAAGCAAACAGAAAGCATTTCGGAGCCAACTGCATCGCCAGGTTCCGAATCTCCGTCATCGTAGCTATACCCAATTTGTGCATCTTTACCACTTTCATCCGTGCCTTCGACTCCATACTTACTGCCTTGTTGGGTCGTGTTTCCTTCAGAGCCATCAGGGTTGTATGCTGTGGCGTTATCAAGACCTAAATCCTCTCCCTCAGGAGTCTGTGCTGAGTCAAGATCGAGTTCAAAGTTACCTGTTTGCTCATCGAAAGAGAGGGCATCGAAATTGTCACCAATGAGCACATCAGCCCCTTTGTTACCGCGAATAAGATCATCTCCCGGCATCGAGCTATTATCGACGTTGTCTCCGTCTCTAGGAGTACCATCACCAATCAACACATCGTTGGCCTGATATTGATGAAGAGCGACGTTATCGAGCAGGGAACCAAGAGAATCTTCATTACCATCGGCCATAAACGAAATGGTATGCTCGCCAGCGCCTAGATCTAGATCTAGATTGACCGTTTCCCAGCCATCGTTGTTGTATGTTCCAACAACTTCACCGTCAATGAGGACTTTTAGCCCATTTGTATCTGTATTATCGGTACGGTTGGTGTGATCAAAAGAGAGTTTGAATGTACCTGCAGTATCAACAGTGAAGGTTTGACAAACGGTAGAGTTGGTAACGGTATTGTCTCCGTCTTTGTGAGAATCAAGTTCTAACACGTTTCCTCGTGCGGGATCTTTGTTATCTCCGTAGCCACCACCATTTTGGATTTCGATTAGACCTTCGGTCGCTTCCCATCCACCGTAGCTAGAGTAGGTTTGCCAGCCGCCATGATCGACGACAGGACTATCACCTACATCATCATCAAAATTGCCATCGGCTAATAAATTGGTATCATCCGTTTTAGCTCGACGATCACCATAAATAATATCGTTGTTGCCACCGCCTTCGACATAGTCGTTACCAGAACCAGCAACAATGATGTCGTCAACGCAGCCCACTTTTTCAACATCGCCTTCGCGCGCTAAGTTAATGTTAGGGTTTTCTCCGGCTTCGTCTTTTGCATTTATGGTGTGATTCCACGATTCAATGACATCATTGCCATCTCCAGATTTGATCGCCTCTGAACCCCTACCACCAGCGATAAAGTCATCACCATCACCCGTTTTAACGATATCATCACCTTTACCTGCACGCACTTCTAGATCTGCACCTGAATTGTCTTCAAGGTGATTATCTACATCCCTTGACACTCCATCTTGAGTAGGGCCATCAACTAAGGTACCAACCTGTGCATTGGTCTCTGTTACAGAAACTTCTTCCGCCATTGTTTCATCCTCATATATCGCGAGATACATAGAGGCAGCCCAGCCATCTCAGTCCCGTTTGAGATCTGTAGCTTTCCGTCCCCACTTCGCAGTGGGTTTGGCTTTGTCATCCGTTATGTTATTAATCAATTAATTAGCCAGTAACGTTGAGGGATTATGATTTTATAAATAAGTCTTACATTTCTCGCATTGCCTTATATGAGGCAATGGCGAGAGGATTGAGCAAATAATCGAGTGGGGTTTGTTCATCAATTAGAATCATGACTTCCGCAGGCATGCCTGGGTAAAGCGAAACTGATTCCCCTAATTCAGCTAACATGTTTGCATCTAGTGACACGCGAGCGAGGTAGGCTGAAGAGCCTGTTGCTTGGTCGCTGATGCGGTCAGCAGAAATATGTATAAGCTTGCCTTCTATAGGTGGCGTTTTTCTAAAGCTGAATGCGGTTAAGCGTACTTGAGTCGCTTGTCCAATATGAAGCACTTCAATATCTTCGGGTTTTACCAAGGCTTCCACAATGAGTTCGTCCTCTTGTGGGACGATTTCCATGAGCGTGTCGCCTGGAGCAATAATCGCATGTTGACCGACAACATTGAGGCCAACGACAACACCGCCTTGTGGCGCTCTGATTTCGACACGTTTGAGTACATCATTCGCGTTTATCATTGCCTCTCTTGTCTCATTGAGTTTTCGTTCAAGCTCCTGAACTTCTTCACCTAAGGTTTTGGCGTAATTGAACTCCGCATTGGCTAATTCCATTTTCGCTTCCGCAACAAAGCCTTTTGCTCGTCCAATTTGGGCACTGAGGTCGGCAATTTGTCCTTCAAGTTGTGAGTGCTCTCGTTGGAGATCGAGGTAACGTGATTTTGATGTATTGCCGGAGGTGAGCAGCTTTTTATGCATGGCGACCTGTTCTGCAAGATAGCGCAAGCTTTCTTTGCCGGCTTGATATCGCTTTTGTAGGCCGAACATGTCTAATCGAGCTTGCTCAATCTTTTCTGCCAGAATGTTATTCTCTCCATCCCTTAGTGACCGGCGTTTTTCGTATAAAGCTTGCTGGGTACGAATGATTGATTGAATTTCTTTGGAGTGATTTCGAGAAAGTAAGCGTGTATCGAATTGAATTTCAGGATGATCAGCGAGCTCGGACTGAAGTCGGTTTAAGCGAGCAAGATCGCTTTCCCACTGAGCTCTTAGTCGATTCAAGCTGGCTTGAGCCTGTGTCGCACTCAAAGTAATCAACAAATCATTTGTTCTGACCTTATCCCCATCTTTTACATGAACGCTCTCGATAATCCCACCTTCTAGGTGCTGAACGGGTTTTCGCTTTGATTCGACGATAACAACGCCGGGAGCTATCGCTGCCGAACTCAGAGGTGACAAACTTGCCCATGCAATGAAGCCGCCGATCATGATGAGTAATACGAGCAGAGAAGTGATGACCACGGGCTTGGTAGTAAAAGAGAGTTTACGACCATCTTCGAAATCGATGCCATGTTCGTTAAGTGTGGTCTTACTCATTGGAAGCCTCTGATTGAGTTTGCGTTCTTGAACGCACATCCATCATCGAGCGGAGAACCTTGCTTGCTTCTCCGGCTCTCGCAATCTGACCTTTATTGATTTCAACCACCCAATCGACATGGCGCAGCAAGTGTGGCTGGTGGGTGATCATTACGACGGAAATGCCTTCTTCTCTGCATGTTGCGAGGAGGGTTGTGAGGTACTCTTCCCCTTCTTTATCCATGTGAGAGTTGGGTTCGTCTAAGACCAAGAGTTTGGGTTTAAAGCACAATGCTCGTGCTAAGGCGAGCTTTTGGGCTTGCCCGCCAGACAATTGATGTCCACCATCACCAATCAAGGTTTCATAACTGTTTGGAAGTTGAAGAATCGTCTCGTGTACACCAGCGCGAATGGCGGCTTTAATGATTTGAGAGTCACTGATCTCTGTGTCGAAATGGGCAATATTTTCTTTCACGCTACCTTGGACAAACTGAATATTCTGTGGGAGGTAACCTACGGTATGTTTGAATTGTGTCTTCTCCCAGTGGGTGACATCTAAGCCATCGATAGACACCTTGCCTGATGTCGGTTTGTGTATTCCCATTATTAATTTGCAAAGGCTGGTTTTTCCAGAGCCACTTGCCCCGATGATTGCAACACGGTTTCCAGCCTCTAGCCTAAGTTTCAGCTGTTTGAGGATAGCTTCGCTTTTGTGATTCTCAGGTGACCAAGTCACGTTTTCAAAGCGTAATTCACCGGTGATTTGGGGGAGCGTTGTACGTTCAAGCTCTATTTTTGATTGGCTGACAACCGCTTTTATGCGCTTGGCTGCGGCTAACCCCGTCTTCCAGCCTTGAAACCCAGAGGTTAGCTGCTCTATTGGTTGGAGCGCTCTCGCCATAAGAATTGATCCAGCAATCATTCCGCCCGCACTCATTGAATTTTGAATCACAAGAAACGCGCCTGTTCCCATAATGCCAATTTGTAGCGTCATGCGGACAAGTTTGGCAAGAGATGTCAGGTTAATAGATGCGAGGTCTACTTTGTTTCTGAACCACAACTTTTCAGCAAGGACAGGCTGAAATTTGTTAAATGTTCCATCGGCTGCTTGTTGAGAGAACAGGGTTTCTTGTTTGTTGAATAGCTCATCGACTTTTCGATTTGCAGCAATTTGGGTAGCGTAAGATGCGTCAAATGATTTCTTTTTCGCGTAGAAAGAGAGTAGTGCGACCATTAATACACAGATAACAGCAATCAAACCAACCAATCCGATAATAGGGTGGAGCATAAACATGACCAGAAGGAACAATGGCGTCCAAGGCAGATCGAAAGCAACAAAAAAACCGGGTGACATGAGAAGAGCTCGTATCTCATTTATGTCGTTAAACACGTAACGTGTCTTCGTGTCGTAATGTTGACCGCACAGTTGGTATAACCATTGAGCACTTTCCGATTCAAACTGAAGGGCTTTTCTTTGGGTGTATTTTTGTCTTAAGGTTTCAAGCAATGCCTGTGAAATCAACAGAAACAGAGCGATAGCAGTAAGTAGCAATAGTGTATCTGTACTTCTACTCGACAATACACGGTCGAACAATTGAAGACTGTAGATTGGAACAACTAGCATCAAAGCATTAATTACGGCGCTCACCAGTGTCATTGGGCCTAATGCTTTAAATGTAAAAGGAGACAAGTTGCTCCAACTCTTTTGAACCATACTTCCCTTACTCCATGAACTAAAGAAGTAGTAATGAGTATAGAAAGTGAATGTTCGAGAAATGCCTCAAAATTGAGACGAGGAAGGAAAGCGAAAAATGAACTAAGAGGAGGGTAAGTCGGGGCTAATCACGATAAGTTGGCAAGATGATTAGCCCTTTAAAGCTATCTATTTGAAAGTAGACCAAATAGGAGCATGGTCTGACGGTTTCTCGATGCCACGCAGTTCGTAATCAACATCGGACTCAACACATTTTTGTGCAAGCGATGGCGTCGCAAGAATCACATCAATACGTAGACCTCGATTATCGTCAAAGCCGCGAGATCGATAATCAAACCAAGAGAAACGGTCATCCACTTCTGGGTGCAGGTTACGGAAAGTATCTTCGAATCCCCAATCCATTAGCGTCTTCAACCACTCGCGCTCTTCCGGTTGGAATGAGCATTTACCAGTCTTCAACCAGCGTTTACGGTTCGGTTCGCCGATGCCGATATCTGCATCAATCGGACTGATGTTGATGTCTCCCATTACAATCAGTTGTTCATCATTTGTATGGTGATCATTTAGGTAGGTCATCAGATCTTTGTAGAACTGGCGTTTGTATGGATATTTGGTCTCATGAGCGATGTTGTCGCCTTGAGGGAAGTAACCGTTTAACACAGTGACCTTTTCACCACTCTCATCTTCAAACGTCGCCATGATCATGCGCTTTTGGTGTTCTTCGTTATCGGTAGGGAACCCTTTTTGCACATTGATTGGTTCTTGTTTACATAGCATCGCGACACCGTAGTGTGCTTTTTGCCCATGAAAGTAAACTTTATAACCCATGGCTTCGACATCTTCGATTGGAAAAGCTTCGTCGTGCACTTTGATTTCTTGAAGACCAATGACATCAGGTTGGTGCTTATCGATAATGGTTTGGAGCTGATGCAGACGAGCACGAAGTCCATTGATGTTAAAGCTAATTACTTTCATTTTCTATCCTTCTGAAGGGCGTATTTGTGCTTGATGTTACCATTGGCCGGCATAGGCTGGAAACGTCGAAAGTAAATAAGAACAGTTATTTGTTACTGAGTTTGTTCTCTAGGTCATTCTGTACGATTTTAATTGCTTTTAATGCGGTTTCAGGTTCGATTTCATTCGACTCTAACAAGTAAATCAAATCGACGGCTAACTTCACCTCTTCTGGGGCATCATCGAGCGGAGATTTTGGTTGGTCAGTCATTACTGGTTCTTTTCCCTGTGAGTGATTTGATTTTCTAACTTAAGCAGCGCTGCTTCGCATCGTTCTAATCGTTGTTCTGTTGCTAAAAGTACTTTCTGCGCTTCAGCACGAGCAAAGCTTGGGGAAAACTCAACAGCTCTCTCTTTCTCCAGCACCATTTCTCGTAATCGACGAGCCCACTCTTGGTGTTGAGCTAGTTCTTGATACAAGACATTAATTGGCTTTCTAAAGTGACTGCTGTGTTTTACTTCGTTTTTGCGAATTTTTGTGGTGGAAATTTCACGCTGAATTGCGCCAATTTGCGCGACTAATCTTTCAGTTAAGTACTCTGCTCGTAATGCCGTGAGCTTTTGCTCCTTTTGCTCGCGTACAATCGAATCAAGTGTTGCTGTTGCTTCTTTTACGCAGGGTACGAGTAGTCGAGAGCGGCAGTGGAACAAACGCTCATCAAACAAAGGAACATGGTGTTCTCCACGCTGACGGTCAAGCATTGCAGCCTGTTTAGACATTTGTTCTAGATGTTCTGAGAGCTGGCTGATGTTCATGTTAATCCTACAAACCATGCATCGTAAGCGAGTTTAATGGCAAGCACGCTAACAACGGTAACAAAGACCGGACGTATGAACTTAGCACCAAAGTGGATTGCTGAATGCGCGCCAACAAAAGCACCAGCCATTAAACAGACGCCCATTGTTAAGCCTAGTACCCAGTTGATGTGTCCTAATACGGCAAATGTAACCAATGAAGTAAAGTTACTGGTAAAGTTCATTGCTTTAGCCAAACCAGACGCAAGCAAGATATTGAGTCGGTATAAGGCCATGGAACTCACCGTCCAAAAAGCCCCAGTTCCTGGCCCCGCTAAACCATCATAAAAGCCTATCGATAAGCCTTGCATATACTGCTTTTTATTTAGCATCGGACAAGGTTCGGGAGTTGGGCTTTGATGAGTCGACTGTGGTGGTTTATGGAAAACAGTATACATCGCAGCAGCGAGAATGATCAGCGGCAGCGCTTTCTCTAACCATTCTGTACTAATTGCATCAACAAATAGCGTTCCTAGTGTTGCACCAACAAGAGTGGCAACAAACGCTCTGCCCCAGCACTGGGGCTTAAAAAGACGTTTCTTATAGTAAGTATAGGCCGCCGTCGAAGAGGCAAAAGAGGCAGCTAACTTATTGGTGCCCAATGCGATGTGGGGAGGCAGCCCTAACGACAGTAACGCGGGAACAGTCAGCATACCACCACCGCCAGCAACAGCATCGATAAATCCAGCAACAAAAGCGACTAGCGCCAACACCAACAGCATGGTTGGCTCAATCATTTCCATAAATAGTTATTCTTTTAATATTCTATTTTGCGTTTAAACGGAGGAAGCGAATCAATCAGAGCTTGTCCGTAGCGTTTTGTTATCAAGCGTCTGTCGAGGATGGTCACTCTACCAGAATCTCGTTCTTTGCGCAGTAATCGACCAACGCTTTGGATCAGCTTTTTACTTGCATCTGGAACCGTGATTTGCATAAACGGGTTACCACCCTTTTTCTCGATGTACTCCGAGTGTGCTTGTTCAACTGGAGAAGTAGGGACCCCAAATGGAATTTTTGTGATAATGAGGTTTTCCAATAGCTCTCCAGGTAAATCAAGGCCTTCAGAAAAGCTGCCTGTACCAAAAAGGATGCTGGTTTTCTGCTTATCAATGAGCCTTTTATGTTTTTTTAGAATTTCTGTTCGTGAACTTTCGCCTTGAACTTGCAACGCCCAACCTCGTTTTATGAAACCAGCATTGAGTGCATCAGCAACTTGGTTCATCTGCCAATAAGAGGAGAATAATACCAAGTTCGCTTTATTGTCTTCTAAATACTTAGGCAAAATTTCAATAAGATATTCAGTAAACTGCGGTGCCTGCGGTTCATACTTCATTGCTGGTATCAGCAGTTCGGCTTGATTCTGATAATCGAAAGGAGACGCTAGTGCCAAAAACTGTGTTCCTGAGTCCGGTTTGGCGTCAACGCCCACTTGATGGCAAAAGTAATTAAATGAGTTTAGTGCTCGCATAGTGGCAGAAACCAATACGGCGCCGATGCAACGACTCCAGATTTGTTGGTCTAGTTGCCATCCAATTTCCAACGGGGAAACGCTGACAATAAAATCGCCTTCACGATCTGGGTGTTTTTCTAACCAGCGCGCAAGAGGTGCACCTTTGTCTCGGCTTGGCTCGGCCATTAAACGCCAGACTTGAGCTAGGTTTTCCAAACGTTGGATGTAAAACCCTAACTCAGCCAAAGCTGGTTCCGCCAATCTTGATGAAAGTTCGCCATCTTTAACGCGCTCAGCTATTAGATCGGCGATCTTTGCGACGCTTTGGTTTGCCTTTTTGCTTAGTTGTTTTAAATCTTTTGATTGATTTTCCAACCAAGTCGGTAGCTCACCATGTTCAAAACGGTATATCCCTTCCTCAAACTGGGCTGGATCAAACTGTTTAGTCAGTTGGGTCAACGCAGGAATCAGTTCCTGTACGGATTCTTGTAGATCATTGCGGAATCGACCAACACGTTTTTCATCTGTTAACGAAGAAAATTTGGTGATTGACTGGTTGAGCTTTTCTAACCAAGCAGCTGCACCTTTTAAACTGGCTGACGCAGAAGCGTGATCGCGAGCGACATGAGGTAGATGATGAGCTTCGTCAAACACGTAAATTGTGTTTTCTGGCTCAGGGAGGATCACTCCACCACCCAAATCTGCATCGGCCATTACGAGTGAATGATTGGCGATAATGACGTCATTTTTATCCAACTCTGCTCGAGCTTTTTGAAAAGGGCAGCCTCGGTGTGCTGGTAAGCTGTTGTTACAGCTGTGCTTATCACTGACAATAAGTTGCCATAACTGATCATCTATTGGTTTCGGCCAAGAGTCTCGGTCGCCATCCCACTTCCCTTGAGCGAGGGAGCGATACATGGTTTCCAGTAGCTCAATATCTTTCTTCTTCGGTTTAGTTTCAAACATCGCTAACTGGCCGCCATCGACACCACTTGCCGTCGCGAGTTTTTCAGCACAACAATAACGCTGTCGGCCTTTTGCAAGAATAAAAGAAAACTCTCGATCGGTGATACGACGAAAAAGAGGCAGGTCTTTATTCACCAACTGTTCTTGTAGAGCGACGGTGGCTGTTGAGATCACTACTTTACGATTGTTATAAACCGCCACAGGAATCGCTGCCATCAGATAAGAGAGTGATTTACCGATGCCAGTACCAGCTTCTGCAATCAACATGCGATTTGACTTGTGGTATTGCCCGCATAGTGTTTTCGCAATTTCTGCAACTAAGTAGTTTTGTGCTCTTCGTGGAACAAAATTATCAAGCTGCGCTTGTAAGTTTTGGTAACTGGTGCGAATCGATTTTTGAATGTTACTGGTTAGCATACGGGCCTCAAATGCGTTGGAGGCGCATAGTAGCACACATCACTAGTTGTACTGTAGTTCACAAAACGGAATGCTTTTATGATAAATATCGATCTTGTTCACAAAAAAATATTGAACCTAAACTAAATGAAAATAATTTCATTAGTCGAAAAATATAAAACTTCAAAAATGATACCTTTGTAGTGTTTTCTTCTAAAGTTTATTGTTGTATGGCAATTGAAAGGTGTTTTCTATTTGTTATTAATGAATTACTAAATTAAGAAAAATCAAGCTCATTGTTTAGAACTTCATCGAATATTTTAAATGTAAATGCACAAGAGTTTGTATTTAAAGGATATTTTTGTTTTTTGATAAAACTATTTAGAAAATTTGACAGTCAGAATAATCTTTTGCACTCTAGTGCCCAGATTTTGTAGGTAAAGCATTGTTACGTTTCGATAACAAGCTACCTCAAAAATATAAAAAAAGGGAATCGGACAAGGATATCCCGAACTAAGAAAAGGCAGTGGATTAAATATGAAAAAGACTCTTTTAGCACTAGCGGTTGCTGCTACAGCAACTACTGTGAATGCGGCTGAAGTATTCAAATCTGACGAAGGTTCTGTAGATTTCTACGGTCAGCTACGTCCAACTCTTCTATTCCTAGACAGCACAGACCACACTGCAGAGCTAAACACTAGCTCTTCACGTATGGGTGTAAACGGTGTTTACGTTGTAAACGATAGCCTAAAAGTTCTAGGTGAAGTTGAAATCGGTGTAGCTCTAGGTGATAACTACGGCGCTGGTGCTGATTCAAGTGAGCGTACTGACGACACTGTATTCGTTCGTCGCCACATCTTCGGTTTCGACATGGGCGAAATGGGTACTATCCGCTTCGGTAAAGAAGGTACTTTCGCAGATGACGTTTACGGTGCGGATTACTCTTACTTCTTCGGTGGCTCTGCTCTACTTTACGGACACGAGTGGAACAACGACTCTCAAATTAAATACGCATTCGAAAACGACGCATTCTGGCTAAAAGCGGGTTACGCTCTAGGCGAGAAAGACAAGAACGAAGAAGTTCGTGAAGTATTCGTAGGTAAGTCTTTCGGTGACCTATCTATGCACGCTGGTATCCTTTCTTCTGTAAACAAGATTGCGGTAAACAAGGTTGCTCACGATTCAGAAAACCTATCTTTTGAAGTAACTGGTGAGTACGCTCTAGGTGAGCACACTCTTGGTGCAACATACTACTACAACGAAGACGAGAACAAGATCTCAGACGAGACTGTTGATTCTCACGGTATCTCTCTAGCAGGTATGTTTGCAGTAGCTCCTAAGACAACTCTTTACTCTGGTTACGAGCTAGTAATGTCTTCTTCTGACCAAGCTGGTACTGTAGACGGTGATGATTCACGTTTCTACGCTGGTGTTGAGTACAAGTTCTCTAAATGGGCTCGCGTATTCGTTGAAGGCGCATACGTATTTGAAGAAACTTCAACTGACAACGTGAAGACAGACAGCAAAACTGACTTCGGTGTTGGTGCACGTTTCTACTGGTAATCAAAACCCAGTTTGATATTGTAAGACCCAGCTTTATGCTGGGTCTTTTACTATTGGAGATAAGGATTTAATTTCTATGCAGTTATCATTAAAAGTGGCAATCACACTTTCTGTTCTAGCCAGTACAAACTTATATGCTGCAACGACCTTGGTGGTTCCTGAAGACGTAAAATTACTTGCGGTAAATATGGAGAAGCCAAAGTTGGAGGGTGGTTTGTTTTCGGATGAGAAAACAATAGAGATTCCTGACGGTACCAACCAAATTGTCTTCAAGTATCAACCAGAATTTGAGATTGGTGATGATATCAAAGGGGTTTATGGTGACGCCATTATTGCCAAGTTTGATGTAAAAGACGAAGAACTGAAATTTGAACTACCAAAGTTCAAAACCTACCGCCAAGCACAAACCAACATCTCTCCTTTAGAGTGGCAACTACTAGACTCTAAAGGCCAGCCAATCGACCTTGTTGAAGACGTTCTTGAGTCCGATGGCGTTCAAATTGGTCGTAACTATGCTCAGGAAGCTCGCAACTATAATATTGCAGGCGGTGTCGCTGGGGTTGCTGTGACATATGTGACAGTAAACCAACACAGCCAAGCTGTTACAGGCGTAGAGCCTAAAGCGGTTGCGGTAGTCGACACGAAATCTGCGACTGCACAAGACAGCCAAATGGTTGATCTACTTAAGACGATGTACCAAAAGGCCACTCCACAAGAAAAAGAAACCTTTAAAAAGTGGGTTGCTCAACAATAATCGTTATTAGTAACGATAAAAACTAAAAAAGCAGACAAAAGTCTGCTTTATGTTTTTTGATGTTTATTGTTAGAGCGTTATTTCTTTCCACTCGCCAGGTTTGAGGTTGTGTAACTCAATCCCTCCCATCGAGTAGCGTACGAGTCGCAGTGTCGGAAAACCGATATGTGCAGTCATACGTCTTACCTGACGGTTTCTTCCTTCTATGATAGTAATCGCTAACCACGTTGTTGGAATGTTTGCTCGGAATCGGACAGGTGGAGTCCTATCCCAGATCTCTGGTTCAGGCATCACTTCT
This sequence comes from Vibrio jasicida 090810c, assembly GCF_002887615.1. Classification (NCBI taxonomy): domain Bacteria; kingdom Pseudomonadati; phylum Pseudomonadota; class Gammaproteobacteria; order Vibrionales; family Vibrionaceae; genus Vibrio; species Vibrio jasicida. Next base: position 1,146,212 of record NZ_CP025792.1, on the reverse strand, counting down.
ACTTTTGCTGGTAAGGTCATGCCATCTTTTAGCTCTACGCCTTTACGTAGCATCTCCAAGTCTTCTTCTTTAGGGGCTCCATCCACTTGTACCCAGTAAGTTTTTGGTGATTTTGATTGGGGCTGCGTCAACTTCGCTTGCAAAATGCCATCGTTTGTTAAGACCATCAATCCTTCGCTGTCTCGATCTAAGCGGCCTGCGGCATACACATTTTTCACTGGAATAAAGTCGGCTAGCGTTTTGCGACCATCTCCATCAGTGAACTGGCTCAACGTGTCATACGGCTTATTAAAAATGATCACTTTGCGATCTTCTAAGGCAATGCGTGGCTTAGATGTTTTTGAAGCGCGGGCAGGGCGACTTTGTCGATTTTTCGCTTGTCCATTTGAGTGGTTTGCTTTTCCAGAGCGTTTAAAATGACTCGTTTTCGATTGGTGAGTACCGCGACCTTTTTCATGACCCGAGCGAGATGACATGTTAACTACCTTGCAAAAATGTAAATGAACTGTGTTTGAAAGTTTTATGTTTTCTTGTTATCGGCTATCATTTGCGCGCCTAAAACTAACAAAAGCGCACAGAATAATAGACTATTTCGTGTTATTTGTTTAATGATATAGCTAAGTTGCTTTAGTGAGACATTTCTAACGGAAATGGACACCAAAGTAAGCTTGGCACCAAGTGCACTCATGGATATAGAGCCATAGAGCTTCAAACTATAAGAAAGAGTGCAAACCGCATGTCGCGTTGGTGAGGAGGAATGCACTACTAACGTTAAGCAATGCGTCAATTCAACGAACTCAGTTGCTGAGAAGTTCAGCTAAGTTGAGTAAAAAATAGGGAAATTTCATGCCTACAGAAAAACCTACAATTATCTACACAATCACTGATGAAGCCCCGGCGTTAGCAACCTATTCATTACTACCAATCATTCAATCGTTTACCGCATCGTCTGGCATCAACGTAGACACTCGTGATATTTCGCTAGCGGGACGCATTATCGCTAACTTCCCAGAGCATTTAAAAGAAGAACAACGTATTGGTGATGCTCTAGCAGAACTTGGCGAGTTAGCGAAAACACCGGAAGCGAACATCATTAAGCTTCCAAACATTTCGGCTTCAATTCCTCAACTAAAAGCCGCAATCAAAGAATTGCAAACGAAAGGGTATGCGCTTCCAAACTACCCTGAAGAACCGACCACTTACGAAGAAGAAGCAATTAAAGCGACTTACGACAAAATCAAAGGTAGTGCGGTAAACCCGGTTCTTCGTGAAGGTAACTCTGACCGTCGTGCTCCATTATCAGTTAAGAATTACGCGAAGAAAAACCCACACTCAATGGGTGCATGGTCAGCTGAGTCTCAATCTCATGTATCAAGCATGACAGGAGATGACTTCTTCGGTAGCGAAAAATCGACGACTATTACTGGTGCTACTGACGTTAAAATTGAATTCGTCGCTGCTGACGGTTCGGCAAAAGAACTTAAATCAGCATTCCCTCTGCAAGACAAAGAAGTGATCGATTGTTCAGTCATGAACAAGAAAGCGCTTGTTGAGTTCTTCGAGAAAGAAATTGCAGAAGCAAAACAGCAAGACGTCCTTCTGTCTCTTCACATGAAAGCAACCATGATGAAGGTATCGGACCCAGTTATCTTTGGCCATGCAGTTAAAGTGTACTACAAAGACGTTTTCGCAAAATACGGCAAGCTATTTGAAGAACTAGGTGTAGATGTAAACAACGGTCTTGGTGATGTTTATACTAAGATTGAATCTCTACCTGCTGAACAAAAAGCGGAAATTGAAGCAGCTATTTTAGCGGTATACGAGAGTCAACCAGCGCTTGCGATGGTTGACTCTGATCGTGGTATTACTAATCTCCACGTACCGAGTGACATTATCGTTGATGCTTCTATGCCAGCAATGCTTCGTGCTTCTGGCCAGATGTGGGGACCAGATGGTAAGCAAAAAGACACAAAAGCGATGATCCCAGATCGTAGCTATGCGGGTATCTACCAAGCGGTTATCGATTTCTGTAAAGAACACGGTGCATTTGACCCAACCACAATGGGCAGCGTGCCAAACGTGGGTCTAATGGCTCAGAAAGCAGAAGAATACGGCTCGCATGATAAGACATTTATCCTAGACGCTGCTGGTACTGTACGTGTTGTCGACACTTCTGGTGCGGTTCTTCTTGAGCAAACTGTCGAAGCAGGTGACATCTTCCGTATGTGTCAGGTGAAAGACGCGCCAATCCAAGATTGGGTGAAACTTGCCGTCACTCGCGCACGTGCAACAGGTGTACCAGCGGTGTTTTGGTTAGACGAAGCGCGTGCACACGATGCTGAACTGATCAAGAAAGTGAATGCATACCTTCCTGAGCACGACACTTCAGGTTTAGAGATCAAGGTTCTAGCGCCAATCGATGCATGTCAATTCTCTCTAGAGCGCATTAAAGAGGGGCTAGACACCATTTCTGTAACAGGTAACGTACTTCGTGACTACCTAACGGATCTATTCCCGATTTTGGAACTGGGTACTTCTGCGAAAATGCTGTCAATTGTTCCACTAATGAACGGCGGTGGTTTATTTGAAACTGGTGCTGGTGGCTCTGCGCCAAAACACGTCCAACAAGTTGAGAAAGAAAACCACTTGCGTTGGGATTCTCTGGGTGAGTTCCTTGCTCTAGCTGCATCATTGGAGCACCTAAGTACAGTTGCTGGTAATGCGAAAGCTCAGGTTCTGGCTGAGGCATTGGACAAAGCGACAGGTGAATTCCTAGACGAGAATAAATCACCGTCACGTAAAGTGGGTGAGTTGGATAACCGCGGCAGCCACTACTACCTTGCGACGTATTGGGCGAAAGCTTTGGCTGAACAAAGTGCAGATGCAGAACTGGCTGCTGAATTCGCACCAGTTGCTAAAGCCCTTGCAGAACAAGAAGAAGCGATTGTTGCTGAGTTGAACAACGCACAAGGTGTAAGAGGTGAACTCGGTGGTTACTACGCGCTAGATGATGCTCTTGCATCAACACTAATGCGTCCAAGTACGACGTTGAACGGCATCATTAACAAGTAAGCATTGATTTCGCGCTATTTCGGTAGCGCGTTTTTATGTTACTTAGTTTAGTGCTCTTACAAACGTAATAAACCCGCTCATAGGCGGGTTTATTTTTCTCTTCATAACACTAGAAGGTAAAGCCAGTGTTATGAGAGCAAATGGTTTTGTCTTTCCGACAGCGCTCTAGTTATTTGGCTTGGGCTTCTATTGGAACAACGCTGCTAGCGTGTGAGCCCTTTGGACCTTTTTCAATCTCGTATGAGACTTGTTGGCCTGCTTTCAGTGTACGATAACCGTCCATTTGGATAGTTGAGTAGTGGGCAAAGATGTCTCCTTCCTCTTCATCTGAACAGATAAACCCAAATCCTTTGGCATTGTTAAACCACTTTACTGTACCTGTAGCCATGCTTTTACATCCCTCATGCATTTTTTACTGATGTTGTTACAACACCAAGCCATACCTTTAGCTTGGTCTCATTGCTAGCGTTCACTAACACACGTCGAGTTGGGCACTTCCATATTCATCAAATTGTTAGAAATCCAACAAATTCAAAATGAGGATTTATGCATCAACACTTTCCACTGTAGTCAATGAATTCTGACAGTCAATAGTCAAAGGCAACAATCAGAAACATTATTGAAAACAAATCACTTTTGAGATTAACAATTTTGCAAAGTGTTTCTGCCGCATGCGTAAGCTTTTAGTTAAAAGGACTGCAAGGTGTTGATATAGGGGGGAGGCATACTAACCAAGTTGATTACATTAGAAGATTCTACTGAATGAATAAAAAATGATGTTTTCGTGATAAATAACCGATTATCAACCATTAAATGTGATCTTCTTTCTTATCGGAGCACTAATTAATATAAGTGAAGTGAGTCGAAATTTGGTAAACACAACCGCAAAAATAAGCATGTGTTGGGATAAAAATCTTTTATTTGCGCCCCTGCCAGAGGTGAATTAATCTCTATGTAAGGGCATAAATTTTATCTATCAAAGTCCAATTAGGTGCCACATCTCACTACACCGCATGGCATGCTTATGGTAGATTGTTTTTATAGGTTAAAAACATCAACCCTTTGATACGATATCTTTGAATTGCCATGAGTAAAAATTTTGAATGGGTGACTCCAGACTCTGATCTTCTGGAGCGAGAAAGTACGAAAGTTCAGCCACCTAAGCTGTACAACGTAGTTCTAAACAATGATGACTACACACCTATGGATTTCGTCATAGAGGTACTTGAGCGATTCTTCTCGCATGATATTGATAAAGCAACGCAAATCATGCTCAAGATCCACTATGAAGGAAAGGCAATCTGTGGCACATATAGCGCAGAGATTGCTGAGACAAAAGTAGCGCAAGTGACGATGTACTCAAGGGAAAATGAGCATCCGCTACTATGTACTATGGAGCAAGCGTAATAAGAAGACTTGCTCGAGCAACCAAAGTTGTTCTTTCGGGAGGTACTTATGCTAAATAAAGAACTAGAATCAAGCCTTAACGGTGCATTCGCTCGTGCACGTGATAAACGCCACGAGTTTATGACTGTCGAACACCTCCTACTTGCATTATTGGAGAATGATGCAGCTAAGGAAGCCCTACTAGCCTGCAAAGCGGATCTTGACGCTTTGCGCAACGAACTCGATATTTTTATCGACCAAACAACGCCACTCATCCCAGAAAGTGACGAGACGCGCGAAACCCAGCCGACATTGAGCTTTCAGCGTGTACTTCAGCGCGCCGTTTTCCATGTACAGTCGTCTGGTCGTAGTGAAGTGACCGGTGCAAATGTACTTGTTGCCATCTTTAGTGAGCAAGAATCTCACGCTGCTTATCTATTGAAGAAGAACGACATCTCTCGTTTAGACATCGTTAACTTCATTTCCCACGGCATCACAAAAGCTTCGGGTTCTAATGAAGACCCATCTTCGTCTGACTCCTTTGGCTCAGAAGCGCCAGAAGAAACGAATCCAGAAGAACGATTGGAAAGCTTTGCGACTAACCTAAACCAAGTCGCGAAAGCTGGTAATATCGATCCACTCATCGGGCGAGATAAAGAGCTAGAACGTACTATTCAAGTTCTTTGTCGCCGACGTAAAAACAACCCGTTGCTAGTCGGTGAAGCAGGCGTTGGTAAAACAGCAATCGCTGAGGGTCTAGCTTGGAGAATTGTTGAAGGCCAAGTACCAGAAGTGATTCAAAACAGTGTTATCTATTCTCTAGATATCGGCTCTTTGCTTGCTGGTACAAAATATCGTGGTGATTTCGAGAAACGCTTTAAGTCAGTCTTGAAGCAGCTTGAGAAAGAAGAAGACGCGATTCTGTTTATTGATGAAATTCACACCATCATTGGTGCAGGTGCAGCTTCTGGTGGTCAAGTTGATGCAGCGAACCTAATCAAACCTCTGCTAAGTAGCGGTAAACTGCGTTGTATCGGTTCGACAACTTACCAAGAGTACAGCAACATCTTTGAAAAAGAGCGCGCGTTGTCTCGCCGTTTCCAAAAGATCGATGTCGTAGAGCCATCGCTGGACGATACGACGAAGATCCTAATTGGTTTGAAACCAAAATACGAAGCGCACCATGAGGTCCGTTACACCAACAAAGCGCTACGTGCAGCGGTTGAGTTATCGGCAAAATACATCAATGAACGTCATTTGCCAGATAAAGCGATCGACGTGATTGATGAGGCGGGTGCACGCAGCCGTTTAGCGCCGGCGAGTCGTCGTAAGAAGACGGTTGGCGTTGCAGACATCGAATCCATGGTTGCGAAGATGGCGCGTATTCCAGAGAAATCTGTGTCGTCGTCTGACAAAGACATTCTGAAGAACCTTGATGACAAGATGAAGATGCTGGTCTTTGGCCAAGACAATGCGATTGACGCACTGTCAGAGGCGATCAAGCTATCTCGTGCTGGTTTAGGCGTTGATAACAAGCCTGTTGGTTCATTCTTGTTTGCCGGTCCAACTGGGGTAGGTAAAACAGAAGTGACGGTTCAGCTTTCTAAGCTATTAGGCATTGAGCTTCTTCGTTTTGATATGTCTGAGTATGGTGAACGTCATTCTGTGAGTCGTCTGATTGGTGCACCCCCAGGTTATGTTGGTTACGATCAAGGTGGTTTGCTGACTGATGCGGTGCTAAAACACCCGCACTCAGTGGTTCTGCTTGATGAAATCGAAAAAGCACACCCAGATATCTTTAATTTGCTGCTGCAAGTCATGGATAACGGTACGCTAACAGATAATAACGGTCGCAAAGCGGATTTCCGTAACGTGATCCTTGTTATGACAACCAATGCTGGTGTAGCTGAAACTGAGAAGAAATCGATCGGCCTGATCCAACAGGACCACAGTCATGACGCGATGGCGGAAATTAAGAAGGTGTTCACACCTGAATTCCGTAACCGTCTAGATAATATCATTTGGTTCAATAGCCTAGACGAAACAGTCATTCATCAAGTTGTTGATAAGTTCATTGTTGAGCTTCAAGTACAATTAGATGCTCGCGGCGTATCAATGGAAGTGTCTCAAGACGCTCGCCATTGGTTGGCGGATAGAGGCTATGACAAAGCGATGGGAGCTCGTCCTATGGGGCGTGTTATCCAAGAGCAGCTTAAGAAACCTCTGGCAAATGAACTGTTGTTTGGCTCACTTGTAGATGGTGGAACAGTGAGAGTAACGCTTGTGAAAGACGAGCTTAAGTTTGAATACCTAAGCGAGAAAGAAGCAGCACTTCACTAATTCTCTGTTGAAATCTATGTTAAAAGCGTGCGCCTAGGTGTGCGCTTTTTTGTGTTTGCAAGAATGGAGCAAGCCTGTGGAGTGTATTGAAACTCCCAAAAGTAAGCTTGGTATTGAGAGCAAAAAACAGACAATAAAAAACGGAGCTTTGAGCTCCGTTTTTTATTGTATTCGAAAATCAGAGATTAACGAGCACGGAAGACGATGCGGCCTTTAGATAGGTCGTATGGAGTCATCTCTACAGTTACTTTATCACCAGTAAGGATACGGATGTAGTTCTTACGCATCTTGCCAGAGATATGTGCAGTCACAACGTGACCGTTTTCAAGTTCAACGCGGAACATAGTGTTTGGTAGAGTGTCAAGCACAGTGCCTTGCATCTCAATTACGTCTTCTTTAGCCATTTAATCCTCTTTAGAAATTAGGCGGTATTAGCGCGCTTATTTTGCCGCTAAACAGTAATTATGTAAAGTTGGGGCGTATTCTACCCTTGCCAACGCTGATTTACTAGCCTTTGGTGTCGTTGAAAGCGAGTTTTGTAGTTCATTGCCGGACATTCATCGATTTGATAGCCCAAATAAAGCCAATGTTTGTTCTGTTGCTGGCAAAACTCAATCTGATACAACACAGCTAACGTACCGAGAGATAAGGAAAAATCAGGGTCATAGAAGGTGTAAAAGGCGCTTGAACAATTCTCCATTATGTCGGTAACTGCGACGGCGATTAATTGCCCAGAATCCGTATATAAATGGAGAAAACCCGTCTTCAACCAAGTCGTTTGCGCAAATCTTGCGAACTCATCTTCTTTCGGTGGATACATAGTGCCATCTTTGTGGCGTTTACAAATATATCGACTGTATAAATCGAACCATGCATCATCGAGCTCAGATTTCATTTCCCATTGAATGGTCTTCGCTTTGTTCAATAAACGCTTTTGGCTTTTAGAATGGATGAAATCGGGCACAGCAATCCTTATCGGCTGACAAGCATTACACTGCTCACAGTGAGGTTTGTAAATCGTGTCGCCACTGCGACGAAACCCATTGGCCATGAGTATTTGGTAGTTCTGGGCGCTGTGTAAACTAGGATCTAGCGCAACTGCGACGCGCTCTTGGCGCTCCGGTAGGTAGCTGCATGGGTGATTGTTGGTCAACCCGATACGAATTTGTTGAAGATCCGTGCTCATGATTCAGCGCCTTGCAAAGTTTGTGGTTCGAACGTTTCCAAATTAATTTTCTTATCCCTTAAAGATAGTAGTGTTTGTACGAAATCGTCACGCTCTAGTTCAAAGGCTCCAAGGGATCGCAGGTGAGGGTTCATCACCTGACAATCGATTAATTGGCCTTGGTTTGACGCCAAATGTTCGCATAAATACCACAATGCAACTTTAGAAGCGTTGTCTTTGAGACTGAACATCGACTCACCACAGAAAAGTTGGCCGACGCTGATACCATACAACCCCCCGACCAATTGATCATCGTGCCATACTTCTACTGAGTGGCAGTGTCCTTGCTTGGCAAGCGCAATATAGGAAGCTTGCATCTCCGGATTGAGCCATGTTTCTTTCGCTGGACGGGTAGAAGCGCACAATTCAATTACGTGCTCGGTTGCATTGTTTAGCGTTACTTTATACTGTTGTTTACGCTGAAACTTTTTAAGGCTCTTTGATGGAGTGAAAGTTGCTGGGTCAAAAACCGCTCTCGGAGATGGACTCCACCATAAGATTGGTTCTCCAGGCCCATACCAAGGGAAGATTCCTTGATGGTAACCCGTTAGGATCCTTTGAGGATTGAGATCGCCCCCAAATGCTAACAAGCCATTTGGGTCGTGTAGGGCCTCATAGGGAGAAGGGAAGGCAAAAGAGTCATCAAGTTCAGTTAAATAAATAGCCATAAAGAAGAGTTTACCAACATCAAAGCCTATAGGAATGAAATATGAGCAGAGCAATACTTAGCGCAAAACGATGGGCATGGATCATACTGTTTTTACCATTTTTCGCCAATGCAGCTTATGAAAGAAATGTCGCAAAACCAGTGAATCAAGTGGTGTATGGCAAGGTTGATTCTGTGCGATACATTACTCAACAAGAAGTTAAACAGTCGCAAAGCAACGGTTGGGAAACACTACTCGGTGCGACCATTGGTGGCTTAGTTGGTAACCAGTTTGGTGGTGGTACAGGTAAAGAAGTCGCAACCGCAGTTGGCGCGTTGGCAGGTGCGGCCGTGGTCAAAAACCGTAATAACTACGAATATACGGTTGAATATAAATTGGTTGAATTACTGGTCAAGGTAGACGGCAACAAGCTAATTAATGTGATTCAAGACGTGGACAATAGTATGTTGTTTAACCGCGGTGACGATGTGCGAATCCTATATTTTGACGACGGTGTAAGGGTCGATATCGCTTATTAAGCTGACGTTAGCATACTAATTTTTGAACTGACTAATTATTCAAAAATTAGCATGGATTTACTCTGGTTTTGTGTTGGTTTTTTCGTTAGTCTGAATTCACGAAGAATTGTTTAGCTCTCTAATAAAATCGAAAGAGGGCACAAAGGATTATCTACTTTCAATGGAAAGCCTAACGTTACAACCTATCAACAAAATTCAAGGGGAAGTGAATCTTCCTGGATCGAAAAGCGTTTCTAACCGAGCTCTGCTTCTCGCTGCCCTTGCAAAAGGCACGACTCGTTTGACCAACCTTCTAGATAGCGATGACATTCGCCATATGTTGAATGCACTGACCAAGCTTGGTGTGCATTACCAACTGTCTGAAGACAAAACAGAATGTGTTGTAGAAGGTCTTGGTCGTCCATTTTCAGTTTCTGAACCAGTAGAGCTATTTCTTGGTAACGCGGGGACAGCGATGCGCCCGCTTGCCGCAGCATTGTGCCTTGGACATGGTGAGTATGTTCTGACTGGTGAACCTCGTATGAAAGAGCGTCCGATCGGTCATCTAGTGACAGCCCTTCAAGCGGCTGGTGCAGACGTTACTTACCTAGAAAACGAAAACTACCCACCACTGAAAATCGTCGGCACTGGTCTTAAATCTGGTTCTGTATCGATTGATGGTTCGATTTCTAGCCAATTTTTAACGGCATTTTTAATGTCAGCGCCTTTGGCTGAGGGCGAAATTCGCATCAATATTGAAGGCGAATTGGTTTCAAAGCCTTACATCGATATCACGCTGCATATCATGAAGCAGTTTGGTGTAGAAGTGATCAATAACGACTACCAAGAGTTTGTTATTCCTGCTGGTCAGCAATACATTGCGCCGGGTGACTTTTTGGTCGAAGGTGATGCATCATCCGCTTCTTATTTCTTGGCTGCAGCAGCGATCAAAGGTGGTGAGGTCAAAATCACTGGCATTGGTAAAAACAGCATTCAAGGCGATATCCAATTCGCTGACGCACTGGAGAAAATGGGTGCGGAAATCGAGTGGGGTGAAGACTACGTCATTTCTCGTGTTGGTCAATTGAAAGGCATCGATATGGACTACAACCATATCCCAGATGCAGCAATGACAATCGCAACGACTGCATTATTCGCTGAAGGTACAACCGCGATTCGTAACGTGTACAACTGGCGCGTAAAAGAAACTGACCGTCTATCTGCAATGGCAACTGAACTTCGTAAAGTCGGTGCAGAAGTGGAAGAGGGTGAGGATTACATCATCGTTAAGCCCGTACCACAGCTTACGCATGCGGCGATTGACACCTACGATGATCACCGTATGGCGATGTGTTTTTCTCTGGTGGCGCTAAGCGATACACCTGTGACGATTAACGATCCTAAGTGTACGTCAAAGACATTCCCTGACTACTTTGATAAGTTGAAAGCACTGAGTTGTTAACTCACTTATTGAAAGAAAAAAGCCAGAGTGGATACTCTGGCTTTTTTGATGAAATTTCAAAAGCTTATTTACTTAGTGTGAACTCTTTTGAAAGATGATGCGCTAGGTATTTAAACATATTGAATACCGCAGTGGTTTTGGGGGTCGGTAGGCCTTTATCGTCTAGAAAATACTCACCTTTAAACACCAAAACATCGTCTTTTTCTTCTACGCTTGTGGCACGCATTCCTTCGATAAAATCCTCGTGCTCTTGGATGATTTGGTTTGCGATCAACAGGAGGTCGAATTTTTCAATGTGTTTTCTATCAGACATAGCGTTCTCGTCATTCAATGAAACTTAATTGGCCGCAGTATACCTACAATTGCCGTGGCTTTGCAGAGGTAAATTTGTGATTACGTGTTTGCTACAAAGCACACATTAATATAGAAGAAAAACCGCAAAGCATTCTCATATGCTAATGATGCTTATTTCGCTGTCATGATCTAAGGTTACGTTCTGATAGCGAAAGAAAAAATATTTTGTGATGAGAGACAAAATTTATTGAATTCGACTAGCGGGCAGAAACTTTGCCTGCTTAGTATATGCCGCTCAAGACCTTTTGCAGAACCCTGCCTTGTTAAAGTATAAAGGCGATGAATTGTCAACCAATCGGATCTGAATTTCAAAAAAGCAGTTGATCTTCTTTTCATCTCGCACAATAGTAAAAAAAGAAGCAATGAAATAGAACATTATGCGGGTAGGCTCTTTTTGGAGTTTTCACCCGCATTATTATGAAGGACGTTAGAGTCAGTTATGGGTAAATCGCTCGTTATAGTGGAGTCACCAGCCAAGGCTAAGACGATAAACAAATACCTTGGTAAAGACTTTATTGTTAAGTCTAGTGTTGGTCACGTGCGTGATCTGCCTACGGCCGGTCAAAGCACTGGTGAGAAAAAAGCCGCGGCAATTTCTACGAAAGGAATGAGCCCGGAAGAAAAAGCGCGTGTCAAAAAAGAAAAAGACCGTAAAGCTCTGATCAAGAAAATGGGGATTAACCCATATCATGACTGGGAAGCGAACTATCAAATCCTTCCGGGTAAAGAAAAAGTCGTTAGTGAACTGCAAAAACTAGCCAAAGATGCTGATCACGTCTATCTCGCAACCGATTTGGACCGCGAAGGGGAAGCTATCGCATGGCACCTTCGTGAGATCATCGGTGGCGATGAAGAGCGATACAAACGTGTAGTTTTTAACGAGATTACAAAGAATGCTATCCAACAAGCTTTCCAGACTCCTGGTGAATTGAATATGGATGGCGTGAACGCGCAGCAAGCACGTCGTTTCATGGACCGCGTAGTAGGTTTCATGGTTTCTCCATTGCTATGGAAGAAAGTGGCGCGTGGTTTGTCTGCGGGCCGAGTGCAGTCAGTGGCTGTTAAGCTATTGGTTGAACGTGAGCGCGAGATTAACGCATTTATTCCAGAAGAGTTCTGGGATATTCACGCAAACACTCATACCAAAGATAAGACAGCATTTAAGTTGCTCGTGGCGCAAAAAGAAGGCACTGCATTTAAGCCTGTGAATGAGGCTGAAACTAAAGCTGCAATGTCTGTACTTGAAAACGCAAGCTACGAAGTGTGTAAGCGTGAAGACCGCCCGACGAAGAGCAAACCGTCTGCGCCTTACATTACGTCGACATTACAGCAAGCGGCAAGTACACGTCTTGGCTACGGTGTGAAGAAAACCATGATGCTCGCTCAGCGTTTGTATGAGGCGGGTTACATAACTTATATGCGTACCGACTCGACAAACCTGAGTTCAGAGGCGGTGGATGCGGTTCGTGGATTTATCGGTTCAGAATTTGGTGACAAATACCTTCCAGCTAAACCATTAACTTATGGCAGCAAAGAAGGTGCACAAGAAGCGCACGAAGCGATTCGTCCTTCCGATGTTGCGGTGAAAGCAGAAGACCTACAAGGTGTTGATGCAGATGCGCATAAACTGTACTCGTTGATCTGGAACCAATTCGTTGCCTGTCAAATGACACCAGCAGAATACGATTCGACGACCATCAGCGTAAAAGCAGCGGAATACACGCTAAAAGCGAAAGGCCGCATTCTGAAGTTCGATGGTTGGACTCGTGTTCAGCGTCCAATGGGCAAAAATGAAGACACGATTCTTCCTGCGGTCCAATTGGGTGATAAGCTAAACCTTGAGTCTCTTGACCCGAAACAACACTTCACAAAGCCACCTGCGCGCTTTACTGAAGCTGCTCTAGTTAAAGAGTTAGAGAAACGTGGCATTGGCCGACCTTCAACCTACGCATCAATCATTTCTACGATTCAAGATCGTGGTTACGTAAAAGTTGAACAACGCCGCTTCTACGCAGAGAAGATGGGTGAGATCGTGACAGACCGCCTAGATGATAGCTTCAACGATCTAATGAACTACGACTTCACTGCACGTATGGAGCAAAAGCTTGACCAAATCGCAGAAGGTGAGGTGAAGTGGAAATCGGTTCTTGATAACTTTTTCACTGACTTTACTGGTGACCTAGAACAAGCAGAGCAAGACGAAACTGAAGGTGGCATGAAGCTGAATCACATTGTGATGACAGATATTGAGTGTCCGACATGTAGCCGTCCAATGGGTATTCGTACCGCTTCAACGGGTGTATTCCTTGGTTGTTCTGGTTATGCATTGCCACCGAAAGAACGTTGTAAGACAACGATCAACTTGGGTGATGAAGACGGTATCATCAATGTTCTTGAAGAGGACGTTGAAACAGCGGCACTGCGTGCTAAAAAGCGTTGTCCTATCTGTGAAACAGCGATGGATGCGTATCTAATCGACGATAAGCGCAAGATGCATGTTTGTGGTAATAACCCGAACTGTGAAGGCTACATCGTTGAACACGGCGAGTTTAAGGTGAAAGGCTACGATGGCCCAGTTGTCGAGTGTGACAAGTGTGGCTCTGACATGGTGCTTAAGAACGGTCGTTTCGGTAAATACATGGATTGTACGAGTGAAACGTGTAAGAACACTCGTAAGATTCTGAAAAATGGCGAAGTTGCGCCACCGAAAGAAGACCCAGTTCATTTCCCTGAACTGCCATGCGAAAACTCGGATGCGTACTTTGTTTTGCGTGATGGTGCTTCTGGCTTATTCATGGCAGCAAGTAACTTCCCTAAATCGCGTGAGACTCGTGCACCGTTAGTGTCAGAACTAGCACGCTTTGAAGAGCGTTTGCCTGAGAAGTTCAAGTACCTAACGACTGCGCCAGTTGCTGACCCTGATGGTCGTCCGACAGTGGTTCGATTTAGCCGTAAGAGCAAAGAGAACTATGTGCGAACGGAAGACGATGGCAAACCAAGTGGCTGGACTGCACTTTACATTGACGGTAAATGGGAAATCACCGACAAACGTAAAAAAGCCAAAGCATAATTAATGGTTCAAATGAAATAAGGCAGCGAATTCGCTGCCTTATTTTTTTCGTAAATTCCTACTGTTTTATAAGTTATATCAATACGACTCACTTCAACTCCCTGCATTTTTATTTTCATCTTCCGGTCATAGTTTCATCGTATCCTGTCGCAAAACTGCACTTGTGTAGTCAATCGGTTTGTAAATTGTTTTCACAATGTAATCGTTTGCGTCCCGTTGTGTGATCAAGATATCGTCTTGAGTAAGTAACATCTGTATGTCACACAGAATGGCGTATTTAAAATTGTAATTTAGTTCCAGTTCGATAACTTATTACACAAATAATGCAACTGTATGCTGCTATTTGGTGCTGAGAATAAAAAATAAATAAGGTGCCTGCATAGAGGATGTGCAATAGCTTTTTTTGTTTATACCGCGAGAGCTCAGAGAAGCCCATCGGTATGGATGTACTAACGTGTTCGCTTGACTCCCCGAGTCCTGCTCACCTCAAACGAACACTAATTCCAAGCTATAACTATATATGGAGAACAACGAATGGCTGGTGTTTTGGGAATGATTCTTGCTGGCGGTGAAGGCTCTCGTCTGAGACCTTTAACGGAATCCCGCAGTAAACCTTCGGTCCCTTTCGGCGGAAGTTACCGACTTATTGATTTCGCTTTGAACAACTTCGTGAATGCGGATCTGATGCGCATTTATGTCCTCACTCAATTTAAGTCTCAATCTTTGTTCCATCATATGAAGAAGGGTTGGAACATCAACGGTATTACCGATCGATTCATCGACCCAATCCCAGCACAAATGCGTACGGGTAAGCGTTGGTATGAAGGTACGGCGGATGCTATCTATCAAAACCTACGTTTTATGGAGCTTGCTGAGCCTGACCAAGTTTGTATTTTTGGTTCTGATCACATCTATAAAATGGACATCAAACAGATGTTGAACTTCCACAAAGAAAAAGAGGCATCGTTGACCGTTTCAGCATTACGTATGCCTTTGTGTGAAGCATCGCAATTTGGTGTTATTGAAGTGGATGCCGAAGGTCGTATGGTCGGTTTTGAAGAGAAACCAGCACAACCTAAATCAATCCCGGGCGATCCAGAACATGCACTCGTTTCCATGGGCAACTACGTATTTGAAGCCCAAGCACTATTTTCTGAGCTGATTGAAGATGCGGATAATGAAGCGTCTTCACACGACTTTGGTAAAGACATCATTCCTAAGATGTTCCCACGTGGCGACGTGTTTGTTTATGACTTCAGCACAAACCGTATTACTGGTGAAAAAGAAGAAGTTTACTGGCGTGATGTCGGTACTATTGACGCGTACTGGCAAGCTCATATGGATTTGTTGGAAAAAGACGCCCCGTTTTCTCTCTACAACCGCAAATGGCCACTGCACACTTACTACCCACCATTGCCGCCTGCAACGTTTACCGACTCAGTTAATGGCCGAGTTCAAATCATCGACAGCTTAGTATGTAACGGGAGTTACGTGCGAGGCTCAAGAATTGAAAAATCGGTACTGGGTTTCCGCAGCAACATCGCTTCTGCGTGTGACATCAGCCAAAGTATTTTACTTGGTGATGTTAAGGTCGGTGAAGGATGTGTACTTCGTCGCGTGATTGTAGACAAGGATGCCGACATTGCACCTGGTACGCAAATTGGTGTAAATCTACAAGAAGATAAAAAGCACTACCACGTGTCAGAAGATGGCATTGTTGTGATTCCAAAAGGAGCAAGAGTTGGCTACTAACAATTTGTCTGTACTGTTTGTAGCGTCTGAAGTCGAAGGACTGATAAAGAGTGGTGGCTTGGCTGATGTAGCCAAGGCACTGCCAGAAGCCCTTCAAAACCTTCAGCAGGATGTACGAATTACAATTCCAGCTTACACAGCTATCGAGCGACTAGCGGACGCCGAGTTGGAATTAGTTACCGAGTTAGCGCACTGGCCGTATACGGCATACAAAGTGTTGAAGCTAAACCTTGGTGATAATCCGGTCTATTTGATTGATTGCCCTCCGTATTTCAATCGTCCGTCAATGTACGCTGAAAATAACCAAGCTTACACGGATAACGGTGAGCGCTTCGCGTTTTTTAGTGCAGCGTGTCTAGATATGTTGCCAAAACTTGGTTTTCAACCAGATATTGTGCATGCCAACGATTGGCATACTGGTTTAGTCCCATTTTTGCTTAAACATCGTTATGGTAATGAAGCATTTTTTGCCAAGACTCGCAGTGTAATTTCCATTCACAACGCAGTCTTTAAAGGGGTATTTAGCTACGATGACGTCCAGTGTTTACCTGAATTTCACAGTCGAAATGTTCCTGATGCCGCGGTAAGCGCAACGCACATCACGATGCTCAAAGCAGGGGTGATGAACGCGGATAAAATCAATGCGGTAAGCCCAACCTACGCTGAAGAGCTTAAAACAGAACTTGGCAGCCATGGTATGGCGTGGGAATTCCAGCAACGCGCAGGTGATCTTGTTGGGATTTTAAATGGTTGCGATTACGGAACATGGAACCCTGAAACCGATTCTAATCTTCCGTTAAATTACAAAGCGAACCGTCAAAGCATGGTCCGTGGCAAAAATGCATGTAAAAAAGCGCTACAGCAAAGGCTGGGGATTGAAGAATCAGACAACGCCATGTTCGGTATGGTGTGTCGTCTAACGCAACAGAAAGGTGTGCATTACCTGCTGCCTGCATTAGCTGATTTCCTTAAGCATAATGTTCAACTCGTCGTTGTTGGCACTGGTGATCCTGTTCTTGCTGCACAGTTAAGAGACGTAGCCGCACAATTTGCGAGTAAGTTTGTTTTTGTAGAGGCTTACGATAACGAGCTAGCACATTTGGTTGAGGCAGGCTCGGATTTCTTCTTAATGCCTTCTGAATTTGAGCCGTGTGGTTTGAACCAAATCTACAGCATGGCCTATGGCACTTTGCCAATCGTTCGTGGGGTAGGTGGCTTGAAAGACAGCGTGAATGACTACGATGTGGATCCAGCTGATGCAACGGGCTTCGTTTTCTATGAGCCAACACCGCAAGGTCTATTACTGACAATGTTGAGAGCACTTCTTCTTTACGCACAAAATGTGACAGAAGTGAGACGTGTACAACTTCATGCTATGCAAAAAGACTTTTGTTGGCGAAAAGCTGCAGAAGAGTATTTGCAACTGTATAGGGCTGCGTTAAATTGACGCAAAATCTTTAAAAAGTGTAACGAAAGGCACCGAATTAGGTGCCTTTATTACTTTGCTCTTATGGAGTGTGGTAGGATTTACCCACACTTTTTCATACAGAATGCTTTTCAAACTGATAAATGACTCAGCCACTTCTATTCCATAAAACCTATTTACACCCTACCAGCAATGAGTGGGTCGTTTTCGTGCATGGTGCTGGTGGCAGTTCTTCAATATGGTTTAAACAATTAAAGGCCTATAAAGAGCACTTTAATTTGGTCTTAATCGATCTCCGTGGACACGGCAAGTCAAACCAGTTGATCAAAGAACTGATGACAAGTCGTTATACCTTTACTGAGGTGACACAGGACATTTTAAAGGTTCTGGATCATTTGAAGATCCAATCCGCACACTTTGTTGGTATGTCTTTGGGTACAATTATTGTGCGTAACCTTGCCGAAATGGCAACAGAGCGTGTGAGTTCTATGGTGCTTGGTGGGGCGGTAACGCGCTTAAACACTCGCTCTCAGATCTTAGTTAAACTCGGTAATCTTGGAAAGCACATCCTCCCTTACATGTGGCTGTATAAGCTCTTTGCTTACATCGTTATGCCACAAAAAAATCAACGCGAATCTCGTCACTTGTTTATTCGTGAAGCAAAGAAGTTATGCCAAAAAGAGTTTAAGCGTTGGTTCACACTGGCGGCGGATGTAAATCCGTTAATGAAGTATTTTAAAGATAAAGAGTTGCCTATTCCGACGCTGTACCTAATGGGGGATAGAGACTACATGTTCATTAAGCCAGTAAAAGAAATGGTTGCAGTGCATAAGCTAAGCTCATTACGTGAAATTCCAAATTGTGGCCACGTGTGCAACGTAGAACGTCCAGAAGATTTCAATCAACACTCTATTGAGTTTATTAAGCAGCAAAGTCTAGCGGCTTAATAGATTTGAGAACCGATCTAAAAAGATAGGGGAGCCATCATAGCTCCCCTATTTGATATCCACATTGCCAACAAGCACCAAACTGTCCCTCATTCTTCTCTGCACATTGCGGGCATTGCCAGTCTTGGTAAGTAAGCTCTGTTTGTTGTCGATAGTCTTCGACAATCGCAGACGCCTTCAACTGCTGTTCCGGATGTAAAAGCCAAACATACGGGTCTGTATCATCGCTGAAGGGCAACTCTCCCTTCAACCCAAACATACCTTCGCCTCTTACTTCACAGTGAATCTGTTCGGTTTTGAGGAGCTCACAAACGATATGAGCTTCCGCAGGGTTTTTAGCGATGAAGATTTTCATTAGGCATTTCCATTTTGAACTTGAGCAGGGCGGACCTTATTCATAACCCATTTAGCGATAATAGGGAACAAACCAAGCAGAGCAAATGATGCTAATACGGTTGGTGACACAATTCCTGAAAGACTGTCGATAGTGGCTAGTTGAGTGCCCGCATTTAAGTAAACGGCAGTACCAGGCAGCATGCCGATTTGGCTTGTTAAATAGAAGCGGCTGATAGACATCGGTGTTAACCCCATTAAGAGGTTAATCAAGAAAAATGGGAATACTGGGATCAAACGCAGTGAAAACAAATAAAACGCTCCGTCTTTTTCTACACCTTGGTTAATGGCATTTAACTTATTACCAAATTTACTTTGTACCCATTCACGTAATAAGTAGCGGCTGCTTAAGAAAGCAATTGTTGCGCCGATGGTGCTAGCAAAAGACACCAATAATAAACTGGTCCAAAAACCAAATAGGGCGGCGCCGAGCAGGGTAACAACGGCGGCTCCTGGAATAGAGAAAGCGGTGATTGCGATGTAAGCCAAGAAGTAGGTCGCCGCAGCAAACACAAAGTTTTGGTCAATGAACGTATTTAGTGCTGCTTGTTGTGCTTTGGCATTTTCTAAGGTGAGATACTGGCCAAAATTCACTCCTAAAAAGAGGATGGTTGCGAGCAGGATCAGTCCTAAAATCAGTTTCTTATTCATCGTAATTACTCCATTTGGCTTCTTAAATAATAAGACAGAATAAGAGAAGAAAAAATTTCAAAAAAAAAACCGCAGTATGAAAACTGCGGTTTTTACTCAATGTCATGCTGATAGTGCGCGTTAAGACAATGCGCTCATCAGTTCTTCTCGGCGAGACTGAGGGACGACGCTCCAATGGGTGCCGTTGATTGCACCTTCTAACGCCCACAACAACTCAAGGCTTACCGTAGAGGCATGCGTATCTTGGATTGCTTTGTATGCGCTTAAGGCACCTTCTTCTTCTAATTGCTCGACAGAGTCGATGCCTGCTTTCTTCAACATACGTTCAGTTGCTAGGCGTAGATTTGGAAGGTCTTTCAATCGATTAGGCTTGGTGCTCGCTTGCTGTTTTTTTTCTTGCTTAGCAGTCTCAAGAGATTGCTTTGCAACATCAATCAAGCGATCCGTTGAATCCCATAGATCATCAGAAATAGCATAGTATTTCGTGACCACTGGGAAACCACGTTTCTTGTAGACGTACGGTTTTAGTCCTTGAGTCTCGAAGTCAGATGAAGTTTGTTGGTCTGCTCGAATATGAAGTTGATTGTTTACAACTAGTGCGAACATCGTTTCATCGGCGAAAAGCCCGAAGCCACCAAACATTGAGCGCGACTTGATAGTACCAAGTGCCTCAAACAGCTTCATTGAGTCTTTGAGTATCGGTTTATCCATGATGTGTTATCTCGGTGTAATTAATATTACGCCACCAAAAATCAGGTCCGAGAGATTAGCAAATGCATGCAGACACAATGTCATTAAAGGGTAAACTCACTTAATGCATATTTGCCATCGGTAACCCCGCTACCTTCCATCTAATAAGATGGTTCAGGCCGGAGGCTTTGCGTCCCACCCTTTCGAATGGTTTGCCCTGTGCGTGACACTTTGAGAATACTTCGTATATTGAATTAACATCACGTTTCAAACATGAAAGTGTGATCTTGGTTCAGTTAATAGTGATTTTTTGATGTGTTTGGTTTCATATTTGGGAACGGTCCCTTGTCATACAAAAGGTTGATGTAGGAAATGGACTACGCCCAATTAAAACAGCAACTTATCTAAATGAGGGGAGGTATTTATATTCTGAAATGTTTTTGGAATGTTATTTTTAGGCAATAAAAAAGCGCCCTTACGAGCGCTTTATAAAACTTCGATGCCGCTTAGTTCAGTTTCTTAACTGTGTTGCGAACAACAATTTCTGGCTGCATTTCGAAAATGCGTTTTTCATGTTCTTTGTCTTTGATGCGTTCTAGCAAAATTTCAAACGCATTCTTACCAACACGACGTTTTGGCTGGTGGATAGTCGTTAGCGGTGGCGAGAAGTACTCTGCTAGCTCGATGTTGTCGTAACCAATGACAGAGATATCTTCTGGTACTTTGATGCCGTTTTGCTGCAAGCGACTCATCAAACCAAGCGCCATGGTATCGTTAAAACAGAAAACGGCAGTCGGGCGTTTGTCCATTGCTGTGATGTTGTCAGCAGCAAGTACGGCAGTATCACACTCAAAGTTACCTTCAAGTACCCAATCTTCATTTACTGCTAAGTTTGCTTCTGCCATTGCGCGGCGGTAACCTGCAATGCGTTCTTGGCACGCGGCTTTTTCGAAGTGACCGCTCAAACAAGCAATATCAGTGTGACCATTGTCGATCAGATATTTTGTTGCGATGTAGCCACCTTCTTCAGAGTTATCAATGATCTTGTCAGCTTGCGAACTCTCTGGACCCCAGTCCATCACCACTTTCGGGATATCTGAATGACGGTCAAGCATCTCTTTTAGCTCTTCCGTTAAGTCAGAACACATCACTAAAATGCCATCTACACGTTTCTCCGCTAGCATGCGAATGTAGTCACGTTGCTTTTCGTAGATACCGCCAGTATTACATAGGATCAGCGTGTAACCTTGACGGTAACAATAGCTCTCAACGCCGTCGATAACTTCTGAGAAGAAAAGGTTAGTCGATTGCGTTACCAACATACCGATAGTGCGAGTTGAGTTACACTTCAAGCTACGTGCAACTGCACTTGGCGCGTAATTTAGTTCATCAACCGCTTTCATTACTTTTTCTTGGGTTGCTTCAGCAACAAAACGCGTTTTGTTGATTACGTGCGAAACTGTTGTGGTAGAAACGCCGGCTAAGCGAGCAACGTCTTTTATAGTGGCCATAAATGATGTCCTGTATCGAGCTACTGAATACCGTAGTGAATACAACCTTACGCTTAGTATGTTGCGCGAATTGAACCATATCTGAAGTTTAAGGTTCAATTAATTAGGCAGCGGTTGTTCCGAAATCGGTATAAAAAGGTTTGTAGCAACATTTGTTGCTGAATCTCATGTTCCTTACTTATATAAGTGAGGAATTGGTCAGCAATCTTGTTAATAAAACACAAAAACCGCCATATTTCAGCGGTTTACATATAAGTCGTATTTAATCGTTTGCGCTCACATTTTAGACTGATGTGGGCACACTAGCAATATTTTCAGCAGGTGTTTTGCGCTATTGAGGTCACATTTTAACTGCTAAATGGAAAGGGCTTCTATGTGCTAGATTAAAAATTAACGAATAAAATAGGGAGCCCGCTTGCGAGCTCCCTGAAATTGGCGGCAATTATTCACCAAGAAGGTAGGTGCTGTCCAGTTTACAAAATGCAATTAATAGTTGCGCAACGCTTACATAGAAACCAAATTCGTCGAATTGCTTACATTTCGCAGCAAACTGTGGCAACCAAGACATAAGATGCTTTTGGATTAAGTCGTTCTGTTTCTCGAACGCTTCTTCCATGTGTTTGTCTTGTTCTAATTCGTTAGAACGAATGATCATGTTACCTAAGAAGTCTAGTTCAACCGCTAAGTGATCCGCTGGCTCTTTCAGGTTCTCATCAACCTGAACACCAAAATCGGCCATCAGTTTTTCCATCTCTTCTGCTGGCTTGTCATTTAAAAGACCAGATTCACCGATGTACATAGATGCGTAAGGCAGTGCACCGTGCTTTTCTGTTTTCAGGAAAAGCTCGCAAAAGTCTGCAGCCAATTCAAGTTGCGCGTCTTCACGATCCTGTAGGCGGTTAAGTGCATCAACAAGGGTATCCACAGCTGGTTTTAATGACTCATTTTCACCAAGGCCAGCCAAAAAGCTTCGAATGTCAACACTGTGGTAGCTTTCTAGTTCTTTCTCTGTTAGTTCTTTTGCGAACAGGCTAGAAAACCACCAATAGATTTCTGCGCGTTTCTCGTTAAAAGCTTTCACTTCTTGCATTTTTTTGCTCCTGAATGGTTATTCCCTAAGTGTAAACAATTAAGATGAATAGCAGTAACTATAATTGTTATCCATTATGGGAAAATGTGCCGGTTTATGAATGGCTGTAAATAAGCTTGCTTTGAATCAATAAAATCGCAAAATCTTGCTTTTTAATGTATCTATGACTAGAAATGTTACTAGTTATGAATAGAATACGTCTTGGAAAATAAAAAAGACAGAAAGTGGTGTAAATGAGCTATCACGTATTAGTCGTAGAAGATGATGTTGTAACTCGTAGTAAGCTTGCGGGCTACTTCCAAAATGAAGGCTACAAAGTCAGTGAAGCAGAAAGCGGTGCAGAAATGCGCGAAGTGCTTCAAGGTGGTGATGTGGACCTTATCATGCTGGATATTAACCTGCCCGGTGAAGACGGTCTTATGCTTACGCGTGAATTACGCAGCCAATCAGATATCGGCATCATATTAGTGACAGGACGCACGGATAGCATTGACAAAATCGTTGGCCTAGAAATGGGTGCAGACGATTATGTGACAAAGCCTTTTGAACTAAGGGAATTATTGGTTCGCGTTAAGAACTTGCTGTGGCGCATTTCTGCAGCTCGCAATGGTTCACAAAAAATCGCGAACGATACTAATGAAGAACACATTGTACGTTTCGGTGAGTGGACGTTTGATATTCAACGCCGTGCTCTTAGCCGTAATGGTGAACCAGTGAAACTAACCAAAGCGGAATATGAGCTATTGGTGGCACTGTCTTCGTACCCAAATCAGGTACTAAGCCGCGAGCGTATTTTGAATATGATCAGCCACCGAGTGGATGCGCCAAACGATCGTACTATCGACGTACTGATTCGACGCATGCGCGCTAAGATGGAGTTTGATCCGAAGAACCCACAAATCTTTGTGACGGTTCATGGTGAAGGCTACATGTTCGCGGGTGACTAATTCATAGCGACAAAGAAAAAGGAGAGCATAGGCTCTCCTTTTTTGTGTCTGCAATTTAGCGATGATGGACTTCATCTGCGATTGGTAAGCCTTCTATGGCTGCGCCACTTCAGGATCTTCAACTTCAACCATCGGTGTTTGACCTACGTTATCACGCAGTTTTTGCCATAACCCGCCAAGGTATTCATGCCAATACAGCTCAGTTTGCTCTAAGTAGCGAGCTTTTGGCGCGTACTTTTGCCAAGGTTGTTCGATATCATCGATCGCCATAAAGTTCGTTGGCGCTGGGATTGGCTTAATGCCCGCTGCGTTGAATTCATAAAGAGCACGCTTCATGTGACTGGCTGAAGTCACTAAAACAATGTCTTTCTGCTTAACAAACGCGGCAGCTTGGCGTGCTTCTTCCCAAGTATCTTTGGCATCCTCTAATAAAATAATATCGGATTTTGCGACACCTAGGGAAAGCGCTACGTTTGCCATCATACGAGCATGGCTGATTTCAGAGCCACCTGCGTAACCGGAAAGGATTAACTTCGCACCTGGGTACATACGCAAAATACGAATACCCTCAGTTAAACGCATTAAAGCGGTACGGCTCAGTTGAGACGTTGGTGGTATTTCATCATCTACCACGTGTCCATTACCAAGAACCATAACGTAGTCCACAGTGCCAGAAACCGGCAAAAACGCTTTGTACTCGCGTTCTAGAGGCATAAGAAGCTTGGTTGAAACGGGTTGGAAGGCAACAAGGAAGATGCCAACAAAAGAGAAAAGAACAACAAAGCAGCCGGTTTTACGTTTAGTGGTAAAACTGATGAGAGCAAGACCTAACAAGCCTATCAGTAGCAATGCTGGTAATGGCATCAGCAAGGCTGACATTACTTTTTTCAGCTCAAACATACATAAATAGTCCGAAAAAACATCAATTGATAATAAAAATGAGGATAACCCTCTTTATTCCTGCTTTCCTTGTGCCAGAATAGCGGCACAATCCGTTATGATAACTCAGCAGAAGTGACAGAAGACCGCAATTTCGACGATATCGCCCACAAATTTGCAAAAAATATTTACGGCTCCGATAAAGGGGAGATCCGCCAAATCATTGTGTGGGAAGATTTTCTACAGATTCTAAGTGAATTAGACGCCGACCATCAAGCCCTCCAAGTACTTGATGCCGGAGGTGGCTTAGCACAATTGTCGCAAAAGCTTGCTAAGCTCGGACATCACGTCGCTTTATGTGATCTATCTTCGGAAATGCTGCAACTAGCGAAACAGGATATTGAAAAAAACGGTTTGCTTGAGCAGTATCGCCTGATTCATTCACCTGTCCAATCCATTGGCGAGCATATGGACGCGCAGGTGGATCTTGTCATGTTCCATGCTGTGATGGAGTGGCTCGTTGATCCAAAAACGGCACTCGAAACGGTATTGGAGCAGGTCAAACCGGGGGGCATTGCATCGGTTATGTTCTATAACCACCACGGCTTAGTCTATAAAAATGTGGTTTGTGGCAACATTCCTCATATTTTAGACGGCATGCCTCATCGGAAAAGATTTAAACTACAGCCACAAAAAGGCCTAAAACCCGAAGAGGTCTATCAATGGATAGAAGATTCTGGTTTTAGTATTTGTGGTAAATCTGGTATTCGTTCCTTTAGTGATTACATAGGTAATATGGAATACATGGGCGATTACGAGTTTGAAGATGTGTTGGCGCTAGAAAAACAACTTTGTCGACAAGAGCCATACCTCTCATTAGGCCGCTATATCCACGTGTGGGCTAAGAAGAACGATAAACAGGAATAACGATGAGTGAGATGACTCTCAATGCTGCAGAGCAACCAATCGATGAGTTGGTTGGCTGGGTTAAGCAGCACGATTTCTCGTTGAACCTGACCACTGAGCGACTGGCGTTTTTGATTGCCATCGCCGTACTAAGTAATGAAAGGTTCGATGAAGAATTGGGTGAAGGTGAATTGCACGACGCATTTGCCATCGTCACTCGACTATTTGATGAGACGGGCGAAGCTTCGGCTTTCCGCGCGAATAATGCCATCAACGAGATGGTTAAGCAGCGTCTTATGAGCCGTTTTGTCAGTGAGATTACTGACGGAGCGAGCATTTACCGCTTGTCGCCATTAGCGATAGGAATCACCGATTATTACGTGCGTCATCGCGAGTTCTCGAAACTGCGTCTTTCTATTCAGCTATCGATGGTAGCGGATGAAATGGCAAAAGCGATTGAAGCAGCACAAAAAGGTGGCACTCCGGGCCACTGGAAGAAAAACGTTTACGGAATTTTGAAATATTCTGTAGGCGAAATCTTCGATCAAATCGACCTTAACCAACGTGTGATGGATGAGCAGCAACAGTCTGTGAAACAACAGATTGCAGACCTGCTTAACAAAGACTGGCGTGAAGCGATCAACAACTGTGAAGCGCTACTGTCAGAAACCTCCAGCACGTTGCGTGAACTTCAAGATACGCTGCAAGCTGCCAGTGATGAACTGCAAACTCAGATCCTAGATATCCAAGAGATCGTCTACGGTGACCCTGAACTTGAATTCATCGATGAAGCGTTGTTTGGTCTGCAAATGAAGCTAGACCGAATTACCAGCTGGGGCCAGCAAGCGATCGACCTTTGGATTGGTTATGACCGACACGTGCACAAGTTCATCCGTACCGCTATCGATATGGATAAGAACCGTGCATTTAGCTCGCGTTTGCGTCAATCCATGAAAGATTACTTCGATATGCCTTGGTATCTGACTTATGCAGATGCGGAAAGGCTTTCTGACCTTCGTGACGAAGCTTTGGTACTACGTGATGACGAAGTCACTGGCCAAGTTCCGATGGAAGTGGAATACGAAGAGTTTCAACAAGTCAATGATGAGTTGGCAGAGCGAATTGGTGACATGCTGAAAGCGCATAAAGATCAAGGCACACCAATCGACTTGAGCGTGGTTCTGCGAGATTACCTTGCACAGCACCCATACACTCATCACTTTGATTTAGCTCGCATTGTCGTTGATCAGGCGGTTCGTCTGGGTTATTCAGAATCCGACTATCAAGCCATTCAGCCAGACTGGAAAGCAATCAACGAATTTGGGGCAAAGGTACAAGCGAATGTCATCGACCGATACTAATGAATACATGTCAGATAATCTGGCAAAAGCAATTTCTAACCCTCTGTTCCCAGCGCTAGATAGCATGCTTCGAGCAGGGCGCCATGTTTCAAGTGAAGATCTAGACAACCACGCGTTGTTGTCGGATTTCGAACTTGAGCTTTCTTCTTTTTACCAGCGTTACAACACCGAATTGGTGAAAGCGCCAGAAGGTTTCTTCTACCTTCGCCCACGTTCTACTTCTTTGATTGGTCGTAGTGTCCTTTCTGAGCTGGATATGCTGGTGGGTAAGGTACTGTGTTTCCTTTACCTAAGCCCGGAGCGTCTTGCGCACGAAGGCATCTTCACTAACCAAGAGTTATACGACGAACTGCTTGCACTAGCAGATGAAAACAAGCTGATGAAGCTAGTGACGAACCGTGCAACCGGTTCTGACCTTGATAAAGAAAAGCTGTTTGAAAAAGTACGTACGTCACTTCGTCGTCTGCGCCGCCTAGGAATGATCATCAACATCGGTGAAACGGGTAAATTCAGCATCAGCGAAGCGGTATTCCGTTTTGGTGCTGATGTACGTGTTGGCGATGATGTGCGTGAAGCACAGTTGCGTCTGATCCGTGATGGCGAAGCGGTAGTGCACACTAAGGAACCAAGTCAAGGCAGCCTATTGTCTGAAGAAGAACAAGACGACCAAGCCCAAGAAGAAATTAAAGAAGAGGGTGAAGCATGAGCATGATTGAACGCGGTAAATACCAATCGCTGACCATGGTCAACTGGAACGGCTTCTTTGCCCGTACGTTTGACATCGATGGTCTGGTCACCACGCTATCAGGTGGTAATGGTGCAGGTAAATCAACCACTATGGCGGCATTCATCACCGCACTGATTCCTGACCAAACGCTACTGCACTTCCGTAACACGACAGAAGCAGGCAGCAGCCAGTCGTCTCGCGACAAAGGTTTGTACGGTAAGCTACAACCGGGCGCGTGTTACGCGGCGCTGGACGTGGTGAACTCACGTAACCAACGTCTATTGTTTGCAGTAAAACTGCAGCAAGTTGCGGGTCGTGATAAAAAAGTAGACATCAAACCGTTTGTTATCCAAGGTCTTCCAAGCCATGTGAAACCAACGGATATCTTGGTTGAAAGCGTATCTGCGACTCAAGCTCGTGTTCGTCAAATCAACGAAGTAAAAGAATCGATCGCCGAGTTTGAGGGCGTTCAATTCAAAGCGTTCTCTTCTATTGTGGATTACCACGCGCAAATGTTTGAATTCGGTGTGATTCCGAAGAAACTGCGTAACTCTGGTGACCGCTCTAAATTCTACCGCCTGATCGAAGCATCGCTTTACGGTGGTATCTCAAGTGCGATTACACGCTCGCTACGTGACTACCTTCTGCCACAAAACGGCGGCGTGAAGAAAGCGTTCCAAGATATGGAATCAGCACTGCGTGAAAACCGCATGACGCTAGAAGCGATCAAAACCACGCAAGCAGACCGTGACTTGTTCAAACACTTGATCACAGAGTCGACTAACTACGTGGCCGCGGACTACATGCGTCACGCGAACGATCGTCGCAATAAGCTGGATAAAACGCTGTCATTGCGTTCAGAGCTGTTCGGTTCTCGTGAAACTCTCGTTGAGCAAAACAACCTGCTTAACCGTGTTCAAGAAGAACTAGAACTGTTGATCGAGTCGGAATCTGCGCTAGAGCAAGATTACCAAGCGGCTTCTGACCACTTGCAACTGGTGCAAAACGCACTGCGTCAGCAAGAGAAGATCGAACGCTACCAAGAAGATCTTGAAGAGCTGAGTGAGCGTCTTGAAGAACAGATGATGGTAGTGGAAGAAGCGCAAGAACGCGTGATGATGGTGGAAGAGCAAGCGACCGTTGCGGAAGAAGAGGTGGATAGCCTTAAGACGCAGTTGGCGGACTACCAACAAGCACTCGACGTTCAACAAACTCGTGCCCTTCAATACCAACAAGCGGTTCAAGCGCTGGAAAAAGCGAAGCAACTACTTAGCGATGACAGCCTAACGGCAGAATCGGCACAAGCGCTTGTCTCTGAGCTTAAGAGCAAAGAATCAGAAAGCACCAATGCGTTGCTATCGGTTAAGCACAAACTGGATATGTCTTCTGCAGCAGCAGAGCAATTCGAAACGGCGCTTAAACTAGTACAAAGCATCGTTGGTCAAGTTGAGCGTAAATACGCGTCTGAACATGCGAAAACCGCAATTGCGAAAGCGCGTGAATCTCAGCAAGTCGCGCAAAACGAACAACAATGGCGTGCACAGCACCGTGACCTTGAGCGTAGCCTTAACCAGCAACGTCAAGCACGTGAGCTCGTTAACGAATACCAAAAGCAGTTCCATGTTGAACTGACTGACGAAATCACGTTTGAGCAAGAGCGTGAACGTCATGCGATGCAAATCGACTCGCTAGAGATGACGCAAGAAGACGTGCGTGAACAACGCAGCGAACAGCGTCGTCTAGAGCAAGATGCAGCGGCGGAAATCAACAAGCTAGAAGCCATTGCACCAACGTGGATTGCGGCGAACGATGCACTAGAAAAACTGCGTGAGCAAAGTGGCGCTGAGCTAGAAGATAGCCAGTCGGTCATGAGCCAAATGCAAGTGGTGCTTGAGAAAGAGAAAACCCTTTCTCTGGCGAAAGATAAACTGGCAGAGCGTCGTAGTCAGCTTGATACTGAGATTGAGCGTCTTGCTTCTCCTGGTGGTTCAAACGACCCTCGTCTGAAAGGTTTGGCAGATACACTAGGCGGTGTATTGCTGTCTGAGATCTACGATGACATCACGATTGATGACGCGCCTTACTTCAGTGCGATGTACGGTCCGGCTCGTCACGCTATCGTCGTTTCTGATCTATCTGGTATCGAAGAAAAACTGGTAGAGCTAGACGACTGTCCAGAAGACTTGTACATCATTGAAGGTGACATCGATGCCTTTGATGACAGCTCATTCGACGCAGAAGAGCTAGAAGGCGCGGTTTGCGTTCGCATGAACGACCGTCAAATGCGTTACTCTCGCTTGCCTGAAATCCCTCTGTTTGGCCGTGCAGCACGTGAGCAACGTTTAGAGCTACTACGCAATGAACGTGAAGAAGTGGTTGAGAAGCACGCGAAAGCAGCATTCGATTCGCAAAAAATGCAGCGTCTGTTCCAAGCGTTCAACCAGTTTGTGGCAAGCCACATTCAAGTAGCATTCGAAGCTGACCCAGAGCAAGCATTGGCGACCATTCGCGACAAGCGTAACCAAATCGCTCGCGTACTGGCTGATCTGGATGCAAAAGAGCAACAACAACGTTCTCAGCTTCAAACCAGCAAGCAAGCGTTGTCTTCTCTAGACAAGCTAGCACCAAACATGGCGCTGATTGAAGATGAGTCGCTGCAAGCACGCTTTGATGAGTTGGAAGAGAAAATCTCCCAACTTTCAGAAGCAAAAGCGTTCCTAACCAACCACGCGAAAGCGGTGGCGGAACTGGAAAAAGTCGCAGTTGCCCTAGATGCTGACCCAGAGCAATTCGATGCGCTAGAAGCGGAATACAAAGCGGCAGACCAACAGCTGCAAGATCTTAAGAAGCAAATCTTTGCACTCTCAGATCTCGTTGAACGTCGTCACTACTTCGCTTACTCAGACTCAGTAGACTTACTGAACAAGAGCAGCGAATTGAGTGAGCAGTTAAAAGCGAAATTGGTTCAAGCGGAGCAGATGCGCACACGCTCTCGTGAAGAGTTGAAGCAATCGCAAGGTCAAATGAACCAATACAACCAAGTGCTAGCGTCTCTGAAGAGTTCACACCAAGCGAAGCTTGAAACGGTTCAAGAGTTCAAACAAGAGTTGCAAGAGTTTGGTGTTAACGCAGACGAAGGTTCAGAAGAACGTGCAATGCGTCGTCGTGACGAGCTGCATGAGCGTCTGCATACGTCTCGTGGCCGTAAGAGTGAATACGAACGTACCATTACTTCTACTGAGCTAGAAATGAAGGGTTTGGCGAAACGTCTGAAGAAAGTTCAGAAAGAATACGTTGAGCTGCGTACGTTCGTGGTTGCCGCGAAAGCAGGCTGGTGCTCAGTACTTCGCCTAGCGCGTGAGAACGATGTTGAGCGTCGTCTACACAAACGTGAACTGGCTTACATGTCAGCGGATGAACTGCGTTCAATGTCGGATAAATCATTGGGTGCGCTACGTCTAGCGGTTGCGAACAACGATGATCTTCGTGATGCGCTGCGCCTATCAGAAGACAATGCACGTCCAGAGCGTAAGGTTCTGTTCTACATCGCGGTTTACCAACATCTTCGTGAGCGTATTCGTCAAGATATCATCCGTACTGATGATCCAGTCGAAGCGATCGAAGAGATGGAAGTAGAGCTGGCACGTCTAACGGAAGAGCTAACGCAACGTGAAAACCGCCTAGCGATCAGCTCTGAGTCAGTAGCAAGCATCATCAAGAAGACGATTCAGCGTGAGCAAAACCGTATCCGTATGCTAAACCAAGGCTTGTCGAACATCTCGTTCGGTCAGGTGAAGGGCGTACGTCTAAACGTGAAGATCCGCGAAAGTCACGAAGTACTACTGAATGGTTTAGCGACACAACAAGAGCAGCATAAAGATCTGTTTGAATCGACTCGCTTTACCTTCTCTGAAGCAATGGCGAAACTGTTCCAACGCGTGAACCCACACATCGATATGGGTCAACGTTCTCCTCAGGTTTTGGGTGAAGAGTTATTGGATTACCGTAACTACCTAGAGCTAAGTGTAGAAGTGAACCGTGGTACAGATGGCTGGTTGCAAGCGGAATCTGGCGCGCTATCAACAGGTGAGGCGATCGGTACTGGTCAGTCAATCCTACTGATGGTTGTTCAGAGCTGGGAAGAAGAATCACGCCGTTTGCGCAGCAAAGACATTGTACCTTGTCGTTTGCTTTTCTTGGATGAAGCAGCGCGTCTGGATACAAAATCGATCGCGACGTTGTTTGAATTGTGTGACCGTCTGGATATGCAGCTTCTTATCGCAGCGCCAGAAAACATCAGCCCAGAGAAAGGGACGACCTACAAACTAGTGCGTAAGGTGTTTAAAGATCACGAACACGTACACGTGGTTGGTTTACGTGGCTTTGGTCAAACAGACAAACCTAAGACCGAAGCGCAAGAGATGATTGAAGAGTTTGAATCCTAAACTCCGAATCTAATAAAACGCCCGCAATGAATGCGGGCGTTTTTGTTTCTGTTCTGATGAACAACAAGCTTACAACTGAGGCGTTTGTCGTCGATATTGTCTTGGTGAGTCCCCGCTCCATTTACGAAAGGCGCAGCGAAAGTTTGCGCTGTCTGAAAAGCCAATACGTTCGGAGATCTCTTCAACGCTCATTTGTGTCGATGCGAGATAGTGACGCGCTAAGTGGAAGCGAACATGGTCGAGAATTTGCTGATAGCTGGTCTCTTCCGATTTAAGGTGGCGTCGTAGCGTTCTTGAAGACATGCCTAATTCACTGGACAGTTGCTCTATCGACGGATAGCTCCCCGGCCTTTCGACGAACATTTGTGTGATCTTCTCTTTTAAACTGGCACTGCCACTCACTTTTGCCAACATTTCATCGCAAGACTTCAAGCACATTTGTAGCGTCATTGTATTTGCTGCAGGTAGCGGCTCATATAAGCTGGTGGCATCAAACTGCCATTCTAAACGATCACTATTGAATTCAATTTCGCAATGGAACACTTGTTCGTAAAGTTCGCTGTGTTCTGGTTCAGGATAGGGGAAGCGGATCACCTTCGAAGGGAAAGGCTTCTGCATTACCTCCTCACACAAGCTTTGAATGGCCGCGAACCAATATTCACAACAAAATGGCAGTAGTGATTGTAGATCGATAAGTTGCTCTGCACGAAAGTAGCCCGAATTATCTTCCACCCACATTTTTTTCTTTAAAACGGGTCCTGCCAGCCGAAGATACTTAAAGCCCATCATCAAAGCATCGAGTAGGGTGCTACTGCTGAAAACGGCATACCCAAGTACGCCAAAGTCACTAAATCGAGCTTGTTGTCCCACTTTTAGGCCAAGCCCCGGTTCTCCTGAATGAGCAATTGCGTTACTAAAAATGGTCAGTTTCTGAGCAAGGGTAATATGCGTGTCCGGCGCATAAAGTTCGAGAGCAGTAATACCACTGCCTTCAAGTAACGTTTCTACATTTATACTGGGCTCAAGGTAGCGTGTGAGTAGCTGCAAGTCCAAAACACCACAGGATTCGGTATCTGGCTCATAAACTGCGGTGTATTCCATGCGTTTCTCCTCTACATTCAGATATATCCTAGCGTGTATTGGGATGGTATTCAGTCATGCTTGTCTCAAAGCTGTCCGAATATCACCGTTTTTTGTCTCTTTGTAACCTGTGCCACATGTTATCAAAATGTTGTAATTGGATAAAATGCACGGTAGGAGAGAAACATGAATGTACTGGCAACGCAAAATAAGGAAATACAACGCGAACAAGGCACGTTTGCAACCAATGATCCTTTAGTCGGTGAGCTCACCATGTGGTTCTCGGAATTACAGTCTGCATACCAAGCTGAGCCGAACGCGACATTTGCGGTGAGAAAGCACCGACTCTTGGCGTTAAAGAAACAGTTGTCCCGTTATCAAGATGTCTTGGCAGACGCGATGAGTGAAGATTTTGGTGGTCGGAGTCACACCGAGTCCATTATGGCTGATGTGCTAGCGCCTATCCTCGATATCAACCATGTTGTTCGCCACCTTAAAGGTTGGATGAAGCCAAGTCGAAGACCAACAGAGTGGTTATTCAAGGGCAATAAGCTGGAAGTGCGTTATCAACCAAAAGGGGTAGTTGGTATCATCTGTCCTTGGAATTTCCCGCTTTATCTGTCGATTGGTCCTATGATCACTGCGTTGGCTGCGGGTAATCGCTGCATGATTAAAATGCCACCAAATTGCCCGGCAACCACTCGACAAATACGTCGTATGTTAGGCGAAATATTCCCTGAGAACTTAGTTCGTATTGTGGATGGCAACCACCCAGAGGCGATGGAAATCTCTCATCTACCTTTTGATCACCTTGTGTTCACTGGGTCGCCAGCCAGCGGAAAAGTCATCATGGCCAATGCGGCAGCGAATCTAACGCCTGTGACCTTAGAGCTAGGTGGTAAATCCCCTGTGGTGGTATTTGATGATTATGACGTTGCAAAAGCCGCAGAGCGCATTGCTCATGGTAAAGGTTTTAATTCAGGGCAAATTTGTATCGCACCAGATTACGCGTTTGTACCAGAAGGTAAGCAAGCAGCGTTTGTTGAGGCGTTAAAGCACGCACATCAAACCATGTACGGAGAGATCAAAGCCAATCAGGATTACACCGCGTTAGTCGATGATGCCCAGCACAAACGATTCCACGATCTACTGGCGGATGCACGTGATAAAGGGGCGACTATTACTCAATGCCTCGACTATGGTGAAGGGCGTAAAACACCGCTGTACATCGCTACCAACCTGACATCCGAAATGCGTATTTGCCAAGAGGAAATCTTTGGCCCGCTTCTTCCCATTCACACTTACCGTTCTCTCGATGAGGTAATTCAATACATTATCGAGAGGCCACGACCGCTAGCATGTTACTTATTTAGCAATAATGCCGCGCAACGCGAAATCTTGCTTACTCAAACCCATAGTGGTGGTGTCACGATCAACGACTGGGGGTGGCATGTACTCAACCATTCAGTGCCATTTGGTGGCGTGGGTAACTCCGGCATTGGTAATTACCATGGAGAAGAAGGTTTTCGCGAACTCAGCCATGCGCGCACGGTACTAAAAATGCGCGATTGGTTCCCGATTCAGTTGTTTGCACCGCCATATGGCAACATGGTGCAGAAGCTGGTACTGCGAGTG
Organism: Vibrio jasicida 090810c; assembly: GCF_002887615.1. Lineage (NCBI taxonomy): Bacteria > Pseudomonadati > Pseudomonadota > Gammaproteobacteria > Vibrionales > Vibrionaceae > Vibrio > Vibrio jasicida. The sequence continues at coordinate 1,111,698 of NZ_CP025792.1, read as the reverse complement.
TTTGCGGGCAAACCCGACCCAGATTTAAACAAGCACTCATAACCCTCTATACTTACCTCTCTACATAAAGAATCTTCAGTAGCCAGTGCTCGCTGGCTGCCTTGCGACCAAAGGAGATCATGGATGCACAACCTTGCTGTCAATCTGGAGCGCAGTGCTGCGCTCTTTCCTTCAAAAGCTGCGCTCAGGATGGGCGATGATGAAATCAACTACGCACTGCTCGACAAATTTGCAGGCAATATTGCTACGAACCTAAATCGACTTGGACTAAAAGTTGGTGACAAAGTTGCACTGTCTTGTCCAAACATTACTTACTTCCCAATCGTGTATTACGGGATTTTAAAAGCAGGCTGTGTCGTAGTTCCTTTGAATGTGCTGTTTAAAGGCCGTGAGATTGCTTACCACCTCAACGACTCTGATGCAAAAGCGTATTTCTGCTTTGAAGGAAGCGAAGAGCTGCCAATGGGAAGCTACGGTAGACACGGTTTCTCTGAAGCTGAGCAGTGCGAACACTTTATCTCTTTGTCAGAACGATGCAGAGAAGAAGAGCACGCTGTTGATGCTTGGCTTATGCAAGACAATAAGCCGTTTGAGTCAATCAGCAGAAATGGTGATGATACCGCCGTTATTCTTTATACCTCAGGCACGACCGGTCAGCCGAAAGGGGCGGAGTTATCTCACACCAACATGTTAACGAACGCTATGTCTTCCCAGTATCTGATGCGGTTGGAATACAGTGATACCACCATGGCAACCTTGCCGCTGTTCCACAGTTTTGGTCAGACCGTGATGATGAATGCCAGTGTGCTGACAGGCTCTACTATGGTGTTGATCCCGCGCTTTGAGCCAAAGTTTGTGATTGAACAAATCATCCAGCATAAAGTCAGCGTGTTTGCAGGTGTGCCTACAATGTACATCGCATTACTCAGAGCGGGTGAGCAATCTCCGGAGCATTCCGAATTAGTAAAGCACAGTCTTCGCATAGGAGTGTCTGGTGGGGCTTCTATACCTGTAGAAGTGATTCGTCAATTTGAACAACGCTTTGAACTGCCAGTATTGGAGGGTTATGGATTATCAGAAACCGCACCAGTGGCCACGTTTAATCATAGTGATGGAGACCGACTACCAGGCAGTGTCGGACAACCATTATGTGGCTACGTGATTAAGATTGCGGACGTAAAAGGTCACGCCCAAGCCGTGGGTGAATTAGGGGAAGTCTGCATAAAAAGCCCAAGTGTAATGAAAGGCTATTACGGACGACCAGAAGCAACTCGTGAGGCGTTGCGCGATGGTTGGTTCTTAACGGGCGATATTGGACGAGTGGATAAACACGGCAACTTGTTCATTGTCGACCGCGTTAAAGACATGATTATTCGCGGTGGCTACAACGTGTATCCGCGTGAGATTGAAGAAGTCTTGATGTGCCACCCCGATGTAGAGATGGTGGCTGTTGTTGGTGAGCATGATGACCGCCTAGGTGAAGAAGTTCATGCCCATGTCGTGCTTCATCAAGATGCGCATTGTAGCCCTGACACTTTAATCGCTTGGTGCCGTGAACAACTTGCTGACTACAAATACCCACGCCGTGTTTTCATTCGTAAAGCACTGCCTATGACCGCCACAGGCAAGATTTTAAAGCGAGAGCTTCACCCTTTAGATGTCGCGGAGGTAGATGATGGACAGTTATGATTTTATTATTGTGGGCGGTGGTTCAGCCGGATGTGTTTTAGCGTCTCGACTCACTGAAGATCCTAATGTCACTGTATGCTTGTTGGAAGCGGGCGGGCCGGATTCAAGTCCCTTTATTCATACGCCGGTTGGTGTCGTAGCGATGATGCCAACCAAAATAAACAACTGGGGTTTTGAAACCATTCCTCAATCGGGCTTGAATGGTCGCAAGGGTTATCAACCAAGGGGCAAGACGTTAGGTGGCTCGAGTTCGATCAATGCGATGATGTATGCCAGAGGACACCGATACGACTACGATCTTTGGGCAAGCCTTGGGAATGAAGGGTGGAGCTATCAAGATTGCCTGCCGTACTTCAAGAAAGCCGAAAATAACGAAGTCCATCATGATGAATTTCACGGGCAAGGTGGGCCACTGAACGTCGCGAACTTACGCTCGCCAAGTGATGTTCTTGAGTGTTATTTAACCGCTTGTGAGTCGATAGGTATACCTCGTAATCACGATATCAACGGAGCCGACCAGTTTGGTGTTATGCCAACCCAAGTAACGCAGCGTAATGGGGAGCGATGCAGCGCCGCAAAAGCCTATCTGACTCCAAACCTGAACCGACCTAATCTGACTGTCTTGACCAAAGCGACGACTCATAAAGTGTTGTTTGAAGGAAATCGAGCTGTTGGAGTTGAGTATGGTCTGAAAGGACAGAGCTTTCAGATCAAATGCACGAAAGAAGTGATTCTTTCAGCTGGGGCGTTTGGCTCTCCGCAGATCTTGATGCTTTCAGGTGTGGGGGCAAAGAAAGAATTAGAATCCCACGGAATCGAGCAAATCCATGAATTGCCCGGTGTCGGGGAGAATCTGCAGGATCATATTGATTTGGTTCATACTTACCGGAGCAGCGCGAAGCGAGATACGTTTGGTGTATCACTCAAAATGGCATCTGAAATGACTAAGGCTTTACCACAGTGGATGAAAACACGTAGTGGGAAAATGACCAGTAATTTTGCAGAAGGTATAGGGTTCTTGCGTTCAGGTGATGATGTCGACGTGCCCGATCTAGAGTTTGTCTTTGTGGTGGCGGTGGTTGACGATCACGCTCGTAAGATCCACGCTAGTCATGGGTTTAGTTCGCATGTGACGTTACTTCGACCGAAAAGTATTGGGACGGTTAAGCTAAACAGTGCAAACCCTTATGATGTACCAAAGATTGACCCTGCTTTTTTCAGTCACCCTGAAGACATGGAAATCATGATTAAAGGCTGGAAGAAGCAACACCAAATGCTGGAAAGCCAAGCGTTTGATGACATACGCGGGGCCAGCTTTTATCCCGTGGATGTGAACGATGAGAAAGCCATCGAGCAAGATATTCGTAATCGAGCGGATACCCAATATCATCCCGTAGGCTCCTGCAAAATGGGTATGGCGAACGATCCTTTCGCCGTGGTAGATAGCAATCTTAAGGTTTATGGATTAGAGGCACTAAGAGTTGTCGACGCGTCGATTATGCCGACGCTAGTGGGCGGGAATACCAATGCGCCAACCATTATGATCGCGGAGAAAGTGGCGGATACCATCAAAGCTAGCTATCGCTTAGATGAGAGTATTGAGAAGCCAGCCACCGCTTCGATATAAGTTACACCCTTCAAAAAATAAAATAAGCCGAGGCTGTAGGACAACAGTCTCGGCTTATTAGCAGGCACTTAAAAGCGAAAAGGTAAGTGCTATTCTTCTGAAAAGTCGTTTCCGGTTTCGATCATTTCAGCAAGCTCATCAAGTGCTTGGACAGAGATTTCCGACAAACGTTGTAAATGTTGATCAAAGTTCTCTTGTTCAACAAGCGGTGTTTCATTGTTATTAATTTCTTTTGTTAGCATCGCCCAACCTCTTGAGTTGAGTAAGGGGGAGACGACATGATAAGCAAAAGTATGAGAAAAAAAGAAACGATCCATGTGTAATCTGTTAGCTGGATCATCGATTGCAGTGATAGAAGTGATGAATTACTTAGAAAGCGAGCGATAGAGCTCAAATATGAAAGGTTAGCTAGCAGCTACGTTAATAGCTGCTAGCTAAGAGATTAGAACTGAGATTTAGAACCAAACTGTTCAGCAGCGTAAGCAACGCGCTCTTTTGGTTTTGGATATTCGGCCGGCATACCAAGGTTTTCAATGTGTTTTAAACGAGGTAGCAAACCCGCGCCGTTGGCGATTTGAATAGCCAAACCCGGACGAGCGTTCAACTCCAACACCATTGGTCCTTCTTCTTTGTCCAACACCATGTCAGTACCCATGTAACCAAGTCCTGTCATTTCCCACGCACTCGATGCAAGCTCTAATAAGCGCTCCCAATGAGGTACTTGTAGGGTTGATAGATCTTTGCCAGTATCTGGGTGATGCGTAACAGGTTGGTCAAATTGCACCGCACGAATGGCTTTGCCTGTCGCAATATCAATACCAACACCTACTGCACCTTGGTGAAGGTTGGCCTTGCCATCTGAGGCTGCAGTAGAGCAGCGCATCATTGCCATGACTGGGTAGCCTTTAAAGACGATAATACGAACGTCAGGCACGCCTTCGTAACTGAAACCATCAAAACAGTCATCGAACTTGATTAGGTTTTCTACGACTGCAACGTCATTCTTACCACCTAGAGAAAACAGACCAGCCAGTGCGTTACTGATATGGCGTTCTACATCCTCTTTATTGATGGTTGCACCAGATGGCTTGGTGTAAACGCCATCTTTGTGCGAAGTGATAACAAGGATACCCTTACCACCACTTCCTTGCGCTGGCTTGATTACAAAACCTGGCCAGTCCAATACCATCTTGTGGATCTTTTTGACTTCAGCTTGGCTGTCAATCACGCCGATAAGAGCAGGCACTGTCGCACCTGCTGCTTCAGCAATGATTTTTGTCTTTAGCTTGTCATCCACCAACGGGTATTTTGAGCGATCATTGTAGCGACCAATATAGCTATGGTTACGCTTGTTCATCCCCATAATGCCTTTATGGCGAAGCTTTGCTGGCGAAGTGAAACGTTCAAACATCGTTTAGTCCTCCGCTAGTGGCTTAAATCGACGTAGCTCTGTTAGACGGTAGCCTGTGTAAGTACCTAGTAATAGGATGCCTGCAAGAACAATCAGTTGTAGGCCAATGAAGTTAAACGTTAAGTGTTGGATATAAACGTTCGTCATCGCTAGGTAAACCAAGACAGCGGTTAGTAGTGAACCACCACCTTGAAGAACTACTTCTTTCGCACCTTCTTCTTCCCATAGAATCGACATACGTTCGATCGTCCATGACAAGATGATCATAGGGAAGAACGTAATTGTTAGACCTTCTGTTAGGCCAATCTTGAATGCGACTACGGTGAAGACCGAGATGATCATAATTACGGTTATGATTACGGCGGATATCCTTGCAACCAGAAGTAAGTTAAGCCTCGAGAGGTAACTTCGTATTATCAAGCCAGTACCGACAATTAATAGGAAGCCGACAATACCAGTTACCAGTTGCGTTTGAACAAAGGCAACCGCAATCAATACTGGCATGAAGGTACCCGAAGTTTTCAGACCGATGATGACACGCAGGAACACAACAATCAGTGCGCCGATTGGGATCAACATGATGGTCTTAAACATGGCTTGCTCTTCAAGTGGCAAACTATGGATAGAAAGGTTGAGTAGGCCATCCGCTTCCACTTTATTGTCAGTGGCTTGCTGTGGAGTCACTTCCTGCTTAATCATAGAGAAGTGAACTTGGCTGTTTTTACCGCCAACTAAGTCAAGTAGGGAAACGTTCGATTCATCCCATACGAGAAGGTTAGGTTGTGCTGCGGCTTGCTCTGAATTTGGCGAGAAGAGAACCCATTCTTCCCCCGACCATACCTGAACCATAGGCTGAATAGCTTGACGACGGCGGCCGTCTTCTAATTCGATTACACCAACGATTTTGCTTTGCACACCTGCAGTAAGTAGGATCTTGTGTAATGCATCGGTACGATCAAAGTCATTAAGAATCAGCGCTGAGTTTTGGCTGTCTGGATCGTTTAGCGTTTTGATCAGCTCGCGAGCAAAGGTGACATTGTCTGCTGAGCGGCTCATTGCACGTTCAATCAATGCATTTGCGGCGGCTTGTTGCGGCGCTGAAAGGGTAGGTTTTGTGATTTCACCTGCAGGTGGCTGTTCATCCACTTTTGCTTGTGGGTCAACTAAGAACTGGGCTTTGTAGTAAATAGTTTGTGGGCCACTTGCTTGACGGATTGACCATTCTGCACGACGACCAGAGTCTGAGTTGACGTAAGAAACGCCGTAACCTGGAGACGATGCTGATTCACCAATCAGGGTGTAACCATTTTGAGTATGCGGCGCAGCAAGAGAAGCTTTTACTTCGTTGCCATTCGCATTAAATTCGATACGGGCTTCAACATCCCAAATTTGACGTGTTTCACCTGGAGTCCAAGGTACGCCGTAATTCTGATGTCTGAAAACACTCAAAGCGATGCCTGCAATCACCAACAGGATGATTGACAGGTAAAACGGTATTCTGGACGTCATAATCTACCTTATTATTTTTTATCTTCTTCCGTTTGAACGTATTTACGGCTCACATCAACGAGTGCGATGTCGCGCATAAACTCTCTTCCTAGTAACACAGGATGGTTCATTTGAGAACGATCTGCCAACGTAAATTGCGCTTTTTCATGAATTTTTCCAACGCGCACCCAAAGTTCAACAACAGCTCGACGCTCTAGTTCTTCAGTGGTTGCTTGACGGATTTTCACGTAGCGAATAATTGGCGCTTCAATCCAAATGTCTTTCTCTTCATCTGACTTGGTATTGTCAGCAAGATGGAAACGCACCCAGTTTTTGCCATTTCTTTCGAATTCTTCAATATCGACTGCATTTAATGAAGACGTTGCTGCGCCAGTATCGACACGTGCATCGAAAGTTTGTTTGATGGAGTCAATAGTCACTCGCTCTATGGAGCCCAGGACAATGTCATGAGTAGGAGTCGCCTGAACAGGCGCAGGAGCTTGAACGATAATAGGCTCTTTCGGCTTTCTTACTTCGTCCATCGCTTCTTTACGGAAGGTATTGAGTTCGCCATTTAACTTATCCACTTGGCCTTCTAAACTTTCGATGTAATCCGATTGGTTACTAAGTTGAAGCTCTAAGTTGGTAACGCGAGTATTGAAATTCGTCTCTGAAGCTTGAATAGCGGCTAACGTTTCTTGGTGGTACTGTTCGCCTTTTGTAAGGGTACATCCTGACAATAGGGCGATTGCAACAACCGGAGTCAATCGTATAAACATTGAAAACCTTGGGATTGGATTAAGTTGTTTGTTTTTTAAGAGTTTAGCGTTATCGCCAAAGGCTCACAAGTAAGAATCTCTCGCAGTCTCTTACAGAGTGAGGAATAGTGACGAAAAGCTAAAAAATTAAGGACGCAATATGCATCCTTAATTAGATTGAAGAGAGGTTAATGTCTTAAAGGAAGGAGTGAGTTAAGACAATGTCAGAAATCTCAGTTAATTATGGCTTAGTTGCGACAAGTACCGCACGACGAGGGGCAGGGTAGCCTTCAACGGTTTTCGTTGGGTCGTTTGGATCAAGGTAGTCAGGCAGTGAGTTATGTGTCATCCAGTCAGTAGTACGTTGTTCTCCGACTGACGTTACATTCTCATCTACAATACGAACGTCTTTAAAGCCAACCAATTCTAGCCAAACTTTTAGTGCTTTCGCTGAAGGGAAGAAATACACATTACGCATTTGCGCGTAACGAGAAGTCGGAACCAATACTGCGTTCTCATCGCCTTCAATCACTAGTGTCTCTAATACAAGCTCACCGCCTGCCACTAACTGGTCTTTCAGTTGCATCAAGTGATCCAGTGGGGAGCGGCGGTGGTAAAGAACGCCCATGCTGAATACGGTATCGAACGCTTCTAGCTTAGGTAGTTGCTCAATACCTAATGGAAGGAGGTGAGCACGTTGGTCATCGCCCATCAACTTACGAATCGCTTCGAACTGAATTAGGAACAGGTGAGAAGGATCGATACCAACCGTTAAGCGTGCACCTTCACCCAGCATGCGCCACATGTGGTAGCCGTTACCACAACCAACATCGAGCACGCTGCGGTTTTTCAGAGGTGAGATGTGCGGTAGAACACGATCCCATTTCCAGTCACTGCGCCATTCAGTATCGATATGAATACCGTGCACTGTGTATGGACCTTTGCGCCACGGGTGGAACGTACGCAGCAGGCTTTCTAGCTTTTTCAGCTCACCTTCATGAAAAGGCGTATCGTTGCTGATGGTCACTGAGTTTTTGATGTCCACTTGGTTTGGTGCACCTTGTGGGATCTTGTTCAGCGCTTTTAGCCAGCGACCAAAATCACCGTGCTCAGCATTTTGCCAATCTGTTAACTGTTGAGGTAATACGTTTAGCCACGGCTGAAGACGAGTGTCTTGCGCGATTAACTGATAAAAATTAGCAAAATTAAACATAGTTTTTCACTGAGTAATAAATTAAAAAATTGACACTAAATGCGAAACGTTAAGACTTTCTCGCTTCTCGCTATTTAATCGCAAACATCGAACCGAAGTTAAAGCACTGGAACCAAACGTCGTAGCTTGAGAAACCAATTTTCGCGAAACGCTCTTTATGATCTTTCTTCGAATCAGGGCGCATCACGTTTTCAATTGCGCTGCGCTTCTGGCTGATTTCCAGCTCACTGTAGCCGTTCGCACGTTTAAAGTCGTGATGAAGATCGATCAGTAGCTCATTGGATACTTCATCTTCAAACACAAACTTCTCAGACAGAATCAAAATGCCACCTGGGCGCAAACCCGCGTAGATTTTCTCCAATAGCGCATAGCGGTCTTCTGGAGAAAGGAATTGCAGTGTGAAGTTCAATACCACAACCGACGCGTTTTCGATTTCAATATCGCGGATATCCGCTTCTACCACATCAACTGGCGTGTCACTTCGGTAGGCGTTTACATGAAGCTTACAGCGCTCAACCATCGCAGGAGAGTTGTCCACTGCAATGATTTGACAACCTTCTTGTTTGATATGACGACGCATAGACAGCGTAGCAGCACCCAAAGAACAGCCTAGATCGTAGATGTTTGAGTGAGGTTTAACAAAACGCTCTGCCAACATACCAATGGCAGAAATGATGTTGCTGTAACCCGGCACCGATCGTTGAATCATGTCAGGGAAAACTTCCGCTACGCGTTCATCGAACGTGAAATCCCCAATTTTATCGATTGGAGCCGAAAAAATAGTATCTGGATTGCTGTTAGGGTTCATAACCAAATCTCTGCATACAAGCTGCCCGAAACGTCAGGCATCAAAAAAGGCGCGTATTTTATGGGAAATTCGCGCCTCTGTCATTTGCTTAATTATAAGCTTACCTAAAACATTTGTATTTGTGAGTTGCCATCATTGGCAGGAAACGACGACAAATTGGGCAGCGAGAGCTTAAGTTGTAGCTGCTTATAAAGCTTTTCAGCCAGTTCTGGTGCTAAGACGTTATCTGGCGTGTGGATCATCAAGTAAGGTTGAATGCCTTGTTCAATCCACATCGGTAACTTCTGCAACCAAGGTTCGAAAAAGCGCAGGTTGTCTTCCATGTCGGGATGACCGATAAAGCGAATCATCGGGTGCTTAGCAGTTGCAATTGCATGAACTGGAACGCGAGGCTTTTTCTGGTGGGCATCGATCACCGCTTCGGTCGTCGGCTGCGCGGCGAACACTGGGCGGCTGTCCATGATAATGCGGTCAATGCCACTCTCAAGTAGCCATTGATTCAACGCACGTTCTTCTTCACCTTTGGAGAAAAACGCCATATGGCGAACTTCCACTCCAAGTGGAAAATTCGGTGGAAAGCTAGCACAGAACTTCTTTAATCTATCGAGGTGTTCTGGACCAAATGCAGCAGGGAGCTGAATAGTCCATTGCCCGACACGCTCATGAAGCGGTTCCATGACCTTCATAAAGTCACGTAACTGCTCGTCGCAACCTCTGAGCATCTGCTCGTGAGTAATGGCTTTTGGCAACTTAAAGGTGAATTTGAAATTGTCGTGAGTCGCGGCTTTCCAGTTTTGCACCGTGTTGAGCGACGGTGTGGCATAAAAGGTGGTGTTGCCCTCTACGGTATGGAACACCTGCGCGTACTTTTCGAGTCGCTCTGCGGGCTTGGTTCCGCTGCCATAAAAGCTTTGTTGCCATTGGTTGTGCGACCACATGGTCAATCCAAGTCGAAGGGGTAAATTATCCATATCTCTGCTTTACGTTTTTTCCTGAGCCCACTTTACGAGAGTTTTGCTGAAATGGGTAATTTCACGCTATAATCCCCACCAATTTTTTCGCTTTGGTGCGCTTTTGAACATTTGTTGTACTAAAAACCACCAATGAATGATAAAACACACTTAATTGTATGTTGAGTAGTCGATTTTCATAGGCTTTCAGCGTATAAATGGATCTTTACTCTGCTCGGCAATGAGGCTGACAGAGCGTAGTTAACAATATTTGAGAGATTGGGAATTTCATTATGCGTACCCATTACTGTGGTCACCTGAACAAGTCCCTTGCAGGACAAACTGTAGAACTTTGCGGCTGGGTTAACCGTCGTCGTGATTTAGGCGGTCTTATTTTTATCGATATGCGAGATCGCGAAGGTATCGTTCAGGTAGTTGTTGATCCAGATATGGCAGATGCGTATGAAGTGGCTAACACACTTCGTAATGAATTCTGTATCAAGCTAACTGGTGAAGTTCGCGTTCGTCCAGAAAGCCAAGTAAACAAAGACATGGCAACAGGTGAAGTAGAGCTCCTTGCGAAAGGTCTTGAAATCATCAACCGTTCTGACGTTCTGCCTCTAGACTTCAATCAAAAGAACTCTGAAGAGCAACGTCTGAAGTACCGTTACCTAGATCTACGTCGTCCAGAAATGAGTGACCGCATCAAGCTACGTGCTAAAGCGTCTAGCTTTGTTCGTCGTTTCCTAGATGACAACGGCTTCCTAGACATCGAAACACCAGTACTAACAAAAGCGACACCAGAAGGCGCTCGTGACTACCTAGTACCTAGCCGTGTTCACAAAGGCAGCTTCTACGCACTTCCTCAGTCTCCACAGCTATTCAAACAGCTTCTAATGATGTCTGGTTTTGACCGTTACTACCAAATCGTTAAGTGTTTCCGTGATGAAGACTTGCGTGCTGACCGTCAACCAGAATTCACTCAGATCGATATCGAAACGTCATTCATGACGGCTGACCAAGTTCGTGCAACGACTGAGAAAATGGTTCGTGAAATGTGGCAAGAGCTACTGAACGTTGACCTAGGTGAATTCCCAGTAATGCCGTTCAGCGAAGCGATTCGTCGTTTCGGTTCTGACAAACCAGACCTACGTAACCCACTAGAACTAGTAGACGTTGCAGACCTAGTAAAAGACGTTGAATTCAAAGTATTCTCTGGTCCAGCAAATGACGAGAAAGGTCGCGTTGCCGTTATCCGTGTACCAGGTGGTGCTGAGCTTACTCGTAAGCAAATCGACGGTTACGCAGAATTTGTAGGTATCTACGGTGCGAAAGGTCTAGCATGGATGAAGGTTAACGACCGTGCAGCAGGCATGGAAGGTATCCAATCTCCTGTAGCTAAATTCCTAAGCGAAGACGTGATCAATGGTATTCTAGATCGCACTCAAGCGGAATCTGGCGATATCATCCTATTCGGTGCAGACAAAGCTAACATCGTTGCTGAAGCACTAGGTGCACTTCGTCTTAAACTTGGTAAAGACCTAGGTCTAACTAAAGAAGGCACTTGGGCTCCACTTTGGGTTGTTGACTTCCCAATGTTCGAAGAAGACGACGAAGGCAACCTGCACGCAATGCACCACCCATTCACATCACCTCTAGGTGTGACTGCGGAAGAGCTAAAAGCGAACCCAGCGGTAGCGAACTCAAACGCATACGACATGGTTCTAAACGGCTACGAAGTGGGCGGTGGTTCTGTACGTATTCACAACGCAGAAATGCAAGCAGCGGTATTCGATATCCTAGGTATTGATGCAGACGAGCAAAAACTGAAGTTTGGTTTCCTATTGGAAGCGCTGAAATTCGGTACGCCACCTCACGCAGGTCTTGCATTCGGTCTAGACCGTCTAGTAATGTTGCTATGTGGTACTGAGAACATCCGTGATGTTATCGCATTCCCTAAAACAACAGCAGCGGCGTGTCTACTAACAGACGCACCGAGCCTTGCAAACCCAGCGGCTCTAGAAGAGCTAGCAATTGCAGTGACTGTTGCGAAAGAAAAAGACGCAGAATAAGCGCACAACATTTAAAGAAAACTCCCGCATTTGCGGGAGTTTTTGTTTTAATGAACCCAAGAATTATTCCGAGCTCTTTCCCAAGTAACGTTATTGAGCAATCAAAGCTGAGCATTAACGTCAAAATAAATTAAAAGGTGAATCATGGCAGGTCATAGTAAATGGGCGAATATTCGTCACCGTAAAGCTGCGCAAGATGCCAAGCGTGGCAAAATCTTTACCAAGTTAATTCGTGAAATTGTCGTTGCCGCGAAAGAGGGTGGCGGAGAAGCTGACAATAACCCTCGGTTACGAGCTGCTATCGATAAAGCACTTTCTAACAACATGACGCGAGACACGGTGAACCGTGCGGTCAGTCGTGGTGCCGGTGGTGAAGGCGATGACAACATGGAAACCGTCATCTACGAAGGATACGGTCCAGGTGGCACCGCCGTAATGGTTGAATGCATGACAGACAATCGCAATCGAACGGTTTCTGGCGTGCGTCACGCGTTTTCGAAGTCTGGCGGTAATTTGGGTACAGATGGAAGTGTTAATTATCTGTTCGATAAGAAAGGTGTGATTTCTTATGCCTCCGGCTTAGATGAAGACGAAGTGATGGAAGTGGCGCTTGAGAGCGGCGCCGATGATATCGAAACATCCGAAGACGGTTCTATTGATGTGTACACGGCACCAGCTGATTTCGGTAGCGTCAAAGATGCCTTGGATGCAGCAGGCTTTGAGGCTGACAATGCAGAAGTATCATTAATCCCATCAACGAAAGCAGAATTGGACGTGGATACTGCCCCTAAGCTTCTACGTCTGATTGATGCGTTAGAAGACTTGGATGATGTTCAAGAGGTGTATCACAATGGTGACATTTCTGACGAAGTGGCAGCCACATTAGAATAAGATTACTCAATGGGGACAGAGCGTTCTGTTCCCATTTATTTTCATTAATTATAATAACGAGATAGAGATCGTTCTTGATCTGCTTTCTTAGGAAAATTCATGTCAATTATTTTGGGTATTGACCCAGGCTCTCGCATTACGGGTTACGGTGTGATTCGTCAGCAGGGACGTCATCTACAATATCTAGGCAGCGGCTGTATTCGCACTTCTGAAAAAGAGTTGCCAGGTCGTCTCAAGCAAATCTACGCAGGCGTGACGGAAATCATCACCCAGTTTCAACCGGATGTGTTTGCCATCGAACAAGTGTTTATGGCGAAGAACGCTGATTCTGCACTAAAGCTAGGGCAGGCGCGTGGTAGCGCAATTGTGGCGGCTGTGAATGCGGATCTTCCGGTGCATGAGTACGCGGCTCGTCTTATTAAACAAGCGGTAACGGGCACAGGTGGTGCAGACAAAGTTCAGGTTCAACATATGGTTCAACACATGCTTAAATTGCCAGCCAAGCCTCAAGCCGATGCTGCCGATGCGTTGGGTGTTGCTATTTGTCACGCTAACACCAATAAGACGCTGGTGGCGCTCGCAGGCAAAGCAACCAGCGCAAGAAAAGGTCGTTACCGTTAAGCGTGTTTTCGTATTAAAAATGAGACATCTCAGACAGATTTAAGGATTGGGTTTGTTGAGAAAATGTTACAAAACTATAGTGGTCAGAGGTCTAATAAGAAATCAATCAAGGAAGATTGAACATGAATCCAGCCACGCTGTGGCGCAGTGCATTTATGCCGCGCCAAACTCAATGGACAAGAACTCAACAACGTCAAGCCGATATCCTCTCGCTATTTACCTTCATCGCCTTTCTCGTCGGGATTTACAGCCTGATCAAATGGTCTAAACATGGGCATGAAAGCTTAATCTTCACCTCAGTACTCTTAATCGCACTCGAACTGATATCCGCCTTCAGCCTGAGATGGTTCAAACGACCAGCATTGTCGCTCAATCTGGGGTTTGTAGGCATGTCAGTGCATGCACTCAACATCATTTATCAAAGCGGTGGTGTGGTCGATTCAACCCAAACTTACTGGGTACCTTTGTTAGTCGTCGCTTTCTTTTTATCTGGCACTCGTATCATGGCGATCTCATGGAGTGCGCTAGTCATCGCGGTTTCTGCAGTAATGACGTATCAGCATGTGTCTGGTTTTGGTTTTCCCCAACTCGTGTTGTCTGAATCTGCGCAGCGCGTGGAAATATGGTCAGGCACTGTGTTACCGCTGGTGGTGATTTGTATTGCACAAGCCTTTACTGCCAAGCAGCGAGATATTGCGATTGAAAGTGCAGAGAAATCTAAAGCAGAAAGTGAATTGGTCGCACAAAAAGCAACGGCGGGGGAGTTACGGCTAGGAGAGGTACTAGAGCAAGCTAATCAAAATTCGGCGGAGCTTAAACAAGTTTCGCAAGTGTTGGATGGACAATCTTCGCTGTTAGGTGCTCAAGTCAATGCTCTCAATATCAACAGTGAGTCTCAAGCCAGTGCGGCTGAGCAAATGAGTCAGCAAGTACACCACATGGCGACGGGGATTGAAACGTCAAGCAAGTTTGTTGAAGAGCTTCGTGAGAAGAGTGAAGACGTTCATCAACAAGCTGAGAAAAGCTCTGAGTTGCTCGAAGACTCTACCCAAGCGATCAGCCAGATCATTACCAGCCATGAAGACATCATGAAAGTGGCAGACTTGATTACCTCGGTCGCAGAACAAACCAATTTATTGGCACTGAATGCGGCTATTGAGGCGGCGCGAGCGGGGGAGCAGGGCAGAGGCTTTGCAGTGGTCGCGGACCAAGTGAGAGAGCTTTCTGCAAAGAGTAGTCAATCCGCAATCGAGATTCGTAACTTGCTTGATCGCAGCGAGCAAGAGGTGAAACACGGGCAGAATGTTGTTACTTCAAGCACAGAACGAATGAATACCATCATCCAGCAAGTGACCACAATTTCTCATGATGTGCAGAGTCTTTCTGGCATCATGGCGACGCAAATGACCGCATTAAAAGAGCTTGATGAAGCCAGTAGCGAAGTTGCTAACGGAGTCGTGAACACCAAGACCATTGCTGAAACTGTCGCTCAATATGGCACTGAGCTCAGTAGCCAAGTCGTCACCGTGAGAAACCTGACTCAACAACTTGATCAAGTTGTCTCAAAAATCTAACCGAACGGCATAAAGGACTGGATGTCTATCCAGTTCTTTATTATCCTGTCGCAAATTCATTTCCAAAGAGTATTTATAGTGATTGGACGTCTTCGCGGCACTCTGCTTGAAAAGCAACCACCTGAAGTTTTAATTGAAGTTAATGGCATTGGTTATGAAGTACAGATGCCAATGAGCTGTTTCTACGAACTGCCAAACGTCGGCGAAGAAGCGATCATTTATACTCATTTTGTTGTGCGTGAAGACGCTCAGCTGCTTTACGGCTTCAACACTGTCAAAGAACGTGCGCTCTTCCGTGAAGTAATCAAAGCGAACGGCGTCGGTCCTAAACTGGGGCTGGGTATACTTTCTGGTATGACGGCAAGCCAATTCGTTTCTTGCGTAGAGCGTGAAGACATTTCAACACTTGTGAAGCTACCTGGCGTTGGTAAGAAAACCGCAGAACGTCTTGTTGTGGAAATGAAAGACCGCCTTAAAGGTTGGGGTGCTGGCGACCTATTTACTCCGTTTACGGATGCGGCTCCTGCGGATTCTGGTGCGGCATCTAGCAATGCTGAAGAAGAGGCAATCAGTGCGCTTCTAGCTCTAGGCTACAAACCAACTCAAGCGTCGAAAGTAGTCTCTCAGATCGCTAAACCGGATATGACCAGTGAGCAACTGATCCGTGAAGCACTAAAATCAATGGTGTAACGAAAAGTTCAAGGGAACAATATGATTGAAGCCGATCGTTTAATCGCGCCAGAAAATCCTTCATTTCGTGATGAAGATGTCATCGACCGTGCGATTCGTCCTAAGAAGCTGGCGGATTACCAAGGTCAGGATCACGTGCGTGGTCAGATGGAGATTTTCATCAAAGCCGCTCAATTGCGAAATGAAGCGCTCGACCACCTTTTGATATTTGGTCCTCCAGGTTTGGGTAAAACCACACTTGCGAACATCGTTGCTAATGAGATGGAAGTGAATATTCGCACTACTTCCGGCCCAGTACTTGAGAAAGCAGGGGACTTGGCGGCGCTGCTGACCAACTTAGAAGAAAACGATGTGCTGTTCATTGACGAGATTCACCGCTTAAGCCCAATGGTTGAAGAAGTGCTGTATCCAGCGATGGAAGATTACCAGCTAGACATCATGATTGGTGAAGGCCCAGCCGCTCGCTCTATCAAGATTGACTTGCCTCCTTTCACGCTTATCGGCGCAACCACACGAGCGGGTTCATTGACCTCGCCATTGCGTGACCGATTCGGTATTACTCAGCGCCTTGAGTATTACAAGGTCAAAGACTTGCAGGATATCGTTCAGCGCAGCGCAGATTGCCTAGGCTTGTCAATGGAGTCGGAAGGTGCGTTAGAAGTTGCTCGCCGCGCTCGTGGTACGCCACGTATCGCTAACCGACTACTACGCCGTGTTCGTGACTATGCTGAAGTAAAGGGCAATGGACACATCTGTGCGGAAGTTGCAGATAAAGCGCTGAACATGCTCGATGTCGACGCTAAAGGTTTTGACTACATGGACCGAAAACTGCTTCTTGCGATCATGGAAAAGTTTGGTGGTGGTCCTGTCGGTCTGGATAACATGGCAGCAGCCATTGGTGAAGAGAAAGACACCATTGAAGATGTGCTAGAGCCTTATTTGATTCAACAAGGTTACTTACAACGCACACCTCGTGGTAGAATAGCGACCGATCGCGCCTATCTGCATTTCGGAATTGAAAAGTAAGATTCCAACGCTGGGCGCACAGCGCTCAGCATTTCACCAATGTTGACCAACCTCTCATTTATTAAATCTCTTCTAATACTAAATAGGTAATAAAAACTTATAGATTGTTAACTCTATGTTCTTGCCTAACTGATTATTTTCTCTCCTGATTACTCTCTATTAACATACTCTTCTGATATCGTTTGATCTGGATCAATGTGATGGATTTTTGTTCAAATTCAGCGCATAAAGATTGATATACATCAAAGCGGTTTCTCGCTATAAACCTTTTGAAACAAACTGTTTTTAGCAGTAATATTAGGCCCAGCTATATTAGCTGATGCTTAACAATTAACTAACCAACGAAGCACATTTTTGCAACAAAGCGTTGTGATAATTCAACATTTTTCAAGTGTAAATAACACTTGTGTATGGATTGCAATATGTAGAGAGTGTCATTCAGCCGACACATAGGAGTTACCATGATTGACGTAGTTGATCTGTCGCGGTTGCAGTTTGCACTGACAGCGATGTATCACTTCCTATTCGTACCATTGACCCTTGGTATGGCCTTCCTTTTGGCCATTATGGAATCAATGTACGTAATGACGAACAAGCAAATCTACAAGGACATGACCAAGTTCTGGGGTAAGCTGTTCGGTATTAACTTTGCACTTGGTGTGGCTACTGGCCTTACCATGGAGTTCCAGTTTGGTACGAACTGGTCTTACTACTCCCACTATGTAGGTGACATCTTCGGTGCACCACTAGCGATCGAAGCACTGGTTGCTTTCTTCCTGGAGTCAACTTTTGTTGGTCTATTCTTCTTCGGGTGGGATCGTCTATCAAAACGTCAACACTTAGCGGTAACCTGGTTGGTTGCTCTGGGTTCTAACTTCTCTGCACTGTGGATTCTTATCGCGAACGGCTGGATGCAAAACCCAGTTGGCGCAGAATTCAACTTCGAAACCATGCGTATGGAAATGGTGAGCTTCGCAGACGTTGTACTAAACCCTGTAGCGCAAGTTAAATTTGTACACACAGTAGCATCTGGCTACACGTGTGGTGCAATGTTCGTTCTTGGCATCAGTTCTTACTACCTATTGAAAGGTCGTGATGTGGCGTTCGCTCGTCGTTCGTTTGCTATCGCAGCTTCTTTCGGTATGGCAGCAATCCTGTCTACAATCGTGCTGGGTGATGAATCTGGTTACGAACTTGGTGAAGTTCAAAAAGTGAAGCTAGCAGCAGTAGAAGCTGAATGGCATACAGAACCAGCACCAGCGGCGTTCACACTGTTTGGTTTACCGAACCAAGAAACAATGAATACCGATTACGCAATCAAGATCCCTTACGTAATGGGTATCATCGCAACGCGTTCGTTTGATGAGCAAGTAACAGGCCTACACGATCTACGTGAAGAGCACGTTGACCGTATCCGTACTGGTATGTACGCATACGAATTGCTTGAAAAACTGCGTGCAGGCGACAAGTCTGAAGCAAACATGACAGCGTTTGACGAAGTGAAAGGTGACCTAGGTTACGGCCTACTTCTAAAACGTTACACAGACAAGGTTGTTGATGCGACTGAAGACCAAATCCAAGCTGCAGCGGATGATTCAATCCCAACAGTATGGCCGCTATTCTGGTCGTTCCGTATCATGGTTGCGTGTGGCTTCATCATGCTATTCGTATTTGGTGCGTCATTCATCCAAACATGTCGTCAGAAGATCGAACAGAAACCTTGGATTCTTAAAGCTGCATTGTTCAGCATTCCACTACCTTGGATTGCGATCGAAGCGGGTTGGTTCGTTGCTGAATACGGTCGTCAACCGTGGGCTGTAGGTGAAATCCTACCGGTACACGTTGCTGCATCAGCACTAACAGCAGGTGAAATCTGGACTTCACTATTTGCAATCCTAGCGCTATACACTGCATTCCTAATTGCAGAAGTATACCTAATGGTGAAATTCGCTCGTAAAGGTCCAAGCAGCCTGAAAACTGGCCGCTACCACTTCGAGCAAAACGCTGACTCTGTTGAAGACAAAGTTAGTCGCCAAGTAGAAGCGTAAGACAAGGAGACAACAAGATGTTTGATTACGAAATCTTGCGATTCATCTGGTGGGTACTGATCGGTGTTCTACTAGTTGGTTTTGCAATTACTGACGGTTTCGATATGGGTGTGGGCGCACTTGTACCTATTATCGGTAAAAACGACACGCAACGTCGTGTGATGATTAACTCGATCGCACCTCACTGGGATGGTAACCAAGTATGGCTTATCACTGCTGGTGGTGCATTGTTCGCAGCATGGCCTTTGGTTTACGCGACATCGTTCTCTGGTTTCTACCTAGCGATGATCCTAACCCTAGCGGCACTTTGGCTACGTCCAATCGGTCTTGATTACCGTTCAAAGATTGAAGATAAAAAATGGCGTAACACTTGGGATATCTGTATCTCAATCAGTGGCTTCGTTCCACCAATCATCTTTGGTGTAGCGTTTGGTAACCTTCTGCAAGGTGTTCCATTCCAATTGAACGAATTCCTAATGCCAACGTACCATGGTTCGTTCTTTGGTCTTCTTAACCCATTTGCATTGCTATGTGGTCTAGTAAGCTTGTTCATGATCCTGATGCAAGGTTCAACTTGGCTACAAATGAAGACAACAGGCGAAGTACATACTCGTGCTCGTAACGTTGCTCAGCTAATGGGTCTATTAACTGTGGTTGCATTCGTAGCAGCTGGCTTCTGGATTCAGAGCATCGAAGGTTACGTTATCGTAGGTGGTATCGATACAGGCGCTGCTTCTAACCCTCTAAACAAAGAGGTTATCCGTGAAGCTGGTGCGTGGATGAACAACTTCGAAGCTTACCCAATGCTATGGGCTGCGCCTGTACTGGGTGTTGCAATGCCGCTTCTAGCTGTATTGGCATCTCGCCTAGAGAAGTGTGGTATCGCGTTCCTAACCTCTAGCCTTGGTAACGCAGGTGTTATCTTTACTGCTGGTATTGCAATGTTCCCATTCGTAATGCCATCAGACCTAATGCCAAGCCAAAGTCTGACAATGTGGGATGCAACTTCATCTGAACTGACTTTGAACCTAATGACAGGCGTTGCGTTTGTTATGGTTCCAATCATCTTGGCTTACACGTCTTGGACTTACTACAAGATGTTTGGTCGCTTGGATGACAAGTTCATCGAAGAAAACAAAAACTCACTTTACTAAGGAGCTATTACTATGTGGTATTTCGCATGGATTCTAGGTGTACTACTTGCTTGTGCATTCGGTATCATCAACGCTCTTTGGTTAGAGCACTCAGAAATGATGGATAAAGACAGTGAGTAATCTCGCTGAAAAGGTAGCGAAACTTCACGCACCAATGGACAAGACTCTACTGAGAGTCTTGGCCTTAATCCTCGGCTTTATGCATGTAGGATTGGTGATGTGGGATCCAAACGCATACCATCGAGAAATTGGTGGCTTTAATGCGTTTATCGCACCGGCACTGATTTGGGCAGTCTGCTCAAGCATGGTTTACGGTGTGGGCTTCAAGCCAAGAAATTGGTACTGGCAAGTATTGTTCAGCCCTTATTTCTCACTTGCTATCTTAGTTTATTTAACAGCACTCTATTTCATTTAAGCGTTACACTCTGAAATAAAGTCGGTTATTAAATCATCGAATAAAAAGCCAGACGTCTTGTCTGGCTTTTATTTTTTCTACAAAATTCAAAAATATTCCCTTCGCTCAGTACCAATTACTGCCGCTTCAGTTATAGTAATTGCTTTAAAGAATTGAAAGTACTGGTACTCCCTTGCAAGGCACATCTAATCCCTTCCGCTGGCCGATCACCGTGTATTATGAAGATACCGATGCGGGTGGCGTTGTATATCACTCTAATTATTTAAAATTCTTTGAACGCGCACGCACTGAGATGTTGCGTGCAAAAGGCATTTCTCAACATGTGTTATTGGAACAAAACATTGGCTTTGTTGTCCGACACATGGATATCGATTTCAACCAAGGGGCGAGACTGGACGAGCATTTGACCGTTCTTACCCGAGTGTCAGAAATAAAGCGTGCGTCCCTGCAATTCTGTCAAGAGTTAGTCAATGATGAAGGCAAAACATTGTGCAAGACAATTGTTAAGGTAGCATGTATCGATAATAAGAAAATGAAACCAATAGCTATCCCATCTTTTATCAATTCGGAGCTAACAAATAGTGACTGCTGATATTTCCATTTTAGATCTCTTTCTTCAGGCCAGTCTGTTGGTAAAGCTTGTGATGTTGACCCTATTAGGCATGTCAATTGCGTCATGGGCAATGATCATTAAGCGCAGCAAAGTACTGTCTCAAGCATCAAAAGACGCTGAGTCCTTTGAAGACAAATTTTGGTCTGGTACCGATCTTTCACAGCTGTACCAAAAAGTGAAAGCTCGTAAAGACGACATCGGTGGCACAGAAGAAATCTTCTATGCTGGCTTTACCGAATTTGCACGCTTGCGTAAGAGTAACGCAAACTCACCGGCCTACATCATGGAAGGTACAGGGCGTGCAATGCGCGTTTCTGTAGCTCGTGAAGTGGATGAACTAGAAACCAGTTTACCGTTCCTCGCAACGGTCGGTTCTATCAGCCCATACATCGGCCTATTTGGTACGGTATGGGGTATCATGCACGCCTTTATTGCATTGGGTGAAGTGAAACAAGCAACACTATCTATGGTGGCACCCGGTATCGCAGAAGCACTGATCGCAACAGCGATGGGTCTGTTTGCAGCAATCCCTGCAGTAATGGCTTACAACCGTCTAAGCAACAAAGTAAGTAAGCTAGAGCATACATACGCAACTTTCTCTGAAGAATTCCACAGCATCCTGCACCGTCAAGCAATGGCGGGTCGAGACAGCGCGAATAAGGAATAAGGCATGGCGGGTTACCAACCTAAAAAGCGTAAAATGACCGCAGAGATTAACGTTGTACCTTATATCGACGTTATGCTTGTACTGCTGATCATTTTCATGGCGACCGCTCCATTTGTCACTCAAGGTGTGGATGTAGACCTTCCAAAAACCTCTACCGCGGAATCAATGCAAGATCTTGCTGGTGAAACAGACAGTAGCTTCATCATTATTGAAATCGATCGCGATGGTAATTTGGGCCTAAGCGTGAATGATGAAGAGGTTCAACGCGGTCTATCACTACAAGACGTTATTGTTCGTGTGAAAGCAGAGCGGGAAATCAAACCTGATTCTCCGGTTGCAGTAGGGGGTGATGCCGCAACGCCATATGCAGATGTGGTACTTCTGCTTGATGAGCTAAGTCGGGCTGGCATCCCTAAAGTAGGTCTGATGACCGATATCAGGGAATAGACATCGAACATCTATGAAAGACAATAAGAAGAAAACCAAAGAATACACCAAGCCGATAGCAATATCGGTTGGTTTGCATGCGCTTTTGGTCGTAGCGTTACTTTGGGGTACAGATTTCAACATGTCTAAACCCGAGCCGACAGGGCAAATGGTGCAGGCGGTTGTTATTGACCCGAAGCTTGTCCAACAACAAGCCAAAGAAATTCGTCAGCAACGCGAGAAAGCGGCAAAAAAAGAGCAAGATCGTCTTGATAAACTGAGACGTGAAGCTGAGCAGCTGGAAAAGAATCGCAAAGCTGAAGAAGAGCAGATTCGTAAGCTGAAAGAGCAGCAAGCAAAAGATGCAAAAGCCGCTCGCGAAGCGGAGGTCGCTCGTAAAAAGAAAGAGCAAGAACGTAAGGCCGAAGAAGAACGCACTCGTAAAGAGAAAGAGCGGGCAGCAAAGGCCGAACAAGAGCGTAAAGCCAAAGAAGAGGCCGTACGTAAAGCGGAGCAAGAACGTGTAGCGCGCGAGAAAGCGGCGAAAGAAGCCGAAGAGAAAGCGAAACGTGAACGTGAAGCCGCAGCAAAAGCCGAGCAAGAACGCATCGCGAAAGAAAAAGCAGCCAAAGAGGCCGCTGAGCGCGAACGTAAAGCTCGAGAAGCCGCAGAGAAAGCAGAGCGTGAACGCAAAGAGCAAGAAGCGGCTTTGGATGACATTTTTGCTGGTCTAGAAAGTGAATCCGAACTTAACCAAGTAGCGAAGAATCAACATGTTGATTCGGAAGTTGGTCGTTATGCAGCCATCTATAAACAGCTAATCGAAAGTCGAATCATTAAGGATGATTACCTTGTGGGAAAGTCGTGTAGGCTGAATATTAAGCTTGTGCCAACTGGAACAGATGGCGTAGTAAGTGGCGTTTCAGTCATTAGCGGTGATGCTCGATTATGTGGTGCGGCAAAGAGTGCAGTAAACCAAGTTGGCAATTTCCCTATGCCAAAAGACCGCGCAATTATAGATAAAATTCGTGATATTAACTTAACAGTTGATTATTAATTTAAGGAACTGAGACGTGATTAAACGCCTTTTACTAGGAATGTTTGTACTGCTTGGCAGTCTAACGAATGTGGCTCACGCTGCATTAGAGCTGGTGATTACCGATGGTATTGATTCAGCACGACCAATTGCTGTTGTTCCCTTTAAGTGGGAAGGCAGTGAGCCTCTTCCGACTGATATTTCCGCTGTGATTGCTTCTGACTTGCAACGCAGTGGTAAATTCAGTCCGGTACCTACCAGCAAAATGCCACAAACGCCAACCAACGAATCAGAGGTGAACTTTGATGCGTGGACCGGATTGGGCGTAGATGCATTATTGACCGGTTCAATTAAGAAAAACGAACAAGGTAACTACGTGGTTAACTACCAGTTAGTTGACGTTGTTCGTGGCCAATTAACGAAGGGTCAGAGCAAAGCTCTCGGTGATGACGGAGAACTGGTTCTTTCCAAAGACCACGTGTTGTTTAACAAGGTAGCGACGGTAGAAGGCCCACGCATGCGTGAGTACGCTCACCGAATTGCGGACCTTGTCTACGAGCAATTGACTGGCGAACGCGGCGCATTTATGACTCGTATCGCTTATGTTGTTGTAAACGACAAAGATCGCTTCCCTTACCAGCTGCGTGTTGCCGATTACGATGGTTACAACGAACGTTTAGTACTTCAATCTAAACAGCCACTGATGTCTCCAGCATGGTCTCCTGATGGCCAGAAATTGGCTTACGTGAGTTTCCAGAACGGCCAAGCTGAGATCTTCATTATGAACATCTACACCGGCGAGCGAGAGAAGATTACGTCATACCCTCGTCATAATGGTGCGCCAAGATTTTCGCCTGACGGCAGTCAGTTAGCTTTGGTTCTTTCTAAGACCGGTTCACTTCAGGTTTACACGTTGGATCTGAAAACTCGTAAGCTGACACAAATTACGCGTGGCAGATCAAATAATACAGAACCGTACTGGCACCCTGATGGCAAATCACTGATTTTCACATCTGACAGGGGTGGTAAACCTCAGATTTATCAAGTAGATTTGGGCAGCGGTTCTACTAACCGTTTGACTTGGCAAGGCAGCCAAAACTTAGGTGGTCAAATCACTCCTGATGGTCGATTCCTTGTCATGGTGAATCGCAGTGATTCGGGCTTCAACTTGGCTAAGCAAGATTTGGAAACAGGTGCTCTTCAGGTACTAACAAAAACATTGCTTGATGAGTCTCCGAGCATTGCCCCAAATGGTGGCATGGTTATCTATAGCTCAATCTACAACAAGAAAAACGTACTATCGATGGTGTCAATTGATGGTCGATTTAAAGCTAGATTACCGGCAACAAATGGGCGTGTCAGAGCTCCCGCATGGTCACCGTTTTTGTAGTAATAAAATTGATTAATAAAGGAAAATAAGATGCAACTGAACAAGGTTCTAAAAGGATTGCTAATCGCGATTCCTGTGATGGCAATGACGGCTTGTAGCTCAAGTGATGACGCGGCTTCAAATACGGGTGCAGAAACCAACACTAGCGGTTCTGAAACAACAGTAGTAACGCCAATCGATCCAAACGGTCAATTGACAGAGCAAGAGCTAAAAGAGCAAGCACTACGCGAAACTCAAACTATTTACTTCGCATTTGATAACTCAACAATTGCAGGTGACTACGAAGAGATGCTAGCAGCTCACGCAGCTTACCTAAGCAAGAACCCTGCTCTTAAAGTGACAATCGAAGGTCACGCTGATGAACGTGGTACGCCAGAGTACAACATCGCACTAGGCGAGCGTCGTGCTGAAGCAGTATCAAACTACCTACAAGCGCTAGGTGTTCAAGCTGACCAAATCGCAATCGTTAGTTACGGTGAAGAGAAGCCACTTCTTCTAGGTCAATCAGAAGATGTTTACGCTAAAAACCGTCGTGCGGTTCTAGTATACTAATTCGAGGTAAACCTCATGTTCAGTAACACTAAGCGCGCTGTTACGCTTACGTTACTGGCAAGTGCAGCGAACTTCGCGTTCGCTGCACCAGCTCCAGTATCAGATCTCAACAGCACATCATCAGTATCAACTCGATCTTCTTCAGAATCAGATGTCGAGCGTTTAGAGCGCTTGCTGCAAAATCGCAACCGTGTTCAGCTCCAAATGCAAGAGCAAATTGACCAAATGTCACAAGAGATCAGTGATCTACGTGGTCAGTTAGAACGCAATAGCTACGAAATGCAGCAAATGTTAAAGCGTCAACGTGAGTTGTTTGTCGAGCTAGATCGTGTGCGTGGTGAAATGAAAGCTGCGCCAGTAAAAGAAACCAAGCCTGCAGAAACAGGTGGTAAATACACGTCCAACGCTGATGAGCAAACTGCTTATCAAGATGCCGTGGATTTGATCCTTAAGAAACGAGACTACACGGGCGCTATTGCGGCTTTCCAGCAGTTCCAAAAGGATTACCCGAACTCGACTTACTCAGCAAACTCCCACTACTGGCTAGGCCAGTTGTATTTTGCTAAGAAGCAAGACAAAGAAGCAACGAAGAGTTTTGCCGCTGTGGTTTCTTACAAAGATTCTAACAAGCGTGCAGACGCATTGGTTAAGCTAGGCGATATTGCTGAGCGTAACAATAATGCTGCACAAGCGAAGAAATACTATCAGCAAGTTGTCGATGAATATGCCGGCAGTGCGTCAGCGAAAATCGCGAGCGCTAAGCTGAAGTAATAAAACTCATACATTGAGACTAATAAAGGGAGCTTCGGCTCCTTTTTTCTTGTTTGCTCGTTTTACTTCACTGGTTTTTCTTTGCAACAACCCAATTCTATTTTGTCGATAGAATAGTTATTTGCGTCAAAGATATACGGCTAGACTGCTAGAAATTCCCGCTCTGGGTTGGTTTTTGAAAATTAACAAGGTTACAATACTCGGATTAAAGGAAGTTGCGTAGAGCAAGAGCAATGAGCCACATATTAGATAAAATCGAGACAGTTTACCCATTCCCTCCAAAGCCAATCCCATTAAGCCAAGAAGAAAAAGCCGATTACATCGAGCGAATCAAAAAGCTGCTTAAAGAGAAAGATGCCGTGCTTATCGCACACTACTACACCGATCCTGAGATCCAAGCATTAGCGGAAGAAACGGGTGGTTTTGTTGGTGATTCGTTAGAGATGGCGAAATTTGGTAACCGTCACCCAGCAAGCACATTGATCATTGGTGGTGTTCGCTTTATGGGCGAATCTGCAAAGATCTTAACACCAGAAAAACGCATTCTAATGCCAACACTAGAAGCGGAATGTTCACTTGACCTTGGCTGCCCAGCGGACAAGTTTAGCGAGTTTTGTGATGCTCACCCTGATCATACGGTCGTGGTATACGCAAACACTTCCGCGGCGGTTAAAGCACGCGCTGATTGGGTTGTAACGTCTAGTATTGCACTGGAGATCGTTGAACACCTAGACGCAGAAAATAAGCCAATCATTTGGGGCCCAGACCGTCACTTAGGTTCTTACATCGCAAACAAGACTGGCGCAGACATGCTGTTGTGGCAAGGTGAGTGTGTAGTTCATGACGAGTTCTCAGCGGACGCACTGCGTAAGATGAAGAACGTATACTCGGATGCGGCAATCCTAGTGCACCCAGAATCACCAGCTAGCGTGGTTGAGCTGGCTGATGCGGTTGGTTCTACGAGTCAGCTTATCAAAGCGGCGAAAGAGCTACCTCATCAGAAAATGATTGTTGCAACCGATAAAGGCATCTTCTTTAAAATGCAACAACTGGTGCCAGAGAAAGAACTGATCGAAGCACCCACTGCTGGTGCGGGTGCGACTTGTCGCAGTTGTGCACACTGTCCTTGGATGGCAATGAACGGTCTTAAAGCGATTGAAAAAGCATTGAATGAAGGTGGTGAAGAACACGAAATCTTCGTTGATGAAGCGTTGCGTGTGAAATCACTCATCCCATTGAACCGCATGCTAGACTTTGCTGAACAACTGAATATGCAAGTGAAAGGGAACGCATAGTCGTTCTGTCTGCCCAGACATCAGTTTGTTAAGACAAATCTCAAAAACCAGCCGAATTTGGCTGGTTTTTTTGTTTCTTACAATCAATGAGTTAGTATTTACTTATAGTAATCAGAAAGGAATCGGAAACTTATGGCTGTATGGCTAGTACTGAAAAAGTGGCTGAGCACCCATCTTTTCAAATTAAGCAACCGAAACCTTCTCGTCATTAGCGGTAGCTACATTGGTATTTCTTGGCTGTTGCTGGCTCTCGCGGGGGAGCATGCACTTACCGACAGTTTCTCTAACTTCATTTATTACCTGATGGTGACTGCGTCGACGGTTGGTTATGGTGATCATTCACCAACGACGGATGCAGGGAAATGGGTCGTGGTTCTGTTTATCATTCCTGGTGGCTTGAGCTTGTTTGCAGCCATTTTGGGGCGTGTGGCAGGCGGTGCAATTGATTATTGGCGAGCGGGTATATTAGGTAAACGGAGAGTAAGAGTGGAAAACCATATCGTATTGTTGGGGTGGAATGGCGCAAGGACCATGCACCTTATTCGTATGTTGCAGCATGAAGAAGCGGGTAAGCGTCCTATTGTGTTATGTAGCCGTTCTGACATAGAGAATCCGCTACCGGGTGAGATCGGTTTCATCAAGGTGAACAGTTACACCGATGCACAAGAGATGAAAAACGCCAACATCACCAGCGCCAACTGTATCATTGTTGATAATCTCACCGATGATATTACCCTCTCGGCCGCCTTGTATTGTGCCTCTGTGAATCCTGATGCACACTTGCTTGCCTACTTTAAAGATGATGCTTTAGGTAGATTGTTGAGCCAGCATTGTCCTAAAGCGGAGTGTATACCTGCCGTAGGTGCTGAGATGCTGGCGAAAGCAGCCGTGGACCCCGGTTCAAGTGCTCTACACCAAGAGTTATTAGCTTCTACTAGAGGTATGACGCAATACTCGGTGATTTACCCTGAAGATCAGGCGACAACCAGTGTCGAAAAGGTGTTCAGCTTCATTAAAAAGCATCATCAGGCCACATTGATCGCCTTCGATCTTGGCAATGGCATTGAGCTAAACCCTGAGCTCGAAGCAGAAGTGCCACCAAATACCAAGCTGTTCTACATTGCAGATGAGCGCATTGATAATTTTGCATGGAACGACATGAATAAGGACAAATAATGCACATGATTGCTGACCTGTTGGCAGGTTTTCCCAATTTTCTTCTCTACTTTTCCGTCTCGATTGTCTTCGTGCTGGCGTTTAAGTTCGTCTACGTAAAACTGACGCCATACGATGAATGGCACCTAATCAAAGAAGAAAAAAACACCGCAGCAGCAGTCGCACTGAGTGGTGCTTTTCTTGGTTACTGCTTAGCCATTGCTGGAGCGGCAACGAACTCAGTCAATATTGTTGATTTTATGGTGTGGGGCGTTGTTGCCATGTTGGCTCAAATCATTGCTTTTGGTATTGTGCGATTCATTCTATTGCCTAAAGTCTCTGAGCGTATCGAGAACGACGAAGTGCCCGCAGGTATTGTACTCGCGGGAGTCTCTATCTCTGTCGGCGTACTTAACGCAGCTTGCATGACTTACTAGGAGGGGCGATGAAACGCAGTTCCAACGTAAAACGATCTTCGATGGATAAAAGCTTCAAAGTTGGGCGAATCATCCCGTTTGTCGCTTTTGGTGGCATCTTCTTTCTGGCGACTCAAGAGTCAGAAACAGAAGGCTATATCTATGTTGATGCGGATGAATGCAAATCAGACGCGCCAGAATTCAGCGAACAATGTGAAATAGCGTACCAAGAAGCGATGGCGAGAGCAGAAGAAAACGCACCACGCTATAACAACGAGTTTGAGTGTGAAGACGATTTCTATGAAGACGATTGTTATTACAGCTCACGTCACCGCTCGTATGTCCCGTTTGTTGGTGGCTACTTCTTTAGCCGCGCAGTGAGTGGCTTGAGTGGTTACAACAAGAGTTACTACTCAGAGCCGATGTATCGCTACAAATCGAAGTATTACAATGGTGCAGGGCAGTTCTATGGTTCTTACCGTAACCAATCAACTAAAGTCGCAACCAGTAACTTAAATAAACGAGGTGGTGGCACGATAGGGCGCGCTATGTCCCGAGGTGGCTTTGGTAAAGCAGTCTCTGTTGGTCGAGGCGGTTAACAGCATTTATGTTTCGAAGAGAAATACAAGAAAGAGAAAACTGGCGTGATTTAGCACGCCAGTTTGGTTTTGGGTTTCACTCTATGTACGACCAACCTTATTGGGATGAGAGTGCGTACTATCAATTCACATTAGATCAAATCGAACGAGATCTAGAAGCGCCAACGGAGGAGCTTCATCAAATGTGCCTTGAAGTTGTGGATGAGGTGATTCGAAGTGAGCAATTACTGACCCAATGCGCGATTCCGGAATCCATGTGGTCTCAGGTTGCCTCTTCTTGGCGAAGTAGAGAGCCGTCGCTTTATTCCCGGTTGGATTTTGCTTACAACGGTTCATCACCCGCAAAGCTATTGGAAAACAACGCCGATACCCCCACATCCTTATTTGAAACGGGTTTTTGGCAGTGGGTGTGGTTAGAAGATGTCGTGAACAAAGGGCGTATCCATCAACGAGCCGATCAATTCAACATCTTGCAAGATTTCTTGATTGAACGTTTTGCGGAAATCGCCAAATTGCAGCCAGGGCAAACGCTTCATTTCAGTTGTTGTAAATACGCAGAAGAAGACAAAGGCACGGTCCAATATTTAGAAGACTGCGCTCGAGAAGCAGGACTGTCGACTGCGTTCGTCTACGTCGAAGATATTGGCGTAACGGAAGAAGGCCGTTTCGTCGATGCCGATGGTCGAGCGATTCGATGGATGTTTAAACTCTATCCATGGGAATTTATGTTTGAAGAGGAATACAGCCAATATTTGGCAACGGCGAGCGTGAACTGGTTAGAGCCGATGTGGAAATCTGTTCTGTCTAACAAAGCACTGCTTCCTTTGTTATGGCAACGCTTTCCAAACCATCCTAATTTACTGCCGGCGTATTTTGCTAATGATCCAAAAGCGAACCGTTTGAAAGACTACGTCATCAAACCACTGTTTTCTCGCGAAGGCGCGAATATAGAGATTGTGAAGAATGGACAGCGCGTAGTGAAAACCCCTGGTCCCTATGAGTCGGCTCATAACATTGTTCAGCAGTACTACCCGTTACCCAAATTTGGTTCTAGTCATACTTTAATTGGCAGTTGGTTAGTAAACGATAAAGCCGCGGGTATCTCTATTCGTGAAGACAGCAGTTTAGTTACCCAAGATATGGCGCGTTATATTCCCCATGTCATTCTAGATTGATCAAAAAAGCTCTCCGACTTGGAGAGCTTTTTCATTTAGTGTATTCAACAGAGCAGAGAATTTTACTCTTCTTCTGCCAGCATGACACCACGCTGAGTCAAGCCGCCAAGCATCATTGGCATTGCATTGAATATTTCTTCAAATTGCTCAAGACCTTCCATGCCTTGTTCTGCCAGTGTTGCGATTGTTGTTTCTGGATCGTACAGCATCGTCAGAGAAAGCAGAACGCCGCCCAGTAGCGCGCTGTCTTCGCTATCTTCTGGCATTAGGGTTTCCCAATCATCACGAGTCAACTGCCAACCCTGAAGGACACCTTCACAGAAATCACGCGTGTTTGCTGACACGATATCTTGATCATCCAACTCACAGCCTTCTGGCCATTGCCACGCGCCTTCTAGAAGCGCTGGACGAGTTTGGTTCCACATTTGAACAATCTCATCAATGTACTGTTCTAGTTGCTCGCCGTCTGTGAAGGGTGCTGTTTCTTCACCGCCCCATAGGAATGGCAGCCACTCTTGAGGGTTCAGCACGTTTGGCGCAGAAGCCATTGCCGTTACGAAGCCTTGAGTTTTCGCTAGGTTTAGTAGTTTTCCATCAAGTTCTGGAAGAGAAAGGATGTCTTGTAGTTTCAAAATAGAATACCATTTGTTAATGGGCTGGTTGGTTGCGCTCATATTACCAATCAATTAGTGATAAATCGATATTAGGGAATGATTCGGCTACATCTATGGAAATTCGCTCGTCACTCAGAAAAAAAAGCATTCTCGCCCTAACACTTTATTTGTGCTTCTTCATTGCTACGATTGGCTCTGTGGTGTATCTCGTTGTTGAGCCACCAGTTCGAAGCAAACTCGAACGTAATCTCGATTTGCGTACGCAGTTGTTGGCGTCTCAAATAGAAGAGCCGCTGACCAGCTCAGTTGGTCTGCTTAATAGTCTGGTAGGACTAGGGCAAACGCCGGAACAGAGCATCTCCTTACAAAAGACGATTCCTCAACTCCTTCGTGTGAGTGACGACATCATTGTCAGTGGTGGCCTATGGCCGAAGCCAACCTTAGACGGTGCTCGTTGGCAATACACAAGCTTATTCTTCAATAAGAATGAAACGGGCGGGTTGGATCAGATCCACTCATACAACAATCCTGAATCTGGCGGTTACGACAACGAACCTTGGTATCAATCTGTGGCCAATGCGCCTTCAGGAACCGTCACTTGGTCTGGCGTGTACATCGATACCTTTACTCAGGTTCAAATGATTACGGCGTCTGCACCCTATTATGAAGATGGGCTATTTGCTGGCGTGGCAACAGTGGATCTCTCTTTAGAGGCTTTATTCCAATTTATTCGAGAGCATACAAATCAATATTCTTTAGGGGTGGTTATCCGTGACGCTGATTCGCAAGTCGTGATTGAGCACAATTTCCAACTCAGCAAAGACATTTACATCAGCCAATTAGACTTCGGAGCGTTCAATTGGCAGATGGACGTTGTTAACGCAAAGGTAAAAGTTGCCGATCAAGTGTTTGAACAAGTCATGAGTGTAGAGCGAGGTATTATTCCATTCTTATTGCTCTGTGTGCTGGTCGGATATTACTTGCTAAATCGATACATCGTTGAACCGATAGTGCGAATCGCTCAAAAAGTCGATGATTCTAAGACCGGAGGCATCATCGATATTGCTTATGATAGTGAGGATGAAATCGGCCACTTGGTGACTAAGTTTAACGAAAAAACCGTTTATTTAGAGCAAGAGAGGGTGAAGGCTCAGGCGTCTACCAATGCGAAAACTGCTTTTCTCGCAACACTCTCTCATGAGATCAGAACACCGATGAATGGTGTGCTAGGCACCGCGCAAATCTTGTTAAAGACGCCACTTACAGATGAGCAAAGAAAACACCTCAATACCTTGTATGATTCTGGCGATCATATGATGACGTTGCTTAACGAGATCCTCGATTACTCCAAAATAGAGCAAGGTCATATCGAGCTTGATAACACCCCATTTCCTATCGAGTCCATTCTCGGCAGTATTAACAGTGTTTACCACACACTTTGTGCTGAAAAGGGCTTACAGTTCCGAGTGGTCTCAAATGTTCCACAAGGGCGATGGTACAACAACGATAAAGCACGCCTTCGCCAAGTACTGTTTAACCTTCTTAATAATGCCGTGAAATTTACGGATCGCGGTTTTGTTGAAGTTGAGTTGGAAGAACAGATACAGAGCGATCACGCTAAGCTTATTATCACCGTCAAAGACTCTGGAATTGGCATTCATCCCGATGCGCAAAAACGAATTTTCCGACCGTTTGAGCAAGCCGAGTCCTCAACGATGCGTCGATTTGGTGGAACGGGTTTAGGGTTAGCGATTGTTAAGCAGATCTCTGAACACATGAAAGGTGGCATTAGCGTTCAAAGCCAAGAATGTATTGGCACCAAGTTTGTGGTGGAACTGGAGCTCAGTCCGTGTGAAGCGGGTGTTTCGGAATCGACCAACACACATAAGCTTGATTGCCAAGGTTTACACGCTCTGATCGTCGAAGACAATCGAACCAATACCATCATTATGGAAACCTTTTTACGAGCCAAAGGCTTTACGTGCGTGTGTGTGGAGAATGGACAGCAAGCGGTCGAGCAGGTCGCCAAGCAAGAGTTCGATTTGGTCTTAATGGACAACCATATGCCAGTACTCGATGGGGTAGGGGCAATCGCTGTGATTCGTTCTATGGACTCGCCTGCAAAATCTGTGTTGATCTTCGGTTGTACAGCCGATGTATTTAAAGAGACACAAGAGCGGATGCTCGATGTTGGTGCCAACCACATTATTGCTAAACCTGTTGTTGAGTCTGAGTTGGATGATGCCTTGTATCGCCATTCTTCAATCCTCTACCAATATCAAAATAAGCAGGGAGACGAGCCAGCGAAGCCGCGTAATGTAGAGGCATTGCTTTTGAATTTTTACATGGCGTTAGATGATGGTAACTTAGAACAAGCGATGACAACGCTCGCTCATATTTTTGACAGTGTTCAACCGAGCGTCACGCAGGAGTTAAGAGGCGTGATCGAACGTATTGAAAGTCACTTGATCAACGCATTATCTCCTGAACAAGAAGACATCGATCAGCTCACCATTTTATTGGCAGATCAATAACCTCACTCATAAAGAGGAAGCCGCTTGAACAGAGGTTCGAGTTGCTTCTTCTGTCCTTGTCCATTCATCAAATCTCACAAACTTCGCATTTACTCTGAAAATCCTTCTCCAAGTAGCATAAGCCGATCTTTTTGAAATTCGCTTACCAGATATTCGTCTGGTTTTTTGTGTTTTAGCGCGAGCTAAGTCGTTCGTTGGTAAGTAAATTACGTTTTTTAACTTCATTTTAGGTCCTTTAGCGGTGCCTTTTATTGGTTTTGGTGAAAGCTGCTACTTTTAACCTTAAAGTTGGTTATTAATTTACAACTGAGATTTTAAAACGGAATCATAAACTGAAAATATTGTGCTCTAATAGCGTCATTAACTGCTATGTGGTTTTAAATGCAGTAAATCATTTTATAGATATCGTTTTTAATAGTGTTTGATTTTAGAGGTTGTAAATGAAGTCTCGTGGACCATTTTGTATTCGTAACGCCGCAGCGGATACTTTTGCTATGGTGGTTTTTTGTTTTATCACAGGGATGATTATTGAGATTTTGATCTCGGGTATGACGTTCGAGCAGTCTTTGGCATCGCGTACGTTGTCTATTCCGGTCAACATCGCAATTGCATGGCCTTATGGCATGTTCCGTGACTGGGTATTGCGCCAAGGCAACAAGCTTTCACCTTCATCTTTCATGAAGAACGTATCTGACTTGATGGCCTACGTGCTATTCCAATCTCCGGTTTACGCAGGCATTTTGTTTGCGGTAGGCGCTTCTACTGACCAAATTATCACAGCAGTAGCGAGTAACGCAGTTGTGTCTTGTGGTATGGGTGTACTTTACGGTTACTTCCTTGACCAATGCCGCCGTTGGTTCCGAGTACCTGGCTACTATCAAGAAGCATAATTGCCCCTGATTTATGCAATTTAGCTAGATAGTGAGCAAACAAACGCAAAAGGGCGCTTTTTTTCGTGTTTAGCCTTGACCATCAGGCACATAATCATTAAATTAGCGCCTCGTTAGCCAATGATGCTAACCACAATTTGATTCGGTGAGTTGTCCGAGTGGCTGAAGGAGCACGCCTGGAAAGTGTGTATACGGCAACGTATCGAGAGTTCGAATCTCTCACTCACCGCCACATTCTAAGAGGTCTGATTTATCAGGCCTTTTTTCGTTTTTAAGGCTTATTGAGATAACGCTAGCCCACACTGGAGCTAACACATGTTATCGAATCAAAGGCTATCTTCTAGAAAATCACTTTACCTTATTACCAGTAGGACGGGTGTTTTCACGTTCCGCTGGAATCTTAGAGCTAATGGTAAGCACCACCAGCCAACATTGAGTCTAAAAACAAGAGACTACCTCCAAGCGGTTAAGCTCGCATCAGAACTAGCAATCCGCATACAGCAAATTGCCCTCCCAACATTAGAAGACATTAAGTCGATCTACAGTGACTTTAAAAGCTCTGAGGAAAAGAAAACTCTCTTGCTTCAGAGTATTGATATCTCAAATCATCTAACAGACCTAAGTGTTAAAAGCCAAACAGAGTACAGAAATTGCTGGAATAGCTTTGTGGTCGCTCTCAGTTCTACAACGACGTTAGATAGTGTTAGGCAGTCGCATATAGACCAATGGAAAGAGACTCAAACTTGTAACCTTACTACTATGAAGAAGAAGCTTAGATTACTGTCTAGTTGTTTTGGGAGAGTAGGGCATAAAGTAGAACAAGATTGGTTCAAGATTGCAGTTGAAAAAACACCAGTTAGACCTAAGAGAGCTATAACCAAGCAAGAGCTAGGAGAGCTATTGAGAGCCACGCAGAGCTATAAAAAGAGTAAAGATGAATGGAAGTATTATCTTCCTCGTATAGCGGCTCTAACAGGCTGTAGGCTCAATGAGATAGCGCAGTTGAGGGTATGTGACGTTCAGTTAGGAAATGAACCTACATTGAATATCAATGACGATCATGAAGATAAAAAGCTTAAGAATGCATCGAGTAAGCGAGTCTTGCCAATTACTGCTCCTTTACTGAATTTACTAAATGAGTTGGTAGCAGGTAAAGGAAAGAATGAACACCTATTCACTCTTCCATACAGTAAGCAGAATGGTTATGCAGGTAAGCCCAGTAAGTACTTCTCAGGGCTTCTAAAGTCATTAGGTGCCAAAGGGGTATCGTTTCACTCTCTACGTCACTATGTGGTTACAGAGCTATTTAATGCAGGAGTGAAAGAGGAGCTGATAGGTTCACTGATGGGGCATAGTGTGGGTAAGTTAACTACAGGTAAAATTTATTTGTCTGGTTTTTCATATAATAATAAATGTAAGGCATTGAATATGCTTGCTGTAGGCAACTTCTGATTTTAAGCGCCCTTGATTAATTAAATAGTCCAACGGGTTATCATTACGGAATTTATCGCGAGTAGGGAAGCTTTTTCAGAGTAGAACCTGATTTTGAGATATAAATTATGTTTAATAAACAGGTTGAAGCCAATGTGTTTGAGTGTTGATGTTAAAGACTCATTAGACGGTTGAGTAAGAGTTATTTTAATGAATCTAGAAATATTTGTCATAGCCGCTGTTATTGAATTGCTTGTTATTTTTCACTTTGTAGGTAGGTACCAAGACTCTCAACAGCAAAAAAACATAGCGTTATTGAAAGTCAGTGACCTTCAAAAAAAACTAGAGTTAACTGAGTCCCTTTATCGACAAGCAGAAAGCAGTGTTGAAGAGATGATAGTGTCAATTTCTGAGGGGGTTGAGGCTCTCGAATCTTCTGAACAATCACTTTTGATGGCTGAAGCTGAAGAAAGTTTAAACCGTGCAACTATTGAGAGTTTAACCAGAAGTGTAGATACAGCCAACAGAATTATAGAAAAGCAGAAGATCAATCACAATGCGTTAGAGTCTAGACTTGAAGAGTTATTAGCAACGAACTCAGATCTATGCGAAACCAAAGCAAACCTTGAGCTGGAACTTAACGAATGTAAATATGATATTATAATGTATCGTGCTGAAAATAATTTGTTAAAAAACAAAACTGAGAGTGCTTGAAGTCTGGACTTGCCATTTGTCCTTTAAAGTCTTATTTATTGGTGAATAGTTAACAAACCTACTCCAATGTATGTACGAGTAGAAGGTTTATCCGTTTACCATGCCTATCCACTGAGAGGATAAGGATTCACTGAAAGGGGGAAGAGGGTATCTAACCTTCCATCTATCACTTTTCTTTCAGTGCTTAACTTACGTAGTTAGTATGATAAATAGTAGGATAGATAGTATGTTCCTTAGTATGTTTGTGTTGCCTGAGCATACAAGGATTCAGCTTCTATCATACAGGGGTAGAGCTCTCAGCGAACATGGATGTTCGTTCACGATACATTGAGAAAGAAAGCCTCCGAAGAGGCTATCTTAGAACGGTGACTCACTAACCTCTAACTCTTCTTGTTCAAAGTCAGTCCACCAATAACTGGTAGTCTGCTGTTGTTCTCTTGATAGTTGAACTGCATCAACAGTCGAACTAACTGGAGTGTCAGAATTTTCAGTCTTTGAATCGTTATCCGTTTGTGATTCCAAATTCACAGTATCACCTCGCTCATTAGTAGAGCTAAGCTCTTCTGTTTCTTCTTCCTCAAGTGTTGGAATCCCAAGCCACGTATAGAGGTTGGAAGTATTTGTACCTCGATAAGAACTACGAATAAAACCAAGTCTCACAAGTTTTTGAAGCGCATTGTTTACGGTTGGACGGGTACATCCAACTCGTTCTGCAACACGATCTTGACTTGGATAACAGCTATAGGTGTTACTGTTGCCTTTTGTACCAAAGTAACTAGAAAGCGTCACTAAAACGCTTTTGTCAGTAACAGTCAAACCATGTGACTTTTTTAGATTGGCTTCAATGATTTGTTTTGTGATAGAAAACGGGTTCCTAGGCATAACTATAGTTCCTTGTGATTAAGGAAACTATGGATTGCTCCAAACATTTTCAGCATGCATCTATGTGTATCCACAATTCCATATGTGAAAGACAGCACCATCCAGACAGTAGAAAGGATGGAATAGAGAGTCTAAGTGAAAGTGGGATTAAAAAAGTCAGCGCAATGTATGTTTTTGCGATAAAATGAGCCTACACAACTACATACACTAGCGTGCTAGTTTTGTTTTCTCAGTGTAGATAAGTCATTGACCTATATACGGCACATCGCCGTTAGGTGATGGTGAAAGCGTAGCTTTACGTATCGAGAGTTCGAATCTCTCACTCACCGCCACATTCTAAAAGCCCCAGCAGAAATGCTGGGGCTTTTTCGTTTTATAACTCTTTGTTTTTGAACAAATTAATAGTTTCACTACGTATCACCCGCCTTTTACTATCCCAAACTTTATTGTATGCCAAAGTGTATGCTTCTAGGTTGTGAGAAAAATCGGCATACATTTGCGTCGAAAATTCAGCATACATGTTTGTGGGGAGCAGGGTTGCCAAGTTTCTTATCCTACCTTACTTACAACACACTCTGTATCTCAAAGAAGATGAACAATAATCAGCGGAATCTTATAAACCCACCAAAGTGCTATCTTAAGTTGGGCTTGGATGGTGATGGGTTACTTCAAGGGAATTATTTTACTAGTCGAAAAACCGTCAGCGAGGTTCTTGATATTATCTAAGAGCAAGTCAATGCTCGGCTCATTTCACACAGAAAGTAGCGGCGTTTCAGTATTGCAACGGTTAGCGTTGTCATTGGTTCTTATCATTGATGATAAGCAGGAGGGATGTAGTAAATTTAAGCACTATTTAGGTTCAAAACGCAGGCTTCTTTGGCTTACGTTTGTGCAACTCAAAAATGTCAGCGACGGTTGCAGAGGTTAATTACTCATTTCTGAATAATGCTTCGAACCATGTCGAAAGTAGTTATTGACCTAGATATGAGAGGGCAGGCTCGCGCAGCATTTAGCTGGTTGTCAGATCTGGACAATGGCAGTGTCGATACGTCGATCCATATCATTTGGAAAGAACATATCATAGGTACTCTCTTAGCTTAACTTAGCTAAACCACTTCATTTAGATTTAGTCAGGCAGTTTTGGGGTGTTTAAACGAATAAATTCAAAATGAGGCAGACTCGAAAGATTATAGAGCAGTTATAAGTTCGTCTTTCGATCTTATATGCGACGGATGATCACACTAAGTAAGCACATTGTCTTTGACTTGATTTTAGTATGGTAATTAATATGAGATTGATTCCATATTTTGTGTTTTTAACCATCACTATTTTTCCAATGTTGAGGTGTACATGAGAAATCGTTCTATTTTTGGGTGGAAGCTAAGCGAGAGCAGAGTTGTTTCTGTTGTTGAGCTTGAAAGTGGCACTCAGGATGATGTTGTCTGCCCTTGCTGCGGAGACTTCATGGTTGCCGCACATAGTAATAAAGGCATAGCTAGCTACTTACGTCATCAAAGTAACGCAGAATGTCGCTATTCGTATGAAACCCAGTTGCATTTGAGTGCAAAGGAGTTCATTGAACGGGAGAAGCTCATTCCTCATCCATATTCCAGTGGCATTTTTGATTCTAGTGATTGTGAAATGGTAGGTGTGAAAAATGTCCGTCTAGAGGTCTATCGAGACGGTCGGATTCCAGATATCGTCTGCCAGATCGGTAGGGAAGAGTATTATGTGGAAGTTACTAATACTCATGAAACCCCACCAGATAAAATAGTGGACTTTCGAAAGCAGGGTAGGAGTGCCCTTGAGTTATTTCTTGTTGGATTGGACTCAGATTCGCTGCTGAACAGCTATGAAAATGTAAAAGTTCAGATAACAGCATTAAATCCGCTAAATCCATTCTGGGATTTTATTGAGCAGCAAGCCGCGATGAGTATCAGCAAAGAAAGAAGTATGTTGTTGAGAAAGATAGCAAGGCATCGCAAACAAGTTCAAAGAATCACTGATAACATTTCTGAGCGTGAGGAACAGGCTGAGGAAAGGGTAGCCCGAATCAAACAAAGAGTTGAAAAGTGGCAAGAAAAAGAGCGGGAGCAAAAAGAGCTCTATACGCAGATAAAGTCCCTCGCGAATGACCTTCAAGTAGCGGTATTGCGGCTTGAAGAAGAGAAGTCATCTTTAAATCAAGAATTAGAACAACTCAAGCAAACCATTTATCTTAACAAGTTAGAAGCGGGAAGAATCATTAACAATGCGAGAGTTGAAGCAGAACAACAACGTGAAAAGGTCAGAGTAGAAGTTAGAGATGATGTTCTAGCGGAGTTAGCGTCGGAAATAGAAGATGCAAGAAAGAATGCTCAAATGATTACCGAGAATGCTCTAAAGCAAGAGCTATCAGTGGTTGAAAGCGCTCAAAGAACAGCGCAACAAATATTGGATGGAGCGCATTACAAAGTCACGAGTGAGCTTGAAGCTGCACTAGATAGAAAAGGTGTATCAAGTGAAGCGTTGACCGAGTTAGAAAACCGTGTCAAATGGTTAAGGCAAGAAACGGAGAGTCTAGAGGAAAAGAAAGCTGAGCTAGAGAGTGGTGTAAATTTAGATGAACTTTGGAGTAAGCAACAACACTTGTTGGATTCTATTGGCAAGGAGACAAACCGTTTGAATGAGGTTAAAGAAGTTGGTGATAAGTATGTCAAGATCATTAATGATATTGCCATAGATTTTAAACAACTCGATACTGCGGAGTATGCCTCTCTTTTGCCTGAACGTATTCAAAAGAAAATAAAAACTCATCGAATGATCTTAGAGATGCAAAACTCAATAGAATACGAACCGTTGTTATGAATATAGTGTTTAACCCAATTCCTTAAAGTTACTCTTAAGAAGAGCTCATAGATAGGCTTTCAAGTGTGATGGATACCCATGAGCTTCTTGTATTAAAACTGTTTTATTTAAGTTTCTGATTTTTTGAGTGGTAGAGTTTCATCGTCTTAGTGTGGAACTATTACTTCACTAGGCTGTGTTCTTTCAATAGATTATCTTTTGTTTCATCAATCGCCTTAATCAAGCTTAAGTCAAACCGTTCCATGATCGATTCGTGTGCAAAAATTCTAACAAAGCACTTAATTGATTGATATCTAGATAGTTTATGATTTGAGTCTTTGAACTTCTTCACTGAGTAATGCCCGTCAAGTTGCTTCTCAAGAAGTTTAATCTCAGTCTTAGCTATGTCTTTAAACGCATTGTCAGTCATAACATCAATGGTAAACATAGAAGGATCAATATCTTTTCCAACAATTAACTCGTTGATTTTTGATTCTAAAAGATCGGTTTTTGATTTGTCGATCGTAGCCGTTATATGCAAACCGGAAGGGTAGATTTTTGACTCGTAAACCTTACTCCAAGGTTTTCTTGTGATTATGTCATTTGTGATACTTACTGCTGGTTGGATATCACCAATCAGTTGTTCTAGCTGCTCGTTCAGAAAATAATCATCAGAGTTATCTAAGTAGAACTTTTGGATTTGTTCTACATACGATGCCTGTTCTGCATCTGTAGGTAGTGTGAACTCAAAAAGGTTTGCCTGCGAGTCATGCTCTTTTGCTAGCTTACAAACTTTGCTCAACATGGATGAAAAGGCGCGATTTGTTTTGTGATAGTAAACTTGGCCAAACAAGTTGGCTCTAGCATTGATGAACTCAATAATCGAATCTAATCCACTTTCTTTATAAGCTAAATAAATTGTATCGTTAGCAACAACAGGAACCATAGACATAAAGAGCCTATTGTGGTCATAAATACCACATTTTACACCAGAGAAATAACTATCCCTAAGAAGGTAATCCATACGGTCTGCATCTATTGGACATGAAGAAATTATTGAGGTGAACAGTGGGAGCATGTCGAATTTTTGACCTGCTAACTCTATTTCGATTTCTTTCTGATAGTCTTTTTCTATAATCGATAGAACGTTATTAATGTTGATTTGACTACGTTTCTTTTCCGGCAAGCTATCGTAGATGATTTTTGCGAATAGTAGAGATATATGCTCGTGTTCCACTTGAGCATTGTCTTCAATTAGGTCTACGATTTGGGGGTAATCTTTGCCAAAGTAACTTTGGAACTCATCTTTATCACACATAAAGGAGTCAAATTGATGAGACATAGGACCGTGTCCAATATCATGCATTAAAGCGGCCAATCTAAGTTCTTGTATGTTGGAAGCAGGCAGGCTCGAAAGCTTTGTGAATATTAGGTTATCATCATACTTTTTCTTGTAACGATGAGCATTGATACTCATGTTTTCTAAAATTTCATAAGATAGATGCATTACTCCTAAAGAGTGTTCAAAACGACTGTGCATCGCGGATGGGAATACTTTGTAAAGGAAAGTATTTTGCTTAATGTTTCTAAGACGCTGAAACAATGGATGATCTATAAAATCTAGCTCTAATTCTGTTAGTCGAATTATGCCATGGATTGGATCGAGGATTTTTCCCGTAAGGTTTTCATTGAACTGCATATCACACCTAAATCTTTATATAAAACACATGGTATATAGTTGGGGTGCATATCATGAAAAACAATAGAATAGGTTCGAAAAATTATTGAGTCTTGAGGCTGAAAGTATGATTCTTGTTGACTCCGACTTGAGTAGCTCTAATGGCAGAGCTCGAATGGATGTGCAAATCGTAAGCGATATATCTATCGATAGAGTATAGGTTTAATGGATAGACTTCGTTGGAATTGTAGTTTGATCTACTATAATTAGCCAACAGGGGATATTGTGTGGAGCTATGATATCTAGGCGTGTATGCGTAATGAAATGCTTTTTTCTACCCAACTCGTAA
The DNA here is from genome assembly GCF_002887615.1 of Vibrio jasicida 090810c. NCBI lineage: Bacteria > Pseudomonadati > Pseudomonadota > Gammaproteobacteria > Vibrionales > Vibrionaceae > Vibrio > Vibrio jasicida. Next base: position 1,069,250 of record NZ_CP025792.1, on the reverse strand, counting down.
GTTGGTTATAAATTCAAAGAGTTATATTTCTAGGTGTTAGGTCTCACTCACAAAACAAAAGCCCCGAAACCTCGGGGCTTTGCGTTTCTTGCAAAGTGAGGTCTACCCCTAGCGCATTGGCCTGCTTGCCGCGATCACTTGGACCTTTCTATTCAACAGGCTCTGTGCTGCATTCGAGTCTTTTTCAAAGCTTAAAATCGCGTTGGAGAGCTCAGTATTGGCAAGCATAGAAAGTGTCTCGCCTAGCTCCAGTTTTGAGTGAGTGCGGTTTTGCTCTCGCTCGTTTGGATTTATCTGCACCACGGTTCTGCCTAAAAAGTTTCCCTTCTTTACAGACTCAGTCTGGCTATTGCTCTCGATCCAATCGATAGATAAGTGCTTTTGTGTTGGTTGGATGTCATTGGACATAGATTACCTAAACTCTTAAATCCGAGCTCTGAAGCTGAGAGGGCAAAGTTTCCATGGCGATGTGGGCGGATAACAAGTCTTCCCAAGATTCGCTCTGTGTGAGCAGCTCAGCCAGTGCATCTTCAAACAGTTCGTAGTCGAGTGATTCTACGTGAAGCAGTCTATTTAAACAAAGCTTGTGCCTGTGGTTATCTAAGCTAAAAAACAATTGATGCTCAGACCAATGGTAGTTGAATGCGACAAAAGAACGGTAAAGGTCAGAGTTAACAATTTGTAGATCGACGATCTCAGCTTCTAATTGAAGCATCCCTGTTGTTGGGTGAAAAATCACATGCACTCTTAAGTTGTCATCAAAAGCTAAACCCAATTCGTCTTCAATCAACTGTAATTTAGGTAACCCTATTTGATGAGCAAATTTAAGTAAAACCTCATCTACGATTTGGCGCGCAGACATAGAAGTTATCCTATTTAGAATTTTAAGGGTGAAATTATGGGAAGTGCATTTGAATGTTTATCAATATTGGTTGGATTTTTTTATATAAACGTTTTTTCTATAAGGTTAATAAACAATTTATTGATGGTGTTGCTTATATCCTTAGTGCATATAAATTTCACTTATATAATGTTTGATTATGTGCTTGGAACTAATGTCAAATTTTAAAACAAAGTAAATCCAGCGCCATTAAAAGTATTCTTATTTTTGAGAATTTAATTTTTAACTTATATATGAAATATAGGTTGATCTTTTATATATTTCTGTACCAGAATTGCGACTGTCATTTTTAATAAAAAGATAAGTAGATAGAGTACGCAGTGAAATCTAGAACGCTTATTGGGTTGTTAAGCATTTTGCTTTTGAGCGCTTGCACTCACACCAGTTCCTTAGAAGGCGGGTTTGCGAGTTCTTCCCAAGCCGTGCTGTATGGGTGGGTTGCTTTTGATGAGTATATTGCTCCCGTGAGTACATCGGTTGATATTGATGTATGCCAAGTGACTGCAGAACGATGTATTACTGTCGCAAAGCAGACGTATCAAGGGGTTCAACTACCTGTGCAATACTCTTTTGTTATTGCGCCGATTCAAGCTGGAAAAGGCGAGATGAAAATCCGTACCGTGTTACGTTCTCAAGGAAAAATCATAGCCAGTAAAGAAGAAGGCTATATTTTTACGCAAGGCAGAGTACATAAGGACTTAAAACTAGAAGCTTACAATAATAACTAGAAAAGTAATCGTTTTCATTTTTTCTATTTTAATAAAAAATTAAGTTGAATGAAGCGAATAATCCAGCGCTTAAACCCTAATTATTATTGGGTTTAAGTCATCGGTTCAGTGCTTCTTTATATGAATATCAGTTGCACTTACTGCAATTTTTATGTTTATATCCCCCGCTTCTGAGAAGTTGGCTAGATAGAATGGTTTAAAAATAAACACTTCGTTTTTTGTGGAAATACCAATATTAATGAAAGTAGGCTTAAATATTAGTACTTTCATTTATTCTAATATAATAAGAGCTTTGGTTGTTTGAGTATCACTAGTTATAAGTTGAACTTTAGCAAAAGCTTATTAATTCTCGAGAATATCACATAACAATATCGAGACGTTTTTCCAAGATTATTTTTTGCTGCTACAGGCAGTTTTTGAGCTATTTATAATTTATTCGGGGAGTATGGTCGTGCTATCGCACCTATGCTCTTTTCTTTGCTTCTTTAATTGACATCGTTTTGATTACACATCCGCGTGTACGTTTGCGTATTGGGTGTGAGTCAGGCTATGGCATTTCTCTAGTGGGATTAGAGAAATTAGAATTATGAAGGGTAGAAAATGGATGTGTTAGGCCAACTAAACACAGAAAGGGTCAACTCGCTATCGCGAAAAATCCATAGTGCTTGCTACTATGAAAAATACGATGAAGTATTTCATTCTCGCAAGTCTCACATTGTTGTCGTTCACAATGGACAATTGAGAGTTCAGACGGGGGACTGCACGTTAGATGTGGTCGCTGGTTGTGGGGTGTATCTCTCTCAAGGGGATTACTTACTAGAATACACGCCAGTAGATGGCCAATATACGGCGTCAGTGATCGAATTCGACAATGAACTTGTCAGTCAATTTTTGCAAAAGCACAGTGATTTACTGATGTCGCTACCAAAAGTTGAGAACGTTCAGTCTGGATTATTCCCGTTTACTTTCAATTTGTTGATAGAGCAGACCTTATCAGGGATGAAGACGCTAGAAGAGCAGTCTTATCCTGACACCATCATGCGCTTAAAATACGAGGAAATGCTCATCTTATTGCTCCACGGTGAGCAAGGTGAGAACCTGTATGCGTTATTATCACAGCTGACCAACAAAACCTCAGACCGACTGCGTCGCTTTATGGAACTCCATTACCTGAAGGAGTGGAAGCTGACCGACTACGCTCAAGAGTTTGGCGCGAGCCTGACGACGTTTAAAGAGCTCTTTAACGAGCACTATGGCGTTTCTCCTAGAGCGTGGATCAGTGAGCGCCGTTTGCTGCATGCCCATAAGTTATTGCTTACCAGCAAAATGAGCATTGTCGACGTCGCAATGGAAGCGGGCTTTTCTAGCCAATCTTACTTTACGCAAAGCTACCGACGCCGTTTTGGAACGACACCAAGTCGTGTACGTTCTGGGGATGAACAAGTCGCTATTGCTAAGTGAAATGTCTGACGACTAAAATTTTCTGACTAATTTTGAAAGGCATCAACTGGCGTAAACTCTATTATGCTCAGCGTAACAACGAACAAAACTATTACCTCTACTTCCTTCTGGATTGTTCGAAGTAGATGCGGAGAACAACACCAATGAAAAAGCTGCATTGGCGACGCCGTTCGCTTTTTCCTAACAACATTGTGACGCAAAGGAAGGTCACTGTATTGCAGAGAGGCGCAAGATACGAAGGTTTAACCCAATCATCGCAAGTGCCCAATGTTGTTAATGTCAATCACCGACAACTGCTTAGTGAAGACGTTCTGAGTTCAGAACAATTGTCTTTGCTACAACGTTTGCTTGACCGCAATGTCGTTGATTGCTTATGTGCAAGCCAAGTGGTGAAAACCTATCAAAGGTTTGGTACCTCTTTAGACCGGTTTGCCATGCGCCTCTTTCTCGAGGTGGGTGGGCAACTGAGTGATAATCACGTGTTGAGCTCTTTTGAGCAAAGGCTGGATTACATTAACAGCCGATTAGGGTTTCGCTTCAATTTGGCGTCACCTAAAACGCTGATTCTTTCAATGTATTTAACCCTGAATGAGTGGGTGAACCGAAAGACAGATCAGGCGGTGTTGCATGACACCATCAAGCTTGAGCAGTTGATTAATCAGCTGAGTATTCAGAAAGACTACTGGTTGAGACTGTCGACAGAAGAAAGCAGTGCGATTTTTGCAGAGCAGCAGTTAGCACTGATCCAGAGCCAGCAGAGTGAACTGTATGAGCAGCTGGATGTTCTTAATGAACAACAAAATCAGGCAGTCGAATCTCACCGAGCGATGGTAGAGGAGTGGAAGCCAACGCTTGATAAGCTCAAAGGTTTATCTCAGTACGGTGAGACCTCAGATAAGTTTATCTCCGAATGGAAAGTCTGGTGTGGCGAAGCTCGAGTGCAAGCGCCGGAACTCAACGACGTGTGGGACGCTTGTGACCTTGTGTACAGCGACTTAAATGCGGTTGCGAAGATTTGGCAGTGGTTTCAAGACATGCACACTGTTGGCAATGTGGATCACTACTATTTTGATATTCAGAGTAACCAGTGCGGTCAAGCTTGTAACCATCTCAGCCAGATTTAAATAGAGCTAAATATGTTAGATCAAATGATGAAATCCCTCGCGGCAACGCTTGGGGTTGGGGATTTTATTGCCTCAAATAATGGTTCCTACGATATTGAAGTCGACCAGATGCTGCTTAACATTCGGCAGCATTCATCATGGGTCTTGTGGGAAACCGTGCTCCCATTTCAGTTTGAACAGCACCTCGATTACCAAAAAGAGCAGACGCTCAAACATTGTATGCAGCTCTCTTTGAAGACACTGCGCGACACGAGCAGCACACTGACGGTGAATGATAACGAGCAGTTGATTGTGCAAGGAAAGATGAATATGGAAAGCGTTACCACAGAAGCATTATGCGCCCAGCTCTCCCAGCATGTGAATTTGGTGGAGCAGTTTAGTGGTGTGCTAGAGCACCAACGCGTTAACCATACCGTCAGCCACAGTATTTGGATTCCATAATGCTTGCCGTTTTACAAAAACAACTACGCCGACTTGTTTGGTCTGTTGCATGTACTTTGAGTTTGTTGACGGCATTGCCTTTACACGCATCAGAGTTGAATTGGCCTGATCAGCCGTTTCGTTACTATGCCGACAATGACTCTTTAAAAGAACTATTGAATAACTTTGGCGCTAACTATCGCGTTTCGGTGTCGGTCAGTGACAAGGTAAACGATCGAGTCAGTGGCCGATTTACGCCAGAAGACCCAGCCGAGTTTCTTGATTATCTAGCACAGGTCTACAACCTGATGTGGTATTTCGATGGCGCGGTGTTGCATGTGTACAAAGCGACGGAAACCCGTTCACGACTGTTACAGCTTGAACTTCTTACTGCCCGTGAGCTACGAAGTACTCTGATATCAACAGGGATTTGGGACTCTCGTTACGGTTGGCGTGCGGCAGAGAACAAAGGGCTGGTTTACTTGGCGGGGCCACCTAGATACGTTGATTTGGTTGTGCAAACGGCCGAAGCGCTGGAAAGCCGATTGGTTCAAAAGTCGAACTCTACCGATGAACTGTTTGTTGAAATTATTCCTTTGAAATATGCCTCAGCGACGGACAGAGAAATCACTTATCGCGATCAAGCGGTGACGGTGCCGGGCATTGCATCGGTATTAAGCCGAGTATTGTCGGGCGTTCAAACTCAGATCAAGGCAACCAAAGAGAGTGAAGAAGCGGACATCAATACGGCTGCAACCACGACGAAGAATGTTTCTGTACACGGCGGTGCGTCGGTTGAAGCAGAGCCAGGTTTAAACGCCATCATAGTGCGTGATACGCAAGCGCGTCTGCCTTTGTACCGCAAGTTAGTCGCTCAGTTGGATCAGCCACAGTCACGAATTGAAGTGGCACTCTCTATTGTCGATATCAGCGCGAACGATTTGAGCCAACTGGGTGTGGATTGGCGAGCGGGTATCGAGGTCGGTAACAACAGTATTTTAGACATCAAAACCACAGGTGACGTTGATGGTGGTGATGTGACGTTAGGTAGCGGGCAGACTTTTAAGTCACTGCTTGATGCGACCAACTTAAACTACTTGTTGGCTCAAATTCGTTTGTTGGAATCTCAAGGTAGCGCTCAAGTCGTGTCTCGACCGACTTTGCTAACTCAAGAAAACGTTGAAGCGGTCCTAAACAACAGCAGTACGTTCTACGTCAAGTTGATCGGTAAAGAAACTGCAGCGCTTGAAGAAGTGACCTACGGTACCTTACTGCGAATCGTCCCACGCATTGTTGGAGATAGATTTGTTGAAAGACCTGAAATCAACCTGAGTTTGCATCTTGAAGATGGTGCGCAAATTCCAGATGGCGGTGTTGATGATGTGCCATCTATCCGAAAAACAGAGATCAGCACGTTAGCGACCGTGAAGCAAGGTCAGAGCCTACTCATCGGTGGTGTATACCGTGATGAAATCAGTCATCAACTGCGTAAAGTGCCTTTGTTAGGGGACATCCCATACCTTGGTGCCTTGTTCAGAAGTACGACCGATACCACCAGAAGAACGGTGCGCATGTTCATTATTGAGCCGAGAATTGTTGTCGATGGCATTGGCGACAACGTGCTTATCGGTAATGAGTATGACTTGAGGCCGAAGCTCGGCACCTTGAACAATATTTCAAATAACAGTGTAGATCTGAAATCGGCACTCGCGCTCTACAGCTGTACATCTCAAGTACAAGCGGAGCGTTATCAACAAGATCTATTGTCACAGGGCAAATCTTCGCTGTTATCACAATGCGAGCTGCCTTCAGGGCAGAAAGGATGGCGAGTGCAAATCAAAGAGTGTGATGGCTCAGAGAATCATTGCATTCGACCATTAGAGGAGCAATAGCCTCAATGCAGCAATGGAAAATTCGTATTCTCTCTGGTGTTCATGCCGGAGTAGAGGTGACCTTACCCAATGATTCATTGGTGTTGGGGAGCGATGACTTTACCGCCGACCTTGTGTTGACCGATTCGGACATCAAGGCGAGTCACCTTGTATTGGTATGCGATGGCGATACCGTCTTACTGCGTGATTGTAATGAGGTTTCGATCAATAACGAGAGCGTTACCGTTGACGCTAATGGGATTGAATTATCACGCAACGCCTTGGTTTCGGTTGGCCGATTAACGTTTGCGGTAGGGCATCTTGAAGACGACTTGGCGATCGATATCACGACGGAAGCCGCGGATAAACAAGCGACACCGGTCAGTCATAAACCGTCATCAGGTTGGAAGAGAACAGTCTTGATCGGCTTGATGTGCAGCCTGATCCCAAGCGTGATATTTGCCGGTGTTTGGTATAGCCAAATCCGAGCCAGCGACAGCGATGCCATCACGGAAGCGGAGCCCATCGTTTTAGTGCGCAATATTCTGAGCGAATTGAAGCTCGATGATGTGCGGGTTGAATGGAATGCCACGGCAAGGCAAGCAGTACTGGAAGGGTACGTCGAGGATAGAACCGCAAAACTGCAACTGTTGGGAAGAATTGACGCACTAGGGATCAACTACAAAAGTGACCTGCGAACCATGGAAGAGATTCGTCGCGGCGTGCGCTTTATCTTGCGTAACCTCGGTTATCACCAAGTCAAAGTTGAGAATGGTGAAGAGACCGGCACGCTGCTCTTAACGGGGTACATTGATGACGCGAGCCGTTGGAGCCAAGTCGAGCAGATATTAGAACGCGATGTCCCGGGACTGGTCGCTTGGAAGGTTGAACTGCAAAGAGCGGGCGCCTATATGGATACGCTCAAAGCCTTGCTTGAAAAAGCAGAGTTACTAAAGAAAGTTCAGTTAGTAACAAGTGGCGATCGTATTGAAGTGCGCGGTGAGTTGGACGATATCGAGACCACTCGCTTTTATGGCGTAACGAGGGATTTCCGTGAGCAGTATGGCGAGAAACCTTATTTGGTTTTGAAGTCCATTCCTAAAGTAAGCAAGGGAACCAACATCGATTTTCCGTTTCGTAGCGTGAATTTCGGCCAAGTCCCTTATGTGATTCTTACGGACAATGTTCGTTACATGGTTGGGGCTCGCACCCCTCAAGGGTATCGCATTTCTAGCGTCACCCCATCAGGAATAGAGCTGGTGAAAGGCGGGCGAGTGATCACGATCGATCTAGGGTATGAAGGTGGAAATACCAATGACAAATCTTGAACAACTACTACAAAGCGACTCAGGGCAGGAACAGAAAGAGGCCATTGTCCTCAAGTTCAAGCAAGCGCAATCTGCAGTTAAGCGCCAGCTCGATCTTGGCTGTGCCCCCCATGAATATCAGTTGCTACTCAAACAGCATGAAGCCTATCAAGCGGCCCTAGCTGTGATTGAAACTGTCGAATGCAATAAATAACCAAGAGGCGATACCTATGTCATTTTACGATGCGAGTAACAGTGTTTATCTCGATGATGTTAAAGCGAAACTAGAAGAACAAGCAAAAGCGGCGAATGAAGCCGTGAATGAAGCGATCAAAAACCTAGAAACGAACGCTGATGACCCATCAAAGCTGGCTGAATTGCAGCACACCATCAACAAATGGTCGGTGGTTTACAACATCAACGCGACCACCACTCGTGCTATCAAGGATGTGATGCAGTCGATTCTGCAGAAGGTGTAAGTTATGGAAAAAGACATGCGTTTGCTGCTGGCCGAAACGGCTTTGATGGCAACCGGTATGCATCGCCACGAAGAGGCAGAGACGATTGCGTCTTGCCTCGAATCCCAAGGGGATACCGAAGAAGTTGTGGCAATGATTCGTTCTATGAGTTTGATGAATCGTGGTCGCTACGAAGAGGCGCATCGCTTGCTTGAACCTGTGTGCGTGAACTCTCCTAACTTAGTCTGTTTAGCAGCTTTGGCGGCGGGTAAAGCAGGGTTAGCGAGCAAAGCAGAATCTTGGCTGGCGATGGCTTCAAAAGGCAGTGAAGAAAGCCAAGCCTTTGCAACGAGCTTCTCTCAGGATATCAGGAACCTTTAATGAAGGTTGAAAACAACTCGCTCAACTATGTGCTCAGTCAGGTTCAGCAGCCAACCAAAGTTGATCCGCACGAGGCAAACAAGATGAGCCGTTTGATGAGTGAAAGTGCATCAGACTACAGTGCATCAGAAAGCAATTCATCAAACAAGAGCGCATCGCCAGTGCAAAAAAGCACGGACATCGTCTCTCAGTCTGAGGCCAAAGTGACGGCAATTAAAGAGTGGTATGAAGCGCTCAAGAGTTCCGGAAACTTTAGCTCAACGGCACTTAGCCGCTCACTTGAAGGAGCGCTTACTTCTCCAAGCGAGCAGAAAGAGGCGTTGTGGTATGCGCTTAGCCAGGAAAGAAGCGTAAAAGGCACCGATAAAGCGTCTCCAGAATTACTGGCTTCACTCGAACAAGAGTTACTGGGCAGCTTTTCTGGACGTTTGCTCGCCGATCCTCCAAAAGACCGTGATGAGCTAAAAGTGCTGCTGTCTGAGCATTTCCCTCTGGGGGCGCAAAAGGAACAAGCACTTTGGCATAGCTGGGCCGAGTTGAAAGACATTCCTGATCAAGAGCCATTGTTAGACATGGTTCGGGAAGAGTTGAGCTTTGTTATACAAATCAACTCAATGGTCAAAAACATGCTGACTTACAGCCACAAACTAGAGCTCTCATAGGAACGCAGATGATCAATACGCAGTACACCGAAGTCATGCAGACGAATCTAGAGCAAGTGCAAGATGCGCAAGCTCAGGATGGGCTTAGCGAACGTTTCGAGCAAGCGATGTTGGCCCCGGAAGGAAACAATGGTTTAGAAGGTGGTTTGTTAGAAAACATAAGCGAACTGAAAAATACCATCGATAACGCAAAAAGCAGTTTAACCGACAGTATGAAAATGGTGGGTGACGATCCTGCTCAGCTTTTGCAAATGCAATGGGCGTTGACTCGAATTACCTTTCAAGAGGAACTGATCGCCAAGACGGTAGGTAAAACGACGCAAAACGTAGAAACACTGTTAAAGGCACAGTAGTTACAATGAAGTCAGTCATCACAAGAAAAACAATGCGTGCAGTAAGCATGTTACTGGTTCTATTTTTGGTGGGTTGTCAGACCGAACTTTACACCGGTGTAAGCCAGAAAGAAGGCAACGAAATGTTGTCAATCTTACTTTCTGAAGGCGTCGTCGCCACCAAAGAACCGGATAAAGACAACACTGTCAAGCTGATGGTAGATAACGCACAAATTGCGTTTGCGGTTGATGCGCTTAAGCGCAAAGGTTACCCAAGAGAGCAGTTCTCGACACTTAAAGAAGTCTTCCCGAAAGACGATCTGATTTCGTCTCCGCTTGCCGAGCGAGCGAGACTTATTTACGCGAAATCGCAAGAGCTGTCGTCCACATTGTCACAAATTGATGGGGTGTTGGTTGCTCGCGTTCACGTGGTACTTGAAGACCAAAATCTTCGTCCTGGTGAGCGCCCAACGCCAGCATCGGCATCTGTGTTTATCAAGCATGCTGCGGATGTCGCGTTGGACTCTTATGTCCCTCAAATTAAGCTGTTAGTAAACAACAGTATCGAAGGGTTGAACTACGATCGTATTAGCGTGGTGATGGTGCCATCTTCGGAAGTTCGCGTGACGTCTCAAGGTAATCAATTCGAAAGCATTCTGTCGATTCAAGTGACCAAAGACACCGCAAGCCATCTGATTGCTATCCTTGTTTTCTTGGTACTACTGATCATTGGCTCTAACGCAGCAACGTTTGCTTGGTGCCGCAGGAACGTGAAACGTGGTTAATTCCGAAACGCCAGTTTCCCAAATTCAGCATCAGTTTAACTATTGCCCTTGCAGTTATATTGACGAAAGTTGGGTAATGGAAAAACAGCCTTGGTTGTTAAAACTCCAAGGCTGGAGAGACCAAGCGGCCATCAATCAGTGGTGTATTGAAGACTGGGCGTTGTCGCCAATTACGGATCATGCTTTTAATCATCCATACAACAGTCTGGCTTTACTGCCTGTAGAGGCAACAAATCGACTGCTGTTGATGATTGGCGGAATCATGCATTGCCAAGCGATGCGCCAAGTGGTGCTAAAGCAACCTAAACAATGTCTTAATCAGGTCTTTGGAGTGGATGAAACGCGTTTTTTGATCCAACAAGGACCGATGATGATTTCCAACTGGCCCAGCGGTTGGCAAAAGCCACTGCCAACCAGCCTTGACGAAAAAAGCTTTGAAAAGACAGCCCGAGAGCTGGGGTATTTATGGGTCACGTTCTTACTGGCAAAGTCACCATCAGAGCTAGTGCAACGATGGCAGTTTAAGCTCGATCGTCAACTGACGCTGACGGATCGCAGTGCTGATTGGTTGGATGACGCGCATCGTGATCTCGCATATCGACTTATCAAGAAAATCGCAAAACAGGTAATTCCTCAATGGTTTCATTTGTTGAAATAAAAACCGACAACTTGCAATTGGCGCCGGGCTTAAAAGTGCTCAAAGCAAAAGACTATGTGAGTTACTTAGATTCGCAGCATTTGGTTGAGGCGGCGCACTCAAAAGCAGAAAGTATCATTGCGAAAGCGGACGAAGCCTATGAGCTAGAGAGGCAGCGAGGTTATCAGGACGGCATCGATCAAGCGAAGATCGAGAACGCCGAAACCATGCTGGCAACACTTGCTCGATGCAACGAGTACTATTTGCAGGTCGAGCAAAAAATGACAGGCGTTGTGCTCGATGCCGTCAGAAAGATCATCAACAGCTTTGATGATGTGGATACCACTGCAAGTGTCGTGAGAGAGGCGCTCCAGCTCGTCAGTAACCAAAAGCAAGTGATTCTGCACGTACACCCAGAGCAGGTTACTGAAGTGCGGGAGAAGGTTTCCTCCATACTCAGTGATTTCCCTGAAGTGGGGTACGTTGAAGTCATTGCTGATGCACGTTTAAAAAACGGCGGTTGCATATTGGAGACCGAGGTCGGTATTATTGATGCGAGCATCGACGGGCAGCTACAAGCACTCAAGAATGCCATCACCAAGCAATTGAGCGAACGCCAGCAGATACAGCCATAACTCGTTTATTTTTGTTCCCCGTAAGTCCAGCCATGCTGGGCTTTTTTATTTTCAGTGGCTGGCTATTTCTAGATTCAGCATCAATTTCCTCTCACTAGCATTCAACTGAAAGCCGTGAGCGCTAGCCGATAAAAGGCGCCCTAAAAACTTCTGACCAAAAGTGATATATGGCGAATGCCCTTACGCTTATCGTTTTGATTACTCAATACGAAAAGGGGTCCTCGCAATGAACAAAGAAGAAATCATAAACAACTGGCTATCCGACTTATCTGGCGGGCAATGGCAGCTTTTGAATGGTCAATGCAACTTAGTTGGCGAAGATGGCATGCATTACGCCACGATTTTCAATTATGAAAACCGCATGGTGGTCATGTTCCCTTTGTCACCAGCCAAGCAGCCTGAGGGGGGAATATCACCTTCCAAACTGCTGGCGCTGAATTCTCACCCCGATGTTGTCGGCATTGCGTCGTTCTCGTTAGCCTCTGACAACGCCACTGTTGTACTCAACTTTGCATTGCCGGATGAGTCTGTGGTGAATAGCGATCTCAATGTCTTTTGGCAAAATGCACTCAGTTTACGCAGTGCCTTGTTTGATGCGATCACTGAATCCACTGCGGGGTGATCGATGCAAACAACGATTCGAACAGACGGCGCGGCAAGTACTGCGGCTTTGCTGTCCTCACAGCAGACACTAAGCGCGGCAAGCACCGCGGCTAATACCTCTTTAAGTCAGGTTTCATCGGTCTCCGTTTCCTTAGTCGGCAATCAACCGCCGCTGAACACGCAACCAGTCCCGATGCCACCATTGCGTCAGGCCGAGGAAGAGTTTAATCACGCCATCATGCGTGCTGCCCAGTATGAAGGTAGCATTGAAAATTTAGTCCGAGACAAGGTAAATGCGCAGTTTCCAACAACCTCTGACGCGGTGAAAAACCAGATAGTCGCTCAGTCGGTGGAAAAGATTGCAGAAGCTAACCAAGCATTTGAGTTTAACCATTTGGGCAATGACCTGCTGCAGAGCCCTGCCGTTGAGTACATGTCTCAATCGTTTTTGCGTCGGATCCTAGAAAACGTAGCGATCGCTCAAGCGAAAGATCCTTCAGTGCCAGTAGCAAAGAAAAATGAAGACGCTGGCATCGGTTTTCTGGACGGCTGGAGTGATGATGACGTTAAGTGGGCAGAACAGCTCAACAGCGTACTCAAGGACCCTAAAGCCAATGCTCGGGTACTGACTACATTAGCTTATAGCCATTTGAGGGTATTTCGTGATCCTTCACGACTTAAGATGATGGGCGATGCTGTGAATCAGCCGCTGCTGAATGCTAAGGAAGCAAACCAAAGGCTGAACATTTTCCACTTACACGGTGAAGGGGCGCAGCCAGAGATCTCGACGCCGACCACCACCCAGCCCCACGGTTGGGCATGGCTTAAGTATGCCGATTGGAATACAAGTGAAGTGCTCGGCAAAAAAACTGGCAATGACTTTATCGGCAGTCGTCAAAATGGCGATCCTCACAAAGGGACCGGATTCAAGTTTCAAGGAATGCAGGAGGCTATGAAGCCTGCGGCTTATCACAATGACGCCGTTGCTTTAAAAGAGCGTCCAGAACATGAGTCCGGCTATGGTGGTTTCGTTATCAATGACAAAACGTTAACCACGATTGGCGACGATAAACCAACCTCGGTCAACTGGCGCCAACAAAACATGGATAAGAAGTTACCTATGTTTGCGGGGCCATCCAGTACCACCTCTTTTATGTACGAAGTGGCACGCCTTCTCAAAATGCCTGCTTCTGAAGCGCAAGCCTTTCGAGCCTTGCTGTTGGGGTGGATGATTCAGCCGCGTGATCACAGTTTTACAGAGATCATGGGAGCACTGGATGCTTATGCAATGGAGCACAATGACCACGGTGCTGCGACAGTAGACAGTGATGGCATGATGGCGTGGCAAGCACGTGAGACGGGCAATTGGCTTGGTGCTTACGAGGGGCTGATAACCCAAGACATCGACTTACCCGGTATGGATGCCAAGACAATCACACTAAATGGACAAGAGGTTCATCTACCCGCGATTGAACCGGTGAAAATGAGTGTCGAAGAGTTCGATCAATCTGTGACTCAAGGGAAAGGCTACCCATCACAATATGCTGGGAGTGAGTATCTTGATGTACTGGCGCAGGCAGCGCAGAGTGATCAAGCAGCAGACGATACCTTTGGCCTAGCTTCAGAGAAAATTCACTACGCTCCGCAAAATATGAATGACTTGAAGTTATACAATACCGAGCAGCGAACCATGCCGGAATTGCCTGAGCGAAAACCGTCAGGGCAACCATTTATCGATGGTGTTAAAGCGGAAGCATTAGGCAACTGGTTGGAGGGTAAGTCTCCTGCGCAATACCAACAGCTTCTCAGTAATGCTGCGTCTTTGTTGGCGGAATCTTCACAGGAAGGATCGCTAAGTAATGTTTTTCGTTACGGTGAGCGTAATGACGTGTGGGAAACCTTTCGCACGGTAGATAAGTCGAACATGCTTGATGCTCAGTTGGTGCTAAAAAACAAACCCGATCATCAAGATGCGTTGGGCTTTTTACAGGATGTCGCGAGTAGCAAAGCCACACCAGCTGAACGCCAACAAGCGGTATTAGAAGCCATTGGTGATGATGCAAATAACCAAGCGACGCTGATTAACGCGATGCTGCTGGCGACGACTCGATTCTATACAGGGAATGGCGCAAATATTATCAACCCAGGCTACGGCGATTTTGCTCCACCCAAGAACGAGAGTGAAATGGAGATGCGTCTTCAATCGTTCCTAAAACGTAATCAATACACAAGTTCTGCTGAGCGAGCGCAGGCGAAGAAGGAGTATCGCCAGAACGTGGATATGTTACAGGCTGCGATAGACTCTCCAATGTTTGAACGATACTCCGGTAAAGTCTGGCATGGCTGTCACACCAGTGTTGCCGATGCGGCGTTAGAGAAGGGAACCGGTTTTCAGTTTCCTGGCTTTATGAGTACAACGCGTGCTCCAGACGTGGCACAAAGTTATATGGCGAAAGGTGCGCTTTTGGTCATTAACCCGGCGCCAGACCTTGGGGTGAATATTGAACCCATCAGTAATGCGGAAGGTGAGAGAGAAATCTTGGTTCCTGCAGGGATGTCTTTTACTGTGGAACAAAGCTATACCTTACACCTGGAGAAAGGTTACCCGCCTTCAGCCAATACGGTGATGAAAAAGCGAATTTACGATGCAGAAGTGGCTACGGGGAGCCGCAAACCTCATGTGACCATACGCATAACGACGCCAGAGATGGATAAAGCGGGCCTAAGTGGTCAAAGCGATCCAAAAGGAGAGGCAGAGCTTGCTGACCTGATTGATCATATCAAGAAAAATCCCTCGACCATGGAAGAGCAAACCAAGGTTGTGGTACTGAGCCGAGAGTCCAGTGCACCAAGCGTCAATACCGCGAATGCGGATAAAGCGGCAACAGAAGCCTTTAAACCAATGTACTCTGGTGGCTTTGTTTAGCCAAATGCTCAACCACTTAAGTAAGTCTATTCAACTCGAGGTCTCTCAACAGTTTTAGCTTGCTTGAGACTGAAACAGTAAAGCTCAGCACACCATGCTGAGCTTTTTTCTATTCTCATCATGTGTCTTATCATAAACGGCTTAAAATGAAAAAAAGCCGACCATTTCTAGCATATTCCCCCATCCGAATTCAGCATAATCACTCCATCAGCCAATACTCTGTTCTTATCTAAACCGCAGAGATGTAAATATAAAAATAGGAATGTAAACCAGATGGTCAACGGATTTATATCGACCCTTCTAAACGACTTTGCAAAGCGTTGCCAAATAGAAACGCTGGAATTTGATGAAGAAGGCTGTTGTCGCTTAATTATTGATAACGAAGTGGCGATTACACTTCGAACAAATGAAGAGAAGCTGACGCTTATTGGCTTAATTTCCGGTGAGAAACCACATCCCGATGTTTATTTTCAACACATGAAGGCGGCATTAACCAAAGATGAGCCCTACGTATGTTGGGATGAAGATGCTGGTTACATCGGCTTTATTCACATTCATCAAACGATGTTAACTGAGACATATTTTGAAGCGTCGATTGTTCAGCTTGTGGACTGGCTAAAACAGTCAGCAACGGCTCAAGAGCCAGCTACGCAAGAACAAACACAGACAATAGATGCGGCTCAATTTGCCACACTAAGGGTATAAATGATGATTAGTTTTGGAAACGTAAGTGCGCTACAAGCCGCAATGCCGCAAACGCGAAATGATATTCTTAATGAAGGCAAACTCAATGTTGGTGGCAAGGAATATAAGGTCGATGCAGATACTCAGCAGTTTGTTCGTTCAAACCCAAGTAATAGTGCAGTCGCTCGATTCTTTGAAGCAACGGGTAAGCTATTTAGAGAAGGCAACACAGACTCAGTAGCGAAAGCGATTACGAAATCGGTATTCGATAATGAACTTGGACAAGCTCAGCGCTTGCAAACCAGTTCTTCTGTTGAGCACGGTCAAATGCTGTTTAAAGATGCCAGCCTTAAAACGCCGGCCGATGTGTTAAATGCCTTTAGCCGACTTGATGCTCAGGCGATTAAGTCAGACAGTGGTGAACTTAACCAATTGGCTGAGCGCGCGATGTCAGAAGCGCTATTGGATACGAAATCAGGACAGGACTTGAAGTCACAAATTGGTGAGGGTTCAACAAAAGCATTAGCTGGCAAAGTTGTTAAAGCTTTTGGTGGCGGTGCGATGGGCGTGAAGAACAACCCAAATACCGCGATGGGCTTGGAAGTTGTATTTGAAACCGAGGTTAAGAACTTAAAAGCGGCACAAGCACATATTGAAGGTTTGGCAAACACAGATTTGAGTTCGGGTGTTTATGCCGATTCGCTAGCAGAAGAGAAATTCAATAAAACGGGCACGACGAACAATCTTGAACGCGCGGCGGCTTGGATCATTAACGCATCGACTTCGAAAGGAAACGATGCTGATAATATTACCGCGCTTCTTAAAGAATACGCGGCCAATGATAAAGACTTGCTGAACATGGATAACTTAAAAGAGCTTCATGCGCGAGCGGTGCCGAATATTGAAAGAGATTACCGAGGCCCAGCGACGGCTGGTGGCGCACTTCCATCAAGCATTGGTGGTGAAGGCATGCTAAAACAGCACATAGAGGGCTTTTTGAAAGAAAACTCAGTGGCAGATAAAGACCTTGGAAAACAGTTGTTTGCTGGTGTGATTGGCTACCATGGCTTTACGGATGGTAACGGTCGTATGGGACGTATGCTGTATGCGATTGCTGAGCTGAGAAATGATGCATTTACGCCTCTCGCTTTAAGCGCAGAGCTTAGCCTTCACGGGATTAAGTAAATATCCAGACCATATTTAGAGCGACGAAAGTCGCTCTTTTTCGTTGTGAGTTCTATATATTAACATTGAAGTGTGAAACCGAAGTAATAAGTTTTTTCATTAATAGTTTTGATGTTTTATCCTTGGATTAATCAATTAATATTATTGGCGGATTCTTAGCTTTAAATAGCTTGCTTAAACTACTTTTGATATTTATTCCACTTGCTTTTACTCAAGTATTTATTTCTATTATTTTGTGCAGTAGTTCACGAGAGGTAATGGAAAACAACAAAATAAAAGCTAATTTCGACATCGCAAACTTTCTATTTACGTTTTACTAGAGAGAGTAAATAGAGGAGTTGCAATGAATACACTACAAGTTCTATTAAATGAGTTTTGTGAGATAAATGAGCTACCGCCACTTAACTTTTCTGAAGAGGGTCGCTGTCAGTTATTAGTTGATGACCGTTACGTGATTTACTTTATCGCAACAGATAACAACGATCTTATTCTATCCGTGGCTTTTGGCGGACTCGAAAGAAGTGGTGAACTGAGGGTGAAAGGCCTTGAGCTTCTGGCTCATGCTAATTATTTCTCCATTGCTGAAGGGGGCCTAACCCTGTCGCTGGCTCCAAATGGCAGGCAGCTTGTTCTCGCGGGCAGGAAGCCAATAGAGCACTTAGATGCCGCGAGTTTGTCAACTTGGTTCCATGCGCTCAATGAGCAAGCTCAGCTCTGGCAAGCCCGATTTGCGATGCTAGACCAAGACATCACTCCATTACCCAACACACAGCTATCTCACGTACAGACCCTTCGAGTCTAAGGAGTTCATCCATGGTAAATCCAACGAATAAAATCAGCCAAAGCCCGGTTCCTAACTTAGACCAATTTCGTTCTGTTGCGGCGCAAAAAGATGACCGAGTGATCAGCAAGCGTGGCAAGGTAAAAGAGCCGTCGACTTTCCATAAAGGGCAAAAATTTGCAGCAGTGAGTGAACATTTGCTGCGCTCAAAATACCCAAAGTACTTTCAAGAAAATATTAAGACTCATCTTGATTTAAAGCAGGCGTTATTAAAACAAGAAAAGCCAGAGACGGCACTGTTAGCTTTTTCCCTTGTCAGCCCATCAGGGTACCGAGGTGAACCACTAACGGAACGAAAGATCCTTGAAGTAGTGAACTTGTTGGAAGAGGTTAAGATTGACGGTAGCGCTTATGAAAACCTCAAAGGTACGTTTGATTCGATCAGTCACGATCCTCGCTTACAAGTGAGCATCGAAAATCAATATCCAGGAAAAATGGACGGCTTTGGGGCAGAGTTGCTTGAGATGGCAAAAGATAAGCTCAAAGGCACTGGTGTGAATGCGGCGATTAACCTTGCCTTGCCGGGCGTTGGATTGCTGGTGGCGACAGGTCGTGAGTTGCACAAAGCAGCGGTAAATGGCGATGCAGAGGCTTACCATCATCAATTGGATCAAATTGCGCAACTGCCCGGTCGTGATCAGAGACTTGCTTTGCCGATGCAACAAGCCTTAGCACACGGACACGCCACCTTGTCGACTGAAGGTGCTGTTACAGCAACATTAGGGATGGCTACAGGCAGCCTTGGTGCTTTTGGAGTAAACTCTGTGGGGACGGCGGGTGTGCTTCCTGTTGCAAAAGAAGCATTGGGCAGTGCTGCGGCATCAGGCTTAATCAGTGGTTCTGGTTTTGTGGCAGGTCAAGCGGGCTCGTATGGTTTGAATAACGAAGCTCAAGAGGTGTTTCGTCAAGATCCCATGTCTGGTGTGCTACCACGTATCGAAGTGTCTAACAGCAAAGGAGACTTTACCTTTAGTATGCAAGATTCCGCGTCAGTACGTGCTTTGATGGCGTATTTAGGCCCAAAAGAGGACAAGTCGATGACGTCTCCTCAAGCGCCGAAAGAAGCACAGGAAATGGAAACAGCGCGCTTAACGCTCAAGAAGATGCTGGGCTCTGAAGCCAGTGAACACTTGGTGCCAGATGTCGATCCTATGCTTAAACTGAGTGTGGAAGATGCTCCAAGTCAAACTGAATCCGTGGCGAATGGTGCGTTTAAGAAACTGCTTAGTGAAGATTGGGACTGGTTGATGCCAGCCGTCCGAGCCATTGATCAAGGTAAGGCACAGGACATCAATAAGACCTTGACCTACAAACTGCCTCTCGATGCAGAAAACGGACGAGTGTACTTGGATAAAAGCCCGAACCTGAGTGAAGGGCAATTATCAGCGTTAGAGAAGCTAGGCTCACCAAGCCAGTTAAGATTGATGTACTTAGCAGAAGGCTGGGTTTAATCCGTTGAGTTTAAAAGAAAGCTCGCGGCTAAATCATAGTTAAGAAGAAAAGCAAAAGGGAGCGTAAGCTCCCTTTGTGTTCAGTTAAATTCCTTAAAAACAGTGCCAATGCCTGTTCCTATAAAGACAAAATAAATCCGTTTCCCGTTATTCCTCTGACTGCTCAAGAGACGCAACCCAACGCAGGATCTCGGCGGTGGCTTCAATAAGATCGCCAGGAATGTATTGGTTTAATTGACCATCGGCATAAAGGGCACGTGCGAGCGGCACTTTTTGCATCACAGGGATGCCTTCTTCGTGGGCTATCGCGATCATACGTTTCGCCATCGCATCGGTTTCTTTAAGGGTTATCACAGGCAGCGGTGTTTCGCCCTTTTTGTAGTACAAACCAATAGCGATGTGGGTTGGGTTCGTGACCAACACATTCGAACGTTTAACGTTATCTCTTTGGTTCGAAGCTTGCAGCTCTTGGTGTAACTGACGACGCTTACTCTTGATTTCCGGGCTGCCCTCCATCTCTTTATATTCGCGTTTAACTTCGTCTTTAGTCATCTTTAGTTGCTTGGTGTGGTCGAACTTTTGGTAAGCGTAATCGGCAGCTGCAATCACAATAAAGCCGACGGAAGAGATGATCATGAGTTGTTTCACCAATACGCCGGTGATGGTCGGTACACACTCTAATCCGCATGTCGGGATTTGCAGTAGCGTGTTTAAGTTGCCTTTCAGTGTTACCCAAATGATGCAGGAAAGGAGCGAGACTTTAAGAATTGACTTAATAAACTCAATGATGCTCTTTAGCGAGAAAATTCGTTTCGCCCCTTCGACGGGGTTGATCTTTTTGATATCTGGTTTGACGGATTCACCACTAAATAGCAAGCCGAATTGCCCCATGTTCGACATGATGGCAATCAATGCCGCCACGATCAGGATCGGTGCCAGTAGGTAGACCATTTCTTTGGCAATAGCGATGGCTACGTCAAGCAACGCATCCTGAAACCCTTGATAAGCCAACTCACTCGGTAACAAAAGTAGGGCAGAGATGTGCGACATATAGTAGTCAGCAAAGGCAAATAAGACGGCAATTAGGGCTAGGATTAACGCCGATGAGACGACTTCCTGACTTTTGGCGACTTGCCCTTTTTGCCGGGCATCCCGAAGTTTTTTCGGGGTGGGGAGTTCCGTTTTTTCTCCGCTCATTGCTCTTCCTGTCTGTTATTACCAAATGGTATTGAGCTGTTCTCTGAACAGTACGATTTCAGAGAAAAGGGCTTGAAAGTGGTCCATCATCAATGCCAAATAAACAGTCAATAGCACGCTGGCAATGGCACTTTTGATCGGCATGGCTAAAGAGAAAACGTTCAGCTGTGGGGCGAATCGGCTAATCAGCGCGAGTCCAAACTCGGCAAGGAACATGGCTAAAACCAAAGGCGCAGACATCAAAACGCCAAGCCACATAAGTTGCTCGAACTGAGCGTAGAAAAAGTGCACCCATTCCTCAGTGACGGTTGGGAAAAAGCTAATCACAGGCCACGACGCATAGCTGTTAAACAGCGCATAAATAAAAGCGACAAAGCCACCACCGGAGAAGAACAAGGTGATCAGAGTTTGAGTCAATAGCACGGCCGTTGGCGTTGACTGAGAGCCGAGAGTGGGGTTAAACATACTTGCCATCGCAGCACCACGTTGGTTATCCACCAAAAAGCCTGCTGCCTCAATAGCCCAAAAAGGGATTGCTGCAACAAAGCCAATCAGCATACCCAATAACACCTCTTTGCCTAAGATGACCATCAACCAAATCCCATCCGTTTCTGTGGGCAGGTCTTGTTGGTTGATCATTGGGAAGATAAACAGTGCAAGCGAGCACAAAACACCATTTCTTACCAAGGTGCCACCCAGCATTTGCTTGTTTAAGATCGGCAAAAATATAAAGCAAGCCATTAACCTAGGGAGCGTCAAGCTGTATAGGAGCAGGGCTTGGTGCAAATCATCGTAACTCATCGTATTTGCGGGATTTTATCCAAGGTCAACGTGGCAAATGAATGCAGCTCGGCGCCCAGCCATTGTGTGGTAACAAATAGGGTAATGATGACGGCGATCAGTTTGACGACAAAGCCTAACGTCTGTTCTTGTACTTGTGTTAGCGCTTGGACAAGAGAGACCAAGGTACCGACAAGTGCCGCAACCAAAATCGGCGGCAGTGACAAGAACAGAACAAGCGTTAGAGCCTGAGTGGTGAAGTGGATGATTTCAGCCGGATTCATGCTTCTCTCCTCATTATCCGTAACTGAGCACTAGGCCATGGGTCAACTTGGTCCAACCGTCTAGCAACACAAAGAGCAACAACTTGAATGGCAGTGAGATGGTCATTGGCGAGACCATCATCATGCCCATTGCCAGCAAGATGTTGGATACGATCAGATCGATAGCGATGAATGGCAGGTACAACAAGAAGCCAATCTCAAACGCTCTAGTTAGCTCACTCACGGTAAAAGCGGGGAGCAACAACAATAAGCTGTCTGACTCTAAACGGTCGACGTACTTTTGTGGCCACAAGGTTCTTGCCGCATCGGTAAAAAAGACCGATTCAGTTTCACGGATGTGCTTTTTTAAAAACTCACGATACGGCTGCAATCCACTTTCGATTAAACCTTCGATGCTCTCTGAATCTTCAAGTGAGATTTCGTGCTGGGTCACGTAGTCATAGGTTTCAAACCCTACAGGCGCCATGATGAAGATCGACAGAATGATCGCCAATCCGTACAAGGCCATATTGGGTGGAATCTGTTGTACACCTAGTGCATTTCTTAGCAGAGAGAAAACCACGGCCAGTTTAACGAAGGAGGTCGCCATCATTGCAATGAAAGGAACCAGAGCAAGAAGGGCAAGTGTGACGATGAGGTTCAGTTCATCAGGTAACTGGATCATGCTGGCTCCTGACTGCCGCCAAACAGTTCGAGCACGCGCACACCCAAGCGTTCATTGATGTTCACAAGCTCGCATTCCCCAATGATTTTTCCGTTTGCTCGCATGGTGACTGGGTTAGAAATTGGTTGGTTAAGCTCAAAGGTAAACCCTGGTTGCAGTGCGTTAAGTTGTTCTAAAGTAATGGTTTGCTGACCAACATCGAAAGTCAGTTCAATTGGCAATTGCTGGTGGTCGGTAAGTGCTTCAGAGCTGTTGATATCGTTCATATTGGTTTCTTTTTTTTGGATATGGAGTGTCGTATTGTCGAGTTGGCATCGCCAAAGGTTCTGATTCGAGACCTGAAGCAGCACTTGGTGTTGCGCGATGTAGCAATCATCGAAAAACACCACATCGCCCAGTGCCAGTTGCTCAAATTGACTGAGCGCCAAACGCGTTTTGCCAAAGCTCAACCAGAAGGGCAGTGCGATGTTTTGGCTCAGGTAAGAGGGCGCTTGTGGCAGAGTGTCAATCAACACATCTCGACCCTCATTGACCCACAGGCTAAGAGAGACATCATTGCGATTGATGGTGAGCATCAACACGTTTTCTTCTTGTGTAGGCTGCTCATGAACTTGCAACTTGCTCAATACCGGAAGTTGTCCAAATAAGCGCTTAATCACGTCGGTGTAGGGCTCAATTTGGCTACTGATCAGCGCCAATTGCAATGAGTTTGGCAGTGATTCAAATGCCGTCGAGTCAAGAATGCCATGTAACCATTGCTGTAATTGCGCACCGCTGAAATCGATTTGAATGGTTTGCCCACCAATGAGTAGCGTTAAACGATAGCCAGAAAACTCCGGTTTTTGGCAAAGCGTGACCGATAAGCTATTGCTCTGACTATCTTGAAAGTGGCACTGTTTTGCGCACAGTTGATTGCTCAGCGCGATGCTTGAAGGTTCGACCTTTGGGAAATCTAATATCATCATTCGTCCTCAGGCTTCCATTCATCGTAAATGCTGCGTTGTTGTCGTGAGCGTTGTTGGTCTTGTTGTTGGTTCATCTGTTCGCTGACGGCGATCCGAATCGGTTGGTCGATGCCTAAACGTTGCAGACGCTCGGTCAACTCTTGCTTAGCCGTTTGGTTGATCAGCGAAAGAGCGTGCTCTTGCTTAATCAGCACGCTGTAGCCAGAACTGTCCTGCTTGATGGAGATCTCGCCGCCTTTTAATTGGCCTTCATTAAGAAGCAGGCGAACTTCTTTTTCGTTTGCTGAAGGAAGAGACACGTAGATCTTGTCGACTAACTTATTAATCAATTCATTTACGTTTTGAGCTCTGTTTTGGGGCGCGTGTGTCTCTACGTTTTTAAGGATGATGTCGCCTTGCGCTGTCGATTGGCTTAGGTTGGCCGTCGGGTGAAACTTAGCGTCCGACTCTGAACTTGGATGACGCAGTTCGATGTGCTTCACCGGCTTAACCTTCTCTTCAAGCGCGGCCAATGCGGCTTTCGAATCGACAATTTTCGAGTCCACAATAGCAGCAGCGTCTTTTGCCGCAGGGTCGAGTTTATGAGCTGCTGCATCTAACTTATGCAGTTGGCCTTGCAGCACACTCTGCACGGTTGATGGCTCAGCTTTGTTCCGCAGATTGGCTTGGTCAGTCTGAATCGGTAATACCTGATCCTTTAGAGCGTTAGGCAAGCTGGTCATCGGTATTTTAGGATCACGAGACGAACCATTATCTAATGGTGCCGTGCTTACCGAGCTGACTTGCTTATTGTTCGAGTCTTTTTCTGCCGCAGAGTTAAAAGCCAACGGCTGTGATTTATCCGTTTCTTTACTTCCTATCGACTGCTCGATTAGAGGGTGTGGTTTTACGGGTTTGCCAGTATCTGAATGTGGCTCTTTCGCAGGGCGCTCTGAAGCCTCGCTATGGCTCTCTTCGTTTTTATCTTTGTTGTCCATTACCTGCACGGTTTCTCTTTCTGAGAGATCGTGACTTGGCTTTTCTAGATGCAGACCTGCGTCTGACTTCTCATTAGTAGGTTGATCTTTCAAGTTTTCAGGGTGCTCTTGGCCACCCTCGATCTGCTCTTTCCCCGCCTCAGGAATAGCACTGCTGACCTTGCCTTTTTGCTTCATGCTATCGAGTTTATCTGCGTTCAATACAGCAGCGAATAAGCGAGAGGTCTCTGACTCATGTTCGCTCTCTGCTTGCGTTGGCTTAAGTGCATTATTAAAGCGAGATTCGAGCTCTTCTGAGATTTGGTTGACTGGCCTCTGTTGAACTTGTTGCGGACGTTCAGTTGTGTTTGGATGATCGTTTTTGACTCGCATCTTTACCTTCTATGAAACAACTACGCTGCGGAACTCTTCTTGTTCGAGCTCTTCTTGATACTGCACTTGGCGTGCTTGCTCAGCGATTTCTTGTTCGTTTAATTGAATGAATTTTTCTTTGGTTTTATGGGCGGCCAGAGCTTCTTGCTTTCTTTCCTTGAGTCGCTGGTTCTCTTGTTCCAATGCCTTTTTTTCTTCTGCAGCTCGTTGTTTTAAATCGGCTTCTCTTTCCCTTAACAGCGCGATTTCTTGTCGCAATATTTCAAGTTCTTTTAGAACGACGGTTTTCTGTTTGGCTTTTGCAAAGCGCCGCTCTTCTTCCTCTTCGCGCCATTGACGATAATCAACGACAGACTGTTCCGCCTTTCGGAGTGAGGCTCGCGCGTTATTGACTCGATACTCTTGTTGCTGAACCGCGCGATCGGCACGGTCGGCACGAATTTTTTTTATCTCTAGCAATTGCTCGATCATAAGCCTGCAAGCTCGCGCAGCTGCGTGACGGTCTCTTCGAGCTCACTTGGCTCGTGCGTGCCTTGGCGTAAGAACGCTCGGATATCATCTCCCTGTGCGATGGCCATATCCGCGCGACTGTCGGCGCCGTGTTGGTATTCACCAATTTTGATCAGCAGTTCGACTTCTTCATATTTGGCCAGCATTTCACGCATGTGAGCCGCGGACGCTTGATGAGTTTTATCGACGATTTGGTTCATCACACGGCTAGCTGAACGAAGCACATCAATGGCTGGATAGTGGTTCATCGCCGCCAGTTTGCGAGAGAGAATGATGTGACCATCGAGTATCGAACGCGTCTCATCGGCAACCGGTTCTGTCATATCGTCACCTTCCACAAGCACGGTATACAGCGCGGTGATGGAGCCTTTGTCTGATTGACCTGCACGTTCCATCAGTTTTGGTAGTGCAGCAAAAACAGAAGGCGGGTAGCCTCGTCGTGTTGGTGGCTCGCCAGCTGCCAAGCCGATTTCACGCTGAGCTCGGGCAAAACGCGTCACCGAATCCATCAGCAGCAGGACACGCTTACCTTGGTCGCGGAAGTACTCCGCGATGGAGGTTGCAACGAACGCCGCTTTGGCACGTTCCATTGCTGGCCGGTCTGAGGTTGCGACAACAAGTACTGACCTTGCCATGCCTTCTTCGCCAAGGTCGTGTTCGATAAATTCTCTTACTTCACGGCCCCTTTCACCGATGAGGGCAAGCACGGTTACATCGACATCGGCAGAGCGAATGAGCTTGGCGAGTAGGGTACTTTTACCTCCGCCAGCCGCAGCAAAAATGCCCATCCTTTGTCCTTCACCACAGGTGAGCAATCCGTCGATGGAACGCACGCCCATAGAAATCGGCTTTTCAATCAGCTTTCTCTGCATTGGTGGCGGCGCATCACGATAAACCGGATACCAAGCGCTCGGTTCAGTGCTTTGAGAACCATCGAATGGCCGGCCCAGGCCATCGAGTATTTTCCCTAACAGATGATCGCCAACGCCGACTTCGTGCATTTTTCCAAGCGGGCTCACTTCGGTATTGGAGGAAATACCAAACATGTTGCCAAGTGGGGTAAGCAACGCATGGTGTTGCTGAAAACCCACCACTTCCGCAAGCAGCGACAAGGTTTGATCGGGGTTACGTAGCTCACAAAGCTCGCCGACACGAACACCAGGCACAACGGCTTTGATAATGGTGCCAGTAACCTGAGTCACGCGACCACGGATTTGGATCAAACGCGTTTGCTTGATGGCCGATTGTTGAGTTTCGGTGATGTATGAGAAGTCGTTCAATTTAAGAAAACATGCGCAATAACTGATGCTGGGAGAATAGAAAGGATGGCTCCGTATTTATAGTGACTATTGGTCGGGAGTTTTTAGAAAACTTAAAACGCCCTAAAAAAACACGTCTGATTTTGACAGCCGATTAAAAATGCAATTCCTATAATTCGTCCATATTGTAGGAAGGAGTGCAAATCAATGAGCACTATCAATAGCCAAATTTTAACGGGCAACAAATTTGACGCGCCAATTCGAAGTAACCTTGAGTCTTCCCGCACGGGAGCCTCAGTCAATGGTAATTATCGAGGTGAAACTGTCCGCGTACACAATGCAACTCAGTCGTTGTTTGATGCAATGGAAGAGCTGACGGCGTTAGGTTCAGAAAAAGCAGAAAAAGATCTCACGAAACGCAAAGTGAAAGACGGCAGCATTCGCGTGAATGAAGCGCATGAGCTGGTTTCTGATTACCTAAGAAAAGTGCCTGATCTTGAGAAGAACCAAAAGATCAAAGACCTTGCTACCAAAATGGCAAGCGGCAACTTATCAACGATTGCTCAGTTACAGGCGTACCTCAACGGATTCTCTGAAGAGAAGAGCCATCAGTACCTCGCGCTGCAAGCAGTGAAAAAGTTCCTCGGAGCCAATCCGGAAAGTAAGAACCTATTAGCGCTGATAGACCAAGCCATTCTGACCTTTGAGCAGAACCCGGACTCTTGGGCTCAGATTGATACTGAAATTCGTGTTTCAAGCTTTGCGGATGAATACAGCCAAGAGCAAGGCTTTAGCAGTTTGCACCAATTGCGTGGTTTCTATCGCGACACGGTACATAGCTACCAAGGTTTAGGCTCAGCATACAAGGATGTGGTTGAGCGTTTTGGTGCAAAAGAGGTCTCCACGGCGGTCGATTTTATGTTGCAGGGCATGAGCGCAGACTTGAGCGTGCAAGGTAGCAATATTGACTCCGTTAAGCTTCAGCTTCTGATGTCCGATATGCAAAAACTTAAGACGTTGAATACGCTTCAAGACCAAGTCAGTAACCTCTACCAGATGTTCAAACCTCAGCAGGCAAACTATGGCTTATCAAGTTACTGATTTGATGTCAGACGTCATCGCTTTGGTTGAACAGCGTTGGGTGGGAAGTGCCGAGATATGGAACCTAGTGAACGCCATGGAGTTGGCGTCCACGGAGCGAAAAATCAGCTTTTTTAGGGAACTGCACAAACTGATTCGCCACATTCCAATTGATGTATTTAACGATGAAGAACAGCGACAAAACCTAATACAAGCTGTGCAAAAGGCGCTTGATGAAGCGATTGATTTAGAAGAAGAGGAAATGTGGGACGATGAATTGGATTGATGCGTCAGTGGATGATTTTTGCCGAGGAATGGGACTTGAAGCGGTGAACTTCTCGTCAGCAGGACGTGTTCAACTGAGCTTCGAGCAAAGCGGCACTCTGCATATCGAGAAGCATCAGGACTGCCTGTTTCTTATGCTGGCGAAACCGCTGCCTTGGCACCAGTCGAATGAGCCGATTAAAAAGGCGTTGAGTTTTTGCCATGCAGGTCAAGGTTGGCCATTCCTCATTAAGACTGGGTTGCTGGATGAACAGACACTGGTCTTCTCTGCACAAATTGAAGGGGATGAAGTGACCTTGCCAACCATCGAACAAGCGTTCGCTCTACTGGCTCGTTTACATAAAGATGTGGCGGATTCATGAGTCGCATCAGTACATTAAACGTTGGTATTGAAGGCTTTACTCACGTTTCACTTGAACAAGTTGAAAACGACTTCCCACAGCGCTTTCAACTGTTGCCTGATGGTCAAGCCATCGCGACTCACCTAGAGAAACTGTACGAGCTTCGCCCCTCTGAGCAGTACTTGATGTCGCTTGCCAAGCCAAAGTTGACGCATTCGGAGCTACTTCGCCCAGACAAATACCGTCAACAGCTTGATACCACTCAGCTGCGGCTTCAGGAACTGGCGCAGAAAAATGGATCGCACGCGCTCAATCAGGCACTGGAAACACTGCAAAGTACCCAATTAGACCAACGTTATCTCACCATGGCGTTGAATCTACTGATTCAGGTTTAAGCCCCATGTTGCAAACGAAAGACGTGGAGCTGTTGCTTATCCACGCTGCACTCCAAGTTCAATATCAAAAGCCGGAACAAGCGATTACCTTGCTTGATGCACTGCTGGAAATCGAACCTCAGCATCAAGAAGCTCGCCAAACATTAGCAGTGGCATGCCTGAATTCGGGTCGATACACACGTTCAATCGAGTTGTGCGAAAGCTTATTGAAAACCGAACATTCAAATAAAGCGGGCTTGTGGTTTTGCCTAAGCCAAGCTCGCTGGAAACAACAGGATGTTGACGGTGCCCGCCGCGCGCATCGACGTTATCTACAATCTCTAAATAGTGAATCAAATGAATAAGTTGATCGATATTCTAAACAAAGTCGGACAGCGTAAAGACATCATGCTTGCCGTGATGTTACTTGCGATCGTCTTTATGATGATCTTGCCTTTACCTACGGCACTCGTGGACGTTTTGATCGGTACCAATATGAGTATTGCGGTCGTCTTATTGATGTTGGCTATCTACATCACGACACCGCTGGAATTCTCTGCATTCCCAGCCGTGCTTTTGATCACCACCTTGTTTCGCTTGTCGCTTTCTATTACGACAACGCGACTTATCTTGCTGCAAGGCGATGCAGGCCAGATCGTATATACCTTTGGTAACTTCGTGGTCGGCGGTAACTTGGTGGTGGGTATTGTTGTTTTCCTGATCATCACCATTGTTCAATTTATGGTGATCACCAAAGGTTCTGAAAGGGTTGCGGAAGTCAGCGCTCGATTCTCCCTTGATGCGATGCCAGGTAAGCAGATGAGTATCGACGGCGATATGCGTGCTGGGGTTATTGATGTTCATGAGGCGCGTCACCGCCGTTCATTGATCGAAAAAGAAAGCCAAATGTATGGCTCGATGGATGGTGCGATGAAGTTCGTGAAAGGCGACTCAATCGCGGGCCTGATTATCATCGTGGTAAACATTCTCGGTGGTGTCACTATCGGTGTGACTCAAAAGGGCATGTCTGCCTCTGAGGCACTTGAGCTGTTCGCAATCCTAACCGTCGGTGATGGTCTGGTTTCGCAGATCCCAGCACTGTTTATCGCTATCACGGCCGGCATCATCGTTACTCGTGTTTCAAACGAGGACTCTTCTGACTTAGGCTCAGATATTGGTGGTCAGGTGACTGCTCAGCCAAGAGCTTTGTTAGTTGGTGGCGTTCTGCTTATCTTGTTTGCTCTTATTCCGGGCTTTCCGAAGGTTACCTTCCTGATTCTTGCCGCGATTGTTGGCGGTGGTGGCTTCTTCTTGTTCTACCAACAGAAAAAACAACG
Source organism: Vibrio jasicida 090810c (assembly GCF_002887615.1). NCBI lineage: Bacteria > Pseudomonadati > Pseudomonadota > Gammaproteobacteria > Vibrionales > Vibrionaceae > Vibrio > Vibrio jasicida. The sequence continues at coordinate 1,039,433 of NZ_CP025792.1, read as the reverse complement.
CGAATCCGACAGTTCTGATTTACCTAGCTTCGTCGCCCAAGGTGCTGGTTCGCCAGCGGCTAAGCCTAATAAACCGACGCCATCTCGTAATAGCAAAGGCAAGCTGGGTGAGCAAGAAGAGTTTGCGATGACAGTACCGCTGCTCATCGACTTGGATTCTCGTTTACAAGAGAGTTTAGAAGCCGTGGCTCTGAACGATGAGCTTGCACGAGTCAGGCGCGCGCTTTACCTCGATCTCGGTGTGCCGTTCCCCGGTATTCACTTACGCTTCAACGAAGGAATGAGTAACGGCGAGTACTTGATTCAATTGCAAGAAGTACCAGTAGCTCGCGGGCGAATTGAAAGCGAAAAACTGCTGGTGACCGAAGGTAATGAACAGATTGATTTGCTGGGCGTACCTTACGAAAAAGACGACGACTTTCTGCCGGGCATTACGAGCATTTGGGTCGATCAAAGTCATCACGAAAAGCTGCAAAACAGCCATGTGGGCTTTCTGACCCCCGATCGCATTCTGACTTATCACTTGTCTCACGTTTTGAAAGAGTACGCGCAAGACTTCATCGGTATTCAAGAGACCCGCTATCTGCTTGAGCAAATGGAAGGCAGCTATTCCGAACTGGTGAAAGAAGCGCAACGTATTGTGCCTCTGCAAAAGATGACGGAAATCCTGCAGCGTTTGGTTTCTGAAGACATTTCTATTCGTAATTTACGAGTGATTTTAGAAGCCATGGTGGAGTGGGGTCAGAAGGAGAAAGACGTGGTACAGCTGACGGAATATATCCGCTCAAGCTTGAAACGCTATATCTGTTACAAGTACGCCAGCGGTCAAAACATGCTGCCAGCGTATCTGTTGGATCAGAGTTTGGAGGATACGATCCGTAACGGTATTCGCCAGACTTCTGCGGGCAGTTACTTGGCGCTTGACCCTTCTGTCACTCAGCAATTTGTCAGCGACGTTAAGCAAACCATTGGTGATTTAAGCCGCATGCCAAATAAGCCTGTGCTGGTGGTGTCGATGGACGTGCGTCGTTACGTACGCAAACTGATTGAATCTGAATACTACGAGTTGCCGGTGTTGTCGTTCCAAGAGCTGACGCAACAAATCAATATTCAACCGCTTGGCAGGGTAGGTATGTGATGAAATGCCTTCTCACTCAGTCTCTAGTGGCGTCAGGCATCGAAGTGACGCCCTACTTTTGGCAGAAAAGTACCATCTTACTTGGTCATCGTTATGAATGTGATGGGATGGAGCTAGTCTTTCGTGTCGAAGAGGGCGAAATCATCATCGTATTACTGCGAAGAATCAGCCCAAACCAAGGTCTAAGCAACCCTTTCTCCGCGCTATTTATGCTCGCAGAACATGCCATCCGTTTGTACCCGCTTGACTGGGCTATTCGTGGCAATGTTGATGTATTGCGAGGTAGCAACATGAGCAGCCATCGGTTAGCACAATTCTACTTACGCGCCTGTGGGGCGAGCCATGATGAACAAGAAGATTGGTACTTCTTGCGCCTCAGTGATTACCGCCCACTTAAAAAGAGAAAAAAGTAAAAACTCTCGACTGTTACTGACAGCATCCCAGAGATGCTTCGCTTTAAGATAGGACCCAAGATGAAGCAACCCTTTACTGAAACCATTGAAAACTCAGAACTTGCTATTCGCAATGCAGAAGACAGGACTGACGTATTCAATGAACTACTCGAAGGATTAGGCGTTGGTCCGGTAGCAGGCAACATTCTGCTCGATGGGTTAAACGCTTCGCCTCAATTGATGAAGCAAGCAGAGCATGAGCTGCTTGAAGAAGTACAACGCCGCAGACAACAACAGCATCAACCGCAAGCCGCGAGCACCAAAGGCACTAGGCGCAAGCGACCGACCATGATGCGTGGCATGGTGATCTAGAGGTTTTTACATGACGGATATGACAGCCATGAACTCCATCACCGGAGTTCTCAATACAACAGCCAATCGTGATTCTCAGATCGCATTCCAGCAGAGTTTGGTTAAGACCCTTTCTCCCATTCTAAGCGATGCCCGTATCGACCCGAATCAATTGGAGTCATTGATTCGCCAATTATCTATGGTCGTTGGGCGCACCGAACAAGAAAGCTTGGATCTTTATGCAGACTCATTGGACACCTTGTTAAAGAAGCAAGATGCCTTTACCGGGACTGCTGCCGCTGAGACCGCTGCGCATTGGATGCAGTCACTGCAACACCAAGCGTTGAATGGCCAGATCGCACCTAAAGAAGTGGAGATGGGCGTTAATACTACGCTCGCACATCAATTCCAATCTTGGTTTAGCACACAGCTAAAAGACAAGGTCGACAGCTCGCTTCCGACCGATTTTGTCGCTAATTTCCGTTTGGGAAGCCAGAGTAACCAAGCACTGCAAATTGAAGCTTTAGATACGAGCGCCCTTAAAGCAGCAACGGCAGAGATTAGCTCGTTTGTAAATGCACTGGCAGTGCAGATGAGTGCCAGTGAGGTTCGCGAGAGTGCTATTCCGTTCTTGCGAAATGCCTTTGGTAATCTTGGTTCGGTCAACCTTAATGAGCTTAAGAATTCAGACTACTTCTTAACAGAAGAAAGCTTTAGAGCTGCTGTTACCGCTCAACTTGTTGCCTCTTTCAATAGCATTGGGATCACCATCAGCACCGATGATGCACAGGCCTTGGCGAACAAGATTGCTTGGATTCCAGGCATGTCTAAGCAGGAACTTACCGATGCGCTAAATGGCTTAGCGACACAAGTAAAAGGACAGTTTGAAAATGCTTACGGCGCAGGTGGTGTTGCTCAACTGCAAACTATCCTTGATGCTGAAATCGCGAGAATAAAATCGGATCCTAGTGCGATCACCTTATCGAGTTTGTTCTCCAATATAGCCATTGCGCTTATCAACACTCAGATCGATGCGTTCTATAACGGCTTGCTCGATGTCCAGGTCACTCAAACAACACCGGAGCAACTTGAGCGGATTAAACAAAACACCGCACAAGATATCCGACTCCTTTTCGACAAAATAGTCTCAGGCCAAGACATCGGGACGGATTTCATTGCACGTCATCAAAAAATGATGGAGAACCTAGAAAAGCTCAATGATCGTTTGGGCAAAATCACACCAGAGGAAGTGAGCAGTAAAGAAGTGAATGCCGAGCACGCATTGACCGCTCGTGACCTACTGTCGGTGATTGAATCTAGTATCGGTGACCGCTTTGATGAACGCGTCTTGTTTGCTCTAAACGAGCGCCGAGTCGACCGCCTTGAAAAGCGTAACGAGCAAAAAGAACAACTCGAAGATCTAACGATCCAATTGAAAGTGTTTAGTGTCGTTCAGTCAAAAATACACTCGACCCAAAGTGTTGATGGCACTTACAAGCCGGGTGATTCAGCGAACAACTTTAAAGCCAGCGATTTTGGCTACGACAATGACGCGGCGTTTAAGGCTTCTCCTGAATACAAATACTTAAAAGACAACAACATCACCAACCATAAAGACTTTTTAGTAAAACAGGGAATGGAAGTTGGAAGCGACTCTTTCAAAGGGGACAAGCTGTCTAATTTCTCCAGTTCTGTCACCGCAGAATCTAAAGTGCTCAACGATGAAGTGCAGATTAAAACGACCGAGTTAAACGACACCAGTTCTCAGTACAACGCAACCGTTGAAGCGATGAACAAATTTGTTCAGAAGTACCACAGTATTTTACAAGAAATCCTACGAGCCCTTTAAGGATAAATAACCATGACTACACAAAACGCGCCAACTGACCCATCTCAAATGCAAGCAGAGGAACTCCTTTCATTTTTGGAAGAGGGGGGCACGCTAAAAATGCTGCACGATGTATCAGCAGACACCATCGAGCACATTTATGCGGTTGGATACAACTTTTTCCAGTCAGGCAAAATAGAGCAGGCCGCTAAGGTATTTCAGCTGCTTAGCATGCTTGATCACTATCAAGCGCGATTTTTCATTGGTTTGGGCGCGGCTCGTCAGGAACTGGGTGAGTACCTGCAGGCGCTTGACGCCTACAGCTACGCTGCGCTTGTGGACGTAAATGATCCACGCCCACCTTTCCACTCTGCAGAATGTCACCTCAAGCTTGAGCAATTGACGGAAGCAGAGAGTGGGTTTTACAGCGCGAAGGAGATGTCTGCTGGGAAATCAGAGTATGCAGACTTGCATCAACGAGCAGGCATCATGTTAGAAGCGGTGAGAAACAAAAGGAGTAACTAGAATATGAATTCTATTGCACTTGACCGCATTCAGAGTCAGGTATACACGCCTGATTCTGACCAAACTACGTTAAACAAGGTTAACAAGACCGCTGCTCATGCATCGCCGTTAGTAACCGTTGAAAACGTAAAAGGTAAAGATGCTGAAGCATTGAACACCGGTAAGGTAAAAGTTCAGCTTGATGCACCAAATGCCGCAGTCAGCGATAAGGTGAATGACCTTACGCTTAAAGCCATGGAGCAGCTACAAAAAATCGTAGACTCAATTGCCAAGGTTTTACACGCGGTTGCCGACAGTACGGGCTCGCTAGCAGTGAAAATCATCTCAGGTTATGCAGATGATTTTGAAGTTGAACTGGCTGCTATCACAGACAAACTGAAAAGCGCTCAAAACGAGCTCAAAATTCAGGAAGTGAAGGTAGCGAAAGCGAAGCACGAACAAGAAATGGCAGAAAACCTAGAGAAGATCAAAGAGTCTGAAGCGGCAGCGAAAGAAGCACAAAAATCGGGCTTAGCTTCCAAGATCTTCGGTTGGGTTAGCGCTGTGGTTTCTATTGTCGTTGGTGCAATCATGGTGGCGACGGGTGTTGGTGCGGCAGCTGGCGCATTAATGATCGCAGGCGGCGTGATGGGCGCAATCAATATGACTCTGCAAGAGCCTGCTGTTCAAGAGGCGATGAAAGAGGCCGGAATTAACGTCGATATACTTAACAAAGTCGTCATGGCGTTAGAGATTGCGACTGCCGTCATTGGCGCTGTAGTTACATTTGGTGGTGCAGCTGCGAGTGGTATTGCGAAGTTAGCGGCGAAAAGTGCAAGTTCAATTGCGCAAAAAGTCACTGATATCGCAACCAAAGCGGCGACAAACATGGCGAAAATTGCCGATATGGGTTCTAAAGCGGCGACAACCACCGCGAAGGCAATCCGTTACGGTGCTGAGACCGTCGACCTTACTGTTAACGTAGGCAAGGGGACCACGGACAGCGTTCATGCTGCAAACAATGCGCATGTAACTGAAATCCAAGCTGACATTACAGATTTAAGGGCGAAGATGACGCTTAGCCAAGCGGTGATCGACAAACTTAAAGAAGAAATCGCCAAGCTGATGGAAGATTTCCAAGAGCTAATGAGTGTCATCATGCAGATGATTCAGGCGAAAGGCGAAACGATGCAAGCGGTAATGAGTCGTCCAGCGACGGTTTAAGGAGCAACCATGTTAGATAAAATTAGTAATACTGGACGCGCTGACCTTTACGGTTTGGGTGAACTAGGCAAAACAACTCAGGCCGAGAAAATGTCTGAGACGAAAGCCGAAGCTGCTGCTGTCCGTGGTAACAATGATCGTGCAGTAACGGGTGCGAAGAACTACCAATTGGATGGGCCAAAAGCCCCTGCGATTGGCGATCAAGCTCGTGTGGTAGAAAAGCTGATGAGCGCGTTGGCTCCAACCGTAAATCTATTAATGCAAACCACCGAAAAAGCACTGAATGGTGAGCAAGTGGTTAAGTCACCATCGGATGCCATTTCGCAATCACTGTCTCTGATTACTCTGCTTTACCAAGTGTCTAAGCTAAGCCGTGAGCAACAGGTTCTGCAACGTGAAATTGCCGTTGAAGCAAACGTTGCAAGCATCAAGAGCCAAGCGGAAGAGTTAAACAACTCTGCTAAAGCGATGATCGCGATGGCGGTAGTATCAGGCGTATTGGCTGGTGTGACTGCTATTATCGGTGCCGTGGGTTCTTTCAAAGCGGGCAAAGAAATCAAGGCAGAAGTCGCGGGCAACAATGTATTGAAGACGCAGAAAGCAGGCTTTGATCAGGTTGAAGAGTTAATGGGCAATACTAACTTGTCGAAAACTCAACAAGATCAAGTGAGACGTGCTCATGCGTTCGCAAAAGATAGCATTACTGATACGACAAATACTTTGTCTAGTGGTGGCCGCAAGTTCGACAAGATGATGGGCGCAAACCAATCGAAGAACGCGGTATTGCAGGGACTTGGCCAAATGGCGAATTCAGCTGCAAATGTAGAGCAGACGAAAGCTCAAGCTCGAAGCAAAGAGGACGAGGTATTAGCAACTCGTGCTCAAGCAGACAAACAGAGAGCCGATGAAAACATTGGCTTCCAAGAAGGTTTGCTAAAAGAGCTGCGTGAGCTTTTCCGCTCTATCGCTGATAGTCAAAACCAAGCATGGCGTGCCTCTATCCCTACGGTATAGGTTTGCTATCAATCATCAAGGCGCTGGGAATACAGCGCCTTTTTTATGGAAAGAAGAAATAAGCTACACGCGCTCAACCAAGCCAAATTTCTTGAAAAAATCAGATAGGTCGAGTGTCGCTAGATCTTTAAATTCACCGGCGTCATAGAAGCGACCTTTACAGGTAGGACAGCTTTCAAACCAGATATGTGGCTGTTTTGGATCGACCAATCGAAGCAGTTGATTGTTTGGGCATACAGGGCAATCGATACGATCAATCGCATTGAAGGCTTTTCCGATTTCTTCGTCACCTGAATCAATCACATCAGCTAACGGCTTCATCGCTTCCACTTCGTAGGCGTCAATCCATAAGCCTTTACATTCAGTGCAGCGTTCAACATCGCCTAGCGGAGTTTGAAGTTGTTCAAAGTCAGAATTGCATTTTGGGCATTGCATTTTGTTTTTCCTTTTATTTTCTAAAGAGAATTGAGCCTAGTACTCCCAGCTCTCTTTGACGACAAATCAAAATACGACATCTCTCGTGCCATACGTTTTGAATCTTTCTAAGTTGTTTATATTGTTTTCTTAGCAATGACGAGTCCATGATTGCTTGAGCCTAACTAGCAGCGTTCTCGGTGATGAATTCTTTTTAAAGAGCTTCTATCTCCGTTGAATGTCACGCTTTTGAATGAATCCGTTTGTTCATAAACTTATTGCTTATTTGAATGTGTTAAAAGGTATTGAAAAGTTATTTGAATTGAAAGGGTTGGCACGTCGAAGTGAGACGAGTAACCGCACAATCCTATAAATTTGAAAGGTCAGGGAGGTGGCTAGGAGTGAAGATTGGTGTAGTTCAGATGAGGATGGGTTGGACGGTCCGAGAAAATCTAAAAACAATCATTTCTCATGTTGAGAATATGAGGGCGTTAGATGCTCTGGTTTTCCCTGAACTCAGCCTTAGCGGTTTCCATCGCAACATCAAACAGGAATCGGAGCCTCAAACTATTCATCACGCTATTCAGACGTTATGCGAGCTTGCTTTCGATTACAAGACCACGCTTTTTATTGGTGCGCCGTTAACGGAAGGCGAGCGTATATTTAACAGCTACCTATGTATCGATGTTAATGGTGACGTCGTGGTGCAATGGAATAAAGTCGGGCTAACGGAAAGTGAGGCCAAGTTCTTTGCAATAGGCGAAAGACGTGAACTGCTTAACTTGGCGCAATTATCAATAACGAGTGTCATGTGCCGAGAGGTTGATGACATCGAATGGTTTTTATCTGAGGTACAAGAACAAGCCAGTTTGATCCTTTGGCCTAGTTACATCGGTCAACAATTACAAGATCAGCAAACACAGGGCTACTACGAACGAGCATCTCTTATCGCAAAAGAAGCGGGTGCTTTCGTTGTGCAATGCAATTGGCCTCACGCCTTGAATGACCCAAATTTGAGAGGGCTGGGAGGGAGTCATATTTATGATGATTCTGGTCAATGTATATACACAATGCCGGTCGACAAAGAGTCAGTTTGTATCTTGGATTTGAACCAAGGAACGGTAGAGCCTTTGAAAGCTGGATTAAAATCACTGAGCGAGTCGTAATTCTCAGTAATAAGGGTAAAGGAGGATGAAATGAAACTTGCTCAATTGAATATTGCTTTAGCGAAGTACCCACTCGATGCACCTGAGATAAAGGACTTTGTTGAGAATCTCGATTTGGTGAATGGCATTGCAGAACAAAGTGATGGGTTCGTTTGGCGCCTAAAAGATGAATCCGGCGATGCCACCAATATTAAGCTATTCGATGACCCAAATATGATCGTCAATATGTCGGTGTGGGATAACGTGGATGTGCTGAAGAATTTTATGTTTCGGACCCATCATCGTGATTTCATGCGCCGTAAGAGTGAATGGTTCCATCGTTTAGTAGAAGATACTTATGTGCTTTGGTGGATTGAGGATAATCATATCCCAACAGCAGAGGAGGCTTTAGCCCGTCTACAGTACCTTCGTGAAAACGGCGATACGCCATATGCATTTACCTTTAAAGCTAACTTTACGTCTAATGATTTGTAAATCCGTCTACCGGTTAACAAGGATTCTAGTTAAGTAGCTCGAATAATACTTATCTGTTTTCGGGATATTATTGGTTCCGTGTTTAACTGAAATCAGTAAAGGTCGAATTTGGTTTAATAGGTAGATGGTAAAGTATCGATGGACATGTAATGCATGTGGCTTCGGAAATGCGGCAGAGGCGGCTCATTGCAGTGAGTGTGGGTGTGTCGCAACTGCTAGTGCTGAGGAAATTGAAAGAGTTAAAGATCCCAAAAAATATTATCGCCAGCGAGTATTGACGGATTACAGGGGACGTATTCAAGGACTTTTATCGGCTCCAATGCTCTTTGTGTGGGTTGCCCAAGGAGAAAAAGGCATCCTTGGTTGGTTAGCTCTTATATACTTTCCAGTTTGGGTTTATTGGAATCGAGACATTGCCTCTCATCTGTATAGCACTGGGTGGGCTCGATATACTGCCACTATTTATAGCCTCATGTATCTTGGAATAGCCATTTTCTGCCCGCCTACTTTTGAGTTTTTATTTTTGGAACAAAAAGGTTTGCTCTTGTGGCTTATGATAAGTCAGTTTTACATTTTCTTTTTGAGTAAGTCAGGTAAGGCCTTGTATCTAAAGTACTATCGAGAGGTAGGTAAATCGGTAGAAAATCTGAAGGCGCGTACTTAGATAATGGGTAAAGAGAAATTCATCACCGTCATTTCTTTATGTATTGGTATTTAGTTCGCTAAATATTTTATCAATGTAATAATACGATATATTAGATTAGTAAACTCTTACTTGTCTTTATTAATTATACGCTTTTAGTCTTATATATTAAGTTATAGTTAATATAACTTTTGGTTTTAATATTATCTTTGTTAATTTCCTGTCCAATTTGGAAAGGTGATATTTCCTTGTGTGTATTCACTTCTCTATATCATTATATCGATGAAGCTTGAGTAATCATTGTCGCTCAAGTTATTAGCAAGACACTATTTCAATAATAGAGTAAGAGAGGTTAGTTATGAAAAGGCTGATAATCCTAGGTCTCGCAGTTTCCTTTGGTAACGCAGCTGTTGCTGGAGAAGGCACATACACGGGTACGATCGATATGACTATGCCGCAAGGCAATCAAGTGAAGTATGAACGAGTGGTTGACGCTGGTATAAAATTAAAAGGACGAAATGAAGATCGTGCTGGTGGCTTAGTAACTAAGAGCCAAGTGGATGAATCTCAGCCTATCGTGTTGAGAGGCCGTAGCTAAACGTTAAATATCTATTCTTAAAGAGGTGGATGTATTGAATATATCCATCGTCTAATTACAAATATAAATAATGTTGTTCGTGAATCGTGAGAGTGGATTGCTTTTCCTCATTTTAAAATACTAATTAATTCACTCAACCAAGAACCATTATAGAAATAATATTATGAAGATAAATAAATCTACACTAACGCTTGCGATGGTGGCCGCCACATCATCGGTTGCAGCCCATGCGGCCTCTAAACCAAACATGCTGGTTATTTTTGGGGATGATGTCGGTTACGGCAATATTTCTGCATACAACCAAGGTATGTTGGGTTACGAGACGCCAAATATTGACCGTATTGCTCAAGAGGGCGCTTTATTTACCACTTACTATGCACAACAATCTTGTACCGCAGGACGCAGTACATTTATCACAGGTCAGATGCCAGCTCGTACTGGTTTGACTAAAGTTGGTCTACCTGGTGCCGCGCAAGGCATGCAAATGCAAGACATCACCATGGCAACAGCGCTAAAAGACATGGGCTACGCCACGGGGCAATTCGGTAAAAACCACTTGGGCGACAAAGACGACATGTTGCCAACCAATCATGGTTTTGATGAGTTCATGGGGAACCTGTACCACCTAAATGCAGAGGAAGAACCAGAAAACCCAGACTACCCGAAAGATCCTGAGTTTCGTAAGAACTTTGGCCCGCGTGGTGTGATTCACTCCTATGCGGATGGCAAGATCGAAGATACAGGGCCGCTGACGCGAAAACGTATGGAAACGGTCGATGAAGAAACCCTTGATGCCGCGATGAACTTCATGGAGCGTCAGGTCAAAGCCGATAAACCATTCTTCTTATGGTATAACGCAACGCGCATGCACATCAGCACTCACGTGAAAGCAGAGCACCGCACAACAGGGCTTGGCGAATACGCAGACGGCATGGTTGAGCACGACAACATGGTTGGGGATTTGCTTGATAAGCTCGATGACTTGAAGATTGCGGATAACACCATTGTGATTTACACCACGGATAATGGCCCAATGAATGCGACATGGCCAGATGCGGCATTTAGCCCATTCCGTGGCGAGAAGAACACCGGTTGGGAAGGTGGCTTCCGAGTACCTGCAATGATTCGTTGGCCTGGTCATATTCAGCCAAACACCAAGCTGAACGACATGTTCGCGAGTGAAGACTGGTTCCCAACGCTACTATCCATTGCAGGTAATGACACCATCAAGCAAGATTTGTTGAAAGGATATAAGTCTTCTTCGGCAGACCAGACTTACAAAAACCACCTTGATGGCTACAACCAAGTTGATTTCATTACGGGTAAAACAGACAAATCAGCGCGTGATGAGTTCTTCTATTGGTCTGACGATGGTGAGCTGCTTGCTATGCGTGATAAACGATTCAAGATGCACTTCAAGATCCAAGAACACGAAGGCTGGGATGTTTGGACCAAAGAGCTGACTAACTTGCGTTTACCAATGATCTTCGACCTTCAAGTCGATCCACTTGAGAAAGGCGATCAAGGCTTTGGCTATAAGAAATGGCAGTTTGAGCATGTGTTCTTATTGGTTCCTGCCCAACAGAAAGTGGCAGAGATGTTGAAGTCATTTAAAGAGTTCCCTCCACGACAAGAGATCCCAAGCTTCTCAGTCGACAAAGTCATGGAGCAAATGACTAACTTACGTAAGTTGGAAGAAGCGAAAAGCTAGCAATTACTTCACCTCAACTAAAGTAAAGCCAGAGAATGACTCTGGCTTTTTTTGTTTCGAAATTAACATTTTATAAATGTTACTTGCTCTATTTATTGAAAAATGACATGTTACAAACTTCATTGATAAGCAACCTCTTGATTAAAAGTGTGAGAAGTTCACGGTAAGGAAATGAGATGAGCGTAATTCCTGGAGCAATAGTGACCGCAATTATCATAATTGCTTGGTTCGTGCCGTTTATGATAATTACCACCTCTCGACAAACGGGAAGGCCTGAAAAGTTTCTATGGGTTTGTGCATTGTTGTTTGTGTCATGGTTCTGCTGGATTATTTACTGGCTTGTTGCACCACTCAAACCAATTCACAATGAGGGTTGGGAGAGGAAATGAACTATGTCTTATCATTCATGCGTTTCCTCAACCCTAGTTACACCAAAACACATCTCTACTTGGTGACGTTAATCATCCTCTCCATTGTTGGGTTGATCGTCTACCAAATTAACTCAGAGCCTGCCGAAGAAGAGGTTAAGTACTATCAAGGAACTGTTACGCACGCATCAGGTGATGTGGTGGTCTTTGATGTCCCGCCGGAAGGGTTTATTGTCTCGTCTGGCAGCTATTACGATCTGGAAATCCACCCGAATGGATTGATTGTGGAAGCTCTTACTAACTCTGGCATCGCAAACGGATTGCTCAATCAAGAGGTGAAGTTTGGTGTGATCTTCGCAACAGGCAGACATGTTGCTGCGCCCTATAAGTTGGTTTATCTAGAGCAAAATCGACAGGTAATCCTTTCTCTGGAAGAGGGCTTGGATAGCCGTTTTAGTTGGCTCCATCTGTGCTTGACCATATTTGCGCTGCTCGCGTTGATGTTACGCGTTAGTCGAATGACATTTCATTAGTTCTCGTTTGAACCCACCTCACATTTATCTGCTTAATCCTCACGAATGATGGTTTCTTTCTCATATGCAACATCATTAGTTTCATCAATGAAATAGCGGATCAGATTTACGTCTTTGAGAACGTGAATCATGTTTAGATTTCACTGTTTCATTCACCTTGCAGTGGATTCCAGCCATTATCCCACTTTGAACTTGTTCTCCGAATACGCGGTTTATTTACCGATAGTTACCGGTAACATGTTACCGGTAACTTGGTTGTTGTGTTCGATTTCGTTGATTCTCATTTGAAGGTTCGCAGCAAGAAAACAACCTCCCTACAGGTTGATGAATAATAATTGGAGTGAGAAAGATGGCGAAAGATTACGGCATCATTGCTCGTTCAGTACTAGAGAAGCTGGGCGGTGCAGAAAACGTAGTGGCACTAACACACTGCATGACGCGATTGCGTTTTGTATTAAGTGATGAAAGCAAGATAGATGCAGAAGCACTGAAGGGCATCAAAGGCGTGATGGGCGTGGTTCACAATGGTGATAAATGTCAGGTCATCATTGGCAATAACGTCTCTTATGCGTACAAAGAAGTGATGGCGTTGTGCAACCTTTCCTCATCAGAATCGAGTGAACCAGAGAAAAAGGTCAAGCTTACTCCAAAAGTGATTGGAGCTAAGATCCTTGATGCGTTGGTCGGCACCATGTCACCATTGATTCCGGCGATCATCGGTGGCTCAATGGTGAAGCTGCTGGCTATGGTTCTTAAGATGACAGGCTTGCTTGATGATGATTCTTCAACACTGATCATCCTCAATGCGATTGGCGACGGTGCGTTCTTCTTCCTACCTGTTATGGTTGCCGCGTCTGCTTCAATTAAATTCAAAACTAACATGTCACTGTCCATCGCGATTGCAGGCGTGTTGATTCATCCGAACTTCATGGAATTGATGGCGCAAGCAGCTGATGGCAAGCATGTTGACTTCTTCAGCATTCCAATTACTTCGGTGAAATACACATACACCGTTATTCCTGTGTTGGTGATGACTTGGGCGCTGTCTTACATCGAACGTTGGGTTGATAGCATCACACCTGCAGTGACGAAGAACTTCCTAAAACCGATGCTGATCGTATTGATTGCAGCACCACTGGCCATCGTTTTGATTGGTCCACTAGGTATTTGGATTGGTACTGCGCTTTCTGCATTGGTTTACACCATTCACAGCACACTAGGTTGGTTGTCGGTTGCGATCATGGGCGCACTTTGGCCACTATTGGTTCTGACCGGTATGCACCGCGTATTTACGCCGACCATCATTCAAACTATTGCTGAAACTGGCCGTGAAGGCATGGTTATGCCATCGGAAATCGGTGCCAACATCGGCATGGGTGGCGCTTGTCTTGCGGTTGCATGGAAAACTAAAAACCGCGAACTAAAACAAACCGCGAGTGCGGCGGGGGCGTCTGCAATTTTTGCGGGTATCTCTGAGCCTGCACTTTACGGCGTGCTTGTTCGTCTGAAACGACCACTTATCGCGACCATGATTACTGGTTTCATCGTGGGTGCACTTGCTGGCATGGCGGGGCTGGCGAGCCACTCAATGGCAGCGCCGAGCTTGTTCACTAGTGTGCAGTTCTTTGATGTGAACGACCCGATGAGTATCGCTTGGGTATTTGGTCTGATTGCTCTGTCGATTGTGCTTTCTTTCGCTCTAACTTTAATCCTTGGGTTTGAAGACATCCCGAACGATGAAGACGAAGAGGGCGAAGCTATTGCAAATAAAGACGTCGCAAATAAAGAAAAAACCGAAGAGCAAGAAACGGTGTTAGAGCCTGTAAAACCAGCTTCCGCATAACCAAGATTTGAATAATTGATAGAGCCGCCTTTGCTAGTGGCTCTATGTTAAGAGGTAAATAAGATGTCTAAATCTGTGTTCCCAGAAAACTTCCTATGGGGTGGGGCAATTGCAGCAAACCAATCTGAGGGTGGATACCGAGAAGGCGGCAAAGGGCTCACGACCGTGGATATGATCCCTTATGGTGACAACCGAATGCCAATCAAACTCGGCCTTGTCGATTCGGTGGAATTGAGTGAAGAAGAGTTCTACCCAAGCCATCAAGCCATCGATTTTTATCACCGTTATAAAGAAGATATTGCGCTTCTAGCGGAGATGGGGTTCAAGACCTTTCGCATGTCGATCGCATGGAGCCGAATCTTCCCTAAAGGCGATGAACTAGAGCCAAACCAAGCAGGCATTGATTTCTACCGCAGCGTATTTGAAGAGTGCCACAAGTATGGTATTGAGCCGCTTGTCACGCTGTGCCATTTCGATGTGCCAATGCATCTGGTGAACGAGTATGGCTCTTGGCGAAACCGTAAGATGATTGGCTTTTTTGAACGCTACGCAAGAACCTGTTTTGAAGCTTTTGATGGGCTAGTGAAATACTGGCTGACGTTCAATGAAATCAACATCCTTCTGCATAGCCCATTCTCTGGCGCGGGTTTGTTGTTCCAAGAGGGTGAAAACCGCGACCAAGTGAAATATCAAGCCGCGCACCATGAGCTTGTTGCAAGCGCGCTGATGACTAAGGTTGCTCATGAGATCAATCCAGAAAACCAAGTAGGTTGTATGCTGGCGGGTGGTAACTTCTACCCATACAGTTGTAAGCCGGAAGATGTGTTCACCGCGATGCAGAAAGATCGTGAGAACTTATTCTTTATTGATGTTCAATCTCGTGGTTATTACCCGTCTTACGCGCAGAAAGTGTTTGATGAAAAAGGCGTGAAGCTGGAGATTCTTGAAGAAGATTACGAGACGCTGAAAAACACGGTCGATTTTATCTCATTCAGTTACTACGCCTCACGTTGTGCATCGGCAGAAATGAATTCCAATAACACCAGTGAAGCCAACGTCGTGAAGTCGATTAGGAACCCGCATTTACCTGCTAGTGATTGGGGTTGGGTGATTGACCCGCTTGGTCTGCGTATCACCATGAATACGCTTTATGACCGTTACCAAAAGCCATTGTTCTTAGTAGAAAACGGTCTGGGCGCAAAAGATGTACCGGATGAAAATGGCGAAGTACAAGACGATTACCGTATTGATTATCTGCGCCAACACGTAGAAGCCATGGCCGATGCGATTACCGATGGTGTGCCGCTGATGGGCTTTACACCGTGGGGTTGTATCGACTTGGTAGCGGCATCAACGGGTGAGATGAGTAAGCGCTATGGCTTTATCTACGTGGACAGAGACAACCTAGGCAACGGTACGCTAAACCGAACACCGAAGAAGTCTTTCCACTGGTATAAGCGTGTTATCGCATCCAACGGTACAGAGCTTTAATCAAAAAGAAATGCGCCCTTAATCTTAAATGCCTTACCAAAGAAGGATGGCTAAGTTGTGAGGGCGCTTTTTGACAAATCTACTCGATAAGGTGAGCAATACCCTTTACCATAACGGCAAATTCATTAGCTCGTAATTACTTATGTCTCTACCTCCTTGCCCAAACTGTAACTCAGAATACGTTTACCCAGACCAAGACCATCTTGTTTGCCCAGAGTGTGCTTACGAGTGGAACCCGACTCAGGCGGCAGATGAAGATGCCGTAAACGTGAAAGATGCCAACGGCACGTTGCTGCAAGAAGGTGATAAGGTCACGTTAGCGAAAGACTTAAAAGTAAAAGGCAGTTCGTTGGTACTTAAGATCGGCACCAAAGCGGTGATTCGTCGCATTAAAGACGGCAAAGATCATCAGCTCGACTGCAAAGTTGATGGCGCTGGCGAGATGATGGTGACGGCGCAGTTTGTGAAGAAGGCGTAATACCTGCACTTAGATATCGCTTTCAGAAACAATAAAAACAGCTCACTAGGAGCTGTTTTTTGTTTTTAAACGAAGCTTAGTTATTGAGGGCAAAACGTTGGATTGAGCTCTGTTGCTACCTCGATACTGGCCAGTCCGAACCCTCCCAGTAGAGCACCACTTGGGACGACAAGAATATTCTTTTTGATGCCCGCAGGCGTTGATTTCAGGATTGGTAATTTATCCAGAATCTTATCCGCACTCTGATACATATCCCATGCACGTTGGCTCACTAAAATATAGTCAGGTTGCATCTCTAACATCGCTTCCATGTTGGTTGAGCGATAGCCTTTAAAGTGTGCTTGTGCAGGATTAATCGCCCCTGCGAGAGTAATAATGGTGTCGATTGCCGTATCAGCGCCACCGACGCGGGTAGCGCCAGAGCGATCAAGCATAAAGAAAATGACATTAGGTTTTGTCTTACATTGTTTTTGTTCTAGAGCTTCAATGTCCAATGTGACGGTTTGCTTGAGTTGTTTTGCTTCTGCGGGATGCCCCATGACTTCTGCCAGAGTGTCTATTCGAGACAACAGATGAGGAACATCTTGCCCTGAAGGGATGGTCACCACTTCGACGCCACTTTTTGCAATTTGGTCGACAGCGGTTTGCGGGCCCATCTCATCGGTGCCGATCAAGTGAGTAGGGTGTAATGCCATTACCCCTTCAGCAGATAGCTGAACGTGCAAACCGAGCTGAGCAATATCATCGCCTTCGATGAGGTGCCTGCTGGTAAAATCTGCTGCAATCAATTTATCTTGTGCATCTAGTGCATAGATGACTTCTGTCACGCCAAAGCCAGCGCTAATCATACGATCTTCTGCATGCAGTGGCGTTGTAGCTAAAGCCGCTAGCGCCAAACATAAGAGTTTTTTCATGTGTTCCACCTTACATACCCTAAGCGAGCAAGGGTATGTTTGATAAATCAAAGCCCCTCCGAAAAAGAAAGGGGCTGAATGGTAGGGTTGTGTCTTAGAAAACGTACTTCGCGTTTAAACCGAAGTTGATACCCGGTGACGTTAATGAATCAGAGTTTGAAACAGACGCTGGTGTTAGCCCTTTCACGCGGCTGTAGTTCCAGTATTTCTTATCCAACAAGTTAAACACACCGCCTCGAATCGTCAGATTTTTCACTGGTTGAGCATATGCGGTTACGTCAACTACGCCATAGCCAGGAGCTGATAAGTTATCTTCGCTGCTCCAATCGCTGCCATCTTTACCTGCAACGGCGGTTAGAGTTGTTTCCCAACCGTAGAGACCATTTGCCTGATCAAAACCAAGACCAAATACGCCTGTTAATGGTGCTACGCTGTCGATTGCATCACCTGTATCTTTGTCTTCACCCTCAGACCAAGCGCCGCTCAGGCGTAGGTAAGTGCCTTTTGGTACTGGCATCACATCACCAAGTTGTAACGCACCGGAGTACTCCACGCCGTAGATGCGTGCGTTGTCGATGTTCTCGTTTTTGGTGTACATGTAAGTGCTGCCATTATGCACTTCAGTCCAAGATGTTGAGTTAATGAAGTCACTGTAATCGTTGTAGTACGCCGCCAATTCCCAATTCAAAGAACGGTAGTTTTGACGAACGCCCAGTTCAATAGAGTCGCTGGTTTCAGGCTTCAGGTCTGGGTTAGCAAGTACGATGACATGCATGCCAGGCATCGGGTTTCGCTCAAAGCTGTAGTACAGTTCTTCTGGTGTCGGCGCTTTGAAGCCACGAGCGTACTTTGCAAAGGCGCTGGTGGTATCGGTAAAGTGGAATACACCACCAAATTGACCAGTGAATGCGTCGCTATCTAAATCTTTATATTCACCTAGGTTGCCATCAATATCGCGATGGTCTTCCGTTGGGCGGTATTGGAACATGTCATAACGCAAACCCGTGGTAACAATCAGACGATCATCCATCAGATACATTTGATCTTGGGCGAAGATACCTGCTTTGCGCACGTCTGTTTTTGGTGGCATCTCAACAACGCCGTTGGTGTCATCGCCTTTGTCATTCGTGTCGCGAGTTTCAAGTTTAAATTCGCTATCGATCAGTGTCGCACCGTAAATAAAGTCGTGATTTGCGTTGCCCGCCATAAATGACTTATTGAATTGCACATCCAACTGCAAAGACGTGTCTTCCGCGTTACGTTGTCTGGTGCGGTCAGTGCTAGTCCAAGGTGGGAAAGAACTGGTTAGCGTATCTTTGGTGGTGTTTTTTGCTTCTGAATATTGCCAGTTTGCTTGCCACGTGAGGCTATCAAAGGCGGAGTAGTGAGCGTCCCATGTGTGCTCAATACCAACACGACCTCGACGTTGGGTATCTTCAAAGCGATAGTTTGAGTAGGTATCAAAACCGCTTGATGTCCCCTCTAAAGAGAGACTCTGACCATCAGATTCTTGTTCAAAATATTGGCCCGTAAACACAAAGTGATGATCGTCATTCGCTTGGAATTCTAACTTGGACAAAATATTGTTTGAGGTGTAACTCGTTGGGTCGGCTTTTCCACGACCTTCACCAATCACATCTGTACCATCGCCATGGGTTTCAAGTTCGTCGCCATCGCGGTGAGTAAAGATAACCATACCTTTGAGATCTTCATTAAATTGGCGTGCAGCATTGACGGTTGCTTTATAGCTGCCGTCGCGAGATTGGTAGCCTGCGTCGACACTTACATGACCTTCTTCACCTTGGAGGAGATCATCAGCGGATTTTGTTCTCATCAAAACGCTGCCGCCGAGTGCACCACTGCCGTACAAACTTGAAGACGAACCTTTGTTGACTTCAATCGCGGTGAGCGTATCAACTTCGACTTGCCCTTGACCTTTGCCAAGAACATTCATCACAGTTCCGCTGACTCCTGAACCGTAAGCGACTGGTTGTTCTACGCCATCGACTAGAACTTTAACCCGGCTTCCTTCCATTCCTCGAACATTGAAATCTGACGCCCCAAAACGTGAGTTGCCATTCATGCTGACGCCCGGTATGTAACGCAGGCTTTCTTCGATATTGTTTGCCATCTGCTTTTCAATATCTTCTGAGCTGACAACCGCCACACTACCCGCGACGTCAGAAATAGACTGTTCCATACGAGACGCAACGACGACAACGGTTTCCATTTTTTGTGTGTTTGCCGTTGGCTTTTGTTGTTCGGCATCACTAGATGCATAGGTGAGAGGGGCAATAAGCGTTGGCAGCAATAATGTAAAAGGTGCCACCCTTGGCTTTAAAAGAGACATACTGCATTTCCTTAGAAAAATCGCACTAAAAATAAAAGCTCCTAGCGCTTCAAGTGGGAATGGTTATCATTATTATCGCAGTATGATGAACAAGATTTACTCATCCAGATTTGATCTTTATCAATTAATAATGCATCTCATTTGCATCTTTTGGGTGGTGGTGGAATGTTCAAGTTGGCAGACACCGCTGATGGCAGCCTCTCAATCTCGCTGGAATATTTCTGGTGCTAACTCCACCGCTTCGCACATGGCAGGAATATCTAGCAGCGTGATATGACTTTCGCACTCAGTAATAAAACCATCGTTTTTCAGTTTTTTGAACGTTCTAGAAAGCGTCTCTGGCGTCATTCCTAACTGTGTTGCGAGCAGCTTTTTTGTCACGGGTAACGTGATTTTCCCTTCGCTTCTTGATTGAGCGCGATAGAAGTCAGCCAATTTCATCACCAGTCTTTGGTTCGCGTTTACTTGCGTCAAAATGTTCACGGTATCCATCAGCTGGTGGATGCGATTGGTCATGTAGTTCATGACTTTTAATGAAGTCTGCGGAGACTGAGTAAACACCGTTAACACATCTTGGTAGTGGAACACAGACAACTCCGTATCCTGATCGACACGGGCACTCATCGGATAGGTTCTTGGAGACATAAACATCGCCATTTCCGCAATCATTTCTCCCGCCATAAACACTCTAAACAGCTTTTCGTCTCCGTTAGGCATCAAACGAAACAGCGAGACTTTTCCTCTCTCTACCAAGTACATATTTTCCGCAGGTTCCCCACGTTCAAACAGTTGATGCCCTGCATCGCAATGCAAAGGCGAGCGTTTTGAGAAGAGTTGTGTTTTTTCTTCTTCGTTCAGGAGCGAAACAATAGAGCCGGGCACGCTGTTTTCCTTAGCTTGATAATTATCAAGCAGCAAATTCGGACTTGGGGGATAAGATACAAATAATAATCATTATTGATTGATGTGCCAACTTATCCAACCTGAGAAAGGAGAACAGTTATGGACGGTATTAGCCACGTATTTCGATGGGTTGCCTTGTGCGGTCTGGTCGTTCTTTTTGTTCCCGTCGCCATCTTTGCTTAGGAGTCATTATGTCTAAACGATTAGCGATGCCCAATGAAGGGCGAGAAGTGACAAAAACACCGGGACACTGGGTACTCGCTCAACTGGGTAAGAAAGTGCTGCGTCCTGGTGGCAAAGAGCTGACACAAAAAATGTTGCAAGGGTTGGCGATTACTCGTGGTGACCGCGTTGTCGAATTTGCGCCCGGTATGGGTTACACGGCACGTTTGTGCTTGGAAAAATCCCCTGCAAGCTACACCGCTATCGAACAAAATGAGCAGGCAGCGGAGATTGTTCGCTCTTACTTACAGGGTGCAAACCAACGTTGTCATGTCGGGAATGCACAAGAGACAGGGTTAGAGCCAGAATGCGCTTCTGTGGTTTATGGCGAAGCCATGCTGACGATGCAATCCGATGCGCGTAAAAACGAAATTATTGCTGAGGCTGCTCGAATCCTCGCAACTCATGGTCGTTACGGTATCCATGAGCTGTGCATTACGCCAGATACTATCGATGAAGATAAAAAGCGCGCAATTCAAAGAGAAGTTTCCGAGACCATTCAACACCCCGCCAAACCCATCACACCCGCAGAGTGGAAAGCTTTGATGGAAGAGAATGGTTTTTTCGTTGAATTTGAAGCAGTTGCTCCAATGCATTTACTCGAACCAAAACGCGTTATCGCCGATGAAGGCTTGAGTGGGTTCTTAAAAATCGTGAAAAACGTACTGACTAAACCGCAAGCGAGAAAGCGTGTGTTAGGCATGCGTAAGATTTTCCGTAAGCACGAAAAGAACCTATCTGCGATAACGCTTGTCGCAAGAAAGAAGGAAAGCTAAATCATGTTTGAATACACTTTATATGAAGATCTCGCCAGCGAAGTGGATATCCCCAAAGCAGGTATCACGAGTTGCCCTGTGTACAAAAGTGAGCGTTTGCGAGGTGTTATCTTCGGGTTCGCCGAGGGTGAAGAAATGAGCGAACATACTGCAGCAGTACCAGTAATTGCACAAATACTCGAAGGAGAATGTACGTTCACGCTAGAGGAAGAGGCGAAGGAACTAAAAGCTGGCGCTTGGTTGCTAATGGACGCGCATTTGCCTCACAGCATTATCGCAAAAACGCCATTGAAGTTAATGCTTTACCTGTTGCGCGAGCCTAAGTAACACGCAGTATTGAAATACAAATCAATGTAAATTCAGCCCCAACCAAGTGTTGGGGCTTTTGCGTTTATTGCTGTCGGTACTTATCTGACGAAGTTCTGCAATCCTGCCACGCTGGCAAAGTTATAGAGAATAAAGCCCGATACCACCATGGTGACTGCCAAAACAAGGTTAAGCGTATCGCTCAAGTTGGCATTAGGTTTGGCGCTGTGGTTTTTCATTTGGCGTTGAATCGTTAAAGCGTTGAACACCAATATCGAGTTGGTCATTGCTGTTCCTAAAGCCATCACGAATGTCGCGATCATGCCCCACATTAAGCTGCCTAACATGTTAGAGAGAAACAGAACCAGCACCGCGCCAGTACAAGGGCGGAAGCCGATAAGCAGTAGTGCTTTCCATGAAATATTGCCGTTAGAATCTGCGGAATCATCATCTTCTTGAGAGGGTGTTTGCTTGATGCGGCGTTTAACCACCGACGCAAACTCTTTCAACGCCAATAAGATAATAAAAACCGCACAACCTTGCGTTAGCAGACGAACATTGTCGGAAAGGCTGAAAGCAAACTGCTCGGCAATCTTGGCGGTAATCACGAAAAGGATGCACGCGCTCGCGGCTTGTAAGGCGGCAATAATCGCGACCAATACAAGCGCTTGTCGACGACGGTAGCCATGAATCAGGCTCATTGACGTCACTGCCGTTTTACCGTGCCCAGGGGCAACCGAATGCAGCAAACCATACAGAAAACTGAAGCCCAACAAGTACCAACCGTACAACAGTTGCCCTTGGCTGATGAGCATCAGATATTCACTGAGTGAGTTTACCGTGTCACGTTGAAGCCGAATCAACTGCATCCAGTAAGCGGGGAAGTGATTCCAAATATGCAGAGTAATGGCTAATAGCATTACGCTAAACACAGCGAACAGAGCGCGTTTGAAGACTGGCGAGTTTCCCATTAGTTCTCCTCCGGCTCACAGGTGAAGAGGGCTTTTTGGGTAAATAGCTGACCGAGTTCGTTATCTGGATCGGCATCAACAGAGAGTGACATCGCGTAAGTCACTTGCTCAGGTGTTGGGTTTGGTTCAACCACGTTGATATGACAACGATCAGCGTAAGGTTTATTGATGGTGATGGCATGTTTGTGTTCCCAACTCATATCTACGAAGTAGCTTGGATCAAAAATAAGCAAACGTAGATCAGGTGTGTAGATACTGGTGGGCTTAGCGAGTTCAAGATTGAACTTCAATGTTGCTTTTGCACCATTCATCTCGATAGACCCTGCTTCCACCATCTTGTAGCGAATCGGTTCATCGTCGGCATAAAAGTAGGTGAAGTAATGGCTTGATAACAAGTTGTAAACCACCTGACTAGAGAGTGTCGAAAGTACTTCATCTCGATTTTCGTCGGTGAGCTTCTCTCCCGCCAGCATGTAAGCCGTGGTCATGGCGTCAAACTCCCAGTTCATTGAGAGCGATTGAATCTTATCTTCTTTGATATTGATTTTGGTTTCCATTGTCACCCAAGAATGAGGGTGGGCGTGGACAAAACAAGAAAACAGCAGTGAGAAAGCAGTAAGAGTTAGGCGTAATCTAGAAAGAGAAAACGATCCAAAAATGGACATCCGATTACCTATGTGTGAAGCAATATGAAAAGTGGAAATTGTTATAACATAACATTTTGGTGATTTGAACGCGGTTGATTTTTTATCACTAAATTTTATAAGGATTTGCCTGTTTGAGGAGAGATGGCTAGGTTTGATGAATATGTATCGAAAGTAAGATTAATTCTCATTATTTTTCAAACTTAGGGTGTTAACTTGATCTAGATAAAGATTTAGCACGCAATGCGGTGTTACATTTCGCCCCATCATCATCACTGAGATGTGGAATTTGAACTACTTTTCTCGCTTTACCAACAATGTGCTGTTAATGCTCGCACTGCTCATGCTGCCTGTCGGCTTGAGTACGTTGTCGATCGTGCACGATTTGGAAATGGAGCCAGAAACGCATCTTCAACATCAGTGCGAAATCTATGACGCGATTCAAACGGCTGTTCACAGCAGCGATTTTGAATTGCCTGTCGTCAATCAAACCCCAGAATATCATCATACAATTCTGACCGAAGCGCATCTCAATGTTTATGAGCTGCCACGTACTCGGTCGCCTCCTCACGCGTAATTACGTGCTCATTTCCTATCAGCTTTAAACTTCTGTTCGTCTGTCGTAGTTGCGAGATTGCGGGACTTGACGCCTGTTGTTTTCAGCATGTTTTCTGGTGAATTTGTCAGATACACCCACGAGCACAACTAATTATTTTTCTATCTAAATCATTGTCTTATTTTTTATGAGCCAATGAACATCAGTTTGATGCCATTAAGGGCTTGATGATTATTGCCCTTATTGTAGTATTAATATAATTAAAGATAATAATTATCATTAACATTTAAAGGTTTTGTTTATGCCGTCTAAAAAACTGATCGCCGCGGTTGCGGTAGCTGCTTCTGCCATTCTTCCCATTCAAAGTGCTTTTGCAGAAGAGAGCACGCTCACGTTTGCCAATTACCGCGACATTCGCGATCTTAACCCGCATCTTTATGGCGGTGAGATTTTTGCGCAAAACCTAATCTTCGAAGGTTTGGTTCACCTTGGTGAAAACGGCGTTCTTGAACCTTGGTTAGCAACCAGCTGGAGCACGTCAGAAGACGGCAAAACCTACACATTTAAACTGCGCGATGACGTCACTTTTTCTGATGGTGCAAAGTTTGACGCTAACGTCGTGAAGGCAAACTTTGATGCATTGTTAGATAACGCAAACCGTCACACTTGGCTTGAGTCGATTCGTCTAATGGTTGAAGTCGAGAAGTCTGGTAAAGAGAGTGTTCGCGTGGTGGACAACAACACCATCGAAGTTGAATTTGCTGAATCCTACTACCCATTCCTTGTTGAGCTTGGTGTGACTCGCCCGTTTCGTTTCCTTTCTCCAAAATGTTTCAAAGACGGCACAACCAAAGATGGCACTAATTGCTACGTCGGCACGGGTAGCTATGTCCTAACGGACAACGTAGTAGATCAACGTGCAACGTTTGAACGCAACGAAAACTACTGGGGTGAAAAGCCTCAGGTTGACAAGATCATCGCGAAAGTGATTCCTGACAACCAATCGCGTCTGTTGTCACTGCGCAGCGGTGAGGTGGACATGGTTTACGGTCTGCAGTTGATCAGTGCGCAATCATTCAAACAGTTTGAAAAAGATCCACGTTTTGGTACTAACCTGTCAGATCCGGTTTCTACACGTATGCTGATTCTGAACTCAGTGAGTGAAAGCCTGAGTGATACGCGTGTTCGCCAAGCATTGAGCCATCTAACCAACAAAGCGATCATTGCTGAGCGCATTATGCTGGGTCTTGAACAACCAGCAGACACGCTATTGGCGCAAAACGTACCTTACGCAAACATCGAGCTGACGCCATACCAATACGACGTTGCTCAAGCAGAAAAACTGCTGGATGAAGCGGGTTGGAAGAAAGACGGCAAAGTGCGCAAGCTTAACGGTAAGCCTTTTGAAATCACGCTTTCTTACGACAGTGACAAGGTGGTTGAGCGTACTATCGCGCAATACCTACAAAGTGAATGGTCAAAAGTGGGTTTGAAAATGAACCTTGTTGGTGAAGAAGAACAGGCACACCGTGACCGTTTGAAACAAGGTGACTTTGACCTATCGTTCAACATCTCTTGGGGTACACCTTACGATCCCCAATCGTTCCTAGGTGGTATGCGTAAACCGGTTTACGGCGATTACGCAGCGCAGCAGGGCATTCCTGAGAAAGCGGAAATCGATAAGAACATCCTTGAAGCACTAGAAGCGATTGATGAAACCGAGCGCCAAGCGCACTACACCTACGTATTGAAAACACTGCACGAGCAAGCGATCTACATCCCGATCAGCTACGAGCAAAACCGTGCGATTTTCAACAAGCGTGTAGAAGGTGTGGGCTTTAACCCATCTCAATTTGAGATTCCTTTGCAACGTATGTCTGTTAAGTAATCTCACTCGTCGGTGGACAAAACACTGACCCAAAGTATCACGACTGACACTCTGAATTGGGTGTCAGTCTTTTTACTTTTCTAACTAAAACGTAGAGAAAGTATCTGCATGGCGAAATACATAATCAAGCGGCTACTGAGTGCAAGCGTGACACTTTTCTTTGTCTCCTTTATCGCTTTTGCCTTGGTCAATATTATTCCCGCTGATCCTGCCGAAGTTGCATTACGTGTTAACGACACGACGCCAAGCCCAGAGGCGATTGAAGAGATCCGCCAAGAGCTTGGTTTAGATAAACCGTTTTTGGTGCGTTACGCCAATTGGCTGGTGGCATCATTACAAGGCGACTTTGGTGTGTCTTACACCAACACCAACCGCCTCGTGTCTGAAGAGTTGGCGCGTAGTTTCCCGTACACTTTAAAGCTTGCTGGGTTGTCGCTGATTCTGTTGGTGTGTGTGAGTATTCCGATGGGTGTGCTCAGTGCGGTGTATAAAGACCACTGGTTTGATCGCATTGTGCGAGTGTTTATCTTTGCCAGCACAGCGATGCCAAACTTCTGGCTCGCGTTTATTCTGATTTGGTTCTTCTCAATTTACATGTACTGGCTGCCAAGCAGCGGCGCATCGACCTTCAGTCATTTTATTCTGCCATCGATTACGTTGTGTATGGCGTATGTGGCAACGTACATTCGTCTGATCCGTAACTCGATGTTGGATTCGATGAATCATAACTACGTGGTTTATGCGCGAGCGCGTGGTATTCCTGAATATCGCGTGGTGTGGAAACACCTTCTTAAGAACTCGCTGCAAACCTCTATGACGGCTTTGGGTATTGGTATCGTGCGATTGATCGCGGGAACCGTAGTTATCGAAAGCATCTTCGCCATTCCGGGTTTAGGGCGTCTTGCACTCGCAGCAATCTTCAATCGAGATTACCCAATCATTCAAGCTTACATCTTGGTGATGGGCAGCTTGTTCGTGGTATCGAACTTACTGATCGATATCTTACATACGGTAGTGGATCCTCGCCTGAAATCCGGAGGTAACAACCAATGATGCAACGCCTCTTTAGCAACAAAACCGTTGTCGCCTGTTTGTTTATTCTTACCGTGATTTGTTTGATGGGGGCATTTGCGCCTTATCTTGCGCCGCACGATCCAAACTTAGCCGATGTTATTAACACCTTGATGCCAATGTCGGCGGAATACCCGCTGGGCACTGACCATTTAGGTCGTTGTATTTACTCACGCCTTCTTTTTGGTATTCGCACCACGCTTTACTACTCCTTGCTGACCATGGTGATCACCGCTTTGGTCGGTGGCTTTATTGGTGTTGTTTCTGGTTATGTGCGTGGCAAAGTCGATGCTCTGATCATGCGTGGCTGTGAAGTCATGTTGTCTTTTCCTTATGAAATCATCGTGCTAAGCATCGTCGGTATCATGGGACCAGGCATCACTAACATTATCGTGGCGAACTTCATTGCCAAGATTGCATGGTATGTACGCATCGTGCGTAGCTCGGTTATCGCGTTTAATCATCAGAACTACATCATGTATTCGCGCACGGTAAAAACACCGCAAAGCTTCATCTTCCGCAAGCATTTAGCACCGAATATTGCTGCCGAGGTCATCATTCTCGCTACCTTGGACTTGGGGTGGATCATCCTAAGTATTTCGACCCTGTCTTTCTTGGGACTGGGTATTCAACCGCCGACACCAGAGTGGGGGGCAATGCTTAGTGATGCCAAAGAAGTGCTGTTCTCTAACCCTGAACAAATGCTGATTCCGGGCGCGGCGATTATGGTAGTGGTAGCGTGTTGTAACTTGCTCGGTGACTCACTGCGCGATGTGTTAGACCCAAGAACGGAGCAACGATGATGTTAGAAGTGAAGAATCTTGCTGTGACATTGGAGAAACCTACCCATCGTGAATTGGTTTCTGACGTCAGCTTCACCCTAAAAGAAGACCAATGTTTGGGCATTTTAGGTGAGTCGGGCAGTGGCAAAAGCTTAACTTGTAATGCGATTAACGGCTTGCTAGGCGAGCACTTTACCATCTCTGGTGAGGCTATTTTTGAGGGCGAAGATTTATTCTCGATGCCGCAAAAGCAGCGCCGCCAAATGCGTGGTGAGAAAATCTCGATGATCATGCAAAGCCCAATGACGGCGTTCAACCCGCTGTTCACGATTGGTAACCAAGCCGTTGAGACGATTAAACAGCACTCCGCGATGAGCAGTAAAGGCGCGACCGAGTTATTCTGCGATGTGCTTACCCGAGTGAACTTAAAATCGGTGCAATCTTTATTGAAGAAATACCCGCACGAGCTGAGTGGCGGCATGCTGCAACGCATCATGGTAGCGCTGGCTTTGGTGCTAAAACCTAAGCTGATTATTGCCGATGAGCCAACCACAGCTATCGATTACATCTCACAACGAGAGGTCATCAAAGAGCTGCAATTTGTGCGAGAGCAGTTCGGCACGAGCCTGATTTTCGTCAGTCACGATTTAAGTTTGGTTTCGCACATTGCCGATAACGTGATGGTGATGAATCAAGGCAAGGTCGTGGAATATGGCGACACCAAGCAAGTGTTTACCAACCCACAAAGCGAGCACACACGTTATTT
Source organism: Vibrio jasicida 090810c (assembly GCF_002887615.1). Classification (NCBI taxonomy): domain Bacteria; kingdom Pseudomonadati; phylum Pseudomonadota; class Gammaproteobacteria; order Vibrionales; family Vibrionaceae; genus Vibrio; species Vibrio jasicida. The sequence goes on along the minus strand of NZ_CP025792.1, from coordinate 1,011,114 downwards.
AGTTGATACCCGTATGGCGTTGATTAATCGTTTTAAATCTGTGATGGAGAGTGCCTAATGCTGATTGATGTTCGAAAAGTCACTAAGGCTTTCAAAAACGATGACAGTTGGTTGTTCCCAAGCTATCAGCATGTACTCAATGGTGTGTCGATTACCGTAAATGAAGGCGAATGTGTCGGTATCGTTGGTGAATCAGGCAGCGGAAAAAGCACCTTGGGCAAAGTTGTTTTAGGCTTGGAATCTGCCGACAGTGGTGAGGTGGTACTAGGTGAAGCGATTGCTAGCTTACCGACACACAAAGCCATCAGTGTGGTCTTTCAAGATTACAATACCTCGGTGAACCCGCGCTTAACCGTGCGTGAAATCATTAATGAACCGCTGATTACTGAAGCAATGAGTAAAGCGCAGCGCGAAGCTTTATTAATTCAATTGCTCGAAGAAGTGGGGCTAAAAGCAGAAATGCTGGAACGATACCCGCATCAATTGAGCGGCGGTCAATTGCAGCGCGTTTGTATTGCGCGTGCAGTCGCACCGAACCCTAAATTCATCCTGCTTGATGAAGCGGTAAGTTCGCTTGATGTGTCGGTTCAGGTACAGATCCTCGACTTGCTACAAAAGCTCAAACAGGAACGCAATATTTCATACCTGTTTATCACTCACGATATTGCGGTAGCGAGTTTCTTATGTGATCGTCTGATGTTTTTCAAAGGCGGTCAGATTGTTGAACGCGTTGATGACATGCGTAATCTCAAGCACGTACGCGACCCATATACGAAAGAACTGCTAGAAGCCGCTGGCTACCTAGAAATCCCATTTGAAACTGAGTTTAACCAAGAATGAACCTGACTCATAAAGACTATTTTAAAATCGCATTTCCTTTCATTGTTTCTACGGTTACCCAACCATTATTGGGGGCGGTGGATACCGCGGTGATCGGTAAACTCGGTGTGGCTGAGATGATTGGTGGTGTGGCGATCGGCACCGTTATCATGAATACCTTGTATTGGCTGTTTGGTTTTTTCCGCGTCAGTACTACTGGGCAAAGTGCAATCGCATTAGGTAAAAATAGCCCAGAAGATCAAGCGAGCAGCTTATTCCGTCCTTTCGTGCTTTCGCTCTGCCTTGGCTTGATTTTCATTGCGTTGCAGTCCGTGATTTGGATGGGGGCAGAGCTGATTATCTCCCCTGATGCAGTCGTGGCCGAAAACGCTAAGATTTACTTCGATATCATGATCTTTGGTGCGCCGTTTGTACTGCTGAACTACACCGTGATTGGTTGGTTAATGGGGCAGGCGAAAGCCAAAGAAACCTTGTTCACGCAAGTGTTTGGTAACGTGCTGAACATCGTGCTAGATATCGTCTTTGTGTTGTACTTCGATATGGGTATTGCTGGCGTTGCGGTAGCGACACTTATCGCGCAAATCTCGACGTTTGTTATTGGTGCGGTGCTGGTGTTGAAAACCTGTCGCTTCCCGCTGTTTGATTACATTCAAACAGCGAGCATGACGCGTAAAGATCTCAAAGTTATCGCATCTTCCAATATGGATCTGCTGCTTCGTACTGTGTGTCTATTGGTGTTCTTCAACATGATCGCGCGTGTGGGCTCTCAGCTTGGCTCTGATGTGCTCGCGGCGAACGCAATCTTGATGCAAGTAACCTTCATCGTCAGCTACATGTTCGATGGTGTGGCGAATGCGTCGAGCGTCTTTGCAGGTAAAGCGGTAGGGCAGAAGAATCCGACATTGCTTGATAACGTGATTAAGTTAAACACGCAATGGACCGCGGCGTTCGTTGTTGTATTGACCTTGCTGTTGGTGCTGTTCAAACACCAAGTGGTGTCGTTATTTACCACTTTGCCAAACCTTGTTGAGCTGTATTTGGACATGAGCCCTTGGTTATTGGCATTCCCGTTGGTTTCTGGTTTTGGTCTGACGTTTTACGGCATCTTTACCGGTACAGGTACGACGCGACCAGTTCGTAACTCTACCTTCTTAACCATGGTGTTGTTCTTAGTGACTCAATTTATTGCGGTGCAATATTGGGGCAATCACGGTTTGTGGCTGGCATTCACTTTGTTCTACGTTGGGCGCTTTGTCTTCTTGTTCCCGTACCTCGATCAAGTAAAACAAAAGTGTCAGTAATTCACGTTTTTACAATCGGTTTTATTGCGATTTTTTATCGCAAGGGCGGAGCCATCTGCCCTTGCTGATAAAAGCGTGAAAAAGGTGATGAAATAACCCCTCTGAGTTGTTTTCTTGCTCAGGCCTGCGTGATACTATCGTTATGTTATATTGTTACATTTAGTTTGATGTCGTGATTTCTCAACCAATACTCTCCGTTAATAATCTCAGCCTTACAGACTCAGAACGTACACTCTTCAAAGACATTTCTTTTGAGCTGTTTCAAGGTGAAGTTCTTGCCATTATGGGACCTTCCGGCATTGGTAAATCCATGTTGTCGAAAGCCGTCGCAGGTTTTTTGCCGTCTGATATTTGGGTAGACGGAAGTATCCAGCTTAACAGCAGTGAGGTCGCACAAACTGCCATGCTGCAACGTAGTCAACCGCAGCGCCCCGCGGTCATTTTCCAAGATGCACTTAAAGCGCTGAACCCATTGGCGTCTGTCGAACAACAACTGTGTTTGGCATTGACGGGCAACAAAACGCGCTTGTCTTCAGCAAACCGAGATACGGTGACAGCCTTGTTGTCTCAACTCGGATTTGCAGATCCAAAAGCAGCATTGGCGCAGCATCCAAGCCAGTTATCTGGTGGTCAGCGCCAGCGTATTTGTATTGCGATTGCGTTGCTTGGTAGTGCCAACTTGATCATCGCTGATGAGCCCACCAGTGCGCTCGATCCAATCACCGAAGCGGAGATCCTTGAGTTGTTCCGCAGCAGTGTTCAGCAACGCAACATCAGTGGTTTGTTGATCACGCACGATCTGTCTGCGGCTTTGGCGTGTGAAAAAGTCTTGGTGATTGCGGACAACACCATGGTGGCCTATGGAGCGCCATGGCAAGCTATTCAGCAAAGTTCGCATCCTTTCTGCCAACAACTTGCGCAACTGCTGCCTTAACCTCATCTCTGGAGCCTATTTTGACTAAGCACAACTTGAGCGGGCACACGCAGCCTAAATCGGCGGAAGTTCGCTTTGAGCAAGCCAGTGTTCACTATTACTCCAAACCAAGTTGGTTAGGGGGCAAACCGTTTAAAGCGCTCGAACAATTGGATCTTGCCATCGACACAAAGAACATTGCGATTGTTGGTCCTTCTGGTGCGGGTAAATCGACCTTGATTGAACTTCTGTTTGGTCTTCGTAAACCCACATCTGGTGAAGTGTATGTGTGTGGTTATCAGTTATCGCGTAGCTCGGCTAAGCAGCGACAAGAGTTATGTCAGCACATTCAGCTGATCCCGCAAGAGCCGCAGTCTAGCTTGAATCCGTACTACACCGTTCGCCAGATCTTACTGGAGCCGCTAAGCAATATTGGTTTAACGCAAGAGCTTAACGAGAAGGTGGAAAAGGTCTTGGTGGATGTCGGTTTGGATCTCACATTGTTGGATCGTAACCCGCTGCAATTATCAGTTGGGCAAGCCCAACGTGTGGCTATCGCCAGAGCTTTGATTGTCGAGCCTTGCGTGTTGGTTGCGGATGAGCCAACCAGCAGCCTAGATCCCGTCAGTCGTAAACAGATTCTCGACTTGTTGGCAGGCATTCAAAAGAGTCGTCAGATGCGCCTGATTTTGGTGACACATGACCTCGATGCGGCACAAACCCTATGCGATGAAATCCTAGTGTTAGACAAAGGACGCGTTGTCGAGCACGGCACAGCACAGAACGTGACAAATAACCCATCACACTTGATCACGAGAGCCTTGATGAGCGCTCAACACAAAAGTAATGAATTCACAAAAACCATTGGAGAGGTTTCTTATGCACCTTAGTACTCCCAAGTTAGCTTTGTCGCTGGCTTTAAGCGCACTGCTGACGGGTTGTTTTGACTCTGGCGAAAGCAAGCCAGAAGCGGAAAAAGCAGCGGCACCGCAAGCAACGGAAATTCGCGTTGCCATGATGCAACCACCACGCACTGGTTTGTCGCCACTTTCAGATGACGCGTTCAAACTGTCACGTTGGAGCACAGCAGAAACGCTAGTGAACCTCAACGATCAGTCGGTAGCAGAGCCAATGCTGGCAACAGAGTGGGAACAAGTTGATCCGATGACGTGGCAATTTACGGTACGTAAGGGCGTGAAATTCCACGATGGTTCTGACCTTGATGCAAACGCGGTTGTGAACTCTTTGCAAAAAGCATTAGATGCCGCACCTAAGCCACGCATTTTGGATGGTATCGAATGGCAAGTTCGCGCATTGGACGACTTCACTGTTGAAATCAAAACGACCTTTAACGATCCATTGTTGCCAAGCCGTCTATCTAGCCCACAGCTAGCGATCCTTTCTGGTGCTGCATACCAAGAAAACGGTCGTGTTGTGCCAATCAATGCGGGTACTGGTCCATTCGTTCTGACAGAAATCAACGGGACAACCAGCGCGAAACTGAAGCGTTTTGATGGTTACTGGGGTGAAAAAGCAAAAGTAGACAGTATTTTTGCTGAATACGTACCAAACGGTTTTGCTCGTGCTGCTGCACTGCGTACCGGTGAGGCGGATGTAGTTGAAGCCGTTCCTGTTTCGCAAATCGCGATGATGGAATCTTCACAACTGCATGAAGTTGCAATGCCACGTACCAACACGCTTTACCTAAACAATAAATCAGATGTGTTTAGCCAGTTCGGTTTGCGTAAAGCAGCAGCTCAAGCGGTTAACCGTGAGCAAATCATCAAAACGGTTTACGAGAACCACGCCGATTCAGCGAAAGGTCTGTTAGGTCCAGCATTGGCATGGGCTCAACCAATTCGTGATGCGAACCCTCGTATGGAAACCATGGAAATGCGCCACGCGAACGGTGAGAAGATCACCATCGGTACATTTACCGACCGTGCTGAGCTGCCAGAAGTAGCGGTGCTGCTAAAGCAACAACTTGAAGCGGCTGGCTTTGTGGTTGAACTAGACGTTCGTGAATACGCACAAATCGAAAACGATGCACTAGCAGGTAAGTTCGATGCGTTCTTGTTGTCACGTGCAACAGTGTTGGATTCTGGTGACCCAGTGGCGTACATGCAAAGTGACTTTAGCTGTAAAGGTTCTTACAACCTAGGTCAGTTCTGCTCTGAAGAAGTGGACGCAGCATTGAAACACGCTGATCGTCAGCCATTGGGTGAGAAACGCCAACAAGCGATCATCGAAGCAGAAAGCAAAATCCTTGAGCAATACGCTGTGATTCCACTGCTTCACGAGCGTGTAATCCAAGGTGAGAGTGACCGCGTGAAGAACGCACAACGTGACCCACGCGAGCGTCGCCTGATCGACCAGTTTACTGAGGTGAACTAACTCGATGTCGTCTGTTGCCAACATGCGCTCTCGTTTGAGCGCTTGTATGCCTGAATGGTTTACGCGTTTTTTTGTCGCGCTTCCTGTCACTCGGGGTAGTGGTTGTGCTGGTGGGTTTGATGCCGGATATTGCAGGTATTGACCCAAGCCAATCAATCCTCCGTGCCCGTGCGGGTGCTCAACAATTGCTGACGGCGGAAGCTCTGCAAGCAATTCGAGAAGATCTTCAACTTGACCGCAGCGCTGCTGAGCGACTGTGGGATTGGTTGACGCTTGCCATGCAAGGTGACTTAGGTGTCTCTTGGGTGAGTGGCGCATCCGTGATGGAGAGCGTTCAACAAACCGCAAAAACGTCACTATTACTGATGCTTACAGCGTTAGGTATGGCATTTGTAATGTGCATGGCGAGCGTGCTTTACACTGTGCGTCGTTGGCAACAGAATCGTTTAGACAAACATCATGACACGCTCAGTTCGGTGCTGGTCTCACTGCCGGAATACGTGATTGCTTCATTGCTGATCATGGTGTTTTCCATCTGGTTGGGTTGGTTCCCACCTTATGGTTGGCAAGGCGTGCAAAACCTCTGGCTACCCAGTTTGGCAATGGCATTACCTGCTGCTGGCTTGTTCGGGCGCTTGCTCAATGACAGCCTCAAGCGTGTACTAGATGAGCCTTGGGTGATCACTTGGCTATCGGCGAACGTCAGTAAGTTTCAAATCTTACGCTTTGCCTTGTGGCGTGCCGTTAGTAACTTGATTCCTCAAATCGCAATGACGGTGATTGGTTTAACCGGCGGTGCGGTTGCTGTGGAACAAGTGTTTTCCATTCCGGGTATCGGACGACTAATCTTAGGCGCTGCGAAGTCACAAGATCTGCCGATGCTGCAAGGAGGCTTGTTGGTGTTGCTGGTGTTCTCGATGTTGATCAGCAGTGCGAGCATCTTATTGCAACGTTGGTTACTCGGGCACAGTGTCACAAGTGGCAAGTTGATCAGCAGTCACAGCACGTTCCGTTTTACCCAAAGCACCACCAAACGCATCGTCAGTGCCACAATCTTTGCCTTGCTGATTGGTTGTGCTGGATGGGCGTTAATGCGCGATCCTTACACCATCCAATTTACCCGCCTTGAATCGCCAAGCTTAGCAGCACCGTTTGGTGCCGATGCGGTTGGACGAGATCTGCTTGCGCGTGTAGGTGGCGGTATGATGTCGACAATCAAAATGGGCATCATCGCAACCTTCCTAAGTTTGGTGATTGGTTTGCTGCTCGGCTTCGTGACTCGTTATAGCCAAGGCTTAATTGAGATCACCAAAGGTGTGCCATACATTGTGGCGGGTCTGCTGATTGCTGGTCTAACGGGGATGAACCCAAACAGCGCTTTGATTGCGATTGTTATGGTGTCATGGGCACCATTAGCAGCGCACTGTGCGAGCTTGTTGATGGAAGCCAAAGCGCAGCCTTACACGCATCTTGCGCCCATTTGGGGAACCAGTCAGTGGCGAGTACTCCGTTACTACTTGTTGCCTTATGTGCTGCCGCCATTGATTCGCCACGCGTTTCTGCGTTTGCCGTACATTACGCTTAGCCTGACTTCTCTGAGTTTTATCGGACTTGGCGTTAAGCCACCAGAACCTGAGTGGGGTTTATTGATTGCGGAAAACTTGCCTTACATCGAGCGCTCACCATTAGGTGTCTTGCTGCCAATCTCAGGCTTAGTTTTGATGGCAATTGCAATCAACTTGTTGTTCGACGATTAAACCGGACTCATGAACTTTCTAACAGCCTCAATAGCGATATTGAGGCTGTTTTCTTTCTGTTTCATTATTCGCCATTGTGCGTCCCAAAAGCCACGCGCACATTTGCGTTCTGGCGTGCCATTCTTAAGCTGACTTTCTCGGTTTTTATCATGATAGGAAAGGGCATGAAGGAATACGCGCCGCAGTACAGCAAAAAAGAAAAGATCATCAGAGTCGCGATCGCTGGCGTATTTGGTCTTCTAGCTGGTGTGCTGTTTAAGCTTAAGGGAGAGCCTTTTCTGCAAGCAGTCGTCGAAGCGCCGGAATGTTATCAAATGTTCGGTATGTCAGGCTTAGAACTTTTGGTTCACATACTGTTCTTTTGGATGCCACTGTCCGTGTTTTTACTTGCTGCGGTATTGATGTTGCCACTTGGCGTACGTGGTTTGATCGAAGGTCAGTTCCCACCAAAAGGCGTCAAGGTATTCAGACCCACAGCGATTCAACGCGGCAAACTTGGCACGCTTAAATCCCTTATTCATCTGTTGTTCCCCTTATTGTGCTTTGGCTTTGTTGTATGGGGTAACGTTCAAATCGAACCCATGATGGAAATGTTCCAATCTAACCAAGGTATATCGAACTGTACCGATTGAAGTTATGTGACCTTGCTTCCTAGAAAAATCGTCCAATAAATCAGTTATTTGTTGAATCTAAAATATTAGTCGTAAAGACAAAAATTATTAGAGGACGTTGAACCGTATAAACAATTTTATACGCCTTTTGTTTGATAAACTCGGTGGTGATTTGAACAATAAAACAAAGGTATCTATTCATGTTCAACAACCTGTCTATCAAGCAGAAGATCGTTCTTCCATTGTCTTTGATGATTGCATTACTGGTTATTAGCTCAGTACTGAATGTCGTAACAATGTGGAAGCAAACTGAACTGACCAAAACACTGAATGAACAAGTAACCCCGAGCTTGTTTACTATTGAAGATGCATATCGCGACCTGTATCAAGCGACTTCTGCAATTCAGGGTTTAGCGCTAGCGAAGACTCAAGCGGAGATCGATCACCACCTATTTGAGTACAAAGACAACGCATACAAAGCATTACCTCGAATGAAAAAAGTCATGTCTCTTTCTAATGAGGGTGTAATGCCTCGCAGCCATGGTAGCGAAGTACAAAAGTTGGTCACGACGGGTGAGCAATGGCTACAAAGTTATGACGATATGATTAACAAACCACAAGCACAGTGGTTGAATTATTACGAATCTAACAAAGTTTTATTTGAAGATCAGTTTAGTGCGGTACGCGAGCAGCTTAATGTCGTAAAAGATGGCATCGAAGCAAAACAAAGCGAGTTGAAATCTGACATTTCAGCGGCAGCGCTTCGAGCTGAGATTATTCTAGAATCAGGTATCGCGATCGTGATTATCGCTGCACTTGGTATGGTCATATTGCTACTTAAAACGGTAGTTAAACCAATCAATGATATTAAAGAGGCGATGGTGCAAATTGCTTCCGGCGAAGGCGATCTAAGTCAACGCATTAGCATCAATTCTCAAGATGAAATTGGTCAGCTTGCTGGTGGCTTCAACCAGTTCGTGACTAAGATCCAAGCGACGGTGTCACAAGTGGTGAAAAGCGCTAATACGTTGCGCCAAGAGATGAACAACCTAAACTCACTGACTTCGACCATCGCAGATTCAACTGTTGGCCAACAGCGTGATAGTGAAGCCGTTGCTGCAGCAGTACACGAGATGCAAGTAACCAGTCGTAATGTTAGCGACAGTGCGACAGAAGCAGCATTGGCGAGTCAAACGGCGAACGAAGAGCTGTCGAATACTAATATCATTTTGGAGCAAACTGTGGGTGCTATTCGCGACCTAGCGGGTGAGATTGAAAGCGCAAGCCAAGTCATCAACACCTTGGATAACGATGTGAGCAATATTGCTTCGGTATTGGACGTTATCCGTGGTATTGCAGAGCAGACTAACTTGCTGGCATTAAACGCGGCGATTGAAGCAGCGCGTGCTGGTGAGCAAGGTCGTGGTTTTGCTGTCGTGGCAGATGAAGTTCGCTCCCTAGCGAGCCGAACGCAAAAGAGCACGGGCGAGATCCAAGCCATGATTGAGAAGCTGCAAGCAGGTGCTGCTCAGGCGGTGGAAGTGATGCAGGGCAGTAAAACCAGCAGCGAAGACACCATTCAATCGGCAGGTTTAGCGACAGAGTCGTTGGCTGAAATCCTAAACGCGATCGCACGTATGAACGAGATGAACACGCACATTGCGACAGCTGCGGGCCAACAAAGCTCAGTGAGTGATGAAGTAAACAGCAACGTTCAAGGTATCGCAGACAGCAGTACGTCGATTGTGGATGTAGTAAGCCAAGCGCAACAGTCATTGTCTATGTTGTCTGAACAGACACAACAGCTAGACAAGCAAGTCAGCCAGTTCCGCGTATAAGACAGCGTTATACCCATTACGCTCTACCTGAAATGAAAAAGGCACCTTTGATCATCAAAGGTGCCTTTTTATAAGTTTCTTCAGAAGCGGTAAACATCAGTATAAGCAGCGGAGCGTCATATTCTTTAGAGTTCTCTCTGCTCTGCCGAAAAAGAGCAAACTGCATTGTTCATCTAGATAGTAGATACGATTATGGCGCATGGTCACTGGCTTTTCATAGCTCAATACAATGTATTCGTTTCCCTTAGATTTTGAATATTCATATTGATAGTCAAGCGATTGATACTCTGTCACAGCACCACCGATAGGTGAGTAGTGATTATGGGTCTCAATGTGATCTTTATTGAGCCTAGTATAGGTCGTCCACCTGTATTGCATCGCTTCTACTTTGCCAAACAGTTGAACTTTTGACTGGTGTGCCGTGAACAAGAGAATGCCGTTGAACACAACCAATGCTATCAACACTTTGAATTTATGGGCATTGAAGTAAAAGCTGATCTTTGTGATAAATGCATTCATGGTTGTTAATTGTCACTACCGTTTTTCCGTCATCGGAACGTTTTATTTCTGGGTAAACTTTGGCTTTTAGCACTTGTTCAAAGTCGTGCTTGTAATACAGCGCTTTCGCCGTTTCATAAAGATTAAACAGCGTCACTAACAGCATGACTATAAAAAGCGCATTCCATAGTTTTGCGTTTTGCTTGCTGACTGGTTTGAGCTCGCACTCTTCTGGTTTGGTAATTGGCTGTGAAACTGGCTCTTCTGGAGCAAATTCAAAACTGAGGGAATAGCCAACCCCAGGGGTATTAACCAGGATGGTTTTTTTCGTAATCTTCTAACGTTCGTCGAGTGCGATTAATCAGCTGCGGCAAGCTCTCTTGTGAGATATGCTCATAGCCCCAAACCTGCTGAATAATCTCTTTATTGCTGATCGTGTTTGGATACGCATCAACAAGGCAGTTCAATAACGCTTTTTGTTTATTCGTCAGCTTAACCGTTTCTTGTTCTTCTGCTGTGCCATTCAAAGGGGATAGCTGTAAATAGTGAGTCGTCCTGTCCCATGTGAATTTCCCTAATACTATTCTATTGTTGTTTTTCATAACCAACTTATTTCGTATATCAGGCTGTTTTAGGGGAGCGAATTATAGGGTAATGAATACGGAAATCAACGCCTATATTTGCAATTTATTTAATCAAAGCGCGCTCTAAATGTTCAACTGGTGATTAAATGTTATGCGAGTGTAAATTCTTGTGTTTTCACTTATTTTCACGATATTTAATAAACTTTCTTTTTCTTCGTAGCAGCAACGCGTCCTCCAAAATACTTTGCTTTGTCACGATTTCTCTCGCTTTGTCCACTCTTTTTTCTTGTTTCTATTGTGAAAAATCTGTTTTCGATTGCTCACAGAAAATTTATTTTTCCAACATAAATGCGTTCAAATTGAGAGATCAATAACAGCTTTAGAGCAAATATTTTTGTCTATCGTAAAGAGCGGTAAATTTTGTTGTATGTACAACATTGAGTAATTATCATCCCGAATAATATTTGCTGACTTTTTATTGGGTCACTGTTTTTATTTAGGAAGAGAGAAGTTTCATGAGACGTAGAACCACGCTATCACTTCTGATTGCGTCGAGCTTAATTTTGGCTGGATGTGAACAGAGTCAAGATGGACAAGCACAAGGTGGTCCCGCGCCAACACCGGAAGTGACTGTCATGACAGTTGAACCGGTTCGCCAAGCGCTAACGGTGGAATTGCCTGGTCGTAGCCGCGCATTTAAAGAAGCAGAAGTTCGCCCACAAGTAACGGGTATTATTTCTGAGCGTAATTTTGTTGAAGGTGGTGTGGTAGAGAAAGGCCAATCGCTATACCAGATTGATGATTCTACTTTCCAAGCTGATTTATTGAGTGCAGAGGCGGAACTGATCCGTGCGCAAGCATCGGAAGAATCAACGTACTCAACAGTGCGTCGTTACCGTGCATTGATCACTAAAAAGTCGATCAGCCAACAAGCATTGGACGAAGCAGAAGCGGCTTATAAAGAAGCGAAAGCGCAAGTGTTAGTCGCGAAAGCGAAGATCAACACAGCGAAGATCAATTTGTCTTACGCACAAGTGAAAGCGCCAATCAGTGGTGTGATCAGCAAGTCAAACGTGACGGCGGGTGCACTTGTTACTGCGAACCAAGCAGCGACGCTGACGACTATCCAACAGCTAGACCCAATCAATGTTGATATCGTGCAATCTTCTGCTCAACTACTTCGTTTGAAAGCAGCGATGTCACAAGGTCACTTGCAAAAAGATGAGACTGCTCAAGTCACGCTGACACTCGAAGATGGTTCGACATACGCGCACAAAGGTGCAATGAAGTTTACTGAAGTGAACGTAGATGAAAGCACGGGCAGCGTAACGCTACGTGCAGAATTCGCGAACCCAGATGGCTTGTTGCTACCGGGTATGTTCGTGCGTGCGACGGTAACGGTTGGTGTGGACCCTGTTGCGATTCTTATCCCACAAAACACAGTAACGCGTGACGCAACGGGTAAAGCCTCAGTAATGACGGTAGGTGAAGACAACAAAGTAACAATCACTCCGGTAACAACGGCTGAGTCTATTGGTAATCAATGGCGCATCACTGACGGTCTGAAAGTGGGTGATAAAGTCATCACAACAGGTCTACAGATGATCCAACCGGGTAACCCAGTGACCATTCAATCAGGTGAGCAGGCATAATCATGGCACGATTCTTTATCGATCGTCCGGTATTTGCTTGGGTTCTTGCGATTCTGACTATGTTGGCGGGCGTAATGTCCCTGTTCAACTTGCCGGTTTCTCAATACCCGACGATTTCACCGACCACGATCTCAATCAATGCCCGTTACCCTGGTGCTTCTGCGAAAACCGTAGAAGACTCAGTGACTCAGGTTATCGAGCAAAACATGACGGGTCTGGACTACCTACGCTACCTAAACTCAAGCAGTGATGCGTTTGGTAACGCGACCATTACGCTGACGTTTGATAGCGAAGCGGATCCAGATATCGCGCAAGTTCAGGTGCAGAACAAACTGCAATTGGCGATGACGTCACTTCCGATGGAAGTACAAAGCCAAGGTATCATCGTAAACAAATCCAACACCTCATTCTTGATGGTTGTGGCGGTTTACTCTGAAGACCCTGAATTCACAGAAAACGACATTGGCGACTTTGTGGTTACCAATATTCAAGATCCGATCAGCCGTGTTACGGGTGTAGGTCAAGTGCAAGCGTTTGGTTCTCAATACGCAATGCGCGTTTGGCTAGACCCATTCAAACTGACTCAGTTCAACCTAACAGCAATTGACGTTGCGAACGCGATTCGTGAGCAGAATGCACAGGTTTCTTCGGGTCAGTTAGGTGCAGCTCCTGCTCAGTCTGGTCAGTTGCTTAACGCGACGATTTCTTCAGCAAGTCGTCTAACCAGCGTGGCTGAATTTAAAAACATCATTCTGAAATCAGAAGCGAACGGTTCGAATGTTTACCTGAAAGACGTGGCGCGTGTTGAGCGCGGTGCAGAAAGCTATGACATCAAAGGTCAGTACAATGGCTTCCCAGCAGCAGGTCTTGGTATCTCTCTCGGTACTGGTGCTAACGCGCTAGAAACGGCAGAAGCAGTAAAAGAACGTCTTGGTCAGCTGAGTGCGACTTTCCCAGATGGCTTAAAGATCGCTTACCCGTTTGAGACAACGCCATTCGTAGATGCGTCGATCAAGGAAGTAATCAAGACACTGCTTGAAGCAATCGTGTTGGTATTTTTGATCATGTACCTGTTCTTGCAGAACTTCCGTGCAACGATCATCCCAACGATTGCGGTTCCGGTGGTATTGCTGGGTACGTTTGCCGTCTTGTACGCGACGGGCTTTAGTGTCAACACCTTAACCATGTTTGCGATGGTTCTGGCAATCGGCTTGCTGGTGGACGATGCGATCGTTGTGGTTGAGAACGTGGAACGTGTAATGCACGAAGACGGTCTCGATCCAAAAGAAGCGACGAAGAAGTCAATGGGGCAGATCACTGGCGCGCTAGTTGGTGTTGGCCTGACGCTGTCTGCGGTATTCGTACCGATGGCGTTCATGTCTGGCTCAACCGGCGTTATCTACCGTCAGTTCTCTATCACCATCGTGGCGGCGATGACGCTCTCGGTATTGGTGGCGATCATTCTTACTCCGGCACTTTGTGCGAGCTTGCTGAAAAAAGGCGATGCGGAATTTTCGGATAAGAAAGGCTTCTTTGGCTGGTTCAACCGTAAGTTTGATGCGGCAACGGCGGGTTACGAAGCGGGCGTAGCGAAAATGCTAAAACGCACCGGTCGCATGCTGTTGGTGTTCGCGGCAATGAGTGCGGGCGCAGGTTGGTTGTTCATGAACCTACCGACGTCGTTCCTACCGGATGAAGACCAAGGTACCGTGTTCTCCATGGCAATCTTGCCACCGAACTCGACTCAAGAGCAGACTGAAAAGACACTAGAAAAAGTCCGTAACTATTTCCTTGAAGAAGAGAAAGACAACGTCGCGTCAGTGTTCTCGGTAGCGGGCTTCAGCTTCGCGGGTCAAGGTCAGAACATGGGTATGGCGTTTATCGGTCTGAAAGATTGGTCAGAACGTGAAGCACCAGGTTCGGATGCGGCTTCGCTGACAGGTCGTGCGATGGGTTACTTCTCAACGATTAAAGAAGCAATGGTGTTTGCGTTTGCGCCACCAGCGATTCAAGAGTTGGGTAACGCGACTGGTTTCGACTTCTACCTACAAGACTCAACTGGTAACGGTCATGAAGCGCTTGTAGCGGCTCAATACCAAATCCTAGGTATGGCAGCACAAAACCCGAAACTGGTGGGTGTGCGTCCAAATGGTCAAGCAGATGCGCCGATGTACCAAGTTCATATCGACCACGTGAAATTGCGTGCGCTGGATGTGAGCATTAATGATGTAAACCAAATCCTAGCTTCGGCATGGGGTGGTGCATACATCAACGATTACATCGATCGCGGACGCGTGAAGAAGGTAATGGTGCAGAGTGACGCAGAACACCGTATGCAACCGAAAGACTTCGACTCATGGTACGTGCGTAACTCACAAGGCGAGATGGTGCCATTCTCGGCATTTGCAACGGGTGAGTGGACTTACGGTTCTCCGCTATTGCAACGCTTTAACGGTCTACCTGCGATGAACATCCAAGGTGGTGCGGCTCCGGGCGTAAGTACTGGTGAAGCGATGGCAGAAATCGAAGCCATGGTAGAAAAACTGCCTCCTGGCTTTACGGTGAACTGGAACGGCATCTCTTACGAGGAACGTCTGTCTGGTAACCAAGCACCAATGCTTTACGCACTGTCGATTCTGGTTGTCTTCCTTGTACTAGCTGCACTGTACGAGAGCTGGTCAGTACCATTTGCAGTTGTACTTGTAGTGCCTCTAGGTGTACTAGGTGCGGTACTTGCGGTAATGACTCGCGGTATGGATAACGACGTATTCTTCCAAGTAAGCTTATTGACCACTGTTGGTTTGGCAACGAAGAACGCGATCCTTATCGTCGAATTCGCCAAGGAATACTACGAGAAAGGCGCGGGCTTGATTGAAGCAACGTTGCATGCGGTACGTGTTCGTCTTCGTCCTATCATCATGACTTCGCTTGCGTTTGGTCTTGGTGTAGTGCCACTGGCAATCAGTGCGGGTGTAGGCTCTGCAGGTCAGAACGCGGTAGGTACGGGCGTACTTGGCGGTATGGTAAGTGCGACTTTGCTTGGTATCTTCTTCGTGCCTGTGTTCTTCGTTGTGGTTGAGCGTTTGTTCGATCGCCGCGCAAGAAAAGAAGCACAAAAAGAGCAAGTGGAATCTACTTCACAGCCAACGGCAAGCCAAGAGTAGGACTTAGCGCTAAAGACTAAGTTATACTATTGCTAATAAGTACAAGAAAAGGGCGCTTCGGCGTCCTTTATTTTTGGATTCAATTGGATAGTTTGCGTTTGAGGTTTAATTTTGACGTCATTCTGAACAGCGAGGGACGAGTATGATTCAGAATCTGCTCACCGAGTGCTATGGCTTGACGTGAAATATTGAGCTAAGAGCGTGTGGCAATTAGATTCCTGATCTCGCCTAGGCTCGTCGGAATGACGGGGTGCCGCTCTCTCGGTTATGTTTCTCGTCATTCCCGAAAGCGACGAAGGAGCGTAGTCGGGAATCTCTTGTAAACGCAGTACTATCCAAATGAAAACAAAGCCGAAAGTAGAATAGGCAAGTATGAAAGATCAGAAGATTTCTCCGATATCTGTGTTGGATCAAAGCCCGATGTTTGTGTGCAGCGTGATGAACCGAACCTTCCGCAATCGTGCTCAAGCAGAGCTATCGCGTCAGGACTTAATGACGCTGGAAATGGCGAGTGCCTTGGCAGCGTTAGAAGAGTTTCAACCGATGAGCCAGCAAGAGTTGGCGGATGCGGTTCTAACGGAGCGAAGCGTCGCAAAACGCATGGTGGATAACTTAGAGAAACGAGGCTTTGTTAAAGTTTCTAAGAGCGAAACCAATCAGAGATTAAAGATTCTGACACTCACCAAAGAGGGCGTAGAAGCGGTACGCAAAGTGCACCGCATCATGACTAACCTTAAGCAAGATTTCTTTTCTTGTTTGACGGAAGAGGAATCTGACGAATTCTTCCGTTTGGTCCGTAAAATGACCTTAGCCAATCACGCTTAATTCTGCATTTCAAACGATGGCGAGCCAATTAGCTTTCTGTGAGGAAACGGTTCGCCACTTCAGCTTCTTGCTTCTTCATCAATTGATGCGCGGTCAGCATGTGTTGTTCCATTACTTGCTTGGCTTTTGGCGCGTCACCTTTACGTAGTGCTTCCACCAGTGCACGTTGGCTTTGTACGCCCGTTTGCCACAGTTTGTGGTTACCCGGTTCATACAGTTTTCGATAAATCGTTAGCTCGGTAAGCATCTGCGCAGTAAAGCGAACCACAAACTTCAGCAGCTCATTACCAGAGTAACTCGCTAATAGGCTGTGAAACTCAATCGATGCAATGTGGTGCTCGCGCTCTTGATACACGTCTTCTGGTGGCGTTTGGTACTTATCGATTTGCTGATCGAGCGTGACAAGCTGTGCCTCCGTTAATGTGCCTGCTAATGAGGCCGCGATTTCTGGTTCAAGTGACAAGCGGATTTGGTACAGGTCAGAAATCGAAAGGTCTTTAAAGAACAGGTAGTTGCTTAGCAGTGCCTGAGCTTTGTTCTCGCTCATTTCGCTAACAAACACACCGCCTTTTGGCCCTGTCTTGGTCGAGAGAATACCTTGCGCCTCAAGGATTCGCATGCTTTCACGCACCGTGCTTTTGGAAGCATCAAAGGTTTCCATGACTTCGATTTCACTCGGCAGACGATCGCCGGGCTGCAAAGCTTGATCGACGATCCAAGTTTTGATCGATTCGGCCAGTTGTTGAGTTCTACGTCCTTTCGCGCTGCTTGCCACATTTTCCTCGCTGGGTTATCTCGCGGTATCTATTGAATTTTGAAGGAAATTCAAAGGATGTCACCTGTTTTCTGCCTTTCATTTTCTGAAAAACGAACACGGTTTTAGTTATGAAACCATCCGATTATCGATCGAATCGCACTCACAAAAAAGTCTATTTATCATGATAAATGTCTTTCATTTGATATTTATCATGATAAATTAAAAATGAACATGGTTAGAAATAGAGCGATTCAAGATGGAAAAATTTGTAGAAACGGCCAGTCTAGCGTGGGAATGGTTGGAAGATATTGCTCAATGCAGCCAAACCAATGACCCAGATAGCGAAGGCGTGACGCGTTTGTGTGCCAGTGAAGAGCACGCGAGAGCAAATGAAAAGCTACGCGAGTGGATGTTGTTGTCTGGCATGGAAGTGCGCATGGATAACGCGGCTAACCTTATTGGTCGTTACCATAGCCCGAACCCAAATGCACAGACGCTGATCTTTGGTTCTCATCAAGATACCGTGCCAAATGGTGGCAAGTACGATGGTATTTTAGGCGTAATCCTACCTATCGCTTTGGTTTATTATTTCCATCAGCATAAATTTGAATTTCCTTTCCATATCGATGTGATTGCATTTAGCGATGAAGAGGGCACTCGATTCCAATCGACATTACTCGGTTCAAAAGCCATTGCCGGAACGTTTGACCCGAGCGTTTTGGATGCACGCGATGCTTACGGTATTACGATGCGTGAAGCACTGACTTCATTCGGTTGCCATCCAGAACTTATTGCGCAAGATGCTTACGACAAAGACAAGGTGTTGGGCTTTGTGGAACTCCACATTGAACAAGGCCCGCAACTTGAGCAAGCGAACTTGCCTGTGGGTGTGGTTACGGCCATCACCGGTATCGAGCGCCATACTTTGTCGGTTCTAGGGAAAGCTGGTCACGCGGGTACAGTGCCAATGGATATGCGCCAAGATGCGCTAGTTGGGGCTGCGCAGGTCATCCATATGTTTGACCAACTGTGTAAGCGTGAAGACGACCTTGTGGGTGTGGTGGGCAAAATTGCCAACTTCCCGAACGGTGTGAATGTGATTCCCCAGCAAACGGACATCACTATTGAGCTGCGCTCACCAAATGATGCTTCGCGTATTGCAGCACGACAAGAAATGCTGGCAAACATCGAAACCTTAATGACGCAGTACAATCTTGCGTATCGCCACGAACAGACTTACGAGCAAGCGGCTGTCACTTGTTCTGATTCGCTTTCCTCGGCACTGACTCAGGCGATCTCGCTATCCAATATTGAAGCTAAGCACTTATTTAGTGGTGCAGGGCATGATGGTCTCGCGGTGTGTGAATTAACCGACATTGCGATGCTGTTTATGCGTTGTACGGATGGGGTTAGCCACCATCCAGATGAAGCGATTCTACAAAAAGATCTGATGGCCGCAGTCGAAGTACTGAACCATTTCTGCATGCTGATGAAGCATCAATAACACACGAATAAAACAAGAGAGGGTGGGGATTCATCCTCTTTTTTACTTTAAAACCAAGCGTTGGTTTTTGCTTGCAAACGTGATTGCTCAAACGAGTGAGCTTTCATTCCTATACTAAGGAGAGATTTTGTTATGGATATGACAAAGAAGATGGAGACGACAGAGAAAAAGGCTTGGTACAAAAGCATGCCGGACCCGATGGTCCTGATCTTTATGATTTTAGTGGCGACTTACCTACTGACCTTTGTTGTGCCTGCGGGGGAATTCTCACGCGTTGTTGTCGATGGCCGAACCACGGTAGTACCGAACTCATTTGCCTATCTGAATGACGTTCCAGCGGTGCATTTCTTTGATATTTTTGTCGCGATTCCGAAAGGATTGATCAGCGCGGCACCTTACTTGTTCATCGTATTTATCGCTGGTGGTTTGTTCCACATCTTGCAACGTACTGGTGCGCTAGAGAACGCGATTGGTGTTGCGGTAAACAAAGCGGGTGTGAAGAACCGTAATCTGATCATCACTATCGGCACCTTTATCTACGGTTTCTTTGGCGTGGCGGTAGGCTTTGAGAACAACATCGCGCTTGTTCCGGTTGCAGTGCTGATTTCTGCGGCAGTTGGCTACTCTAGCCTTGTGGGCACCGTGATGGCGGTAGGCGGTATTGGTGTGGGCTTTGCGCTGTCACCAATCAACCCTTACACCGTGGGTGTAGCTCAAGGTATTGCTGAACTGCCGACCTTCTCAGGCGCTTGGCTGCGTGCAGCGATGGTGATTTCCTCTCTTGCATTATTGTCTTACTACATCTGTACTCGCGTAGCGAAGATGGAGTTTAAAGAGCCAGATTCAGCGGAAGGCTTAAGTAAAGATCTTTCAGAATACCACCTAGAGAAGAAAGACAAACTGACGCTGGGCGTATTCCTAGCAGGCCTAGGTGTGATGCTTTACGGTGTATTTGCCAACGGTTGGTACATCAATGAGATCGCAGGTCTGTTCTTATTGATGGCAATTGTGATCGGCGCGGTGAACGGTTTAAGTGCGAACGGCATCGTCAAGCAAATGATGGAAGGTGCATCGGGCGTAACCGCAGGTGCATTGGTGATTGGTGTTGCGGCATCGATTCAAATCATCCTCGATCAAGCACAAATCATCGACACTATCGTTAACGCATTGAGCTCACTGATCCAAGATATGCCGATTGCCATCTCTGCGATTGTCGCGAGTGTGGTGCAAGGTGTGATTAACCTATTCGTACCATCGGGTTCTGGTCAGGCAATGGTGACTATGCCAATCCTAATTCCTGTGGCAGATCTTACTGGCATGAGCCGTCAGCTGATGATCACCGCATTCCAAGTGGGTGATGGTTTGACCAACCTTATCGTACCGACTTCTGGTGGTACGCTAGCAATGTTGGCTCTTGGTCGCGTGTCTTACGAGCAGTGGCTCAAAGCCATCATGCCATTCATGGCGTTCGTTTATGTTCTATGTTGGGTAGCCCTGTTTGTTGGACAAATGGTTGGTTACTAACGTCTTTTATACTGAGAATCTATGACGATTTCACTTATACACGTTAACCCAGAAACAGGGTTATCGGCTTCCATTACAGCCACTGGCGGCGTTGCCGTCGGTGGCTACGTAAACCACAGTTGGCGTGGGATTGGCGCGTGTGCCACCCAAGGCTTGTTTACTAATCCTTGGTATGCCGACAACGCTAAGCGATGGTTATCCCAAGGGCTTTGTTGCCATGATGTGGTTGAGCGTTTGAAAGAGGGCGATGCTGAATTTGCTAAGCGCCAATGCATGGTAATGGATAAACATGGCCACGCGGCGTTTATCAATGGTGAAGAGAACATCGCGCACGTGGGTTCTCTTGCTTTTCAAGATCTCGCCGTTGCTGGCAACATGCTAGAAAGTGACGCGGTTATTGAAGCTTTTGCGGATTCATTTATGGCTCAAACAATGCTGAATGCTGAGCAAGTGAGAGCAGGGGACAAACCTCAATATCATGAGAACTACGAAGCAAGGTTAGCGGAAGTGCTCATAACTGCACTAGAAGCCGCGTTGGAAGCAGGCGGCGATAAGCGCGGTACGTATTCGGCTTCGCTTCGTATTGAAAGTTACACGCAAGCACCGATTGATATTCGCGTTGATTGGTCTGACGATAGCCTAATTGAAGACATGAGAAAGGTATTGAGTCGCGTACAAGCACCGAGCTTCCAAGAGTTTCTCAACGGATTGCCGAATCAGTAAGAGGATTCATGTCGCGCGAAATAAAAAGCCGAACAGTGACTGCTGTTCGGCTTTTTGTATCGGTTAAAACATAATTTTGTTTTCAACTTTAACGATGCCGTTGAGTGAAACAGAAACGACATCGTTATCTTTCACTTCAACAGTGTGAGTCGGTAAGTCGATGTAAATTAAATCGCCTGGTTTGAGTGTAAAATACTGGCTGAGTTCACTCACAACTTCTGCTGGAGAATAGGTCATTTCAGCCAAGGCATCATCGTTAATTGCTTTACCGTTGATTTTCGAAGAAACATGAATCTGGGTGAAATCGAGTCCGCGAACGATCTCATTCGCAATTGGGGCAAAACCGTCAGCACTTTTGGCTCTTAACGAATGGGCATCATGCTGCAGCCAGTTTGGTTCCGTAAGATCGCCCCCAACGGTGAGTCCAAATATAGCGGCTGACGCTTGCTTGGTATCGATGTTCTTACTTTGCTTTCCTATCACGACCACTAGGGAACTGGAATACTCTATGTTCTTCGCATCGGTTGGTATTTGAATAGGAACACCTTTTGAAATTAAGGCTGAGGGGAGTTTAAACGAAAATTGATAATCGTTTGCTTGTGTTTCACCAAGCTGTTTTTGGGCTTGAACAACGAATACTTTTTCAGGCTTAGTTGGAAGTAACAGGTTTACATCACGGACAGACATTTTTCGGGATGAAAGGGATGAGTCAGAGAAAATATCCCCCTTAAGAGGATAAATTGAGTCTTCAACGAGCTTACCGTATCCGATTTTTCCGAGGTGTTGATAGCGAACATATGTCGTTGAAGAGGCATTCGCGGCAAGGCAAACAACACTTAAACACGCACCTAAACATAATGCGATAAGCTTCATTCTAGAAATCCTTATTTTTTAGCGCATTATATCGGTTAATTAAAGGGAAGCGTATGCCGATATCTCCCACTTGGGTATATGTTTCGATTAAATGAGACTGTAACTCTTAAGGATGACGATACCCAATGTGCAAGTGATTGTTGAAAGCACAGTTGTTAAAGCAATGATGTTCGCCGCTAACACGGAGTTTCCTCCCATCGAGCGTGCCATCACATAACTTGCTGCCGCCACAGGAGAGGCGTTCATAAAGAACAGAATGCCAAGCTCAATCCCTCTAAAGCCGAACAAATACGCGCCTGTTGTAATCACGATAGGGGCGACGATCAGTTTGTAGCTGCTAGCAAACCAAGATGGTCCTTTCTCTTTCTTCATCAAACTTAAATCGAGTGAGCCGCCGGTACACAAGAGGGCAAGGGGAAGCGTCATCTTTGATAGATAGTTACCGGCATCAATCGCCACATCCGGAACCGGAATCGACAGAAGGTAGAACACCATGCCAGAGACAATCGCGATGATCAGAGGGTTGCGCGTTAAGGTTCTCACCATCATTTTGGCGGCTTGAGATCCAGACGTTGCCCCTTTTGGAGACAAACAAATCACCGCTTGCACATTATAGATAAAGGTGGTCACCGCAACATAAAGCGCGGCCAGCGCCACACCTTGTGAACCGTAAGCATTTGCCACATACGCAATGCCGATGATACCCGTATTGGCGCGAAAGCCACCTTGGATTAAAACGCCTTGGTCTGGTGAAGATTTGAAGAACAGTTTGACGGAGGTAAAAGTGAAAATGAAAAACGCGATGCTGGCAACAATGCCGTAATTGACGAAGCCGCTAGCCGCAGAGAAATCGTGCTCGGAGACGACGATACTCAAGAACAACATTGCAGGTAGCGTGACCTGAAACACCAGTTTAGAACCGACTTCGATAAAGTTGTCGTTGATAAGCCCAATGCGTTTGAAGATAACGCCCAAGACCAGCATTAAGCAGATGGGGCCAGTGATCGACAACGAGAATTGCAACTGATGTAAAACAGCATCCATGAGTGTATCCGCAGCAAAAGAAAAGAGTTTTATAATTGTCATACAATTAAACCACAACTCAATCTTGGGAGACAGTAGGGTGGTGAAATTTTCTTCAGTTATTGTGGGGTTACTGGTGAAAGGAGAGGAAAACCAGTCTGGCTTGTATCACCAGACTGGAAGCAAACTCTAAAGCAGAATTACTTTTGAGCGTTTGAAAGGAGGTAATCAGGCCCTGCTGTTTCCGCCGTTACCACAGATAGCTTGCTCGTATCCGCACCAACGCCTTGGTATTGAGTAAAGCCTTTCACTTGTTCGCTTTTTGGTAGCTCTACCGAGTAAGAAGCGATTTGCTCTGCGTTAGTCACCGTGCCGACGTAGACTTCGTTGTTGTAGGTAGGATTCACCAGCGGCAACTCTTCTGTCGCGCGTACACTCACGAATTGCTCTTGCTGGTGGTTATCAACCACGTTGCTATCGAAGTGAACGTCCACGCCAGCGAAAATGTTCTTCACTTCACTGTTGTTGAACAGGCTCACACGGTGCGTTTGGTTGCCGTAGACAATGCCCCATTCCGTATCTACAAGGGTGTTGTTACGAATGGTGATGTTCTTTGGTGTCCATTGTTTGTTGAGCTCTTTGCCTTTTACTGCTTGGTCTAGCTTCTCGCCGTTTGCTACATCAATAATGCCAGTGTTGATCACGATGCCGCCACGTAGATCTGCATTGCCTTCAATTTTGCCATCACGACCGCGCGTGCCAGTGATGTAGTTGTTCTCAATCACGTGGTCTTCATCGTAAATACGCATACCGCCAGTCAGCAGTTTTTCATTACCTAGAATCACGTTGTCTTTCACCACGTTCGCTTTACCGTGACGAAGAGAAATCAGAGAGGCACTTTCAAAGATGGTGTTGCCAGAGATTTCATTGCCGCCTGACTTAATCGAAATCAGCTCACGCTCACCATCCATATCAATCATCAGGTTGTTGGTGAACTTAGAGTTTGATGCCCATTGAGAAGATTTAGAGTCACCAATTCGAATCGCTTCCCAGCTGTTGCCGTTGTAGCGAATCGCTTCTTTGATGTCGAACTCATTGAACTGGTTTGGTTTTTGGTCCAAGAAAATGTTGTTAGCAATAAGGTGGTTATCTGGTGTGTCGTCTTTTTGTACGCCAATTAACGTGCCGCGCTTTTGCTTACCTTCAAAACGGTTGTTGATCACTTTTCCATCTTTACCCCAAAGCGAAACCCACAAGTATTTCGGGTATTCAGAGCGACGTTCGTCCGGTTGGTATTCGTAAGCGTGGTTGAAGTAGTAGAACGTAGAGTTTTGCAAAGTGTTGTTGTTACCCATCATACGCACGCCGCCGAAACGTTCAGCAGGGCCGCCTTCGGTAAACACCAAACCGTCGACAGTGATGTTGTTACCTTCAAGGCGAAGCTGAGCCAAACCCGTTAGCCAAACGCTGCCAGGTTGCTCCGCCTTGATGGTAATGTTGTCGGCTTTCACCGTGACGATATCAAGATCCGCGTATTTACCCGCAGGAATCGTGATTGTTGTACCGTCTTTGGCATTCTCCATTTGTTGTTTCAATGCTTGCACAGCGTCTGCTGATTGCGCTTCAAGTGCGCTGCCATCCACTGTGTTTAAGCGATCCGTAGCAAGCAAGTAATCGCGAGTGATGTCATTCACCGCGGTTTCAACAACAGCGGGAGCCGCAGCTTCTGTCGTTTGAGAAGGTGAAGTGTTACAACCTACTAGGGTCAGGGCAGAAATGGACGCGGCAACCACGCCAGCAAGCATTGTTTTTTTCATAATGTATCTCTTTGTAGAAGCACAAAAAGCGGTTGAATACTCAACCGCTTGTTTCTCGTTATGAGTTCTCCGTTATCGGAGCCCCCTCAGAAGCGCGCTCTGCGTTGCCATCGACTGCTCTCATCAGCGCCACGCCGACGCCAAGAACAATCACACCACAGAACACGAAAATCATGCGTCCCCAGAATGGGTTAGGCAGTAAGAACATCGCCATCACACCCACACCAGATACGGCAATCAACGAACCCAACATTTGGCGTTGTTTGTTATCCAGTTTTTTCTGTTCCGTTGAGTCAGAAACCAACGGTGTTGCTAAGTTATTGAAGAAGCGGTCAACGTCTTGTTGGCGTTTCTCTTCAAGCGGTTTGTAGAACAGTGTCGACAGAGCAAAGAAGCCTGCGGTAAACACCAAGTGACCAATCAAACCAACCGCAACTTTTAGATCTGACCATTCACGGCCTGTTAGAGGCTGAAGATCAAACCAGTTTTGAATCATTTCCGGTGTGATGACAAAACCAACCGTGTAAGACACGATGCCACCTACCACCAATGTGCCCCAGCCAGCCCAGTCCGGTGTTCTCTTGATGAAGAAGCCACAGAACGCAGGAATCGTCATTGGGAAGCCAATCAACGCGCCAACGTACATCATGGTGTCGAACAGGCTCAGACCTTTTAGCGAGTTGATGAACAGAGCAATCAAGATGATCGCGATGCCGAAGAAGGTAGAGGTGATTTTCGATACGATCATCAGCTCTTTTTCTGTCGCGTTCGGGCGCAGAATCGGCAAGTAGAAGTTCATCACGAAGATGCCTGAGTTACGGTTCAAACCCGAGTCCATTGACGACATCGTCGCCGCAAACATCGCTGAAATCAGCAGACCAACCATGCCCGCTGGCATGTACTGCTCAACAAAGTACAAGTAAGCAAAATCACCCGCTTTTGAGCCTGCTTCTGGGTAGTGCGCCGATAGGTCAACACCTTGGCTTGCAATGAACCAAGAAGGGGTAAACCAAATAAATACGCCCACTGTCATTAGTACACACGCAAGCAGTGCCGCTTTCTTCGCGTTCTTAGAGTCTTTTGCCGCTAGGTAACGGTGACAGTTCAACATGTTGTTGTTGATAGAGAACTGCTTTAAGAAAATGAACACTGCCCAGATACCAAAAATACTGAGGTAGTTCAGGTTGTTACCCGTTACGAAAGACCCGTTTTCTTGAACAGGGAAGTTCGCAATGATTTCTGTAATACCGCCGCCTTTTACTACCGCAACCACCGCACACGTCACCGTTACTGCCATGATGATGACCATCTGCATAAAGTCAGATGCGATAACCGCCCAAGAGCCGCCCGTTACGGACATCATTAGTACCACTAAGCCCGTGATCCAAATGGTGGTTGTCATATCGAAGCCGAAAATGCCCGATGCAATGATCGCCAAACCATTCAACCAGATACCCGCAGAAATCACGCTGCTTGGCATGCCAGACCAAGTGAATACTTGCTCGTTAAAGCGACCAAAGCGCATGCGAATCGCATCAATCGGCGTGATAACGCGCAGCTGGCGGAATTTTGGTGCGAAGTACAGGTAGTTCATCAAGTAACCGAACGCATTCGCTAAGAAGATAGTCGCTACAGCGAAGCCATCGGTGTACGCTTTACCGGCCGCACCAGTAAATGTCCAAGCACTGAACTGGGTCATAAACGCCGTTGCGCCTACCATCCACCACAGCATGTTGCCGCCCCCGCGGAAGTAGTCACTGGTGGTGCTTGTAAATGTTCTAAACATCCAGCCTATCGCAATGAGGAATAGGAAATAGATGCCAACAATCAGGGTATTGAGTTCCATTTTTCGACCTTCTCATAGTCATTGATTTCTGCCAGATATATTATCCGTTCGATTATTTATTTGTACTACAATAATTCAATTGTGTGATGAAGTGATTAATACTGGAAATCGGATTGACCCAGTACATTCTTCTGCTTCTATCTGCAAGAACTGATTGTTGTGAACTTAAAATCGATTATTCAATAACTTATGATGAGCTTTGTCAGTATGGAACCCCGTTAATTACATTCGCTTATCGTATCAACAAGAAACTTTGGTTATACATTTTGCTTATTTTGTATGATTATTTCTTTGTTAAATTCGCTGGTTATTTAATGTCTCAACCGCAACGGACTTAACAAAAAAGTAAACAAATAGACCTGAGTGATAAGGGAAGAATGAAGCGGCTGAGTACAACCGCTTCATAAGGTAGATTTAACTTTCGGTTACCGCTTGTTGGGTTTGAGTACCGTTGTCGTCGACTGCTTTAACAAGTAGCAGACCAACGCCACCAACAATGGCACCACACAAGATGAAGACTAAGCGTCCCCACATTGGGTTTGGCAGTAGCGCCATCAGCATTACGCCTACACCAGCGACTGCGATGAGTTTGCCAAGCATTTGACGTTGCTTGTTATCAAGAACTTTCTGTTCTGCAGATTCAGCAACAAGTGGTGTTGATAGGTTGTCGAAGAACTTATCTACGTCTGCCTGACGTTTCTCACTTAGAGGCTTGTAGAACAGAGTTGATAGAACAAAGAAGCCACCCGTTAGCGTAATGTGGCCAACTAGACCAATCGCGACTTTAACGTCTGACCATTCACGGCCAGTAAGCTGCTCAAGACCGAATGCTGAAGAAACCATGTCAGCAGTGATAACGAAACCAACAACGTAAGAGACAAGACCACCGACAATCAGCGTGCCCCAACCAGCCCAGTCAGGCGTCTTCTTAATAAAGAAGCCAAGGAATGCAGGGATTGTCATTGGGAAGCCGATCAAGGCACCTACGTACATCATGGTGTCGAACAGGCTCAGACCTTTTAGTGAGTTGATGAACTGCGCAACCAGGATGATGGCAATACCAAATACCGTTGACGTAATTTTCGATACCGTTACTAGCTCTTTCTCTGATGCTTGGCCACGGCGAACTACTGGTTCGTAGAAGTTCTTAACGAAGATACCAGAGTTGCGGTTTAGACCTGAATCCATTGAAGACATGGTCGCGGCAAACATTGCTGCTACGAGAAGGCCAACCATACCTGCTGGCATGTATTCTTGTACGAAGTAAAGGTAAGCGAAGTCGCCTGCTTTGCTACCTGCATCTGGGTAAGCTGCTGATAGGTCTACGCCTTGACCCGCAATGTACCAAGAAGGCATGAACCAAATGAATACACCGCCTAGCATTAGAACACACGCTAGCAATGCTGCTTTCTTCGCGTTTTTTGAGTCTTTTGCTGCAAGGTAGCGGTAAGAGTTCAACATGTTGTTGGTAATAGAGAACTGCTTAACAAAGATGAAGAACGCCCAAATGCTAAAGATGCTTAGGTAGTTCAGGTTGTTACCAGAGACGAAAGAACCGCCTTCTGCAACAGGGAAGTTATTGATGACTTCAGTAATGCCGCCGCCTTGAACGATCGCAACAACTGCACAAGTTACCGTTACCGCCATGATGATGACCATCTGCATGAAGTCAGACGCGATAACCGCCCAAGAGCCACCCGTCACTGACATCATCAGTACCACCAAACCGGTAATCCAGATAGTTGCTGTCATATCAAAGCCGAAAATACCAGAAGCGATGATCGCCAGTGCATTCAACCAAACACCAGCAGATACCACACTGTTTGGCATTGAAGACCAAGTAAAGACTTGTTCGTTCGTGGTGCCGAAACGCATACGAATCGCTTCAATTACCGTCACTACGCGTAGCTGGCGGAACTTTGGTGCGAAATAAGCAAAGTTCATGAAGTAACCGAATGCGTTTGCTAGGAAGATAACCGCAACCGCGAAACCATCGTTATAAGCTTTGCCAGCAGCACCAGTAAACGTCCATGCAGAGAACTGCGTCATGAAGGCCGTTGCACCAACCATCCACCAAAGCATGTTGCCGCCGCCTCGGAAATAGTCACTAGTCGTATTGGTAAACGTTCTGAACATCCAACCTATTGCAATTAAGAATAGAAAGTAGATGCCTACAATAAGGGTATTGAGTTCCATCTTTAGACCTTTTGATCGTTATTTAATGTCTTGAGGCAATACTAACTATCAGTTTGCTTATTTGTAGTACAATAACTCAAAAGCGTGACGAATGATCCGGAATGGGTCATTTCAATAATCATACAAGTGATCGTGATCGGATATTGACATTGCACTCAAAAAGGGAAGGGTGCACCAAGTCAATATCACGACAGGTTATCAATGGCTTTGGCATGCACTCGATTGGTTCAATAGCGTTTATAGCCTTAGATAATAAGGGCTATAACGGAGTAAGAAGGTGTGAACTATTGTCAGATTTGTATGACTATTGCAGATAAAAAAACGCCCACGACATGCCTGTAATGCGTGGGCGAAAAACGGTATTGATACCGTCTGAGCCAAGGGCTCTGTTGGATTGCAATAGAACAGTGAAACGAGGTTCTGGATGTAGCTGAAAGATACTCGAGGGGTATATCTCTCATCGCTGCTAAGCACGTTACGCTGTAAGATCTTCGACAATCATTGCAAAGTTCAACAAAGCTAGGCTCTGTAAAGTGTTGTTATGATATGGGAGCAACTATACCAATCGACACAAAACATCCTCGTCTGCTCGATCTCGGCGTTTTACCTATGCCGATTGGTATTAAAGACTTCCCAATTAATTAACGGCTCCTAAAAATAAACTATTCATAACCAATTAAGCGTTTTCCTTGCTATCTGTTGATAGCGAAACCAGCTTGTTGATTTGTCTCTATAAGTGTCTGTTACAAAAGACAAACCGCTACAGCCACTTAAGTCCAATGAGAACCACAACTGTTGGAAGCAACATCAAGCTGCTTAGAACCATCAAGACTTGAGCAACAGCGAGTAGGGATGACAAAACAGTATTCTTCAATGTCGAAAGTTTCACTGGTCGCATCCATCTTGTTCGCTGTACTTTGCTTCTATTGCTATTTCTTGTGCTTACTTAATTCTTCTATCCACTTATATCTCAGCCTGACATAAGTGACCTCTGCTTATATAGCTTCGGCCTTCCTCATTTTATCTCTATAACCAAGCGATGCTTAACCTGTTATTGGACTCTATATAGAAAAGGACAGAGCGAAAAAGTGCGCGTCAATAGCAATTTGATGTTCTGTGTCTCAAAAACTTGAAATGATTATATTGTATTACAAATAAAAATGAACTCATTTGGTGCAAAAATATGCGGTAGAGCACATTTTTAGCCTAAATATTAAGACAATTAATAAGCAAGAAAGAGAGTTAATATATTTAATATCAATAAGTTAATGTGAACTTTAGTGATTTTAATAAAGTTTGATAACGCGGATAAATCATACAATTAGATCTAATTCACAGAACGCTCAACATCGGCTAGGTACTATATTTGTAGTATTTTAACTCAAGATATAAGGCCGATAATAATGAAACCCCTACGACCTCTACATCTAGCAACCTGCCTCAGCGCCATTCTTTTCAGTGCTAACACTCTCGCTGCAGACTTTGTGTTCCTTGATGAAGCAACGCTTGAACAAAACCGCGCTGTTTTACAGTCAGATAAAGCGAGCGATTCAATGAAAGACGCGTACGACCGTCTGATTGAAGAAGCAGAATTGGCGATGAAAGATGGCCCGTTCACGGTAACGGCGAAAGGCATGACGCCACCAAGCGGTAGCAAAAACGATTACATGAGCATCAGCCCGTACTGGTGGCCAGATGAATCGAAAGAAGATGGCCTTCCTTGGGTTCGTCACGATGGCAAAACCAACCCAGCATCGAAAACAGCTGAAACAGACTCTAAGCGTATTGGTCACTTCACTCGTTCTGTTCGCGCATTGGCATTGGCTTATTACTTCAGCCAAGACGAGAAATACGCAAAACAAGGGATCGAATACGTTCGTACTTGGTTCATGAATGATGAAACTAAGATGAACCCGAATGTGAATTACGGTCAGGGTGTACCTGGTCGTGCAGAAGGTCGTCGTGGCGGCATTATTGATACGCGTACTCTGGCCGATCGCATGCTGGACTCAATCGCCATCCTTTCGCTTTCTCCTGCTTGGACGGAAAAAGACGAACAGCAAATTACACAATGGTACGGCGAATACCTAGATTGGTTGATCATTGATGACCTATCAGGTGGTCCGAAAGGCGAAGCTGCTGCGGCAAACAACCATGGCACTTGGTATGACTTCCAAGTCGCGAGTATTGCTTACTTCTTAGGTAATGAACCTTTAGCAAAACAGATGGTTCAAAAAGGCAAGATGCGCGTAGACACTCAGTTCGAAAAAGATGGCTCTCAGCCTCATGAAATCGAACGTACTCGCGCTTACCACTACCACTACTTCAGTTTAGATCCATTGGTCGGCATCGCTCAAATCGGTGACAAAGTGGGCATCGACCTATGGCACTACCAAAACAAGAAAGGTGGCTCATTAGCGCAAGGTATTCAGCTAATGGCGACTTATCAAGATCCTGCGTCTGACTGGCCATACACCGCGAAAGACAATCCACGCCGCGTAGAGCGCATGACACCGATTTATCTAAAAGCAGGTGTGGCGATGGAGAAACCTGAGTGGGTGAAACTGGCAAGCGAAACTGACTTTAGCCGCTTCACAGTGAAGAAGAACTTGGCAGAAGTTTGGGCTCAGCGCGATATCGAATTGCTTTACCCAAAACAATAAAACCCTAAAAAGGGCGGCGTGTATGCGCGTCGCCACTTTGAAATACAATTTATTTACAGTGGAACATTACTATGACATCTAAAAAACAAATTGCTTTAGCGATCGCGACAACCCTTTTTGCAGGTAGCATTTCAGCCGCGTCACTAGACTTCCGTGAAGAATACAAACACGATTCAGAGCAGTGGGCAGGCCGTATCAAAATTGGTGGCAGCACAGGTAACCATTACTACGGCGTTGAAATGAAGCACACTGGTAACTTAAGCGAGCTTCAACGTGGTGATAGCGAATTCGAATACGGTTACCACTTCAAATTTGATAACAACTGGCGTGTAACCACATCGATGCCAATTACCTTTGGTGACGAAGCCGTAACGTACAAACCACAAGTTCGTGTTCAATACAAATTCGATTCTGGTATCACAACCAAGCTTCGCTACCGTCACGAGTTCCGCAACTACGCATCTGGTAAAACATCAACAGGTCTAGACGGCAAACAACACGACTCACTAAACGCGAGTAAAATCACAGGTAACATCGATTACAACTGGAACGCTTGGCAATTTGGTTTTGAAGCAAACTACAAAGAAGATTTCTTCAGCGATGAGTGGAAGCTAGGTAACCGCGACGGTAAGTACGAATGGGACTACAACTTTAAACTAGGCTACAAAGAGAAAGGTTGGGATTGGCGTCCATACGTAGAATTCGGTAACGTTCAATGTAACAGCTCTTGTGATGACAGCTCATCTCGTCAGCTACGTAGCCGTGTTGGTGTGACGTACAGCTTCTAATCTAAGCCACAAATAAATTAAGATTCTTTCCAATAGCCCGCCCCCGAAGCGGGCTATTTTTATTTCTCGAACAAGGTCAGGCTCAGACCTAAGACATGCCCTTGAGTTTTTATTGCTAAAATTATCATTAATGATTTGGCGAACGGATAAGCTCATGGTGGGTAAAATACTTTGCATCGTCCTGTGTCTTTGGTCTTTCTCTCATACCAGTGCCGCATTGGAACTGTCTCCTTTAAAGTCTGACCCCTACGTGGGGGACTTAGAGACCCTTAAGGAAAAGAAAGCCGTTCGTATTTTGGTGTCTGCTGATCTGGGTTTTTACTACATCCAAAATGGTAAGCCGAAAGGCATTATCTCTGAGCTTATTTATGAATTTGAACGCTATTTAAGGAAGAACAAAAAGGCGATCAACATTCAGGTTATTCCGGTCGCAAGAAACGAACTCATCCCCAAATTGATAGC
The DNA here is from genome assembly GCF_002887615.1 of Vibrio jasicida 090810c. Lineage (NCBI taxonomy): Bacteria > Pseudomonadati > Pseudomonadota > Gammaproteobacteria > Vibrionales > Vibrionaceae > Vibrio > Vibrio jasicida. The sequence continues at coordinate 978,561 of NZ_CP025792.1, read as the reverse complement.
TGGTTATGGTGACGTCATAGTTGCGAATCTAACCATTACCAATGAGCGCAAAGAGCAGATTGCGTTTAGCGATCCGGTACGAGAAAACGTCTCAGAAATCATTGTTACCAACAGCAGATACTCGGACATTAAAACCGTGGATGATTTGAGTGGGCTGGATGTTTGGGTGAGAGAAAGCTCGAGTTATCATAAGAGCTTAACTAAGGTAAATAATTACTTCACGATACAAAACAAACCGCTGATTAATATCTTGTTTCTTGATGAGATCATGCAAGATTATGAGGTCTTAGAAATGGTCAGTGCGGGCATTATCGATATCACCGTACTCGACCGACACAAGACGGGGATGTGGGGGAATATCTTTCCCGGCGTGGCATTCCATAATCAAATCACCATCAGAGAAAATGCACAGATTGGCTGGGGAATACGACAAGATTCGCCACAGTTAGAAGAGGCGGTGAACAAGTTCATCAAGGAAGTGCGCATAGGAACTTTGTTCGGCAATGTGGTCAATGAAAGGTATCTAGAAAACGACAAATGGTTGAGAAAGTTCCTTAACCGAGACAACGCAGTTCGTTCTAGAGAGTTGTTGGATATCTTCTATCTCTATTCACAAGAGTATCAGTTTAACCATCTGTTGATGTTGGCCCAAGGCTTTCAAGAGTCAGGTTTGAACCAGAATGTGATCTCTCATATGGGGGCGGTTGGGATTATGCAAATCTTGCCCACAACCGCGCGGGATAGAGCGGTAAATATCTCGAACATTTATGAAGAAGAGCCAAACATTCATGCTGGAGTGAAATACATGAACTACCTAAGGAAATACTTCTTTAACGATGACAACATCAGCGACAACGACATCATTTATTTCTGTCTTGCAGCCTACAATGCGGGGCCGGGTAACATGAGGAAGATGAGAAGAATCGCCAAAGAAAAAGGGTATGATCCCAATGTTTGGTTCGGCAATGTGGAAGTGGTGACTCGACAATACATTGGACTAGAGCCGATACGCTACGTGAGCAACATTAACCATTATTTTATTGCCTACAAGCTGTTAGAGCGACTCGACAATCGTCGTAGTGAACTTGAGGCTTATCTTCACCCACCATACAAACTCGAAACCATTAAGCTCTATTACTAACGAGCAAATGGTCATCGGTATAGACATTAGCGAGATAGCGATAACACACTAAAGAAAAGAGGAGCGCTGTGCTCCTCTTAAGTATTTATCTTATTGCTTAAAGTGATTAAGACACTTCTTGTGCAGTCTCTACTCGGCGCTTGTTACCCAGTAAACGCTGCCAATTGAGCGGCATCATCGGCAGTACAATCAGGACGATACCGAGCGCGGTAAACAGGTCAGGTATTTCATCAAACCACATCACACCAAACAATGTCACGAACGCCAGTCCGGAGTACTCAGCTAGTGCAATCTGGCTTGCAGGAGCACGCTTAAACGCTTTGACCACCAAGGCATGGTAGGCAAGCACAAACAAGTTAATTGCCATAATCCACATCAGATGTTGCCATGTAATGGCTTGCCATTGAGGGTAGGCGAGCAATAAAGCGACCGGTAATGTCATTAACGTTGTCCAAAACAAGGTGCACACCAAAGGCTGGTCTTGAGGCATACGGCGAATAAGGATGTTGCCCACACCGATGGCAAGCGCGCTGCCTAGAGCAATGATCGCCGCCCAATGGAAATGTTCAGGGCGAAGCACAATTAAGACGCCACCAAAGCCAATCAAGGTGCCGAAAATCTTTCCTTTGGAGGGCTTTTCTTTGAGGAAGATAACCGAGAGCGGCAGCACCAATAATGGGCCCACATAGAAAATCGCATTCGCTGTCGCCAATGGCAGATGCGTGATTGCTACCATAGCGCTGGCACTGCCTATCAGAATCAATTGCGCACGGCAGAAGGTGATCCAATCGCATCCCATTTGACGCTCTCGTTTATCCAAACGAACCCAAAGAGGTAAAAGCAACACCAGACTGATTAATTGGCGAATAAAGACGTATTGAAAAGTGGGCACTTCGCCATTGAGCATTTTGAGGGAAACGTCAGAAAGAGACGCAACCAAGTTCGCCGCCACCAAAAGGAAGATGGCGCTAGAGACATCAGATTTTTTCATATTGGAATGTATAGAGAGTTAGAGACTCAATCGATAAAGGGTACCGATGGTGGTTTTTCCTTGAGGAGTAATGCGAGTTTTTTGTGCCAACAACAGCTCTGCAGTCGCAACCGCATCCGCTAACGCATTGTGCCCATTGTATTCTGGCAGGCCATAACGAGCGCGAGTGCCAGAGAGAGTGACATCAATTTCGTCACGAGGATTAATCGCTTTCTGTAGATGCTTTTCAATGCACATGGTGTCGAGCCAAACCAAAGGCGGTTCGCTGAGTTTAAACACCCGCTGTAGATATTGATTGATGAACTGGGTTTCGACCACACAAGCGTGAGCGACCAAGATCTTGCCTTTAGCGGCGTGGAAAAACGCTCGCATGGCATCATGGATAGAAACGCCTTCGGACAGCATTTGCGGCGTAATATGGTTGATCACCGCGGTTTCTGGTTTGATTTGCGAATCACTATTGATGTACATGTGCTGGCTGGTGGCCAGATCCACTTTGCCATTCGCAATGTCTACCCAACCGATCGACAAAATCAAATCTTCTTCGCTGTCTAAGCCGGTCGTTTCCAAATCTAGCACAATGTAATTGGCATCTTGTGCAAATTGCGCCGCTTCCAGATGTGGCGTTTGAACCAGCGCTTTGATGTGCTCTGGCATGGTCGTCTGTTTCACGTATTGCTCGCGCTTTCGATTCAGGCGCGAGCAAGGATGAAAGTGTTCTAAGATTCGCTTCATTAACGGCTCCCAAAGCGCACTTTCGCCGCTTCTTGCAAATCAGCAATAATACGGAAGGCGTCTTTCAGGTGCTGGCGTTCAAAGCTACCGAACGTATTTGGGTCGATGTGGTTATTTGGCTCTTCACCGCGTTTCAGCGCTTCTAACTGATGACCAAAACGGAACGATAAGATGAACTGGTAGGCGTTCAGGATGTTCTTGTACGCATCTTCACTTAATACGCCCGCTTCATTCGCTGCTTTGAAACGCTCGTCGGTTGCCGTTAAATCACACTCAACCGCCAAACCGTAAATGCGCGCCAAATCGATGATCAGATTGATGGCGTATTTCTTCACATCGAGCGTCTTCTTGTTCTCACCCGACTTCTCCAAAACTAAACTGTTGAAGATGCCCAACGGGGGATTGGTGTTCACCGCATCGTTCACTAACATGGAGAGGAACTCACGGTTGCTGCGAATGTTAGTATGCAGTTCATCTCGCAAGATGCTCTCGTAATCTTTATTGCCGTAAAGGGTACGAATTTCCAAGAACACGCTGATGTTTAGTAAGCGCTCGTATTCTGGGTTGGCAACCCACTTTTTGTAGTACTTCTTCCAAACGCTTAGAGGTTGGCACCACTTTGGCGTCGCGGCCATAAACTTGCCAGGACACAAAGGGTAATCACAGCTTGCAAGGCCGTTACTGACGATCATAGCAAGATGCTTGAAGTAAATTCGGTCGTTCTCTGTCGCGTGGTCAGCAAGGACGATCGCGCTGTCTTGATCCGACAACATGTGGACTTCGTTACGAGCGTGAGAGCCTGCCACAATCCATGAGAACTTACATGGCGGAGGACCAAGCTTATCAATCGCGATTTGAATCAAACGGCGCGTGTAAGCGTCCATGATCATTGTCATCACTTTACCGATGACTTCTGGTGAGACGTGCCCATCAACTAGCGCTTCAAAGATCGCTTGGCGCTCTGGAGTAAAGCTCGACAGAGATTTGACGCTGCCTGCGTATTTGATTTTCTCGATCAAGAAGATGGCTTGCACACGGTGGTTTTGCACAAGATGTGTCGTAGTAAGCACGCCGACGACCTTGTTATTTTCCACTAATGGCAGGTTGCGAATATTGTGCTGCATCATCATCGATGCGGCGTGTAAGACGAGATCATCCGGTTTGATGGTTTGCGGATCGTGTGTCATCACTTCAGAAATAGGGCGGTCAGTACTTACCCCTTGTGCGATAACGCGCTTGGTCATATCGCGGTCGGTAATCAAGCCAACGATTTTGTCGTTTTCGTAAACCACGGCGCAAGGGGAGCATTTGGTCAGCATCTCGTTTGCAACGGTTTGAATCGACTGATCGGCAGTCACTACTGCAACGCGACCGCTGGCGACCTCGCCAACGCGGCGAATGAACAAGCCTTTCTCTTTGTTTGACCACACCACATCCAGCGCGGATTTCAAACGAACTTGTGCCTGAGAAGCAAAGTGTTCTGCACATTCTGGGTGGGTTTCGAACAGCTTTTTAAGGGCCGAGTTGGGAATCACATAAACCAGTGAGTTCTCAATTGCGATGGCGCGGTAGCCCTTAGTGCTGTCGATTTGGCTGCCAAGAAAGGTGAAACCGAAGATGTCTTCTGGCCCCAGTTTCGCACGTAGCACACCATCGGACTTTCTTTGCTCCATGGAGCCAGTTCGTATGATGTAGAGCGACTTCTCTTGGCCTGTCACGCATTGGTCAATGACTTCACCTTTGCCCAGGTAAGTAATCTGCACGTGCGATGCGAGTTCACGTAAAGCGGGTTTTGGGATCTTGTCGAATGGGTCGACTTGCCCAATAAATTGCAGGATGTTTGGCAGCAAAGATTCAGTCATAACACAGCACTTTAATAAATTTGATTTGTATTATTATATATCTAAATTTAATCAAAGTATCACTGAATAAGAAGTTTTTTGTGAGGATAGAGAGGGTTCTGGCTAAAGCAAGAGGGGAGTAGAGACAAAAAAGCACGCGAAGGACGCGTGCTTTCAATGGTTTGTCGATGAACTTATTTTACTGGCGCTAAGCGGTGCTTAGAGTCTAATAAGTGATTTGCTGATGCTTGGCGCGCTTTGTCAGCGTTACCTGCCATGATTGCATCGTAAATCTGACGGTGTTCTTTGATACAAGTGCTGCCTTCTTCCGAAGAGTGCGCAATAAAGTTAACGAACATCGTCGTCAGGATATTGCCGAATGGTAGGTAGAAGTCGTTACCCGTTGCGTTGAAAATCAGGCTATGGAAACGAGTGTCAACTTCCATCCATTTTGCCTGATCAAACTCTTCCGCTTCTGCAACGTCGACCATCTGCTGGAAAGTTTCAGATAATTCAATACGTTGTTCCGCAGTCGCGTGGATAGCAGCAAGTGCACATGCCTCTGGCTCGATCGCACGGCGTAAACCAAGGAATTGACCACAGAACTGGTCAGTATCTGCAAGACCGTCCATCCATTCAATCAGCTGAGGATCTAAGAAGTTCCAGTAAGCGCGGTTGATGACGCGAGTACCGACTTTAGGACGCGACTCAAGTAGGCCTTTCGACGTTAGCAATTTCACTGCCTCACGCAGTGCAGTACGGCTGATGCCAAATTGCTCACAAAGAACCATTTCGCCAGGTAGGATCGAGCCTTGAGGGAGCTTACCAGACAAAATGCCACGCGCGATTTCACGTGCAACTTGCACATGAAGGCTTCGCTTAGAGCCTGAGATAGAATGAAATTCGCCAGACATAATCTTCACTTAATTACTAAATATGTATTATTTAAGCCGTACTATAGCACTCTTGCCCCCACCCACCAAGCAGATGTGAACGTAATATAAGAAGGTTCACATAACGCGTGTTTTCACTAGACACAATCAATGATTGCGTTGACTTGAGCGCTTCTTCAATATCGTTTTTATCGCTATCAAGTTGTTAAATTATTCATACAAATAATAGCTGTAAAATCCTACTTGCTGTGACCCAAACCACAAATGCAACGCAAAACTGACGAATTTTGCCGGATCTCGCTCAATTGGGTGCAAATACGCTTGCGACCGAAAGATCTTATTGTATGATTTATCTCGAAAGCACGAATAACTAACATAGGTAAACCGTCATGTTTAACGATTTGAAAGGTAAGCGCGTACTTATCACTGGTTCTACGTCAGGTATGGGCCTAGCGGCGGCACGCGTGTTCGCAAAATACGGCGCTAAAATCGGCATTAACAGTCATCAAACCGGTCCTGACGCAGATGCAGCTGTGACTGAGCTAACCGCACTTGGTGGCGATGTTAAGTTTTTCCAAGCGAACCTTATGGTGACCGCAGATTGCGAAAAGCTGGTTAAGGAATTTACCGAACATTTCGGTGGCATGGACGTGCTAATCAACAACGCTGGTGGTCTTGGCGGTCGTGAAAACCTAGAAAACATCGATGATGAGTTCTACAACCGCGTTATGGATCTGAACGCTCGTTCTGCGTTGATGACAACCAAATATTCAATCCCGCACCTTCGTGCATCCGCATTGGAATCTGGTGAGACAGCATGTGTGATCAGCACTGGCTCTATCGCAGCTCGTGAAGGTGGCGGTGTTGGTGCTGGTATCTACGCAGCATCAAAAGCATGGTTGCACGACATTCACCGTAACTGGGTGAAAGAGTTCACTAAAGACAACATCCGTTTCAACATCGTTTCTCCAGGCACTATCGACACCGCATTCCACGATGGTAAATCTGACGAGTTGAAAGCAGCAATCGCAAGCGGTATCCCTATGGGTCGCTTCGGTCGAATCGAAGAAGTAGCACCAACGTTTGCTTTCTTTGCTTCACATGCATGTTCTGGTTACATCACTGGCCAAGTGCTGGATGTAAACGGCGGACAAATGGCGCCATAAGCGCTGACCTATTTCGTTTCAGACGAATACACTGACCTCAAAAAGCCAGCTTCGTCTGGCTTTTTTTGATCATTTATCAAGTGCTAAGGCACTGGAAGCATAATTATAAGGAGCGTCAAATGGCAAAGTTTTCTCTTGTGGAGGATTCACACCGCAAGATCCATGTGCAAGTTGCCAGACAAATCGCCCGCAAAATACTGTCAGGTGAGCTAAACCAAAATGAAAAGCTACCCAATGAGATGGATCTCTGTGACGCGTTTGGCGTGAGTCGTACAGCATTACGCGAGTCAACCAAACTGCTATCAGCAAAAGGGCTAATCGAGTCAAAGCCGAAGGTGGGGACGACCATTCGTGCTCGCAACCACTGGCATTTTCTCGATCCTCAACTCTTGGAATGGATTCAGGACTTAGAAGATACCGAGCCGTTTCTGGCTCAGTTTTTGGGGTTGCGTAAAGCGATTGAACCAGAGGCTTGTGCCTTAGCGGCGAATAACGCAACAGCAGAGCAACGTAAAGAGTTGTCGGTTATTTTTCAGCGTATGACCATGGCAGCCAATCGTTTCGATTATGACGATTGGACGGTCAACGACCACCTGTTCCACCAGACAATATTCCTTGCAACAGGCAATCAATTCTACATTCCGTTTAGCAATATCTTGTCGACCATCTTCAAGCAGTTTATCGATCATTCCGCTGAAGGCGGTCGATTCTGTATTGAAGAGCATCGCGCGATTTACGATGCGATTATGGCGGGGAATGGAGACCAAGCTCGTATCTCGTCGCATACATTGCTTAACGACGAAAACCAAAAACTGGCTCAGGTCGTCAACGGTTGATGAATCAACGTGTATTTGGCTTTGCTCTAACGGTGAAAGGATAGGGCAAGGCCAACGTTTAGCGGCAATTGCGTCTTTGCTAGTTGCGCTTATGACAACCCCGAAAGGTCTACCATGTCTTCCCAACCCTATATAAGAAAAAATCTGTCCCTTGCTTGGCCGTTGGCCTTGAACGCATTATTAATGCAGTCGATGTTAATGATCGACACCTTCCTTGTCTCACCACTCGGTGAAGTTTCCCTTGCCGCCATGGGTATTGCCACCACCATTGTTTCCTTTGTTTTAGGTATCCAAATGGCATTGGCGAACGGCTCACAGTTGGTACTTAGTCGTGCAGTTGGATCTGGGCAACACCCATCCTTGAACAAAGGCTTCTGGGCGGGCTTAATTATCAACGTTTTGGTCGCGGTTGTGTTTTGGACACTGATTACCGCCTTCGACAAAGCGTTGATCAGTAAGTTAACCGACAATGTTGCTCTTTATGCAGAGACCGAACGTTACCTCGCTGTCGCCAAGTTCATCATCATCTTCAACGCGATTACCCAAGTCATGATCGCCTTGTTTAATGCCCTTGGCCGAACCAAAGTGCCGTTCAAAGGTTACTTGATTGAGCTGCCAGTCAACATGGCAATGTCGTACGTGTTGATTCATGGCTTTGCTGGTTTTGAGGGTATTGGTGTGCAAGGCGCGGCAGCGGGCAGCTTAATCGCCATCACCATTCGATTGCTGTACTTGACCCTGTGTATTCGATGGGATGATTCCATCGTCTTGTCAATTAAGAACCTAGATGCCTCACTGAAAGCCAACACGCTGAATCACTTTAAAGAGATTTTCCCCGTTGCAGCAAACGTGACGATGTTGCAAACCGGCGCGACTATCTACATGTTGTTGTATTCACAGCTTACATTGAACGCCTACGTAGCGATGACCATCGTGATGCCTTGGATCAAAGCAGGGACTCAGTTCATCACTGCGTGGGCACACTCGTCGGCGATCACGATCAGCCAAGCGATTGGTTCACGACAAATGGATGAACTGCGTAAGAATGTTGATATCAGCATCGATATGGCTGTGATGATCTCATTTGTCTCGGCGGCGTTCTTCTTAGCCTTAAGTTTTGTCCTACCGGATTTATACCCAGACCTAGACCCAAGTACCTACGTTGCCCTTGCTTCCATCGCACCGTTATACGTCTTTCTGCCGATTGTTCGTGGCTATAATACGGTACACGGCCATGTGTTGCGTGCGTTGGGCAAGACCACAGAAGTCTTCAAGATCAACTTCACTGGCCAGTGGATAGTGTCCATCCCATTGTGTGCATTAGTCATTCTGCATTGGGATCTCTCTTTCTTTTGGGCGTTCGCCGTTATGCCATTTGAAGAAATAGTGAAAGCACTGCCATTTAGGCACTTGGCGCGTAAATCACTCAACGAGTTTGATCTTAAGAAAGCTGAGAAGCTTATGTATGATTAATTTGTCGTTTTTATTTTGATTTTTCGTCTAGTAAAGAGCCCTCAATGATGAGGGCTTTTTTGCCGCTATAGTTTACTGCTGAGTGTTTGGTTTAAATAACCTGCTTTTATCTATCACTTTTTCTTAAAGTTTGATCCAAGTAGAACTTGAAGTGATCAAACTGTGAGCGATTTTACACACCCGAATTTCCGTTCGGTTTAATCTCTGGATTAATAATTAATATGTACGACAATAATACATAAATAAGGAAATCCAAATCCATGTGTAATAGCAAAAGACTGAACAAGAATCTCCTCGCTGCCGCCTTACTGACTACGTTACCAATGACCGCTTTGGCCCATAATCAGACACCTCATCCAGTGCCTGCGGATAAGTTCGATATGATGAACTGGAAGATCACCTTGCCAATGGACAAAGACAACAACGGTCGAGCGGATGAAATCGAAGGCGTGGCGATGCTCAGTTACTCACATCACCAATTTTTCTTCTTAGATGAAAACGACAATATGGTCTTTGAAGTGCCGAACATGGCCGTGACAACAAAGGGTTCTACAAACGCGCGTTCTGAGCTCCGTCAAATGGGGCGAGGCACTGATGTCGATATCAGTGTGAAAGCACCAGAAAACAACTGGGCGATTGCCGCGCACCCTCAAGCGGAATCATTCAGCGCAGTAGGAGGAACATTAGAAGCGACGTTAAAAGTAAACCACGTTGCTACGCGCTCTAAGAATCCAGAAAAATACCCAGCGTATTCCGTCGTGGTAGGGCAGATTCATGCAGGCAAAGATCCGGCTCAGTTAGAGGCGAACACAGGGTTTGGACACGGCAATGAACCACTAAAAATCTTCTACAAGAAATGGCCTAACCATAAGATGGGATCGGTGTTCTGGACGTACGAACGCAACCTAGCGAAAGCGGATCCTGATCGCACAGACATCGCTTATCCAGTATGGGGTAATACATGGGAAAACAACGCCGAGCCGGGAGATAAAGGCATCGCACTTGGCGAAGAGTTCAGTTACAGCGTTAAAGTCGAAGGCAACATTATGCAGCTTGCATTCGAAGCCGAAGGCCACCCAACCGTGAAGTATGAACTCGACTTGAGCAATAACGTCGACGCTTATGGAAAAGTGGATAAGAAAGACTTCGCGAAAGGTTATGCGAACGAGTGGTTCTACTTTAAAGCGGGCGCTTACGGACAATGCAGCGTGAAAACTGGTGATAACTTCTGGGCGACAGGTTGTGAAGGAACGGGAGATTTCGAGACGGATAAGAAGTACGGCGATTACAGCAGCGCCACCTTTTCTGAGTTGAAGCTAAACGGCAAGTAAGATATCGCTTTAACGTCCCTAATCATTGGATTCCAATGGTTGGGGATTTTTTATGCCTCCAACAAAACATGTACAAACGATTTGATTGGTATTGATAAAACGAAGAGGGGGCTGTTGATGGAAGTAAACGAAAAAAAGCCGAACATGACGTCCGGCTTTGGATTAGTTCCCGATTTTTACATTAATTTTTAGTGACCAGGGTCTGTTGACCTTTCGTGATGATTTTTGCAGCAGTTTGTAGGTGCTTTATACAAGGCAGAGGCGTTGATATGTAGTTGTTCTACCTGATAAGCCGATAACGCAGTAGAAAGCACCTACAAACGCTACCCAAAGGGTTCGGCTAAAAGCGTTTTACTCTTTGTTGAGTCAATTTTACTTAGAACCACTAGGCTTCAATCGACTCGCCGCGATTAAAACGCTTTTATCTCGAACAAAATTTAACCACGAAAGATAAACAGACCCTATCTAAAGATTAAATTTGTGCGAATGCGCCTTCCCAAGTGTAAGTCACACCGTCGAACTCAACGCGATGTGCCGCGTTCTGTTTGTCTTCGTCTAGGTTGCAGATAGCGAAGTGGTAAGCGTTGCCTGTTGTGGTTTGCAGACGAATCACGGTACCCACTTCGTTGTTGCCAACGACGGTTACTGACTCTACTAGACCACGAGCGCCAACCGATGCTTCGATAGACTCGTTGAAGTAACCGTGTGTCTCTAGTACAGAGGCAAACACGTGGTTCTGACCAGATTGACGTAGGATCAGTGCTGGTTCGCTCTTCAAGTTGAAGTCTGGATCATTTGCGCCTGTGCGAGTGAAGAACACTTTGCCGCCGTTCGTTGCGCTTGTGATTAGCGAGTAGTAGCTGTTGTCGTGCAACCAGCTTACAAGCGAGCTGTTTTGAACTTGGCCTGAACCTACATTCCATAGGTGTTGGTAACCGTTGTCTTCGCCCATTGGACGCAGCGTGCTTTCTACATCGTATTCAAAATCCGTACGGATGATTTGACCAGAGTGGTGCACTGGCAGGTCGTATTGGTGCTCTTGATCTGCTTCGATGCGGTAAACATCAATCACAAGTGGTTTTTCGAATTCTGGCAATTCAGCAAGAATGATGCTGCGTTGCATGTTTACGCCGTTGTAGTAACCAGAAATACGACCGCTCATGCCTTGCAGTTTTTCATCGTCCGCTTTGAAGAAATGCTTAGAACCGTATTTTGATTCCGCTAGAGCCGTGTCGAAGTTGTTTTGTGTCTTTTGGTCAACTGTTACTGTGTTGTGCGCGACTGTCTGCTTACAGTAAGACTTGTTCTCTGGGATGTAACGACCGCCAAATTTAGGCTCAACGTTTACCCAGCGACCAAAGCCGTAATCGTGCAGCACTTCATGACCGCGGTTAAACACACTCAGGTGCAGACCATCGTAGTGACCGTGGTCTAGTGCAGAGTGGTACTGGTGATCGCTGCCGTGTTGACCAAACCAGATAAGCGCCATGGTGTCGTCGTCTTGCTCGTCACGGTGACGAAGAATGCTTACGCCGCCTTTTTCGCCTTCTGGGCCGTCTGTTACGAATAGGCTACCCCAGTTGAACGGTTTGATGTTGTCTGTTGTTGCAACTGCGTCAGACAATGTCTTGCCTGAGATATGAACCCAAACATCTTGCTGGTGGTCAGCCATGCCAAGTAGTGTTTCAGTTTGTTCGTAACGGTGGTAACACACAGACGTGGCCATGATTACGCCTTCATCGTTGATCGAAATCGTCTTCGATGAATCGTTCAATGCTGGCAAAGTACCATCTGGGAATGCCGTCTTAAATACTGCGTAAGACGTGGTCTTGATTACCGAGTCGTTGAACTCGTAAATACCAAGCTCAGGCTGGCGACGTTCAATCGCTTCTGCGAATAGGTAGATTGGACGCAGCGAGAAACGGTGGTAGTAAGGACCTTCCATGTAGTAGCCATCTGGCGAGAACAGTTGGTCTAGCTGAGCGAGGAAGCCGCCGCTAACTTTGTCCAGCTTCAAGCCGTAAAGCGCTTTGTCTACCGCTTCTTGGTCGTTAATTGCGTAACCACAGATACCTACTGCTGCTACTGCCCACAAACCGTGGTTGTGTACGATGTCGAAGTCGTGACCGTAAGTGACTACGAACAGCTCAATCATTTGTTTGAACAGGTCGTTTTCAATCAGTGTCTTTTGCTCTTCTTCCAACGTATGGTAAATGCAGCTGTACGCACAAGACGCGTATAGCATCCACATGTTCTCGTTCAGAGTTTGGTGGAAGATCTTACCCGGAGGGTTAGAGTCACGGCTGGTGTTGCTCTCTAGCGTCGGGTATACCTTCGCGTAAGCCGTTAGCATGTCCACGATGTAATCGCGGTACTTCTGTTCGCCAGTGATAAGGAATAGGCGACCCGCTAGATCAATGTGGATGTAGTTTTGCTTGTGACGGTTATGCTCGTAACCGCCGCCTTCGCCGTGACCTGGAACTTCAATACCCACCTCGGCCATGTAAGCGTCAGTTTGTTTGATGTCACGTGCTAATGCATTTCCTAATAGGCTATCCGTGCCAAGTGCTTTGCTTAGTTCTGCCGCTTCTTCAAAGTTCATTAATAGCGGTTGGTAAGACTGGGTTTGGTAGCTCATTATTATTTCTCCTGCCCGAATGCGTTCACTTCTAGAGAGTAGAAGCCATTCCAGCTGTAGGTTTTACCGTTCATTTCTACTTGGTGTGGGGTTTGGTCGTCAGCGCCTAACACATTGCTGATCATCACAGTAACCAGTGATTTCTCAGTCGTGATTTCTACGATGCTGCCAACGGCGTTGTAACCCACGACGCGGATATCTTTCACCTGACCACGTGCATTCACCGACTGCTCAAACTCTTCGTTGAAGTAGCCGTGTGTTTCTAGCACAGAAGCAAATAGCGTCGATTCGCCCTTGCTGCGCAGAATGAATGCTGGTTCGCTACGTAGGTTAAAGCTTGGGTCATTAGCGCCAGTGCGAGTGAAGATCACTTCATTATCACCGTTTTGTTTCGCGCTGCTGCTAGTGCCTAACCAAGTGTAGTAGGTGTTGTTTTGTAGCCAGCTAACCAACGCCGTATCTTGCGTTTTGCCGCTTGCTACTTTCCAAAGGTGCTGGTAACCGAAGTCATCGCCAAGCGTGCTCAGTTCACCAAAGCTTTGGTAATCGAAGTTAGTACGTACGATTTGACCATCGTATTGATGAGAGTAGTCGTACTGATGCTCGCCTTCACCTTCGATGCGGTAAAGGTCTAGCAGTAGCGGTGCTTCAAGCTCATCTAGGTTAAGCATGAACACACTGCGTTGCATGTCTGTATTCGGGTAATGGTCGCTCGCAAACGCACTCATACCGTTGATCTCAGTGCCTTCTACTTTGAAGAAGTGAGGCAAACCATGCACCGAATCAGCGCGGTCTACATCGAAACCATTCTGACATTGCTCATCAATCGTTACCGCGTTGTGCGCGATAGTTTGACGTGCGTACGATTTGTTTTCGTCTAGGTAACGACCGCCGAATTTAGGCTCTACGTTTACCCAGCGACAGAAGCCGTATTCACGCAGTACTTCTTGACCACGGTTGAAGAAGGTAATGCCAAGCGTATCGAAGTTACCATGTCCCATGCCGTGTTGACCGTAGTTCATCACAAGCTGTGACACATCACCGGTTTTATCCTGCATACGGATAAAGCCTTGTGCTCCGTTGTTACCAGTTGGACCTTCGTTAAGTTCCACACTTGGCCAGAAAGGCATACCGATTTCACGGTCTGCGATGGCTTTATCGTAAGCTTGAGAAAGCTCAAGACCACAAGGGTGCATCCAAACGGCGTTTTGAATCTTCGCCATGCCTAGGATGTTGTCATCCAAGCCGTAGTGCTTGCTGTAAACACTCACTGCAACTTGAACACCCATGTCGGTAATGCTCATGGTACGAGATGCATCGTTTAGGGCAGGGAACTCACCATTCGGGTAAGCCGTTGCCAGCATCGCTTGTACTGTGTTGCCAATCACTTTGTTTTTGTAGTTGTAGATGTCTACTTCAGGCATGTGACGGTGTACTACTTCTGCAAATACACAAGTTGGACGAATCGCATAACGATGGTAGTACGGACCTTCCATGTAGTAACCAGAAGGGGCGAACAACTGTGAGATTTGCGCTAGGAAGCCACCGGTATCATCACGATCTTGACCGTATACCGACATCTCTAGATATTCAGGTTTGCCAATGGCTAGACCACAGATACCAACAGCCGCAACTGCCCAGATACCGTGGTTGTGAATACGGTCGAAATCGTGCGCGTATTTCACTGTGAACATGTCTAGCATTGGTTCGAAAATGCGCTCAACAACAGCTGTGCGCTCTTCTTCTGTCATCACTGATGCCACGCAAGAGTAAGCAAGGCTAGTAAACATTAACCAACAGTGTTCATTAAGGATCTGGTGGAAAAGACGACCTGTTGGGTTAGTGTTTTTCTGTACGTGGAAATCAAAAGTGAGGTACTTCTCTGCGTAAATAGCGAGAAGATCTTTAACGAACTGCGCGTACTTTTCTTCTTGAGTGATCAAGAACAAACGACCCGCTAAATTCATGTAGGTATAGTTTTGTTTGTGGCGGTTGTGCTCGTAGCCACCCGCTTCGCCGTGACCTGGTACGTCTAAAGGCAGACGCATAAAGGCTTCAAGTTCCTTGCGATTCGCTTCAATGGATTTACCCATTAAGCTCGGCTTTCCGACTTCCTTTCTTAGTAGTTCGACTTCTGCTTCAGTCAACAAAATCGGTTGTGTAGTCATTTCTTTACCACCCTCAGATGAAGTGTGTTGTTTTCTTAAACTTTCTATAAAGTAATACAATATTAAGTTTGGGTGTAGTTTTTGTGGCAAAAAGGGAGAGTGAAATCACGCGAATTTAGTTAACTTATTGATTTATATAGCTGTGGTAATCCTTGTTGTGACTGATGTTTCGGCGTTATCAATCGTTAAGTGGAATACTTTAACGAGCACCGTTTGATGAATATCACATATTTTTAGATATATTGTATGACAATTAAAATAGATCGGATATGCTCGTTACCAATTCGACAGCAGACCCTTTCGCTGCGCGTTTCACTTTTATCAATACGACGCTTTTTTAAGAGAACCTTTTAATAAAAGCATGGTTAAGAATGAAGTGCCGTAGGGTTCGCTTTAATAGAGACTTTTTAGGAGTATGACGATGAATTCTTTCTTTGTATTAGATGAGAACCCGTGGGAAGAGCTAGGCGGTGGTATCAAACGTAAAATTGTTGCTTACACAGATGACCTAATGGCGGTTCACCTATGTTTTGATAAAGGTGCGATTGGCGCTCCGCATACTCACGAAATCCACGATCAAATCGGTTACGTAGTACGTGGCAGCTTTGAAGCGGAAATCGAAGGCGAGAAGAAAGTACTAAAAGAAGGCGACGCATACTTTGCTCGTAAGCACATGATGCACGGTGCGGTTGCACTAGAGCAAGACAGCATTCTTCTAGATATCTTCAACCCAGCTCGTGAAGACTTCTTAAAATAATCTATAGCGCAACCTCAGTTGCTAAGGTGACAACATGAAATCATTAAACATCGCGGTCATTGGCGAATGTATGGTTGAGCTACAGAAGAAGGAAGGTCAGCTAAAGCAGTCATTCGGTGGTGATACGTTGAATACCGCACTGTATTTATCTCGTTTGACCAAAGCTCACGATATTAAAACCAGCTATGTAACGGCTTTGGGTAACGATCCTTTTAGCCAAGAAATGCTATCAGCATGGCAAGAAGAGGGCATCGATACTAGTCTGGTTCTTTCTGTTAAAGAAAAGCAACCAGGTATCTACTATATCGAAACCGATGAAACTGGCGAACGTTACTTCCACTACTGGCGTAACGAAGCGGCCGCTAAGTTCCTATTCGAACAAAACGAGTCTCCGCTATTAGTCGACAAACTTTACTCGTACGATGCGGTTTACTTAAGCGGTATTACATTAGCGATCCTTACTGAAGAAGGTAAGACGCAACTGTTTGGCTTCCTTGAGCGCTTCAAGGCACAAGGTGGTAAGGTTATTTTCGATAACAACTACCGCCCTAAATTGTGGGAAAGCCGCGAGAATGCTATGTCTTGGTACCTTAAGATCCTTAAGCACACAGATATCGCACTGCTCACATTTGAAGATGAGCAAATGCTTTACGGTGATGAGCATTTAGAACAATGCTTTGAGAGAACCTCTGCACTGGGCGTGGATGAAATCATCATCAAACGTGGCAGCAAAGATTGCTTGGTTGTGGCGAATGGCGAAGCGCAATACGTGGCGCCAAACAAAGTCGACAACGTGATTGATACAACAGCGGCAGGTGATTCTTTCAGTGCAGGCTTCTTAGCGAAGCGTTTGACTGGCGGCAATGCAGCTGAATCGGCTTACTCTGGCCACTGTATGGCTGGCGCGGTAATTCAACATAAAGGTGCCATCATTCCACGTGAAGTGATGCCAGATCTTCCTTTGTAATTCTTTTGCGGAGCGTTGAGTAATCGGCGCTCCGCAGTGATTTATTGAACTCAAGTTAACGACGACGAGTACACTCTTATGACGACATTAAACGAACAATTAGCAAACCTAAAAGTAATTCCTGTTATTGCCATCAACAAAGCAGAAGATGCGATTCCTCTAGGCCGCACTTTGGTTGAAAACGGTATGCCTTGCGCAGAAATCACGTTCCGCACAGAGTGTGCTGCAGAAGCGATTCGTGCGATGCGCGCTGAGTTCCCAGAAATGCTGATCGGTGCAGGTACGATCCTAACTAACGAGCAAGTTGACCAAGCGATCGAAGCTGGTGTGGACTTTATCGTAAGCCCAGGTTTTAACCCTCGCACGGTTCAATACTGCCTAGACAAAGGCGTGGCTATCGTACCTGGCGTAAACAACCCAAGCCTAGTTGAGCAAGCGATGGAAATGGGTCTGCGTACACTTAAGTTCTTCCCTGCTGAGCCATCTGGCGGCGTAGGTATGCTTAAAGCATTAACGGCGGTTTACCCAGTGAAATTCATGCCAACAGGTGGCGTGAGCCTAGGTAACGTAGACGAGTATTTGTCTATCCCTTCAGTGCTGGCATGTGGCGGTACTTGGATGGTGCCAACAAAACTTATTGATGAAGGTAAGTGGGATGAACTAGGTACACTGGTTCGCGACGCAGTAGCTCACGTAGCATAAGTGTCGTAACACCCCGATAAAACTAGCGAATAGAATATAGAGCGAGCCTTAGGGCTCGCTTTTTTTGTTTGAAATAGGCGAAATAAAGAAACCAGAAAAGAGACTTCCTATTCAGTCGTTCCTCCTTCTAGGAAATGGCGGGGAGGGCTAGGGAGGAAAAATGAGAATTGAGGTATTGGGTTAGGGAGGTGGAAATGGAAAGCGCTGAACTTCCTAGCGTCATCCTCGAGAGCGACGAAGGAGCGAGTCGGGGATCTTGCTTGTTACATTCATCTAAATCCCACTTTCTATCCAATTCCTTCGAAACATCTCATTACGTTTCCCTCAAAGAAATACCACGCATTTTTGATCTTCAGACAAAGCATGAAGAAGAAAAATATTCCATACTTTAATGAATTTGCAATAGATTATTTGTATTACAATATAATTACTTGTTGAGTGGTGGTTATTCTGACTTTGAATGCCAGTATCCCTATAAAGTAAAGGCTTTGTCGCCAATTTTTCAATGAAATAACTTATGTTCCAGATCACAATTAAAGCTTATTGTAGTACAAATAAAATAATGAACAGAGTAGTCTAGGCGTTAGAAAATGATCAAACTTGAAAGGCTGAAAAAATGACTATTGATACTCTTGTTGTTCTTGCCTACTTCTTCTTCTTAGTTGCAATTGGTTGGATGTTCCGTAAGTTCACTACCTCAACCAGTGACTACTTCCGAGGGGGCGGTAAGATGTTATGGTGGATGGTAGGTGCTACCGCCTTCATGACGCAATTTTCAGCATGGACGTTTACAGGTGCCGCAGGACGCGCGTTCAACGACGGTTTCGTTGTTGTAATCCTATTCTTAGCCAACGCATTTGGCTACTTCATGAACTACCTCTACTTTGCTCCAAAGTTCCGCCAACTACGTGTAGTGACGGCGATTGAAGCAATTCGTCAACGTTTCGGTAAGACTTCAGAGCAGTTCTTCACTTGGGCTGGTATGCCAGACAGCTTGATCTCAGCCGGTATTTGGTTGAATGGTCTTGCGATTTTCGTGGCAGCGGTCTTCAACATTCCTATGGAAGCGACCATCATCGTTACGGGTTTAGTGCTAATGCTAATGGCGGTAACGGGCGGCTCTTGGGCGGTTGTTGCATCTGACTTTATGCAGATGTTGGTTATCATGGCAGTGACGATCACTTGTGCGGTGGCGGCATACTTCCACGGTGGCGGTATTGGCAACATCGTGTCTAACTTCCACGGCGACTTCATGCTGGGTAACAACCTGAACTACGTCAGTATCTTTATCCTTTGGGTAGTGTTCATCTTTGTTAAACAGTTCGGGGTAATGAACAACAGCATCAACGCTTACCGTTACCTATGTGCAAAAGACAGTGAAAACGCACGTAAAGCAGCAGGTCTTGCATGTGTGCTGATGATTGTTGGTCCTATCATTTGGTTCCTACCACCTTGGTACGTTGCGGCATTTATGCCTGATTTCGCAGAGCAATACGGCTCAGTAGGTGGTGATGCAGCTTACCTAGCATTCGTACAAAACGTAATGCCAGCGGGTATGGTGGGTCTTCTGATGTCAGCAATGTTTGCGGCGACCATGTCTTCAATGGACTCTGGTCTTAACCGTAACGCGGGTATCTTCGTGATGAACTTCTACAGCCCGATTGTGCGTCCACAAGCGTCACAAAAAGAGCTGGTTATCGTGAGTAAAGCAACGACTATCGTGATGGGTTTCATCATCATTGGTATCGGTCTATTCATTAACTCACTACGTCACTTGAGCCTATTCGATATCGTACTGAACGTGGGCGCATTGATTGGCTTCCCAATGTTGATTCCTGTACTACTTGGTATGTGGATTCGTAAGACGCCGGACTGGGCTGGTTGGGCAACACTGGTTGTTGGTGGCTTTGTTTCTTACATCTTCGGTATCTCACTACAAGCAGAAGACGTGGAGCGCCTATTCGGTCTAGAGCAAGCGTTTACAGCACGTGAGTGGGCTGACCTGAAAGTTGGCTTGAGCCTAGCAGCACACGTTGTCTTCACTGGTGGATTCTTCCTACTGACAACACGTTTCTACAAAGGCTTATCGCCTGAACGTGAGAAAGAAGTGGATCAATTGTTCGAAAACTGGAACACGCCTCTTGTGGCTGACAGCGAAGAGCAGCAGAACCTAGATACAAAACAGCGCGGCATGCTTGGTAAGCTTATCAGCGTAGCGGGCTTCGGTATCCTAGCGATGGCTCTGATTCCAAACGAACCATCAGGTCGACTACTGTTTATCTTGTGTGGTGCGATTGTTCTCTCGGTGGGTGTTCTATTGGTGAACGCAGCACGAGGGCCTAAAAGCCCAAAGTTAGCTAACGCGAAAAGCTAAGTCCCACTTAACTCACTCTTTCTAATAAAAATCCCACGGTGTCATCACTGTGGGATTTTTTCTATTTGTCGGCTTGCCTCTCTACACAGATCCTGCTTTTTGATTCTTTGCCCAATTCGCCCAGTTGTCATTAGACATTGGGAAGTACTTCATTTCAAATCAGTAGTAATGGGGAATGCTCGGTTTGGTTTGAAACCGCAGTGATGCCGCGTCTTGCTGAACCACTTACTTCAGAAAGTTGAGAGAAGCTATGAATGGCCCCAAGTAACGTTCCCTTCAGACTTCGACACCATAAGAGAGCATGAGTTTGTAGAGCTGTTCGCCTTCGTTACGTAGCGGATCAAACTCAGCGGTGATGATCGTGTCTGGGTAGTTCACCGAAGTCACTGCTTAAAAGGTTAAGATCCTGTTTGGTTGTGGTTCTGAATTTTCCGTGTGTGTATAAATCGAAACCAGAAAGACGCATCTTGGCGGTAATACCACAGTCGGGCCCGTTTTCTGCGTCGCTTTGTGAGAGGCCTTAGGAGCTAAAATTGGGTGGATAATTTGTTGGCTCGGCAACCAATGTCGCAAGTACTTGAGCCAAGCGTTGTCGCTAACGCCAATTGGCCTAAAGCGCAGCACGACTTGTTTGGTATAGCCACCATATTTATGGTCATCTTCTTTCATGCCAAGCCCGCCTGATAAACATCATCATGTGCCCTAGGATAGGTATGTTCAGGTGCCGCTGATATTTAATGCAGATAACAATTGCATTGGAAAGAAGGGCGGCTTGTAAATTTTAACTTCAATGCTATTCCTCACATCTAGGCATTTGCTGCGAAATGTTGGCTCTCGCCTGTTAAAACATTAGCGCCAATATAACCCGTTCGGCGACGGCTTGTTTTTAAAGGCTGGGCTTACGATTTGTTTGGAATGCGTCGACTAGCTTTTTGATGCCACCGTTAGAGCGCAGAAAAATAAAGAATGGAAGAATGGAAGAATGGAAGAAGAAGAACAAAAAAAGCCTTGCTACTAGGTGAGCAAGGCTTAGAAAATTTGGTTTAGAAAGGGTTATTAACCTTCTAGTTCAGCAAAGTAGTCAAAGATAACTGGAACGTCGTTTTGACCAAGGCCTTGGTCTACCGCTGCTTGAAGGCTCTTAGAAGTACCTTCAGCAATAAGAGACTCAGTACCTAGATCTTTAACCATTTCTAGGAAGTAACCTAGATCTTTGTTTGCGTTTGCGATTGAGAAACCTAGCTTCTCTTCGCCGTCTACAGCGTAGAACTTACAGAACTGCATAAATGGTGAGTTTGATGGACCTGCAGACATGATGTCGAATAGCTGTTGGCCATCAACGCCAGCACGCTTAGCAACAGCGAACGCCTGAGACATAGTTGCTACTGTTGTCATGCCCATGAAGTTGTTCACGAGCTTAGTTACGTGACCAGAACCAAGAGCACCAAGGTGGAATACGTTTTCGCCTTGTTCATCAAGCACTGGCTTAACTTTGTTGAACGTTTCGATGTCGCCAGCAGCCATGATGTTTAGTAGACCATCTTTCGCGTGAGCTGGAGTACGGCCAAGAGGCGCATCAATCATGCCTGCGCCTTTCGCAGCAAGATCAGTACCGATCTTACGAGTCGAAGCTGGGATAGAAGTACCGAAGTCGATCAAAGTCGCGCCTTCTTTGATACCCGCTAGAATACCTTCTTCACCGTAAACGATCTTTTCTACAACTTCAGAAGTCGTTAGACACAGCATTACGATGTCACTTGCTTCAGCAAGTTCTTTAGGTGTGTTTGCCGCTTTAGCGCCGCGAGCAACACAAGCTGCCACAGCGTCTTTATTCAAATCCATTACGTTTAATTCGTAACCACGGTTTTGTAGGTTCTCAACCATGTTTCCACCCATCAGACCAAGGCCGATGAAACCAATGACAGGTTTTGTCATATCAGACTCCAAATATCGTATTGTATGATTATATGGCTTTATCTTAAGTCCTCAGTTGGATTTTGCAATCGGAAAATGCAATGAATAAGGTTTTATCGATGTTTTTTGGCAAAAGTGAGAGGTTGGTTTGGCTATTGGCTCGATTTTTCTTGGTTTCTAGCGGGTTTTAGTGTCTCAAATAATAAGTGTATCTATGCCAAATATAACCAAGAGATTCGCTTTAACTACGCAAATGTTTGTTCAGTGAATAATGTTAATTGTATTACAATTTATCTAGGGGGAGAGGAAGGAATCAGTGACAGTTAGGATGAAAAAATAAGAGCTGAGGTCATCAGCTCTTTTGGAAGATAATGGATAAAAGCGCGCTCTTTATAAGTCGAAGCGATCGTTGTTCATCACTTTCACCCAAGCTGTGACAAAGTCTTGGACAAACTTCTCTTTGTTGTCGTCCTGAGCGTAAACTTCAGCGTAAGAGCGTAGTACCGAGTTAGAGCCGAATACTAAGTCGACACGTGACGCAGTCCATTTGGTTTGGCCAGAAGCGCGTTCGCGGATTTCATACTCGTTGTCACCGGTTGGATGCCATGTGTAGCTCATATCAGTGAGGTTAACGAAGAAATCGTTGGTCAGTGCGCCGACGTTATCGGTGAATACACCTTGGCTTGTACCACCATAATTGGTGCCAAGAACACGCATACCACCAATGAGCACCGTCATCTCGACAGCGGTCAGTTGCATCAATTGGCTTCTTTCCAATAAGAGCTCTTCAGCCGTTACGATGTAATCGGATTTCAGCCAGTTGCGGAAGCCATCGTGAATTGGTTCAAGCACATCGAACGAATCGGAATCGGTCATAGTGTCCGTTGCATCTCCACGTCCTTGGCTAAATGGCACGGAGATATTCATACCTGCGTTGGATGCCGCTTTCTCGATACCTACGCCACCCGCCAGCACAATCAAATCCGCCATGCTAATTGGCGAGTTGTGTGTGGTGCGAATATCGTCGAGCACGCTCAATACTCTCTGCAATCTTTCTGGCTCGTTACCCACCCAATCTTTTTGCGGAGCAAGACGAAGTCGTGCGCCATTAGCACCACCGCGACGGTCAGAACCACGGTAAGTACGAGCGCTGTCCCATGCGGTAGAAACCAGCTCAGCAATGCTCAATTCGCTATTGAGAATCGCCATCTTGAGCGCGTCGATGTTCTCTTCAGATAGGTGGTAAGAGACAGGTGGCACGGGATCTTGCCAAATCAAATCTTCTGCTGGCACATCAGGGCCGAGGTAACGAGATTTAGGGCCTAAATCGCGGTGAGTCAGTTTAAACCAAGCGCGAGCGAAACAATCTTCGAAGTACTTAGGATCATCACGGAAACGCTCTGCAATCTTGCGGTATTCCGGATCAAACTTAAGCGCCATATCCGCGTCGGTCATCATTGGGTTACGACGGATGCTTGGGTCTTCCACATCCACCGGCATGTCTTCTTCTTTGATGTTCACCGGCTCCCACTGAGCAGCACCCGCTGGGCTCTTAGTAACCCACCAGTCGTAAGTGAACAACAAGTGGAAGTAACCGTTATCCCATTTGGTTGGGTTAGTGGTCCACGCACCTTCCACACCACTGGTGACGGTATCACGTCCTATGCCGCGAGAGGTTTTGTTGAGCCAACCAAAGCCTTGGTCTTCGATTTCTGCGCCTTCGGGTTCAGGGCCGAGTAGGGAAGCATCGCCATTACCATGTGCTTTACCTACCGTGTGACCACCCGCGGTGAGCGCAACGGTTTCTTCATCGTTCATTGCCATACGCGCAAAGGTGACACGCATATCGTGTGCGGTTTTGATTGGGTCAGGTTTGCCATCGACCCCTTCAGGGTTTACGTAAATCAAACCCATCATTACCGCTGCAAGCGGGTTTTCTAGATCGCGTTCACCAGAGTAACGATTGTTCTCGCCGCCACTTGGTTGCAACCACTCTTTTTCTGCGCCCCAGTAGATGTCTTTTTCAGGATGCCAAATGTCTTCACGACCGCCAGCAAAACCAAACGTTTTAAAGCCCATGGATTCATAAGCCATGTTACCAGCAAGAATCATCAAATCGGCCCAAGACAATTTGTTGCCGTATTTTCTTTTGATTGGCCAAAGTAGGCGACGTGCTTTATCTAGGTTGCCGTTATCTGGCCAACTGTTGAGTGGAGAAAAACGTTGATTACCTCGGCTTGCACCACCACGACCATCTGCAATTCTATAAGTACCCGCAGAGTGCCACGCCATACGAATCATCAAGCCACCGTAATGACCCCAGTCTGCTGGCCACCAATCTTGGCTGTCGGTCATCAGATCTTTTAGGTCTTTTTTCACTTCCTCTAAATCGAGAGAGTTAAAAGCATCGGCATAATTAAAATTCGCGCCCATTGGGTCGGTTTTTTGGTCGTGTTGATGAAGAATGTCGAGGTTGAGGGTTTTCGGCCACCAATTGAATTCAGCTGCCTGTTGGTTGGTGTTCGCTCCATGCATGACAGGACATTTGGAGTGATTGTTTTTGTCGCTCATCTCTTGCTCCCTAACTGGGGTTAGTGTTCCCAAAGTTTAGTTACAGGTTGCGTATTTCGCCCTTGCGGTTTTACGTTATATTTCGGGATTTTGTTCAAAAGATGATCAGCGTCATTCTTCAAGCGTCTGCTTATAACGCGCGCTTATTTGCAATTGGAAGGTCATGTATAGAAAGGAATATTTAAAGAGACAAGGCCAGCATTTAGCTAGCCTTGTTTTGATGGAGATTATTATGACATCTGCTCAAACATGGTGATTCTTGCCGATTTAAAGTCATACATGATTCTGGTGCAGTTGATGTGTTCACTGCCGTTCGTGTTCGATAGAACGAAGTAGATACTTTCCTCACCCCAAGTTACGTCATTGACGTTGTAGTTACTCTGTTCCGAAAGATCATGAAGCACTAAGGTATTCAACTTGTGCCCATGAGAGCGAACCAAGGAATAAGCGAGATCGGACGTTGCTGGATTGTCTGGTGCATTACCAATGAGCACTTCAACAGGTGAGTCAGCGTAGATGTGTTGACGAAATTCTGTTTGACCCTCTATTTCATAATTAAGAGAGAATGCCGTGTTTGGTTCGCTCATCTGTGTATTCGTCATCCGTGCTAAAGCTCCGGATAGTGGGTTCGTAATTGGCTCCCAAGCCCCGTTTTCTAGTTGAAGAAGATGTTCACCTCGAACGTGATAAGTCAGATCCAATTGTTGGTTGTGTGGGTTAAGAATCGTATTTAGCTCAATGGCGACATCATCAAGCCAAATGAAGGCACGACGGAACACTACATCTTGATACGCCTCTTTGTCCCATTGCACGATAGTATGGCTATCGACACTGGCTTCTGGGTGTGACCAATCCACAACGGCATCGATGGTGGTGTAATTCTCAGTTTGTGTAAAACCCAGTAATTGCGGGTGGATTGGGGATTGGTTTTGCTGATTCACCACCAGTGTATTGTGTGTTGCGGTGTTTTTGTAATAGCCGTAATGCAGTTCTGCACCATAACCTGTCGTGCCTAAATCTGGCAAAATCTCTTTGCCATTACGCGTTAGGATAAAGCCGAGTCGGTCATAATGGTCGTGCTCACCGCCATACGGTGCGTGCTTGTACAACAGAGCATTATTCAATGTTTGATGATGGGCAATGGTCAAGCCAACTGCTTCGCTATGTGTTGAGTAACAAAGTAACGGGCTAACTTGAGGAAGTTCATCCACGCCATAGAGCAAAGCGTTGATGTTATCGCGACTGATGTTTTGATAGATGCTGGCTAAGGCACGAGCAAATTCTTCACACGGTGTTTGCTTGTAGGCAAATTCAAACAAGTGAGCATGAGTGAGCTTTTCTTGTCCTGCAATACAATCGTTCAAGCGAGGGAAATCACCGGTGTTCATTACCAACTGTAGCGGGAATTTCAGTAACTTTAAGTAGTTAGGATTCGAGCTGACAGAGTATGGGGTTTGATGTGCCATTTTCTCGAAATTCAGCAAGGCTTGTAACGCGTAGTAGTGATAGTGGATCGAGCCTTCAAACCACATGCCTTCTCCGATACAACCATGTTCTAGCTGATAGTGCAGTCCGTATTCGGTGTTGAGTGCGAAATCGAGATAACGTTGTTCATCAAGAATAAGGCCAATCACACCGATGGTCGCGTTTATCTTCATCTCATGGTTATGCAGCTGAGCGGTGCGATGTTCCACCAGAAAATCCGCACCCTCTCGCAGTAATCGCAGTTCGATATAGGCTTGCTGTTCTGGCGTTAGAGCTTGCTTGATGAAGTCATAGCCTCGAGCGAAATCAAGATGACAGTTCGCCTCACACAAGGTTTGTGCATTTGCTTTGCCTGGGCCATTGTATGGTATGCCACCGTGTACCTCGTAGTCTGGGTAGTATTTTGCATACTGGAGCAGTATTTGTTTCACTTTCTCTAGATAACGGTCTTCATTGGTCAGATGCCACAGTAGTCCCAAGTCATAACACGCCTTGGCGTTTAACCCATTTAACCAGCGCCACCATGCACCGTCGTACGGCTCATCAGTAAATGTTTTGCCATCAACAGGGCAGCAATGAGACGTTGGCTTATTTCGATCCCAAGTCAGTCTCACCCCATGTTCAGGGCAATAATAGAATAGGTTCCAAGTCGCGCGTCCGTCTTCAGGAACTAGGACTTCGTGATTAAGTACAATTTGGTTATCTTCAATAAGCGCTTTGATGACAGAAGGCGTTGCGCGATGACGAATGTTCTCCATTTCTTTGTTTGAAAATTGCAGCATGGCGATTACCCCTCTAAGCCTTGAT
This sequence comes from Vibrio jasicida 090810c, assembly GCF_002887615.1. Lineage (NCBI taxonomy): Bacteria > Pseudomonadati > Pseudomonadota > Gammaproteobacteria > Vibrionales > Vibrionaceae > Vibrio > Vibrio jasicida. The sequence continues at coordinate 951,771 of NZ_CP025792.1, read as the reverse complement.
CAGAATTGAAGCGAAAGTAGCGTTTGGCGTTGTAGTAACAAATGTTCTCTATGGTTTGTTTGAGTAATGGTTCGTCGTTAGGTATTTCTCCTTCCTCGACCCATTTTGCTAAGAGGTTGCACAATACTCGGCGAAAATATTCATGTCGGCTAAAAGAGAAGACATTGCGAGAGTCTGTCAGCATGCCGATAAAACGTCCGAGCGCACCGAGATTTTTGAGTGTTGTCAGTTGAGATTCCATGCCGTCTTTATGATCGTTAAACCACCATGCCGCACCAAATTGAATCTTCCCTGCGACAGTATCGCTGTCCTGAAACGCACCCGCCATGCAGCTTAGTACTGGGTTGTCGTTAGGGTTGAGATTAAAGAGTACCGTATTAGGCAAACACGAACTTCGATCCAGTTCACTCAGTAACTGGGAAAGGGCATGGGCATACGATTCACTGTTAATGACGCTAAATCCGGTTCCTCCACCAAGTTGCGCTTTGCGTCTCTCATTGACGTTCATCAAAACGCCTATGTGAAGTTGCATGCTCCAGCCGAGTTGGTAGTAACGTTGGCCTAGCTCGAAAAACAATCTGGATGTCAGTTGAACAAGTGCCGTTTGGGTAATCGCTTGGTTTTGTAGAAGCTGTTGGAAGATGAGTTCTGCTTGCTCTTCACTGCATGGTTCAAAGCTTACGCTTGGTAAGCCCAAATCAGATAAACGACAACCCACTTCATGAAAGGCATCTAGCCTTGTTTGGATTGCACAAAGATAATCTTGGTAAGTGCCAATTGAGGTAGCGGTTAGCTTCGATAAGTGTGTGAGTAGCGCATGAAACTTGTCGGTTTGGTTGAAACAAAACAACTCGTCAGCACGGAACGTCGGTAACACTTGCACCTTAAAGTCAGATTCTTTCAGGGCGAGATGGTGCTCTAGGTTGGATAAAGGCGAATCCGTGGTACACAAGGTTTCGACGTTTAATTGTTCCAGCACATCACGAGTACTGTTGTTTCCTTGTTTGAATTGCTGGTGGCTTAACCCCCAGATGTCTTGTTGATTGTCTGGATTGAGTAATAAGTCACAATCAAAGAAACGTTTTAACTCCAGATGAGACCATTGATAAAGAGGATTGCCAATCAAGTAAGGCACGGCTTCGCACCATTTGGCGAACTTTTCTGTGTCCGTTGCATCACCAGTGATGTAGTGCTCGTCGATTCCGTTACTTCGCATCGCTCTCCACACATAGTGATCGCTATTAAGCCATGCTTGGGTGAGGTTCTCGTGTTTTGTGTCCTGCCAAATGTCTTTTGCTTCAAGGTGATTGTGAAAGTCTATGATCGGCATCGGTGCGGCAAAGCGATGATACAGATCCTGAGCAAGTGGGCTGGAGAGAAGAAAATTATCGTGAATGTAAGCTTGATTCATGGTTCTTACCTCAAAAGTATTCAGCGAGTCACTCTGCAAAAAATGACTGACTCAAGACTTATCTGTTGTTCGTTGTGAATGTAGGAGGCTCAACCCTTCGAGCCTCCAAGGTCTGAATTCAAACGAGAATTAGTGTTGTAATCGTGTCGACAGTAATTCAGTTTTCTTGGCGCTCTTAAGAAGCAAGGCACCAACGGTAAGAACAACGCCACCACAGAATAGGAAGGCCATGCATCCCCAGAATGGATTTGGAATCAACACCATGGCGATAACCAAAGTACCAAACACCAAGATCAGTTTGCCAAGCATGCTTCGTTGTTGACGATCCACTTCATCTTGCCCCTCAGCTTCCACCACTGGTGTATCAACATCCGTCCAAAATTCCGAAAGCTCTTTTGCGCGCGCTTCTTGAGGTGCCTTGTAGAACTTAGTAGTTAAGCAGAAGAAGCCACCTGTAATCAGTAGATGACCGATGATGCCATTCATGACAATCAGGTCAGACGCTTCACGACTGGTGAAGCCATTTTCAAGATTTAGCATGTTAGCGATAACGTCTGGAGTGATTACAAAACTCACGAGATAAGAGACCACCATACCAACAGCAAGCGTTGCCCATGCAGCCCAATCCGGTGTTTTCTTGATGAACATGCCGAAGAATAACGGCACCAAGATCGGCATTTGAAGTAGGGTACTCACGTACATCATTGCGTCGAATAAGCTCAAACCACGCAATGAATTGATGAACAATGCGACCATGATGATCAGTACACCAAACACAATGGTGACCGCTTGGCTGACACGCATAAGCTGACGTTCGGACGCATCTTTATTGATGATTGGGTTGTAGAAGTTACGAACGAAAACACCTGCATTTCGGTTAAGGCCTGAATCCATTGAAGACATGGTGGCTGCAAACACGGCAGACATAAGTAGGCCAACCATGCCGACAGGCATCACACGTTCTACAAACACAAGGTAAACCGCATCTGCTGCTTTTCCGCCAAGCGCATCGACGTGCGCAAGTGCTGCGTCTGGGTAGATAACTGCAGTTACCCAAGGAGGCATAAACCAAATCGCAGGGCCAACAAGCATCAACACAAAGGCAAGCAGAGCCGCTTTACGTGCGTTGATAGAATCTTTTGCAGTAAGAAAACGGTAAGAGTCCTGCATGTTGTTGATGTTTTGCAACTGCTTAACGAACATGAAGATAAACCAAGCGACGAACAGCAATGGGTAGTTCATACCCGGTCCCATGATTGAATCGGTAGGGAACTGCTCGATCAAGTTACTTGGGCCACCGATCTTAATGATCGCCGCTACGGCACACACTACAGTTACGGCCATGATGACAACCATTTGGACAAAGTCTGACGCCACAACGCCCCATGAGCCGCCAATCACAGAAATAAACAGAACGATCAAACCCGTGACAATGATGGTGGTCTCGATGTCAATTTTGAATACCGCACTCACGAACAGCGCCAAGCCATTCAACCAAATACCCGTGTAAACAATGCTGGTTGGCATTGTTGCCCAAGTGAACACTTGCTCGTTCGTTGCACCAAAGCGGCGGCGCACACCCTCTACAGGTGTCACTACTCGCATTTGACGGAAACGGTACGAAAAGAATAACCAAGACAACAAGAAGCCGAACGCATTCGCCATGAAGATCACCATGATCGGAAAGCCGTCAGTAAAGGCCTTGCCTGCTGCACCGGTAAACGTCCACGCACTGAACTGGGTCATAAACGCCGTTGCGCCTACCATCCACCACAACATCTTGCCGCCACCTCTAAAGTAGTCACTGGTTGAGTTACCGGCCAAGCGTTTAAAGATGATCCCGACAGCGATCATAAACACAAAGTAAACGGCGACTACGAGTATATCTATGTTCATTTTTGTACCCCTAGTGATTTTAAAAATAAGGTTTCTGTTTTTTAAAACGTTGGTTTATTATTTAATATGTATGACAAAAGATCGAACAGGAAATACAAAAAATGTGACAAATGAAACGCTATTTCAATTTTGTTATTTAAACAGTAAAGAAATAATTTTTCTTATAGAAATTTGGATTAAGTGATTGAAATGTATTGTTTTAAATTAATTTTTATTGGAGGGGAGATAGGGCGGTGATACGATTTTTTTGGACGGAATTAGAAAAGGAACCACGCTAAGAAAGAGTGATATGTATGATTATATTTTGTGGTTAGATATATGCGTAAAACCGTTGCCGCTTAAAGATGGAAGAAAAGCGACAACGGGATTTAAGACATTAAGCTAAGATTTCGCGTACGAATGCTTCGATCTCCGCATCTTGGCAGTGCTCAAAGAAACATTGCTGGAAACGCACGCCACTTACTGCGGTTTTCACCAGTTCTGGGTCAATGGCTTTTAACGTATCGAGGTAGTTTTCTTTTACGACAGCAAACTTCACATCGTTAAGAATGGCTGCATTTCGCTGCTGTGGTTCTGCTCGCTCTAGTGGATAACCTTGGCCGCGCGCTCCGGTTGTGAATGCTTTCTCGAAAATATAACGAACGTTTAATTCTGCACCCCAGCCATAACCTTTTGCGAACGCAAGCGATAAGGCATTGCCGTTGTTAATTTGATTAAACAAGAATGCATCAGATGGATCTAAGCAGTAGCCACAAACAATGCCTGGATGAATATTCAATGACATCATGGCACCTTGTCCTGTACCGCAGCCAGTCACGATGAAATCCACTGCTTTAGAGTTGATTAAGATGCTCGCCATGATGCCTAGGTGGATGTAAGTCAGGTGATGATCGTTTTCGTCACTCATGCCTACGTTAAATACTGAGTATTCTTGTGAACGAGCCACTTGCTCAAGTTCGTTTAGCACAATCGCGTTTTTACCCGCTTGGCTATTTTCCATCATCAGTGCAATTTTCATGGGTTTCTCCAATAATAATCTTTTAAATTTAGACAAAATCTTTGCGCATAGGCGTGAAGTTATCGAGCAGCACACCTTCGCTTAAACAGGTACAGCCATGAATGATGTTCGGCTGCTTATATAGCGCATCTCCGGCTTTGACGACTTTCGTCTCGTCGCCAATGGTGAATTCAAACTCACCGGAGAGCACATAAGTAATTTGCTCATGAGGGTGACTGTGCAAAGCGCCGACCGCACCTTTGTCGAAATACACTTCGACGCTCATCATGTTGTCACTGTAAGCCAAAACTTTGCGTTTGATACCATCGCCAAGATCTTCCAGTGCAATGTCTTTATTAAATACAAACATCACTTTCTCCTTAACGAGCTAACCAGCCGCCATCGACCGCGATGGTATAGCCGTTCACGTAATCAGAAGCAGACGACGCAAGGAAGACACAAGGCCCAGCCAGATCTTTTGGTGTACCCCAACGCTCTGCGGGGATGCGCTCGACGATTGCTTTATTTCGTTCTTCATCTGCTTGCAGAGCTGCGGTGTTGTTAGTCGCCATATAACCCGGCGCAATTGCATTGACGTTAATACCTTTGCTTGCCCATTCATTCGCCATCAAACGCGTTACGCCCATCACGCCGCTTTTCGATGCCGTGTATGAAGGGACGCGGATACCACCTTGAAATGAAAGCATGGACGCCACGTTAATGATCTTGCCGCCAGTACCTTGAGCAATGAACTGCTTGGCTGCGGCTTGAGACATAAAAAAGACCGATTTGACGTTGATGTCCATCACGTCATCCCAATCTTGCTCACTGAATTCGAGAGCGTCATTGCGACGAATGATGCCAGCGTTGTTTACCAAGATATCGACCTTGCCAAACGCAGTAACAGCTTGATCAATGATGCTTGGAATATCGTCTAGAACCATAAGATTCGCACGTACATCCAAAAAGCGGCGACCAAGCGCTTCGATCTGTTGTTTGGTTTCTGTTGGTTCAGAAATGTTCACGCCGACAATGTCACAGCCTGCGCTAGCCAAACCCAACGCCATACCTTGACCAAGTCCAGTATTACACCCAGTCACAACAGCGACTTTTCCTTCAAGATTGAACGAATCGAGAATCATAATGAGTTCCTTACCATGCAAATTAAGTATTAATGTATGACTTATTGCCATCAGATGAGGTCACTTTATAGAAATGAAATTATGCGATCAACTAAAATGAAAAGGTGTTTTAAAAATTTTATGATGTGAGTCACCTTTAAGCGAAGATTTATCATACAAATGAGATTTTTTATTGAAAAAGCTTTTCATTTTTTTTGAACACTAAAGGTATACTGGCTGAAACATTGATGTGGAAAGCGAGAATATGGCAGAAAAGAACACACAACCAGAATCCGTCTCTTCCGTTCTAAAGGTCTTTAGTATCTTAGAAGCGTTAGGCGAGCAGAAAGAAATTGGCGTGTCGGATTTGTCTCAACGATTGATGATGTCGAAGGCGACGACTTACCGTTTTCTTCAAACAATGAAGACGTTAGGCTATGTATCCCAAGAGGACGAAGCCGATAAGTACAGCTTAACCATTCGCTTGTTTGAATTGGGAGCGAAGTCGCTAGAGTATGTCGACCTTATTGAATTAGCAGACATCGAGATGACCAAAATCGCGGATGCAACAGGTGAAGCATTACACCTTGGTGCATTAGATGAAGACGCGATCATCTACATCCATAAATTGGATGCTAAATACTCATTGCGAATGCACTCACGTGTCGGACGCCGCAATCCACTCTATAGTACCGCGATTGGTAAAGTACTTTTAGCGGAACGCGAAGAAGCATTTGTCAGAGAATTATTGAAAGATATTGAGTTTATTTGTCATACAAAAAATACTCATAATGACGTTAAATCTTTGCTTAAAGAGCTTGAGTTAGTTCGTAAGCAGCATTACGCGGAAGATAACGAAGAGCAAGAACCTGGCTTATATTGTGTCGCGGTTCCTGTCTATGACCGCTTTGGGCATGTGGTTGCGGGTGTGTCTATGTCGTTCCCAACGGTGCGCTTTGAAGAGTCTCGCCGTGAAGAGTACGTATCCATGCTGCACAATGCTGGCCGCGTGATCTCCGAGAAAATGGGTTTCCACGAATATCCGGTATGATCGTTCATATTGTTGAGCTCAAGAACTCAACGAAAATGCTAAATTGAAACGGAGGCGCGAATGCCTCCGTTTTTGTGTTTTTCTCCGACCTTATTTATTGCATCTAGCTGGGGAACCTCAAAACGTCGCTAATCCCTCGCCACTTTGTCAGATTGTTCTCGAACCCGACGTAAGATTTCCCAATCCAATGTTGGCCAATAGTAATCTCATTTCACCGCTCTAACATGTGCCCTAAGCAACAAATACAGGGCTTTTAAATGAGAACAGCAAAGGGTTTCACCTTAATTGAATTAGTCGTGGTTATCGTGATTCTTGGGATTTTAGCCGTGACGGCCGCGCCACGTTTTTTGAATATTCAGGGTGATGCGAGAGCAGCAGTGATCGAGGGCGTGAGAGGCGCTGTGGTGAACGCGAACCAAATTGCCAATGCGAAGTATCAGCTTGGTTATGGCGTATCGATTGGCTCCACGGCAACAGACAATACCTTTTTAGATTTGAACAAAAATGGCGCGCAGGACGATGGCGAACCTCTGATGGTTTGGGGGCATTTAGACAACGTTTCGGTTGAAGAAATGGTGAACCTTGATGGCGATTTGGTGGTGTCTGATCCAGAGGCGCCAGGCAAGAACAAACTCTATATTGGTTTTGCTCAAAACGCGGATGCATTAGAGAACGGTCAATGCTATTTCCTTTACACCCAAGCATCGGGAGAAGGCTCAGAACCGAGCTTTGAAACGGTGACATCTGGTTGCTAGTCCTTTTGAACCTCAACAGTTTTGCACAATAAATCTGGCCGTTTTTAATAGACACGTCTCTGTAAACCTTGTCGGCTTTCATTGAACTTGTTCTAAGGTCATCACACTTCTTGGACTAAGTGGTTTAAGTTTTCGCTAAAAATCGTAACGCTGTCTGCAACAGAGTGAACCGAAGATTGTTTGGCGTATCGATTCACCGGAAAGGATTTATCACTGTTCAACTTAGTAAGAGAGCGGAGCAAACAGCGTTGCTCCACGTGCTCTAAAGTCGAGAAGTAAAGGATGAGAAGCAAACAGAATAAAGCGGTATTGTGTGCGTTTGTATCGGGTAGCCTATTTGGCGCTGCACTGGTCATCGCCATGTATATCCAGATTTGATGCCGTGCTGGCAAGCCGTACCAAAACTGAAAAATCAAATTGTACAAGGAGTAGGGTTGTTTTTAGCTCTGCTCCTTGTTAGTTTTAAAAGTATGAAAACGACATTCACACCTTCATCAAACTTCTTCTGGTGGCGCTCTAATTAGAGCGGCGCGGAATATTTACATTCTTACGCTGCTGGACGGTAGCTAAGAGTGTCATGTCTTTTTATCTCCAGTAGCGATCTATTTTTATTCGGAGATAAGTTATGAACACCACACAAAACACTCAACAACGCGAAGTCATTCTCACTGGCGACCGAGCCACTGGCCCTCTGCATTTAGGTCATTACGTCGGCTCACTAGAACAGCGAGTCGCGCTGCAAACTCAGCACGATCAAACCATTCTCGTTGCCGATATGCAGGGTTTAACCGATAACGCGCATAATCCTTCCAAGGTTTCTTCCAATATCTTGAACGTAGTGGCCGATTACCTTGCTGTTGGCATCGATCCGATTCAAACCACCATCTGCTTGCAGTCTCAAGTTCCGGCGCTTGCTGAGCTAACCATGTATTACAGCAACTTGGTTTCTATCGCACGTTTGGAGCGTAATCCGACGGTGAAAAACGAAATCCAAAGCAAAGGGTTTGAGCGTTCCATTCCGGCTGGATTTTTGACTTATCCAATCTCTCAAGCGGCTGACATTACCGGATTTCACGCGACACTTGTTCCCGTTGGTGATGACCAATTGCCAATGCTAGAGCAAACCAATGAAATCGTGAGAAAGATAAACCATCTTGGCGGGAAAACCATTCTGAAAGAGTGTCGTCCACTGCTCAGTGACGCGCCGCGTTTGCCAAGCACAGATGGCAAAAATAAAATGTCGAAAAGCATGGGTAACGCAATCAACCTTGGAGCGACAGAGAAAGAAATCAGCGCAGCGGTGAAATCCATGTATACCGATCCAAATCACTTACGTATTGAAGACCCAGGCCAAGTGGAAGGCAACATCGTGTTCACTTACCTTGATGCCTTCCATACTGATAAAGCTTATGTGGAAGAGTTAAAAGCGCATTATCGCCGTGGTGGATTGGGTGACGGAACAACCAAGAAAGTGTTGGAGGAGTGTCTGCAAGAGATGCTTCGTCCAATCCGAGAAAAACGCGCCATGTTCTTAGATGACAAAGCACAGCTTATCGAAATCCTTAAACAAGGCAGCCAACGTTCACGTGAGAAAACCGAGCAAGTGTTATTTGATGTGAAAGGTGTGTTTGGTTTGAACTTGTTCTGAAGTTACGATCGAAATCCGGTTTGGCTCAAGGAGTTCAATTTGAGTTCAACGGATTGGCATTTCTGATATAGGCACGATCTATTGTAGTGAGCCGTGCCTTTTTATACTCTCAGTTTTTCTTTAAAACTATTGATAATAATTCTCATTACGATATGTTTGTGGTCTCAAATACACTCATTGTTGCGGAGACCAACATGGAACACTCGGATATTACTCAACTGCTTATTCCAAAGAGTGATTGGGCATCGCCTGATCTTTTTCTTTATGAAGGGGAAGACAAACTTCGTCTGAGCTTAGAAGGCGCAATTCAATACAGTGGATTGAACAGCATTGGTGGCGTGGTTCTGGGCTTTAGGATGATCCAATACGCGGTGCAACTGGCGGCGGGTGATCAGTCTTTGCAACGAGATGGCATCAGTATTTATACCGCGTTCCCTGGTCGTGGTGCTCAAGATGTCTTTGAATACACATGCCGCGCACTACGTGATAAACGCTATTGCTGCGATACCACATTGCACCACCCAGCAGCGCAAACCGGCCAACGTGGCCAGTTCCTATTTACGATTCGTTTGAATGAACAATCGATGGTGATGACGCCAGCGAACGGACTACCAAGAAAAAGCTACTTTGAAGCTGACCGACATTCGCAAGACAGCCGAGAAGCGGCATTGAAATGGCGTGATGAGAAGATCAACTTCGCTAACACGCTGCTTAGCTTACCTCCGGAAGAGTGCTTACGAGTGTTGTAACTCTTGAGTTCTTAACGGAACGAATTATAGAAGGTCGCTTTAAGTGAGCGACCTTCTTGTATCAAGCATTCGCGGGAACCTAGATTCCTAGTCGCGCCTAGGCTTGTTGGAATGACACGGTTTAAGTTTTGAGTTAGTGGGGGAGGTATTTGCTGCCGATGCCCATGAACTCAAACATCGCCATTTCCCAGAGCGAAGATGAATGAGTACGGAAGCTCATTTCATACTCATGCTCTAAATACCGTCATTCTGAAAAAAGAGGGACGAGTGTAATTCAGAATCTACTCACCAAGTGCTGTGAACTTTGGTGTTCTCGCCAATCTACAGCTCGTTGGAACCAGATTCCTAGTCGCGCCTAGGCTTGCTGGAATGACACGGTTTAAGTTTTGAGTTAGTGGACGACGAATTTGCTGTCGATGGCCACGAACTCAAACATCGTCATTGCCTAGAGCGAAGAATGAGCGAGTAGGGAATCTCTCACCTCCAATTGCTCAGACAAACGAGCCGTTAGCCAGCGAAGAACTCGCGACGAAAATCCGCCACCTCTTTTTGGTAATACCGCTGCCACTCCGAGTCCGACAAACCTGCATGGCTGGTGGCTCTTTGAGTTGCCAGTTTGGATTCAAGCTGCTGCAACTCACTCTGATAATCGCGCACTTGCTGCTTTTGCTCTGCGACTTGTTGTTCGCGAGCGTGTATCTCTTCACTCTCTTGTTCAGAAAGGTAAGTTTGTTGAAGCTCCTCAATCAAAGCCTCACGCTCTGTTTGGCTCACGTTATCCGGAATTAACGCCACCGCACGCTCATACTTAGCTTGCTCGCTGGCTAGTCCCAACGTTTCCTCATTGCCTTGCCACTCTTGAACTAAATCCCCAAAGGCTTGCACGTAGTCTTGAGCAGGAGTCGAATTCAACTGCTCTGCCTGCAAACTAAAATCGTAAAGGGCAAACTCATCAGCAAAAATCACTTCGGCCAACTCACCCCATACCTTTCTTGCTTCCGCTTTGAGAAGAGCAACACGAGAGGCGAGCGGTTGCTGCTCATCAAACAACAAATCACCCACACTTTGCTGCCACAAACTGTTTAGTTGATGGTAGTTCGCCAGTAAAGCAAAGCGCTCACCCGACATATAGCTTTCCAATTCGGCCAGCTTAGATTCGCAGTTATGATCAGACATACACGTGTGCCAGAAGGTCTCTATCTCGGCTTTTAATGCACGACCTTTGGCGTCATTCAAACGTCCAGCAATGGCTTTAATTGGAGAGGGGGTATCTTTGGCTTTGGGTACGACTTTTTTACTGACAGTTTGATTTACTGATGAAGAAGAATGACCACTGGTATCTTGTTCAGCACGGCCTTCAATCACAGCAGAAAACGACAACAAGCTTTCACGCTTATCACCCGCCTTTGAGAACCAAATCGTGCCCGCCACAACGACGGACACAGTAACTAACGCAACACGCTTCATGGTTTGATCACAGCGCTAACAGGGAAGTGATCCGACAGATTGAAGTGTTTCCACAAACTCTCTGCGGTAGAGCGCGGAACGTCGACACGGTTATCGTTAAACGACTTCACGCCATACTCATTACTCACCATCACGTAGTCGAGGTACTCAACATTCTCACCACCAGATAAAGCCTCTCCGGCAAAATTGTTAATGCGAGGGTCGAAGGTGGAGGCCGTATAACCTGAGTACTGCGGCTCGATTGCACTTAAGTTCGCAATCATCTGTTGATAGTCATCAGGGAACTTCAACTTATTCACATTGAAGTCGCCACTGTAAACCACAGTTTCACTCGTTGGGATATTCAAAGACTGAGCCATCGAACGCATTTGTTTAAATTGGCGTTGGCGATAGTCTCGTGCCGTGTCCGTATCAAAAGAGGCGGTATGCGTGGCAAACACATGGTAAGCCTGACCACCTTTGATTATCTCCGCATAATTCACGCCCTTGTCGGCAAAACAGTCGGTGCCGGTGCAATCAGGGAACACATATTGCGCCTGATTCACGATAGGGTAGCGGCTCACGATGATCACACCGCCGTCGTAAATATTGAAGCCATCTTTATCCAGCATCTTAGTCTGGTAAGGGTATTCTTTTGCAAGTTCTCGTAAGAACGCATCACGACCATTGGCAAACACCTCTTGTAGTGCCAGTACGTCGTAACCTTTGACGTAATCAGGAATTAGCGCGTAACGATCGCCAATATGTGAAGCAATCGCAGGCAGAGCCCAGATGTTATAAGTCATCAGCTTCAGGTTTTGCTCATTATTATCCGTTGCTTCATCTACCTTGTTAGGGGTGATGGTGTAGTGCAAATCGTCGTACCGGGCTGTCTTGCTCGATTTGAATGCGAGCTCTGTATTGCGAATACCAAAAGATCCCGTATAAGAACGGTGGACGTTACGGTCATCTTTCAATGCTAAACCGACATCAGCAGCCGATAGGCCATATTCCATTGTCGAGTTATACCAATGGCCCTCCACCACTTGGTTGAGTGTGACACTCTCACCTTGTGGGTTAGACACCACGGTTTCAAAGCGATAGTTCTGGCCATTTTTCACGCCTTCCCAGCGATTAAAGCTCAGTATCGATTTGGTTTCCCAAGGACCAAGTAATTGCACATGTTGCTGCCATTCTTCACCGTATTCCAGTAAATCGCTGCCTTCATGTTTTACCTGAATGGTTAACGGTTGGTCTGAGTTATTCGTAAGGTATACATCTGTGTCTGCCAAGCTCGGTAATGCGAGTAAGCCACTTAGCCCAACAATCCATTGTGTCAATTTCATCTGTCTGTCCATAAGTCGAATTAGAGTGATTATTCTTATTGATAATTATGACTAGCACGTTAAATATGGATGACAGAAAACCGCACGTCGGACTTTGATAATAAGTTGTGATCTTTGTTTTGTTTGAGATGCAAAATTGACCATGTTGTTTACCCGGTGCTGTTCGCTATGTATATGAAAATAAACGATTGTCACCATAAAAACTTCTTGTGAAAAATGAGAAGGTTTCACGCATATAAACCTGATTGACTGTGATACCGTTAGCGTATGTATCAGTTGGAAATTCGTCACTTTTCTCGACACGTTTTCCCACTGAGTAGTACACATACAAGGGTTTACTATGAGAGTTTTTGGACACATACCCGATACCGAAGTCGGTGACATGTTCGAAAATCGAGCCGCGTTAGCCAAATCTGGCATCCATCCACCAACGCAGGCTGGTATCAGTGGCGGCGCTAAAGAAGGCGCTGACTCAATCGTACTTTCCGGTGGTTATGAAGACGACGAAGATTTTGGCAACGTCATCATCTATACCGGAGCTGGTGGTCGTGACGAAAACAGCAACAAGCAAATTGCCGATCAAAAATTAGAACGCACCAACCTCGCTCTGGCTAGAAACAAGCTGGAGGAGTTACCCGTCCGCGTTACTCGAAGTCATAAACACCAAAGCCATTATTCTCCAACCAAAGGTTACCAATATGCGGGTTTATACCGCGTTGAAGACTATTGGTGCGAGCGAGGGCTGTCTGGCTTCAAAGTATGGCGTTACAAACTTGTCCAAATTGATTCGGAACCTGCGGCAGAGGTGCAAGACACAAGCAAAGCACGTTATGAGGTAACGTCCCGCCAAGCCGTTACGGTCAACAAGATCGTCCGAGACTATAAAAAGGCTAAGCAGGTAAAAGATTGGCATCAATACCAATGCCAAGTATGCGGTTTGGCCATTGATACTGGAGCAGGGTACTACGCAGAAGCTGCACACATTCAACCGCTGGGTGAACCGCATCGCGGCCCTGATGTGGTCGAAAATATTTTGTGCCTATGTCCAAACCATCACGTGATGTTTGACAACGGTGTGTTCTCAATCGCGGAGGATTTCAGTTTGATTGGTCTAGACGGACACTTAACGCTGAACAAGAAACACAAGATAGAACAGAAGTTTCTTCAGTATCACCGTGAGCATTATTTTAAGTCTTAATAGAAGGTTAAGTCTGATGTCAGATAAAAAGTGGTTACAAGTCGATAAAGCCTATTCGTTTTTTTTAAGAGCGTATCGAGAGGGGCTTGAATTTAATCTGGAAGATCTTGCTGCAGAGACTGGTTGGAGTGTTTCTACTGTAAAAACATACTTACGCAAAAAGTGGGAAACTTTATTGGATGATTCTGGAGATAAGTTAAAGGTTACCGAAGCTATTACTAAGTTTAATGAGACTACCTTTAGACAGCATCAAAGCCAGAAAAATGAAATTGAAAAATTACTGCATCAGATCATGCTGGAAAAGTCGATCTCTGCTTGTATTTCAGCAATTGAGATATATAACAAACCTAACTTTATGCATCGTGAAGAGACGTTTTCTATCCTAATGACTAACGCTTGGGAGCTCTTGTTAAAAGCTAAGCTAGTCAAAGATGGGGATGAAGAAGCACAGGCGATACATATTTTTTCGAAAGATAAACCAGTAATCTCCCCTAGTGGAAATCCGAAAACAATATCTTTGGGGACAGCTCTCAACCGATTGTTATCAAACGGCTCTGTTCCGCATGTTGTTGGGGATAATATTCGTTTGTTGATGAATATCAGAGATGACTCCGTGCATTTTGTTTGTGGCGACTTAGAACTTAGCACGAGCATACAAGAAATAGGAACAGCGTCTCTCAAGAACTATATGACGTTAACAATGAACTGGTTTAATTATGACTTTAGTCGTTACAATTTCTACCTAATGCCAGTATCGTTTTTTCATCTTTCGGATGTAACAAGCTTTAGTGTCGATAGTGATGTTAAATCTAACTTATTAAAATATCTTAAGTCAGTTGAGAAGGAACACGAGCGAGATAAAGACGCTCACTATGCAATTTCACTTAAGCTACACACCAAACTTGTCAAAACTACTAATGATGAGGCATTGCAAGTAAGACTTACAAATGATCCAGATGCTCCAGAAATTATGTTGTCGGAAGAGGATGCGCTAAAAAATTATCCGCACGATTACTATGAACTTCTAGAAATACTAAAGTTCCGTTATACAAACTTTAAGCAAAACAAGGTGTTTCATGACCAAATGAGGACTTTGAAAGCCGAGGGTGAACGTTATTGTAAAGTTAGGAGGTTAGATCCAACCAACCCTAACAGCATCAACAAAACTTTTTATCATAATCGTGTGATTGATCAGTTTGACCAATGGTATGAGAAAGCAACAGTAAAATAGTATCGAGAGTATAAACAGGGCTTTAAAGCTCGTTATGGAGACGAGAGGCTGAATATGGAAATCACATGCCATTGCGCGAACATCGTTGTTCAAGCTGATGTACCGAAAGAGATAGCATCATGTAATTGCTCTATCTGCCGTCGGTATGCAGCTTATTGGGCTTACTACTCACCAGAGCAAGTATCAGTTCGCTATTTAAAAGAGCCTTCTGTCTTTTATATTTGGGGTGATAAAGAAGTCGAGTTTCATCGCTGCAATCTGTGTGGGTGTTTGACACACTACGTAACGACAGAGAAATGCGACGCTGATATCGTCGCCATCAATATGAGGATGGCAGAAGAGGAAGTCTTGAAAGATATCCCGCTGAGACGCATTGATGGTAAGCGCTACTAACCTAAAAGCCAGACACATGTCTGGCTTTTCTCTTTCTAGTTAACTGACTTTATCTTTGATATTTCAATCAGTTGTGTAACGTTTTCGGAGAGAGATAATCTGCAAATCTGGTAATTGGTTTATAAATTAGAGTATAAATTCTATTTCCTGAACTGGCTTCATAAATTTTATGCAACTCAGTTCTCCGTATTGATTGTAAGGAATATAACAGCGCCCTCAAATATATAACTAATCAATGAGTGTCGTTATGTCTCATACCCGTCTATTCCCACGTCATCGCTTGGCGCTAGCTTGCATGCTTGCCAGTGTTTCCAGTTTCTCATTCGCACAAGAGCAGTGCGATATTCCTGATCTTCAAAAAGCGTCTGATCTTGCCTTGGCCGTTTCTGAAGCGAGTCATCATTGCTATGGTGCTTGGTTCTCTGCACCTGCTGATTCGTTGAACGATATCTACAGTGAAGCGAGCTTAAGCCGTATTCAAATCGCGTTAAACCAAGCCATTGCAAGTTACCGTGGTGAGGCGGAGCAAGCGCGCAAACTAGAGAACCTTGGTGAGTTTGTGCGTGCGGCTTATTACGTTCGCTATAACGCGCAACAGCCGGATTTCTCTGAGATATTAGGCCAACGTTTTGCTCAGTCGATTAATGCGTTCTTAGCGAATCCACACGCGCTAGACCAAGGACGCGAGCAAGTAGGAGCGATGAAAAGCCTGACGTTGATGGTCGACAATGTGAAGCAACTTCCTCTAACGATGGAAGCACAACTTGCGGCACTGCGTCACTTCAATCGCGAAACGGCACAAGATACACAGTGGGTCGATGGGTTGAACAACCTTTTCCGTGCAATGGCTGGCCATGCTTCGCGAGATGATTTCTACCAATACATGGCGAACCATACACAACACATCGATACGTTAGCAGCGTTTGCTCGTGATAATGCTTGGGCATTGGAAACGGATGCCAGCTTCTTGGTTTACAACGCCGTTCGCGAAACCGGACGTTTATTAGCCAGCCCAAACCAAGCAACCAAAGAGAAAGCGCTGCGTGTGATGCAAGAAGTGATGGAGCAAAACCCACTTGGTAGCGAACACGATAAGCTTTGGTTGGCTGCGGTCGAGATGATGAGCTACTTCGCGCCAGAGGGTTTGAATGGTCTGGATTTAGATCAAGCGAAGCGTGATTTGGCGGCCCGCGTGCTACCTAATCGTCATGAGTGTGATGGTCCGGCCATCATCCGCTCCCAAGATTTAACCCAAGCCCAATCTATTGAAGCTTGTGAGGTTTTAGCCGCAAAAGAGGCCGACTTCCACCAAGTGGCAAACACAGGGCATCAACCTGTGGCGGACGACAACAATGAGCGAGTAGAAGTCGCCGTGTTCGCGAACAACGGCAGCTACGTGGATTACTCGTCTTTCTTGTTTGGTAATACAACGGATAACGGCGGTCAGTACCTTGAGGGTAATCCAGCACAAGTTGGCAACGTGGCTCGCTTTGTCGCTTACCGCTATGACAATGGTGAGGCGCTTTCTATTCTCAACCTAGAGCATGAATACACTCATTACCTAGATGCTCGATTCAACCAATATGGCTCATTCAGCGATAACTTGGCACATGGTTACATTGTTTGGTGGCTTGAGGGTTTTGCTGAGTACATGCATTACAAGCAAGGTTATGACGCAGCGATTGGGCTGATTGCTGACGGCAAGATGAGCCTATCGGACGTGTTGGCGACTACTTACTCTCACGATACCAACCGCGTTTATCGTTGGGGCTACTTAGCGGTTCGCTTTATGTTGGAAGAGCACCCGCAAGAGGTAGACAGCTTACTGGCGCTTTCCCGTTCTGGTCAGTTTGCTGAATGGGCAAAGCAGGTTCAATTATTGGGTGAGCAGTATAATGGCGAGTTTGAACGTTGGTTAGATTCAGTCTCTAGTGAATCTCAGCAGCCTGATCCGAACCCAGACCCAAATCCGGGTGAGCCGACTGAGCCTTCTGATCAAGTAACGCAACTCGCAGCAAATCAGAGTGTGGTGCTCAGTGGCGCTGCATACAGCGAGCAACTGTTCTATGTGGATGTGCCAGAGAACGTAACTCACTTTGACGTGGCGATTCATGGCAATAGCCAAGGCGATGCCGATTTGTACATGAGCTTTGAGAAAGAAGCCCATTACTACGACTTTGAGTTCAGCCAATATGGCGATGGCAGCAATGAGTTAGTGACGTTTGAGCCGGAGCAATCGGGTTACATCAAACCGGGTCGTTACTACATCAGCATTGCGGGCCGTTCGGACTTTAATGACGTAACGTTACAGGCGTCATTGGTGACAGAAACCCCAACACCGCCAGCACAAGAGCAAGATGACTTAACCCCAGTGGTATTGGAATCTGGTCAAGCGCAGATGTTTACAGTACACGAACGACGTTACGCAGCGGTTTATGTACCGCAAGGCGTGCAAGAGATGCGAGTGTGGCTAACTGACAAAAACGGTCATGCAGACAATGGCAATGTTGACCTGTATGCGAGCAAAGCTTATTGGCCAACAGCAGGGCAACACGAATACGCATCAAACTACTGGGACAGCAATGAATACCTGCAAATTCCAGTAACAGAAGAAGGCTATGTCCACTTCTCTTTAAATGCTGAGCAGCAAGGGGATGAGGTCGAAATGCTGGTGTACTTCTACTAACTCGCCACACCGAAATCAAACCCTCATAAAACCAAAGCCGGACATCAAAGTCCGGCTTTTTGCTGTGTGTTATTCGTTATGCAACCTTTTCTAGGTTGTGGCTTGGGGTTTGGCTTTCTTCTTCATTTTCAGTGTTGAGTACACCGAGAAGATCGCTAGCAACACGAAGGCAAGTGCGATTGGTCGCTCATACAAGAATGACCACGAGTTATCGTACATGAGTAAGGCTTTGCGTAAGTTGGTTTCTGCCATTGGCCCCAAAATGATGGCCAACAATATTGGCGAGGATGGAATGTCCATCTTACCGAGGGCGAAGCCCAATAAACCGAACGCGATAGCGATGCCGACGTCAAACATGGAGTTGTTAATCGCATAGGCACCAACCACGGACAGGAAGATGATGATTGGAATCATCAGTATTTTCGGAACTTCTATGATGCGACAGAAGAAACGAATACCAAGTAAGCCAACCAGTAGCATGACGATATTAGCGACCAACATCGAGCTAAAGACGCCATAAACCACCTCAGGACTTTGGCTAAACAACAGAGGCCCTGGCGTTAAACCTTGCACAATAAGTGCGCCCAACAAGACTGCTGCAACGGCATCACCCGGAACACCTAGTGTGAGCAAAGGGACTAATGAGCCACCGGTTACGCCGTTGTTACCGGATTCAGCTGCGGCCAATCCATGAAGTGACCCCTTACCAAACTCTTCCGGTTTTTTCGCTGAACGTTTGGCTTCGTTGTAACAAACGAAAGCCGAGACATCCGCACCAGCACCGGGTACAGAGCCAATCGCAGTGCCAATCAGGCCGCTTTTAGTGGCTGTAGGCAGGATTGTCTTAAGGTCTTTTTTGCTTAGAATTTTACGATCAAACGTTGGCACTTCTGCATGCTTCTCATTGATGATCTTCTCGATCTGATTAATTGCTTCTGACAAGGCAAACAAACCAATAAGCACCGGAATAACATTGATGCCGCTATAAAGATCCATCATTCCAAACGTGAAGCGCGGAACGCTACTGATAGGGTCAAGACCAACCGTAGACACCAATAAACCGATGCTACCAGCCAACAAGCCTTTCAAAATGTTTTGAGAAGAAACGCTAACAATAATGGTTAGGCCAAACAGAGCGAGCGCAAAGTACTCGGGCGCGTTAAAGCGTAGTGCAAAGTTTGCCAAAAGCGGAGAGATGGCAATTAAGACAATCGTACTCAGTAGTCCGCCGACAAACGAGGCAACCGCAGAAATGCTGAGCGCGCGAGCAGCTTGTCCTTTTGCTGCTAAGGTGTGTCCATCGAGTACCGTCGCGGCTGAAGCCGGTGTACCCGGTGTCTTCAATAAAATGGCGGCAATTGAGCCTCCGTAAATACCACCAATATAGACGCCAATAAGCATCACCAGTGCTGGTGTGGAATCCATACCAAAGGTAAAGGGCAATAGAATCGCCACGCCCATTGTAGCCGTCAATCCGGGTAGTGCGCCCAAGATGATCCCACCGACAACACCGAAAATTAAGATGGGTAATACTTCTGGGCTAAATGCGGTTAGTAGGCCATTGAGTAAGTGTTCAAACATAGCCTCTCCTTAATAGTACAAGCCTTGAGGTAGAGCGATGTAAAACACCTCTCCAAATAGGTAATACACCCCAAATACAAAACACCAAGCGATAAGGTAATACAGCGGCTTTTTGACTTTGAAAAAGACCAAGTAAGCGGTGAACGCGACTAAGCTTGCGATCAAATAACCGACGATATGAATCAGCAGCGCATAAGCCACGAGAAAGCCGATTCCAAATATCGCCATTTTTGAAAATATAGGAACGGCAGGCGGTTGAATGGATGCTTTTAGCTTTCGTTGGACGATAAGAGCGATGCAAATGACGATTTGTGCAATTGCGATAGCACTAGGGAAGAATTGGGCGTTAACGCTGGCGTCTTGGTAGTGCGGTTCATCGAATTGGCTGATGAGCACAAGTACGATGCTGCTAATGACGATCATCAAAAGCGGGAAAAAGATCTCTCTATCCAGTTTTGATGACGGTTGGTTTTGAATGGGTTCTGTGGGCTGTGAGCCGCTTTGTTGTAGGCTGTTTTGACTCATGCTGATTCTCCTCAACACGAAGAGCATCGTGGTGATGCTCTTCGCTTAAAACATCACTTACTGAATTAGTTTTGCGAGTGCTTTGCTGTCTTCATCAACAAACTTGGTAAACGCTTCTGCATCCATGTTGTGGATTGTCATTGCGCCTTTTTCCATAAACTCTTTGAACTCTGCCGATGCCATTGCTTCATCAAAGGCTTTACCCAGCGTTTCAATCACTTCATCTGGCGTGTTCTTTGGTGCGCCAATACCGCGCCATGTACCAGTAACGACATCAACACCTTGCTCTTTCAAGGTTGGAACATCGGCGATGTATTCAATGCGTTCGTCTGACATGACGCCCAATGCTTTTAATTGACCTGAACGCAACTGAGCAATGGCTTCTCCTGGCGTTACCATGGTGACGTCTGTGTGTTTACCAAGTACCGCGGGAATCGCTTCCGATGCACCGTTGTATGGAATGGCGTTAAGTTTGATTCCTTGGTTCTGCTCTAATGCCATCAGGTAGAAGTTTGGCGCCGCAGTCGAGGCGAACTTCACTTTACCTTCGCCTTTTTTGGCTTCGGCGATCAGGTCATTGATGGTGTTGAAAGGGCTGTCTTTATGAACCAAAACCACGGCAGGATCGAGGTTAACCATTCGAATCAATTTAAAGTCACTCGCATCATGTCGCATTAAACCCATTTGAGGGAGAGAAGCGATTTCACGAGTGACAACGGTCAGCGTGTACCCATCTGGACGCTGCTGCGCACCAAAACTCATGCCCACCGCGCCAGCGCCTCCAGTGCGGTTCATTACGGCGATGTTTTGTCCTAGTACATCTTTTGCGGAGTTAGCCAGAGTTCGACCGACGGCGTCTGTACCACCGCCTGCACCAAACGGAACAATAAGACGGATGTTTTTCGTTGGATAATCCGCGGCAATAGCCGTTGCAGAGACCATGATGCCAGCGGCGACAAGTAGAGATTTAAGAAGCTTGTTCATAATAATCGACCTTTTGTTTCCGTTAGTTTTTGTATGCTTGTGTAGGGTGGTTTGTTTTATTGTTTTGATATTCGCTCATGCAGAGCTGCTCAAACGCGACGGCGATCCAGCCGCTTATGAGCATGTCGTACCATTGCTCGACACCACTGCACGCAACGACGACGTCGCCATGTACAAATGAGCCGAAGAACAGCAAATCGTTTTCTTGTAGAGAAGAGGTTTGGGTGGTTTGGTTATGAATATTAGGGCGGCCGTTGCGCCATGCTTGTTGTGCTTTGTTTCTTGCGAACTCATCAAATGGAATGGTCCATTCTTGTGGTTGTCCCAGAGATGTTTCATAGAGAACGGCATCAGTAAAAGACGCTTCCCACGGTTTTACTCTAGGATCCATCACCACGATATGAAGTTCTTTTCGATTGGTTCGTTCGAATAATCGTTCTATGGATGGCTTGACTAACTCGACAGCATCCATGGCAATTTCAACATGACTTTTCATCATTGATTCCTTTTGATGTTCTTACCTGAACTTGCAAAAGAAATGATATTGTATGACAAGTGAGTGCGAAACGTACGAAACGATTAAATGATGGTCAGATCACTTGTGAATCAAGAGAATAGTGCGAGGGATCTAACTTTAATAAGGATATTGGTTATAAAAGTGAGGGCTGAATCAAGTTTTATAACTAAGACAATAAAGTGGCATTTGTCACGATAAATTTTACGTATAAACCGTTTTTTATTGTTGTTAATGCCATCACTAAGATGGGAAGTAGCGGAAGGGAGTTAACCTTCCGCTTGGCTTTATAGATCTAAGGGAACTCGTATCCTTCATGGCTGTTGGTGAGGTAGTAGAACGTTGCTTGTACGTAGTCTGTAGGGTCACCAGAGTTGTTTTGGTTGTAAACACCTGCCTTGAAGTACATGTACTGACCGCCAACATCGTAGCCACTCGTGCTCATGTCGACAGTTTCCGTCACGTCTTCATGGTCATCTCGCTGAATTGTCACGATCAACTGGTTCCCTTGAACTTCAATGCGATAGAAGAAGAGTTCATTAAGGGCGATACCATCAGAAGGTTCAGAGGCATCATCTGCAGAGCTGCCGATTAGGTTGATGAACTGCTCATCGTCTGGAGAAGCGTCTGCGTTAGGTTCATGTGCAAAGTACAATGAACCTTTGCTGTGACCGGGTAGTAAGCGATAGTAAAGTCGAATTGGCTCGTCATTATTGGCGTGGATCTGACCAACAATCACTCGGCCGATTTGGTTGCTATCGCCGGTTGTTGTCACCGCGTTGACCGCGAGAGTTGCTTCTAATACACCGTCAACGCCGCCTGATGCATCTTGGTCATCTGCTGGAGCGCTTGCAAATACCCAGTTATTCTTGGTAATACCTGTGGTGGAAATACTGGTATCGCCTCGGCGTAACATTTCGCGCATTTCAGAACGCGTGTATTTGGTATTACTTGATGTCGTTGCTCCTTCAACTGGAGAGATAAATACGAGGCCACCGTCGTCTCCCGTATAGAAGAATTCTGTGTTTTCGTAACCACTTGATAACTCATCTTCTTTTACTTCTTGTGCATCGCCAGAGGCGTTACCGTTATCGTCAACAGGTAAATCCAGTTTCCAATCAAGTAGATCAAAGTTATCGGAAGGTGGCACTGACGGGTCAAGGTCAAACATAGGTAAAGAAGTCGTCGGTGGGTCAATGATGTCTGATGAGTTGAGTGCGAACAGGTCAACACGTCCTTCGGCACTATTGTATTCACCAAATATGGTGATCTCGGTTGAATCCTGCGAGTTAAAAATGACGGTTGTTTTCGCCCAATCGCTATTGGATGCAGATTGGCTATAGGTACTTCCACCAACGTCTACGCCAATGTTTGCATCACCCCGCACATAAGCACTAAGTGTATATTCGGTGTTGGCGACAACGGAAACGGTTTGCTCAAGGCGAGCTCCATCACCTTCGAATTTTGCTGATTTTACACCATCGTAAGCAACGCCAGATTCGGCGGTTGGGTCGAATTCCGTCCAGCCAGAAAAGCTCTCTTCAAAACTTGGGTTTATTAAATTCACTTGAGCGCTGTGCGAGGCAAATGTTGTTAGTAACAACGCACTACCGACAATATTCGTGAGTGTGATCTTCATATTGTTCTCCATGGTTAACGTCATTCTTCGTGACATACAAAGAAAGTAATATTGCTTGTATTTAAATAACACAAATATGCGTAATGTTGATTATGTGAAGTATGAAGTGGAGGGGAAAAACACAAATATTGAAATTGAAATGGACGAAAAAGTGACCACTGCCAGTTGTTGACAATGTAACCAACTTTCTATGCTGCTCGGACTATGATTTTGCTTCTGAAATTGGATGTTTGAATAGTATGGCGGTGATTGATTGGAGTGAGAAAACAACCTATATAATATGATTTATGTGATCGAGAGCGAATTTGTACTCAATAGTAAAATTGGCAGAAAGGCGAAAAGTTTTTTATTGGGAAGATGTGAATGTGTGTCTTTGTACTTCAGAGCGGTAAATTGTTTAAGCAGGTGAGTATCTTTTTGTCGTAAGTTCGTTTCATGTTTTGCTAATAAATGACTTTAGGCTGCAATAACGTTGTCATGTTTGGTCTATAAGTTGTGCGACTTGAAAGCCCAACAGCATGGCGGGCAACGCAAACTTTTAGATTGGAACCCCATGACACGAGCAGTAAATCAAACCGATGAAGCCATCATCAAATTGTTGCAGAGCCAAGGCCTTATTAAAAGCGAAGCTGAAGCGCGATTAAAGAAAGACGTGTACCGTTTACACCCGAGTGAAATCGAAAAAGTGAAAAATTACGCTCAACACTTTGGCATTAGTGCGAAAGAGAAATTGATTGATGAGATTTTAGATCTTCGACGTGAAGCGTTAATCAAGAAAATCTCCCGCCAAGAGACTGCTTTTTTTAAGTAAGTCACCTTCAAACTATCAAAGGCATTTGATCGCCCCTTTGTGTGTAAAAGTAAGTAAATAAGAGACATAAAGTGGGTGACTGGTTTGACACATATGGAAATGCGTTTTAGTTTTCGAACCAATCAATCTTTGTCATGAATGAGTATAGATAGCGGGATATGGATTCAATCACACAAGCTGCACTAGGAGCGACCGTCGCTGGCGCGATCGCAGGGAAGCGCTGCAACGCAAAGGTGCTATTAATGGGGGCTGCCCTCGGGACCTTGCCAGATCTGGATGTGATTCTGGACTATGGCGATGCCGTGCAAAACACAATTAAGCATCGTGGTTTTAGTCACTCTTTACTTGTTTTGCCTCCTTTCGCTTTGCTGATTTCTTGGCTCTATTGCCGCTGGCGACCAGATACGTTTTGGACACTTTCTCGTGTGTTCTTTTTAACCGTGAGCGTGTTCGTTACCCACACTTTGTTGGATGCAATGACAACGTATGGCACGCAGTTGATTTGGCCATTTGAGGGCTATTTTGAGCTGCGGAACGTGTTTATTATCGATCCGCTTTACACGCTGCCTTTATTGCTGGCGATTGGTGTGGCTCTGTTTTCCAAAACTCGCGGCGGACGCTGGTGTCAGAGCGTGGTGTTGATTTCGACGCTTTATCTTGGTTGGGGTTACGCATCGCAGCAAATGATCGCGTCTCGCGTGGAACAAAACTTGAGTGCGCAGAACTTACCTAATCAACAAGTACTGATCACCCCAACACCGTTCAATACCGTTTTGTGGCGCGTCGTCGTAATGGATGACGGCCAATACTATGAAGGTTTGGCGTCAGTCCTCGATGGTAGTGACCACATTGATTTTGTCTCGCACCCGCTTGGGAGTTGGCCATTGGAAGACAAGCCAGACACATTGAAAGGGCTTAAGGCTTTCTCTCACGATTACCTAAACTACCGTATTGAAGACGATGCGTTGATTGTGACTGACTTACGTTTGGGTATGTCCAACAACTTATCGTTCGAGTTTATCTTTGCTGAGAAGGGGAAAGATGGACAATGGCAGTTATTGGAATCGACGGAGCGTTACCCAAGTGAACGTAGTTTGGATTTACTTGGCCAGCTTTGGGAAAGGCTGAGAGGTGACCAGAGTATTGATGCAAATTTACAACGTATTGAGTTGAGTGCGCGTTCTTAGTTTGCGTGTATGAGATCCCCAACTCGCACGAGCCTCGCTCTTGAGGATGAAGATACGAGATACTGGATTAGATACAGAAAAGCCGGACGTGATGTCCGGCTTTTTGCTATTTAACGTTAGGCTGCAGCCTATGCCGTTAACACTGGAACGCCACTGTGGAATTTGAAATCTTCATCTGGTGTTGAAATCAGTGCTGCTTCGATGCGACCAAATTCCGCCACACGTTCGCTGATGTCTTTACCCGCTATTTGCTCTGCCAGAATCAAGTAATCTTGATAGTGACGCGCTTCTGAGCGCAATAGAGAAACATAGAACTTCGCGATATCGTCATCCATGTGCGGAGCCAGTTTGGCGAAACGTTCACACGAGCGAGCTTCGATGTAGGCACCGATGATGAGCTTATCAATCAACGTTTCTGGCTCGTATGTCTTCATGTGCGAAATCAGCGTTTTGGCATAGCGGCTTGCCGGAATGTTTTTGTATTCCACACCACGGCTTTCCATGATTTCTAGAACTTGGTAGAAGTGGTGTAACTCTTCTTTGATCAGCAGAACCATCTTATCAATAAGATCTTGGCTGTATGGTGAATCCGACTTAGCAATGATCGCTTTAGAAATGTTGCTCTTACCTTTTAAAGTCTCGAGTGAGCCAGTTTTGCGGTAAGCGAAGTCCTCATAAGGTTTGAACCAATCAAGTAGGGCAAGTGAGCTTGCGTCGTCTACTGCGTATTTACGGATTAAAAGCATGGCAGACTGACCTGCTTTGAGTTCACACAGTAGGTGATCTACTAAAATCGTTGGCAGGTTTTCCGGTTTCTTTGCTTCCTCAACCCATTCATCTGGGGTGCTGCATTGCAAGAATTGGTTAATGGGAGCAAGAAGGTCCTGATAGGCGTCGAGATTAATCATTTTAGTTCTTAGTACGTTGTATTCTGTTTTGGTGTAACCATCGGCATCTTGAGCAAATACAAGATACAAAAAAGGCCGCAAACGCAGCCTTTAATCGAGTAGTACGAAAAGCTTGTGGAGAGTTTACCACTTTTTCTTTTCGCCGAAGAGTGCATCCATATCACTGTCGCGTTCTTTATCGGCAAGCTGCTGCATTTCTGCTTCATTCTTGTCTTGGCGTTTCTTGTCTAGGTCACCAAGCATTTCTTCCAGCTTTTGTTTTGCTTGAATCGAGTACGCATCGTTCTTTGTACTTAGGGCATCAATGCCTTTACGAAGCAGTTGCAATGCGGTGCCAGGTTGGCCACGAGCAATAGAATCGTTCGCTCGCTTGATAACGTTTTCGATGTTAATACGAATCTGCATAGTTTCCAGACGCGCGTTCTCTGTTACGTAAGTTTGCGTATCTAAACGGCCTTTGTTGTGCTCATTACGAACTGCATCACGAAGACGTTTGACGAGCTTTAACATTACAATGGCTTGTTTATCGCTGCTCGGCATTTTGAATGTGGTGCTTTCACCGTTTGCGCTGCTCTCATTCAATTGAGAAATTTGCTGCTTCATGTTTTCGATGCGCTGAACGAGCTGCTTGTTCTTTGGATCAAGGTCGCGCATGCTTTCGAGTGCATCAAGAATACGGTTGTTAAGACACAGCAGTAAGTCCTTGCTGAAAGGAATATGATGAGCGTGCCCTATGAGCTCTTCAGTACCGTCAATCAGCGCCACATAGCGAGCAGACTCCTGTCTTTTCGCGGTCTCTACTTTTACCTTGTACTGCAACATGATGTTATAGCCAAGGATCAATACCAGTAGGATGGCAACCAAAGCGATTATTAAAGTCAAATTCATATCTTTGCTTCTACTACTTGTTACTTTTCTGTGTCCAGCGTTCAAGAATACATGAATCTTATCTTTCTCGGCACCCTATTTATCTGATTATTTTGCTCCAAACACGTTTTCCTGTGGAAATCAGCAGGGAATGCGGTGAGCTCCTGAAAAAACCTATTTTTAATGATTCAACCCTTTGCATATTGGCAGCGTTGAACGGCCTTGCTATGAGCTTCGGGTATAAGTTAGAAATTACTGTTCATTTAGTTGCTAACACGTTATAACTAAACATTATATCGTGTGCATTCATATGCTCGGGAGGGCGGCCACGATGGGTATGACGTTATTATCTCGATAAATGAGTAAGGGATTACGATGAAGCTGCAACAACTGAAGTACATTGTTGAGGTTGTGAACCATAATCTGAATGTTTCTGCGACGGCAGAGAGCCTATACACATCCCAACCGGGTATCAGTAAACAGGTACGTTTGCTGGAAGATGAATTGGGTATTCAGATCTTCGAACGAAGTGGTAAACACTTAACGCAGGTGACCCCCGCTGGTGAAGAAATCGTGCGAATTTCTCAAGAGATCCTCGCTCGCGTTGAAAGCATTAAAGCGGTCGCAGGGGAGCACACCCACCCTGAAATGGGTACGCTTAACATTTCTACTACACATACCCAAGCACGTTATGCGTTGCCTGATGTGATTAAAGGCTTTACAGCGCGTTACCCGAAAGTGTCATTGCACATGCACCAAGGCACACCATCCCAAATGTCTGAGGCTATCGCGAAAGGCACGGCGAATTTTGCGATTGCAACGGAAGCGCTTCACCTTTATCAAGATGCGATCATGCTGCCTTGTTACCACTGGAATCGCTCTATCGTGGTACCAAAAGACCACCCATTAGCGAAGAAAGATAAAGTAACGATCCACGATTTGGCGGCGTATCCGCTGGTGACTTACGTATTTGGCTTTACGGGTCGCTCGGAGCTGGATACCGCATTCAACCGCGAGGGTCTAACACCACGAGTAGTATTTACCGCTACGGACGCAGATGTCATTAAGACTTACGTTCGTATGGGGGTTGGTGTTGGTGTGATTGCGAGCATGGCAGTCGATCACGACCAAGATGGCGATTTGGTGGCGATTGATGCGAGCCACTTGTTTGGTGCGAGTACGACCAGCATTGGCTTCCGTCGCGGTACGTTCTTACGCTCTTACATGTTCGACTTTATGGAGCGCTTTGCGCCGCACTTGACTCGTCCGGTTGTGGAACAGGCGATCTCGCTTAAATCCAATACGGAAATCGAAGAGATGTTTAAAGACATCGAGCTTCCGGTCAGATAACACTTCATTCAAGTTTCGATTCCCTCTACAATGCGCTCGTTGTAGGGGGAGCTATGAAAACGCAATTTCAATTTATTAATGACTGCTTAATCGAGAATCAATCGTTGTGGCGATTTGAGCCCTTTAAAAGCAGCATTCACGCATCATTACCTTGGCAAGAGCAACACCCTCAGTTGTGTCAATGGTTAGCGTCTCTTACTTCTTCTCAGATCGAAGAATACAAATCAGAACCTGAGCTTTTATTTAAGGCGATCGGAACTTGTTTACCTGATCTTGAACCGCTCGCCGCTCTTACTCGCTTAGAAACACTTTCATTAAATGGATTGGAGCTTGCTCGCGGTTTAGACAGTGGTATTCCTGGCCGCAAGTTAGAGCAAATAAGTTCGATGGGCGAAGCGGCTATTCAACATCATCACGGCAAAGAATGGTTAGAGTGGTGTTCAGGAAAAGGCTATTTAGGGCGAATTCTTACCACACAAACGAACCAGCCAGTGACGAGCTTCGAATTCCAACAAGCGCTGTGTGATTCAGGGCAACAAGCGGCGAATGAACATCGTTGGAACATGACGTTTATTCAAGGTGACGCGTTTGATTCTGCGGCAAAAGCCGTGTTCAAGCCGACACAACATGCGGTGGCGTTACACGCATGTGGTGATCTCCATGTTCGATTAATGCAGTACGGCAGCGAAAACGGCATCGCCGCGATGACAATCTCGCCTTGCTGTTACCATTTGATTCAGTCTGAGCAATATCAGCCAATGTCGGAGCAGGGCAGAGCTTCTTCTCTTTCTTTGTCTAAGCAAGAGCTTCGTATTCCTTTACAACAGACTGTGACTGGAGGTGAGCGTGTGCGCCGTCATCGTCAGCAAGAAATGGTGTTTCGCTTAGGGTTTGATTTGATCACGCGACAAGCGTTAGGGTTGACCGAATATCAACCAGTGCCGAGTATTCGTAAGTCGCAATTAAGTGATGGTTTTGAATCTTTGTGCCATTGGGCCGCAGAGCGAAAGGATATCGAGTTGACTCAAGATATTGACTTCTCGAAGTTCGAATACTTGGCTGAGCAGCGTTTTTGGCAGATGGAGCGTTTGAGTTTGGTTCAGTTGGTATTTCAACGACCATTGGAGATTTGGCTTGCTTTAGATAAAGCACTTTATCTTGAAGAACGTGGTTACCGTGTTAGATTGGCAGAATTTTGCGCTAAATCAGTTACACCTCGAAACATTTTAATTTGCGCTTATAAGTTTTAGATCTTTTTTATAATTAAATGCTCTATACAAAAAAGCCCACTTCTCAGTGGGCTTTTGTAAACAAAACGTGACAATTTGTGCGTTATTTTGTCATTAGTTGAACATTGCGATAGCTTGTGCTGGTTCAACGTATTCTAGGTCAAAGCTCTCAGCAACCTCTTTACAAGTCACTTTACCGTGGATAACGTTCAAGCCTTCTAGGAAACCGTTATCTGCTAGAAGCGCTTCACGGTAGCCTTTATTCGCGAGTTTTACGATGTAAGGTAGTGTTGCGTTGTTCAGTGCAAATGTTGATGTGCGAGCAACGGCACCCGGCATGTTAGCCACACAATAGTGAACAACTTCGTCAACGATGTAAGTTGGCTCTGCGTGTGTCGTTGCGTGAGAAGTTTCAAAACAGCCACCTTGGTCGATTGCTACGTCAACGACCGCTGCGCCTGGCTTCATCTTAGCGATGTGCTCTTTTGTTACTAGTTTAGGAGCGGCAGCACCAGGGATTAGAACTGCACCAATCACTAGGTCAGCTTCTAGAACATGCTTCTCAATCGCGTCTTCTGTAGAATAAACCACTTTCGCGCGGCCTTGGAATTCTTCGTCTAGTTTACGCAGTGTATCTACGTTGCGGTCTAGGATTGTTACGTCAGCACGAAGACCAACAGCCATACGAGCTGCGTTCGCACCAACGACACCACCGCCAACAACAACGACTTTCGCAGGCTCAACACCAGGTACACCACCTAGTAGTAAACCACGGCCACCGTGTGATTTTTCCAGCGTTTGTGCACCAGCTTGGATAGACATCCGACCTGCTACTTCTGACATTGGTGCTAACAGTGGCAAACGACCCATATTATCTGTTACAGTCTCATACGCTATACAGACAGCTTTGCTCTTGATTAGCTCATCAGTTTGTGGAAAATCTGGTGCTAGGTGTAAATAAGTAAATAAAATCTGCCCTTCGCGGAGCATTGCTCTCTCGACGGCTTGTGGTTCTTTTACTTTTACAATCATGTCTGCTTTCGCAAAGACGTCTGCAGCAGTAGGAAGAATGGATGCGCCTACAGCGATGTAATCATCGTCTGAAAAACCAATGCCGGCACCTGCATTGGTCTCAACTAAAACTTGGTGACCATGTGAGATAAGTTCTCTCACGCTAGCTGGGATCATTCCCACACGGTATTCGTGGTTTTTGATTTCCTTAGGTACGCCAATGATCATCCTGTGTCCTCTTTCTAAAATGGTTGTATTAACTGTTTGTAGGGTGTTATTGTCGAATTAATATCTAGTATAGATGTTGATTTGTAATATTTGGCACCAAATATTAAAAAGTTGTAGTATATTTTTTTGCAAGGAAGTAATAAGGTGGAATAAAAAATGGCAGAGAACTATAAGAAGCCGTCCAAGGAACTAGACCGTATCGACCGCAACATTCTTAATGAACTGCAGAAAGACGGTCGTATTTCGAACGTTGAACTTTCAAAACGTGTAGGACTTTCTCCAACGCCGTGTTTGGAGCGTGTGCGTCGCTTAGAGCGTCAAGGTTACATCACAGGTTACACTGCGCTATTAAACCCGCAGTTCCTAGATGCATCACTATTGGTATTCGTAGAAATTACGCTTAACCGTGGTGCGCCAGATGTATTCGAACAGTTTAACGCAGCTGTTCAAAAGCTAGACGACATTCAAGAGTGTCATCTAGTATCAGGTGATTTCGACTATCTTCTAAAAACCCGTGTATCTGATATGGGTGCTTACCGTCGACTACTTGGCGATACGTTACTACGTCTACCAGGCGTAAATGACACTCGCACCTACGTAGTTATGGAAGAAGTGAAGCAAAGTAACCAGCTTGTGATTAAAACTCGTTAAATTCTTGCAAAGAAAGCGGTAAATGCTTCCGCTTTCTCGATAGAGTAATTGGGTTTTTCTCTTTGATATGGTTAAATCAATTTACCGAGCGGCTTTTGCCGCTCGGAATGTTTTGCTTATTCCTAATTCATTTCCATATTCAAGTTGATTTATGTTCAAAGAGAACGCAAAGAAAGTCGAAACCATCATCAAAACCAGTGAAGAGCCTCAGTCTTCGCGTCTTAATGGCTTCCAACGCTTAAAAGAGTGCTGCTTTATCGTTGGCGTTCTTAGTTCGGTATTGTTGGCCGTTGCACTATTTACGTTTAGCCCAGCCGATCCGTCTTGGTCCCAAACTGCTTGGGGCGGAGAGATCGATAACGCTGGTGGTTTGTTCGGCGCTTGGCTTGCCGACACGCTATTTTTCACATTTGGTTCCCTCGCGTACCCACTGCCATTCTTGCTTACTGCAGGGGCATGGGTGATCTGTCGTAAACGCTCAGAGGACGATCCAATTGACCTAATGCTGTGGGGAACCCGTCTATTAGGTTTAGTTATCCTTATTCTTACCAGCTGTGGTCTTGCAGACATTAACTTTGACGACATTTGGTATTTCTCTTCTGGCGGTGTTGTTGGTGATGTGCTGACGAGTCTCGCGTTACCAACGTTGAATGTGCTTGGCACAACCTTGGTATTACTGTTCTTGTGGGGCGCAGGCTTTACGCTATTTAGTGGTATCTCTTGGTTAAAAATTGTCGAGTGGCTTGGCGATCGCGCTTTGGGTCTGATTGCTGCAGTCACTAATAAGGCACGTGGCTCAGAGCAAGAAACACTAGAACCACAATTGGATGAGTTTGTTGACGATCGTGTTATGACGAAACGTCGTGGTGACGATCTGGAAGATGAGCCGCTACCGCACTTAACCGCGTACGAAGTGGATGAACCAAAAGAGTCGGTCCCTGCGCATGAGTACCCAATCTACATGCCTCAATCCGCGGCGGCAGAACAAGCTACATCTCAGTCTGTTTCACCGAAACCGGCCGAGCCTGCTCCGCAGTCAGTTGTTATCCCTGCCTCTATTGCTCAAACTGCTGCTCAAGCGGCACCTGTTCAAGCACAGCCTGTTGAGCCCGTTCAAGCAGTAAACACTGACAACGTGGACCCAACGGTTGAACGCACTAAGCAACTTAATGTCACGATTGAAGAGTTAGAAGCCGCGGCACAACAAGCGGATGACTGGGCGGATGAAGTTCAACCAGTGCCAGTTGCACAAGAAAATGTCGCAGCGCCGATACAGCAACCTATTGAGCCGACACCTGTTCAGCCTGCTTATGCTGCGCAATCAGAACAAGCTTCATACCAAGCGCCAGTTCAACCTCAAATTGACGTTCAGGCAGAACCGTATGTGCAACCTGAGCAGACCGCTCAAACTGAACCGTTTGTGTCTGAGCCTGTTGAGCATGAATCAATGTACACTGAATACGAGCAGTTCGAAGCGGAGCAAATTCAGCAGTCTTATGTTGCTCAAGACACAGTACATCAGCAAGAAGAGCCAATGATTGATTCGGCTTCTCTTGATAACATCACTGAACAAACAGAGCCGAACCAACACATCGAACCAACGATTTCTAACTTTGATGTATTGGATGAAGAAGATGAATTCGTAGCACCGCAAACTGTTCATCAAGCTCAACCTGTTCACGCTGAACCACAGCAACCAACGGTAGCACCAACTCAGAATGTCCAACCGCAAGTTGCCGTTCAACCTCAACCGCAGGCACCTTCGGCAACGTTTGATCCTGCTCCTCAAGAAGTTGAGGTAGAAGAGGTTCAAGAAGGTGATCAAGACGTAGCAGCGTTCCAAAATCTGGTCTCGAGTGCTCAAGCGAAGGTCGCGGCGAAGCAAAACCCGTTCTTGGTACAGCAAGATCAAAACTTGCCAGTACCAGAAGAGCCACTGCCTACTCTTGAATTGTTGTACCACCCTGAGAAACGTGAAAACTTTATTGATCGTGATGCGCTAGAACAAGTGGCTCGTTTGGTTGAAACCAAGCTTGCAGACTACAAAATCAAAGCGGACGTTGTTGGGATTTACCCAGGTCCGGTTATCACTCGTTTTGAGCTAGATTTGGCTCCGGGTGTGAAAGTAAGTCGAATCTCTGGTCTATCAATGGACTTAGCGCGTGCACTTTCTGCTATGGCCGTGCGTGTTGTTGAAGTAATTCCGGGTAAACCATACATCGGTCTAGAGCTTCCTAACATGAGTCGTCAGACGGTATTTCTATCTGATGTAATCAGTAGCCCTCAGTTTGAACAAGCCACGTCACCAACAACGGTCGTTCTTGGTCAAGACATCGCGGGTGAAGCGGTGATTGCCGACATTGCGAAGATGCCTCACGTGCTGGTTGCTGGTACCACTGGTTCTGGTAAATCAGTCGGTGTAAACGTGATGATCTTGAGTATGCTTTACAAAGCGTCTCCAGAAGATCTGCGTTTCATCATGATCGACCCTAAAATGTTGGAGCTTTCAATCTACGAAGGTATTCCTCATCTTCTTTCTGAAGTTGTAACTGATATGAAAGATGCGTCTAACGCACTACGATGGTGTGTAGGCGAGATGGAGCGTCGTTACAAACTGATGTCTGCATTGGGCGTGCGTAACGTGAAAGGCTTTAACGAGAAGTTGAAGATGGCAGCAGATGCTGGCCACCCAATTCACGACCCATTCTGGCAAGAAGGCGACAGTATGGATACTGAGCCGCCGCTGCTAGAAAAACTGCCTTACATCGTTGTGGTTGTCGATGAATTTGCCGACCTTATGATGGTTGTGGGTAAGAAAGTTGAAGAACTGATTGCGCGTCTTGCTCAGAAAGCTCGTGCAGCAGGTATTCACTTAATCCTTGCGACTCAGCGCCCATCGGTTGATGTAATTACTGGTCTCATTAAAGCAAACATCCCAACTCGTGTTGCGTTTACGGTATCGACGAAGACCGACTCACGTACCATTCTTGACCAAGGTGGCGCAGAGTCGCTACTTGGTATGGGTGATATGCTTTACTTACCGCCTGGTTCTAGCCATACGACACGTGTTCACGGTGCTTTTGCATCGGATGATGATGTTCACGCGGTTGTAAATAACTGGAAAGCGCGCGGTAAGCCAAACTACATTGATGAAATCATCAGCGGTGACCAAGGTCCTGAAGCTTTACTACCGGGTGAACAAATGGAATCTGACGAAGAAGTCGATCCTTTGTTCGATCAAGTTGTGGAACACGTCGTTCAGTCTCGTCGCGGTTCTGTATCGGGCGTTCAACGTCGATTCAAGATTGGTTACAACCGAGCTGCGCGTATCGTAGAGCAACTGGAAGCACAAGGCATCGTGAGCGCGCCTGGCCATAACGGAAACCGCGAAGTCCTTGCTCCTGCGCCACCAAAAGATTAATGAACTTGTCTTACTCACCTCAGTCCAACTGAGGTGAGCAACTCTAGGTCTTTGACCCTCTGATAGGTATCTGAATGAAAAAACTATTTTCAGCGAAACTATTCTCTGCGCTTGTTTTAAGCTTCTCTCTCTTTTCAACTGCACATGCAGCGTCTCCAAAAGATGAACTAAGCAAACGCCTAGCGATGAACGAAGGCTTCAGTGCGGATTTTTCTCAACAGGTCATCAGTCCTGAAGGTGAAACCGTCATGGAAGGGAAAGGAACGGTTGAAATTTCTCGTCCAAGTCTGTTCCGTTGGAGCACCACATTCCCGGATGAGAACTTGCTTGTCTCTGACGGTAAAACGTTGTGGTACTACAGCCCATTTATCGAGCAAGTGAGTATCTACTGGCAAGAGCAAGCAACAGAGCAAACGCCATTTGTTTTGTTAACTCGTAATCGTGCAAGTGATTGGGATAACTACAAGATTTCGCAAAAAGGTGACGAATTCACCCTCATTCCTACGGCGGTAGACTCCACACAAGGTCAATTCCAGATTAATATTGATGCCAAAGGTGTGGTAAAAGGCTTCAATGTAGTGGAACAAGATGGGCAAAAAGGCTTGTTCACGTTCAACAATGTGAAGCTTGGTAAACCCAAAGCAGACAGATTTACATTCACAATTCCAGATGGTGTGGAAGTGGATGACCAAAGGAATTAATAGGTAGTGAGCAATTACACATTAGATTTCTCGGGGGACGAAGATTTTCGTCCCCTTGCTGCACGTATGAGACCGGAAACGATTGAACAGTACATCGGTCAACAGCACATTTTAGGTCCTGGTAAGCCGCTACGCCGTGCGTTAGAGGCTGGGCATATTCACTCCATGATTCTGTGGGGGCCTCCGGGCACAGGTAAGACGACGCTAGCGGAAGTGGCGGCAAACTACGCCAACGCAGAAGTAGAGCGTGTATCAGCTGTGACCTCAGGCGTAAAAGAGATTCGTGCTGCTATCGAGAAAGCACGTGAGAACAAAATGGCGGGCCGTCGTACCATCCTATTCGTGGATGAGGTGCATCGCTTCAACAAATCTCAACAAGACGCGTTTTTGCCGCATATTGAAGATGGCACGGTTACCTTTATTGGAGCGACGACAGAAAACCCATCGTTTGAGCTGAATAACGCATTGTTGTCTCGTGCTCGCGTGTACAAGCTGACGTCTCTCGACAAAGATGAAATCTCGTTAGCGTTGAACCAAGCGATCAGTGACAAAGAGCGCGGCTTGGGAAATACGCCCGCACACTTTGCTGATAACGTATTAGACCGCCTAGCAGAACTCGTAAACGGTGATGCTCGCATGTCTCTCAACTATCTTGAGCTGCTTTACGATATGGCAGAGGACAACGAGCAAGGCGAAAAAGAGATAACCTTGAGGCTGCTTGCTGAAGTGGCGGGAGAGAAGGTTTCCCGTTTCGATAACAAGGGTGATATTTGGTACGACCTTATTTCTGCTGTACACAAGTCGATCCGTGGCTCAAACCCGGATGCTGCGCTGTATTGGTCTGCGCGTATGATTGCTGCTGGCTGTGATCCTTTGTACATTGCTCGACGTTTGTTGGCGATTGCTTCTGAAGATGTAGGCAACGCTGACCCTCGCGCAATGCAAGTGGCACTGTCTGCTTGGGATTGCTTTACCCGTGTTGGTCCAGCAGAAGGTGAACGTGCTATTGCACAGGCGATCGTGTACTTAGCGTGTGCGCCCAAAAGTAATGCGGTATACGTGGCGTGGAAACAAGCGCTCACAGACGCTCATAACTTACCTGAATATGAAGTGCCGCATCACCTTAGAAATGCACCAACCAGTTTGATGAAAGACATGGGTTATGGGGCAGAGTATCGTTATGCTCACGATGAGCCTGGCGCTTACGCTGCTGGTGAGCAATATTTGCCACCTGAAATGGGCGATCGTAGGTACTATCAGCCGACAAATCGTGGTCTAGAGACCAAAATCGGCGAAAAGTTAGATTACTTGGCTACTTTAGACGCAAATAGCCCACAAAAGCGCTATGAAAAGTAGGCGTTTTTGGATACATTTGTTCAGTAAATTTTTTTAACGCGTACGCTTGGAAAGTGCGCGTGATTTCACAACAAAAAGCATAGGATTAACAATGCTGGATTCTAAATTACTTCGTACAGAGCTGGATGAAACAGCTGCTAAACTGGCGCGTCGTGGCTTTAAGCTAGACGTAGATACTATTCGTAAACTTGAAGAACAACGTAAGTCCATTCAAGTAGAAGTAGAAAATTTACAATCCACGCGTAACTCCATCTCCAAGCAAATCGGCCAAAAAATGGCGGCTGGCGACAAAGAAGGCGCAGAAGAGATCAAGAAACAAATCGGTACGCTAGGTAGCGATCTTGATGCGAAGAAAGTTGAACTTGAGCAAGTAATGGCTCAACTAGACGAATTCACGCTTTCTGTACCAAACACCCCAGCAGATGAAGTGCCAGATGGCAAAGATGAAAACGACAATGTTGAAATCTCTCGTTGGGGTGAGCCAAAGACTTACGACTTCGATCTGAAAGATCACGTTGACCTAGGTGAAATGGGTGGCGGTCTTGATTTCGCAAGTGCAGTTAAGATCACTGGTGCACGTTTCATCGTGATGAAAGGCCAATTTGCTCGTCTACACCGTGCGATCGCTCAGTTCATGTTGGACCTTCACACAGAAGAGCACGGCTACACTGAAATGTACGTACCTTACCTAGTTAACTCTGACAGCCTATTCGGTACTGGTCAGCTTCCTAAGTTTGGTAAAGACCTTTTCCACACTGAGCCGCTAGTAGAAAAAGTAAACGACGAAGAACCACGTAAACTGTCTCTAATCCCGACAGCAGAAGTACCTGTAACGAACCTAGTTCGTGACACGATTTCTGATGAAGCGGATCTACCACTTAAGATGACAGCTCACACGCCATGTTTCCGTTCAGAAGCCGGTTCTTACGGTCGTGATACACGTGGTTTGATTCGTATGCACCAGTTCGACAAAGTTGAGCTAGTACAAATTACTAAGCCAGAAGATTCAATGAACGCGCTAGAAGAACTGACAGGTCACGCTGAGAAAGTTCTACAACTTCTAGAGCTTCCTTACCGTAAAGTGGTTCTATGTACAGGTGACATGGGCTTCGGCGCTCGTAAAACTTACGACCTAGAAGTGTGGGTTCCTGCTCAAGAAACTTACCGTGAAATCTCTTCATGTTCTAACATGTGGGACTTCCAAGCTCGTCGTATGCAAGCTCGTTTCCGTCGTAAAGGCGAGAAGAAACCTGAACTTGTGCACACGCTAAACGGTTCTGGTCTAGCTGTAGGTCGTACCATGGTTGCTATTCTAGAAAACAACCAAGAAGCAGACGGTCGTATTGCAATCCCTACAGTACTTCAGAAGTACATGGCGGGCGCAACGCACATCGGTTAATTCATTAACCACTAGAACAACAAAACCCAGCCTTAGTGCTGGGTTTTTTGTTATCTGCGTCGAGTGAAAACGTACTGTTTTGTATATTAATGCACCGTTTAATGATGAGTTCGCCCAGAATCTGATAGTGCGTAACAAATGATATTTTTCTAAGTGGTTTTCAACGTGACAAGGTAATGGCTTCATTTGCCCTTATTGTTAAACGTTATGCCAGTAAATCATCTTCCATTTTTCGTAACTTTTGCGCTTACCTTACTCGTTAGTGAGAGTGTTATCGCAAGTAAACTTATCCAGCCTCAATATTTAGATCGGGAGCGAACCGATCGCTTTTTTGCGCGCGAAATAGTGCAACCTTCAAAAGAAAATATGCAGCTTCGTAATTCACTCGACTGGGGATACGAGCTTGAGTTGGCAAGTGCGGCTGGTGACACTGAATCGGTGTCTAATTGCAAAGACTTAGCTACTGCAAACTCTGCGGGCTTTACTGCGGCTAAAGCTTATGAATACGGCGCGTTTAAAGCGTATTTAACTCAGTGTCAAACATGGAGTGAGATGGCAAAGTTAGCTGCCTCTAAGCGCTCATATATATCGAAATTTAAGTTAGATGATAGCTTTCCTAGTTTAGCTCCAAGTGCGCTTGCTTTTGTTATTTCTAACGAAAGCGCTGAGAAAGCAAAGACACTATCAACGTGGGATGAAGCAGACCATATCCAAAGAACTCATGTCTCCAGTGAAGTGAGAGCAGAGTACTTCGACGCGACCGATGGCTTTCAAGTCGTTACGATTGTAGCAAAAGGTGATTACAACGCTGACGGCATCGAGGATGTCGTTATTGAGAAAGAGAATAGTGTACTCAGTGGCTCGTATTCTTCTTCACACGGCTATGTATTAACTCGCATGTCTGAGCAAGCGCGATTTACTGTGTTGGCTGAATGGTAATGACACGATTGGTGGCCACTTGGGGTTTAAGTATTGCTATGATGAGCACGTTGCTGTTGCTAGCACCTCGCATAGAAAAGTCTTTGAATGCGCGGTAAGTCAAACTATGAACTTTAGTATTTCGATAGAGCAAGGCAAAGGCGAGCTTATCTTTAATAAGTCTATTGCCAATCAAAGCCCAGTTTTACAGCGGATAAAACCTCAAGATTATCGTGTCGAACATTACCATCGAGCGTTGGTAGATGAGAAGTCTCTGGAATTTAGTATTGGTGAGCACGTCATATTAGTCAGTGAGTACTTCAGCGAGGAGTTTGATGAGGTAGAGAAGATACTCAGTGTTACTTTGAGAGAGCCTGAGCAAACGCAGTATTTTGAATGCGAGGAAGGGAGTATGAGTCACCTTGCATTGCTTTTCCAAGAGATTACAGAATGATTATTACCAAAGTGTAATAGTGTTTTCGAATTTACCCTAATTATCTTGTTATTTGTAATCGATATAATCATCCACCTTACCACGGTAAGTAGATTTTCTCATTCAAGTAACGAGGAGGGCTTATGGCCGTAGGGTGGGCAAACGACGATAGCGTCAGCCAACAAATTCAAAACACAATAGACGACGAAATTTCCCGTGTTCGTGGCAGTATCACAAAGGGTGAGAGCGCCCATTATTGCGATGAGTGTGGTGATGAGATTCCGGAAGCGCGTCGTCTTGCAATGAAAGGCGTTCGTTTGTGTATCGAATGTCAATCAACAATCGAATTGGTGTCTCAACGCCAAGCATTATTTAATCGACGAGCGAGTAAAGACAGCCAACTGCGTTAACTTTACTTTTTATCACGTGAATAGAGAAAACGGTTTGAGTTGTATACTCAAACCGTTTTAGCATTTATTCACTGAACTTGTTCTTTGTATTAGTCGAGAACGTATCAAGCGAAGCAATCTTGATGTTGAAGCGCCGCATCAATCGCGCTAACTAATTTCTCAATATCTTCCGGCTTGCTGATAAATGGCGGCATCATATAAATCAGTTTGCCAAATGGACGAATCCAAACACCGTGCTCAACAAACAGTGCTTGGATGGTTTCCATATTCACTGGGCGATGCGTTTCTACAACGCCAATGGCACCCAACCAACGGGTGTTTTTAACCAAGTCGTATTCTTCAAGTTTTGGTAGTAATTCAGAAAACAGCGTTTCTATTTGTTGAGTTTGTTGTTGCCAGTTACCTTGTTCAATTAATTCCAAACTTGCAGTGGCAACAGCACAGGCGAGTGGGTTACCCATAAAGGTTGGACCATGCATAAAACAACCAGCGTCACCACCACAAACGGTATCCGCAACGTGTTTGCTCGCCAGAGTCGCAGAGAGGGTCATGTAGCCGCCGGTGAGTGCTTTACCAACACACAAAATGTCTGGTTGAATATCTGCGTGTTCGCAAGCAAACAGTTTACCGGTACGCCCAAATCCGGTTGCGATTTCATCTGCAATCAATAACAAACCGTGTTTATCACAAAGCCTACGCACGCCTTTGAGAAATTCTGGATGGTAGATACGCATACCGCCGGCGCCTTGAACGATAGGCTCTAGAATCACCGCAGCGAGTTCTTGATGATGCGTTTCAATCTTGTGCTCAAAGTCAGCAAGATCTTCTGATTTCCACTCATCCCAAAAGCCACAAGTTGGTGACTCTGCAAAGATATGCTCAGGTAAAAAGCCTTTATAGAGGGAGTGCATCGAGTTATCTGGGTCGGTAACCGACATTGCCGCGAAGGTGTCGCCGTGATAACCGTGTCGCAAAGTAAGAAACTTTGGCCTGCGTTCGTCCTTCGCATGCCAATATTGCAGCGCCATTTTCAAGCTGACTTCTACAGCAACAGAGCCTGAGTCGGCAAGGAATACATGTTCAAGATTAATTGGTGCAAGAGATAGCAACTTCTTACACAAACTGATTGCTGGCTGATGGGTAATACCACCAAACATCACGTGGGAGACCTGATCGATTTGCTGGTGAGCGGCCTGATTTAAGTGCGGGTGGTTGTAGCCGTGGATCGTCGACCACCAAGAAGACATGCCATCGACAAGCTCTGTACCGTCTTCCAATTTAATGTGAACACCGTTTGCGGATTCTACTGGGTAGCAGGTCAGAGGTGTCAATGTAGAAGTGTAAGGATGCCAGATATGCTGGCGGTCGAAGGCGAGATCCATGTGCGATTCCAATAATAATTAAGATTAAAAAATAAACAGATGTAAACTTTGTTCTTTTGTGTTGTGTTGACAGTTTATCGAGACTCAGTAGACTGTCAACACAACAACAAAAGTGACTAAAGGAATACACGTGGAAGTTCGTCATAACTGGACGCATGCTGAAGTGCGCGATCTCATGGAAAAACCATTCATGGATCTCCTATTCGAAGCGCAGCTTGTACATCGTCAATATCAACAAACCAACCATGTTCAAGTAAGCACGCTTCTGTCGATTAAGACAGGTGCTTGTCCAGAAGATTGTAAGTACTGTCCTCAGAGTGCTCGTTACACCACAGACATCGAAAAAGAGCGTCTGATGGAAGTTGAACGTGTACTCGATGCTGCACAAAAAGCGAAAAACGCTGGCTCAACCCGATTTTGTATGGGCGCAGCATGGAAAAACCCGAAAGAGCGTGACATGCCGCATTTGACCGACATGATCAAAGGTGTGAAGGGCATGGGTCTAGAAACGTGTATGACGCTTGGAATGTTAACGCCAGATCAAGCTAAGCAACTGGCAACCGCTGGTCTGGATTACTACAACCACAACCTTGATACCTCACCTGAGTTTTACGGCAACATCATTACCACACGTACTTACCAAGACCGTTTAGATACCCTGTCTCACGTACGTGATGCCGGAATGAAGATCTGTTCTGGTGGCATTATCGGCATGGGCGAAAGTGCCAATGACCGAGCAGGTTTGTTTGTGGAACTGGCTAACTTACCAACACATCCGGAAAGCGTGCCAATCAATATGCTCGTGAAGGTGAAGGGCACACCACTGGAAGAAGTGGATGACGTTGAGCCCTTTGACTTTATTCGTTTGATAGCAATTGCCCGCATTATGATGCCTATGTCTGCGGTTCGTTTATCGGCTGGCCGTGAAGATATGAACGAGCAGATGCAAGCGCTGTGCTTTATGGCTGGTGCAAACTCCGTCTTCTATGGCTGCAAACTTCTGACCACGCCAAACCCTTCTGAAGACAAGGACATGATGCTGTTTAACAAGCTCGGCATCAACAGCCAAGAGGTGTCTCAAAAACCTGATGAAATCGAAGAAAACGAGTTGCTGGATCGCGTCGTAGAGCGCGTTGCGGCACGTCCGACTAAAGGCGATCTTTTCTACGATGCCAGCGTTTAAATCTCGTATCGAATCCGCCCTTGTTGAGCGTAAAACGCAAGGGTTAAATCGTTCTATGAATGTGGTGTTTGCCGGTAACCAGTCCGTTTTGGAACACGAAGGCAGACGCTACATTAATTTCTCAAGTAATGATTATTTGGGCTTGGCAAACGACCAAGCGCTCGTTCGTGCATGGCAGCAAGGTTTAAGCGTATACGGAAGTGGCAGTGGAGCATCACCAATGGTGACTGGCTTTAGTGCAGCACACAGCAATTTAGAAGCCGCACTGACCGAATGGTTGGGCTACGACAGAGCAATTCTGTTTGGCTCTG
Organism: Vibrio jasicida 090810c; assembly: GCF_002887615.1. Taxonomy (NCBI): domain Bacteria; kingdom Pseudomonadati; phylum Pseudomonadota; class Gammaproteobacteria; order Vibrionales; family Vibrionaceae; genus Vibrio; species Vibrio jasicida. The sequence goes on along the minus strand of NZ_CP025792.1, from coordinate 908,844 downwards.
GATTCAGTGCTAATCAAGCCTTGTTGTTCACCTTGTTAGAAAAATCAGACGTATTGATTCAAGACCGTTTGAACCACGCGTCTTTGATGGAGGCTGGGGCGTTGTCACCAGCTAAGATGAAGCGTTTCAAGCACAATGACATCGAGCATCTAAAATCGCTGTTGAATAGTGAAGACAACCATCTAGTTGTGACTGAAGGGGTATTCAGCATGGACGGTGACTGTGCGCCGCTCAGCGATATAACTGAAGTCACTCGCAGTCATGATGCTTGGTTTGCTGTCGATGACGCTCATGGCATTGGTGTTCTTGGTGAATCTGGTGGTGGCTCTTGTGAATTAGCGATGGTTAAGCCCGATATATTGATCGTTACCTTCGGCAAGGCATTTGGAATGTCTGGCGCTGCCATTCTATGTGATCACGCAACGGGAGACTTTTTAACTCAGTTTGCTCGTCACCATGTGTATTCCACAGCAATGCCTCCGGCACAAGCCTACGCGCTGACACATGCTGTCTCGATGGTTCAAGAGCAGTCTTGGCGACGTGAAAAGCTTATAGAACTTAGCGAAGTTTATCGAGATAGCCTCAACGATCTCGACGGTTTTGTCGAAACGCAAACTTCGATTAAGCCATTTATGATTGGTGAATCGGAACTGGCCTTACAGGTTGCAAGCGCTTGTCGTCAAAACGGTATTTGGGTGAGCGCGATTCGCCCACCAACGGTTCCAAAAGGGACCTCACGACTCCGAATTACACTGACGGCCAATCACACTAAAGAACAAATACAAACGCTTTCAATGGCACTGAAGCAAGCATTAGGAGCGCAGTAATGGATAATGCAGAGCACTTTGCGTTAGACAATTTCCTTCAAGATAAAGAGGCAATAGCGTCGTCTTTTGGCAAAGCAGCAGATACCTACGACCGGCATGCCGCGTTTCAACGTGATGTGGGACAAAGACTATTACAAAAACTGCCTGACGACTTAACCAATAAACGAGTCTTAGACTTGGGGTGTGGTACGGGCTACTTCTCTCAAGTGCTCCAACAACGTGGCGCCGAAGTGGTTTGTGGTGATATCTCACAAGCTATGTTAGATAAAGCGAAGCAGCGTTGTGGTGCACACCGAATGCAGTACCAGTTAGCTGATGCTGAAAATTTGCCTTTTGAGGACGATAGTTTTGATTATGTTTTCTCCAGCTTGGCATTGCAGTGGTGTGCGGATCTCAGTTACCCACTTAGAGAAATTCGTCGTGTGTTAAAAAAGGGAGGCACTGGCTGCTTTTCGACACTAATGGATGGCTCTCTGTATGAGTTGCGCGAATCGTGGTCAAAAATTGATGCATATCAACACGTGAATAACTTTATTACCCACAATCAGGTAAAAATTGCGTTAGCGCAATCTTGGTGCCACAACCATCATCTAGACTTGACCCCCATCACAGTTTGGTACGATTCAGCGTTTTCTGTCATGCGTGATCTCAAAGGCATTGGTGCAAATCACGTAAGCGGGCGCTCACATGGCCTAACGAGCCGTCGCACTTTGTTGCAAGTTGAGGGCGCGTACCAAGCATTTAGAAATGATCAAGGTCTTCTACCTGCAAGTTATCAGGTTTGTTTTGGAGTAATACATCTATGATTGATGCTTTTTTTATTGCTGGTACGGATACTGATGTAGGCAAAACCGTAGCGTCTAAAGCCATTCTGCAAGCATTAGCGGCAAAAGGGCTAAATACTATTGGTTATAAACCAGTGGCAGCAGGAAGCGATAAAACTGAGCAAGGTTGGCGTAATTCTGATGCGTTGCATTTGCAAAAAGCGGCAACGCTAGATATCGCGTACGATGATGTAAACCCATACGCTTTGGAATTACCTGCTTCTCCTCACATCGCCGCAAAGCATGAACATGTAGAAATTAAGTACGAAGTATTGAGTGATAAATTGGCTCAACACAAAGAGCAATCAGACATTGTTCTTGTGGAAGGGGCTGGTGGTTGGCGTGTTCCTGTGTCTGATACAGATAGCTTGTCGACTTGGGTACAGCAAGAGCAGTTACCCGTTGTATTGGTTGTCGGTATTAAATTGGGCTGTTTGAGCCATGCTTTGCTCACTGCTGAGATCATCAAAGCGGATGGTTTGAATCTCGTAGGTTGGGTAGCAAACCGAGTAAATCCGGGCACTGAGCACTACGCAGAAATCATTGATATGCTTGAAGAACGCCTAGATGCACCAAAACTCGGTGAGATCCCTTATATCCCGAGTGCAAAACGTAAAGAGTTGGGCAAATACATCAACGTGGACCCGCTACTGAACGTTTAGCTGCTGACTTTTTATCAGAAATCAAAAGGGCTGCATCATGCAGCCCTTTTTTCATGTAAATTTTTGTGTCTGAATAACAAATAACGATTCTGGTTATTTTTCTTGGCTCAGACCCATCAAAGCCGACTGTGTTTCAGAAACACGTTTTGCCATTTGAGCTTCTGTTGAAATACCCAGTTGCTGTTTTGCCTCATCCTCTGAGATACCTAGGTGACAGCAAAGTAAATCGATAGCCATTTGATAGTCGTTAGTTTCTACCATGATTTTTCCCTCAAGACATGGAAGTTTAGAGCTGCTTTATTGTCCTTTAGAGCATGCTCCGTTTCGTTCATCTGACCCGAATTTAGCATGTACAGAAAGTCGCACAATAAGACCAAAGTCTATACCGACGATAAAGTACTGATTTAAGAGTGTAAAAAGGTGTGTATTATTTCAGTCTCGAAAACAAATGTTGCAATTTATTGCTTAACCTTGTTTTTATCGCGGATAGACTATATCTATAACGCAACGGAACACAAAACCAAGCAGAAATGCCTTTTGTAGCGTTCTGTTTCTTATAACAAGGTGTTCTTATAATAATCCGTTTTAAAAATAGGTGTCTTGAAAAACAACCTGTTCTAAAAAACGATAAGCTTCCTCGGAGAAAAGTAATGAAGCGAATTATGTTATTCCTAGCAACTAACCTAGCCGTTGTGCTGGTTCTTAGTGTTGTTCTGAATATTGTTTACGCTGTAACTGGAATGCAACCAGGCAGTCTGTCTGGTCTACTTGTCATGGCCGCAGTGTTCGGCTTTGGTGGTGCGTTTATCTCATTAATGATGTCGAAGGGCATGGCGCTACGTTCTGTTGGCGGTATGGTCATCGAGAGCCCACGTAATGAGACTGAGCATTGGTTGTTGGAAACTGTTGGTCGTCAAGCTCAACAAGCGGGCATTGGTATGCCAACGGTGGCAATTTACGATGCTGCAGATATCAACGCATTTGCGACAGGCGCAAAGCGTGATGACTCTCTGGTTGCGGTTTCTACTGGTCTGTTACACAACATGACGCGTGATGAAGCTGAAGCAGTATTGGCACACGAAGTGAGTCACATTGCTAATGGCGACATGGTAACCATGACATTGATGCAAGGCGTGGTGAATACATTCGTTATCTTCCTGTCTCGCTTTATCGCAAACATCGTGGCATCTAATGATGATGAAGAAGGCCAAGGCACTAACATGATGGTGTACTTTGGTATTTCAATGGTGCTAGAACTGGTATTCGGTTTCCTAGCAAGCTTCCTAACCATGTGGTACAGCCGTCACCGTGAATTCCACGCTGATGCGGGTGCTGCTCAATTGGTCGGTAAAGAGAAGATGATTGCTGCGCTTGAGCGCTTGAAGATGAGCCATGAATCTCAACTAGATGGCACAATGATGGCGTTTGGTATCAATGGTAAGCAATCTATCACAGAGCTTCTTATGAGCCACCCACCACTAGACAAGCGCATTGCTGCACTTCGTAGCCAACAATACTAACTGCTCGTAATTATTCAGCAGATAAATAGTTAATCCTATGAAAAGGCTTGGTTTTTTAACCAAGCCTTTTTTTGTGTCTGTTGATCGCTACCGTACTTCATCACGTATCACTCTACAGAAACAAAGTTATACAAAAATATTTTTGTACAACTTTTCTTGTTTGGTCTATCTTGTACATATAATAATTTTGTACAACTGTTGAAGTAGCGTAGGAGTATAGAAATGGACATTCAGTCAGTTGGCAACATATATCAGAAGTTGAGCAAAGCGAATTTGCACTTGCTTGAAGGGGTATACCACCAGGATGTGGTGTTTGAAGATGCTGCTCATCGCCTAGAGGGATGGCCTGCGCTTTCTGATTATTTTCAGTCGCTATATTCTAATGTAATACGCTGCGACTTTGTTATTCATGATCACCAACAAGTTGGAGAAACTGGGTTCTTGACATGGACGATGGATCTTCAGCATCCAAAGTTGCAGAAAGGCGCCCCGATCCTTGTTAACGGCGTATCGCACCTTAAATTTTGCGAGGGACAGGTTATTTATCACCGAGACTATTTCGATTTGGGTGAGATGCTTTATGAAAACTTACCTTTGCTAGGGTCAGTAGTGAGAACCATTAAGCAGAGGTTAGGGCAATGACAGAGTCGGTTTTGATAACTGGAGCAACGTCGGGTATCGGCAAACAACTCGTACTCGATTACGCCCTAGCTGGATGGAAGGTGATCGCTTGTGGTCGGAATCAAGCGGTTCTGTCAGAGCTAGAAGCTTCATCTCAAAATATCGCTACATTGCGATTTGATATAACTGACTATGAACAAACTCAGACCGCACTCAATGCGTTGCCGTTTACCCCTGAGACATGGATGTTTAATGCGGGTGACTGTGAATATATGGATGACGGTTTGGTAGATGCACAACTTATGGCGCGTGTTATGAACGTCAATGTCGTTGGTGTCGCGAATTGTGTCGAAGCGTGCCAGTCGCAATTCGAACGTGGCCACCGTGTTGTGATCGTCGGCTCTATTGCCTCTGAAATCGCGCTGCCTCGCGCTGAAGCCTACGGAGCATCGAAAGCTGCTGTCAGTTATTTCGCACGCACACTTGCCGTAGATTTGAAAGCGAAAGGCATCAAAGTCGTAACCGTATTTCCTGGCTTTGTAGAAACCCCTTTAACAGACAAAAACACGTTTGATATGCCGATGATTATCTCGGTCAATCAGGCTTCTGAAGCCATCAGAAAACAATTGGATGCAGGCAAAAGCTATATTTATTTCCCAGCGAGGTTCACCGGAATACTACGTTTTATCTCGTTGCTTCCATACAGCTGGCAAGCTCGGCTCACCGCAAAACTCGTCTCATAAGAAGGAAGAAGCATGAACACGGTAGGAAGAAAAAAAGTCGCGATTATTGGAACGGGTATTTCTGGCCTGACTTGCGGTTACTACTTACACAAAGAACATGACGTGACGTTATTTGAGGCCAACGACTACATTGGTGGACACACCGCCACTGTCGATGTGAACGTTGCTGGCAAAGACTACGCTATTGATACTGGGTTTATCGTTTACAACGACCGTACTTACCCTAATTTCATCCAAATGATGAACGAGATAGGTGTGGAAGGGTTACCAACACAAATGAGTTTCAGCGTACGAAATGACAGCAACGGGTTAGAGTATAACGGCCATACGGTTTCAACGCTGTTTGCGCAAAAGCGTAACTGGGCAAACCCCAAATTTTATCGTTTCATTTTCGAAATTCTTCGCTTCAACAAGCTGGCAAAACGTTTTGCCAATGAGCAATCAACAGATTCACAGACGCTGGGCGAGTTTCTTGACGAGCACAAATTCAGTCCTTTCTTTTCTGACAATTATATATTGCCGATGGGTGCTGCGATTTGGTCGTCGACGTTAGCGGACATGCGTGCGTTTCCACTCATGTTCTTCTTACGTTTCTTCTTAAACCACGGTTTGTTAGATGTGACGAACCGACCGCAATGGTATGTAATAAAAGGGGGTTCGCGCGCTTACATCCCACCACTGACCAAAGGCTTTGCAGATAAAATTCGACTCAATAGCCCGGTTGAGAAAGTCGTTAGAAGTGACAACGGTGTGGGTGTTCATGTACATGGCGAGACGTATTGGTTTGATGACGTTATCTTCGCCTGTCACAGTGATCAAGCGATGAAAATGCTCAATGAAATCTCGCCTCTAGAACAAGATATTTTGGGCAATATGACTTATCAAGCGAATGAAGTGGTTTTACACACGGACACTAGTTTGTTGCCAAAACGCAAAGCGGCGTGGGCGGCATGGAACTATTTGTTGGATGGCAGTGACGGCGAGCAGCAACGTCTACCTTCGCTGACTTATAACATGAACATTCTTCAGCACGTTCAATCAGAGCATACGTTTTGCGTAACGTTGAACAGTAGCAATCAAATCAACCCAAACAAGATTCTACGCTCATTCACTTATCATCACCCTGTGTTTACCACGGAGTCGATAGCAGCGCAGCAGCGCAAAGATGAGATACAAGGAAAGCAAAGCTCTTGGTTCTGTGGCGCTTATTGGTACAACGGATTCCATGAAGATGGTGTACGTAGTGCACTTGACGTAGTGAAAGGCTTGGAAGAAAAGTACCGCGCTCAAAATGTGGTTCCTTTTGAAAAAGGCGCGGCATGATATGGGGAGCGAGATGAACAGCAGACTATTTATTGGCAATGTTCGTCATCGCCGATTTACCCCAGTTAAGCATGAACTGAACTACTCTCTGTTCATGCCTGCGATTGATGTCGATGAGCTTGTCGAGTTAGAGAAGAATGTATGGGGCTTTGGTTCACGTTGGTGGCACTGGGCTCGTTTCAAGCGCAGCGATTACATTGGTGAAGGTTGCATTAAATCAGCAGTACAAAACAAAGTTGAAACATTAACCGGTGTTCGTTGTTCGGGGAAAGTTATTGCTGTTTGCCACTTGCGCTATCTCGGTCTTTATTTTAGCCCTGTGAACTTTTACTACGTTTACGATGATAAAGGCGAATGGCAGTACCTTCTCGCAGAAGTGAGCAATACCCCTTGGAATGAATGCCATTATTACGCGGTTGCTGCGGATAAGGATGATGAACACTTTGGTTGGGAACAAGACAAAGCATTTCACGTCTCGCCATTTAACCCTATCGACCAGCGTTACCATTGGAAGATAAAACCGTTGACCGACAAACTTAATATCCATCTCGAGTGTCACAAAGGCGAAAAACACTTTGACGCGACGATGGCGATGAAAGGGCAACCTTTTTTGAGTAAAAGCTTACTTAAGTGCTTGATCGTTACACCGATTCAAACGGTAAAAGTAATGGTTGGCATTTATTGGCACGCACTAAAACTCTGGATTAAAGGCGCGCCTTTTTACTCACACCCTAAGTATGCTCAACCAGACACAGCTGTACCTGAGCAAGTGAGTGAAGACGAGAAAAATAATAAGCATAAGGAGAACTCTGCATGTTAAATACGACTTCTATGGCGATGCCGCGAGAATTGACGACGACACAAAAAGCGGCTCGTGGGGTTCTTTTTCAGTGTCTACAGAAAATGGAAATCGGCTGCTTAACTGTGATTGAAAGCTTTAAGACAGAAACAACCGAGCGCAGTGAGAGATTTTCTACACCAAATGGTGATTACAAAGGTTCGCCCGTCGTCGCAACGATAGAGGTGAAGCATCCTGGTTTTTACTCCCGCATTTTGCAAGGCGGGAGCATTGCAGCGGGTGAAGCTTACATGGACGGCTGGTGGGATAGCCCAGATTTGACTGCACTGATGAAGCTAATGGCGCTCAACATGCGAGCCCTCGATAGACTTGAAGAGCAAGGCAGTTGGTTGACTAAGATATTGTATAAATTTAGTCACTGGACAAACCGAAACTCTCAAGAGAATTCGCGCAAGAATATACACGCACATTACGATTTGGGTAATAACCTCTATGAAGCGTTTCTTGACACCAACATGCTGTATTCATCAGCACTGTATAACCAAGAGAGCGACTCATTGGAACAGGCACAAATCAATAAGATGGATCGTTTGTGCCAACAGCTCGAACTCAAACCTAGCGATCATGTTATCGAGATTGGCACAGGGTGGGGCGCTATGGCGATCTACATGGCTGAGCAATACGGTTGTAAAGTCACGACGACAACCATCTCTGAAGAGCAACACGCTTACGCTGAGCAGAAAATCAAAGAGCGTGGCTTAACAGACAAAGTAACGCTGCTGAAAGAAGATTATAGAAACTTAACCGGAACGTACGATAAGCTGGTTTCTATTGAAATGATCGAAGCGGTCGGTAAACAGTTCTTGCCGTCGTACATTAAGAAATGTGAATCTTTGCTGAAGTCAGGTGGTTTGATGGCCATTCAAGCGATAACTATTGCTGACCAGCGTTACGATTACTACAGCAACAACGTCGATTTTATTCAAAAGTACATTTTCCCTGGGGGCTTTCTACCTTCGGTAACATCGTTAACACAAGCGACAACCAAGCACAGTGACTTGGTGACTCGAGATTTGTTCGATATCGGTCTAGATTATGCGAAAACGCTTAATGAATGGCATTTCCGATTCAATCAAGCAGAGCATGAAGTCAGAAGCTTTGGCTACGATGACCGATTTGTACGAATGTGGCGCTACTACTTGAGCTATTGTGAAGGGGGCTTTTTAGCTCGAACCATCAGTGCTGTGCATATGACCTTTCAACGTCCGTAACCCTTTATGAGACTGTTTATTACATCAACATGGTTCCAACTCTGCTGGTTCGCCGCCGTGCTTGGAACCTATCAATGGCAATGGCTGACGTTAGTGCTTACGTTACTAACGTTGGTGTATTGTTGGAGAGTCGAGCCCTTCGCTCTCAAAAGTGTTGCCATAGTCGTGTTCATGGGCTTGGTGCTTGACACTCTCAACAAGCAACTGTCTGTCCTACTATTCCCAACTGTTTGGTTGCCCATGTGGCTTGTCTGCTTGTGGGTTTTATTTTCTTGGTATGCCTACCAACTCAAGTCAATTTTGTACCGTTTCCCAAAAAACTACGTATCAGTAGTAGGCGGTATCGGAGGAACAGCGAGCTACTTTGCTGGTTACAAGCTCCAAGCCGTTGAATTTGGATTCAACACAAGCATTACCCTCGCAATTTTATTTGTCGAATGGTGTTTAGTAATGCTTTTGATACTCAGGGTATACGGAAATGAAAAGCTTGAAGAGAAATTGGAAACAGAACCTGACTAACAATTGGTTGATGACGGCTTTACTTTTTGTGATGCCTTCACAAGCTCAGACGATTACAGGAACAAGCGCTTTACCTATGTGGCAGCAGTGGCAAACGGTTGGAGAAGCACAACTTACTTGGTTCGTTTTTGATGTTTATAAGTCAACCTTGAAAGCGCCAGACGGACAGTACCTCGTCTCTAATGACGTTTCTCCTCACCCATTTGCGCTTGAAATTAATTATCAAAGAGACATTAGCAAGCAGCAACTTCTTGATGTGACGGATGAACAATGGCAAAAGCTTGGTTTCACGCAAGCTTACCGTCAGGCTTGGATCTCTAAATTTGACACCATGTTCCCTAACATCAAAAAAGGCGATGAGCTTACCTACCTCACTGATGGAAAAACAGGGCGACTTATCTATCGACAAGCGGGCAGCAAGCCTTATCAGATAGTTGGTTATGTTAAGGATGAGCGACTCAATGATGCGTTTCTATCCATTTGGTTATCACCAAAAACTGAATTTCCTAAACTTCGTAAACAACTTATTGGGCAGGTAAGGTAGTGAAAGTACTAAAGCGTATCTTAAAAACTTCGATTGTCGCAGCGGTAACACTGCTTGGCGCGTGTTCTGCTGATATCGACAATTACCAACCCGCTACTCCAGCCTTCGATTTGTTCGGCTATTTCGAAGGTGATGTCAAAGCATGGGGAATGGTGCAGGATTACACCGATAAGCAAACGCGTCGCTTCGAGGTTGACATCGTCGGTACAGTGAAAGGCAATGAGCTAACACTGGTGGAAGATTTTGTCTTTGATGATGGCGAGCTTGACCAGCGTATATGGGTTATTACCAGACTCGAAGATGGTACTTATCAAGGGAAAGCGGACGACATTATTGGTGTAGCGACCGGTAAAGAGATGGGTAATGCGCTGCAATGGCAATATGACTTCGAGTTGAAAATGGATGATTCAACTATCACGGTATCGTTCGATGACTGGCTTTACCGCCAAGATGAAATGCACGTGTTTAATCTCACCAAGATTAAGAAGTTCGGGGTCGAGGTAGGGACGATTACTCTTTTCTTCCAGAGGCAATAAAACAGTTAGGAACGCTGCGCTTCGAGATTTGGGATCGCTTCGTTCTGGGAGTCGAGAGTAGGGCGCTATTATTCCAGTAAATGGAAGTTAAGTTTGGGATGTGTTGGCAAAGATGCCTTTTGAATGGATATAATCGAGTCTTATCCCTTATCCCTAAGCGTAGCGTTCTGTAGGGCGAAGCCTGTTACCCCTAAAATAAAGAAAGGGTTGACGCTTTCACGTCAACCCTCACGATTTTTGGAATTCCGAATCTTACAGCTTGTCTGTCAGCTCGATTGCTTGACCGATATAGTTCGCTGGTGTCATCTCTTTCAGGCGTGCTTTCTCGTGCTCAGGAAGCTCAAGACCGTCAATGAAGTTACGCATTGCTTCGCCGTCTACACGTTTACCTCGAGTCAGCTCTTTTAGCTTCTCGTATGGCTTCTCGATGCCGTAACGACGCATTACTGTTTGCACTGGCTCTGCTAGTACTTCCCAGTTCTTGTCGAGTTCAGCAAGAAGCGCTTCACGGTTTACTTCTAGCTTGCTGATGCCTTTTAGCGTTGAAGTGTAAGCGATGATTGCGTAGCCAACACCAACGCCAAGGTTACGTAGAACCGTAGAGTCAGTAAGGTCACGTTGCCAACGAGAGATAGGCAGTTTCTGTGCTAGGTGACCGAACACTGCGTTCGCAAGGCCTAGGTTACCTTCAGAGTTTTCAAAGTCGATTGGGTTAACTTTGTGAGGCATTGTTGAAGAACCGATCTCACCAGCAATGGTTTTTTGCTTGAAGTGGCCTAGTGCAATGTAACCCCAAACGTCACGATCGAAATCAATCAGGATTGTATTGAAACGTGCAACCGCATCGAATAGTTCTGCGATGTAATCGTGAGGCTCGATCTGAGTTGTGTAAGGGTTCCAAGTTACGCCTAGAGATTCAGTGATGAACTCTTCAGAGAACTGGTGCCAATCTAGCTCTGGGTAAGCAGAAAGGTGTGCGTTGTAGTTACCTACTGCACCGTTGATTTTTGCTAGGATCTCAACGTTTTCGATTTGCTTGAATTGACGCTCCATACGGTACGCCACGTTTGCCATTTCTTTACCCATTGTAGATGGAGAAGCTGGCTGGCCGTGTGTACGAGACAGAAGTGGGATGTCGCGGTATTCAACAGCAAGCGCTTTGATTGCGTCGATTAGGTTGCGAATTTCTGGAAGAATCACAGTTTCACGCGCTTCTTTAAGCATTAGAGCGTGTGATGTGTTGTTGATGTCTTCAGAAGTACATGCAAAGTGGAAGAACTCGTTTACTGCGTGCAGTTCAGGAACGTCTGCTACTTTCTCTTTGAGGAAGTACTCAACCGCTTTAACGTCGTGGTTAGTTGTACGCTCGATCTCTTTGATACGGCGTGCATCTTCTTCAGAGAAGTTTGCAGCAAGGTCGTCTAGGAATTGGTTTGCTTCTGTGCTAAACGCTGGCACTTCTGCAATTTCAGCAGTAGCAGCAAGCTTTTGTAGCCAGCGGATTTCAACGATAGTACGGTACTTAAGTAGACCGTACTCACTGAAAATTTCGCGTAACGCAATTGTCTTGCTTCCGTAACGACCGTCTACTGGTGAAACAGCAGTCAATGCTGACAGTTCCATGATGTTCTCCTGAATTGGGTTTCTAAATTTCGTGAGCTTTATACCAATAACTGTGGCAATTGTCACGAATATTGCGCAAACGTTTGCGCGGGATTTGTTTTGGTAGAAAAAAATGAGCTCGCGATAAACGCGAGCTGCTTATTTATTACCTTATTACATACGAGCAAGAAGAATTTGTGCTTGCTCGACCATCTTTTTGCGTCCAAAGATTAAGTGGCGACGTTTACCGCCAACTTGGCGCCAGAGTACTGCACTACGGATACCTGATAACAACAACGCGCGAACTTTGTGTTGGTTAGAGGTTTGTTGCAGCACGGATGGGGTACCGGTAACTTGAATGCGAGGGCCGATAGGGCTAACAACATCCAAGTAAATGCTTGCTAGGTTGCTGATCATTTGATCGTCCAGCAATTCAAAATGTTCCGTTTGACGCTGAGCCATTTGGATACGGTCACCAAGTTGTGACATTGCATCGTTGCGGCCTGTTAGCTTGCGCTCTAATGCCATTAGGCTAATGATGTAGCGAGTAACTTCACTCCCTGACGGGGTGCTATCAATCCCTTTCACTAAGCACTCAAGACCCAGCTTTAAGTCGGATTCACGACCAAAGACACCAATAGTGTTCGCTGGGTTTGTATTGATAATGGCGTTAATTGACGTTTCAAAGGCATCTTGATCACAATGTCCGTCTTTCGCTGCCTGTTGAACCAATGCAACAGCTTGGCAAATGCCTGCGAAAGCGATAGTACGGTCATAAAGTGTATTCGCCACGTAACGACTCCTAAGCTTGAGAATATTTAATGCGTTGCTCGATGATGCCGCCACCTAGGCACACGTCATCTTTGTAGAACACGGCCGATTGACCTGGCGTCACGGCAATTTGTGGTTCGTCAAAGATCACCTTAATGTTCTCATCATCGATAGGGATGATTGTACAAGGAATATCTTCCTGACGGTAACGTGTTTTCACTGTGCACTTCATAACATCGCGAATTGGCTCACGATCTACCCAGTGAAGTTGTGATGCAAGTAGACCTTCTGATTTTAGCATCGGGTGGTCTTTACCTTGTACCGCAATCAAAACATTACGCTTTAGATCTTTCTCGCCAACGAACCATGGGTCTTCGTTACCGCCGCCGCCTTTACGTCCACCGATGTGAAGACCTTTACGCTGACCAAGCGTGTGGTACATCAGGCCTTGGTGTTGACCAATCACTTCGCCTTCTGGTGTTTCAATGTTGCCAGGTTGCGCAGGTAGGTATTTACCGAGGAACTCAGTGAACTTGCGCTCACCGATGAAACAAATACCCGTCGAGTCTTTCTTCTTCGCGGTGATTAGATCTTGCTCTTCCGCAATGCGGCGAACTTCTGGCTTCTCTAGGTCACCAACAGGGAATAGGCTACGTGCAATTTGCTCGTTGCTTAATGTGTACAGGAAGTAGCTTTGATCTTTGTTGCCATCGAGACCACGTAGCATCTGTGGTTTTTCCTGTTCTTCACCAGATAAAGCGTTCTCTGGGAATGAACGACGTACGTAGTGACCCATTGCAATGTAATCTGCATCAAGCACTTCATCAGCGAACTCTAGGAATGCTTTGAACTTGATTTCTTTGTTACAAAGAATGTCTGGATTTGGTGTACGACCAGCTTTGTATTCTGCAAGGAAGTATTCAAATACGTTATCCCAGTACTCAGCAGCAAAGTTGATGGTGTGTAGGTGAATGCCCAGCTTGTCACATACTGCTTGAGCATCAGCAAGGTCTTCTGCTGCTGTACAATATTCTTCGTTGTCATCTTCTTCCCAGTTCTTCATGAACAGGCCTTCTACTTGGTAGCCTTGTTGCTTTAGAAGATACGCAGAAACAGATGAATCAACGCCGCCGGACATACCGACGATGACTTTCTTTTGGCTGTTATCAGACATTACTAAACACCACTTAAATAAACGGGACGCAGATTCTAACAGAATCCACAGACCGGTGACAGATCCGAGATCGAAATCACACTTCGATTTTGGCTTAAATTTATCCAAATACGAACGTGAGCGTTAAATTCGATAAGTATAGAAGGGTTATATATGGCATAGTTGGCAAAAATCCAAGAGGAAAAATCAAATGACTGAAGAAAACCAATTTATGCAAGAAGCTGAGTTGATTGAAATTGTAGAGAATCAACTTGAAGATGGTAACCCTATTAAAGTCAAAGAGACGTTAATGCGTTTGATGATGACTGGCACACCACGTGAAGATGCGGTTGCGATGATGGCGTGTGCTATGTCTATCGAGATTTTCGACGTGATGAAAAATGAAGGTGAATTCAATCTAAAGCGCTATACCGAACACCTCGAACAGCTGCCTGATTTGGGTTTCATGGAAGGCGAATAGAGCGTTAGAAAATAAAAAGCAGGGTGCAAACGTTTGCTATAATCGCTTTTATTGCTGCTTTATTGTCAGCGGTATAGAATCCGTTCTCCTTTTCATCCCTTACTCAGACTAACAATATGAAATTTCCTGGACAACGCAAATCGAAGCACTATTTTCCTGTTCATGCTCGTGACCCATTGGTGAGCCAAGCACAAGAAAGCAAAAAGATGACGCGCACTCACATCATTGGTATTGATCAGACTCTGGTTGATATTGAGGCGAAAGTTACAACGGATGTGATTGAAAAGTACGGTTTGAGTAAAGGACACTCGTTGGTAATTGATGACGCAACAGCAGAAGCGCTTTATCAACAATTAAAAGAAGAATGCCTAATTACCAATGAGTATGCAGGTGGCACGATTGGTAATACGCTACACAATTATTCTGTGTTGGCAGATGACCGCTCAACGCTTCTGGGTGTAATGAGCCAAGATATCAAAATCGGCAGCTACGGTTACCGTTACTTATGTAACACATCAAGCCGCATGGATCTGAACTACCTACAAGGTGTTGAGGGTGCAATTGGTCGTTGTTTTGCTCTTATTACTGAAGACGGTGAACGTACTTTCGCTATCAGCGAAGGTCAAATGAACCAACTTCACCCAGACAATATCCCTGAAAAGATTTTCAAGAGTGCGTCGGCTTTAGTACTGACTGCATACCTTGTTCGTTGTAAAGAAGGCGACCCAATGCCGGAAGCAACGATGCGTGCTATTGAATACGCGAAGAAACACGATGTACCTGTTGTATTAACGCTAGGTACCAAATTCGTTATTCAAGATGACCCTACATTCTGGCAAGAGTTTATTCGCGATAACGTTTCTGTTGTTGCAATGAATGAAGATGAAGCGGAAGCATTAACGGGCGAATCTGATCCTCTAGCAGCATCGGATAAAACGTTAGATTGGGCTGATCTAGTGCTTTGTACTTCTGGCCCTGTTGGCCTATTTATGGCTGGTTACACTGAAAATAGCGCGAAACGTGAAACTTCTTTGCCATTACTTCCTGGTTCTATTGCTGAATTTAACCGTTTCGAATTTAGTCGCCCAGCGAAGAAAGATACGTGCGAGAATGCAATTAAAGTATATTCACATATCTCTCCATACATGGGTGGCCCAGAAAAAATTAAGAACACCAATGGCGCAGGTGATGCGGCATTGTCTGCAGTTCTTCACGATATGGCGGCAAATAAATACCACAAAGAAAATGTGCCTAACTCAAGCAAGCACAGCAATGAGTATTTAACTTACTCTTCATTCTCTCAAGTTTGTAAATACGCAAACCGTGCAAGTTATGAAGTGTTAGTTCAACACTCTCCACGTCTTTCTCGCGGCCTGCCGGAGCGTGAAGATAGTTTGGAAGAAGCATACTGGGAACGTTAATTAATCACGTTGAATTAGGTAATTCCTAGCATACGAAAAATGGCGCATTCCAAATGCGCCATTTTTGTATCTATTTACAGATAAATAAAAAGGTTCCCATTTGGGAACCTTTTTTAATTTCATAAATCTTTTATTAGATTAGGAAATCGTCTAGAGATTTACCTGCATCAAGTTGCTCTTGGATTGATGAAGGTGTACGACCTTGACCCGTCCAAGTTTTTTCTTCGCCGTTAGTGTCAGTGTACTTGTACTTAGCTGGACGAGGAGCGCGTTTAGCTTTCGCTTTAGTCTTCGTTTCGCCAGATAGTGCACTGATTAGTGCTTCAACGTCGATACCGTCTTGAGCGATTTGCTCAGCGATAGCTGCAAGTTTTGCTTCTTGCTCAGCAAGTGCTGCGCGGTCAGCTTCTTCAGCTTCTTTACGCTCTTCAACAACGATAGTTAATTTATCTAGAGCTTCTTCCAATTGTTCTAGAGTCAGCTCACGAGAGAATGCACGAAGGCTACGGATATTTAGAAGTGTTTTAGTCAGCTCTGACATAACGATTCCTATTAATAGGTTAAAAGGTTCAACACTAGTTATCGATACGATTAATTAAATGCTAAACGAGAAATAAAACATAGAGTCCTTATATTTAACTTTATCTTTCTCATATGTGCAAATGCTAATTCATGATTTAGATTAAATTTCTTGGGTTTTTTCGTAATAAAGCAATATTAATTTACAGATATGAATTCTTAATTGAGTTTAACCTCAGTTTTTTCATTATAGATACTGCGTTTTTCTCGATTAGTGGTTTCTTTATTTATATGTTGAATTCTATTTCTCTCAATCTGACAGAAAAGTAGGAAAAGAGGGAAAACCGAATGTCATATTTCTTTCATTTATTGTTAGAACACAAAACATGAAGAATTGATGGTAGTAATAAAGTTTCATAAAAGACAGCATTGCCGTGATTGCAGTTGCTCAATCTATAGGTGGCTCACATTCTATTTATAAATCAAAATTGCGATTATTTATTCATTTAATTTAGTTTGATGTGTTGCATTGGAGGTCTTCATGAGTACAATGGCTGTCACCTGATGCAATATTGCAGATAATTTGTTGTTAATTTGTACAATTAATGGTTAATTATTTGTTGTTGCCGTAGAGGTGCAGTCTCGAAGAGTAGCTATTATTGGGGTGATGCCAATGAATAATAGTGGAAGGCGAAGATTGCCGAAGTAAGTGGCCTATCAAAACCACTTGCTGGGGTTGTCTCTGAAAGGAACAACACTGCCATAGTATATTTACATTAAACTATGGAGCGCTACTGTAGGGTTGGGTGGAGTGTTCGCTTCCCTGTCGCTAAGTTCAACATGAGCACGTACCGTATGCTACGTGACTTGTCTGCAGTAGATCTCTAGCCAAACTTTGGTTTTTGAAGATCATGAATTTAATAGATTTTGCACATTCTCCTGTTTCGTTACTACCGCCGATTGTCGCTTTGACACTGGCGATTTTAACTCGACGCGTATTAGTTTCTCTTGGTGTAGGTATCGTACTTGGTGCGATTCTGCTTAATGATTGGTCTATCGGTAACACGATAGGTTATGTGAGTTCTCAAGTTTCTTCTGTCTTTATTGAAGACGGCGGTCTTAACACTTGGAACATGAGTATTGTCGGTTTCCTAATTCTTTTAGGTATGACAACGGCGCTATTGACGCTATCTGGTGGTACTCGCGCTTTCGCTGAATGGGCGCAAACTCGAGTTAAAAGTAAACGTGGCTCTAAACTTCTTGCTGCCTTCTTAGGCGTGTTCATTTTTGTCGACGATTACTTTAACAGTCTTGCTGTTGGTGCGATTTCTCGTCCAGTAACAGACCGTTTCTATGTGTCTCGCGCTAAACTGGCGTACATTCTAGACTCCACCGCAGCTCCTATGTGTGTGATTATGCCTGCTTCAAGCTGGGGTGCTTACATCATTACGATCATCGGCGGTATCTTGGTGTCACACGGCATCACTGAATACTCAGCACTCGGTGCGTATGTTCGTCTTATTCCAATGAACTTCTATGCTGTATTTGCTCTACTTATGGTATTTGCAGTAGCGTGGTTCGGTCTTGATATCGGTAAAATGCGTGAGCACGAAATTGCAGCCTCTCAGGGCCGTGGTTTTGAAAAAGACAAAGAAAACGACACGCAAGAAGCACATGAACTAAACGAAGAGCTAGATATTCGTGAAAGCGAGAAGGGTAAAGTTTCTGACCTAGTTCTCCCTATCGTTACGCTTATCATTGCTACGATCGCTTCTATGCTTTACACCGGTGGGCAGGCCCTAGCCGCTGATGGTAAAGAGTTTGCGCTCCTTGGTGCGTTCGAGAACACTGATGTAGGTACTTCTTTAGTTTACGGTAGCTTGCTGGGCCTTGCGGTTGCACTATTTACTGTACTTAAGCAAGGCATCCCAATGGTGGAAATTGGCCGCACACTTTGGATTGGTGCGAAGTCAATGTTTGGTGCGATCCTTATCCTTGTGTTTGCTTGGACTATCGGCTCTGTTATCGGTGACATGAAGACAGGTTCTTACTTATCGACTATGGCTCAGGGCAATATTAATCCGCATTGGCTACCAGTCATCCTATTCTTGCTATCTGGCCTAATGGCGTTCTCGACAGGTACGTCGTGGGGCACGTTTGGTATCATGCTCCCTATCGCGGGCGACATGGCAGGTGCAACAGACGTAGCGCTTATGCTGCCAATGTTGAGTGCAGTACTGGCAGGTGCGGTATTCGGTGACCACTGTTCACCAATCTCTGATACGACCATTCTGTCGTCGACAGGTGCCCGTTGTAATCACATTGATCACGTATCGACTCAGTTGCCTTATGCATTATCAGTCGCGCTTGTTTCATGCGTGGGCTTTATCGCTCTTGGTATGACTGCGTCTATCGTATTCTCTTTCATTGCTGCGTCGATTACTTTTGTTATCGTTTGCGCAATTTTGTCATGGCTTTCTAAGTCAAAAATGGCATCATGTCAGAACGCTTAATTGCTTGATAATTAAAATAAAATAAAAGGGGGCTTCGGCCTCCTTTTTTATTTGTATTATACAATTCGATTTTTTTTAAAATTAAGGGTTGAAAAAAAGAATCAGCTTGGTTAGTGTGGTTACTAACAAAGCAACTAAGACGAGCCTTGAAATAAGTATGCGCAATTTTGTAATGAACATTCATCACCATCATCACCCAATTTAGTCTTTCGGGAGATGCGCGCATACCCGGGAGACAGGATACTCCCGGAGGTGAAAATCAAAGTGTAAACAGATTTCAAACCCTCGGGAGACTAAAATCTCTCGAGGGTTTTTTAGTTTTACTGGTTTATAAAATATTTAGATTATCGAATCTGGCACAGGGATAAAGCAATGCAAACACAACGCTTAAGAATCGCAATTCAGAAAAAAGGCCGCCTAAGTAAAGAGAGCCAAGCTCTATTGAAAAAGTGTGGTGTGAAATTCAATGTAATGGGTGAGCGTCTGGTCGTTCATTCTGAAAATATGCCCATTGATTTGTTATTAGTTCGCGATGATGACATCCCAGGTTTAATTATGGATGGTGTTGTTGACCTAGGTTTTATTGGTGAGAATGAATTAGAAGAAGTTCGTTTAGACCGTAAAGCTTTGGGCGAACCTTATGACTTTGTTCAGCTTCGTCGTCTTGATTTTGGCGGCTGCCGTTTGTCTATCGCCATCGACAAAGACGAAGAATATAACGGTCCTCAAGATCTAGCAGGCAAACGCATCGCAACCACGTACCCGCAACTGCTAAAAGCTTACATGGATGAAGCGGGTGTACCGTTCTCAACTTGCATGCTGACAGGCTCTGTAGAAGTTGCGCCTCGAGCTGGTCTAGCAGATGCTATCGCTGACTTGGTTTCTACTGGCGCTACGCTAGAAGCCAATGGTCTAAAAGAAGCCGAAGTTATCTTTAAGTCGAAGGCAACGTTAATTCAACGCAAAGGTGAGTTTGACGCAGATAAAGTTGCGCTTATCGATAAGCTATTGACTCGTATGCAAGGCGTGCAGCAAGCAAAAGAGTCAAAATACATCATGCTACATGCGCCTGCTGAGAAGCTTGAGCAAATTAAGTCTCTATTACCGGGTGCAGAAGACCCAACGGTATTGCCTCTATCTGCTGACAAGCAAAAAGTTGCGGTTCATTTGGTAAGTACTGAAAACCTGTTCTGGGAAACCATGGAACAGCTAAAGGAACTGGGTGCGAGCTCAATTCTGGTACTACCAATTGAAAAAATGATGGAGTAATCGCAATGAGAACAGTTGTATGGCAATCGCTGAGTGAAACTCAACAAGACTCGATTCTAGAACGTCCGGCAATCGCAGAAGGCGCAAACATCACTGCTGCGGTTTCTGAAGTAATCGCAAAAGTTCGTAAAGAGGGTGATGCTGCATTATTGGAGCTGACTGAGAAGTTTGACCGTGTGAAGCCGGCATCCATTCGTGTATCAGCTCAAGAAATCGATGAGGCGTCTGCTCGCCTTTCTGAAAAGATGAAAGGCGCGCTTGAGCAAGCTTATGCAAACATCTCGAAGTTTCATAAAGCACAAAAGCCACAACCAATTAAAGTAGAAACTCAGCCGGGTGTCCTTTGTGAGCAGGTAACGCGCCCAATTCAAAAAGTGGGTTTGTACATTCCTGGCGGTAGTGCGCCATTGCCTTCGACTGTTCTAATGCTCGGCGTTCCTGCAAAAATTGCAGGTTGTCGTAAAGTGGTGCTTTGCTCTCCACCGCCAATCGCTGACGAGATTCTGTACGTAGCTAAACTGTGCGGCATTGATGAAGTGTACAACGTTGGTGGTGGCCAAGCCGTCGCTGCAATGGCTTATGGCACAGAGACTGTATCTAAAGTTGATAAGATCTTTGGTCCAGGTAACGCTTATGTGACGGAAGCAAAACGTCAGGTTAGCAATGATTTCCGCGGTGCTGCGATTGATATGCCTGCAGGCCCATCTGAAGTGCTTGTGATTGCCGATGAAACCGCAGATGCAGACTTTATCGCAGCGGATCTTTTGAGCCAAGCAGAGCACGGTCCTGACTCTCAAGTGGTACTTGTGACGCCTTCTCCTGTTATTGCGGATCAAGTGACGGATGCGGTTCAACGTCAGCTTAAAGAGTTATCTCGTGCGGAGATCGCCGAGCAAGCATTGGCGTCAAGCTTGATTATTATTGCTGAGTCTCTCACTCAATCTATTTCGATTTCAAATTATTACGGTCCTGAGCACTTAATCGTTCAGACTAAGAACCCTCGTGAGCTTCTACCTCTATTAGATAACGCAGGTTCTATCTTCCTAGGTGATTGGTCGCCTGAATCAGCAGGTGATTACGCATCGGGCACCAACCACGTTCTTCCTACTTACGGCTACACACGCACGTATTCAAGCTTAGGTTTGGCTGATTTCTCCAAGCGCATGACGGTTCAAGAACTGTCTGCTGATGGTCTAAAGAACCTTGCGCCAACAGTGGTAACGATGGCGGAAGCAGAAGGTCTGGATGCGCACAAACGTGCAGTAACAATCCGTACTGAGAAACTAACCCGCACGGAAAAACTGGCAGCTAAGTAAGAGGATATTGAGATGGAAAAGCTAGCGCGCAAACAAGTCCAAAAACTTACCCCTTATATGTCGGCTCGTCGAATTGGTGGTACAGGTGACGTATGGCTGAACGCCAACGAATCGCCATTTAACAATGAATACAAAACAGACTTCGCTCGCCTTAATCGTTACAGCGAATGTCAGCCTAAAGAACTGATTTCTGCTTACGCAGCCTATGCGGGTGTAAAACCAGAACAAACGCTGACTTCTCGTGGTGCAGATGAAGGTATTGAATTACTGATTCGTGCATTCTGTGAGCCGGGTGAAGATGCGATTTTATACTGTCCACCGACTTACGGTATGTACGCTATCAGCGCAGAAACTATTGGTGTCGAGCGTAAAACCGTGCCGCTCACGTCAGATTGGCAACTAGACCTTGCAGGCATTGAAGCCAATCTGGATAACGTCAAATTGGTTTTCGTATGTTCACCAAACAACCCAACGGGTAACTTAGTTAAGCGTGAAGATATTGTCTCTCTGCTTGAGATGACAAAAGACCGTGCAATCGTGGTGATGGATGAAGCGTACATTGATTTTTGCCCGGAAGCATCAACGGTAGATTTACTGGCGCAATACCCGAATCTCGCAATTCTGCGCACTCTGTCGAAAGCTTTTGCGCTTGCTGGTCTGCGTTGTGGATTTACGCTTGCGAACGAAGAGCTGATTAATGTACTTCTTAAAGTTATCGCACCGTACCCAGTCCCGGTTCCAGTGGCAGAAATTGCGACTCAGGCGCTTTCAGAAGCTGGTTTAGCGCGAGCGAAGTTCCAAGTGCTCGATTTGAACGCGAACCGTGCTTACTTGCAAGTTGGCCTTTCAATGATTCCGGGTTTGGAAGTTTTTGAAGGATGGGGTAACTACCTATTGGTGAAATTCCCAGATGGCGATGATGTTTTCAAAGCAGCTTGGGATACGGGGATTATCCTGCGTAACTCGCCAATCGAAGACTGTGTGCGTATCAGCGTGGGTAACCGCGACGAGTGCGAAAAAACGCTTGGATTTATTAGAAACTACTACGCATAAGTAGAGATAAAATTAATCGCTCTCGCTCAATAGCGGGAGCGCCAAAAGAATAGCAATAAGGAAGTTCTCGAGTGAGCAAACAACAAAAAATCCTTTTTATTGATCGTGATGGCACCTTAATTGTTGAGCCGCCGATTGATTTTCAAGTAGACCGTTTAGACAAACTAAAGCTAGAGCCATTTGTTATCCCAAGCCTGTTGTCGTTGCAGGACGCTGGATACCGTCTAGTGATGGTCACGAACCAAGATGGTTTGGGTACTGACAGCTACCCACAAGAAGATTTTGATGCACCACACAACATGATGATGGACATTTTTGAATCTCAGGGTGTGAAGTTTGATGACGTGCTGATTTGTCCTCACTTCGATGAAGATAACTGCTCTTGCCGTAAGCCTAAATTAGGCTTGGTCAAAGAGTACCTTCAAGGTGGCAAAGTTGATTTTCAAAACTCCGTTGTGATTGGCGATCGTCAAACCGATCTTCAACTTGCAGAAAACATGGCAATTCGTGG
The DNA here is from genome assembly GCF_002887615.1 of Vibrio jasicida 090810c. Classification (NCBI taxonomy): domain Bacteria; kingdom Pseudomonadati; phylum Pseudomonadota; class Gammaproteobacteria; order Vibrionales; family Vibrionaceae; genus Vibrio; species Vibrio jasicida. The sequence continues at coordinate 886,046 of NZ_CP025792.1, read as the reverse complement.
CATTCAATACAACCCAGAAACCATGGGTTGGAAACAGATCCTCAAAGATCTCACAGTGAAGGCTCGCGTTGCTGAAGTGGTTCGCACCACAAAAGAAACAGACATCAAAGTATTCGTTAATCTTGATGAGCAAGGCGGTAACGATATTTCTACAGGTCTTGGCTTCTTTGACCACATGCTGGATCAAATCGCGACACACGGTGGATTTCAAATGGTGTGCAAAGTGGAAGGTGACCTGCACATTGATGATCACCACACAGTAGAAGATACCGCTCTTGCGTTGGGTCAAGCGTTGAAAGAAGCACTGGGTGACAAACGTGGTATTGGTCGCTTTGGCTTTAGTCTTCCAATGGATGAGTGTTTAGCACAATGTGCACTAGACCTATCTGGTCGTCCTTACCTCAAGTTCGACGCGCAGTTTAGCCGTGAGCAAGTAGGTGATCTTTCAACAGAGATGGTGGTTCACTTCTTCCGCTCTCTGACTGACACATTAGCGTGTACGCTGCACCTGTCTTCTGCGGGCAACAATGATCACCACATCATTGAAAGCTTGTTTAAAGCGTTTGGTCGTACTTTGCGCCAAGCAATCAAAGTAGAAGGCACTGAGCTACCAAGTAGTAAAGGCGTGCTTTAAGGCTAACCTTAGCAAGGAGAAAAACAGTGACAGAACAGAAAGTTGTCATTATCGATACTGGCTGTGCCAACGTCTCTTCGGTGAAGTTTGCTATTGAACGCCTAGGCTATGACGTAACAATTTCAAAAGATCCGCAAGTTGTATTGTCGGCAGATAAGCTATTCCTACCGGGCGTGGGAACCGCTAGCGAAGCGATGAAAAACCTAGAAGAGCGCGATCTGATCAGCTTGGTAAAACAGGTAGAAAAGCCGCTGTTAGGTATCTGTTTAGGCATGCAACTGTTGGGCAAAGTGTCTCAAGAGAAAGGGCAGAAAGCCGATGAGTTGGTTGAGTGTCTTGGACTTTGTGATGGCGAAGTGAAGCTACTACAAACTGGCGATTTGCCACTGCCGCATATGGGTTGGAATACAGTGTCTGCAAAAGCAGGTAATCCACTTTTCAAAGGTATTGAAGAAGGAGAGTATTTCTACTTCGTGCACAGCTTTGCAATGCCTGTTGGAGATTACACGATTGCTCAATGTGAATACGGTAACCCGTTCACAGCAGCAGTACAAAGCGGTAACTACTACGGCGTACAATTCCACCCTGAGCGTTCTTCAAAAGCGGGCGCGAAGCTTATTCAAAACTTCTTAGAATTATAAAAGGGATTTAGTGTGATTATTCCAGCTCTTGATTTAATTGAAGGACAGGTGGTTCGCCTTTATCAAGGTGATTACGGCCAAGTAACCGAGTACAAAGTCGACCCAGCAGAGCAGTTCAACTTGTACCACCAAGCGGGTGCTAACTGGCTGCACTTGGTGGATTTAACTGGCGCGAAAGACACGACAGCACGCCAACTTGATTTGATTGCAAAGCTACTAGCAAGCACACCAGCGAACATCCAAATCGGTGGTGGTGTGCGTACAGAGCAAGACGTGATTGATCTGTTAGAAGCCGGTGCGCAGCGTGTTGTCGTTGGCTCAACAGCAGTAAAACAGCCAGATCTTGTGAAAGGCTGGATGGAAAAGTATGGCGCAGAGAAAATCGTTCTCGCGCTAGACATCAACATCGCCCAAGACGGCACACGTAAAGTAGCGATTTCTGGTTGGCAAGAAGATTCAGGGGTGACCATCGAAGCTCTGATCAACGATTACCTAACGGTAGGTTTGCAGCACGTGCTTTGTACGGACATTTCTCGTGACGGTACGCTAGAAGGCTCAAACGTAGAGCTTTACGTTGACCTATGCAAACAGTACCCACAAGTGCAGTTTCAATCTTCAGGTGGCATTGGCTCATTAGCGGATATCGAAGCGCTAAAAGGCAGCGGTGTGGCTGGCGTTATTGTTGGTCGTGCGCTGTTAGATGGTAAGTTCACAGCAGAGGAGGCGTTTGCATGCTGGCAAAGCGAATAATTCCATGTCTTGATGTTCGTGATGGACAAGTGGTAAAGGGCGTTCAGTTCCGTAACCACGAAATCATTGGCGACATCGTTCCTCTGGCACAGCGTTATGCGGAAGAGGGCGCCGATGAGCTTGTGTTCTACGATATTACCGCTTCAAGTGATGGTCGTGTCGTCGATAAAAGTTGGGTCGCTCGCGTTGCTGAAGTGATTGATATTCCTTTCTGTGTGGCTGGTGGTATTAAATCAGCGGAAGATGCAGCGCGCATTCTTGAGTTTGGTGCAGACAAGGTGTCTATCAACTCACCTGCATTGGCAAATCCGCAGCTGATTACTGACCTAGCTGATAAATTTGGCGTTCAATGTATCGTTGTTGGCATCGATTCATACTACGACAAAGAGACGGGCAAGTATCAGGTTTACCAGTTTACTGGTGATGAAGAACGCACCAAAGCAACTCAATGGGAAACACGTGATTGGGTGCAAGAAGTACAAAAGCGTGGCGCTGGTGAAATCGTATTGAACATGATGAACCAAGACGGCGTGCGTAACGGCTACGATATTGAACAACTTAATATGGTGCGTGAAGTGTGTAACGTACCATTGATTGCATCGGGCGGTGCAGGTGCCATGGAGCATTTCGCAGAAGCCTACCAAAAAGCAAATGTGGATGGTGCGCTTGCCGCATCGGTATTCCACAAGCAAGTCATCAATATTGGTGAACTAAAGCAGTATTTGAAACAACAAGGCATTGAGGTACGACTATGAGTGTGAAAGCCGCCGAAGTAAGTTCGCTAGCTGAGCGAATCAACTGGGAAAAGGTGGATGGTCTGGTACCTGCCATCGTACAAGATTTCCAATCAAGCCAAGTGCTGATGATGGGTTACATGAACCAAGATGCGTTGGCAAGAACGGGCGAAACGGGTCAAGTGACGTTTTTCTCTCGTACCAAGCAGCGTCTTTGGACGAAAGGTGAGACCTCTGGCAACGTATTGCAATTGGTGAACATTCAGCTCGATTGTGACAACGACACGTTACTGGTGAAAGTGAATCCCATTGGTCCTACGTGTCACTTGGGTAACACAACTTGCTGGGATGTGGACCCTCAAGAGGAGTCACAAATGGTGTGGCTTCATCAACTTGAGCAGCTATTGGCTGCCCGCAAGAGTGCCGACCCAGATTCCTCTTATACTGCCAGTCTTTATGCCCGTGGCACCAAGCGTATTTCGCAAAAAGTGGGCGAAGAAGGCGTTGAAGTCGCGCTTGCGGCGACGTCGGGCGATAAGGCGGAGTTAGTGTGTGAATCGGCAGACTTGATTTACCACTTAATGGTATTGCTTCAAGACCAAGGTCTATCGATGAATGACGTAGTGAATAAACTGAAAGAGCGTCATAAATAAGCCTGTTATAAATAAATGAAAGCCCCTATGGCTCAAGAGTCTAGGGGCTTTTTTAATCTAATATTGTTGATTCGATGGGGAAACCTGACAGCAGAACCCACGGTGATTAGGTTCTGAGTCATGCTCGTGCTTCGTTGTTGAGAATGACGATATACTTTGTAATGGTACTTGAGACCGCGTTACTTATTTCAAATCGAAGAACATTTTACGTCATTCCGACGAGCCTAGGCGAGATCAGGAATCTCATTAAAGCAGGCTTAATAAGCTAGGCGTGGGTGCGATTACCCACAACACTTCTTAAATTTCTTACCGCTTCCACAGATACACGGATCGTTACGACCGACCTTTAGGCTGCTTACCGGTTGGCTTAAGCGAGGATCTTGTTCAGGCTCTTTCTCGTCTTCTGGAAATGTGCCGTCAATGTAGTACCAAAGCCCATCTTCTTTCACGAAACGAGACCGCTCGGTCATGCAGTAGCGTTTGCCGTTTTCGTCAAAGTAAGCGTTGAATTCAACAAAACCTTCATTCTCGTTGCTACTCGCTTCGGCTTTTACTACCTCAAGCTTGCACCAATCGCTGTCGATGGATTGGGCAATGCCTTCACGTTGCTCTTCTGCATTACAGCTTGGGTGGTAAGTGTTCACCACGTAATCCACTAGACCTAACACATGCGCACTGTAACGAGAGCGCATTAACTGCTCCGGAGTGGTGACGTCAGCATGGTTATTGTGGGCAATTTCACAACACTGTTGGTAGGTGCGGTTAGAGCCGCAAGGACAAGAAGAAGCCATAAAATGAAATCTCGATTAATTAAGCGGTAAAAACAAACAACCTCACATAAGTGAGGTTGCAGGTATTCTTTGGGGCATTATAGCCGTTTAGGGCGTTTGAGACAGCAGTTCTTGAGCCCAAGCCGTGGATTGGCTAAACGCTTTGGCTAATTGTGGCTCAGTGAGTTTTAGGGCGGTACAGTATTTCTCTGTCATTTCCCAATCTGCTTTCTCGTAAGCGATGATCATTGAGAGAAGGTAACCCAAAACACCTTTGTGCCCAGTTAAGGCATGTTTAATTTCTTCATCGACAGGTATATCACTGATGACATCTTCAAGAGGTTGGTCGAGGAGAGAGCCTAACAGTGAAAACATCCCAGTAAGAAATGCCTGACCTGGGTCATATTTGGTTTTCATTTGGCTCAACAAAATCTCACACATACGTGCGCGTTGAATCGCTAATGAGTATAGAGAGTCAGGCTTGTCTTCATGTACCGAAGCAATTGCAACAAGAGAAATAAAGCGTCTTAAACGTTCTTCGCCTAGATAAACCAATGCTTGACGGAAAGATTTGATCTTAGTGGTGAGCGTGTAGCCAGAATTGACATAAGTCAGAAGCTTGTACGACAGCGTGACGTCGATAGAGAATAAACGCTCGACTTCGTTAAAGTTAATCGGCTTGTCGGCAATTTCTTTACACAACTGAATCACCGTTAGAAACGCTGGATTGAGGCGTTTCTTCTGAATCATTTCTGGTTTGCTAAAAAAGTACCCTTGAAAATAGTTAAAACCCGCGTCCATCGCTTGTTCGAATTCTTCATAGGTTTCAACTTTCTCGGCCAAGAAATCAATATCAAAATGAGACAGGGCTTGAATATAAATGGCGGCCTTGTCTATCGGCACTAAGCGAATGTCGAATTTGATGATAGCGACGTAAGGTAAGAAGCGTTTCCAAGCTTTGGTTGGAACAAAGTCATCTAACGCTACGCGATAGCCAGAAGCATGAAGGTGTTTAATGGCATTCAACAACTCATCCGTCGGTTCGCAGTCTTCGAGAACTTCAACCACTAAGGATTCATTTGGGAATAAAGTTGGTACAAGGTTAACTAAGCTTTGGTAGGGAAAGTTAACAAAGCCAAGTTTATCGCCCAGCGTGCTGTAGTGCGTTGATAGGAAATGATCAGATAGAAGTCGACTAGTAGCCAGCTCAGGTTCTACTTCTGGGAAGGTATTTTTCGGACCGTCACGAAAGAGAAGCTCGTACCCAATGGTACGTTTTTCTCTATCCAGAATCGGTTGGCGAGCTACGTATGAATACTTCAATGCGGTATTATGTTCTGTTTAACTTAGTATTACGATGATAGCGATTTTCTGCAAAATTTCTATGCTTTGAGCGTCAATCTTTTACATGCTTGGCAGGCTTTACTTCATTTCTGTGTGAAACGGCCGTGTTTGAAGGTCAAAACCACCAGAATTTACTTGTAAAACTGAGCCTTGGGTATACCAATCACCTAAGACAATGCGAGTGGTTTTAACACCATTTAGCTCGAAAAAATGTGTATTTGGGCGATGAGTGTGTCCATGAATCATCAGGTTGACGCAATTCTGAGACAGCACGTGTTCAACTTCACCTTGGTTCACATCCATGATATCGAGAGACTTAGTCTTTTTGTCATCGCGAATATCCGATTGAACTTTAGAGACAATTCTTTTTTTAACAAACCATGGAATACGATTAAAAAGCCATTGTAACCAAGGTTTGTGAACCGTCTTGCGAAACTCTTGGTATTTGATGTCGTCAATGCAAAGGGTGTCGCCGTGCAAAATGACGGCTTTTTGGCCGTAAAGATCAATCGTGCACACGTCGTCGAGTAATGTGATGCCCGTTTCCTTACAAAAGCGTTTGCCCAATAAGAAGTCTCGGTTACCTTGGATAAAATAAACAGGGACGCCCATATCCGTTAGTGTTTTAAATTCCGCACGGATTTGGTCTGCAAAAGGGGTGTTATCATCATCGCCAACCCAGAATTCGAATAAGTCACCAAGTACGTACAGGGCTTCAGCCTCGATGGCTTCTGTTCGCATAAAAGTCTCGAAGCATTCGGTAATGTCCGGACGGGAAGGGGCGAGGTGAAGATCAGATATAAATAATGTCGTCATAGAAATAAGGGGAGGCGATGCCTCCCCACTAACTTATCTCTTTGGTAATTCGTATGAATTACTCTTCGATTGTTGTACCAGTGATCGTTACGTCTTCTAGAGGTACGTCTTGGTGCATGCCGTAAGAACCAGTGCTAACGCCTTTGATCTTGTTTACGATGTCCATGCCTTCGATTACTTCACCGAATACACAGTAACCCCAACCATCTAGGCTTTCGCTACGGAAGTCTAGGAACGTGTTGTTGTTTACGTTGATGAAGAACTGAGAGCTTGCTGAATGCGGCTCCATAGTACGTGCCATAGCAAGTGTACCCACTTTGTTGCTAAGACCGTTGTTTGCTTCGTTCTTGATAGGTGCACGTGACGCTTTTTCACGTAGACCAGACTCCATACCGCCACCTTGGATCATGAAGCCATCAATAACACGGTGGAAAAGTGTGTTGTCGTAGAAACCGTCGCGGCAGTACTGAAGGAAGTTTGCGCTTGTTTCTGGCGCTTTCTCTTCGTTTAGTTGAATCTTGATGTCACCAAAATTAGTGTGAAGGGTGATCATGCTACTTTCCTTTACTATGTTGTATTCAAAGAGGGATTCTAGCCTAAGTTAATACGCATGGAAAACTCAGGATCATCAAAATATACGCTTTGTGCTTGAAGTTTAGCCGATTATCGTTTTATCCGTTAATTGCTATTACCTAATAAGGTCGGAGTTGATATACTCCTTGTTCTCGTAATTCATTCACAAGCATAGATAGAGATCATGTTAAAGATATATAACACACTGACAAGACAGAAAGAGGAATTCAAACCAATTACAGCCGGCAAAGTTGGCATGTATGTCTGTGGAGTTACCATTTACGATCTCTGTCACATTGGTCACGGTCGTACGTTTGTTTCTTTTGACGTTGTGTCTCGCTACCTTCGTTACCTAGGTTACGATCTAACATTTGTACGTAATATCACTGATATTGATGACAAAATCATCAAGCGTGCGGCAGAAAATGGTGAGTCTTGTGATTCTCTGACTGAACGTTTAATCGGCGAAATGCATGCGGACTTTGATGCACTAAACATGAAGCGTCCGGACGTTGAGCCTCGTGCAACTGAATTTATCGCAGAAATCATCGAGCTGGTTGAAAAACTAATCGAGCGTGGTTTTGCTTACGTTGCAGACAATGGCGACGTAATGTTTGAAGTAGGTAAGTTCAATGAATACGGCAAGCTGTCTAAGCAAGACCTTGATCAGCTTCAAGCTGGTGCTCGTGTTGATATCGAAACTGCAAAACGCAGCCCGTTAGACTTCGTACTTTGGAAGATGTCTAAACCAGGTGAACCAACATGGGAATCGCCATGGGGCGCGGGTCGTCCAGGTTGGCACATCGAATGTTCTGCAATGAACTCGTCAATCCTAGGCAACCATTTCGATATTCATGGCGGCGGTTCTGACCTTCAGTTCCCACACCACGAGAACGAAATCGCGCAATCATGCTGCGCTCATGACACGCAATACGTGAACACATGGATGCACAGCGGCATGGTAATGGTAGATCGTGAGAAGATGTCTAAGTCTCTAGGTAACTTCTTTACTATTCGTGACGTTCTAGGTCATTACGATGCTGAGACAGTTCGTTACTTCCTAATGTCTGGTCACTACCGTAGCCAGCTAAACTACAGCGAAGACAACCTAAACCAAGCACGCGCGTCTCTTGAGCGTCTATACACATCTCTACGTGGTCTGGATCTAAATGCTGCGCCAGCCGGTGGTGAAGAGTACGTAACTCGCTATACAGCAGCGATGAACGATGACTTCAACACACCAGAAGCTTACTCGGTACTGTTTGACATGGCGCGTGAAGTAAACCGTCTGAAGACAGAAAATCTAGAGAAAGCGAGCGAGCTAGGTGCGCTAATGCGTGAACTGGCTGACGTGATCGGTATTCTTCACCAAGATCCAGAAGCGTTCCTAAAAGGTGATGCAGGTGACGACGATGAAGTGGCTGAAATCGAAGCACTAATTAAGCTACGTAACGATTCTCGTGCAGCAAAAGACTGGGCTAACGCAGATATGGCTCGTGACAAGCTGACTGAAATGGGTATCGTTCTAGAAGACGGGCCGGAAGGCACAACGTGGCGTCGTAAATAACGATTGAATCTTAAAAAGGGGCTGATGATTCAGCCCTTTTCTTTACAAGCTTTTATAAATTCTAAACTTTAACGAAGGTAGTGCTCTGTGGCTCAGATGTATTTCTATTACTCGGCGATGAACGCGGGTAAATCAACGACTCTTCTTCAATCTTCTTTCAACTACCAAGAGCGCGGTATGACGCCAGTGATTTTCACTGCGGCACTTGATGATCGCTACGGTGTTGGCAAGGTAAGTTCACGTATTGGTTTGCAATCAGACGCACAGCTGTTCCGTCATGATTCCAACCTATATCAAGAAATCGCTGCACTGAATGAAGTGGAAAAACGCCACTGTATTTTGGTTGATGAATGTCAGTTCTTGTCAAAAGAACAGGTTTACCAACTAACTGAGGTGGTTGATAAGCTTCATATTCCAGTACTTTGTTATGGCCTTCGTACCGATTTTCTTGGCGAACTTTTTGAAGGCAGCAAGTACCTATTGTCTTGGGCTGACAAATTGGTCGAATTAAAAACTATCTGTCACTGTGGCCGTAAAGCAAATATGGTGATTCGTACTGACGAAAGCGGCGTTGCTATCAAAGAAGGCGATCAAGTTGCTATTGGTGGGAATGACAGCTATGTCTCGGTTTGTCGCCAACACTACAAAGAAGCACTTGGCAAGTAAACGGCTCTTGATAAGAGAAAGCCACCAGATTTGGTGGCTTTTTTATTGTTTGTTAGCAGGTGGTTGAGTGAAGGATTACACTAGACCAAATTCAAACTTTTCTTGCAGTGCTTGATAAGAGGATTCAACGTGAGCAGGAATTTCTTGCTCGGTTTGAAAGCCTTTTTCTGGGTAGGTTTTAATCCTAGAAAAATCTTCCATTAACGCGGCTAAAACCATCATCAACGGCATGTCTTCATTGATGTATTCAAAGAAAGGATGTGCGGTTGAGGTCACTAGTAGTTGTGAATATGAAGATTGCCACTGTTTTTCGAAAGTGGCGATGGCGCGTCTTTCCATAAATGGCTTCTGAACTAGAATCAGAGAATCACAGCTGATCCCTTTTTCTATCAACAACTGTTCAGTGAATCGAACATTCTCGCCGCTGTTGCTCGATTTTGTCTCTGCAACAATGGACTCACTTGGGACGCCAGCGATTCTCGCAATTTCAGCAAAGGTTTCGGCTTCGCTTTTCTCAAACAAGCCATCTGTAAATCGCCCTTCACCTCCAGAAAACACAATCAAGGGCGCAAGTTTTTGGTGGTAAAGCTTAGCGGCGTATTCAGCAACACGCAGGTCATTACTGCACATAACAAACAAGCAGTCAGCCGATTTTAAGTCATGTTTAAGCTGCATGTAGTCCCACAAGGTTTCGATGTGTTGATAGAGTTTCATAGTGCATCCAGCGTTGAGTTGAATTGGAACTGGTAGCCAAGCGCAATAAGCTTGTCAGCAAGGATTCGTTTATCGGCAGTTTCAGTGACTGGTGGGAGGGCAATATCTAAATCACTTCTTGTAATGGCCGCTTGGTAAAATTCGGCTTTGCTGACGGTATTCGGCGTTGTGGCGTTCACAACTTCATTGCTGATTTGATTGAGAGCGAAAGCCGTTGCCGCCACAGCATCGTTTTGATGCACCATATTCGCAGGGGCTTTACGGCTCACTTGTTTCAATCGCAGTGCAAAGCGAGAAGGGTGGCGGTCAGAGCCGATTAAACCACTACAACGGACGATGGCGTAATCGATACCGGAATCAATCACGTATTGCTCAGCTTGTAGCATAATGCGGGCGTTGTCAGAGAAGTGTTCTTTCGTCTGGGCCAATGCCAATGTGGCGTCTTCTTCTTTCATATCGACGGCTAGGTTTGGGTATACCGTCGTTGAGCTGACCATCAAAATCTTTTCAACGCTACTCACTTTTACCGCTTTGCTTAAGCGATGCCATTGCTGTGCGTACTCTTGCCCATTTCCTTTACGAAAGCCAGGAGGGAAAGCGCCGACAATACGTTCGATATGGTGCTGTTTGATGATATCAATGAGTCGCTGCTCAGAGTTCGGTTCATTGAGATCGAGCAGAGCAGTTTGAACGGAAGGTATTGGAAACTCATCCAATCGAGTTTGGCTGCGTCGAGTGACGATAACTTGATGTCCTTGGTCAATAAGCGTTTGTGCAAGTGGTGTGCCTAACCAGCCTGCGCCGACGATCAATGTATTTGCCATCTGTAAGTTCCTACTTCTTCATCCCTGATTAAGATTCAAACAGGGTTTGTAATTCTAATCTGGCTTGTTGGTGTAGAGGATCGGAGTGCCATTTCTGATGTTGTATCAGATCGATGTTGACTTGCCATGCCAGTTTTGTGAATTCTTCGCCAATTTTGATCAGCGTATTGGGTGCATGTGACACCAAATGGTTTGGAAGAAAACACCAACCAAATCCCTTATTTGCCAGTTCTAATAAGATGTAATAATTATCAGCGTACCAGATATCTGGGCTAACCGCCTGATTGAGTCCGCTCGTATCGGTATTTTTTGAACGTATAACCAGTTGTCTATGTTGCTTTAACTCATCGATATGACGCACTTTTTGTTTCGCTAAAGGATGCTGGGAAGAAACAAAAACGTCAAAACCGATATTACCTAGGTTTGAGTAATCGATATTCTGTGGCATTTGTAAGTCGCTGAGAATAATACCTGTGGTTGCTCGACCTGATTTAACGAGTTCGATGATATCTGGACTGGAGCCTGTTAAACATTCAACTTGGATATATGGGAATTGTTGCTCTAGATTTTTGAGTGCTTGGGGTAGGTTAGTCAGAGGGATACCTTCGTCAACCGCAAGAATAAACTGCGTCGCGTGTGGTGAAAACAATTGAGATGCTTTGTTATTCAGTCGGTCGAGTTGACTGATGGTGGCTAACGCGTAGGGCAAAAGTTCATGGCCTTTTTCGGTGAGTTTTGGGTAGCGTCCTGTTCTATCAAACAGGTCGACGCCACAATCGAGCTCCATGTTCATCACGTGTTGGCTTACCACGGACTGAGCTCGTCCAAGTTTTCGTGCAGCTGCAGAGAAAGATCCTGCTTCAGAAGTTGCGACAAAGGCCTGTAGTTGTTCAATAGTAAACATATCGTTTTTACCGATGGTATCTAACTTTTACTTATCTAGATGATAGATAAAATGTCAGCCATTGAGTAGAACAATTTAGGTAAAAACACATGGCACGTAACGAACGTATCTTTCACGCTATCCTATTTGAGCTGTTTGCATTGGCGATGATTATCCCAGCGGCTTCACTTGTCACAGGGAAAGGCTCAAGCGATTTGGCTGTCGTTGGTATTGGGTTAAGCTTGTATACGGTAGTCTGGAATTACATTTACAATTTGTATTTTGACAAATGGTTTGGGTCAAACCGAGAAGAAAGAAGTTTAATGGTGCGTATTGGTCACACGGTTGGATTTGAAGGTGGGTTGATATTTATCACCATTCCGGTCATTGCGTGGTTCTTACAAATTACATTGCTGCAAGCACTCGCATTAGAAGCTGGATTCTTAATCTTCTTTTTGTTTTATGCAACTGGCTTTAATTGGGTTTATGACAAGGTCAAACCTTACGGCAAAATGAAAAAGCTGATCGCCCAATAAGAATTCAGAACGAATGACAAAAACAGAAAAGCCACCGAAAATGAAGTGACCCCGTAAAGTTGGACATTTCTGTTAAGCGGCTTTCAAGGCCTGAGTTCGATACTCTATCGGAGTTAGGCCTTTTAGCTTCACCTTTATACGTTTGGTATTGTAGTACTCGATGTATTCTTTAATTTGCTCTATCAGAGTATCTGCATCTTCAAAGCTCTGGTTGTGATACATCTCTGTTTTAAGTAAAGCAAAAAAGTTTTCTGCAACAGCATTATCCAAGCAGTTACCTCTTCTCGACATACTTTGTATTAACCCACTCTCTTCGATTTTTTGCTGATATTGTCGATGCCGATATTGCCAACCTTGATCGCTATGTATAATTGGCTTTGAGTTCGGTCTAAGCTGTGATATCGCTTCCGTCAACATATCAATGACAAGCGGCAAACAGGCATTTTTAGCTACTCTATAAGCAACCACCTCTTGAGTAAACAAGTCGACAACCGGAGACAAGTACACTTTCTGCTCTTTGACTTTGAACTCCGTAACGTCAGTTACCCACTTTTCATCTGGCTGGGACGCACTAAAATCTCTTTCAAGTATGTTGGGAGCTGTTCTTCCAGACTCACCTCGATATGAACGGTACTTTTTAATCCTGACCGTTGATTTAAGGTTTAGCTGAGCCATAAGCCTTTGAACCGTCTTGTGATTCAACATGAAGCCTCGCTTTTTTAGTTCCAAGTGAATACGGCGGTAGCCGTATCGCCCCTTATGCTCATGATAAATTGACTTTATCAACCGCAGTTCACTTTCGTAACTATCAGTACGCTTGCTTGCTTGAGCCTGATAATAAAAGACACTTTTCGCCAGTTGCAGAGTTTGCAACAGGTGCTTCAGTGGGTACTTACCTTTAAGAGTTAGAGCTATGACCGCTTTTTCTTTGTTCGACGGTTCTTTTCTTGCTCCAACTCTTCCAACTTTTTTAGAACAGCATTCTCAGTTCGTAAGTAGATCAACTCCTCTCTTAGCTCCTCAAGTGTCATTTCATTATCTGGTTTAGTGGTACGTTGAGGCTGCTGTTTCATTGAAGGTCTTCCTTTCTGGCGAATTTTGAGCCCTTTGATACCGAGCTCGTTAAATCTTTTGAGCCAGACAGATAGTATCCCAGGGGACGAGAGGTTAAATACTGCGCTAGTGTGCGAAAGAGACCAGTCATTCGTCCACATTAAATTTAATGCTTTTAGCTTTGTTTGAGCAGAAACAGCATGTTTAGTTGGTAAAAATGAAGCTGCACCATGGATAGCAAAAACTTGGGCCCAATACCGAATCTGTCTCGAAGAAACTGAATATTGCTTTTCTAAATAACTAGATGACGTACCATTTAAGCATTGTTTAGCAATGACACATTTTAGCTCGCGGCTATATTTGGACATAAAAAGACCCCCAATAATTAGTGTCCAACTATGGGGGGTCAGTTCAAAAGGGTGGCTTTTTACTAAGAAGATTGGAACAAACTTGTGAGATTACTCTGCTGAAAGAACTCGAAGGATCTTGTCGGCATGTTCTGCAACTTCGATTCCTTCGTCGGTTAAATAACCACCATCAGGCTGAGTGCATAGTTGTTTTTCGTATAGGCGGGCAACCGCTGCCTGCATGTCTTCTGAAGCTTCTTTGTGGACTTTAATGCCCGTAGCTGCACTGGTTAAGTCGAATTGAAGAAGTAGGTTCAGTTCGGCGATGTGGTCAGCTGAATATTTCATAGGTAATTCCTTTGTGCTTTTTTATCCAAGCTAGTCTGAAAACTTAGGTTGAGCAATAGAAAACCGTGAGAAGTGTTAAGTGTGGCGCTATCGGCCTGATATAACGCGGAATTTTTATTCGATGGTAAACATCGCTCCCAAATATTAATGATGGTTAAGACAAGAACTCATAGTTGAGTTTTATCGATCACTCTCTCAGCAACAACAAATTTAGTAAACATGAAAAATAGCCCTTGAAAAACTCTGGAAATGGAGCGATTATCCGCGCCTCGTTAATTGTTTCTAAATGTTACACTTCCATGAACTTCAATCAGTTTGACTCACTCTTACCACCTCAGGCTGCTGAACGTGCCGCCGAAGTAGGTGTTGGCAAAGCGACTAAAGCCCCAATGAAGTCTTTTCTGCTCGCTATTTCAGCAGGTCTTCATATCGGTATCGCTTTCATTTTCTATACAACCGTTACCACTGGTGCGGGCGATATGCCTTGGGGTATTACTCGCTTAATCGGTGGTTTGGCTTTTAGTCTTGGTCTTATTCTAGTCGTGGTGACAGGTGGTGAGTTGTTTACCAGTTCTGTACTCACACTGGTTGCTCGCGCAAGCGGCAAGATTTCATGGAAAGCCTTAATGAAGAATTGGCTGGTTGTGTACTTCGGTAACATGGTTGGCGCAATATTGCTGGTGGTATGTATGTTGATCACTAAGCAATATATGTTCGATGGTGGCCAAGTAGGTCTGAATGCGATGGCTATTTCTCAGCACAAACTGCATCATGGCTTCTTCCAAGCGATTGCGCTGGGCATCATGTGTAACGTTTTAGTTTGTATCGCGGTTTGGATGACCTTCAGTGGTCGTACGCTAACAGACAAAATTGCCGTTATGATTCTGCCTGTAGCGATGTTTGTATCAGCAGGTTTTGAACACTGTATTGCAAACATGTTCCAAGTGCCGATGGCGATTGGTATTAAATACTTCGCTCCAGAATCGTTCTGGCAAATGACAGGTGCGAATATCGCAGATTATGCAGATTTGAATATGGTTGGCTTTATCATGAACAATCTTATTCCTGTAACGATTGGCAATATCATTGGTGGCGGTGTCTTCGTAGGCATGTGGTATTGGATGATTTATTTACGCGATGAAGATAAGCACCTTAAATAGAATTGAAAAAGGCAAGCCAACTTGGGCTTGCCTTTCTTTTATCTGCCGTTTGAAAGGGTTAGATTAACTCTTCGTTAATACCAAACTCCTTCGGATTCCAGTGAGACGTTATTTCTCCTGGCTCTTGTACCAACCAGTCCACTGGTGAATCTGACAGCAATTCATCTGCGTTTTCCTGCATGATTAACTTATCCATAGTGACTCCTCCCTTTGTGGTTAACTGCACTCTAGAGTCTCCATATGTCAGTTGAATGACTGCTTTATGACCATTTGGGGGCGTGGGAGATAATGGCCTCTAATTGATGTTATGTTTCTGGTTGCTTATGGGTTTTAGTGGTTTATCCACATTTTCTGTGGATAACCTGTCTTAAAGATCGTGTGTATCTTTTTGGAACAAGAAAAATTCATAAAATGAGACGCTTATGTGGTCATGTATTCGCCATTCGACTAGTTAATCCTTGTTGATAAACTTAACTTTCACGCGACCTTCTCTTGTTTGTACACAGCTCAATGTCATTTCCAATGTAATCGCAACAGACACACTTAGCATGACGAAAATCGCCAACATGATTATCAATTGATACTTAATTGCCACCATTGGGCTAGCTCCACCAAGGATTTGGCCTGTCATCATCCCAGGAAGGGTCACTAACCCCGTTGTTGCCATAGAGGCGAGGATTGGGGCAAGCGACTTACGTAGTGCTTCTTGAAGGAAAGGGAATGACGCGTATTTTGGTGATGCGCCAAGTGAGATAGCGGCTTCGTACTCGGATTTTCGTTGTTCAAACGCAGTGAATAGGTTTTGCAAAGCAACAATATTACTACTCAAACTGTTCCCTAACAGCATACCAGCTAAAGGAATTAAGTACTGGGCGTTGTAGAAGGGGACCGGTTTTACCAAACCTAAGATTATGCCAGCGAGTAGGGGAAAAAGGCTGCACGTTAAGCCTGTGATGAGAGGGAGCATTAGCGGTCTTTTGGGAAGGTTCGCTTTGCCTACAATCGAACTCGCCCCAACGACAATCATGACCAACAACCAGACAAGATTCACAGTTAAGCTATTCAGTTTAAATAGGTACTCAAGATAAACACCCACTAAGAGCAGTTGTACGGTCATACGGGCAATACTGATGGCAGTGTCTTTGGCTATGCCTAATTTGTATCGAGTATTAATGGCAAAGGGAACGATAAGGATCAAACTAAAAAGTGCGAGCTCAAACCAATTAATGTCTACAACTTGATTCATAAATGTTCCCCCAAAAACAACGCTTTGATTCTAACGAAGTAGTATGGGTTTATGAATTGCTAAGCTCTGTTTTTTTGCAAACTTATCGACAAAAAAGTCAGTCGGATTCTGTGAATTTTTCTTAACATAACGTTCACAAGGTATTGTCTTTAGTCGAAAAAATAGCGGTTTAGTAGCACGAAAAAATCCATTTAAATGTAAACAAAGTTATCTTTATGTTGTATCTTTAACAAGGTTGCAAAAGACTTATTTTTTCACATCTGTTAATAATTTTAAATAAAGAATATCAATCAAACACATCTCTGGATGAGCTCAAAAAAGTGTTGGATAACAAGGTATGAAGCGTCAGATTTGATTGAACCTTACTGATAGTATGGTCTAACATTTTCCAATAGAGATTGTAAAAAACTTAAGCTTGGTAAGACAGGCTTTCCAATAACACTAGATACAAAATAGGCAAATGTATGAGTGATGTTAACAAAATTGAGAGTGGTGAAAAACGCTCACTGGAGTGGAAGTCTTTCCTCTTCATTGCAGTTGTTCTCTTCCCAATTCTGAGTGTGGCTTTCGTAGGTGGCTACGGATTTATTGTTTGGGCACTTCAAGTGTTCTTCTTTGGTCCCCCAGGTGCGCACGGCATGTAAGCCAGTGAGCTCATAACCACACTTTAGAAAAGATTTTAAGAGAGCAAATAATGAAATCATTAATCATTAAACTGTGGCGTACTATGACGCGCCCGGCAGTTCATATCAGCCTTGGTGTGCTGACTATGGGCGGTTTCATCGCTGGTGTTATTTTCTGGGGTGGCTTTAACACAGCCCTAGAAGCAACCAACACAGAAGAATTCTGTATCAGCTGTCACACAATGCGTGACAACGTATACGTTGAACTACAAGACACTGTTCACTGGAAAAACCACTCTGGTGTTCGTGCAACTTGTCCTGACTGTCACGTTCCTCATAACTGGACAGATAAGATCGCTCGTAAAATGCAAGCGTCTAAAGAAGTATTTGCACAAGTATTTGGTAACTACGATGAACCAGGTGTTTTTGAAGAGCGCCGTATCGAACTTGCTAAACACGAATGGGATCGTTTCTCTGCAAACAAATCTCTAGAGTGTAAAAACTGTCACAACTACGACTCTATGGATTTCGAGCAAATGTCTCCAACAGCTCGTATCCAAATGAAACAAGCTGCTGAAAAAGATCAGAGCTGTGTTGACTGTCACAAAGGCATCGCGCACAAACTTCCAGCTGGTATGGACAGCATCGGTGGTATTGTTGGTGACCTAGAAGGTATGGCATCTAACACAGATTACGGTGTAGGTCAGGAGCTAGTAAGTGTTCGTCACTTACCAATCTACTTCGACGATAAAGGTGCGAAAGAAGCAGGTCTTCTAAACCCAGCATCAACAGTGAAAGTTCTTGAAGAAAAAGGCGACTACGTTGAAATCGAAATCGACGGCTGGCGTAAAGCGAAAGGCTTTGGTCGTGTAATCCAAGAAGACTTCGGTAAAAACATCGCAGTAGCTTCTCTACTTAAAGACGCTGCAACAGACGCTGACGTTGTAACGGCTGGTGAGAAGAAAGTGGATGAGCTAACAGGTCTTCCTTGGGAAAAAGTGGCTGCGAAAGTATGGATCAAGAAAGAATCTATGCTGAACGACATCACGCCTGTATGGGAAAAATCAGCAGAAGCATACAAAACAAACTGTTCAGTATGTCACACACAACCAGCTGAAGCGCACTTCGATGCGAATACATGGCCAGGTATGTTTGACGGTATGCTAGCGTTCGTTAACCTAGATACAGACAGTGAAGCACTGATCTTGAAGTACCTACAGAAGCACTCTTCAGATTATGCTGAAGGCCACCACTAATAAGCGTCGGATTGGAGTAAATTAAATGGCTATTACACGAAGAAGTTTTCTTAAAGGTGTAGCAACCACAAGTGCAGCGTCAGTTATCGGTCCAAGCTTATTGGCTTCAGCATCTGCAAATGCAGCTGAGACTACGGGTACTTGGAAAGTAACAGGTTCACACTGGGGCGCGTTCCGCGCCCACATCTACGCGGGTAAAGTTCAAGAGATCAAACCGCTAGAACTAGATAAGAACCCAACAGAAATGTTGAACGGCATCAAGGGCATCATTTACAGCCCATCACGTGTTCGTTACCCAATGGTTCGTCTAGATTGGCTTAAAAAGCACAAATACAGCGCGGAAACGCGTGGTAACAACCGTTTCATCCGTGTTACATGGGATGAAGCTCTAGACCTGTTCTACCGTGAGCTAGAGCGTGTTCAAAAAGAATACGGTCCATGGGCTCTACACGCAGGTCAAACAGGTTGGAACCAAACTGGTGCGTTCAACAACTGTACTGCACACATGCAACGTGCGGTAGGTATGCACGGTAACTTCATCACTAAAGTAGGTGACTACTCTACTGGTGCGGGTCAAACCATCATGCCTTACGTACTTGGTTCTACAGAAGTATACGCACAAGGTACGTCTTGGTCTGAAATCCTAGAGAACTCAGACAACATCGTTCTTTGGGCAAACGACCCAGTGAAAAACCTACAGGTAGGTTGGAACTGTGAAACGCACGAGTCATTTAAGTACCTAGCGCAACTGAAAGAAAAAGTAGCGAAAGGTGAGATCAACGTTCTATCTGTAGACCCAGTGAAGAACAAGACTCAGCGTTACCTTGAAAATGACCACTTGTACATCAACCCGCTAACAGACGTAGCATTTATGCTTGCTGTTGCGCACGTGTTGTACAATGAAGACCTATACGACAAGAAGTTCATCGAGACTTACTGCCTAGGTTTTGAAGACTTCATCAAGTACGTTCAAGGTGAAACGAAAGATAAAGTTGTTAAGACGCCTGAGTGGGCTGCACCTATCTGTGGTGTGAAAGCGGACAAGATTCGTGAATTCGCACGCATGTTAGTAAACGGCCGTACACAAATCCTGATGGGTTGGTGTATCCAGCGTCAAGAGCACGGTGAACAACCATACTGGGCAGCTGCAGTTGTGGCAGCAATGGTTGGCCAAATCGGTCTACCAGGTGGCGGTATCTCTTACGGTCACCACTACTCAAGTATCGGTGTTCCTTCAACTGGTTTCGCGGGCCCTGGTGGCTTCCCTCGTAACCTAGACACAGGTATGAAACCGAAGTGGGATAACAACGACTTTAACGGTTACAGCCGTACTATCCCTGTTGCACGTTGGATCGACTGTCTTCTAGAGCCAGGTAAAGAAATCAACTACAACGGTGGTAAAGTTAAGCTTCCAGACTTCAAGATGATGGTGATCTCAGGTAATAACCCATGGCACCACCACCAAGATCGTAACCGCATGAAGCAAGCATTCCAAAAGCTTCAGACTGTGGTAACTATTGAGTTTGCGTGGACTGCAACATGTCGTTTCTCTGACATCGTTCTACCAGCATGTACTCAGTGGGAACGTAACGATATTGATGTATACGGTTCATACTCGAATAAAGGTTTGGTTGCTATGCACCGCCTAGTGGATCCATTGTTCCAATCTAAGCCAGATTTCCAAATCATGAGTGAGTTGACTCAACGCTTTGGTCGTCGCGACGAGTACACTCGTGGCATGAGCGAAATGGAATGGATCCGTAGCCTGTACAACGATTGTAAGAAAGCGAACGACGGTAAGTTCGAGATGCCAGAATTTGAAGAGTTCTGGGAACAAAGCGTACTAGACTTCGGTGAAGGTAAGCCTTGGGTTCGTCACGCTGACTTCCGTAAAGATCCAGAAATCAACCCACTGGGTACGCCTTCTGGCTTCATCGAGATCACTTCTCGTAAGATCGGTCGTTACGGTTACGAACATTGTCAAGAACACCCAATGTGGTTCGAGAAATCAGAACGATCACACGGTGGCCCTGGCTCTGACAAACACCCGTACTGGCTGCAATCTTGCCACCCGGACAAGCGTCTGCACTCTCAGATGTGTGAATCTGAAGATTTCCGTGCTACTTACGCTGTTCAAGGTCGCGAGCCTGTATACATAAACCCAGCTGATGCGAAAGCAAAAGGCATTAAAGACGGTGACTTGGTACGTGTATTTAACGACCGTGGTCAACTTCTTGCTGGTGCGGTTCTAACAGACAGCTACCCACGTGGTGTTGTGCGTATCGAAGAAGGTGCATGGTACGGTCCTCTAAACGAGAAAGTAGGTGCAATCTGTACTTACGGTGACCCTAACACACTAACTCAAGATATCGGTTCTTCTGAGCTAGCACAGGCGACTTCTGCGAACACATGTATCGTAGACTTCGAGAAATTCACTGGTAAAGTTCCACCAGTGACTTCATTCGGTGGTCCAATCGAAGTTGCTTAATAACAACACTAAGCTTTAAATGAAATACCAGCCTTCGGGCTGGTATTTTTTTAACCAAAATTTCAGTGAGCATTCTCTCAATACTTATTTGATATAATTAGGAACGATGTCGATTCGTGATGTCGATAACGATTTGGGGGAGAGAAGCAAAGGATAATGAAGGAAACAACACAATAATAATCAAGTGAGTAGATTTTCTATGGCTCAAACCATTCAATTGGCCAATCACACTGAAATAACGGTGATGGATAACGATCTTCAGTTCGAAGTCGTTGGTAACCAACTGCACTTTTCGTTTGCGGGGATTCACAACAAAACCTACAGCGAACGAGAAGTACTATTTGAAATGCCTTTCTTATATGAGCAAGGAGCGACCGTTATAGGTGACGGCTTCCAGATGCTCGCTCAAACTTCGGGCACCATTTCTCACCCCGTCGATATTGGCCGCTGTCCTGATAACAATGCGTCGTATCGAATCTATCCGGAACATGCGCCAAAACGTTACTACAACTATCTCGTTGTAGAAGATGCTGCAGGCTATACCTTGTTTGGTTTCACCTCATGTCATCGTTTTGCGGGTTATTTTGATGTTGTTCAACATGGTGATCATTGGATTCTATCTGCTGCTCTCGATGGTGAAATGACACAAGTGGCCGATTGGGCGCACAATACCCTTGAATCTGTTGCCGTTTTACGTGGTGATTCTCTGTCTGAACTCTACGCTGAATACAGTGAGATGATTGCAGAACATCACTCCGTGCGTAATGGTGTTTTACAAGATGCGCCAATTGGGTGGTGTTCTTGGTATGCGTATTATGCGGAAGTGACTGAAAATAACGTCCTAGAAAATGTTGAATGCATGCAAGATAAGCTGTCTGAGCTTGAATGGGTATTGTTGGATGATGGCTACCAAGCTTTCATGGGCGATTGGTTAACGCCTTCTGATAAGTTCTCTGGTGGTGTAAAAGAGCTTATTCATAACATTCGCGCGAAGGGCAAGAAGCCCGCGATCTGGATGGCACCATTCATTGCCCAACCAGAATCAGAAATCTTCAAAAAGCATCCTGAATGGTTTGTGCGTCACGAAGACGGAGACCTCCTGAAAGCTGAAGATGTCACCTTTGGTGGTTGGCGCTGTACACCTTGGTACATTCTCGATACTTCAAACCCTGAAGTTCAAGATCACTTAACTTACGTCGTATCTGTCATGCGAGAAGAGTGGGGTGTTGAGCTATTCAAATTAGACGCAAACTACTGGGGCACTTTAAAAGGTAAGCGCAGTCAATCGGGCGTAACCGGTGTAGAAGCCTACCGCATGGGGATGGAAGCGATCGCCACAGGGGCAGGGGATGCATGGCTATTAGGCTGTAACGCGCCAATGTGGCCTTCTTTGGGCTTAGTCGATGCAATGCGTGTGTCTGACGATGTCGAGCGCCATAGTCATCGCTTTGAACAAATCGCTAAAGAGACTTTCTTCCGCAGTTGGCAACATCGTAAGTTGTGGCAAATCGACCCTGATTGTGCGACGTTTACTTCACTTCCAAACCAAGCCGCTTCCCGAGAAGACTACCAATTTCATCGCAATGTTCTATTAGCTTGTGGTGGCTTACTGCTTTCTGGTGATCCTTTGCCAGAGATTACGTCATTTGCGAGTAAGACACTCTCTAAACTAATGCTGCGCCAGCGTCGAAATCAAGAGGCTGCCAAGTTTACTGCGTTAGGCTTAAATCACGCATTTTTGCCGCTGACCTCCAAGAATGACCTACATTGCTTGTTTAACTACACCAATGATGAACCTATGGAATTTACCCTCACAGCCGACCAACCTACCGATTGGTACGATTTTTGGACCGGAGAAAAAATCAACCAAGAGCCGTGCCAATTATTGTTGGTCAACTTAGATAAAGGATTGAATGCGAAAGCAATTGTGACGGCTGTTTAAAGGGCTGTTCAAAACGATCTCACACTTTTCATAAGATAAAAGTTAAAAACACTGTAAATGATAACCATTATCATTTACAGTGTTGCTATTGGAATGTAGAATCATTCTAACTTTCAAAGTAACTTTGCCTTCTGGAGAAAACAAGGATGAGATTGAAACTTGGTGCTTTAGCCAAACCTGCAGCTGTACTTCTGTCATTATTATCATTGGGATTGAGTGCGTCAGCGGTGGCTGATGAGAAATTTAAAGTCGTGACTACCTTCACCATTATCGCTGACATCGCGAAAAATGTTGCTGGTGATGCTGCTGTTGTCGAATCCATTACGAAGCCCGACGCTGAAATCCACAATTATCAAGCTACGCCAGGAGACATTCGTCGTGCTCAAGGCGCTGACCTTATTCTTTACAATGGACTGAACTTAGAACTGTGGTTCAAGAAATTTTTCAAAAATCTGCACGATGTTCCAAGTGTGATTGTCACGGAAGGCATCAAACCAATGAGCATCGCGCAAGGCCCATACAGTGGTAAGCCCAACCCACATGCTTGGATGTCCCCAAGTGACGCGTTAATTTATGTCGACAATATTCGAGATGCTCTCGTGAAATATGACAGCGTTAATGCGGAGACTTACCAGAAGAATGCAGAAGTCTACAAAAAGCAGATCATGGACATGGTGCAGCCAATCCGTGAAAAAGTCGCTCAAATCCCAGAAGACCAACGTTGGTTAGTGACCAGTGAGGGGGCGTTCAGCTACTTAGCTCGCGATTTTGGTTTAAAAGAGCTGTACCTATGGCCAATCAATGCAGATTCACAAGGCACACCACAACAAGTTAAACGTGTCATTGATGAAGTTCGCTCCAATAAAATCCCAGCGGTCTTTAGCGAAAGTACGGTCTCTGCTAAGCCAGCGCAACAAGTTGCTCGCGAGACGGGGGCGACATACGCAGGTGTCCTTTATGTTGACTCGCTAAGTAGCCAAGATGGTCCAGTCCCTACGTTTTTGGATTTATTACAAGTGACGTCTAATACAATTGCAGAGGGTCTAGAGCAGTAATGACGGGTATTAAAGTATCGGACATCAGCGTCACTTATCGTAACGGACATACCGCACTGTATGACGCGAGTTTTACACTTCCAAAAGGGTCGATTACGGCCCTTGTTGGAGTGAATGGAAGTGGTAAGTCTACGCTATTCAAATCGATCATGGGTTTTGTTCCGGTGAGCCAAGGATCGGTCGAGATCCTTGGTCTCCCTGCTAAAAAAGCACTTAAGCAAAATGTGGTGGCTTACGTTCCACAGAGTGAAGAAATCGACTGGAATTTTCCCGTATTGGTCGAAGACGTTGTCATGATGGGACGTTACGGTCATATGGGGTTGTTGCGAATTCCAAAGCAAAAAGATCATGACATGGTGACGGCCGCGCTGGATCGCGTGAACATGACGCCTTTTAGAAAACGCCAAATTGGGGAACTTTCCGGCGGTCAGAAAAAGCGAGTATTTCTGGCAAGGGCACTGGCTCAAGAGAGCAACGTTATTTTACTCGATGAACCTTTTACGGGGGTCGATGTTCAAACCGAAGATCAAATCATGGCATTGCTTCGTGACCTACGTGACGAAGGCAAAGTGATGCTGGTTTCTACCCATAACCTCGGCAGTGTTCCAGACTTTTGTGACCGTACCGTATTGATCAATCGAACGGTATTGGCATCTGGTATGACTCGTGATGTTTTCACTCCTGAAAACCTTGAACTTGCTTTTGGTGGGGTCCTTCGTCATTTCATCCTTGGCGGTAAAGACCTTCATGAAGACGATGATGAACGTAAGCTGACAGTCCTTTCAGATCACGAGCGTCCGGTCGTGATGTATGGCGAGCAGCAAGCGGTACCTGTTTCTAGAGTTGAGAAGTAAGGAGTTCATTTAATGGATTATTTACTTGAACCATTTCACTACGGCTACATGGTAAATGCGATGTGGGTGAGTGCGCTTATCGGTGGTGTTTGTGGCTTTTTATCGACATACCTGATGCTCAAGGGCTGGTCATTGATTGGTGATGCATTGTCTCACTCGATTGTTCCCGGTGTTGCTGGAGCTTACATGCTTGGTCTGCCATTTGCCTTTGGCGCGTTTCTATCTGGCGGTCTTGCAGCAGCAGGAATGTTGTTTTTAAGTCAAAGAAGTAAATTAAAAGAAGATGCCATTATAGGCCTGATTTTTACCTCCTTCTTTGGGTTGGGCTTATTCCTTGTCTCTTTGTTTCCTGCCGCGGTTAACATTCAAACCATCGTCTTAGGCAACGTATTGGCCATCACACCAACGGATACGTTTCAGCTAGTCATAATCGGGGGTATATCGCTGGCAATATTACTTATCAAATGGAAGGATCTAATGGTGGTTTTCTTCGATGAAAATCACGCACAGAGTGTTGGCCTGAATCCAACCAAGCTTAAAGTATTATTCTTTACACTTCTTAGTGCCTGTACGGTTGCAGCGCTACAAACAGTAGGGGCGTTTTTGGTGATTGCCATGGTGGTGATTCCAGGGGCTACGGCTTACCTAATGACCGACCGATTCTCTAGGGTGATCGTTTATGCTGTTATCATTGGTGCATTGAGCTCATTTTTAGGCGCTTATATTAGCTACTACATCGATGGTGCGACAGGTGGAATCATTGTGCTAATGCAAACTGCTTGCTTCTTAACTGCGTTTGTTTTTGCTCCTAAACATGGACAAATCGCCATCAGGCGTAAAAGTAAGCAACAATTGACACGAAAACAGCGTGATGGATCTTCAACCATTCCAATGATGAGTAAGGAGCACAAAAATGCTTGATACTCTCGTTATGCCATTTACGTTCACCTTCATGCAGCAGGCTTTCTTAATCGTCTTGTTGGTTGCTATTCCCACGGCTTTGCTCTCGTGCTTTCTTGTATTGAAAGGATGGTCATTGATGGGCGATGCCATCGCGCACTCCATTTTACCCGGTGTTGTTATTGCTTATATCTTGGCGATCCCATACACAGTTGGTGCGTTTGCTGCGGGTATTTTCTGTGCTCTTTCTACGGGGTACTTGAAAGAAAACAGCCGTATTAAAGAAGACACTGTCATGGGTGTTGTCTTCTCCGCTATGTTTGCGTTGGGCCTTGTTTTAATGACCAAAGTTGAGGTTGGCGTTCATTTAGACCATATCTTGTTTGGTGATGCTTTAGGGGTAAGTTGGGCCGATATTATCGAAGCGGCGATTGTTGCTTTGCTGGTGGTTCTTTTTGCCGTGTTCAAGGGTAAAGACCTTCTGGTGTTTGTTTTTGACCACCAGCATGCCCAAGCAATTGGCTTGCCTGTTAAGTTCCTGCACTATGGTTTGTTATCGCTTCTGTCCCTGGCTATTGTGGCAGCTTTAAAGGCGGTGGGGATGATCTTAGTGATTGCGATGCTTATTGCTCCAGGCGCCACGGCATTTTTGCTAACACGCCGATTCCATAGCATGGTGTTATTAGCATTGTGTATCTCGTTACTCAGCGCATTTTTGGGTGTTTATCTGAGTTTCTTTATTGATAGCGCGCCAGCGCCAACCATTATCCTGATCATGACGCTCAAGTTTATCTGTGTTTTTTGTTACACAAGTTATAAGAACCGAAAAGTGGAAGTGAGCTCCGGTGATACTGTGAAGCAGTTTTAAGCTACCTCTCTTCTAAAGCCCAAGCGTTAAACTGCTTGGGCTTTTTCGTTTGTTACGATTAAAGCGGCTCAGTGCTGCAATTCATCCTTGCTCAGCTTGTTGGTCGAAGCTATTGAGCCTTTTTTACGTTTTGAAATTAGGACAAAAGCAAAATTTCAGGTAAAGTATCGGCCTTTGTGAGCAAACCCGCTTCCAAGGTGTCATTCACTATGCAATACACCCCCGTTCGGAAGCGCATCAAACTGACTTGAATAGGAAGAAACATGATTCTAGTTGTAGGTCATAAGAACCCAGACAGTGACAGCATCTGTAGTGCACTAGTTGCAACTGAACTTCTAAAGGCACGTGGTACTGAAGCGATGCCAATCCGCCAAGGCGAAATTAACCGTGAAACTCAGCACATCCTTGAAGTGGCTGGCGCAGAAGTTCCTGAACTTCGTACTTCAGTCGCGGGTGAAACTGTTTGGCTAGTAGATTACTCAGATTTAGCGCAAGCACCAGACGATATTGCTGAAGCAGAAGTTGCAGGTATTGTTGACCACCACCGTCTAGGTGACGTGATGACAGTAAACCCAATGGAAGCATGGATCTGGCCTGTTGGTTGTACTAACACAGTACTGTTCAACATGTTCAAGATTGAAGGTCACGAGATCAAGCCTCAAATCGCTAAACTAATGATGTCAGCTATTCTTTCTGACACAGTAGGTTTCGCTTCGCCAACTTGTACTCAAAAAGACAAAGATGCTGTCGCTGAGCTAGCGGCTATTGCGGACGTACAAGATGTTGATGCATTCACTAAAGATCTTCTAATCGCTAAGACAAACATCGAAGGTCTATCTGCGGCTGAACTTGTTGAAAAAGACCTGAAAGGTTACCCATTCAACGGTCGTGATGTAGTAGTAGGTCAGGTTGAACTTGCGACTCTAGACCAAGTTGACGGCATGATCGAAGCACTAGAAGCGGATCTAGAAGCACGTTGTGCAAACGACAACCTAGCATTTGCTGCTGTTATGCTAACAGACATCACTACTGCGCAAACTCGTCTTCTTTACAAAGGTGAGTGGGCTGAGAAGCTTGTTAAGCACGAGAAAGACGGCATGCTAATGATGGAAAACACTCTAAGCCGTAAGAAGCAAGGCTGGCCTTGGCTTCAAACTGAGCTTGTGTAATTTCATTATTACCAACGTATACTTTAAATGCCCGCCGATAGGTGGGCATTTTTCTATGGGAAAATAGGAGACGAGAAATGTCCGAAGCATTAACCCAAGAGCAGATGGATACCATCAACCGCTACAATGAAGAGCAGCGTTTGAAATACTGTGTGAAAGAGATTGTCGCAAAGCGCAAAGTGTGGATTCTAAAGGATGAACACGGCTGTGTGATGCTGAACACCGAAGACGACGATTGTGTTCCAGTATGGCCAAATGAAGAATTCGCACAGCAATGGGCGACGGGTGATTGGGAAGAGTGCGAGCCAGAAGCTATCTCGCTGAATAAATGGCACAGTCGCTGGACATCGGGTCTAGAAGATGACGAACTGTCTGTTGTGGTGTTCCCAAACCAAAATGAAGAAGGCGTCGTGCTGTTTCCTGACGAGTTTGATTTCGAGCTTCGTAAACAAGAGAGCCGTCGTTAATTGACGCGTTTATGATCAACTGTATAGATACGTTAAAGCCTGCTGTGATAGCAGGCTTTTTTGTTTTTTGATCACTGTCAGTGTTTGTCGACTTTTAGTGAGTTGGAGCTTTATAGAAGTGGCTTTCCACCAGACGCTGGGTAATCGCATGCTCTGGGTTGGTTAGTACTTGATTGGTTTCACCAAATTCTACTACTTCACCTTCGTGCATAACCATGACCTTATCAGTAATGTGCTTCACTATGCCGATATGCTGTGATACGTAAACGAAAGACAAGCCCATCTCTTCTTGTAATTCTAGGAAGAGATTAATGATTTGCGAGCGCATCGCCATGTCTAAACCGTTTAATGCCTCATCGGCAACAATGATGGAAGGTTGTAGAATCAAAGCACGAGCAAGACACACACGCTGTTTCTGACCTGCTGCTAGCATTTGAGGATAGAAGTAAGCATGCTCCGGAAGCAAACCCACACGAAGTAAGGTTTCTTTTACACGTTTCATGCGTGCGTCTGGTGGCATGTTCGTGTTTCGCTTTAACGGACCTTCCAAGATTCGACCAATCTGAATGCGCGGATTCAATGAGGTATTTGGATCTTGAAAAATCATGCGGATCAGCTTACAACGCGTCGAATAGTCTTTGTGTTCTAAGCGCTCACCATTAACGCGAATCTCCCCAGAGCTTGGTTCGACAACGCCAGCAAGCATGCGCGCTAACGTTGACTTGCCAGAGCCATTTTGACCAATAAAGCCGATAGTTTGTCCAGGCTCTAAGGAAAAGCTCACCGGCTTAACTGCTTCTTTGACTGTGCGTTTAAACAGACCAGAGCGCGTGACGAACTGTTTCGATAGGTTATCGACTTCAAGCAACGCACTCATGAATGTTTCTCCGTATTCAGTGGGAAGTGACAGCTAAATTTATGGTTTTTGATACGTTTAGTATGTGGAATTTCGACGCATTGCCTCTGAGCATAAGGGCAACGAGGTCCTAAGCGACAACCGATCGGCAGATGCTGAAGTGGAGGGATAGAACCCGGTAGAGATTGCAGCTTTTGCTTGTGCGGAATCCAGTCGTTAAAGTCAGGCATGGCTTTAAGCAGTGCCGCAGTATAAGGGTGCTTGGGAGCGGCGACCAACTTCTCTGTATCAGCTGATTCAACGGACTGCCCACAGTACATTACCGTAATGCGATTTGCCCACTGAGTAATGGTGGTTAAGTCGTGACCAATCAGCACAATCGTTGTGTTGTTGAGTTGGTTCATGCGGCTCAGCAAACGCAGAATTTGAGATTGAGTAATCGGGTCTAGATCGTTGGTTGGCTCATCAGCAATCAAGATTTTTGGCTTGGTTGCAATCGCCATCGCAATCATGACTTTTTGACATTCACCATCGGTCAACTCATAAGGATAACTGCCCATCAAACGACGGTGATCTTTGATACCCACTTTATGGAGTAGGGCAACTGCTTGCTTCCTGCGCCACTTGAAGCGCTCCCACCATTTACCTTCAAACGATCGAGAAGGGATGGATTCAATTAACTGTCTTCCGACTTCTTCCGACGGATCCAAACAAGTCGATGGCTCTTGGAAAATCATCGCAATGTCACGTGCAATCACACGACGGCGCTCTTTTGGCGTTAGCTGAAGCAGATCAATATTGCCAAGACGCATTCGGTCTGCGGTCACTTTCCAGTTGTCTTTACAAACACCCACGATAGCCTTTGCAACCAAACTCTTACCGGAACCAGATTCACCAACCAGACCACGAATTTCACCTTCATTCAAGGTAATGCTCATGCGATCAACGGCTTTGACTAAGCCCGATGGTGTTTCAATTTCAATGGTTAAATGTCGAATATCTAATAATGGCATTATTCGATCCCCGCATTGAGTGCTTGGCGTACACCTTCACCCACTAAGTTTAGAACAACAACGGTAAACATAATGGTCAGACCCGGTAAGGTAACGGTCCAAGGTGCGATGTATATCAGTTCAACAGAGTCACCCAAGATCGCACCCCATTCCGTACTTGGTGCTTGTGCGCCTAAACCTAGGAAACCAAGCGCAGTTATATCTAGAATAGCGACCGAGAGTGCCAGGGTTATTTCTGCAGCGATGACTGTTAATACGTTCGGTAGAATCGAGTTCCAAAGCAAGTAGAAGTCGTTAGCGCCATCCAAACGGGCAGCCATGATGTAGTCTTTTTCGACTTCGGTGTGCACGGCGATGTAAACCGAGCGGATAAAGCGTGGAATTAAAGCCAGACAGATCGCCAAAAGGATATTGAACTCACCAAAGCCCAAAAACGCCACAAAGATAATCGCCAGCAGTAATGATGGAATGGACATGACTGTGTCGAGCAAGTGGTTAAGCGTACTGGATAACAGACCTTTGGTCATACCCGCTAACACACCAATAATACAGCCGATGAATGCGGCAATAGCAGTAATTGCTACGGCAGCACCAAAGGTGAGCTGAGAGCCCATAATTAAACGAGATAAGATATCGCGACCTAGGTCGTCAGTTCCTAAAAAGTAATCGACGGTTCCGGCTGGCGCCCACGAAGGCGGCACTAACAATTCGCCAGATTGAGCTTGTGGATCGTAAGGCGCTAAAATAGGGGCCAATATGGTGATTAAGACAATAAAGCCAAGGCACCAAAGACCAAACATTGCCAAACTGTTTGCGCGGTAACTGCGCCAGAATCGTTCAAACTGGGTTGGAATGCGCTCTTCCTGATAAACGTTATTTGTTAGCATACCATTCCTTTCTCACCAGAGGGTTAATCATGGCACCAATCAGATCCGATAGGATATTGGCGGTTAAAACAAGCGTCGCTAACACCATGACACCTGCTTGGATGGAAGCGTAATCTTGATTTGCAAGTGCATCCAATAACCAACGTCCAATGCCCGGCCAGTTAAAGATGGATTCTGTGATGATCGCCAAGGTAATCATGCTCGAAAGCTGAACGCCAACTTTTGGGATGATAGGCGGAATCGCATTCCGAAGAACGTGTTGAGTGACGATCTCACGGTTGGATAAACCTTTGATTCGTGCGGCGCGAATGTAGTTTTGACTCATCACTTCTGCCACTGATGCACGCATCAAGCCAATGACTTGTGTTGTTGGTGTCAATGCGAGAACCAAACAAGGCAGGATCATATGCTCAATCACGCTTTGTAACGCGTGAGCACGGTATTCACCTTTGGCCATAAAGGCATCAATAATTGCAAAGCCTGTTACGTGGTCAATTTCGTAAAGTAAGTCATAACGACCCGCCACAGGGAATACGTGGTATTGCAGAGAGAAGACCATAATCAGCATCAGGGCAACCCAGAAGATTGGCGCCGAATACCCTGACATAGAGACAAATGAGATGCTGGTGTCTAGCCACTTGCCTTGTTTCATGCCTGCTACGGTCCCCAAAGGAATACCAATTAATAGTGAAACAACGAAGGCGAAGAAACACAACTCTAACGTCGCAGGGAATACGACCGCGAGCTCATCATAGATTGGGTTCCCATTCTTACTGATACCAAAATTAAGATGTGAAAGCTCAACAAGGTAGCTTTGCCAGCCTGACCAAAACTCCACGTTTGCCCAGTGTGATGTCGGATCAAGACGTAGCAAAGAGAAGCCCACTAAAGTGAGGATCATCAAAGTGATGACAAAGAGATTAAGACGTCTTACGGCGTACCAAAACATTAATGAACTCTCTCAACTTTATCAAAAGGTTGTGCATTGAAAGGGCTCGATTTAAAGCCTTTCAACGATTTATCGTGCACACGGAATTGAACGCCGTGAGCTAATGGAATGACAGGAAACTCTTCATTGAGAATATTCTGCGCTTGGCGATACAAGTTTAAACGATAACGTTGTTGCTCGGTTTCTAATGCCAGATCCAACAAGAAATCGAAGTCGTCGTTACACCACATGGAAACGTTCAGGCCAACACGTTCAGATTCACAAGAAAGCAGAGGGCGGAAGAAGTTATCAGGATCGCCCGTATCACCAATCCAACCTGTTAGCAGTAAGTCAACATTATTGATGTTTTCGAGCTGAGTTCGTTCAAAGCGATCATCGGTTAGTAGTCGTACTTCGACGCCGATATCAGCAAAGTTCGCCTGAATCAACTCCGCGGTTTTACGTGGACTTGGATTGAAGGCTCTAGGTTCTAGCGGCACCCACATGGTTAATTGCAGACCTTTCTCATACCCAGCCTCTCGCAGCAACGCCAATGCGTAATTACGATCATAACGGATCTTCACGCTGTCTTTCTGGTATGCCCATGAGTTCGGCGGCAGTAGTGTATAAGCTTGAGTACCCGTGCCGTAATATACGGAATCAAGGATATTTTGGCGGTTGATAGCAAGGTTGAGAGCTTGACGAACTCGCGCATCTTTCAGTGCCGGATGACCAGTATTAATCGCGATAAAAGAGACGTTATTAGCAGGCGTTGCGGTTAATTCAAGGTGCTCGGTTTCTTGTATGATTGGAATTTGGCTAGAGATTGGCGAAGCAAGTACATCACATTCATTGCGTAAAAGTTTTGCCAACGTGCCAGTGCCACGATGTGAAATATCAAAAACGACCTGTTCCATTTTCGCCGGCGCTTTCCAGTATTTAGGGTGACGCTCCAAACGAATCAAATCATTCACTTGGTATTCTTTTAACTGGTAAGGACCTGTACCGATAGGTAACAAGTCAATTTGTTCTTTTTCGTCTTTGGCCGCAAGTTGTTGCCCATATTCTGCTGACAGCAGCACGGCGTGGCTGGTGGCAATATTGGCTAAAAAGGCAAAGTTAGGTTGAGAGAGAACAAACTTAACGGTGTGGTCATCAAGAGCAATCACATCTTGCACGAGATTTTGGAAGTCTAAACCTGCAAACCATGGATAAAAACCACCACCGACGTCGTGAAACGGATGGTCTACATCAATGATTCGCTTAAAGCTGAATACCACATCTTGTGCATTAAATGGACGAGAAGGGGAGAACCAAGGAGTTTTTTGAAATTGCACGTCCTGCTTTAAGTTAAAGGTGTATTCCGTACCTTCCTCATTTACAGACCACTTTTCTGCAAGGTTTGCAACTGGTTGGTGAGATTTAGGATCGAGTGTAAGCAGCGTATCGTATAGCTGAGGGCTAAGTGCTTCGGCAGTGATGCCGCTGTCAATGAGCTGAGGGTTAAACGTGGTTGGCTTACCCTGCCCACAAAACACAAATCCATTCTCACGAATATCATTGTGATCGATTTCGTCACCACAAGCGGTGAGTAAGCTAATCCCGATAAGGCTCAGCGATAGTTTGATAAAAGCTTTCATAATATGAAATGGTCATTGGATCTTGCTTGTTTCTATGCGGTTGAAGGCGAAGAGTGACAAGCGAAAATGATCTCGCTAATTTATCACCTTTGCTAACTCGCTCCAAATACAAAATCGTTGAGTCGCAGGGTGTTAGATCAAATTACCGCATCATTTACTGATAATGACCAAATTTGCCTCTTGAGTGCTCGCTACTATGTATTATTCCAGTCGTCATGAAGTTCCGCTCAATTCCCCCTAATTCGATAAAGGGGGCTGTGTTTTAGTATAGTGAGCGATTTAAGGATGATGCCATTCACGTCAAAGACTTAGCTTTGTCCAACCAATCCGTATTTTCTTACCATCCCCCTAAGTTGATGGTAACTGAGTCCAAGTAAGTCCGCTGCTTGTCGTTGATTAAATTTGGCCTCTTCTAATGCGCGGTTAAGAAGAGTGATGTCTTGTTCTTCTTGCCATTGTTTGTAGTCCAGCGGGAAGTTAATTGTTGGACCAACATGAGGTTGCTCCGTTTCCTGCTCTCCTTGGTCTGAAGAATGACCAAGTGCGTTTTCCCAACAGGTTTCAAATGGATTAAACACCAAGTACTCGATTGGATCGGCATTGAGTCCGTGGCGATAAATAGCTCGCTCTATTACGTTCTTGAGTTCACGCACATTACCAGGCCAAGCGTAATCTAATAGAGACTGTTGTGCTTCTTCTGTAAAGCCAACAAAGTACTCCAGTTGCAATTCACGACACATTTTTATGGCGTAGTGCTCGGCGAGAGAAAGAATGTCTTCTTTGCGTTCTCGCAAGGGTGGCAACATGATCACATCGAAGGCCAGTCGGTCGAGCAAGTCCGCGCGAAAATCACCGCGCTCTGCCAATTGTGGAAGGTCAGCGTTGGTAGCACACACCAAACGAACGTCTGCAGTTAATGCGGTGTGGCCGCCTACACGCTCGTACTCGCCGTATTCGATTACTCGCAATAGTTTTTCTTGTACCAAAAGCGGGGCTGTCGCGAGTTCATCGAGGAAAAGCGTGCCCCCTTCAGCCCGCTCAAAGCGTCCCTTGTGTTTCCCTTTCGAACCAGTAAATGAACCAGATTCATGGCCAAAAAGTTCAGAATCAATCAAGCCTTCGCTTAATGTCGCACAGTTTAGAGAAAGCAGTGGCTTATCCCAACGTCTTGATAAATAGTGTAAACGTTGTGCTATGAGTTCTTTACCTGTGCCTCGTTCTCCGATTATGAGGACCGGTCGTTCAATCGGTGCGATTTGTGATACTTTATCTAACACAGAGAGAAAGGCGGGTGATTCACCGATTAGGTTCTGCTTCATAAAGTCCTTCTTATTTTTTATCTGACCATGATTTACAGTATTGAAGTTGGTGAAATTTACCAACTGTTGGTAAAAAGCATCATAGCATATCAGTGTGCTACAACAACAAAATGATTAACTCGTTGTTTAGTAAAGGAAAACAAAGTTGGCATGCTACTTGATATAGGTAAAGGGAGACACAAGGTAAATGACCACCTTGTCGAGTTTAAATAGGAAGAAAGAGGAGTTCCGTTATGGGTATTTTTTCTCGTTTTGCAGATATCGTTAACTCAAATATCAGTGCATTGTTAGACAAGGCGGAAGATCCTGAAAAAATGATCCGTCTTATCATTCAAGAAATGGAAGACACACTTGTTGAAGTGCGTACCAACTCGGCTAAAGCGATTGCAGACAAAAAAGAGTTGGCTCGCAAAGTGGAAGCACTAGAAGAGCAAATTACTGAGTGGGGCCAAAAAGCGAGCCTTGCACTAGTAAAAGAGCGT
The DNA here is from genome assembly GCF_002887615.1 of Vibrio jasicida 090810c. Classification (NCBI taxonomy): domain Bacteria; kingdom Pseudomonadati; phylum Pseudomonadota; class Gammaproteobacteria; order Vibrionales; family Vibrionaceae; genus Vibrio; species Vibrio jasicida. Next base: position 851,040 of record NZ_CP025792.1, on the reverse strand, counting down.
GAAGATTTAGCGCGTGCCGCTTTGATTGAAAAGCAGAAACTTGAGCACGTAATTAAAGGCCTTCACACTGAGCAAACACTCGTTGAAGAAACCATCGAAAAATTGACAGGTGAAATCGGTAAGTTGGAAGCCAAAATTACAGAAACTCGAGCGAAGCAACAAGCGCTTGCGATTCGTAACCAAACGGCTTCTAACAGACGTGATGTTCAAAAACAATTGCACGCAGGTCGTACAAACGAAGCGATGGCAAAGTTTGAACAATACTCTCGTAAAATTGATGAGATGGAAGCAGAAGCGGATCTTTACGCAAAGACTGGTAATGCTAAATCGTTAGACCAAGAGTTTGCAGAGCTGCAAGCACAAGATGAAATTGAAAAAGAGTTGGCAAAACTGAAAGAACAGATGTCATCGAACGATAAATAAGAAAGGAGCCATTCATGTCGACATTTATTATTACTGGACCATTGATTGTCTTTTTAATCTTTGTCGCTCCACTATGGCTCTTCTTACACTATCGCAGCAAACGCAAAGCAGATAGTGCACTGTCGGGCCAAGATCTAGAGCGTCTTCAGGTACTGTCTGAAAAAGCGGAGGCGATGCAATCTCGCGTTGAAACATTGGAGCGTATCTTAGATGCAGAATCCCCAACGTGGAGACGAAAGTATGATTAAACGAGAGCTGTATCGCGACCCTGTTAATGGCAAAATCTCCGGTGTGTGTGCCGGAGTCGCGAATTACTTTGGTGCGGAAGTTTGGTTGATTCGGATCGTCGTGATATCGGCAGCCTTACTTGGTGGTACTTTTCTCGTGTTGCTGGCTTATATTGCAATGACATTCATGTTGGAAAAGCAGCCCGTAACTTATACTGAGAATATCAAGTCACGCCAAGAGCATACGTTGAAGAGCAAACCATGGCAGAAAGGCCAGAGCCCAGACCAACTGTTGAGTGTTTTAGAAAGTGACTTTAGCCGCCTTGATGGAAAAATCCGTAGTATGGAAGCGTATGTCACGTCCGACGCATATCGTGTAAACAGAGAATTTAATAAGCTCTGATAATTAATTATGATTTTATTGATAAAGCAGGCTTCGGCCTGCTTTATTTTTGTCTCAAATTGCTATTTTTAAAGAATTTTTTTGCTCCGATGCTCTAGAAGAACACCATAAATTCATCTACCTTAAAAGGAATGGATCTTAAATGGATGAATTAACATGAGAAAAGCGCTCATTCCAATCGCTGTCATGACGGTTCTCTCTGGGTGTGGAAAAGAGCTACCACCAGTCCCAGAACCGGAATCTCGGCCCGCTAAACTCTTTACGGTTACTGTAGGCAATGCACAGTTTGAAAGACACTTTCCTGCCACTACAGAAGCCGGAGATCGAGCCGTTCTCGCATTCCGAGTGCCTGGTTTGCTTCAATCGATCGAAGTCAATGCCGGACAAATGGTGAATAAAGGTGATGTGCTTGCCGTACTCAACCCTGACGAATACTCGCTACTCGAAAAACAAGCCCGAGCAAATTACACCCTTGCTGATGTTCAATACGAACGCTCGAAAAAGCTTCGTAAAGAGCAAGTGGTTTCGGAACAAGACTTCGATGCGGCGAAAGCCAATCACAATTCAGCGAAAGCTCAGTGGAATCAGGCCAAAGCTAACCTGAGGTACACAAAGCTTGTTGCGCCTTACGATGGCACGATTTCGTATCTGCCAGCAGAAAATCATGAGTATGTGGCGGCAAAAGAAGGCGTCATGAATATTCAAACCAATCAAGTCATGAAGGTGTTGTTCCAGCTTCCTGATCATCTACTCAGCAAATTCACACAGGGTGCGAATGCTTATGCATCAATGACATTTGATGCGTTTCCTGAGCGCGCTTTTGAGGTGACATTCCAAGAAATTGATACCGAAGCCGATCCTAAAACTGGCAGTTACAAAGTCACAATGGTAATGGAGCGTCCTGAGGGTGTTGGCATCCTACCAGGAATGTCCGGTAATGTTCATCTTGTGTCTGAAAACGCGGGTGCGACTAAAATTCCTGATTCAGCCCTGTTTACCGAAGATGGCAAAACCTGCGTTTGGCGTGTTAATGATCAAGGCATTGTTGAAAAAGTCTCGGTTTCTTTGAACGACAAGCAGCAAGTTGAAAAAGGGCTAGAGGATGGAGATCAAATCATTATCTCTGGTGTCAATGTCATTGAGCCGGGTATTAAGGTTCGTGAGTGGGTTAAGGAGCGAGGATTATAGTATGAAAGGAATCATAGCTTTAACCATGCTTTGCTCTGCCGTGTTACTTGCAGGCTGTGGTGAAAAAGGCCCAGAAAGAGAATTGGAGACCCCTCGTGTTCGTGTTGCTTCTTTAGAAGGGCAGCGCGTTGATGACAACTTATATTTTCCTGCGATAGCCAACGCTGCCGATCGTTCACATTTGAGTTTCCGTGTGGCAGGTGAGGTAAGTCGTGTTTTGGTCAAAGAAGGCGATAAGGTCATTAAAGGTGATGTCATTGCTAGGCTTGACCCAACCGATTATCAATTGGACGTAGATAACGCATCTGCGCGTTTTTCTGTGGTAGACAGCCAATATCGTCGTTCCGCACCGCTGGTTAAAAAAGGTTTATTAGCTAAGTCCCAATTTGATGAAATTGCGGCACAACGCCAAATCGCGCTCGCTGAGCTTGAATTGGCTAAGTTGCGTTTGTCTTTCACTGAGCTTAAAGCGCCAGTCGACGGCATTATTTCCCGTGTTAATGTCGATCAATTTGAAAATATTCAAGTTGGTCAATATATCGTTAACATTCACAGTGTTGATCGCGTTGAAGTCCTTATTCAGCTCCCCGATCGTCTTTACGTGAACCAACCTCCTACTGAAGAGCGTTTGACGGCAATTAATGCTGTCGTTCGTGTGCCAAGTGGCAATGAATACAAGGCGAAAATCAAAGAGTTCACGACAGAACCTGACCCTGATACAGGCACCTTTACGGTGACGCTATCACTGCCAATGCCGGAAAACGAATACATTCTTGATGGTATGGCGGTAGACGTGACATCGAAAGATGAAAAGGTGGGTCTTGAGCTTAACGTCGGCATTAATGTTCCCATTGAAGCGATCTTCAATGCCGATGGAGATGATCTGAGCCGTGAAAATAAATTCGTTTGGGTTTTGAATGATGATAATACCGTGAGGCGCAAACAAGTGCGTGCAGGTAAAGCGTCACAAACCTCAGTTCAGATTCTTGATGGCCTAGAACTTGATGACAAAGTCGTTGTTGCTGGTGTATCCCGATTAAGAGATGGCATAAAAGTGGAAGTGGTTAAGCAGGAGGCAACGCAATGAGTGAACAAAAAAATACTGCGCCTCAAGATGATGATAACGTAACTGGCATTGCGGCCTATTTTATTCGCAACCGTGTTATCAGTTGGATGGTGTCGCTGATCTTTTTGATCGGCGGTGTGTCAGCATTCTTTGGCTTGGGACGCTTAGAAGATCCTGCGTTTACTATCAAAGATGCAATGGTTGTTACTTCTTATCCGGGCGCAACGCCTCAACAGGTTGAGGAAGAGGTAACGTATCCGATAGAAAAAGCGATTCAACAGCTGACTTATGTTGATGAGGTCAATTCCATCTCCAGTCGAGGCTTGTCGCAAATCACCGTGTCCATGAAAAACAACTATGGTCCAGATGACTTACCACAGATATGGGATGAACTGCGTCGAAAAGTAAATGACTTAAAGGGCTCCCTGCCTCCGGGTGTAAATGACCCATCGGTTATCGATGACTTTGGCGACGTGTACGGTATTTTGCTCGCGGTTACTGGTGATGGGTACAGTTACAAAGAGTTGCTCGACTATGTTGATTATTTAAGGCGGGAACTCGAACTTGTTGACGGCGTCAGCAAAGTTTCGGTTTCTGGCCAGCAGCAAGAACAAGTCTTCATTGAAATCTCGATGAAGAAGTTGAGCAGTCTTGGCCTATCACCAAATACGGTTTTCAATTTACTTTCGACTCAAAACGTCGTTTCCGATGCCGGTGCAATTCGAATTGGTAATGAGTACATTCGTATTCAACCGACGGGTGAGTTCCAAAGTGTTGATGAGCTAGGTGATTTGTTGATCACGGAATCAGGTGCTCAAGGTCTTATCTTCTTAAAAGACGTTGCTGAAATTAAACGTGGCTACATGGAAGTCCCGACGAACATCATCAACTACAACGGTGAACTGGCGTTGAACTTGGGCGTCTCATTCGCTCAAGGTGTGAACGTTGTGGAAGTGGGTAAAGCATTTGATCGCCGTGTTGCAGAACTGAAATACCAACAACCCGTTGGTGTTGAAATTTCAGAAATCTACAACCAGCCGAAAGAAGTAGATAAGTCAGTGAGCGGCTTCGTTATCAGCCTAGCTCAAGCGGTTGGTATCGTAATTATCGTTTTGCTGTTTTTCATGGGGCTGCGCTCGGGTCTGCTTATCGGTCTAATTCTGCTTTTGACCGTGCTTGGCACTTTCATCTTCATGAAGTATCTGGCCATCGATTTGCAGCGTATTTCGTTAGGTGCCTTGGTTATTGCTCTAGGTATGCTGGTGGATAATGCCATCGTTGTCGTGGAAGGGATACTCATAGGTACCCAGAAAGGGAGAACGAGACTGCAAGCTGCAACGGATATTGTAACGCAAACTAAATGGCCGCTATTGGGTGCAACGGTGATCGCGGTGACGGCGTTTGCACCAATCGGTTTATCAGAAGACTCGACGGGTGAATATTGTGGCACCCTGTTTACCGTGTTGCTTATCTCTCTGATGTTAAGTTGGTTTACGGCGATTTCGTTAACCCCATTTTTTGCTGATATCTTCTTTAAAGGGCAGAAAATCAAAAGTGGTGAAGGCGAAGACAACGACCCATACAACGGTATTGTTTTTGTCATGTACAAGAAGTTCCTCAGCTTCTGTATGCGCCGAGCTTGGTTCACCGTGGTTGTTTTGGTGGCAGGTTTGGCCGCGAGCGTTTACGGCTTTACGCACGTGAAACAAGCATTCTTCCCATCTTCAACGACACCTATCTTCCAATTGGATGTTTGGTTACCGGAAGGCACCGATATTCGAGCGACTAACGATACGTTGCAGGAGTTAGAAGGTTGGTTGGCAGAACAGGACCATGTAGACCACATCACGACGACGGCGGGTAAAGGTTTGCAACGTTTCATGCTGACCTACGCACCAGAAAAAAGCTACGCGGCTTATGGTGAGATCACTACTCGAGTTGATAACTACGAAGCACTAGCCCCGTTAATGGAACGTTTTAGAGAGCATTTGAAATCTGATTACCCAGAGATCAACTACAAGCTGAAACAAATTGAATTGGGCCCTGGTGGCGGTGCGAAAATTGAAGCACGTGTTATCGGTTCTGATCCAACAGTGCTACGTACTATCGCTGCGCAAGTGATGGATGTGATGTACGCCGATCCAGGTGCAACAAACATTCGTCATGATTGGCGTGAACGTACTCAGGTACTTGAGCCTCAGTTTAATGAAAGCCAAGCACGCCGTTACGGTATCACCAAATCAGATGTGGACGATTTCCTTTCAATGTCGTTTTCGGGCATGAGCATCGGTCTTTACCGAGATGGTACAACGCTAATGCCAATTGTTGCTCGTCTACCAGAAGATGAGCGTATCGATATTCGCAACATCGAAGGGATGAAGATTTGGAGTCCAGCACAGAGTGAGTTTATCCCTCTACAACAAGTAACTATGGGATACGACATGCGTTGGGAAGACCCAATCATCGTGCGTAAGAACCGCAAGCGTATGCTAACGGTGATGGCAGATCCAGATATCTTGGGTGAAGAGACGGCGGCAACATTACAAAAACGCCTACAACCTCAGATTGAAGCGATCGAAATGCCACCAGGCTACTCTCTAGAGTGGGGGGGTGAATATGAATCTTCTGGTGATGCTAAAGCATCGTTGTTCACCACGATGCCGATGGGTTACTTGTTCATGTTCTTGATCACCATTTTCTTGTTCAACTCAATCAAAGAACCTTTGATTGTTTGGTTAACGGTACCTCTGGCATTGATTGGTGTGACGACAGGTTTATTGGCCTTGAATACACCATTTGGTTTTATGGCGCTGCTGGGCTTCTTGAGTTTGTCTGGTATGGTTCTGAAGAACGGTATTGTACTGCTTGACCAGATTGAGATTGAAATGAAGTCGGGTAAAGAAGCGTACGATGCCGTAGTTGATGCCGCGGTGAGTCGTGTGCGCCCGGTATGTATGGCGGCAATCACTACCATTCTTGGTATGATTCCTCTACTACCGGATATCTTCTTCAAACCAATGGCAGTAACCATCATGTTTGGTTTGGGTTTTGCGACCGTACTGACACTAATTGTTGTACCAGTGTTGTATCGTCTATTCCACAGAGTGGCATTACCAAAGTAACCGCTTAACTCAGTTAAGTTTGAAAAACGCCTCTGACCGATTGTCAGAGGCGTTTTTATAAGGATAAAAGTATGGAACATAGAACGTGTGCATGGGCGATGAACCACCCACTTGAACGTGAATATCACGATGCGGAATGGGGAGTGCCTGTTCATGATGATACCGTTTTGTTTGAGTTCATCACGTTAGAAGGTGCGCAAGCTGGCTTGAGTTGGATTACTATCCTGAAAAAGCGAGAAGGCTATCGTGAAGCGTTTGAGCACTATGATTTAGATAAGTTGATTCAACGCGATGAAGAGCGTACAGAGTTCATCGTTGAGAACTTCGATGTGGTCAAGCATCGCGGTAAAATCAATTCGGTATTTAGCAATGCCAAAGCGGCCAAGCAATTGATTGAAGAATACGGAAGCCTTTCCGCTGCGCTATGGCAATTTGTCGATGGCAAGCCAATCGTGAATCACTGGACAGATATGAGCCAAGTGCCAGTATCGACAGAACAGTCCAAAACGATGAGTAAGTTCCTTAAGAAGAAAGGCTTTAAGTTTGTTGGTGAGACCATTTGCTATGCCTTTATGCAAGCCGTAGGCATGGTCGACGACCACATTGTTGGTTGTCCTAAAAAGCCTAACTAGACATCGAACTAGTTGTTCGCTTCACTATCATGAATTCTTTCTAAAGCTTCGACGTGACGCCATTGGTTTTGCTCGAAGCTTTGCTCTCTTAATCCAGCGATTTCTGTTTTCTTTTCTTCCTTACCGAGGAAATCATTGTTGATGATCTCCGCTCGTTTCTCTAAATAATCGTTGAGTGATGCATTAAACGATGCTCGTTGTTCATCCAAAGCCTGTAGTCGTTCGGCGCCTTCTTCGCCCACCAAATCAACACGAGCCAAATACTTCTCTTGTGCAGACATTTCCGAGGTCTGATTTAGTTCAATCACTAGCGCGTTATTGCGCTCACTTTGTTGAATGTACTCAGGTTGAGAGGCGAGGTTTTCTTCGAGTATTTGTTTTTGAGAGTCAGCGTCTAATTGGGTTTCCCGAATGGCGAGTTTATCTATTGCTAACTGACGTAAGCGATTTTCTTCATCGAAAAGTTGAGCGATTTGTTCGTCAGTAAAAAATTCGCTCTGCATCGACAAGATGGTGTTGTTCAGTTGTTTCAACTCCATCAATGACAATGAATTTCCTTCAAACGGTTCTAGCTTGGATAACGCTTCTTTGTAGGCGAGGTAAGTTTCGAACAGTTCTGCGTTGATACCCAGTGAATTTGATTGTGATTCGCCGGTTTTTACGTTGGCTTTGATTTCTTCAAGGCTTTGCTCCCCAAGACTGCTCAATGAGTACTCAAAGAAGTCTTTCTGGGAGGAAAGATCAACTGTAGTATCTTGTTGTGAATGCGCCTTTATTGGCTGCGCTGACTGAGGTTGATACAAATAAACCGCTCCTACACTAATGAGTGATACAACGGACACAATGACAAGAGCGGCTTTCTTCATGATAAGTTCCTTTTTATAGACCTTGCAGTTTCAAGCGATTTGCATGCTGACGATACAGTGTGACTGGGTCAGTTTCGAACAAGTGATGAATACCAAGCAATCCGTTGATTTCATCCAGATGATTCATCTTATAGTTGTCTCGAATCACCTTACCTAGGTGAGTACTGCATGCCCCGACAAGGCCATCGTTCGGACCATCAAATGCTAAGCCTAAGACGACCATTGCGCCGTCAGTAGGGTCAAATAGATTGGTAAAGTTCGAAGAGCCCGTCCATGAGTAGTAATACACGCCATTCGATGCCAACAAATCACCATCTCCGCATTCACTGGTAGGGATACCTTCCGGATAATATTGGTTGAACGCCAAAGAACCTTCGGTGGTTAGAGCTTCTAAAGAGGCCAATGGATCTTGGTCGAGGTCTGTGCCACCAGAAAGTAGGTTAATCAATGTCACGAGCCCTTCTGCCAACTTCACAGCCACGCCTTCACTGATAGAGCCTTCAGGCACCGTACCGCGCACAATATCTGCAACTTTAGAGCCCTTATTTACTCCTCCGATACTGGTAACGGATGCCACTAAGTCAGGGCGTATGGAGGCGACATAGCGTGTTGTTGGGCCTCCGTGACTGTGTCCAATCAAGTTGACCTTCTGTGCGCCTGTTGCAGCAAGCAGCGTTTCAACCTGTGCTAATAGCTGCTCACCGCGAGCTTCACTGCTGTTGGTCGCAGACACTTGGGCAACATAAACCGTTGCGCCATCTTTGGTCAGAGAGTGTGGTATGCCATAGAAGTAATCGACACCGGCCAAGGTATCAAAGCCAAACAACCCATGAACAAGAACAATGGGATATTTAGTCTCCGTGTACCCACTGGCGTTGGCAGATGCAAAGGGTAGGGTGCTTAAAACGAAAAGCATTGTTGTTATGAATCTGAGTTTCAAAACTATCTCCTTGTGGTATGACCTCTTGTGAGTTTTATAAAATAGGAGATAAGTTTTGCGGTTGAGAAGTTCGTTTGTGGCACATTGTTTTAATCTGTGATTACTCAAAAGAAAATCAACAGATATGATTAACATTGAATTTATGAATATTAGAATGTTAGTTAATTCTAATTAAGACAATGGGTTAGTAACTCTGTAATGAGCGGCAAAAAAATAGCCTCGCAGTACGAGGCTATTTAATAATTGTTCTGAATGCTTATAAAGAGGCTTCTTTTTCTAGTACGAGTGCGTTGTATCGCTCGAAGCCTGCTTCAAGATCGGCAATGAGATCTTCAACATCTTCAAGACCGATGTGCAGACGGACAAGTGTGCCTTCGAAGTTTGGATTCGCCACTGTGCGCAAACTGTTAAAGCTCTTTGGCTCGTTAGCTAAAATCAAACTCTCAAAACCACCCCATGAGTAACCCATGTTGAAGTGTTTCATGCCATCCAACAGTGCGGTGGTGGCTTTCGGGTACGAGCTTTTCAATATGAATGAGAACAAGCCATTCCCACCAGTAAAGTCGCGTTTAAAGAACTCATGACCAGGGCAGCTTTCTAGGGCAGGGTGACGAACGTGATCGACTTCAGGGCGGCTTGCCAACCACTGTGCGACTTTCAGGCTGTTCTCTGCATGCTGGCGTAAGCGAACATCCAAAGTACGAATACCGCGCAGACCAAGATATGCGTCATCAGGAGAAACGCATTGTCCCATAAGGTAGCTTTGTTCGCGTAGCTGGTCCCAGTATTTCTCAGACGCAACCGCCGTACCCAGCATTACATCTGAGTGACCAACAATGTACTTGGTTGCTGCTTGGATAGAGATATCAACACCGTGCTCGAATGGTGAGAAATTCACACCGGCACCCCAAGTGTTATCAAGCATTACGATGATGTTTTTTTCGTGTGCAATGCTTGCTAGAGTCGGAACGTCCATGACTTCCATAGTGATAGAACCCGGAGACTCAAGGAAAAGTACCTTGGTGTTTGGCTGAATTAGGTCGCGGATACCTTCGCCTATCATAGGATCAAAATAAGTCGTTTCGACACCCATTTTTTTCATAATGGTATCGCAGAAATCGCGGGTTGGTTCGTAACAAGTATCCACCATCAAAATGTGGTCGCCGGTTTCGATAAAAGACAGAATCGCATTCGAGATTGCGGCCGTGCCACAAGGGTAAAGTGCACAGCCAGCACCACCTTCGATTTCCACCATCGCATCTTGGAAAGCAAAGTGAGTATTCGTACCACGACGTCCGTAAAACAGTGTTTTGTTGGTTCGGTTAATCATTGCTTGGTTCTTTTCAGCAACTGTATCAAACACGATAGTTGAAGCTCGTTGTACTGGTGGGTTGACCACGCCATTCGTCCACTTCTTATCACGGCCTGCAGTAACGAATTTGGTCTTTTTGCCCTCTGACATAAAATTTCCCTGTCTAATTTACGATTTTCAATATTTAAAACATGGACGATGGGTGGTTTGCAAGGGAAAACTTAACTTCAAACGACTCCTCCGAGGATAGGTCGAAAAACAGAAGCATTGATTGAATAAGAAAAAGAAAACCGACAGTTTATGGCTGTCGGTTTTCGAGGAAGTTTTGTTATTTTGGGTATTTGCTACAGCAATGGATTAAACAGGTAGAAAACACGCTCTAAGAAGCGAGAGAAAATACTGCGTTTTTCCCACTTATCTCTATCAACGGTATGGGACTGTTTGATATAGCTGTCTTGCAGCCACGACATCTGTTTTGTGAACTCTTCATCATCGACAGCCAGTGTTACTTCGAAGTTAAGCCACAAACTGCGCATGTCCATGTTTACGGTACCCACCAAACAGAATTGCTCGTCAATCACGACTGATTTTGTATGCAGTAACCCGCCATAGAATTCGTAAATCTTCACCCCAGCGACGAGCAACTCGTCATAGAATGCCCGCGAAGCCCATTGAACCATCATAGAGTCATTCTTGTGTGGGATGATAAGTTCTACTTCGATGCCGCGCTGCGCGGTCATTTTCAGAGTCTCCAATAGATCGGCACTTGGCACGAAGTAAGGCGTGGTGATTCTGACGGAACGATTCGCTTGGTTGATGGCTAATGTGAGTACTTGGTAGATCAAATATTCTGGCATACCAGGGCCAGACGGCACCACTTGGATTGGATGCTGAAACTCGTCTTCTTTATTGTCGATTCTACATTCTGGATGCTTAGGAAAATAACGTTCACCAGTTTCTACTTCCCAATCCCAACAATGAATAGCGCTTAAAACATTTACCGTCGGTCCAGTGACTCGCACCATAATATCGATCCACTGCCCAACCCCACTGTTCTGCTTGAAAAAGGCGGGGTCAACCAAGTTCATCGAACCGGTGTAAGCGATCTCATCATCAATCACGATGATCTTACGGTGTTGGCGTAAATCCAAACGACGAAGGAAGATACGCCACATTTTTACTTCTAACGCTTGCACAACATCGATGCCTGCGTCTTTCATCATTTTATACCAATGACTGCGAAAGAAGCGTGGACTGCCCGCTGAATCGAGTAGCAGTTTTACGTCTACGCCACGTTTAGAAGCGCGAATCAAAGCCGAAGCAACAGCGTCAGCTAAACCACCGGGATGCCAAATATAGAAAACCATGCGAATACTGTGTTCAGCATTCTCGATGTCTTCGATAATCGAGTGGAGAATTTCGTTAGGCGATTGTTGTAGAGAAAGCGTGTTCCCACTTAATGCAGGTAAACCAAGACGATTGTTGCACAGCTCATCAATACGATAGATATGGCGTCCCATTGCTTCAGGGACATGCGCGTTGCAGTCATTTAACTGAGTGAACCATCGCTGGAATGGTGAAAACATCTCTTTTGCGCGTTCTGCACGTTTGCGGCCGAGGTTGAGCTCACCGAATAGAAAATAACAAGCGACGCCAAGCACTGGCAGAATATAAATGATCATCAGCCATGCAAGAGAAACACTAACAGCGCGACGTTTTAATACGACACGGATCGTAACACCAGCAACCAAAAACCAGTAAAGGCCGATGCCAGTTAGAGTGAGAAAATGATAGAACTTGTCCATAGTCGCCAAAAGTAATAAACCCAATATGGATATTAAGCGTAAATGGCGGAACGGGAAACTATTTTCATACCACTAGAGGAGGATGATTTTGTATCGTGAAATGAATTTTATAACGAGACGTTCTGTTACTAAGGTGTGAAAAGTTGGAGGAAATCTTAACTTTTGCGTAAAAAAGCAGCATTTAGCGTGAACAATGATACATTTGTGCGATAAATGTGCTGATCGGGGTTCCAATTTTAAATTGAAACTGCTTTACTTGCCATACATAGAGCGTCATACAAACATCTTATAAAGTGTACATTATTTTTTACACGAACATATTCTAGACGCCTATCTCTATGCAAACACAACAAAACATTTTGGAGAAAAAGCGTGGCTACAAATACAGCAGCACCACGTGATACGTGGGGGTCTAAACTAGGCTTCGTCATGGCAGCAGCGGGTTCCGCTGTCGGTTTAGGCAATATATGGAAGTTCCCTTACACAGCAGGTGAGAGCGGCGGCGGCGCGTTCGTAGCAATTTACCTTTTATTCGTTATTTTTATCGGCTTTAGCGTCATGCTGACAGAATTCGCTATTGGTCGTAAGACAGGTCTTTCAGCAGTAGGTGCGTTCAAATCTACTGACCGCCGTTGGACGTTTACCGGTGTTATCGGCGTGCTAAGTGGTCTACTAATCATGGGTTTCTACCCTGTAGTAGGTGGCTGGGCGCTTGCTTACATCTTTAAAGTAGGTGGTGGTCTACTAAGTGCTCCTGAAGCAATTGGTGACAGTTTTGGCGGCTTCATTTCTGATCCAGTCCAACCGTTAATGTGGATGGGTGTTTACCTGTTCCTTAACATCGTTATCGTTATGAAAGGTATTTCTGGCGGTATCGAAAAGGCTGGTAAAATCCTCATGCCTCTTTTATTCCTTATCCTGATCGTTGTATCAGTTAAAGGTCTGATGCTTCCTGGTGCAATGGCGGGTCTTGAGTTCCTATTCATGCCAGACTTCTCGAAAGTAGACAGCAATGTCGTTCTAGCGGCGCTAGGTCAAGCATTCTTCTCTCTAAGTCTAGGTATGGGTTGTATGATGACTTACGGCTCTTACCTGAAGAAGAAGGAAAACTTAGTTCAAACTACCGGCATGGTTACGGCAATGGACACAGGTGTTGCAATCCTAGCGGGTGTAGCAATGTTCCCAGCAATGTTTGCATTCGGTATGGAGCCAGCAGCAGGCCCAGGTCTAGTATTCGTCGTTGTTCCTCAACTGTTTGCTGAAATGGGCGGCGTAATTGGCCTTCTATTTGCTCTGATGTTCTTCATCGGTCTAACAGTAGCAGCGCTGACGTCTTCAGTATCTCTGCTAGAAGTAGTGGTTTCTTACCTAATCGATGAGAAAGGCCTGAAGCGTTCTACAGCAGTACTGTCTGCGAGTGTCGTAATGGCAACCCTGTGTGTGTTCGCATCGCTATCACTTGGTGGTGTTGGTCCGACACTATTCGGTACGGGCGCATTTGATATCTTTGACCTACTAACGGATAAGATCTTCCTAGCGGTTGGCGGTATGTTGGTATGTATCTTTGCTGGCTGGCGCCTAAACCGCGCTGAACTAGAGAAAGAGATCACTAACGACGGCAAAGTTTCTTTCCCACTATTTGGTCTATGGTACAACCTAGTTAAGTACGTAATCCCAGTGGCAATCGCAATCGTAGCCTTCATGGGTATCAAGTCTGGTTTCGACAGCGGTAAGGGCGAAATCATGCTGGTGGGTATCGGCATCATCGCACTGGCGGGTATCTTCTCTAAGAAGTTATAACCAAATAGACTTTGATTGAAAACGGGAACCTTAATCGGTTCCCGTTTTTTTATATTCATAATTTATAGGATTGAGAAAACTCATATTAATAACGGGTAGTAATTGTGAGATCGCTCGCATAGAGATGTGGATCACAAAAAAATGTACTCAAGTTGCAGAGGTACGTTCCGATAACCCTTACAAAGCATGTGTAAATATGTGGATTAACCAGTAAGAAAATCCATGACAACGGTAAGGAAGGTTATTAGTGACAATGTCTGTTCGTAAAAAACTGTACGCGAGTTTTGGTGCCATTTTGGCGATCATGCTAGTGATGATAGGGATTATTACATTAGAAGTATTGAACTCGCACAAAGTGGCTGACGAGGTAAGAACGGACGATGTTCCTGAAACAGTTCAGTATCTAATTCTGATCGATGAGGCCGGTGATGTTTATCGCGATGCATTAGGAAGCATTGTTGGTGTCTCTGGCGCTCAGGCTGAATATCAAGTTAATAAAAAGGAGTTTGCAGCAGCGATTGCTGCAGTTAAACGTTTGGAGACGGTAGGTGGTGAAGATTACCGTAACGTTGAGAAAGCTGAGCGTTACATGAGCGATTTTACACGAGACTTTGAATCCCAAGTTCTGTCCAATCTCGGCTTAGAAAATGTTGAAGAGAATGTCGCGCGTCTTCGCTCACTTTATGAAACGAATCTAGCACCGCTTGAGTCTATCCTAGATGCTGCATCAATCGACGGTCGTCAAAGTACTAGTGAAGCTTTGCTTGATCTTTCGGATTCATTTAACAGTATCGAATTGACGATTTATGTGCTTGGTTCGATAGCACTTGTTGCCACTGCTGTTATCGCATACTTGTTGTCTAATTCGATTACCAGTCGCTTGAGTAAATTGGATGAACTGGCGCAGCGCGTTGCAGAGGGTGACCTAACGGTAGCGCCTATCGACGATAAATCAGGTGACGAGCTAGCAAACCTCGCGACGTCTTTGAATAAGATGCAAGCGTCTTTGACCAGTCTTATTGGTTCTATATCGTTAGTATCCGAAGAAGTGAAGTCCGTGACTGGAGAATTGGCTACCGTCAGTCAAGATATTGTCTCCGGTGCAAGCAGCCAAGCGGACAAAGCGCACTTGATCGCGACAGCGTCAGAAGAGCTAAGCCTGACCATTTCTCAAGTAGCAGAGCAGGGCGCAGCAACCTTTGAAGAGGCACGCAAGTCGGAATCAACCGCAGAGCAAGGGCGTACTGTTATTGTTGAGATGGTTGAAAGCATTCAGCAAGTATCACAGCAAATGTCGGATATGTCGGTGCAAATGAACAGCCTAGGTTCTCATGGCGAGAAAATCGGTGCGGTTATCAAAGTCATTGAAGATATCGCAGAGCAGACGAACCTTCTGGCATTGAACGCGGCGATTGAAGCGGCACGTGCAGGTGAGTTTGGTCGTGGTTTTGCTGTGGTTGCGGATGAAGTTCGTGCTCTTGCTGAACGAACAACGAAGGCAACACAAGAGGTTGGTGAGATCATCCAAGCAATTCAAGTCGGTACTCAAGAAGCGGTGACTTACACTGAGGACGGTTGTCGTTTGGTTGAAATTGGCGTGAGTCAAAGCTCAGGTGCAGTGAACTCACTGGAGGAAATCGTTTCTGGTGCGGCGCATGTTCAAAGTATGGTGAACTCAATTGCGACTGCTGCAGAAGAGCAAACCGCTGTAACGAAAGAAATTGCCGCGGATATTACGTCGATCAGTGATATTTCAGCTCGTTCATTACAACTCGCGAATGACAGCTCTCAAAGTGTTGAGGGCCTGAATCGTAAAGTTCAAGAGTTGGAAGCTCTAGTGGGTAAGTTTAAGCTCGCCTAATTGCTTAGAATCGGTATACTTCTGGCTCCAAACGTGGAGCCAGTTTTTTATGTTCGACATTCTACATACCCATCCAGATTTTTTGATCATCAATAAACATCCCAACGTCTCTGTTCATAAAGACGATGGTGACACTATGTTGCTTCAAGAAGTAGCAAAGCAGAGTGGTGATGAGCAGCTGTATCTTATCCACCGTCTCGATAAAATGACTTCTGGTATTCTACTTCTCGGCCGCAATGCGAAAGCAGCAAGCGCCTTATCTCAAGCATTTGCCAATCGCGAAGTCGAAAAGTTCTACCTTGCGATTGGCTCGAAAAAGCCTAAGAAGAAACAAGGGCTAGTAGTGGGTGATATGGAACGCTCTCGTCGTTCCTCATGGAAACTGGTGAACAGCAAAACGAATCCCGCGATTACCCAATTCTTTTCCCTCGCTGCAGAGCCGGGAGAGCGCCTGTTTTTATGTAAGCCGCACACTGGCAAAACACACCAAATTCGCGTGGCATTGAAATCAGTTGGCTCAGGAATTGTTGGCGATCCTATTTATAATGCAGGCAATGAAGCAGACCGTGGTTACTTGCATGCATTTTCGTTGTGCTTTCTGTATCAAGATGAAACTCATCGCTTTGTTTGCGACCCGCGCGAGCATAAAGCACTTGGCAGTAAATGGCATAATGAAGTCGTCTCTCAAGGTGTAGACTCTTGGCTTTCTCCGTGGGAGCTGAACTGGCCTACGATTAAATAACCATCACAAAGAAAACGAATAAGAGAATTCGATGCAAGCATCACAACTTCCGCTGTTTTTCCAGCATCTAGAAGCGGAGCTAACACAAGCTCCCAATGAAATTCGCCGACTGTTTCACGGTCGTGGTCGCCGTTTTGAAGGTTTAGAGCAAATCACGTGTGATTGGTTACAAGGTCAGTTGATCATCAACCTATTTAAAGAAGTGGATGAGACGTTTCTTACTGAATTGAAAGCAGGGTTGAACACGCTTTCAGAATCTGCTCTGTGGGCAGAGAAACAAGGGCGTACGATCGTAATTCAACATCGCTACGCTGACGGCGCACCTTCTGAAACTCTGTTGGGTGAGCTAGATGCTCGACCTGTGGTTGAAGAAAGTGGCTTGAAGTACCAGTTAGACATCGGACGTAACCAGAACTTCGGTCTGTTCCTTGATATGCGTTACGGCCGTGACTGGGTACGTGAAAATGCGAAGCACAAAAACGTACTTAATCTGTTTGCTTACACTTGTGGCTTTTCTGTTGCTGCAATTGCTGGTGGCGCAGATAAAGTGGTTAACGTGGATATGGCGAGAGCATCGCTGTCTAAAGGTCGTGAGAACCATAAGCTGAATGGTCATAACATCAACCAAGTGAGCTTTATGGGGCACGACATCTTTAAGTCGTGGGGCAAGATTAAGAAAGCGGGCCAATACGATGTGATCATCATTGATCCACCATCATTCCAGAAAGGCAGCTTTGCACTAACCAAAGACTACAAAAAGATTCTACGCCGTTTGCCTGATTTATTGGCAGAAGGTGGTCAGGTGTTAGCGTGTGTAAACTCACCATCGGTGACCAGCGATTTCTTGATTGAAAGCATGAAGGAAGAAGCGCCAGAGCTAACATTCCGCGAGCGTTTGGATAACCCGCCAGAGTTTATGGATGTAGATAGCGAAGCTGCACTGAAGGTTTTACTGTTTAGCTGAGTTTAGATAAAGAAACTTCCGAGTTTAATAACACTTTTCCATAAGCAAAAAGCGCCTAGTACGGCGCTTTTTTAATGTTCGTATTAACGGCTTTAACCAATCTGAACTTCAAGATCGGATTCAATCGTCGAAGAGCAGGCGAGTACATAGCCTTGCTCAATTTCTTCAGGGGTCAATGTCTCTTGGCTGGTTGAAGACACGCTACCCTTGCGAACCTTACACTTACAAGAGCCACAAATACCGCTTCGGCAAGCTATGATCAGTGGTAATCCTGCGCCTTCCAACACATCAGCAAGGACTTGGCCTTTTTGAGCATCAATCGTTTGGGCGAAATTAGGTACTGACACACTCGCTGATTCATTTGATACTTCGGTTTCTTCGCTTGCTGCTGGTGTAAAGCTTTCTTGGAAGAAGTTCGCCATATCAAAGCCAAGCTCATTCAAGTAGCTTTGAACATCAAGCATAAACTGATTTGGACCGCATAGATAAACCGTGCGCTGTTTAAAGTCGGGCACCAGTTCTTTTAACCACTCGGTATTCAAACGACCTTCTGGGTATAGTGTTTCACCACGGTTTTTCAGCAGCAATTTCAAATTGAAATCTGGATAAACCGAATGGTAGGTCTCCAGCAAATCAAAGTAGATGGTTTCCGGCTTAGAACGGGCAATGTGTAGGAACTCAATATCAACACCAGCGTCGTTGCCTAGCCATTCTTTTGCCATCGCGAATACAGGCGTAATGCCACAGCCCGCACTGATGAGCAGTGCTTTCTTTCTACCGTTGACCTCGATTGGTGGATGGTCAATGCAGTTGAAATCACCCGTAGGAGGAAGCGCTTGAACTGTATCGCCAATGAGAAGCTTATCGATGATGTAGTTGGATACCTTACCGCCTTCGACACGCTTTATCGTTAGTTGCAGACAGTCGTCACCGGAAAGAGAGCTGAGAGAGTAAGCACGAAACTCCATCTTGCCATCGATTTCAACGCCAAGGTTGATGAACTGACCGGCTTTAAATTCAAACAAGAGCGACTCTGACAGGTCTGCCAACTTGAGGCTCACTGCATCAGCAGTTTCATGGTATTTGTCTACACAGCGTAACGTGACAGGTTGACTGCCTTGCCATTCAAAAAACATAACAATCTCTTTGGTTGTCGAGTACTCAATAGATAAAAGCGCCCCCAATTAAGGAGGCGCGTGATAAGCAAGGTGATTACGCTGCTAGGATGGTTTTAAGATCATCCTGAACATTACCAATGCTACGCATATCGAATTTCTCTTGGATAATCGCAATCAAGTTTGGCGTCAGGAATGCAGGCGCTGTTGGACCCGTGTAGATGCCTTTCACACCAAGAGCGAATAGGGTAAGCAGGATCACAATCGCTTTTTGCTCGAACCAAGACAGAACAAGCGTTAGAGGAAGCTCGTTGATGTCGCAATCGAACTCTTTCGCAAGTGCCAGTGCAAGCTGGATTGCTGAGTACGCATCGTTACATTGGCCTACATCCAATAGGCGAGGGATGCCATTGATGTCGCCAAATGTGTTCTTGTTGAAGCGGTATTTACCACAAGCCAGCGTTAGGATTAGCGTATCTTCTGGTGCTTCCGCGGTGAAGTCGGTGTAGTAGCTACGTTCTGCTTTGTCGCCATCACAACCACCTACTAGGAAGAAGTGCTTGATGTTGCCTTGCTTCACTTGGTCGATAACTGCAGGAGCCGCGTTCATCAGTGCGTTACGTCCAAAGCCAACCGTGATGTTGTGCTCGATTTCATTGTGTTGGAAGCCTTCTTGTGCCAATGCACACTCGACTACTTGGCTAAAATCATCACCTTCTAGGTGAGCGACACCCGGCCAGCCAACAATGCTACGAGTGAATAGACGGTCTGCGTATTGGCCAACGTTCGGGTTCAATAGGCAGTTTGATGTCATCACAATCGCGCCAGGGAAGTTAGCGAACTCTTTCTGTTGGTTCTGCCAAGCGCTACCGTAGTTACCCACTAGGTGAGGGTATTTCTTCAGCTCTGGGTAACCGTGTGCAGGCAGCATTTCACCATTGGTGTAAACGTTAATGCCTTTGCCTTCAGTCTGTTGCAGGATTTTCTCTAGGTCGTGAAGGTCATGACCAGAAACAAGAATACATTTGCCTTTCAGTGGCTTAACGTTAACGGTTGTTGGCTCTGGGTGACCGAATGTAACTGTTTCACCGTGATCCAGCATTTCCATCACTTTGTAGTTCATAAGACCGATGCGCATTGAGCAGTCTAGCAGTTCGCCTAGATCTTCAGGGTCAGTACCTAACCAAGCCATGATTTCGTGGTATTCCGCGAAGATATCATTGTTGGTTTGCTCAAGTACGCGTGCGTGTTCCATGTACGCAGCTGCACCTTTTAGGCCGTATAAGCAAAGTAGGCGCAGGCCGATAACGTCTTCGTGTACTTGGTCTTTACCGCGGTTTACCGCAACTTGAGGAGCAAACGCCAAGATTTCCTCTGCGCTGTTTGGCAACTCGAAGTTCGCTACATCAGGAATGTTCACTAGCACTTCATCTGCAAGAGTTGCTGCTGTCGTCGCTTGGTCTTTTAGCAGCGCTTTGTATGTTGCTGCTTGAGAAGTCAGTTCAAGGATACGTTCTGGGTCAAAGTTTACGTTGGTCAACGTAGAGAAAAATGCTCTTGGAGCCCACTGGTTGATTTCATCATTGATGATATTGAATTCAAGCGCGCGTGCTGCCCAAAAAGAAACCCCTTGCAAAGTGTAAACCAACACGTCTTGTAGATCGGATACCTCTGAAGTTTTGCCACACATACCTTGTGCGAAAGAACAGCCTTTTACAGCCGGGGTTTGGATTGTCTGTTCACATTGAATACAGAACATATTGGGTTCTCCAGTGATTGTAGTAATAGTCGTTTTATTTTCCTTATATAGCAGAATGCGTGCCAATTGTTATCTTATTGATGTATAACGGTTTTGTTGCTTTCGAAGTGAGTGATTGATGTGATTGTGACAACGCGAATGATGTGCAAATGACAACGAAAATACAGATGTGATGAGAAAAGCAACACGCGAGAAACGCTTGAACAATCGAAAGTGGAAGTACTTGTTAAACAGGAGAAAAGTTAATGCGGTTGTGTGGAGGAAGAGGTTTCCTATTGTGCGCCTCCGTAGATTTTTGGAGTGACGCAATAAGGCAACTGAAAACTTGATGAGCTTAAAGAGTGAGAAGAAAGCAGAGACTTGAGCGGTTTAATTGTCACGAATGAGGAGGAGCGAATGAAATGCGAAAAACCAAATGAGGCAGTTAACCCATGCACATTGGTGTTAAGCGTTATTCCGGACGGGTCTAAGCGAGCCATCCGGAATCCCTCTGTTCAAGAGGTAACTTTTCCTTCTAGATAAATGAGCGAAGTAGGGGCTTCTATTTGCTTATGCCGAGCTTTTTACCCATGCGATACAAGTTGCCTCGATCCATTTGTAAAAACTCCGCTGCTTTTGCCCAAACACCGCCAGTTTGGCTTAAAGCGTGTTCAATTAAGTCACGTTGATAACTCTCTACTAACTCGCGCATTGGTTGGCTCTCCTTCGGCAAGTAGTGCGATGTGTTTTTTACATCATCCAATGCCAATGAAGTATCAAAGTGATTGAGCATGATGGTGCTCGCGCCTTGTTGAATGGCATGTAACGCTGCTCGCGTTAGGGTGTGTTCAAGCTCTCGAACGTTACCATACCAAGGCAGAGATTCTAGTTGAGTCAGTACCTTAGGGTGAACGTGAAGGTTTGGTGCGTTAAATTGCTGACGTACTTTTTCTAACAAATATCCCGCAAGAACTGGAATGTCGCCATCACGCGCGCGAAGTGGTGGTACTTTGATTGGGAACACGTTTAAACGATGGAACAAATCCGCACGGAATGTGCCATCTTCCACTTCTTTTTCTAACTGTCGGTTGGTGGCTGCGATGATGCGCACGTTAACCATCAAATGCTGATCGCTGCCTACACGTTGCAACTCACCTTGCTGGATAACTCGCAACAGTTTTGCCTGCAAAATCAATGGTAATTCACCCACTTCATCTAAGAAGATTGTACCGCCATCAGCCAGTTCGAATTTACCTGCACGATGACTATTGGCTCCAGTAAAGGCGCCCTTTACGTGGCCAAACAGTTCGCTCTCCGCCAGACCTTCGGGTAGGGCGGCGCAGTTTACGTAGATCATCGGTTTATCATTACGATGAGATTGAGCATGGACAGAGTGAGCAACAAGCTCTTTGCCTGTCCCCGTTTCTCCCGTTACCAATACTGCGTAATCCGACTGAGCAACGGTCGCAATATTGTTTCGTAATTGATTGATTTGTGTGCTTAAGCCAACCATGTCACCGTGTTGTGAGCGCGCCTGTTGGATCAGGGTTTGTGTGACGCTCTTTTGCTTCTGGTTCTGCGCTTTAAGGGCTTTTAATTGCGCAATGTTACGCAGTGTTGCCGCCGTTAGTGCTGCGAATGTTTCGATTGCGACTGGGTCGATATGGTCAAACGCGCCAACCGCTAGCGCATCCATGGTTAATGCGCCGACAAGTTGCCCCTCAACGTACAAGCTAAAGCCCATGCAGTCATGGACGTCAATACATTGATCTTCGGTTAATAGTGTTCCATCAAATGGATCGGGCAGGGCGCAGTCGGCATCAAAGCGAACAGGCTCGCGACTATGAATGATGGCATCTAAACGCGGATGAGCTTTAGGGAAGTAACGGCGACCGAGAACTGAGTTCGACAAACCTTTCACTGCGACTGGCGTGAGAAAACCGTCTTCATCAAAGATAAACAGGCAACTCGCATCGCAAGGGAACACTTGTGCCACCCCGTCAATCAGGTTTTGGTATTGCTGCTCATGAGAGCGATTTGAGCTCAGATTAAGTGCGATATTGAGAAGTACGTGGTCGACAGTAGGAGTCATAACAAGCCCAGAGTTATCTTGAATGGGCTCATGCTAGCAACTTGATGTCATTTGAACATCGAAAGGTGTGAGAGATTGATGTTCCATTGACGACGATCAAGTGACACAACAAAACTGTGATACAAACAAGTGCAACTGATTGAGCTTAAGAACTAGGAGTGAGGGATTCAGCCTTCGCAAATAATATTATCCGAAATTGAATTTTTCCGTTGACCTTAATTTAACTTGAGCTTTTATCCTCCATCTGTAAAACACGTCAGGAGGACAGGTTATGCATAATAACTACATTAAAGAATTGGCCGTAAAGAGCTACCAAGAGGACCTACAAAAAGAGTATTACCGCGCTAAGCAGCGGACGTGGCATTTTCCGAGTTTTGTCTCTGGAATTGTGCTGACGTTGGTGGTGAGTGGGATGCTTTATTGAGGGATGATGGAATAGAGATTCCCGACTGCATTCCTTCGTTGTAATCAGGAATCTCTCTTGAAGTTTTGTTTACGGTTTCAGCGTATGAAATCCGGAGTAAATACGCGTAAACGTAGTAAACCAACATGCTGCACCAAAGATGTACGCAATCACGGCAAAATGCTGCGGGAACAAACAAAACAGCACGAAGCAACCTATGGTCTCTGTGCCTTCTGTCAGGCCGCTCATGTAGTACAGAGATTTGTGCTTGTAGACAGGGTTATCGATACCACGTTTACCCGCCATGATCGCGAAAGCTAAGAAGCTGCTTCCTGTACCAATAAACGAAAAGATCAAGAACGCACCTGCGACAGCGTTTTGTTCTGGATTTGCTAGTACAAAGCCAAAGGGAATCAGAGAATAGAACAGGAAGTCTAGACTTATATCAAGGAAGCCACCCGCATCGGTGATGCCTTGAATCCTCGCTAAAGCACCATCCAATCCATCACAGATGCGATTCAGCAGAATAAACGCTAATGCAAGCGTGTATTGCTCTGCCATCAATGCAGGTAAGGCAAAACAGCCAAGTGCGAAGCCAAACAAGGTGGTTTGGTTAGCTGTCACGCCACATTTATCAATAACTTTAGCGCTCTGTGCCAATGGCCACTTAATGATTTTGATACTCAGGCTATCAAGCATGGCTTGTCTCCCAAGGCCAGTTCAGGCAGCGACTGCCCTCAGGAATATCATCCTCATCGTGAGTTACCATTAAAGCAGGAATGTTGGCTTGTTGAAGCTGCTCCACAACCCAGTTACGAAACTGTACGCGCAGATCTTTATCGAGCTTGCTGTAGGGCTCATCGAGTAGGGCAACTTTCGGTTTTGCCAACAACATGCGAGTGAGAGCAATACGTGCGCGCTGGCCGCCTGAGATTTGATCAGGGAAAGACTCTGCGAGTTTAGTTAGCGAGATGTGCTTCAAAGCCTGCATCGCGCGTTCTTTACGCTCAGTCCCTTTGATTGAATCAGGCAGAGCGAAAGCTAGGTTTTCCCACACGGTGAGGTGTGGGAAGAGCAAGTCATCTTGGAACAGAATACCCACCTGACGTTTGTGCGCAGGTAAAGCATCCAGCTTTTCGTTATCGAGTGTGATTGAGCCTGAATAGTCGAACTCGGAAGACAGGTGACCAGCAATCGCATCCAACAAGGTGGATTTTCCGCAGCCGCTTGGGCCCATCAGGGTAACAATTTCACCTTTCTTTACGGTCATGTTGAACGCAGAGAAAAGTGTGTCGCCATTGGTTTTACGGATGGCGAGGTTTTTGAGACAAAGACTCATTCGGTAGTAAACCTTTAATAGACAACCGGCGATACTTGACGTGTAAACGACTAAGTAGAATCGCAAAAGAGAAGAACATTAACGGCAAGAGCGCTTGCCAAATTGCGTAAATCGCGGTGACACGACGGTCGAAGCCACTTGAGAGGGCTACCGCTTCTGTTGTTATTGTGCTGATGCGACCTGCGCCCAGCACGAGTGTTGGTAGGTATTGAGCCAAGCTCACACTAATACCCACAGCCCAAGCAAAGGCAATGGCAGGCAGAAGAATCGGCAACTTCACTTTCAACCAAGCTTGCATTGGTGATTTACCAAGGCTAAGAGCGACACGAGTCAAACCGTTGTCGAAGCTGCGCCAAGGCCCATCCAATGACAGGTAAACGAATGGGAAAGCGAAGAAGACATGTGCCCAGCACACCCAGAAGAAATATGCATTGCTGTCGAGATACAGAGTAGCGACCTGCATACCAAACAGCACAGAAAGCTGCGGGATCAACATAGGTACAGCGATGATGTAACCCGGCACCTGCCAACGGTATCGTAGGCGGTACTCATGAGCGATTAGTGCTAGTACAAGGGCAATAGATGCACTGATAACTGCAATCAACATGCTTTGCTCTAGCGTGCCAAGAATACTTTGCCACTCGTATTCCCAAAAACGTAAGCTGTAGCGGCTTGGTAATAAGTCAGGGAAACGCCAACGCTGT
This sequence comes from Vibrio jasicida 090810c, assembly GCF_002887615.1. NCBI lineage: Bacteria > Pseudomonadati > Pseudomonadota > Gammaproteobacteria > Vibrionales > Vibrionaceae > Vibrio > Vibrio jasicida. Next base: position 826,298 of record NZ_CP025792.1, on the reverse strand, counting down.
GCAAAGCTCCAGACCACCATCAATGGCACCATTAACAGTGCGAGTAGGGCTATCAGAGAAAACAAGGTTTTACCCGGTAAGCGGAAACCGCTGCGACCAGAGTATTGCCAGCGTTTAAAGCCTTTGGTAATGCTCCATTCGACGAGTCGTGCAAAACCAATCAAAAGGCTTGCAATAGCAAACAGTACCACCGCACCCGCCGCTGCTCTTGGTAGGAGCGACAAATCAGGATCGTTAAACCACTGCCATACCAACACTGCAAACGTAGGAGGGTTGGTTGGGCCAATAATTAGCGCCACATCCACAACGGATAAGCTATAAGCCAGAACAGCCAACATTGGGAAACGCAGTTTCGCTAACCATTGTGGGAAGACACATTTCCACCATGCTTGCGCGGAACTGTAACCCATCGAATGGCTGACTTTTTCAATCTTCTCAACTTTTAATTGCTGAAGAATAGGAATGCTCATCAACAATAAAAACGGCACTTCTTTAATAGCAAGCATGACGATCAACCCCAGTGCGTGTGGATCTTTGATCAACAACGCTAAGTCATTCACTGTTTGCGCATTTGGATCGTAACCAAACAATTGATTGAGAACACGAACGCCCATACCTGTTGGTGCGAATAGAAAAGCGAAGCCGATAGCAAACGCGACATGCGGCATAGCAAGAAGAGGGGACAGACTCATTTCAATCTTGCGCCAGAACTTGCTGCCCCATGAAGCTTGAAGAATCGCGAAAGTGATCAAACAAGCAAGGTAGCTGCTGAAAATGGCGGAATAGAAAGTCAGTCCAATTGACGTCCACACGCCTTCCCATTCAAACACAGCATGAAAGCCATCCAGTGAAAAGTGGTGCAAACCGATAGGGGGTACATAGCCGAGCGCAGACACCACCACCCCGAGTAGCCCCGGGATGGTTGGTAATATACAAACTGCGATAATAACTAGATACAGCGCTCTTAACATGGGTGTGTATTAATTTCCGTAGCGTTTCAGCCATTCTTTTTCTAACGCTGCTTGCCAGCTTGGGTGTGGCTCAGCGATAGATTTGAACTGTTGAGTATTCTTAGCCGTGCCGGTTAGGTACTGGCTGCTTAGCACTGAAGGATCACCCCAGATGTTGATATCACCTTTGCGAGACTGTGCTTCAGGGCTTAATAAAAAGTTTATAGCAACTTGCGCGCCTGCACTGGCATTTGCGTTCCAAGGAATCGCTAAGAAGTGGATGTTCGACAGTGCGCCTGCGTCCATTGCGTATGCTTTGGTACTTTCTGCTAGGTTACCGCTTGATTGTGCTGAGAAAACCGCGTTCGGGTTGAACGTGACAGCTAGATCAATCTGACCATCATCTAGCAGTTGTACGGTTTCTGCTGTTCCGCCTGGGAACTGTTTACCACCGCGCCATGCAACAGTGTGGAATTCATCTAAGTAAGCCCATAGAGGCTGCGTAACGGTTTTGAATGCTTCGTCGGTCACTGGCTTTTGCAGTGTAGGATCGTTGTTACTTAACTCAATGAGTAGAGATTTAATGAAGCTAGTGCCATGAAACTCTGGTGGGCGAGGGTAAGTAAGGCGGTTAGGAAACGCTTTTGCGTAACTTAGCATTTCTGCGTACGAGCTTGGCGGGTTGTTTAGTGTCTCTTCATCGTAGATAAAAACAAGTTGGCCCACCCCCCATGGCGCTTCAAGGCCATCAGTTGGTTCTGAAAAATCGACATCTACTGGTAGTGTTTTATCGACATATTGCCAACTTGGTAGACCGTCAACAAAAGGACCAAACAGCAGTTGGTTGTCTTTCATTGATTTAAAGTTTTCACCATTAATCCAAACCATATCCACACTGCCACCACTGCTCTTCCCTGCGGCTTTTTCTGCGATAAGACGAGTGGTGGTTTCAGAAATGTCGGTGACTTTTACGTGGTTAAGCGTCACGTTGTAGCGAGATTTAAGCTCTTTGCCTGCCCATTGGATATAGCGGTTGATCTCTTGGCTACCACCCCAAGCATGGAAATAAACAGTCTGACCGTCGGCTTGTTGTTCGATTTTTTGCCATTCTTCGGAGTGAGAAGTGGCATAAGAGGAGGTGGCAAAAGTGGTGGCTAAAATGCCAATGGTGCTAAGTAGCTTTTTCATACGTAATCCGTGTTTCTTTATCTTTGTTTTCATTTTGGAGCTTTGTTCGCCTATGTGATGAAAAACGTCTATTTTCAATACTCAACATAGGGGTATAAACAGGCTGAACGCTCCGTTCCCTCTACATGGATAGTAATCTATCTCGCTTTATTATCAACGCGAATTTGATAATAGTTTCATAGAATTATTCGCCTTGTGAGGTCATACCAATTCACGTCAGTTTTTGGTTTTAAAAGTGGCCAAAAGAGGCACAAACTGTGGGCAAATTAGTAAGAATGAAAAGAGTGCAACTCCCGATAAGTCGCACTCTTTTGGCGTCAATAATGGATAGACCGGATTACTTCGCTAATTCTTCCATGTTGATGCCTTTTTTCTTCGCGATGTATTTTGGAATCAGAGACATGCCAAACAGGATAAGACCCGCAACCGCAAACTTCACTAGTAGCATCGCAGACACACCGTTTGTCGCAATATCACCCGCCATGTAAGCGAAGATGAATGCACCTGGTGCCATTGTTAGTAGAGAAACCAAAGCGTAAGTGCCAAGGTTTAGGCTGGTTAGACCGTAAGCGTAGTTCTGTAGGCTGAATGGGAATACAGGTACTAGACGCGTTAGGATCAGGAAGCTTGTACCGTTTGCTGCTACGCCATCGTCGATTTTCTTGAAGATTGGGTTATCGCCAAACTTCTTCATGATGGTGTTACGAAGCAGGAAGCGCGCCACGATAAATGCCGCCACCGCGCCAAGCGTTGCAGAGAACAGCGCTAAGATACCGCCTTTGATTGGGCCAAATACGATACCCGCTACGATGGTGAACGCACTGCCCGGTAGTAGGAAAACACACGCAAATACGAATGCTGCTACGAATACTGCGTAACCCCAAACGCCAAAGCTTGCGATCCAATCTTGTAGGCTCTTGATGTCTGTGATGATTTCAAGGATGCCAGTTTGTTTTGCTGCAAATAGAGCGAGAGCGATAACAGCAACAATAAGAGCAATTTTTACGAATTTCATAAGTTCAACTTCACTTAAACCTAATAATTAAAAAGATGTAGCTACAAAAACGTAGCTACAGAGACACAGTTACACAGACATACACTTGATTAGGCCCGCTTTCGATTTGTAGCGGTTGAACCAAGCTTTCACAGGGCTAGCAAGTACGTTTACTGGCGGCTCATCACCTTGCATGATCACAGGGCCGAACATTAGATCCAGAATGTGCCAAGATTTCGTACCTACACCCATCATGGATGCACGACAAGCCGAGCAGTAAACCACAACGTAGTCTGTCTCAAACTCTTCCACGCGGCGCTTGATTACGCGTGTTGCGACGTCTGGGTTTGCTGGCACTACCATGCCGCCGAAACCGCAACAGCGTGTGTTTTCACGTGTGTGTTCTGGTTCTGAGGTTTTGTATCCAAGCTCATTCAAGATCCAGCGGATACCGTCTTGCAGCTCTTTTTCGTAGCGAGTTGAGCAAGAGTCGTGAATGGTGAATACCACGTCACTGTTTTTCGCTTTACCGCGTAGCGCTTCTGGCAGGCCGATTTCTGGAAGCAGTTTCCACAATGAAACCGGTTTTTGTGTGCCACCAGATTTCTTGATCATGCCATAGCAGCTTTGACACGCCACAATGACTTCTTGTGCGTCTAGCTTATCGAAGTCTGCTTGAAGCTGACCGTAACGCTCTTTGAACTTCTCAGTTTGGCCAATAGCAGCGGTTGGTTTACCACAACACTTCTGCACTGCGCCCATGTCTGGGTACACTTCTTTTAAGTAGCTCGCAATTGCTGCTACGCCTTCAGGTGAGTAGGATGGCAAGCTGCATCCTGGCATAAATACTTTATTACTCATTTTGTCGATACCGCTCGTTTTGCCATAGTGAAGATTTTTGAGAAGCCCAGCTTCTGGTGCATGTTGATTGCTTTGTGACCCGGCATTGGTGATTCACCATTGTTTGCCTTAACAAAGTCAGCACGTGCGCCTAGGAACATTTCCTTCATTGGGAAGTCTTTCGGACATACGATGGTGCACTGGTCACAGGCATTACATGAGTAAGCCATCAGTGGATCCATTGACTTGTTGTTCACGAAGTCAGAGAAGATGGTCTTCGGACAGTCACTGAAGTCGTTCATCATGATGCACTCGGTCATACATAGCTTGCAGCTACATTGCAGACAGCGAGATGCTTCTTGTTTGATTTGTTCTTCAGTAAAGCCTAAATCCACTTGTGCAAAATCTTGCTTACGCTCTTCCGCGTTACGCAATTCACCGTGTAGGCGAGGGGTATCTACCGTACCTTTTGGTAGTGGTACGTCTAGACGAGATGAGTAGCTGTATTCTTGCTCGAAGTCGCGACCTTCAGTCAGTGGGCGAGTCGTTAGGAAACGCTCAACACTCATTGCGGCTTTGCGACCTAATGCCATCGCTTCAATCACGATGTTACCGCCACACGCGTCACCAGCTACGAAGACGTCTTCTAGGCTAGAAGCTAGCGTTTGTTTATCGACTACGTAACGGCCGCCGCGAGTTTGTTCTAGCGCGCCGCCAGTGATGTCAGCCACTACTTGACCCGTAGCGAAAACAACCGTATCCACAGAGATAGTTTTGCTTTCTTCGCTGTACTTAGGTGCAAAGTTGCCTTGCTCGTCAAAGATAGACACTACTTTCTTGATAGTGATGCCGGTTACTTTGCCGTTATCGTGTTCGATAGCAACTGGGCCCCAACCTGCGTTGAACTCGACACCTTCTTCTAGCGACTCGTCGATTTCGATTTGGCTTGCAGGTAGATTCTCTAGGCTCTCAAGCGAACATTGGTAAACTTCGCTTGCACCGATACGCCATGAAGAACGCGCACAGTCCATTGCCACGTCACCGCCGCCGATCACCATCACGCGTTTGCCTGCACGTGGGAATTGGCGAGTTTCAGAAATCTCTTTCAAGTATTCAACCGCAGAGAACACGCCATCGTTGTCATGACCTGGTAGCGGAATGATAGAGCCTACGTGTGCACCGTGAGCTAGAATCACAGCATCGTGTTCGCTACGTAGAGTATCGAAGCTGATGTCTTTGCCGATTTCAACACCGAAACGAGTCGTCACACCTAGCATTGTTAAGTAGCTGTATTCGAAGTCGATAACGTCGCGTGGTAGACGGTATTCAGGGATACCCACACGCATCATGCCGCCGTATACGTCTAGCTTTTCGTAAATCGTTACTTCGTGGCCTTGACGACGAAGCTCAATTGCCGCTTGCGCACCGGCTGGGCCTGCACCCACGATCGCGATGTGTTTGTTGGTTAGAGGAGCAATGTTGAGATCCCAGTGATCTTGGTTATCCAGTTTTTCTGCAACAAAACGCTTGATGCCTGCAACGCTGATCGGCTGACCGAACTCAGTATGACGACGACAAGAAGCTTCACAAGGGTGTGCACAGATGCGGCCAAGCGTTTGAGGTAGGAATAGTTTGCTGCGGATCAGATCCAAAGCGCCTTGGAAATCACCTTCGCCTGCCATGCGAACGTATTGTTTTACGTCTGTGTGCATTGGACATGCGGTTTGACATGCCGGATCGGCATCCCCCATACAGCCATCGACGATAGTTTGAGCGGTGTCTAATAGCTTTTGGCTAAAAATTACATTGTTCATTGAGTGCTATTTCCGTGTTGTTCAGCTCTTGCCGTTGATAACGTTCACTTCAGGATTCTTCTGCTCGTAGTGAGCATGGCTGTACTCGATCCATGAGCCGTCGTAGTTGTAGACGCCTTCTGCACCTAATACTTCAGTAAGAATCATGGTGGTGTGGGCAGAGCGAACACCAGATTGGCAGTAAGCGATAACTTTCTTGCCTTTGATGATGTCGCCGTAAAGGGCTTGCAGCTCTTCTGCTGATTTAAGCGTTGTGTCTTCGTTCAACGCTTTGGTCCAGTTAATGTGAACACTGTTTGGAATGGTGCCTGGACCAAATGCACCAGAAACCGCTACTTCGCCTCTAAATTCGTCGTTGCCGCGCGTATCTAGGATCACCCAGTCTGGGTTGTTTTGCGCTGCGATAACCATATCCAGCGTTGCTAGTGTGTTGTTGTCTTGTTTTTTCTTCGGAGCTTTGTATTCAACCGCTGCAACGCTTTGGTTTGCAGAGCCAGTTGGGAAACCTGCGCCCATCCAAGCATTCAAGCCACCGTCTAGGTAACGAACGTCTTGGTGACCAAGGTTATGGATTTGCCAGTAAAGGCGCGCAGCATCGTGGTGAGAGCCTGCCGCGTAAACCACGATTGTGCTGTCCATTGATGCGCCGAAGCTACCTAAGATGGTTTCCATCTCTTCCGTGCTGTTGCTCATACCGCCGAAATCGTAAACGCCTTCAGCCGCAGAGTAATCGTTACGCCACATAGTGTAAGAACCAGAGATAGGACTATCTGGTTTGATAGGGTTTAACGCGCCGATCACAACCACGTCTTTATCACTGTCCATTAACGATTTCAGTTGCTGTGATGAAATGAAATGCTCTGGGTGAGCGTATTGTGTGAATTTCTGCTCTTGAGCAGCGGCATCCACTGTTACGGCCTCTGCTGAGAACATCGTATTGTAAGCTGAGTAGCCAACAGCTGCGACAGCCGCCAATACACCCAACGCAATCGTCGATTTTTTCATGAGTTGCTTCCATATTTTAATTTAAAGTTTTTGTGCCGAAACTTCGATTTCTCGACAGTTAGAATGCTTTTGAAGGGGAAAGGCCGGCATGAACGTTTATTATTCGTTAGAGATGTTCATTGCGTGAAACAGGCAAAGTGCCCCTACCCCTTTATGGGTAAGGCATTCTGAGGAAAACGTTTAAATGGCGATATTGTGGTTTCCCACAATAATGATGTGGGATTGATCTAAAGCAACAAAGTAGTAGGGGGGAGTGGTGCTAAAATGTGCCACAACGATGTTTTGGTAGTATCTCGTAAGTGATTGATAATTATTCTCAAAAGTTAACTCTTTTCATTTGTGCTCTCTTCTTTTTCTTTACCTCTTTTGTGTTTGCTAGTGAACAAAAAGCACACAGAACAGACTATGATGTTGGTGTTTTAGCACTGCGCGGACACGCCCATGCGCGTGAAGCTTGGCAACCGACTTTGGATTGGTTAGAGGTGCAAAACCCTGGATACAAATTCAATTTACATACTTACGATTTCGACCAACTGGAAGACGCATTTCTGCACGGTTGGCTCGACTTCATTTTGACCAGCCCGGGGCAGGCGACCAAGCTTGCTCGTGAATACCCTATTAATTGGTTAGCCACACAAAAAACCGCTTACAGCGACTTGCCAAATAAGTCGATTGCTTCGGTGGTGGTGGTACGTGAAGAATCACCCTTTAAAACACTTAGAGACATCAATAAAGCCAATGTCGCTGCTGTGTCTGAAAAAGCCTTTGGTGGTTTTCTTGCCCTGCGTTATGAGTTGGATAAGTTGGGTTACTTCAACTCTTCATTCTTTGAAAAAATCCATTTCACTGGTCCTCCAACGGATCAATTGATTTTGGATGTGATCAAAAATGATCTGGATGTGGCGATCGTTCCTGCTTGTACGTTGGAAAATATGGCGAAAGAGGGCCGTATCCAGCTGCATAGTTTAAGAGTACTTAACGAAAAGCGTCCGGCCGATTCAATTTGTGCAGTCAGTACACCTCTTTATCCAAACTGGACCATGGCAATGACTGAACGCACGCCTTTTGATGTCGGACAAATGGTCGCACAAACACTATTTGCGATGCCTGCTGAGCACCCTGCGGCAATAGCGGCGAATAATGTAGGTTGGATGTTGCCTGCGCCGAGTATCAATGTAGATAAAGTTTACAAGCATTTGGATATGCATCCTTTGCAGAAATCATGGGGACAAAAGGCTAAAGAATGGTTGGGTAAGAACCAAGCGATAGCGATGGCATCTTTGTTGACCTTATTGCTTATGACGGGTTACCACTTTTGGTTGGAATGGAAGTTTCAACGCAGCCAAGAAAAACTAAAATCCACCATGAATAACTTACGACGCAAAAGCAGCATGCTTGAACACGCACAGCGGATCACTATTGTTGGGGAGCTTGGCAGCAGCATTGCTCATGAGATTAACCAGCCGTTAGCTGCGATTAAGAACTACAGCCAAGGGGCGAAAGTCCGCATGGAACGAGGGACAACACCCGAAGAGATGTTGCCTATTTTGGATAAGATTCAGCAACAAGTGACTTCTGCCAGTGACATCATTCAACGTTTACGAAGCTTGATTCATCGTACTCCGATTGAAAAAAAATGGATTGACCTTCCAAGTCTCATCGAAGAGTCAATGAAGCTGGTGGATTATGAATTTCAACGCCATCGCATTCAATTAGGGGTGATGTATTCAGGTGAAGTACAACCCATTTTTGCAGACGTAACGGGGTTGCAGCAAGTCATCCTTAACGTCTTAAACAACGCAAAAGATGCGTGTTTGAGTCACGAGCCAAAGCGAAAGGAGCTCTACGTTGACCTGCACATAAGCTTTTGTGACGAAATGGTCATCATAGATGTCATGGACAACGGTATTGGCATCGAAGAACAAGATATTCCGCTGGATCAAGCGTTCTACACCACCAAAGAAAATGGCCTAGGACTAGGACTCGCGATTTGTCGTGATGTTATCGATGCCCATCAAGGCAGTATTCGTTTTCGGTCAATAGAGCCTACTGGCTGCCAAGTGACCATTATTTTACCGTATCAGGAGACTTGTCATGAGTCGTAACCTCTGTCCCCTTTATATCGTCGATGATGAAGAACCCGTATTAGAGTCGATGGCGTTCATGTTAGAAAGCTATGGCTATGAGGTTCAGGCGTTCTGTAGTGGCCCGGATTTTCTAAAAGAAGCCGATTTACCGTCAGCAGGGTGTGTGCTACTTGATAGTCGTATGCCAGAGATGCGAGGGCAAGATGTTCATCAAATCATGAATGAGCAATTTAGCCCAATCAGTGTTATCTATCTTACTGGGCACGGCGATATCCCTATGGCGGTAGATGCGCTAAAAGATGGTGCGCTCGATTTTTTCCAAAAGCCAGTTGATGGCAATGCGTTGGTGTTAGCGATTGAAGATGCTATGGAACAGTCGATCAAAAACTGTGAAAAGCTCGGTGCAAAACAAGTTCTACAGAATCTTACTAAGCGTGAAAGAGAAGTGCTTGGCTTGGTGGTTAAAGGGATGAAAAACCAAGAGATGGCGGACTTGTTGTGTGTCTCCTTACGAACGATTGAAGTACACCGTTCCAACGTGATGAAGAAACTCGAAGCGGAAAGCCTTGCTGTACTGATTCGTAAAGTTGGACATTTAATCTAACAAAGCCGTATTGGGTGAACAAAGCGCTTAATTGTGGATAAATGAACCTATCTAGGTCGAAGTAAATACGGTAACTCAATGATAATTAGGGAAAGGTTTGCTCATTTAGTATCTGGAAGATAACATCAGTAACCAGAATAAACCTTACTCTTAATTAGAATCCAACTATGTTTGTCGATACCGTTAAAAGCGCTTTTTCATCATTGAGTGCAAATAAACAGGCTATTGCGAAAGCAACGGCGTTACCCATTCTCCTTTCTCTTATGCTGGATCTTGTTTTGAACTCAGCGCAAGGGGATGTCGCTCCTATTCTTGTTCAGATCTTGATGGCTCTTTTATCTGCAATCGTTGCAATCAACGTTCACAGCATCATTTTGAAAGGTCCTCAGTCTGTGCCTCAGTGGGGACGTTTCACGTTTGGAAAAATCGAAATGTGGTTTATCGGCCACTACTTAGCCATGACGGTGGCGGTGGTCGCAGTGGCTGCGATTTTCGCGATGATTAATCTTGTCCTTGCAGCTATCGCATTATTAGCGTTAAGCGTGGTGTGTTGTCGATTAGTCTTGGTTTTTCCAGCCATCGCGATTGGTAAAGGTGTTTCTTTCCCTTACGCTTGGAACCTTACCAAAGGCCATACTTGGTACATGATGAGCGTTGTGATTATAGTGCCGCTTCTGTTTGGTTTGGCTATGTCACCACTTGCGTTTTTACAGCTTTCTTTCTTAATGAGTCTGTTGAGTTTCTTGGTGACGATTATCGGTATTGCGATTCTTTCCAAAGCTTATGAGCAATTAAGTGGCTTTGATGGAGAAAGGTACTCTCAGCAGTCATTCTAAAAACGGTTGTTACGATAATCCCTTATCCTATAAGGCATAGAGATGATAAGAACGCTTCCTTTGTGAGGCGTTTTTTTGTGGCTCTTTGTAGGACTGTTGACTTTGTTTTGTAAGAATTTATTACAATTTAGATTTTTATAGTGATATAAAGCACACTTCTTTTGGGGGCACTCTCGTTGTTTGTCCTCATTTTTTGGTCCATCAATAGGAAAAGGAAGGTGCTTTTTGCTCATTAGTCCGCCTTAGAACGATCTCTCAGATGCGTTTGCATCACTCCCTTCACCGTGCGCAATGCACCAACTAAGGCAATACGTTTATGAGAGATTTATGTTTAAATTTACAAAAGATACTTGGTTCAACAATGTTAAAGGAGATTGTTTATCAGGAGTTGTTGTAGCGCTGGCACTGATACCAGAAGCTATCGCATTCTCTATTATCGCGGGACTTGACCCTAAAGTTGGTCTATACGCCTCGTTTTCAATATGCGTCGTTATTGCGTTCACAGGTTCAAGGTCCGGAATGATTTCCGCGGCGACAGGAGCGATGGCGCTATTAATGACCACCTTAGTCAAAGATCATGGTTTGCAGTATCTGTTAGCGGCTTCTTTTTTCGCTGGTGTGCTTCAATTATTGATTGGGTATTTGAGACTAGGGGACCTAATGCGTTTTGTATCCAAGTCGATTATGACGGGATTCGTTAACGCTTTGGCTATCTTGATCTTTATGGCTCAACTGCCTGAACTGACGAATGTTTCTTGGCCTGTTTACGCACTGACAGGATTAGGGTTGGCCATCATCTACATGTTTCCTTATGTTCCGAAAATAGGAAAAATGCTACCTTCACCTTTAGTGTGTATCGTCGCAGTGACTGTGATTGCCCTAATGTTCAATATTGATATTCGGACAGTAGGCGATATGGGAGAGTTACCTGATTCACTCCCTGTTTTTATGATCCCAGATATTCCTTTTAACCTTGAAACACTCCAAATCATTTTCCCTTATTCACTAGCACTCTCTGTTGTTGGTGTGCTGGAGTCATTGATGACAGCTTCCATCGTGGATGAGCTGACAGACACGGAAAGTGAAAATAATGATGAGTGTAAAGGACAAGGGATTGCGAATATGGTCTCGTCGTTGTTTGGTGGTATGGCGGGTTGCGCTATGATCGGCCAATCAATGATCAATATTCAGTCTGGTGGACGTACGCGGTTGTCTACGTTATGCGCTGGTGTGTTTCTACTTATCATGGTGGTGTTTTTGGGTGACTACCTTAAACAGATCCCGATGGCCGCGTTGGTAGCGGTGATGATCATGGTTTCTATCAGCACATTTTCATGGAATTCGATTGCCGAAATGCGTAAGCACAGTCTGTCCACAAACCTTGTGATGGTTTCAACCGTGATTGCGGTTGTTGCAACGCATAACTTAGCAATAGGTGTGTTAGTCGGAGTGCTATTGGCGTGTGTGTTTTATGTGAACCAGAGTCGAACCCTAATGAAAGTGTCGGATGAGGTGATCATAGATAACGACCACACCATTCATAAAGTGCATGGGCAAATCTTCTTTGCTTCTGCGTATAGCTTTACGGATATGTTTGACTTCGGTAATGCCACTAAGTACATCACGATTGATTTATCGGATGCGCATTTCTGGGATATCACGGCAATATCTGCGCTTGATAAAGCCATCATGAAGTTCCGAAAAGGAGGGGCGATTGTCGCGGTGAGAGGCATGAACGAAGCCACATTGGATATGATTGACCGTCATGCGGTGTATGACGATCCTGAAAAGCTTGCGAAGCAATCTGTCGGACATTAGAAACAAAAAAAGCAGCCAATGGCTGCTTTTTTAGAGACTCATCATTTCAGCGACGTATTGTCTTAGAAACTGAATATGGGATTAGTTTACCCAGTCACGCAGTGTGAACGTTAGTTCGTGATCTGCGTTCTTAAGTACTAGACCTTGGTCAGTCAGAGTAACGTCGCTCCAATCAGAAAGCGTTTCAGACATTACTTTTTCAATCTTCATTTGATCGCCTACGCACATCATCATGGTCATACCCATTTTCTCAATGCGCAGTTGGTTGTCTTTCAGTTCTGCTTGACCGAAGAAGTTGTTACAACCTGCGTTGCCGTTCGCTGTTAGGTTTTCACCAATTTCTAAGCGAGGGGCTTTCTTTTGTTCTTCCGATGCAATGTTTTTGCCATCGATTTGAACCAGCTCCCAGTTATGGTGCTGTAGATCTTGAGCCGTAATTTCTTTCACATTATCACCGTTGCTAGCGCATGCAGTCATCAGAACTGGAAGTGAGATTGCTGCTACTAACGTTTTTAGGCTAAGCTTCATTTTATTGACTCCGTTTTTAGAAAACGTGGTAAGTATAGGTAATAAAACACTGTTTTTGTCAGCATACGGTTATGGTTTCGTATGTTTTTAAACACAGCGTATTTTATAACAGAGATCCCATTATCGGTATTGATATTCACCGAAAACTTAGAAATTTCTTACAGTTATTCGACTATTAACGTATTGGATTTAAACAAGCTAACGATAGAACGGTTTGAGCATGGAGCAACTGGAGTTTTTTACCGTCCCAAGTCCTTGCGTTGGAATTTGCACTTCCGACGAAAAAGGGTATTGCAAGGGATGCATGCGTAAGAGAGAAGAGCGGTTTAATTGGCTAAGCTTTACCCCTGCACAACAGTTACACGTGATCAAGCTATGTCGTCAACGCTATAGAAGAAAGGTATTGGCAGGGAAGGCAAAAGCAGAATCGCCACAGGATGGATCATCACCGCAGCAAGACTTGTTTTAGTTGATAGTGGGATTCAACTATTCCCGGCCCAGTCTGAGATACTTATCCATAAGAGCCGGGAAGCTCCTATCCATTTTCCACCTCTGAAAAAGTGGTTGGCGTTATTTCATTGACCATTGGTCACTGACCCAGCCTCCTGCTTGTTCGTCAAAGTGGCTTCCGGCAAAGCGGTGGTTTTGCTCCACCTCTAATCGACTGGTTGGCAGTTCATCCATTAGTTGATGAATATAGTTTGCCATGGGATCAGTACATGCTTCACGTTCTCTGCGAGTTACCACTTCTTTAATCAGTTGCAGTCTGTAGCTGTTGCTGGCTCGTTTCATTTTTGACCTCCAGAACTCGATGGCAGCAGTTTGAACACATTGACGTCCAGATCGCTGCTCATTGGCGTGCACGTGGAGACACAACGCCGTCGTTTGAAGTCCTAAAGACAAATTGTTTGAGAGCAGTGTTTGTAACGCCATTCAAATCTTTCTCAGAATCATTAGCTGCGCGAATAAAAATGAATCGCGAAAGTTAGTCAATGAATCTGCTTATTTGAAAGACCTTATCAAACATAGAAGCCCCGCACATGGGCGTCAATAACACAAATGAACATTTTTTGAACGATTTATGAAGGGGCTGCTTTTTCAGGGATTTAGCACCAATAAAAAACCGGAGCCACTTGGGCTCCGGTTGGTCTTAGAGTCAGTCTGACACGCTTTTGTTTCGATTGTTATGCAACCGAATAGCTGTCAACATCTAAGTGTAGACACTTAGTAGCTTAGCTACCTGAAGCAGGACAACCTTTCACAGCTTGACCGTTGCTGAAGTACTCGATATTGCCTAGATTCTTGTCAAAGTCTGCCGCAGAGATCTGAGGGTTTTTAACGAAGAACTCACGCAGTACAGAAGCATCTGTCATTTGAGTTGATTCAACATCGATCACTGGGTAATCATCACCGCCAGCCGCGCTGAAGCTGATCACTGAGAACGTGTAAGTGTCCGCTAGGTTGAAGCCCTTACCGTTGATGTCTGTGATAGTGACATCGCTTGCGTCACAATCAACAGATAGCGTGATGTTGTCTAGTTGAGCGTAAGCACCAGAGCCCGCAGATTTCGTAGCAACTACGTCTAGATAATCTTTAACTTCTTGGCCGGTCATCGTTGCTTTGGTTACGAAGTTACCGAAAGGTTGTACGGTTAGTACATCGCGGTAAGCGATATCGCCTTTCTGGATTGAGTCACGCACACCACCTGAGTTCATTACACCAAAGTCAGCGTTAACTAGCTCATAAGTGCGGTATGCCTCACCCAATAGGTGGCCAAGGTTAGTTTGCTCTGAACGAACTACGCCACGGTCGCCTTCAAGTTTGCCGTCAGTTTCTGAAACTTTAACATCCAACAAGTCTTGACCTTGTTGTTGGTAAGGAAGAAGGATCGACTTCACTGTTGCATCGTGCTTGATGTACTCACCGATCACTTCATCGTTGTCATCAAGAAGGTTTACAGGGATTAGTGCGTATTTAGCTAGGTGCAGTTTACCGTCGTAAAATTCGAAGTCTGCACGACCTACGTATTTACCCCACTCATGCGCTTGCATGATGTAAGTACCGTTTTGTTGGTCTGGAGCACAGTCATCACCTGGTTTGAAGTCAGCGTAGTTGTTTGTGCCAGGTTCCATACATACTGGGTTTTGAGAGTGACCACCAATGATTGCGTCCAGCTCACCTTCTTCAAGAGAACGTGCAAGTAGAACATCGCCAGGTGCTTCGCTGCCGTGTTGACCATCTTGGTAGTGGCCCATGTGTGTTGTAGCGAACACTAGGTCAACTTTCTCGTTTGCTTCGATTTCTGCAAGTACTTTTTGGATTTCAACTTGTGGATCTTCGAAGTAGATATCCGCAACATTGTCTGGGTTTACCAGTTTTGCAGTGTCTTTCGTTGTAAGACCGATAACCGCCACTTTAAGACCGTTAACCGTGAATACTTTGTAAGGGTCGAAGTAACGTTCATCAGTTACTTTGCCGTCTGCATCTTTCTTGTAGATGTTTGCAGCTAGCATCGGGAAGTCAGCAAGCTCTGCCTGCATGTCTAATACGTCTAGAGAGTTATCAAATTCGTGGTTACCGACAGCCATTGCATCGTAACCAATAAGGTTCATACCTACGAAGTCTGGCACGGCATCTTGCATGTCTGACTCTGGTACACCTGTGTTGATGTCACCGCCAGACAGCAGAATTGACTCACCACCGTTTTCAGCAACTTCTGCACGAATAGATTCGATAAGTGTTTTACGTGCTGCCATACCGTACTCGCCGTCGCTGTTGTGCCAAAAGCGACCGTGGTTATCGTTGGTATGAAGAACAGTAAATTTAGTACAAGAGTCTGCGGTCTCACAGGTAACTGGAGAGTTGTCGCTGTCTGAGCCACATCCAGCTAGCGCAGCACCGACAGAAAGTACCAAGAGGGATTTATAAAACTTCATAAGGGATCCTTTCTTTGTGATTTTGATTTTATTACGGCGTGAAATATACGGAATTAGTGTGAAACTTTAGTGATCTATATCTTATTTATAGTTTTGTTGAATAAAGGAAATAACAAGCCTGCAATGGATGTCGACAAATAAACAGAAATCGTATTTAGAAAGGTTTTTGCGAAGTGGTTTATTAAAATTGTGAGCAGCTCAATTGAATGTGTTTTCTTAGTGTGAATCAATACGCATTTTGGCGAGATATGAACCAAGGATTGATTATTATTTTACCAGATTCATGTTTTTATAATGTATGCGAAACATATAGTTAAGATTTTTCTGTACAGCATGTTGAGAGGTAGGGATGCTCAAAAAATCAGCCGCGCTCACAGCGGAAATCGATTGCTCTTGGCAGAAGCAGTTCACAGCCATCGATAAAATGTACAACGGTTACTCTTACGACCCTGAATATTGGAAAAAGTTCTCCGATCAGGCTGCGGTTTTTTTATACCAATCCGATGCAACGACGTTTATATCCTGTCCCAAAGGGCTATGGAATAAAATAAGACATTTTCAACCAAGTGAGATCGAACGGAAATTAAATAATAAGCAATTCTTCTGTGATTATGACGATGTCGACTACTATTTATTTAATGACGATAACGTCAACAATGATGACGAAATAATTCCGCTTACTATCGAATCCGATCTTTCATTACTTGAATTCTTTTTAAGCCAGAATAGTAGTGAGGATATAGAAAAGGCGGACTTTGAGCTGGATAGTCATTTCTTTTATGGCATCTTCGACAATGAAAAGCTCGTTGCGGTACTGGCGTCATATTGTTATCCGGGAAAGGAACCGTTTGAATCTTTGTCCATATTGGTTTCTCCATATGCGAGAGGGAAAGGGTATGGGAAGCGGCTGCTTGCTCACTTAGTCCGTGAGGTGAAGGCAAGACAGCGTAAAGTTAGGTATCGAGTAAACATTGAAAATACACCTTCAATAAAGTTGTGCCAATCACTGGGATTTGAAGCATACAGTCGTCAGAGAGTGTTTACTCAAGAGTTATAAGAAAGGCGCGCAATGGGATATACAGTAAGAAACGCACTAAGGGACGAAGCTAGGCTTATCGCCAAGATTCATGTCGATTCATGGCAAGTCGCCTATAAAGGATTGATGCCTGAAAGTTATATTTGTCAGTTTACTCTTGAGCGCAGAGAAAAGATGTGGACACGAGTGATGACAGAACAATTGGCAAATTTGATTGTGGTAGAGAAGGGTAAAGAGATAGTTGGTTTTCTCAGCTACGAGCTACCGAATCATTCTAGTGAGGATAAGACAGCAGTTGTCACTTGTTGTTATGTTTCGCCTCTTTACTACGGGCAAGGAGCGGGTAGCGCATTGATTGATGAGCTAGAAACGCGTTTGTTGTCCACACCGGTGATGCAAATCAGCCTTAAAGCGTTGGATACGAATCAACAGGGGCTGAACTTCTATAAAAAATGTGGCTTTGTGCGGTCAGGAGAGGAGGAGGCAGAGGTCATTGAGGGCATGGTGTTGAATGACCTCACTTTGGTGAAGTACATCGCACGAACATAGTTGGTTCGAATCCATGGCGCTCCCATGTTTGGGGCTCTCTTGTGTTTGGAGTTTGCGTGGGAATTTTCATCGGCCATATATAGTAAAACCCCGGAGATGGTAAGGCTCCGGGGTTTTGAATTTTTTAGATATCTCGGTTGGTAAGTCCGATAATCTTTTTATGCAAAAGGTTTGGATTTTATCCGTTAATTCCTTGGTAGGGAATTAGATACGGATGAAGTCCATGTGCTCAACTTTTGGCTTGAACGCGTGACGTTGAACGTCTTGTGGCTTAACTTTAACTTCAGCGCCGTCGATCACTAGAACGATACCTTCGTAGAACTCAGGCTTGTCCATTTGGTTAACGATCTCGTCGTGGTTAAGAACGATAGCAACTGCTGCTGCTTCACCGCCGTATACAACTGCAGGGAATTTGCCAGCGTGACGTAGGCGGCGGCTCGCACCTTTACCTAGTTCAGTACGTACTACTGCTTCGAATTTCATAGTATTTACTCTCAAATTAGTAAAAATTAAACTTCACGAACCACAATGCGACCTTGAGTTCGTGGTAAAGCTTGAAACAGGAACTGTTCAAGCGAGCGCGGATACTATCATCCTGCTCTGGGTTCAGCAACCATAAATGCACCCAAATCAATAAAAAGACAGCAATCTTTGGATAGTAAGAGTGCAAGTTTTATCGCTTAGATAAAAGTTTGTTCACTTTGAGGCGATTTTAACCTATTTACCTTCCTTTACTTGTATTTTTCCTCCCTTTCTCGACAGGCGTCATTTTTGTGAATGGATAATCATCGACATCTGTTATTAACGAAATGAACGCAAAATGAATGCTGACCTCAGTAACCGTTAAGCCACTCGGTTCTATTCTTGGCCCAACACCTAACGAGAGCATCAATGGAGTGCATTATGAACCCAGTCAGTATCGTGATTATTACCCTAAATGAAGAAAAACGTATTGGTCGACTACTCGAAGATTTAACTAAACAAACACATCAGAAATTTGAAGTGGTTGTGGTGGACTCGAACAGCGAAGATTCGACTCGTGAAGTTGCACAAGCTTACGAAAGCTCATTACCAGAACTTACCGTTCATCAAATGGAGACTCGTGGTGTCAGCTTAGGACGTAACACGGGGGCAGAGTTGGCGAAATACGAACGCATTCTTTTCTTGGATGCAGACGTACGTTTGCCAAGCGACTTTCTAAGTCGTGCAATGAGCAAGTTAGAAGATGCGAAGTTAGAAGTGGCCGGTGTGTACATGGGGGCAAAGGAATTACCAATGGCGCACAAACTTGGCTATGGCTTGTTTAATACAGGCTTGTTCATTACCCAGTACACATTCCCAACGGCTGTTGGCGCGTGTATTTTCTCGACCAAGCGTGCGCATAAAGAGCTTAACGGTTTTGATGAATCCATCACGCTTTGCGAAGATTGTGATTACGTGAAACGCGCTTCAAAAACATGGCGATTCCGCTTTTTACCAATGACATTCGAATTCGATCCGCGTCGTTTGGAGCAAGATGGTTTCTTTAAAATGGGCATGACCTATTTCAAAGCGAATGTACGTCGATTCTTCTTTGGGGAAATGCGTAACAACGAAATGGAATACAAATTCGGTCACTATAAAGATCAACACTCATAATCGTTGGAGGCTGTATGCTGGAAGCGATCAGTCTGTTCTTCGGGGCATTTCTGGATGCGACGATTGGACCAAATCTCTTTGTTCCCGGTGAGCCGTTTTTGCTCGCCGCGGGCTATCAATTACACCAAGGCATCATCTGGGGCGTAATAGCCGTCCTCATGGGTGGTTGGCTTGGTGATCAACTCAGTTACTTTATTGGTAAACGTTCGGGCTCTAAAGCCCAGAGAAAGCTGATTCGTTGGCAAGCTAAGACGAAGCGCCCAATTGCCCGTTGTCGCTTGCTGATGAAAAAGCGTGGTAACGCCATTTTGATCTTTGCACGCCTACTAGGCCCAGTCGCTTGGGTCGTGCCATTTATGGCGGGTTCAGTGAACGTGAGTTGGAAGCGCTTTACCATCTGTTCATCAATAGGTTTGATACTCGGTGTTGGGCAATTTGTTGTTGCTGGATATTTGCTTGCTGCAGGTCTGCAAACTTGGTTGCCATTGGATTCCTTAAAGTTAATCTTAATTGAACATAAACTTCTTATTGCTTCGGTATTGGTGGCTGTGACATTTACCGTTGTTGCGTGGAAAAAGAACTGGTCACGCAAGTGGACCAAATCGCTGACGGCATTAGTGTTGTGTTTGGTTGCTGCAAACTATGGTCATTTTTTCTATCTTGCTGACGATAATGTTCAGCAAGTCGAGTCCACTGAGATTCAACCAATCGCGTTTAACGATCTCGGTTTTAAAGTGTACCCAGGACGTTCCAATGTGTTTGACGCTCAGGCTGTAAATTTGGTCTACGTCGGTGAATCACCGAGAACACTAATGCAAGAGTTGGGTTGGTTAGAAAATCAAACATTCTCAAGAAACGACATTGAGTTGTCTGATTATGTGAGTTTGTTGAAGCAAAAGCTGCCACCTGTGTCGGATTTGTTTTGGAATGGCAAACCACAAGCGATGGCGTTTCAAGAACCCGGAAGCTTACTTAAACGCTCTCATATACGCTGGTGGCAAGCAGGGCACGAGGCAAGCTCAAATCAATCGGTTTGGGTTGGGGCGATAAGTTACGATGATGGACTCAAATTAGCGCATTATTCCGGTATTGTGACTGTGTTGCATCGGATTGATCCCAATGTAGATAGTGAAAGAGACCGTTTGGCAAATCAAATCGAAATGAGTCATTTAGCCTTAGCAGGGGAATTGTATTCGTTGGCGCAACCTGTCGCGATGGACAATCAACATGACTATTACTCTGATGGGAATGTCTTGTTGATTAGCGAGCCTTCACTCGCTTTAAATGTGCCTAATCAGCAATCAGATACAAAAATGGCACCTAACGATGAAACATCGATAAGTGCCATTTCAGTGTTATCACCGGATGTGATTTAAACTCGACTCTTTTGCAAAATAAGGGTGGCTTTTAAACCGCCCATTTTGCTTTGTGAAAGCTCAAGCTGGCCACGATAACTGTGGGCCATCTCACTCACAATATTCAGGCCTAAACCTGAGCCAGGGGTGGTTTCATCCAATCGGTAACCACGTTTGATTACCTGGCATAACTGCTCGGCGGGGATTCCAGGTCCATCATCCTCAACGATGATGTGAATGTTGTCTTTGTCTTGCGTAGAATGGACACGAATAATGCTCGCTGCCCATTTGTAACCATTCTCTAGTAGATTACCCACCATTTCATCAAGATCCGTTTTCTCAACGGCAACGTTCAACTCAGAATCAAGTTCATTGATTAATGTGACTTCTCTTACGGCATACACTTTATCGAACGCCATAGAGATCGCATCAACGCGTTCTGATGGGTTAGATTTTACCGATAGGATGTTCATAGAGCCGGCCATACGAGCTCGGCCTAAGTGGTAATCAATATGTTGTTGAATCTGACTAATCGGCGCATTCAATCTCGTTTGAGTTTCAGGGGCTAAGTTCTGCACTTCGTTTTTTAACACGGAGAGTGGTGTTTTTAACGCGTGAGATAAGTTACCCGCGTGGTTACGCGCTCGTTCAAGTAGCTCTTGGTAGTGAAAGAGCAAGGCATTCAGATCGGAAATTAGAGGTGAAATTTCTTTTGGATATTCTTCTTCCAGCCCCTTCTTGTTGCCCGATTTGAGCTCGGCAAGCTCTCTTTGCAGCTTCGTTAGGGGGCTCAATGACCAAGCGATCTGAAGCAAGATAACTGCTAAGACGCCGGCGAATAGCAAGCCTAATATAATCCACAATTGACCGGTGAGAGATTGAATAGTGTGTTCAATTGGATCTTCATCAACACCAATGATGATATCGATAGGACCGTTATAGTCGGGCAGATAAAGGGTTTTCTTTATGGTTATGAGTTTTTCATCTCGTGCACCAAACGCGTTTTTATCAAGCCCCTTATAAGTGATTTTTTTATCCCAAAGTGAACGTGAGCGTTCGAGGCTGGTCTCTGTGGAGGCGCTCCAGTATAAACCACTGTAAGGGCGACTAAAGCGAGGGTCGGAAAGTTGAGTAGAAAGAGAGAGTTGTCCCTTACTGTCAACTTCAAGCTGAGCGGCTATTTCGTCCATAAAGACATTTAATTGTGAACGAGTGTCATCCACCATGTAATGATAAACTTGAGTTGGAATTGTCACGCCGGCAGCGAGGATCATTGCGGTGAGCCAAACCACCGCTGCAAGCACTAAGCGGCTTTTAATACTTAGCCGCTTGAGAACGTGCATTGGCAGTTTGTTTTTACTCGGCATTCAACTGATACCCCAAGCCACGTACTGTCTTAATGATCTTTGGTGCGATTTTCTTACGAATACGACCGATAAAAACTTCGATGGTGTTGGAGTCACGGTCAAAGTCTTGTTTGTAAATGTGTTCCACCAACTCAGTACGCGAAATGACCTTCTCTGGGTTATGCATGAAATACGCGACTACTTTGTATTCCAATGCAGTAAGGCTAACCGCTTGTCCTTGCCATAGAACTTTCGAAGAACGCGTATCTAGGCTCAAATCCCCAATCTTCATTACTGGGGAAGCATTACCAGATGCTCGACGTAATTGAGCTCGTAATCGAGCCGTTAACTCCATCATTTCAAATGGCTTTGTTAAGTAGTCATCCGCGCCTGCGTTTAAGCCTTCAACGCGTTGGGATAGGGTGTCACGTGCACTGAGTATGACAACAGGGGTGTTAATGTTCTCATCTCGAATCCCCTTAAGTACTGTTAAACCGTCCAGTTTTGGCAGGCCTAAATCAAGCACGATCACATCCCACTCTTCAGACGTCGCGCGATAAAGCGCATCAATGCCATCTTGGGATAACTCTGGTACCCAACCATTGTTTTCTAAAGTTTCGATAATTTGTTCGCCTAGGCGAGGTTCATCTTCGACAACAAGTATTTTCATGTTCTTTCTTCTTATTATGTTTGATGGATTATTGCGGTTTGAGCGCTTTATTGAAGTTACGACCTTTGATTTCTAGCATTTCAAGCGTAGCAGCATCGTATTCCACTTTGATCACGCTGTCATCGAATAGGATTTTTAGCTCGTAAACCCATTCATCGTCATCTTCTTCCAACTCTACTTTAATAATACGCCCATAAAGATCATTCTCCACCGCTTCATACATATCAGAGAAAGGGCGAATATAGCCTTTCTGCACAGCGCGATAGACTTCGTCTTGATCTTCATCGAATTCAATTCGGGTTCCCGGTTTTTCAACGTCACGAACAATGGCGTGTCCATCTTTGTCGTCATGATGGTCATTGTGATCGTGATGATTCGCAAAGCTTGGCGCAGACAACAAAAGTGGCACTAAACCTAACAGCATGGGTAGCTTGCGTGTAATGAAGGATTTAGACATAGCAAAGCCTTTTTGGGAGAGTTAGCAAAATTATATCCGCTTGTACATGAATGGAAAGTGAATGTGGATTTAGGTGCAAAATTTTCTGCGCTCGAACCGTTAAAAATATAAATTCCGTAATTTAAATAGCTTATAGAGAAAATTGACACTAATTAGGCAAAAGACGGGTTCGCGTTTTGCAACATGCCTATAAACAAAAACACAACAAATGTATATTTTTCGCGCGATATGCTGTTGATATAAATGTTACATATAATTGGTCTGGACAAATCATAGAGCACTTTAATTGGATAGCTCGGTGCAGTTCATAGTGTATGCATGGAGTTCTAGGATAAAGAATGCTTCTTTTTAAATTGTCGAAAAACTCATTAGTGATTTCGTTTTGCCTCTATATCGTCGTAGTTTCAGTGATGAGCGTATGGGCGATCAATCGCAGCGAAAAAGAGTTTGCCTCTATTGCGAACTATCTGGAACTTTATAAAAGTACCGCGATATTAACTGGGCTACGAATCGAGTCTGATTTGAAGAACCAATCCGATGTAAACTTTACCCAACAACAAATAGAGAGCTCGCAACGAGTTAAATCTCTTAACGATGCAGAATTAACCCCAAATGAACGCATCGCGTTTTCTGCTCTAGATGACTTGTTTCGCTACAATAGAGAACTAACAGAACGACCTAACGTTCATATCTACTATCGTTCTTATGAGGGAAAGAAACTTATCTTCTCGAAAGCGAATGATGATCTTGCTATCGACGCATCGATGTTTGATCCCATGCTATGTAGTCAAACTCGTTCCTGTACTTTGAATATGCACGACTCAGACTTAGCGGATCGCGTCATCTTCTCGGAAAACTTCAATAACACAGAAACCGGTGAAACCGCATTCAGCATCTCCAGTCCCGTTTATTTAAATGGTCAGATTTTGGGAGATGTCGTTGTTGAAGTTTATGTGAACTACCATTTTTTAGATGGTCAAAGCCTCACATCAGAAAAAGTAAATGGGCATTACTATGTCACGATAGGGCATGATAAGTACCCTTTTTATGACCTTACTGGAGGATTAGTGCTACCTCTCGATAATACGAGCGTGGTTATCTATCAGCTTCCGGTAGTAAAGGTGCTGATCGATAATCTATGGGTGTTGTTGGTAGCTTGGGGGTTGGTGCGCACCTACCATCGATTGTATTCCTCTAATATAAGGCATCAAAACCACTTAGCGCATGCAATAAAAAATGCCAGCAAAGATGAATTGACGTCTCTACATAACCGGAAGGTGTTTGAAGATGAAGAATTTGAGCAGGTAATAAAACAAGGCCACTACTCTGTGATTTTGATTGACGGTGATAAGTTTAAAGAGATCAATGACAACCATGGCCACAATGCTGGTGACATGGCATTGATTCATATTGCTCGAACGATGCAATCTACGTTCCGTCAGAGCGATTGGTTGATTCGTTTGGGCGGAGATGAGTTTGTAGCGGTGATTCCTTCTTGTTCCTTAGAGTCTGCGGAAAACTTAGCTTTACGACTCAAGGAGAATATCGTTGCCAAGCCTTTAGATCGTTATAATGTAGAAGTAAAAGTAACGACAGGTGTGGCCAAAGCAACAGGGAATGAATCCCTGATAGACGTTATCGAACTCGCTGACCGGGATATGTACCGCTCAAAATAACCGAGAGTTTTCAGTAATCATGTCGCGCCGTTGTATTCAATCTGGACGCGATAATGTGCCGATTACTGCTTTAATTCGTCTTCAAAAATCTTGTCTCGTAACTTCCAAAAACGACCAGACTTTCTCGCTATTACAAATTGAGGTAAGCGAAAGCGATGCTGATTCGCGACCACTTTGGTCGGGGAAGCCTCTTCAAATGGACGATGCTTGTCGGCTAAATGAGGGCGAACAAATTGATCTCTAAAGGTTTGCTTCTGCTTTTTGGTGTTTAAAGACCAAAACTCATGCACCAATGCATTCCCTTCACCTTGATAAGACTCTCCAGAGTATGTCACTTTCAGTTGCGACTTACCGTCACTGGACTTAAATACCGACAAATCCATTTCTGTACATTCGAAGATCAGCGCATCTTTCAGGTTTAATGCTTCTTTGAGTTTTTTGTCTGGATCGACAAGTGTGGCGTCGCACTCATGGCAAATACGAGCCGCAATGTCATTATCTGCACCACATTCGCCGCAGTATTTTGCTCTAAACCGATAACCACAATGCTCGCGTTCTCCGGTTTCGTCATCTTCAAAATAGCCTTGGCAGCGACGGCCAAAGTGCTCAAGCAAGAAACCATTGCTGTCTAACTTGCCCCAAAAGTTATTGTTGAATCCGCAAGCAGGGCAGGGAATAGTGATGATCTCGCTGGTGGAGTCTGGCTTTGGGTCGCCCACTTCTGGTTGGTATAAGTCATAGCTGTTACCGGCATAATCGAGCACTAAACATTCGGTTTTGCCTTCTGATAAACGCAGACCACGACCAACAATTTGCTGATACAAGCTGACTGATTCCGTGGGCCGTAGAATCGCGATCAAATCAACATGCGGTGCATCGAAGCCTGTGGTTAAAACGGAGACGTTAACTAGGTATTTAATCTCACGGTTTTTAAACGACTGAATGATCGCATCTCGCTCTGGAGTTGGTGTATCACCAATCACAATGGATGTTTCCCCTTCAGGTAATAAACCATGAATTTCTTGAGCGTGTCGTACCGTCGCAGCAAATACCATCACACCTTGACGTTCTTTGGCGTATTGAATGATCTGTTCAACGATTTGTGGCGTGGCGCGTTTGGCTTTGTCGATCACCATATCCATTTCGGCTTCTTTGTATCGTCCAGTACTGGCTGGCTTAAGCTGCGAGAAGTCGTAGGACAGTACTGGCGCATCCATCATACGTGCAGGTGTTAAGAAGTTTTCATCCAATAAATAACGAATCGGTAGTTCGAAGATACAATCACGGAAAAAACGAGGTTCTTCGGTACGAACTTGTCCGCGAGTGTGGTATTGGTAAATCCACCCCATCCCAAGACGATATGGCGTTGCGGTTAAGCCAAGGACCTTGATACCTGGATTGAGCTCTCTTAGGTGAGTGATGACTTTTTGGTAGCTGCTGTCTTTATCATCGGGTACGCGGTGGCATTCATCAATGACCAGCAAGGAAAATTGGTTTTTGAATGAATCTAAATTGCGTACGACTGATTGAACGGATGCGAATACCACCTGTTGATCGGTTTCTTTTCTGCCTAAACCCGCCGAAAAAACTGAGCCTTTTAAATCGTAGCCTTCATACTTGGCGTGGTTTTGTTCCACCAACTCTTTAACGTGTGCGAGCACTAATACGCGTCCCTTGGCGAGTCTCGCCAGTTCTGCAATAACCAAACTCTTACCGGCACCTGTTGGTAGTACAATGACCGCTGGTGTGGTGTGTTTGCGAAAATAATGAATCACCGCTTTTACAGAGTCGGCTTGGTAAGGGCGAAGGGTGTACATGAAAATCTGTGAAATTGCTCAACTATTCTAATTAGGATCGCTATAATACCCGACTTTTATACCCAAGTGACTTTTGAGTGCGGTTTTACTTACCGATTGTTAGCTTAAATGGGCTTGGGCAGAGGTCATTTGGGTATAATTCAATGAGGTATTCATGCGTTTAGATAAATATTTGTGTGATGCTCTGGGTGCGACTCGCAAGCAGGCAACAAAGATCATCAAAAGTGGCGAAGTAACCATCAATGGTGAAGTACAAAAAAGTGGTTCTTTTAAAGTACCAGAAGGTGGTGTCGTCCAGTGGGATGGTCGTGACGTTGGTAAACCTGGCCCACGTTACATCATGCTATACAAGCCTGCGGACTTTGTTTGTTCGCATGAAGACGGGCATAACCCGACCGCTTTCGTTCTGCTCGATGAGCCGAAAGTAGAGAACTTGCACTTTGCTGGTCGTTTGGATGTCGATACGACAGGATTAGTTTTGATCACTGACGATGGCCAATGGTCTCATCGTATTACTTCACCTAAACACAAGTGTGAGAAAACCTATCGTGTTTGGTTGGTGGATGCGATTGAGCCAGACTACGTGGAGAAGTTTGCCCAAGGGATAGAACTTCGCAATGAACGTGAACCGACATTACCAGCACACTTGGAAATCGTGAACGAAGCCGAAAACGAAGTGCTATTGACG
Organism: Vibrio jasicida 090810c; assembly: GCF_002887615.1. Classification (NCBI taxonomy): domain Bacteria; kingdom Pseudomonadati; phylum Pseudomonadota; class Gammaproteobacteria; order Vibrionales; family Vibrionaceae; genus Vibrio; species Vibrio jasicida. The sequence continues at coordinate 799,466 of NZ_CP025792.1, read as the reverse complement.
ATTGTCGAAGGCAAGTACCATCAAGTGAAGCGCATGTTTGCTGCTCTTGGCAATAAGGTTGAACACCTTCACCGTGAGCGTATCGGTTCTATCGTATTGGATGAAGCTCTAGAGCCCGGTGATTACCGTGTGTTAACCGAAGAAGAAGTCGAATCGGTATTAAAGTAATTCTTTCTGATTGGAAATAATCGCTGTTCTGGGAAATTGTTTAGTTCTCGATAGGAACTAGTGTTTTGGTAGGAAATCACTCAGAATGGGGTTTCCTACCAAATTTGTGTTAATGACTGAACCAGTCATGTATTCGCTGCTCGTAAACGCAGGCTGAACTGTATTTAATCTGAGAAAAACCTTTTCTCTTGTTGGTCCTTACTGACGATAAGTACAGACGGTGTTAACTTCACCGCCTCTTCGTTTTAGCTCGGTTATATTGTCGCTGCGCATAATCATCATGCAGGTTTAAGCGTCGAGTTAGTCAAGACCGCCTTGGTATACTTTCGTCAGTAATGCTCAAGTGACACTAAAAAGTGAAAAAGTACTTGAGCATCTGTATTTCTCAATAGTATGGATACTACGCACTGTTTTTTGTAACTCTGTTATGAAGCCAGTGTTCGAGAAGTGTCACTCATCTGTCTCAATCAATGTGGAATGTTGATGGGAGGACCACAACAAGAGGTAAATCAATGACAGAAAAAGCCCAAAGTGCTCCCCAGTCACAAATCAGTTTTTTATTGTTTCTTGTTCTCGGTGCAATCGGTGCATTAACCCCGCTTGCTATCGATATGTATCTGCCAGCTATGCCTACTATCGCGAAAGATCTAGGCGTGACAGCAGGGGCAGTGCAAATTACGTTAACGGCGTACACCGCAGGCTTTGCGTTAGGCCAGTTGCTTCATGGACCGCTAGCTGATAGCTATGGTCGCCGACCTGTACTCATTTTAGGTGTGTTCTTTTTTGGTTTGGCGGCGGTAGTTAGTGCAACTACAAATGGTATTGATGCTCTGACGTATGTACGTACTGCACAAGGTTTTGCAGGAGCAGCAGCTGCCGTGATCATCCAAGCTGTCGTTCGCGATATGTTTGACCGTGAAGACTTTGCACGTGCAATGTCGTTTGTGACCCTAGTTATCACTATTGCGCCGCTTGTTGCGCCTATGATCGGTGGTCACTTAGCGATTTGGTTCGGTTGGCGCTCTATCTTCTGGGTATTGGCTATCTTTGCTGTCGTAGTGATTTTGCTGGTGTTATGGATGATTCCGGAAACGCTAAAACCAGAAAACCGTCAGCCATTAAGATTCCGAACAACAATTCGCAACTATGCACGCTTGTGTTCAAATCCTGAAGCATTAGGTTTAATGCTTTCTGGGGCGTTCTCGTTCTCAGGTATGTTTGCATTCCTGACGGCGGGTTCATTTATCTATATAGATTTGTATGGTGTTCGACCGGACCAATTTGGTTATCTATTTGGTTTGAACATCGTGGCGATGATCATCATGACCAGCATCAACGGTCGTTTGGTGAAAAAAGTCGGCTCTCATACCATGCTTCGTTTTGGTTTAGCTGTGCAATTAACCGCGGGTATTGGTCTGTTTGTTGGTTGGATGTTCAACCTTGGTTTGTGGGGTATGGTGCCATTTGTCGTGCTGTTTATTGGTACCTTGTCTACGATTGGTAGTAACTCAATGGCGTTGTTGTTGAGTGGTTACCCAACCATGGCTGGTACAGCATCTTCACTTGCTGGCACCTTGCGTTTTGGTACTGGTTCACTTATTGGTGCGCTGGTTGCTGCAATGCCGAGCGGTGTTGCATGGCCGATGATCATCGTTATGTTTGCTTGTTCAGTGCTGTCTGCACTGTTTTATTGGACTTTAGGAAGAAAGGCGTAATGTCTAATTACACCAAAGAAATTCAACACTTGGTTAATTCTGCTCTGGAAGAACTGGATCAGGAACATCGTTCAGGTAAATTGGCGAATGCGCCAGTTGCTAACAATCATTACTTGGTTCGTTGGGTGACCAAAGCGCTAAAATCACAGCGTTTCGGTCGCACTGTTGGGGATGATTTAACGCGTTGGCAAAAAGCGGGTCGTTCAAAAGGGAACGATGCTGGCTTGCTGTTTATCTTCAAACGTATTTCTGCTTATTACGCACAATTCTTCCCAGAAGGCGAAGAACAGAAAGTGATCAAAGATTCAGACATTGAAGCGTTTTTGGATCTTATGGAGCAAGCTCAGTGGGAAGTGTCGACTTCTGAGCAACTGATTGGTTGTGGTAAAGTACAAATCTTCACTGAGGGTCAAAACTCTCTGGCGCTTTGTGCAGACCAATGTGAAAGCTGTTTTGATGGTGAAGTGCTTGCTAAACCGATGAGTTGGTTTGTTCGCGGTAACCACGCTGAATTTGTCGAGAAAGCAACGCAAGCTGGCTACATGGTCCATAAGGTGACCGATTACAAGTCAATGGTGAAATACCACGGTGAATACCTGATCTTCCCTGCGAATGAAGGTAATCAGCTGGCAGAGATCCCGTTGTCATTTAAAGCAGACTAGACCGTATCAAGCATCTCAATAAGTAACCCAGTTTCACCTACAGGTGAGATAAGAACGTTACTTATCGGAGATTACGGCTCTTTAAAGCGTACATACTGTGGTGTGTACGCTTTTTTTGTTTTTGAGGGCATGACATTCACTTCTATCAAGCGATTAAACAAACTTATGGCTGTGATCGTAGAAGTTCATTATCCGTTTTAGGGCCCAATCTCGATATCGGTCGGATTCAATTAAAATGTCATGCCTTGCATGAGGAATGCTTAAAAGCCTTGAACTGGCACAATGCTCATTGAATAAGTCTTGGGCAGGCAACGACACAACGTTATCCCCCTCCGGTTGCACGATTAAAATCGGCGTTTTAATGTCTTTGGCTTGAGCTAAACAATTTTTACCCGCAGCAACGGCTTCGCTAATCCACTTAGGGCTAACACCACCGAGTCTCAAGTTGGGGTGGTTGCTCAACAAATCACTGTAGGCTTTAAAGCGATTAGGGCTACTTGTATGGTCATTGCCTTCAAAGGTTTTAGTCACAAATGCTGTTTGGGTAGGGGCGAAATTCGGTGTTTTCTGAAGTTGACTGATGAGTTTAATGGTGGCCGTTTGAATGCCGCCAACCACTTTGGGTAATTTGATACCAAACATTGGGCTTGTTAGGGCGCAAGCTTTAACGTTGTGATCATAACTCGCGAGGTATTGAGTTGCGACAGCACCTCCCATCGAGTGGGCGAGCATCATAACTTCGTCTTTATGTTGGCTCTCTACAACCTCTTCAAGAAACTGAGCTAAGTCTTCAACATAATGTTCAAATTGGTCCACGTGTCCAAGTTCGCTGTGTTCTGCCAAGCGTTGCGACTCTCCCTGACCTCGATGATCAAAGGAATAGATATTGAAGTATTGGCTGAGTTCGTAAATGACTTCTTTGTACTTCCAAAACGATTCATTTCGCCCCTGAACAATGACTAACGTTCTTGTATGGTTTTGAGGGTTCACGTTAATCCAAGCGATATCATTATTCATCGCACCTTTAAAGTAACCGCTCTTTCTGTTTTGCCATACGTCATCTATTTGATGGTGATAATCCTGCTTATGGTGGCTCAATTCCGAGGTAATGGGGTGATAGCGTTTATAAGGCTTGTGAGGAATATTGAGTTTTCTTCCTATGCTGGTCACAAACAAGCGGCCTAGTTGAGCACCGTGCAAATAATCCGCATCGAGTTGCTTTTTCGTACTCTCAACAACCGAAGATTGTAAGTTCCGCGCTGGAGAAATCTCGTAAATGTTTACATCACCAGGAGGAGAGGCGAGAAAGCGTCGAGTTTGTCGATAAGTTTCTTCGTGTTTGAGCAAAATAGCCGATAGCTCACTCATTGTTTTGGATGGCGCGCGCTTTAGCACGGCTTCTATTAAAGGATGATGCTCGTCAAAGTCTATGGGCATCGTCCGGATTACCACGATGTGTTTGTAACCTCGACGATAAGCTTCTTCAACTGGGATTGGTGCAGATACACCGCCGTCTAACCAACGTGCGCCATTAAACACTACGGGCTTTTTGTGCAGAGCGGGAATCGCACAAGATGCTCTCAGCACATCCTTCCAATTATCAACGGTGACATCAAAACACTCTGTCGTTAGGTTTCGTGCGTGTGTCGCGACGGCGACGACTTGCTTTGTTTTGAGTAAATCAGAACCTTTTTCCCAGTTTAACGGGATGCTTATCTCGGCATTGTCTACTAAAAAATCTAAGTCAAACCCTTCACCATTGAGCAAGTATTTCGTGAGTTTAAAGAACTCAGGGCGTCGTGTTGTTTCTGTGATGATTTTGTAAGCATGCCCTTGATGCCCACAGATATACGAGGCGAGGTTGAGAGAGCCAGCAGAAGTACCAATCAGCAAGTCAAAAGGATTGAAATCAGCATGTAGAAAGGCATCTAACACGCCTGCAGTAAAAATGCCTCGCTGGCCGCCACCTTCTGTCACCAACGCGATCTTATCGACGTGTTGCTGACGAAGCATAAAGTTATCGTGGTGTTTACTGCTAATGATGTATCGATTGCCCATTGTGATTCCAAAATCTGCTTAACGTTATAGTCACTAAGTTCAGAACAAAGCCGGTCTAAAAAGGTATGAGCTAAGAATAATATGGAGATTGTACTGAAATAAATTCAATTAAATTTACAGAGTGTTAATCAATATAGAACCTTTTCAATAGCACTCTCAAATAGCCTTTATCTGCTTTGTTTGAAAGTGCTATGAGCGGCCAACCGCAATGGGGCGTTACTCACGCTCTAGATGCTCTGCTTCTTTGGCGATCGCTTTTACCATACCTTTGAAGATGAATAGGTGTGCTGGCATCATCGCAAACCAGTAAAGCAAACCAGGGAAGCCTTGCGGGTGCCACCATGCGGTGATATCGAATTCGCGCTCTTCGCCATCGTCTTTGATTGTAATTTCTAAACGACCAAGTCCGGGACCTTTCATACCGAAAAACAGTGAGAGGAACTGGTTCTCTTCGCAGCGAATGACCTTCCATGAATCAATGAAATCACCTACTTTGAGCTCTGGCCCCGGTGGTGAAACTCGAATGGGTTTTCCTCCACCAAAGAAGATATCAAGCCACTCTCGGGTGCGCCAAAGGATGTTGGCAAAGTAATAGCCTTTTTCAGGGCTCCCGATCTTTTGTGCGACTTTCCAAAGTGATTCTGAAGAAGCTTTTGTCTTAATGCTTGCTCCTGCTTGTTTTGGATAATAGCCGTAGCCTGGTTGCCAACGTTTGAGAGCTGCTGGTTCAAACCCCCATACGTTACTACGCACAAAAGTTCCCTCTGTAGCGATGGTGTCCGCTACGGACTGTTCATAGCTGATTAACTCTTGTGGAAATCGTTCGTGAATGGCTTTGGTATTGGCAATGTAATCGTGCTCTAAACCAGCAAGCAGCGCTTTACCAATACTTGTGGGAACTGACGTCACAATGGCTAACCAATACGATGCCATTTTGGGTGTTAGCAGTGGCGTTGACCACAGTCTGTAAGGTTTCTTCGTTATTTTACAAATGACTTCAAATTGCTCGCGATAACTTAATGTATCCGGCCCACCAACTTCATAGATTTCACTTTCTGTTGGTTTGGTTTCTGCCAGTTCCAGCAAATAGTGATTGAGGTTGGGTAGGGCGATTGGGTTAGCTTTGGAGTCGACCCACTTAGGCGCAATCAGAATCGGCAGGTTATAGACGAAGTCACGCATGATCTCGAATGCCGCAGACCCTGGCCCAATAATCACGCCTGCGCGAAGCTCGGTAACAGGAACACCGGCTTGACGAATGATCTTCCCCGTCGCTTTACGTGCTGCTAAGTGTTGAGAGTTGCCGGTTTGAGGCTGAATCGCACTCAAATAGATCACGTGTTCTACGCGACTTTTCTCAAGCGCATTTTTAAAGTTCTCTGCGAGGTTTAACTCGTACTCAACAAAGTCGTGACCTTGTGCCATACCATGCACAAGGAAGAACACCAAATCAAAATCATTTACGACTTCAAGCGTCGCTTCTGCGTCTGCGAGGTCTAAATAAGTGAGAGTGAGATTAGGGTGTGGCTGAGTTCGAGATTCTAAATAGTCAATATGACGAGCTGCTGCAGTGACAATGTAACCTTTATCGATCAGTTGTGGAAGAAGTTGAGAGCCTATGTAGCCGGAAGCCCCGAGTACCAACACCTTTTTCATTATGAATCCTTTTATTACTGGTGGATTAGTCACCACTGGGTATAATCATGAGACACTTTTCCCGTTCTATCAATAAGTTGTCGTCGGAGCGAGCATGACTTTTTTCTCACAATTGGTTATTCATGCTGATAAGTCGTTTTTACGTCGACTATTTGCCATCGCATTACCCATAACTTTACAGAGCATGATGTTCTCCAGCCGAAGCTTGGTGGACGTACTGATGCTCGGTCAATTGGGAGAGGCTGAAATTGCTGCGGTCGGCGTTGCGGCAAGAGCGACATTCGTTACGACCATCATGCTCCTTGGCGTCACAACCGGCGGGGCGTTGTTAACAGCGCAGTACTGGGGAGCGGGAAACAAAGTAGGTGTAAGGCAAAGTACGTCGTTGACGTGGATGATCTCCATGGTTTTCGCTGCCCTTACGGTGGTGTTGTTCGTTCTGTTCCCAGAACCAATCATGCGCCTGACAACGGATTCGGAAGAGGTGATTCGACTTGGTGCTGATTATCTCGTTATTTCATCGGTTAGTATGTTTGCTGTAGCCTGTGTCGCAAGTATGGCTGTCGGTCTTCGAGCCATGCATCAACCCGGGCTTAGCACCTTTTTCAGTGGCATCGGCATTCTGTCCAACATCTTCCTTAACTGGGTGCTCATTTTTGGTCAATTTGGCTTTCCTGCGATGGGTATTAAAGGGGCTGCCATTGCAACCGTTATCAGTGGTGCTATTGAAGTAACTTGTTTATTCAGTTACCTGTGGTTTAAAAAACACATCATTGCGTTTTGTCTGGATGATATTCGTGCCAGCTTGGTGTTGGATAAAATTACACGTTTCTTGAAGCTCTCTCTTCCGACCACATTTAACTTCCTTGCTTGGGCGGGTGGTTTGTTTGCCTATCATGCGATTATGGGGCAAGCAGGCGTTCAAGGTTTAGCGGCATTGTCAGTAATGACGCCGGTAGAGTCAATTGCTCTAGCTATGATGATTGGTTCATCTAACGCTGCTGCAGTATTGGTGGGCAATCAATTGGGAGCGAAGAACTTTGGCCCTGTCTATTATCAAGCTTGGGCGACGGTGATCCTCAATGTGGCGATTGCTATCGTGGTGGCGATTTTACTTCTGTTTTCTAACCAACTTATTCTCGACGCCTTCAGTGCGTTGACACCAGAAACGCGCCACCTAGCTGAACAGTTTATGGTGATTCTTGCCGTCGGCGTGGTTCTTCGCTCTGTTCCTATGATGGCCATTGTCGGTGTGCTTCGTGCGGGTGGGGATGTGAAGTTCTGCTTGTACCAAGATCTGATTGCGCAATGGGTGATTAGCATTCCTCTTGCCGCCTTTGGTGCTATCTACCTAGGCTTTGAACCACAATGGGTTTACTTATTGTTTCTAACCGAGGAAGTGGTTAAGTGGGGGACATGTTTACACCGCATGGCGAGTAAGAAATGGATGAAAAATTTGATCGATGCTTAAGAAGGGTCGCGAGACAAGTTGCATTTGTAGTCTGATAGTGTGATCAACTATTCAAATTACTTCCTACCAACCGGATTTTAGTGTAGATTCTGATTCCAATTTTTAAACACCATTTGAGCGGCAAAATCAATGTTGAAACTGTCAGACCTATGTAAAGGCTATGTAGACGGGGGCGAATTTCATCCTGTACTACAAGGGGCAGAATTAACATTACAACAGGGTGAACAAGTTGCATTAATGGGAGAGAGTGGTTCTGGTAAGAGTACACTCCTTAATTTAATTGCAGGCCTTGATATCGCTGACTCTGGTGAAATTCAATACCCAAGTTTCGCGATGCACAGTGCTCCAGAGCGCTTAAGAACACTTTATCGTCGAAACAACATCGGCAACATCTTTCAGCAATTCAACCTGCTGCCTACTTTGAATATTGCAGATAACATCCGTTTCTGTCGCCAGTTAAAAGGCTTGCCTGAAGACAAAGGTTTATGGCGCCAAATTCTCTCTGCACTCGATCTTATGCCGCTTTTAGGGCGTTATCCAGAAGAGGTATCAGGTGGACAGCAGCAGCGCGCTGCGATTGCTCGTGCGCTGTATATGGAGCCGAAGATCTTACTTGCCGATGAGCCGACTGGTAGCTTAGATGAACGAAATGCTGAAGCGGTAATGCGCTTGTTGACCAGCCTTGCTCGTCAGCTTGAGTGTACGCTGTTGTTGGTGACGCACAGTGAAAAGGTCGCTGAGCACATGGAAGGCCGCATTCGTCTTCAAGGAGGGCAATTGCATGTTATGGCCCGTAGTTAAGGCGCTACTCGGTCATTACCGTCGTTACCCACTTCAAATTATTCTTGTTTGGCTTGGTTTAACCCTCGGAGTATCACTCCTTGTTGGTGTGACTTCAATTAACCAACACGCGAAACAGAGCTACGAAACTGGTGAGAAACTTTTTTCCAACCCTTTGCCTTACCGTATTCGTACTAAACACTCTGCAAACAAAATTCCTCAAGGCTTTTATATCCAGCTTCGTCGTGCTGGTTTTAATCAATGCGCACCATTTGATGTTCTACATTTAGACACCAACACCGATCTAAGTTTGATGCTAGTGGGGGTTGACCCTGTTGCATTGCTGCCGCTACAGCAAGGTAAATCGCTTAAAGATCTTCCAATGTTGACGTTAATGAAGCCGCCATATCCAATCTTAGTCAGCCAAGATTTAGCTGCACATATGTCATGGAGTAATGGGGACTTTATTACACTGAATGATGGCAGTCAGCTCGGACCTTTGAAGGTTGATAGTGACAACTTGCTTTCTGGTACGCGTTTAGTCACGGACATCTCTCTATTAAGAATGCTGCAACGCAGTTCAGGATTGTCTGCGATTGCTTGTGGTGAAATGCCAGAGGAAAAAGTTCTGGCGCTAAAAAACATGCTACCTAATGGCATGACGTTGGTGCGCAATAGCCGAACAGAGTTAGAATCGCTTACTAAAGCATTCCACATGAATTTAACGGCCATGGGAATGTTGTCCTTCCTTGTTGGTTTGTTTATCTTCTATCAAGCAATGTCTCTGTCTTTTATCCAACGTCAACGTTTAGTTGGTATTCTTCGCCAAACGGGCGTGAATGGCATGCAGCTCGCACAGGCATTGATGTTAGAACTGACCATTCTAGTTTTGGTTGCATGGGCTTGTGGTAACTTCTTCGGGTTGATCTTAGCGAATGAACTGATTCCTGCAGTGTCATCCAGCTTAAGTGATTTATACGATGCCAACGTTGGTCTCACCATTGGTTGGTCATGGGAATCGAGTTTATATAGCTTGGCAATGTCGGCGTTGGGCGCTCTGATTTCTTGTTTATGGCCTTTGATTCGTTTGTTGAAATCACAACCCATCCGTCTTTCTTCTCGTTTATCTTTGATGCGCTTTGCTGGACGTGAATTCTCTTGGCAGGCGTTTGCTGCTTGTGCTTTTTGTGTGGCGGCCGTTGCGGTTTATCAAGCTCCAAGAACGCAAGAGTCAGGTTTTGCTATCATCGCGCTAATGTTGATCAGCGTGGCGTTGTTTATGCCATTTTTGATGTGGCATATGTTCCAAAGTTTCTCTTATTCATTACGTTGGGTTCGTGTCCGTTGGTTCTTCGCTGATGCGGCGGCAAGCATGAGTTACCGGGGTGTTGCTACGATGGCCTTTATGCTGGCACTTGCGGCGAACATTGGTGTTGAGACCATGGTAGGCAGTTTCCGTGATACGACCGACAAATGGTTGAGCCAACGTCTTGCTGCAGATATCTACATCTACCCTACGAACAACTCAGCAGCTCGCATGAGTGCTTGGTTAAAAGAACAACCAGAGGTCGATACCGTTTGGTGGCGTTGGGAAAAAGATGTGCCTACGGAACGTGGAGCGCTTCAAGTAGTGAGTACAGGGGCTTCGGAAGGGGAACTTGATTCACTCACAGTAAAACTTGGCGTGCCTAATTATTGGTATCACTTACATCATTCAAAAAGTCTGATGGTCAGTGAGTCTATGGCATTGAAGCTCGACATTCGCCCTGGTGACTATATTGATCTTCAGCCACCGTTAGGGGGAGGGTGGCAAGTTGTTGGGGTGTACTACGACTATGGCAACCCCTACAACCAAGTGATGATGTCGCACCGAAATTGGCTGTATGCTTTTGCGGGCTCAGGTAACGTTGGACTTGGCGTTTTACTTGAAGACAATGTTAATGGCGAAGGTTTGAAACGTCGCTTAGAAAACGTGTTCCGCTTGTCACAAGACCGAGTCTTCGACAACAACAATATCTATAACCAAGCCATGAGAGTGTTTGACCACACCTTTGCGATTGCAGGCACACTAGGCAACATTACATTGATTATTGCTGTGTTTGGCTTGTTCTTTGCCACCCTTGCTGGCGAGTTTTCACGGCAAAGGCACTTTTCTTTACTTCGTTGTATGGGCGTGTCGGGTAAAGAGCTTGTCCTCCTTGGTGGGTTACAGTTGTTTGCTTTTGGTATGATCTCCGCCATTATTGCCGTCCCGCTCGGATTAGCGTTGGCACATTTGATTGTTGATATCATTATTAAGCAATCTTTTGGCTGGTCTTTAGAGTTGCAAACGATCCCTTGGGAGTATGTTCAGACGATTGCTTGGGCGATGTTTGCCATCATGATCGCGGGGGCATTGCCAGTGATCAGAATGATTAAGAGTACTCCGATGAAGTCGTTGAGGGATGCTCTGTGACGAAGAATATGAAGCCGAAAAAGATCTTCTCGATATCAGTGTTGGTGTTTATTGCTTTCATTGCATTAACGGGTGCGACACTGTATTTCACCCATTGGGCCGAAGCGACGGCAACGAAAGAGAGTGACATTAGCGCAGTACTACAAAGAGAAAGCAAAACGATCTTTGAACCAGTGTTGCCAGATGAACATGTCTCGCTTCCGCAGGATTTTCGCTTCCATCCAGATTATCAACATGAATGGTGGAATTACTTTGCCAAATTACAAGATAAGCATGGCAAGGTTTACAACGTTCAATGGAGCTACTTTAGAGTTGCAACAGATGAGCGTGATACCAGAGGTTGGCAAAATCCACAGCTTTTTATCTCCCATATTGTGATTAGCAATGGCTCTAAAGTATGGAAAGAACAAAGAGTGGCGCGTGGTGGCATTGGACAAGCTGGAATGACAAATCGCCCGTTCCGTCTGTGGATAGATAATTGGACGTGGCGAGCGTTAGGTTCTACGCCCTTTCCGGGTAACTTAGAGGTGACAACGGATACCTTTGGTATGGATTTAAATACCACTACTAGCGGCCCGTTCGTCGTGAATGGCGATAAAGGCTTTCAAGTTAAGCACGCGCTCCAATCTGTCGCATCCTTTAGCTTCAGTGCGCCTTTCTTAAATGTAAAAGGCAACCTAACCTTAAATGGTCGGGATATTGAAGTGACAGGGGCTGCGTGGACGCAAAAAGAGTGGGGTAGTGGCCTAATCGGTGAAGGACAACAAGGCTGGGACTGGTTTGTTTTCAATCTTGATGATGGGCGAGCACTTACGGTGAGTCGCTATCGTCATCATGGACAGGTTCCCCATCTGTTTGGCACTTTAGCGACACGTTCCGGTAAGGTGATCAACTTAACTGAGAAAGAATTAACCATGACACCTTTGCAGGTCACTGGCTTATCAAACGGAAGAAGGCTACCGCTGCAATGGATCATTAATGTCCCCGAGCACAACATCAATTTGACGACGAGAATCATAAAATCGGACATGTGGCTTCCGTTTGTGATCCCTTATTGGGAAGGGCCGATACTCGCATCGGGTTCCAATGAGGCGTGGGGATTTATGCAACTCACCGGTTACTAAAAAGAACAGAAAGCCACCTCATCAAAGGTGGCTTTTTTGTCGTTGAAACACGCAGTTTTCGTCGTAAAACTGCATGTTAATCACGAAAATCAGTCACATATTATACTAAGTTAATAGTAATCTATGTGAATACATAGACTTATAGGGAGATTGTCAGGTCTTGTAAATTTATATGTTCTTGTTGAAAAATACGATGTGTCGTAAAGAATACATCGGAAAAATCGAAGTTTATACTCTGAACAAGCGATTATTCTAAAATTTTCAGCAGCTATACACTCTCATCATTCTTTGTTAATCGTTTATTAAGATAATAAATATAAGGGCGAAATCATGAACGATGTCATTCGTGACTTTTTCAAAATGGAATCCGCTGGTGGTATTCTTCTGGTAATTGCTGCGGCAATTGCGATGACCATTGCTAACACCCCACTTGGCGAAACTTATCAAGCTATGCTGCATACTTATGTATTTGGTATGTCAGTTTCTCACTGGATCAACGATGGCCTTATGGCTGTGTTCTTCCTACTAATCGGTCTTGAAGTAAAGCGTGAGCTTCTTGAAGGCGCACTAAAATCGAAAGAAACCGCAATCTTCCCGGCAATTGCTGCGGTTGGCGGCATGTTGGCTCCTGCACTTGTTTACGTTGCTTTCAATGCTGGCGACCCTGAAGCGATCTCTGGTTGGGCAATTCCAGCGGCGACAGATATCGCATTTGCGCTTGGTATCATGGCGTTATTAGGTAAACGTGTGCCAATCGCTTTGAAGGTGTTCCTGCTTGCACTTGCAATCATTGATGACCTTGGTGTTGTTGTGATCATCGCGTTGTTCTACACCGGTGACCTATCAACAATGGCCTTGTTAGTTGGTTTTGCGATGACTGGCTTGCTCTTTATGCTGAATGCAAAAGGGGTGACTAAGCTAACACCGTATATGATCGTTGGTGCTATTCTCTGGTTCGCGGTTCTGAAATCTGGTGTCCATGCAACATTGGCAGGTGTGGTGATCGGTTTTGCTATTCCACTGAAAGGTAAGCAGGGTGAACACTCTCCACTAAAACACATGGAGCATGCACTTCACCCATATGTAGCATTCGGTATTCTTCCTCTATTCGCGTTCGCAAACGCAGGTATCTCATTAGAGGGTGTATCGATGTCAGGTCTGACTTCAATGTTGCCATTAGGTATTGCACTGGGTCTGTTGGTTGGTAAACCTCTGGGTATCTTCACATTCAGTTGGGCGGCAGTGAAACTAGGTATTGCTAAGCTGCCGAAAGGCGTGAACTTTATGCATATCTTTGCGGTGTCAGTGTTGTGTGGTATCGGCTTTACGATGTCTATCTTCATCTCATCATTGGCGTTTGCAAACGTGAGTCCTGAGTTTGACACTTATGCTCGACTAGGCATCTTGATGGGCTCTACCACTGCCGCTGTACTTGGCTATGCGTTACTGCACTTCTCGTTGCCAAAGCAGGCGTCAGAAGAGGTTGCTGAGGAATACTAAAGCGAACCGCTTTTAGAGCAGCAATTTGAAATATGAAAACCTCTCAATTGAGAGGTTTTTTTATATCTTGGATTTACTATTTGCTAGTGCATAGCGGGGAACGACAGACGAAAAAAAGCCCAGAAGAAAATTTATCTGGGCGGATACAAACATAGGAGTTAATAAGAAAAAGCAGCAATGTAACAACCAGAAAGAAACAAGTTTGACGGCCTGAAAAACTTTAAATGCCCTAGTTGTTACAGTAATTCAGACCGAGCTAATTCAATTCAGTTCCATTTTTTTTAGAAGTTTTTTTCACAAAATAATATTCGCTTTAAATTCATTCCTTTACGCCTGCACTTTCTATGTCTGGTCAGACCAATGCTTGAAAATGTGATGTTAATCATTTGTTAATCTGTCGTTTCGGGAGTATATTTTCAAACAGTTGTTTAATACGAGTGATTGAAATGGCCCCGAGAAGTACAACAAAAGAAAAAATACTCGATGTAGCAGAAGGACTATTTGCAGAATACGGCTTCAATGACACATCACTAAGAACCATTACTGGTAAGGCGAACGTAAACCTTGCTTCGGTAAACTACCATTTTGGCGATAAAAAGACGCTCGTTAGAGCCGTTTTAGACCGCTATTTAGAAGCGTTAATGCCGAGCATTAAAACATCTCTGATAGAGCTAAACACCCGTGACGATTACAACATGGATGAGGTATTCGAATCGTTGCGCTTACCCTTACGGGCGTTAAATGATGTGCGACCAAACGGTACTGCCTTGTTTATGTTGTTGATAGGGCGAGGTTACACCGATGTGCAGGGGCACTTGCGCTGGTTTATCAGCACCAGATATGACGAAGTGCTGAAGTTGTTTATGTTCTCCATAGGCAAAGCAAACCCTGAACTAACAGAAGAACAGCTTTTTTGGCGATTACACTTTACCCTTGGAACTTGTGTTTTCACCATGGCATCTAGTCAAGCGCTAACGGAAATTGCGGAAAGTAAATTCCAAAAAGACGTCGATGCGAAGTCTGTCGTCGACCTACTGATTCCATACCTGTCGGCAGGAATGTCCGCCAAGTAAACCTAATTAAATAAATAAAAAAGAAAAGTGAAAGCCGCGAGCGGTAATGTGAACAAAAGGATCTGAACTATGAGCTCTCTACGAAGAAAATGGATTAGTGACCCAGCATTTAAAATGTTTAAGAAAGTACTGCCACCATTGTCGAGTACGGAAAAAGAGGCAATGGAAGCCGGTAGTGTATGGTGGGATGCCGAGTTGTTTTCTGGCAAGCCTAACTTTACAACGCTTCATCACTACCCAAAACCAGCACTGACGTCTGAAGAACAAGCCTTCATGGACAATGAACTTGAGACGTTACTTGAAATGCTAAACGATCAGCAGATCGTAAAAGATAACCGTGATCTACCACCTGAAGTCTGGGAGTTCTTACGTAAAGAGCGTTTCTTCTCCCTGATCATTTCGAAAGAATACGGCGGCCGAGAGTTTTCTGCACTTGCAAACTCAACCATCGTATCTCGTATTGCCACACGAAGCATCAGCGCAGCCGTATCAGTCATGGTGCCAAACTCTCTTGGCCCAGGTGAGCTACTTTCTCACTATGGTACTCAAGAGCAAAAAGACTACTGGCTACCACGTCTCGCTGACGGTACGGATATTCCATGTTTTGCCTTAACCGGCCCTGAAGCTGGCTCAGATGCAGGCGGTATTCCAGACCAAGGCGTAGTTTGTTACGGCACGCACGAGGGTGAAGAAGTTCTTGGTATCCGTGTTAGTTGGAATAAGCGTTATATTACCCTAGCACCTGTTGCGACTGTTCTTGGTCTCGCATTCAAACTTCAAGACCCAGATGGCCTGCTTGGCGACAAGAAAGATGTGGGTATTACCTGTGCATTGATTCCTGCTGATCACGAAGGTGTGGAAATTGGTGAGCGTCACGATCCGCTCGGTTCTGCGTTTATGAACGGTCCAACACGTGGTAACGATGTGTTCATTCCTATGGACTGGCTAATTGGTGGCTCAGAGTACGCGGGTAAAGGTTGGCGTATGTTGGTGGAATGTTTGTCGGCAGGACGTGGTATTTCCCTTCCTGCGCTCGGCACCGCGATCGGTCACCTTACCACACGAACCACAGGCGCTTACGCATATGTCCGTAAACAGTTTGGTATGTCCATTGGTAAATTTGAAGGTGTTGCTGAGGCGATGGGACGCATTGGTGGTTTAACTTATCTACTTGAAGCAACACGTACTTTGACGACGACGTCTCTTGATATGAAAGAGAAACCAGGCATCGTGACAGCTATTGCTAAATACCACATGACGGAAATGGCCCGTACTATCCTGAACGATTCTTTCGATATCCATGCGGGACGCGCGATTCAAGATGGTCCAATGAACTACCTAGCGAAGCATTATCTAGGCATTCCTGTTGCTATCACCGTCGAAGGTGCAAATATTTTGACTCGCAACCTAATGATTTTCGGTCAAGGTGCGACACGTTGTCATCCATACGTACTGAAAGAGATGGAAGCAGCGGCCAACCCAGATTCGAAAGAAGGTGCGAAAGAGTTTGATGATCTGCTGTTTAAGCACATTAAACATGCCACGGGTAACACCTTTGGCGCACTTGGCGCAGCGCTAACTGGTTCTCGTTTTGTTAAGGCGCACATGAGCGGCCCTACGCAGCAATATTACAAGGACATTACTCGTCTAAGCCGTGCGCTAGCCGTAAGTGCTGACTTTGCGATGCTGACGCTTGGCGGTGATTTAAAACGTAAAGAGATGATCTCTGCTCGTTTGGGTGATGGCCTAAGCTACCTGTATATGGCATCAGCCGCGTTGAAGAAGTACGAAGATGAAGGTCGACAACAGGGTGATCTAAACTTTGTCCATTACGCGGTACAGCACTGCTTATACAATGCGTCTAAGTCACTGAATGAAGCGTACTCAAACTTCCCTGTGAAATACGTAGGTGGTGTCCTTAAAGGCTTGTTATTCCCACTTGGTAATCACTTCAAAGCACCGAGTGATGAACTGTGTGTAGGTCTGGCAGAGGCTATGATGACCCCAGGCGCTCAGCGTGACCGTCTGACGCACCTTTGTTACATCGGTAAAGGCGAAGACGACAGTGTGGGTTTGATGGAGCGTGCATTTTTAGCGATGTATGACGTTAAGCCATTAGAGCGCAAACTGATGAAGGCGGCTAAAGATGGCAAAGTTGCACGTAAAGGTCTACTACATGACCGCCTACAGCAAGCGTTTGAAGAAGGTGTGTTAACTGAGCAAGAAATAGATCAGATTATGGCGGCGGATAAGCTGCGTTACAAAGCAATTCAAGTTGACCACTTTAGCCATGACTTCTCAGAAGTTCGTACTAATGTGACGACGAAAAAATCGCATTTGAATTCAGCGGCATAACGTCCACACTAAAATGTTCGAAATAAGCACCTCAGCCGAGGTGCTTATTTGTTTCTATCGGTCATAAATGATGCTGTGAGTGCTCCAACCACTTGCATTTTCGCAGCATTTTTACAGAAATTAGGTGCGAATTAGGGCTGAACCTTTTATCCTAGCAACGTTTTTTAAAGGAAGTTGAATATGATCATCAAACCTAGAATTCGTGGATTTATCTGTACTACTACGCACCCAGTGGGTTGTGAAGCTAACGTAAAAGAACAAATTGCTTACACTAAAGCACAAGGCCCAATTAAAAACGCTCCAAAACGCGTTCTCGTTGTGGGTGCATCAAGTGGCTACGGCCTATCTTCTCGTATCGCTGCGGCATTTGGTGGCGATGCTTCAACTATCGGTGTTTTCTTCGAAAAAGAAGGCACGGAGAAGAAGCCAGGTACAGCAGGTTTTTACAATTCTGTTGCATTTGAAAAGCTAGCTCGTGAAGAGGGTCTATACGCGAAAAGCCTAAACGGTGACGCGTTCTCAAATGAAGCAAAACAGAAAACGATCGATCTGATCAAAGAAGACCTTGGTCAGGTAGATATGGTGGTTTACTCACTGGCTTCTCCAGTACGTAAAATGCCAGAAACGGGTGAACTGATTCGTTCAGCACTTAAGCCTATCGGTGAGACATACACGTCGACCGCTGTTGATACCAACAAAGACGTCATCATCGAAGCAAGCGTAGAGCCTGCAACTGAGCAAGAAATCCAAGATACAATAACCGTGATGGGCGGTGAAGATTGGGAACTATGGATTAATGCACTATCAGACGCTGGCGTGCTGGCAGATGGCTGTAAAACAGTCGCATACAGCTACATCGGTACTGAGCTAACTTGGCCGATCTACTGGGATGGCGCTCTAGGTAAAGCGAAAATGGACCTAGATCGTGCATCAGCAGCACTAAACGAGAAACTGTCTGCAACTGGCGGTAGCGCAAACGTAGCGGTACTTAAGTCTGTTGTGACTCAAGCAAGTTCTGCAATTCCTGTAATGCCTCTATATATCGCAATGGTATTCAAGAAAATGCGCGAAGAAGGCGTACATGAAGGTTGTATGGAACAAATCTTCCGCATGTTCAGTCAACGTCTTTACAAAGAAGACGGCAGCGCTGCAGAAGTAGATGAAGTGAACCGCCTACGTCTGGATGATTGGGAACTGCGTGAAGACATCCAACAACACTGTCGTGACCTATGGCCACAGATCACGTCTGAAAACCTAAAAGAGCTAACTGACTACGTTGAGTACAAAGAAGAGTTCTTGAAGCTATTCGGCTTTGGCGTTGACGGTGTGGATTACGAAGCAGACGTGAACCCAGCAGTAGAAACAGATTTCACACAAATCTAATCGTTTCTAGCGGAATTGAAAAAGGCGCTCAATGAGCGCCTTTTTTCTGTCTAGAATCTTTGAATAAGGAGCGCTAACTGATCTGTAACGCTCATTCATTGTGATTAACTCAGAATAATCAGAATGGTACCAGCTAAGGTCATCAAGATATTGGCTATCGCGTACGTACCTGCGTAACCAAGCGCAGGAATTGTCGACTTAGCGTATTCGTTCACTACGTCCATTGCTGGAGCACACGTACGAGCTCCGATAATAGCACCAAAGAGTAGGGCACGGTTCATCTTAAGCACGTAAGCGCCAACTAGATATGCAAGAACAACCGGCACTACGCTTACAATAAATGCTAAACCAATGATCTGTGGACCAACTTGAGTCAAGTGCTCGAACATCTTGCCACCAGCACTTAAGCCTATTCCGACCATAAAGAACATCAAACCTAAATCTTTGACCATATTTAACGCCCCTTGCGGAACATAACCGAAAGTAGGGTGGTTTGCTCGTAGGAAGCCCAGCGTGATGCCTGAAAGTAATAGGCCGACTGCGTTACCTAAGCTGAATGACACTTGACCAAACGTCATGGTCACCAAGCCAAACATAATGCCCAGAATAAAGAAGCTACAAAACGCGAGTAAATCTGCCATTTGGCTGTGGATCGAGATGAAACCGATTTTCTCAGCGAGACCATGTACACGGCTCTTTTCACCACTCACCTGAAGGACATCACCTTTAGCGAGAACAATGTCTAAATCCATCGGCATTTCAATTTGAGCACGCACTACGCGGTTTAAGAAACAGCCGAATTCAGATAGGTTCAAATCAGACAAGCGTTTGCCTGCAATGGCATCGCTCTTAACCACGATCTCTTCTTCGACTATTCGAAGGTCAAGCAGGTTTCGGTCGAATACTTCTTTACCGTTGCGGAAGCTAGGGTCAAGACGCGCATGGCTGTCTGGGAAACCTACTAGTGCGATTTCGTCACCTTCTTGCAGGATTGCATCACCGTCTGGGTGGGCAAGAATGCCGTTACGACGAATACGTTCTATGTAACAACCCGTCTGGCGGTAAATGCCCAACTCACGAAGGTTCTTACCATCTGTCCAGTCAATCAGCTCAGGGCCAACACGGTACGCACGGATAATGGGTAAATACACCTTTCTTTGACTAGAACTCCCTAAGCCGCGTTCTTGTGCGATTTGTTGAGCTGAGTCGGATAGGTTTTGTTTTTGCAATTTAGGCAGCAGTTTGGCAAACATGATCATGCTGATCAAACCGACCAGATAAGCCATGGCATAACCAACCGATAGATTTTCTAATACGAGAGAAAAATCCATGTTACGCGGAATGGTAGCAAGACCAGAGTTTAATGCATCTTGTGCACCTACCAGAACAGGCGTTGCGGTAAGGGCACCCGCCATCATACCGGCAGATAAGCCAAAATCTAGGCCCATATAATGGCTACAGAAATAAGTTAAGCCGACAGCCGAGACCAACACGGTCATGCTCAAAATGAAGTAATGCTTACCATCTCGGAAGAAGATACCGAAGAAGTTAGGCCCAGCTTCGATACCTACACAGTAGATAAACAGCATAAAGCCAATCGTTAGCGCTTCTGCGTTAAATGAGAAGCCGAGGTGTCCCATGATAAGCGAGGTAATGAGCACGCCAATAGAGTTGCCTAACTGCAGCTTTCCAAAGCGAATTTTGCCAATGGCAAGACCAATTGCTAATACGACGAAGATTAGAAGAATGGGGTTTTGTTCAAGAAGATGTACGACGTCTATGTTCACTGTGTGGCTCGGTAAAGTGTGTGCCAAAGAAAAAGATTAAGAATTGCGAATTGTAACTAAATATAGCAAAAAGATAAGTGAATTTTTTTAGGTTTTACTATTACTTGACGTAAGGGAATAACATTTTGAATACATAATAAAAAAGCCGCTACTAGCGGCTTTTAAAAATTCAGTTATTCGAATTACTCGTCGAATAGACCTAGGTGCTCTTTTGCGTAAGCTTCAAAGTCATCACAACCACCGATGTGCGTTTGGTCGATGAAGATTTGAGGAACAGTTTCTACTGGCTTACCAACTGTTTTCTCTAGGTCAGCTTTAGAAATCCCTTCAGCGTGGATGTCTACGTAACGGTAGTTGAAATCATCACGTTTTGCCTTAAGTGTTTCAGCGTGCTCTTTAGCACGTACACAGAAAGGACATGCAGGGCGACCAAAGATAACTACGAACATAATCTTATTTCTCCTAAATCTATTCTTATTGAAAGCGAACGAAAACGTCAATGCTGCGATTCGCTCTCGTATGTTGGGACAACTATGCCCGATCCAGAACCGGAAATAAAGCAGCAAATGCCTCTTGTTTCGATAGGCGAAATCTATCGTATAAAAACTAAACACGCACTAAGCTTAAAGCCAAGAAAAGTCACTTTTAGAACAAAAGTTAATCGATCTTTGGGCTTAGCTAACTCTGTGAAGTGACGCATAAAAACACACATTTTGAAGGGTTAATGGCGGCAAGGTGCACTCGGTCAACTTTTTTTTGCGCAAAGCATAGCAATCTAGTGTGAGTTGTTGTTTTGGGGAGGAAGTGTATGTTTCAGTTTATGACTGCGACACGGATTATCTTCGGCGAGGGAGCGCTCCAATCTTCGCTGTCTGTAATCAATCAATTTGGCTATAGCGTTTTACTGGTCACTGGTAAAGACACGCAACGAGCCACACCTATCATTAATTATCTAAAAGCGCAGAACATGCGCTATCAACACGTCGCCATCAATGGTGAACCCAATATCACCATGGTGGAAGAAACTGCCGTGCTTGGGCGCAAGTTTCAACCAGACATGGTCATTGCGATTGGCGGGGGCAGTGTCATTGATATGGGGAAAGCGCTCGCTGCTATTATCCCAAATCAAGGGGATGTGTATGACTACGTTGAAGTTGTTGGTCGAAACGTCCCACTAAAAACCAACCCGATTCATTTTATTGCTATCCCTACCACGGCAAGCACAGGTTCCGAAGTGACTCGTAACGCAGTGCTCAAATCTGGGCAAGACCAAGTCAAGGTTAGTTTACGCAGTCCGGAGATGTTAGCGGATGTCGCTATTGTGGATCCCACCTTAACTTATGGTACGGATCAATACACATCTGGAAGGGGAGCGATGGATGCTTTCACTCATTTGATGGAAGCGTATGTCTGCGGTGACCCTAACCCTTTAACTGACATGGTGTGCGAAGAGGGGCTCAGACGGCTAAGCCGCTCTGTCATAGCTGGTTGTAAGCAAGATAATCATAAGGCGAGATCAGATTTGTCTTTCGCAGCCTTGTTGGGAGGTATGGCGATCACTAATGCTAAACTAGGTGCTGCGCATGGTTTAGCTTCGGCATTAGGTGGAAAGTTAGATGCCCCCCATAGTGTGATTACTGCAAGGTTGGCGCCGCACGTAATGCAAGAGAACATAAAGGCAGCAAAGCAAGCGGGCAGAGCGGATGTGATCAGTCGCTATAGGAGGTTGGCACAACTTGTCACGGATAGAACGAATGCTAATGAACATGACGGTGTGCTATGGGTGAAAATGGTGCTCGATAAACTTGAGTTGCCTCATCTTGGTAACTTTGGAGTTTGCCAAACCTCTTTTGAACAAGTGGCCGATGACGCCCTCATGTCCGTTGCTATTAAAGGAAATCCTCTTCCGCTCAATCAAGACCGATTAGTCTATATCTTACGTCAAGTGTGCGATTGTAGCGGGGAATGCATGGAAGAAAGCAAGCTTCATGCTAGTTCAGTTGAAATTCTTGAATCACACTCAGATCTCTCTAGTGTCAACGATTGACTGAGATAGCGAATGCGGTTATCTGTACAAAAAAAGGGGAGCAATTAAGCTCCCCTTCGTATCTCTATTAGTACTGACTTAGCTTGTCGTAACGGCTATCTTTTAGCGCGTCTTTTACTCGCTTTAGGTTCTCACGGAACCCAGTACCACGACGAAGCGTAAAGCCCGTTGCAAGTACATCAATGACGGTCATTTGAACTACACGACTGGCCATAGGCATGTATACGTCTGTGTCTTCCGGTACATCTAATGTAATCGCCAGTGAGCTTGCTTTCTCTAGTGGCGAATCTTTGGCTGTAATTGCAATAACAGTTGCGCCGTTCTCACGAGCTAGATTCGCAATCTCAACTTGGCTCTTGGTTCGTCCGGTATGAGAAATCAAAACAATTACGTCGTTATCACTGCAGTTAATGCAGCTCATACGTTGCATTACAATGTCTTCGAAGCAAGTAATTGGGATGTTAAAGCGAATAAATTTGTTTTGTGCATCCCGCGCAACCGCAGAAGAAGCGCCAAGACCAAAGAATGAGATACGCTTTGCCTGAGTAAGAAGATCCACGGCACGATTCACTTGCATCGCGTCAAGGCTATTCTTCGCTACATCCAAACACGCCATTGTCGATTCAAAAATCTTGTGGGTGTAGGCATCAGGACCGTCGTCTTCTTCAACATTACGGTTTACATAAGGCGTACCATTGGCAAGGCTTTGCGCAAGGTGCAATTTAAAGTCTGGGAAACCTTTGGTATCCAGACGTCGACAGAAACGGTTAACAGTTGGCTCACTCACGTCAGCCATTTTCGCCAACGTTGCAATGCTTGAATGAATTGCAGTTTGTGGAGACGCCATAATTACTTCCGCAACTTTGCGCTCTGACTTACTGAAATTCTCCAGGTTTTTTTGAATTTTTTCTAATGTATTCATAGTGTTCACGAGGGTATAGAGAACAACTCGCTGGCTCTGTTAACGGGTAGAAACACAAAGTTTCTCGGTCGAGAGGGGCGTTAACGAAAACGACCAGCGCCATAAATTCAGTATAAACCCGATCCTTTATCTGGCTAAAACAAATACGGTTACTATTTCGTGAGAATTTGACAAGCCTCAAACAAAATGTTGTAAAAACTACAGAATTGGATGTGGGATCGAAGGTATGTTGCTCTAGTGGCACAATAATGATGTTTGAGTTACACCAAAAAGAAAGAAATTTTCAATTTGATGTAACTCACATTGGCGCTTAAGAATTGAGAATGTCTTCGACAGTTTCTTCAATCTTAGCCATCAAGCTTGGTGCTTGTTGAGCAATTTCACGTTGCTCATCAAGAACAGCATTCAATATGTCGTTCGTAGTTAGAGGGTTCGCCAGCACAACACGAAATACGATGGTATTCATACGTTGCCATTGGTCTGGATTCAGCCTAGTACGAGAGACAAAGGATTTACCAGTTTCGCGTTGGCGCTTCTGAATAAATTGAGTGAGCTGGTTGATCAGTTCGTTCAATTTTTCTTTTTGCGTGCCCTGTGCCTTTTCCAGTGCTGCTCGTAGGTGAGTTGGTAAATAGCGATAGGTCAGTAAACAAAGTTCAGGCTCAGAGACCAGTTCAAAATCTTCTTGCTGCTTGATGAGATCGGCGAAATAGCGCGCTTTTGCAATACTCTGATCGATAAGCAGTTCGTAACCTGGGCGGCTAATGATGTGCATGGCTGCGTAAACTAGCATCGCCATTCCAGAACGAGAGCCTTCAAGCGTATGGCTGCCAAGATCTTTCGAGCCTTTACGCAGTATGTACTGTGCGTGATGCTCGATGGATTTCATTGCATCAGGATCTTTAAACAGAACCATGCCTGCACCCATAGGAATGTACAGTTGTTTGTGCGCGTCAATCGTGACTGAATCAGCAAGCTCAACGCCACCGAGTAGATGACGATGATTGTTCGACATTAGTGTCGCACCACCCCAAGCTGCATCCACGTGGAAGTGGCAATTATACTGTGCACAAACTTCGGCAATTTGGGCTAGGGGGTCTACGCTACCCGTTTCGGTCGTACCTGCAACACCAACAACAGCGATCGGCTTAATGTTTTGTGCTTCAAGCTCCGTGATTTTTGCCTTGAGGTCATCGACAACAATACGGTTGTTTGCATCTGTCTTGACGGCAACTAAGCCATCTTGGCCTAAACCAAGGACATCGGCGGCTTTCTTAAGTGAATAGTGGCCACGCTCTGATACCAAGATCGCAAGACCTTCGTAGCCATAGTGCTTCATCGCTTTGAAAAGGCCTTCCTTTTCTACACCTTTGAATGCACCATCTGCTTTCAATGCTTTGTTGCGAGCAACCCAAAGCGCAGTAATGTTGGCAATGGTACCGCCAGAACAAAATGCACCTAGAGAATGTTTGGCGCTGTGCATCCACTTACGGTAGAACTTTTCGTCCTGACCGTAGATAAGACTGTGTAGCATGCCTAGCACTTGACGCTCTAGTGGAGTGAAAGCTTTTGAGGTCTCAATCTTCACCAAGTTTTGGTTTAAGGCAATCATGATTTTCGACAGCGGCATTAAAAAATACGGCAGGGCAGAAGTCATGTGACCAATAAAGCTTGGTGCAGAGGTGTGAACCGAGTGAGATACTAAGGTATCTAAAAGGTGCTCGGTATGGTCTGATACAAACTCAGGTTGCTCAGGAATCTGAGCAGAAGAAAAGTCTTTCTCGATTTCACGTAAAGGCTTTTCTTCTGCCACGATGTGTTCACGAAGGAATTGATTTAAGTTTTGGGAAAGACTTTCATCAATTTTCGTCAACGTGGAATCTGGACCTTCAGGAATCGTGAAGATCTTTAACAAGCTCTCGAAGCTAACGTCAGCGGTTTTTTGTTCCTTAACCATAGCAAAGAATCTTTGTAGTTATTTTGGTAATGCGAGCGGCACAATCTAAACCAAAACGGGCGCAAAGTCCCGTTTTAATTATTGAAACCCATGTTGCTGAAATGAAACTTTAGGCGGGGTCTTACTCACACTTCTGCTTTTCAATCTTAGCAATTGATTGATTATACTTGTTAAGCGCAGAATCGATCTGTTTTGGATGGCTTAGCAAGTCAGCAAACGCTGAGCGTAGGTCGTAGTTCTTTGGATGGTTAGCAGATTGACGATCGCTGAAGGTTTTCTTCGCCGCTTCACCTAGGGCATCACTGCGTGTCGCCAGTTGCTTCACATCGTGTTGTTCTAGCTTCAACCATGCTTCAACCGGTTGCTCTGTTGCTACTCGGCTTGGATCGTTTTCTAGAAAATAATGTACTGCTTCACGGTTGAGTTCGAAGTGGTGTTTACGGCCTTCTAAGAACCATTGGCTAACTTCGTTTAATTCAGGGTATTGAGTCACGGTTAGGTCTACGAGATCTTGATACCACTGTAGGGAAGCATCAATGTAGCCATCGTATTTAGTTGCAAGACATTGCTGATCAGCAGCAAAAGTAAAAGTTGAGCTTGTAGCGAGGAGCGCCGCAACGACAAAGCGTTTCATTATTATTCCTTTTGGTTGTATTCCCTTTGTAACCCCAATAGACATATGCCTTGCCTGTTACTGATTACCGATCCAAGAGTTAAAAATTAAAGGGCTCGATAACAAAGCGGTGAACCAGAAAATTCTCTTCGAATTGAGCATTTTGAGGTTACTTGGGTATTTGAATTTTTGCCGTATTGTAATGGATGTTAATGAATATTCCTGAGATCTAGCTAGCAAGAGACACAAAGAAAAGCATCATAACTGGCACTAATAAGCTCAAGATAAAGCCACTTACAATGGCAACAGGCACACATCGAACACCGCCCGTGGTTTGAATGACGGGTAGGGTAAAGTCCATCGCCGTCGCGCCGGCGTAGCCAATTGCTGTAGATGGATAACTGCGAATAAGTAGTGGAATGGCAATCAACGCGACCAATTCACGCATCAGCTCAATTAAGAAAGAAGCGCCGCCAAAGATAGGCCCAAAGGCGTCACCCATCAAAATGCCAGCCAGTGAATACCAGCCAAAACCAGAAGACATCGCCAAAGCTTGATAAAGAGGAAGATCCAAAATCATTGCAGCAATTACGCCGCCAAGCATACACGTTGCAATGATCACTGTCGCAATCGCCATACCTTGCTTGTTGAGTAGGATTTGTCTAAGCGTCAAACCACTATTGCGTAGTTGAATGCCGATAAAGAAAAGCAAAAGGAATAAAATCCACTCGCTCGCTGTGTCCACCCAAGACAAACCAATAGGAAGAAACAAGCCAGCAACTAGGCCACCACCCACAACAACGACAAGTTTGATTGACTCTAAAGCCATTGACGAAAGAGGAAGTTTCTTTTGATTCTGATCAGTTTGCAAAGGAAGCAGCTTATCGACCAAAGGTAAAGCGAGTAGGTTGCATACGCTCAGGCAGGCGAAAAATGTGCCAGCGTAAAGAAGAATAGTTTGTAAATTACTACCAAGGTTGTCCAATGCCGCAAGGCTCAAACCCATCAAAGAAAGAATGACGTAAATGAGGTATGAGGTCGACTTGTTGATTTTCTCCAACATCGAAGCTCGAGAAATTGGAATTAAATAGCCCACCACCAATGGGGCGAAGATAAATAGCATCCCTGAGAACATAAAACTCAATGATTCCTTTATGAGGTAAGCAGAATAACTTAGCCACGTATAAACGGATCAAAACACTATTTGAGCTTTAACGTGGCTGGATTTGATGTATCGGGAGATTAAAGGCCGCTGGCACTGAGAACTTCTTTAATTTCACTTTGGAAGTCAGTATCACTCATATTGCTGAGTTCATACAAGACTTCTGCACCAGTTAAATTAAATTCTACTTCGTGTTCTTCAATTCGCTCATCCTGATTACGGAACATCAGTAAATGGTTTGCAATGCGGGCTATATCCAGATAGCTCACTTCTGGACGGGAAGTTTGATATTTTTCGTTTGAAGACACTTCACGGAAATCGTTGTCGAAGCCCCATTTCTCAAGCACGAGTTTACTGGTTGCAGAGCAGCGAGTTTGGAATATTTGCAAAGCAATATCAGAATCGAGGTAATTCCCTCTATCAAGATACAGGTGGTATTCATTGATAAGGCAGAACAAACCGATATCTGCAAGTAAGCCAACAAGTAAGGCTTTCTCTTGCTCGAGATGCCCATAGGTAGCGGGCTCATGTTTTTTAAACTCTTGAACCACCAATACCATTGCTGCGCCAAGCTCACGGGAGACCGCTGCGCTCTTTACTAAGATGGCATTGCATTCTTTGGTTAAGTTCACCGAGTGCTTTAATTGTTCAATAGCTTGTGCGGTAACGATATCTCTTACCCTCAGGATACCTAAGCGTGAAACCGCGGTCGTGAGATCATTACAGGTGATGTTGCGGCGGTTAAAGATAACAGAGTTAGCGACACGAACAACGACAGCAGCAAGGCCCGGGTCTTCGAGTAGGGCATTAGCAACGTCGGCAATCGTTGTATGTTCTTCAGTACAAAGCTGCTGAATTTTAAGTACGACATCAGGGATTGGAGGAAGGGATATTTTACCGGTAGAAATGGATTGTTCTACCAGTTGAGCGAACTCAGATTCCAATGCTTTTATAAGCTTATCTTTATTATTGGGTAGCCAAAAAAATGATAGATGTTCCATTACGACGCTGTGCTAGAGAGCTTTCGTACAGTGTACCCTCACAGTATGTTAGTAATCAATTAAATACAGGTTTGACTCTCGCAATTGCTGTATTAATCACCATGGCGTTCGGTTTTTGGCAGTGGTTGTGTCAAAAAAACATCGCTTTAGGATGGGTAAGTGTGAAACTAATCACGTATGTGGAATTTGTACTTTGGCATATGTGACATAGATCCTAACTTATTTTTCAACGTTAAGTATGATTAAGGCAGTTGGTGAGCGCAATTCACAAAAATATCGCCAACATATCGACATTTTATAATTCGCACTAAGCTGCTGTTCATCTGGTGACATCGCTAATCGGGGTAATTTATTCAGATTAAAGAGGTCAATGGACATGACAGACCAAGCTTTTTTTAACTATGTAAGCAATTTTAGTGAGTATCAGAAACGTTCAATGTTCGGCGGCATTGGTTTATTTAGCAATGACGCTATGTTTGCTCTTGTAAGTAACGACTGTTGCTACTTGCGCGGCGGAGACGAACTCGACGCAGAATTTACTCAACTTAACTGTGAAAAATATAAGCACGTCAAAAAACAAACGACGGCAACAGTTAACTACTATGACGTAACAGACTTATTCGATGCTGGCTTTGCTGGTCTTGATACGTTGTTACAAAAATCTATAGATTGTTCAATTAAGGAACGTAAATACCAAAAGTCCTCAGCCAGTAGACGCCTACGTGATCTGCCAAACATGCAACTGACGTTAGAACGTATGGTGAAAAAAGCAGGAATCGATGACGTAGAGACGTTTTTGGAACTTGGCCCAGTGGAAGTATTCAATAAAGTAAGAGTTGCGTACGGCAGTGATGTCGACGTGAAGCTTTTATGGAAATTTGCTGGTGCAATTGACGGCGTTCATTGGAAACTTATCCAAGAGCCACGTAAAAAGCAGCTACTGGCAATGTGTGAGTAAGCTTATTTAGTTTCACGATGATTGACTCGTCTTAGATGAAGTCAGCGAGTCATAAAAGTGAGCGTTGAAAGCGACAAAAGGAAGTTGGATGCTTTTAGCCACTTCATTCGAGTTAGTCATTGCAACGAATCAATAATTAAGAACAAAAAAACCGAGGTGAGTACCTCGGTTTTTGTTTTTCGGCTTCAGTTAGATTTCAATCAACTTGAGATTAGAACTTGAAGCGAGTGGTGAACATCACTTGATCACCATAGAAATCATTAATACGCGCTTCTGCACCTAGAGAGAATAGCTCTGTAGAGTGGAAACGAGCGTAAACAGAACCAATCCAATCGTCATCGTTATCGATAGACACGTAGCCAGCTTTACCACCCACTTCTAGTTGAGGACCAAGCCATTGGCGAACACCAAGGTTAAGTTCCATACCAACATCAGTACTGCTTGAGTTTGAAGGCTGTACAACACGCATTAGCATTGCACCTGTTAGATCAGCCCAGTTGTTTAGTGGCGAGTGGAAACCAAAACCCGCTGCTGAATCGAAATCACCATCGAATTCAGAGTCGATGCGAGCAATGATGTGCGCATTTGGGTGAATTGATTTGCTGAAACCAGCACCGAATGTTACTGGGCTTGCACCGATACGAGCTTCCATGTAGTCGTAGCTAAAGTTGCTCATTGTTGCTGGAGCGTTGTAATCGTTCGCAGCTAGAGCTTGGCTAGATGCCAACAAAAGGGCAGCGGCTAATAGTGTTTTACGCATAACTAACGATAAACCTTGTCTTATAGTTCCATGGATCCAAGTAACCACTTGAACCGTAATCTGATTTGTTCGACATCATAATAAAAACGAAGGTCTACGACCAACAAAAATGTGTCGATGTTTTGTCAATTGACTCAATTGTGCCAACTTAACAGCAAAAAACGCGCCAGATTCTCTTTATCTGTCCGCGTTTTCTATCGGGAGTGGTTATTCACCAAAGCTACTGCGTCGTTTTGCCATAGCGTTCAAAATAGCTTCGGAATCTAGAATTGCAGTCCATGATAAAAGGTTATCGTCGTTTTCTATCATGAAAGCAGTCAGTTGCGACACAAGCGCCTCTCGAAGCGCTTCGCCTTTCCAAGGTTTTGCGATGTAGTAGTCTAAACTAGCGTGGTTCACCGCTTCTACGGTATCTTCTAGCCCGGCTTGTCCTGTGAGCAGAATTTTACGTGCAGATCGAGTGTCGCTATTTTGACTCAACTCAATCAAAAAGCTGATACCAGTTTGTTCTGGCATAATATGGTCGCAAAGAATGAGAGCCAAACGAACGCCTTCGTCGGTCATTTCTTCTATCACCTGTTTCGCTTCTGTGACAGACTCTGCACCCTCGACAACAAAGTTATCTTCAAAGGGCATGAGATCTTGAAGGACACTATCCAAGACTTCTCTTTCGTCATCCACGCACAAAATCAGATATTTCGTCATGTTTCATCTCCTTCTGATGTGATAGGTAGCCAAACTTTCATGCAGGTGAAATGGTTCAACTCAGAATCCACTTCAATCCAACCATTGTGGCTTGCCACGATTTGCTGGCAAATTGAAAGCCCGATACCTAAGCCAAAGTTACCTTCTTTCTTTGTTGTAAAGTTAAGTTCGAAAATCGCTTTCTTCTGTTGTTCAGGAATGCCGCATCCGTTGTCTTTAAACGAAATCACAGCATAAGGTTGATGGTTTTTTTCGATTAGTTGCGACTGAATGCTGAGTCTCCCTTTTTCTGGGAATGCGTCAATTGCGTTGGAAATGAGGTTTGTCCACACTTGTTGTAACGCGATAGGCTGACACAACGTGTTGGGTAAGCTCGCATAATCTGTCGCGACCTGATGCAATTTGAGGCGATTCTCGAAGATGACCAATGTATCTTCTATGCCTTCATGAAGGTCAGCATAGTGTAGTGTTTCATCATCTGAACGAGCGTAACCTTTTAAGCTCTTAACCATGTCGGCAATACGGGCGGCGCAGACGTTAATCGAGCGAAGTGATGCGCCTACTTGGTGATATTGTTCTAACGTTCCCAATGAGCGCAGTGACGCCGGTTCTTGGCGATTGAGTTTATCGATGAAGGCCAAGTCTGATTCTAATCCTAGATTGACCACTTTTTTTCCTAAAGCGCGGTCGGGTAGGTAATGGTTGAGTTGTTTCACTCTTTCCCTAAGTTCTGCTGTTGAGGCCGGCTTGGCTTTTTGAGCATGAATGAGCAGTTCTACGCCTTTTTCTTGAATGTCGTCGGTTGGGAGTTTGGTGAGTAATTCTTCCAGCGTATGGGTTAGATTTTCGACGCCACGCAATATGGCAGCGATTGGGTTATTGAGCTCGTGCGCTACGCCTGCGACTAATTGGCCGAGCATGGCCATCTTCTCACGTTCAATTAATTGTTGATGAGCAGACTCTAATGATTCTAAGGTTTTTTGTAGCTTCAACTTGGTATTGATACTGCGTTGTAATCGGCGGTTAAAGTGACGAAGGAGCAAATTAGTAAACAGTGGTAGCAAATTAGAATCACTCTGCATCACCTTACGGAACACTTTTCTGTCCAGTTTTATGACTTCTGTTTTGGTCAGTGTTAACGCTGTCGAGAAGGAGCTTTCTCCAGTAACAAACGACATGCCACCTACGATGTTGCCTTTTGAGTGACGAACGACCTCACGTTGCATACCAAGTTCGTCTCGCTTATAAAGCGCAACCTCGCCACTGGTGATAAACCATAGAAAGCTGTTTGGCTCTCCCTCTACCGTTAGTAAGTGTTCGGGTGAGTAGGTTCGGCATGCTTCGCTATCGTCATCTTGGGTGAAAAAACATTGCAACGCGCTAATCACTTGCTCTGCCAATTCACTATCAGAGAGGGCATGGTAATCATTCAAAAAGCCCGCCTGATAGTTACCCATTTGGTTTTCAATATGCGCACGTAACAACTTGTGCTGATCGAGAATTTGGCTATAGCTGAGCAAATCTTCTTTGTCGTGACGAAGGATAAATTGAGTCAATTCTTTTTGGGCAGTATTGAAAAGAACTTTATCGGGTAGAGGTTTGGTCAAGCAGTGGTCGAGACGCCCTTCGTTTACCGCCGTTAAAATAGCTTCGATATCGGATGAACAACTGATCAGTATTCTCCGAGCGTTTTGCGTGTGAGGTTTTCGGTCTAGACCGATAAGAAAATCAACACCATTAAAGTGTGCGTGGTGACTTGCGATGACTAGAGCAACGGTTTGCTCTCTTTCTTCTAGGTATTCGAGTGCGCTCTGCGCTTCTTCTATGGATTCGACAGAGAGAATATCAAATTTGCTTGAAAAGGCGGACAACTCCAATCGAAATTGCTCAGCACTGATAGGATTATTGTCGAGGCACAATACAGCGTAACGGTTCACAGGTGTTTGAGCTCCGGTTAAAACTTGGCACAAACAACATATCAATTAAACACCGCAATGGTTGAGAGCTGAGTATTGTTCTCGATTAATGAACTAAAATAACCATCAATAGTCTGATTTAACTCAATGTTTTATCCGCTTAGGGTTTGGGTTAGACTGAGCACAAATACTCAATAAGTGATGTTATGGAAAATCTTAAAAAAATAGGTGCCATCGGTGGTGCCATTTCTCTTGCGCTTTGTTGGCCACTTGCGGTTGGGCAGATTGGTCAAACCATCATTGAAGATGGTATTGCAAACATGAATGATGACATGGTGAAGGGCGAGATCGTGGAATACGACCGCGGTTACCTTTCTTCGGTTGTCCTTACTCGTTACACCGTGGTTGACCCAGATATCAAAACTCAACTTGAGCGTGATGGTTTGCCAACAACTTTCGATGTTACGAGTGACTTATCTCACGGTTTAACCAGCCTTACGGCGGACTCTAAGCTGGTGGACGCTGATTTCCTACCACTTACGATGCACAGTAAAACCCAACTAAACGGTAATACTGCCTTTACCTTAGATTTGGATAGCTGGAACTATCAAAACGATGCTCAAGGAATGTCATTATCGACGAGCCCATTACAAATCACTGGTGACGTGACGGTGCTTGGTGATCTGAACTATCAAGTTTCAGTGCCTTCAGTACAAGTGGATTTTGAAAACGGCGAAGAAATTCATTTAACCGAACTGACTGGTCAAGGGAAAGGTAAGCAAGCAAAGGGGTACTGGTTAGGTGAACAAACGTTCTCATTGCAGAAGCTGGATGTCGTTGATGCGCAACTTGCTCCGATGTTTATGATTGAGAACGCGACATACAACGGTAACACTTCTCTTAATGAAACTGGCGACAAACTCAACAGTAAATTGAACCTAGAAGCCAACCAACTGCGTTTGACGGATGGGACAGATGTCGACAACTTTAAGTTGGACTTTTCAATCGCCGATGTTGACAGCCAATCGTTTGATCAGATTATGTCTATCTATCAAAACTCGCCAATGCTAGATGAGCAAGAAATCCAAACGTTACTTCCTCACATTGATACGTTGTTTAGCAAAGGCTTTAAATTGTCAGTGAATGAGCTTTCTCTTGCGTTTGGTGAAGGTAAATTCCGTAACGAATGGCAACTGTCTGTGCCAGAAGGAACGGATAATATCACTCAAGACCCAATGAAGTTAATGACGGCAACAAGTGGTTCGCTAAGCACTTATTTCTCTGATGAGCTTGTGGATCTTTACCCATTCATCCAAGAAAGCGTGGATGAGCTGATGGTGATGGAACTTATCGAGAAAAAAGACAACGGCTACCAATTGAAAGCACAAATTTCTGATGGGAAACTGAAGTTCGAAAATGGACAAGAGTTTCCTTTAATCGCTTTGCTTATGCCTGCATTGATGCAATAGGCAAGTTTACAACGTAAGTTTTTAGCTTTTTCAGATTAAAAAGAGGTCGTAAGACCTCTTTTGTTGTTTTTATCCCCACGAAAACATGATATTAATTTCGTCATACTTACTTAGCAGGAGCAATGAGCATCATGGAACAAAATACGGACAACGTATTTAACTTCAGTGCAGGGCCAGCAGGTCTGCCAAAAGCAGTCATGCAGCAAGCACAAAAGGAGCTAATTAATTGGCAAGATCTTGGAACTTCAGTGATGGAAATCAGTCACCGTAGTAAAGAGTTCATCAAGGTTGCGGAAGAAGCAGAGCAAGACCTTCGTGATCTTCTTAATATCCCAAGTAACTACAAAGTACTATTTTGCCAAGGTGGTGCTCGTGCTCAGTTTGCCGCTGTTCCGCTTAATCTATTAGGTGATGCAGAAACTGCGACTTACATCGATGGTGGCTACTGGGCTGAAAGTGCAGTGGCAGAAGCCAAAAAATACTGTGAACCAGATGTTTTCAACGCGAAGACAGTGATTGATGGTAAAACGGCCGTACTACCTGCAACAGAGTGGAAAATTGCCCCTGACGCAGCGTACGTGCATTTCTGTCCCAACGAGACCATTGATGGTATTGAAATTAATGATCTACCAGTGACCGACAAACCGATTGTTGCGGATATGTCTTCAACGATTCTCTCGCGAGAAATTGACGTATCGAAATACGGTGTGATTTATGCAGGCGCGCAGAAGAACATCGGCCCATCAGGAATCGCGATTGCTATTGTTCGTGATGATCTGCTTGGTCTAGCGAAAGAGGTACTACCAAGCATTTTGGACTACAAAGTGCTGGCAGAAAAAGAGTCTATGTTCAACACACCCCCAACGTTTGCTTGGTATTTATCTGGTCTAGTTTTCAAATGGCTAAAAGCGCAGGGTGGTGTTAAAGCTATTGAACAAGTGAACCGTGAGAAAGCGGCGCTGCTTTATGATTATATCGACCAGTCTGATTTTTACCGTAACGGTGTGCATCCAGAGAACCGCTCTTTAATGAACGTCCCATTCCAACTGGCAAAGCCAGAGTTAGACGGAACATTCCTTGAATTAGCGGACGCTAAAGGTCTAAAAGCACTAAAAGGGCACCGCGCGGTTGGCGGTATGCGTGCTTCAATTTATAACGCAATGCCGTTAGAAGGTGTGCAAGCGTTGGTCGACTTTATGCGCAACTTTGAGCAAGAGTATGCTTAATCCAGACCTGTGATATAATCCTCCAAAGCGTCGCAATAGCGGCGCTTTTTACTTTCTACAAGATCGTTTTCTAATGGAATCATTCGCACAGAACCATTGGACGGTTTTGAATAACCAACATTGGTTCGCTATCTTTGTAACACCATCTATTTTCGAGAATTCTAGTGAGAAACCTCTGCTTAACCTTACTGCTTTGCTTCTCTAACCTGACTGTTGCTCAGGAGATCCAAGTATGGAGCGGCATTGAATATTCAACGGTTGCTGAAATCAACGAACGTTTTGAAGAGCAAACAGGAAACACATTGGCGATCAGAGAGTTTGATGTAAACAACATCCGCTCTGAATTGTTATTGGCCAAGCAAACTGGCATTACCGTACCGGATGTCATTTGGGTGCCGTCAGACTTCCTTGGGCTGCATGACTACTTTGACTTGGCTAAGATTCCTAGCAGTTGGATAGAAGAAAAGAGCATTGAGCCCAAAGCTCTGGAATTGGTAACGGTAGATAATGCCATTTATGGTGTGCCTTTAGGTTTGGGTAACCACCTTGTGTTGTACGTAAACACTAAATTGACCCAAGAGCTCCAACCTACGTGGGAAAAATTGTTGGAAGAGGCTAAGAAGGGGCAATCCTCACTCGCGATGCAATATCCAAACATGTACTTTTTAATGTCGTTTGTACCTATGTTTTCTGAGCATCGCTCAAAACCGGTGACCGATATTGATGTTGGTGCGTTAGCGGCGGCGCTTAGATTTTATGGTGAGTTGCCCCAAGAAGGAGTTGTCAAAGATAACTACTCTCAAGAGCAAGCTCGCCAGCAGTTTATTGAAGGGGAAGTTGCCTATCTTATCGATGGTGATTGGGCTCTGGGCGAGCTAAAACAACATTTTTCTAAAGAACTGAAAATCAGCAGTTTGCCTACTTACAACAATCATCACATGCATTCTTTAAGTGGTGGTAAAGTGTTGGCGTTTAACGAGGAGGCGATGGCCAACCCTGCCAAGCAGAAAGCCATGCGAACCTTGGCGATGATTGTACAAAAACCAGAGTTTATTGAAGATGTGATCATCAACCAAAACTTGATTTCTACTAATCGTTCTATCAATCGCAAGTGGTATGACTCTGACACCACCTATTATAGTGACTTGTATGAGGAGCTAACCCCCGCTTATGCTATGCCGAGTACGGTGGAAATGGCGGTCACATGGGAGGCATTGATTCGTGGCTACAAGCGTTTTAAAGCTGGAATGCCAGCAGAAAGCGCCGCTGAGTTTGTGGTTGAATTTATCCAAAAGCATTCCGAGCATATCCATAAAAGCAGGAAGTCTTCATCATGATCAGTTTGCGTAATATCTTAACGTTGATCGTGGTGCTCGGATCGTTGTTACCTGCTTATTGGGTAGGTACTAGCATGATTGATAAACACCAAGCAGATTTGTTGGTGCAAAAAGAAATCAAGCTAGAGAATACCAATCAAGGTATTCAGAAAACCGTCAAAGAAGACCTTACCTTCATTGCCAATTTAACGCGTTGGTACTCGAAAGATCGCCTGTTAGTTCAGGGGATGGATAACGTTCTTTACTCGAGCATCATTTGGCAAATGATTGAAACCTTTGAAGAGTTGGCGACCAACGTCAGTACTACGTACATCATAGACAAAAACTGGCAGCCGATGTATGAGAGCAACGGGTCAGTTTACCATCTGGAAAACAGTAAGTTATTAGAAAAAATACGCGCAGCAGATGTGGTATACAAACAAGGGAAAATGTTTCATACCACCTATTTTGATGAAGGCTTGGTACTCAAAGGTGGTCAAAGTGGTCTTGTTTTTGTGAGTCCATTGCTGCCATATACTTTGCTGCCTGATTCCGAATATGAACCCCAAGGTTATCTTGTTGTATTAGTGTCGTATCAGGACTTGATTCAGATATCGCAACCGTTCCTTTACGCACAAGAAAGTGTCAACTTTCATTATGGCTCTGTCAGTCAAACGAAGGGTGATGCCTCTCGACATCTAACCAATATTGAAGTGCTGAACAACAACTTTGTTGAACCATTAGAAGTTTCGATGATTCACTCTGTGTCTAACGTAGCACGTAATCAGGAGTTGATGCAGTCTAAGCAACAGCTACTCAATATCATAATCGCAACTTTAGTGGTGACGTTATGTATCGCCGTGGTCGCGAGTCGCTGGCTTACGCGTCCAATTCGAGAGATGGAAATCGTCGTACGCAGTTTTAAAAACAACACTCGCCCAGACTTACGACCAAAACGTTTTCAATTTAAAGAGTTCCGCCAACTGATGAACTTGTTAGATTCGTTGTGGTTACAATTGACCAACCACATGGATGAACTGGAGATTCGTAACCAAGATTTACGGAAAGCTAACCAGCAAGTGCAGGACACCAATGCTCAGCTCGCCAATTTTAACCAAGAGTTGGAGCTCCGAGTTGAAGATCAAACAGCGGAATTGCGTGTCAACTTAACGCGAGAAGAAGCCCACCAAGAGAAGTTAATGACTTTAATTAACTTTACCACGAGTCATGCAGGTATTGGTTATCATGCTATCCCAGGAGTGATTAACTCTGGGTTGAATCGTCTGATAACAAGTTCAGATATGCGGTTTAGTTTTAGCCATCCAAAGGGAGGGCAGATCAAAACGATGCGCTCATCCACAGGAACCGTACTTGGTTATTTCGATTATGGTCAGTATGAGATGAATGAAGAAGAACGCATTCTGATCGAACTATTCAAAAAGCAGCTCTACTCTTGGTTGGAACTAGAAGATTTTGCTCGTCGAGACAAGCTTTCACGTTGTCTAAATAGAAAAGCATTCGATGAAGATTATGAGTTCGCTTGCCAGTCGTTGGTAAACGGGCGATGGAAGTCAATAGCGATTATTATCATCGACATTAACGGATTAAAAATGTTGAACGATAACTATGGTCACGACCGTGGTGATTTGTTAATCGCAAAATCAACACAATTGATTAAGTCCGTATTAAAAGAGGAATTCATGCTTTACCGAATCGGTGGTGATGAATTTGCGGTGATTGCGAAAAATATTGATAGCACGGCGCTTGATGCACTAACCCTCTCTCTGGAAGTTGCGCAAGAAGACAAGTGGATAGAACTCTCAGAACATAAGCGTCACCCAGTTAAGTTCTCAGTTGGCGGGGCATCAAGTGAGGGGACCTCTCTTGATAACTTGTTCTCCATGGCAGATGAAGCCATGTATGAGCGTAAGAGAGCGTTCTATGAGAGCACAGAAGACGATTCAAGAAAGACGTAGTTTCGATATACGATGAATACATAAGAAAGCCCTCACTCCTTATAGGAGTGAGGGCTTTCTTTTTCGCCTGTTATTAATGAGGCTGCATTGTCACTTTAAGTGAAGCGTCAAAGGTTTTGCTACTGCGATAGACTGAATAGGGGAAGCATCATCTAATGGGTAAGAGATACTTGAGCTGATAATACCTGCATTGTACAAGCAATAAACAATGTCTAGTTTGATATTATTCTGCTCCAATTCAATTCCTGTAAATACGGTACCGCAATCGGCGATCTCAGTTAAGTTCAAGGCTTTTTGCAGAGATATTTTAAGTAGGCGATCTTCAGAGTCGTAGCTAAATGATCTGACCGCAAAGTCATCAATGTCGATGACTGATTGATTATCGTCATCGGTATCGAGGAAAATCGGGTTTACTTTATCCCTGTATCGAATTGATAGCGTTCCGTGCAAATCGAATGGATAGCGAATCTTTTTCATGCTTTTCACCTGTGAACAAGTCTGTTTCGCGCGTCAAAGATTGATCATAGTGATTGTATTCTGACTTTGGATAGCATCTATGAAATGAAAAAACCTTAAATTGCTAAGTAATTTTATTTTCATGCACTTACGTGAAAATTATTTAATAAACAAAGATACTATTTGTGCTTTTCACTTGTTTGTAAGAGTGATTGAACTGGTACGTTATAGTAAGTTCCCTAATCAACCTTAAGCATATTAATGAATGCTAAAATGGTATTTGCCTATAAATTTATTTCAATCACAAATATGATGACGACAAATAGTGATATCAACGAACGCGGCGCGAGAAGTAAGTTGCAGCAAAAAGGCAAGAATAGAAACTTTATCGAACGTTAAAGGCTAGTGAATTTTCAAGATCGTTGCTATTCGGAGGAAGGCCAATAACGACGAAGCAAAACGTTGTCGACATTGACCTTAACGTAGCGAAAAATTGAAGAGCTGTTTGTTATTCGATGTTTATTATCAGCAAATGCAATGTGGGTGCTCTAGACATGTGTCGCATTCGCGCTCCGTACAGACACCACAGCAAGTTAATAAGTAAAGAAACTCCGGTTGAGTAAATAGCTCACTGGTTTCGATGTACATGACAGCACGCGTATAGCGTTTTGAACCAACTTTAATTGCACCAACAGGATTTTCACTTTCATAGGCAGCAACGCTAAATCCCATTTTTAACATGACATCAACAGAGCTTTTTAAGGTCACGCTCGCATAGTAGTGATGAATATGCGCATTTTGAGCGAGGAAAGTAAACTCAGTGTGCAATTGCCTGCGAAATACTCGTTCGCTTTTCGAATGTTGGCTAATCGCGTAGTAGGAATATGTACCTTTGTCTTTCAATGGTTTCGTTAATCTCAGATCGATGGTATCGATGGGAAGACGATTTCGCTTTGTCCTATCAATTTCGTTTTCTAACGTTGGGTCGCTAAAAAACATACCAATGTTATGACCAACCAGTTTACCTCTTGATAAGTACTTATAAGCGATCGCGCGGCCATCCTTTTGATATTCGACCAGATCGATTGAAGAGAGGTTGTGTTTGATATTGAGCGACTTTAATTGGTCGTGAAAGTTGTTCAAACTATGAATAAAGTCTTGCTCATTATTTTGACTCAGCTCCTCCTCTTCGATGTACTCGTGCTCGACTTGGCGTACACTGTTGTAATCAATGCCAGATATGATTGACATCGCATCCTGATACCGTTGCTTTAGCGACAGCTCGAATTGCTCGACATCTTCTTTTAGCGATAAGTCTAGCCCTAGGCTACATAAGTACGGCAGCAAATTATTCTCGAATGCACGAAGCACTCTTACTCGTCGACTAAGGCTTGGTTGAGTGATGCCTCTTTCCCATCTACTGAAGGTGACGCAATCTATATTTGCTAAATCACCACCTAATAGATTTAGCCTAATCGATGCTTGCTCCTGAGTTAACCCTAACGCGGTTCTTATTGATTTTAGATAACTCCCGAACACCTTACTTTCTCCCATATATCTAAAACATGTCCATAGCTAATTGTTATTCTTCGTTTAAGTTATGTGCATGACATTCCTCTACCGAATAGTTTTAAGGTCATAAACGATATTCGGTTTGCGACCTTCCTTCTAAAATTGATACGGCTGATAGGAGGTTGAAAATGCATTAATATTCATGTCGTATTTATTCATAAATATCATAAGAATCGTATTATGTTTGATATTAAATTGAGAAGGCATTTGTGCTATTGAGCAATGAATAGATGCCTAGTTCTCGCATTTTTGTCTTAATTTTGGGATGGATAGCCCTGAAATTACAGCATTTTTGAGAATTTAGAGTAAAACTTGATGATGTATTTACAATTATACGTGCTGTAAATTATTTCTTGGTCTTATCTTAAAAGTGAGAAATGTTCATATCAGATAACATATTTCATATGGGTATATTAGATATTTATTTAAGGTTATTTGCCGAACTTAGCCTTATTCGGCTGCCAGTAGAGTCATTATTCTAAATTAATGGCGGCGATGAATCGTCCGACATTAATTTAGATAGTCTTTATGTTTTGGTTAACAACGTTTGCTATGACGTTGATGTTGGTGGAGTAGGTATATCATTGAAGATTGTGCTAACAATATCGATGTATCTATTTTAAGTAAGCATTTGCGATAGGCCGTTTTACCTATCGTTACTGAACCTGATTTATCAGGGCTATCATAGGCCACTTTTTCGGCCCCTAAGCTGACAAGGTATTCCGAGAACTGATTATCAAACGAGTAATAGTAGAGGCTGGTAATGTTGGATCTTGCAGCAAGATAATCCACTAAGGTTGGGTGAAGCATCATAAAGACTTGCTGGTTTGCGGCGTATCGACTCAGGCAGCAAAGTGCGAGTTCTCTATTTTCAGTATAAGGTTTCGCTAAACTAAACGGTAATGTATGTTCCGGTCTAGTAAAGAGTGATTCGAGATCTTCTATTTTGAATAAAAAAGAGATGGAGTGCCCTCTGACTTTATGGCTTTCTTCATCTAGGTAAACGTTGGCGATAACTTTATCTTCTTTATGAAAGCTCAATAAGTCTAAGTCAATCAAACCAGGGTAGTGTGCATCGGCATTGATAAAGAAGTTCTTCAATCGGCTGGCATGATCTGCGGTTTCATTCGAGAACATCGATTCTTCAATGATTTTAGTGTCTTTCTGAGGTTTCAATTCTTCGTATTCAGAAGACATTAGTAGCGCACGTTGCGAGTGAAAACGATCATAGAGAATATCATCTAATATCGTTCCTTCTGATGAGGCTTCTATTGTCAGCAAATACGGCTTGAGATCCAAAGTCAGTTG
This sequence comes from Vibrio jasicida 090810c, assembly GCF_002887615.1. Taxonomy (NCBI): domain Bacteria; kingdom Pseudomonadati; phylum Pseudomonadota; class Gammaproteobacteria; order Vibrionales; family Vibrionaceae; genus Vibrio; species Vibrio jasicida. The sequence continues at coordinate 757,915 of NZ_CP025792.1, read as the reverse complement.
TCGTAGCACTTTGATTGCTTTTACCGAGTTTGGGGTTGTGGCGTTTCTTTCCCAGCGGCTAATGGTGACAGAGTCAACCGAGGTGAATTCTGGGCTAGATAGATTTAGTTTTGTGGCAAGTTCCCTTTGCGTTAATCCATGTTGAACTCTCAACTGCTTTAGATAATCTCCAAACATAAACTTACCTTGTTTTTATTATTGAAATGAACCAACTAACAATTGCTCGTTACATTATGGTCGTTTAACATTAAGCATAGTGGTTTTTCAGAAGCAGTAATAATTCTGGCCTTGTTAGCCATACCGCACTATCTAATTTGAGCAAGCAACGCATGTATTTTTCATGGCCGATTTTAACGATGCCATGCTTATTGGGTGTGTCGAACGCGACCTTTTCGGCCCCAATGTTGATCATGTAATCGGCTGTTAGCTTATCGACTGCGTAGTAATAAAGATCATGAACATTTGCGTGTCTCGCAAGGTAATCGATCCCTGTTTGATGATCGATCCAGAAGGTGGGCTCATCGGAGCAAAAGTGGGTGAGTGTGCAAATCGCCATTTTTTTGTTTTGAGAATAAGCTTTCGTTTTCTTTATCGGGATTTTCAAGAAAGGGGAGCAAAAGTAATCATTGAGATCTTCTGCATGAAAGAAGAAAGAGAGAGAGTGCCCAAGTAGCTTACCCGAATCTTCATTAATGTATTTTTTCCCGTAGATTTTGTGTTCTATCTGATGTTGGTATAGGTCTAAGTCGAATAGTGCTTCGTTTTCAATACCGATGCTGTTGAGAAAATTCTTCAATCCCTCTTCATATTTCTCTGAACGCGATTCAAATAAGGGGAGCTCTTTTACGTCATCTTCTGCGGTTTCTTTTGATGACTGATAAGAGGAACCCATTAATACATCCCAAGGAGAACGGTATCGATCTTTCAAATAGTTGTTGATTTGGGTCCTGTTTTCTTCAACCTCCAATGAAAGTAAGTACGGACGAAGATCATTGGTCAGTGAGCGTAAGACTTTGACTGCTCTAATCGGGTTAGGTGCTGTGCTATTACGCTCCCAGCGACTCACTGTGACAGAGTCAATAGATACAAATTCTGAGTCGATCAAATTCAGTTTTACCGCAAGCTCCTTTTGCGTAAGGCCCGCCTCGACCCTAAGTTGCTTCAGGTAATCCCCAAACATATAAACCTCATAATAAATTGAATATTATTAAATTCTTACCGGAGTCTACATAAATTGTAGTTGTTATTTTAATGTTAGGTAGTGTTACCGTTAACCATGTCAACAATATGTCTGAGTTTGGTTATATCCTTTTCATACTCCTGTTTTTAAAAGGATATCGCAGCGTCCTGCTATGCGTTTTGTAACAGAGAGATGACTTCTGGACGAGATAGCCAATTGGCACTGTCCACTCGATATAAACAACGTTTGAATGACTGATTTCCAATTTTGAGGATGCCATCTTCATCTGGTGTATCGAATGCAACCTTTTCCGCATTTAAACTTTCCATATAATTCACCGACCATTGGTCAATCGCGTAAAAGTAGATGTCATGTATATTGGCATGAGTGGCGACAAATCTCGCCCCTGATGCATTGTTTTCCCAAAACACGGCTTCGTTGGATGAATAACGAGATACCGTGCACATGGCCATGACTCTATTTGAAGAATAACTGCGAGATTGTTGAACTGGTAGTGGAAAATAAGGGGACGAAAAGTATTGCCTTAGCTCGTTGGCATCGAGTAAAAAAGCAATTCTGTGTCCTAATATTTCCTTCGTATTTTTGTCGATGAATTTTCGGGCAAACAATTTTTTGTCTAATTGGTATTGATATAAATCAACATCAAAAAGTGCCTTATTGTCGAGGTCAATATTGCTAAAAAAGTGTTTGAGATTCGCTAAGTAAACGTCTTGAACGCTTTCTAGCAATGGGCATTCTAAGACTTCTCCTGCCGGAGTTGGTACGTCGTAAGATGACGCCATTAAGGTCGCCCATGGCGATTTAAAACGATACTCTGCTATTTCAGCAAGCAGGTTTTTATCTACTTTCGCTGGCAACTGACGCAAAAAAGGCATCAAGTTTGTCGTCAGCACTCTTAAAATTTTTATCGCTTTAATAACCGTGGGGGCGGTCGTTCCTCTTTCCCATCGACTGATAGTCACTGGATCGATGGAGGCAAACTCGGCGCTTGCAAGGTTAAGCTTAGTGGCAAGCTCTTTTTGTGTTAATCCAATCTCTTCCCGCACTTGCTTTAAATAGCCGCCAAACATCAAATACCTCTCTCATTCTGTTTTTATATTAGGTTATTGATTGCTATGTCATTATAGAAGGCGCATAGCAAAGCTCAAGCAATCCCATTTTTCGATGCCTACAGTTGTGCGTTTCGTTGATTTACTCTTTCGGGCTGACAAATACTTTTGAATGGTGTTATGTATGAGTAATTTAACCAAGGAGGATAAATGTAAGCAGGTCTTTGCTGATATTAGTAAGGGAGCATTCTATCCAATCTTTCAACCGATCTATGGTATGCGGCAAGATCTCCTTCTCGGAGCAGAAGTGTTAACGCGATGGAATACGCCTCGTTGTATTGAGTCTTCATTTCGTTGTATCGAAGAGGAGGGGTACGCAAACCAATTTACCAAGCGTTTATTTCAAAAACTTACCAAGCAATTGAAAATGTTGCCGAGCTCTGTCCGATTTATTTCGGTCAATATCCCGCCTTCATATCTAGCGAGCGTTTCATTTTTGGCAGATGTTTTACCTCTATTACAGTCTTGCAACCGAGGTAAAATGACTCTCTGGTTAGAGATTACCGAGAAAAACCAATATCCGACGGAAGTTGCTGATCAACATATGTTTCAAATGAACAGAAAGGTTTGCCAGCGTTTGGGTATCAAAATTGCCTTGGATGATTTTGGTAGTGCGAATCACAGAGATGAAGCCATCATTCGTTATGTTGAGCCCGATATTGTCAAAATGGATCGCAGCTTATTAACCATGAGGGGAGAACAGTATGCGATATTTTGGCAGTGTTTAAGCCTTTGGAAGCAAAAGTACCAATTTGACCTTGTTGCAGAAGGAATAGAGACTCCGGACGACTTGAATTTTGTACGACGTTTGTGTGTGGATTATGCACAAGGTTACTATTTACACCGACCTACACTACGCAGCGATCTTGACGACAATTTGTCATTCGACACATTGGCACAAAGCCAACGGTTACTCAAAAGAGCGTAGCTCGCTATTCCCCATTTACTTGTTGATTCAACCAGCCAATGAAGAGTGCTAATTTAGGTGAGTGCTTCTCGTTAGCCGTAACGACATAATATTTCTGTTTGCATTGCAGAGTTTGGTTCTTAAAAGGGGTGATCAGTTCGCCGGATTTAAGTCGTTTGTCCACCAGTGACAGTCGACCGATAGCAACGCCTGCATTGTGCATTGCGGCACTAACGGCCAAATCGGAACGGTCGAATGAAATGCTTGGAATATCGTCAATGCCTGTTATGCCTTGTTGCTTTGCCCACAGCGCCCATTCATCGTGATGAGAGTTGTAGTCCCATGCTTGGTTGTCGTGAAGTAGGGTGGCGTTAACCAAATTCGCCGGTTTTTCAAACAGATTAAATTGTTCTGCATATGTTTGAGTGCAGACCGGGATTATCTCTTCGCTCATCAATTCTTTCGACCACAACTTTTCTGGCATTTGCTCATCGAAATAGATCGCAGCATCGATGCCATAGCCTTGGAAATTGACGTTCTCATTGCCAGTAAGAATATTCAGCTCGATGGAAGGGTGTTTTTGCTTAAATAGGTACAACCTAGGCACAAGCCAACATTGGGCAAAAGAAGGGCGAGAGTAAATCGTCAGCTCTCCGGAGACTTCGCCATTTCTGACTTCCATGACCTCTTGATTTAACTCGTTGAGTGTTCTGTTCAAGGCGAGATAAATACGTTCACCTTCTTCTGTGAGCGTGATTTTGCGGTGAGAGCGGGTAAACAAGGCAATGCCAAGCTCTTCTTCAAGCTTGTTGATACGGTGAGAGATGGCGCTAGGCGTCATGGAGAGTTCTTCTGCCGCAAGAGAAAATGAACTGTGTCGTGCTGCCACTTCAAAAGTATGAAGCTTGGAAAGTTGAAAGCTATTGATGCGTTGGTTCTTGGCGAAAATATTGTCTCTGGTGTACATGTGCGTCAACGAGTAGAACTTGATAAAACACATAATAACGGTGTTGTTATAGTTAGCTTCACCTATTGGTCGAAAAATTCACTAAACGTCGTATAAATCACGCTTTTGTTTCAATTCACTTCATCTAAAGGTGAGTTTTGATCGTTTGTCAGGGCTATGGATTCCTCGTTTAATTGCAGTCAATTAAAACAACAACATAGGTCTGAACATGGAATCCAACCTTTGGGTCATTACTACCCTCATAACGAGTATCTTAATGATCGTTTTTGCGATCGTTAAGTTTAAACTCCATCCTTTTTTAGCATTGTTACTCGCCAGTTTTTACGTTGGCGGGATGATGGGCATGCAACCTTTAGAGATGGTCAGTGCTATCGAAAGTGGCATTGGCGGAACGCTTGGTTTTCTTGCTGTCGTGATTGGTTTAGGCACCATACTTGGCAAGATGATGGAAGTGTCTGGAGCGGCAGAACGAATAGGCCTTACCCTACAAAAGATTCGCTGGCTCTCACCTGAAGTAATTATGGTGTTAATCGGTCTTGTTTGCGGAATTACTCTATTCGTAGAAGTTGGCGTGGTACTGCTAATTCCACTGGCTTTTTCGATTGCGAAAAAAACCAATACCTCACTGTTAAATCTCGCCATTCCGCTCTGTACCGCCTTGATGGCAGTGCACTGTATTGTTCCTCCACACCCTGCCGCATTGTTTGTGACCAATGAACTTGGTGCTGATATCGGTTCTGTAATTTTCTATGGCTTACTCATAGGTTTGGTTGCATCTTTAGTTGGCGGTCCGTTGTTCTTGAAGGTGATGGGTGCACGTCTACCTTTCAAAACCGTACCTGAAGAGTTCACCTCACTAGAAGTGAAAGATGAAGCACAATTACCCTCTTTGAGGGCGACGCTATTCACCGTGATGTTACCTATTGCGCTGATGCTGTTAAAAACGGCGGCAGAACTCAATATGGAACATGGCAGTGCGCTGTACACCACTTTGGAGTTTATCGGCAACCCAATCACAGCAATGTTTATCGCCGCTTTTGTTGCTTATTACATGTTAGGTATTAAGCAGAACATGGGCATGAGTGTGCTGCTTGAGAAAACGGAAGGTGCATTTTCTTCGATTGCCAACATCTTGCTGATTATTGGCGCTGGTGGTGCATTCAACGGCGTACTAAAGGGCAGTGGCTTGGCGGATGTATTGGCTCAGTTACTTTCTAATCTCGACATGCATCCGATCCTTCTTGCATGGCTTGTCGCGATTATTCTTCATGCGGCAGTGGGTTCTGCCACCGTTGCCATGATGGGCGCGACGGCAATTGTGGCTCCGCTACTCCCACTTTATCCGAACGTAAGTCCAGAAATCATTACTCTGGCTATAGGCTCTGGCGCAATTGGTTGTACGATAGTGACCGATTCGCTCTTTTGGTTGGTGAAGCAATATTGTGGAGCCACGATGACAGAAATCTTCAAGTACTACACGACAGCGACATTCATTGCCTCTTTTGTTGCATTAGCAGGCACATTCCTTCTGTCGTACATGATCTAATAAAGGTAAACAATAATGACTACGCATAACGTAAACGCACTAGTAGCAGAATTCCCTTTGGTTGAGCGACTCATTGGGTTAGAAGAGGTGGTTTGGTTCAACCCAAATATCACGACACTTGAAGAAGGTCTGCCGTTCGTTGGTTTAGGTGCTGCCAACATTAAAGACGCGAGTGAACGACTAAAACGCTTTGCTCCATACTTAGTGAAAGCTTTCCCAGAAACGGCGGCTTCTAATGGAATTATTGAATCGAACGTTGTTGAAATCGACAAGATGAAGTCCTGCTTGGAAACGCAATACGGCACTCAAATTCTTGGACGTTTGATGCTTAAAAAAGACAGTCATCTGCCTATTTCAGGTTCAATAAAGGCGCGTGGTGGCATCTATGAAGTGCTAACACACGCAGAGAAGTTGGCGATTGAAGCTGGGCTTCTAAGTGAAAGTGATGACTACAGCAAATTGTTCAGTGAAGAGTTTCGTCAGTTTTTTCAGCAGTACAGCATTGCCGTAGGTTCGACAGGGAATCTAGGTATGTCTATCGGCATCATGAGTGCAAAACTCGGTTTTTCTGTGTCGGTTCATATGTCGGCAGATGCGAGAGAGTGGAAGAAGGACAAACTGCGCTCTCACGGCGTGAATGTAGTGGAATACGAGCAAGACTACGGTGTCGCTGTAGAGCAGGGACGCAAAGAAGCGGAGAAAGATCCAACTTGCTTCTTTATTGATGATGAAAACTCTCAAACCTTGTTCTTAGGTTATTCCGTTGCAGGCGAGCGCTTGAAGCAACAGTTTGATGAGATAGGCATTGTCGTTGATTCGAATCACCCTCTGTTTGTTTACTTACCTTGCGGGGTGGGCGGTGGTCCTGGTGGTGTAGCGTTCGGCTTGAAGATGGCTTTTGGTGACGATGTGCATTGTATCTTCGCGGAGCCGACACACTCTCCGTGTATGCTGCTTGGTGTGCACACCGGCTTGCATGATGACATCGCGGTGCAAGATCTTGGCATCGACAATATCACTGCAGCTGACGGTTTAGCGGTAGGTCGTGCGTCAGGTTTTGTTGGTCGAGCAATGGAAAGACTGCTTGATGGTTACTACACCATGACGGATGAGCGCATGTATCACCATCTAGGCGAGTTAAGTGAGCTGGAAGATATTCGTTTAGAACCATCAGCGTTAGCGGGCATGATTGGTGCGGTGCATGTTTCTAACGACAAAGCTTACCAAGCGCGAATGCAGTTTACTGAAGAGAAATTAAACAACGCGACTCACTTAGTTTGGGCGACCGGTGGCGGCATGGTACCGGAAGAGGAAATGTCGGCTTATCTGGCCAAGTCAGGTCGTTAACGAATTTTGCACTTGTTATGGGAACAGCGAGAGCAAAAGAAAAGGGCTCATCAATTGATGAGCCCTTTGTCTATTTGAATCCCGGTATTACAGAGATTGTAATAGCTGGTGGTAACGACCTTTTTCTGCAAGCAGTGCTTGGTGGCTACCTTGTTCGATGATTTCGCCTTGTTCCATCAAACAGATGTTGTCCATGCTTTCCAACTCAATCAAACGGTGAGTAATGAATACCACCGTTTTATTGGTGAAGTGTTGCTTGAACAATTCCATCACTGTTTGTTCAGTGCGCTTGTCTAGACCTTCAGTTGGCTCATCAAGCAGTAGGATAGGAGCGTCACGCAATAGCGCGCGAGCAATACCGATACGACGCTTCTCACCACCAGACAGCTGACGACCGCCGTCACCTAGCCAAGCATCCAGCCCTGGTTCGTCTAACAGATTCGCCAAGTCTACTTTAGTCAGAATATCAGCCAGCTGTTCATCCGTTGCTTCTGGAGCCGCAAGCAATAGGTTGTCACGCAATGTGCCATTAAGCACATCAACACGTTGGCTAACTACTGTGATCGCAGCGCGCAAATCGGATTCGCTCCAATCTTGCAGAGGCGCGCCACCAATGCTCACTTGACCTTGGTTTACATCCCAGTAGCGACAAAGCAATTGAATAAGCGTCGATTTACCTGAACCGGTTTGGCCAACAATCGCCGTTTTTGAGCCCTGTGGCAGTGACAGTGTCAGGTCTTTCAGCACTTTTTGCTGGCCATCAGGGTAGGTGAAATCAACCTTGTCGAACTCAATATTTAACGGCTTATCACCTTCACGCTTCGATGTTTCTGGGAAGACAACGTCTGGCTCAGCTAGCGTGATTTCGTTTAATCGACGTGCTGAAGTCAGTGTTTGACCTAGATATTGGAAAGCACCAGCAATTGGCATCAGAATTTCAAAGCTCGCCATGGTTGCAAACGCGAACAGTGCAATCCAAGGGTCTGGTGCACGACCGCCAACGCCATCCGCAGCAAACCAAAGCATTGCAACAAGGGTCAAGCCGTTAGCGAGCATCAACAAGCCAGACGCCATGCCAGTGAGGTTTGCGTTAACAAATTGGTTGGAGAGCAGCTGTTTTTGCTTTTCTAGAATCACGTTACGGTAACGCTCTTCTGCACCAAACAGGCTCAGTTCGCTGTAACCTTGCAGCCAGTCCAGTGTTGCTACGCGCAGTTGTGCTTTGTTTTGAGTCAGGTGTTCGCCATTATGTTTGCCCAGTTTATAGAACAATACTGGCCACACCAACAGCATTACCGTTAGGATACCGCCAAGCAGTAGCGCAAGGTGCCAGTCAAAGAAGGCAAGTACCGCGGTTAGCGACAAGATACCGAAGATGCCAACAATCACAGGGCTGACAAGACGCAAGTACACATGGTCCATCGCGTCTACGTCTGCCACTAGACGGTTTAGCAGATCCGCATCACGCAGAGTCGAAACGCGACCAGGGATCAGAGGCGCAAGCTTCTTGAAGAAGAAGATACGCAGATCCGTCAGTAGCTTGAATGTTGCATTGTGGCTAACTACACGCTCGCCCCAACGGCCCGCAGTTCGAGCCATCGCAGCGCCACGAACACCTGCGCCAGGCAGCATGTAGTTAAAGGTTTCACGAGCAATGGTCAAACCTGCTACAGCGGCCGCAGAGATAAACCAGCCGGACAGCGTTAATAGACCAACAGAAGCTGCCAGCGTTAGAAATGCTAGAAGCATACCGAGTGACAAACCAAACCAGTGCTTTTTATACAGTTTTAGATAAGGGAGTAAATCACGCATCTAAGTTCCCCTTGTCTGATTCACGTTGAGCTAGGTTGGCAGTCAACATTTCTTTAAATAAACCATCTTGCGATGCCAGCGTTGCGTAATCGCCACGTTGAACGATTTGACCCTCTTGCATAACCAGAATCTGGGAGACATTCTGCAGCGGCGCGAGTTGGTGAGTGATCATCAAGTTAGTGGTGGACTCAGTGTATTTACCGATGCCTTCCATAACCAATTTCTCGCTTCGAGCATCCAAACTTGCCGTTGGTTCATCAAGTAGCCAGAAACGGCCGTTTTGTAACATCGCACGAGCAAGAGCAAGACGCTGTGCCTGACCAACAGACAAACCGCCAGAGCGATCTGAGATTTGGTAATCCAGACCGTGCATTTCAACAAATTCTGCAGCGTGGGAGTCACTCATTACAGAGTGGACTTGCTGGTTTTGAATATCCTGCTTACCTAGAGTGACGTTGTCACGAATGCTGCCGTGCAAAAGCATTGGGTTTTGACCAATCCAGCTGATGGTTTCGCGCCATGTCGCCAAATCCAACTCGGAAAGTTCACAGCCGTTAATCTTTAAGTTGCCTTTGTATGGCATAAAACCAAGGATGGTATTTACTAAGCTGGTTTTACCTGCACCACTTGGGCCAACCAGTGCGGTGCTTTGATTCGCTTCTAGCGAGAAGGATAGGGGACCAGCAAGCTGTTTACCTTCAGGGCTGAAGATAACAAGGTCTTGAGCTTCGATATGAATCGCTGCGTTTTGTTCTACGGCCTTGTTGCCATCTTTTACTTGGTCTACATCTAGCTCTAGAAATTCAACAATGCTTTCTGCTGCGCCGACTGCTTGTTGCTTGGCATGGTAGAAGGTACCAAGGTCACGCAATGGTTGATAGAACTCAGGCGCAAGGATCAGAATAAATAGACCAGCAAACAGCGTTACACCTGTGCCGTAGTAACCGAAGTTGAGCTCTCCGATATAGCTAAAGCCAAAGTAAACTGCCGTAATCGCAATTGAGATAGAAGTGAAGAACTCAAGAACCGCTGAAGATAGGAATGCAATCTTCAATACATCCATAGTGCGAGTACGGAAAACTTCAGATGCACCTTTTAACGTCTCGGTTTCTGATTGAGTACGGTCGAACAAACGGATGGTTGTCATTGCTTGCAAACGGTCATAAAAGTGACCAGATAAACGTTGCAGCGCTTTGAAGTTCTTACGGTTTGCGTCAGCGGCTTTCATACCCACCAATGCCATAAACATTGGAACTAATGGTGCAGTAATCAGGAAAATTAAACCAGCTGCCCAGTTAATTGGGAAAACCACCACTAGGATGATGAAAGGCACCAAAACAGACAACGACATTTGTGGAAGGTAGCGAGAGAAGAAATCTTGCATGTCTTCTACTTGCTCTAGGATCAACGTTGCCCAACTACCTGCTGGCTTACCTTTGATATAAGCAGGACCAAGTTGGTGAACTTTATCGAGAATCAGTTGGCGGATGTAAACGCGGATCTGTTCGCCGCAACGATATCCAGCGATTTCGCGTCCCCAAGTACAAGCTGCGCGACCGATAACAGTGACACCAAGTCCGACGAAGTACCAAACGAGTTCGGATTTGTCGACTTGTTCAATAATGAGTTGGTGGAGAATGGAGGCGAGCAGGGCTGCTTGAGCCAATAAAAACACGCTTGATAGTACGCCTAGGCCTATCGCAACCATCAGCCAGCGCTTGGCCAACTTACTCTGTTGCTTAAGCCACTTATTCAAGCTGCTTTGCTTTTTCTTATCCATCGTGAAGGCTTAATGATAATTGTTTTAATGAGGCGGTAGTATACAAAAGAAAACCCAGCGGGAATACCGCTGGGCTTTAAGGATATGACACAAATGTGAAAAGTTATTTGTCAGTAAGTGCGTCTAAGAAGCGTTCTGCATCTAAAGCTGCCATACAGCCGGTACCTGCAGAGGTGATTGCTTGACGGTAGTTATGGTCCATCACGTCGCCTGCTGCAAACACACCTTCGATGCTTGTTTGCGTTGCGTTACCTTCAAGACCGGATTGAACGAGGATGTAACCATCTTTCATATCGACTTGGCCTTCGAAGATTTGCGTGTTTGGTTGGTGACCGATTGCGATGAATGCACCCATTACATCGATATCTTCTGTCGCACCGCTGTTCACGTCTTTAATGCGAACACCCGTTACACCCATGTCGTCGCCTAGCACTTCATCTAGAGTACGGTCGGTATGAAGAACGATATTACCGCTTTCAACTTTATCCATCAGGCGTTTTACAAGGATCTTCTCAGCGCGGAATGAATCACGACGGTGGATCAGATGCACTTCTGATGCAATGTTTGATAGGTAAAGCGCTTCTTCAACAGCAGTGTTACCACCGCCCACAACCGCCACTTTCTGATTACGGTAGAAGAAACCATCACAAGTTGCACAAGCTGAAACGCCGCGACCTTTAAATGCTTCTTCAGACTCAAGACCTAGGTATTTCGCTGATGCGCCAGTAGAGATGATCAACGTATCACAAGTGTACTCACCAGAGTCACCTTTCAGACGGAATGGACGTTGAGACAGATCCACTTCGTTGATGTGATCGAACACGATTTCTGTTTCGAATCGTTCTGCGTGTTCTTTCATGCGTTCCATCAAACCTGGGCCAGTAAGACCTTCTGCATCACCAGGCCAGTTTTCTACTTCAGTTGTGGTCGTTAGCTGACCACCTTGCTGCATTCCCGTTACTAGCACAGGGTTTAAGTTAGCACGCGCTGCGTATACTGCTGCGGTGTAACCTGCTGGGCCAGAACCAAGAATTAATAATTTACAGTGTTTTACGTCGCTCATTATGGCTCCATAGAGGGCTGAACATTTCTCCCGATTGTATGGAAATTCTTAGTGCTTTAAAAGCATAAACGAAAGGAGCGGATCGAATTATTGGTTATAGGTTAGAACTTGCTGATGTTTATGGAGAGGCGTTCAAGACTAGAATAAAATGCTGTTTATAGTAGAGAGTTCTAGTTTCAAATACTGCGCAAGCTCCGTTCTGAATATTTAAACTGCTGTTGATATTAATTGTAGTGCTAAGTGTCGTTTTTTCTTTTTTGTTGAAGCTATCAACGTCAAATTCTGGTAATTACAGAATATTTGCGTATCCTAAGATGTAAATTAAATGTTAATTCAAACAAGCTAGATGTGCCTCATTAAAGGAGCCAATGATGTTACATTCACGAGAGAACACCCTACATTTAACTCAGCTCAGCATGGCAGCGATTGAGCAACTTTCTCCTTCCTTCGAAGGCCTACCTCGTACGGAACACGCCGACGGTCAATATCGTCTTCGTCGTTACTCCGTGGTTGGGTTTGAAAACGGTCAGGTGGTCGATTTAAACAAAAACAGCTTTGTACAATCTTCTGATATCAACCGTTTCCAAGGTGATGTGATTCGCCAGTTTGAGCCGATTGAAAAAGGGATTCTTTCCAGTGAAGGTTTCCGTGAAATGTGTGAGTTGTTCGTTAACGCAAACCACTTACCAGACGGTCAGGAAATCGAGATCCATCAAATTCGAATTACCGCGATTTACGATGAAACCCAAGTTGCGCCGGAAGGGGTACACCAAGATGGTTTTGACCACATCGCGCTAGTAGGCGTAGGGCGTCACAACATCATGGGTGGCGACATCATGCTTTACAGCAGCCACAACCAAGCGCCTTTTTTCCGTAAAGTATTGGAAAATGGCGAAGTGGCAATGCTGGCAGACAGCAAACTGTGGCACAACGCGGTGCCAATTCGCTCAGTGATTAATGACCAAGAAGGTCATATGGATGTATTTGTACTGACAGCGACGGACAAGCGAAATGAACTTCAATCTTAATCAGATCCGAGAACAATTTCCCGCACTGGCGCAATACCACAATGATCGCCCAGTGACCTTTTTTGATGGACCCGGTGGTTCACAAGTGCCGCTGTCGGTACTGGATAGCATGGTGAGCTACCTTGGACGATTCAATTCGAACCTTGGTGGGCACTATTTCTCAAGCCAAGCGACGGTTGATGTAATGCAATCGGCTCGCGAATCGGCACAAGCTCTGCTAAACGCACCGTCCTCTGGCAATATCGTGTTTGGTGCGAACATGACCTCGCTGACATTTCAGCTAAGTCGCGCTATTAGTCGAGATTGGAAAGAGGGCGATGAGATCATTGTTTCAGCCCTAGACCATTACTCTAATGTGTCGAGTTGGCAACAAGCAGCAGAAGACAAAGGCGTGGTGGTTCATCAAGTCAGAATTAATGAAGAAGATTGCACGCTAGATCTTGCGCATCTTCAGAGCTTGTTGAATGAGAAAACTCGCATAGTTGCGGTGACTTACGCATCGAACACCACCGGCTCGATTGTTGATATGCACCAAGTGGTCAAAATGGCACACAGTAGCGGCGCTCAAGTTTATGTGGATGCCGTGCATTATGCGCCACACCATTTAGTCGATGTGCAAGCATTAGGATGTGATTTCTTGGCATGTTCTGCGTACAAGTTTTTCGGACCACATGTAGGAATTGCGTACGTAGCAGACCAGTGGTTACACAGTGTTAAGCCTTACAAAGTTGAACCTGCAACCAATATTGGACCGGGGCGCTTTGAAACCGGAACGCAGAACTTTGAAGGCTTGGCTGGCGTCACAGCTGCGGTTGAATACCTAGCCCAGTTTGGCGATGAAGAAGCATCACTTCGTCAGCGTCTAGAGCAAAGCTATGCGTTATACAGCCAACATGAGCAGCAATTGAGTGAGCATTTCTTGCAGCGTTTAGGGGCGCTCGATGGCGTGAACTTGTTTGGTATTAACAATGAAAGTAACCAACTGAGAACGCCAACTTTTGCGCTGACTTTTGATAAATACTCTCCAGAGTTCATCGCGAAGACGTTGGGTGAGCACAATATCTGCGTTTGGAATGGACACTTCTATGCGCTAGGACTCGTTCGTCAGTTAGGCCTAGAAGAGTCGAGTGGCGTGGTGCGTATCGGTTGTATGCACTACAACACGACAGCAGAAATCGATATGTTGTTTGATGTGTTAGAAAATATCCTCGACGCGTAAGAATCGAAGACGACACAAACTAAAAGCTCGAGCCAGGTGCTCGAGCTTTTTCGTTTCTTTTATTCAATGAGCCGAGAGCTTATTCGCTCACTTCAACTTCATAAGAGGTGAACTTACGCACGTTGATCACGCCAGTATCGAAGATCAGGTATTGGCCTTTAATACCTTGCAATGTACCTGTAACAACTGGGTTTTTATCGAAGTTGTGCGAGGTGATTTTAGTCGGATGCTGCTGAACTGGGTAGCTTAGAGAAGTGATGTTTTCGCTCAACACTTCAATTGCGTCATCGCCATACTGCTGTTTAATCTCAGCGATTTTGTCTTCCACTAATGGCAGTAGTTCTGCAAAGCGATCTTGCAGTTCAATTGGGTCGCCATCGCCTTTCAGCAGCGTTCGCCAGTTTGTCTTATCAGCAATGTGTTTCGCTAATTCGATTTCAATCAAGCCAGAAATATGACGAGTTTTTACTTTGAAGATAGGCAGACCTTGTGTCGCACCTTGGTCTATCCAACGGGTTGGAATTTGGGTATGACGCGTGATGCCCACTTTCAAACTTGACGTGTTAGATAGGTAAACGAAGTGGTCCACCATGCAGTTCTCTTCACCCCATTGCGGCTCGCGACAGGTGCCTTGTTCGTAGTGACAAGTTTCTGGCTTCATGATGCACATGTCGCAACTCGCCAACTTCTTCATACATACAAAGCAGTGGCCTTGAGAGTAGCTCTTCTTGGTTTTCTTACCGCAAGAACAACAGTAGATGTTGCCAGTGTGAGTTAGAGTGAGGGGTTTACCAAGAAATGGGCTCAAATCCACTTCTTCGTCACCCACAGGCAGACGGTAGCTTACTGCACCATCCAGATAAGCACGCATTTTGTTTAGCGTGCCTGTAGCGATTATTGACATGACATTACTCATTATTGTGTTTTTGCACAGTATATACCGAACCGACGTTCAGAGGCAGGAGAAAGCTAATACCTGTTAGTTTTCGCTTTCTGTTTGATGGCTTTTTGAACACTAGACAAAGTCAGCGTGTGAAGTCTTTCGCAAATCTCGCTTGGTGAGAATATTCCTACAATCTTGAAGCGGGTTCACAATTACTTTGTGTGTACTATGTATTGAAATTAAGAATGTGAGTTTTAAATCACTTTTTAACTTGATAAATAACTTTGTTTGAAAAACGAAAAATCTTTCAGTACATTGCACGATATAAACAGAACAGTTGTCAGTAAATAGGCCAGTCGCCATGAAATGGATACATAAATTAATTTTTGCGTTGTCGATATGCACCATCAGTTTGGTGGCGTTATACAGTTTGCTTGGTGATACTCGTAAGCTAGAAGTTACACCGGATCAATTTAATATTCATGTTACAAGTGATGCGATTGCTGGTGGTTTGAGTGAATCTGATATTACTTATCAAAACCACAGTTTGGTTCTGAACTGTGACCTAAAGGAAAGCAAATACGCGTGGCCTTACTGCGGCATCTCCGTTTACACCGATGTGAAGCAAGCGACCAAAGGTTTGGATCTTTCCAGTTACCATACCGTTCGTCTAAAAATTCGTTATGAAATGGCTGGAGAGGGTCAAAACCCAAGCAAAAACTTGCGCCTGTACTTGCGTAACTTCAATTCGGCCTACTCAGACCCGAATGATGAATACACCATCAAATACAATGGCATGCAGTTTTCTCCTTCAGACTTTAGTGAAGTTATTGAGATCCCGATTGAAAACCTTCAGGTGATGACGTGGTGGTTGAATGATAACGACGTTGCGATTGAGCACTCTGCGCCTGAGTTTGCCAACATTACTCGCATTGATCTGGCAACCGGAGCAGGGGCGGCACTCGGTAAACATAAGATCGTTATCGACAAGATTGAGTTTGAAGGCGCATATGTAGAACAGTCGACACTGTTGTTCGCTTTGTTGTTCTCATGGATGGCGCTGGGTTTAGCATTCTCACTACAAGAAATGCGCAAAAATAAAATCGCATACAACAAAGCACGGAAACGCCACCGCCATTTAGAGAAGGTGAATTCGACGCTTCGTACACAAAATTATGAGTTTGCGGAACTGGCACATCGTGATGCCTTAACTGGAGCGATGAATCGACATGCAGTCCAAAACTGGCTTGAGCAACAAGCTCGTCAAGTTCGCTGGGGTCACGATTCGTTTTCGATTCTCTATATGGACTTAGACAAGTTTAAACGCGTGAATGATAAATACGGACATCAAATGGGGGACGATATTTTACGCGAGTTTGTTATGGTGATTGCGAGTTCCATTCAAACTGATGACCGACTGGTACGTTGGGGTGGTGAAGAGTTTGTTGTGTTCTGTCCAAACACCAATATCGAGCAAGCCGTACAGAAAGCTGAGATTGTGCGTCGGAATGTAGAAAAGCATCTCTGGGTCCATGGTGAGCCGTTAACGTGCAGTATCGGTGTTGCACAAATGCAGAATGAGCGTGTTTCAGAAACGATGGCTCGTGCGGATGAAGTGTTATATATGGCGAAGCGTAATGGCCGAAATCGAATTGAAGTCAATTACGGTATGCAAAAACAACCACAAACAGAGACGCTGGGCTAAAAGAAAAAAGGTGGTCGACTGACCACCAAAAGGGAAACTGCTGAACATGACTAGGGGGAGTAGTTAGGTATTCAATTTGATTACCGAGAACAGCAGTTGTAGTGCTAGTTTTGATAAGAGCTGCGTTTGGGCGCCGCTCTTTTTTATTTGAGCAATGTTTACCAGAACAACCAAGCGAATAGAGTTAGCGCGCCGATACATGCAACGTTTAACACCATACCGATTCGCATCATCTCTTTCTGTTTGATATGACCCGTCGCAAATACAATCGCGTTAGGTGGCGTTGCTACTGGCAGCATGAAGGCACAAGATGCTGCTACAGCAATCAGTGCTGATAGAATGACTGGCGATAGACCAAGCGCTTCTGCAATGGTGGCAAATACTGGCACTAATAGCGCCGCACTCGCGGTGTTACTTGCAAACTCGGTTAGGAAAACAACAAACGCAACCACAGATAAAATCGTGAGTAGGACACCAGCTTGCTCAAGGAAACCAGCTAGACCGTTAGCCAAGAAGACACTTGTGCCTGTTGCTTTTAGTACGTTACTTAGACAGATACCGCCACCAAACAGGATCAAAACACCCCAGTCAGTTGTCTTTTCAATGTCTTTCCACTCTACTGCGCGAGATGCACCAAGTAATAGAATTGCACCAATTGCTACGAGGGTATCGAACTTCGCAAAACCGCCAAGCATCGCGTTGATTGGTTTGCTGAAAATCCAGAATGTCACTGTTAATAGGAAAATCGCTAAGGTGATCTTCTTGCCGTTTGTCCATTCAACAGGCTGGTGGTCAAGTTCGAACGTGTGGCTTAAATCTGGCTTTGTCATGGTGTATAGCACCAAGATCGCGATAGGCATCAGAATCAAAGAAATTGGTAAACCCAGCTCCATCCACTCTGTAAAGTTCAAACCGACTTCTGCGGCTGCGATAGCATTCGGTGGGCTACCTACTAGCGTTGCGATGCCGCCAATCGACGCACTGTAGGCGATACCAAGTAGCACGAACAGGTAAGTGCTGTGACTCTTCTTCGCGTCTAGTTTGCTCATAACACCTAGAACCAATGGCAACATCATCGCTGTCGTTGCGGTGTTCGAGATCCACATTGATAGGCCAGCGCTTACACCAAACAACATGAAGACCGCGACAGACATCTTACCGCGCGCAATCAGCAATACTTTGTCGGCTATCGCTTGATCGAGCTTTTGTTTGTGAAGCGCGGCAGCCAATGCGAAACCACCCAAGAACAAGAAAATGATCGAGTTAGAGAAGTTGTTTAGCGCTGCTTGGGTATTGAATACGCCCAAGAATACCGCGAGTAGCGGGATTAGCAGGGCAGTGATGCTTACGTGAATAGCTTCCGTTAACCAAAGTACGGCAACGAAAATCAAAATACATAAGCCGGTTACGACTTGAGGCTCAAAGGGTAGGGTGTTGAACAAAATAGCAAACAGTAAGACATTGGACGTCAATATCATGCTGTTGCGAGTGAAGAACCAGTTCTTCAGTGTCACAGCGAGTGCGGTCATGGTTGTGCTCCTTTTGCATTGCCTTAGTGTTGGTTTTTTATGGCAAAGTAACTGACTTGTAGTTATTTATTGATTAAATGTTACTTCGGATGCTAAAGGGTGTTTTGCCTGAATCGACGGCAGAATAAGAAAGTGTGAGGTTGGGAATTGGAAATGGGTAGAAAGCTACCCATTTGCTTTTAATGAATTGTTATCGGTGTGTAATGCAGAGCGAGAATGTTGAAAGCAGCAACACTTTGGTCGACTTAATGAACCGGAATGTTACGTTCGTTTTCGATGATTTCTTGTTTTTCTTCCACCGTATCTTCCACCGCAACAATTGGCTCTTGAGGACCAAGGAAGCGCGGTTGCGTATTCATGATGTACAAGTCCAAAAACGCTTTCACACGTGCCATAAGTTCACGCGTTCGCATGTTGATCTTCTGCTTGCTTGCCGTTGGTCCAGCTACGGCCAAACACTGCGCATCAATATTGTAAGCGTCAGCAATAAACAGCGCTCGTTCACAATGGAAGCGTTGAGTGACAATCAAGAAGCGCTCAGAGGCGAATATCTTTTTAGCACGAACGATGGAATCTAACGTTCGAAAGCCTGCGTAATCCAAATGAATGACTTCTTCCGGTACACCAGCGCGCAGCAGATCGCGCTTCATTGTCCAAGGTTCATTGTAAGAACGGTGCGCGTTATCCCCACTAAGTAGAAACTGCTTCACCTTACCTTGTTTGTATAGGTCGATGGCGGCATTGATGCGGTGGGTATAGTAAGTATTGAGTACCTTACCGATGTATTTACTGGTGCCGAGAACAACTGCGACCTCGTGCTTTGGCACTTGTTCGTAGTCGGTAAAGATTTCTTCTTGAGCTTGAAGCACGACCCATCGGTCAATCGCAATGATGGTGACGAAAAGACCGAGTAAAGAGATCGACAAAACCAAAGCCAGACGCTTCCATGAGAACTTGAGCTTCCACTTTGACTTTATGCGAGAAAACAGCAAAACGTTCGATGTCCTTATTTCAATGTGTATCCCTCATCATATCTGATAGAAATGAAAAGAGAGAAGCCCATTTATGCCAAAATATGGTTAGGATGAGAAAAAAAAGCATAAAAAACAAAAGCCCCCGCACTGCGAGGGCTAATAATTGTACAAAACGTCTTAAAGCTTAGAATGCTGTGCGTTTGTAACGACGGTAAACCGGTTGCCAGAAGGCTTGGTCAATCGCGTCATTTAGCGCTTCATCAGTGATTTCTAGCGCGACACCTTGCTCAATCGCTTTCTTCGCAACAGCGAATGCAATCTTCTTCGATACCAAGTGAATTTCTTCTAGTGGTGGAAGCAAAGCACCGTTGCCGTTGATCGCTAATGGTGAGCATGTTGCCAATGCGCGGCTTGATTCCATCAACATTTCGTCCGTTACGCGCTTCGCATTTACTGCAAGCACACCCAAACCAATACCAGGGAAGATGTAGCTGTTGTTACATTGCGCGATAGGGTAAGTGTTGCCTTCATGCACCACTGGCTCAAATGGGCTACCTGTTGCAACTAACGCTTCACCGTTTGTCCAACGAATGATGTCATTTGGTGTTGCTTCTACGCGGCTTGTTGGGTTCGAAAGCGGGAACACAATCGGACGCGCGCAGTGCTTGTGCATCTCTTTGATCACTTCTTCACTGAAGAGACCAGGGGCACCAGACACACCAATTAGCACGGTTGGCTTCGCATTGTGCATCACATCAAGAAGTGAGAAACCATTTCCTTCATTTTCCCACTTCTTCGTGTTTTCGAACTTCTGAACCAAGCGCTGTTGGAAATCAAGAAGGTTAGGCATGCCTTCTTGTAACAGACCCCAACGGTCAACCATGTAAACTTGCGAACGTGCTTTCTTATCAGAGATTCCTTCCGATACCATTTGCGCGATGATCGCTTCAGCAATACCACAACCAGCAGAACCAGCACCCAAGAAAGTAATGCGCTGATCAGACAGTTTAGTGCCTGCCGCTTTACATGCCGCCAGTAGAGAGCCTACTGTAACTGCCGCCGTACCTTGAATGTCATCGTTGAAACAACAAATGCGATCTTTGTAGCGCTCTAGAAGTGGCATTGCGTTTTTCTGTGCAAAGTCTTCGAACTGGATCAGGGCATCTGGCCAACGGCGTTGTACTGCTTGGATAAACTCTTCAACAAACGCATCGTAATCAGGGCCAGTGATACGAGGATGACGCCAACCCATGTACATTGGGTCTGCAAGACGTTGCGGGTTGTTAGTACCCACATCAAGTACGATTGGTAGTGTGTAAGCCGGGCTGATACCACCACACGCTGTGTACAGAGAAAGCTTACCGATTGGAATACCCATGCCGCCGATACCTTGGTCACCCAAGCCCAAGATACGTTCGCCATCAGTTACTACGATTACTTTAACGTTGTGGTTTGCTGCGTTGTTTAGCAGGTCATCGATACGGTCACGGTTCGGGTAAGAGATGAACAGGCCACGGCCACGACGGTAGATGTTTGAGAAGTTCTCACACGCTGCACCAACGGTTGGTGTGTAGATGATCGGCATCATCTCAGAAATGTGGTTTTGAACTAGGCGGTAGAATAACGTTTCGTTCGTGTCTTGGATGTTGCGCAGGTAAATGTGCTTGTCCATGTCACTTTCAAAGCTTTTGTACTGTTGGTACGCACGCTCTACTTGCTCTTGGATGGTTTCAGTCGTCTCTGGTAGAAGACCTTCCAAGTTGAATGAACTACGTTCTTCTCCGGAGAACGCACTGCCCTTGTTCAAAAGAGGGGTCGCTAAAAGAGCCGGACCCGCATATGGGATATAGAGTGGGCGCTTGTCGTTGTTCATTGGGTGCCTTAAATGTAGGGTTGAAGGATGCGTGCAAAATTCTAACGGGTTCACTATTTAGTTGTAAACATTCGTTGATGCACATCAACGTAATGTCGCAAAAAAATCCAATTCCCGACGAAAATATCGTCACTGAAACATTAATACTGTCATTAAATGGCCAGAAACGATTCCTAAAGCAGGAATTTCTCACTCAGGTATAATGCCTCGCAATCCATTATCACGTTCTTATCTTTTATGTCTCAATTACCTATCGATAGCTTACAAGCGGAATTTGACCAACTCGTGAATCACCATCATTTGGTGGTTGAGGCCGAAACTGGCTCAGGTAAATCCACGCGATTGCCACTTTGGGCTGCCAATCACGGTCGAGTATTGGTGATTGAGCCACGCCGAATCGCTTGTACCTCGTTAGCTGAATTTCTTGCCGAGCAATCTGGTCAACCTCTAGGTAAACAGATTGGTTACGCGATAAAGCTTCACGCACACTATGATGAAAAGACTAAAGTCGTGTTCGTGACGCCCGGTGTTGCGCTGCGTTGGTTCGCGGAAGACAAACTGGCTAGCTTCGATATCGTGATGGTGGACGAATTTCATGAACGCCGCTGGGACATTGATCTCCTTACCGCGATTTTAAAGCAAGAAAAACAGCACCGTCTGATTGTCACATCAGCCACTTTAGAAGGCGAAAAGCTAGCGAACTACTTGGATGCCAAGCGCCTACGATCAGAAGGTCGTTGTTTTCCTGTCACCTTGACTCATCGCTCAATGGACAGTCGTTACTTGCCGAACAAGAAAGGTTGTGAGAATGATGTTGTGCGCACAGTAAAAGAAGCACTCGAAGACGAAGAGGGCGATATTCTCGTTTTCTTACCGGGTCGAAAAGAGATCACTCAATGTGCGCAAATGCTGCAAAGTATTGATGATGTGATGGTCGTGAAGCTGCATGCATCGGTGAGTGATGAAGAGCGCTATCGTGCGTTGACGGTACAAAAGCAACGTAAAGTGGTGTTGGCAACCAACGTTGCAGAAACCTCTCTGACCATTCCAAACATCCGCGTGGTCATCGATAGTGGTTTGGAACGCAGAACCTTACAACGAAATGGACGAACAGCTCTGACGTTAAGTAACATTTCCAAAGCCAGCGCGGCGCAGCGAATGGGTCGAGCAGGCCGTGTTGCTGAAGGGGCGTGTATTCGCTTGTTTGGTGAGCATGCACCGTTGGAGCTGGTGACGCCGCCTGAATTGCATCGTGAAGAACTCGTAGAACCAATGCTCGCTGCGGCTTGTTGTGGATACAGACTTTCCGAACTTTCCTTCCTCGATTCTGTACCTGAAAAGTCACTTAACTCAGCACTCCAAACCCTGCAGAGGATGGCAGCGATAGACGAGCAAGGTGACATCACCGAGCACGGTAAAAAAGTGTACCCTCTACCAATTGATGCCTTATTTGCAGACTTAGTGACTCGTATCCAAACCAAATCAGAACGAGAAGCGATGATCGATTTAGCGGCAGCGCTTTCTGTGCCCGCTCAGTTGTATCAATTGCAAGGTGGTGAGTCAGCCGAAGCATTAGCGCAAGAAGAGCCATTTGGCTGCGATGCCTCGTTGATGATTCGCTTGGTGCGAGGGGAACAACTTCCCGGCATTAATCTTGATGCAAGCGTGCTTGAAGAAGCGCAAGGGTTAGCAAAGCAAATGCGAGAAGTGTTTGAATTGCCTGATCTTGAAGTCGCATCGCGATACAAACGCGAAGAGTTGACCAAAGCCATTGCTACGTTGCATCCAGAACTTGTATTTGTTCGCCGAGAACGACGTCGTGACGCGCTAGGCAATGGTTTGTTGGAAATGATGGTTGGGCGCAATAGCCGTTTCCCCGAAAAAAGTGAGGCAGCTTTGGTGCTAGGTAGCCACAGTGTACCCGGAAGAGGCGTAAAACAGACGCTCAATCTTGCCTCCGTAATGCTACCTGTGTCCCTCAATCTGCTGCGCGAATTAGAGCTTGGTGAGTGGCAACAGGGCGAAACCAATTATGAGGAAGAAGCCCCACGAGCGACCATGCATTTGGTCTATGCAGGACGAACCATTTGTACGGAATATCAAGCGCTTGAAGGCGAAGTTGCCGTCCAATCTATCGTTGAGATGATTGAAGACGAAACGCTATTGCCCGGTTTTGCTCCATTGAGAAAACAGCAAATTCAGCACTGGAAGATCTATAACGCGCTTGGGTTAAATCCTGAGCCTATTGAAAAAACGGAACTCAACGGTTTGTCTTTCGTTACTTGGTTAGTCGAACAACTGGAAACGCTTGGTGTAGAAAGTGTGGAAGATATCGAGCTGTTTGCAGCCGATGACATCCCGTTCGAGGGCATCCCTGAGTGGGAATACGATGACTTTGTTGAACGCTATCCACTTAAACTTGTACTTGCAGAGCTAAAACTGGATGTTGAGTATTTTGTATCACGCAAGCTCGTGCAGGTTATCTACGCCGAAGGAGGTCGAAAAGGGGATCCTAAACGCTGGGAGTTGCCACGTTGGTCTGGTTGGAAAGTGCAATACAAGAAAGCCAGCAGAGTATTAGATGTGAAGTAACACAATCCGGAACAGTATTTGCTTGACCTCGTTTCCCTTGAAGTTTATGGCCTGTTTTTAGGCGATAAGGAATGAATTTGCCGCTCTTGTTGAGCGGCGTGAAGGAAAACGATGAAGTATAAAGCAATTCCACTATTGTTATGCCCCGTATTGGCTTACGGAAAAAGTATTAATCACATCTCCACTTACGAAGATAACTATGTCCTCGGTACATACACCTCAGACATTAATCAAGATGCTTACAATGAACTCGGTTCTGAAATGGACTCATTACAGCATTTTGAAGTGAAGTTTCAAATCTCCGCTTCGATTCCATTTTATCGATTTAACTCTGGTACTGCGCTAATGGGTGCATACACACAAAAATCTCTCTGGCAACTTGCTAACTCTGACATATCTTCTCCGTTCAGAGAGACCAATTACAAACCTCAAGTATTTCTCGCGCACCAATCCAACATGTTTTTATTCAACCACTTAGAAGCGGGCTATAAGCATGAATCAAATGGTCAATCAAGTAAGCTTTCTCGCAGTTGGGATAGGTTATATATCGCCGCCGAACGTTTTTCAGGCCCTGTGGAATACGGTGCACACGCTTGGTGGGTAATCACCACTGAAAATGATGAAATGGAAGACTACTATGCGCCTTATGAACTTTGGGCAAAGGTCTACACTGGCGCTGGTGTGTTCAATACTCGAGGCTTTTACAACTTTGCTGATGATAAAGGTGGCATCGAGTTAGGTTATACCTTGTACTTTAACGACATCCTTGGTCTGTATGTTCAGGGATACCATGGTTATGGCGAAACGCTCATCGACTATGATCACTCTCAAACTCGCGTGGGGCTTGGTATTCGATTGGTGAATTTATAAAGGTCTTTTATTTGCTTGGTGTGCTTAGCAACGTTTTTAGTTAAGCGTTGAAAATATTAATCAATTGGATGCTTATATATGGCGAAGCTGTACATCATTTGTTACAAAGCTGGTTTTAATATTTCCTTTTGAGGTTAAATAAGGGCATAAAAGACCATTGTTTTATATCCTATTGCTATATCAAAGTAATTGAACGATATTTTGTATATCTCATTTCAGAGTGTCGAGGCATAGGATGGAGCAACAAGGAAAGACATGCATTGAATTCGACTACACCAGCTTCCTAGGGGCAACGGGAAGTAAGAAGTGGACCTTTCTGGAAGCGTTCGCCACCATCGCGCCCATTTTTGGCATGATGTGGAAACAGAACATCGCGGAATTGAGCCAACCAGAGGATCGCCTTTGGGACGCTGCATTAAAATCGATGTCTTCACGTCAGAGCGATGAATCCAATTTAGTGATGTTGGCAAAGCTTGCAAAACATGAAGGAATCCATGAATTACGTGTAGTTATGCCTTATTCGTTAGACTTAAAACAAATCGAGTACATTGAATCTAGAAGTAAACTAAAAGTAGATACCACAGAGCAAGATGTCCTTAATTTGAAGTTCTAACACTAAAGCTATACCTTCCCCCAATCAAAAAAGCGATCGAGTATTCGGTCGCTTTTTTATTACCTGTTGTAAACCTGAGAACCAATGCTGTGTTTTAGCTTAGCTCCTTTTTGTATTCGTTTTTTACTCAGCGTTGAGCGAGTAAAGCTTAATCAATCAAACCGTATTCTTTGCTCAAGATTTCGATGATCTCTGCTTTCGGATTATTGCTCAACTTGATTGGCTGCCCTGTAATTTTTTCTGCGATGCCGATATACGTGCGAGAGATGTCCATCAAAGAATCTACTGGCAGATCGTTATCACGAGCAAGGGCGTCACGCTCGGGCATGCGCTCTTTGTTAAGCAGAATATCAGGATCAGGGAAGTGGTTTAATAAGAACTGACGGAAACCTTCTTTCGAGTTTTCAACGATGTTTCCGGCTTGGTATTCTTTTGTATCCCAAATACGTGACGAATCAGGCGTACCGACTTCATCCATGTAAATTAGCTTTTCGTTACCGGCAGCGTCGTGCACATAGCCAAATTCAAACTTAGTATCTACGAACGTTTGGTCAACGGCTTCAAGCGCATCGCTGATCACATTAAAGCCTTCTTTCAATAGCTTTTCGTATTGCGCAATGTCTTCTGCACTTGAGAAGTTGAAAGCTTCATAGTTCTCCACGATGTTTTGGCGAGTGATGTTCACGTCATCCGCTTCAGGAACGCCTGGAATACCTTTCAAGATACCTTTAGTTGAAGGTGTCATTAGTAATTCAGGTAGGGCTTTATCTTTCTCAAGACCTTCAGGAAGCTCAATACCACAGAATTCACGCTCGCCATTTGCGTAGGCACGCCACATAGAACCCGTGATGTACTTACGGCAGATTGCTTCAATCTTCACTGGCTTCGCTTTTTGTACGATCCAAACGAATGGGTGAGGGATGTCCAAGATATGACTATCAGCAAGGCCGTTGT
The DNA here is from genome assembly GCF_002887615.1 of Vibrio jasicida 090810c. Classification (NCBI taxonomy): domain Bacteria; kingdom Pseudomonadati; phylum Pseudomonadota; class Gammaproteobacteria; order Vibrionales; family Vibrionaceae; genus Vibrio; species Vibrio jasicida. The sequence goes on along the minus strand of NZ_CP025792.1, from coordinate 731,943 downwards.
CTTTGAACAATTTGAACCAGTGGTTAGAGATCGCGTTGAGTGCCGCGCCTTTACCCGGAACGCCTTTGAGTCCACCTTCGCCGTGCCAGATACAATCGAATGCAGAGATACGGTCACTGATCACCATGATGGCCAGTGGGGCATCAGTAGCGACATCGTATCCTTTTTCTTTGATCAGTCGTGCGCTGTCTTCTTCAGTTAACCAGTAAACAGAGCGAACTTTTCCGCTGTGAACAGGCTTGTGGGTGCGAATTGGCAGGTCGTCATTGACGGCAAGTACTTGATTAGCAAGGCTCATTGCGACATTCCTATCATCTTAATCAAACGTCATAAAGAGAAGATATCCAACGAAAAGAGCACGCTGAATAAATCGAATGAGGGCATCATACCAGAACTATTTTAACTCGCCAGAGAAAAAGCAAACGTTTGCCTTAATTTGTTAAAGCACAAAAAAAGCCTCCTTAAAAGGAGGCGAGATGCAGGATGGATAACGTCGATCTTGTTAGTGGTACTTGTTCACTCTGCCTTCGACGAAAAAGACTTCACACTGATAACGTTGAGCAATATCGCGAAGCATTGATTGATTCATTAACGCAATCTTGTTCGATGCGACGACAGCGCTAGCGTTACCAGACTGAATAGCTTTAATCACGATCTCCACTTCAGAGAGCTGTTGAGACGGCTTCATCTGAATGATGTTTTGACAGCGAATGTGGGAAGCAGCAAGTTGCTCAAAATCAGGACGAGGGCACTCGGCGGTAAACAGAATCCATTGCTGTTGTTGAGACAAGACTGCCAACTTAGAAAGAAGTTGGTCCGACACATCGATAGGTTGTGTTGCTTGTGCCAATACGTTGTAGCGAGAGTATGTATGAGATTGAGTTTGTAACTGCATCTTACTGTTCCTTTATACATGCTGTATGTCTATACAGTAGTTTGTTTTTGATGCCTGATCAACCGATTTTTATGAATTGAGTTGAAAAACTTTCCCTTACTTATGAGTTGGTTTTTATCTAAGTCATTGAAACTAATATATAAAATTCGGTTTTTGATATGTTTGATAAACATGGTGAAATGTGAGGTCACCTGCATTCCGGAGCTGTATATGCAGGTGGTTACTACTGTATATACAGTAATTTCGGCTTAGCTACACAGTGGTTTTAACTGGTTTATACAGTGCTTTTTCGTGATGGCACACAGTAGTGTTAGTGCTTTTGAGGAAGAAGAAAGGAAGAGAAAACAAGAAAGGCAGAGGCAGAACGTTCAAGAAAGCGCTTTGCTTTTACAGACAATGATAAAAAGCAGGCTGCGATTACGCAGCCTGAAAATACAAGGATCGATGTTTAATAATGGTTAGAATTCGGTTTTTGCACGTGCGATTTCTGTTTCAAATAGGCCGATGCTGCCAGCCCTTACAAGCTGAACCATAGTTTGAAACATAGTGCGAATTTGTTCGATGTTACCTGAATTGGCGCGGGAGCATAAACTGCCAAGTTCGGAGTTTGCTAATCGCAATAATCGGCTTCTGTTAGGGCCAGAGACTTTTCTTTTAATTGTATTTTTCAAAACCATCAACTCGCCAGTTGCAACGGCTTCAGGAGGCTGGCTAGCAATAATTGCTTCCGCTTCATCTGTGTACATATGGTCACCTGTTTTTTTGTTTGAGCGACAAAACTATACTCCAGATAAATCGAGGGTTTGACTCGGTAACTAGGAAAACAATCGTGTTCACTATGAAATAAGTGACATCGTTTTTAATTGGTTAATTAATAGGCTGAGAAGCACCAGAGGGATAGGGAATATGAATTCCTTCTAGAAAACCGCGATGAAATAAGTATTGAAGTGGGATCAAAAAAGCGCCTTACAAAAAGGCGCTCTTGAAAATCAGTTCCGTTGATTTGCTCTTGTTAGCTTGCTCGTTGTGTCATGCGTTCGCGCATTTGCATTTCGCCTTGGTTAAACAGGCGAACATCTATTTTTGCGATGTCGTAACAGGATTTGCATGAGCTATGGTACTTGCCGTCGACATAATCATGACGAGTTACAAAGCTAGGTTTTTTACACCAGTCACAGGTGCCTTCTTCAGTGAACATTGATTTTCTCCCCACCTACATAAATTTTGAGTCGTTAGGTGTTATTTTTCGCCCAACATTATGGCATACAAAAGATAGCCAGGTTAAATGTCTGTTAATTTGTTTGAGAGGGAGATCGATTGCGAGCCTTGATTTGTGAGGTTGAAAGGCTCGTAAGATAAAGGTGCGTGGCTTATTTTTACTCTTTTGTAACATTTTGTGAAATGGTTTTAAACGCCTGATTTAAACGCTTCATCTCTTCTTCCGAGCCTCTAGAATCAGGGTGATAGAGTTTAGATAATTGTCTGTAGCGCAACTTCACTGCTTTACTGTCTGGAATAGTTTGCGGGGTATAGCCAAACATCGCACAAGCGACGAGAAGTTTTTGGTTCTCAGATTGACCTTTTATCTTCTTAAACTCTTTAAATACTTTTTCGAGTTGGCGCTTAAGTTGTTTATTGGCAAATTGAAGTTCTTTCACTTGTGTCTCTAATTGCAGAGAGCGTGACACTTCATTTGCTGCAGTGGCTTTGGCCTTTTGTGTGTGCCTGCGGTAACCGAATGCACCGCCACCAAGAAGTAGAGCAAAGCCCAGAGCGCCAGAGGCATACCAAACGTTGAAGTTTTCAGCTCTCTTTGCTTGTTGAATTTCAATGGTCTCTTTCTGTTCTTCGTCAATGGCTTGCTTATCCAACTCTACAATTTCAGAAACTTGTTTGGCTCTGAGTTGATTGAAGCGATCTTCCAAAAACTGGTTATAGGCTTCTTCTGCCTGAGGGTTTTTAAGTGCAGACAATTGATACCAAGCTTCGACGAGATCGGAATTCGATACTTTTGCTTGATGGTGCTGGACAAAATCAGCCAACAAAAAGCCACGGTCGGTAGGATCGTTTAACGCAACAGAAGTGAACCAATAAATCGCTTGGGTGAAATCCGTGTTGCCAGTTAAACCACGAGCGTAATCTTCTGCTAATTGTTTTTGAGCAGGTAAGTAATCTTGATGTGCCGCTTGCTCTAGCCAATAACGTGCGTCAGTAGGTGATTCTGGATTGGGTTTCAAAACCAGTTGCTGCGCAAGCTCGAATTGGGCTTCAGGTTGTGTCGGGTTCTGAGAAGCAAATGCAGTGCTCGTAAGGCAGGCACTTAAAGCAAAGGTGAGGGCTGTGGTTCTGAAAGACATTGGGTATGTCAGGTCTAGCGAACGACGCTAGACCTGCTCCGGTAATCATTGTTATTACCGATATGGTGCAACCAAATTACTTCAGTGGCAAGATCTGGATTTCAACACGGCGGTTGCAAGCACGACCTTCAGAAGTTTGGTTAGAGCAAATTGGGTTTCGCTCGCCGTAGCCACGTGCAATTGCACGACCTGGTGCTACGTTTTGTGATACTAGGAACTGACGTACCGATTCTGCGCGACGCTCAGACAGTGTTTGGTTGTAAGAGTCACTACCAGTGCTGTCTGTGTAACCGTCGATCACGAGGCTTGTATCCGGGTATTCAACGAGGATACGAGCAACGCCACGTAGTGTGTTGTGGATGCTTGCGTCCAGTTGGTAAGAACTTGAAGAGAAACCAATACCGTTTTCCATGCGAAGTAGCAGCTGGTTTTCACCAACACGTTCTACTTGTACACCTGAATTCAATAGTGCGCGACGTAGCTCTGCTTCTTGTTGATCGAAGTAGTAGCCAACACCTGCGCCAGTAGCACCGCCAGCAGCCGCACCAATTAGAGCGTGTTTACGACGTTCTTTTGCGTCATCACCTGTTGCCAAACCGATAGCCGCACCAGCGATAGCACCGATCAGTGCACCTTGTGTGGTCGAGTTAGTCTCGTATTCACCTGTGGTTGCGTTTTGGCGTTGAGTTGCTTGACAGCCAGTAAGAGCTAGCACTAGCGCAAGTGCAATAGACATCTTTTTCAAGGGAAAATCTCCGTATAAGCTGAGGCGCAATTGCGCCTCATAATGGGATGCGAATTATGAATGAGTAGGTATTGATATTTGTTATGCGAACGTCAGATTGATAGAAGCTTTGTAAGCTTTTTCTTATAGTTGCTGATGTTATAACCGTTTGTGCAATTATTTAGACGGATTGTCTAACATCTTTCTCGCTTGTTCACCACCAACGCCACGGTTGACGGAAACCTTACGACCTTTTTTTAACCCAACTTCGTAATCTGCAGTTAGGTTTTTCATCGCTTCTCTGAGCTGTTGCTTGAACGTTTCGCGATCGATGTTTTTAAATTCTTTATCAATGTAATTATTGATTTTATTGGCTGACTCTTCATCTGGAGAGATAACAGGCAGTTTTTCCAACGCACCTTCAACCCAGCCAGAAACAAATGAGTTTACGCGGCGCGTTACTTCCATTGAAGAGGTCCCAGAACCGGCAAAACTATTGCGGAATTGTCCGGTGCTCTCGTTCATTTCACGGTAGATAATATCGAACGCAAAGGCCGCGAAAATAGCGCGGTCAGCCTCTCCGATAAATTCGACGCGTTTAAGCCCTTTGTGATTCAACAAGACGGCTTCAACACCAAATTTGGTATTGATACCACGAATCACGCGCAACAGCGTTGAACTGATGTTTGCTGGCAGCAGATGCGAAGATTGAGTTTTACCCATTTTGATAAACTCAATATCATCTTTATCCAAGCCATACTTAAGCATAAGGCGGTGCGCCATCTTGATAGCGTTTGCAGCCTCATTTACGTTGGCGGAGTTGCCCAGTTCTAAGCACTTGGCGATTTTTTTCAGAGCTTTTTGTTTATCCATCGACGACCAATAACGAGAACGGAAATTTAGGAAGTCGGATATATTACCTTTTTTCAGTCAAAAACGGAATAACGGGAGTAGGAGAAAGGCAGCGAGAAAAACAAAGCCCCTTTAATGACAGGGGCTTTGGTGGGAAGTTGAATTACAAACCGAGTTGGTCGAGTAGGTCATCGGCATCGCTTTTGGAACTAGCTGCTTCCGATGCTTTCTTGTCTTCCATACTTTTGCGAGTGGCTTCTAAAATATCATCTGGGCTTTCATCTTCTGCCACTTCAAACTCTTCGAGTTGGATAAATTCAGTTTTGTCCATCGCAAGCTCAAGGTAGAAGATGTTGTTATTCGCTGTTGAGAAGGTCACGCGGCGTGCTTGAGGTCGATCGAGGTTGGTATCAACTTGCAGAATCACTTGCTTATTGAGCGACAGCATTTTTGGTTGGTTCTGCGTAATATTGGTTTGTAGCTCTTTACGAATCTTGTTCGTGAAATCACCCACTAGTTGATTCATCAGTTCACCCAGTACATCACCGACTTCATCTGATGTGTGTGAGATCGCCAGTTCCTCTTCTGGCATGCCCATATTGCGCATGTAGTTGGTGTAGATCTCAAGTGCTGCTTTTGCGGTAAAGTTAATCACTACAAGACCTGTGAAGCCACCATCAAACAGTACAAAACAACCAAAATCCGGCTTGAGGCTGGTTTTATTGATCTTTTGTACCATTGCAGAGTAGTTAACTTGAGAAGAGGTTGCCGAAGTAAGAACGCCAGAAACCGACTGGCAAAGTTTTAGAAGGATATCTTCAGTGGTTACAACTTTATTTTTTTTCATCCTGAAAGCTCATATTGAAAGGCTATTTCCCCTTCAATGTAAGGCATCAAGCCTTAAAAAATAAAGCATAAGTTTAAATCTTGTATAGAGATTCTGATTTGAACGCCTTTTTAAATGTTGTAAAGTGACGTAATTCAAAGAAAACAACTTCATCCTCGTCTCGGTCTCAGTTTTATGGCTGCGGGTCGAAAATGCGTGGATGACTAAAAATTAGATAACCCGCAGCTGATTGGATCAGCGCAGTAGGGGCAGGAAGCAAATGTTACCAAGATTACACTCGCAAACGGATGTCGATCCTCTCGTTCTGAGTTTTTTCAAAGAACTCGAGCACTCCGGGTTTACTGGCGATATTGAAAGCCAGTACTCTAGTCGTCTCGCAGTAGCCACTGATAACAGTGTCTATCAGCAACTCCCTCAGGCCGTTGTACACCCCAAAACCACCCAAGATGTCTCGCTCATCGGTAAATTGAGCAACAAAGAGGAATATGAGCGTATTACGTTCTCTCCTCGTGGTGGCGGCACTGGCACTAACGGTCAGTCGTTAACCAAAGGCATTGTGGTTGATTTGTCTCGCCACATGAACAAAGTCTTAGAAGTGAACGAGCAAGAGGGATGGGTTCGCGTTCAAACGGGTGTCGTCAAAGACCAATTGAACGATGCCGTTCGTCCTTATGGTTATTTCTTCTCCCCAGATTTATCGACCAGTAATCGGGCAACGATTGGCGGTATGATCAATACCGATGCTTCCGGTCAAGGCTCGCTAAAATACGGTAAAACGTCTGATCACGTTCTTTCTCTTCAAGCTGTTTTTGCCGATGGTTCAATCTTAGAGTCTGACCTTTCTCACGGTTTGCCGACTGAAGGCGAATTTGCTGACACGGCAATGCGTGTAACGGAATCTGTGTGTCGTGACAAACGCCAGCAAATTAACGACAAGTTTCCTCCGCTAAACCGCTTCTTAACCGGCTATGACCTTAAAAACGCATTTGATGAAGAGGCAGACAGCTTCGATATCACTCGTGTTTTGTGTGGCGCTGAGGGCTCATTGGCGTTCATCACCGAAGCGAAGCTCAACCTAACCCGCATTCCTAAAGCGCGAACTCTGGTTAATGTCAAATACAACAGTTTTGATTCGGCTCTACGTAATGCGCCATTTATGGTGGAAGCAAAAGCGTTGTCCGTTGAGACCGTGGATTCAAAAGTTCTGAACTTGGCGAAGCAAGACATTGTTTGGCACACCGTCAGTGATTTGATTACTGACGTACCTGATAAAGAGATGCTTGGCATTAATATGGTTGAGTACGCTGGTCAGGATGAAGAAGAGGTTGCTTCTCAAGTCGCGTTTCTAACGGCCAAGCTCGATAGCATGCTAGAAACGGAAGAAGCGGGCATCATTGGCTACCAAGTATGCAGTGATGTGGCGAGTATCGGTCGTATCTACAACATGCGTAAAAAAGCCGTGGGTCTATTGGGTGCTGCGAAAGGGCGTGCGAAACCAGTCGCGTTTGCTGAGGACACTTGTGTTCCGCCAGAAAACTTAGCGGACTTTATCGTTGAGTTTCGCGAGTTGCTAGACGCAAAATCACTTAACTACGGCATGTTTGGCCACGTAGATGCTGGTGTTCTCCATGTTCGACCGGCATTGGATCTGTGCGATCCTCACCAAGAAGCTTTGATGCATGAAATCTCAGATGAAGTCGTTAAGTTGGTGGCAAAATTCGGAGGTTTAATGTGGGGCGAGCACGGTAAAGGTTTCCGCTCTGAGTATGGCCCTGAGTTCTTTGGTGAAGAACTCTTTACTGAATTGCGCCGTGTTAAAGCCGCGTTCGACCCTCATAACAAAATGAACCCAGGCAAAATCTGTACGCCGCTAAATAGCGATGCAGAGCTTGTCAAAGTCACCGATACCAAACGTGGTTACTTCGATCGCCAGATTGATGTTCAGGTACGTGATAGCTTCAAGCAAGCGATGGAGTGTAACGGTAACGGCTTGTGTTTTAACTACGACACCAGCTCGCCTATGTGTCCTTCAATGAAAGTCACTGCAGACCGTCGTCATTCGCCAAAAGGGCGTGCGGGTTTAGTTCGTGAATGGCTACGCCAACTAACAGAGCAAGGCATCGATATTCTCGATCTAGAAAAACAAACTCTGGAAAACAAAACGTCCATCAAAACCATGATTGACCGAGTCCGCCATTCGATTAATCGTCGTCACGAGTATGACTTCTCTCATGAAGTGTATGAAGCCATGAACGGCTGTTTAGCGTGTAAAGCGTGTGCTAGCCAATGTCCAATTAAAGTTGACGTACCGAGCTTCCGTTCTCGCTTTCTTAATATTTATCACTCACGTTACCAACGTCCAGTTAAAGACTATTTGGTATCGAACATTGAATCCATGCTGCCATTGATGGCAAAAGCGCCGAGTGTAGTAAATGGTGTGCTTAAGCAATCTTGGGTGCAAAGTTTGACTGCGTCGACAGTCGGATATGTTGATGCACCGCTGCTGTCTGTACCGACCTTGAAAGAGCGAGTAGAGACGTTAACTACAGCTTACGATCTGCAAGCGTTGAGTGGTTTGCCTTCTGAGGACAAGCAAAAGTATGTACTAATTGTACAAGACCCTTTTACCAGCTATTACGATGCTGAAGTAGTGGAAGACTTCATCAAGCTCGTCAGAAAGCTCGGTATGAATCCTGTGTTGTTACCGTTTAAACCAAATGGCAAAGCACAGCACATTAAGGGTTTCTTACGCCAATTCAAGAGCACCGCACAAGACACTGCAAAGTTCTTAGAAATGGTTGCGGATTTGGATATCCCTATGGTTGGTGTCGATCCTGCGCTGGTACTTTGTTATCGAGACGAATATGCCGAGGTATTGGGCAGTAAACGTGGTGATTTTGATGTGTTGACCGCTCATGAATGGCTCCACCCAAGATTAAGCGAGTTCCAGACATTAGAGTCGAAAGAGGAAGCACCTTGGTACTTGTTCGCGCATTGTACTGAGAAAACCAAAATGCCAAATGCTGAGAAGGAGTGGGGGGCTATTTTCGCTCACTTTGGGGCGATACTAAATACAGTACCCGTCGGGTGTTGTGGTATGGCGGGTACATTTGGTCATGAAGTGGATAAGCTAACCATGTCGCGGGATATCTTTGATCTGAGTTGGAAGCCTAATCTAGATAAGTTAGACAATGAAAGATGTCTCATCACTGGCTACTCATGTCGAAGCCAGGTCAAACGCTTTGACGGGGTAAAACCTAAGCATCCGGTTCAAGCTTTGCTAACCTTGGTATAAATAGCTTCGTAAGCCCAGTTTTACTGGGCTTTTTATCACTTATAACTCGCGTTCATTTTTGACACGCAGACGCTTTCATAAGGATATGAAAATTGAAAAAGCTTGAGCTTAAAGTGCCACCTGTCGCTTTGTTTTTGCTGATGGTGCTTCTGATGTACTGGCTGAAAGAAGCCATGCCAGAAATGAAAATTACTGTGCCGTTTGTTGAGTTTGTTACCGCTGGGCTAACTTTGATCGCGGGGGTTGTTGGTATTGCTGGTGTTTACGAGTTTCGAAAAGCTAAGACGACCGTTAACCCAGTTAAACCAGAAACTGCTTCGTTGGTGGTGGATACTGGTGTGTTCGCTTACACACGTAATCCAATGTACGTCGCGCTATTGCTTGTCATCATTGCGATTGGATTATGGTGGCAACACCTCAGTGTTATCTTATGTGGCGTATTGTTTGTTGCTTACATGAATCGCTTTCAAATTAAGCCAGAGGAGCGAGCATTAGAGCGATTGTTTGGTGAAGACTATTTAGATTATAAGAATCAAGTACGTCGCTGGATTTGATGACAGTAAAACAAACCGCAGATAAAAAGAAAAACACAGATAAAAAGAAAGCCCAGCAAAGTCGCTGGGCTTTCTTATGAATTTGGTTTTGAAATTGGTCGGCAGAGACTTTGTCTGTTAAGAACTAAGCTGCCTTAGCGAACTTTGCTAGAAAGGCGTCCTTACGCTCGTTGAAGCGTTGAACCAAATCGTCTACCGCATCTTGGTCGTATGGCTTAAGGCCACTTGCCACCATTCGCTTGATCCCTTTGCCTACCACTTCGCCGTCTTGTTTGAATGCAAAGTTTAGCGTTACCACACCGCGTTTACCTTCTACATCAAAAGTCGCGCCAGTAAAATCGACTTCCGGGTGAGTCAGATCGAGACGGTTAAATTCCACTTCCATGCTCTCGTAGATAACAAGAGGGCGCTGGCAGTTGATCATCATTTGTTTCTCTTCCATAAGAGGAACCATAATGTGTGGGAAGTTCATGCCAGAGAACTGAACGTAGTTTGTTACTACGTGTTCAATAAATGCAGCATCGCGGTTGGTTTCACCTTCGCGAGACATGTGTAGGTACTCTTTGCCTGCTTCATTGACGACCGCACTTTCTTTTTCACACTTATTTTCAATGTGAAGTGCAACGCCATCGCTTACCATTCCTGAGAAATCGAAACGCATTTTTTGGCTCACACCTTCTTTGCTCAGTAACACTGCAAAAAGCAGGTCTCCTGGAACACAAAAGCGTTTGTTGTCTTCATCATGAATAGGGTTGTAATCACCAGCTACGCGCTTGGCAAAGTGACTTGCTTGCTCGCGAGTAAATTGGAATTGGTGATTATTGTTTGAAAAATAAGGTGTTAGAAACATAATTTTTACGTAGTAACCGAAACTGTCAGGGATTATAGGCGAATATCTTCCTGCCAATGGTCCATCCAGTGGAAAGTTCACAGCATCTTAACAATGAGACGACAAGGGGGGTGAATAAAGCCACAGTCCACTCGTTCATCGTTGGCTTGGAAATACCTAGGAAAATAGGCGCTTTTATCAATAAATCATAGTTCAAATGTATCGTTTGAGGCTAAATATAGTTGGTGCAATGGCTTACTTCTCTTCATTTTGTGAGATATTGACTATTTATCATCGTAATTAATGAGTAATTGAAATATTAAATTGTTATAAAACAGCGTCTTAATAATAGTCATACCGAATAATATTGGCGTATTATTATTTGGCGTTTTGCACTATCTACATCCTCTTTTGTCCAAAAAGACACTATTGGTTCTCTTGTAACTAACAATCTCTGCCTAACCTGACCTAAAGATAATCAAACAGAAACAGTAATCTATATTGTTATTATTATCCGTGTTGGGAGCGTTCCCATAATTTGTCCTTATTAATTTTAATGTCTTACTTATCATTACCTTAAGTGGCGAATCACTTACAACAAGTTGAGATAAGGTGCATTGCCGCAACTGGGCTGCTGGTTTAATGTTTTGCGAAATTTTATAAAAACAATAAAAAATAGCGCCCTTGCAACCTTGATAGCCTCTTTCCTAACAGACTGTCATGTACGCAGGAGGTAATAAAACACAACAACAAAAGTTTGGCTGTCTATGAAATCAATGATCCCTCGGCATCAACCAAAGGCTTAGCTCTAAGTCTCTCTGCTCTCAACGTTTGCCCACGAGAGCACCTTAATTAAAAACGTTTAATTTCCGGTTGCGAATAAGTAACCCGGAGGCTTGCTGCTTCCTGCAAGAAGCGAATAACTTCTCAAACCAAGGATAATTATATGAAGTTACGAAAATTGGTATTGGCGTGTGCCATTGCTTCCCCCTGTGTTAGTGCTTTTGAAGTTTGTAATATTGGTGATGAATACAACGTACTGGATCGTGAGAGCTTCCACGATATACGTAAGTCAAATTACCGAAACTTCAGTGAAGACCTAACGCCACAAGATTTATTTTTGTCTGCGCCCGAACACCACGCAGACGCGCGACCTTCGCTTGCTGAGGCAGATGAAGTTTTCCCAGAAACTGCATCTCTACTTGAGGTCGGTCCTGCCAATGTTGCGGTTCTTGAATCCGAAGAAGCGGCGAGTTTGCTTGCGACAATCGGGCATTCGACGACAGGTTTTGCCAAGGGTGCGCTAGAAGCGTTAGGACCAGTAGGCGATACCATTGCCGTGGGGTTGTGGGCAAATGATGTGGCTCAAACCTTTGAAGATGAAACGAAAACGTCCTACGACCGCTTTGCTACGGTGATGAGCCTGATTGATTGGTTTGGCGTTCTCAAGCTACCTGAGCGAGAAATTGATCGTAAGATCCTAACGGCTCGTTGGAATCGAGTTGCCGCGGGTGATCATTATAGCTTTACCGTTCACGACGACATCGTCACTCAACAAGACAAAAAAGATAAGCAGCATTGGGCGGATCTTGCATCCGGTCAAAAGCGCATGCTTGAAGCGCTGGCAAAGGGTTATGCCTCTGATGTAGCGCTTAAATATCAGCAGCATTATCAAGAAGCGTTAAAAGCGCAAGCCGTGTTAGCAGAGACGTTGATTAACTCTGTCGAGAGCGAAGTTCAGAAAGCCATTTTTAATAAGCTCGCGTTAGAAGGCGCGGATGCCAAACTGTTTGCCTCTGATCTTGCTTCAACTTGCCGCACAGAGATTGATGCGTTGCTGGCTTTGTACCCAGAGCAGGAAGAAAACAACAACCGCCCAATGTATGTGCCATCGAAGCGAGAAGCTAATCGAGCACTAGCGCGCTTGCAGCATTGCCAACAAGACCATCTGGACTTGGCAGTGGCGGTGCTTGATGAACTTAGAAATGGGGAAGTGGAAGGCTTAGATCGTCAATCACTGCATCAACTTTACCGACAAGTTCTCAATTCGAAGATCAAAATCGTCGAGACCGCGAACGCCCAGCTTGATGTGCTTAGAGCCAAGTTAAAAGAAGAAATGTATGCAGAAGGCATGAATGCCATCGATCGTTTGTTTGATTCAGAAGCGGTTGCGAAAGCCCATCGCTATTTTAAAGACCAAGCGGATTATTTAGCAATAGATGAAATGTCTCGCAGTATTTTTGGGCGTCCAGCCACGGCGACTGAACGTCGTCAAAAGTACTTTGTTATTCAAGAAGGGTACGAGAAGTGTACTCGAATTGGGATACTTGGGGGGGACCCGAACTTCAGAGGGTGTACTGAGTACACGTGGATTCCTGCCGAGAAAGAGCATTATGACTCTGCAAAAGATGAAGTAATTTCGCAGATGGTGATGCCAAATCGCGATGCGATTAAGCGTGTCTTTACACAATCTATGGATGAACTGATCAACGAAGGTTGGAGCTCTCAACATGAAGAGGCTTGGCTTGAGCAGCAGATCCTAAGCTTTTCCGATAAGCAACGCATCATCAGAACTGCAGGAGCCGACAAAGCGCGAGTGATGCGTTGGATGTTTGATTCTAGTGCGGCACTGGAAGCCGAGTGTGGCGGTGGTAATGCTTGTGCCGCTTGGTCTCCTAGCTACCTAGCAAAAGAAAACCTATCTCGCGAATCGTCATTGCACCACATTGCTGATTGGCATGAAAGGAACAAAGACTCAGGGTATTACGTGCATTCAAAGCGCTTGGCAAAACTGGAGGATTTTATTAGCTCGGCACTAGAGAGTGAATGGCAGGCAACCCATGTTAACGGTTTTTATAGTTACCTATATCCGGGAAGCTTTGATCTCGATAAACATGCTCCTTTAATTGCGTCAGCGCTAAGGGCGTCCAACTTGAATACCAGCAATCTTGCGGCCGCATTACCGCTAGCGAAAAGCGTGGTAAAAAATCGTATTTTAGAAGCGATGAGTGTGGCTGACAGCAATGGTGAGGAATGGCTTGCTGCCCAGCTTGGCGACTTCCAGAGATACATTGGCATTATTCATGCGCAGAATATTTCTACAGGTCACTACGCATCAGGAGAAGTAGGGACGACCGCACTCCTATCTGAGCCACTACCTGCACATCTACTGCGCTATATGACGTTGGACGTTTATTACAACATCGACGACAGTGACTCTGCGTATTACCACCCAGCGAACAGTGGCGAAGACATGAGTTATGACGTGCGTCTACATGCATCGATCGATGATTTGTTTAACGCTGACTCTGAATTGGGTAGAAAGCTCGACCTGCTGGTTCAAGTTAATAATAACTTCACTAACCTACCGGGCAGAACTTGCATGATTATGTACCCGCAACTGAGAGACGCCTTGTTTAAGGTCTCCGGTGATGAATCAATGTATTGGTTAACGCCGTTTTCTGATTGGTTTGACAGTGTTACTCGCCAACAGCTAGAGCTGTTTAGTGCGATTCGATTCGGAGTCATCAAGCAGAATGAGCTAAATATCTCCTGTGATTTAAGCCCAAATAATCCTAGATATTGGTAATGGGAGGAACAGACTATGTTGAGGATTATTTCACTCTGTATTCTCTGTTTTAGCTTCGTCGCTCAGGCTGCGCCTTTTGAGGCATTGAAAGCCCCTTTACGTAGCCAAGTACAAGTCGATGAATTGGCGTCACAGTTTTCTGATTGGGCGAAAGCTTCCAGTGGTTGGCGATATAAATTGATGACGGCGAATGAAGTCGAAGCCTTGGAAGATTTTTCCGTTTCTGGCTATCAGCTTGCGAATGACTACTTAAGAGCTACGGATACCTCCACTTGGGGGAGTGCGGGAAAAAGTGCGAGGAGGTTTATTAAGCAGGTTCGTAGTGCCATGAAAAAACTGCCTCACTACAAGGGTGTAACCTACCGTGGTGCGTGGGCAAAGCAGTCTCTTTTGAACAAACTCCAAGTGGGAGATGTGGTCGTGGAACCTGCATTTACATCCAGTAGCACCATTCCAGAAATCGCGAAGCGTTTTGCCGTGGTTCGGCCTAACTCGCCCCAACCTTTACAGCGTGTGCTGTATGAAGTTCAAGTAAGAAACAGTGGTCGCGCACTTGGTGGCTTGTCTGAATTTGGTGGAGAAGCTGAGGTGTTGTTACCACCAAACACTTACTACAGAGTGACAAATATCGAATTGAATCGAGGTTCTGCGATGGTGGCGCTAGAGACCGTTTCGTCACATGAAGCGACGACGGGAACAACATATAACCTCTATTCAGGTGAAGAGATAAGCCATTCCTACTGGCGTACTCTAGTCTGCAGTTGAACAGGGAGCTTAATATGAAAAAAATGATTTTAGTCTTTTTACTGACTTTCTCGACTCACCATTTGGTGATAGCAGAAGATTTTGTAGAGTTTAAAGGGCGGGATTTGTCACCAGTTCAACAAGAGCAGATGGCAGATGACCTAATGGACTGGTCTGTCGAGAATCACGCAAAGGCAGAGCGGAAGATGATTCCGGAAGAGTACTCAGCAATTAAACGTTACGGTCGTGTAGACCATGATGTTGTGAATGAGTACATGCGAGCTGGCGAACCCAAAGAGTTCTTGATGCAGGGATATGGAGAGGCGCTTAAAAGCCGTGTTTCTCATATGCGAAGTGTGATGAACAAGCTGCCAAACTATAAAGGCACGGTTTATCGGGGCTCATCCATTAAGAATAGCCTTCTGGAAAAGCTTAATGTTGGCGACATCTTACATGAAAAAGCCTTTCTATCGACTTCTACTATTCCAAGTGTCGCCAGAAACTTTTCCGCTTCTGGAGCATATGAGGGAGTGTCTGCGGCTCAGTTTAAAATTGAACTGAAGTCGTCTGGGCGGGCTATTAATGCTTATACCTTTAAACCTTATGAAGCAGAAATTTTAGCAAAGCCCAATACTTATTTTCGTGTAGAAGCCATAGAGAGGCTTTCATCGAGAAAAAACTACATAAAAATAAGAGAGATCAAGAATCCAGCAAAATATCTAAAGGCTGAACCAGATATACACATTTACGATAGCTTTAGTGGAGAAGAAGTGTCACTTAGATCTCGGTCAGCATTGTATTGTCTTTGATGGTAGTTACCTCTCATGCCTGTTGTATGAGAGGTATTGTTTAAAATAATTTATTAACATTCTCCCAGTTATTTTTCTGGGAGATTTATTTCGTCAATTGGTAAATAAAAGTGAAATCTAGAAAAGTAATATTCGGCTTATTAGTTCACGCTAGTTTGTGTTCTCATGCAATTGCGGGCTTGAAGTACAATGATAAATACTACAGTAATGCAGATATAGAACAGATCATGGAAGTTATGTCTGAGCCTGGCATTGATGATTATGGAGAATTTAACAGACTAAGAACAGAATTATACGAACAAGCTGATGTTCAAAAAGATGTTCTTTCAGAAGAAGAGGTCGCTGCACTTGCCGAGTATCAAGACTATGCTTTTGCATCGACTCGAGAAAGTTTTATCTCAGGCGTTTTTGATGATGAAACCCTGAATATCATTGATCATATAGATTCAGCGTTTGAAATCGGTGCAAAGTATCAAGGCGTTACCTTTAGAGGAGAGCGTGAACTTGGGGCTTATATGTCAGACATACAAGTTGGAGATATTGTTAGTCCTAGCGCTTATGTTTCAACGTCTATATCAAAAGATGCTGCCTATAACTTTCATTCTGGCCAGCTTGCAAGATTTGAATTGCGACAGGGTAAAAGCGGTATTGTAATACCAAATGTTATTGATGGGGAGCTGGAGGTTCTTATTAATAGAAACTCTTACTTTGAAGTGACAGCTATTAAAACGAGTTATATGGGAACTCACGTTATTTACCGAGAAATAAATCATAACTCAATAGGTAATAAGAAAATAAAAGATATGCATAGCGGCGAAGAAATCACAGCCGCTGAAGTGTGCGATTTTTAAAGTCATATTTATGAACGGTCCATTTTACTCTTTAAATATATAAAGAACATATTACTAATGAATTCAAAGTTAATACCCAGTTTCATCGCTTTGGCTGCATTCAGTCCTGCTACCTATTCATTGTGCTTTATCGATGGTGTGTCTGATACACAAAGCTTAAATAGCTTCTATAGTCAGCGTCTAGAAGGGCACCTCCATCAGGAATTTTTCTCAGAACCTCAGTTTGGCTCTACATTCGGTGAGCTAGAACACTCTTCACAACAACAGCTGTTTTCTGAGGCATGGCCTTCAACAGAAGAGGCATTAAATGCTGTACCAGTAGCCGCAGAAAGTGCGTTAAGTGGCCCTGCAATATTAAATCGTCTGGGTCGAGCTGGAAGCTCTACACTTGAAGTGCTTGGCCCTGTTGGCGATGCTTTTGCTGTGGGGGTTTGGGCAGAGAGTATGGCATCTACATTTTCCAAAGAGTCATCGACGCGTTTAGATAAAGCAGCGTCTGTCTTCTCGATTGTGCCATTGGTCGGTGATGAGCTAAACATGCTGTCCAATGATATTAAATACTTTGCAGCGAAAGAGAAGATTGAGGAGTTTGAATCTCAAACTCACTATGTTTTTAATGATCATCATCCTGATTTCAATCGATTTCATCACAAAAAGGAAGACGCAATTAAGCTGATTAATCAATACGATAGGCACGTTAACGCGTCGATTGAAATGTACATCGACCAACTATTGCTTGCTGCGGATACGGAATATCGCCGAATAACAGCAGGTTATGACCGTCAGCTTGTGAGGCAAATGGCGAGGATGGATCTGGAATATCTCAAGGTTTATGGTCACATATCAGAGCAATCAAATCTCAATAGCCCGTTATGCTCGGACGTTGCTGATAATCCGCTTAATTTGCTGGATTGTGTCAAATCACAAGGTCAGGAGCGGATTCAGCTGATCGCTCAACAATTATCCTCGTCAGAATTAAATCAACTTCACCTAAAATTACACGAAGCGAAGCGCTCGCTTGTCCAAACTTCCATAAATAACTTGCAGGGGCACAAAGACATACTGCTCAGTAATGTCATTGCTCGTGCAAAGAGCCATCTTCCTGAAGTCTACCAATACACGAGACTTAACCGACGTTTACTTGAGGAGAGGGCACGTATGAGTGGGTTGCGTGAGTATGCGAAAGTGAATTGGAATGTGGATTATTTGTCAGAAGAGCAATTACATACCGCGACATTTGAAGTGAAGCCAGCAAGAGAGTGTTGGGGTATACCGTCCGTTTATCCCGGTGGTATTCAGGCATCGCTTGACGCATGTAAAGACTCAGGACCGCTCTATGACACCTACCATGTATCTAAAGATCAAGAGCTCGTTGATGTGATCAGAAAATCGTTTAACTTCGATGTGGATACTTATGTGGGAGCGAAGGTCAACCAAGGTTGGCAGTCGGGATTATTGCGCTCTAAATTAAATGATGTGGCTTATGCGTATGTATTTGGTCAACTCTCAAATCAAGCATTTGAAACCTTGATAACACAGCTATCAACAATGAAAGTGCTTCCTTATCAAACTACCTTAACCGAGTACTTAAATAGCCAGGGCTTGAATGCTAACGATCCTGAGCAAAGGAAAGACTGGTATCAGCTTAGCCGTTGGTATGAACTGCTTTTAACTGAAAAACCATCCGGAGGGGTATTAAGTGCTATCAAGCAATATGAAGTGTTCCGCGCTTTCATACAGCCAGTCTTCGAACAAACGATTGTTGCGGCTTACCTTCGTGATGTGTACTACTCAATACCTTACCCAAGCCTCTATTCAGCGAAGAACCTTCGATTTTATTCTCCAATTATGGCAAATACTTTTGACCAAGTTGTAGCGAGCTCCAACGCGAACACGCTGCTGAGAAACTTAGATTCGGCTGTGGGTGAAATCATCGAAAAAGTACATGAGGTTAATACCGCTAACGACTTACATTATCTACTTGGTGATTTGGCCTTGTACGCACAAATCGCTCAACACCAACAATCTGAAGTGCATGTACTGACGTCTGGTGTTAATTCTGCCCAGCTTTTTAATAGTTCATTATCAGTGGTGCATAGACAGTATCTCAATGAAGCGCATCAGCGGGGCCTTTTTCAGCAAGTGAAAGCATCAGATCAGCATCCTCTTTGGCAAGCGCTGTCTAATGTCGGTAACAAACTGTCTGAAGGTGAACTGGAGTTGGCGATTACTCAGTTGGGTGATGTTATTCGGAACAACGAAATGACAATGCTTCCGCAGATTAACGAAGTGCTTCTCCAAGAGCTAGAAGAGCTTATCGAGCTACAGATTAAGATTGAGGGTTAATAGGATGAAAACTTTAACAAAAGTGATGTCAGTCATTTTTACATTCTTAATATTGATTGGAAGTGCTTTTGCTGGTGGTGGTGCAGAGATGGGGGAGTTTTATGCTGCCCCTGATGGTGTGAAGGTCATTTATGGGTACAACACCCCGCAGTACGGTAATCTCTATCGAGTATCAACTAACCTGTATGTACAAACAAAGGATGACGCTTATCTTGCAGATATTAAACTTCTGATTCAAAAACTGAAAATATCACCGACTGGGCGAGAAGTGTTGCGCCAAATCGCGACTTATACTCCCGTCAATGCTCCAGAAGATACTGTAGCCCCCCTTATTGAGCATCTTCAAGGCGTTGATACGAATAAGGTTAATGTGGTGACCGTGATTCGCGAGCCGGAAAGCGCTGGTCGTTTGTTTGAGACCGTTCCTTCCAGTTTCGTTGATAGGCAAAAGTCTGAGCTTGTCTATTCAAGGCAATTTGATGGAAAAGGCGTGTCAAACACGGTCTTCTTTTCTACCCAAGAGGTGGTTAATATTCCGGGAACGGACAAGCCTTTTGATCAAGCGGTCGCGCTAGGTCATGAGTTAATTCATGCTCGTGATTACGCTTCAGGCGCGATGCCTCCAGGTAGTGTGCTATTAAAACATCGTCATCCCGAAACCGGACAGGTTACAGAGTACTCGATTGAAAATGCCGAATATCAAACGACGGGAATTTTCCATTATAACAATGCAGAAAGCGGCAGAGATGCTGAGACTGCGATAAGTGCAATTCGTAGTGATGCGATCATGAGGCGGGAAGAGATGTACTTCCGCTGGAAATCTAATGGGCAGAACAAGCCGAAAGCTTATTTGAAAAATGAAAAGGTAGTGAGTGAGTTTCATTTGGCCGATGATCTTGGCGCATATAAGAGAAATACTTATTGGCCTGCAGGGCAGTACCAATATCATCCTTATACGGTTGAGGTAAGGCCAGCTGCTGCAGGATCTCTATCACCCAAATGGAATACATTGGAGGGTAAGCAAGCCCATGTCGAAGTTCGTCGAGCATTGAACCAGTCTTTGAGTGAAGGCAAGGAGACGGCGATTGTGCTTATTGATGCGACCGAGCAACGATTATCGCAAAGCTTACAACACTCTCCGGCGCTGACAAGGCGTGGTTTAGGGAACCAAAGTGCGATCTTAAATTATGCTGCTAAGAACAACATTAAAGTGTTCAATGCTTATAGTTCTGAAAATGAAACGCCTCTGGCGAGTTTGAAGAAGAAAAAACGCAGCCGAATGTACCGCGCAATTCTTGGGCAACCCGAAAGTTCGGGTGGATACAAAGATGTTCAGTTTAGTTTGGACAATCAATCCTTACTTTCACAAGAACTCGAAGGTCAAGATACTGTACTCGTGATGGCGTATTCCGATGGTCAAATGACAACAAACATCGTCGATAGTTTATCAGACGACCTCAATAAGCAAGTTCTGGTCTCACGACATTCTAATCTCGATTATCAACCTTCAAACTTGAGTGTAGAAGAGAGTACCGCTTGGTTGAATATCCGAGAAAAACAGAATGTGAAAATGCTTGGCTCTGGCAGCCGTAGCCGTTTTAACATTTGTAGTATTCAGTAATGTTCTAATGATGTTGCTACAAAGGTAACAAGAAGAATCAAAAAATAAAGCCGATTGAGTTTGCTGCTCAATCGGCTTTTTCTTAATAAGAAGTGTATTAGTGCACGCTAGGGAGCAAACTCTCTGGCATTAATGCATTGTGCAGTGCCAGTTTGAGAAGGGAGTTTGCCTGCTCGATATCTGGCGCGAAGTAGCGGTCTTTGTCGTAGAACGAGACTTTCTCGCGCAGCATTTGCTTGGCAATTTCGATACGCTCAGAAGACTTGTTTGGCGCTCGGAAATCCAACCCTTGCGCGGCAGATAAGTATTCAACCGCCAAAATACCACGCGTATTCTCTCCCATTTCTTTCAAACGACGAGCCGCAAACGTGGCCATTGAGACGTGATCTTCTTGGTTCGCGGACGTAGGTAAGCTATCGACAGAAGCTGGGTGAGCCAGTGTTTTGTTTTCACTCGCTAGTGCTGCTGACGTTACCTGCGCAATCATAAAGCCCGAGTTGACGCCGCCATTGTCGACCAAGAATGGAGGAAGTTTAGACAGAGCACTATCAATAAGCAGTGCCATGCGACGCTCTGACAAACTACCAATCTCTGCAATCGCAAGAGCAAGGTTATCCGCCGCCATAGCAACGGGCTCCGCATGGAAGTTACCACCAGAGATGATGTCGTCGTCTTCTGCGAACACAAGCGGGTTATCCGATACCGAGTTCGCCTCTACTTGCAGAGTGTCTGCCGCATTGCGAATTTGTTGTAAACAAGCACCCATAACTTGAGGCTGACAGCGCAGTGAATAAGGGTCTTGAACCTTTTCACAGTTGGTATGGGATTCACCAATCTCACTGGTTGCTTCTAACATATGTCGATACGCTAACGCCGCATCCATTTGGCTGCGATGGCCACGAACTCGGTGGATACGAGGATCGAACGGACGACGGCTGCCTAGTGCTGCTTCTACTGACATCGCGCCACAAACGGTAGCAGATGAGAACAAATCTTCGGCAATGAACAAGCCTTCTAACGCAAATGCCGTTGACGCTTGAGTACCGTTAAGCAGTGCAAGACCTTCTTTAGGCGCCAGTGTAATTGGTTCTAGACCAGCAATTTGCAGAGCCTCTAAGCCAGAAATGACTTTGCCATTGTGACGCGCTTGGCCTTCACCAAGAAGTACCG
This sequence comes from Vibrio jasicida 090810c, assembly GCF_002887615.1. Taxonomy (NCBI): domain Bacteria; kingdom Pseudomonadati; phylum Pseudomonadota; class Gammaproteobacteria; order Vibrionales; family Vibrionaceae; genus Vibrio; species Vibrio jasicida. The sequence goes on along the minus strand of NZ_CP025792.1, from coordinate 710,460 downwards.
TACTCATGTGAGCCAGCGGCGCTAAGTCTCCCGATGCGCCTACTGAGCCCTTTTGTGGCACGCATGGATACACCTGCGCGTTCACCAAATCAATCAGCATGTTGATGACTTTTAAACGCAAACCTGAGAAGCCACGCGCAAGGCTATTGATCTTAAGAACCATCATTAAGCGAACGGTTTCGTCAGACATGAATTTCCCGATGCCTGCCGCGTGAGAGAGTACAATACTGCGTTGCAGTGTTTCTAGATCTTCTGGCGCAATACGTGTGTTCGCGAGTAGACCGAAACCCGTATTGATGCCATAAACGGTGCGATCTTCTGCAATCACTCGGTCTACAACTTGAGTGCTTTCCTCAATGGCCGGAATGGCTTCTGGATCGAGAGTAAGGTTGACAGGTGAGCGGCTCACCTGACGCAGTTCGTTTAAGCTAATATGGCCTGGCTTTAGCGTTAAATTGAGCATGTCTTTCATCCTTACTTCAGCTTTTTCAGTTCTTCGTTGAGCATTGGTAGATCTAATTTTTGTTCGGCTGCGCATTGTTTGGCGATGTCGTAGCCGGCATCAGCATGACGCATAACGCCCGTCGCTGGGTCATTGTGAAGTACGCGAGCAATACGCTCAGACGCATCATCACTGCCATCACAACAAATAACCATTCCCGAGTGTTGAGAGAAGCCCATACCAACACCGCCTCCGTGGTGTAGAGACACCCACGTTGCGCCGCCTGCTGTATTCAATAGCGCATTAATTAGCGGCCAATCCGATACGGCATCAGAGCCATCCATCATACCTTCGGTTTCTCGGTTCGGGCTGGCTACAGAGCCGGAGTCTAAGTGGTCACGGCCAATAACAACCGGTGCTTTAAGTTCACCGTTTTTCACCATTTCGTTGAAGGCTTGGCCAAGACGTTCACGGTCTTTTAAACCCACCCAACAGATACGTGCCGGTAGACCTTGGAACTGAATGCGTTCACGTGCCATGTCTAGCCAGTTGTGCAGGTGAGGGTTATCAGGGATCAGCTCCTTTACTTTCTGATCGGTTTTGTAGATGTCCTCTGGATCGCCAGACAACGCTGCCCAACGGAATGGCCCAATACCTTCACAGAATAATGGGCGAATGTAAGCCGGTACGAAACCAGGGAAATCAAATGCGTTTTCTACGCCTTCTTCCAACGCCATTTGACGGATATTGTTTCCGTAATCCAGTGTTGCAGCGCCGCGGTTTTGCAGCTCTAGCATGGCTTGAACTTGTACAGCCATTGATTGTTTCGCCGCTTTCACTACGCCGGCTTCATTTTGCAAGCGCATTTCTGCTGCATGAGACATGCTCCAACCTTGAGGTAAGTAGCCGTTCAATGGGTCGTGCGCAGAGGTTTGGTCTGTTACTACATCTGGTGTGATGTTACGTTCCACAAGCTCTGGGAAGATGTCTGCTGCGTTGCCTAGTAGACCGACAGAAATAGGCGTGTCGGATTCTTTGATCATCGTTAGCGCTTCATCCAACGATGTGGCTTTCTTGTCGACGTAGCCTGTGCGTAGACGGTAATCGATACGTGATTCATCGCACTCGACGGCTATCATAGAGAAGCCTGCCATGGTACCTGCTAAGGTTTGCGCGCCACCCATACCACCTAGACCGCCAGTTAAAATCCAACGACCTTTTGCCTCGCCGTTAAAGTGCTTTTTAGCGACCGAGACAAACGTCTCGTAAGTGCCTTGAACAATGCCTTGTGAGCCGATGTAAATCCAGCTACCTGCAGTCATTTGTCCGTACATCATCAGGCCTTCTTTATCGAGCTCATTGAAGTGCTCCCAATTGGCCCAATGTGGAACTAGGTTTGAGTTCGCAATCAGAACGCGTGGCGCATTTTTGTGAGTCGGGAAAACGCCAACTGGTTTGCCTGATTGAACGAGAAGAGTTTGGTCATCGTCGAGTCTTTCTAACACTTCAACAATCTTATCGAAGCATTCCCAATTTCGTGCTGCTCGACCGATACCACCGTATACAACGAGCGAGTGAGGGTGCTCGGCTACGTCTGGGTCAAGGTTGTTCATCAGCATACGAAGTGGGGCTTCCGTCAGCCAAGATTTGGCGCGCAGGTCGGTACCGCGTGGAGCACGAATTGTTCTGCTGGTATCAAGTCGTGGATCTTGTCCTTGGCGCTGTGTCATTTTAAGACTCCTTTAGTTTCACGTGTGTACCAAGTCTGTGCTTGGCTATTTCTACTCGAGTAAAGTGCTGTTCGAGTTAATCGTTATTGGGTTTGCTTATTTAGGCTTGTGGTCTTTCTCTGCCATGGCATTGGCAATGTCCCAACATAGGCGGGCTGCCAATCGAGCGGTTTGACTATCGACGTCATACGTGGGGTTGTACTCGGCAATGTCTGCCAGCATAAGCTTGTTTTTGTAATGTAGGATTCGGTCGAGAAACGGCGAAATGATGTCGTAGCTGACTCCTCTCGCTGCTGGGGCGCTTACACCCGGAGCTGTTGCCGCAGGGAATACGTCCAAATCAATCGTTAGATAGAGGTAATCGCAGTCATCGATAAAGTGCTGTAGCTGCGTTAAATGGTAACTGTGGTTCATGTAGCAAAGCTGTTTGTCTTCCACATACCAAACGTTGAGTTCGTCCGCTTTCTGGAATAGTGCTTTAGTATTGCTGCTGCGACTGACACCGATGCAAGCGTAATGAAACTTCCAATCATTGTGTTGGCAGAAGTCATGGATTTGATTAAATGGTGTCCCTGAGCTCGGTTTTACATCTGCCAGCGAACTTTCAAAAGCACGTAGGTCAAAATGTGCGTCGAAGTTGATTATGCCAATCTTCGGCTGCTTTTCTTGGTGATGAGTTTTGAAGTATTCGGCCAACCCAGAAAATGACGCCCATGCGATCTCGTGCCCGCCACCTAGGACGACGACCGGCGTATGGGGTAGTGCTTGAGCAACCGTGGCTGCGCATTGCGATTGGCTGCTCTCTAGTAAGTCGTCTTCGCAAACGACAGTACCAAGGTCATAAAGCGGCGCATCTTGGTGCCAAGCGAGATTGGCTAGGGCACGACGGATTAAATCCGGTGACTTTTTCGCGCCAATACGGCCTTTATTTCTTGCAACACCCGCATCGGTAGCAAAGCCAAGGATTGAGACGCCTTCGCTTTTGTTCGGCAACTCTTCAACAGAAATATTTTTAATCACGTGGTGAACGCGTTTACCCAGTTCTCCATCTTCTGCATCGTGGCGACCTTGCCAATGAAATGGAGCGGTATTTGGATCTGATTGAGCCATGTTACAGTCCTCCGTGAGAGACATATTCACCATTGACTATACGACCTACCAAACGTTTTGCGCCGACTTGGTAACTGAGGTCTGCCGGGTGTTCGATATCCCAAATTGAGAAGTCAGCGTCATAACCGACTTCAATCACGCCACGAGATTCCCCATAACCCAATGCTTTTGCCGCGTTTTGAGTGACGCCACGCAGCGCTTCTTGAGGCGTTAGGCGGAACAGAGTGCAAGCCATGTTCATCATCAGGGTTAAATCTGCGAACGGTGACGTGCCAGGGTTGATATCCGTCGCTATCGCCATTGGCACCTTGTGCGTTCTAAGCAAATCGATAGGTGGTAATTGGGTTTCACGTAAGAAGTAAAATGCGCCAGGGAGCAAGGTTGCGACGGTAGAAGAGTAGGCAAGGGCACGTACGCCAATTTCATCCAGATATTCAATATGATCGGCAGAAAGACCATTGTATTGGGCGGTTAGAGCCGTACCACCTAAATCAGAGAGCTGCTCAGTATGACCTTTCACATGCAAGCCATGTTTTTTTGCCGCTTCAAAGACCCGCTCGGTTTGCGCTAAGTTAAAACCAATCGATTCACAAAACACATCGACGCTGGTGGCGAGCTTTTCTTCTGCCACGAGGGGAATAATGTCATCACAAATGTGTTGGATATAATCGTCAGCACGGTCTCTAAATTCTGGTGGGAGTGCATGAGCGGCGAGTAGAGTTGTGGTGATTTTTACTTTGCGCTCTTGCTCTAAGGCTTTCGCTGCTCGCAGCATCTTGATTTCATCAGCTAGCGTGAGACCGTAACCAGACTTAACTTCGATAGAGGTAACACCGCTTGCGAGCAATCCATCTAAACGTGGCAAAGCGAGTTCGATAAGTTGTTCTTCAGTGGCGGCACGAGTGGCATGAACGGTAGAGAGAATACCACCGCCTTGCTTGGCGATTTCTTCATAAGGCACACCATTGAGGCGCATTTCAAACTCGTTGGCTCGATTTCCGGCGTACACAAGATGAGTGTGGCAATCAATCAAACCTGGCAACAATAGCTTGCTTTGAAGATCAATGGTTTGTTCGTAGTGGTCTGGATTCAAAATGGATTCGGTATGTTCGCTATCGTTACCTTGTTCTTTCGTGCTGATGGCGACAATTTTTCCTGATCGAATTCCCACACGAGCAATTGGAGTTGGCAAGTATCCTTGTTCTCTTTCTTGCATGGTTACCAGTCGTGCATTTTCAATCAACAAATCCATTTCCACTCATCCCAATACTTGCTTGATTAAATGTATATACAAATAAATAGGAGAAAAAAGCATCACTGACAAGACTAATGTTGCTGAAATGTGATCAAAACGAAGAAGTAATGCCTAGTTTACAATAAGATCTTAGAGCTTAATTTGTACTTATTGCCTGGGTGATAAAGTAACGCGGTGCTGACCAGTTTATCTTGACTCCACGTACGGCGATTAAGTAGCAAACACGGCTCGTTGGCTTGCATTTTTAGGTCTTGTTTTACACGAGCGTCGGGGATAATTGCTTCGACAGTATGTTCGATGGCACTGAGTGGGCAGTTGCCCGACAAGTACTGGTTTGGCGTCATACAAGTGAAATCTTGTTGCAAGTAGTTGGGCGCATATTGACTGTTGACCCAACGCAGTTCTAGTTGGATAGGAGTGTGATCTTCAAAATGGATAATCTCACTGTAAAACACTGTGGTACCAAGCATCACGCCAAGTTTGGTCGCAATACTGTCATCGGCTTTGATGGAGATTTGTTGCAACACTTCACTGTGATGCTCTCGTCCGCGATTACTGATTTCATCAGCAATGTTACGAATGTCTAATAGGGGAGATTCAGACTTCTCAGCCGGATCACAAACAAAGGTGCCGAGACGAGGGCGGCGTTGAAGTTTACCTTCATTCACTAAATCTCGGATCGCTTTGTTGACGGTCATACGGCTCACACCAAACTGTTCCGTCAATTCGATTTCTGTTGCGATGCGATGACCAACCATCCACTCACCCGAATCAATTTTATCGAGGATAAATCGTTTGATTTGCATATAGAGTGGTGCAGACATAAAGGCTTCCTTTTAATTGACTATACAAATAGTGCGTAATCTATAGACAAATTGCAAACAGACATACGTATTTTGTGCAGTGATAAAAGGAATTAGTCCGCATTCTTGTCGTCTATTGCTTGCAGGAGTTTCATCAGTTGTGTAAACAGAGACTTATCAGAATAACGAAAACAGACAGTCACAAAGGAATCGCATGTTTAAAAAACTAAAAGCGTCACTCGGTATCGGCTCGGCAAAGGTAGATACGATTTTAGATGAGATGAGCGTTTATCAAGGTTCAACATTACGTGGTCACGTCCAAATCAAAGGTGGTGATGTTGAACAACAAATTGATGCCATCACCATCAAACTGAACACGGAAATGAAAGTAGAAGCAGACGACAGCGTTAGTTACCAGACATTCACGATCGATCAATTGAAGGCGGTTGAACCTTTCATCATCCAACCGAATGAAGAAAAACAAGTGCCGTTCGAGTTAAAACTGCACGATGAAACGCCAATTACGGCAGTAAGCGCCATGAAAAACCAGTGTCATGTTTGGGTAGAAACCACATTAGACATCGGTTTTGCGATTGACCCACGCGATCGTGACTACATTGAAGTAAAGCCATTACCCGCAGCATCACGAGTAATTGGCGCCATTGAGCAAGCTGGTTTTACTATGGTTAAAGCCGATGTAGAGAAGGGCTTCTTACGTGGTAATACATTCTCGTCACGTTCGGGTATTTACCAAGAGCTAGAGTTCCGTAATAACGGCTTCGTTTCCACTAAAGAAATCGAATTGTCATTTATATTGGATGGTGCGACGCTCCATTGTTTAGCGGAGATCGACCGCTCATTTAGCATGTCTGGTGATCAGTATCGTTCATTCTCTTTACCTATTGATGCGACAGATTCACAGGTTGCAGCAGCAATCGCTCCGACTCTTAACCTGTAATCGCTTACTCTACGGTTCTCATAAGCTCTGATGGAAGAGGGACACTCACTATCAGAGCTATTTTCATTTTTAGATCGCGTCGACTTTTTTTCAAAATTATTGAGGCTCTCATTCATTGAACAATGAAGTTTCAGTGACAAATTGAAATCGCTCTTTGCATTCTAAATGTGAGCTAGGTACAATCCCCTTCTCGATATTGGTCCGGTATTCGTGTTACCGAGCGGCCTTTACCGATTCTCGAAAAATCTTCTAATTTGAATAACATGTGTTGCTTGGTGTGCAACACCACTGTAAAGGATATAGCATGCCTATTATTACTCTTCCTGACGGCAGTCAGCGTCAATTTGACAACCCAGTTTCTACTATGGAAGTTGCGCAATCGATCGGTCCTGGTCTTGCAAAAGCAACTATCGCTGGTCGTGTAAATGGTAACCGCGTTGATGCGTGTGACTTAATTGAAGAAGACGCAAGCCTTGAGATCATCACAGTTAAAGATGAAGTCGACGGTTTAGAAATCGTTCGCCACTCATGTGCTCACCTTCTTGGTCACGCTCTAAAGCAACTTTACCCGCAAGCTAAAATGGCGATCGGTCCAACCATCGACAATGGCTTCTACTACGACATCGACCTAGAAGAATCTCTAACGCAAGACGATCTTGAAAAGATTGAAAAGCGTATGAAAGAACTAGCGAAGACCAAGTACGAAGTTGTTAAGAAAAAGGTCAGCTGGCAGGAAGCACGTGATACGTTTGAATCACGTGGCGAACCATACAAAGTGGAAATCCTAGACGAAAACGTATCTCGTGATGATCGTCCAGGTCTTTACCACCATGAAGAATACATCGACATGTGTCGCGGTCCTCACGTTCCTAACATGAGTTTCTGTCAACATTTCACTCTATTGAATGTTGCGGGTGCTTACTGGCGTGGTAACAGCGACAACAAAATGCTTCAACGTATCTACGGTACGGCTTTCCACGATAAGAAAGCACTGAAAGCGCACCTTACTCGCCTTGAAGAAGCAGCGAAGCGTGACCACCGTAAACTTGGTAAGCAACTAGACCTATTCCACATGCAACAAGAAGCACCAGGTATGGTGTTCTGGCATCACAATGGTTGGTCTATCTTCCGTGACCTTGAAGTATTTGTACGCTCTAAGTTAGACGAATACGGTTACCAGGAAGTAAAAGGTCCACTTATTATGGACCGTGTTCTTTGGGAACGCTCTGGTCACTGGGACAAGTACGCTGATGCGATGTTCACCACTTCTTCTGAAAACCGTGAATACGCACTGAAACCAATGAACTGTCCAGGTCACGTGCAGATCTTTAACCAAGGTCTAAAATCGTACCGTGATCTACCGTTACGTATGGCTGAGTTCGGCTCATGTCACCGTAACGAACCATCTGGTGCACTACACGGCATTATGCGTGTACGTGGTTTTACTCAGGATGACGCTCACATTTTCTGTACTGAGAGCCAAATTCAAGAAGAAGTAACAAATTGTATCAAGATGGTGTACGATACGTACCAAACATTTGGTTTCGACAACATCGTAGTGAAACTGTCTACTCGTCCAGAGAAACGTGTAGGTTCAGATGAAATCTGGGATCAATCTGAAGAAGCATTGAAACAGTCTCTAGAATCAATGGAAATTCCATACGAGATTCAAGAAGGCGAGGGTGCATTCTACGGTCCTAAGATTGAATTCACGCTATACGACTGTCTAGACCGTGCATGGCAGTGTGGTACTGTTCAGTTAGACTTCAACCTACCAGGTCGCTTAGGTGCAACCTACGTAGGTGAAAACAATGAACGTCTTGTTCCGGTGATGATTCACCGTGCAATTCTAGGTTCACTAGAGCGTTTCATTGGTATTCTTATCGAAGAATATGCTGGTTTCTTCCCAACTTGGTTGGCGCCAGAACAGGCAATTCTTATGAACATTACTGATAAACAGTCAGATTATGTTCAGGAAGTAGTACAAAAACTACAAAAAAGTGGAATTAGAGCTAAAGCGGACTTGAGAAATGAGAAGATTGGCTTTAAAATCCGCGAACACACTTTGAAGCGTGTACCGTATATGCTTGTTGTCGGTGACCAAGAAATGGAAGCTGGCGAAATCGCAGTACGTACTCGTAAAGGTAAAGATCTCGGCAAATTTAAAGTGGATGATTTCATTGCATACATCCAAGACGAGATTTCAAGCCGTAAGCTCAATCTGGAGGAATAAGCTATTAAAGGCGGAAGACGCGGCCAACAGCCGGTAAAACAAAACCCACACCGTATGAACGGTGAAATTCGTGGCGTTCGTGAAGTTCGACTAACTGGCGCTGACGGTGAATCAGTTGGTGTTGTATCGATTCAAGAAGCGATCGCAGCTGCTGAAGAAGCAGGCATGGATCTTGTGGAGATCAGTCCTAACGCTGAGCCGCCAGTCTGTCGTGTTATGGACTACGGCAAATTCCTCTTTGAGAAGAGCAAATCTGCTAAAGAGCAGAAGAAAAAGCAAAAACAGGTTCAGATTAAGGAAGTAAAATTCCGTCCTGGAACTGATATTGGAGACTATCAGGTAAAACTACGCAACCTGACGCGTTTCCTTGAAGAAGGCAACAAAGTGAAGGTAACAATTCGCTTCCGTGGCCGAGAAATGGCGCACCAAGACATCGGTGTTGACGTTCTTCATCGCTTAAAAGAAGACACTGTAGACTTTGCTGTAGTGGAATCTTTCCCAAGTCGAATCGAAGGTCGTCAGATGATCATGGTTCTAGCCCCTAAAAAGAAGTAATTAACGGCTCATCAAGTAATTAAGACCTAGCCGTTTCCCTTTTAAAGGTAAGCGGTTGGGTTTTGTTCGCCCTAATTACGTTGTTTATTAAACCTACTCAATGCGGAGTTATTCATCATGCCTAAGATGAAAACCAACAAAGGTGCTGCTAAGCGTTTTAAGAAAACTGCTGGTGGTATTAAGTACAAGCACGCTACAAAACGTCACATCCTGACTAAGCGTACTACTAAGAACAAGCGTCAGCTACGTCCAAATGCAATTCTTCCACGTTGTGAAGTTGCTGCAGTTGTTCGTATGTTGCCATACGCTTAATTCTTTATAGTTATCAATCGTTTAGTTTAGGAGAAGCATAATGCCTCGCGTAAAACGTGGTGTACAAGCTCGTGCACGTCATAAGAAAGTTCTAAAACAAGCTAAAGGTTACTACGGTGCACGTTCACGTGTTTACCGCGTAGCTTTCCAAGCAGTTACTAAAGCTGGTCAATACGCTTACCGTGACCGTCGCGCTAAGAAACGTCAATTCCGTCAACTATGGATTGCACGTATCAACGCAGCATCTCGTCAAAATGGTCTATCTTACAGCCGTTTCATCAACGGTCTTAAGAAAGCATCTATCGAGATCGACCGTAAGATCCTAGCGGACATCGCAGTATTCGATAAAGCAGCATTTGCTGTTCTAGTTGAAAAAGCGAAAGCTGCTCTTTAATTAGCAGTTTAGGATTAAGAAAAGGAGAGCATTAGCTCTCCTTTTTTATTGCTTTCTGTTTCCCTTGCCACAAACTCTCCCATTTCCCATTTCCCATTTCCCATTTCCCATTTCCCATTTCCCATTTCCCATTTCCCACTCATATCCCAACTCCGACCAAATCAGTTGCTCTAATGGCTGGATTTGCTATTTTTCCTCTACTCATCACGTCATGGATAAGGAGCATCTGTGTTACCGAGCTATTGGGAATATCGCGTTCAATCATTCTGTTATCTACTGATGGTAGGGTTTATTAGGATTACAAACAAAAAGGATTAGAAATGGACATTCGACAACTACAAGCGCATATAAAAGAGTTTGATCACGACCCGGAACAGAAACAGCATTATTTCCTCAAACTGATTGAAGAAGTGGTTGTCTGAATCGATTAGGAAAGACGCCACTGGACAACCGACAGAGGAGACAATTAAAGGAACAATCGCGGAAGAACTCTACGACGTACTCTATTATGTTTGTGCATTAGCCAATGTTTACGAAATAGATTTAGAAAAAACGCACGAAGTGAAAGAGATACTGAACAAACGAAAATACAACCGCTAGGGAAGGGGAAACTACATGGTTCAACGCATCAGTTACGAATTTTTGCCGCAAATTGCTGGTCCTTATGTCCATGCGGCAAGACATTGTGAGACCTTGTATGTGTCAGGGCTGACAGCCATGGGTTCACCAAGTCAAAGTGAAAGCCTAATCGAGCAAACAAAAACGATTCTGTCTTACTTGTCGCGGATACTCATTGAAGAACAAAGAGAGAAACGCGATCTCGTCAAGCTGACGATATTTGTAACCGACATGAACCAATTGTCAGAGATTCGCTCGGTATTATTCGACTTCTATGAGGGCTATTTACCGGCTTGTTCATTAGTCGAGGTGAGCCGTTTGATTCACCCCGACTTATCTATTGAGATTGAGGCAGTCATCTCATCTGAAGCATTATAGAGAGGCTTTAATGAAAATAAACCGCTTGGATCACCTTGTACTGACAGTTAAAGACATTCAAACCACACTGGATTTCTATATACAGGTTCTCGGTATGGAAAGTGTTACTTTCGGTGAAGGACGAGTAGCCTTGATTTATGGAAAGCAAAAGATAAATCTTCACCAACTAGGGAACGAGTTTGAACCTAAAGCACGTCAAGTTGCTTCTGGCAGTGCTGATTTGTGTTTTATTACAGACACACCTATCTTGGATATTATCTCTCACCTTGAAGCTCATGCTATTGAGGTAATTGAAGGGCCTGTTCAACGGACCGGTGCAATTGGTAACATCCTATCTGTTTACATTCGAGACCCAGATGGTAACTTGATTGAGTTATCTAACTATCTTACTGAGGCTTAACATGATTTATTCAACAACCGAGACGATTCCAGGACGAGAAATCGCTGAGATAAAGGGTGTAGTAACGGGGAATGTGGTTCAATCTAAACACATTGGCCGAGACTTCATGGCGGGTCTAAAAAGTATCGTTGGCGGTGAGATTCGCGGTTATACAGAAATGATGACTGAAGCTCGAAATATCGCGATTCAGCGTATGGTCGAAGATGCAGCGAATATGGGTGCTGATGCGGTGGTTGGCATCCGTTTTACAACTAGCTCAATTGTTGATGGTTCTTCTGAAATTCTTGCGTTTGGAACGGCTGTGAAGCTCGTATAGTTGAAGAGGCTTTTGTCGTTTTAATACAGTGCAGATTGTTTTTTCGTTCGCTATTTTTAACTCCCCCCTTGTGTGTCATTCATGTCGGTGAGTTTGTCTCGCCATCTAGTACGAAAAGTCTGTCGACGTTGTCAATAAGTCCAAGACAACGTCGTTCCTAATTGGGTTCCTCTTCCTATCGTTTATATGCAGATCACCATTTCTAGGTATTTATTGTATCCATTCGTTGCTTTGAAATTTTGACTAAAGTGACTTCGATCGCACTGCGCTGCTAAACCTAATTGTGTTCACGAACCATCAGTCCTGCTGAATAATTATGCCTTTTTTGATGAATTGTTTTTAGGGCAAATGTTCTAACGCATAATGCTTGTTTGAGTCGTAAACTCTCGCCATATTTTTACTTTCTAGGATTTAATGCGACGAATAGCATTAAAACTATGATGTTTATAATGTAATGAATTTGCCAAATATAATGAAACTGAATGCATTTTAAGTGCCAGCATTTACATCGTAAATGTGAATGAAAGTATATTAATTCAAAGTTTTCTTATAAAAATATGAACTTATGCCTTGCGAAGTGATTCTAAATTGTTACAAATACTATACAGCTGTAACATTGCCATAAGGAATTGTAGATGAGAGAACTCACTCCCGAGTACTTGTTAGCCGCATTACGACAAGCGATAAAAACTAAAGGGCTAACATATCGAGAGTTATCTGAGAAAATGGGCATGCCGTTGTCCACTTTTAAACGTCATTTAACTAGTACTAACCTTGCTCTAGATAAGCTACTCGAGTATTGCCGCGCGGTTGACTGCACCCTCGATGAATTGCAGAAGCTGGCAAATCAACTTCAAGCTGAGGATCAAGATTACTTTAGCCACACGCAAGACGAAGTCTTTTTCCAATTTCCTCATCTTTACGATTTTTATCGAGAGTTACGGATGCTTCGTGGGAAAGACGGCTATACCATCCTAATGAAAAAGTATGACCTCTCGAAACAAAGTATGTCAGACTATTTAGGCGCGCTAGAGTTACTTGATCTGGTTTATGTTGATGAAGAAAACAACATTACGCTGCATGGTCCGCTTTACTACAGCTACGCTGAAAACTCGAAGCTTAACGACAAGTACACAGAGATCATCAAGGATCAAACGACCACGCACGAGAAGTGTGTTCGTGTTGCATTATCTCGAATGAAAATTACTGAAGAACAATTACTTACATTAGAAGAACAGGTCGCGAGCACTGTTCTCGATTTTCACTCCAAGAATGTCGTAGCAGAAAATTTCAATGTCTCCGATTTTACGAATGTCTTACTGGTTGCAGGACCACACCAACCTGTTACCTTCTCTGATGGAATTGTTCAAACTGATGGTAACTTTATTGAAGATATCCGATGTGCGATCGCTTCGGCTGGGGATAAGCCAAGTCTATCAATATAATCAGTAGTTATTTTTAGTGATTTATAGATTCATGCTTGTAATGTGTATTTGATGAGCTAATATGACGATGTGTCAATTATGACGATTCGTCAGAAAGGTAATGAACTTTCTGCCAATCATATTCGTGTTACTATTCGTTAGCGTCACATGGGGATACGGATCAAAGAATTATGTTTAATTTTGGCTGCAAAAAGAATGACAAACAGCAAGACTGTCGTGTTGTTTCCGGCTTAACGAAGAAACAACAGGCGATTGCCGATCGTGAGGTAGAGTTGATTCAGCTTGCGAAGTCATTGGTGCAAGAGCAGGGGTTTGCAAATCTCACGATGGATAAGCTAACCGCAGCGAGCCCTTATTCAAAAGGGACCATCTACAACCATTTTTGTAGCAAAGAGGACGTGATTCTTGCTTTATGTATCCATTCATTGAAGAGTGAAGCCGTGTTCTTCGAGCGTACGGCAAACTTTGATGGTAATACTCGCGAGAAGATCATTGCGATGCATGTTGGGTATCGTATTTATGCTCGCATGGAGCCTGTATTATCAACGTGTGCAATTGTTGCTAAAACGCCGTGGGTGATAGAAAAAGCATCTCCAACGCGCCTTAACGAATTAAACCAGTTGGAAGAAGAAGTGATATCCGGTGCGGACGCTTTGGTAAACCATGCAGTAGAAATAGGAGATCTTAAGTTTTCTCCAGCTGTTGGCTCAGATGCTATTGTGTTTGCTAATTGGTCTATTGCGTTTGGCTCTAATGCGCTGGCGCAAAATGCATCGAACAGTCGTTGTATCCAGCGCCTACAAGACCCCTTCTCTGTGCTTCACAATGCGAATATGTTACTTGATGGCCTAGGATGGTTGCCGCTCTCAACAGAGTGGGACTACCGTAAAACTTGGCGTCGAGTGGAGCAGGAATTGTTCAGTGAAGAAGTTGCATTCTTAGACTCAGTGAATCGCTGATTCCCATGAATGCAAAAAACCAATCCACTAAAGATTGGTTTTTTAATCACACTATTTGACGGATCGTCAATAACGATGATTTTTACACCAATAACCAATACCTCTAATTAAATCGGTGTAGAGATCGCGTTAGAAACGTATCTGGAATTAGAGAACAGCATAAGCTGCTTTTTTAACTCCGTTTTATGACGAAACGTCACAAAGGGAGAGTGTGATGAAACACCACCAAGCTCAACAAGCTTCCTCTGCTCAATGGGGGAAGATTCCAACCAAGTACAGTATATGGGTACTACTGGCCACAGTATTACTCGTTGTAATCGCGACAATAGGAGGAAAGAACCTTTATTTTCGTGGTGACTATAATATCTTTTTTGATGGCACTAATAAGCAGTTGCTTGCCTTTGATGAAATTCAAACCACCTTTGCTAAAACCGATAACTTAGCCATTGTTATTGCACCAGATAACAATGATGTCTTCACCCCAGAAACCCTCCAACTTGTCCAAAACTTAACGGTTGACTCATGGCAAGTCCCTTACTCAAGTCGTGTTGATTCCATTGCGAATTATCAACATACCGAAGCAATCGAAGATGATCTTCTTGTCGAAGACCTACTTTATGAAGACTATGAATTAACGTCGGCGCGCATTGCCAAAGTTAAGCATATTGCCCTGACGGAACCAGTGATTAAAAACGCTTTGATTTCTGAGAAGGGCGACGTAACGATTGTAAATATCACGGTTCAATTGCCTGAAGTTGATAAGACCGCTGAAGTTCAAGAAGTGATGAACCACATCAATAGGATGATTGAGCAATACCAGCAGAATTACCCAAATGTTGAGTTTCATAAAGCAGGCATTATCGCGATGAACTACGCCTTTATGACGGCTGCGCAAGAAGACAGTTCTACGCTGGTCCCTACGATGTTGCTTGTTATTCTCGTGTTCCTAACCATTATGTTACGTTCTTTCTTGAGTGTGATTGCGACCTTGGTCGTGATTATCGGGTCCGTGATGGCAACTATGGGATTATCTGGTTGGGCAGGTATGTTCCTGAGTACGGCGACGGTCAATGTCCCAACTTTAGTCATGACACTCGCGGTTGCAGATTGTGTTCACGTTATCGCCACGATGCGTCAGTCTATGCAAAATGGATTTAGCAAAGCGCATTCGATAGAACGCAGTATTGCACTCAACTTCATGCCAATCCTTATTACTTCAGTAACAACGGCGATTGGCTTTCTGATGATGAATATGTCGGATTCTCCAGTGTTACGAGACTTCGGTAATTTATCCGCGCTGGGCGTCATGATTGCCTGTTTCTTATCTGTTACTTTGTTGCCAGCCTTATTAAAACTGTTACCGATACGAGCCAAACAAAATACATCGAAAAACGGTTCTGATTTTATGGATAAGCTAGGCGATTTTGTGGTGACAAATCGAAAAGCCTTATTACCCCTTTCTGTTCTAGTGATCGTTGTCAGTGCTAGCTTAATCCCGCTAAACAAAGTGAATGATGAATCTGTGAAGTACTTTGATTCACGAAGTGACTTTCGCCAAGCCGCTGACTTTATGGAAGAGCGAATCAGTGGGATGACAAACATCAGTATTGCCATCAAAACTAATGAGTCGCAGGGAATAGCAGACCCAATATTTTTGAACTCGATTGGTCGTTTCACCGATTGGTTGCGTGCTCAGCCGGAAACTGATCATGTCGCAACTCTGGCGGATGTGTATAAGCGTCTAAATAAAAACATGCATGCCGACGATGATGCTTATTATTCACTACCACAAGATCGCGAATTAGCCGCGCAGTATTTGCTGCTTTACGAAATGTCACTGCCTTATGGGTTAGATCTCAACAATCAAATTAATGTTGATAAATCCTCAATTAAAATGGTTTTGACCGTCGATAACTTAGGCAGCGTTGAATTGGTTGACCTTGAGAATCGTATCTACGCTTGGTTTGCGAATAACGCGCCTCAATATGAAGTCGTTGCGTCGAGCCCTTCGTTGATGTTTGCCCACATTGGTGAAACCAACATGGCAAGTATGCTTTCTACCTTACCTATCACATTGGTGCTTATTTCTGCACTGCTCATCTTTGCGCTTCGCTCTCTCAAGCTGGGATTGATCAGCTTGGTGCCAAACATCGCACCAGCCGTCATTGGGTTTGGTTTATGGGCGCTGATTTCAGGAGAAATCAACCTAGGATTGTCTGTCGTAGTGACGTTGACACTCGGGATCGTGGTCGATGATGCCGTGCACTTTTTGTCAAAATATCAACGCGCACGTAAAGAAGGGCAAACTGCCGAGCAAGCGGTTAGATATGCGTTCCATACGGTGGGGCGAGCACTCTGGATAACGACTGTCGTTTTAGTCGCAGGTTTCTCTGTTTTGGCAATGTCGAGCTTCCGTTTGAATGCTGACATGGGCCAACTGAGTGCGATAGTCATCTTTATTGCCTTAGTTGTGGATTTCTTATTCCTACCAACGTTATTGATGTTATTCGATAAAGAAGCTTATGCACAAAACAAGACAATAAATAACCCGGATACGGACTCACAGAAAAGTGTTACGGCAACTCAGTTGTAATTCTGAAAACAGACAAGGATAGAATGATGAATTTACTCAATACACGATTGAAAGTAGCGGTAATAGCAGCCTCTTTTCTCATGACGCCATTTTCTTGGGCTGACGAAACCAAAGGTTTGGAAATTGCACAAGAACGCAAGGCTCGTGACGAAGGTTGGCGTGATTCTGTTGCGACAATGCAAATGATCCTGCGAAATGCTCAAGGGGAAAGCAGTACCCGAGCGATGCGCTTAAAGTCTCTTGAGGTAGTTGATGATGGTGACAAAGGGTTAACCATTTTTGATGAGCCACGTGATGTAAAAGGCACAGCATTCCTGAATCATTCACATACAGTGGGTTCCGATGACCAATGGCTCTATCTACCTGCATTAAAGCGCGTCAAACGTATTGCATCACGTAATAAGTCGGGGCCATTTATGGGCAGTGAGTTTGCGTACGAAGATCTAAGTTCGTTTGAAATTGAGAAGTATCGATTTAACTATCTCAAGGATGACGCTATCAAAGGGCAAGATACGTTTGTTTTAGAGCAAATTCCAACCGATAAAAATTCAGGTTACACCAAGCAAGTTGTGTGGTTGGACAAAGCGCATTATCGTCCAATGAAAGTAGAGTTCTATGACCGTAAAGGCGCGCTACTTAAGACTTTGGTTTTCTCTGATTACAAACAGTACTTAAATCAATATTGGCGAGCGCACACGATGGCGATGACCAATCACCAGACCGGCAAGAGTACTGAGCTGACAACAAGTGAGTTAACGTTCCAAACTGGATTAAAAGACACCGATTTCAACAAAAACATACTTAAGCGCGTTAAGTAAGGAGATCGAATGAGTAGGGTAAACATGGCCAGTATGATATTCGCTGGCCTAACCACTATGCCTTTCTCTGGCTCTTTATTGGCGGTTGAGTTAGCAGGACAGGTCAACATCGAGCATCGTCAGTTTTTCTCCGATGGTGCTCAGGGGCAGGGGAAAGGACAAGCTTCACTGGTTTTGCAGCCGGAGTTTTACTGGGACCTAAAAGATGGGGAAGCAAGTTTCACGTTCACTCCCTTTTATCGTTTAGACAGTATGGATGACGAGCGGACTCATGGTGATATTCGCGAAGCGTTGTATTTAACTTATTGGGATGACTACGAGCTACGTGTCGGCATCAGTAAAGTCTTCTGGGGTGTGACCGAGTCAGCACATCTGGTTGATGTCATAAACCAAGTCGATGCGGTAGAAGCCGTTGATGGTGAAGATAAACTCGGCCAACCCATGGTCCATTTTACGTCAGTCAAAGACTGGGGAGTGGTCGATGCCATGGTGTTGCCTTATTTTCGCGAACGAACATTTGCAGGCAAAGATGGGCGTTTGAGGATTGATCCCGTTGTATCTGATGATGCGCTGTATGAATCTAGCCGAGAAGAAAAGCATGTGGATGTCGCTTTTCGGTACGCACAAATGTTTGGCGATTGGGATGTTGGCTTAAGCTATGTTTATGGAACAAACCGTGACCCGTATTTTCGGTTTGATCAAGGAGAGTTAAAACCTTACTACGCCCTAATGAGCCATGTTGGGCTGGATGTTCAAGGCATCGTGGGCGATTGGTTATGGAAGCTAGAGAGTGTCTACCTCGATAGCTTCGACAATCATGTCGGCGTCGTGACCGGTTTTGAATACACGATAGTAGGCGCTTTTGAGACAGTATGGGACGTAGGCATTATTGGTGAGTATCTCTATGATAGCCGTGGGAACAACGCGCAAAATATCGGTCAAAATGATGTCTTTGCAGGCATTCGTTTAGCGCTCAATGACGAAGACGGCACAGAAATCTTAACGGGTATAACGCAAGATCTCGACAACTCCGATGTGTACAACGCAAAACTTGAGGCTTCCAGCCGCATTTCAAATCATTTCAAGTGGCAAATCGATGCTTGGTTGTTTAAAAACGAAACGCCTACCGATCTGCTTTACTTCGCCAGAGACGATGACTTTGTCGAGCTATCTATTCAATACTATTTTTAGCATTGTCGACTGACCTAAAGTGTTTTCACTTGGGGACGAAACTGCAGTATTTATGCACAAAGCAGCAAGCCATAATCCTAGGGATTTACGTGCAAAGCTGCTTTTTTTGCGTTTTTGTGTTCTTTTTATTCAATAACCTCTTCTTTTCATAATTCAATTTGGCTTTGGTGGCGGGTTTGGCTACTATGTACAGCTATCAAAAAACCAATCACTCCCTTATGGATACTACCAATAGGTAGATGAGGAAACGATGCAACATCTAGAAGAGATCATTGCTAACGCGAGTGCAGCAATTGAAGCCGCAGAATCGCTAGTCGTACTTGATGAAGTGCGTGTTCAGTATCTAGGTAAAAAAGGTGAGCTAACTGCTCAACTTCAAAGCCTAGGTAAACTACCACCAGAAGAGCGCCGTGAAGCGGGTCAAGAGATCAATAAAGCGAAAGGCGTAGTTCAGCAAGCTATCGCAGCCCGTAAAGATGCACTACAACGTGCAGAGCTTGAAGCGAAGCTAGCAGCAGAAACGATTGACGTAACACTACCAGGTCGTCGTATCGAGAACGGTGGTCTACACCCAGTTACTCGTACTGTTGAGCGTATTGAAAAGTTCTTTGGTGAACTTGGCTTTAATACTGAGTCTGGTCCAGAAATCGAAGATGCATTCCACAACTTTGATGCACTAAACATTGCCGCTGATCACCCAGCGCGTACTGACCACGATACTTTCTTCTTCAACCCTGATTTGATGCTTCGTACTCACACGTCTGGCGTACAGATCCGTACAATGGAAAATGGCAAACCACCATTCCGTTTCATTGCACCGGGCCGTGTATACCGTAACGATTACGACCAAACGCACACGCCAATGTTCCACCAAGTGGAAGGCATGTTAGTTGATGAGAACGTGAACTTCGCTCAACTAAAAGGCATTCTGCACGACTTCCTATGTAACTTCTTTGAAGAAGAAGTAGAAGTTCGTTTCCGTCCATCTTATTTCCCATTTACAGAGCCTTCGGCTGAAGTAGACGTAATGGGTAAAAACGGCAAATGGCTTGAAGTTCTAGGCTGTGGCATGGTTCACCCGAACGTACTACGCAGTGTAGGCATCGACCCTGAGAAATACTCTGGCTTTGCATTCGGTATGGGTGTAGAGCGTCTAACGATGCTTCGTTACGGCGTAAACGACCTACGTGCGTTCTTCGAGAACGACCTTCGTTTCCTAAAACAGTTCAAGTAATCCAGGGGATAAATCACTATGAAATTCAGCGAATCATGGCTTCGTGAGTGGGTTAGTCCTTCGATTACCACTGACGAACTAACTCACCAAATTACAATGGCGGGTCTAGAAGTTGACGACGTACTACCTGTAGCAGGTTCGTTCAACGGCGTTAAAGTTGGTCACGTTGTTGAATGTGGTCAGCACCCAGATGCGGACAAGCTACGTGTAACGAAAGTTGACGTGGGTGAAGAAGAGCTTCTAGACATCGTTTGTGGCGCACACAACTGTCGCCAAGGTTTGAAAGTAGCAGTAGCAACAGTTGGTGCTGTTCTTCCGGGCGATTTTAAAATCAAAAAAGCGAAATTACGTGGTCAACCATCTCACGGTATGCTTTGTTCATTCACTGAACTAGGTATCGACGTTGAGTCAGACGGCATTATGGAACTAGCAGAAGACGCAGTAATCGGTACCGATTTCCGTGAATTCCTAGGTTTAGACGACGTAACGGTAGACGTAGACCTAACAGCAAACCGTGCTGACTGTTTCAGCATTCGCGGTATGGCACGTGAAGTAGGTGTACTAAACCGCGCTGACGTGACTGAGCCATCAGTAGAAGCAGTAGCGACTTCAATCGAAGACAAAGTGTCTATCGAAGTGAAAGCGCCAGCTGCGTGTCCACGTTACCTAGGTCGTGTGGTTAAGAACGTGAACGTTCAAGCTGAAACGCCACTATGGATGCAAGAAAAATTGCGTCGTTGTGGTATTCGCTCAATCGATCCTGTTGTAGACATCACTAACTACGTGCTTCTAGAGCAAGGCCAACCAATGCACGCATTCGATCTAGCGAAGATCGAAGGTGGCATCGTAGTTCGTATGGCTGAGCAAGGTGAGAAGTTAACTCTTCTTGACGGCAGCGAAGCAGAACTAAACGCAGATACGCTAGTAGTAGCAGACCACAACAAAGCACTTGCAATTGCAGGTATCTTTGGTGGTGAGGAGTCTGGTGTAACAACTGAGACTAAAGACGTTCTACTAGAGTGTGCATTCTTTGCACCTGACCACATCCGTGGTCGCGCACGCAGCTACGGTCTGCATACAGATTCTTCTATGCGTTTTGAGCGTGGTGTGGATTACGCACTGCAAGTAAACGCAATGGAGCGTGCAACAGAGCTTCTTGTTGAAATCTGTGGCGGTGAAGTTGCACCTGTTGTTGCTGTAGAGTCTGAAACAGACTTACCTAAGCCAAACAAAGTTGCTCTACGCCGTACTAAACTAGACAACCTACTAGGTCACCACATTGTTGATGCTGACGTAGTAGAAATCCTAGAGCGTCTAGGTTTGACTGTTGAAGCTTCAGAAGAAGGTTGGATGGCAGTAGCGCCAACATGGCGTTTCGATATCGCTATCGAGCAAGACCTGATTGAAGAAGTTGGCCGTATTTACGGTTACGACAACATCCCTAACCAACACCCAGTAGCAGCGCTTAAGATGCACAACCACGTTGAAGCGGATCTTCCACTGAAACGCGTTCGTGATCTTCTTGTTGACCGCGGTTACCACGAAGCAATTACATACAGCTTCGTTGAGCCAGAGCAACAAAAGCTAGTTGTTCCAGGTGTTGAGCCGCTAATCCTGCCATTCCCAATTTCAGCGGATATGTCAGCGATGCGTCTTGGTCTTATCCAAGGTCTGCTGAACACGGTTGTTCACAACCAGAAACGTCAACAGCCACGCGTTCGTCTATTCGAATACGGCCTACGTTTCATCCCATGTGAATCTGCAGAAAACGGTATGCGCCAAGAGCCAATGCTTGCAGGTGTTATCGCTGGTACTCGTGGTGAAGAGCACTGGGATATCGAAACTAACACTGTTGATTTCTTCGATCTTAAGGGCGATCTAGAAGCGATTCTAGAGCTATCTGCGAACGAAAAAGCATACTCTTTCGCTGCACTGTCACCTGAAAGCAAAAAAGCTAACCCAGCACTTCATCCAGGTCAATCTGCGACAATCATCGTAGATGGCAAAGAAGTGGGCGTGATCGGTACAGTTCACCCTGAGCTTGAGCGTAAGTTCGGTCTAAACGGTCGTACTATCGTATTCGAAATCGAATGGTCTGCAATCAACAGCAAAGTGATCCCAGAAGCGGTAGCACTTTCTAAATTCCCTTCAAACCGTCGTGATATCGCGGTAGTCGTGGACGAAGCTGTTGCATCTGGTGACATCGTTAACGCTTGTCTAGAGCAAGGTGGCGAGTTCCTTAAAGATGCGAAACTGTTCGACGTTTACGTAGGTAAAGGTGTTGAAGAAGGTAAGAAGAGCCTAGCCATTGCTCTGACTCTACAGTCACTTGAGCGTACGCTTGAAGATGCAGATATCGCTGGTGCGGTTGACGCTATCGTTGCTCACGTTTCTGAGAAGTTTGGTGCGTCTCTACGTGACTAATCTTGCGTAACGCATCTTCTTAAGAAATGAAAACCCTGCCAGTTTGGCAGGGTTTTTTGTATTTTTGTATTTTTGGAATAGGGAATAGGGAATAGGGAATAGGGAATAGCTAGAGCCAAATTGTCTCCACTTTGATCCTCTCATCTTCAAAGAAAATCTTATTCACACCAATCTTTTCACTTCGGTTGTATTCGTCAATACTGTGGTCAAAGCCGTAAGCGGTGGCGGGGGCCATATGTTGAGTCACACCTTGCTTCGTCACCGTTAGTGCATCATGACCATGCCCGCAAATTACATCTTGAACTCGATGCTTAGCCAAAAGCGCAAGTAAGCTTGCATCGTTCTCCAAACAAATCGCTTTCATCCAGTCTGAGCCGACAGGAATAATGGGATGGTGGACAACGACAATCGGGTTGGTTGCATGGCGAAGCTGCCGTTTAAAGCGGGCAACTCCACGGTTATCAACTCGGCCAGAGCCAAGAGGATGGTGTTCATCTAATGGTTTAGCGCTCGAATCTAAAAACAATACTTGTCGCCCATGAATTTCCGCTTTTTCAACAACATGAATGCTGCTATCACGAAATTCTTCTTTCATTAGGATGAAGTCATCATGGTTACCTGCAATGGCATAAACGTGTTTGTTTTGGATATGTTTATTTAAGAACGCAAGCAAAGCTTGATAGTCGCTAGCCCTAGGGTTGCAGCATAGGTCTCCTGTCAGTAGGAGAGTGTCGCAGGTGTTTTCATTTTGAGCCGTATTAAGGGCTTTGCGAAGGCGGTTAAAGCTGGATTCATCGCTTAAGTGGCAATCACTAATTTGGATAACGGTACGCACGATTATGAAATAGCCTGACATTCTATTGAGTTATTTAGTGCAGTGTAACATTGTTAATCGCTGTGTGGTCCGCGAGCTTTGATGCCTTTATGTCAATGAAAGCGTAAACATTAACAGTAATGGTAGCGTGAGAATGCTAAAGAAGTTACCAAATAGCACCATAGAGGCGACGGTCATCGGCTCTATGTTCAATCGTTCAGCAAAAAGATAATTCATCACTGCTGGTGGCAACATTGTAAATAGCACCATCATTTGCAATTGCATGGTTGGAAGTGGGATAAGCCAATAAATTACCGCAAACGCGACCGCACCAGTTAACAACGACTGCACTGTACAAAGCAACCCTACTCTCAAACCACCAAGTCTTAAGTTACACATCTGAGCACCCAGAGAAAGCAGCATGACAGGGACAGCGGCTTGTCCAAGTAAAGCGGTCGCTTCGTAAAATGGTGGCCAAACGTTGAATCCAGAAAGGTTGATAATGAGTGCTAAAGAAGCAGAGATAAAAATAGGCATTTTAAACATTTGCTTCAATGGGTTGCCACTACTTAGAAGCATCACGCCCAAACTGATATGTAAACAGGCAGAAACCACAAACAACAATACTGCAGAAGGGAGAGCTAGCTCTCCAAAAGTATAGGTGAACAACGGAATTGCAAGGTTTCCGCTATTTCTAAACATATGTGGTGGTGCCCACGCTTTGAAAGAGAGTCCTGTTAACTTGGCTATGGGTAGCATGAGTAATCCAGGGACGATAACAGCAATAATTGCGGCCAGTAGGAGGGGGGCTTGCCCAATATCAAGAGGCATGCTGACCAAAGACGAAAAGACCAATGCAGGAGTAAACACATCCATGTTGATGCGATTGATCGGCCGAAAATCTGGTTTGATATAACGTCCGACTAAATAACCCGCACAAGCTAAAGCAAAAACAGGGAACAGAATACTGATGACTTGGTGAAACATTGGGCGCTCTGAACGGGAGTTATTTATTTGCAAACAGTACCAACGTTTCTCTATGTCGTCATTGTTATCTCATCAGAATATTGGCACCGTTCAAGCTTTCTTTTTATGGAAAAATCAGCAGTATCTGCATTAAAAGTAACTTGAATGGTACTGGTCAGATCTATATTGCTCATCACTCAAACCACTGAAAAATTGGAAAGTTTTTTGTCAATTGTTTGTAAATTGACCAGTATCTGACATTTTTGTTAAATAGTGATTAATGTTGTTTTTTGTTTTCAAACTAGTAATTTGAACTGGATATTTTTCCTTGAAAAGAGAGAATTAAAGTAAAATCTCGAAATATTGGTGGGTAAAGTAGCTTCCTCTTCCAGTGAACGATATATTAGCAAAGAAAAAAGTTGGCGAAAATCATAAGCTTGGCATACACTTCCTGATGTAACCCCGATATGTTGTTGAATTGGTAGGGTAAAACTGCTCTGGCGCTACACATAAGGTAGCATTGTTTAACATAGCTTTGAGGAAAGTTTTATGGCGCTCACAAAAGCCGAACTTGCAGAAAACCTGTTTGATAAATTGGGATTTAGTAAACGGGACGCCAAGGAAACGGTGGAAGTGTTCTTTGAAGAGATTCGTAAGGCACTGGAAAGTGGCGAACAGGTAAAACTGTCAGGTTTTGGTAACTTCGATCTTCGTGATAAGAACGAACGACCTGGTCGTAACCCGAAAACTGGTGAAGATATTCCAATTACTGCTCGACGTGTCGTTACGTTCCGCCCGGGTCAGAAGTTGAAAGCTCGCGTAGAGAACTTAAAGGCAGACCAGTAAGCCATGTAACATGGATTGAGACCACGCTTTGTCGTGGTCTTTTTGTCTGTAGGTTTCGGTATTTACTAAAGAACAAATAAAAAACCACCGCAATTTCGGTGGTTTTTTAGTATTAAGTACATCAGTTTATGTCAATTATGCCGCTTCTAAGTGTGTCGTTAGGTATGGATGCCATGCCTCTTGATACAAGTTTTTAGATTGCGTACGCATGTTTCTAATTGATGCCATTTCTAAGTCATTCAAATGGCGATCCTCCACTAGAGCTTGACGCTCTAATTTCTGAATTTGTTCATATAAGTCGTGTTCTGGACCGTTTTTTACATCCGCAATAGCTTTTAAATGCAGCTGTACTTCGGCAACGAGGTTGGTCTTAGGCAAACGAACTAAGAGGTTTAGGTCTCGATAACCGGAAGCTGTTGGTTTTTTAAAGCGGTTTTTCACTTTAACTATCGTTGTTTCACGCTCTAACGCTTCGTATACCGAAACCAAGCTTGCTACATCGTCAGCAACAATGGTTGCACGTGCTAAGTCAGTGATTCGGTTTACTTGACCGTCCAATTCGTGAACAATTTTCTCTTCGGCACGGTGCTGAGATTTAACGCCAGCAAAGTAAGGCTGAGCATCAGTAAGAAGGGCAGTACTTTTACAGATAGTCTCTAGCTCGAACTGCGCTTGGTGAGCTTTGCTGTAAAGTACGTCGAAATCTGAATAAGGCTGAGTTGGTTTGGAGTCGATTGACTGAATACCATACAAACCACTAAGGCTATGTTTGAACAATTTTGAACAAACTTCGTTTTGACTAGCTGAACGATCTTGTTCGTTATTTGTGACATTTGGAAGTGCGGCGAACGCCGGCGCACGGCTTAGTACTAGAAGCATCAATGCTGTAGTACGTAGAAATAAGCTCATTCACTCTCCTTAACTTGCTTGCACTTAGAAAATGGGTAACGAAAAGGTCACTAAGATTCGCAAATCAGGTACTACCTATTTAATGGGGGCTCTGTGAAAGATTCCAAGGCTGAGTTTTAACCTAATAGTAGAATCGTGTTCCAGATCACCATTTCGCTTGCCTTTATTCTGACAACCAGAAAAAGGAAGGGTTCATTCTTGAACGATAGCTATTCTACCAATGCTGTATTAACCAAAGATGAACAACATAGACAAATTTGAAAAAATCATTAGTCTTAGCCCACAAAGTAGCGTTAATGCTCATTGTATTTATCAGCCGACAAGTAGAAGTAAAATGAGAGATCAAGAATTTTGGCACAACAAATGGGCGAGTAACCAAATCGGTTTTCACCTAGATGATGTAAACCCACTATTGCCAGTATTTTGGCAACGCACCAACCCAAAACGTGAAGACATAGTGTTGGCTCCTCTGTGTGGTAAGTCTGAAGACCTAATTTGGCTTGCGACGAAACATGACGAGGTTCAAGGTGTTGAGCTAAGCCAAATTGCGGTAAGAGCATTTTTTGCTGAGCATTTCTATACCCCGACCGTTACGTCGATTAACGGCATGCATGAGCTGTATCAGTTCGACGAGCTGTCCATTTATACAGGTGACTTTTTTACTGCGCCAGTTTCTAAAGCCGATATCATTTATGATCGTGCAGCCTTGGTTGCATTGCCTCAAGAGATGCGAGAAGAATACGTAGTTCGTCTTAAGCAACTGTTGAACCCTGGCGGACGTATTTTACTTGTGACTCTTAACTACCCACAGGATGAGATGTCAGGACCTCCATTTAGCGTGCCAGTCGAAGAGATTGAACAGTTGTTTACGGGTTATAAGGTAACTTGTTTAAATGTCGACCAAGCCGACGAAAACCATCCGAAAATTGCGAAGAAAGGTCTAAGTCGCTTCTCTGAAGAAGTGTACTTAATAGAGAGCGAATAAAGGGCTTTCGAACCCACAGAAAGAAAAAGCGCAGCCAAATTGAGCTGCGCTTTTGTACATATTGAGCTGATTAACGAAATCAGTAAACGATCTGTACTTTAGATGCGCTGTTCACTGCATCTTCAATCGAATCTTCAATCGTTTTACGGCGAGTTAAAACGACACCTAAGCGACGGCGACCGTCGATTTCTGGCTTACCAAACAAGCGAACTTGTGTTTGTGGTTGAGCCAGCGCTTTTGCAATATTATCAAAGCGGATATCGGTGGAGGTGCCTTGCCCAAGAATGACTGCTGATGCTGAAGGACCATACTGAACGATGCTGTTAATCGGCATACCAGTAAACGCGCGAACATGAAGTGCAAATTCAGACATTTCTTGAGAAATCATGGTTACCATGCCAGTGTCGTGTGGGCGAGGGGAAACTTCATTAAAAATAACCTTATCGCCTTTAACAAATAGCTCTACACCAAAGATGCCGTAGCCACCTAGTGCATTAACGACTTTCTCTGCTGTGTATTCAGCCGCTTTGATGGCGTTGTCTGACATTGCTTGTGGCTGCCATGATTCACGGTAATCACCATCTTCTTGGCGATGCCCGATCGGAGCACAGAAATGCACTCCGTCAGCTGCGCGCACGGTTAACAGTGTGATTTCATAATCGAAGTCAATAAAACCTTCAACAATCACACGTCCAGCACCTGTACGCCCACCTTCTTGTGCATAATCCCACGCGGTTTGAACATCTTCTTCTGATTTGATAACGCTTTGACCTTTACCTGAAGAGCTCATCACTGGCTTCACAACACATGGGATACCAACATGTTCTACTGCCGCTTTAAAGTCCTCAAAGCTATCAGCAAACTGATAAGGGGAAGTGTTTAGCGCCAACTCTTCAGCAGCAAGACGGCGAATGCCTTCACGGTTCATTGTTAACTTAGTTGCTTTCGCTGTAGGAACAACATTCAAGCCTTTTTCTTCTAATTCGACTAATTTGTCGGTCGCGATAGCTTCAATTTCAGGAACCACGTAAGCAGGTTGCTCTTTGTTGATGATCTCTTCCAGTGCCTGACCATCAAGCATGTCGATGACGTAGCTACGATGCGCCACTTGCATCGCTGGAGCATCGGCATAACGGTCGCATGCGATTACTTCCAAACCAAGACGTTGACATTCAATTGCCACTTCTTTACCAAGCTCGCCAGAGCCCAAAAGTAATACACGGGTAGCATGAGTGCTAGTAGCAGTACCGAACATAGTGTTCCCTTACAAAATAAAGTGATGAAACAGAAATTGCAGAGGATCATACTGATTTTTACGGATGAAGCAAACGTTTGCGCATGGTTTTTGATAATAAAAAAGGCCCTACTTCAAGTAGAGCCTATCTCTTAAGCATCGTATGAATTAAACGTTCACAAAACTCACTGGAATATCAGGATTTAGTGCTTCTAGCGTTGATTGAGTATCAGCTAGGTGACTGATCTTGCCTTGTGAGTTTTCAACTAAGGCTGCTGCTTTGATGTCTTCAAACTGCTCACCCGACATCAAGATCTGAATCAGAGCAACTTGAAGTGGAGGAAGGCTAGGGTTGAACGCTG
Source organism: Vibrio jasicida 090810c (assembly GCF_002887615.1). NCBI lineage: Bacteria > Pseudomonadati > Pseudomonadota > Gammaproteobacteria > Vibrionales > Vibrionaceae > Vibrio > Vibrio jasicida. The sequence goes on along the minus strand of NZ_CP025792.1, from coordinate 682,176 downwards.
CATTCTCTGCATACGCGCCTTGGAATACGCGACCGCTGTTCATCTCAAGCGCAATACCGCTTAAGTTGTTAGTGTATGGCGCGTGGCTGATGTTCATCGCATTGACGGCTTTTTGGATTAAAGCATCGTCTTCATCACAAACAAACTCGTGCTTCACCTCAGCCATAAGACCTGACTCAATGCCTAGATCCGCTGGACCAAACGCTTCAGGAAGGTAGTGATGAAGTGACTTTTCTTCACGTTCTGGTAATTGGATCTTCAGTTCTTTCGCGGTGCTTAGTTCATTCATGAACTGACGGCAGTGACCACAAGGGCTGTAGTTGATGGTAATGTCTTTTACGCCATGTTCGCCTTTCATCCAAGCGTGGCTAATCGCGCACTGCTCAGCATGAACGGTTTGACCCAGTTGAACGCCGAAAAACTCCATGTTCGCGCCAAAATAAAGACGACCTGTTAGGCCGCGAACAATCGCACCTACATAAAACTCAGAAATCGGAGCGTAAGAAAACGCTGCGGCAAAAGGAAGTAGAGCAACACGAAGCTCTTTGTCTGAAAGGTTGGTAGCGTTCAGCAGCTCATCAAACTGTTGCTCAGAAATAGTGGCATCAAAATCGTCAGCGAGAACGATAGGAGCAAGATGTGTTGAAAGTGCTTCAGGAGCGCTTGCTAGCGCCTGTTCAATGCGACTTTTCATGTCGAATCCTTGTTATTGCATGGACAGTTATTCTATGCGAAAGATGGAAATGTTCTGTGCTTTAGATCACGTTAATGTCTGTAATGATAATTTACGTTACATAGTTAGAGTGAGCTCACACATGTATTCGATTGCACAGAGGCTTAACGTTATCTCTATCCCATAAATAACTATATCAACTCAGATTCATACTGCGAATTTTTTGGAAAGGAGTTAAAGCCTGCTCAGTCTATTTACGTCAAGAAAGAGCAGGCTTTGGCATTTATCTTTATTGGTATAACCAAACGGCTAAAGCAAAGAAGCTTGGCGCAAGTATCGATGTGATAATACCGCACAACACGAGTGCGAGTGATGAAAAGGCAGCATCACCGGGTTGTTTCTCTGCGCAAGTTGCCGTACCAAGCGCGTGGGAAACAGTACCCATTGTTAATCCGCGCGCAATAGGGTGTTTGATGCCGATAAGATTGAAGATTGGATACGCCAAAATCGCACCGAATAAGCCAACAATAAGCACAAGAATGGCGGCAACAGCGGCTTCACCACCTAAGTGGCTAGAGATCTCCATTGCGATAGGCGTTGTTACCGATTTACCCACTAAACTCGCAATGAGGCTAATATCTGCTTTGAATGCAACGGCAATCAGTGTCGTTGTTAGCATAGACATCACGCTGCCTAAAGAACAAGCCAGCGCGATAATGCGCCAATTGGCTTTGATTTGAGGCAGTTGCTCATAGAGCGGATACGCTAGCGCAACAACAGCGGGTTGGAGTAAGAAACTGATGTACTCGTTATCGGCATAGTAAGTCTCGAACGGTACCTTCAAAAAGGTAAGCAATGGAATTAACACAGCAATACTGATCAGTAGCGGATTCGCGATAGGATTATTGACCTTAATGGCGATTTGACGTGCTGCGAGGAAAACAACAATAGTGACAATTAACCACATATTAATGCTTCTCCTTTAGCAAGTAATCTAAGAACCATGCCAAACTGACCAGTACAATCAGTGAGCCGCCAACTGCACTCGCAATAATAGGGAGCGCGTTTGCCAACAACATATCAAAGTGTTGCATCAAACCAACACTGATTGGGACGAACAATAAGATCATGTAACGAATAAAAAGCGTTGCTCCTGGCTTTACCCATTCAACTTTAACTAAGCCAAGGGTCATAGAGAAAAACAGCACAAGCATGCCAAGAACACTTCCGGGAACGGAGATGCCAGCGAATTTTTGAATTGTGTTGCCGATACCAAGTGCTCCCATAATAAGTGCGAGGGAAATAAGCAAATGGATCAGCTGTAGTAATCGGTCTTTAATCATTTTGACAGCATATAAAACAACAAACACACCCGAAGGTGCGTTTGAACAAGGTAAGAAATTAGGAGGCTAGGCTCTCTACGTAACGATAGACAGATTTTAATAGTGCTATCTTCTTTTCGTCACTTTCATGTTCGTGAACTAAGTTTTCTAAATTCAGCATGTACTCTTCAATTTGGCTTTCGAAAACTTCACGACAGTGTTGTGCCCAACGTCTTTGTTCTTGTTCATCCAGTGTGCCAGCGTAGTGACGGGCACGGTAACGGAACAACAGTGGTTTAATTCGTTTATCGTCGAATTCGATATCAAGAGCTGCGAGGTTGTTTGGATCCGTTTCTCGGATGATATCCATTGCTGCTCGATCGGCTGGGGAGAAAAATCCATCGTACAGCTGCGTATCAACGTCATCGCTCTTTTCGAATTCACGCTCAATAGAGAATAGACTAATAAGTTTGTCTCGGATCTCTGGATGCTGACGAAGTAAAGCAAGATTGCTTAAGCATTTTTGGCGATCAATACCAATCAACTCTGCGTTTTCGGCTGTCAAAGTCTTTGCGGGAGCAAGAATAGGGCACTTATTCAAATGCACCAGTTTGACAGGAACAGGAAGCAAGTCTCCTAATTCATCGCGTTTGGTGTACAAGCGTTCTTTTAGCTCTTCTGCCGAAAGGTCGAGGATCGGCTGAGGATCTTTTGCCAAGTCAATCGTGATAACGGCGTTGTTGTTTGTTGGATGCCAAGCGACAGGTACGATCCAGCTTGTATACTGGCATTCACGCCCTAACATGCCAGAAACGTGCATTAACGGTGTCATGTTGACGATATCAACAAGGTCGTTCAGTTTGCGTTTGTTACGCATAGAGAAAAAGTAATCAAACAGCTTCGGTTGTGCCGCTTTGACTTTCTTCGCCATTTCGATGGTCGCAATGACGTCGGCCATCGCATCATGGGCGTTACTGTGCTCGATACCGTTGGCTACCGACAAGTGTTCCAATTTAAAGCTGGTAAAGCCTTCATCATTTTCTGGCCATTCCACGCCTTCTGGCCGAAGCGCATGACATGCGCGCATTACGTCCAACAAATCCCAACGTGAGTTGCCGTTTTGCCAGCTCCATGCGTAAGGGTCGATAAAGTTACGGTAACAGGTGTAACGTGTCACTTCATCATCGAAACGAATACTGTTATATCCAAGGCTAGTTGTCTTTGGCTTCGAAAGCTCTGCATGGATCTTAGCGATAAACTCAGGCTCAGGTAAGCCTTCTTGCATTGCTTTTTGCGGCGTGATACCGGTAATCAAAGCTGCTTCGGGAGAAGGGAGGTAATCAGCAGGTGGTCGGCAATACATGACTAATGGTTCGCCGATGATATTGAAGTTTTCATCTGTACGAACACCAGCGAATTGGCTCGGACGATCTTTGGCTGGACTTGTACCCCAAGTCTCGTAGTCAAAGAAGAAAAAAGTGGGCTGATTATCTTGGTGCATTCTGCTTACCGTTTACGGAACCGATGGGAGTATTAGACCATTCAACGCCTTGACTCGCAACGAAAGATGCAAGGTGAAGTTGTGAAAATGAAAAAGAGGTCGTATAAGCATCAGCTCGATAATTTATGTCTGGTTAGCGTGTAAGCAGTAAGGCATTTCTTTATTGAAATAACTGGCGCTATTTGAGCGCATATCGAGTGCTGTGTATTTTCCTAACCAAAATCCAGTGTCATTAATAATCGGGTTTCGTTAGACATAATGTTCGGTGAGCGGTGTACCAAGCCCGTATGCTCATTACCTATCCAGCGCCCACCCTTAAGAAGGGCAACATCACCACAAGCAAGTTGCTGTATATCAGACTCTACGTCATATAAGCCCGACTCTGAATCTGGCAATCCGTTACTCCCGCGCCCCAACTTAGAGCGATCGACAGTACTATTTTGAAGCCATTGCGTGCCGCTACCAAAATAGCTCGTAACCAATCGGCAAGGTACTTGGTCAACGTGAAAGCGGGGACACATTGCGCTATTGAGCGTTGCGAGGCGTAATCCTGCATCTTTTAGTTCAAACAGATAACAGAACATATCAACCAACTCAGCAATATTTCTTAGTAGCACTTCTGGCGCGTTTCCATCAGTTGCGAATTGCAACGCTTCTAAGGCGTTTTCTGGAGATACGCTTAAGGATTTACCAAAGTTGGGGTTTGATGTAACAAACGCTTTGCTTGCATCAATAAGTTGTTGATCAAATTGACGCTGCCAAATCGCGATATTTATGTCTTCTTGATAAATGTCTGCCAACACCGTCGGTTCTTTCCGTGCACTGAAACATGCAGTTTTGTGTGTGTTTCCCAAGGCTTCAGTTGTAATGGACTCGGTTAAAGTTGAAGTCATGATATAACCTCCGATGTTATTCGTATGCGGCTTTAGTTTGTTGAAATGTTATATCATAACAAATGTTGCTAACAAACCTATTTGCCGTAAATCTTATTTAGACTCTAGTAAGTCTTTGAAAGAGGTTGGGGAGATTCGCCATGGTTTTATTTTAGCGAGCCTGAAAACCAAAAAAGCCGACGGGAAAACCATCGGCTTGATTATTTGAGTGGTTGAAACGGTGAGTGATCTACGCTTTTTGTTCTTCCAATCGTGTCTCTTTTTCAGAAGACTTCAATAGTCGACTAGTAATCGTACCTGCTGTCATCGCACCAGAAACATTAAGTGCAGTACGCGCCATATCAATTAGTGGTTCGATAGAGATAAGTAACGCGGCAATCGTTACTGGCAATCCCATTGCAGGGAGTACGATAAGTGCAGCAAACGTTGCGCCGCCGCCGACACCGGCAATGCCAAATGAGCTGATGGTGATAATCGCAATCAATGACAGAATGAAGTTAATTTCCAAAGGGTCAATGCCTACTGTCGGGGCAACCATCACGGCTAACATCGCAGGGTAGATACCAGCACAACCATTCTGACCTATTGTTGCGCCAAACGATGCCGAGAGGTTAGCAATTGCAGGTGGCACATTAAGCTTAGTGATTTGCGCTTCCACGTTCAGTGGAATCGTTGCCGCTGAACTGCGTGATGTAAATGCGAAAGTTAGTACTGGCCAAATCTTCTTAAAGTACTCTGTTGGGCTCACACCAACGAAAGACACTAGCAGTCCGTGTACAAGGAACATAAGCAAAATAGCAACGTACGATGCTACGATGAAACCCAACAAGTTAAAGATGTCACCAGCACTTGAGGTTGCGACCACTTTTGCCATTAATGCCGCGATACCGTAAGGCGTTAATGCCATGATCATCTTAACTAAACGCATCACGATAGACTGAGCGGCTTCAACGAAAGTACGAATAGGAGATTCCAATTCTTCTTTTTCTGCCATGACTTTTCGTGCGGCGATACCTACCAAAACACCAAAAATAACCACAGCAATGATAGAGGTCGAGCGTGACCCCGTTAGGTCAGCGAATGGGTTGGTTGGAATAAAGCTAATTAGCATTTGGGGAATAGTCAGGTCACTCACACTGCCTGCTCGGCTCTCTAATACAGCAATACGAGCGGTTTCGCGCGCACCCTCGGTCAAGCCCTCTACTGACAAGCCAAACGTTGAGGTGACAACAATACCGATAAGTGCAGCAATCGCGGTAGTTACTAATAAAACAGAAATCGTTAGGCCAGATATTTTGCCCAGTGAGCCGCCTTTCTCCAATTTGACTACCGCAGCAATCATAGAGACAAGTACTAATGGCATTATCACCATCTTCAACAGGCCAACATAACCACTGCCAACGATGCCAACCCACTCAAGCGTTTGAGCAATCACAGCGCTGCCCTCACCATGAATCAGTTGTAGAGCAAGACCGAAAAGTGAACCGGTAACCAGGCCTACCAGAACAAGACGAGATAGGGTGTTCTGTTTTTGTTGCTGGCTAAAAAGTAAGAATAGTATGGCGACAAACACCGCCAGAGAGGCAACCACTGAGAAATTCATAATTTGACCTTATCAATCAGCGCTAAATGCTGACTTTTTTTATATAGAGCTATAAACTGATGGCGTAAGATAACGCTCGGGATATAACTTTAAAAATGAAAAACAGGTATTAGATAGATCTAAAATGAATATAAATACGCGACGCACTTCTCGTTAATCATTGATTTAGAGCGAATTCCAACCAGGTTTCTAATCGTAGTGCTTTATGAGGTCGAGCATTTCTCTCCGGTGCAAATTAACGATAGGGTCTTGTTGATAGCTGAAAACTTGGTAAATCATCGCTTTGGCGACGTCTTGAGCTTGAATAGGCACAAAATTAGCCAGTTTTCCCAGCATAAGCGGACGAATTACTTTAGAAAGAGTCTGAACAACCTTCTCATCTGTACGAGGATTTTCTCGTTGCCCGACCAGAGGCCCTGGTCTTGCGAACACCACTTCTTCAAAGCCCATCTTTTCAATATTTTTTTCCATGTGGCCTTTGCAAGCAAGATAGTGGGATGATGAAGAGGCTTTTGCACCCAAACTCGATACGACTGCAAGTCGTTTTACGCCAATCAGCTTCATTTGCTGAGCCACTTTACACACCAACTCAACATCGATTTTCCTTAAACCGTCTTTACTGCCGGCTTGCTTCAATGTTGTACCAAGACAAATGAAACCAACACGAGGGGTCGGTTGTTGTTCGTACCAGTCATGAATGGTGAGTTCGGCATCGAGAAGTGGGATGATTTTATTATCAGGGTCGGCAATGTCAGTGAGGGCTCGTCGAGAAAGGGAATACAGAGTTTCGATGCTAGGCTGCGAGATCAGTTGATGGATGACTTCTCTACCAACCAACCCTGTTGCGCCAGCGATAATGACACATGTATTTGAATCGTTACTCATTGTATTCTTCCTCATAGAGAACAGTTGCTTAGGCTATTGTAGCTTAACTGTTCAGCCAAGCATTAGGCATGCTCTCAATGTTTGACGCACGACCCGTTTGCTCCCTCTTCGAACGAGGCAAATAAAAAGACCCGCGGGACAAACGGGTCTTTTTTATTAGGAGAATGATAAGGGTATGGATCGCCGAGGTTGGCGGGTTGGGTTAGGCTTGCCTCTCTTAGCGGGGCGACGACATTGATTGGCAAACATAATTTCTCGCTTTTTTGTTAGGGACGATTTCTTTAAAGCATCACACGTGCCAACTTTCAAAATACAGACGATGAGGCAATCAGCTCTCGCTTCATTTACGCCTATTTTTTGTTGGGTGATCTATTGGATAATTTTTATTTATCAATACCTTAAGTTGTTTGGTTAGACTGATTTTGACCATCGGACGTTATCAATTAGAGCGCTGAAAAATAAATGACTGAGACTGAGTTGGTTTAAGTTGAATGCTTTCCTTAGTGGAACAAGCTTGTTGAAATAACATTTTTATCAATATGACAGTCAAAATGACAACAATGCCAGTCAAAAAGAGAAAATTAGGTGAAATTGCACACAAGAGGCGTACACTTGTTGTCTTTAAAAAACGAGCCATTGGCTCATTCGAGACTTTTCAGACCAAGGACGTCGTATGAACATAGATCTCAGTACGCTTGCGCCAACGCAGGTGTACCATTTGATGACTCAAACTGTCATTCCTCGCCCAATCGCTTGGGTGCTCACAGACTCAGGTGAGAAAAACTTCAATCTCGCTCCATTCTCCTACTTTACTGCAGTCTCCAGCCCCCCACCTTTATTGATGATTTCTGTGGGGAAAAAGCCCAATGGTGACATCAAAGACACCACGCGAAATGCATTAGAGACAGGTAAGTTGGTTATCCATATTGCACCCAGCGATCTCGCGGATAAAGTCACTTTATCTTCTGCCACATTAGAACATGGGGAATCTGAACTGGAGACGACTCAACTTGAGACGGTTGATTTCCAAGGTTTCGAATTACCACGCTTAGAGGGCGCGCCAATTGCATTCGGCTGTAAGTTGCATGAAGTGATAGAGATGGGGGAGACACCACAAAGTTTGATCTTTGCAGAAATTGAACTCATTTATGTCGATGAACGGGTCATATCCATGGAAGGTGATCGTTTAAAAGTCGACGCTCTTGCGGTTGACCCATTAGCAAGGCTTGGTGGAAATGAGTACGCCACGTTAGAAAAAACTTTTTCTGTCGCTCGTCCAAAATAAAGCATAAGGAATCATCATCATGGATCGCTCTTTTGCCTCAGAAATTCAAGCTCGCATTGATAACAAAACCAAACCAGTAGGCGCTCTTGGTTTGCTCGAAAAAGTGGCGCTAGAACTGGCGTTAATTCAAAGCCAAGATAAGCCTCAAGCGGTTGAAATAATAGAAATTCGCAAACCAACCATGTTGGTATTCGCTGGTGATCACGGTATCGCCGAAGAAGGGGTGAGCATTGCGCCAAGCGCTGTGACTCAACAAATGGTGGCGAATTTTCTCGCTGGTGGCGCCGCCATTAACTGTTTCTGCGATCTCAACCAAATTGACTTTAAGGTCATTGATTGTGGCATGTTGTCACCGATCGATACCTTAGTTCCTGACTTTAAAAATCATCCCAACTTGATTGAGAAACGTCTGGGAAATGGCACGGCAAATTTTGCTAAGCAAACGGCGATGTCACTAGAACAAGTCGCGCTAGGTTTGGAATATGGTGCAAAGGTCGCGCAGCAGGCGATCCTTAATGGCTCGAACTTATTGATGTTTGGTGAGATGGGGATTGGCAATACCAGTTCGGCATCGGCACTGTTAACTGCGCTGAGTCCATTGGAAGTCGACCATTGTGTTGGCTATGGTACGGGTATTACTCAAGAGCAACTCAACCGCAAGATCAAGCTAGTTGCACAAGGTGTGAATCGCTGTCGTGACCTTGATACTAAAGGAGCGTTGGCTCAAGTTGGTGGGTTCGAAATCGTACAAATGGTTGGCGCATTCTTAGAAGTTAAACACCATAAAACGCCAGTCTTGGTCGATGGATTTATCGTCTCTGTAGCCGCTTATGTCGCGACTCTATTAGATGAAGAGACGCGAGATTACATGCTGTTTGCACATAATTCAGAAGAGAATGGGCACAAGTTTGTGCTGGAATGCCTACAAGCGGAGCCTCTCTTGGATCTTGGGTTGCGCTTGGGTGAAGGGACCGGAGCCGCACTTGCTTTGCCACTGGTAAAAGCGGCGGCTCAGTTTTACAACAACATGGCGAGCTTTGAGAGTGCGGGAGTGACAGTTTAGTGTCTGCTTCTGATAACACACTCCATTCAGAGACTCGTTCTTTGCGCTATCAGAGTGAGCTTTTCTTGCTCGCAATTAGCTTTTTTAGCCGTATACCTGTGCCCGCAGATTTACCTTACAGTGAAAAGCGCATGAACCAAGCAGGCCGATATTTTGCTTTGGTCGGTGTGTTGCTTGGGCTACTGTGCGCAGCTGTGTTTTCACTGGCAAGTTTATTGTTCCCAAACTCAGTTGCCATCGTGTTAACTATGGCTTTTAGCCTGTTGCTTACCGGCGCGTTCCATGAAGACGGTTTAACGGATATGGCGGATGGCATTGGCGGTGGTATGACGTTAGAGCGCCGCTTAACCATCATGAAAGACAGCCGCATCGGGACGTACGGAGCGGCAACGCTAGTGATGGCGCTGCTAGCGAAGTTTGTATTTTGGAGCGAGTTAGCCAATGAACCTCAATTTGGGCTGATGATTGTTGTGGCGTACACCGTGAGCCGAGCACTGGCTGCCACTCTCATATACGACATGCCTTACGTTAGTGACGCGGATACCTCGAAAAGCAAACCGTTAGCGAATAAACAATCGAGCTTAGAGGTCGCGATACTGCTCTTAACTGGTGGGGTTGTCGTGTTGTTATTTGGCGTGACTCAGGCTGCTGTGGTTGTATTGGTATTGGCACTGTTTCGTGTGGGCTTTAAACGCTGGCTGACCAAACGTATCGGCGGATTTACTGGCGATTGCCTTGGTGCCGCGCAGCAGCTTACAGAGTTGCTTGTTTATCTCACTCTTATCGCATTTAGTCATTCATTATGAAGCAACTTATTCTAGGTGGTGCGCGCTCAGGAAAATCGAGCTTAGCAGAGAGCAAGGCGCAACAGTGGGCAAAAAATAAAAACGGAACGCTTCACTATGTGGCGACGGCATTGCCTTTTGATGAGGAAATGAGGCAACGCATTGCTCATCATAAACTGCAGCGAGGGGCTGGGTGGATTGAACATGAATGTCCGCTTAACTTGCCTGAGCTCATTTGTGAGTTTTCGTCTCAAGATGTCGTGTTGGTTGACTGCCTTACGCTTTGGCTCAACAACAGGATCTTTGAACTCGGTGATGACTGCTGTAATGAGAGGTTAGAGGAACAAATTGAACGGTTGGTGAATGCGATAGCACAATCTGAAGCGACGCTGATTTTTGTCTCTAACGAAGTCGGGATGGGCATTGTGCCGCTCGGCGCTGTCAGTCGTTACTTTGTTGATAATGCGGGACGGATGAATCAAAAACTGGCGGCCGTATGTGAGCAAGTCACGTTTGTCGCTGCGGGCTTGCCACTTGAGCTCAAACCACAGGAAGGGAAGAGATGAAAACGCTGAATATCTATTTATTGCGACACGGGAAAGTGAACGCAGCCCCAGGTTTACACGGACAAGCCGATTTAAAAGTCGATGAAGAAGATCAACGCAAAATTGCTCAAGCCTGGCAACAAATGGGGCGAGAAGTCGAAGGGGTCATCAGCTCTCCTTTGTCACGTTGTCACGACCTTGCTGAGATACTTGCTGAGCAGCAACTTTTGCCTTTGATTGTGGAGCCACAACTTCAAGAGTTGGATTTTGGTGATTTCGACGGCATCCCATTTGACATGCTTTCTGAGCACTGGAATAAGCTTGACGCGTTTTGGAAAGCACCGGCACAACACACCTTACCGAATGCCGAGAGCTTGGATGATTTCTCTCATCGTGTAACTTGTGCTTGGTCTCAAATCATCAACGATATCAATGACAACTTGCTAATTGTCACGCATGGTGGCGTAATTAGAATGATTCTTGCCCATGTATTGGGTGTAGATTGGCGCAATCCGCGATGGTATTCGACATTAGCGATAGGAAATGCGTCAGTAACACATATAACAATTACCATCGATGATCAGATTTACGCCTCAGTTCGTTCGACAGGCGTACCACTATTTGAAAATTAGTCACGGAAGTAGCCAACGCTTGGATCTCGACCGAGCTTGAGAGAGAAAAGGGCTGGCTCGATTACATCAAAAGGAACCATAAATGACCGCTCCTAGCTGGGATTTATCCATCGTTTATAACGATCTCGCTGACCCACGAATTCAAGATGACATTGCCCTTGTAGAGCAATGCATTGACCTACTCAATAAACAGTCTGCTGATTGTAACTCTGTTGAAGTGATGCAAAACGCAATCTTAACCAGCGAGGCGGCAAGCCGTTTGGCTGGCACGATTGCGAACTTCGCTAACTGTTACGCGTCAGTGGATGCGACAAATGCAGAGGCGAAAGCACTGCTAGGTCGTATGACGCGTATCTTCTCCGAGCTTTCTCAAGCTTACAGTGCCTTTGAGCTTAAATTGACTCACGCTGATGAAGAGTTCATTACTCGCGTTTTGGATCATGAAAATCCAGACATTAATGGTCAGGCGTTTTCAATCCTGAACTCTCGCAAACTGGCTGACACACGCCTAAGCACCGAAGAAGAAAAGTTGTTAGCCGCAATGAGCGTGGATGGGAAATCGGCGTGGGGCAAGCTTTACAATAACCTTACAGGTTCATTAAAAGTTCAATTAGAACATGCGGATAGCGAGAGCGAAGAACTCGGCTTCTCCCAAGCGGCAAGTATTCTTTATGGCTCTGAATTTGATCGCCAAGAAGCTGCGTGGCGTGGTGTTCAAAAGGCGATGTCGACACACCAAGAGTCTTTTGCCTCTATCCTTAACGCGCTTTCAGGTTGGCGTTTAACAGAGAACAAAAAGCGTTCTACCAAACGTGATGTTCATTTCCTTGGTCCAAGCTTGCATGGCAGCCGAATCAAAGCGGAAACGTTGGATGCCATGATGAAAGTGGCTAAAGACAGCCGTGAAATTGGTCAAAAAGCCGGTTTGTTGATGGCGAAGGTACACGGCCTGGATGAGATGAAACCTTGGAATCATCTTGCTGCGATGCCTGCTTTGAGTGGCGAAGCGAAAGTTTATCCATTTGATGAAGCAATCGACGTCATTTGTGAAGCGTTCGAAACCGTGAATCCAGACATGTCCGAGTTTGTCCGCATGATGGTACAAAACGGCTGGATTGATGCCGCGCCTAATGCCAACAAACGCCTTGGTGCATACTGTACTAAGCTGCCGGCGACGCGTACGCCGCTTGTGTTTATGACTTGGAGTGGTAGCCGCTCAGACCTGATGACGCTTGCTCACGAGCTTGGTCATGCCTTCCACAACTGGGTGATTCGTGATTTGCCGCTTTGCCAAACTTACTACCCGATGACGTTGGCAGAAACAGCTTCAATTTTCGCTGAAAACATCGTTCGCGATCATCTGATTTCAAAAGCAGAAAGTGTGGATGATAAGCTCGAAATGCTGTGGGAAGAGCTCTCTTCGGCGTTAGCGCTGATGATCAATATTCCAGTTCGTTACGAATTCGAAAAAGCCTTCTACGAGCGTCGCCAAGAGGGCGAACTGACAGCAGATGACTTCTGTGAGTTGATGTCAGAAACGTGGAAAGATTGGTATGGCGATGTGATGAGCGAAGCCGATCCTTATTTCTGGGCGAGCAAGCTGCACTTCTCAATCTCTGGGGTGAGCTTCTACAACTACCCATATTTGTTCGGCTTCTTGTTCAGTAAAGGTATCTACGCTCAACGTGATGCTAAAGGGGAGCGTTTCTACGACGATTACGTAGATCTATTGCGCGACACTGGCAATATGATGGCTGAAGAGGTTGTCGAGAAGCATCTTTCAATGGATCTGACGCAACCCGAATTTTGGCAGCAGAGTGTGGAGCTAGTTCGTGACAAAGTAGACGAATTTGAACGTTTACTCGCACAACGTGGTGAATAAACGCTAAAAGTTGATCAAATCATAATGATCTTCTTTAGGGCTGTGGTAAAGTTCACAGCCCTAACACTTTGTAATTGTTTAAAAAATAAACGCCTCAATGCTTGATTTGAGTGCATGGCGCGAAAAGGTATGGGATTTTAAATAAATTTGGCGGCTTCTACTCATAAGTGGGATCGCAACAACAAAAATCCTTTGTACAATTTATTAACATACCCGCCGTGCTATTAAGGAGTAACGCATGACGAAGTCTCTCTTTCGCCAATCGTTTTTAACTGACACGTTAGATGTTCATATTGATGTCGCGCCAGCGGAGCAGGTGCTGTCTAATGGTGTAAAACTTAAACTCTATCAGCGTGGTGTGCTAGAAGTGATTCCTGACGAATACACTCAGGAAACCAAGAACGTCATCATCTCTTGTGGTGTCCACGGGGATGAAACCGCACCGATGGAGCTGGTGGATTCAATTATCAAAGACATCGAATCTGGCTTCCAGAAAGTCGAGGCTCGATGCTTATTCATTATCGCTCACCCAGAATCGACTCTGGCGCACACGCGATTTTTAGAAGAAAACCTTAACCGACTGTTTGATGAGAAAGAGCACGAGCCGACCAAAGAGCTCGCGATTGCTGATACTCTTAAATTGTTAGTCAGAGATTTCTATCAAGATACGGCAGCGGAAACACGCTGGCACTTAGATTTGCACTGTGCGATCCGTGATTCAAAGCACTACACCTTTGCGGTGAGTCCGAAAACGCGTCATCCTGTTCGTAGCAAAGCCTTGATTGATTTTCTCGACAGTGCACATATTGAAGCGGTTCTACTGTCTAACTCGCCAACCAGTACATTCAGCTGGTTCAGTGCAGAGAACTACGGCGCTCAAGCTTTGACGATGGAGCTTGGTCGAGTGGCTCGCATTGGTGAAAACGACTTAGACAAACTCACTGCGTTCGATTTGTCACTGCGTAACCTAATTGCAGAGGCGAAAGCGGAGCACTTGTCTAAACCATGTATCAAGTACCGTGTTAGTCGTACGATTGTGCGTTTGCACGAAGATTTCGACTTTATGTTTGATGACAACGTCGAGAACTTCACCTCATTCGTTCACGGCGAAGTGTTTGGTCACGATGGTGACAAACCGTTGATGGCGAAGAACGATAACGAAGCCGTTGTTTTCCCAAACCGCCACGTCGCGATTGGTCAACGCGCAGCATTAATGGTGTGTGAAGTGAAAACGCGCTACGAAGATGGCGAGTTAGTCTACGATTAATGCCATATCGCCTTAATTTCGGCGACTAAAGCGTAAGAACACATTTGCAATTTACCGAGGCTTAACTGTAAGGTTAAGCCTCGTTTGTATTTATCGGCTACTATGGATTTTCAACAACTTATCCTGAACAAGGAACGACGCTGGCAACGCAATCTTTTGATCATGTCAGTGATTCTCGTGCTGCTCTCTGCTATCCACTTGATGGTCGGAGAGGTATTCCTTTCTCCTTTTCAGTCTCTCTCTGCATTTGAACAAAAACTCTTGTTGGATTTACGCCTTCCACGTTTGGTTTCTGCCGCCATTATCGGGGCAGCATTGGCGGTCTCTGGTGCTACCTTACAAGTTCTGCTTGGCAACGTATTAGCCGAACCCGGCGTTCTCGGGATCTCCGGTGGCGCGAGCTTGGCAATGGTGCTAGTCATGTTTGCCTTGCCGGTTTTGCCTTCTCCAATGATCTTTATGTTGGCTGCCATTGCCGGTTCGATGTTGTTTACTGTTATTTTGGTTGGTATCGCTAGGGCAATGCATCTTACTACCGCACGGTTGCTGCTCGTCGGTGTAGCTCTGGGTATTTTGTCGAGCGCAATTGTGACGTGGGCATTCTACTTTAGCGATGACTTGAGCCTGCGTCAGTTAATGTATTGGCTAATGGGGAGCATTGGTGGAGCAAGTTGGTATCAGCACACGGTTACTTTGGTCATGCTACCTGTGCTAATTTGGCTATGTTGCAAGGGCAAACCGCTTGATAAGTTGATGCTAGGGGAAATCCATGCCACTCAACTAGGTATTGATGTTCATCAGATGCGCTGGAAACTCATTTTGGCAATCTCCGTACTTGTTGGTGGTTCCGTTGCGTTGGGTGGGATCATTAGCTTTGTGGGCTTAGTCGTGCCGCATCTGCTTCGATTAGCGTTTGGTACAGAAAACCGTTACCTGTTGCCTCTTTCTGCGATATCTGGCGCAGCCTTATTGGTGTTTGCGGATATCGGCGCGCGTTTGTTGCTTGATTCTGCAGAGCTGCCGCTGGGAGTGATGACCACTTCTATCGGCGCACCTATCTTCATTTGGATGCTGGTGAAAAGTCATGATGCACGTTAAGCACATCGCAGTGGGAAGTCGACTGCTACCGCTCTCCTTTGAATGTAAGCCGGGTGAGGTTGTCCATGTCGTGGGTCCAAACGGCTCCGGGAAAAGCACATTACTTGGCGCGATATCTGGCACCTTAACTCAGCGTGAAGGCGTGAGTGGGGAAGTGCTAGTCGAGAATAACGACTTGCTAGCAATGCCACTCTCAGAACAAGCATATATCCGTGGGTATCTGTGTCAGCAATCGAGGCCCGCATTCAATGTTGATGTCTTTCAATACTTAGCACTTTCATTGCCTACGGGTGCCAATATCAGCGACGCGAAAGTACGAGATGCCGTTAATATTGTTATTGAGCTAGTACAATTGCAAGACAAGCTTCATCGAAGCATTCAGACATTATCCGGCGGTGAATGGCAACGTGTCCGTCTAGCCGGGGTGTGTTTGCAAGTTTGGCGTACAATCAATCCTTATTCTCAGCTATTGATTTTGGACGAACCCGCAGCGCCACTCGATATCGCCCAAGAAGGACTGTTATATCAGCTCATTAATGCCGTTGCTGCGCAAGGCATCGGGGTGTTGGTCGCAAACCACGACCTAAACCGAACGCTTAAGCACGCTGATAAAGTCTTGCTGCTCAATAACGGCGTATTGCATTCTTCCGGTAACGCCGATGAAGTGCTATCAGAAGAAGGATTAGCTGAGGTGTTCCAAACTCAAGTTAAGAAGGTCTTAGTAGAAGAAAGGCCGTATTTAATTTTTGATTAGTATCTTAAAGAAATACAGAGCATCCAGATGCCAAGCGTTTATTTGTTGAAAGACTAAAACAGAGGCATCTGATGTGAATGGGATTTCTTGATATCTAATGGGTTATCGACACTCTGAAAGTACTCCACCCAAACTTTATTACTTCTCGGAAGCTCTCGTCGTAGGGCTTTCTTAACGTGTTTACGCGTACTGACCAAATCTCCTGTCATCGTTTGATTGTGATACCCCGTTTCAACAACTTGGAACTGGCTATCTGCTAGACAGTAAATTAGAAAACCGCGATCTCTTTTGTAAGTCTTAAACTCTACCGCTTCTTTAGGCCGCAATTCTTTGAGCTGTTTTTCGACTAACGACAACACCTGAGATATATGAATCATAGGTAATCCACGATATGCTAACTGAGATAAGGTTATCAGAGAGATAGACCTAAGAAATATCAATAAATACTGAACAGGTGTTTAGTGGCGTTAAAAGCATGGATTTAGCTTCATTGACCAGAGATTCAATGAAGCTTAACTTTTAAGTAATGAGGCTCTGAGCGGACATAAAAAAGCGCCCACAATATCGAGTATTGTGGGCGCTGAATTTTATCTGTAGTGCCTAATCGACGACTTACTGTGTAAGTAGCTTAAGGTCTGCAGGGCGGTAGTAAACCGATTTTAGAACCTTGCCTTTACGTACCGTTTTGCCTTCAGATACAAAATCTTCTGCGCATTTCGCAATGATGTATTCGCCTTTTTGAACCGCCATCAGCTTGATGCCTTGTTCAGCGTAGAACGCTTCTGTTTCTGCGTATTCTTGTTCGTTGCGACACACTTTGCTCATGTTGCTTGAGTGCACTTCGTCCCAGCAAGGAATAAAGTCGATACCACGGTTCACTGCTACGTTAAGCAGTAGATCGATCAAGTAGCTGATCGCTAGGTTATCTTCAACTTTGCTGTCACCAAGGTGCACTAGACGGCCCATTAGAACGTAAACGCTGTCAATGATTGCGTCTGCTTGCTCTGTTTTGCAATCCGCTTCCGCTAGTTCAGTAAGCTCTTCGATCGCAAGAGAAGTGTGTAGCGTATCTGCTTGTGCGTCTAGGCTTGCAACATCCGCCACTGGTAGGTCGAAAGTGCTACGGAACTCGGTGATGTCACGGTATAGGTGATCAAAAATCTCTTGGGTTAGCTTTGACAGTTGCATTCTAATGTCCATTGAATCGATTGAAGTCGCAATCATATCAAACCGATCTTTAATCCCCAAGCGATCCCATTCCAACTGGTTAGAATTCTGTCTCTTGGGGAGTGAGTTTTAACGGAATAGGTAAGGGAAGAGCTTCTTACGTTCTTCTTCTGAAAGCGCTGAGACACGTGCGATGTTAGTATCTGGAATGGACTCTGGATCAGGGTAGTGCTTAAGTACCTTTTCCATGCTCTCTTCACGGATCAAATGAAACACTGGGTATGGAGAGCGATTCGTCAGGTTTTCATCGTCTTCTGGTTCTGCACCGCCAAAGCAGTAATCAGGATGGAAGGTGGCAACTTGGAAAATGCCTTCCCAATCTTGCTGTTTGATCAAGCCTTCAACCCAATCAATGAAGAAGTTGTAATCCCAGAAATCTTGCAGCATGTTTGGAACCACAACCAAGGTTGTCTCCAGTTTTTCTGGCTCGGTATTGCTCAGTTCGATCAGCTGCAGCAAAATGTCTTCAAGTAGTGCTTCTTCTTGCGAGGCTTCACTCACGAAGATTTTGATTTGTTTATTGCGCTGTGGCTTAGCGGCGAACGGGCAAAGATTTAACCCGATCACGACATCATTGAGCCATTGATCGACTTGCTCTGTGATCGCATTGATATCGGTGTTTGATGATTCTTGTGTTGAGCGCGTTGGCATACGACTTTCTTGCTTTTATGAATGTGGCGCAAGCATAGCAGACCAACGCCACAACATAAAATCAATAGGGCTTAACGCTTTGTTAAGCCGTTATGTCTGCATTATCACCGGCGTCAGCTCGCTCTGTGATGTGTTTTAAGAATGCGATAGCAGCGAACATCGCGATGTACAGTGTGCTACCGCCGATGAGTACACTCGACCAACCGCCGTTTTGCCAGCAATAGAGCAATAGGAATCCACCTAAACTGCCGCCAATGTAGTAATGCACGAGATACAATGCGGTCGCCGTCGCTTTTGCTTGTGTCGCGTTTTGTCCAACCCAGCCGTAAGCAAGTGTGTGAGTGAAGAACGCGCCGAAGCTGATCAATAACAAACCTGTCAACATTGCAGCTATGCTTTCAATTACTGCGATCCACATGCCAGCCATACTGACGATAGAGCCTAAAAAACATGCCAAGTATCGGTGAAAAGCGTTTACTCCAATGTCCGGCACAACGGGAAGAAAACGTACCACCTAGGTAGCAAACAAATATGAGAGAAGCTAACCCGACAGGCACATTATGTGGCGCACTGACCAAGCGGAATCCCATTACCGAATAAAGATTAACGAACAACGCAAAGTTCAAACCGCCAATCAGCATGGCGAACCACACACGTTGATTTTTGAAGTGTCCGATAATAGCTTTATTGTGGTGCCTTAAACTGCTCGACGAAGGGGTAAAGTTTTTCTGTTTTGGTAGCAAGTAATGTACGCTAACCACGCCGATAAGGGTGAATAGCATCATGACTTCGATGGCGACGTCGATACTGAAGTTGTCTGCCAACAAACCTCCGCTGATACGCCCTGCGATCCCTCCCAATGAATTGGCTGCGATATAAGTACCGATCGCCATTGAAAATGCGTGTTTATCTAGCTCTTCCGCCATATAAGCAACGGCAACAGCTGCAAACGCGGCAAGCGCAACACCGATCAAAGCGCGACAAACCACTAAGAACAAAAACGAATCGCCAAGCAGCATTAATGCGGAGATAACAGGGATCGAAAACAGACCAAACATCATTACGGGTTTGCGCCCAATCGATTCAGAGAGCACAGCCATTGGGACCAAGCTAAAGGAGAGAGCCAGTGTGGTGGCGGCGAATAGCCAGTTGACCTGCGTTTCCGAGATCTGAAAGTGCGCCGCAAAGCTTGGCAACATCGGCTGGAGGAGATAAAGGTTTGAGAAAACCAAAAACGAGCCGAGTGCCAGAGATAGCGTAATGCGTTTGTATTCCGGAGTGCCGAAACTGACCATGAGTCCTGCCTAATGCGAGCGAGCAAATATAAAGAAACTGTGATCAATCTATCAGTTAGTTCTGGATTGAAAAAATATATTAAAAATATGGTTGGTATATATTTTTGATCTAATGGAATCGAAGCAACTCAAACACTTTTTAGCGGTCGCGGAACATGGCAACATCACTCATGCAGCCAAGGCTTTGCACATTGCTCAGCCAGCGTTAAGTATTTCAATTAAGAAGTTCGAACAGTCTCTTGGTGTGACGCTGTTTCGCCGAGAAGAAAAGAAAATCAGCTTAACCAAAGAAGGGGAAACCCTGTTGGTTCACGCTAAGCGAGTAATTCAGCAGTTACACGATGCGCAGTTAGCAATTGATGAACTCAAAGGTTTAGCCAAAGGGGAAGTGCGACTTGGTACGCCTTCAATGATGGGCAGCTATTTTTTCCCTCGAATTGTCATGGCGTTTAAGAGCCAGTATCCAGATTTAAAGCTGACGCTGGTGGAGGCGGGCACTCAGTCTATTCGTCGAATGTTACTTAATGGTCAACTTGATATTGGCGTGATCAGCTGTGACGATGTACCAGACGACTTAGAAACTGACCATTTGTTTACTAGCCAAATGGTTGCCGTCGTGGCTCCGGAACATGACTTAGCTCAGCGTAATGCCATCACATTTGATCAGTTTTTCGAGCATGATTTGGTGATGTTCCAACATGGCTACTTCCACCGAGAATTCTTAGACCACGTGAGTGAAGAGCATGGCTTTACGATGAAGTCCTCATTCGAAACCAACTTGCTGCCGCTCATTCTGAGTATCGTTAAACAAGAATTTGCTATTACCGCGCTTCTCGAATTGGTGACACAACACGAGCAGGGTGTAGTGGGTATTCCTTTTGAACCGAGCGTTAAGCTCGACCTTGCACTTGCGTGGCGAAAACAAGGCTATCTATCCATCGCCGACCGAACTTTTATTGATTTTGTGAAGCGGTATGTTTGATTCGTATCCAATTAAAACCGAACTATTCAATGAAAAGCCTCCCTTTAATGAAGTGACCCCGTAAAGTTGGACATTTCTGTTAAGCGGCTTTCAAGGCCTGAGTTCGATACTCTATCGGAGTTAGGCCTTTTAGCTTCACCTTTATACGTTTGGTATTGTAGTACTCGATGTATTCTTTAATTTGCTCTATCAGAGTATCTGCATCTTCAAAGCTCTGGTTGTGATACATCTCTGTTTTAAGTAAAGCAAAAAAGTTTTCTGCAACAGCATTATCCAAGCAGTTACCTCTTCTCGACATACTTTGTATTAACCCACTCTCTTCGATTTTTTGCTGATATTGTCGATGCCGATATTGCCAACCTTGATCGCTATGTATAATTGGCTTTGAGTTCGGTCTAAGCTGTGATATCGCTTCCGTCAACATATCAATGACAAGCGGCAAACAGGCATTTTTAGCTACTCTATAAGCAACCACCTCTTGAGTAAACAAGTCGACAACCGGAGACAAGTACACTTTCTGCTCTTTGACTTTGAACTCCGTAACGTCAGTTACCCACTTTTCATCTGGCTGGGACGCACTAAAATCTCTTTCAAGTATGTTGGGAGCTGTTCTTCCAGACTCACCTCGATATGAACGGTACTTTTTAATCCTGACCGTTGATTTAAGGTTTAGCTGAGCCATAAGCCTTTGAACCGTCTTGTGATTCAACATGAAGCCTCGCTTTTTTAGTTCCAAGTGAATACGGCGGTAGCCGTATCGCCCCTTATGCTCATGATAAATTGACTTTATCAACCGCAGTTCACTTTCGTAACTATCAGTACGCTTGCTTGCTTGAGCCTGATAATAAAAGACACTTTTCGCCAGTTGCAGAGTTTGCAACAGGTGCTTCAGTGGGTACTTACCTTTAAGAGTTAGAGCTATGACCGCTTTTTCTTTGTTCGACGGTTCTTTTCTTGCTCCAACTCTTCCAACTTTTTTAGAACAGCATTCTCAGTTCGTAAGTAGATCAACTCCTCTCTTAGCTCCTCAAGTGTCATTTCATTATCTGGTTTAGTGGTACGTTGAGGCTGCTGTTTCATTGAAGGTCTTCCTTTCTGGCGAATTTTGAGCCCTTTGATACCGAGCTCGTTAAATCTTTTGAGCCAGACAGATAGTATCCCAGGGGACGAGAGGTTAAATACTGCGCTAGTGTGCGAAAGAGACCAGTCATTCGTCCACATTAAATTTAATGCTTTTAGCTTTGTTTGAGCAGAAACAGCATGTTTAGTTGGTAAAAATGAAGCTGCACCATGGATAGCAAAAACTTGGGCCCAATACCGAATCTGTCTCGAAGAAACTGAATATTGCTTTTCTAAATAACTAGATGACGTACCATTTAAGCATTGTTTAGCAATGACACATTTTAGCTCGCGGCTATATTTGGACATAAAAAGACCCCCAATAATTAGTGTCCAACTATGGGGGGTCAGTTCATAATTGGGAGGCTTTTCTTTTTTATGCAGTTATCTCTTTCTCATTAAGTGGTATCAAAACCCCAAGAGCCACCATGGCAACTCCACCAATTACCGTGAAAAATATTCGCTGCGAAAAGATAAATTCAGCCATTTCCGGATTAAAAGGACCTACCGATACAGTAAGAATAAGCAGCATGATGCAAGCCGTGGCAATGGTGTAGCTGTGTTCGAGATACACAAGGATGCCGTAAAGCGAAGCGATGACCAAAACCCACATGGTTATTGTCATTGCCATGTCGGAGTTGAACGAGCCCAATAGCAATCCCACAGGCAAATAAACTAATGCGCCAAGCAAGGTTCCGTTCAAACGTTGCCAAGCTTTCGGTGCTAAATCTTTGTTGAACGGGCTGTGGATCATCATAAATAGGTAAGCACCTAAAACGGCTCCTGTGCCACCCCATATACCTAGCGACAGCACCAAGCCAATCCCTAGCGCTTTGCGGCTGGAGTACTTGAGATCAACACGACCAATTTTATGTGTGGTGTTCATCGAGCCATTCTGGGTGTTGGCGTTTGTCCAAACCAGCGTACTAGCAATGATCGCCACAGTGATGCCAAGCACAACCGATACTGAACGTTGAAGCATAAGTTCTGTGGCTGGGATATCTACTGGCATCATCATCGATAACAACATAAACGTCAGCGGCAGAATGTACTTTGGTACTCCTTGGTGGTGTTTATCGCGCTCTGTTATGACGAGTAAGAAGGCAAACAGCGCACTAGTAAAAGGCGCATAAGTGATAGGCACCATGGAAAGTGCTACCGCAACTAATGTCATGACCAAAGGATGAAGGCTACCTAGCAGGGTGTCTTTTGTCGTACTGAACTTGAGATTGTATAGGTAGTGGATGATTCCTACTTCCACCGCCACAAAAGCTTCTCCGACATCATAAAAATACGCGCTGATGATAAGCAGCACGATAGAAAGCAAAAACATGCGGTTGCCTAGCGCAAGGTAAGGCTTTGGCGGGATGAATTTTTGAGCGAGTGAATCGAGCATGGTGTATTTCCCATCCTTCAGTGAATAATAATATGAAAGGTATGAGATTACCAATTTGATGAAATATTCATTGCCAGTTTGCGACAATAGTGATGAAAGCTTGAGCAGCATAAAGTGCCCAAGCTTAATGCGACTACGCGGTCTTCTTGTCGCGAGATTCGAAGAAATAGGTCACAAATACCATGTAGGCAACGACCAACACTAACTGCCATATCCGAACGTAAAACTTATCGTCTAGCGCACCGCTGCTCATAGAGGTACCCATTAACACCATAAAGCCCGTAAATGCAGTGGCGTAGACTGGGGCTTTGGCGGGCTCGGTGTAAATCTTGGTCCCAAGTAACGTAATAACCACCAACATCACAAGCATGTAGATATACATATTTGGCACCAGAGAAATGGTAACGAAGGCAGCGAAAGCGAGTAGTCCTCCTAACACATTACTGATAACAAAAAACAATGATGTCTTGCCCGCTTTGTCGCTGGTTGCCATCAGAGAAAGCAGCATGACAAACGCAACCGTGAGCAATATTTGTGACAGTTGGAAATAGAAATAAAAGCAAACCAAGGGAAACGACATCATCCAAGCTCGAATCGCAGCATTCCAACGCACTTCTTTGCTTAAGGGTGAAGGAGGGAAGCCAGCAAATTCAGTCGCATCCTCTTCTGGGAAGTAAGCATGCGACACCCCGTAAAGCGCTACGGCGACGATACCAGAAAACGCAAAACCAATACCTACGTCTAACGCTGCTTGCTTGTCGATGATGGTAACCGATGGAATCAAAATCAAGGCAATCATTAAGAAAGTGGCAAACATTCCCCATTTCGGATCGGTAAATAGGTAATAGCTCCACAACATGCCCAGCGAGAGTACAGCCAGAAAGGTAATTTTGTACTCTGGCAATCCGCTCGATACCAAAAAGCCAATGATCGCGGTGGAGATCAACGCATAGCCAAGTTGTTTGACATGCAAAATATGAAATTGCGGTTTATCGACGATGAATTTTGCCGTCAGAAGAGGCGTACAAAATGCCAAAGGCCAGTTAAACCATAACGCGATAAAAGTAGCCAAACCTACAGTGACAACATAGCGCAGTATTCGACGTTCTTGTGCTTGGGTCAGACTATCTAACATAAGAGAACACGCTCACTAGATTGATCCAAATCTTGCCGAGAAAGTTAAATAGAGCATTGCTCTCTGTGTAGATCACCACATCTGCTTGTCCACCGATGCGCATGAAGTCAGCGGCATGTTTATCATCGAGCCTAATCGTCACGGGCATACGTTGTGTATCGCGCAGCCAACCATTTTGATTTTTCACGGTGGCTAAGGTGCCTGGCTGATTATTCGCGCCCCATGCAACCCCTAAATCTACTGAAGATACTGTGCCAGAGAAGGTTTGTCCGGGCGCATTATCGAGTGCAACTTCAACTTTATCTCCGGCGTTAATGTTGCCCATGCTGTTTTCGCGGAAGAAGGCTTCAAGCCATAAACCGTCGCTTTCAACAAACGTCATCAAAGTAGAACCTGCTGTGGCATAAGCGCCTTGAGACAAATTAAAATTGGTCACAGCGCCATCAGAAGGTGCTCGCATTGTCGTGCGTGATAAGTTCAGTTGCGCTTGTTGCAGTTCTAGTAAAGCCGATTGGATCTGAGCGTTCTCTTCACCTGCCGCTCCCACCTGAGCTTTTGCTTTTTCTAGGTTCGCTTTGGCGTTAACGACATCGGCATTCGCTCTATCAATGGCTGCGCGAGTTGTGTCTGCATCTGATTTTGAAACCACGCCTTTTTCTGCCATGGCTAAAACTCGTTGACCTTGGCGTTTAGCATTTTCTTGTGCCACGAGCGCGGTGGTCAATTGAGCTTGTGCCGACATCACACCTGCCATTTGCGAGCCAACATTCTGTCCTGCGATTTTGAGCTTTGCTTCTGCTTGCTTGACCGCAATCTGGTGATCGGTGGTATTGATTTGCAGTAGCACATCGCCTTTTTTGACTTCGGTATTTGGTTTAATGCTGACGCTGTCAACTTGGCCAGAAACTTGTGGGATCAATGAGACGACATTGCCTTCCACGCGGACATTATCGGTCGTCGGAATGATACGATCTGCCACAATCGCTGTACCAATGGACACCATAGTGAGTGCCAATAATGCATTGGTTGTGCGCTTGACCTTATTAACCGATTGCGGCGTCTGGCTTACTTGGTTTTCTGCTGCTGTCTCTGACATATTCACACTCACTGATGATAGAAAAGAACGGTCAGAGTTTATGAACGATGCAAGATAAGGCGCGAATTAAACTGAGACCGGTTGGCTTGAGTGTAAAAATACAGTGTGTGAGTAACTCAAAATTGCCATTACACGACATTTGCTAATTTGAATAGTCGTCGGATTGAGCAGAGGAGCGTAGACACTCAGGCGAGATAGGTGGGGGCAGATACAAAAAGAGCCTCTCTTTGGAGAAGCTCTTCAGTGCGCTAAGTAACCGAGCAAATGGATTGGCTCGCCTCTTAGTTGCTGTACATTTTTTCAAAGTTCTTTGGGTTCCAGCCAATCATGACTTGATCGCCAATCTTCAGTACAGGTACAGAGCGAGCACCCAGAGCATCGAGCTCTTTGCGACCGCGCTGCATCTTTGCGTTGCACAAGCGGTAGTTAATATTTTTCGAATCAAGATAACGTTGAGCATCTTTGCAGTGCGGGCATTTGTCTGTGATGTAAAGAACGACACGTTTCATTCAATTTCTCTCCATTATCGTCGGGAGGCGAAGTTTAGCGAGGTTTCAAGGTAAAGAAAAGCTTGGTGAACGACTAAGTAAAGTAGGATTAACGGGAGGAAGAGCTTAGACATCAGAGAGATTGAGGATAAAAAAATCCCCTCCGCAGGGAGGGGGAATAATAAAGCATTATGTAGTTCAAGACTAAAGACGAGCACCATGAAAGTGCTACGAGAGAGATAGTATGTAAGTTTATAGGCATGTTATATAGCACTTCATATTAATTTGTATAAAGAATGCATACTATGCTTAATAATGTCATAAATGAAAAATGCTATTTTATTTTATCCTTGATGAAAATGAGATTAAATAGTTTATAATTCACTAGTTTAGAACTTTTATTAGCATAAGTGTAAAACATAAAACAAGAAAGCTATTCTAGCTAAAATATTCATTGTGAAATTATCAATCAACTAAAGGATATGATGTTTAATGAATTAAAATTAGTGATCAGACCATGCCGAAAGATAAGATAACACGTGCGGAGCAGTTTATTATTAAAGCAAAAGAGAAACATGGAGATTTATACGATTACTCGAAAGTCGATTACCTCAACCAAAACACCTATGTGCAGATCATTTGTCTTGTGCATGGCTCTTTCTACACATCCCCTAAAAACTTCCTAGCTGGAAACAAAAAAGTAGGGTGTCCCGTTTGCAACCGTCAAAGCCGACTGATCGCATTGAATAAAAAACAGGTTTCTAAAGCCGCGTCAACAAAAGGATGTAACACCAACAACTTCAATGTGTGCGGGAGTGCCAGCAAGCATAAACACTTACTGTGTGAAGTGTTTCGATAACACGTTATTCTAAAATAATTACCAATCCACCCAGTAGGTCGAACGACCTTTCTCTCTCTTCTATCTATCTCTACTGAACTTCAAAACATCATCCGATTGTGTATTGGGTGATGCCCAACGCTCTCTGATTTTAACCACTTAGGCGTCACCCTCTTACTCATCAGAATCTTGTAAACTCGCAAAATTTATGTCCTTTTTGATGCTAAATAAAAAGAAAGTTCTTCTTATTGTCTTTTCAATCAATTTTATTTTTCTTGTAGAGCATGACGTTGTCGTATATATGGGAGGAATATAGAAAATAAGTAATAAGCACTTTGCCATAGGCAGTTATTTATATTGATTGTTTGAAATGCTCAATAAATTACTTCGAGTGATTTGCAAAATACACACGTCTGGTCACGGCGGAGTGAGGAAACATATCCAACTGATTCAGATTAACTTACTTACATTGTGTATTTATATTTCCTAAGGAAGACAAAAATGAACAACTTCAAAAAAGCAGCACTAACTTCTCTAGTTTTGGCAGGTATGGCTATGGGTAGTGCACAAGCGGCAGATCCAACTGCAGTGGTTGTATGGACAGGTAAAGTTCCTGCAATTAACGCAGGTGACACACTACTTATTACTGGTCTTGGTGGTGATTTGAGCCCTGTAACAGGTACTCTTGCTCCAAATGTTGACGGTACATTCGTATCTCCAGCTCTTCTACTTGAATCACACACTAACGATGGTACTGCAGAAGCGCCTGTAGTTGGTGCTCTAAAAGCTGCGACTTGGACTCTAAAAGCAGCTGAAATCGCATACGCGGGCTCTCCACAACTTGACCAAGTTGCTGAAGTTAAGATTAACGGTGAAGTCGTTGCTTTAAACGCGGCACTAACTGGTACTACTGACTCAATTGGCGTAACTATCTCTCAAACCGCAGTACTTGCAGCAGACGTTAGTGGTCAAGATGTTCAAGCGTCAGTAACGCTACTTGCATCGGCAATCTAATAAGCCTTTTCTATAAGGTTTTATAGTTAGGGCTTGCGTCAGGCAAGCCCTATTAATTTAAGCTAGTGAATCGATATGAAAAAAACAACAGTAATGTTACTTGGATTTATGTTCATTAGCATGAATGTGAGTGCTTTAGAAAAAACACTAAGAGTAACAACAAACATAGATATTAGTAACCTTTATACCGATGCGATTACCAAGGTCGAATTCGAGCCTGCGTCATTACAACTTGATATTCAAGACGATAGATCAGGGTTCAAGAACGAAGTTACAACGATGAAAGTATCAACCGATATACCAATGAATACTTCGAGCGTCGGGTATACCTCTGAACTATTAAGAAATACAACAAGTTGTACTGATTATTTTGGCGAGGTGAATCCCCAAGAGAATTTTACCTCTGTCTATTTTGATGGCGATTTGATTGCGATAGGTGAGAAGGCTTTGTTGAAAGACTTTAAGACTGATGATGGTACTTATAAATATAGCGAACACAGTATCGAATTAAAATTTATCCCTTTTTCTGAAGCCATATCAACAGGTCCTTTGAAAGAATGCAGTGGTGAAGTCGAGTTTAGAGTTGGAGTAGATATATGAACAACAAATTTAAGTATGCAAGCATTTCTTTCGCTATAGCATGCCAACTTTACTCAAATAATATTTTTGCTACAGGTGTTCCTGATGGCTTTGAAGATCATTTCAAGTTACAAGAGACGTTTGTTAAATTCCGAAATCTCGATGGCTCTTTTTCTGAGTCTGTACCTGTGTTGAGCTCATTTCAAACATTAAAAATTGATGAAAATAATCAAGACTCTTTAGATAAGATCGAAAAGTACCTCAACGATAACAATATTAAAGCCGATTATCACCAGCAAATCATCTCAGTCTTAATTCAAGGAATAGAAGATAAGTCACAGTGCATTGGCAAAATTGAAAACTGTGAGATTTTCCCGGAAACCTTCGAAATTGTTCAAAACTATAACGACCAAGAAGTGTATTTGTTTGTTTCTCCGAGCATTCTCGAACTCTATAATTCAAACAAAAACCGCAGATATCATGAGCCAAAAAGTAATAGCAATGGTCTGATCAATTCTTTCGATTTGTATGTTAGTACCTATCATGAAAGGGATTCAGTTGTATCACTCAATGATGAAGTGACACTTGGTCTCCCTTATGGTTATTTAAGAAGTGATTTCAATTTAACCAATAGTGAAAATGGCTCAGAGCTGTACGAAGTGGCATATCATTTGGACGTGGATGCCTACGCTTTCAAAGCAGGACATTTTGAGTATGACCCGACTGTAAACTCCACAGATTACTTAAACAATACTGCTCGTTTGTCACAAAACTCGATGACTTTTTCCACTTCAGAAAAGCTTTTAGTAGGCGGCAAAAACAGCAATAAAGTATTGAGTTTCTATGTTCCTTCGAGTGGCCTTGTCCAAGTCTTTCGTGGTGAGCGAATTATCTATCAAGCGAATGTGCCAGAAGGCCAAAACTCAATCTCTTACAGTGAATTACCATCTGGACGGTATGAAGCAAGAGTTGAAGTTTCTAATAATGGACAAGTGGTAAACACACAAACATTTCAAGTCTACAACAGTACAAATGACACGCTTAGTGAAGGAAGTGTGGATTACGCCCTTAGCGCAGGTTTGTTCGCGGAAAGCTACTACGACTATGAAGAGAGTGGTGTCACAGACGTTAAAGACGATGCCTATGGTCGAGGGCTTATCAACTACCAGGTATTGCCATCACTCCAATTAGGAGCAGGGGCACTGGTTACGGATACTGGAAACATGTATAGCCTAGGGGCTAACTACTACCTGCTCAACACCGGCATGGTATTGGAAGGTGTTCACAGTCAGTTTGATGACGCAGCGCACAGTAACGTCAACCTCGGTTTGCCTTGGTTTAATGTGTCATACGAATCGTTAGATAACGACAAAGGTGACCCAGTTGCCTCACATATGTATGGGTATATTGATTACTCTCGGTGGTCGGTCAACTCGAGTTATAACTTTGGGCAAGGCCGCTCCATTTACGCGATCTATACCCGCAGTGATGAGACATTACTCAATAATCAGCTCGGTGGCGGAAGTCTTGAGCGAGAAACCAACCTTGTTTCTGTTGGTTACAGTGCACCGGCAATTTTAGATTCTCGTTTGAACCTAAACTTTGACTACTCCGACGTCGATGAGAGCAAAAACATTAGCGTACTGTGGACTATTCCTCTCTCAGATTCAATGGACGCTATCGCGAGTATTTCGTCTGATACTGACACGCTAAACCAATTACGAACGTCAGTAAGAAAAAGCAACTTATTAGACTCTGATTCAGTGAATACGGCTTTAGAGGTTGGCAACACTTATAACCGTGACCTCGAAGATATGTATCAAGACGCTACGTTGAGTGCTGATGGCTACAATGATTATGCACGAATGAACGCATTGGCTTATGTCTCTTCGCAAGACAGCACTCGCGGTATTAACGCTGGCTTATCGAGTACACAGATTGTCACGACGGAAGGCGTTCATATAACCAAAGATCGTTCGGAAGCTTATACCTTGGTCAATATCCAAGATATTCGCAACACCGAAAATGATGAAGAGATCATAGAAAAAGGTTATCTAACGCTCGCTCGAGATGGCAAAACCAACAGTAAGTTTATCGTATATGACGATGACCAAATTGTTCCTTTGCGAAGTTACCATGAATACGATGCTAACTTTGATTCCCAAAGTGTCAATTTGTACAACTCAGGTGAAAGTAAGAAAAAAGTCTACACCCACCCTGGTACGGTTTCTTACCTATCTCCTAAGATCAGCCGCGTCGTTTCATTTGTAAGTGCGTTCAACAACATTTCTGATGAACCTATTACTGACGTCCAATGTGGGGGCATAGGATGTTTGGAAGTCAATGAAATGGCCGATGGTGTTTATCGAGTAACGGTTCTGGAAGGATTAGATTTTGAACTGACCTCAGATCAAAACGAATGCTTGTTACCTTATGAGTTTACATCAACGACTCAATTGAACTTTGGACAGAATTACTGCTTGCCAATTGCAGACGGCAATGAAGTTCAACAGATTGAGATTGATGAAGAGTTGTTTAGTGCCATTTTCCTAGGTTCCTATGAGGAGTCTGAACAATTAGAAAATTCAGTTAACAAGCTTAAGTCATTGGGATAT
Source organism: Vibrio jasicida 090810c (assembly GCF_002887615.1). Classification (NCBI taxonomy): domain Bacteria; kingdom Pseudomonadati; phylum Pseudomonadota; class Gammaproteobacteria; order Vibrionales; family Vibrionaceae; genus Vibrio; species Vibrio jasicida. The sequence goes on along the minus strand of NZ_CP025792.1, from coordinate 651,553 downwards.
CGAGTTATTCAAAAAGACATTGGTTCATTGAAGGCCGTTTATATTGCCCATAAAGCGTCGAATATGGCCGATATGTTAGCAAGTCATGAAAAAGAAATTGAAACGATCAAACTATTAGCAAAGCGTTTGTATAAGACTAATTCAATCAGTTACCCAGTTGCGAAAGTAAATTAAGGCATGTCATGAAATTAAAGAATATTACCTTACCATTGTTGAGTTTGGCTTTTAGTGTTTTTTCTACTCCATCACAAGCATTCAAGGTGGATAAAATGGTGATTGTTGGCGACGAAAGGGGTAATGGAATAATTACTCTTAGTAACGACCAAGATGTACCACTATTTATTAATACAGAAATCGATGAAATAAATATTAATAATGGGGTGGATATTGATAAGATCAATTACTCGAGAGACAACTTAGAAGATTGGAAGATCTCGTTAACTTATCAAAAGTTGGTGCTTAAACCTGGTGAAACGAAAGACATCGGTATTCGAAGCCTTTGTCACAATACAACTTGTGATAACTCAAAGGACTTAATGTTTATGTTGTCGTTCATTCCAAGTAAATATCAAGAAGGTGAAAGGAAAACTTCTGGTGTTGATATCAACTATGGTTTCGCACCCGTTTATATCATTCCGACGACTGCTCCTCAGTTGAATTATGAAATCTTAAATAAAGGGGAAATGTTAGAAGTTAAGAACGACAGCAATACGATGATCAATATCTTTATAGATAGTTGTGACTCTCGAGTGACTGCACAGTGTCGACAAAAGCTCATCGTTTTAGCTGGTCGCGAGAAAACCTTTAACTTGTTGGATACCATTCAGCGCGATGCGTTAAATATCATAGTCAACTCTCACGATGGTAGCTATTCCAAAGCTGAAATCATTAGACGGAGTAATTAAAAATGCACAAGGTGTTTCATCATTTCATAGCAACGAGTGCGTTGTTACTGTCTAGTTATTCTCATGGCGCTTTTTACGTCAATGCTGAAGTGAAATCGGATGGTATAAAATGGGACAACGTCACTTATGGAAAAGGCGATAACAAGGTGCCAAGTAAGTGGGGAGTACCACCCGCTTTGCGCTCTGTGCTTTCTTGGTCTGCCGGATCTTTCCCCGTTGTCCCGCAAAGTTCGATTACCTTGAGAGGGGGGCTGAATGTAGAAACCACAGATAGCATTCCTATCACGATTACAGGTATTCAGTACAACACGACTGGTATTAACTTAACTGAGAGTACGAATACGATTGGCGGCGGGTGTACGCGAGATGAAGTAGCATTGCCACTCATTACGCTAGAGAGCACAGGTGCTGGATGCATTTCCTCGACGAAACTGTCTCCTGCGACACCTACATCGCCATTTCTCTTGTTTCGTCCGATGTTTCAAATCGATGATATGGCGATCGTAAACGCCTTATATGGCAAGTCTGAAGGCAGTTACTCAGCATCAGCACCAATCATGATTCGCTATTACTACGAAAACACCAGTGGCATTTCGACATTCCGAAACATAAACGATGTGATCATTTTTAACTTCGATTACGACCCTGTAGAAATTACAGGTCTGGAAGTCAGAAGTGGGGACGGCATCATGACGCCAAACTACAACAGTACGGATCGTCGTGTGACTTCTGAAACTAATTACCGACTTGAGGCAATGGGCTTTTTCCATGATGGCATTGTGTTAACCATGCCGTCGCAAGATTACGAGATGGTGAACAGTACTTCTCCCGACGTCACCATTCCTTATAGCGTTGTGTGCAATGAATGCAGTGCGACCAAATTGGTTGATGATGGTGTTTTGCTTGAACAAGTCACGACGATTGGCGAGGGGAGCGGTATTCAAAAAAGCATTACTTTCAATCTGAAGTTCGATTACGACGTTGATGGTGAAACCTTAGTGTCCGGCGATTACGCCGATACAGTAACGATTATGGTAGAGCCGGGTATATAAGATGAAACAGTATTATTTATTAGCGTTAATGGCATCTGCGGCTTCCATATCTAACGCGCAATCCGTGGAGGTTGCCACGCCATATTATGTCAAAGGTGGACTAAACGCCTCTGTTTTAGATGACAGAAAAAAAGATGGTGAAGGGTTCGGTTTTGAAGCGATGGCAGGCTTCACCTATAAAAACGATATTTTTCTTGAGGCCGGATACCAAAATTTCGACTGGCGACGAGATGATGGTCTTGAACTTGATGCACTCTCGATTAAAGCGAGTTGGCTGATGCCAGTCAGTGATTTTGCTTCGATTTACGCAGGTCCTGGCTTTGCATTTATTGAAAGCGAAGTAAGCCCATCAGCACAGCTGGGAATTCAATATCAATTATCAACCAATTGGTATGCGGATGTGAGTTATCAAGGTATCTTCAATATTGATGAACTGGATGATGATCTTTATTCATTCAATTTTTCATTCTTATATCGATTCTCTGAGGCACAGCCTGTGGTGGATGAGCCAGTTAGTCCGCCTGAAAAGCCTATCATAGAGGAGCCTATCGAAGTCGTTCCAGAACAAAAAGAGTGCCGTTTAGAAAGCTATCCTTACCAATTGGTTAAGGGAGATTACTTATTGAAAATCGCGCGTATTAATAACTTAACGCTGCGGGACATCGTGGAACTCAACCCTCAATTAAATGGGCGAAACTTGGATCTTGTTTATCCGGGAGAAGTCATTAACTACCCAAGAGCTGTTTGTGAATAAAGACAAAAGGCACTGTAACCACAGTGCCTTTTTTAACCCTATTTAACACCTCAGTCTTATTCTCAACGGCTAGCTAAACCTTGATAACAAAAGCATTGCGCTCGAAGCAAACTCTATTGGCACTTGAATAGGCAACGATGAAAAAGTGCCCTATGTCTCTACGGTTGAAATATTTACCATAGCAAAATTCAATAAATGATAGGAAAGATGTCTATGCACCATAACCTTTACAAAAGGAAGTTCCCATACGCCGTGGTAGCGATGGCTATTGCCCTTGCCGGCTGTAATGGCGAAGGTGACAATGCAAAAGATACTGGTTCACCAGAAAGTACCGTACCAGCGACAATCGTTGCTCAAAACGCGACTTTTATTACTCAGCATGATGCGAACTACGAAGTGGATCTGTCAGATAAAGTCTCGGTAAGCGACGGCAAGAGCTTTAGACTTGTTGAGGTAACTTCACTAACGCAAGATGCAGAATGTTACCCACTTGAGCAAACTGAACAAGCGTTTACTATTGCGGCAGATACTTCGAAATCTTGTACATATGAATATAAAGTAGAAGTTGTTGATGCCCCTAGTATTGCTCAGGCAAGCATGAGCTCAGTTTCTGCTGCGAGTGCGGATTCGGCTCCGACTGATATCGCAATAACGCGTGTAGCAGTGACGAGTGCAGAAGCGACAGCAACCTCAGAAGTTGAATGGCCAGCGATCAGTGCTGTTACCTTTGTTGAAACAGAGGTAACGGTGGATATTAAAGACGAACTACTTTTTCAAGCGGCTATCAGCGTTCCTTCCGGTTTTAAGCTGAGTGAAGAAATTTCTTTACCTTATGCGTTTCCTGGGGCACCAATTACTGCGACAGTGAACTCGCTTAGAAACACCATTACTTACACGCCGTTCTTTGGCTTTGAAGGTATTGAACGTATCTTGTTCAGTTATATCAACGAATCAACAGGCGAGGTTTATCTCGGCACGTTAGATATCGCTGTTGCTTTTGATCCAAACTTGGGGCTTCAAGTTGAAAAGGGTGGCACTGTAGACAAAGTCAAAGTAGGGGAAAAGACAACGATTGATATCGCTCCTTTTGTGACCTCATTGGATGATGACCGATTCCAGTTGATACATGTTGATTCCTTTAATGCTGCCACTGCACCTCTAAACCCTGGCTTTTTAGGAAATACACAACTTACGTTTGAAACATCGGTCGTAGGTTATCACTATGTGTCTTTTGCAGTATCAGACAACAATGGTGCCTATGGATACGGTTTGGTCGAAGTTCCAGTGTATGATCCGAATAAAGCAGCTCAATGGAGTGGTATTCATAGTCAAGCGCAGTTCTTCACGGCACCACTTACGACTTCAGAAGCACTGATGGAACAGATTGAGTACAGCGGCTCCTTCGTTGATGACACGTTTACACCTGAGTTATCTCTAGCTCTGTTTAACTCAAGCAGTTCGCAAAGTTTTTGTACGAGTAATGCCTCTGGCCGCCTACCAACGTCTACAGAACTTAACGTCTTAAGTGCTGAGGATGTAGAAACATCGAATAACTGGCCTGTGTCACAGCAGTACATTGCGAGTGATGCAGGTGTGTTCAAGACGGTAGATATGAAAACGGGTCTAGCGTCAGATTATGTCGATGGCAATTACCTTGTGACTTGTGTTCAGAATGAGCCGACACCTTTTTAATTTGGCTTAACCTAAGAATAGAAACTAAAAGAGGGCATCATAAAGATGCCCTTTTTGCATTTATTGGTTAGGTCAGAAATCATGGATTAGAGATGGAATGGAGTACGAGTTTAAACAGCAGTGCTGGACTCAATGCTGATTACCCTCAAATGTCTGACTCTTGTTAGAAGGTGACGTTAATTTTGGTTTGGCGGTAGTACATCGCAACGTTCAAGCTATAGCCATGGCGTTGGATCGTTGAGATTTCCCAGAAATCCCCGATGAGATGCAGTTTTTTGCGTAAAGACATGATGGTCATTGGTAAAGAATTGCTACCGACGTAGCTATCTGGCCAGCCGATTCGAAAAAGGTGTTCTTTGGAGAGATGTTTTCCGCAGTTTGAAGCAAGCTCTTTAAGCACGAAAAATTCACTGCGGGTCAAGGTTAGGCTAAATGGTTCCGTTTTCTTTTTATGACGTTTTTCTATTACGAGTGCGAGAGAACCAGCATGGAACTCGATATTGATCGGCATAGTAGTGACTAAAAGTTAAGAAATAACGCCAATCATCTATCTAAATACGGCCTCAGTTAAGGGCTGTTTTAATTTGCTGTACTCTGAAAGTGCTCATAAGCTTGTTCTAAAAGTAGGAAAGCGAATAACAGCCACTCAAGACGATCGAAGTGGCTGTTTTCAAATTCACAAGTCAAACCTTACTATTTTTTGATCTTCATTTCTTTTTTCTGCTTTGGACTTAGTTTCAATTTTGAACTCCGATTTACACTTCTCATCGAGAGAATCAAAGTCGATCTGATTGCTGATTGGACGAGAAGAGCAGTCGAGACTAGGCACAACGCCAAACCACTTTACGGTCACATTTGCAGCTGAAGCATTGAAAGAAATAAAAGCCAAAACACTGAACACTGAAATAACAAAATAACGCATAGTAGGCACCTTTAGTTGTTAGGTTGGTTGGTATGCCTATTAGTATGCTGCTGATTTCCGAATTTTGTAAAATAAAAAGTTATAAATGCTATAGTGAGAGTTTGGCCATATTTTAGCTATAAAGTACATCGTCAACAAAAACGAATGCATATTTCGATGTGGGTTTTTTATACCATTGTTTTTATTGGGTATTTATGGCTGATGTTTTATGTCATTTAAAGTCAGCTTTGTGTCAGGTCATTAGCATCTTAACTATGTGCTACATACAAATGCTATATGAAACATTGGTCAAATTAGGCACTGTACGCGCATTTGTACTTGTAAAGTAAGGTGAATTGCATTGATCAAATATCGAATAGATGAAGCGTTATTTCAGAAAAGCACGGGTGCGGAGTTTACATCGAATAAAGGAATTCATTTTAGAAGGCTGGCAGTTAGTGGATTAAAAGCACTCCACGCAGATGTAATAGAACAAAGCTACAGCAATAAGACTTTAGCTCACCGATTAAAAGGTATTGTGTCTGCTTGTGGGCTCAATGATGTGGCCTCTGTATGTCAAAAACTTGAATTGTATGATGGTGTACTTAATGAAAAGCGCACAAGAAAAATAATCTCTGATATGGCACTGAACTCGATTTGTTCTTTAAGTATTTAATGGAACAGCCCATGTCTTTCAGAAATAAGATACTGATCATCAACGCAACTCTTTTTCTCGTTTTCGTTGGCATTTTTGTCTACGGGACAATTCAGTATGTGAAGGGGAGTTATAATAACCAGTTAGACAGTATTAAAGAGGGGATCATCGGTCAAAATACGAAATTACTACAAACATTTGTCCAAAGCCAAGATGCCTTATTGGAAGAGAAAGCTGACTTTATTTTGGAGGAGATCAAATATCTATCTATGGTTTTTGAATCTTCATGTGTACGAGGCTATCCAACACTTGACCATATAGGGGAGAGCCTGCAATGCATTAATGATACGGCGACAGATTATATTAAAAGTATTGCATTTGTCGATATTTCTAAGAATATTCAAATTTCTTTGGCCGAAAATGGTTCAACATCAATACTTAGATACGATTCTAAGCACACGCCGTTGTGGGCGACCGACAATGCTTTTAAATACAAAGTAGTACGAGATAATATCGCAAATAACTTTTATATACTGCAACCAACAAAAGGTTTTCCAAACGTATTATTAAAGTTTGAACTTGATTTGAAAATTTTTTCACGTTCGCTGTCTTTTGATGGTTTAGATAACTATCAGTATCGATTTCTATTATTGGACGGTGAAGGCAATTTTATTGCATCGAACTTGCAGCAAAGTTTTCGCCGCTTATTAAACACAAAGATTGTGGTTGACGACCATTACGACACGTTACGCGATTACATTCAAAGTATGAAGTCTGGCTCGTTTACCGTGAAAGCAAAGGATGATGTTTACAACATTATTCATCGTCAGAATCAGACCATGAAGTGGCGAGTAATATTAGTGACACCGGAGTCTTATCTCCATTCTAGTTATGTATCGACAAGAGAGTTGCTGCTTTATTCTGATAATCGATTAGTTGAAAAGATTCTGTTTTCTTCGCTTGCATTATTCATACTATTTCTCGTTCTTATTTATTTCACTATGATGAAAACATTCCGTCCAGTGAATGATCTAATAAAACAAGCGAATTACTTAAAAGATAAAGACTTCACTAATGCTGCGAATATTGTTTATCACAACGGGGACGAGATCGAAGTACTGTCTCAAGCTTATAGCGAAGCAGGGAGAACGATTAAGCTGCTCGTAGAAGGGCTGGAAGGAGAAGTAAAACTGCGTACCGAACAGTACGAAAAAGCGGCTAAAGAGGCCCTTGATGCGACGAAGAAAAAATCAACTTTACTGTCTAATGTCTCACACGAAATCCGAACACCTCTTAATGCCATCATTGGCTATTTACATATGTTGAAAATAGAAAAATGCGGCACACATTGCAGTCATGAACTTGAGGGAATAAGCACGGCGAGCAACACGATATTAGATATTGTAAATGACCTCTTAGATTTTGAACGACTTGATTCAGTAAACTACAAGCTTCACCCGAAACATGTGGCAATAAATAAGATTGCACGAGATCTAGAAAAAACATTTCATCCTTTCGCAAAACAAAAAGGACTCAAACTCAACATTGTTAAAGAGGGGATTGGAGGGGCGCATCAGCTGTTTATTGACGAGTTGCGATTTCAACAGGCACTGTCGAACATTATCACGAATGCTATTAAATTTACTGACATCGGAGAAATCGAAATCAGTATTTCAATGGATTCGTTTGACGGCCAAAGAATGGTGGTTTTTGCTGTTCGTGATACTGGTAGAGGAATTAGGAAAGAGGATCTTGAAACGATATTTAATAGCTTTGAACAAGCAAATCAAGAAGATAAACAGTTCGGATTCGGATTAGGTCTAGCAATCACCAAGGCTATCATAAATCTGATGGGTGGTGTGTTAGCAGTAGAGAGTAAAATAGAACAAGGAAGCATATTTAAAATCGCACTTCCAATCTCTATGCTAACTCATAACGTACTTTTAGCACCTGAAGAGGATGAAGGAAGTGCCGACGATGAAAATATTGAAATACAGAGCTTTGAAGGCATTAAAGCGCTGGTGGTTGACGATGTTGAGTTCAACCGGGAGATATTAGAGTACCACCTGAATTTGCTTGGGATTGAATGCGTGACAGCGATAGATGGGGTCGATGCGCTCAATAAATTAGAGAAAGAAGTGGTGGATGTGATTTTAACGGATGTCTCTATGCCAAATATGGGTGGTGTCGAACTCGCAAATCGAAGTAAAAATGTCGCCCCAACGCTACCTATTATTGCCGTTACAGCAAGAGCAACCGTTCAAGAGGAGGAAAAAATGAGTCACTATTTTGATAATTATATTACGAAACCCGTCAACGAAATTGATCTGATGACGGCATTGTCACTGACTTTACATAAATAAATGCCCATCGTTTTCCTTGCGCAGGACAGGAGGAAAACGCTTGTAATTACTCGTGTTGTTGCACTGGTTGAGCACATGAAAAAAAACAGTTTGAAAAGTGCTCTTATATTCATAGCTAGTCATACAACAAAATTTAATCTTAGTTGATAAAGCAATAGATAAGTAGTCGCCTATGTTCGGAGAAATCATTCGCTCATTCAGAAAGCAGAGTAGCCTATCGCAGTTGGATTTTGTTAACGCACTACAAAAAAGTAGCAGTAACTTTGACAATTTAGATGTCGTCACGTTGAGTCGATGGGAAAGGGGAGCAACAAAACCGCACTTAAACAGGCAAAACGAGATTTTAGACATGTTGGGTGTCGATATCTTTGACGTGTGGTCGGCCGTCAATGACGTCAACAACTTGCCTGACTATACCAACAGAATAAACAACCACGGTTACTTTAATGAACGTGGTGTCGACGAAGTCGAGCTGATCGTACTTAACGCAACAAACCTAGACAGGCTAGGCGAGGTGTTAAACCTTGTTAATGCAATCTTTGAATACGAAGAAAACGCAGTGTTAAAAGCGATGGAGTTTCAAGGATTAACGCGAGAATCCATTGCCACGAAAATAATCAACCAACATGGAGGTGAACTTACGATTGCAGTTAAGCATGGTCAAATATTGGGGCACTTGTTTTCAGCCAGTTACAGTCTTGCCACTGATTTTCTAGGTGAGGATATGTTGTTTCATGATAAGAACGTGCACTTTATTTTGTCATTTAACTGCTCGCACATTGCTTCTCTGGTCGAGACATTAAGCCGAGAAGTCTATCGCTATATCCATAGTTTGGATCCAAATACAGAGCTGGTTTTGTATGTGAACAATCCAGTTATATTCAATCTGTTTTTCTCTTTGAGTTTCGAGTATCGAAGTGTATCGAGACAAGATGTGGTGTTCAAACTGATGAACATTGACATCAAGACTCTGAAATCTCAGAGGGTTTGGATGAACCTACTATCTCAATATAAGGATAAGCATGATGTATAAATCAGTACTTGTTGTTGATGACGTAGAGTTATCGCGAGAAATTATTAAAAGTGCGGTTTTGGCTGCGAGTGATTGTGCAAAGATCACCTGCGTCGAAAACGCTTATTCAGCGATCAATAAAATACGCAATAAGAAGTTTGATTTGGTCATTATGGACATCATGATGCCAAATGGAGACGGCTTTGAATTGTTGAGCATGATTTCACAGCTAGCGATCTCGACGAAAATCATCGTTATTTCGTCACTTAATAGCGCAGTTATCGATTCAATGCCGCAAATTGGGAAACTGTATGATCTTAATATCTTCAAAGCGTTAGAAAAGCCAATTAACTCCAAGAACGTCACTGATCTTGTCACGGAGGTTTTTGCCCAAGACGATGAGCAGCGAGAAACGGGTCATCGATACACCCATGATGTGAACATCTTTGACTTTCCGATTGGTGCTTATTATCAACCCCAGGTATCAACGATTAGCAACGGTATTATTGGCGTGGATATCAGTGGTAACTGGTTCAATAATGACGATGGGTTGTTGTTGTCGACACACCTTCTGCCAGAAATTGGTACATTGACGAGTAAAAAACTATTTAACCAGATCGTTATTGGAAGGTTCCTTCAAGACTACAAGGCGTATTTTAAGGAACTAGCCAATCGACTGTATTTTACCCTTCATATTCGCAGTGACTTCATTGACGATAGCTTCATTTACGGTTGCTTAATGGAGCTGGTTAAGTTTAATCCAAATCATCATTTTAGCCTGTATGTGGAGAGTGATGATCTACTTGAAGCCGATAGCTCGACGCGGATTCACCAGCTAGATGCACTGTTGACCAATGGCGTTAGCTTGATTCTGGGCTCGGATAAGCTAACAGCGGAGCGTGTTATTTCGGCCTCGAAACTGCCTGTACGCGAGTTAAAATTAGCCGGTTATAACGATCCTACATTCAGTGCGAATGATAATGGTGATTTACTGCTGAGTATTTCTAACGCGTCTAAGCAAAGTAACCTCAGTGTAATGCTCGATGGAATAGAAGATGCGGCACTGAGTCAGTTGGCGGCGTCCAATGGGTTGACAAAGCAACAAGGCATTTTGTTTGGTGGGCCTGTCAATGCGGAAACACTCACCAAGACACTAATAAAACAGAATAGGGGCATACCGGAAGGGGAGGTTTAATCACCGAGCAAACTATGGTTTTGCTTTCCCGAGCCTTAATTTTCAATCAACACCAATCGCTTTCTTGGTTTGATTCTTTCCAAAGTTAATCCTCCGAGAAAAGTGTCTCACAGTGGCAATGGCATTATTTACTTCAAGCACTCCACGTTTATTTAGTAGACACTTTTCTCTTAAACCCTTGCACTTCAGTTTCTATTGAATGCAAAGGTGTCTATCTAAACAAACCGAGCTTTTTCAATAGGTTTCATTCTGAAATGCTCTATTTTCCTGACGCTTAATTCAATCAAAATAAGAATGACTTTAGTGTTAGCTCAAAAGGAGTTGTTATGAAACAAAACGATCGAAGAGGCTTTATTAAATCATTTACCGCAACATCAGTCGCGGTTGGTCTAGGTGTTGCTTCAGCACCTTCAAAAGCCTTTTTCTTCAAAAAGAAAGAAGACACGGACCTAGATGTAGTGAAGGACTCCCCTATATTAGAAAAGTATTTGCCCGAGCTTTTTGAACGTCCGCCTCAGCTAAAACACCATGCGCCAGTGCTGATTATTGGTAGTGGGTTTGGCGGAGCAGTCAGTGCGTATCGACTTGGCAAAGCCGGTATCAAAACTTCCGTGATTGAACGAGGTAACCGTTGGCCAGTAGACACTAAGCGTGCCGTGTTTGCTCACGATATGATTGCGGACAAGCGTATGTTTTGGCAACGAGATAAAACGACATTTCCTGCGCTGACATTCGATCTACCATTCCTGCAAACAATCACTCCTCGAAATATCGAAAAATTTGGCGGGGTGTTGGATATTGTTGATAGACCGGGAGAAAACAATATCGATGGCTCTGATTTGCTACTCGGTACCGCAGTTGGCGGTGGCTCAGTCATTTACACAGGCGTGATGGTTATTCCCAAAGAGGAGCACTTCAACAAACTGTACCCTCAAGAGCTGTCATACAAAGAGATGGTAGAGACATATTATCCTCGTGTTCAATCTGTACTTAAACACAGTGAAATGCCCGATGACATTTTTGCTAGTCTGCCTTTCAAACACTGCCGTGATTGGAATAAAGAGGTGAAAAAAGCGGGTTACCAGCCTTATAAAATTGAAGGCAACTGGAACTGGGATGTGGTTCGCAAAGAGCTAAAGGGACAGAGCCTTCCTTCGTCGACCATCGGCCTGACTAACTTCGGGAATAGTAACGGTTGTAAGAACGATCTTGGTCAAAACTACATTCCTTTAGCTGAGGCGACAGGGAATGTGACAATCCACCATAATCACGATGTGCGTAACATCCGCATGAATGGTGATATTTACGAGTTAGATGTGGCGGAGATCGATGCGTATGGCAATGTTGTACATGAGCAAACCGTGACATGCGAAAAGCTGATCATTTCTGCGGGTTCTTACCATACAACACGTATGCTGGTTCGTGCAAAGGGTCGAGGTGACTTACCTGATCTCAACCAATATGTGGGGCAAAACTGGGGAGATAACGGGAATCGAATGGGCTTCCGACAATCGCCATTTGGTCTGCCGTCTGGTGTTGCTCAAGGTTCGCCATCACCAACGGCCATTTACGTTGATGAAAATGGTAGAAGTCCGATAGCCGCTGAAAACTGGGCGAATGCGGGTATTGCAGATGTTGGTATTTCGATGATGTTGTCAGTGACTGCAGACTTCAAAAACCGTGGTAGCTTTAGATACGATCCATCAACCGATGATGCAAAGCTTTATTATCCGAAAGCGTTGGAAAAAGATGCGACAGATGCACTCCGAGCAATCAATAACCGTGTTGCAAAAGCCAATTGGCAACGCATTGGGGCACAAGGTTTCTCTGATGTAATCTTCACTGGTGCACACCCGGTTGGTGGTATGGAGCTTGGTAAGGCGACGGACATGTATGGTCGTGTCCATGGTTATAAGGGGTTGTACGTGATCGATGGTGCGCTCATTCCAGGCAACAATGGTTGTGCTAACCCTGCACTGACTATCGCAGCACTTGCGGAACGAAGTATTGAAACGATTCTTGCTGAAGACTTCGCTTAGCTTACGGTTGCACTGAATAATCAAAGGCCTGATAGATTCGGGCCTTTTTTACGAGTGTGAATTTTTTAATTAAGTACTATCTTTTGAGTGTTTGAGTGTTTGAGTGTTTGAGTGTTTGAGTGTTTACGCAACGGAGGGCCAAGCCGCTGCCATCAATGCAGATGCTAGATGAATCTACGGGCAAAAGGAGAGAGCAAGATAAAGCCACCTACACGGTAAGTGGCTTTAAGGTGAGTTAATGGTTGTTCATTAACCAAAAGAGAATGATTCAAAGCAACCTTGAATCCAAGCTTTACTGTCACCTTGAATATTGTAAGTTTTGTTCTTGCCACTGCCATGTGGTTAGAACTTAAAGCTTAGGCCACCTAGGTTATTGAACTTCACAAATGGTGTTGTACCACCAACGACTTTTTCAATCTTTAAACCAGATATGGATGATTCAAGCAATTGAATGCTGGTCTATTCCTTTGCCCGGATCGTAGGTCCTTCTATTGCTCCATTGCCAACCCATTCACCATTTTCATTGATCACCTCGGAGCGGTTAATGCTAAGGGTTGATGTATCAACAGAGTCAGGAGTAATGTCACCAGTCACATTGGTTGCAATCTCCGCGAAGCGTGAATACAGCACTGGCTTTACGGAGTATTTTAAGGTGTTATCCGTCAGGTTCGGTGTTTTAACACCAACCGAGACATTAGAAACATCGTAAGAGAGGGTATTTTCATCGGGCAAATCAGGAATGCTGACAGAAAAAGAGATACCGGTTAGGTCTGTAAGAGAGGAGAGGCTTTGCTTAGAGATAGGAAGAGAACAAATGCCATTAAAAAAGTCACCTTAATACTGCTCAGTGCCTATGGTTAGGCTGGTGTCATTATCAACAATATCCACTTCAACATAATATTGTTCATCATCAATAGGGTCACCGGTTGTGACATCAAAAACATTCACAGCGAGCGTATGGGGTTGATCGAAGACATCACCTGCAAAGGTTGAGGTAGAAGCGCCAAGTGCTACCGCGAGATATATTGCACTCTTTCTCAAGCTGGGCTGTGTTAAATTAAACACTGTTTACACTCCTTGGTATTAAAATAGACAAGTTTCATATTTTCCGTATGTAATAAAATTAATCGCCTAACGCTCTAATTGAGAATCGCACGATTTCTATGAATTAATTTATTCGAATTTTCTAAATTAATTCATTTCTATTGAATAATAATTAAACTGAATGTGAATTGGCATTTATAAATAAAAGCATTTAAAAGAGCCTTTGACGGTGTGGTGGTGTGTTTAACTGTATGTATTTAATGGTTTTTTATTTTTAATAGAATTTTTCTGATAACTTTTATGTATTGAAATTAGCAAAGTAAGCATCTCTGCAAATATTAATGCATACGTGCTGTTACTCCTTGTTACCTATATCGGTAAGCTTATATTCGCTCAGCAAATATAGGAGTAAGCGCATGAAAATAAGCACCTCAATAAGGTCTACATTACTGACTGTGCTGACAGTAATAGGACTTAGTGCATGTAACCACGGAGTGAAAGAACTGGTAGTGACACCAAAAGAAAACAGTGTTCCTATTGGTTTTCAACTTCAATTAAAAGCAGAAAAAGTAACAAAAAAAGGCAAAGTTACTGATGTAACCATTAGTGATGATGTTAAATGGAGCAGTTCAGACGAATCAATTGCAACGGTTGATGACAATGGACTGGTGTCTACAGGTGATGTCACAGGTGTTGTGAAGATTACTGCAGTGGGCACATTTAGTGGTAAAAAATACGAAGACACAGTGATTGTCGAAGTAACGGAAGCGGTTGTTACATCTATCACCGTAACGCCAAAAGATGCCTCGACACCTGTTGGTCTGACTCGTTCGTATACAGCGACGGCAAACTTCTCTAACGGCCAGGCTATCGATGTTACAAGCGATAGTTCGACCAGCTGGGATAGTAGCGATTTTAATGTTGCAACCATCTCAAATGATGAGGAAACCAAAGGCCAAGTGAAAGCGAAGTCTGTGGGAGAGTCGACGATCACGGCATATATTGACGTTGATGGAGAACGCTTTAGCGATAGTGCGACATTGAACGTCACTGAAGCAATTGCCGTTTCTTTGGAAATTACACCAAAACTTCAAAGTGTATCGGTGGGACTCACAGAGCAATTCTCGGCTATCGTAACCATGTCTGATGGTGAAAAGCTGGATGTTACTAATGAGAACTCAATCAATTGGTCAAGCAGTGAGACAGATATTGCAACGGTATCAAATGACGCGGGTTCAAAAGGTCTCGTAACGGGTGTTGATACTGGTTGGACAACGATTGTTGTTTCTGGCGAAGTAAACGGCGAGTTTGTATACGCAAATGCGGGTCTACAAGTAACGCGCGCGGTTATCACTTCTCTCGAAGTTACCCCTGAAACGGAATCAGTACCTGTCGGTCTTTCTAAGCCGTTCAAGGCATACGCGACATTGTCTAGCGGCGAAGTTATCGATGTTACCAACGACAGTGCGCTAAGTTGGAGTAGTAGTGATTCTAAAATCGCGACAATTTCAAACTCAGAAGTGGATAAAGGCACAGCAACGGGTGTTGCGATGGGTGAAGTTACCATTACTGCCTTTGTAGAAGCGGACGGTGAAGAAATTACCGACACAGCGAAACTGGTTATCACTGAAGCGGTCGTGCTGAAGTTAGATGTGACGCCTAAACCTCAAGACAGCTTGGATACGCCTCAAATTCCATCAGGGAAGACAAAGCAATTCAAAGCAGAAGTCGTGATGTCAGATGGTGTTCGCATTGACGTAACAACAGCAGACAACCTTTACTGGAGCAGTGATGATCCAGAAATTGCAACCATCTCTAACAGTGCTGGTGAAAAAGGTCTTGCGACGGGTGTCGAGGTTGGCAAAGTATTTATTACTGCGCGTCTACTAACTGATGATTACACCATCGAAGATAACGCTGAGCTAACGATTACGCCACCACATAGTGCCTCATTCTACGTATTTACGGAACGTTCTGAGAATATCGTTCAAGGTGAGATGGTGCATTATATCGGCTATAGCCGAAACATCATGGGTCGCTACATTCCAACCTCTGGCTTCATGCACCTAAACAGTGCTATCCAATTCATCTACATTGATGGTGGTGAAGGTAAGCCAATTGAAGAGCACAAATTCTTCTTTGGTCAAAGCAGTGAAGAGCCAATCTCAGGTGCTTTACGCTATGAAGCAACCTTTGAGTGGGATGACGGTACAGAAACGAAAGGCATCCTGGAATGGGATTTCGAAGAGAAAGTTTACTTCCTAACGGATCCTACCGTTGTTGAAAAGCTTCTTGATTTCGAATTGGACTTCAGTCTTATCGTTTCTAACGAAGGCGACTTCTAAATACCAATGAAGTAAAAATACCGATAGCAATCGTCATTGATGTAATGACTTGTCTAAGAGGGAGTGAGAAATCGCTCCCTCTGTTTTGTTTATCGCCTTATAAAACAATAGAAATAACCATCGTCACATCTTCCGGAGGGAATATGCCTGATGTAGAGCGCATAAAAGATGAGTCAATAAAATTGCCCAACGCCTACCGATCTTGGCTAGAATATTGGGAAACCGTGCAAAACCAGCAAGCAACCAATTGTTGCAATTCACGTTGTCTAGAAAGGGCAGAGTTAGGTTGTTTGGTTCGAAATAAAACAACGCAAGAAACCTTAGTTACTGCGTTGTGCCCATTGTGCGCAAGTGACACAAATAAGAAAGTTCACATAACAAAACGTTTACTCGCTAAAAAGCCATATACAAAATAAACGTATCTGCCAAGAGGAGAACATGCTGTTCCAGAGGTGCAGAGGGACAAGGTTGAAAGCCTACGCGAATGGTAATCCTAAGATGAAACTCTTGCTAATCTCGGGTATATTTAGCGCCTTTCTTTTGTCATAGCAGACTTAATACGCATGCATCCGTCACTTCGATACATTCAAGGTTATCCGCAAAACATTGTCGAGCAAGTCAGTTCACTCATCGACAGCGGTAAACTGGTGCCTTGGTTCGAAAAACGCTACCCAGATAGACACCAAATCAAAAGCGAAAAGGCACTCTACGAGTACGCAATAGCAATCAAAAACCGCTACATGAAGAAAGCCGCGCCAATTAGCAAAGTGGTCTACGATAAGAAAATTCACGCCGTCAACAATGCACTTGGTTTGCATAGCGTGATAAGCCGTAACCATGGTGGCAAGCTAAAGTCGAAAAATGAGATTCGCATTGCGAACGTGTTTAAAGATGCACCTGAAGCGTTATTACGCATGCTGGTGGTGCATGAGTTGGCACATACTCGAGAGAAAAACCACGACAAAGCCTTTTACCAACTGTGCTGTTATATGGAGCCTGAGTATCACCAACTCGAATTTGATGCTCGTCTGTTTATGATTTACCTCGATTTAAAAGCGAATTCGAATGAAGACCAATAATTACAACGCGAAACAAGCTCAGCCAAAATCGGCGAAGTCTAAACTGGGTAAAGATGCTACCAAGATCAAACCAAAGCGTGTGAAAAATAAGCCGACAGCAAAAGCCGCAAGTGCTGTAAAACGCACTGATCTGAAAACTAACGCCGCTAATCTAAGCAGCGATGTAGAAGTGATCAAAATTGCTAAAAGTGGATTGCATGAACGTAATGCACATCGAGGTCGTTACGATTTCAAAAAACTGATCACAGCAGAGCCTCAGCTCAAATCATTTGTGATTAAGAATCCGAAAGGGGAAGACTCAATCAACTTCTCCGATCCAAAAGCCGTCAAGATGCTGAATAAAGCATTACTGGCAGCGCATTATGATATTGAATATTGGGATATCCCTGACACTTACTTGTGTCCGCCGATTCCTGGGCGTGCGGATTACGTTCATCGTGTAGCCGAGTTGCTCGATGGTGAAGTAAAAGGCAAATATGCGCACGATAAAGTGCGAGCGCTTGATGTTGGTGTGGGGGCAAACTGTATTTACCCAATTGTAGGTGTGACTCAATACGGATGGCATTACACTGGTAGCGATGTTGACCCAAAATCGATTGAATCAGCACGAGCAATTACAGCGCTTAACGCCACGTTAAACGGTAAGGTCGAACTTGTACAACAAACCAGTGAGTCCAATATTTACCGCGGTATTATCCAGCCAAACGATCGCTACGATATTACGACTTGTAACCCGCCATTCCACCGTTCAGCTGAAGAAGCGGCGATGGGTAGTCAGCGTAAGTTAGACAATTTAAAAGCGAATCAGCGTAAGAAGGGCGTAAAGGTTCAAGCTCATCAAGCAAAAACGCCGCAAGTTACAGCCAATAAACCAGCGCTTAACTTTGGTGGGCAAAATGCTGAGCTATGGTGTGAAGGTGGTGAAGCTGCATTCATCCGCAAAATGGCGAACGAAAGCCAAGCATTCAGTGCGCAAGTACTCTGGTTTACCACGTTAATCTCAAAGAAAGACAATGTTCGTCCGATGCGTAAACAACTTGAAAAGTTGGGTGTCAAAGCGATCCGAATCGTGGAAATGAGCCAAGGACAAAAAATCAGCCGCTTTATAGCTTGGTCCTACATGGACAAATCGCAGCGTAAAGCGTGGATTGAATTAAAGTAATGACCAGAAAGCAGGTATCTAAATGATTAGAAAAATAGCGCCATGTTAGTGGCGCTATTTTTGATGACTATTGATAATGAGGTGGTTATTTTCCCTTAGAAGTATGAAACACGAATTAAAGGCTTGACCAAAAGTCATTACCATTTGTTAACTCAACTAGACCCCAACAATAGATTTTAGTTTTTTGTAACTATCAATCGCTTGGTTTAATTCTAATTGTTTTTCAAATACCTCATCTTTCTTTTCGTCAACTTCTTCTTTAATATCTTTGATGTCTTCAAAGTCACCTGAGTCGATAGATTCTCGAAGTTCTGATTCTTTTTCTAAAAGCTCCTCCTTTGCTTCTTCAAGATCTGCCGTTTTTTCTTGTACTTCTTCTTTCGCTATTTCTAGCTGATCTGCATCGTTACAGTATGTTAAAACTCGATCTAAAGATCGTTTTAATCCAGCCTCTTTGGCCGTATATCCGGCATCTTGAGCAAATTTTATCTTTAGTTCCAGCTCTTGGACTTTTTCTTGACAAGATTGTACTTCAGCTGAAGCGTTGAAACTGATAAATACAGCCGAAAGTAACGTTATACACGTCATCGATTTTACTTGCATTTTTTACATCCTTTTATTTATGTTAATAACTTAGATACAAATAGTTTTCCGTAATTTACGACAAGTGGTGAGCTTGAAATATTATGCTATCCACTTAAAAAACTAAGGTAGTATAGAATTTAAAGAGTCGAGGTACTCATAATTTGTTATAAAAGTTAATGCTTATTAAGTTGTCAGGTATATGTGGTTGTGTGTAATTAAGTTATTGATTTGTGGGTATATTTTAAATTGTTTTTAACTTTGAAATATAGAATGGTGAACGAAAGCATAGCATTTAGTGCTCAAGATCTTTGGTTTACCACGTTAATTTCAAAGGAAGACAATACTCACCCGATGCGAAAAAACTTGAAAAGTTGGGTGTAAACGGGATATTTCGAATAGTGGAAATGAGCCAAAGCCGAAAGGGTAGTCTCATGGATTGGTACTATTTTTTAACAATAAATTTATTAATTTAATATTTATAACAAATTTGGCTATTCTTCTGATTAATAGATTTGATTATAAGGGCTATCAACTTTAAATAACATGGGGTACTATTCCCCACAAGAAATAGTGTTAATACATGAATAGTTATGTTTGATAATGAACTGATCATTTTTCCTTGGAATCACAATTTTGAGACAGGGATTAAAAAGATCGATGAACAACATTACCATCTCTTTTTATTGGTAAATAAATTAGCCAATACGTTGATTTATGATGACCAAATAGAAGTTGACGGTGTGTTTAGTGAATTAAAGGACTACGCTCAATATCACTTCTCTTTTGAAGAAAGCATCTGGAACGAGCACTTTCTCGATGATGTTTGGAATGATGATCACAAGAAAAGTCATGCGTCGTTCGTTAACGAAGTCATCAAGATTCAATCTGAATCTAAAACCCTCAACTGGCAAGAATCTATCGAACATATTCTGCAGTTCTTAATTCGTTGGCTCGTATTCCATATCATCGGCGACGACAAGAAAATGAGTGTCGCATTGAAAGAGTTGGAATCTACCGATTCTTTAGAGACGGCAAAAGTGAATGCGGTAGATACACTGCAAGGTATCAACGGTTTAGTCGCAGATACCGTTCTCAAAATGTATTTTGAAGTGTCTACTCAATCCATCGAGCTTGTTAGAGAAAAACATCGTCGTTTTGTGGCAGAGAAAGAGTTGAGATGTCTCAACAAAAAGCTGCAAGAACTTGCGATAACTGATGAATTATCGGGACTATATAACCGTCGATACTTCAACATCATGACGCCAGACATTCTTTCTAAAGCGCAAGCAGGAGAGCAAACTGTCAGCTTTATTTCCATTGACTTAGATTACTTCAAACAACTTAATGACGAGCTTGGCCACCTAAAGGGCGATGAGGCCATCACCAAGGTTGGGACGTTATTATCTTCGCAATTCAACGGTGTTGATGAAATCGCTTTTCGAATGGGCGGGGAAGAATTTCTGATAGTACTTGTCGGTTCAGAGCATGAGTATTGTGTTGAGCGCGCAGAGTCACTGAGAGAATCGATCTCTAAACTTTCAATCCTATGCGAAAATAATTCTCAGGCTCACTTGCTAACGAGCTCTATTGGCGTATTTAGTCAACGGGTAGAAACACACTTAGACATTCGATACTTCTTAGATAAAGTAGACCAGTGTTTATATAAAGCAAAACTGAGTGGAAGAAATAAGGTTGTTGCAGAATCTATACTCACTATTTAATCTAAATAAAAACTATAGGTGATTTTTATAAATATAATAAAAAGGAAAAGTAATACCATAATTACAAATTTTCTTTTGAGAGGCTCTTAAAAATAATGACAATGAATCTGATTTATTGAATGAGTTAAAGTTATCAGCGGCCCTCTGATTAAAAAGCAAACCTGTAAACCTCCATGACAGAATTTGTAATCTGTTTTTATATTTCTTTCTTTACCGTAGCTATTTCAGTCATTAATGATCATTCGCTTCGAGCCGATGCAACTTCGTCGGTTTATCTGTTGAACTGACCCCATATTTACTGTTTGCTCAGTTATGAGAGCTCGCACTTTCAAACCGGACTTTTGTCCTGAAACTTTGCCCTGTTTCCTCATTATGATTGCGCCATCAGAACGAAAGAGGAAAACACTATGACTGCTCATATCGCAGGTTCTGCAGAAGATTTTGCTTCAACTGTTATCATGCCGGGCGACCCGCTACGCGCGAAATACATCGCTGAAACCTACCTAGATGATGCCAAATTGGTTACGGACATTCGTAACATGTTGGGCTACACCGGTTATTACAAAGGTCAGCGCATTTCAGTGATGGGGCATGGCATGGGTATCCCATCAATGGTGCTTTACGGTCACGAGCTGATTAATGACTTTGGTGTGAAGCGCATCATCCGAATCGGTAGTATCGGTGCGACGCAAAAAGACGTTCACATGCGTGACGTTATCCTAGCCCAAGCGGCAGGCACAGATTCACCGACGAATGCTAAGCGCAGCAGTGGCTACCATATGGCAACGTCTGCAACGTTTGAACTGCTGCACAACGCTTACATGTCTGCGAAAGAGAAGGGCATTGATGTCAAAGTAGGTAACATCTTCACTGGCGATCTTTACTACGATCCGGATGAAGACATGATCCCAGCCCTAGAGCGCTTTGGCGTACTTGGGGTGGATATGGAAGTAGCGGGCTTGTACGGCTTGGCACACCAATTCGGCATTGAATCGCTGGCGATTTTGACCGTGTCTGATCACTGCATTACTGGCGAAGAAACCACTGCAGAAGAGCGTCAGCTTTCTTTCAACAACATGATTGAAATTGCGCTAGAAACTGCGATTAAAGCTTAACCCTACAATTGAGTTTTCTTTGAGAGCTGGTTAGTCGGCTCTCTCTAATACTAAGAACATCTACCTCATGAGCCCTTGGAGTGAATTATGAAAAATAAAATAACACTCACCGCAATTAGCTTTCTCGCTAACTTCATTATGGCGGGTTTTGCGACCCAATTTGGTATGTTGGTTGAACCGCTTGCCAACACCTTTGATGCGAACGTTAACGAAGTCGCGTCGATTTTCTCGCTATTAAACGGTGGCGCACTTGCCGGCACTATTGCGGCTTTCTTTTTGATTGAAAAAGTCGGCATTAAGCGCATGACCGTATTGTGTTACGGTGCGATTACCGCTGCGGCACTGAGTCTATATGTCGCGCCATCTCTGTTTATCGTAATGCTTGGCATGACCGTAATTGGCTTTTGTGGCGGTGTCGGTCTTTGTATCGCGGGTACTATCGTCGTATCGGTATGGAAAGACAAAATTCAAAGCACCATGCTGGTGGTTCAAGATGCGACCTTTAATGTTGCAGGCGTCGTCTTCCCATTGATCACCACTTACGCGCTGACGAACGCAATGAACTGGAGCATCAGTTACCTAAGCGTGGGTGTAGTGGCGTTGGCAACCATGTTTGTTGCTTTGCTGACTAACTTTAACCAATGCGGTGGTGAAAGCGGCTCTGAGCAAGAAGCAAAGTCTGAATGGAACTTCGGCATCATCAGCGGTGGCGTAGGTTTGTTCCTAGGTATGCTTGCGCTATACACCTTTTTAACTTGGGCGCCAATGTTCGTAAAAGAGAAGTTTGATATCCCATTTGAGCAAGCAGGCAACATCATCACTCAATACTGGTCTGCAGCTCTGGTTGGTGCATTGGTTTCTACCGTGATTGTTTCGCGCATGAAGATTCAAACTTTCCTACTGACCATCATCTCTGTTGCTATGGTGATCACCAGCGTTATCGTCACCACGGAAAAACTAGAATGGTTGTCATACCTGACTTACGGTTACGGCTTTGCTTGTGCAGCGCTTTACAATGCTTTCATCGCTTACGGTGTATCGTTTGTGCGCAATGCAACCAGTAAGAACGTGTCTTACATCTTAATCAGCGGCAGTGCGGGCGCGATGTTTAGCCCAGCTATCAGTTCGGTAATGGAAAGCGTGGTTGGTCTGCAAACCGTGATGTACGCTATTCCTGTTATCTACGCAGTGGTCGTCGCAATGCTGGTGGTTTCAATGAAGTTTAAGACAGTAGAGCAAACGCAAACCGCTTAAATGAAATTAAGTAAGAGAACAAAAAGGTCTGCACCATGCAGACCTTTTCTCGTTTATAAGTGAAGAACTCAACTATTCTTCAACAAAATTACGTAGTCCGTCCAAATCGAGAATACGTAATCCTTTCTTTTCTTTGGCGATAAAGCCTTTGCTTTCAAGCTCTTTCACCGCGCGGCGATAAACACGGTCTGAGGTGGCAAATCGCTCCGCTTCCAAATAGTTCTTTTGGAACCCATCCACTGGCAGGTCATTTAAATACTGATGATAGATGTCGTATGCCACGTTATAGGTGATTGGGTAGAGTAATCGGCGAGAAAGAATCTCCACCGTATCTTGGTAATCAATCGCGATGGCGCTGGCAAAGTAAAGCGACAGTCGAGGCTGTTCTAACAAGCATTTTTGCAGCTTTTGCGCGTCAATAATCGCAACTTCAACCGGTTCTACCGGAACGATGTCCATTTGGCAGCGATAGCCGGTAAAGAACTCCATCTCACCAAAGACTTGTTGTTCACACTCAAGCGTACCAAGCAGAAAGGTTTTGCCGTTTCTTGCCGTGACACCCATGGAGATACGACCGGAATCGACCAGATATAAGTTTTCGACATGCTCACCTTGGGTAAGGAGCTTTTCGTTTTCATCAAAAATTCGGCGCGTACAGATGCAATCTCGGATCGTTTTTTCGATGAGATGTTTATCTTCACTCCATTGCGCCTCAAAGCGTCCTTTACCTAGGGTTTGTAATTGCATCGACGTACCTTAAATGACAATTCCCGCTAGCTCAAAACGTGCCATTAATGGCTTGCTCTCTTGCTGATACCAACTTGCTGACATGTTGGGTTTAAGCTGGGATTTTTCTTGTTTGCTGATCACAACATAGCGCAAAAATGTGTCGAGTGTGCTCGCCATCATTTCAAAGCTCATATCGCCATCTTTACTGATGGTTTTTAATAGTCCAACGACCGTATCTTCCGGTATCAATGGTTCGATAACCGCATGTTTGCGCTGGGTAATTGTCTTAGAACAAGGTAGTGATACACGGGCTGTTTCCCAACACACTTTGTTGGTTTTACTCACGAGGTTGTGTTTGTAGCAGTAATAGCTAAACAAAAAGCGTGACAGGTTCTGCCAGCGCTCAGCTTGGACTTCTAACCAAAGGTGTTGCAGCTCGATATCAGCGTCAGTCATGGGAATGAATCAGAAAAGGAAAAGAGGGCGTAGTGTAACTCGGTTTGAGGGCTACGCCAAAAAGACCGCAGAAATAAAATAGAAAGAAGCCCTACACAAGTCTGAGCTTAGGTAGGGCGTTAACGTTAAATGATCATGCTACGAACATTTTTACGAGTTAGAACTGACCGAGATATTGCCAATCAGCGTTGTTTGGGTTTGCCTCCGTTGGCCAAGGGAAGTACCAATACTTGCCGTCAATGAGGCGGTAGTAATGGTAACCACCACGGAAGTGGTACACGTAAATATCGTTTATCGTTCCCGTGTTGTTGTTCTCGCCCCAAACTCCCATGCTATCTTGCTTGTGCCAGTTTAAGATTTCGGCTTCAAACTTAGCTAGGTCACTGTTGAGCTCAGCAATGTACTGTTCAATATCTGTATCGCTACCAATAAAGCGCCAATCAGCGTCAGAGGTGTTTTGAACTGGCAACGCGCTGTTCACTCCCGGACGTTTTTGCATAAAGTAACGGCGCTCACCACTTTCATCGGTATCAATGAAAATAGCGTTCTCAGATTGTCCCCATGCCGTTGAACTCGCTTGTTCCCACGTTAGCAACTGCGGTTGATTGAAGTAGCCGGCAATGCGCTGTGCATTGTCGATGTTACTACGATCTACTTTCAGTGGGTTAAAACCAAACTGAACATGGTTTTCCGCTGAGCCTAGGTACTTCCAGCCTTCATTGTCTGCTTGGGCGGTTGGGAAATCCGCCGCAGAGATATCACGCATTAGGAAGTAATCGCGAGTGCCGGTGACTGGGTTAGGGTACACGTAAAGTGCACCAGCGCGGCGTTCTGCGCTTGTCTCACCATTGTTCAGTACGCCCGCTCCGTAGTTGTCTGCTACGAACTTGTCGAAGTCAGCCACAAAGCCAAAGTCGATGCGGTTTAACGCTGCGTTGTCGGCAAACATGACTTGTTCATCAATGTATTGTTTGTAACCGTGCTCCTGACCAACAAAGATAGGACCAACAAGCTTGTCGATCGCTGGGTTTTGATCAGGGATCAAACTATCTAGCACTTGCTCACCATTCACGTCAGTACAACTTAAGGTGACACGAGTCGGTAGTGGCAGCTGCTCTAGGTTAAAGTGGAACTTATTGCTTTGTGAGTCGTTTAATCGGCTACTTGCAACCGCAATGTTCTGTACTGAGCCATCCTGACGCTCCACCGTAACCGCACAGCTACGTTGAGAGATCATACTCGGTTGATGCATTCCACCTTGATGTCGAGCGTAACGCCAATCCGCTCCGTTGTTGTGTTTCACGCCACTAAACTGCTGGCAGTGGGAAGAGGTAAAGTAGCCGGCACCGTCATGGCTCGTGCCGGATTTATCAAGCACGCAAAGTGGCACTTCGCCAATTTCGGTGTTCGGCGTGTAAGTCACAGCACCTTCACCGTATTTAGACAGCAATGAGTAGTTATGATCTTGAGATATCATGCGCTCACGCTGACCATTGATGTTCCAGTACATGTCTTCGCTGCTTTCACAACGCATCATATCTTCACTGACGCTACCAACGAAGTTTGCACTTTCGCCGTTGCTTGCCGTGTAGGTGAACTGACAAATACGAGCCTGCTGGTTGTTGACCTTCATCGTCTGCCACAAATCTTGTTGAATTTGCTCGTCAGACAAAGAAGACACCACTTGCCAACCTTCCGGATGATAAGTTACATCTGGTGCAGAAGGCTGCTCAAACACGTTGCCGTAGTTGGAGTAAATCAGCGGGTAAACTTGGCTTGCAAGTTCGTTACGCGGATCGTAAATGCCCAACATGGTGACAACAGGCACGCCTGCTGCAGTAGGTACTGGCGTGTCGGTTTGTGCTTCTTCGTACCTTTGGCTTTTTTGATTCCAACGAACATAGCCAGTCGAGCTGTTTAAATCGACGTTAAAACCGTTATTGAGCCAAGTTTGTACGCGGCGAGACTGAGAGGGGTGCTCTAACGTGTAATGACTAATGGTGCCTAATAGTGCGGCTTCACCACCGGCTTGAGCGTCACGCATAAAGCGGAATTCACCAGCAAATGGTGGCACCACTTCGCCACCCACATCGTTAGTCGTGGCTTCACCTGTCCAGTGTAAGTTACCAATAAAGCGGCGATGCAGAGCATCCCAACCCCAACCAGATTCCAAATCGTGCGTAGAAGCATACCAAGGGTAGTGACCCAGACCGTAGTTATGACCCAACTCGTGCGACCATTCGTTACCAGTTGTCGCCGTTAATGTCACGATGCCACCGCCGCCACTGCCGCCATGGTCAATAATGCCGTTGGTGTACACGCCGCGGTTGGTGTGCGCAGTAATATGGTTGAAGCGTTTATTGTAAGCTTGCGAATAACCAGCACTATCAGTAATGCCGACGTTCGCGTTATTCACACCTGTAGATACCAGTGCTTTACCAATGGCTTCACGCATGTCACCGCCGTGCCAGCCACCTTCACCATCGGAGCTTGTGGTGTAAACCTTACCGTTTGGTAGCGTCACTTTCGGGAAATAAGCGGCGGTGTAATCCGCCATCACCAGTTTAGATGCTGGGATTTTCTGGAAGTAATCGGTGCTGAGTTTTGCCATATTTTTGATCATGGTGTTGCCATCACGTGGCGCTGTGAGCATACCCATGTCGATGTTTTGAATGATAAGCTCCGGCGCGCCGCCAAAGACAAGTTCATTGGCAGCTAAGTCGCCTTGGCGATCAGTGTTATCGGTTAAGCGCAGCGACAAGCCTGGCTTCATCCAATCCCATTGCAACGGCAGTGACCACGCGTGATGGGAGAATACCACTTTAGAACGTCCATTATCTGGCTGATCAGAAGCCGCAAGCGCGCTTGGTGGCAGCATTGGGAGGCGAGTGATTACAGTGCCTTCAAAGCTCACTTCTACCCAAACTTGTTGAACTGTTTTGTCTTCTGGCGTGAATAAAAGCAGAGCTTCACGGTCGATCACCAAGTCAGGGAACAGGTTCACATCGTTTTGATTCGGGGCGGTGGTAGTATGGGTTTGAGCAAAATGGATAGAACCAGTCAAATCGCCATTCAAGTGATTGTCTAACGGCAATTCGTCTGCGTAACCAAGGCGTGCAGCACTTGTCGTGAATTCAATCTTTTGTGGCTCGATACAATCGATCGCATTACATGACGAAAGCTCCGCCGTGTACCGAGTGTCTGGTTTCAGGTTACCAATGAACAAGCCAGATTGAACGTTGTCATAATGAACGGGCTCTGAACCTGATTCGGTCAACGTCAAAACCACATTGTCATTCGCGTTTTGCGTAGCCCATTTTAGCTGAACCCCTTGATCTGAAACGCTGGCTACGTTCAATGCATTGATGCTTGGCGCAGATAGGTCGCCACAATCAGAAGTCTCGATGTTTTGAATCATATCTGACTGCCAAATGTATTCGCCATTTGGACGCTTAGAGCCGCGGGCAGCAGGGATATATTCTACGTAGCAACCTGTGTCGTCTGGGTTCATCACACCAAACTCTTTGTGCATCAGATAGAAGCCGCCGTTGTACATGATGAACTCCCATTCAGGACCGACGAAGTCCACCACATTGCGGTAGGCTTGGTCTTGATCGCCGAATAAGAATGGGAACTTAGGGTAGCCATCAAAGTTCACCCAGTATTCATAGCCTTGGAAATCAAGGTAGGTTTCGCCATCGCGTTGAGACGTACCTTGACCTTTGTCTGCTAACTGCTTGAGCATTTCTATGCGTTCAAAGGTTTGGTTTCCGATTTCGACCAAGGTTAGGTCGTGGTTCGCGTTTGCGAAAGTGGCTGTACTTCCTAATAAGGATGAGATCAGCCAAGCGAGCGTGTTTTTCTTCATATTAGACTCTACTTTTGCCAATTGAATAGACATTTATGTGTCGCCAGAAGCTCGACACAGTATGGAGGGGGATTACATAAGCACTCTTAATGCAAGTAGCTTATGGATTTGATTATCTGATGGGAGCCGCCGACGAAATAGATAGCATGAATTATGCCTGTGATTTTGCTTCCAGCTCTGATTTGATCACGAAAGCAGATTGGTACCTTATGTCCAAATTCACATTTATCCATCTATACAAAATGACGTTTTCTATGTATGCGTACGCCATATTGCTCTGGGGAATCGTTGTTTTTTGGTGGCTTAACTGCGTAATAGAAGGGGACGTTACTCAACGGAAATAAAAATCCCCTCCATGCGTAAAGCAGGAAGGGGATTTAGGTTACGTTTTAGATTAAGCGCAAGTTGTGCTTACTTAGTTCGCTTATTTGACGAGGAAGTGCTTAACGAATTCCGTGATTTTCACCATGTCGTCAACCGCGATGAATTCTTCAGTTGTGTGTACTTTCGCCATACCAGTAGAAAGGTTTACCGTTGTTAGACCTTTCTTGTTGAAGTTGTTTGCGTCGCTACCGCCACCAGTGCCTTTTGTGAATGCATCGATGCCCATGTCAGCGAATGCCGCTTTGATTGCTGAGACGTGAGCGTTGTCTTCTTCGATAACAAATGCGTCGTATGCGCGGCTTGATTCGATTTCAACTTCTGCGCCGTGTTTTTCACATACTGACTCGAAGGTAGAGATCATATGGTTCACTTGCGCTTCTAGCTTCTCACCGTTTAGAGAGCGTGCTTCAGCAACGATTTTTAGTTCTGGCATCACGATGTTTGTCGCTTGACCGCCGTTTACCATACCGATGTTTGCTGTGGTTTCTTCGTCGATACGAAGCAGCTTCATGTGGTTGATTGCATCTGCCGCTACCATGATTGCGCTGATGCCTTCTTCAGGTGCTAGACCCGCGTGTGCTGGGCGACCTTTGATTGTTGCAACGATTTTTTGCTGACCAGGTGCTGCTGTCACGATAGTGCCGATAGGACCGCCTGTGTCCAGTACGATCGCTTCTTTAGACGTTACGTGCGTCATGTCGAAGTACTCAGAGCCGAACAGACCGCCTTCTTCATGCACAGTGAAAGCAAGCTCTAACGTTTTGTGCTCTAGGTTTTCAGCTTGGATGCAACGAACCGCTTCCATGATTGCAGCAATGCCAGACTTGTCATCACCGCCAAGGATCGTATTGCCTTTAGATCGAATGATGCCATCTTCGATGATCGGCTCAATGCCGATACCAGGCGTTACTGTATCCATGTGGCAGCTCATGAGGATAGAGCCTTCTTTCTTACCTTCTAGACGTGCATAAACGTTGAAGCCATTAGAAATTTGTTCTGGTACAGGTAGTTTTTGAACCGTAAAGCCTAACTCGCCCAGTTGCTCAGCCAGAGTTTCTGCGATTTGTTTTTCATTCATAGATTCGCTATCGATGCGAACCAGTTGGCAGAAATGTTCAACTAGACGTTCTTGATTAATTTGTGTCATTTGGATGTCTCTTTCTTTCTTGGTCGAGAGCGCAGCGGTATAGAGTGCGAGCCCGAAAGGGAACAGAACACCTCTTATTACATACCTAGTCCGTGTCAAAACTGTCTTGAATCAAAAAATACCGCTGCCTGACATTCTCTTGACCTACGAATTACCGGATCTGATGCGGCGGTCACGAAAGTAAAAATGGGCTAGGTAAATATGTAAACAAGACTAACACCCAGTTTTTTGGGGTGATAGAGAAAAACTAATCGTTTGTTATGAGCTTTTAGCGAATTTTTACAAATATCGAAAGTGACTGATTTATATAAGGGCGAGTGGTATTTATGTACAGAGTCGAGCTATTTATGTAATTGATGAAAAGTTAACAGTATAACTGCATAGTCGATTGTAATTTAACGGGTAATTATTGAAGCAGTATCACATCTATGGGTTAATACAGTCTCTGTTTATTCATGTCCTCTCGCACTGCCTTTCTGGATAGGCCGAACTCTGCAAAGGGTTCGGCCGCTATACTTAAATAATAATCAAATCCAAGTTTTCTGAGTATAAAAACGCAAAAAGCCGAGTCGCTGACTCGGCCTCGTATCCAGATAATTGGGTTAACTTTTTTGCAAGCTCAATAAAGTTACGCCTATCAACCATTCAATCGTGCGTTGGCATGACTTGTTAAGCTTGAACGATGCAACAGTCTCAATCTGCGTTTGAATCTCATTGAGATAAGGTGTGTGATGCTCACAAACTGTCATCAAAAATGCCAAACGCCAAATCGCCATAAACGCTTCATCGCCAAACGCATGTTCCCAACTGTCAATGAAGTCTTTTTCATTACCTGACATGTTCAACTTATCGGCCATGATTTTTAGTAGTCGGCCTTGTAGAGCGCGAGGAATATCGGCTTTCTTTGCAAAGTGATGGCTTATGCCCGTCCTCGATATTCCCGATTGCTCACTCAACGTCGTGTAGGACATCTTCTCGTAACCAAGCTTGATCAACTGTTCTGTCGCGACATCGAGGATGGTGTTGATGGTAATCTGGGTATCTTCTTTAGTTCGGCGTGCCATAACTATTTGCCAGTGTAGTGGTTAAAAAATGATACTACCACTTATCGGCACTCATTCCATATATTATCAGAATAATTGTCCGTATATTGACACTGTTTGAATGAGAATTGCGCGTTACTGCCCATAAAAGTCATTGCGGTAACAATCTGTTTACATCTTGATTGGGAGTGTAAATTTAAAAACGATATGCTAATTCGTTGATATTATGTGTTTTCCTTATTTTTCACGTAAACGATTGCGGGTGAATAATGTTGTGTAACATATTTTTTACATTACGTTGCAAAAAGTGCATGAAGCTAGATTTCCTCGTATGTATTCCAATTTTTCTCCTCCTGCGCCAAGTTAGAAATATCGAACAAGAACGTATGTTCAAACACAACAATGACATAAGGAGAAAGTCATGGTGGACACCTACAACCCATTAGGCACGGATGGATTCGAATTTGTGGAATACACAGCGGCGGATAGCGAAGGTATTGAACAACTGAAAGCGCTGTTTGTTTCGTTGGGTTTTGCAGAAATCGCAAAACACCGTTCTAAAGAGGCTTGGCTGTACCGACAAGGTGACATCAGCTTTATCGTTAATGCTCAGCCGCACAGTCAGGCAGAAGGCTTCGCTAAAGTTCATGGACCTTCCGTTTGTGGCATGGCATTTCGCGTGCAAGACGCTAACGTGGCGCTAAAGCAAGCGCTGGATAACGGCGGTGAAGAGTACAAAACGGAAATCGGTCCGATGGAGCTAAGCATTCCGGCAATTTACGGTATCGGTGAGAGTCTTCTGTACTTCGTTGATCGTTACGGCAAACAGAGCATTTACGATGTCGACTTCCGCTTCTACGATGATGCAGAAGAGCGTCTAGCGAAAGCAGACGTTGGTATGTACGAAATCGACCATCTGACTCATAACGTGAAGCAAGGTAACATGGACGTGTGGTCTGGATTCTACGAGCGCATTGGTAACTTCCGCGAGATTCGCTACTTCGATATTGAGGGTAAGCTGACAGGGCTTGTTAGCCGCGCAATGACCGCGCCGTGTGGCAAGATCCGCATTCCAATCAATGAGTCTTCTGACGACAAGTCGCAGATTGAAGAGTTCATCCGTGAATACAACGGTGAAGGTATTCAGCACATCGCGATGACCACCGATGACATCTACCAAACCGTTCAAACACTGCGTGATCGTGGCATGGACTTTATGCCAACACCAGATACGTACTACGAGAAAGTCGACGAGCGCGTAAAAGGACACGGGGAAGACGTCAGCAAACTGCGCGATCTACAAGTTCTTATCGATGGTGCGCCAACCAAAGATGGCATCTTGCTGCAAATCTTCACCCAGACCGTAATTGGTCCTGTGTTCTTCGAAATCATTCAACGTAAAGGCAACGAGGGCTTTGGCGAGGGTAACTTCAAAGCCTTGTTTGAATCGATTGAAGAAGACCAAATCCGCCGAGGAGTACTAAACGATGCATAAATGGATCACATTCCCTCATCGGGAGGGAGTGTGCTCCAAGCAAGCACATGCTGATTTCCCGGAAGAGGCAATTTACGAACGTGAAGCAGGCCGAAGTGGATTCTTTGGCCCTGCTGCACACTTTCATCATCAACACGCACCGACAGGTTGGTCTGAGTGGGAAGGCGAATTACGCCCGCGCGCGTTCGATTTCAACCTAGTTGAAACGGCGAGTCAGATTTCGCCTTGGGCAGTGCCGCATCTTCTACACAACGCCAACTGTAAGATCCGTATATGGCGTATGGACGCGAAGATGGACTTCTTAGTGCGTAACGCCGATGGCGATGAGCTGCTGTTTATCCATCACGGCACGGCAGATCTTTACTGCGACTATGGTCATCTCAAAGTGAGCGAAGGTGATTACGTGATGATCCCACGCTCGACCAGTTGGCGATTAGAACCAAGTGAGCCAATGTTTGTTCTGATGATTGAAAACACCGATGCTGCTTATGCTTTGCCAGAAAAAGGCATGGTGGGCAATCATGCTGTGTTCGACCCAGCCGTTCTGGAAACGCCGTCAATTAACGACGAGTTTCGTGCGCAGTACTCAGAAGATCAAACTCAAGTTCATGTGAAGCGCCATGATAAAGTCAGCGTGATTACTTACCCATTCAACCCGCTTGATGCGATTGGTTGGCACGGTGACTTGGCAGTGGTGAAAGTGAACTGGCGTGATATTCGACCTTTGATGTCGCATCGTTATCACTTACCGCCTTCTGCCCACACTACATTTGTTGGTGCTGGATTCGTAGTATGTACGTTTGTACCTCGACCAATCGAAAGCGACCCTGGAGCTCTGAAGGTGCCGTTCTATCATAACAATGACGATTATGACGAAGTCTTGTTCTACCACGCAGGGGATTTCTTTAGCCGTGACAACATTGAAGCAGGAATGGTGACTTTCCATCCGGCAGGCTTTACTCATGGCCCTCATCCGAAAGCGTTCAAAGCGGGTCAGGAGTATAAGAAGAAGTTCACCGATGAAGTGGCAGTGATGATTGATACGCGCCACGCGTTAGAGTTTTCTGACGAGCTCGATAAGGTTGAAAACAGAGAATACGTCTATAGCTGGCAAGAGAAGTAAGGGGCAAGGATGAAATTAGCAACCAAGAAAAATGGCACTCGCGATGGTCTGTTGATGGTCGTGAGCAAAGACCTGACACAATGTGTTCCGGCAACCGAAATTTTCCACGCGATGCATCTCGCACCAACCATGCAAGTGGCATTGGATAACTGGGACAAAGTCGCTCCACAACTAGAAGAGCTTTATAACGCGCTAAATAATGGTTCGGTTTCAGGAAGTGAAGCGTTTGAATCCCACTATCTAGAGTCACCATTGCCTCGCGCCTATCAATGGGCGGATGGCAGCGCTTACGTCAATCACGTCGAATTAGTGCGGAAAGCGCGCGGTGCGGAAATGCCAGAAAGCTTCTGGACCGACCCTTTGATGTATCAAGGTGGTTCTGACGCATTTATTGGTCCTTGCGACAACATCGAATTTGCCAGCGACGAGTGGGGCATCGACTTCGAAGGTGAAGTTGCCGTGATCACTGGTGACGTGCCGATGGGAGCAAGCATTGCAGAAGCACAAGAATCCATTCGCCTTATCATGCTCGTAAACGATGTGTCGTTGCGTGGTTTGATTCCGGCAGAGCTGGCAAAAGGTTTCGGCTTCTTCCAATCAAAACCGTCGTCGGCGTTTTCTCCTGTTGCAGTAACGCCAGATGAGCTAGGTGAAGCATGGTATGAAAACAAAGTTCATTTGCCTTTGGTATCAACCTATAACAATGCACCATTTGGTTGTCCGAATGCTGGAGTAGATATGACGTTTGATTTCGCTGATTTGATTGTCCATGCCAGCAAAACCCGTCCACTTTCTGCGGGCGCAATCATTGGCTCGGGTACAGTATCAAACAAACAAGGCACGGAGCACGGTACCTCTATTGAAGAGGGTGGCGTAGGCTATTCGTGCATTGCAGAAGTGCGCATGATTGAAACCATTCGTGATGGTAAACCGTCGACAAGCTTTATGTCGTTTGGTGACTCAATCAAGCTAGAGATGTTTGACGCAGATGGCAACTCGATCTTTGGTGCGATTGATCAGCAAATCAGCCAATACCTAAAACACTGAGAATGAGGGGCAAGGGAAGTATGAGCGATAACATCACCCTCTACGGCTATTGGCGCTCTTCGGCGGCTTATCGAGTGCGCATTTGTTTGAATTTAAAAGAGCTGAACTACGAGTCCAAATCGGTTCATTTGGTACGTAATGGCGGCGAGCAGCATAGCGCGGAATACCATGAGTTAAATGCCTCTGAGCTTGTGCCAGTGCTGGTGGATGGTGATATTCAACTCAACCAATCTCTTGCCATCATTCAGTATCTTGATGAGCAGTATCCACAAGTTCGAGTGATTCCAGAACCATCGCCACTTCGTTACCAAGCTTTGGCTATGGCTCAGGATATCGCGATGGAGATCCACCCACTCAATAACTTGCGCGTGTTGCAGTACCTAGAAGGGAAGCTGTCGTGTGATCAAGAGGCGAAAGTTGAGTGGATTCATCATTGGGTAAATCAAGGCTTTGTGGCATTAGAAGAGAAGTTAAATCAGCATCGACAACAACATGGAAACTGTATCTACAGTGTGACTGACTCTCCCTCTGTTGTTGATATTTGCTTAGTGCCTCAAGTGTACAATGCGTTACGTTTTGGAGTGGATATGACTCCTTATCCGGTAATTAACTCGGTTGTAGAAGCATGTAATCAACTGCCTGCGTTTATTGATGCCATGCCAGAGAGCCAACCCGACGCGAACAGCTAGCACTTTATATACATCTTAATGATTAACAAACGGGCTCTTGATGGAGCCCGCTTTTGTTCTTGTTTGATTAACGTAAATCGTGCTCAAAAGCTTTGCGGCTGTTATTATCACCCCGCAAAATTTATCGGTTTTGTTGCTCTGGCTAAACTTTCCATTTAGGCTTTGAGCAACTAGTTGTTTTGGGCGCACTTTATCTATGACCAACATCTTTATCATTGTTGTTCTACTTGTTGTTTTCTTCTTTATCATTCAAAAGTACGTGATCAAAAACGATGACACGCGAGACTTCCCATACCGTTCGAAAGGTCCTTTATTAAAAGGGCAGGAAGGCGCGTTTTTTAATGCGTTAAGAGCAGCGGTTGGTGATCATGCTGTGGTGTTTGCCAAAGTAAACATGGCAACGTTGATCGCACCAAAAAAGGTTAAGAACAAAAAACAGTTCTTTATTGCCAGTAACCGAATTTCACGCAGCTACTTTGATTACGTTATCTGCGACCCTAGAACGCTTGAACCTCGTGTAATTATTGAGCTTGATAATGGTCAGCAATTGCATAAAGGCAAAGTCGAGCGCCAAAAACTGCTGATGCACGTGTGTAAATCGGCGAACCTTCCTTTGATTGGCGCATCGGTGAAACACAGTTATCAAGTGGGGCGTTTACGTCGTTTATTGGCGGCACACATTGATTTGATTGAACCGGATAAAGAAGTCCGCTTTTGTAAAAAGTGTGGCAGTCCGATGATCATCAGAACAGCAAGCCAAGGTGAGTTTAAAGGTCGACGCTTCTTTACCTGTAGCCGCCAGCCAAACTGTACCTACACAGAAAACTACAACGTGGTGTTTGATACCGAAGACGAATAAACATTTCGTTCCCAGATAATGAAATAGAGAAAGGCTTCAACTGGATTGGTTGAAGCCTTTTTTCTGTCTTGGTAGTCACAAGTTCCGAGCTTCGCTGCAGTTACCCCGATAGCTCCTATACTTTGATAAAGAAAGAAGAATAGGGACGTACGATGCGATTTAGATGGAGCCTATCTGCATTGCTAGTGGCATTGAGTGTGCAAGCTCAGGAGCCTTTAAAACCACTAGAATGCCAACTTACTGAAACACCACAAGACCACTTTTTGTTCTATCGAGAGCAGATGGTGTACCACAGTGAACAATTTGCGATTTTTCAAAACTTCAAGGGAAGGGTGAGTACGCAGGTGGATCTCAAAACAGGCAAACTGATTCGTACCACGTTTATCGGTGAACCTTTCAAACCAAAGTACCAAATCTTGTTCGGCTATTGCCCCGATGTCTCACAGATTTTGCAGATCTGGATGCTCAGCGAAGTGCCCTACGATAATTAGCTGAAAATATAAAAGTTAAGTAGATCACACTTTTAGCTCGTGCCTGCCAATGGTTTGTCGATAAAATCGTCTAAAAGCGGGTGTTGAGTTTAGATTTTCGCCAAACGAATCAAAGTTAGTGAACTTATGCTTGCACCCCTCATAGGATATAGCTAATATCCATCTCGTTCTTAAGGAATGGGTCCGTAGCTCAGTTGGTTAGAGTACTACCTTGACATGGTAGGGGTCACCAGTTCGAATCTGGTCGGACCCACCATTCCTTAAAACCATGCTAAAACCAAAGTATGCTGAACATTAAATTTGGGTCCGTAGCTCAGTTGGTTAGAGTACTACCTTGACATGGTAGGGGTCACCAGTTCGAATCTGGTCGGACCCACCAAATTTAGTCCTTCATGGACAAACGCAAAGCCCGCTATTATAGCGGGCTTTGTTGTATCTGGCGCATCACTTCTTTTCTCATATTCTACCTACGGTTCTCTTCTATGGCTGGGTTTTCATTTTGAATAGACCCAGACCACATGAGGATGCAAATAGTGCCTTACCTGTTTTAGCGTTTCTTTATCAGTAGGGCAATTCGATCAAATTTAGATAACTGGTTTGGAAACGTGATTTCCATGCTTCCTATTGATTAGCATTGCTTGATTGCCGTAAGACCAAACCTAATGTGTGGTGCATCGTTTAATAAAATCTCCGCAGGTGGTGGCGTTAAGTTACGATTCGCTCGATGTTGCACAATATACATTGGCGGAGATGCAAGCGGCATTCAGTGCCGCAGCGGGCTATGGCACGTACGTGAGTGCCCACGCTTATACAGCCAAGGTTGTACAACGGGCAATAAATGCGGGGGTGAAAGTGATCGAACACGGACAAATGACTGGTGAAGAAACCGCGAAAATGATGTTTGGCTGAATGTTCAACCGTTCCTGCCAAAATATAATCCGTACCTAGAAAAGTCATTCTCACACTCGAAGTACAAGATGCTCGCGGCAAGGACGGATAGGGCGATCAAAGCCGCGAAAGAGCACGGTGTGAAAATTACATGGGGTACAGATGTCATACTTACGCCAGAAGCTGCACATCTGCAGCGTCAGTTTGTAGCAGACATAGCTAATTGGTTTACCCCTTATGAGGTGTTAAAAATGGTGATCCATGATAACGGCCAATTGCTTGCGATGAGTGGCTTACGAAGCCCATACCAAGATGGGAAGTTGGGTGTAATCGAAGAGGGGCGTATGCCGATATCTTGCTCGTTAATGGCAACCCATTGGAAGACATCACACTCATGGCAAAGCCAGCTAGCAACCTAGCTTTGATTATGAAAGACGGAGATATTGTAAAGTCGAGTCTTTAAACAAGGGGTTATCGAAATTCGTAAATAAAAACCATAGAAATTAAATCATGCATTAAATCTGCGCTTTTCTTTGAACGCGCTTAGAAACTCAAACTCGATGATCCGGTGTAATGCTGCTGTCTACTAAACAAATGGTATGAGTATGATAGTAAGTAAGATATCTGATGAGCTAATCACGGAAAAAGCAAAACTAGAGTGGCTAGCGTATTGGCGCCACTTCAGCACCGTTAAGCATCGCCTTTGCTGCGAAGCCAACTGTACCGCGGAGCATGATTATGGTGTTCTGGTTAGAAAAGACGGGGAAGAGCGTAAGGTTTTCGTGGTGCCATTATGCAAGGCGCACAGTGATAATCTTGAACGATTGGAAGTCTCCGACGGCACAGAAATTATCTCTGCGGATCTGACCTTGTGATTTACGTTGTTGCTTCAACGACGTTTAGGGAACGCTTTGAATCGTAGGGTTTCAAAGCGTTCTTCCTAAGCAAAGGGGAAGTTACATTTTCTTTTGATAAACCCTTTCAGGGCGCCCAACTTTACCATGCTGAATCACAGCAAGTAGAAACCCTTTTGCGGCTAAAAACTCAAGATAACGTCTTGCTGTTGTTTTGCTGATGCCGACTTCATTGCCTAGAGACTCCGCCGTGTAAATAATTTCGCCATCATCAAAGGCATTCGTGACTTTATCGAGCGTGAGCTCATCGATCCCCTTGGGTAAGGCTTGCATGTGTGATGATTTGGATTGAAAGTTAAACAGCTCGTCGACGTGGCGTTGATTGATATTGTCATTTGCTTTTAACGAACTGGTGTACTTCAGATAGCGCTCTAAAGAATCGGTTAAGCGATCATAAGAGATCGGTTTTAGCAGATAGTCGAACACGCCACACCTTACGCCTTGTCTTACTGTTTCCATGTCATTGGCGGCGGTGATAAAAATAACATCTGGTGACTGCTTGGCAGCGGTTATGTCTTTCAATAAATCGATACCTTTGCCGTCAGGCAAGTAGTTATCCAATAAGACCAGTTTTGGCTTCAGTAACTGAATCATCTTTCTGGCTTCAGCGATACTTTTTGCAATTCCGATAGGTCTGAAACGTTGTGTTTGCTGAAGATAATAGGAATGAAAGTCCGCGATATTGGATTCATCTTCTACTATCAAAACGTCATAAATTTCCATCTTTCAAACTCTCGTTAGGAATAAATAAAGAAAAGATTGTTCCGGTTGGTTCGGCATCGTCGACAAGGATTGCACCGCCAGCGTTATTGACAAGCTGGTGGACCAAATACAAGCCAATACCGTGTCCCGGTTGCGATTTGCTGGTGATCCCTTTATCAAATAGGGATTCTGCGATTTCATCGGGTATTCCAGTGCCATTGTCAGCAACCTCGACCACCAATTCCGTTTCGTTGGCGTCAGAAATTAGTATCGAGATGCATTTGTTGCTGTCAGGGTTTTTCAACGTTGCTTCATAAGCATTGTCGAGCAGGTTACCTATGATGGCGGCTAACTCATCATCAGTAAGTTTGGTTGGTGTACCGCTCAGGTGACAGTACGGATCAAAATGGAGAGCGAGACCAAGTTCTTTTGCTCGGCTGTATTTGCCTAATAACAGACCCGCAATCACTTTGGAGTTGAACGTACGAGAAATAAAATCAATCAGCTTTTGATGTGTTTCTGTTTCTTGCCTTATGGCACTGAGCGCCTCTTCGTACGCGCCGATTTGAATCAGCCCACTGACCGTAGAAAGCTTATTTGCGTATTCGTGGCTCAATACTCGTAAATTGTCGGTTTGCTGCTGAACTTGGTTAAGTTGCGATGTGAGCGTGCTTAAATCATTGCGTGGTCTGAAGCTGATGACCCAGCCAGAGTGCTGGTTGTCTTCCCAAATCTTTACACGAGTCGCGACCAAGGTTTCGCCGTTGCACGTAATAACTTGATGCTGTCTCTGTGACTCCTCCGAGTCTTCTCCCACCTTTGCTCCCAAGAAAAAGTCAGCAGGGGTGACGTATTCGTTCACCATTCGGCCTTGGAGGTGGGAAAGATTACGCGCAATTCCCAGAATCTTAAGTCCCCTCTGGTTTGCCGACAAAATACGACCTTGTTTGTCGACCGCAATAATGCCTTCGTAAACTGCTTCAAACACCGAGTTTTGCACGCGGAGGGAGAGAGCGATCTCTTCTGGTTCCATACCATACATCTGACTTTTGATATGACGGGAGAAAAACCAAGCGCCCAAAGATGAGCAAACTAGAATGATCAATAAGGCAAAGAAAAACGGTGTGGAGTAGAGGAGCAGTAAATTACTAACGGTATCCAGTAAGTAGCCCACTGAAACAACACCAATGATCTCGCCGGTTGAGGAAATAATGGGAGATTTTCCACGTATCGCAAAGCCTAAGCTGCCTTCTCGTATTGAGTAGTAGTGCAATCCTTGTTGAAGGGCGCGTATGTTGTCTCCACCTTGCATCGGGTAGCCAACTTTTTTGATGTCTGGATGCGTTAAGCGAATGCCCTTACTATCGCCGACGACGATGAAGTTGGCATCGGAAATCCCTTGTAGGCGCTTAATTTGTTTTTGTACCCGCGCTGTATCTCGTAAAGAGACAGCTTCGATCAGTTGAGGGTCGCTGGCAATTTCACGAGCTTGTATGACTGCGCGCGCACTGACCTGGTGGTTTAACGTATCAGAAAGGATGTGGTGGAAATAGCCACCGATAAGGAGTAATTGAAACGAAACAACCACAAAAAGCAGCGCCCATACACGCTGTCTAAAAGAGAGGTTACGGCAGAGGTAGTCGTGAAATGTTCGGTCTGGCATGAATGGTAAGCTTCTTATTGATTGAAGGGTAAATTATCAAATGAAACAAGGAAGAGACCTGATCGAGATCTATTGAAGATAGTCAATCGAGCCTCGCTCCTTGTGTAACTGTCTAACCGATCACATATTTGATCATCACGCCTGCTGCAACCGCCGAGCCGATAACGCCGGCTACGTTTGGTCCCATCGCGTGCATCAATAGGAAATTCTGTGCATTTGCTTCTAGACCCACTTTGTTTGACACCCTTGCTGCCATCGGAACCGCAGAGACACCCGCAGAGCCAATCAGTGGATTCACTTTTTCACTCGCGAAACGGTTCATCAGTTTTGCCATCAATACACCTGCCATTGTGCCAATACAAAACGCGACGATGCCAAGTGCGAGAATACCGATGGTTTGCGGCTGTAAGAATTTATCGGCAACCAACTTGGAACCCACAGAAAGACCCAAAAAGATGGTGACGACGTTGATCAACGCGTTTTGAGCAGTATCCGATAAACGTTCAACTACGCCACATTCACGCATTAAGTTACCAAAGCAGAACATACCTAGTAGCGGTGTCGCCGAAGGAAGCAACATGGCAATCAGAATCAACAGGAGCAAAGGGAAGCAAATCTTTTCTAACTTGCTTACTTTACGCAATTGCTGCATCGTGATTTGGCGTTCTGATTCTGTGGTCAGCGCACGCATGATTGGCGGCTGAATCAAAGGTACAAGTGCCATATAAGAGTAAGCTGCTACAGCGATAGCACCCAGTAATTCTGGTGCGAGTAAGCTAGATACATAAATCGCCGTTGGACCATCTGCGCCACCAATGATGCCCACAGCAGCGGCTTGTGCGACACTGAAATTCATCAAGCCCATAGAGCTCAAACCCAAAGCGCCGAGCACAGTTGCGAAGATACCAAACTGAGCTGCCGCACCAAGAAGCAAGGTTTTAGGGTTGGCTAACAATGGACCAAAGTCCGTCATTGCGCCTACGCCCATGAATATCACCAAAGGACCAGCGCCAGATGCAATTGCAATGCTGTAAAATAAGTACAGCATGCCATCTGAGTATTGATACTCTTCTGCGAGTAAGTGGATATTGGCAAGTTGAGTTGGTGTCGCCGTTGCAAGTGCCGTTTTTACTTCGGCAGCGGAGTCCGTCGCAATATTCAACACAGAGCCAAATGCTGACATTACCTCAGGTTTCGCAGCATGGAGCGCGTTTTCTACCGCAGACAAGGCTAAGCCTGCATCAGGTAGGTTAGCAAGAATCCCACCAAAACCGATTGGCACCAACAACAAAGGCTCGAACTGTTTAACAATGGCGAGATAAAGTAAAATCAAGCCAACAATAAGCATAATGGCTTGTCCCCATTCGAGGTGGAACAAACCAAAGTCATTCACTAACGCTAAGACATTTTCCATGTGACTAATGCCTCGTTACGCCAGTTGAAGTAAAGGTTCGCCTACATCGACCGCGTCGCCCTCAGACACATCAATGCTGGCGATTTTTCCGGAACGTGGTGCGCGAACTTCTGTTTCCATCTTCATCGCTTCAAGAATCAGCAGCACATCACCTTCTTCAACTTCATCACCAGGCTTGGTGTGGATCTTCCATATGTTACCCGCAAGTGGGGCGTTCATTGGCTCGGCATCTTGAGCGGTTGTCACTGGCTTTGATGGCGCGGGTTGGGGGGCTGACACGGCTTGAATATCGCCACCTGCGTCAACCTGAACGACATAGCTTTGGTTGTTGACGGTAATGGTGTAAACACCGCTTTCTGAGGTAGCATTCATGGTTTGTTTCTCTGGTTTGGTCTTAGTTTTTGCTTGTGCTGTTGCTCTTGCTGCTTCATTGCAAGGTGCGGGTTCAAAGGCGTCTGGGTTGTTGCGGTTTTCTAGGAACTTCCAACCCACTTGTGGGAAAAGCGCGATAGTAAGTACATCATCAATGGCGCTGCCGGAGAGCGGAATGTTTTGTGCTTTTGCTTGAGTGGTCACTTCTGTGGTTAGGTGATCCAGTTCTGGCTCCAACTTATCGGCAGGGCGGCAAGTAATTGGTTCTGAACCTTCCAACACACGCTGTTGCAGTTCCGTGTCGACAGGGGCAGGCGTTTTGCCGTACTCGCCTCTCAAGACCCCCGCGGTCTCTTTGGTAATGGTCTTGTAGCGCTCACCCATAAGGACATTGATGACAGACTGTGTGCCGACGATTTGCGACGTTGGCGTGACAAGCGGCAGATACCCCAGCTCTTTTCTGACTTTCGGGATCTCTTCTAACACAGCATCAAGCTTGCCTGCGGCGTTTTGCTGTTTCAACTGACTTTCCATGTTGGTCAACATTCCACCAGGGACTTGCGCCACGATTATGCGAGAGTCTGAGCCTTTTAACTGACCTTCAAAAGCGGCGTATTTTTTACGTACTTCTCTAAAGTATGCAGCGACAGCTTCCAGCGCTGAAATGTCCAAACCTGTGTCGTATTCAGTGTTTTGAAGTGATGCAACCAGAGATTCTGTTGCTGGGTGACCGTAAGTGCCGCTCATGGAAGAAATCGCGGTGTCCACACGATCTACACCAGCTTCAATGGCTTTCATTAACGTCATATCAGCCATGCCAGCGGTCGAGTGGCAATGTAGATGAAGGTCGACATCCACTTGCTGTTTTAATGTTGAAACCAGCTCACTGGCTAAGGTTGGCGTCAGGATACCCGCCATGTCTTTGATTGCAATCGAATCAACGCCCAGTTCACTCAATTGTTGCGCGATGTCTACCC
This sequence comes from Vibrio jasicida 090810c, assembly GCF_002887615.1. Classification (NCBI taxonomy): domain Bacteria; kingdom Pseudomonadati; phylum Pseudomonadota; class Gammaproteobacteria; order Vibrionales; family Vibrionaceae; genus Vibrio; species Vibrio jasicida. The sequence goes on along the minus strand of NZ_CP025792.1, from coordinate 608,419 downwards.
AGGTTTGTAGGTTATGAACAGGGCTAGTGGTGTAACAGAGTGTACCTTGAGCGTGTGCGCCTTGTTTTTTCACCGCAGCAATCGCTTGTTGCATGTTTCGTGGATCGTTCATCGCATCAAATACGCGGAATACATCCATGCCGTTTACCACGGAGCGCTCAATGAACTTATCAACGACGTCGTCAGCGTAATGGCGATAACCCAATAGATTTTGACCTCGAAGCAACATTTGCAACGGCGTTTTTTTGCATCGCTTTTTTCAGCTCTCGCAGTCTCTCCCAAGGATCTTCCCCTAGAAAACGAATGCAACTATCAAACGTAGCGCCACCCCAACACTCAAGTGACCAATAGCCGATGTCATCCAACTGTTGGGCGATTGGCAACATATCGTCGATGCGTAAACGGGTGGCAAATAACGACTGGTGGGCATCACGTAATACAACGTCAGTGATGCCAATGCGTTTAGTAGACTCAGACATTCGAATTCCTCTTATAGCGAGCTTTGTTTGATTTTTTGATGATGAATAGCGGCAGCAATCACAGCGACGAGTTGGTTATCATCGTTTGATGGTTTGGCAGCACACACTTTCTTTTGTGGAGGGGGAGTTGGTTCGACATGAAAGCGCCCCAAAAAGCGAGACATGGCTTTGACAGCAAAGACCAAGAAAACAAGAAAAGTGAAGACAAAACCCATACCCAGTGTCATGAGGTTTAAGCCTTCGGCAAATAAATTAACTTCCATTAATAGCTCCCATTGGACAAAACAAAGAGCAAAGGAAGACTTTGCTCTTTGACAAAATAAGAAGGGGATTAACCGCCCAACATGCCAAACACGACACTTGCGATGACTAGTACAATACCGCCACCAAGACGAGATGAGATTTGCGCGTAAGACAGCAAACTCATGCGGTTTGACGCAGCAAGAACTTCAAGGTCACCAGAGCCACCACGGTTTGCCATACATAGACCTGCAGTGATTGAAGATTCGATTGGGTAAAAGCCCATTAACCAACCACCGACAGAGGCACCAATGATTGCGCCAGCAACGATCAGTGTTGCGATGATTAAGTTCGTGAAGGTTAGTGCATTCATGATTTCGCCAAGGTCGGTATAAGCGATACCAACGCCCACCATGAGCACCCAAAGCAATTGTTTTGAGAAGAATGAAGACAAACGTTTTGCGCCTTCTTTCACTTCTTCAGAGCAGATACCACAGGCGTTAACAATCGCAACGATGATGACCATGTAAGCGAAAGTGTGGATTTTTACGTCACCAAAACCTGGCAGTATTTCTTTAGAAAGGGCGGATGAGAAGGTGTAAATACATGCCGCCATCATCAAGCCAATCGCGATTTCACGGGGAGTGATTTTTGGAGCTTCGCTCTCTTCAACATCGAAATTAGACTTACGCAATAGCTCGCCATTACCAGTCAAAGACGGTACTTTTTCACCGATGCTGTTTAGAACGGCTGCTGCGACAATCGCTACGATGTTAGCGATGGTTAAAATTGCAATTGCAACCGAGTAGTACTGTTCTTTAGAGCCACCCGTGACTGACTCATAGATTTCAGAAAGTGGAATCGCACCTGCACCGTTACCACCACCCATGATAGGCAGTACGTAAAGCATCATGATTTTGTCGATAGAAATGCCAAACATCATTCCGCCAAGAATGCCGAGAATTGAAGCACCTGCAACGGCTGCAAGAATGGTCGGAATGTAACCAACTAATGATTTAAGCAGTAGCTTACGGTTAACCGCCAAAATCGAGCCAGTGATCAGAACGGCAATGAACAAGTCGAGGAAATCGGTCTTCTTCATGACTGCAGTAACAGTGTCAATTTCGTTTTGGGTTAGTAAACCTGCATGAACAAACCAAGCTGCGACAAGGAAGATCATGACAGGCGCACCGCCAATGTATTTGTTAAAAATAGGCAGGCGTTTACCCAGTTCGCCAAATAGCGCACCAACAACAAACATAAAACCAAAACCGCCGACAATATTATCAGGGATGGTGTTTGTCATATGTGCAATTAACATGACCGCGAACATAAATGCATATAGTGGTAATGGTAAGCCAAAGATTCGGACTTGAGATAATAAGTCTAATCCCGGGCTTCTGGTTTCAGTTATTGAAAGGGTCTTTTCGTTCATCATTATTATTCCGTGTTGATTTAACATGGCGTAATTTAAATTTGAATGAAAAACCTAACTGTGAGTATGATCATTTTACTTTGTGGAATATATACACACTTATGAATTTAAAGTTTTTAATTATTCAATTACTTAATTTACAGATAGTTAAGTAATTAAATTCATTAAATTCATAAATGACGTTTAGTAGAAGAAAATAGTCGATACGGATCATCATTTTTCAAATTCAAGTGACGCATGATGGCAGCAACACGAAAGAGGATGATGATCATGTTTGACACCTACGCATTTAGTCGAGTGAACCGAAATCAATACGAGAAGTTTGGTGCTATTACCGAGTTTCTAACTTGTTATGATTTGGATGTTGACGCTGATGTAGAGCGATTTGTGGTGGCGAAGTCTCAAGGTCAAATCATTGCTTGCGGCGGTCTTGCTGGCTCAACACTAAAATCTATTGCGATTGATCCTGCCTTACAAGGTACTGGATTTTCTCTGCGATTAATGACTGAGTTGACCACGATGGCTTATGAAATGGGGCGCTTTGATCTGTTCTTGTTTACCAAGCCTCAGAATATGCAAAGGTTTCGAGAATCTGGTTTTTTCCCCATTTCTTTTGCGGACGATAAATTAGTCTTGATGGAAAATAGTCAGACCAATTTAAGAAACTTTGTACGTTCATTAAGAAAGAAAAAGAAAGAAGGAGATAAAATAGGCAGCATTGTGATGAATGCAAACCCGTTTACTTTAGGGCATCAATACTTAATTGAAACGGCGGCGTCACAATGTGATTGGCTACATTTATTTGTCGTCAGCGAAGAAGGTAAAGGTTTTGCTTATCACGATCGTTTGAACATGATTGAAAGTGGCACTAAACATATTCCTAATTTTACGATTCATCATGGTTCAAAATATATAATTTCTAAAGCAACGTTTCCTACTTACTTTATTAAAGAGAAGCGATTGATTGATTATTGTCATACCGCTATTGATCTAAATTTATATCGTCAGCATATTGCGCCAGCATTAGGCATTACACACCGATTTGTTGGGACAGAGCCAGACTGTGTTGTGACTCATTATTACAACCAACAAATGAAACACAGATTAACCACCAAGGATCTCAACGGCGCACCAATCAGGGTTATTGAAATAGAGCGTAAGTGTGCGTCAGGCACCACGATTTCAGCGTCAACGGTGCGAAAACTCTTGCAGAAAGGGCAATTGGATCAACTGGTTCACTTTTTACCCTCAACCTCTATCGACTACCTACAAAGGCACACGGACGCTTTACCGTGCCTTACCCAAGAAACAGTGGCTGCTTAACAGCCCAATTAATTTTTAACCAAGGTGTTAAAGGTCTTTCAATGAAAATAATAAAACCCGCTTTTGCAGGGACACTGGAATCAAGTGACTTGCAAGTTCGTATCTCACCCAATCCAGAAGGTGACATCGACATTTCTCTTGATAGCACAGTGAAAAAGCAGTTTGGCAAAGCCATCGAAGCGTTGATTCATGGTGTGCTCAATTCGATGGGCGTGACTTCCGCAACGTTAGAAGTGGAAGACAAAGGCGCACTAGATTGTGTGATTAAGGCTCGCGTTCAGGCTGCAGTCATGCGCGCGGCAGACAACAATGACATTCAATGGAGCAAATTATCATGAGTAAGTTACGCCGTAGCATGTTGTTTGTTCCAGGGGCAAACGCCGCCATGTTAAGTAATACCTTCATTTATCAGCCTGATGCAATCATGTTTGATTTGGAAGACTCTGTGGCGCTGAGAGAAAAAGACACCGCCCGCATGTTGGTGTTTAACGCGCTGCAACATCCTCTGTATCAAGAGATTGAAACAGTAGTCCGTGTGAACCCACTAGAGTCTGAGTTTGGTTTAAAAGATCTGCATGCCGTTGTGCGTGCGGGCGTCAATGTGGTTCGTCTACCAAAAACAGACAGTGCAGAAGACGTGCAAGAAATGGAGCGCTGCATTGAAGACATCGAACGTGTATGTGGCAGAGAAGTTGGCAGCACCAAAATGATGGCGGCAATCGAAAGTGCGCAAGGTGTGAATAACGCCATCGAAATTGCTCAATCGTCTTCGCGTTTAATTGGCATTGCACTGGGTGCTGAAGATTATGTCAGGGACTTAAAAACGCAACGTAGCCCAGAAGGAACAGAGTTGTTGTTCGCCCGTTGTTCTATTCTGCAAGCTGCGCGTGCTGCGGGCATTATGGCGTTCGATACCGTTTATTCCGACGCTAATAATGAGCAAGGATTCCTCAATGAAGCGGAACACATTAAGTCGTTAGGTTTCGACGGAAAATCGCTGATTAACCCAAGGCAAATCGAGCTACTTCACAACGTATTTGCACCGACTCAAAAAGAGGTGGATTACGCGATTCAAGTTATCGAGGCAGCAGAAGAAGCGCAAGAGCAAGGGCTTGGTGTGGTTTCACTTAACGGAAAAATGGTCGATGGACCAATTATCGAGCGAGCTCGTTGGACGTTACAAAAAGCGCAATCTGGAATTAAAGAGTAGGGCACGAACATGAAACAAATGGAATCCATCAAACCAGCATTGCTGCCAGAGACGTTGTCACTGTTTTCGGAGGCAAATGCGTTAACGCCTCATCTCAAAGACTCAAACTCTAAAAAGTCGAGAAAGCTAAAGTCAGATCTGCGTTCCGCCATTTTAGATTCTGGGCTTAAAGACGGTATGACGATCTCTTTCCATCACGCGTTTCGAGGTGGCGATAAGGTGGTTAACTTGGTGTTAGATACTATCGCTCAGATGGGATATAAGAATCTGACACTGGCTTCAAGCTCTTTAACGGGTATTCATTCGCCGGTTGTTGAGCACATCAAAAACGGCGTAGTGAGTAAGATTTACACATCAGGTATTCGCGGTGAGCTTGGTGAAGCCATTTCTCATGGTTTGCTCAAAGAACCTGTGCATATTCACTCCCATGGAGGACGTGTGCACTTGATTAAATCGGGCGAGCTAAACATCGATGTGGCGTTCATCGGTGTGCCTTGTTGCGATGAGTTTGGCAATGCAAATGGCATGAACGGCAAATCTTGCTGCGGCTCTTTGGGTTACGCCAAAATCGATGCTCAACACGCGCGTAAAGTGGTCATGCTTACTGAATCTATCGTCGGTTATCCAAATCACCCAGCATCAATCACACAAGATTTGGTGGATGCCGCAGTCGAAGTCGAAGAAGTTGGTGATGCGAGCAAAATTGGTGGCGGTGAAACGCGTCTTACCAGTAACCCACGTGAACTGCTTATTGCAAAACGTGCTGCCGATGTGATTATTAATTCTGGTTATTTTAAGCAAGACTTTAGCTTACAAACTGGGTCTGGTGGTGCGTCGCTTGCCGTCACACGTTTTCTAGAAAATAGTATGGAAAAACGAGGCATTACCGCTGAGTTTGGGCTGGGCGGCATTACCTCAACCATGGTCTCTATGCACGAGAGAGGGCTGATCCGAAATCTAATCGACGTGCAGTGTTTTGACTCTGGTGCAGCGGACTCACTTGCTCGAAACCCAAACCATATTGAAATCTCAGCGAATGAATACGCTAACCCATCTTCCAAAGGCGCAGTGGTTGATCGTCTAGACGTGGTCATTCTCAGCGCGCTTGAAATTGATGTGAACTTCAACGTCAACGTTATCACTGGTTCTGATGGTGTGATTCGTGGCGCGTCTGGTGGTCACTGCGACGCAGCGGCAGGCGCAAACCTTGCCGTGATTGTGGCTCCGCTCGTGCGTGGTCGTATTCCAACTGTCGTAGAGCAAGTGTTAAACGTGGTAACGCCGGGTCAATCGATAGATGTGTTGGTGACTGACCATGGTATTGCAGTGAATCCTCGACGCCCAGAAGTAAAAGAGCGTTTGTTGAACGCTGGACTGCCTGTGCTTGATATGGAAGCCTTGGTTGCGAGAGCGCAATCATTAACGGGCAAAGCGGAACCAATTGAATATGACGATCAAGTGGTGGGTTATGTACGTTATCGCGATGGCTCTGTGATTGATGTCATCAGAAAGGTTAAATCTGAATGAGCATTCGCTATGGGCTGAAAGTTGGTCTCGATGATGTCTTGAGCAACAAAGAAGCTCGTGTGAAACGACAAGGTGAGTGGTTAAAACGCCACTCCCTTCCTTTGCTGTCGTTTACCGTCAATATGCCAGGTCCTCAGAAAATGACGGAGTGCACGGAGCGAATCTTCGAACAGGGTGTGCAAGCGATTCAAGCCATTTGTCTCGAAAAAGACTGGTCAATGGCAGGACGACAATTGCTACGACAAGTCACAGGTCCAGAGGCAATTTTTGCGGTCCAAGCACCGAATGCCATGGCGCTCAAACGAGCCATGATTGAGATAGAGAATAACCATCGTCTCGGTCGGTTAATGGATTTGGATGTGATCGATGTCGATGGAAAGATCATCTCAAGAAAAGGGCAAGGGATGACTCGAAGAAAATGCCTTATTTGCGAACAAGATGCCGTGATTTGCGCGCGCTCGCGTAAACATGATCTTCAAACCTTGGTTTCTCACATAGAGTCGATGGTGTGTTATGACGAATGTTGCTCTTAAACTGTTGCTCGACCAAAATATCGAGCGTGTTCCAAGCGTTGCGCATCGCTCTGCTGTAAAGGTGAATCTGTTCTCTTTGGTTTCTGAGTTGGCATATCACGCGATGCTGGTGGAAGTGCACTTGTCCCCAAAACCGGGGCTTGTTGACCTTATTAGCAACGGTGCTCACTCAGATATGAATGTGCCGCTGTTTGAAGCCAGCGCGAGTGCAATTCGTCCTTTTCTCAATGGCTTTCTTAACGCTGGTCTTGCGCATGCAACGCACTCGGCAGAGACATTACTGGATGTGTTGCGCCCGATTGGAATTCAAGCTGAACGCGCAATGTTTGCTGCGACTGGTGGTGTGAATACGCACAAAGGGATGATCTTTGGACTTGGACTGGTGTGTGGTGCGATCGGCTGGTTAAAAGGCAAAGGCATTGCGGTCGATTCTTTGCACATTAGCCAAGTTATCAAGCGCAGCTGTGCGTTAATGGTATTTCAAGAGCTGAAAAATACCGACTCTAAAAAGGAAACTCATGGTGAGCGGCTGTATCGAGAATTTGGTTTAACTGGAGCAAGAGGTGAGGCGGCGTCTGGCTATCAAACGATCATGACTTACAGTTTGCCTGCATACCAACAAGCGCTGTATGAAGGCGCGTCCGCAGAACAAGCATTATGGCAAGTGTTGCTCACGTTAATGGTGCACAATCAAGATACCAACGTGGTATCTCGTGGTGGGATGCATGGTTTGCGTTATGTGCAGAACATAGCATCGAAGCTTATTGAGAGTGGTGGTTGGCATAATCCAAACCTTGAAGAGCAGCTAATGGATTTTGACCGCCAGCTTATTGAAAAAAACCTTAGTCCGGGCGGCAGTGCAGATTTGCTCGCGCTGACTTGGTTGCTGGCTGAAATTGATGATTTGACGAGACATATCATCGCGAATAACGACGAATAATTAGGAACAAGTAAACGTATGCACAATTTTGAAGATGCGATGATCTTAGGTATCGCGGGAAACTTCGCAGGTCACCTGCAACAAGCTGGTGAGGCTGATGACTTTACTCTCTACGGAGATGTGAACGCTAATAAGCCCCAAGCATTGTTCCCCATTTATGTGCCTTTTATCGAACATTCGTATTTGTCGACATATCCAATAAGTGCCGATACGACCAAGTTGCCAAATGATATTTTGAACTTACAAATTGAACCAGAGCTTGCTCTGATCTGTGATGTTACTTATGAAGGTGGTCATGTCTTACAGCTCAAGCCGACGTATTTTGGCGCATTCAATGATTGTTCGATTCGACGCCCTGATGCGAATAAAATCAGTGAGAAGAAAAATTGGGGTGCAGCGTCAAAAGGCTTGGCATCGCAACTTATTGAACTAGAACGGCTCACTCCTGATAGCGATATCGGCAGATTTAGAATCGCGAGCTTTCATAAGCGAGGAGAGCAGGTATTTGCCTACGGCGAAGATTGCGCAGTAAACGAATACTCCTATTTCTATGCGGATCTGCTGGATTGGATACGTGATCAGATGAATCATCAAGCGGAGCGCGGTCCGATGGAAAACATTCACGCATTACTCAAACAAGCAAATCTCCCAAGCCAGCTAGTGGTCGCAGTGGGAGCAACGCGTTACACCGAATATGGTGAGCAGAATTTCTTGGAAAGAGGCGATGAAAGTGTGGTTGTTGTGTATGACAGCCACCTATACCAACCAAAAGATGTGCTCGGCATGGTACAGAAGGCGCAGTATGAAGCGACAGGCTTTTCTTATGTGAGTCAAAAAGTGCTTTAAGTTTAAGTCAATAGAGAACAAAAAAAGCCCGCAAATTAGCGCAATGTAGTTCACTTAAGCGGAGCTGCTTTGCGATTAACTGGGTAGCGAGTCTTTGACATTTTTACCGCCCTAGGCCGATTAGGCTTAGGGCGTTTGTCTATAAAGAGGATTGATAAGTCTCCCCTGAGACTCTTTAAACGCTTAGGTGTATTGCCTAGCGATAACGCTTTACTCATCACTTTCAGTTGACTCGCTATAAACTGACAAGCGTATTTAAAGCTAATTTCATTCGGCATTCTTCCATGCTCAACTGCTGCCTGGCTCGCTTCACGTCTTACTAAGTTATAACCAAGCAACAGCCCCCAGAGTTCTTGATAAACAAGGTCTACTGTTCTGCTGCGTAATACTAAGGCATTGTGTTGCATTGAGCTTTTGATATCACGATAACCTAATTCGATTTCCCAACGTTCGTGATAAAGTTCAGCTACCGCTTTCGCGTCGTAGTTTGTCCTAGGAAGGGAGGTAAAAACAGTTTTCTGCTTACCTTGTACTTCATAGGTCACCGCTCTGACTTGCCATTTTTCAGGTAAACTAGGATTCTTTTTGCGGGCTTGCGGTGAGACGTTCATTTCGATGACCATGTCATTACTTTCTTCTTCATCTAAAAGAGTGTATTTCAACCCCTTCCTTGCTGGTATCAACCAATGTCTATTAATACCGCTCTTTTGAAGAGAGAGAAGTAAGTCCGCACCGTAAAACCCTTTATCTAGTAGCGTCACAGAGTTATCTGGCAAAGAGTCGATGAAGGGCATAGCAAGTGGGATTTCACCACGCCGATAGGGGCTTATGGCGGCATCAGCGATGACATGAGAGCGGACATTCATTATGGTCACAACTCTTAGCACTGGATGCGGTGTCTGTCTGTTGTTAGAGGTATTACCCGAGCCAAAGTGCTCTCTAAGTTCGGGTGTATCCGCGGTTCGAAAAAGAGCACCGTCTACAGCAAAAACTTGTAATCCTTGCCACGTATCATCACGGTATCGTTCAAGACCCCACGTCCGCCCACATTGTTTAAACAACCACTCTGGTGCAGCTCTACCTAAACGCTGTCTTGCCTGAGTTAAAGCACTTTTTGCTAATAACTCTTCATCAGCTAAGCCATCCGCACAGACATTCATTCTTCGTGCAACCTCGGCAATAGGTTCATTACGAAAGAAGGCCATGCCGACAATTAACCACAAGACCATGTCACTTGGTAATCGACGTCGGCGAATAGTTGCTTTATCAGAAAGACTGGCCGCCTTAACAATCCACTCATCTGGAATATGTTCAGAGAAAGTAGTGAGTTGAGCTACATCAACAGGATTTTCTTCGAGGAAATCGGCAAAACAGTTTTGGATAGACATAAAAATCGGAAGCCTAGAAACAGGCTTCCGATTATCTCTCAACAGAAGGATCGGTCAACCGATCCTTATCTGATCTACATTGCGCAAATTAGCGGGCTTTGTTGTATCTAGAGCCTACCACACCGTATTCAAATCCCTTTTAGAGTTCAATAAACCCCGCCAATACAAACGAAAAGTGTGATTATCTTTTTTAATCTTGCCTTCAGATAGTTGCAGTGGCCGATTGGTCGAACCAAAGTACTTCTTTTTTGATATTTAGAGAGGGTTCTGAATGTGGAAAAACATTTCTTTAGAAACGCTGTATGAGAAGTGCTTGGAGCTTTTACTGACATTTGGGCCATTTATCTTGGCTTTGATTGTTCTGTTCATGGGCTGGTGGATTATAAGCAAAGTCAGTTTTGTATTTCTTGTGTAATATTTTTATTAAATGATAAAAATGTTTTTATGTGGTGAATTATCTCCAATGAACATTCAAAATTTGAAAATGTCAATTTACTTCTATTTGACCTAGTTTATAAATAATATATATCGCTTTCATAATTATAAGCAGTAAATGTTTGCTTTTTTGCCAAGAAGAGGGGATCTTAACCAAAAAGACGCTCATATATGTTAAAGCCTATTAATATTTTAATTGCGGATATACAACCCATTTTCCGAGAAGGTCTACAGTCTGTAATTCAGAAACGCGTACCTATACGGGGTATATTTCAAGCTGAGAGTCAAAAAGAAGTACTTAAATTGTTGAGTGAGAATAAGGTTGATATCTTGCTCATGGATGTATTTCTTGCCGACTGCAATTCCCTAAAATTAGGACATAGTTTATTAAATAATGGCTTTAAAGGAATTTTGATTTTTCTTACCTCTCAGAGCCTTAGTCACTATTCAAAATTGGCTTCGCAAATCGGTGCAAGTGCATGCCTGAGTAAGAATGATCAGAGTGATATGGTCGTTGATGCTATCGTTTCGACAGTGAAGGGGTTTCGAGTCTTCAAAAGCGGGATGTCTGAACACTACCCAGCATTATCGGTGCGAGAACAGATGGTATTTGACTATCTCGCTCTTGGATACAGTAACCAGAAGATCGCTCAAACTTTGTCTCTTAGTGAAAAAACGATCAGTACATATAAGTCTCGCATACTACAAAAGTACGATACTAAATCAATAGTCGAATTAGTAAACCTCATGCATCTCACGTAGCATATCCGATGAAGATAGTATCTAAAAAGACTAAATAATCAACAAAGATCTCGATACGGAATCAAAGCATCAGTTAGTTCTTTCCGCATAGAATATGAGTAACGGCAAAGCGATTTGTTAAATTAAATCTAACCTATTATCATCAATGTAGTCGCCTTCATGCAGCATAATCGATACTCCATTTGACGCCATAAGACAGAACGAATTGTAATGAATAAAGAACTTGATTTAAATCTTTTGAAAGTGTTGGTTTTACTAAATCGACATAAGAAAATTAAAATCGTAGCGAAAGAGTTAGGGAAAAGTGAGGCGTCAATTAGTAAGTACTTAACGCGTTTAAGAGAACAACTGAACGATGAGTTGTTCATTCGCTATGCTCATCATTTGGAGCCGACTTATGAACTCAAACGTAGGTTGCCGGAAATAGAGGAAGCGCTGAGCAAACTTGAATCTTGTATGGATTTGAGTGAATTCAACCCTAACTTACACGAAGGGAGCATCACAGTTTGCTTGCCTCAAACAACTCAGTACTCATTTGGACACCTGATTCTTACGGATCTTATGTCTTTATTTCCCAATAGTAAGATTGATGTGACTAGCAACATTGATTCGAACGAAGGTGACATTCTAGATGGCAAAGTCGATATACGACTTCATTACTTTAATGATGAGTTGTCGAAGACGATCTATCAAAAGCATATAGGGTATGCAGCGCCTTGTATCGTTGTTCCAGAAGAGTTAGGGATTGATGACTTTGAAGAAGCTTGTAAACTGAAATTTGTACTATTGGAAATCTTGGGCTGGAAGGATAAAGAGCAGTTAACTAAGCGTGCATTAGAAAAAAGGGGCATCGATATTAATAGAGTTGCGACAATCGGTAATATTACAAGCTTATTTTAAACGATTAAACTTCAAGGTGCCGCTACTATTCTTTTTTCTGCACAAGGACCACGAGAAGGTTTCACGTTTATTCCCATTCCGGATGAACTTTACCGTGGCGAGCGTCCAAAAGCCGTCATTACAAATGAAGCAAACTAATCGTTCTAGTCCCGTTCATCAGATATTAACGAATATTATTTTGAAACATATAAACAGTCAGAGATGATTGAAGCATTGAAGAGGATTGGGTGAGTTTGACGTTATAGTCTTTAACCATTTCTGTGTGCGTTAATTTGACGATTATCTATCCGCTCTGTAGGAGTTTTCTGAGTTTTATTTTTTATGACAGTAATTTAAAGAACTACTGAAATTGCAAGTATCGTGTAAAGATTAAAGTTTTATGTTTATATTTTATTTAGTAATGAAGTAATATCGATTTCTGAATTATGTTGACTGAGGTGTATATGAAACGTTTTATTCTATTTTTTGGTTTGGTTTTAAGTAGTAGTTATTCTTTTGCAAACGAAAGCACGGTAGTAAAAGTAACTGAGATACAAGCACCGTTCGTAGAAGTTACGGCAGGTGATAAGGAAGTTATACCATTCGAAGTAATAAAACCAAGTGTTTCAACTGTAAAGAACGAAGAAAAAATACTGTTAAGCCTACAAAAATAAACAAACCGTTATCTCAGCCTAAGTAGTCTTCGTTCTTCTTCGATATCAGAATTTTCATACCAATATAGAGCAAATGTTCATACACTTGCTTCTTTTATGCATGGCAGCAAAGATCTACCAACACACCAACACACCAACACACCAACACACCAACACACCAACACATTGTGTCATTGATTATATGGTCACTCAATGTTGTTAATGACCTTTCACCTCTTCACGTGCGTTACCCTATGGCTAGTACATTAAAGCATGGCCACAACTCAATATACGATTGTTTCTCACGCGCAATGCCCGTTTTCCACACCAAATGCCCGATTTTTTGTGTGGTTATTCACCGTTTCGGTCAAAAGTGGGCATGTTTAAATCTGGTGTGATGGCTATCTCAGATTTTCTCTCTACTTAATCTAATATCTCAGTCATTGATTGAAGTTGAGTAGTTTATCAATGCAAGCAGCATCGAGAGCAAGCCACATATTAAAAGTAATATCTAAAGTTGGACAAGTGTCGGTTCTAGATTTATCTCAAGAATTAAAAGTTTCCGTAGAAACGATTCGAAGAGATTTAAAGTTACTGGATAAGAAAGGTGAGTTAGTCCGAGTTCATGGGGGAGCAATCGGTAAGCAATATAAAGATGAAGGAACATCTTTTAATAATCGTGCCGGAAACAACATTGATGATAAGAAACACTTAGTTGAGCAAGTTGTTTCTAATATATATGAAGGATCGGTAGTTGGTTTAGATGCTAGTTCATCTAGTTGGCTTGTGGCTCAAGCGATCCCAGATATTCGTTGTACTGTAGTAACAAACTCAATCAATAACATTAGCGTACTCTGCGGAAAGAAGAACATTTCTATTATCAGTTTGGGTGGGTACTTTTCGGAGAAGTATAAAGCATTCTATGGATTGATTGCTCGGAATACTTTATCGGAGATGGCTTTGGATTTATGTGTCATCTCGTGTGTTGGGTTTGATGAGCAATCTGGAGTGTGGGATTCAAACGAATACAATTATGAGATTAAAAAAACATTTATCGAAGTATCAGATAAAGTAATTCTATTGGCTGATAAAAGCAAATATAAAAAAAAGAGCTTACTAAAAATATGTGATTTAGATGAAATAGACATGTTGATATCTAATGCCATATTAAATAACTAAATAAAAATATAATCCAATAACGTGAAACTCATTCCTATAACTTAATGAGAGGAATGACCGTACCTAAAGGAATTTAAAATGACTGACATTTTATCATCCGCTCCACAATCAGAAGTAAAGAAAGGGAATAGTGAAGTAATTCCTAAGTCTGTTCTGTTCCCATTTATTTTGCTGACTTCATGCTTCGCTTTATGGGGACTAGCAAATAATATGACCGATGTTTTAATCGCGCAGTTCCGAAAAGTATTTACTTTAACGGATATGCAATCAGGTTTAGTTCAAACAGCATTTTATGGTGCTTATTTTATCTTGGCTTTACCTGCCGCGCTTTTTATTCAGCGATACAGCTATAAAGCTGGAGTATTACTAGGGTTAGGGCTTTTCGCTTCGGGGGCTCTATTATTCTATCCTGCGGCGCAAGCAATGGAGTATTTGCCTTTCTTAATGGCCCTGTTTGTTTTGGCTGGCGGTCTATCCATCCTAGAGACCAGTGCTAACCCATACATCATAGCAATGGGTCCTCAAGAAACAGCAACACGCCGATTAAATATTGCTCAAGCGTTCAACCCTGTGGGGTCTATTACTGGGGTTCTGATTGGCAAATTCTACATTCTTTCTCAGCTAAACCCAGCTTCCGATGCAGAGCGTGCGGCGATGGCGCCAGAACAACTTAACACCATTCAGGCCGCAGAGCTTGATGCCGTCATGATGCCTTATTTGTCTGTTGCTGCTGTCATTTTAGTCGTCTGGCTCGCGATTGCTTTTACTAAGATGCCAAGAGCTAAAGAAGTCGTAGTTAGCGATGGTGCCGAGCATTCTCTGCGAGCGACATTTACTCGTTTAGTCGAGAAAAAACATTTCGTCAGAGGTGTTATCGGCCAGTTTTTTTATGTTGGATGTCAGATTGGTTGTTGGTCTTGGACCATCCGATATGTGATGACTCAGGTCGGCGGGACGGAAGCTGACGCGTCTAACTTCTTACTTGCATCTATCGTAGTCTTCAGTGCGTTCCGCTTTATCTGTGTAGGTTTAATGAAATACATCGCACCAGAGAAGCTCCTTGCTGTATTAGCCATGGTGGCTGCGCTATTAGTGCTGGTTCTGATGAGTGTTGGTGGTGTTACAGGTGCGTATGCACTGGTTGGTATCTCTGCGTGTATGTCACTGATGTTCCCGACTATTTTTGGTCTATCTCTACAAGACCTAGGCGGTGATTCAAAATTTGGCGGTAGCTGTCTAATTATGGCAATTCTTGGTGGCGCTGTGTTGACTGCCGTCATGGGAAAACTATCGGATTCAATGGGTATTCAAGCTGCTTTCGTTATTCCTCTAATTGGCTTTGTGTACCTCGTTTACTTTGGTCTTAAAGGCTACCAAATCGAAAAATAACTCAGATTAACGTGAAAAAAGAGAGTTTTAATATGAACAACTTAGTCAAAATCGGTATCCGTCCAACTATTGATGGTCGTCGTCTTGGTGTGCGTGAGTCGTTAGAAGAACAAACGATGAATATGGCAAAGAATCTTGCGAATTTCATTAGAGAAAACCTGCGCCATGTAAGCGGAGAGTTGGTCGAGTGTGTTATTGCCGATTCTACAATCGGTGGCGTCGCTGAAGCTGCGGCCTGTTCAGATAAGTTCAAACGTGAAAATGTGGGGCTTAGTATCACAGTTACACCTTGCTGGTGCTACGGCACAGAAACCATCGACATGGACCCTCATATGCCAAAAGCAATCTGGGGATTTAATGGGACTGAGCGCCCTGGAGCAGTGTATTTAGCGGCGGCAATGGCGGGTCACTCTCAAGTGGGCTTACCTGCATTCTCTATCTACGGTGAAGAAGTTCAAGATAAGGATGACACTTCTATCCCATCTGATGTTCAAGACAAAATTTTACGATTCTGTCGAGCGGGCCTAACCGTTGCGAGCATTCGTGGGAAGTCATACCTATCTATGGGCTCTGTCTCTATGGGAATCGCAGGTTCCATTGTCGATCAGCCGTTCTTCCAACATTACTTAGGCATGCGTAATGAATATGTCGATATGACAGAGATTAAACGTCGCTTAGACAGAGAGATTTTTGATAAAGAAGAATTTGAACTTGCTCTGGCTTGGACGAAAGAACACTGCCAAGAAGGCAAGGATTATAACCGTACACCAATGCTCGAAGAGCGTAAAAAAGAAGATTGGGAAACGGTGGTCAAGATGACAATGATCATGCGTGATCTGATGGAAGGTAATTCTAAGCTAGCTGAAATGGGTTTTGGAGAAGAAGCGCTAGGTCATAATGCGGTTGTTGGTGGTTTCCAAGGCCAGCGTCATTGGACAGATCACCTGCCTAATGGTGACTTCAGTGAGGCCATTCTAAACTCTTCATTTGATTGGAATGGCATTCGTGAGCCATTTGTTATTGCGACTGAGAACGATAGCCTAAATGGCGTAAATATGCTCTTTGGCAAGATGCTGACAGGTCAAGCTCAAGTGTTCTGCGATGTTCGTACCTATTGGTCTCAAGACTCTGTTGAGCGCGTAAGTGGGTATCGACCAGAAGCGGGCTTTATCCATTTAGTAAACTCTGGCTCAGCAGCGTTAGATGGCAGTGGTGAAGCCAAAGATCAACATGGTGAATCGGTGATTAAGCCCCATTGGAATATGAGTGCTGAAGACGCCGAAGCATGTTTAAGTGCGACTTGTTGGCCGCCAGCAGATGTCGAATACTTCCGTGGGGGTGGTTTCTCTTCAAACTTCCTAACGCACGGTGGTATGCCATTTACGATGCACCGTATCAATATCGTAAAAGGCATAGGTCCTGTGCTGCAAATCGCGGAGGGCCATTCAATTACACTGCCAAAAGAAGTCCATGAAACTTTAAATGAACGCACTAATCCAACTTGGCCAACCACCTGGTTTGTACCTCGTATCAATGGTGAAGGCGCATTCAAAGATGTTTATTCTGTGATGGCTAATTGGGGAGCAAACCACTGTGTGATTACTTACGGTCACGTTGGCGCCGACCTAATCACTTTGGCCTCTATGCTTCGTATCCCTGTTGCGATGCATAACGTTGAAGACAAGGATGTATTCCGACCACATACGTGGAGTGCATTTGGTCAAGACAAAGAAGGCCAAGACTACCGTGCTTGTGCCAACTTCGGTCCACTTTACAAGTAGCTGCAATGGGCGGAGAAAACTCCGCCCTGATAGGAGTTTCTATGTCTGTAGTGATTGTTTTGGATTGTGGTGCAACTAACTTGCGCGCGATCGCCATTGATCCTCAAGGTGAAATCGTTGCATCACATTTTATGAAGAATACGACTAAGCAAGATGAAAATAACTCAGCTTTTCATATTTGGGATTTCGAAGATATCTGGCAGAAGTTGATTGAATGTGGGCAACGTGTTGTAGCTGAAGTTGGTGCGAAAAATGTCATTGCTTTTACGGTCACGACATTTGGTGTTGATGGCGCACCATTCGACCGCAATGGTAATCAAATATACCCGATTATTTCGTGGAAATGCCCGCGAACCCTCGGTGTAATGAAGCAAGTTGAAACAGAGTTGGACCGTATTGATCTTTATCGTAATAACGGAATTGGTGATTACAGCTTCAATACCCTCTATAAGCTTCGTTGGTTAAAAGAGTACGAACCAGCTGTATTCAAAAAGATGGATAAATTTGTGTTTATCTCTTCGATGATTACGCACCGATTAACCAGCACTTTATCGACGGATTACACCATGGCAGGTACATCCATGATGACCGACTTAAACAGTTGTAATTGGAACACATCAGTATTCGACTATTTAGGGCTATCGGAGTTGAATTTTCCTCCTCTCGTGATGGCGGGAGAGACTATTGGCACCGTGACCTCATCTGTTGCTGAATGTTTTGGTGTTAAGAGCGGGCTTCCGGTGATATCTGCAGGCCATGATACGCAATTTGCTTTGATCGGTTCTGGTGCGGAAGAGAATCAAGCATTCTTAAGTTCAGGCACTTGGGAAATATTGATGGCTCGAAGTCAGCGCCCTCAACTTAATACCGAAGCGTTAGAAAATGGTGTAACGGTCGAGTTGGATTCCGTTAAAGGGTTCTACAATCCAGCGACGCAATGGTTATCAAGTGCCGTGATTGAATGGGTTGCGACGCAGTTTTTTTCTGCGGAAAAAAGCGCGGATGATTTGTATAGCATCATGATTCAAGAAGCGAATGAAGCTGGTAGTGGGGCTGGAGGGGTTGTCTTCGTACCACGGTTTGCACTCAACGCGGATGGCATTGGTGAAGGTGCGATCGAAGGATTATCCATTCATACCACCCGTGGACAAATTGTTCGAGCAGTCTTTGAAGGACTAAGTCGTCAGCTTAAACATCGATTCGACTATTTGAATCAACTTTGTCACCTCAATGACGGACCAGTCGTGGTCGTGGGTGGTGGTACCAAGAATGCCCTTTGGAACCAGTTGAAAGCTGATGCTTTACAAAGACCACTGCATATTGTTGAACAAGCAGAAGCCACGGTGCTTGGCGCTGCCATGTTTGCTTTCTTCGGCGTGGGGTTCTACCCAAGTATCCAAACCGCACAATCTCAAATGAAACCAAGTTTGCAGGTGGTTAACCCAACCTCTTGCGTATCAACAAAAAAAGAGAAGGAGCGCTGCCATGCTTAAAGGTATTCATCCAGCGATTTCGCCTCAGCTTTTAGCCACGCTGTCTGAGATGGGACATGGCGATGAAATTCTCTTTGCTGACGCTCATTTTCCAGCGCATACCTTTAATCACAATGTGATTCGCTGTGACGGTGTCGGTGTAGACACCTTACTAGGTGGTGTCGTTGAGTTGTTCGAACTGGATCAATATATTGATCAGCCCGTGATCATGATGCAGGCAGTACCGGGCGATGAACTTGACCCTAGTGTCGAGAACAAATACTTGGAAGCGATGACTGTTTCTAACGTCAACCAAGAACAAATTGAAAGAGTAGAGCGCTTTGCTTTTTATGAGCGAGCAAAGCAGTGCTATGCAGTGGTACTCACTGGGGAGGTTGCTAAATACGGCAATATTATTCTCAAAAAAGGTGTCACAACTCTTTAAAGAAATAAAAGGTTAAGGAATAAAAATGAATCGAGTAGAACTTTCCCAACAAATTATCGATACGTGCTTGGAAATGACCCGTCTAGGTTTGAACCAAGGTACAGCAGGAAATGTGAGTGTACGCTTTGATAACGGTATGTTGATTACCCCAACCGGTATCCCTTATGAAAAACTCACCCCAGACCACATTGTGTATGTAGCCGAAGATGGGAGTTTTGAAGAAGGAAAGCTGCCATCGTCTGAATGGCTATTCCATCTAACTTGCTACAAAAAGCGTGATGATGTGAATGCAGTTGTTCATAACCACGCGATTCATTGCGCAGCGGTTTCTATCTTGAATAAGCCAATTCCTGCCATTCATTACATGGTCGCGGCATCAGGTACTACCGAGATTCCTTGTGTACCTTATGCGACATTTGGTAGTGCTAAGCTTGCTCAATACGTTGAAGACGGGATTTCTAAGAGCAAAGCAATTTTGCTGCAGCATCATGGTTTGATTGCGGGCGAAGCGAACTTAGAAAAAGCATTGTGGTTAGCTCATGAGGTGGAAGTCTTGGCAGATCTCTATCTCAAAACTTTGGCTATTACGGCTGATGTGCCTGTGTTGGATGATGCCTCAATGGAAGTCGTGCTTGAAAAGTTCAAATCTTATGGGTTACGTATAGAGAAGTAAGGAGTGATAAACCATGGCTTTTGCATTAAATCTTCCTAAGCTCAGTTATTCTGGTGTTGGGGCTATAGATGATGCTATCGCGACACTGAGTCAACAACCAGTGAAGCGAGCGTTAGTCGTAACGGATAAAAACTTAATTGAACTTGGTCTTCTTGATCATTTATTTGATTTACTAGACCAAGCCTCTATTGACTATGAATTGTTTGATAAAGTCACGCCAAACCCGACGGCGACATTAGTTAGAGAAGGTTTGTCTCTTTATTTAGAGGCGGGCTGTGATTGTTTTATTGCGGTCGGTGGAGGAAGTCCCGTCGACTGTGCGAAGGCAATTCGTATTGTAGCTGCTAACTCAGGCGATATTGTCGATTACGATGGTGTGGGTAAAGTTAAGCAAGCGGGTGATTTCTTTATTGCTATAAATACCACTGCGGGTACTGCTGCGGAAATGACATCGAATTCGGTGATCACTGATGAAGTACGCCAAGTAAAAATGGTAATAATCGACGCTAAACAGATCCCAGATATTGCGGTTAACGACCCATTGTTGATGGTCAATTTACCGGCAAATATCACTGCAGCAACTGGTATGGATGCTCTGACACATGCCATCGAGGCTTATGTCACGCCGGGTGCTCATACGTTGACGAAACCGACAGCGCTTGAAGCGATTAAACTGATAGCGCAATGGCTTCCTGTTGCTGTAGATGATGGTAAGAACATTGAAGCTCGTGAGCAATTGGCTAACGCGCAGTTTTTGGCTGGTATGGCATTTAATAGTGCAGGCTTAGGACTTGTTCACGCGATGGCTCACCAACCAGGGGCGACGCATAACCTCCCTCATGGCGTGTGTAACGCGATTTTGTTACCAATTGTCTGCGAGTTTAATGCAGAGCATTCTCCGGATAGGTTTCGTGAGATTGCACATGTAATGGGAGGGGATGTTACAAGCTTAGATAACGAGCAAAGCGCTAAGTTAGCAATTACGTTGATACGAGACTTATCAAAACGAGTTGGAATTCCTGTTGGTTTTTCTACATTAGGCATCAAAAAGGAAGATTGCGATAACTGGATAGAAAAAGCACTTTCTGACCTTTGTTTAGCAGGAAATCCAAGGACTCCAACTCGAGAAGAGGTTCAAAATCTATATTTGATGTCATTGTAATTCGACTCTTTACAAATAACGTAATGAATTTATTACTGGGCACTACGTGTTAGCTATATTGCTCCCACAGAAGTTAAATATGAAACTTTGTAGTGAGAGAATGATTGTGTCAATGGATTGTGCCCTCAACGAGATGTTCATATCCACAACTAACAGAAAAGGAGCGTCAGCTCCTTTTTTGCGTTTCGAAAGGCGTATTGTGAGATTTAGTGACTCAATCAAACAAATAGGCAATCAACATGACACCAACTTACCTTTATATACAGTTTAAAATTCAGGATATGGAAGCTTTCAATGAGTATGCTGAACGTGTTTCTGAAACCACTCAAATCTATGGTGGTCAGACAATTGCGATCAACAAATCACCAACGACATTCCATGGGGATGTGGGGGCAGATGTTTGTGTCATTCAACACTGGGCATCTTTAGAAGCGGCGCACGCGTGGCATGACTCTCCTGAATACGCACCACTGAGAAAACTGCGTGACGAAAAAGCGATGGGAGATCTGAAAATTATCCCTGTGCCTGCTGTTTAAATAAGCAAGTAGATTAAATAGACAGCGCTAATATTGATGTTATATTAAATTTATAATGAATTAGTGGTTGGTATTTTTACAGAAAATATTAGCGTTCGTTTATTTATTAATCTCTAATTATTTACTTCATCATTCTTGGAAACTGAGTCACAAAATAATCAATTATATTTAATATTTATAAATGGTGTTTTTTATTAAACTATTTGCTCTAGCCTTATGCTAAATTTCTTTTGAGATGATCATTTAAGTGATTGTAAATATTGTTGTTTGTTAGTTTTTTGTCAGTATGTTCTGAAATTGTCGTTTTATTTAAATTTGTGATGTTTGTTCATATCGATAATCGTCAAACTTTCATTGATAGAACTTACGTATATTATTTTTAACTGTTTACTGATTAAAACTATAAACATGAAATAAGTAACAACGGTTATAAAGCATCCGTTGAATCTTATTTGTACTATAAACGGTAGAGAGTGAAAAAAGTGAAAGCAAATAAAAACATTCTTAAAGTAGCAGTGGGTATGGCGATGCTATCCGGGCTACCTACAGCAGCCAATGCTCACGGCTGGTCTGAGTTCCCGAGTGCTCGTCAAAACACGTGTTACGAACAAGGTGGAGTTTGGTCTGGTACGCCACCAAATGCAGCATGTGCTCAAGCGAAAGATATCTCTGGTTCTTATCCTTTTGTTCAGCGTAATGAATTCGCTAAGAACATTACTGATTACAACAATATGGCAGCAGTGAAAGCGGCGATTCCTGACGGCACATTGTGTTATGCAAATGACTCTCAGAAAAAGGGAATGGGTGCGCCACATACGGCTTGGACTCGTACTGAACTAAACACAGGAACATTTGAATTTGTGTTTAATGCGACGGCTCCTCACAACCCTTCATTCTGGGAGTTTTATCTAACCAAACCTGGTGCGGATCTAAGTAAAGCACTGGCATGGGGCGATCTAGACTTGATTCAGACGGTAGGTAATGTTCCCGTAAATGGCGGCAAATACCGCATGGACGTTACGATTCCGTCAGATCGTTCTGGTGACGCGATTCTATTTGTTCGTTGGCAGCGTGATGATGCCGCTGGTGAAGGCTTCTACAACTGTTCTGATATCACTATTGCAGGTGGTGATACTCTTCCTCCTGAAGCTGATCTTGTTCGCGGTGACCTGTACATTCCTCAAGGTTTTGTAAATCCTGAAATCGGTGACACAGTTAAATATGACATCATCAACAAGAATGGCGATGTGGCACGTAGTTTTGATATTAAGGTTGAAGCTTCGAACGTAAATGATTGGGCACGTCTACTTGCTTCAGAAATCAACGGTTGGCACGCAGAGTTCAAAGACGGCGCAGTCTTCATCGGTGATTGGCATGAAGAAATGTCACATTACATGTATTTCCAAAATGATCCATCACGTAACTTCTTTAACTCAAAAGATAGCCGCGCATCTGGCATGATTTCAGTTATTGATGGTGATGATGGTGGTGTAGAGCCACTGACTGGCGATATTTATGAACTTGTGAAGAGCGATAAAGTCGTCAATGCTGGTGACAGCGTAATTATTGCCACAAGTGAAGCCGCGAACCTAACACAAACTCAAGGTTCATCGGTGAGCATTCAGAACAACGGTACTTCGTCTATAGTGGTAAACACTAGTGCAATCACGCAGAACGAAACACTGTCATTTGTTGCTAACGCGGTAAACAGCGCACGTGCTGAGACGTTTACTTTCGAGGTTATTGCAGGTGATGACGAAATTACGCCACCAAAACCTGAGCCAGACCCAGATCCTAAACCAGATCCAGATGAGAATGGCACTTGGGATGCTGCTAAAACATACTTAGGTGGTGAAGTGGTTTCTTACGCTGACCAAAACTGGAAAGCACAGTGGTGGATTCAAGGTGGTGACAACCCTGAAGCGACTTACCAGAAAGACCAATGGGGTGTTTGGCGTCCAACTAACTAATCTCGATTCTCATATTGAGAGATATCAGTTTACGCGTTTATTAAATTGATAAATAAGAAAGCCACCATGGTTGATGTATGGTGGCTTTTTTGACGATGAGTAATTGAAACTCGACGTCGAATGCAATAAGCAATTCTAAAAAACTCGAGAGTTCAGATGCTTATTCCTAATCATTCTGGTGGGTTAATATGCGTCTGAGCGTTAACACCTCCTATAGTCTTGACCTCACCTTAAAATGACAATAATGCGAAATTTTACTTGAGCCCCATGGATGTGAGGGCTCTTTTTTCGTTTGGCGCCTTTGCATCTCCCCTTGGCTTTGTTATTGCATAGTGAACAATAACCGGGGGACAGCGCATCTCTCGTTATCAAATTGAAAATAGGTACTCGGTTGGCTTTCTAACTTACGACCAATGAGCATTATGGGGCGACCTCTTTGCTCACGGAGATAGTGAAGGAGAAAGCAGTGAAAGATTCCAATGATTTAGTATTCAAACCAACAGTGTTTTGTTGGGCGTTAATCTCACCCCAAAAACAAGGTTCTTTTGAAGACTACCTATGGTCAATGGGAAAAGAAGCCCAAAAGCGTGGTTGGACTTACATTGTCTGCGTTATTGAACCCATATCACCGACTCTGAAGACATGGCTGCTTGAGTCAGGCTGTGAGCTTATTTGCTTAGATTATGACAAAATCACTAATTCAGGCTTCATTGTGCGTTTATTGAAAGAGCGTA
Source organism: Vibrio jasicida 090810c (assembly GCF_002887615.1). Lineage (NCBI taxonomy): Bacteria > Pseudomonadati > Pseudomonadota > Gammaproteobacteria > Vibrionales > Vibrionaceae > Vibrio > Vibrio jasicida. Next base: position 584,428 of record NZ_CP025792.1, on the reverse strand, counting down.
AAGTCGATATTCTTCACACCCACTTTATTGGTCCAACAGATCCGAGTTTGTTGTTGTGTAAATTGAGGTGGGGCGGAAAAATTGTTTTTACGGATCACAGCTCCAATCCTCTTGGTATGCCCAGTAAAGATTATTTGGTCTTAAACCAACTCCGTTCTATGCGGCAAAGTATTCTGAGTCTCGCGATTGACGCATATCTGCCTGTCTCTGATTTTGTTGCATCACGCATTGCTCGAAACTTGCCAAATGCTCACCACAAAATACATCGCCTCTATAACGGTATTGACCTCGCGCGGTTTCAATCGGCGATATCTAAAGAGAAAGCAAGGCAGATTAAGTCCGCGCAACTTGGCGTATCCGACGACATCATGATAGTGGCCTTCATTGGTCAGCTGACACAGGAGAAGGGCATCGACCATTTTCTCAATGTTGCCAAACGTTGTGTTGATGGTGGTATCGAATGCCAGTTCTTGATCATTGGCGATGGCGCATACCGTAAAGAAGTGGAAACTCTTTGTGCTCATCAGGATTACCAGAGAGACATTCAATATTTAGGTTTACGCTCTGATGTTCCGGATATCTTGAGTGTCACGGATGTGTTTGTTATGCCGTCTCTTTGGGGAGAGGCGTTTGGTCTTACTGCGATTGAAGCGTCCGCATGCGGTGTTCCTGTTGTTGCTTCTAATATAGGTGGTCTACCAGAGGTCATACTGCATCATCACAGTGGGATCTTAATTGAAGCTGGGGATGAGACTGGTTTATATGACGCTATCTGGCGATTAATCGAAGATACGGACGCTAGAGTAGAGTTTGGCAAAAACGGCCGACGTCATGCAGAACAGAACTTTGGCTTGGACAATATGGTGTCTAAGACTTTTTCGCATTATCAACGTTTGCTTAATTCGAATGAAAGTTTGTGGGAGAGCATGAAAAAAATGCTCGAATTGAGAGGTTAGGAGAGAGGGAGCTCTAATGCTAAACGTAGAAGATATTCTCAAACAATTACGTGAAAACGGTATTGTTGTGCTTGATGGTTATGTTCCGCTACCTAAGCTCGAGCAAATGCAGCGATGCTTTGATCAACACCTTACCCATCCACAGTTTAATACTTGGACGGGATACCAACAAAATGAACGATGGCGATTACTCATTGAAAACTTACTTACACTGTCGCCTGCTTTTTTGTACCCAATCCAACATGATGATTTGATGCATATATGCCGTGACTACATTGGCGACCGATTTCAAGTGACTGAGGTTAGGGGGTGGAAAACCATTCGTACCACTCGTAATTTTCATGGATGGCATAACGACGCTTGGTATGACGTTGACCGATGCCAAGAGCCACCACCCCAGATAAAGTTGGGTGTGTATCTTACCGATGTAAACAGTGGTGAGTTTGCTTACGTAGAGCAAAGCCATCGGCAAAAATTGGCTCCGGGTCATTGGAATAAAGCGCAAGTCGACGAAATGAACTTGCCAATAAGACACGTGACCGGCAAGGCAGGAACCGCCTTTTTATTTGATACGAGTGGGGTTCACCGACAAAACTATCCGGTGCTGACATCTCGTAATGTGGTGTTTTACAATTTTCACGATCCTGCTTTCCCTATTCAGAGTTTGGATAAGGAGTATGATCGGTACGCGCCGCTTTTGCTCAACGCTGCTTTTTTGAAAGGTTTGACCAAAGAACATGAACGAATCTTAGGGTTCGGCGATGAGCGATATTTTGAAGATGGCTTTATACCGAAACAACGTTATCCAGCTCTGCATAGTTTGGTTAAAGCTGGGTTATTTACCCGTCTTCTTGGACAAGATTGCCAACAATTATTTAATCGAGTGGCGACAAAGATCTTTTGAGGACGTTATTCTTAATCGTCTAGCGTAGGCAGAATACAGTGATCTTGTTAAAATGCCGATTCGCGGCTGCACATTGAACTTCAGTCCACTCAAAGAGAGAACACCTATGACGGTAGAAAATGTGCTTCCTGAACACTATGCAGAGCTGCTAGTAGTTTGGGAAAACTCAGTCCGAGTGACGCATGACTTCATCACAGAAGAAGATATTGAGTTTTTTAAACCCATCATTATTGAGCAAGCATTTCCTGCAGTCACCTTAAAGTGTGTAAAAAACACTGCAGGTGCAATACAAGGTTTTGTTGGTGTTCATGATGAAAAAATCGAGATGCTGTTTCTTCTAGATCAAGCAAGAGGAAAGGGCATAGGTAAGATGTTGCTGCAACATGCGATCAAACATCTCGGCGCAGTAAAAGTCGATGTGAATGAGCAAAACCCACAAGCCGTCGGTTTTTACCAACGTATGGGCTTTAAAATCGAATCTCGCTCACCACTCGATGATATGGGTAAACCATTTCCAATTTTACACATGACGTTGTAACGCTCGATATGTCGTACATCCGCCTTAACAAGGTTTTGCTAGAAGAAACGCCCAAAGCTAATAACTTTGGGCGTTTCCGTTTGTAACCGTTGGATATAGGCAGTCACTCAAAACAGGTATAGGAAAGAAAGTGTTTTTCACGACAGGTTGCTTTTACCGTGACAATCAATGTAAGTAACAAACAGCTCGACTAGATTCGGATTAAACTGGCCTTTATCTTTTTCGGTTAAAAGGATATTGATTGCTTTCGAGTTAGGCATGCCTTTTCTGTAAGCTCTGTCTGAAACCATTGCGTCCCATGTGTCGACAATCGCGAGCACTTGCGCGATAAATGGAATCTCGTCGCCCTTAAGTCGAAATGGATAACCATTTCCATCCCAACGTTCATGATGAAGACCACCAACCATTGTCGCTGTTTCTAGAGCTTTAATGCCTCTTGCTATCTGATAGGTGTGCTTTACATGCTCGCTCATCACTTGACGTTCAATTGGTTCAAGCTTGCCATGTTTATGGAGGATAGCCGTTGGTGTTTTTAGCTTGCCTAAGTCATGTACTAGAGCAGCATCAAAAATCAGCTCTAACTGCGCATCTGTAAAACTCAGAAACTCACCAAAATCATAAGCGACTAAGCATACATTGAGCGTGTGTGTATAGGTTTCCGGAGAGTGCTCAGCCATTTCTTGTAGCAACTCAAGTGCTGTAAATGAATGTGCATGGTTCAATGCCATTGCATACACATGATTGAATTTGACGTTTTGCATACCTACACCTTAAGTCGTTCGTTTGGGCCGGCAAGTATGGTGAAGGTCAGTGTTTGTGTTAAATGAATGGTCGTGAATCGAGATTAATAAGGGTTAAATGGCCATTTTAGAAGTTTTTACAATGAAGTAATTGTTTGGAATCAATGGGATAGTATCGTATAAAATTAATAGCGAAAATCTATGGGAGAATGGGTTTTAGATTGTGGTTGCATAAGTAAAAATGGTTAACAGTCATGCTTCTTCAATCCGTGATTAATGGCATTATTCACAAGCATTTATTGGTAACTGATTCCGCTCGTGTGGATGATAGCCGCTCGAACAATCAGTATTAATTATTACACCATGACCCGAACACTATTTCACATAACGCTATGGCGCACGGCGATAGCTGAGTTTTCAAAAGAAGTTGGTTATGCCCAAAGTCCCCAAGGATTGGTTAATAACCGAATTACCATTCAACTGACACCCGAAAGAACGCGGCTTGTCGCTACCGTTCATTTGGACTTCAACTCTCTAAACTATGAAATTAGCAGCACTCAAGATTGCTTCGATTTTTGCCAACTACTTAAGGCAATAGAAAGTGTCAAAAGCTTCTAACCAGCCTTAACGCTCTGGATTTCATGAATTAAAAACAATTAATCCCCAATTAATCATTTTAATATCATAGTCTTAATCGTTAATAACTAATCATAGTCATTTAGTGGTTACTTTGAAGTGTTGCAGCCAAAATGGTTGAACCTTCAACAACCGAGTGACATCAATGAAACTGTTCAACATGTATCTGTTGAAAAGGAATTCATCTCTATCTTTACTAACAAGCGTATCCCTCGCAACACTTCTTACTGCGTGTAATGGTGGTAGCGAGGGCGGCTCGGACAATCCGGTAATTACTTCACCTGTCGACAATACAGCGATATTCTCTGCCAACATCGGTAACAATGCTATTGTTGGTGAGCGCACTTCTATTAACGTTACTGGTTATGTCAATACAAGCGATGATAGCGAGTTTGAGATTACGTCTGTCGAGTCATTATCAGGGGATGCTTGTCAGGTCGTCAGCTCTGGCTCAACGTCGTTTGATGTAAGCTCGAATGAAACGCAAGATTGCCTGTATCAATACCGAGTCTCTCCAATGAGCAATAGCGCACAGTCAGAGTCTTATGTTCGTGTTGCTTCTGCTTCAACATATGCATCGACATCGCTACCGAGAATCACAGCTTCAACTACCGAGAATCAAGAAATTATCATTGACCTTGAAACGGAGTTAGGTGCTTCGATGCCAGATAGTAGCTACAAGTTACAAGAACAGATGGTTGTTATTGGTAACGGAAGTGCCACTTATCTCGACTCACAACGCATTCAATTTACCCCGACAGGAAAAGGGCAGAGTGAGATTTTCTACAGCTACGAAAGCGACTCTGCCATCAAACAAGGTACGATTTCGGTTTCTGTCTCGGAGTTGACTGAAAACACTCCGCCAACCGCCAATGCTTTTGCTCATCAAGAGCTCATCAAACTTGGTGAAAGTAATACGATAGATGTTGCGTCATATGTCTCCGATTTGGATGGAGATAACGTTCAGTTAGTCAGTGTTGAAGATTTTAACTCTACGATCGCATTGTTGTCGCCAACGGACGTAATGAATACTCAATTTACGTTTGAGTCGACAACACCTGGTGCTCACGATGTGGCATATACCGTCAGTGACCACATGGGAGGTTACACAACATCGGTTGCTCGAATCGAAGTAGAGCCTGATTTTTCATTGATTCAAGATTGGGAAGATATCGTCACTTACGACCCAGTTATTGATACAGAGATCCGTTTCTTTGCGCCAATGACAAAAGTATATGCAGACTACGTAAATGCCTCTTACACCTCAACCTATACAGAAAATGGTGAATATGGTTTGAAAGATGCAGAGGTGGTAACGCAAACACTCACCCAAGCACGTCAATACTGCAAGGTGCGTGGTGGTCGTTTGCCACTCCAACGCGAACTTGAAACCCTTATGGCAAACGAAACCAGTGCGTTCAGCAACCACAACTGGCCAACGAGCAAGAAGTATTGGACGGCCGAGAACGTCAGTGAAACCAATACAGCGACGGTTAACTTGAATGATGGCCTGATTGGCAACCAGTCAAAAACGGTGGCTATGTACACAACGTGTGTTGCTCTTAGTGATGGTGTTAAGGATTTCTCATCAGTGATCGAAAGTAGTTCAGCGGTATCTAATCGCTATGACTACAGGGTTCAAGTTTTTGATCCTGATGGCAATCTTGCTCCTTTTACTGATGTCACACTTGAATCAGTTTATGAACGGGGAGTATTTCAGAATAGAGAACCGATTAGTCATCTAACGACCAATGATTTAGGCGTTATAAACGATTCATATTTTGATATCTCTTTCACCGAGGAGGTTGTATCAATTGAAGTTAGCTCCGTAGAGGAATTGTTTCCGTTCGTTCCTGAAGACGATCATCTAGCCATTGATGTTACAGACCCATCGCTGTGGAGCAGTGATGAATATTGGAATAAAGGCATATATGAGCCGGATGAACAAGGTTTGATGTTGATGCCAGGTGTCGGCTACAGCAAGCTTTTTCACATTTATGAAACGCCGTTTAATGGTGAGAACTTTGTTATTAGATTTCGAGTCACGGCTGACAGCAGTTCTTCTCGAGGTGAGTTCGCTGTGATGATACAACAGCTAGGAAATGATCAGAGTTCTTGGGAGCAAGACGGAGTTATACAAACAGGAAACACGAGACCTTACCCTGTAGGAGAACCGACAGCATTTGGTTTGAATGTAAACCTCTATGGTTCCACACCAGTCTCGCTGTTTGAAGGGGGAGAGGTTTCTAGTTCGACGAACATTAGCTTTCGTGACCCTGACCGTTATTACTGGTTTGATAAAAGAGGGGAAGAGGTTTTTGTCTATACCTCTCTCACCGAAGACAGACCTGCGGAACCCTCTGGATCTTTTAACATAACTGGAGGAGTTGATCTGACCAATCCTTATTGGCTATCGATCGGCGGAAAGAACGCAGAGGCATCAAAAAACTACCGTATTTCAGAACTGCACATGGCAGCTTACTAGGGGAACACAATGAAAAAGTCTTTAATACTAACTCCAGTGGTGATGTGTTTTCTTTCTGCATGTAATGGTGGTTCTGGTAATGATTCATCATCCAACAGTGTTGAAGGAAGCTCTCCTGAGACAGTGAACATAGAAACTTCTCCTATCCAATCTAAAGGACTGGTGAGTGAAGAGGTTGCTATCGACGTTTTGGCTACAAATGAAGTCAGCGCGGCGATGAAGGTGACATCTGTGCGCTCAATATCAGGAGATAGTTGTCAGGTTACGTCCATTGGTGAACAGTCATTTACGACAAGTTCTGATGAAGTAGGCGAGTGCCAATACGAATACACAGTTGTGCCACAGAATAGTGAGCTATATGTGGGTGAGGAATCTTCAATTGCTCGTGTTTCTGTGTCTGAAACAGCAGCTGATAATACATTACCCAACCTTGCAGAAACGACGGATATTGATACGCCTGTTGTGATTGACCTTTCTCAGGAATTAGCCGAGGAGCTTGATACATCAGTGTTCTATCTATCGTCTGATGCATCTGTGCTTGGCGCCGGTATCGTGGATAGCGATGCGGCGAACAACGTGCTTACTTTTACTCCATTTGAGGTGGGCGTTTCTCGAGTTACTTACTCAATGACAGATGGTTCTGTCACCAAGCTAGGAACGATTGATGTTGCTGTTTCTGATACGCAGAATACGCCGCCAGTTGCCCTTAACTATGTCCGTGAAGGGAAGTTAGATAAAGGGATGTTGGTGACGATTGATTTAACGGACTATATCTCTGATGCAGAAGATGCGGTGATCCTCGAATCTGTTAGAGCTTACAATGCGGAGACGGAAATTACGTCCGCATCTGAGCATACCTTTACTTTTCGTTCCTCAGAACCGGGAGCACATGAAGTTGCTTACACCATTAATGATGGTCGCGGTGGATACGCGGTTGGACAAGTTTATCTTGAAATAGAGCCTGATTTTAGCCTTGTGCAAGATTGGGATGATGTAACGGTTTACGACTCAACAATTGGTGCAGATATTACATTTACAGCCCCTGTAAGTAAGGTGCTAGCGGACTATACCAATACCGCGTATACGAATTATCAAGCACAAGATGGGGTTACTGGGTCGAAAGGAGCGGAAGTGGTCACCATGAACCTTGAACAAGCGCAAAACTACTGTGCGACAAGGAATGGACGTCTGCCAATCAACCGTGAATGGGAATTACTCATTGCAAATCAAGGTAACCTTTTTACCTCTCAAAACTGGCCTGCAGGTGCAGATTTTTGGAGTGCAGATATGATCTCCGAAACTGCTGGTAAGAGCATTAACGCGACAGATGGGACGATTTCTGAGTTAGCGAAGTTAACAGGTGAAGGGTTCGTTACCTGTGTGTTGTTAGATAGCGAGGCGGTAAAGGATTTTTCAAGTGAAATTGAATATGTTACGCGCCCTTATAGTAACGTAAGTGATGTGTCTTTAAAGGTAACTGACCCAGACGGAAGTTTAGCGCCATACCAGAACATTGAAATCATATCTGAACGTGAAAAAGGCGTGTTCAGTAATTATGAAACAAGCGAAACTCTTTTGTCGGATGCAAGCGGATCAGCAGTTACCACATACACAGACTTATCTTTTAACAATGAAGTGATCAGTGTTACAAGTAGTTCAAATGCAAAATCTTCAATTGCTTACTCGTCTAAAGACGCGGTTACGGCCTCAACTCTGCCTGTGAATGAAAGCAATAAGTGGAATCGTGTTGCAGCGGAGAGTGGTACGATTTTACCGATCGATGATATCGGCATACCATCACTCTATTATGGAACAGGCGGATCAATAAGAGCACTATCTGTATTTAATGAGCGCTCTTTTACTGGAAGAAACTTTATTGGTTACGTTAAAGTCAAAAACTTTGGAGAAAAAGATGCGATATCCGGTAAGTTATCGTTTATCGTTCAGCAAGTATCTATAGTGCCTCAGTCCGGTTGGGGGGATGCAGCCAATCAACCGGGTTCACCTCGTAGTAACAAAGCGTTTGAAATAGTGACCAACTACTGGAATGAGAGAACGCAAGTTTTTTCTGGCTATGGAAACTCGGTAGGCTTAGCGAATATGAATGTTGCCTCTCATGAGAGACATATTTGGTTTGAAAATAACAATGGCCACTTTATGGTTTACTCTTCAGAGACTTCAGACAAACCGCTAGAACCAGCAGTATCATTTAACATGGATTGGGCAGGGATGGATCCAGGCCTACCTTATTGGGTGCAAATCAGCAGCCGAATTAGTCGTGATGGTAACTCTGTAGGGGTTATGACATACGTTACTGATGCTAAGTTTGCGTCTTTTGATTAATGAAAAGCTAGCCAAGATTGGCTAGCTTTTTAATACCACATCAACTGCCCGTACATTCTGGCAAGTTGCTCCTGTGTCCCTTCCGATTCAATCTCTTCATCATAGGTAAGCAAAAACTCTTGTTTACTCAGACGTTTAATTCTTGCGTCAAAATATCGGTTGTTTGCGTTGATGAGATCCCTTTTAAACGCTTGTGAAGAGTGATCAGCGATGTACAAGTACTGACTGCTCAGCGTCAAGAAGTAAAAGCTGTTGTTTGTGTAACCAAGAATGCCGGAGCTCTTTCTCATTGTTCCGTTTTCTAATGTGGTAATGAAGGTAAACAAACCGTTGTTTACGTATACGCTGAGTTTTCGGCTGGGGTTGTTCAATTGGCTTTCTATGGAGAACTTAGAGCCCAGCAAACTTAGCCATGGGCTCAGGATTACCAAGGCCCCTATAATTATCGACACCTTCCACAAAGAGAACTTACCAGAAGCCCATTTGACCAGTAATTTCGACATTATCGAGCCTTTCATATTCAAACCTCTTGCTGAGATAAACTGTGTTACTTTTTTCATCGAGTTGAGCGACGTTGATTTGAGAGAGGTAATCTTTAGCGTTGAGCGTTATTGTTTGGGCTGCATTTTGATTGCCATTTAAAAATTCATAACTCTTGTTAAAAGACAGCATAAATACCGTATCGTTTATCACTGCATAAAGCCCTTGGCTATGACGAATAACGTCATAGGGCATGAATTGGAGTGATGAATAAAAGCCATGGGAAAATTGTATATGCGTTTCTAGTCGTGTTGAGGTCACGGGCGAGTACACGGTGAAATCGCCACCAGTAGCATTGATAAAAGGCATCGCAACAATGAGCGAGGCAATGCCAATTGTTCTTTTGAAGTTCATAGTCAGTATAAAGAGTAATAAAGCGCGCTGCTGTAAAGCAAAATGAAAACGCTAAGGAAAATATCTCCCCAGCGAATTGAGGGGAGGTTAGCTCGAGTTGGGTAAGACCGCGTTTGCAATGGTCCTGCTCTTTCTCCCGTTTGTTTTGAGTCGGAGAGAGAAGCAAAGTCGTTGGTTGCCCTTGATTGCAATGACATTAGGTTTACACCAACAGGCAAAACCAGTTTGTAGCCTAGCGTTGGATAAGCCCGGATTTCAATGTTTGAGTTTATGGTGGCCAGTTTTCTACGCAGTTTCATGATACTCACGTTCAGAGAGTTAGAACCGATAGGCTTATCTGGCCAACCCGCCGCGATGAGGGCATCTCGGCTGTAAATTTTGTCGGTGTCGTCGAAGAGTGTTTTCGCGATGTTTAAGCTGCTTACGCTCATGGATACCGACATGACTAAGCTTTTTGTTGAGTCGTCATAGGCATCAATGGCGAGATTAGCCTCATTGATACAAAGCAACATAGTTTATTGGCACTGCAAGTTTGGGATTATGACGGTATCCTTTGGATGAATAACGTCTATATCACGTAAGGTTTTAAAGCCTTCGTTGGCTGACATCAGCTCGGTAAAGGAAATGTGATGTTGGCTTGCGATTTTGTACAACCAATCCCCTTCTTTTACGCGATATATGTTGGCCTTACACTCTGTGTCGCGATCTGTGTATTCCATAACCGATATAACTTGCTTGTCTGTTTGTGTTTCAGAAGCCACTTGAATCTCATCATAAACAGGAGAGGGCACTTGAGTGTTGGTATTTTGGAATCGATATTGAATCCCGAAACCCAATGATTGCAATTTATAGTCTGGCTCCTGACTGGAAAGGAACTTGTAGCCAAAGTTGAACGCCCAGAGCGGGTTTAGCTCATATCGAATGCCAATTTGTGCGATGGGTGAGAGCTCGTCGTTTTCCGATATCACGCCCAACCCACCGTAAAGTTTGTAGCGTTTAGAGAGAGGCAAGGTGCCCAGCAACGACAGATCGGTTCCATAGCGAGAGATGTTTTGAGTGGTGTTTCGGTATTCACCGACTTTGAGCATATCTAGCTGGCCATATGTACTGGTTGACGCTTCTATTGCCCAGGTTGGAGAGAGTTGATAGCCAAGCTTTATCCCTCCTCCAAAAGAGGAATCAGAGAACTCGGTATCCGTTTTGCCGTTATGGGTGAGGGAGCCTCCCACGTACCAGTTGGTAGAGTTGGTAGGCTCTGCAATAGCAACAGAAGAGAAGCCTGCAATAATTCCCATTATGAACGTAGTTCTATTCATTAATACAACTCCTCGAACATAACGGTGAAACTTCCTGAGTAAGTGCCGGATTCAACTTCGGTTGAAGGAATATCTTGGTAACTCACCATGAGATCAAAATTAATCACATTGGTTGGCGCATCGAGTACATAACTTGTTTCGTCATTCGTCAGTTTGTTTACACCATTTTCTACCCAAATAGGGTCCTCACAGTTGGTGGAAGTACATTCAATACTAAACGGGATCTCTGTCTTCCCAGTGTTGGACGTCAACGTGAAATCATGGGTTAGCAAAGTCATAGATAATCCCGTGCTAAAGGTTCCTGTTGCGGTAATATTGAACATGGTTTCAGCTGACACAGTATGGTTGGTTGTGTCATAAGTAGGGTTCATTACACCATCACCAGCAACATCGATGCTTTCCAAACTGTTAGGAACATAATCGATATTGACGGTGAAAACGTCAGATAAAACACGATAGGTAAGGGCGCCACCTGACGACTGATAGTAGTATCGAATGTCAGCAGGAATGGTTGCCGTGTACACACCTTTCTCTTGTCCTTGCAAAGCGGCCAAGAGTGCGGTTGTATCAAAGTCAAATGTTGGTCTGTAAAAATAAAAAGGGGTAACCTCATTGCTGTAATCAAGAGAAAAGCTAGCGCTACAACTTTGCGTGCTGTCATCGGCAAGAGTGACAGTATTTCCAGATAGCTGCGATGTTGCGCAGCTTGGGGTTACAAGTTGAGTGTCATTACGAACATAATTGTTAGATGACACGTTGTATTGCACGCCTTTCAGCCCGATAGGGGCATTAACGTTTGCCCCAGTCGGTCCAGTTAACGTCAATTCATCTGGCTTGTTGGTTAGGTACGCGCCCGGGAGAAAACGATCTGTCGGAGTAAGACCACTTGCCACTGTCCAGTCACTTAAGGTGTATGTGTTGCCACCTAAAGCTATGGCGTTCTCAAGTCGCAATTGTTGACCTTCAATGTGAACATTAAGCGTGGCACTATGAACCAGCGGGGCTGCAAGCAACAGTAACCAAGAAGCAGAACGAATCATTACTTGCCATCCTTTAACGTTATCTTTTTATGGTAGCTTTCGTCATGGTTAATAACGGTCACTTCTACTTGATCTTTTGAGATGTTTTTAGGCAATTCATACGTGCGCTCACGGCCTGACAAGGACATAGCGGTAAATTCGCAGTCTTCTGTTACCTTATCTGTACATTGGTCCACATAAGCGCGGATGAAGCTGTTACCCGTGTTGTTGATGTGCAGTTTCCCGTTCGACAGTGATACTGAGTAGTCGATTTTCTGTGTTTTCGCAGGAATCACAAAGAGAGGACGATAGCCAAAGTTGATCGTCACAGCAGACTGTGATTTTCCTTCTGGGTCGTAAGGTGATGGTTCAAAGCTAACTAGGTAGTATTGGTCTTCGCTAAAGTCACATTTGTTACCACATAAGGAACGCACACCAACTTGCTTTTGGCGGCCTGATTCAAGGATCATCTTTGGATGAGTTAAGGTTACGCGCCAATCAGAGAAGTTTGACTCTGTATAAGGTGTGCGTGTCAGTTCGCCATTTTTAACTTGCAGCTGAGTGATATTCGATTGAATGAACTCAGTGGTCGATTTGTTGTTTGAGATAGTGAAAACGCCGTTTCCGTATTCGTCACCTACTAACAACATAGTATCTACGTTCATTGCTGAAGCTGCCGTTGAAATAAGTGCAGCAGCGAAAATTGGAAGTGATTTCATCATCAGTTACCTTCTGGTCTATTAAGTACAAAGTCGCGCTCTTGTTGCGTTTCCGAGTTGGCGTACTGAGCGACGTTTTCAATGTTTTGACGTTGTTGATGACTGAGTTGAAGATCCTTATCTCCAGTCAGGTAAACAAAAGACTTACGGCCCAAACGCGTTGTTAGCAGTTCAGTGCCATTGTTGGTCATTGCCTTAAGTTGTTGGTTGATCTCCGTGAGGTCATCGAACTGACCGATGTACATCACATTGATTTTTCGATCGTTTTTGACCAGAACCATTGACTCCAATGGTTCAAGATCTGGCTGGCAGTAATTTGTGCCAAAGTTTAATTGTTTTGCATCGTCTACCGATGGTAAATAACATTGCTGGCCACCGCTCTTTAGTGAGAAAGTTTGCCCTTCTTGAACATCAACTTTGTGAATACCTGAAGTAATGTTTGAGATAGACAAACACGCAGGGCCTTCACATTCGATAGTCTCAATGTCGTTACCGAAAATATCTTTAAATTTACTGACAAAGCTGATGACTCGGCTGACATTTGAATTGAGTTCAATTACCGTTCCTGGGTGCGTATAACCCGTCGCGTTTTGCTGACCTGTATTGTGCAGCGCAACACTCTCCACATCTAATTCGATAGTGCTGGTTTGATATTTATCGAGTGAAATCAAGCCAGAATCACCATAGATGTATTCTTTATGCTTCACTTTGTCGTCAGCTTTTACCACCAACAAACCTTTTGTTTGGTCCTCTCCATTGTCAAAACGAATGTTGTTTTTCGTATCAACAGAGACGTACGCATCACTCTGCTTCGTAGTGAAGTGAATGCTATTCTTGCCAATAACTTGTGTACTGCTTAGTGATGCGTTAACTGACTTTTCACCGTTGTCCGCAAGGTACACAAAACCATCTGCCTGATAATGTTCGTTTCGGTTTGCCGCATAAGCCGTCACATTATTGAGTGAAGATTGCGACGAGTTTGCATAGTAGCTATTGCTTGCCGTTAGACGGAGATCCTTCTCTTCACTCTCGAGAAGATCTCGAGTTTCTAGACTGTTGGTGTATTGACTAAAGCCATCTTGATCTATGGTGACACTCGACTTGCCTCTTAGCTTAAAGGACAAGGGTACAGACCAATTAATAGCAAGAGTCAGTTCGCCTTCATCAAAGTCAGAAGCCAACGATTCGTTGTTGTAACTCAGGTTGACATCAAGATTAGAATCAAGCACGAAAGGTGCGCTTAACCCTGATGATAAGAACCAGTTTTTACGCTCGTTGTTGTAGATATCTGCCTGATTTAAGTAGTTTACCGACCCATATCCACGGATTTTTTTACCTAGTGTAAAGCTGCTCGATAGGCTCAGTTGCTCCTTACTCGCGGCGCCATACAGATACTGAGCAAAGCGGTTCTTCTCTTCGTTATCAAGCTTTTCATAGGTGACGCCGATGCGGCCCATATTTAAGTAGCCAGATAAGTAAGAGGCTTGGCCATCAATTGAAGAGGCCGTCACCTCATAGCGGCTCTCAAATGGTAAATACCCTTTGAGGCCAACTTGCCCCATGTTGTGCTCTTCAGTCACAGTAGAGCCTAAGGCGAGGGTTTGAGTATCAGACCATTTATATGCCACTATGCCTTGAAGATAAGGCTTTGCATCGAAAGACTCAGTCTTCTGCGCTTCAAATTCATCGTCTTCATTGATGACCTCTACATCCGCTCCTTGGAATTGACCTGCTGAAATAAAATAGTCGAACTCTCCGGTGTTAAGCGTATCGGTTTGTGCGTTATAAACACGAACTGACTCTGTGGAAACCACTTGAGAACCTGCAGTGATCTCTACCATCACGTCGTAAACACCACTAGGAAGCTCTGAATAGCGAATACTGCCTTGGCCTTCTGTTACCGACTTTTGGACGATGATCTGTTCGTCTTTGTAAACTTTTAGAACGCCACTAGAAGGGGCATAAAAAAACAAAAACTGGTCATCATTGCTATTTGCTCGACTTAGATTTTTACTTGAAGATAGATTTACACTAGCTTCATGGTACTGAGTGCCGTTCAATAAAAACGATGTGCTGTTCAATGCCAAGCGGTCTTGATGATAGCCGGCGGTTAGGCGCAAGTTTTTGTGTTCGATATTGTAGTAACCGTAATTAACCTCGGAGGTTCCTTCTTGGTTGCTAACATAAGTGTCAAGGTGTACCGAGCCATAAGGTAGACCCAAAATGAGTTGGTCACTGAGTGACAAGTTAGGGCTACCGTTAAAGCTTGACGTTGTGTATAAATTTGCGCGATTGATCAAGCCAGGATTTGCATTGTACGTTGACGCGTAGTCTTTCTTTATCGCTCCTGGTTTTGTATCGGCAAGCAACGTTTTGTTGACGTAAATGTAGAGCTTGTTTGTGTGGTAATCATAGAAAACATCGTATGACTCAGGGTTAAGAGAACACAGGTTCAAGTCACCCACACAATCAACGCTGTTTTCTGCGCCAAGCACAAAATCATTAGTAATTTTCGTAGCCGTCACTTTGGTTAATCCAGAGTGCACTAAGTGCTCCACTAACGTTTGAACGTCATTCTGATCTTTAAGTTGCACAGAGTTGTATGTGACTAACATCGGCAACGTGATGAACGAACCATTCAGCCCTTTGATTTCTACATCTCGAGCTTGTTGCTCATAGAAATCTTGAAAACCTTGAGGGATCGGTGCCGCAAAAGAAGTGTCGCTAAACGAAAGTGTTACCAAAATACTGGTAGCAACGGTGGAAATTCTATTCACAATGAAAGCTCCGCTAGCACAGATAGTTCGCCTTGACATAAGCTCGCGCTCTGAGGCAAGGTCCCGAAAGAAAATTTGACGTCGTATTCGCCAACCTTTACGCCATCCGAAGCTTGATTGAACTCCATTAACAAAGGTTCAATCTCTGTTAATGGTTGTCCCTCAATGTAAACTTGAGCAAAATCTGACGGTGTTACTAAGGCCGTCTCATCCGCGCTGTAACACTGTGAAGTGTTGCTCTTCATAAAGAGTTGAAACTTCATTGATTGGTCAGAACTCGGAATGTCTGTCGTGACCGTCAACAAAGTGAACGCATCATTAAATGTATTCGCTTTCGTATTTTTTTTTAGTGTTAATGAAGAAGGGGAAAACGCGATGTCAGTAATCTGGTGAGAGAAAAACTGACTTTTATCGATTTCACTGACCAACTGAAAAATGTGTGTTTCTGCTTTTACGCTGAAAACGAATGTTCCAGTCAACATGCAAAATAACGAACGAATCAAAGAAAACTTCACGTTTCCCCCTTTTGTCAATTAAAGGCCGTCTTCGTAGCTAGCGGTCATTTGAACACTAACTTGACCTTCGCCTTGTACAGCAATATCTGTGATTGGTTGTTCATTTTTAACCGTCAGAGCAACAACGCCTGTTTGAAGTTCATTGAAGTTACCCTGAGTGAATGTCGTGCCTGATAGTTGATCAGTTACTGCTACGTCAGCTTCGTATGACATTGAACCATCCATCATTACTTGAGCGCTGATGTATGACCATGTTGCTAGAGGCTGACGGTCACCAACGGTTTCTAATGCAGAGTCATAGTCACGAGCTTCAAGAACCACCTCTGTAGATGTGAACTTGCCGTCTTTCTCAATGAAAAGAGTGCCGGAAGCAATCTCGCCGCCGCCTTCACCTGTAATCTTTAGGTTTGCGCTAGGAACAGAGCTACCAATTAGGCCACTCCAGATAACTTCGGCACTTGCTTCATCTGCTGCATTTACCGCTCCAGAAGCGAAAGTGATTGCTGTCGCGCCCATCAAGAAAAATGTATTAAGTTTCATGTTTTTCACCTATGTTTAAAAAAGTTGTTGGTTCGTATCCAATATGAAATCGAGCCGTTTTTCGTCGACGGCAATTTGAATCGATTGAGAGAAAATTTGGAAATAAAAGGCTGTTAATAGTGCTTTATCGATAATTAAAAGAGATTTAATTCAGTTGAATTTTATTTATAAGAGCATGAAAAATTTGAATTTATATTTTTTTATACAACAATTAATGCTAATGGGGTTGCACGAGGTTAAAGATGTACGAACGGCTATCTATTGATACGGTTAGAAGAACGATTACCTTGGTTGATAGTGAATCGGGAAAGGAGAATCAACCACTTGAATTGAATCGAAGTGAATATAATTTACTTCTCGCTTTTTGTGATTCTCATGGAGAGGTGATCGATAAACAGTCGTTGATTGAATTGGGGTGGCCCGGACGAGTTGTTGGAGATAACTCGCTTGCAGTTGCGATTATGAAGTTACGCAAAAAGCTCGACAGTCTCGAATTGGGTTTTGAGATAAATAACCTTCCCGGTGAAGGGTATGTATTCATCAATGCAAAAAATGTCGGAATAGAGCATGAGAATGGCGCTTCAGATGCAAGTAATCCTGAAGTAGAAGAAACGGCAACAACGGAACCTGTTGTAGAGAATCTAGCCGCCATAAAAGAGGAGGCTGACAAATCGGAACCTCGACATGTTGAGATTCAACATACAGGGATAAAAAAGCTGATCAGAAAGCCGATTTTTTGGGAGGTTTCACTCGGGATAATTGTTGGCATCGTCACTTTCTACTTCGTTTATCGCGAGGCATTTGAGTGTTTTGATTGCTTTGGAGGAGTCGGTGGCTAACGTAAAAAGACTGAGCTTTAGATTACTCGTTGTAATCGGCATTGCGTTTTTTCTCCCATGGTTCTTTTCTCTTGGTACTTATTTTTCTGGTTACGCCCACTTTCAAGATGAAGAGCATGAGATCTTATTGACGGCTAAATCGGGCTTCTACAAAACCATCCATACTTTTGATGGCCAAGTGTACCGAGTTCACACTGGTATCTATGCGTCTTTAGGCTGCTCAATGTATTTCTTTTCACTTGATGGGAATTACATCGAAGGTCTTGAGCCCGAGTTTGCTGAGAAAGTGATCAGTTTAGATTTATCTCGTTATTTCCGAGGGCTAACTCACGTGAAGCTTGCAGATCGAGGTGATGGTAAGTGGATCGGTAAGATGCAAAAAGCAGAGAGTGAACATTTATTTGATGAAGTGGTCTTCAATGGCCGCTTGGTAGGGTGGTGATAATGACTACAAGGAAAAAAGCAATCATCTACCTAATGTTACTCATCGCTCTATTGTCCATTCCATGGGTTAATGCAGTCAGCAGTAGTTTTCTAATGGAAGGGGATTTCGGTGATAGGAGTGTTAAATTTATCGGCTCTCATGGTCGATATAAACTCGAAGCGAACTATCTCTCAAAGACACATGTTGTGAATACGGGATATTATGCTTCTCTGTTTGACACTTTGTATCTGTTTCAGGTGCGCCGAGATAAAGTCGCCGCTGATGATGCGTTTGATATTAACGAGTTTCTGAGGGGACATCGAATTGTTATCGTTTTCAAGCTTAATCAAAAGTCCGACAAAGAGTACTCGATCAAATTCATCGAAGAGGACCCACGCAAAGGCATTTCTATGTACCCAGTAACTATTGAAGGTTACTTGGGAATTCTATAATGAGTAAGGAGTAGTGCTCTAATCACTAGAGCGCTATTTTGTGTCTACACGAGTAAGTTTATATTCCACCATTTTAATATCTTTCGATTGTAAGTTACCTAGAAAGTACTACAATCGCGAAATGTTACTCCTCCTTGGTGGATCTAAAAATGATAAAGAAAACCCTCCTTGCTATGGCGCTTTCTGCGAGCATTATCGTTCCGGCGAGTGCTTGTACTGGCATCTCTCTTTCTACTGTGGCGAATGACCACATTCATGCTCGCACAATTGAGTGGGGCGAGAACGATCTCAACAGCAAGTTGATTGTTGCTCCCCGTGATTACATGTTTACTTCAACTATGCTGGACCAGAAACAAGGTTTGAGTTGGAAGAGTAAGTACGGCTTTGTTGGGATCTCCGTCAGTGACGATCGCTTCATTGGCGAAGGCATCAATGAAGAAGGGCTGACTGCCGGTTTGTTTTACTTCAAAGGTTACGGCTCGTTAAAAGCGTACGATGCGAAAGACCGTGCAAACAGCATCGCTGATATGGACTTTGTTCGTTGGATGCTGTCGCAGTTCAAAACCGTCGATGAAGTTAAAACAGCGATGAAAAACATCGATATTGTTCCGGTTTATATCGATGAGAAAGGACAGCCTTCACCAACTGGGCACTGGCGTGTTACCGACAAAGCGGGTAACAACATCGTCATCGAAATCATGGATCATGGCCAAGTACACATCTACGACAACGAAGTAGGTGTATTAACGAACTCGCCAACGTTCCCATGGCAAGTGACTAATTTAAATAACTACATTCATTTGCAACCGGGCACTAGTGCGCCAACCAAGTTTGGTGGTGTTGAGGCGAAGTCGTTCGGTATTGGCTCAGGGTTCTTGGGTATGCCAGGGGACATTACACCACCATCGCGATTTGTTCGTGCAGCGTTTTTCGTCAATACTGCTCCGGAATCAAAAACGGGCGAAGAGGCGGTGTCACAAGCATTCCACATTCTGAACAACTTCGATATTCCAATTGGTACAGAATTTGGGCCTGAATATCGTGAACATATCCCTGATTTGCCGAGTGCGACGCAATGGACCTCGGTGATCGATCAAGGTAACAAGGTGCTGTACTACACCACGATGCACGACAGTCGAATCAAGAAAGTTGACCTGACTAAGATTGACTTTGACAAAAAGCAAGAAGTGAAACGCGAGTTGGATAACGGGACTTTTACGTTTACAGACGTGACACCTTAGTTTTCCCTCGAACGTATAAATAACGCACTAAGCGGAGAAGGTTTTCCTTCTCCGTTTTTTTATTTCCGAAACATCATGAATTTCAAATAGAGTTTTGAAAATTGAGGTATTGATTCAGTAAGTTATGAAGCACGAGTTATTGGCTAATGAATTTCATGACTCTTATTCCATATTAAACAGACTTTATGCGAGATTTTTTAATCTTCTTATTTATCAGTCGGATGAAAATAATAGTGCTGTAGTAAAAGTCTGATCTTTTCAACAACAAGAGGTTGGTTTAAAACTTATTTATTTAACTTTTATTTACAGAAATATGCTGCTAAATATTTAATTAATTTATGACTTCAATAATTTAAACTGATTTAACGTGTTGAAATTTATTGTCTTTTTTCCTGAGTGCTTGGTTTTATCATTGTTGTCTTGATGACTTTGAAAGCGGTGTTAATTCTCAGGCTAGAGCATTAAATTCGCTAAAGCTAATTAAGTAATTTCTAAACCCATGAAATGGACGCTCTGTTCGCGCTTGCTCAATAAGAAATATTTTAAGGTTTTAACCTGATCTTTCTCGGGAAAAGTCTGATTTCATGAAGTTGATTTTTACAATTGCTGGGAAATAAAAGTAATAAACAAAGTGGTTGAAATGCAAACATAAGGGAAAGGTATGAAAATAAATAAGGTCAGTATAGGGTTAAGTGTCGCTTGCGGATTATTATTCACGGGCGTTACTCACGCTCAGGTTATTCCGTTCAATAATAATCAGCCGACTAATGACTTACAGGGTGATTTTGAGGCGATGGTCATTTATGCGCAAAACATCACGGTTCCTCATCACAACGATAAAGGCGATCCTAGGCCGCACCTCACTGCATTGCGTGATACTTTGCTGCTTGTTAAACCTGTCGAACACGTACTGAACTCGACGCAAGTGAAAGTGATTGGGCGCGATGTTAAAGGTGAGCAATTAGGTGTGCTGTCACTGAACCCACCAGAGCAACTTCCGAGTCACGATGGTTCAAACCTCGATATTACGTATGCGCAAGATATGTGGTCAGTGGCACTGCCAGCGACTTGGATACAGCCCGGCCTTACTCTAGAGCTCCTGAATGGAAGCACATCAGGCGTCCTCTCCGGTTTGGATATTGGTGCGCCGAACGAATTGCTGATAAACACGATGGATTTAGGGATGTTAACCAATCCAAGGGGGCGTTTTTACTTCGCAGATAATCCTGAAAGACATAGAGACTACTTCCAAAAAATTCCGGTAAGCAAGTTGATCGTTAACCCGTACGAAACAGTGAAACTCAATAAAGTGATGCTGCCAGATGGTCGCTTGTTAACCGAGTTAGACCCGAGCACGGGCACTTGGCACAAAGGGGATATGCGTGCGTATACCACCAAGATTCTGATGTCGCACGGCATCAACCTAGCAAACTATGGCATCAACTCTTCGACAGCGATCTCAGAGAGAGCACACCCATATACGGCGAATCAAATTACAGCGATTGCCGCAGTAGGGCGTTATCAAAATGGCGTGGTTGCTCACGGTGGCAGTGGTGGCAACGGTATGGTAACTATCGACTCATCGTTAGGTAATGAATGGAGTCACGAAGTCGGACATAACTTTGGCCTTGGGCACTGGCCGGGCGGCACGGATGGCACAACGCATCGGTCATCTACAGACATAAACTCTGCATGGGGTTGGGATCAATTCCAACAGCGTTTTATTGCTAACTTCATGTGGAGCAAGCGTAATGGTCAGGATCAGGTTTGTTGTACCGACGGCATAGGAATCCCAGCTTTCGAAGGCTATAAGTTCAACAGAGATGCAATGGGGGGCGGTGAGCCAACTTCACCGATTTCCAAATACACTCTGCACACTCCGTTTGTACTAGAAAAGATTCAGACCTTTATGGAGAAAAAGGCGACATTTGATGAAGCATCGTCGACTGGCTTTAGTAAATGGAACGATGAAACGAAAACGATGCAAGAGTTTGAACAACCAGCGCTCTTGTTGGCCAAATCTATCGCCTCGCAATCTCAACTAAATACGATTAAAGACGACACGGTAGGTTCTGTGTTGTTGGGTTACATCAATGACTTTGATATCACAAAGGTAGAAACGGGAGACGGCCGTTGGATTCGCGATGTTTACTTGCCGAGTGCTGCAAATGTTGTCGCGGGTAAAGTGGTGAACGTCGCACGTTACTCTGGGTATGGCGTGACAGTTCATATTAATGGCCAATCGGTGAATTTGAATCGTGGTGACAGCAAGTTTTACATCAGCGACGGTAAAGGTTGGCAAGAAACCAGTGAAGCGCAGGTAGCGGAAAATAACCCGACACGTGTCCCTACGGATAGCGGTGTCGCTGTCACAACACTTGTTGGTTATTACGACCCTCAGCAAACACTTAACAGCTATATTTTCCCAGCGTTACATGGTGCGTATGGCTTTGTTTATCAGCCGACTCCGGCAGAGATCCTAAACACAAATGGATGTTATGTCAGGGTGTATAACGGTAGAAACTACCAAACGGATAACTACCAATTGGTTGGATTCCGTTATGACGATAACGTGATGAACAAGTTCCACATCAACCTCAAGCAATCGGATGCACCGACAAGAGCAGAAGTTGTCTGCGATAACACGGTGTTGAGTTCGTTAGACATTGAGAAACCAAAGCAAGACCTCAAAGTCTCTATTGTTCAGTCTGATTCCTTAACCGACTCCACTCCAACGGAGAATAGCGCACCTGTTGCTCATGCTGGTGAAGATCAGTCTGTACTGTCAGGCGCAACCATTACGCTATCTGCAAACCAGTCGACGGATGCCGATGGTGATGAGTTAACCTACATGTGGAAGCAAATCTCGGGTTTACCTGCGACCATTCAGTCGCCCGACAAAGTTAACACCAGTGTCATTTTGCCTGACTCGAACAAAGCGGAGTCGTACGTTTTTTCCGTCACGGTCTCCGATGGAAAAGCAAGTTCTGAAGATACGGTGATGATTAGTGCTCAGCCTCAAGCAAACCAAAATCAAGCGCCACAAGTGTCTCTCCCGCAAAGCATGGAGGCAAAATCTGGTGCAGTTATTGAGATTACCGCTACGGCATCGGACCAAGATGGTGATGTGCTTTCATATCAATGGCACACATCGGGCCTAGCTTATCTGCCTGTATCAGTAGGCACTATTCGTCTGACGGCTCCAGAAGTCACGGTCGATAGCCAATTTACGGTTCGTGTGATCGTCACTGATCCAGCAGGGGAAAGTGCCAGTTCAAGCACGATTGTGAAAGTTAAAGCCAACAACAATTCCTGCAGCATCAGTGATCCAAATGCCGCGAACTACGCTGTATGGTCTGCAAGCAAACCGTACTCGGGTGGTGATCTTGTCAGCCACAAGCAGCTCGTTTGGAAGGCAAAATACTGGAGCCAGAACAATCAACCTGATAACAGCGATGCTTGGGAGCTCGTCAGCGATGTAGCGCTGCCGTGGTCTACTCAAAAAGCCTACTCCGGCGGTGATCAAGTGACGTACAACGGCGTTAAGTATGAGGCGAAGTGGTGGACGCGTGGTGATCAGCCGGATACATCAAGTGTATGGAAGAATGCTGGCGTAGCATGTCCATGATGCTTTTCCGTCGTTAATTTGTCGGGAGAACTGCCTCCCGACTTGTCTTTCTCATTATCAATAAATGATCTTTTCAATTGCCGAGGCCAATGCCTTTGGGCAAGGGCACGTTGTACTTGCCAGTCAGGTAAACGCTAGGAAACAAGGAGAAAAATATGATTAAACCAAAATTGAAGTTACTTGCTTTAGCACTATCGTGTTTCAGTGCTGTTCCGCAAGCCGCTCTAGCTGATGTTCATATCGGAAAAGAGTTCCAGATTGAAGTGATGAGTGACGCCTCAAGGGTGGCATATACCGCAGAAGAACTGGGGTTAGATACACCCGCGCTTATCGCGGTCGAAGTCCTTAATGATGCTCATCAGCGTGTTGGGCTACTGCATATTGAAAGCCCTTTATACTTGCAGTTTGAAGAATTTGAAGAGCAAACGGGTGAATTTGTCGCGGCTCATGAAAAGTGGTTTGAGCAGGGAATAGTGAGTTTAGATCATGCTCAGCAAGCGACATTAGAGAAAGGAAGTTCTGTTCGCTTCTACAGTTTAAATGAGGCTGGCGAAGTTATTGAACTGCTCATGGTGCAACCAAAGCGTTTGGCTTCCCTTCGAACACGTAGTGTTTCCACATCTGCCTACAAATTTATTGATAATGGGTCTCCAAATGAAAAAATCGACTTAGTTTTGTTGGGAGATGGGTATACCGCTGGAGAGAAAGAAAAATTCCGAAGCGATGCAAAACTGATTACCGATGGTTTTTTTGCTAAGTCACCTTATAGTGATTACCGAGACTATTTCAATGTTTGGTTAATCGAAAAAGCTAGCCAGCAATCAGGTATCGGTATTGGTTCTCCACTCGACGGCAGCGCGTTTAAAACCTATTTCCCTGACAGTTCAAGCCGATTGTTGCTACTCAAAGATCGTTTTGTTTCGTTGAATGAAGCTAAGGCTGTCCTGCCTGAATCCGCGACCGAGATTTTTCTTGTTGTCTCCAATACAGAAAAATACGGTGGAGTAGGTTACGGAAATGTCGCAACCATGTCGACCCACAGCAGTGCGGTTGGACTTGCCTTACATGAAGTGGGTCATACCTTCGGTAAGCTTGCGGACGAATACAGTTATGGTAACTGTAATCTGAACGGTGAACCCTCTGCAAAAAATGTCACGATGCAAACAAGCAATGTGAAATGGTCGCATTGGATGGTACATGATCATGAGGTTGGTCTGTTCGAAGGTGCGCAATACTGTGCGACTGGAAAATATCGTCCGACCAAAAACTCCTTGATGCGTGCTTTAGGAACAAACCTTGAATTTGGCTCAGTGAATAGCGAAGCCTTGATCCTTAAAATGTATGAGACGATCAACCCAGTTGCTTCAGTTTCTCCTTCTTTGAGTACCATCGCATTAGAAAGCGAACGAGTTTTCAGTGTATCGACACCGATTCCGACTAACAGAGTGGTTATTCAATGGTCCTTAAATGGAGACGTTCTTTTAGAAGGTGATCAGGCTGCAATAACGGTAAACCCAACAAACCTCGATTCTGGAAGCCATGTTCTAAAAGTAGTCGTGAAAGACACAACTGAAAAAGTGAAACGTGACCCGAGTAATCGTCTTATCAGTGAACGTCAGTGGCAACTGAATGTCGCTGATGATCCTCAGCCAGAGCCCCAAAACCGTTATCGTTACGCACGCTTTGTTATTGATTCAGAGATTAAAGGACAAGACTTTGCTTCTGCGGCAGAACTGACTTTTGTTGACCAAACTGGCAGCACAGTGTCTCCGGCGAACATGAAAATTGTCTCGGTTTCTAGCCAAGAAACTCAATATGCACGTCCGGCAAGCAATGCCATTGATGGTGACCCTGACACATTTTGGCATTCACGTTGGAGTCAATCTCCTGTGGGTAAAGCTCCACACGAAATCATCATCGACTTAGGTCAAAGCGTCGCGTTATCCCGAGTTGAATATCTACCGCGACAAGATGGCAACGTAAATGGTACGGCCAAAGATTACAGACTGTACCTTAGTAATACCGTTGGGCAATGGGCATCACCGGTGGATAGCGGCTCGTTTGCACCGAATACGGAAGAAAAGGTGATGTTGGTGGAGTCAAAAGGTGAGGAAAACCAAGCGCCTAACGCTATTGTTTCTCGCTCGCAAGGTGAATTGACAGGATCGGGAACCGTGATGTTAATAGGTGAAAAGTCTAATGATCCTGATGGTGACGGTTTAGTGTATCAATGGCAGCAGACTTCTCCTAAATCTCCCCTCGCAGTTATTGAATCTCCTAAAGAAGCAAACACCCAAGTGCGGTTTGCTGGCAGTACGAGTGAAGTCACTTATCGATTTACCTTAACCGTCAGCGATGGTGAGCTTTCGGACTCTGCAGAAGCAGTGATTACGCAGAAAGCGGAAGCGACTCAATCAAGTCCAAAATGGGACGCAGGTAAAACATACGCAACGCCGTGTGAACGCGTTTCTTGGAAAGAGAATGAATGGGAAAACCAGTGGTGGACTCAAGGCACGGAGCCGGGCTCGGATGGAACATGGGGTGTTTGGCGAAAAGTTAATACTTCGAACAATCAGTGTTCTTAAATGCAATGTTGCAAGAAACCTAAATTAGAAATACTAGCCATAAATTACGTATTTCATGGAATCTCATAAGGGTGAAAACATGAATAATTACAAGAGATTATTTCTTTTCGTCTTGCCTATTGCGCTGCATTTACCAGCCAATGCATCTCAAAGTGAAACTTACATTGTCCTCCTAGATGATGCGAGTTCACCAAAGAAAATGACGCGAAGTACACAGGTTAATTCTGTCAAAGAAAAAGCAAATCAAGTATTGCAACGTTTGGCGAACGTGCCTGAATCGGTTCACACACGTTCGTCCCGAACTCATGCCCCCATTTTGGCTGATAGTCTCTACCAAAATCTCAATAGCTTCTCTGTAAAACTATCGACAGGTCAAGCCGAGAAGCTAAAAGAGATGACGGAGGTTAAAGGTGTTTATCCAGACGTTATCTTTAGCGCGGACGGTGTACATCGCCAGAATTCACAACGAGTCGCTTCTTGGGGATTGGATCGTTCTGACCAACGTGAGCTGCCTTTGGATGGAGAATACGAAGTAGGACCATACACCGGAAAAGGCGTATCAATCTATGTTATCGACTCAGGTATCGATTTTTCTCATCCGGATTTTGGGGGGCGTGCTCAATCTGGTTGGGACTTTGTTGATAACGACAGCGATGCTTCTGATTGCCATGGCCACGGCACTCACGTTGCGGGCACAGCCGCTGGGCGTCAATATGGTATCGCGCCGGGAGCGGATATTTATTCTGTGAGAGTCTTGAATTGTGAGAACAAAGGTTGGGGAAGCCAGATCCTTAACTCTTTTGATTGGGTCATTGAACATGCTAAGCAACAAGGTCAGCCAGCTGTCATCAACTACAGTATTTCTCGAAGTACTCGTTGGGCTCCACTCGACCAAGCGGTTGATAGGCTTATTACTGAATACAACCTGCCATTTGTACACGCGGCGGCGAACAATAACACCGATGCCTGTACCAAAACACCTCATTCTGAATACTCAATAACAGTTGGGGCATCCACCAACGACGATTACCGTTGGTATAGCTCTAACTGGGGGGAGTGTGTCACGTTGTTTGCTCCAGGAGCAAACATTATTTCCGCCCGCAACCATGGTGGTTATCAATCAATGTCCGGTACCTCAATGGCAGCACCACATGTAGCTGGTCAAGTTGCACGATTGCTAGAAGTGAATCCTAAAGCATCGCCGAGTGAGCTAAAACGCTTGCTGATAGAAAATAGCACGGCAAATGCTCTGTACAACGTGGGCGACGGTTCGCCAAATCGTTTGTTGTACGTCAAGGGTGACGACAGTACAGACGTAAACCAACCTCCAATAGCTGTTGCAACAAGTAACCAATATGAGCTGACAGGTGCTGGGACGATAAGTTTAACTGGGGATGCTTCCAGCGCTCCGGATGGCGACCAATTGATGTATAAATGGCAGCAACTCGCTCCTTCAAGCCCTCTTGCTATTATTGCATCACCTTCCGCCTCGAAGACGAATGTAGGCTTTGATGAACATGGGGCGGACATTACTTACCGCTTCTTATTAACGGTCAATGATGGCGTGACTTCTGATTCTACAGAAGTGAGAGTGGTGCAAAAAGCACAACCTACCACTCCCAACGGTGTTCAATGGGAGTCGAGCAAAACTTACGCTTCTCCTTGTGAGCGTGTCTCGTGGAAAGGGAGTGAATGGGAAAACCAGTGGTGGACAGTCGGTAACGAACCGGGCGCTGGTGGCGCATGGGGTGTGTGGCGAAAAGTTGGAGATTCGAACAATCGATGTGGATGAACAGTTAACACTTGCTCTGGTTTAAGAGGGTTTTTCAGAGATAAGGCGCCTCATTTTTACTTACAGAAGCGTATTTATTACCGATAACTTATCAATTTTTATAGAATTTAATCATTCTGTTTATCGTAGGAAAAATCAGACAGAAACCTTTATTTTCAACGTATTAATGATTTTTCACACAATAATTTTGCGATTCTCGTAGGCATTCCGTTAGAAAAGTTCTGTCGTATGCTATCCAGACCACAGGAAGTATTTGCAAGAATTCTCGCTAACGCTAGTTAAGATGTTGGTCGGGAAATCGTAATGAAAGATAAAATGGAAACGTATTGGGTTCAGCTTGTTGATAAAGCAAGTACGGCATCCGATCTGTCGGATTTGACTCGCTCGAGACTGCGAGGGTGTATAGGGAAGTATGGATTGCGTTACAAGGTGGAAGGGGGTGTATTGAGTGAACATCGCTACAACCGTAAAAACCTGGTGAACAGCATGGAAGGTGAAGCCGAAACTTCACCATCCTAAGCTTGTCTTTATTTTGAGCGGCTCTTCGTTTGCTCCAGCGCGATATGAGTTGCATCATTGCTGGTCAGCATTTGATACGGCCTTAGGTCAAAGAGTGGCATAATAGAGTAGATGTGATCAAACAAGTCCGCCTGAACGCCTTCGTAATAAGCCCAGTCGGTATTATTCGTGAACGCATAAACTTGGATTGGAATCCCTTCGGGTGTCGGCTCTAACTGCCTCACCATAATTAACATGTATTGATGGATGTCCTTGTTCGCTTTCAAATAAGCATTCACGTACGCACGGAACATTCCTAAATTGGTCATTTGACGAAGGTTACCCAACGCAGGTTCCTCGCTCATTTCATCATTGTAGTCATTGATCTCACGAGACTTTTCGTAAATGTACTGACGTAGAATTCGAATGTTCTTGAGCTTTTCGATTTCTTGCTCAGATAAAAATCGAATTGAGGTGACATCAATATTGACGGCACGTTTGATGCGTCGACCGCCGGAGTCGGACATGCCTTGCCAGTTAATGAATGCATTTTGAACCAGTGCGTAAGCGGGCAGCATACTAACGGTATTGTCGAAGTTTCGTACTTTTACTGTCGTTAATGAAATCTCTTCTACCGTACCGTTGGCGCCGTATGAGTCCATCTGAATCCAATCATTCAAGCTGATCATGCGGTTTGCAGAAAGCTGAATACCCGCGACAAATCCTAATATCGTGTCTTTAAACACTAGCATGACAAAACCTGTCGCGACCCCCAATCCAGAGAGGAAGATAACAGGGGATTCATTGGCCAATATCGACATCGATACGACAACACCTACAAAGAAGGTAAAGAGCTTAATAAGCTGAACAAAGCTCTTGATCGGCATTTTTCTCGTAATGCCTTTAAAGGTGGCAATGTCATTCAAGGCATCAAGTAGGGCGAAAATCATCCAAATAAAGATGACCAAAATCGAAATACTTAAAATGCGGTCAAAGATGTTGGCTAACCAGCCATAATGACCAACGGCTAATGGAATAAAGACATCCAAAACCATAATTGGAATCAGCAGTGAGAGTTTTTCTAAAACATCGTATTTCGTAAAGCTGTCTGCCAAGGGTTTATTGGTTTTTTGCAACACATTGTTGGCAGAGCGAACGATAAGGTGGTGAACAATCAAATAACTGATCGCAGCAGCAGCGAGGCTCGACAAAATAAAGACACTGGTGAGCTCTATTCCGTATGGATCGCTATTGATGCCGACGGCACTCAGCTTTTCTGAAATGAAAGTGCGAATATGATGATCGAGCAAAATGTCATCCTCAAAACGGGCCTGAAAACTGGGAGTGAGAATCTCAAAACAAAAAATCAAGCAGCAAGCGTTAGAAAGCCGCCAATCCTACTCCCCATCTCTTTGTTTTGCACTGCTTTAATCTAACAATCGTGAATCTTATTATTCAAAAATAGTGTATAGGCGATGATGTGATACGGGTTTAACATCCAATTCTGCAAACGGGACACGTATTTCTGTTAAGTCTGTGAACTCTCTACGGTTTTATTAGACTAGACTGAAAAGGCGGCTTGCGTTTAATTTAAGAGGCATTCAATGGAAAATTCTAATCAATCACAACAACCGACTTTTTTGTCTAAAGGCTGGAAG
Organism: Vibrio jasicida 090810c; assembly: GCF_002887615.1. Taxonomy (NCBI): domain Bacteria; kingdom Pseudomonadati; phylum Pseudomonadota; class Gammaproteobacteria; order Vibrionales; family Vibrionaceae; genus Vibrio; species Vibrio jasicida. Next base: position 554,929 of record NZ_CP025792.1, on the reverse strand, counting down.
TACTTCGTCATTGTCGGCGTCATTATCTCATTAATGGGCGTTGGAGCCATGAGTTTGCCTGTTTTGGCTGGCGTGACGATCTCGACCATTGTTGGTGCGGTTCTGTTGTTCAGTGGTCTGGTTCAGGCATACCACACGTTTTCCATTAACGTTTGGAAAGAGAAACTTTGGTACGTCTTAAGTGCCGTTTTATATATTGTTGGCGGTTTGTTTATCCTATTTAAGCCACTAGCAGGCTTAGTAACCATTACAATGTTGATGGTGATTGTGATGATCTTAAACGGTTTGACTCGTATCTTCTTTGGTTTGAGCAACCGGAGCCTACCAAGCAGCAACGTGATTGTATTCAGTGGCGTAATTTCAGTGCTTATCGGTGGTTATTTCTTCATGTTGCTCGATGATCCTGCATTCTCAACTACGCTATTGGGTACATTTGTGGGTATCTCGCTACTGATTGAAGGCATCAGCTTCATCTTTATGGGCTTACAAATGAAAAAGCTTTCCCAATAAAGGCACTATCTAGCGCTAAAACTTTGTGAAATAGAGAATGCCTGCCGATTCGGTGGGCATTTTTTATGGATGGAATCGGGCAGAGAATCACACAGATACGCTATGCATTGATATAAAAGTCACCTAAAGTAGGGCATCACCACAATAAATTGCAGGGAAGGCAATGACGCACAAAGTATTTTGGGATGACCCGTATCAAGTTAAGTTGGAATCTACCGTATGTCGCGTAGACGGACCTTGTATCGAGCTAGAAGAAACCATCTTTTACGCCGAGTCTGGTGGTCAAGAAAGCGATGTAGGCACCATCGGTGGTATCCAAGTGATAAAGGCGGAGAAGCAAGGTCTATCCATTGTTTATACACTGGAACGTGAGCCGAACTTTGAAGCTGGCGTAGTCGTGACAACTCAGATTGATTGGGCGCGTCGTTATGCTTTGATGAAACTGCACTTTGCCGCGGAAGTGATTCTTGAAGTCGTGACTCAGCGCTTTCCTGAGATGACCAAGGTGGGAGCGCACATTTCTGCCGACAAAAGCCGGATTGATTTTGAATGGCACGAGAGCGTTAAACCATTGCTGCCAGAACTGCAACAACAAGCTCAAAGTGTTATTGATTCTCACGCTGACATCATTAGTGATTTTTCTGATACCAGCGAACAGCGCCGCTACTGGAAAGTTGAGGGTTTCGCACAAGTTCCGTGTGGCGGCACTCATTTAAAGAACACTTCGGAAGTTGGGCGCATTCAACTTAAACGAAAGAACATCGGCAAGGGTAAAGAGCGCATCGAAATCAACCTAGTAGAAGAGTGATGCTCAGCTCAACAACAGAGTAGGCTGTTGTATCGTGGCAATAGGCTTCGCTGTTTCGTTCACACTTCTTCACATCCGCTCGTCATCATCTTCCATCCTCTCTTACTGTTTAACCAAAGGTTATTAATAGACAAGGAGAGGGTTTTGAAACCGATTCAAACCGCAGTGATTGCACTTTCATTGGTGTTTAGCTCTGTATGGGCAGACACTCAATTGCCAGATTCAGTAGAGGCTGACGTAGTCCTAAAGACGACAACCAGTTGGGATGGCACTACGTTGCCTGAATACCCCAAAGGTCAACCGGAAGTCACCATTTTAAAAATTACCGTCCCCAAGGGCGTGCAGCTTCCCATGCACCAACATCCTGTCATTAATGCAGGCATTGTGCTGAAAGGGGAAATCACTGTCACGAAAAAGAATGAAGAGAAGATCGTACTGAAAGCCGGAGATGCAATTGCGGAAGTCGTCGACCAATGGCATTTTGGCGCAAATACGGGTGATGAGCCGGTAGAGATTTTGGTGTTTTACGCTGGTGTGAAAGATAAGCCGATAACGGTGAAGTGAAGCATGCAGAATCAAAAAGCCCGAGCATAATGAACTGACCCCCCATAGTTGGACACTAATTATTGGGGGTCTTTTTATGTCCAAATATAGCCGCGAGCTAAAATGTGTCATTGCTAAACAATGCTTAAATGGTACGTCATCTAGTTATTTAGAAAAGCAATATTCAGTTTCTTCGAGACAGATTCGGTATTGGGCCCAAGTTTTTGCTATCCATGGTGCAGCTTCATTTTTACCAACTAAACATGCTGTTTCTGCTCAAACAAAGCTAAAAGCATTAAATTTAATGTGGACGAATGACTGGTCTCTTTCGCACACTAGCGCAGTATTTAACCTCTCGTCCCCTGGGATACTATCTGTCTGGCTCAAAAGATTTAACGAGCTCGGTATCAAAGGGCTCAAAATTCGCCAGAAAGGAAGACCTTCAATGAAACAGCAGCCTCAACGTACCACTAAACCAGATAATGAAATGACACTTGAGGAGCTAAGAGAGGAGTTGATCTACTTACGAACTGAGAATGCTGTTCTAAAAAAGTTGGAAGAGTTGGAGCAAGAAAAGAACCGTCGAACAAAGAAAAAGCGGTCATAGCTCTAACTCTTAAAGGTAAGTACCCACTGAAGCACCTGTTGCAAACTCTGCAACTGGCGAAAAGTGTCTTTTATTATCAGGCTCAAGCGAGCAAGCGTACTGATAGTTACGAAAGTGAACTGCGGTTGATAAAGTCAATTTATCATGGGCATAAGGGGCGATACGGCTACCGCCGTATTCACTTGGAACTAAAAAAGCGAGGCTTCATGTTGAATCACAAGACGGTTCAAAGGCTTATGGCTCAGCTAAACCTTAAATCAACGGTCAGGATTAAAAAGTACCGTTCATATCGAGGTGAGTCTGGAAGAACAGCTCCCAACATACTTGAAAGAGATTTTAGTGCGTCCCAGCCAGATGAAAAGTGGGTAACTGACGTTACGGAGTTCAAAGTCAAAGAGCAGAAAGTGTACTTGTCTCCGGTTGTCGACTTGTTTACTCAAGAGGTGGTTGCTTATAGAGTAGCTAAAAATGCCTGTTTGCCGCTTGTCATTGATATGTTGACGGAAGCGATATCAAAGCTTAGACCGAACTCAAAGCCAATTATACATAGCGATCAAGGTTGGCAATATCGGCATCGACAATATCAGCAAAAAATCGAAGAGAGTGGGTTAATACAAAGTATGTCGAGAAGAGGTAACTGCTTGGATAATGCTGTTGCAGAAAACTTTTTTGCTTTACTTAAAACAGAGATGTATCACAACCAGAGCTTTGAAGATGCAGATACTCTGATAGAGCAAATTAAAGAATACATCGAGTACTACAATACCAAACGTATAAAGGTGAAGCTAAAAGGCCTGACTCCGATAGAGTATCGAACTCAGGCCTTGAAAGCCGCTTAACAGAAATGTCCAACTTTACGGGGTCACTTCATAAACTCGGGCTTTTTGTTTCTCCGTTGCAGAGCGTTATGACTCACAAGGCTTTGCGTTATTGATGCTGCGTTTTTGTTTGAACGACATCACCAGTTGCGGAACGAGTGACATCAGGATCATGCCTAGCATTAGGCTGTATTGAACGGGAGTGAAGCTTTCGCCCATCAATACTAAACCAGAAACAATGCCAGCAACTGGGTTTGCTATACCACCGAAGGTAAAGTCCACCACCGACATGCGTTGCAATAGCCACACGTACATGCCATAACCAAGCGCGGTGTTGAGTACGATAACCCACAATAAACCACCGACGTTTCTCAATGATGCGTTTTGTAGGGCGCTCACATACGGCTCTGGATCAAAGCTAGCGAAGATGACTGCGGCGATAGAAAGAATGATACCGCCTAAAATGAGCTGCCACGTTAGAACCGTCCACCAGTGCATTCTTGTCCCTAGAGACTTAGTGACGCTACTGCCGATAACGATACACATGATTGCAGATAGCATTGCGATTAAGCCAATAGGGTTAAGTGTGATCGAACTAGGGTCAAACAGGAACCACGCCAGTGCAATCAGCGCTGCGCCGCTTATCCCTTGAATCAAACTTGGTTGTCGCTTGTACACAACCCAACCAAATAACATGGCGAACACAGGTACAGAAATCATACCCACTCCAGAAATCGCAGAAGGCAAGGTCAACGCCATAACAAAGATGAGTCCGAAGAAGAGGGCGATATTGATTGTGCCGAGTACCAGTAAGATCTTCCAATCTTGTTTCTTTGGTAATGTTGGTTTGATAGCAAGCAACAAAAGGCCAGCCGGCAAAGCGCGCAGGGCGCCAAGCAACACTGGCGGCCAGTCTGGCAAAGTAAATTGTGTCACGGCGTAAGTGGTGCCCCAAAAAAAACGCCGGAATCATCGCGAGTAAAATGTTCATGTTAAATATCTTTACGTTGAGATAATTTATTGTAAAGGTACGCTCGAGATGGCTTTTTGTAAAGTATCTTTATGTTAAAATAAATTCGTAAATCAAAATGTCTTTGGAGATGAAAGGGTAATGGACGCAATTGACAGAGTGGTAAGCCAGTGGGCTAAGGAAAAGCCGGAGCTCGACACCGAACCGATGGCGATCATGGGGCGTTTGATGAGAATCGCAAAGCACATGGAGAACCACGTCGCCGAGCTGCACAAACGTTACGACCTCAAAATGGGCGAGTTTGATGTATTAGCAACGCTGCGACGCCGTGGTCAGCCATATCGTTTAACGCCATCGGAGCTGATTTCATCCATGATGCTGACGTCCGGTGCCATGACAAATAGGCTTGATAAGCTAGAGAAGAAAGGTCTGATTGCACGTGAGCACAGTAAAGAAGACCGCCGCAGCGTCACTGTCGAACTCACAGAAAAAGGTTTCGAGCTGATTGATTCTCTGATAGAGCAACACCTTCAAGCGCAACATGAGCTGATGGGGTCTTTGAGTAGTGCAGAAAAAGGGCAGGTTAGTCAGGCGTTAAAGCTTCTATTACCGCAGTATGAGTAGAAGCAAGTCATGGGTTTGAAAGAGGATTACTGAAGAATATTAAAGAGTTAGAGCAATTTCTTGATACTTTCATGTGTGCAGAAAGCAGCTTTCCATTTGGCCCTGATATCTTGTTGTTTAGTTGAAACTGGAAGGTAAAGTTTCACTCCCAGTAAATGGACTAATGATTCACATCTGTGCAAGTTTGACTTAATGATTAATGCCCTTATTAATCAATTTTTGAGTTTGGTCGAGTACGGTAACTGTTGCAGGTTCAGGAACCGAGCCTGCATTATGATTTAATGCTAGCAATAAAGTTAGCGCCGAAGCGCATAATATAACTAGCCAAATGACAGTGTAAAAGGTACGTTTTTTGGTAATAAAGCGGTCGTTAGCCAAATAATGCTTGTCATTAGACAAGATTCTTTTGATGTCATCTTCTGTTAGAGCATTTCGGTACACCTCTTTACTCGCATCATACATTTCTTTGAATCTCTTTTGTTCGGTGCATGATTCGTAAAAGGCTAGAGCGAATAAGCAAGTGAACATGAAAAGTGCAAACGCAATTATCGTTACAAACAAAGGAGAACCAACAAAAGCAAATAGCTCTGATATTGAAGTTAAATCGTTACCTTTACTAAAAATACGGAATAGAAGAGTTGATACGACAAATGTAGAGATTGTCCAGACACCCGTTTTTATTGAGTTAGCTATCTTTTCGGCAATATCACTAGCTTTCTGAGACGTTGCAAATACTTGTTCTGCTAGTTTATTGGTAGAGTCGATATAGCTCTTAACATCCTCTTTTTGTGAAAGTTCAAAGCTCGAACCCGCAGATATCAAGACTTGATTATCAGTCAGAAGTACGTCATCAACATAGAGTGGAATTATGTTTCTCGCGATACCTAGTTTGTCACTGGAGCGTCCTGAGCTATATATCCAAAGGTATAGTTGCCATAAGGAATCTGCGTTTATGTGTTTAAGTGAGGCAATATCGTGTTCAGTGGACAGGTCCTTTATACCGTTAAGAAAATAAGACACAAGACTGTTGGATATGTAAGTTCTATTTGCAACGAAGCTAAGCAAGCTGACATTTAAGAGGGCATTGAATGCTTCGTAGATTGTGCGCAGACTCTTGTGAGGTGCCGATTCAAACTTAAAATGGTCAGGAATCCATGGCCATGTAGATGCATTCGCAAAACTACATTGTCTATCACGTATCTTAACGACGTCATTACATCTCTTAATGCTAAAGCTGTCTTTTTTGATAAAAGTAGCTAAAGCTGATACGGGTACGAAATGAAAATAGTCAGTTTTGCTATATGTCATGTCTTCGTGTACAGCGAAAATGCAACTATTAATGTTGTTGGCATAAAAATGTTTAACAAACTGATTGTTCAATTCTTCTAAACTCAGTGATTCTATGTAGTTAGACAGTGATGACATTGAGTAAATGTGAGTTAAAAAAGAGTTTTCACTAGAAAGATTTGCTTGCTTCTTATGAATCTCAATTTGAATTGAAACGATGTCATCAACCTCACAAGAGCGAATCTTATCTAATAGTTTGTCATGAGCACTTTCAAATTTTTCTGCGCTCATTGTGTTGCTTAATTGAGTTGAATCTGCTCCTTCATACTCATAGAACCTAACGATAATTTTATCTTGATGGCTTGCATAACTTTTCAGTAAATCAGTTAACTTACTGGCGTCTTCAAGGTTAACTTCATTTAAACGAGCAGACGCGCAAAAACGGGTGAAGCCTTCCTCTGACTTATCCCATTGTTCGATAGGTTTACTCCAAATCCTTTTAAGTTCATTTAGTAGCATTAATTACTTTCACTGTCTTTTTTAAAGTGATCATAGCCAACTTCGGAAAATATTATTATACCTTTTCTGCCGTCTTCTTCATGAGGTATTATCGTCTCTTCTAAGCCTAGAACACCGTCAGTCAAATTTAACTCGATACCATCAGATAAAGCTATCGGAAGTTTTCGGCGTTTAGCGTTTATGTCTTCCATATTGACTCTAAACTGACCATCAAAACCATCTTTAGACTTGGAAGGGTGTTTTTGTAAGTCGGAGACTAATGATTTTGTATCAAAATCGCGATTCAATGGGACGTGTTTTGCGAAAATTTCTTCAATAAGCTCTTGATATGAAACTACATCATTACTTTTGTTACGCAAGTAGGTAAGTAAATGGTTTCTTAGCATCAAGTGATCAGCTTTATACCCTTTATTCTTTACCTTTGTAGTTAAGGTCTTATCTATTGCTTTGAATGCATTGAATGTATTCAACCGATCTTCACGAAGGGGAGCTACACCCAAGAAGTTTACCCAGAATGCTAGTGTCCTTGATACATACAATTCCTGTTTGTCATTTTCTGAAAATGTTATTACTGCTGTGTTTAACGCTCGTTTTTCAGCCGGCAAACCAAACTGATGCTCAAAATCTTCAACACTTGCAAACTCTTCTTGTTCCATTTTTATTAGTACAAGGACATCAACGTCGTTGTCGGTAGGTTTATAGTGAATGAGCAGTAAACTGCCAGGGGTTACCTTTCGGCCCATACGTTCAACAGATTTTTGAGAGATTTGTTGACTGCTGATTAAGTATCCGGTCATCAACTCGCAAAATACTGTCCAATAGTCAGCATTACTTAGATATGTCAAAAACTCTTTTTTTACATCTGAATCGTTTTGAAAAACATATTGCTGAGTGCTGCCGTTCTCAACCACTTTTTCTAGAGCAGTAGCAGCAAAATCTCGAAAATTCTCTCTAGAGTTTTGTTTTTCTACAAATTTGGCGTAGGTGCCATTTTCGATTGACAAGTGATAACAACTACAGTTGATAAAATGCATGAAAGATTACCTTATCTCATTGGTAGCAAAGGATTTATTGCATTGTACCTAATAGATAATATAGGTGTAATCAAGCATTTGCATAGTGTGACTCTTCATATTCAGAAATCATACAACCATGCTCGTTTTTGAAAATCGGTTGTTTACATGTAACGAATCTGTACAGTGAGGTATTTTAGTTTCTAGTATGTTTCAAAAGAGCTCTTCTAAGGTGGTTGCTAAACTAACGAAAGTGCAGCGTATTTCATTGGGATATCGGTAACATAGTTTGTGCTTGATCACAGATACTTTGTTTATTATCAATATCTTCGGACAAAAACTCGCACCTTTAACTCGTACCAACTATACAAATGTTATATCGATGTTAAAGGTGAAGTTATGCGTGAACTCTCTGAATGGTTAGAAGCCTACGGTGAAAGCCATCAAAACCCAATCAATCAAAAGATTCATAAAGTGGCGGTGCCGGGTATCTTTTTATCCGTAGTTGGGTTGATTTGGTCTATTCCGCAAATTCCTTTGTTTGGATTCAATCTCAATTGGGTGTGGGTCGTTGCTTTACCCGCGTGGATCTTCTACTTCCGGTTGTCTCTCAGCGTATTCATGATGATGATTGGTTACACCGTTGCATGTATCGGCCTGATCTGGTCGATGGACATACTCGGTTGGCCAGTTTTACAGATTTCGATGCTACTGTTTGGTGTGCTTTGGATTTTCCAGTTTATCGGACACAAGATTGAAGGGAAGAAACCATCGTTTTTTGAAGACGTTCAGTTTTTACTGATTGGTCCTATTTGGGTGTTTCGTAAGCATTAACGTAGGAGTGTTAGAGCGTTAATGCTTATCGGCCTTTAGCTTAAAGTTACTTGTTTATCTGAGTAATTATGTTGTTTAGTTTGGTTATGTTTTCGACGAGCTCATGCATGTTCTCCTCTCCAACTTGATTGCAAAATTCTTCTGCGTAAGCTTTATGAAAAGGAGTGATCTTTGATAAAACTTCATATCCTTTGGATGTTGGACGAAGCAATTTAGCTTTCTGGTGTGAAGGATTCTCAATGGTTTCTAGAAGACCGTCGTCTATGAGTTGATTGCTTGTTCTTTGAACGCTCTGGCGTGTAATACCCATCTTGCGAGCGACTTCTGCTTGGGTAAAAGGGTGGTTTTCCACTGCACCTAATATTTGCCAGCGTGTTGCAGTTAAGTTTGCTTGTGTTGCGATATGTTCAGCGATGGCAAGGAAATGTCCATTAAGTTCGAATATAGAAAGCGCTAGTGTACTTAGGTCTTGTTTGGCATCACGCATTGCTTTTCACCTCACCGAGCAATTCAAAGAATCCGTTGATGTCTCGTTGATAAAATAGCTTTTCCCATGAATTTAATGTTTTTTCTGAGTATAGATTCAAAGTTTTAAATATCTCGATCGCAAAAGCTACAGGCTCGATACCACTTGCAGTAATAACACGATTGCAGGTAACGGCAGGCGCATTAACGTAGTATTTGCTACCGGAGTAACCCGTCATCTCCATAAACTCCTTGGAGTTACTTGTATGTGACCTCTCGTCTAACAGGCCTTCTTTGGCTAAAGCTGCCGTTGCGCCGCATATGGCAGCAATAGATTTGTTTTGTTCGATGAATAGTCTTGCTTTTTGAATGAAATCGCTGATACCTCCGATAGCCGCATTATCAGAGCCACACAATATTAACATTTCGCTGTCGAGTGGATTCAATTCTTCCAAAGTCAAATCAGGAAGCATTGTGATACCACCTTTAGATTTTACGGAGTTTTTGTCCCTACCTACTGTTTTGACCTCGTAACTGTGATTGTCTTGTTGAAACTCTGGAGAATTTATATGCGCTATCACGTAGCCAAACTCCCAGTCAGAAATTCCTTCGTATATTGCGAGGTGAACGATTCTTTTCATGACTTTTCCTCTAAAATGGTAACGCCTAAAATAATGACAGCGTGTTGTCATCATTTCAAGGTTTATGATAAATTCAAATTTAAAGCTATAAATTATGGGGAATGTACATGAGTGCAGAAGATCATTTTCAGGGCCAGTTTGAAGTTGAATTGAAATACCGAGTGAAATACAAGCGAGCGTTTTTAACCGCGCTAAGCAGCTTACAACACGAGGTGATGTTCGAAGATAACCAAGAATCAGATTGGTTTTACGATACACCTGATCGCAAACTAACCAATGAAAACAAAAGCTTGGTGATTCGGGAAATTGAGCCATCTGGCATTAAGCTTTGGATTGTTAAAGGTCCGGAAGAAGATCGTTGCGAAGCGACAGACATCACCAAGTCTCACGCAGCAAAAAGCATGTTGGAGAACATGGGCTACGAGGTCATTCTTCATACTAAGAAGACTCGCAGTATCTACTTTGTCGGTGAATTTCATATCACGCTTGATCACCTTGAAGGTATCGGTTATTTCGCAGAATTCGCGATCATGACTGACGATGAAAGCGCATTAGGACGCTACAAACAAAAACTGCAAGCACTAGCAGGCATGTTTGGTTTGGATGAGTCCAACCGAGAATTGCGCTCTTACAAACAAATGTGGACCGCTCAGTAAAATCCCCGTCATTTCTTATTGGTCTGACAAGCAACGCCCTCCAATCGCACTATGATTAAAGTAGTGCGAGCTTGCCGTCTCGCACCAACATTCCATTTCGCAGACTGATGGTGACAATGTCACTTAAACGGAGGGGGAAATGTACAACCGCGAGCACAAATACGTGTATTGGCGAGAAGAGCGCAAGAAAGGCAAATGGCACTACATAATGAAGTCTTTCTTGATGATTTGCTGTGCGTTGTTGGTTGGCAAGGTTATAGGCTTGTTTATCTTTGGTGAGCTGCAAACGGTAAGGGATATTACCGATCAGTTTCCTGCCGATGTTTTCATCATGATGCTGGTGGGCTTCCCCATTAGCGTTATTGGTTGGTATCACGAAGAGTCGAAATTCTTCCGAGCCTTAAAGCGCCGAAATAAGAAATTTAAAGCGCGCTTGGAAAATCGCAAGAAAACAAACAAGCCAGTTTAGAAAGATGCCGCAAGATTCGAACTTTGCGGCATTTTTGATTTTTGTTCGCATTTCCAATTGTGGCTCGAATCCCTTTATCTTCGCCCATGTTCCTTCGCTAATAATTTCTTACTTTCTTTCTTGGATGACGCATGAATTTCATGACTTTTGGCAAGCCTTTCTTATCCTCACTCTGCTAAATTTCAACCAAGAACATCCCCCTCAACAGGAATAATAATGGATAAGAAAACCATGTTGCACAGTCAAAAAGTCTACTTCTGTAATGATGAAGAGCTGGCGGCAATGCAAACCGAATGTCTTGAGACCTTATACGATTACAACCACACACGTCCTTCGGAATCAGAAAAGCGGGGCGAGATACTCGGGCGTCTGCTCGCGTCTGTAGGTGAGAATTGTTACATCGAACCGCCTTTAAGAGCGAACTGGGGCTGTCACACTTACTTTGGTGACAATGTTTACGCGAACTTCAATCTTACTTTGGTCGACGATACCTACATCTACATTGGGAATAGCGTGATGATTGGACCTAATGTAACCATTGCAACGGCAGGGCACCCAATCGATCCCGATTTGAGACGAGACGTCGCGCAGTTCAATATGCCGGTTCGAATTGGAGATAACGTATGGATTGGTGCAAACTCGGTGGTATTACCGGGTGTGACGATCGGAGAAAACTCGGTGATTGGCGCGGGCAGTATCGTAACTAAGGATATTCCTGCCAATGTGGTTGCCGTTGGTAACCCGTGTCGTGTGCTCAGAGAGGTCGGACAACACGATAAAGAGTACTATTTTAGAGATCGTAAGCTTGAACTAAATATGTTCAATGGTTAGTCTGAATCTTCTACCCGAATAGGAAAGTAAAATGATCATCCGCACAACCAACCTTTGGTGGCTCCTCCTTCTAATGCCAAGCAGTCGGTAGGTTGAGTTGTGCCTGGCTGCGAGTAGATGCAGCCAGAATGGTATTCTATCTCGTAGCCTTGTATGAACAGAAAATGTGTTATCAAGGAGAGACAATGAATACGGCATCCGAATCCAATCCACATTCAGAAAACAAGCCAACTAAGCCCTTCAAACAACCGATCAATTCGGTCACATTAGGCGTATTGTTTGCACTCGCGGGAACATTACTTTTTTCTATCAAGCCCATTTTCGTCAAAATGGCCTATCAGCATGGTGGTGATGCCGTTAGCATCATGACGCTGCGAGCGATGAGTTCATTGCCCGTGTATCTTTGTATTTTGTTTTGGATGCTGCGTAAATCTGAACATCGGACACAAGTGAAAAGCCACGGATTAAAAGCTGCGGCAATTGGTGTGTTGGGCTATTACTTAGCTAGCTATTTAGACATTACTGCACTTAACTATATTTCCGCTCAATTGGAGCGCTTGCTGCTTTTCCTATTTCCAACGTTTGTTGTGTTGATCATGTGGTTAACGCAAGCTCAAGTACCTAATCGTAATGTCATCATCGCGGCTTTGGTTGGTTATGTAGGCGTTGGATTGATTGTTGCCCACGACCTTTCTCAATATGGGGATCAGATATGGTTAGGTGGTGGATTAGCAGTCTTGTCTGCTTTTGTCTTTGCAGTTTACTTAGTGATGAGTAAAGGGAGTATCGCCAAGCTTGGTAGTACAATCTTTACTAGCATCGGGATGGGCAGTGCGGGTGTAGCGATTCTAGTTCACCTGGTTTTCAGCGACTTAGATCTACAAACATTGAGTCATGAACTTATCATCATTGGTGTATTACTTGGATTGTTTTGTACTGTGATTCCGTCTTATTTGATTGCGGCCGCGATGGCGAGGTTAAATCCGGCGCATTTAAGTTTGGTGAGCAATGTTGGCCCTGCAATGACTGCGCTTTGCGCGATTCTGATACTGGGTGAGTCTTTTACTTGGTTTCATGCCGTAGGGATGACTTTGACGATCCTCTCCGTGGTGATGATAAACCGAAACAAGTGATGTGTTGAGTGAGTAAATCAAGAGACTTCAAAGCAGAGCAGGTCGAGAACGTTCGACCTGCCTTGTAGTTAACTGACTAAGGTTAGAAGACGAAGTTAACCATGATGGTGTAAAGATTTGCTTCATCTTCCGGTGGTGTGTTAACAAACGCACCAGAGGCATTGCGATAAGCGTTGAAGTGTTGCCACTCTGCATTGAGTGAAATGTTGTAATGAACATCGTATCTCACACCGAACAGGTAACTGTCACCGACACGATGTTCGTGGTCATCAAACTGTTGGCCGTAAGTCACGTATGGTGTGAATCTGTTGAGATTATATGTCCCTTGAACGTACCAGGCAGAAGCGATGTCGTTGGTTTGGCCTTCAACGGTTAACGTTAGCGCATCAAACTCGTATTCTGCCCCAAGAGAAAACAGCTTGATGCTTTGGTCTTTAGCGTTCAGAGTTTGATCTGGCACTTGCACTACACCAACCCCTGGGATATTCGTAGTGAGGTTGGTAAGTTTCGTCTCTTGGTCGTAGTTGGAGTCTAAATAGGTAAAGTTCCAACGGTAGTAATCACCACTCAGAATGAAGTTAACGCCGTACATTTCATTGGTCTTGAACGTCAATTCGGTATTGGCGTTAAAGTCGACCGTGCTTTCATCATGGAAACCGATGAAAGGTGTCGTGGTTAACGTCATGCTGTCGTTCAAGTCGTAATTCCAAAGCACCGACAAACCATTGTAAGCGGTGATGCCTAAGATGCTGTCGTAAACCTCATTTGGTGGACGAGCAGGGGTAAAGGCATGTCCCACGTAGTAGTACTCCGAAGCGAGAAAGACAGGCATTCTTAAGCGACCACCTCGAAACTCAACGTTTCCATAGGTGTACGCCAAGTATGCCCATTCTAATTGCGGCTCACTCCAATGATCTTGTGGACGTTTCACCACTTGTGCAGAAGCTTTGAAAGCATCGTAAAAGAAGTCGAGTTGCACACCAAACGTTGTATCACAGTCGTAACAGTTTTCGTCATCGATAAAGCGATTGACCAGCAGTGGTGTCTCGTTATCGGATGTCGCCCACGAGGTTGAACCAAATCCGCTGAGTGATAAATTATCGGTAATTTCTATGGTTGCGAAGCTCGGAAAAGCCAGACCACTTAGTGCAATTGCGATGAGTGATTTCTTCATATTATTTCTCCGAACTGACTACGTAGAGGATTTGTGCATTAGAAGGCAGACTACTCACCGGTGCGTAACCTATGCGATTAGGTTTTTCTTTCATCCATTCCAATAGAGCGTTCATATCTGAACTATCAATGACTTTAGGCGGACGTGCTTTGCCAGAAAAAGACAAACTCGCCCAATGCGCATTCATCTGTGCGACGTTCTTGTTAAGTAAATAGCGATAAAACTCAGATCGCTCTGACGATGTGTCTGGCCAGTCTGACAGTTCAATTCGTTTCCCTTGTAAGCGTTTGGTTTTTCCACGGTAGAGTTTTCTCGCTTTGGTAATATTTAATTCACTAAACTCTGAGTCGAGAGAGAATATGGCGTATTGATCCGCGGCTAGAGCCTCGCTATCGAACGACATGAGCAACGCGAAGGCAATCAGCGCAGTCGTCAATCCTCTCGCCATGCTGTTTTTGGAAATAAAGAAATCGGTATGCATATCCATCAACCTTTTCGTTAAATCACGCTTTCAATTTGATGAAGAAGTTTCTCTTTCCGCACCGGTTTCGGTACATAGGCATCCATACCTGAGTCATAGCAACGTTGAATATCGTCATCCACAACACTGGCGGTTAATGCAATGATCGGTGTTTTCGGTAGACCAGAGTTTCTTTCATATGCTCGGATTTCTTTGGTCGCTTGGAAGCCATCCATCACCGGCATCATGCAGTCCATTAAAATGATGTCAAAGCCATTATCTTGTTGGAACATATCCACAGCAATTTGACCATTTTCTGCAATCTCAAACTCATAACCAGCTTTACTTAACAACAATGACGCTACTTTTTGGTTTACGGTATTATCTTCAACTAACAGAATACGCTCGGAGCGACTCGGTAGGATCGTGATTGAAGGCTCTTCTTTTGGATCTGCTGCTTGATGGTTATCCACATGACTAACTGGGGCTGGACTGATGTTGTTAATCGTAGCGTCGACAACTGGTACGTTAGCAGCTTTTGCCAGTTTCTCTTTCAACACATTCGCTTTGAACGGTTTCGGGACGTAGTCGTCCATACCAACATCAAAACACTTCTGAATATCGTCATCCACCACACTCGCGGTTAAGGCGATAATAGGGATGCGGTAGTTGCGGTTTTCATCTTGCTCGATCTGACGAATTTTCTCTGTCGCTTCAAAGCCATCCATGACAGGCATCATGCAGTCCATTAAGATCAATGCGTATTGGCTCTTTTTGAACATTTCAACGGCTTCGGCACCATTTGCAGCTAAATCGAAAGGGAAGCCCGCTTTGGTCACGTGCAATCCAGCAATTTTTTGGTTTACTGTATTGTCATCAACCACCAATATTTTAGCTCTGGTATTCGCGACACTGGTTACGGCTAGTTGTGCTTTTTGGGTGAATTTTGCTTCGCAGCTTTCAAGTGCTTTCACTAAACGTTGACCAAGCAGCGGTTGAGTAATGATGGCACTCACGCTCTGACCGAAGTCAAATTGACCGCTATGTAAATGCTTCACTAAACACAGACGAACATTCTGTGTTTCCAGTCTGTGGAAAATGTCTTCATTGGCTTTGGCTGCATTAGGACGAGTCTCGGCATAGATCACAACCACCTGTTCTTTGTCATTGATCCATGTCGGTAGCTCATCTAATGACGTAACGGATTGATGCATCGCGATGCGATAGAAATTAAGCTCATCACGTAGGGTACTTTCCATATTCGGGTCGTCACAAACCAACCAAATCTGACTGTTATGAGCGGTATGTTTTGAGTCAAAATCTAGTTGGACTACGGAAGAAGTCAGTTGGAAGAAGAAGCGGCTCCCTTGGCCTTTCTCAGATTCCAATTGGATCTTTCCACCCATCAGCTCTACCAGTTGCGTGCTGATCGCTAAGCCAAGCCCAGTGCCTCCAAATTGGCGCGTTGTAGAGTCGTCTTCTTGTGCGAAGGGTTCGAATATCTTTTTCTGCTGTTGTTCATCAATGCCGATGCCGGAATCTTGCACTGAAAACTCCATTACCGCGTAAGAGCCCGACACGGAATGGGTTGATACTGACAGGCACACAGTGCCACTTTCGGTAAACTTCACCGCATTGGACATAAAGTTCATGATCACTTGGCGTAAACGGTGATCATCAATCATCAAGCGGAATGGAGTATTACGGCTAATGTTTACCTTAAGGTCGATGCCTTTTTCTTTGGCTTTTGGAGAAACAATAGAAGCAATGTCGTAGATAGATTCACGCACACAGGTTGAATGTGGACTGATCAGCAACATGCCCGATTCAATCTTGGAGAAATCCAAAATGTCGTTAATCAGACTAAGTAGTAACTGAGACGAGGTTTCGATAGTATCGACGTAATCACGCTGTGTGGCTGTTAATGAGGTATCGGAAAGCACTTCAGATATACCAATTACCCCATTAAGTGGTGTGCGAATTTCATGCGACATGTTGGCCAAAAAGCTGCTTTTTGCTTTGCTGGCTTTAATCGCGTCGTCTTTCGCACGCTCCGCATCCTCTTTTGCTTGGGTTAATTTCACTTTCGCTTGTTCGCGTTCGTAACTCAGGCGCTCTACTTCCTGAGCGAACTTGCTCAACTCGTCTTTGCCTTTGACTAATTCTGCGAGCGGCGACTCTTCGCTGTAGCTGTCGCGGCGTAAAAACTCGAGAACAAGGTTTAGGTTGCCTGTCACTTTACGTACTAAACGTATTGCGAGGCTGATGACCAAAATGGTGATTAACGACATCACGCCGATGAACATGAGTCGCTGTTGGTTGGCAATGGAGATGGCATGATCAACGTCAGCATTAAGTTGGTCAGTCATTTTATTATCGACATTTTGTAGCAGTTCGAGACGGCCGTTTAGAGCAGTCAAACCTGTCGCGACTTCTTGGGGAGGTAGGGTACTCAACTCTTGTTCACTGAACAGATAAGCACGGAATTCTTGGCTAAGAACGAATACTTCATTTGTGAAGGTTTCGATTAACAACTCGACTTGTTGTTGATTAGCATTAAGGGTTACAAAGCGCTCTAAGAACAGTTGTTGATTTTTGACTAAGGATTCAATCTCGCTACCGATGTCTGTGTCGTAGTACTGGTTTTGTTCAACGGAATAAATTAGGTACTGGCTTAAACGGTTTTCTTCTTTCGACCAGAACATTAGCCACTCAATTTGCATTAAAGCAGACAGATGGTTTTGGATTTCAACCGTGGCATTGTTAAAAGGGACTTTTTCTAAAGCCAAAAGAATCTGTTTGTAAGTGTCGGCGCGCCATTCAGCTAAGTCTAGACGCTCATCCATGTCTGTACTGGTCGCGAGAGACAAACTTGCTTCTTCTAGGCTTGACAATAAGTCCGCCATTTCAACGCCTTTATCGGCAAAAATGAGAGTGGCGGTGGCATTGAGTTTCTCAGTTGTACCTTTGATCATCACCGCTTTATCGGTTACGTCTGGATTGCTAGGCAGGTTGTAAAGATACGAAACCTGATCCATGTAGTCAGAAAACAAATGTGCTCTTTCAAGATCTTGAGCCTGAGTCGACAACCTAACGACTTGCTGCCCCGCCAGAAAGAGCAACAAAACGATGGGGAAGAAAACTAAGCAAAACAGCTTGTGTTTTACGGAGAGGTTATTCCATGAAAGCGATCCAGCCACAGTGCACGTCCATATCCAAGAGATTGATATGCAAAGTGTAGTTTATGTATCTCATTTGTTAGAAATGGTGTAGAAAAATTCATACTAATACGATCCAAAAAGTGTGACTCTTGCTACAAAGGTACAGTTTGTTAAGAGGATATGATTTCAAAAATATCAATAACTCCCTTCCTATTAGATTTATATTGTTTATTTAAAGTAATGAAACGTATCGATAAAAACCATTTGTTGTACATGCAAAATGTTTTGTCGTAACTCGGGCGAAAGTTGCTGTTTCGATATACAGGGGTAGGTATAATTTGTTTGCTTTCTTGCTAATGAGAATGCCAAACGTCAGCGCTTGCATTTTATGTAATTTGTACTCTGATTACAGCTAAAGGGCGCAAATAAGACGTGTCACCCATCGATTAGAATACGTATTTTAAAATACGACAATGTCACAACAACAATTAAGTCATGAATGTATCTCGAAGTCTTCAAAGCGTAACGCTCCGCTACACCGTCCCAATTGTCTTTATCGCTTTATTTACCAACTTTACCTATTGGGCCTACCAACAAGTCGATGAAGCAAAGAGTCTTGCTCGCTACCACGTGAAATCGGCTGAAGTAAACCTAGGAACCATCGTTGGTGGGTATCGTGATTTGTTGCGGGCTATGAGCAATGATGAGCATTTCACCGAATCAGAATTGTCGCTGAAAGAGCGAGCCTCTCGCGCTGTGTCTTATAAAGAAGCGTTTGAATTGGCAGGGATCGGGTTCAGTGATGGCGTTGGGAATATGGTCAGCACGCACAATAACAAAGTCCATTCCATCGCACATCGAGACTATTTTCATCAAGTAATCCGAACCCAAAAGACCGTCATGACCGATGTACTTACAGACATCAGTAATGGCAATATTGTGTATGTCCTATGCCGTCCAATGTTTGACTTGTTAGGGGATTTGCAGGGGACCATTTCAGCATCGATTCACTTTAGTGAGATTCAACATGCGTTAAAAACGGACAACGAAGATGATATTTATAGTGTCTTATTGGATGATGGGCTGAATGTCATTAGTCATTCCAGAGATGCACAATATGTTGGTGTCAATCTGTTCAATTATGGTTATGAAAAACTCTTTGATCGGGAAGCCAATTTACACGCTTTATCGAATTCTTCTTCTGGTGGCTTCTTCACTTATTCTTCGCCATTTGATTTGTCATACATTGAGTTCCGCAAGATCGAGGACACGCCTTGGATTTTACTTTCAAAAGCCAAGTTCAGCAGCTTACTCGGTGAAGGGACAACGATGTTTGGTGTTAACGTCTTGCTTATCATCGCGATTTATCTTGTGATAACACGATTGATGGGTAAACAAGTCGTTGGATTAACGCAGCCTCTAGACCGATTTTTAGAAGAGAGCAAGGTGGTGTTCAACGATAGCTCGATGGAGTTAAAAGAGCACTTTGAACAAGTTCTTCAAGCCAGCCGCAATGGCGTGTTTTGTTCACGAAGTGGGTTGCTCACGCGGGAGTATTTCTTGCGAGGGGCAGAGAAGTCCTTATCTCTAAGTAATACACCCAAAGCCTGTGTCTTCTTTGATATGGATAACCTTAAGTACATCAACGATACATACGGTCACTTAGCGGGCGATAAAGTTATCGCTCTGTTTGTGGCGGTGTTGAGAGAGAGTTTTGGCCACAAGCGCGACATCATAGGTCGATTTGGTGGTGATGAGTTTGTGGTGTTAACGCAAGAGTTTCGAACTAAGCGTGAATTAGAGCTAAAGCTAGACAAGTTCCTCGCTAAATTGCAAAGTACGGCGGATCGTTTCGGCATTGATATCAGTTTAACCGCGTCAATTGGGGTTGTTCTCACAGAGGGCGTGGGGCGCGATATTGATATTCTGCTGCACTGTTCCGATATGGCGGTGTACAGAGCGAAGCAATTGGGTAAAGGGCGTTACGCGTTTTATCATACTTCGATGGTAGAAGTGCCGATATTCAGTTAGCAAAAGGGAGGTGTGAAGCCTCCCTTTTTTATTGTGTCTCAGCCGCTGGTGGTGAGTTAAGCCGTAACCGCTTGAGGCTGTTTTCTCAACACATAGATGTCATGATCTCGCAATAGGTAGAGAGCGAAACACGCAGCAAGCATCGGCCACGCCGCGAAGAATAATAGGTTGTTGAACGGGTCTAGGTACTTCGCAAACGAAGAGAAAGTCGAGCCTGCGTGTAATACCAGAATCGCAAGGTAAGTCAGGTTCTTCCAAAGTCCAGCCACAAAAATCCCGATGAACACCAACTGGGCAATACCTAACGCGACAGAAAATCCACTCGATATATCTAAACCATAAAAGCCAGAGAACACTTTCATTGCATGCTCTGGTACCAGCACTTTATCTAGCGCCCACATGATAAATACCAACGCGATACTTAAGCGCAGTGCTAACAGCCCTAACCCCAACTGACGTTGAAGCTTTGGTTGGAGCGTTTCTTTCATTTTCATTCCTTTATTGAGTAGTGAAGGTTCCTAATGGCAGACCGACTCTTTCTTAAACTGATTACAACGAGATATGTAAATATTCGTGTCCCGTTCCAATTTGGATTCTCGTCAGCACAATACATAAACCACGGAAATATGACTGAATTGGCAAAAATGAAGTATTCGAGGACTCAAGGTGGATGTAGCTGATAGAAGATGTCACTCTTTCTTTTGAGCAAGGAGTTGCTACAAAACACAAAAGGAGAGACATATGAGCAAAGTGGATTGGCATAAAAACCATATTGAAGACAACACGTTAATTACGTCTTCCTATAAGAGCACTCAAAATGTACGTCGTTACTTCAAGTCCAAATGTGGAGACGGTTTCAAGTTTGACCGCAGCTTTATGCAGTGGATGAACGACGCAGAAGGAACAAGCATGGGTGATGCCGCACAAGAGTGGTTACGCAGACAGCAAGCAAAATAGTTCACCAATAAAGTGATTCACGCTAAACGTATCGAAATGGAAGTACAGAAAGAAAAACAATGAGTATTGTAGAAACGTTAACTCAACAGTTAAGTGAGATTGGGTACCCAGAGAAGCGAGTGCGCACCGGCTTGGTGAGGGCGATCTCTGCCGATGGTTTTCGAAGTTTAGACACAAAGCAAGCAGACTTCGTTTTTGAGCAGTGTGAAACATTGCTGGCAGAGCGTGATTGGGCATTAAGCGTGATTGCGTTTGACTGGGCGTTCAGATTGAAAAAGCATTATGACGCCGCCACGTACGATCGATTCGAATCTTGGCTTTATCAATACATTACCGATTGGAATGATTGTGATGATTTTTGCACCCATGCACTCGGTGCGCTTATTGCTCAAGACAACAGCATGTTTATTCGCACATTGGAGTGGGTTAAGAGTGATAACTTTGCCGTGAGGCGTGCAGCCGCAGTGACGCTTATCTATCCGATCAATAAAGGCCTGTATAAAGGGACTGAGCCTTTTCACATAGCGAATTTGTTGCTCCAAGATGATCATTATTTAGTGCAAAAGGGTTATGGCTGGATGCTCAAAGTGCTGGCCCAAAAAGAACCAGAGCGGGTGGTGGACTACTTGAAACGTCACCATAGCAAGATGCCGAGAACGGCGTTTCGATATGCGATAGAAAAGCTGGATAAGCAAACTAAGCGAGAGCTGATGGCCTTGTAGCTTCCCTCTTCGACACTTCGCCAAAGCAAGCAGAGTGATACAAAAAAGCCGACAGAATTGAATTCTGTCGGCTTTTATCGTCTTACGGGTTACTTAACAGACAAATACTCAGAAGGAGACTTATCTGGTTTCGGTAAATCCATCGTCGCAACCGCGTTGAAACCGGCAGGCGTTAAACCACCAGAGTAATCAACCGTGCCATTTGGCAGGTTAGCTTTGGTTTCTGATGGGTTCCACATACGGAAGTAATCTGTCAGATCATATCCGGTCAGGTATGAGGTACATGCCATCATGAGATCGCCTTGGCTTAACTGGCTGCTTTGCGCAGAACAGTAGTTAATGCCTTGGTCGCCAATACTGTCACCACGTGCTTTACGGTGTGCGAGTTTAAAGAAGTTCCAGCCTTGGTCTTCACCAAAGATGCTCGGCTTCTCTGCTTGATTCGCATACCAATCATCGATGTTGAAATGGTCTTCTGCCCAAAGCTTTAACTGGCCGAACATCGCTAAGCGCATGCCGACATCCGCTTCACTCCAAGCATGCCCTTCAAAGCGATCGAGCCATAAAGGTGACTTGGATAGATCACTCGCAATGCGGTCCATGTATGGCTTCGATTCACGTTGTTCTTGCATGTAAAGCGCAAGAATGTTGTTGGTGACCTCAGTAGAGCCTGCCATCATAAACGGTGCTGAAGCAAGGTTGTGTCCGACTTCATGCCATAGTAACCAGTCATTGGTTGGGTTTGATGGAACGACAGTCCATGTAGGCCAATAGCTGTTGCTTTGAACTGGGTAGCCTGAGTGCGCCGCACCAATCGAGATTTGCGCATCATTCACGAAGCGATGTCGGTTGGCGAGCAAGGCATCGTAAGTAAATCGACGGTGTTTTCCTTCTGTCGTAACTTGATCACGTCCGTAAAAATCACTCGCATGGTTCGCGAACGCGTTCAGTTCATCGGCAAACTTAGGTATGTCTGTGTCCAGTACGTTTTTCACTGGCGTCGTGTAGACGAAATGACCTGAATCGATTTCTGCCAATGGGACGTCAGTGTTGATTGGGTTTAACCATGCACCGTCTTTCCACCAAGACACACGAAGCACACCAGTGAAGTTAAACGTCACAACGTCACGAGAATCCACTTCTAACGGTTGAATGTAAATCAAACCACCGTAAGGTACTTTGAAGCTTAAAGACGAACCATCATATTGGAAGGTCTTTTGCACGCGTGGCGGGCGTTTCAAGCTCAGTTCGTGGTTTGCACGGCCTGTTAAGTCATCAACCAATGCAACATTGATAGACGCTTTTACACCACCAGAAATGGTGACTTCTTCAAGTTGCGGCGCCCACAAGCCCGTCGATTGCATGCTGCCTGCCGTACCGATAACGGTTTTGTTGTCGGTATGAATCGCAATGCTCGCTGTACTGCCTGATTGAACAGGGCGACCCGGGTAGCCCGTCGTATCAACACTGACCTCTAAATCCCAGTAAGAGCGACCTAACATCATGCGTGTTAATGGCTTTTCCATCCAGTTCAGAGGGTAAGACGGATTCAGCTCGCCTGATTCGGTAATCATTGACCATTTAGCAAGTTGCTCTCGCGTCTCTTGACCACAAACATTACCGCCTTGATGTGCGTTGCTCGTGTAGCAGTTCAGCATTTCGACCGCACGTTCGAAGCCAAGCTCATCTTGTACGTTTGGATTGAATTCGTACTGCTCGTCATTCCATAGCCAAACGGATAGGTTATCGTAGGTTGAAGTTAGCTCAACTTGCGACAAGCGTTCACCAATTTCTCCTTTACTGCGGTAGTAAAGCTCGTGAGAAAGTAGACGATCAATGTTGGCACCTAAGTTCGCCGCTTTTACCATGCTATCCACGATTTCAGGGCTCATTTCGTAACGAGTAAAGTCTGGGCGATGGTGGTTACCACGGCTTGGAATGCCATGACCTTCGCGCACTTCAATACAGTTTACTTCGTATTGGTAATTGTCTTTACAAACCGGAACTCCAGGGAACTCGCGTTGAAGCTCTGCGATTGCTGCTTTTTTCTCTTGTTCCGATTTCACCATGTGGAATGCATAACGTTGATGCTCTTGTCCATCAATGGAGACTTTGTATAGCGGTATCTCAAGGGTAGGCATGTCGATATTGCCCGGCCATTTCACCGTACCATTGTCATTGATCTCAATCTTAGTCGTGTCTGCATACCGTTCATAAACCACGAGATCATGCTCTGCGACGGTATGCAAGTTAGGTACGTTCGGGCCTGATGTACTGTGACACCAATAGCTATCAGTACACAGAGATTGGAATGTCTTGGCAACGTTCGCACCGCCAACAGAAACGCCTGCCGCATCCGCTAAACGAGCAATTGGCTCTGGGTTACTTTCTTCTAAAGCATCAAAGAAGATGATGCTACCGCCGTTGTTTACGTATTCGATCAGCGCTGTAACGTCATCTGCGTCCAATTTAGGTTGGTTGATGTCAGACACGACGGATTTTGTCGCGTAGCCATCGGTTTTGATTTGGTAAGACTGAAGCAAAAGCAGTGGTGTAGAGGTTGGATCTAATGAATCAAACTGGCTGCTGCTTAATACGTCCATTTCACCCAATTTATAGCTTGGATTGACAAAGAAATCGTAGATTTGACCTTCTTTGCGATCCCAACGGAATGCATGACCCTTGTTGATGTTGGTGGCAATCGTGACAGATTCTTGCGTTGCATTCGGCACTAACCAATCGATCAAATTGCTGAACATGACTTGCATACTGCCGTGATCAGTACGAGTATCCGAATCTTGCGCGTCTTGATTGTGAGGCGTGCTGTAACGACATTGCTGTGCTTCGCTGTCGATGCCCAGATCTGCGCCTGCCCAGTAGTTTTCTGGACACGAGAAGATAGAGGTGTACATCGCGTTACCCAAGAACACCACTTTACCTGAGCCGATCATACCTGCCGTCATGGTTGGTAGATTAAAGGTCGCGGTTTGTTTGGAAATCACTTCTGGGCGCTGCATGACGACCGTTGAGTTTTCATCAATGGTTGTGGCATCCACAATGTAGGCTTTTTGATCTTTGCCTGAACCACGTGTCCACGCCGCTTCTTCACCAAACCCAAGCCAGTAGCTGTTGTCGTTACGTGGCATAAGAACAGGGAAGGCTTCATTAGTTAGGTTGAAGTTACGCATTGCTCGTGTGTAACCAGAGCCGCCCCAACCATGGTTATCATGGAAGATGTGCACGCTATCCACACCAGCATAAATCTGATGCAGAGACTGCGTGACATAATTACTACCAGAAGCACGAACCGTACGCAGCATAGGCGCAGCAAAGCCTGACCATTGAGGCGTTTGTTTTAGTTGCCCATCAATGATTTGTGTTAAACCTTGGCTGAATTGCGCTTCGAACTCATTGGGTGTGGTGAAGTTCGTGCCTTCAATTTTTGCGCCGTTTGGTAGGCTCAAATTGATCAGCTCGTTAATAACGTTCGGGTATTGTGCAAACACCTGACGAACGGTATCGCTGATCTCAATGTGGTTGCCAGAAGACACACCATAACGATGAACGAACGCATCAAGGTTCTGTTTCACCAATGGGTTGTCGCTTAAATCTGCAAGTTGGTAATTGACCTTATTGCCTTTCACTTGGCCTAGAGTGAAGGTGTCGATACCAAAGATCAGGTTCTCACCCCAAAGGTATTCAAATTCACCGTTGGCATCCGTGATTCCGCGTGCGGATTGGCTGAAGAACTCGACGCCAGCAAGGGCATTTCCTTGCGAGTCGGTCAAACGGCTTTTGGTCAACGGTTTGTTGGCTGCACTTGGTTTGTATTCGTAAGTCGCCTCTGCATTGGCAGACACAAACGATCCCGTTAAGTTGTTGCTTGCGCCCGGAGTGACTTCTGGTTGAAGCTCTGGGTCAACGTGCGCGCTTGGCTGCTCACCTTCGTTTGCTACGCTAGGGTTAAGAAACTCGTCAATCGCCGCTTGATCGTCGCTTTCATACAAGTCTTGAATGTCATAACTGTTGATTTCATCTAAACACACTTGCGTGTCCTGAGTAGGACACGTGTCGATCTTGTTCAAGAGCTTAGTGGCGTTGTTTACGTGTCGGCCGAGTACGTCTTTTAGGTCATAGGCTTGCGTTAATTCAGCTGGCTGTGAACCCATACGAGTTTGTTCTGGGATCTGATAACTGAACTCACCTAAAGTCACACCACCAAATTGACAATCAAAATGGCCTTCTGAAGCTGCGTAGGTGAAGTAACCAGACTCACTGATGTCTTGCCCATCACACTGAATATCGCCAGTGATCTGTTTACCGTTAATGAACAGCTTACCTTGGTAGGTCGTTACGCCAATATCTGGTTGTTCAGGTGGCAAATCTGGTTCGACCGTTGGAGGTGTGGTGCTTGTTGAGTGTTTGTTTTCATCGCCTCCGCAGCCAAACAGCAGCGAAGCGACAAGGATTGAAAGAAGACTTCTTTTCAAAGACTAAACCCTTATGAAATGCCATCGAATAATGGATGAAGTATTGGTTGAGAGTGACTTTATTTAAAAGCTCAAAGTTTTTGGTTGATACTAAGTAAGTCGTTAAGTATTAGTGATTTTTTTGAGCTCAATAAACGCGCGCGCATTCTAGATTTAAATGCGACTGGAGGGAACAAAAATTAATGCTTGAGCTCAATTATTTACGCTTATGAGAGCAAGGTTACGAAGACGAACGATCCTAGTGGCTGCTTTCCCTTTCATTTCCTCAAAAATAGCGTACAGTTTGCTGGTTTTTCACTAAAATCCTTCCATTATGTCTAATGCAAAACTCCTTCTTGTTCGTGGCTTGCCGGGCTCTGGCAAGACAACGCTGGCCAAGCAATTGTCCAAACAGCTCAAAGCAAAACATTTTGAAGCTGACATGTATTTTGAGAATGAAAATGGCGAGTATGTTTTTGACGGTACGAAGCTGGCAGAAGCGCATGAATGGTGCTTTCAACAAACGCGCAAGTGGCTAAGTAAAGGCAAGACAGTGATTGTGAGTAACACGTTTGTGCGTCGCTGGGAAATGAAACGCTATGTAAAGTATTGTGAAAAGAAGGGGATTGAAGTGGAAGTTCAGGTCTGTCGCGGTGAGTACTCAAGTGTTCATAATGTACCACCAGCGACGATTGAAAACATGCGTCGCCAGTGGCAAGAGTAACGCTTCTACCTTTGTGGGCTCATTGACCTCGACCGTCGATCATGACGACTAAGGTTTTGCTCATAATGGTAATGTCCATGGAAATCCAAGAATAGAAAGAACTTAAGCTCAGTGCATAACTGTGGTCAAAGCCTACCTTGCGACGAACGTCCTCGATGCAAGAATCGTAACCTTGATTTACCTGTGCCAATCCAGTGATGCCTGGTAACACACCGTATGTTCGTTCGACAAAAAATGGGATTTCGTCTTCCAGTTTTTGATAGAAAGCAGGGCGTTCAGGGCGTGGACCAATCAGTGACATTTCACCTTTCAACACGTTGAACAATTGTGGCAGTTCATCCAATCGTGTCTTGCGTAAGAAACGGCCAACGGGCGTAATACGTGGATCATTTGCAGATGCCCAAACTGCGCCGGAGCGTTGCTCTGCGTCGACATACATGGTGCGAAACTTCATGATTTCGAATAAATCCATTTTTTCTGGCGTGCAGCGTCCAACACGAAGTTGACGATAAATAATAGGGCCACGCGAATCGATGACAATCGCCAAAGCAATCAAAGGCATGATTGGCGCAGTCACGATTAAGATCAATAGCGAAATGAGAACATCGAAAGCTCGCTTAGCTAGGTGAATGTTTGAATCGTAGCGTGATGTCTTCATGATGATTTCCTTATTGATTAATGCGTTTCCAACGCCCATTTTCCATTCCGAGTAGGTAACGCAATCCACCTGCAAAGTTGGCGATATGTCCTACGACCATGTAACTGATTAATTTGAACGGTTTGAATATATTGAAAACCGGAACAAAGTAAGTGATCAGCGCGACGAGATATACCGTTAACTGCCCAAACATTAGAATCTGAAATGCTGGATAGTGATCAAGCAGCAATGAGCTCACCAAGCATAAGATCATCAGATAAGGCGTCGCGAGACGCAGTACCTTTCCCGATAGAAATGCAAATGCGGTGCCACGATAACGGGGAAGCAGCAGCTTTTTTAGTTTTAAGAATTGCTGCATATTCCCGGCAGAAATACGCAGGCGACGCTTAAAGTCAGAAGAATCTGAGCTCTCTTCTAGCTCGATGGCGAGCATTTTAGGTTCGTAGATAGAAGCGTATCCTTGTAGCACAATGCGCATGGGCAAAATGAAGTCGTCATTGATAATTTCTGGCTCTAAAGGTGTGAACAGTTTGGTTCTAAACGTATAAAACGCGCCATGAGAACCGATGGTCGATCCAATCAACGACTCTTTGTATTTTACTTGAGATTGATAATGCCAATATGCCGCTTCACCTTGGTTTTGGGTTGTCATGATTTGATAGGTTGCATTAACGACGCCGACGTTTTCATTTTGGTAGTGCTGGCTAGCAAGTAGTAGAGAGTCACACGACACCAGTGCGGAAACGTCACTCAAAGCGGTAATGTCCGAAATGACGTTTTCCATTTCTGCGTTGAGAAGTGCCACTTTACCTCGGTTGATTCGATGATCGTGGATGATGAACAAGGTATCGGCACAAATGGCTTCTTGAATGGTGTCTTGCGCAATATCAGCGGTATTGTCAGAGCACCCGTCACAAGCAATTACCACGGTAAGCTTATTTCTCGGATAATCTAAACTAGCAAGGTTGCGAATTTTCTCTGCTATCCACTGTTCTTCGTTATAAGCGGGAACGATCACCGTAATGGAGGGTAAAGTACCGTCGCTTTTTGACGCTTTATAGTTACCTTCGCCTCGTTTCGAGGAAACTTTACTTGTTCTGCGATGAGCAGATAACCAGTTGAGAACAAGGGGGTAGCCAACGTGGTGGTAAATAATCAGTAGCGCAGATAAAACGAAACCCGCTGTCCAAAGTAAATCACTCATAAGAAGTCTCCCCAGATAAAACAGCATAGCGATTAACCATATCGCGAATATCAAAGTGCTTAAGAATGTGTTTTCGTGGTGAACGAGATTGTCGTGATAAGTAGTTTGTTAACGCTTCCGCGAGCATTGGGACTCGGTTTGGTTCTACCAATGCACTGGTATGAGGACATAATGTTTCCTTTACCGCGCCGACATTGCTGGCGATACAAGGTACGCCGCATGCTTGTGCTTCCAGTGTCGAAAGTGGAAAACCTTCTTGTAATGATGGCAAGCAAAACACATCGAGGCTTTGATAAAAGCTTGGCATGTCATTGACTAACCCGAGAAACGTCACTCTTTCTTCTAGGCCGAGAGTCCTTACTTGTGCCTCAAGCAAATCACGCTGGCTGCCACAACCAGCAAGCGCGAGGTGTGTGTTTTCTGGTAATTGCGAAAATGCTTTGATTAGGATTTCTTGTCCTTTGACGGCCTCTAAGCGGCCAGCGGTTCCGATGATAAACTTGTCAGTTGGTAGCGAGAATGTTTGTTTGGCTAACAGCCCATTGCCGTCTTTGAATTTTTCGCAATCGATGCCGTTGTGGATCGTTTTTACCCGTTCGTAACCCAAGTGATTGATGATTTGTTCTGCGACAAAATCGGCGTCTGCGACAACCTGAGGACGAAGCAATTTGAGCAGGGCGGTTTGCAATCGTGCGGCTTTTCTGTTGTTAAGATGCCACGCATCGTGCTCGGTATGGATTAAGGCCTTCACACCGTGGAGCCGAGCGGCGATGCCTCCGTAGAGAAGAGGCCCGATATGATGGGTATGTACCACATCGGCATGCAGTTGTTTTAATGTCTTCTTCAACGCTTTGAGTGTGACAAGATCCAAACCAGATTGTTTGTTGAGAAAGTGGAGTTGGTCTTGATAGTCTGCCAACTTTTCCCAATGGTTTAGCGCGGTGTACCGGTTTCCCTCTAGGCTAATGACAAAAACGGAGTCTTCTGCTTTGGCAAAGCGAAGCATCTCAAGAACCAAGGTTTCTAAACCTCCAGGTGCGAGATGCTGAACGACATGAACGATCACTTTACCTTTGCTCTTACTATTACTTTCTCGGGTCTTAACGTTTTCCATTCCTCAGCCCTCGACGTCAGTTGTTATCAGTAATACTGCACAGTGCATGCCAATCATTAAATTCAGTTAAAACATATGGTTAGGGTAGACTTTGGTGGGGTGCTTAAAATGACACAACATTATTCTCAAATTGAAATTCATATTCGTTGTGCACTTTCAAACAAGCAAGAAGTTGATAAATAAGAAAAAGCACCCGAAGTTCGAGTGCTTTGATTGCGCTGAGTGGCCCTCAGTGAAGAGCTAAAATGTTACCTTTGGAATTGTGGTGATGACAGCAACGCCCAAGTGATTTTCTAATGCCTTACGTGAACGGATAGAGTTGTCAGCCAGCTCGATAAGAGTTGCGATGCCAATTCCTAATCCCGCACCGCCAATGAGCCCCAGAAGGACGAAAACAATACTGGGTAGATTAGAAGGGAGGGTTGGCGTGTAGGGTTCATCAATGATTTTTACCCGTTTGTTTTCTTCGAACACACCGAGAGAACCCGTCAATTGAGCCATCTCATAACGCTCAACCAAATCATCGTATAATTCGCGTTTGACTGCGACGTCTCGTGCAAGCCTATTTATCTCAGTCGCGGTACTACCAAAACGGTTGGCGTTGTTTTCCAGATCTTGAATCATGTTGTAGAGACTATCGGTTTCTTCTTCTAGCGACTCGTATCGACCTCGCATGATTTGCAGCTGATGGAGTTGAGAGACAAGCAAGGGTTGTGCGTCGCCAAGGTTGCTGACCGTTGCCGTACTGGCAATATCCCAAAGCTGATTACTGTTCATTTCCGGTTGTTTAGAATTAATCAGTACGGTACGTTCTTGCTCAAGTCGATTGAGTTCTCGGACTTTACCTTGGACCAGACTGTGTGCTTCGGTGTATTTAGCACGAAGCAGCGTCAACTCACTGCGTATTTCTATGATCTGTTCTTCAATCTTACCGATAACTGGGTTTGTTTTAGAAAGTTGTTGGTCCAAACTACCCAAGCTGCGTTTTACCCCGGCTAGCTCTGCTTCCTTCTCTGCCAAGGATTGCTTGAGACTGGCGAGTCGAGACAAACTTTGCGCCTGCATCTCGGGTGTTGCGTGGGCGTAAGTATTTTTGTACTCAGCAAATGCTTGTTCTGCTGCATCAAGCTCTGTGCGCCTCTTATCGATATGAATCGTCAGGAAATGACTGGAATCTTTAATAGAGGAGCGCTCTGGTGCAAGCAATTGTTCGACAAAATGATTACTGACCGACGTGAGCATCGCTTCCATGCCATCTGGTGTCTTGTTGGTAAGTTCGATTTGAATGAAGTCTTTACCCAACTGTTTGACGGAGAGTCGACTGGCGAGATCTTTAATAATGAACTCTTGTTCTTTTAGATCCATCTCATCGTTTATCAACCCTTGTTCTTGAGCGACGGAGAAGAGCACGTGTCGGCTCTTTAATAATGTACTCAACGCGTTGATACGGTCTTTCAGTTGAGTAGAAACGGCCAGATCTTCAAGAAACGGATTCATTTTGGCGGTTTCCTGTACCAGCATGCTGGTGTGCGCAACGTAACTTGTAGGCAAAAGCTTGCTAACAATAAAACCAAGGACGGGCAGCACTAGCATAGGGACCACGATCAGGTAACGTCGACGCCAGGCGCCGTGAAGCAATACAGATAGGTTTTCTCTTAAATCGCTCATAGTGACCTCACGAGTTGTTCAACTTGAAAGGCTCTCGATGCCCAGCTTTGTTTTTCGATCAAAGCCATAGTACCAATTGGAGGAGGCAGTAAATGATTTAAGCTGGCGCATACATCCTCTGCACCCGCTGCAACATGCAACATCTGTTTGTAAGGCATGAGCGCTGGGAAAGTGGTGCTGATAACAGGTGTGCCGGTTGCTAAATACTCCAAAAGCTTGAGTGGATTACACGCTTTAATCTGAGCATTGTCGACGAAAGGTAACCAACTCGCATCCCAGTGCTGTGAGTAGCTTGGCAACTGTTGATGTGCTCTAGGTCCAAGGTAGTGGACATTAGTTCGTTGTGGGAGCGGGTTGTGGGGCAGTTCGTTTGGCCCAATGAAAACGAGATCCCAATCGGGTGCTTGAACCGCCACTTGTTCAATCAATGCGTAGTCTAACCATTCGGATAAACTGCCGTAAAAGCCAAGTATTTTTCTGCCATTATCTGGCAAGTCGTTAGCTTTGACTGCGGGAGTTGAGAATAAGGTGAAATCCACGCCGTGAGGGAGGGTGACAGTTTTGTTTTGTGGGAATTTAGCCGCCAGTTTTTCACTCGCGGCCAAAATGAGGTCGCAGCAATCAATCAAATCCTCTTCGTGTTCCAAGATCGTTTGATGATCGACGCCGGCGAGTGCACCAAAATCGTCGCCACAATAATAAACGATGCCAGAGTTATCCATACTCTTACACACATCAACGGCAGTCGGCAGAGACGTCCAGAGTACCGGTTTTTCAAAGCCAAGCTCTTTTAGCTTTCGCTTCAGTTGATGTTGCATCATGCTCGAAGCCGCCTTCCTTGCCCATTGAGTCCGCGGGGCAGGGATGGTAAGTAGGTTAATCGTTTGAATGCTGGCGCTCATGTGGCAGTCTTGATTGAACGTTGTATTGTTCTGTGTATGTGCATCAAAAGAGCGTGTGAGTTTGTTAACGATGCGTTTTACGTCTTTTGTCACCAACCTCGGTTGCCTTAAACCGATGGAATTAACCCACAGGATGCGGTGATTGTCTGTCAGATGTTTAATGATATGTTGAGTGGAAGAAGGCAATCCGCCAAAGTCTTCGCCAAACACTACGATGTCCGTCATCATTTTCTCCTTTGAGCCAACTTTATGATTGTTCTAATAAGTAGACTTATCACATTGCGTGCCAAGGAAATAACTTAATAAAAACAGATGGTTGAACTTAACGAGAGAAAGGGCTATGACGCTTTCGCATTTTGACAATCAGATTGAACGATACGATGTATCACAATAGTCAGCGCGGCTAGGATGTATATTGGCCAAGTAAACCCTTGAGTTAAAAAAGTACCGGAAACAATCGTACCGATAAGCCCCCCCAAGACGGCGTTTGCTCCAATAGACAACGTATGGTCACTAGTAGGGGTGAGCATCTGGATGGTCTCACGAGAGGTTCGAATCAAAGACACAATCAGCGCAATAAACACGAACAAGCCAACAAATCCAGTTTCAGCTAACACACCAAACCACGTGCTGTGTACGGCGTGATTGAGTCCGTCCCAATGAGAACTGTAGAAGAAGTAGTTGTTGTAGAAGTTATCTATCCCGATGCCCGTTAATGGGTTTTCTATCGCCATTTTTATTGCGGCTTCCCAAGCATAAATCCGTCCCATTGCGGACTCGTCTATCCCTTCTTCCGCGGCACCGCCAGACGAGCGGCCAGAAATCCCTGCAACGGCATAAAGAACGAGCGCCCCAACCAACCCAAGAGAGATAACTAACGCTTTGCTTTTGATGTGTTTAAACGCGAAGTACGCAAAGACAGAAAGCGCGCCAAGTAGGCCTCCTCGGCTTTGTGTCTCTAATATCGCGAAGAACAACACGACACAGGTGATCAATGCAAACAAGCGAAGAACGAAGCTGGCTCTTTTCTCTAGCAATTGGCTAACAGTAAATGCAAGTGGGAACATCAGTACTAAAGATAAATCATTTGGATCACCAAGTACCGAACCTAAGTCGCGGCTGATGGTCACGCGTGAGCCTTCGACCAATCCTATACCATTACTCGCGTTAGACAGGGCGGTTAAGCCAACCAATAGTCCTGCTAGCATGATGGCTTTCGACATTTGAGCAACTTGTTTTGGTGTGGTGATGAGCCAAGTTATCGCTAGCGTCATTACGATGATCTTCCAATAAACACTGTTGAATTCATCAATCGCAACAGGGCGGTTTGAAGCGAATGCTACGCCTAATGTCACCAGAACCCAAAAAATGGATAACCATTTCAAGCAAGGGTGCCAAAACGCAATAATTTGACGGCTAATCAATAAATGAAATGACAAGGCCATAAGAGCCCCAAGCGAAAGCAGCAAAGGAATTTTGAAGTTGTAAATCACCGGAAAGGTTTCGTGAATCCGAAAGAAAGAAAAAATCACAAACAGAGTCACGAACCAGAAGGTTTGGTTGAGAACAAACAAGATAGCCAATGGCGCAAAACAAAGTACGAGAATCAGAATTGGATTTGGCATCACCAACCATAATAGCGCGATACACGTCGTGAGCGTGATCGCAATGATGGATTGCTTCATTCTCAATTCAGCGCTGATCATAGCGGTGTTCTCTTCATTTGGCCGCGCCACTTGAGCCAAAAGTGGTGCACGTTACTTTTGGTTTGCGCATCAAAGTAACGAAACGCTATGGTCGCGATGAGCACGCAACTTGTGAAACATACCAGCATGATAAGTGGGGTAGAACCGGCTGAATGAATCAAGAATAACGACGCGCCAGCAAGGATATGTAGTATTACCATTAAGCTCAGGTGGAAAGGGAGCTTCATGCATTGTTGACCAATGCTAAAGGTCAACGCCAGTCGACAAAGCTGAGCATAATAAAGAGCGATAAACACACCGAAGATCCCTAGTGCTGATAAGCTGAACAACATCGCAAGACCAATTGCGGCCGGTATTGCATTAATGCCCATTAACCAGTGGGTCTTCCTTTTGTATAGGATGCTAATACACAGCAAGTCGCTCCATTCTTTAAGTAGGGCTATCGGTAAAAGAAACAGAACATAAAGCGACGCTTCTCGATACGCCACAGGTAAGAAATTGTTGATGATGATTACGGCTAATGAGCCTACGACTACGACTAGAAATGTCAGATAGATCATACCTAGATGGGTGATTCGCGTCGCTTCGTTGGCGCCCTTTTTCTCTAAAATCGAAAACCGTCTTGGCGACCACCACATGGCAAAAGGTTGTGCCAAAAAACACATACCAATTGCAAATTTAAATGCGATTGTGTACACCCCTAGCGTTGCTAACGATGCATTTGCCCCAATAAACCAACGTTCTGCACCATTTAAACAAAACATGATTAAGCCCGAGCACATAATGGGATAGCAGTATTTAAAGAATTGTTTTGTCGAGATAAAACTCGGAAGAACCAACTGATAGCGATTGATGAAGTGTAACCAAATTAATTGTGCCGCAGCAGCGAGCAGCCCACCAAGTAAGACGGACAGCACCGTTTGGCTAAATTGAAGCGCGATGATAATGAACGCCGCTTGAAGTGCCGTGGTCGTCACCATCACATACAACAAGGTTTTCGCCTTGTCGTCTTGTAGTCTTAGCCACGCTGTCCCTATCGCAATCGCTCCCTCGAAAGCAATGGCAACCAAGGCAACCATCCATTCTGCCTTAGTAAAAGGTTCTGGTACGGGCATAACAATGATGATCGTAGCCAAGACCAAAGCGATAGGAACAGAAATAAGCAATGAAAGAGAGTAAATTTGGTCTAGCAGTGACTTCCTTTTCTGCGGGTCGTCTTCCACGCCAGCGAAGCGATTTAGGGCTTCATGCAACGCTAGGCTAATGATTAAAGCAATCACAATACCAACAGACGCGATGATTTCCATTTTACCGATTTGTTCCGGTGTCAAATATTGCGGAAGTATTGGTAGCATGATTAAGCTAATACTCTTGTTGATCACCAGTGCAATGGCAAAGAGTGACATGTTGGTCATTGCTCTAGACATGGTCATATCCTTTGACGTTGTTGCGCTTTTTCGCGCTGGATTCGTTTTGTTGTTCTGGGCCTGAGCACAAATGCTGAGTGATTGGGAAGTAACAACGTTCAGCCGTATAAAGTTGAGCGACATTGAGTGCTTCGATTCCCATCGTTACCTTTAACCATGGAGACTCATTGAGTAAGCGAATCGCGTTGTGCAGCGAGGCCGCGTCGTTGGGTGTGTATTTGATGCAATTTTTTCCGTCAGTAAGGATTCGATCCCAGTAACTGTCATCATGTGGAATTACCACACACATTCCTGCGGCTAATGATTCCAAAATTGCAAGACCAAACGGCTCATTCTCTGCTGTTGCAACAAACACACCACATTGTGCTCTTAGGTCATCAAGGTTTGCTGGTGACTCGTACCAATCGACGCCTTTTGCAGTTAAATCAGGGGTTAAGCATTCATCATCAATTAGGTTGGGTTGGATATAACACACGGTTGCTTTGAAGTTTGTGCCGTTTTCCAATTGAATGGCGTCTAAGAGCAAGTCGACGTTTTTGCGTTTTAGAAGAGTCGCTGCCCAAAACACGCGAGAGGACATAGGATTCGCTTGCTTTGGCCAACGCTCTGAAGAGAGACCGTTAACGAATGATGAGGTATTTAGGTCTGCCCAGTAACGTTTAACTGCAGCAATGGGTTGGTTGAGATACGCTTGCAATGCGTGGATTATGGATTCGCGACAACTTGCCAAGTAATAGATACTGGTTGCTTTTGTGACGCAATAACCTGCAGATCGTGATTTACCTACCGATTGGCTGATGATTTGAACGATTGGTTTACGGTTCAATAAGCGCAATAGATACAAAGGCATATCGTTGTTGGGATTAGAAAGGCCGAGTAGCCAATCAATTTTGGGTAATCTGCACAAGATGAACAACAATTGGAAAAGGTAAAACCCATTCATTAACCAATAAGCCAGGCCATGCTGAGAAATAATCGGCGAGCGACGAACTTTAACGACTTGAATACGTTCGTCATCTTTCAGTAACCGATTCCAGTGCTCTGGGTGAGTCGTTGCGACATAACCGACGACATCTCGCTGATCGCACTGTTTTAAGAGTTCAGCATTTGCTGTTTTTGAACCGCTTTGCAACGGGATAGTGTCCAACATCAGTACGTATTTCATGACCCTATCCTCAATTGTGTTTTAGCCAACGAGGCATAGGTTTAAGACTGTGCGTGGGTGGTATAGAAGCCGTAGGCTCATGTGCCAGCTCTGCATGATAAATTGACTCTATCGCGTTCACCGAAGCCGAAACGGTAAGGTGTTGCGTCGCGTAGTGATAAGCATTGTGAGCAATTTTATTTCGCAGCGGAGCATCATTTAGCATGCGCTGCACAGAATTGAGCAGACCGGCCATCCCATGATTGGAATACAGAAGAGCACTGTGATTGTGTTCGACTAATTCAGGGATAACACCGATTTTTGGGGCCACGATAGGCAATTTTGCTAACGCAGCTTGCCCAATCACCAAGCCGTAGTCTTCCTCGTAAGCACCGCTGATAAAGGCATCGACGTTGCCTGTCATCCATGCGTCTTTGTTATGCTGTTCCCCGACAAAATGCACACGGTCTTCAACACCAAGATCCGCTGTGAGTTGTTGTAAGGGGGCTTTTTCTTCCCCGTCTCCAACAATCACAAGGTGCGGATTATTCTGATGATAGTTGTGCATGTGAATCGCGCGAATCAGGCGGTCAAAACCTTCACTTTTAATCAGAGCACCAACGGATAGGAAGGTGAAAGCGTTTTTTGGGATACCGAGGTAGTCCTTCACATCAACCGATGGTTCATTTCGGTTTAACGAAACGCCATTGTGGATCACGTGTAAGTTCTCTTTTGGGTAGCCGTCGCGGGCCAGCTCTTGGCTTATTCCCTTACTGACACAGATCAGCTTTGGCGACATGTGCAAGTCAAGTGAAAACCGATCACGGATGGGATAATGGCAATGCAGCTGCGTAACCAAAGGTATGTGGTTCATTCGTGTCGCCAGACACATCCACTGACAGGTCGCACCACTGTTCACATGCACAAGATCGATAGTGTGCTTTTCGATGAGTTCAGAGCCTTGCTTGATAAGGCGATTCCATGCGCTGATGTCCCAGCGGGGCGTACTCCAGCCTCCGACTAACTTGAAGGGAGAATATTGAGTTTCAATCCCCATCTCTCGGCATTTTTCAATTAAAGGCTCACAGTTCGTCCAGACATAAGGCAAGAACTGCTCACGATCAATGCGCGACAAAAGATCAAGTAATACAACTTCGTTGTGGCGAAGCCAGCTGTCGCCATAATGAACATATAGAATGCGTTTTGGAGTAGCCATCGTCGTCACCTCGGTTTGCCCTTTTGTTTACTGGGATACTGCAACCGAGATGCCAAACCTTATCATTTGTTTAAGTTACTGATTTAATGGAGTAAAGATATTTAAGAGTAGGTAGGGGGAAGAAAGTTTTTCATTATGAGAATGCATATGCATCAAGTTTGATTTTCAATTTGATAGCGTTCAATCAAAATAGGAATGATACTTTGTGAAGAATACTGCTCCGAGATGGTCTTAATGGCCTTTTTGCGAATAAGTGATTGGGTATAGGTGCTCATGGTTATCCAATGGTTGAGCTTGTCTATCAAATTGAGAATATCTGGCGCAATAAATCCATTACTGCCATCTTCAATAAGATCAGATAATCGGCCGACATTTAGGCTGAATACCACAATTCCTCTCGACATCGCTTCTAATGCCGCCATTGGGAGGCCTTCATAGCGAGAAGAGATAATCAATACGCCAATATTGTTCCATACCGCGTTCATGTTGTGTTGATGCCCATGAAACACAACATTACCGGGCGCTTGTTGGGCGAGGTCTTTTCCTTCAGGACCGTCGCCGTAAATAGAAAACTGACGATCAGGAAAATGCCTCGCGATGTCGATAAAGCGATCCGCGCCTTTTTCATGGCTCAATCGACCAACGAATGCGATTTCTTTGTAGCTGCTGTTTTGTGCAGGAAGTGAAACAAAGTTGTTCAATAGCTCGGTTTTTATCGGCAGTTTATTTTGAATACTTTGGCTAACCGCAAAACAATGATCGGACAAACGACCGCTATAACGATCAAGCCAATCGTAAAACCACACTTTTCCCGTTGGTGTTTCTCCGGCATGGTAGGTAGAAATAAGACGAGGGAAGGTACGTGTAAACAGTTCGGCGCTGCGCGCAAGTAAGCTAGCTTTGTAGCCGTGAGTGTGGATAACGCTTGGTTGATGCTCTGCAACCGCAATGGTAAGCCGTTTTACCGCAATGACAGAATGTGTGTCATTATTCTTGGGGCAAAGTTGGTGTAAGTAGCTTACGGGAACATCGGAATCGGCCAACCTAGAAACAAGCGATGCTGGTGGGTTGTACTCAACCACCAATACCACTCTAACGCGGACATGAAATGCTTGTAATCCTTTGGCAAGCTCAAGGACGTGACTTTCTATGCCACCAAAAATGCGGCTGTCGAGTAAAATCCAAACCTCGCCAGCGATAGGTATCTCACGATTGTTCGAGATTAGCCTCATCCGCTTCCCACGCTTGTTTTTTACGATAAACAGTAGATGGACTCAGCTCTAACATTACCGCGGCGTTGAGTACGTTACCATCGCAGTAGGCTATCGCATTTTGAATTGCTTCCCGTTCCACCTTCCACATCGGTCGAATGGTGCCGTCCGTATTAAAGTACGGTGACGCGACTTGTGCAGAAGCACTCATTGGTATCGGTTCGGGTCTGGTTACCGGTTCTTGAGGCAGCATATCGGTAGCGATATGTTCAACGGGCTGTATTGGAGAAGGCTTAGCAACGGTGGTCGGTGCGGGTTCTACGGGCTGCGTAATTACACGTGCTTTTGATGGCTTGCGAGTTAGCTGCGCGGGTAGATGCGCGACGGTGACTTTGTCTTCATTGTTTAACACCACGATGTTACGGATGATGTTTTGCAATTGACGAACATTCCCCGGCCAGTCGTAATGTTTGATCACGTACTGTGCTTCATTATCGATATTGTTGAACTTCTTTTTGTCCTGCTTGGAGTAGGTGGTCAGAAAATGCTTAGCAAGAGTGACAATGTCACTACCTCGCTCTCTGAGTGGCGGCATATCAATAGGTACAACATGGACGCGATAGTATAGATCTTCGCGGAAGCGGCCTTCTTCGACTTCCGTAAGTGGGTCGCGGTTTGTCGCACAGATGATGCGAACATCCACTTTCATTTCTTTGGTCGCGCCAAGTGGCGTGTAAGTGCCTGTTTGTAGAAAACGGAGCAGCTTTTTCTGCATTTCCAATTCCATCTCACACAGTTCATCTAGGAAGAGGGTTCCACCATGAGCAACGGTTGCTGCACCTTTCCTATCTGTTGTCGCACCAGTAAATGCGCCTTTAACGTGACCAAAAATTTCGCTTTCCATTAAATCTCGTGGAATAGCACCACAGTTGATGGCAATAAAGGGTTTGTCACGACGATCACTTTGACGATGGATTGCTTCGGCACAGACTTCTTTACCAGTACCACTCTCACCAACGATAAATACACTAGCAGAGGTTGGAGCAACAGCATCAATGGTTTTGTAGACGGCTTGCATTGGCAAACTAGAACCGATGAATCCATGGTAATTGTGTCGGTCGAAGGTAGATTGAATGTTTTCTACTAAGTTTTCTAACTTGGCACGTTTAAGGTGAAGTGCAACAGAGGTCTTGAGTCGGTCTGCGTTGATGGGCTTTTCAAGAAAGTCTTCCGCACCTTTTTGAATTAAACCTACCGCAATGTCTACGCTGCCATGTGCGGTTGCAATGATGACTGAGGTTGGAATTTCATTCTCATTGATCCAATCAAGAACGTCTTCCCCGGACATATCGGGTAATTTTAAATCGAGAATGATGAGTTGTGGTTTACTTCTCTCAATGAATTGGATGGCCTCACGCCCAGTTTCTACGTGAAAGATGTCGTAAGGTTCGTCCTTGACATACTGTTTGTATAGTATGGCTAGTGAGGTAGAGTCTTCTACCAATAACACCCTTGGTCTCATAGTCCTTTCCCAACTTTTATTCGCTTTCCGTTAAAACCTTTAATCAGTACTGACACTGTATTGGTTCTAACGTTGCTTTGTCAGCTTGTGAGTCAGTTCGCGAGAATGAATAGTTGTCGTACTCTCAAGCAGATAGCTTCTTTTCTATTCTCATTTTGAGAATCGTTATATTTAAGTATTAGCACAGGTTGGGAGTCTTGCAGAAAATTCTTTATTTTTTAGCTAATTAAATAAATCAATATATACCCAAGCGTGTTGAAGTTACCTAGGTATAGACCTTAATCCTCAAATCCTTGCTCCTTTCTCTGATTCAAGGCAATAAAGGAATTTTCGGCGAGTTGCGGCAATGATTGGCATAGGAGTAGGGCTTGTTGAGTTTCACCTTCCACGCAGTGTTTCTCAATGGTTCTCGCATGTCGAGAAAGGGTACGGTTCCCCAGGGCAAGTGCGGAGCTGCCTAGAGTGTGCACCTCAAACTCTAGGGTGTTGATATTGCAGGTTTCTAATGCTTGTTTGATCTTTTCTACCCGTTCGCGAGACTCATCGATGTAGTGCTCAATGAGTGTGGGCATTATCTCAGCGCACGTATCTTTGATCATTTGTTGAAGAATCAATTCATCGACCAATTCAGGCTCTACGGCCACATCTGTGTGATTGTTCATTGGATACGCTCCCTATAAGGTAAATAATTCGCTGTCTTTAATCTGTTGCGATATTTTTGCTTTTAACTTGCCTGGCAAAAAGCGCAGCTTTTTTACCTGACGAATCAATTCGTCTTTTAAGCCTGCATTGTGCTTCATGTTTAATACCGCCCCAAGTAGGTTGGCGTTACTGTTCTCTAATAGTTTTTTGGCTTGGTTAATTTGTGTAGTTGTGGTCGAACCGTAACAGGCGACTAATATGCTCGCATCACAGACGCCTGCAACCACTTGAGCGGGGATGTTATTACGATTTAAGCTCAATAATGGTGAGGTGTCGATGACGACACGATCATATTGGTCCAACCAAGTCTCAATGACTTTTTTAAGCATGGTTGGATCGCGATAAGCGAGTTGCGTGCTGGCCATCGATGGGGCCGTTAAGCCGACTAAGGTCTGATGATCTTCTTCTCTTGCGATGAGCTGTCCGATGCCGTCTTGCTCAGGAAATTCATGCACCGTATTGTATGCAGGCTTGAACAAATTCAAATCCACGTAAAGCGTGTTATGCCCTGCAAGAATCAAACGCTCGGCCAAAGCGGAAGCCACGGATGTCACGCCGTCTTCGGATTGACAAGCGACGATACATAGGGAGCGATGGCCTTTTAATTCGGCCTGTAAGTAGATTTGTTCGATTTCAGCATGAGTCGCAGGAATAGTCATTACAGCGCTCCTATTAACACAATGGTGGTCGTGATTTGCAAAAGGTCACGTAAGCCAGCCCGTGCTTTCTCTGCAAAACTCTCATCTTTGTGTGGAATATAGATAGTGTCGCCCGCGCGGATAACCGGAAGGTCATAAATGTTAGCGGTTTTACTAAACTCGGTTAGATCGAATGTACGAGCTTGGCCTTGGCAACAAGACATGTTGACCACGCTAATTTTTTCTACGTAAGCGTTATCACTTGGTCCTCCGGCTTCTGCCAATAGGTCAAGGATTGTCATATTGTCATTAAACACGTAACGACCTGGGTCTCTCACTTCTCCCAACACTCGTACGGTCGACTCTTTTGAGCGGTCAAGCCAGTTCTTATTCTTCTCAGGGATGTAGATGGTGTCGCCCGGGCGAACATCCGGCAAGATGTTTTCATCACCGGTTTCAAAATACATCGATAGGTTTAATTTGCTGACTTTAGCGTAACCAAGACCACGGTGCGTTACTCGAATATTATGAATATCGGCATCTTTCGTTGGGCCGTCAGCCGCAGAAAGAATGTCGAGAAAGTGCATCTCATTGGTAAAACGGTAGCGGCCTGGAGAGTTGATTTGTCCAAAAACATAAATAGACGCATCTGAACTTTGGCTAACCCATTGTGATTTGTTGTCTGTTGGATCATCTGGCAGGGCATGAATTCGAACCACGGTTCCTGCAGATACGCTCGGTAACTTAGAGGTTGGTGAGCCTTGTAGGATGTACTTGTCCAAATCAAACTGAGTCATCTTACCGTTATTCGCCACTTCTATTTTGCTGGTGTCTGCGCGGCGAGTAGGGCCGCCAACGTGGGCGAGTAGGTCAATCAAATCCATTTCATTGGACCATTCGATTCGACCTGGACGAACCACTTCCCCCATCACTGCGACAGCTCGGCTTGGTGCGACTTTCAACCATGATTTTTCATTCATATCGGTTTTCTCAGGGACGAAAATAGCGTCTCCTGAGGATATTGCAGGCGGTCTCGCAGAAGTGAGCCCCTCTGTGTGTGCCGTAAGGTCGAATTTGATCACTTGTCCGTTCGCTTTAATCACACGGATTTGGCGGGATTCAGCAAAACGAGTAGGGCCGCCAGCGTTGGCGAGAATGTCCATAAAGCTCGCGCCTTTTTTGCCTTCAAATGCTCCAGGGTTTGCGACTTCACCCATAACATAAACAACATTGGCACCCGCTTTTATCTCTTCCTCTTGCTTAGGCACAAAGATGGTTGCCCCTGGTAAGATATCTGGTAGTAAGTTGGAATCACCTGAGTCTAGGTAGCGCTTTAGGTTAAAAATCACTGGTGTATTGTTGGTGATCACACGGATTTGTTCGACACTCGCGAAGCGCGTAACACCACCCGCTCGCATCACAACGTCGACGAGTGTTGTGTTTGGCTTGTATGTGAATGAGCCGGGTGCGTTCACCTCACCAAACACTTTGATAGCTTTCGTTTCATCTGCACTGTCGCCAGAGTTG
Organism: Vibrio jasicida 090810c; assembly: GCF_002887615.1. NCBI lineage: Bacteria > Pseudomonadati > Pseudomonadota > Gammaproteobacteria > Vibrionales > Vibrionaceae > Vibrio > Vibrio jasicida. The sequence continues at coordinate 511,864 of NZ_CP025792.1, read as the reverse complement.
GCCAGTTTAGCAGCGTCAAATTCTTGCTCTATGTTACCAACGAGAGGAGAGGCAGGGACGAAGAGAACATCCAGAGATTCAAGCGTCGGCAGTTGGGTGTCATCACCAGTATCAAGGAAGCGTTTGTAATCGAATTCGATGTTCTTGTTACCGCGCTTGACGATGATTTTATCCAGCTGCGCACCAGCACGGAGTCCACCGGCTTCGTATAGGAACATTTGAATGTTAGAGCCGGCTTGTAAAGTGTATTCTCCGGGTTTGACCACATAGCCTTGAACGGATATGAGTAGTTGCTGCTGCTTGATGAAAACGCGCGCGTTGTTCACGTCTCGATAAACGGATTTCAGGTTTTCGATAATCACATCTTGAAGTTGCTTTTCATTATATCCAGCTACAAATACAGGTCCGATTTCCGGTAGGCTGATGCGACCTCGTTTATCGACTTGGAAGCCTTTGTTTAGTGAGGCTTCTCCTGGAAGGTTGATTTGGACTAAATCACCGACTTTAACGACATCGTCTTCCGCAGCCCAACTCGCATTTATGTTGATCATGCAAAGTAACAAAAGGGCGACAATCGATTTGAGGATGCTCATAGCGTGTCTCCCATTTCTGTTGTGCTGTCAGAATTTGAGTTGAGTACTTCAATGCTTACTCGGCGGTTGGTCAAGCGAATCGCTGGTGTTTGTCCTTCGTAGAGTGGGAGCTTTTCACCCACGGATTTTGTTTGCACGCGATCAGAGGTGATACCGAAGACATTGAGGTATCGTTTTACTTGTTCTGCACGTTCTTGTGCGAGCTTTTGGTTGTATTCCGGTTCGCCAGTAACGTCGGCATGACCCGTTACCACTAAGGAGAGAGAAGGGTGCTCTCGTAAAATGTAAGCCGCTTCCGCAAGGTGTCCCATGTACTTTGGATTGATTTCGGCAGAATCGACGGCGAACTGATTATCGATATTGAGCAGGTCATAGACGTCAGCGACGATGTTTAAGTCGCTGCGCAGAGCTTCAATGTCTTGCGGCGGCGAGCAAGTGGTTTGAGAGAGCACGTAATCAAGTTGTTGTTCCAGTTGGCTCAATCGACGACGCTGAATCACAATATCGTTTGCAGCATCAAGTAAAAGCCCGCCCTCGAGTTCTCTTGCGATTCGATTTTGCTTTTCTAATGCTTGCACTACGGCAGCAGGGAAACACCATCTTGCGCCTTCATCAATTAAGGCATCTAAATGAAGTTTTGTGAGTTGCCAATCGAAGCGAAGCCCATGCTCTGGGCCAAGAGGCTCATCAGGCATAACCGGTGAAAACTGATAATTCTCGATAGAAATATCTTGGTAACTTTCCGCCATGCCGCCCTGACCATGATCGGGGTAGCTAAACGCTGAGCAACCAACAACGCCGACAACGAGACCGCTCATTACACTTTGTCGTATTAGATTCACCATGCCAACCTCCGTATTAACCGGTGTTTTTAGTGGCCTTTTGAATTGACGGGAATCGCATGATTTATACGTAACAGGCTCATTATCTCTAACGGTTGTCCCGATACGTTTTCGATTATCATACTGCGTTCACGTTCAACTAGGCGCTTATATAAATAAACAATGGCACCAATCCCTGAGGAATCAAGAAATTGGACGTGTTTGAGGTTGATTTCGACTTCCTTGTGATCATCGCTGTGAATTACCTCATCAATATGATGCTGAGCTTGACGACAGCCTTTTGCGTCTAAATCACCAAAAAATTCGATGGTCAATGTGTTTTGGTCGGTTTCCAATTTTCGCAGTTCCATAGTGCATTCTCCGTTAACAAACTGTCTGGTTGGTATAGAGCACGGAACATGCCAATAATAAAAGTTCATAAAAACATGCAGTTACTTATGCAAGTTCTTGGTTTTTATATTGAGAATTAAGGCGATTTCATTTTGAGAATCAAAAACGCATACAGATCGAAGAATTTATAAATGCTATTTCGATCTGAACTTTATGTGCGCGTTTGCATTTGCTTACTTATGAGTGTTGCTCTAGATCGTAGAATGCAAAATGTTGAGTAGGTGAATTGATCGACTTACGGTTCAATGGAGATGCTTTTTTGTACAAGGTCCCCACATGCCATTAAGAATGACATTGATTGCCCTCGCTGTAATTGCTTCTGCTCAGCCACAAGCTGATCCTAATTTACTTCCACCTGTCTCTTTAGCTGAATCATACCAAGATGGTATCGATGTCTCTCAGTATTGGTATAGCGAGAAACTGGATGGGATTCGAGCGTATTGGACCGGTCAACATCTCGTTACACGCAACGGCAACCGCATTTACGCGCCAGAGTGGTTTACCAAGGTATTGCCAGATTACCCTTTGGATGGCGAGTTATGGGCTGGTCGAGGAAATTTCCATCTTGTTCAACAAACGGTATTGGATAAAACGCCAGTAGAAGGCGCATGGCGACGAATCGATTTTATGGTTTTCGATATGCCGTATTCTGCGGGTGATTATCAAAAGCGCTACTACAACATTCAAGATCTGGTGTTTACGATTGACGCCCCTCATATTAAATACGTTGAGCATCGTGCAATTCAAGATGAGAAACATTTGTTCACGCAATTGGACCGAATTTCGCAATCTGACGGCGAAGGTGTGATGTTGCGAAAGGTATCAAGCCGATACCAAGCGGGTAGAGGTAGTGATTTACTCAAACTTAAGCGTTATGAAGATGCAGAGGCCTTAGTATTGGGCTACAAACCAGGAACTGGTCGTTTATTGGGTATGATGGGCGCCTTGTTGGTTAGGTTGGCAGACGGCACTGAGTTTTACATTGGTAGCGGCTTTACCGATGACGTTCGAAAATCTCCTCCTCGAATAGGATCTACCATTACGTTTCGCTACAACGGTTTTACCCATAATGGCAAACCAAGATTTGCCCGATTCTTGAGAGAACGGGCTTCACAATAAATCTAAATAACGGCGTATAAACGGCTTGAGCTAACTATTTCCGACTTTCACACCACAACGTTTAAATAGATTTTTCCAAAATTGCACATGCTTCATTGTTTCCTCACGAAACTGATCGTGTGCTTTTTCTATTCCATAGTTTGCACCATGAGCTTGCATTCTCTTTTCAACAAGGGAAAGTCCCCCGTCGAGTTGCTGATAGGTACTGTCGACGTATGCCATGTAAGGTTGAACCTCTGCAACATAAATTGTTTGGAAGACGTTTCTCAAGTAACGAAATTGCGTGGTATCACGGTTGGCACCACAAATGATTTTGTCTTGGTTTGCTTCGAGCATGTGTGTGGTTTGTTCTAACCAATGAGTCGCATCAATCAAAGTGTAATAGAGTCGACCAACGAGACGTGTTTTTTCGATCTCTTCTTGGTAGTTCACAATGGTCACATCGGGCAAGCGAGAAAGAGTGCGATATGGTGTTTGATACATTTCATCCAAAGCAAGGAAAGCATCTCGTACGTGTGCAACTTGGTCTTTGCTTTCCAATGGTAACCATTCAGATCCTGTTAGCTGTTTGCGCATGGCATCGCTAGTCAGCAACATATTGTCGAGATGCACTGTTAGATGGTGCCACTTCTGGCCGTACAAACCGTTCAGCTTTGTATTTTCTTCATCACTCAATGGGTAATCACTCAAGCAGCCATTCAGTGTTCTCAGCAGGTTGGTTTGATAATCAAAGTCGTAAAAGGCGTCTTGAACTTTACCCAGTTGAGAGTTTTTTTCTGCTAGTAAGTTAAACAAACCACATTGACGCAGTTGGTAGCTTTCGAGTAAGCCAAGTGATAGACGAGGGAGCTCTTGAAACAGTTCTCTTTTATCAGGAATAGTGACAGCGGGAGAGGCTTCTAACTCCGACTCCGACGTATCTAACACGTTGGCTAGGCGTTGATTGTATTTTTCGAATACCGCTTTCTCTGGGTTAAACCAGTCGTTGCACCCACTTAGTAAGGTTGTCGGTAGTACAAGCGCCGCAGCAACAAGGGAGCTTCTTACAAGGGAACTTCTCACAGCATTTCCTTTTTAATCACTTAGATAAGTATACCGCTTAACGAATATGAGAGATCAAAAAAGCCAGCGAGTGCTGGCTTTAAAATTTGGCGGGTTGAAGTTCGAGTTATTGCTGAGAGAAATTCAACTGAACTTCTGGCTCTTGATGGTGCATCCAACGTAAACGAATACCCAATAGGAAAGCCGCTGAAGATAGGCCTATGATGAAGCCCAACCAAAAGCCTTGTGCGCCCATTGGTTCAACAATCCAATCTGTGCGGCCAAGAATGTAACCAATTGGAAGTCCCAATAACCAGTACGCAACAAAGGTACGGTTGAAGATTGCACGCATGTCTTTATAGCCACGTAGTGCACCAGCAGCGATAACTTGAACCGCATCAGTGCATTGGTAGATTGCAGCAAACAGCAATAGCACCATCGCTAGTTCGATAACTTCTGGGTTATTCGTGTAAAGCAAAGCGATTTGCTCACGGAACAGAACCGTAAGAATCGCGGTCATCATTGCTAACGCTAAACCGACCATGACGCCAACACGAGAAGCGACGCGTGCGCCATCGACGTTTTCTTCCCCTAGACGGTGACCAACACGAATACTGACTGCGGCACCTACACTCATTGGCAGCATAAACACCAATGAAGAGAAGTTAATGGCGACTTGGTGCGCGGCAACAATGATTGAACCTAATGGAGAGACCAAAAGCGCGACCACAGCAAACAATGTCACTTCAAAGAACAATGCAGCGGCAACAGGGAAGCCGAGCTTAAACAGACGAATCTGAGCTTTCAGCTGTGGTTTATGAAATTCGCCAAACAGATTGATGCTTTTTAGACGAGCAGACGTAGTCACATAAAGGAAAAGCAGCCCAAACATCACCCAATAAACGATGGCTGTTGCGACGCCACAACCAACACCACCAAGGGCTGGCATACCAAACTTACCGTAAACGAAAATCCAGTTTAATGGGATGTTCAACATTAGGCCGATGAAACCAATCACCATGGCAGGCTTGGTTAGAGACATGCCATCAGTAAAGCTGCGTAACGTTTGGAATAATAAGAAAGCGGGTACTGCAAAAATAACCGCGTGGATGTAACCAACGGTTTTCTCTGTCATCGCTGCTTCTACATCCATCAATCCAAGTATGAACTTAGTTTGGAACAAAACGCCGATAATAGGGATGCTGATCAACAATGCCAAAACGATGCCTTGTTGGATCTCAAAAGGAATTTTTACTCGACGGCCAGAACCATTTAATTGAGCGACAACAGGTACAAGGGCCATCAATAAGCCAACGCCAAATAAAATTGACGGTAACCAAATACTTGCTGCAACAGATACCGCAGCCATGTCAGTAGCACTGACGCCACCAGCCATGACGGTATCCACAAACCCCATCCCGGTTTGCGCGACAGAAGCGATCAACACAGGGGTCGCCAGTTTAATAAGACTCGATGCTTCTTCTTTATAGCGATGCACGAAATACTCCAGAGCGGAACAATAAGTTGAAAATGAAATAAGTTGAAAATGAAATAAGTTGAAAAGATAGGGAGTACTCGAGGACAAAAGATGTGATGAACTGATCTGATGGTTGATTTTAGTCACTATAAGGTGAAAAAATGCCTCGGAGGAACTCCGCGCAGATGATAAACAATTGTATGCCCAGATGCCATACCCACAAGATAGGGATTTTTGGTTAATTGATAGACAATGGTAAAAACAGCTTGCGAATGTTCGTTCTGGCTATCAGTCGCTTCTAACAAATAGGTAAAGAGAATGTTTACAGGAATAGTTCAGGGTACGGCTAAAGTCGTTCAAATCGAAAAAAAAGAGCGCTTTCAAACTCACGTTATCGAACTTGAAGGCTCGTTAAGTGAAGGGTTAGAGATTGGAGCCTCGGTCGCACACAATGGTTGTTGTTTAACCGTCACCAAAATTGAAGGAACGCACATCAGTTTCGATCTAATGCAAGCAACCTTAGCTCTTACAAACCTAGGTGCATTGATAGAAGGCGACAGCGTAAATATTGAGCGAGCAGCCAAATTTGGTGATGAGATTGGTGGCCACAGTATGTCGGGGCACATCAGTTTAATGGGCGAAATTGTTGATGTGATTGATACACCAAACAACCGCACCATTTGGTTTGCACTGCCGCAAGAATCAATGAAATATGTACTTGCTAAAGGGTACATCGGTTTGGACGGTTGCTCACTGACCATCGGCGAAGTCGAAGAGAATCGATTCTCGGTGCATTTGATTCCGGAAACCCTGCAAAGAACCTTGTTTGGTGCGCGCCAGGTTGGAGAGAAAATAAACATTGAATTTGACCCGCAAACCCAAGCCATCGTCGATACGGTTGAACGTGTATTAGCAGCAAAGCAGTTGTAAGGCGTTTACTTATGACCGGAAACAAGAAAGGAGCTTAACCGCTCCTTTTTATATTTTGTGTAGATGTTTACTTCATGTAGATGATTACTCGGGGGGATTAAAGCTCTCTATTCGTAGTTATCGTCAATGAACAGTTCTACCTTTTCGTGCATCTCATCCACTTTCATGTTGAGGTGGATGGCGTGGCAGCACGCAGGGCAGTCGTCATAAAACTCTTGGTTACCATTACTTGCATCTAAAGTGATACCGATAGAGTGCCCACAGTGAGGGCATTTAACATGTCTTTCAGTGTAATTTTGCATACAAAAACTCCTAGTATTGCAGGGCTTTTAATACTTTGGTGTCTCGAAAATTCAGCCCTTGAACACTCGTCTTCTCTCTGGTGCAGAGATTCAAATTAAGTCGAGTTACTTTGAATATTAGGTGCAGTTGTTGCTAATTGAGTCGAAATAAGTACAAAAGTTGACCCCAAACTCATGATTGAGCTTGGGGCTTTAAACTAGGGTGATGTGCGTCGAATTTTTACATTCGGCAATGATCTTTCCCTTCCAGATCAATAAGAAATAATCTTCTTAATTATCGATTGGGCCTGTTCAAGATAGTGACCTCCGAACAAGTTACAATGATTGAGGATGTGATAAAGGTTGTAGATGTCTTTTCGTTCATCATAGCCTGTGGGTAATGGCGCAACGGATTCATATCCTTGATAAAACTCCGGTTGGAACCCACCAAACAGCTCAGTCATCGCGATATCACATTCACGATCTCCCCAATAGCAAGCAGGGTCAAAGCAGATAGGGCCAAATGGTGTCAATGCCGTGTTCCCATTCCACAAATCACCGTGAAGCAATGATGGCTCTGGAGCGTGATTGGCTAAAAGCTGTTTCACAACATCAATAAAGTCATCGATATCGACGAGGGTGACACCTTTTTCTTTCAGCAACTGTAACTGCCAACCTATTCGTTGCTCAGAAAAAAAGACACACCACTTTTTATGCCATTGATTTGGTTGAAGGGTAGAGCATATGTAATTGTCGGAATCAAATCCGAACTCTTTCTGTTCTCCCCACAAATGTAAACGCGCCAGTTGCTGGCCAAACTTAAAGCTGTGCTTTGCATCTTCAAGTGGTTTGGTTGGTAGGTAATTCAGGATCAAGAATGAGTGGGTTTTGGTTTTGCCCGCTAACACGACTTCAGGGACGAAAACCGTCGAGGTTTCACGTAACAAGTGAAGGCTTTCTACTTCAACTTCGAACTTAGATAAAAAGTCTCGATCATTGAGTTTGACGAAATAGCGCTGTTCTCCGTCATTGATCATGTAACTCTCACTGATGTCTCCACCAGAGAGGCGTGTCTTCTCAGTGATTTGATATTCGAACATCAAGGTATCAGAAAGCTGTTGCGATATTGCTTGCCACATACAAAACCTCGCTTATCTATTTGACCAACAATAGTTTAGGATAAACGGCGGAAGATTGACGCGCAGTTGAGCAAACTTCGACAATAAAACTGCTGCATATAGTAGAAAATGTGCATAAGTGTGAATCATGTCGCCTATAACCCTATGATTTATGGACTTAACATATGGAGCTATTGGTATACAACGAGTATTATTATTTTTTTGACTTTAGTTCCATTGGTGGCATGAAAATACTGATTTGTGATGATTCGGCGGTAGCACGAAAGTTGATATCCCGTTCCATCGTACACGAAACATCATTGCACCTGATCGAAGCCCAAGACGGTTACGAAGCGTTGACGATTCTAGCGGAACAAAATATTGACGTTTTGTTTCTCGATTTAACGATGCCGATTATGGACGGGTTCGAGGTACTAGAGTCTCTACCGGTCAGCAATTATCCCACTCAAGTTGTCATCATTTCTGGTGACGTTCAGCAAGAGGCTAAACAACGTTGTTTAGATCTTGGCGCAATCGACTTTATCGCCAAGCCTCTGTCAGAAGAACAGGTTATCCCGCTATACGAAACGTTAGGGTTGCAATACGCATTTAGCTCGAGTGGGAATGCAGCGCCAGCCCCCGAAATTGAGATTACCCCTCTGGCGAAATTTCGTGAAGTGGCCAACATCGCGTTAGGCAAGGGTGCTGCGATTATGGCCGACCATCTTCATGAGTTCATTCAACTGCCAGTGCCCCACGTTGGTCCATTGTCGTATGGAGAACTGCATATGACGTTAGTGGACGTGATCGGTCGAGACAGTTCAGTTGCCGTTGCTCAGCGATTTGTTGGTGGTGGTATCCATGGTGAAGCTCTAGTTTGTTTGCGTGGCAAAGACATCAATCAAATCGGAGAGCGCCTTGGTTATTTGCTTGAGTTCACTCGGCACAACGAGATTATCCTGAATGTGTCGAATCTTTTGGTATCTTCATTCTTAACGTCACTGGGTACACAGTTGGATAAGCAATTTTCGTTGCGCCAGCCTGCCATTATAGAAAACGTCATTCCATACAATGAAGAGAAGAGTGAATCTGGTGAACTCTTTACCATCGAATACACCTACATGGCAGAGGCGCTCGATTTTGAGTGTGAAGTTCTGTTTTTGATAGATAAATCATCCGTAGAAATCATCTATGAAATTATGGAGCTAATCTAATGTCCGAAATTACGCTGGACATAGCAGACTTTCATTGGGTTACCCAAATACTCGATACCATGGACTCAGGGCTCATCGTTTTAGATGAAGACTATAAAGTCTGCGTGTGGAACAGTTTTATGCAGTCTTACAGTGGCATATTATCGCAGAATATCCTCGGTGAATGTTTGTTTGACCATTTCCAAGATTTACCCCGAACTTGGCTAGAGACCAAGCTCAAGACGTCCGCGGATTTAGAAACTCGTTCATTTTCAAGCTGGGAAAACCGTCCATACCTTTTTAAATTCAACAACTTTTCGCCGGTTTCCAACAGCAGTCATTTGATGTTCCAAGATATTGTTATCACGCCGTTACGCTCGTTATCAGGCGAAGTGAGCCACATAGCCATTCAAATCAACGATGTCTCGGAAACCGCGCGTAATAGAATCCACTTAAGAGAAACCAACCAACACCTGTCTGAAATCAGCCGCAAAGATGGATTAACCGGATTATTTAACCGTGCTTATTGGGAACAGTCACTGAAGGAAGAATTCAATCAACTTAAAGTGATGGAAGGGGCGTGCTCATTGGTTATTTTTGACATCGACCATTTTAAAAAAGTCAATGATACCTATGGTCACCATACTGGGGATGAAGTAATCCGTCGGACGTCCAGTTTATTGCGGAAAACCGCACGCAGTAGCGACGTGTGTGGGCGTTTTGGTGGAGAAGAGTTTACCGTTTTATTGCCACATACCAACCAAGAACAAGCGTCCTATTTCGCAGAGCGTCTTAGAAAACGAATTGAGCAAGAAATCGTGAAAGTTGAAGACTTTTTGATTAACTACACGATAAGTATCGGTGTTTGCGAGTATAAATCTAACTTTGAGAGTCACACACAATGGCTGAAGAGTGCCGATGCAGCGTTGTATCGCGCGAAAGAGAATGGACGCAATCAGACTTGTTGTCATCAAGACGACTAACCTAATTGGATAAAAATCATTCAGTTGGCGCATCAATGCTTGTTAATATGAAATAAGTTAATGAAATTTTCTCGGCATGTCTTACTATTGAAACTAATTCGCTTTCATCTTCGAAGGCTTGCATTAAACGGAGAAAAACAGTGGTTGTAGAAACCGATGGATATCTCGCTCTTATAGAGCACCTGTCACTTAACTTAGATATTTTCACGTCTGAAATTGGTGACACAGGAACAGAAAGCATCGAAGATGTCGTGAATGACATGGTGGCGTCGAACATCATGGCGATTTTCGAACAAAACCCAGAACTGCATTCAAGTGTACGTTTCAAGCTACTTAAAGAAGCGGATGCCGTTGTTGAAGACCTTGGTGAAGTGTTAGCTGGCGTTTGGGGTAAGAAAGCGACCAACGAGCAAATTGCATTCCTTGATGAATACATTGCGCTAGTGAAAAACTTATTTGATACCGCTGTCGCGACTTACGATTGAACCTAGTCTCTCGTCATTTCGAACTAAAGAGGAGTTACATGGTAACTCTTCTTACTTGCCAAAACTTCGATGCCCAATATGGGTTGTCTATTCTTGAAATGATCACGCCTTTCGATGTAGAAGCGTGCATAAACTGCTTATTCCCTAGATAGATACCAACATGGTAAGTGGTTCTTCTTGTTTTGAAAAACACTAGATCACCCTGTTGTGCATCTGACCAGCTCATCTCTACGCCTCGCTTAGATTGCTGTCTTGTCGTTCTTGGTAACGACATTTGATATGCCTCGACAAAGGCTTTCTGTACGAAGGCAGAACAATCAATACCAGACTTTTTGGTTCCACCCAAGCGATAAGGCGTGCCTTCCCACTCATCATAAAAGTCGAACAGGCCCCGATTGTCGGAGAGCAGTTCAGTAACAGGAAGAGAGACCTCAGCTTGTGTTTCTGGATCGGGGGCGGACGAACATGCACTAAGTAGTACACTGATTATCAAAGGAAAATAAATACGACGCACATCACCCACCTGTCATCCCTACAACTTAAAACTGAAATATTAATGTCATGACCAATACCTAGTATGGGCAACAAATCACGTTTTGTCTCACTTCTGTGACGAATAAACGGAAAGTTGATTCAAACCCAAGAAAGAACATTAATTGATTATGACAACGCGCAAACGTCTACGCTTTTCTTTTTCACTGATTCAAACGATCAGTGCAACATTTTTAACTATCATCGCTCTTGTTATAGCCCTTTCTGTCTCAAGTTTCAAAGGAATGGAGCAGGTTGGCAAACAATTTGAAGAGTTGTCTCAAAAAGCGTTACCGATGGCGATGGCAAATGCGACACTGACAAGAAATGTTTTAGAGCAAGTAAAGTTGCTTAACTATGGAATGCAAATTTCTGATCCAGATGAACTTCCTCTCATCACCGCCAAAATTGACGCTCTCGCACAGCAAACTGAAGGTTTAATAGAACAAACATCGGGAGTCGCGGAACATTTATCTAACATGTTACAAGTAAATGTTCAGGAGTTGCATCAAGTCACCAATTCCATTTTATCGAAACAATCTGCGGTGATTCAAATGCAAAGCGACATTAACTCGGCCGTTGGTGGGTTTCGGTATGGGTTAAGTTCGATTGGTCCAGAGATGAACCGTATCAGCTCGTTTCTCAGCAACGACAACCCTGAATCGAGTGATGCGGCAAATCGCTTCATTGCATCCGCGAGCTCGATGGAAAGTACTTTCTTGGTCATGATGATGCAAACCGAGCTAGAGAAAGCGGAGCAAGAATACAGAGAAATGCGAAACCGTATCGCTGGTATAAATCTCGCTTACGATGACTTCAAAGAATGGCACCCTGAAGTGACTGAGTTCGCCAGCCTAACAGCACCTTATGAGATGGTACAGGCAGGCTTCAAAGATGAAGGGGTTTTGCGTTTGATTCTGGCGAAACTCGAACAGAGCGAGCAGCAAAAAGTGGAGTTTCAACGCGCCTCTCAGCTCTCAAACGAAACCATGTATTTGCTCGACCAAGTATCTGATTCCGCCTCAGCGTTGATTGATGAGCGTGAAACTATTGTCCACAGTACCATTCAAAACGTCAGCTTAATGGTTGTTGTTGCCGCTGGCGTCATCTCGCTTGTGGTGTTAGCGACTTGGTTTGGCCTCCGTACTTGGATCAATCGAGGGTTGAAAAACATCCTTACTCGTCTCTCCGCTTTAACGGAACATGATTTCCGAGATAGAGCGCAAGAGATTGGCCCGTTTGAGCTTAAAGAAGTCGCACGCAAACTCAACCAAGTTATCGATTCAACCCACGATTCGATTTCTACCGTCACGCGTAACTGCGAAACCTTGTACCAAACCGCTGAGATAAGCCACGATGCGGCCGAGCAAACAAATCAAAGCTTAACTTTGCAAAATGAAGCGCTGGCGAGCATGGTGACGACCATTACTCAGTTAGAAGCATCGATTAGAGAGATCGCGACGGTGACAAATGCCTCTTCCGAAGATTCGCATTTAGCGACAGAACACACAGTGAAGGGGGTTGGTGTGGTAGAGCAAAACCGTCAGCGTTTGGAGTCTCTTGAAAGCTCCCTTAATTTGAACGAGCGGTCGATGTTAGAACTCGACCAACGAGTTAAACAGATCCGCGAGATGGTAGACATGATCAGTGGTATTGCTGATAACACCAACTTACTTGCTTTGAATGCGGCGATTGAAGCGGCGCGTGCTGGGGAGCAAGGGCGAGGTTTCGCAGTCGTCGCCGATGAAGTACGCAAGTTAGCAAGTGATACGTCCCAACAAACCACAAATATTCGAGAGATGATGAATGAGCTTGTGGCTGCCGCAGAACGTTCACGTAAAGCGGTAAGTGAGTCGCGTGAAGAGATGGCGCATGCACTTCAATCGAGTCATGAAGTAAAGTCGGCTTTTTCGGATATCGATGCGGCGGTTCGACATAAACAGCTACGTGTCGAACAGATTTCTGTTGCGACAGAAGAGCAAGAACGAGCAACAGCCGATGTATCGCAAGCCATTACACATATTTCTGACCAAGGTGAATACACTAAACTCCAATTAGAATCCATGGTTGAAAGCTCAGAGCAAGTCGCAGACATCGCGGGGCATCAACAAGCGATGCTGCATAAATACGAACTGCATCAGGTGAGTTGATCCAGCATTAGGTAAGACCAAACCAACTTCCAATACGATCAAAGGCAGGGCATCGCTCTGCCTTTTTATTTTTTGACTCCAAGAGTGAGTGACCCAAATCGCAAATTGATTAACGGCACGGGAGAAATGTGTCATTAGTATTTGTTAATTCTTTGTTGTCGCTTCAGGGTTGTTAGAATATCTCGCAACACAAATATGCCTTCAGAATGAGGAGATATTCGTTGGTTATTAAAGTATGTCCTCTGGTATTGCGAAAACAAAACCGCGAGATTCTTCTTTTCAAACATCCTCTTGCGGGCGTTCAGTTGGTGAAAGGTACTGTCGAACCATTCGATTGCGACTTCTTAAGCGCGGCAAAAAGAGAATTGGCAGAAGAGTCGGGCATCGAATTGGTCAATCACACAACCTACTTAGGGGCTTGGGAGAGTGGATTTCAGGAGCAACGTTGGCATTTCGTTTTGTGTGAATGTGAAGTGTTGCCGGAACATTGGGTCTTCCACACTCAAGATGATTGTGGACATGATTTCGAATTATTTTGGCATGAAGTTGCGAAAGACATTTCCTCCCATGCGCACCCTGTCTTTCAGCGTGCTTTAGAGCAAGTTCGTCAGCTTATCCGCCTTGGAGCAATTAAGTGAAAGTTGAAATCGGTAATCACACGAATGCAGAGTTGCTTCAAGAACTCAAAGATCAACGCATTCAATTCAATCCGTTTGCCTTACAGCTGTTTGAAGATCAATTGATACAAACCAAACAAGGTGGCCAGACATTGTCTGTATTGGTAACAACGCCTTCGGAATTGGGGGCACCTTTTGGCGCAACGCTGGCTGAGCTTCTTGCTCATGCAGCTCTGAAAGGGCTAGAGCCTTGTCCGCTCGCCGTCGCACCATACTTGTTACTTCAAGGTATTTCGCTCACAAAAGACGAATACATAACGCTCGCTTCTTTGCCTCTTGCTCAGGAAGAGACCTATCCCAGAGGTTTGTATTTGCGTAAGCGGGATGATGGTGTTTGGCTAAGAGGTTATCGATGTGATGATGCTTTTATCTTTCCTCCTTCGATGAAGTTTGTGTTCATTGATGCGAAGACTAAAGAGGGAGAGCAATATTGACGTTTGACTATTACTCTTTCCCGACAATTTCACTGGGAGATTTGTTGCAGCTTCTAAACCACATCCAAACGTCACATCTCACGTTTATCAGCAGTAAGCGAAGAAATACGTAAATCATTCTCACGAAGGAAGTACAAACAAGGAAAGTTCATGAAAAAGCGACTCGTCATATTGGCAGCCATTGCGTCGCAAGGTTGTGCAACAATAGAGACCCTAAACCCAACAAACAATCATGTGAGAATCTCTCATGAGGGGAAGCAGAGCTACTGCAAGGAAATACCAAGAATTTACAGTGGAGTGAATTACAACATGTGTTTGTTGAATGGTGAGCCTAGCTATTCTGAAAACACGGGGCCCAAACTAGATGGGGTGCCTTTTTTTGTGTTTGATACTGCTTTTTCAGCGTTGGCTGATACCTTATTCCTACCGTACACGATAACGATGCAGGTACAGAAAGGGTCAATAGAGGTTAACTAAGCTTTCAAGCGAACCATCAAACCAAACGCTATGCTTTTATCAGGAGCGAAATGATAAGGAAGAACAGCCATTGTTGTTATTTCAACCTCTCACGTACGGTTTAAAGGCACTGTCGCTCTCAAAAATGGCGTTGAAATTACAATTATTTAGCTGATTTCTATATGCTTTGCGCATTCATTCAGATAAGGAAAGGAAACGATAATGGATAAATTCGTACTGTTTCTCCTATGCCTTTGCCTGACGGTGGGTGGTGCCATCCACATTTACGACAATATTGTCGATGGTTTTTTGCCTTACGATTTTGCCCCAGGCTGGTTAAACATGTATTGGAGCGCGCTTGGTCTCCTTGATTTACTCGCCGTTTATTTGCTGATCAGGCACCGCCGGACTGGGTTGGTTTTACTGTTATTGATTATGTTGAGCAGCGTAGGCTTTAACTCTTATGCGCACTATGGATTGGGCGTGTTGGAGAGCAGTGGACAACTGCAATGGCAAACGTTGTTATTAGGGTTTTCTATTGGAGTATCAATTTGGCTGTGGAATTCGCAAAAGCATCGCCATTCACGTCAGATATTCCGTTAATTATTGTTTTGTTATTAAGTATTTTTACAGGGATGAGAAATGGACAATTTTAAGGATCTTGCGAGCTTCGGAATTTTTGCCGCGCTATCGGGCTTTAGTTTTGGCGCAATCTTTTTTGGTGCTGCATTTGTTTACGCAGCCATCAATAAACAACAGGATGTGAGTGTATTCGCCATCTCTTCAATTGTTCTTGGGATTATCGGTTTGTTTGTTGGTGTGACCCAATCAAACAAAAAACGCGATTTGATTAAAGCCTAACGGTTTCTATTCAATCCGAAATACATTGGGATGAGTTGCGGTCGCGTGTTCGTGATACATATCATCTAGGTAGGTCAGTAACTCGTCTTCATCGAGAAAGGGCGGCACTACAAAGTCTCTGATTGGGCGCTTTATCGAAGTTTCCGAATCGATATAAAGCGTCCAAATCCCATCTTTGCATTCAGCAAGCATGATTTTTCCAAACACATTCACTTTCATTGAACTGCTCATGAGGAAGACTTTTCCTTATAACGAAATGGTTGGGTGATTAGTTTATCCAATCTTTGCTCGTCTTTGTCGCGGATCTCTGGAACACCAATCACAACATCATCATGACCTAACTCTGGTTGAGCGCGGTAGGTGCCAAACAAACGATCCCATATCGACAAGAAGAAGCCAAAGTTTGAATGTGTCTCGCGCACGATGACAGAGTGGTGCACGCGGTGCATGTCTGGCGTCACAACCAATTTGCGTAACTTCGAATCCCAAGGTAGTGGCAGCTTTGCATTGCTATGGTTAAACATCGCGCTAGCATTCAATACGATTTCAAACACCACGATGGCGATAGGAGACACGCCTAAAGCAAACACCGCAGCGATTTTTACAATCATTGAGAGAATGATTTCTATCGGGTGGAATCGTGTTCCGGTTGTGACATCGATATCCAAGTCTGCATGATGCATGCGGTGAAGTTTCCACAGCGGTTTAACGCGATGGAAAACTAAATGCTGTAGGTAGATGATGAGATCGAGTAACACAACGGCTATCAGCACATTTAACCAAGTCGGGAAGGAAAGTGCATTGAGTAGACCCCATTGGTTTTCATAAGCGATGATAGCAGCTTGGAAAGCGGCAATAGGCATGACAACAGCAATAACGACACTATTCAGCGCGACCAGTGTGAGATTGTTAAACCAGCGAAACGAACGGTCGACGGTCAACTGCTTTCTCGGTAGCTTGTTTTCCCACAGAGTACAAAGCAACAACACACCAATAAAGATGCTGAGTCGTAGCCAAGAAGGGTCGTTAAATGCTGTTTCGGTCACGCTAATTTCCTTGATTGATTCGCTTATTTGTTAAGACCTTAAGACTCCACCGTATCTTTCACCGAGAAGAAAGGAATGTGAATGTCCGTCCGTTTACGAGCATTTCTTGAGACTCACTGGCGATGCAAGTAGAATCGCGCTCTACTTTATACATGCACTTATTCTAACTGGCACTTTCTATCCATGAGAATCCACGCTTTCCATCGTTTATACCAGCACCGTCAATCTATCTCAACGAAGCCGTTTAACGCTCGTGGCTGTAAAGTGGTTCGCTGCCCATATTGTCAGGTTTCTGAGCAATATTGTTTGTGCGACATTCAGCCTAACATCGAATCCAATATTGCCTGCCTGCTGATCGTATCGGAAAACGAAGTGTTCAAGCCGAGTAATACCGGGCGTCTAATTGCTGATACGATTCAAGAGACCTACGTGTATCAATGGAATCGTACTGAGCCTTCTCAAGAGATGCTCACACTGCTAGAAAACGATGCTTATCAGCCTGTGGTTGTGTTCCCAGCAGATTACGTGGATGAGCCTGAACGTTTATTGGATGGTTTGAATCCAGAGCGTTTGAAGGCTTCCGATGGCTCAGATAAAAAATGGTTACTGATCTTCATTGATGGTAGCTGGCGAGAAGCGCGCAAGATCTTTCGCCGTTCAGAGTTTCTTAAATCTTTGCCTGTGCTTTCTATTGAGCCGGAATCATTGTCTGAATACATCATGCGCCGCTCGAACAATGAGCAGCATCTGTCTACAGCAGAGGTCGCGACGTTAGTATTCAAACAAGCAGGTGAAGAGCAAG
Source organism: Vibrio jasicida 090810c (assembly GCF_002887615.1). Classification (NCBI taxonomy): domain Bacteria; kingdom Pseudomonadati; phylum Pseudomonadota; class Gammaproteobacteria; order Vibrionales; family Vibrionaceae; genus Vibrio; species Vibrio jasicida. The sequence goes on along the minus strand of NZ_CP025792.1, from coordinate 494,455 downwards.
CTTCGGAGTGTTTGCAATTGTGGTTTGAAGCCTTCCGTGAAACCTACATGCTGACGAAAACTCGCGTGAAAACCGACTGGTCTCGACCACATCTGAAACGTTTCAAAGAGTGGGCTAAAATCGAGAGCTAACTCTAAGGAATGAACTTTTGTTGATGGCTTGTTGTTCAACTGGCTTCAATGAGGGGATAAATCTGCATTCGGTCACGGTTTGCAGGCGTACAGATATGGATAATGCCTAAAGTTTATCTTTTTTGACTCCAGCATATTTTGGGAGTCGTTTGAGCTTTTTAGGAGAGAATTGCATGTATTACGGCTTTGATGTCGGTGGCACTAAAATCGAGTTTGGTGCGTTTAACGAAAAACTTGAGCGTGTAGCAACTGAACGTGTACCAACACCAACAGACAACTACGATTTGCTGGTAGAAACCATCGCAGGTCTGGTTAACAAATACGATGCGGAATTTGGTTGTGAAGGTACGATTGGCCTTGGTCTTCCTGGGATGGAAGATGCTGATGATGCAACTGTACTAACGGTTAACGTACCTGCAGCAAAAGGCAAACCACTTCGTGCTGATCTTGAAGCTAAAATCGGTCGCAGCGTAAAAATTGAAAACGATGCAAACTGTTTCGCGCTTTCTGAAGCGTGGGATGAAGACCTTCAAGACGAACCATCTGTACTCGGTTTGATCCTTGGTACGGGTTTTGGCGGCGGCTTCATCTACGAAGGGAAAGTATTCTCTGGTCGTAACCACGTAGCGGGTGAGGTAGGTCATACACGTCTTCCTATCGACGCATGGTTCCACCTAGGCGACAACGCACCTCTACTAGGCTGTGGTTGTGAAAAGAAAGGTTGTCTAGATAGCTATCTATCTGGTCGTGGTTTCGAGCTTCTTTACGCGCATTACTACGGCGAAGAGAAGAAAGCGATCGATATCATTAAGTCACACGCAGAAGGCGAAGCAAAAGCGGTTGAGCACGTTGAGCGCTTTATGGAGCTTCTAGCAATCTGCTTTGCGAACCTGTTTACTGCGACTGACCCACACGTTGTTGTACTAGGCGGCGGTCTATCTAACTTCGAACTGATTTACGAAGAGATGCCAAAACGCATTCCTAAGTACCTGCTTTCTGTAGCGAAGTGTCCGAAGATTATCAAAGCAAAACACGGTGATTCAGGCGGCGTACGTGGTGCAGCGTTCCTAAACATCAAATAGTCGTCTGAGTTTTCGATAAGCCAAAACACATAAGACCAACATTGAAAGCCTCGTTCTCCTTTAATGTGAAACGAGGCTTTTTTGTTTTTGTCGAACCATACTGCTGCTCTGTATTGCTGAGCTGCCATCTTTACTCAGCTTTACGCTTCGTTTACATCCCTTGAACTCTCGATTGATAAGCTGTTTTTATTGCTTCCACGAACAGTAGGAATGAAGATGTTCAACTCATCAAAATTACGCTACGGCGTTCTTAGCATCGCCTTAGTTGGTATGGTTTCACCGACGTTTGCCAAGCCTCCCGCACCTAAGCCACTAAAGCATGGAAAGAAGGTGGTGGTGGTAAAGCCTGTCTACCGTCCCGTTTATAAAGCGCCAGTTCATCGCGTATACCATTACAAGAAAATTCCGAGAACCGCGACTTACCTAGTGATAGCGGGGATCACTTATGCCGTCGTTGATAATGTCTATTACAAGCGAAGTGGCGATCAGTATATTTATGTGGAGCAACCTCCGGTATCTGTGCAAAGCCAAGTGAATACGGGGAGTACCACTGTCGTATCAAATAAGGGGATGGCAGGTAAGATAGTCGACGTGTTGCCGAATGAAGCAACCACGGTGACCGTTAATGGGGCGACTTTCTACGTTCAAGGCAGTGACTGGTATGCGCCAATTGCGGGAACGAACCAGTTTGTGATCGTAGAGCCTCAGCTATAGTGTGTTGATTTTGGATTTCATACATAAAAAAACTCGCGATTTGCCGCGAGTTTTTTGTTTTTAACTTTTGTGGTTAAGCTTATTTGTTCTTTTTACCTACGCCCAAGTTTTCTTTTTGAGCTAGGGTGATTTTGCTAAAGCCTAATTTTCTGAAATGATTGTCGCGGTAGTTACGTACTGCCTTCGTGTCAGATACTGCTTCGATTTGCTGCTCCATCTTTAGGTACTCAGTGATGTCGATACCTTCCGCCTCTGCAACTGCTTCTTGAATGTTGCGGTGTTGCTGGTACGAGAACGTCAGTTCTTTGTCTTGGTCTTTGTAAGTGTAAAGAATGGTGCGAGCCATAGCTGTCTCTCTGAAAAATTTTTCTGTTATCAATAAAAAGGTCAGACACGCTGACCTTTGAATTCTGAATCGGCCTAGATTCTGCCTTGAAGTGGGATAATTGTCACGCTTTCTCCCGTTTTTACTGTATCAACAGCAGGGGAGATTTCGATCAAACAGTTTGCCTCACTCATTGAACGCAGAATACCTGAGCCTTGTTTGCCCGTTGTGCGAACCGTTAAACGACCTGTTTCGTCTAGCTCGTAAATACCACGACTAAATTCGGTACGGCCTTGGCGAGAGCGCAGATTTTCTGTCGCAATGGCGTTGACTTTAAGTGGCTTCCAACCTTGTTCACCTTGCATCTTACGCAGCGCAGGCTCAACAAAGTTAATGAATGAAACCATCACAGCCACAGGGTTACCCGGCAAACCAAAGAAAGGCTTATCGTTGATTTGACCGAACGCAAGCGGACGACCAGGGCGCATGTTGATACGCCAGAAATCAATTTGTCCCAGCTTATCCAATGCCAGCTTAATGTAATCTGCATCGCCAACGGATACGCCGCCAGAAGTCATCACTACATCGGCTTGCGCAGAAGCATTTTCGAGCGCGTCAATCATCAATTGCTCGTTATCTTCTAGGATACCGAAATCCAAGATCTCGCAACCTAGTTTCTCTAACATGCCCATGATGGTGAAACGGTTTGAATCGTAGATTGAATTCGCTTTCTGTTCTGTACCCGGCGCTTGAACTTCGTCACCGGTAGAGAACACAGCAACTTTCAACTTGCGGAACACGTTCGCTTCGCCAAGGCCAAGAGAAGCAATCATGCCCATCTCAGGAGAGGCTAGGCGAGTGCCTGCGGTAAACACATCGCTACCAATTGCTAAGTCTTCGCCCGCTTGGCGAACGTTTTGACCGGTTTTGAGGCTCGCACCATTGAACGTGACTGTATCGCCATCTTGGGAAGCTTGTTCACGCATAACAACAGTATCACCATTGATAGGTGTTGGAGCGCCCGTCATGATCTTAACCGCTTGACCAACTTCTAAGGGCTGATCGTAAGCGTGACCCGCCATCACTTCAGCAACCACTTGGTAGCTTTCACGCTCGACGTCATCACCGCGAATGGCGTAACCGTCCATCGCTGAGTTGGTGTATTGCGGAACATTCACTGGTGACACAACATGCTCTGCAAGCACACGACCGTATGCACCTTCAATCTTGCACGCTTCGGTTTCAGCAACCGTGTTCACCAAAGATAGGATCTTTTCTTGGCCTTGAACGACAGAAAGGAAAGCTGGAGAAAGGGTATCGCAGCAAGCGGCTTCTTTCTCTTTACTCTTTGGCGCTTTCGCTTCTTGAACATACTGAATAACGAACTGGGCAATCGCCTCAAGATCGTTGATGTTCATTTGTGGCAGTTCAGAGTCCAATTCGCCGCTGTCTGAAGCAATCGCGATGATGTTTTCATCGTTTGGATGAAGCCAAGGCTTGCCGACTTCTTCACGGTGCAATTCGATCTTAGGGAACGCAATGTTTTTGCAGCCTTCCACTAGAACCACGTCTAGCTTGTCTTCGTCGAAACGCGTTAGTAGGTAATCAAACTCCGATTCTGACTCTGGTGTTTCTGTCATCAGTGCGAAGCGGTTACGAGAAGAGATCAGCATTTGCGATGCGCCTGCTTTACGTAGGCGATGGCTGTCTTTGCCCGGTTGGTCGACATCGAAGTTATGGTGAGCGTGCTTTAGCATACCGATGCGTAAACCTGCTTCGGTCAACTTTGGTAGTAATGCTTCAAGTAGCGTAGTTTTGCCCGTACCAGAGTAGGCAGCAAAACCAAGAATAGGGATGTTTAGCGTGTGTTTCATGATTCAAGTTGTCCAAATTGCGCCAATTCTTCAGGCGTATTTAAGTTGACGAAACAGTTTGGTGAGTCGCTAAAGTCAACGTAACTGGTGTTGCACTCTTTGTAGAGTAGGATGATCTTACGATCGCCACGTTCTAAAAACGCGGTCAGCTTTGGCAGTACGCGCTTGTGATAAAGCGTGAAGACAGGCTGCTGGTGGTCGCCATCATGAGCAACCAAAATATCGGTGTTTTCTTCTACTGCATTGCAAAAACGCTCAACAAGATCAGTGTTGATTTGTGGGCTGTCGCAAGGGACGAAACCAACCCAATCGGTTTCTGCATGAACCAAGCCCGCGTGGATACCGCCCATCGGACCTGGGAAATCTTTAAATTGATCGCTGAAGACGAAACCAAACGCACGGTAGGCGTCTTGGTTTCGGTTCGCATTGATCAGAATGCGTGGTGTTTGCGGAGATAAACGTTCGATAACGTGTTCGATGAGTGGCTTCTGATTCAGTTCGATCAGACCTTTGTCTTTTCCACCCATACGGCTGGCTTGACCACCAGCCAAAATGACCCAACTAGTTTGTGTTGGCTGAAGCATATGCGTTCTCTTGGGATGTTTCTTTTGGTATGACATACAAGAGTGGAGACTCTACCAAAGTCTTGTCTTTAATCCACCACTGTTTTTTACATAAATCCGTCAACGCGTTCGCTTGGTGGCTGGTCACAACAATACTAGAACCGCGATCAAGCAGATCTTTTGCCATGATAACCAGACGTTCAATCGACTCTTGGTCGAGAGAGGCACTTGGTTCGTCCATCAACAAAATCGATGGTTTTAAGATCCAAGCTCGTGCCATTGCTACGCGTTGCTTCTCACCGCCGGACAATACAGAGATGTGTTCGTCGGCTAAGGTTTCTAACCCTACCATGCGCAGCGCACTAATAACTTGAGCTCGCTTATCTTTTGCCGTGTCTTGTTGATATTTAACTCCATAAACGACGTTTTCATAAACAGTGCCGTCAAAAAGGTAAGGAGACTGATGGAGATAAATCACGTCAACACGACCATTGCGACGCGTCCACTTCTTCAACCAAGTATCTTTCGGTGCCACCACTTTACCCGTTGAAGGCTTGATCAAACCTGCAAGGATCTTGAGTAGGGTAGTTTTGCCAACGCCATTGTCACCTTTTAAGTAAATCGCGTCGTTTGGACCAATGGCCAATTCAGGGATGTGGAAAAGCACACGCTCTTTAAAGCGCATGGACAATTGCTCGGCGGTAATTTTTATAGTCATAATTCACCCTTACATTGGGTCGATGGCGAGTCGATTGCTTGCTTCATGTTCTTAGATAGCCTTTGCCTCTCATGCTCGATAAGAGGAAGTTGAGCGCTAACGCTAAGGATAGTAATACAATTCCTAATGCAACTCCTTGCGCAAAAGCACCTTTACTACTTTCCATAGCAATGGCAGTCGGAATATTACGGGTTACGCCCATAATGTTGCCACCAACCATCATTGAACAGCCTACCTCTGTGACGATTCGTGAGAATCCCGCAATGATAGCTGCCAATAAAGGAAAACGTGTCTCCCAGATCATAGTAGCAGCGATACGAGGTATTGACGCACCTAACGTAATCGCTGTTTCAACTGCGCGACGGTCACTTGATTGAAGCGCACCGTGCATCATGGAAACCAGAACCGGAAAACAGACGATCATTTGTCCTAAGATCATGGCTTTTTGCGTAAACAGCATTTGCCAATCACCCAAAGGGCCTGCTCTTGAGAGCATCATGTACAGCAGCAAACCAATCACGACCGTTGGCACCGCCTGCAAGGTGTTCACAATGGACAGTAAGAACCACTTACCACGAAAGTCGGTGTAAGCTAGGACAAAAGACATCAAAATAGACGGCAATACCACCAAAGATATTGCCGTAATAGAAACACTAAAGGAGACCGCAACGATCTCCCATAGGTCTGCATCAAAATTCACCAATAAGCGCAAGGCTTCTAGTGTTGTATCAGCAAGATTCATATTGCGTTATTTGCTCTCAGCATTCGCAACGAACAATTGTTTACCATTCAGACGGAAGCCATTGATCAGCTCTTGACCGCGTGGGTTCACCAACCAGTCACTGAACGCCTTCGCACCTTGGTAGTTGATGGTTGGGTAACGCTCTGGGTTCACCAAAATCACTTGGTACGGGTTAAACAGTTTTTCGTCGCCTTGGAATAGAATCGCAAGATCCAATTTGTTTTGGTAAGCCAACCAAGTACCACGGTCGGTCATGGTGTAGCCTTGCATTTCTGACGCCATGTTTAGAGTAGGGCCCATACCTTGACCTACGCTGCGGTAGCCACCAAAGTTTGGTTCCATCTTAGTTTGCGCCCAGATGCCTAGTTCTTTTTTGTGTGTACCAGAATCATCGCCACGAGAGATGAATGTCGCGTCTTTGTTTGCGATCTCTTTGAATACGTCTAGTACTGACGCATCGTCTTTTACTTGTGCTGGGTCAGCTTTAGGGCCAACGATAACGAAGTCGTTGTACATCAGTTTACGAGGAAGGACGCCGTAGCCGTTCTCAACAAACACACCTTCTGCTTTAGGAGCGTGTGTCATAACCAAATCAACGTCGCCGTTTTCACCCATCTTCAGCGCTTTACCAGTACCAGCAGCGATGATATCTACTTTGTAGCCAGTGTCTTTTTCAAATTGAGGAAGTAGGTAGTCCAGTAAGCCAGAGTGGTAAGTACTTGTTGTTGTCGCCAGACGAATGTGTTCGCCATCTTGAGCTGAAAAAGCAGAGTAGCTTACAAGAGTGATTGACGTTGCAGCTAGAGTCAGCGCAATTTTTTTCATTTTAGTTGTTTCCTTTCCAATGATTCTTTGGCTTCTTAAGTCTTGGGTTACTAAAGAAGTCGCCAGAGCGTCATAGCGCGCTCATATCACAAGTCATCTTAGGGTGGAGGAGCGAGAAGCGATGGTATTGCATTGATGTCTCCCACATCCTGAGGTCACTTGGACACTCCATATAGCAAACAAGATGCCAACATTTTACAAGCTCAAAATGTTTGATTTATGCGCTAATTCATGGACTTATTTGCATAAAAATTTGCGTTGGTACAAAATGTCGCACTTTTTGTAGGGTATCTCTGTTTAAACTTGGTACACTCTGTCCCATTCCAATCCAACTGGGGTAAATATGTCTACTCAATCCCATATTAGTACAAACCAACAATACAACGCTTTTTCAGTACTGGTCGTTGATGACGAACTCGGTATGCAAGCCATCCTTAAAAAGGCTCTGGGCAAACTGTTTTCGCAAGTCGATACAGCGGGCAGCATTGAAGAAGCGGAAGAGCTACGTAACTCACGCCACTACGATTTGATTCTGTTGGATATCAACTTGCCGGGGCGTTCAGGGATTGAATGGGAAGAGGCGTTTGAAGATGACGACAAACGCGCGGATGTCATCTTCATGACTGGCTACGCGGATTTGGAAATTGCAATTCGAGCACTGCAGCTTGGTGCGTCGGACTTTATCCTCAAGCCGTTTAACCTAGAGCAGATGTTGAAAGCGGTCAGCCGCTGTATGGATCGTCGTTTGACTGAGCGCATGCAATACGCGATGAAACGTGACTATCAGCGTCTTCACACGTCAGAAATCATTGGCGGCTCTGAGAAAACCCGTCAACTCAAACAGCTGATTACCCAGTTTGCGCCTTCTCGCGCATCAGTCTTGGTCGAAGGTGAGTCGGGAACAGGTAAAGAGCTCGTTGCGCGCGGCATTCACCAAGCGAGTGGTCGCACAGGACCATTTGTCCCACTTAACTGTGGTGCGATTGCACCAGAGCTTTTAGAGAGTGAACTATTCGGGCATACCTCAGGTGCTTTCACGGGCGCTAAAAAGTCTCGCGAAGGCCTTTTCCGCGTAGCGAACGGAGGTACATTATTCCTTGATGAAATTGGTGAAATGCCGTTATCCATGCAAGCGTCACTGCTGCGCGTGTTAGAGCAGCGTACCATTCGTCCGGTCGGTTCTGAACGCGAAATCAGCATTGATGTTCGTATTGTCGCGGCGACCAACCGCAACCTGCAAGAAGAGGTCAACAAAGGCAACTTCCGTAGCGACCTTTACTACCGTTTGAACGTGTTGAAGATCGAAGTCGCTCCCCTGCGTGAGCGCAAAACCGATTTGTTCGAGCTTGTGCCTTATTTTAGCAACATGCTAACGAGCGAACTGGGTATGCAAGCACCGAAGTGGGCGCATGAGGATATGGAAGCGATGAGTGAGTACGAATGGCCAGGTAATATTCGTGAGCTGAAAAACCTCATTGAGCGCTGCATCTTGTTAGGCAAACCGCCCGCGCACCATTGGCGTGAATTGAATGGAGGACATGCGCTGCCTAACGTGTCGATTACGGTTTCTCATACTGCAGAGCTGCCAACATTCAAAGAGGGCAGAGAGTTCAGCGGTGAAGGTTACCCAAACACTTGGACGCTAAAAGAGGTTGAAAAAGCGCATATACAACAAGTGGTTACTCTTCATGAAGGCAATAAATCTGCCGCTTCACGTGATTTGGGTGTGGCAAGAAAAACCCTAGAGCGCAAATACAAAGAGTGGGACTCTGAGGACGAGGATTATGCCGAATAGTACTTGGCAGCAACGCAAGGGACTGTCTAAATGGGCGTATCGGTTCAAAACAATGGTGCGCTATCGATTATTGATTTTGACCTCCGCGCCAATCTTTTTAACGTCATTGGCATTGATTGGTATCACGATCTATTGGTCGATTCACTATACGTGGCAAAATGCGCTGTTGGATGTATCAGAACGTCTTGGTGTGGCCAATAACAGCATCACCTTGCTACAACAAAAACAAGCGAACTACGTGAAATCGTTCGCGGACTCTTATGATTTTCGTACCCGAGTGAACCAAAATGTCCCACAAGCAGAGTTGCAAAAGTGGGTTACTGCGCAGAAGAAACGCTACGGGTTGGATTTTTTGTCCTTCCAACGTGTTAATGCGATGGAAAACAAATTCCGCTTTATGGATTTAACCAAGCGCGAATCTTTCTTCGATGTTCTGGACAGAAAAGAACTGGAAAAGCTAGACCCCGAACTTGCAAAACGTGCTGAAGTACCGATTCTAAAAAATGGTAGTGTGGAAGCGCGTGGCTTGGTGAGTCGAACCGTAATACCGGTTTACAGCCAGCAGAATGATTTAATTGGCTTCTTAGATGGCGGTTTGCTGCTCAACAACAGCACGGTATTGGTCGATCAAATTCGTGATCTTATCTATTTGAGTGATAACGACACCCTCCGTCCTGTGGGGACTCTGACGGTATTTTTGGATGATCTTCGTGTTAGTACCAATGTTCCCTTAGACAGTGACCAACGTTTGGGGCGCGCTATTGGTACGCGAGTGAGTTCTGAGGTGTACAACAAGGTATTGGAGGAAGGTGAGCAATGGGTCGACCGCGCGTTTGTTTACGATGCTTGGTATATCACCGCATATCAGCCAATCAAAGACCAATACGATAATGTCATCGGTATGCTCTACACCGGTTACTTGATGTGGCCATTCGTAAAAGCCTACATGACCAATATCGTCGAGATAAGCTTGATCACTTTAATGCTGCTCTTAGTTTCTGGTGTGATGGTATATCGAGGCTCGCGAGACTTATTCCGTCCAATTGAACGCATCCATACAGTCGTGAAATTAGTTCAGTTGGGTAAAGAAAAACGTATTGGGCCTCTCGGACTAGACGAACACCACGAGCTGGCTCAGTTAGCTCGCCAATTCGACAATATGTTGGATGCACTTGAAGATCGTAAAGTCGAGCTTAAAAACTCTGCGATGCAACTTGAAGGTAAAGTTCAAAAACGTACGGCGAGTTTGAAGGAAAAAACAGAACAGCTCGAACTCCATATTCAGCTGCTCAACCAAACGCGTGACAAACTGGTGGTCAACGAAAAGCTTGCCGCACTGGGTGAGTTAACTGCGGGTATTGCACACGAGATTAACAACCCAACCGCAGTGATTCTGGGTAACGTTGAATTGATTCAGTTTGAGTTAGGTGAAGAGGCAAGCCGCGTTCAGGAAGAAATTGACGCCATTCACGCTCAAATTGACCGTATTCGTAATATCACGCGTAGTTTACTGCAATACAGCCGTCAGGGTGGTGTGCAAGACGAAATTACGTGGCAACACGTGAACCCAATCATCGATGAGAGTATTACGCTGGTTAAAACCGGTACTAAGAAGCGCGACATCGAGTTTGTCACCGATTTACAGGCTCATACTTCGGTCGAGATCAATCGCCACCACTTGTTGCAGATTCTAGTGAACTTGCAGATGAATGGCATTCATGCGATGGACGGCAGAGGTAAGCTAACCGTCGTGAGTGAAGATTGGATTGAAGACGGCGAACTGAAAGGCGCAGCGATTCATGTCACCGATGAAGGTTGCGGTATCAAGCCAGAAAACTTAAGTCGTATCTTCTCGCCGTTCTATACAACTAAGCGTGACGGTACTGGTCTAGGGCTTTCTGTTTCGCAAAGTATTCTTAGCCAAACAGGCGGCGAACTAAAAGCTGAATCGGAATGGGGCAAAGGAAGCACATTCAGTATCTATCTGCCTAAAAAAGCCGAGTTGCTACTTGACGTTATGAATATTGTTTAGCGCTATTCTTGAACTGACTATGAGTCCCAATCAAATAAAAAGGGTCAGTAAATTTACTGACCCTTTTTGTATCTGTTTCTCTCTAAGTGCGAGAGGAAAACGTCGAATTAACCCGTATGCACCGCAATCTTTGGAGGATTGATTCCGTGCTTTTTAAACTCTTTCATTACACGTAGAGTAATGTCGGTTTCAAAGAGCTTCTCGTAGGCGGTATCTACCACATACGCCTTACACGTTAACTGAATTGCTAAGTAGTTATCAGTAATCGTCTGTTTTACGAGAACCGTCACAGGCTTCGGTAGATGGATATAGCGACTTGAAGAGGCCGCTTCCTGAATTAAATCACGTGCTAACGCAATGTCTTCATTCATGCCTACATAGAACGGAATCACCACCTGCATATCCAACGCACCATAGTTGCCGCTGACCACAACTTCACTCAAGAACTTGTTGTTTGGAATCGTAATGATGTCATCGGTTAGGGTACGCATACGCACAGAACGCAAACCAATAGCAATAATATCGCCGTAATTTCCTTCAAACGTGACGCGGTCACCAACTTGGAACGGTCTATCCACCATAACCGTCATACCCGCGATGAACGATGCCGCTAGGTCTTTCATTGCAAAACCAACGGATACCGCCAACGTACCACCAATCAAAGCAAGGATCTGGTCGTTGATGCGAAAGCTCATCATAAATACCACAGAGCCGGCAGTTAAGTAGATAAAGAACTGCAGGAATGATTGGAGCTTTTGCAGCACCATTCGATACTGCACAAATTGGCTACCAATACTTTCTACCATCGAGCTCATGAACTTAAGCAACAACCATGTACATGCAATTACGATGATAGAGAAGAACACGCCGCTCCAGCGAATTAAGCTGGCAATTTGCGAGATATTATCGACACTCGCGATTTCTTCAGTCGCCAATGCAGGGGAGCTCAATAAACATAGAGCCAATACGGTGAGTAGTTTTTTCATCGTTATTTCACCAATAAATGTTGACGGTCGAGAACGTTAGTAATGTGACGGAACCAGTGGTCCGACACGCGAGCTTTGTCTTCGCTCCACTCAATAAAGCCACGGCTTTGGAAGTAGCGAAGAGTACCGATAACTTCCGCAATACTGAGCTGGGTACATTCAGACAACTCTTCCGGCGATGCCACTTCAAGCTGAACAATAGAACGCAGAACGGCCAGCATAGGCTTCGGCATTTTTTCTAGTTCTTGAGATTCTGGTGCGTGGAATAATCGAACCACCACTTGCTGCGTCTCTTTATCCTGACGCAGGGACAAGCGGAAAAAGCGTAAGCCAACTGTCGGGTTACCATCCGAGTAATGCCACAGAATACGGTAGAAACCTTGTTTAGCACGTTCTTCTTCCGTGATGTCTTCTTGGTCCCATTGCTTAGGGACGACAAGACCATCAAACGTTACTGGGTTCTCAATCTCTTGGTTAATACGCGTATCAAACAGCGCAGACAGTTGTTTTTCACTCCAGCGCGGCATAAACGCCACCCAGTCAAACAACAAACGTTCGCCACGAGCACGGTCGACAAAACGCCAACTTGCTTTCTCAATCGCCATGACAACGCGGTGGTTCTTCTTAGAGCGACGAAGTAGGTTAGTCAGTTTAATCAAACCGCTTAAACCGCCTACCATTGGCTTAACTAAGCGCTGGGCGTTATCAACTGCGATAAGGTAAGGCGTATCACTTTTACGAAGATGCGCAAGAACCTGAATTTCAGACGCGTCTTCTTCCAAACCAAGCTGCAGAGCCAACTCTTTTAGCAACTCGCTGTAACCCGCATATGGACAGTTCAAATAAAGCGGTTCGGCGTTCTTCACTTTATTCAAGATAGTGCGCAGGAAGGTCGTTGTACCGACGCCACGCTCACCCGAGATAACGCACACGGCAGGGCTGTCTGTCAGGAGATATTTAGACAGATGCTTGATTTCATCAGAGGCGTAGTCCACCAACTCGCTTTCTTCGCTACCTGGGAGAATATAGTCGAACGCTTGATCGCCTTTTATTCGCACAAGATTGGTATCTGCACCGTTATTTCCCGTTTGTTTTGCGACTTCAATACGGAACAAATACGCTAAAGCTTGGCTAAACATGGTGTAGTTAGACAACATGGCAACAATGCGGTGTTTAAAGCTGTGCAGCATGATCCATATAGCAGCAATGGCGGTGCCGATAATGCTTAGTAGCACGGTGTCTTTTCGGCGGATGGCCCAGTTTACCCAAACAGGGCGGTCAGAGAGCTTTTCCGCGACTTCAAATACCTTCTTACGCCATAGGCGCAATACCGACAGCGTCACCAATACAAACCAAAAGAACAGTGCGCTGTAGATCCAAGAATAAATGGTGCCTTTGCCTAGTGTTCGAATCGAGATTTGCAAAATCACGCCTGCGACAATCGCGCTCCATACATAGCGACGAATGGTTGAAAGGCGTAGGGCAATCACCTCTTGGCTAGTGCTGCGGCTGTTACGGTAAGCAAACTCTAAAATGAAGCTGATGGCAATAGAACCACCCAACACCCACCACGTGAAGATCTCGAGAATGATCAAATGCTGCAAGCTCGGGATTTCTGATAGCACGCGAAGAGAAAGCGTAATTGCAATCAACCACGCAATCGCTCGGTGTGCACGACTAATGTACCAAATCAAACGAACCCAAATCGGAGGCTTGGCCACATTGTCTAATTGCGTTTCACGGAACAGCGTAATGATGCGCTTGCTGTTGGTTAACCACCAAACCAAGCCAAAGTAAATAAACAGTACTTTAATGCCTGCCCAAAGTACTGGGATTGGTGAAATGAACACCTCTTTTATCAGCGATTGGAATGAACGAATCTGGAAGAACAGTAAGTATTCCGCATTCAATTGAGTTTGACGCCACTCTTGCTTGAATTGGGTCACACCATAAGGACCAAAGCCAGTTAGCTTGTCGTGTGTAATCGGATCCGTCAGCGCTAATAATCGCTCTTTGCTTTGACCAAGGCTGTTCAGAGTCAAATTGCTAGACTGCGTTTCAAACCACTCTTTGTCTTCACCAGACTCGCGATAAGCTTTTAAATGTTGGTCAAAGATGAGGGTTTGTTTGCGCTGCTCGTTCATCACTGCATTAAGCAGTTGATTGACTTTGCGTTTGTCTTGGTCAGACATAAACAAAGGTTCAGGCAATTTGTTTATCTCCTGAGTGATCTCTTGCGCTACTGGCAATACTTGAGGCTCAGGTTGGAATTCGTACTCCCACTCAGCGTGAGCGGGTAAAGAAAGCACGAGACCGACTAGCATTAAAATGCGCGCCATGAAATGCATAAAATTCTCTTAAAACTTATAAGGTTAGAGTTAGTGTAGTTGCTTTATCGCGATATGCGAGTTTTACCCAATGACCGTGCGTGATGTTGCGATTTCCTTTGAGAAACGGATGCTCAATAAAGGAATAACGTACGGAATTGATAAAAGGGGACGCACTATAAACCCAATCTCATGGGGTATGTCAATGCTTAGTCATGACAGATTTATGTCTCACTTTTGAACCCGTTAGGGTAATAACCCTTAGAAATGGTAAGGTTTATGTTAGCCAAATCTCAAAAAACAACTGAACGAAGAAAGCTTTTTCTCATTAATTAATAAAAACAAAACTTGAAGTGTGTAGCCTTAAGCAGTAACGTTGCGCGGTTTTTCCCAATAAACTTGAATTGCTAAGGTAAAGGTTTTGATTTCCACAGCGAATATTACTCAACAATTTGGCGCTAAGCCGCTATTTGAAAACATCTCAGTTAAGTTCGGCGAAGGTAACCGCTACGGCTTAATCGGGGCTAACGGTTGTGGTAAATCAACCTTTATGAAAATCCTGAGTGGTGAGCTAGAGCAAACTAGCGGTAACGTAAGCTACGATCCGAACGAGCGCGTTGCAAAACTGAACCAGGATCAGTTCGCATATGAAGAGTTCACGGTTATCGACACGGTAATCATGGGCCATAAAGAACTATGGGAAGTGAAGCAAGAACGTGACCGCATTTACTCTTTGCCAGAAATGAGCGAAGAAGACGGCATGAAAGTGGCTGACCTTGAAGTTCAGTTCGCGGAAATGGACGGTTACATGGCCGAGGCGAAAGCGGGTGAGTTGCTTCTTGCTGTAGGTATCCCAATGGAGCAACACTTCGGTCTAATGAGTGGAGTGGCGCCAGGCTGGAAACTTCGTGTGCTTCTAGCGCAGGTTCTATTTGCTGACCCTGATGTGATGCTTCTTGACGAACCAACCAACAACTTGGATATGGATACTATCCGTTGGTTGGAAGACACGCTAAACGCGCGTAACTGCACCATGATCATCATCTCGCACGACCGTCACTTCCTAAACTCAGTATGTACGCACATGGCTGACTTGGATTACGGTGAACTACGTGTTTACCCAGGCAACTACGACGAGTACATGACAGCGGCTTCCCAAGCTCGTGAACGTCTGCTGAACGACAACGCGAAGAAGAAAGCACAAATCGCTGAACTACAAACGTTCGTTGCGCGTTTCTCTGCAAACGCATCGAAAGCAAAGCAAGCGACATCTCGTGCGAAGCAAATCGACAAGATCAAACTGGACGAAGTGAAAGCGTCTAGCCGTCAAAACCCATTCATTCGTTTTGAACAGTCTAAAGAGTTGTTCCGTAACGCTCTGATTGTTGAAAACCTAAGCCAAGGTTTTGAAGACGATCTGTTTGCTAACTTCAATGCGATTTTTGAAGTCGGTGAGCGCGTTGCAATCATCGGTGAGAACGGTGTGGGTAAAACAACCCTACTAAACACACTTGCTGGTGTACTAGAGCCACGCTCTGGTGAGTTCAAGTGGTCTGAAAACTCAAACATTGGCTACTACGCACAAGACCACGCGCATGACTTTGCAGAAGACATGAACCTGACAGATTGGATGGGCCAATGGCGTCAAGAAGGCGACGACGAGCAAGTGGTTCGTGGTTTCCTAGGTCGTATGCTGTTTGGTCAAGACGACATTAAGAAGTCAGTAAAAGTACTGTCGGGTGGTGAGCAAGGTCGTATGTTGCTTGGTAAGCTAATGATGCACAAACCAAACATGCTGCTAATGGACGAACCAACCAACCACATGGATATGGAATCTATCGAATCATTGAACACGGCACTAGAGCAGTACAAAGGCACATTGTTCTTCGTATCGCACGACCGTGTATTCGTAGACTCACTAGCTACGCGTATCATCGAAATCCGTGATGGTAAAATCACAGACTTCAAAGGCACTTACTCTGAGTTCCTAAAATCTCGTGGTATTGAAGGGTAATCCTTCTTCCGAATAAATAAAAAGACCTCATCGCGAGGTCTTTTTTTATGTCTATTCTTTGTGAGCGCTAATTCTTTGCTAGCGCTAGGTTGTGGCGTTCAATCCTTAAATTGCCTCATTAGATAAGCATAA
Source organism: Vibrio jasicida 090810c (assembly GCF_002887615.1). Classification (NCBI taxonomy): domain Bacteria; kingdom Pseudomonadati; phylum Pseudomonadota; class Gammaproteobacteria; order Vibrionales; family Vibrionaceae; genus Vibrio; species Vibrio jasicida. The sequence continues at coordinate 478,195 of NZ_CP025792.1, read as the reverse complement.
ATGCCAACGAGCCCGAAAGTAATGATCATCGAAACGATGATACCGCTTGGGGTGAGTAGATAATTCCACAGTTGATCGTTGTTCATCGTTCACATCCTTTGTGAATCCATATGATTGTTTAAGTCTAACTCATTTGGCGACTTAATGATGAGTTATTGATTTCCCTTTACGTCAAAATCAATTTTCTCTGCGCCTGTGAATACTTGGAAACGTAAACCTTTAGCACGAGCGATAGTGGTAATACCAAACTTCTTGGCTAGATCTAAGCCCATTTGCGTAACGCCAGAGCGAGACAGCAAAACTGGAATGCCCATTTGAGCGACCTTGATTACCATCTCTGATGTAAGGCGACCAGTTGTGTAGAAAATTTTATCTTCGCCGGTTTCTTGGTTAAGCCACATTTCGCCCGCGAGGGTATCAACAGCATTGTGGCGACCAACATCTTCCACAAATGACAGTACTTTATCGCCTTTGCACACTGCACAGCCATGAACTGCACCAGCTTTCTTGTAAGTGTCATTATAGTGCGTCAACGCTTCTAACGAGGTGTATATCTCAGACTGTTTGAGTGGCATTTGTGGTACTTGATAATCTTCAAGCTGCTTCATTACGTTGCCGTACATAGTGCCTTGACCACAACCAGACGTGACGGTCTTCTTCTTCAATGCACGTTCAAGATGTTCAATGTTCTCTTTGGTGATAACCGCAGCTGTGTGCGTTTCCCAATCGATAATCACAGATTCAATCGCTTCAGGATCTGACAAGAAGCTCTGGTTCTTCAAATAACCCAATACAAGTGCTTCTGGGCGAGAACCGAGTGTCATCAGTGTGACAATCTCTTTCCAGTTCAACATGACGGTAAGAGGGCGTTCACACGCAATTTGCTTAGTCAGCTTCTCACCGTATTCGTCAAACACTTCTACTTCGATGGTCTGTAGGGGATTTTCACTGGTTTTAATAATGTTTGGTTTTACCACAGTCATGTCCTGATGAATGAGAGAGCTCATGGACGCTCTCATTGATGGGTTCTTTTGTCTTAACAAGGATTACAAAGCAATTCTCATTCCAAAATAGCGGGTATAAATGAAATTGCGAGGCTTTACGTCAAATGTCTGCTAAAACTGAGAGTTCGCAGTAATGACACAGACTCACACTGACGGCTAGACTAATTTTGTATAGAGAGAAAAGTGAGTTTGATTTGGCGCGTTTATTGCTTTGTAACGCTAAAATGGTTGAAAGCAAAGTACAAAATGTCCTTTTCTGTCTTCAAGCCTACATAGAACAAACTGGATGAGTTATGTCGAATACGAAAGAGTTCGAGAACAAATACGAAAAATCAGAAGATTCATGGCCAATTGGCGTTGATTTGGTAGAGCACGAAATCAGCACTGGGATTTGGGTTACGACGCAATGGCAGCTTGCAGGTTTTGAAATCACGCCAACGGATGAGACTCAAGATGTGTGTTTACTGCAACTGCATAAAGATGAGCGCACTGATTACCGATTTAATCTAAGTTCTCAGCAACCTAAGTTGTTTTTAATTATGGATAATGTGGATTCTGGTGAAAAACCAATAATTCAATTACTTACTGCCTCTCAAACGGTTGCTGCGCAATATATGGATGGCGATAACCTCGTATTATCTAATGATATGCCGTTAGCTATTCAAGCTTGGATGGAAGCCTTTATTGGGCGCCACGGTGAGTTGTTAGAAGTAAGACGCAAGAAACGCAAAGGAGCGGGCAGAGCAAATGGCAACTAGTTTTTTTAGCCGTTGGTCGAAACGTAAATTAGAAGAAACCACAACCGAGCCTACAGACGCGAAGGTTGTGGAGCCTGTTGAATCTACTGAACCAGAAACCGCGCAAGCTCATGAAGAATTAAGCACTGAAGCGCAAACATTGGCTATCGAGGCTTCTGTTAGTGAGACTGAAGCTATAGGAGCAATGGCTCAAGAAGCATCAAGCGAAACTACTGATTCTGAAGAGATGTCCGTAGCGCAGCTATTGGTGTCTGAGGCTTCAGAGAGCGTTAAGAAAGCCGCACTGCGTAAGATGTTCTTATCAGAAGAGTTTAACGTTCGTGATGGCTTGGATGATTACGATGATGACTACAGTAACCTCAAGTCGCTTTCTGAAGGGGTGGCTGAAACACTTCGTGATTGGGTAAAAGAGAAAACGGAAGAAGAACCAACAGAAGAAACCGCACAATCAACTGAATCTTATGAAGAAAGTGATATTGAATCGGCTGATGTAGAACTTGCTGAAGGTGTCGAAATTCCCGAAGAACAAAAAGAACTGGATATAAACACAGTGCCTAGTGAGGGTGATATTCCAGAGACAAAACTAGACCCTGAAGAGGTGAGACAAAATATACCACACAAAGAATAGGTACATTTTGACTAAACGCTCAATGAACCGGCTGAGACAAAATGTCCCAGTCGGTTTTTTTATCCCTACAATTTCTAAGATAAATAGCTAACCCATTGAAAATTAGATGATATTTAATTGGCACGACATTTGCTATCTGTTGCTCATTACCATTCTTGTTGAAGTTAGACCATTTGCCCAACAGGCAGTGATAACCCGGGTGGGACTACCTAAAAGGGGTAGTTACTGACGAGTTAATCAGCAGAATCGCCTGCGCTAACTACAATGAAAGATGGAAGAAACTATCCATGCGTATAAATGGAACTGAGCAATGTTGAAACAACTATTAGAACAAGCAACTTCCAATAACGGTAAAGCGCGTCTGTATGCGTTTGAGAATACCGTAGAGTTGACCAATCTTATTCCACCAACGGTGAGCTACGAGAGTGGCGGTAATACACTGATTGTTGGACCGACTGCCATCATTGAGAGTGCAGCCGCGCAGCTATCTCAAATGAACAGCCTGACACTTCTTTCTACAGACGGAGAGAAAGGCACCAATCCAGAACTGTACTTTGCAAACTCAGTTCAGGTTTCTGGTTTCCTAGGCACGTTTGAAGTGCTTATCGAAAATAACGGTCTAACAAGCAACCTAGCAAAAGTCGCTATTAATAGTGATTGTTTCGATGTTGTTCTCGATCTTTGTCTAAGCAGCTGTATGTCAGAAGAGGTTCCGGTTCCGGGTTACTACCCAGTAGGACGCGGTTATCCAAAACTGGCTGAAGCGCTAGAAGAAATCCCGACATTAATGGGTACTTTTGATAAGCCAAAGTTCTTCCGTCTGGACACTGATCTATGTGCGCACAGTTCTCGTGGCGTGAAAGGTTGTGAGCGTTGTGTGGATGCTTGTCCTGCTGGTGCACTATCAAGTGAAGGCAGCGATAAAACCGGTCATCGCATCGAGATTAACCCATACCTATGTCAGGGCGTGGGTACTTGTGCAACGGCTTGCCCGACAGAAGCGATTCACTACGCGCTACCTAATCCTGAAGATACGCAAAAATTCATTGAACGCACCCTAGCGAACTACGAGCAAGCGGGCGGTCTGGATCCTATCGTTCTTATCTGTAGTTCTCGTCACGAGACTTACAACGTGATGGCACTGAAAGCGCTACCAGATAACGTGATTCCAATTGTGGTTGAAGAGCTTCCTTCTATCGGTATCGATACATGGTTCGCAGCTCTAGTTAATGGCGCGACGCAAGTGCTATTTGCAGCTTCTCGTTTTATGCCTGCAACCATCATTCGTGTTCTAAATAACGAAGTAGGTATCGCGCAAGAGCTATTGGATCAACTTGGTATCGCAAAAGAGACCATCGATATCCTTTACTTGGAATCGCTTCGTGAAGGTCCTCCAACACTATGTACAGATTCATTCGACCTTGCCCTTGGCGATCTTCAAGGTAACAAGCGTCAACGTTTGTTTACTGCGCTGGATGCAATGTCTTCTTCTCGTATTCCGGTTGAGAACATTGTTGAACTGCCTGCGAACGCGCCTTACGGCAATGTTTCTTGTGAAAGCAAAGATTGTACGTTGTGTATGAGCTGTGTGGCGGTTTGTCCAACACGTGCACTACATACTGATGGTGAATCTCCATCACTTAAATTCGTTGAACAAGATTGTATTCAATGTGGTTTGTGTGAAAAGGCATGTCCAGAGAAAGTTCTGACTTTAACGCCACGCATGAACTGGGTGAAAGAAGAGCGCCAAAAAGCGGTGGTGATTCATGAAGAGAAAGCAGCGGAATGTATTCGCTGTCATAAGCCATTCGCACCTCAGTCTATGATTGATATGCTACAAAATAAGTTACGCGGTCACTCTCATTTCTCTGATGAAGCGGCGATCAATCGCATCGCAATGTGTGAAGACTGCCGTGTGATCGACATGTTTGAGTCGATGGCAGAAGACCCAATGAAACAACTGAAATACTAGGAGCTCGCAGTGGATACACAACGAGAACAAGAACAAACACTGAGAACAGAGATCTACTTGGTTCTGTCCGCGCTTTTCCGTAGCGCACCAAGTGAGGAGATGATCGAGTTCCTGACTTCTCTAGAAGTTGAACCATCAGAAAGCGCAATGCAAAAAGCGTGGATTGTGCTTCAGCAAGCGGCGAAAGATTCCAACCGCGAAGCGCTCGAAGATGAATACCAAGATCTTTTCATTGGTATCGGTCGTGGTGAAGTGATGCCATTTGGCTCATGGCACATGACGGGTGCAATGATGGAAAAACCACTGGCTGAAATTCGTCACGATTTGGAACTGCTTGGTTTCGAGCGCGATGAGAATGTGAAAGAGCCGGAAGACCACATCGCGGCACTCTGTGAAGTGATGTCGATGCTAACGGGTGAAGAAGAAGATCTTCAACAAGCGGTGTTTAACAAACACATCGCACCTTGGTTTAACTCTTTCACGCAGCAACTAGAAAACGCACAGAGCGCGAACTTTTATAAGCCAGCTGCTCAACTGTGTGAGGCGTTCTTAACACTGGAACAAGTGCGCTTTAGCGTGAACACCAAAAGCAGTAAGCACAAATTAAAAATTGATGTGAAAAACGTCACTGATTACGAGTAATCGGGCAGTACTTGGTCATATCGATAGAGGGGCAATAGCCTCCAAAGATCTACCGTAAGGTAAGGAAGCAATGATGAAAGATAATAAAGAAATAAACACAAGCCGTAGGGATCTCCTGAAAGGCTTAACGACTGCAGCCGTAGCTGGTGCGGTTGTCGCTGGAACAACAAAAGTGGCAAGCGCTTCAGAAACGGTTGAGCCTTCTGAAAAAGACGTGAAGAAGAAAGGGTATCGTGAAACTCAACACATTCGCGATTACTACGACACACTTTAGGAGATAAAGGATGAAACTTGTCAAACGCTCCGACAGTGTGAGCAAAGAAACCAATCAGCTTGGCGTTTCCCGCCGTGCATTCATGAAAAACACCTCGCTTGCTGCTGGTGGTGCGGTTGTAGGTGCTAGTCTTTTTGCACCGGGCATGATGAAGAAAGCACAAGCTAAATCGGTGGATCCAGAAGCGAAAACAGAAGTAAAACGTACTATCTGTTCTCACTGTTCTGTAGGTTGTGGTATCTACGCTGAAGTTCAAAACGGCGTGTGGACAGGTCAAGAGCCTGCATTCGACCACCCATTCAACGCTGGTGGACACTGTGCAAAAGGTGCAGCACTACGCGAACACGGTCACGGTGAGCGTCGTCTTAAATACCCAATGAAGCTTGAAAACGGTAAGTGGAAGAAGCTTTCTTGGGATCAAGCGATCGAAGAAATCGGTAACAAGGTGATGGACATCCGCAAAGAGTCGGGTCCAGATTCCGTTTACTGGTTGGGTAGTGCGAAGCACAACAACGAACAAGCGTACATGTTCCGTAAGATGGCGTCGCTTTGGGGTACCAACAACGTTGACCACCAAGCGCGTATCTGTCACTCAACAACCGTAGCAGGTGTTGCAAACACTTGGGGTTACGGTGCGATGACCAACTCTTTCAATGACATGCACAACTGTAAGTCGATGCTGTTCATTGGTTCAAACCCTGCAGAAGCGCACCCTGTTGCGATGCAGCACATCTTGATCGCGAAAGAGAAGAACAACTGTAAGATCGTTGTTGCGGATCCTCGTCGTACTCGTACAGCAGCAAAGTCGGATCACTACGTATCGCTACGTCCGGGTTCTGACGTCGCGTTTATTTGGGGCGTGCTATGGCATGTCTTCGCGAACAACTGGGAAGACAAAGAGTTCATCCGTCAACGTGTATTCGGTATGGATGAAATCCGTGCAGAAGTGGCTAAATGGACACCAGCAGAAGTTGAGCGCGTAACTGGCGTTCCTGAGTCTGAAGTTTACCAAACAGCGAAACTGCTTTCTGAAAACCGTCCGGGTTGTATCGTTTGGTGTATGGGTGGTACTCAGCATACTACTGGTAACAACAACACACGTGCTTACTGTGTACTTGAGCTTGCGCTGGGTAACATCGGTAAGTCAGGCGGCGGTGCAAACATCTTCCGTGGCCACGATAACGTACAGGGCGCAACTGACCTTGGCGTACTATCTGACACGCTACCAGGCTACTACGGCTTGTCTGAAGGTTCTTGGCGTCACTGGTCGAAAGTGTGGGAAATCGATTACGAATGGATCAAAGGTCGTTTCGATGACAACGCTTACGGCGGTCAAAAACCAATGAACAGTGCAGGTATTCCTGTATCTCGTTGGGTGGATGGTGTTCTTGAAAACAAAGATAACATTCGTCAACGTGAAAACATCCGCGCAATGTTCTATTGGGGTCACGCAGTAAACTCTCAGACTCGTGGTCCTGAGATGAAGAAAGCGATGCAGAAGCTGGATATGATGGTTATTGTTGACCCATACCCAACAGTCGCAGCGGTAATGAACGATCGTACTGACGGCGTTTACCTGCTTCCTGCAACGACTCAGTTTGAAACGCACGGCAGTGTAACAGCATCTAACCGCTCACTTCAGTGGCGTGATCAGGTTATCGAACCATTGTTCGAATCTAAACCTGACCACGAAATCATGTACCTGCTAACTAAGAAGCTAGGTTATGAAGATCTGCTGTTCAAAAACGTACGCGTAGAGAACAACCAGCCAGTAATTGAAGACATTACTCGCGAATTCAACAAAGGCATGTGGACCATCGGTTACACAGGTCAAAGCCCAGAGCGTCTAAAAGCGCACCAACAAAACTGGCACACATTCCATAAGACATCTCTGGAAGCAGAGGGTGGTCCTGTGAATGGTGAGACTTACGGTCTACCTTGGCCATGTTGGGGTACGCCAGAGATGAAACACCCAGGCACACACATCCTGTACGATACGTCGAAGACGGTTGCAGAGGGTGGCGGTAACTTCCGTACGCGTTTCGGTGTTGAGTTTGAAGGTCAAAGCCTACTTGCTGAAGACAGCTACTCAAAAGGCTGTGAAATCAAAGACGGTTACCCAGAATTCTCTGACAAGCTAATCAAACAGCTTGGTTGGTGGGACGACCTAACGGCTGAAGAAAAAGCAGCAGCGGAAGGTAAAAACTGGAAAACTGACCTGTCTGGTGGTATCCAACGCGTAGCAATCAAGCACGGTTGTATCCCATTTGGTAACGCTAAAGCGCGTGCGATTGTTTGGACATTCCCGGACCGTGTACCGCTACACCGTGAGCCGCTATACACGCCTCGTCGTGACCTTGTAACGGATTATCCAACTTGGGACGACAAAGAAGCAATCTTCCGTGTACCAACGCTTTACAAGTCTATCCAGAAAGAAGACAAGTCTGGCGAATACCCAATCATCCTGACTTCTGGTCGCTTGGTTGAGTACGAAGGTGGTGGCGAAGAGACACGTTCAAACCCATGGCTTGCTGAACTTCAACAAGAAATGTTCGTTGAAGTGAACCCGAAAGACGCAAACGATCTTGGCTTCAAAGATGGCGATGACGTTTGGGTTGAAGGCGCAGAAAAAGGCCGCATCAAGGTGAAAGCGATGGTTACTCGTCGTGTTAAACCGGGTCTGGCGTTCATTCCGTTCCACTTCGGCGGTAAGTTCGAAGGTGAAGACCTACGTCCTAAGTACCCAGAAGGTACGGACCCTTATGTTGTTGGTGAAGCAGCCAACACGGCAACCACTTACGGTTACGACCCTGTTACTTTGATGCAGGAAACTAAAGTAACCCTATGTAACATTCGTAAAGCGTAAGGAGTCTGACAATGGCACGAATGAAATTCCTATGTGACACCAAACGCTGTATCGAGTGTAACGGCTGTGTTACTGCATGTAAGAACGAAAACGATGATGCGCTTGAGTGGGGTATTCAACGTCGCCGCGTAGTAACACTGAACGACGGTGAACCAGGCGAAAACTCAATCTCTGTTGCTTGTATGCACTGTACAGACGCGCCTTGTATGGCGGTTTGTCCAGCTGACTGTTTCGAGCACACAGAAGATGGCATCGTCCTTCACAACAAAGATCTTTGTATCGGTTGTGGTTACTGTCTGTTCGCTTGTCCATTCGGTGCGCCTCAGTTCCCGAAACAAGCATCGTTCGGTGAGCGTGGCAAAATGGACAAATGTACTTTCTGTGCAGGTGGCCCAAACACAGAACCAGGTTCTCTAGAAGAGCGTGAGAAGTACGGCGCGAACCGTATTGCTGAAGGTAAGCTACCTATGTGTGCGTCACTTTGTTCAACAAAAGCACTGCTAGCGGGTGATGCAGAGAAAGTTTCTGACATTTTCCGTCAACGTGTGGTTGAGCGCGGTGCGAAAAACGCAGGTTGGACAGACGGTAACGATCTTTCTTACGACGCAACTAAAAGCTAAGTAGGAGAGACACATGTTAAATACTCTTAAACGTGCGTCTCTTGTAATGCTGTCTATGATGACAGCATTACTGCTGACCTTTGCGATGCCAGCGTCTGCGCAAGAAGACACATCTCCAGTGGTACAACAGGAGATGACGCAACTTGCAGGTGCAGACTTTTGGCGTCAGGTCAAAGAGGGGCAAGAAGGCTATACCACGTCGAAATCAGCGGAACACGGTGTGCTGATCAGTACTCCGGGTGAGACTTGGTACATTCTTAAAGAGAAATGGATGTCTCCTGCGGGCGCTGTCGCAATTTTCGGCAGTATCGCAATGGTTATCATGGCTTACGTATTCGTTGGTCCTCTGATGCTAAGCAAGCCACGTACTGGCAAGAAGATGAAACGCTGGTCTCGACTAGACCGCGCACTACACTGGAGCATGGCGTTTACCTTCTTAACGCTAGCATTCAGTGGTTTGATGCTGGTTTACGGTAAGCACTTCTTAAAACCGTACGTACCGACTGAGTTCTGGGGCTTCATCGTCATGTTGGCGAAGCAGTACCATAACTACATGGGTCCGCTGTTCTTCATCTTGCTGATGTTTGTTCTGTTGAAATGGTGGCGTAAGTCCATTCCAACAATGACTGACATTCGTTGGTTCATGAAAATGGGCGGCATGGTTGGTAAGCATAAAGGTACGCATCCATCGGCTGGTTTCTCAAACGGTGGTGAGAAGGCGATTTACTGGCTGTTGATCTTCTTCGGTGCTATTGCTGCAGTGAGTGGCTTAGTTCTGGATTTCCCAATTTTCGGCCAAACTCGCCGCGATATGGAACTATCTAACCTTGTTCACGCGATTTCAGCACTGATTCTGATCTGTGGCTTTATCTTCCACATCTACATCGGTCTATTCGGTATGGAAGGTGCACTAGAAGGTATGGTTACTGGTGAAGTTGACGAGACATGGGCGAAAGAGCACCACGATCTTTGGTATGAAGAAGTGAAATCTAAAGAAGCGATGGGTGAGGCTGACACAGCTCAAACGGACGTAAAAGGAGCAAAGACGAATGAACAAACCTCATAACGGGATTTGGGTTGCCTACATCCTGAGTTGTTTTACTCCGTTTACGTTTTTGATCTCAGGCGTTATCGCAATCATTTACGCGGGTTACCGTTTGGATAAAGGTGAAGACAATGACGTAGTGAATTCACATTACTACGGCTTGATTCGCACATTCTTCCTGTACTTCACGTTCTTTGTTGTTCTGATCGTAACAGTGGCAACATCGAATGGTGTATTGGTTGGCGTAAGTGATTATTGGGTACACAGTACCTTGTTAGACACGGTTGCTTATTTCATTCCTTGGGTAGGTATGCTGTTCGCAACGCTTGCGATTCTCGTGTGGTTCCTACGTATGTACCAAGGTATGAACCAACTGCGCAACAATATGCCGCACAGACCGTCTACAGGTCCAAACCTTTAAAACGGTCTATCTGTTCAAAAGCCTCGCAAACGCGAGGCTTTTTTATTGTAGAAAATCTTCTTAATGTCACCAGTTTTTAAGCAGAAATTAGAGGCAAATCAGCAGGCTTACGACCATGGTCTAATCCTTATTGCTATTGTTGTTTTTGTATCGGTGTTAAGCTTAATAAAAAGAGCAACAAGGATAGGTTATGAATTTCCCATACAGAAATATTGTCGTACTTACTGGCGCTGGCATCTCGGCTGAGTCTGGTATTCAAACATTTCGAGCTCAAGATGGTCTTTGGGAGAATCACCGAATAGAAGACGTGGCAACGCCAGAAGGTTTCGACCGCGATCCGGATCTTGTTCAAAGCTTTTACAACCAACGTCGTTCAAAGCTTCAAGGCGAAGATATCAAGCCGAATGCGGCTCATATCGCACTAGGACGCCTAGAAGAGCAGTTGGAAGGCAAAGTGACTATTATCACTCAGAACATTGATAATCTGCACGAGAGAGGCGGTAGCGCCAATATCATTCACATGCACGGTGAATTGCTTAAAGCACGTTGCAGTGAATCCAACCAAGTCATCGAACATTCAGAAGACATTGAAACCGGTGAATTGTGCCATTGTTGCCAGATCCCAGCGCAAATGCGCCCTCACATTGTTTGGTTTGGTGAAATGCCACTACGCATGGGTGAGATCTATGCGGCTTTGGAAGAAGCAGACTTGTTTGTTTCTATTGGTACTTCTGGCGTGGTATATCCAGCTGCAGGCTTTGTACATGATGCGAAGATGCATGGTGCACATACGATTGAAATTAACTTGGAGCCAAGTGCTGTCGAGAGTGAATTTGAAGAGAAGCGTTACGGCAAAGCAAGTATTGAAGTGCCAAAATTGGTTGATGAAATTCTTGCTCTGGAAAACGAAGCCAGCGCTTAATTAAACGGACAGAACCTTCTTTAACAAAGGCATCGAGTGATTCGATGCCTTTTTGTATCTTGAAACGTTGTATTCTGATGCTTTGCAATTTGAGCAGTATGGATTGAGCCACAAATAGCGATCTTCAGATACAAGAAAAGCGGCCTAAGCCGCTTTTCTACACTATCTCGACAGACTGATTAGTTGTCTACTTTTAGCTTTTGGAAGTACTCATCGTAAAGCACACTTGCTTCACCAACTTCGTCTTGCCATGTACCGCTGTCCATCACTTCTTGTGGTGGGAAGATGCTTGGATCGTTAGCAAATTCTTTCGGTAGTAGGTCGTGCGCTGTTTTCACTGGAGTAGGGTAACCAATCTCTAGTGCAATCTTAGCAGCATTCTCAGGACGTAGTAGGAAGTCGATCATCTTATGAGCTGCATCAACATTCTTCGCGTCAGCTGGAATTGCTAGGCTGTCCATCCAGAAGATAGTGCCTTTTTCTGGCCAGATGATGTCGATGTTCGCGCCTTCTTGACGAGCCATGTAAGCAGAACCATTCCAAAGCATACCAAGTGATACTTCACCTGCTAAGTATGGGTTCGCTGGGAAGTCTGAGTTAAATACCAACACGTTTGGCATTAGCTTTTTCAGTTCTTCGTAAGCTGCTTTGATCTCGTCTGGGTTAGTCGTGTTTGGTGAGTAACCAAGTTTAGTCAATGCAATATGGAATACTTCGCGAGAATCATCCATCAGCATTAGTTGACCTTCCCACTTGCTATCCCAGAAATCGTCCCACTTAGAAACCGATGACTTGTCTAGCATGTCAGCATTGATACCAATACCGGTAGCACCCCAAATGTAAGGGATAGAGTAGTTGTTGTTCGGGTCGAACGGCTTGTTCAGGAAGTTAGTGTCTAGATCAGCAAAGTGAGAAAGCTTCTCTTTGTCGATCTTTTGCAGCATGCCTTCTTTACGCATTTTAGATACGAAATAGGTAGACGGTACTACCAAGTCGTAACCAGAACCTTGAGTTTTCAGCTTTGCGTACATGCTCTCGTTAGACTCGTACGTAGAGTAGATAACCTTAATTCCGGTTTCTTTTGTAAAGTCTTCAAGAACTTCGTTTGGAATGTATTCCGACCAGTTGTAGAAATACAGTTCTTGATCAGCAGCCATTGCAGGGGAAGCGATTAGCGTCGCTGCACACAGTGCGCTTGCGTAGAATTTACTTTTCATTTTATTTCCGTTTTGTTCAGCAACAGGTCAAATCAATACTAGTAACAGATACCGATTTGAGCCAAGTTGCGATAAGCACAATCCTGTTTATTTGAGCACGAACGTTAAACATCATGTCTTCATCGACGGAGAATGTTGAAGCTGTGTCAAATAAACCTAGCAACGTGTAATTATATCAGTCAATTACGAAAATAGGCAGCGTATTGCTGCCTATTTTCATTTACTAGATGGCTTATTAAGCGATTATTGGCCCGCTTTAAGCTTTAGGAAGTAATCTTCGTACTTCGCTGTCATGTCACCAACAGAGTCTTGCCATTCAACACGGTCAAGATCTTCTTGAGAAGGGAACAATGGTGCAACGTCTTTAAACTTAGCGTTAGACTCTGCAACAGCAGTCAGGTAACCCGTGTCAGCCGAGATTTGCTCTGCGATTTCTGGACGTAGTAGGAAGTCGATCATCTTGTGAGCAGCTTCTACGTTCTTCGCACCAGAAGAGATTGCAAAGTTATCAACCCAGCCGATACCGCCTTCTTTAGGGAATACAAGCTTTAGGTTCATGCCTTCGTTTTGAGCAGCTGCCGCGCTACCATTCCAAAGCATACCAACGCCAACTTCGCCAGACATGTATGGAGCGCCTGGGTTATCAGAGTTGAATACTAGAACGTTTGGCATAAGCTTTTGTAGCTCTGCGTACGCTTCGTCGATTTGTTTTGGATCCGTAGAGTTACCTGAGTAACCTAATTTACGTAATGCGATATGGAAGACTTCACGAGTGTCATCCATCAGCATTACTTGACCTTCAAGCTCAGGTTTCCATAGGTCAGCCCAGCTTTGGAACTCGTTTGGATCGTACATGTCAGCGTTAACCGCTAGACCTGTAATCGCAACAACGTGTGGAATAGAGTAGTCGTTGTTCGGATCGTAAGGCTTGTCTAGGTAGTTAGTATCTAGGTTACCGAAGTTTTTCAGTTTAGTCTTATCGATCTTTTGTAGCATACCTTCGTCACGCATCTTCGCTACGAAGTAAGTGGAAGGTACCACTAGATCATAACCTTGGTTATGAGTTTTTAGCTTTGCATACAAGGTTTCATTCGACTCGTAAGTCGAGTAGATGACTTTGATGCCAGTTTCTTTAGTAAATTGTTCTAGGATATTACTGTTGATGTAAGGACCCCAGTTCATAAATACTAATTCTTTATCATCCGCTGCCGCTGTACCAGAGAACAGAGAAAGCGCACATGCACTACCAGCTAATAGAGTAGCCCATTTTTTCATTGACGTTAGCTCCAAACCAAACGTTGTCCAATTTTGGACGATAGATAGAAAAACAGAATGGCATGTAACCATTCTGTTTCGTGATGTTAACGGATGCGGATTCTACTTTACTTTTTCTCTTGCTAGCAACTGAGAAATCACTACCAATACCAAAGAAACAATCAACATGACCGTTGCTAGGGCGTTCACTTCTGGTGAAATGCCCACCTTAACCATTGAGTAAATCTTCAATGGCAAGATTTCGTAAGTTGGACCTGTTACGAACGAGCTAATAATTACGTCGTCCAGAGACAGGGTAAAGCTCAATAACCAGCCCGCAGCTACCGCAGGTTTTGCAAGAGGAAGAATGATCTGTTTTAAGATTACCCATTCACTCGCGCCTAGGTCTTTCGCTGCTTCCAACATTTTCACATCAAAGCCATTTAGTCGGCTGTACACTGTTACCACAACGAATGGTAGACAGAAGGTGATGTGAGCAATCAATAAGGTAAAGAAGCCAAGCTGTGCACCTAATACAAGGAACAAAGCAAGTAATGAAATCGCCATAACGATATCTGGTGACATCATTACAACAAATAACATGCCGTTGACCGCGCCTTTACCTTTGAACGAGTAACGGAATAGGGCAACAGCCGTTAAGCTACCAATGATGGTTGCCGCTGTTGCAGAGAATACCGCTACGTTCAATGAATGCCATGCAGCCTGCATTAGGCTGTCGTTGTTTACTAAGGTTTCGTACCATTTCGTGGTGAAACCACCCCATTTCATACCAAATTTGTTGGCATTAAATGAGTTAACAATTAAGACGATAATTGGTAGATACAGAAAAGCATATACCAGCGCCATAAAGCTAAATCTAACTGTGCGTCCCATTAGTCTAGCTCCACTTTCTTATTCAATAGTTTGCCTGCTCTGTAGTAAGCATAAAGCATAACAGCCATTGCGAAGGTGAGGGCGATACTGGTCGCAGCACCAAATGGCCAGTCACGAGCGTTCAATACTTGGCTCTTAATTACGTTACCGATCAGTAGGTTCTTCGCGCCGCCAAGAAGGTCAGAGATGTAGAACATACCCAGTGCAGGTAGTAGAACCAACAAACAACCGCCGATAATGCCAGGCATTGTTAAAGGCAAAATTACTCGCGTAATGGTTTGAAACTTGTTCGCACCAAGATCTTTTGCCGCTTCAATGTAAGTGTTGTCTAGCTTCTCGATTGCCGAATAAAGCGGCAAAATCATGAACGGAAGAAGGATGTATACAAGACCGATCATCACTGCCGTTTCTGTATACATTAAGCGTATCGGCTTATCGATGATTTCCATTGCCATCAGCGATTTGTTTAAGACACCTTGTGTACCAAGAACAATCTTTAGTCCGTATGTACGGATCAGAGAGTTTGTCCAGAACGGTACGATAACCAAGAACAACATAAACGGACGCCATTTCTCTGGCATTTTCGCTACGATGTAGGCAAATGGATAACCGATAACCAAACACAACAATGTCGCGATGATCGCCATGTAGAAAGAGTGCATTAGCACTTTCGCGTACAGAGGGTCAAGCAAGCGAAGGTAGTTGTCGAAAGTAAACGTTAATTCAATTAGGTTTGCTTCATCACGCGTCAAGAAACTTGTACCAATAATCATTAGGTTTGGTACCAACACGAAAAGTGTTAACCAACCAACAATTAGGGCAATGATCGCGTTCTGAAGATTAAGCTTCTTGCTTATCATTTAGTACTACCTCCCAGCTCTCAACCCAAGTGATAGCGACTTTCTGGCCGAGTGAGTGGTCCACATCTGGATCATCTTCGTTAAAGAATTCGCTTACCATCACGCGCATACCAGAATCCAATTGAATAACTGAATCTAGCGTCATACCTTTATAGGTACGCTCTGTTACGTGACCTACGATGCCTTTTTCTTCAGACTCTTTAATCTCTTCGATACGCAAGTCTTCTGGGCGAAGTAGTACTTGAAGTTTGTCACCGGCTTGTGCTTCTTGATCGTAGTAAACCACCGATTCAACACCTTCAATTTCTGCACGGATACGTTTCTCATCTATACGATCTAGCATGGTTGCGTTGAATACGTTGATCTCACCGATAAAGCGAGCAACAAATAGGTTCTTAGGTTCTTCGTAGATCTCACGTGGAGAGCCATCTTGTTCGATAACACCGTCGCGCATAACAATAATACGGTCAGACATCGATAGGGCTTCTTCCTGATCGTGCGTAACGAAGATAAAGGTAATACCAAGTTGACGCTGAAGCTGTTTAAGCTCGATTTGCATTTGCTTACGTAGTTTGTAATCAAGTGCAGATAGAGATTCATCTAGCAGCAGTACTTTTGGCTTGTTCACAACCGCACGCGCAATCGCGATACGTTGTTGCTGACCACCAGAAAGTTGATGAGGCTTACGCTGTGCCATTTTTTCTAGGCGAACCATGCGCAGCGCATCCATTACTCGTGGCTCGATCTCTGCAGCAGGTGTTTTCTGCATACGAAGACCAAATGCAACGTTTTCAAATACGGTCATATGAGGAAAGAGTGCGTAACTCTGAAATACCGTGTTGACGTGCCTTTGCTCTGCAGGAACCTGTGTTACATCTTGGTCATCTAATACGATTTGACCGTTGTCTGCCGTTTCAAAGCCAGCGATCATGCGTAAAACCGTTGTCTTACCACAACCAGATGGGCCAAGAATCGTCAGAAACTCACCATGATTAACATCCAGATTTAAATTACCGATGATTTCCTTGCCATCGAAACTTTTGCTAATACCAGATAGACGAACTACTGGCTTTCCTGCTTGCTGTTTAGCGTTCAACGTCTGTATTTCTCCCACGTTCAAATTGGGTTATATCCCATTGATGTGACATTAGTCATTCACTTTTGAGGCGCGCATCATAATCACCAAAATTGTGAAATCAAAGCATTTTCTTATCTTGAAACAGAAAAAATTTTGCAGGCAAAAGTAAACATTCCTTACCATACTGTTTTTATGGGGGTATTTACGCTTTCGCTATCGTTTTGTAGGGTTTTAATTTCGCCAGCAAATGTTTTCAATTTCATAGATTTGCGAGTGGTTAATTATCGACCAAATAGAAGATATTGCAAGTATTGAGGCCGAGATCTGATTTTAGACTTGGAAAGATTTCATTTATAATGACGCCCTTATTAATTGGCTGGTTTTCCAGAAAAAAATTTACAAGTTAGCCTTGGATAACATATGAACAACGATTTTGAGAAAGATTTCAATTTAGGAGGGAGTGTAGAGCGAGCTCTTTCTGGCAAGTATGAACTAAAAGCGGGTGCTGTTTTTAGTGAGGCTTGGCGCACGACCATTCAACAATTTTTGTCCTTCTCGCCAGCGATCATCTTGTTGCTTTTCGTTCAGTTGGGCATCTTCTATATCGCATTGCAACTTCAATTAGGTGACCCAGGTGTGATTCTTGATGCGTTGCAAGACCCTGAGTCTTTTACCACTGACATCGTCTCTGCTATTTATGTCGCTAACTTTAGTTACGAAGTGATCAGTGCGCCAATTTATGCGGGTATCAGTTTGATGGCTATGAGCCATGTCGCTGGGTTGAAAACAAAAGTACGTCACGTTGGTAAAGGCCTACAATTCACGGTGCCAGTGATTTTAGCGACGCTATTTAGTCTAATGCTGCAGGGCGTAGCTGGGATGATTTTTCCTCTGCTATCGTTATACCTTTCTTTAGCTTTTAGTCATTCTATCTTATTGATTTGTGAGAAAAGAGTGCCACCAATGCAATCATTACTATTGTCTCTTCGTGCAGTCAACAAGAAGATTTTTGTTCTTGCAGGGCTTTACTTGGGCGTGATGTTGATGTTTATTATTGCTGCAATGTTCTACGGAATTGGCTTGATCTTCGTGCTACCGTTCTTCTTCCATTTGAAGGGAATCCTGTACCGCGAAATGTTTGGTATCAAGTTAAAGATCGTAGCGACACAGCAAAATGATAACGATCACGATGGTAACTCTCAGGTGTTTGATGCCTAAATCTTTAAAATCAATGAGTTTACGAGTGGCGGCTATCACAATAGCCGCCACTTTTGTTTCTGTAGGACCATATTTGCACTATGACCGCGAATATCGCAATGCGATTGACTCGCAGGTGGTACACGGCCCGGTAACACACCCAGACTTGTCTAACCTCCCTTATATTGGTGACATTCCTGATTTCAACTCGATTAAGGACACGAAAGATAAGAAGACAGCGTTCTTTGACTTCCTTCGACCGAAAATTACGTTAGAAAATCAGCGCATAGAAAAAGAGCGTGCCTTCTTAACGGCTTTGAAACTTGGCGAGTTAAGCTCAGAACAAACTTCATATGCTAAACGCTTGGCTGCACTTTACTCTTATCCATTACAAGACGAGACGGTAACGGAAACTTGGTTGGATGAAATGCTTAAGCGAGTTAATGTTTTGCCTGAGGCTTTGGTGTTAACACAGGCTGCGAATGAATCTGCGTGGGGCACCTCTCGTTTTGCAACCGAAGCAAACAACTTGTTTGGTCAATGGTGTTATAAGAAGGGCTGCGGAATCGTCCCTGCGAAACGCGGTGCAGGTAAAACGCACGAAGTAGAGAAGTTTGACACTGTACAAGAGTCTGTACATGGCTATTTTATGAATGTGAATCGTAATCGTGCGTATGTTGATTTACGTGATATTCGTGCGAATTTAGCAGGGAAACACAAGGATTTGTTATCTGTGGCGACGGCATCAGAACTTACTCACGGTCTGCTTGCTTATTCTGAACGCGGTATCGCTTATGTGAATGACTTGCGGGCGATGATTCGTCACAATAACGCTTACTGGACACAATAAAAGAAATAACGGATCGGATGAAGAAGTTAAGCCTAAGTTTACTGGGTAGTGCGGTACTGATCTTGGCATCGCCTATCACTCACGCTCAAGAATACATGTTTACGTATTCTAAACTTTACACGCAATTAAAGAACAATATTAAAGACGGCCATGATGACGTTAGAGTCGGTGTTTTCTTTGTTGATTCTGATACAAAACAATTGTGTGAAATCGAAAAAGCATGGATGGAAAAGGAAGAGCATTTTGAGGAGTTTGTGATACCAACTTCGAAAGAGCTACCGCTTCCTATAGATAAAAACCTAAAGTCAGCGAATCCACTTGTCTTTGTACAAACGCCCAAAGATACACGCTGTGATTACTCTCTTGTAGTCATGACGAAAGAACCGTTACAGGGTAGCGTTACGTACGAAGAATTGAAGCCTTTGATGCCTCAAATGCAAGCCTTACTTGAAGATCTTGGAGGTATGTTTGCGGGTTGGTTTACGCCCCAAGTACAAGGTGTAACCATGGAGTTCGCTAACGAACTTAATGATACTATTACGTTCTCTAATGGGGCTCAAAAAGCGATTGTTAATGGGAAGGTGCAAGTCGCAATGAGTGAAATTGGCGAGGGTGGTCATATGACATTACCTCAACCAACGACTCGTGTATTACCTTATCTACCGAATGCAAAAAAATAAGCATAAGAAACCGAAGAAGAGCTGCAATTGCGGCTCTTTTTTTGTTTCTAACGTTCATGACGCTGTTTTTGAGTGCATTTATTGATGAGTCCGTCACACAAACATTTAATCCTGCGCAAAAAGCTCGTATAATCCTCGCCCCATAGAAATCCAAGTTAGGAAGCCCTAGTCGATTTATCGGCGATGTGAGAGCCCGCAATGAACCAAGTAGATACAAGAAAAGAAACCCTAGAATTCAACAAGCTTCAGAAACGTCTTAGAAGACATGTTGGAAATGCCATTACTGATTACAACATGATCGAAGAAGGCGATGTTGTGATGGCATGTATTAGTGGTGGTAAAGATTCATTCGCGATGCTTGATATCCTGTTGAACCTACAAAAGGCAGCGCCTATCAAGTTTGAAGTTGTCGCAGTTAACCTTGACCAGAAACAGCCAGGTTTCCCTGAGCATATTCTTCCAGACTACTTTGAAACGCTGAACATTCCTTACTACATCGTAGACAAGGACACTTACTCAGTGGTTAAAGAGAAAGTGCCAGAAGGCAAAACAACTTGTGGCCTATGTTCACGTCTTCGTCGTGGTACACTTTATTCGTTCGCAGAGAAGATTGGCGCGACTAAACTGGCGCTTGGTCACCACATGGATGACATTGTAGAAACAATGTTCTTGAACATGTTCCATGGCTCACGCCTTAAAGCGATGCCACCAAAACTTCGTTCAGATGATGGTCGTAACGTAGTTATCCGTCCACTGACTTACTGTCGTGAAAAAGACCTAATCAAATACGCAGAACATAAAGAGTTCCCAATCATTCCTTGTAACTTATGTGGTTCTCAAGAGAACCTTCAACGTCAATCGATTAAAGCGATGTTGATCGATTGGGATAAGAAAACACCTGGTCGCGTAGAAGCTATCTTCAAGTCAATCCAGAACGTAAGTCCAAGCCAGCTTGCTGACCGTGAACTCTTCGACTTTGTAAACCTACCATTAGATCGTGAAGGTAACCGCGAAGAATACGAATTCAGTGAAGCAGTGGTATCTTCGACAAACATCGACGAATCAATGTTTATCGATGTAACCAACATCTAATTCGAAAAGAGGAGGCGAAATAAGCCTCCTTTTTAATTTGCGTGCCTTAAGGCCGTGAACAGAATAAAAAATCCCCCAACAAGTGGGGGATTTTCATTTCTATATCATTTCAAAAACAAGCGCTGTTATGTCGCTGTATTCGGATCGAGCGGACTGATGTAACCGTTTGGTTTTAATGCCAGTACGTCGCAATTGATTTTATCAATCACATGCTCAGCAGTGTTACCAATAAACACCGCAGAAAGCCCAGTGCGACCAGTTGTACCAAGAATCACCATCGCTGCACTTAGTTTTTCTGCTGTTGCTGGGATAATATCTTCTGGTAAGCCTTGCTCGACGATCGTTTGCTCTTCATCAAGACCATGTTTCTGGCGAAGCGCTTTCATTGCGGTTAAATGATGCCCACGTACAGCGTCTGTATAGGTTGTAGGATCAAATTCCGGCAACTCAATTGTGATGTTGGCTGGCGTAACAGGGTACGCATTAACAAGGTACGGGTCGGCATCAAGTCGGTTACTGATTTCTTTAAGACGCTCTACCATCGAATCATTCAAGTCAATATGTGTTGGATTTTCCGAGCCTACGTGAACAGAAGCGAGTATCTTCGCATGCTCAGGCCAATCAGCGTTCTTAATTAAAAGTACAGGGATAGGGCACTTACGCAACAAATGCCAATCTGTAGGAGTGAAAATGACGGATTCTAGAACGTCGTGCTTACGCGTTCCTTTAATAACGATGTCGTGACCGCCAGCAAAGACTTCAGCGATGATCGCTTCATAGGGGCGATTATGCCAAACAACACAAACATCAAAGTCGAAGCTATCGTCTAAATACGGTTGGGCTATCTTACGCATCCATTGTTCACGTTGGTGGATAACACCGCGACGCATAGCATCTCTTTCATCGACCGACAGCATTGAGGTCATGTCATACGAAAAATCGTAGATTGACAGAAAGAAAGTGATTCGGCTTCTGGATACACTTTTTCGAGCGAGTTGAACCGCTCTTGCAAGTGCTGGCTGCTCATCATTATTGATGTCAGCAACAACAAGGATCTTACTGTATATACTCATATCTAAGCCCACTTATTATTGTAAAACCAAATACTGAATATAAAGTAAATCAGTATATTGGAGTACACAAGGTACATTTTTACTGTAGCTCAGTTTGAAGAAGAATTTGAGGACTTTCGAAGGGATTTTAGAAGAAATATGATGTAGCTCATTTTCGAGCTACATCAATTGATAGGGCAAATTAGTCTTTGCTAACGCCTGCAAGTTCCATCAATGCATCGTGATCTAAGATGGTGATGTACTTACCTTTTACGCTCAGAATTTCAGATTTCTGGAAGCGACCAAGTAAACGGCTAATGGTTTCTACCGTTAGACCAAGATAGTTACCAATGTCACCACGAGTCATGGTTAAACGAAATTCACGAGGACTAAAGCCGCGCTGGGAAAAACGTGTTGATAGGTTGTACAGGAATGCAGCAAGACGTTCTTCTGCATTCTTTTTAGAAAGAAGCAGAATCATTTCTTGGTCGCCTTTAATCTCGTTACTCATCAAACGCATGATTTGTTGGCGAAGCTTAGGCATTTTTCCTGATAGGTCATCAAGGATTTCGTATGGAATCTCACAAACCATAGAAGTTTCAAGCGCTTGAGCAAAACTTGGGTGTTGGTCACCTGTTATTGCGTCAAAACCTACAAGGTCACCAGCTAAGTGAAACGCAGTGATTTGCTCATCGCCTTGCTCTGTAATGGTGTAACTCTTTATCGTGCCAGAGCGGATAGCGTACAGAGATTTTAGCTCATCACCTGCTTTAAAAAGCTCTTGGCCTTTTTGGATCGGCTTTTTACGCTCGATGATTTGATCCAACTGATCCAGCTCAGACTCGTTTAGAGTGAACGGAATACACAGTTGGCTAATGCTACAATCTTGGCAATGAATCGCGCAACCACCTGATTGGATACGCTTTGTTGCAGGTTTTTCAGAAATCATAACAACCTTTCACTATTTGATATACATCAATATTTTATCACCGCTTACTTCTAAAGGGTAGCAAAAAAATTATTGAAAACGACTTTCATACTATATGAAACCGAGCATTCGCATAGCTCCGGCGGCAGTATACACGCCATAAGTTATTAAGATTAACGCTGAGATGTTTCTAAATATTAACGACTTTTGCAACTTCTGAAAGTGGCTCGCTCCGTATCCGATCGCGAGCATCGATGGAAGAGTACCAAGACCAAATGCCAGCATGATCATCCCGCCACTTAATGCGCTTCCTGACATTGCTGACCAAGTGAGAGCCGAGTACACTAAGCCGCACGGTAACCATCCCCAGATAAACCCAAACGGGAGGGCATGTAAAGGGTGTTTGAGTGGGAGTAGGCTCCTACCGGCAGGTGAAATCAATTTCCAAAGGGACTGCCCAAGTTTTTCAATAATCAGCAGGCCTTGCCACCATTTAGCAATATATAAAGCAACCAAAATCATGAATATAGCCGCAATAAAGCGGAGCCACGCTAATGATTGGGTTAATCCACTCAGTTCAGACAAGCCAGAAATAGCCCCACCAACCATTGCTCCAACACAACCGTAGCTAGCGAGGCGTCCAATATTGTAGAAGAGAGGGATAACGGGTGAAGGCTTAGTGTTTTTTGTGCCCATAGAGAGTAGTGACGCGATACCACCACACATCCCCATACAATGACCAGCCCCGACCAAGCCAATCATAAAAGCACCGATAAAATCTGGACTCATAGAGTAACGTTACGGTTTTTTGTTATTTGGTTTTTCATCTTCATCGAGAAGAATGTTGTGGCCTTGTCGCTCTAGATCTTCAAACTGATCACTGCGAACGGCCCATAGGAAAATAGCAACCGCCACACAGACCAAAACAATGGCGATAGGGATTAAAATGTAAAGACTTTCCATGTTAGCTCTCTTACTTTACTTCTCTTTAAGCAGTCGCAATGAGTTGGATACTACAATGATAGAACTCGCAGACATACCAACAACGGCAACATAAGGTGCGACAAGACCTGCAACTGCCAATGGCAAAATTAGCAGGTTGTAACCTAAAGACCAAGCCAAGTTTTCTCGGATTATCTTTCTTGTACGTATCGCAAGTAATCTTGCTTCTAATAGCTTCTCTAAATTATCGCCTAGAAGGGTCATATCTGCAGAAGCTTTGGCGACATCCGTACCACCACCCATCGCAACGGATAGGTGTGCACCTGCAAGAGTAGGTGCATCGTTAATGCCATCACCGACCATCATAGTGATGTCGTTTTTATCTAGTCCTTGAAGATACGCGAGTTTGTCTTCTGGTTTTGCTGAGGCGATCACATGGTCAATACCCATTTCGTTAGCGACTGGTTGAGCGTTTTGCAAAGAATCACCAGTCAATAGCGTTGTCTTGATACCTGCATCCGCAAAACGCTGGATGAATGCTTTGCTCTCTTTACGAATCGGGTCACGGTAATTGAAGGTTGCAACGTGTTTTTCGTCGACAGAGAGATAGACGGCGTTGCTTTCATCTCGGTTCTCACCAACCACAAAAGTAGCGCTGCCGATCTTTACTGTCTTATTGTTCCAATTACCTTGAATACCAGAACCAATGATGTTTTGAACATTACTTACAGTAACGTCTTCTTGACCAAACCCTGAGAATGCCCGAGCAATAGGGTGGTTTGCGTGCGCTTCAAGTGCCGATGCGATCGCAAGTGCTTCACCTTCGTTAAAGCTAGCGAAGGTTTGAGTTTGATTAATTTCGATGTCGCCTTTGGTCAGCGTACCTGTCTTATCTACGACAAGATGATTAATCTTACACAACGTTTCGAAAACATGGCCTTTACGTAGCAAAATACCAAAATTACCCATTCGAGAGGTTGCACAAGTTAGTGCGGTTGGCGTTGCTAAGGATAGGGCGCATGGACAAGTCGCTACCAAAACAGACAGCATAATCCAGAACGCATCATCAGGTTTGGTTTGGTGCCAGTAAAGCCACGTGCCAGCTGAAATGATTAGAATCGCGCCAACAAAATAACGAGCTACTACGTCGGCAATTTCAGCGATTTTAGGCTTAGAATGCTGAGCTTCATCTTGAAGACGAACGATATTAGAAATCATCGAATCTGCTTTTGAATTCGTCACTTCGAGATCGAAAGACTCCTCGCCATTCAATGTGCCCGCATAAACGGCATCTCCCGCCTTCTTAACTACATGAACAGACTCTCCGGTCAGCATAGACTCGTCGATATGGATACGACCAGAAATCACTTTGCCATCGGCAGGAATATGTTCGCCAGGAAGAACGCGAATGCGATCGCCGACCTTTAGTGTCTTAACTGGGATTTGTTCACCGTCTAACGTGGTGGCAATCGCAGGAATGAGTTTAAGAAGGTTACCGCTAGCAGCCGCGGCTTTGCGACGAGCACGCATTTCTAAGAATCGACCAACCAACAAGAAAAAAGTAAACATCGAGATGGATTCAAAGAATACTTCACCTTGCTCTGTCACCGTTGCGATTAGACTTGCCACATAAGCAAAGATTAATGCGATGGACACAGGAACGTCCATACCAAGCGTTCGTCCTCTAATACTTCGCCATGCATTGAGGTAAAAGGGAAGCGCAGAATAGAGCAGTACAGGAGTTGCGAAGATTAAGCTTACCCATCGGAAGTAGTTTTTAAACTCCGGCTCTAAATCGCCAAAAACTTCCAGATACAACGCCACTGCTAACATCATTACTTGCATGGTTGCAAGGCCTGCAATGCCTAAGCGATACAGGTATTGCTTCATTGTGTGGTGATATGCGGCTTCTTGTTTATCCGCTTCAAAAGGTGCAGCCTTATAACCGAGTTTGTGAATCACAGAGAGCAATTCGCTGAGACGAACTTGTGTTTTATCCCACGCAAGTAAAGCTCGGTTCGTGGTGGTATTTACACGGATTGACACTAAGCCTTTTACGCCCGAGACTTGCTTTTCGATTAGCCAAGCGCAAGCTGCGCAAGAAACGCCATCCAAGGAAAGCGTGACTTCAGAGGTGTTCTCATTATTACGAACAAACTCCGATTGAACTTCTTCATTATCATAATGAATCAGCGCTTGGAGCTGTTCCGGAACTAAATCTGCTTTTTCAGCTGGTGCAGTGCGGTATTGGTAGTAGGAGACGAGCCCACTCTCGACAATGGTCTGTGCCACAGTTTCACAACCCGGGCAACACATGTCGCGAATTTCACCCAATATTTCTACTTTGAAATCCGTGTTGGCTGGTACATCTTCACCGCAGTGATAACAGGATTTACACATAGACTTACTTCATTAATATTGTTGGTTGTGCAGGGAATTCAACTCGACCTTGAATCATCCATTCTTTGTTGTGTGGTTCAAGTTCAACAAACCAAGGACCTTGAATAGAGTCTTCTTGCGTCAAACGATAGTTGCCTTTCGCATCGGCAGTGAGAAGCTTAGTAAAATCACGGTCTGGCAACGTGCGGTGTGTAAACGTCGCGGTTAGCGCAGGGAAGTGCGGCAGTTCTCCTTTGTTAAAAGAGATAACTACCGTGTTATCATCTGATGAAACGGTAGCGTTAAGACCAAGGTCTCGAGCGACATTCATTTTACTGATGTCGATGTTGATACCTTTGCCTTTTTTATAGTAATCCTCAGCGACCAAAGATACCGAGTTGTTGGCGAATACGATCACAGTAACGATTGTCCAAATCACCACAGTTAGAGGTAGGATGATCAGGAACCACGGCCAAAATTGTTTATACCAAGGCTTTACCATAAAAAAGTTCTCAACAGCTAAATGAAAAAATGTAAGGCTTTAAATTTAAAGGAAAGACAGCCCCTATGAAAGGGGCTGTTATTGAAATGTTACTTATTGTCAGAGTTGCTTAAACTCCAGACGTATGCCGCGACAAGTTGAACTTTGTCTTCGCCTAGAATGTCCTTCCAAGCTGGCATCACACCAGAGCGACCGTTCATAACTGTTTCTGTTACTGCAGCGCGTGAATCGCCGAATAACCAGTCTTGGTCAGTTAGGTCAGGTGCACCTACAGCAGGGTTACCTTTACCATCTGTGCCGTGACAAGCTGCACACACTACAAAGCGAGCTTTACCAGCTTCCGCTTCACGTGCATTCACTTTACGACCAGATAGGCTTAGCGTGTAGCTTACTACTTCTTGAACACCTTGTTCGCCAAGTGCATCTTTCCACGCAGGCATCTGCCCGATACGGCCTTGCATGATAGTAGTAACAATAGCTGCTGGCTCGCCACCGTATAACCACGCGTCGTCAGTTAGGTTAGGGAAGCCTTTCTGACCGCGAGCATCAGAACCGTGACATTGCGAACAGTTCTGTAGGAACAAACGTTGACCAACTTTAAGCGCTTCAGGATCTTGCGCAATCTCAGGGATAGGGCGTAGACCTTCTGAATTATGAGCAAGTGCACGGAACGCTTCTCCGAAGTAAGCATCTGCATCATCAAGCTCTTTAGCATATTGGTTAAGCTGCTTGTTTTCTTGTGCTCGTGCGATGGCTTCTTTAGATTCTTCCAACGTACGTACGGTTTGATCTGAACTCTGCCAGTTGAGGACGCCTTTAAAGCTACCTAGACCTGGAAATAGAGTTAGATATACAGCTGCAAACACAAACGTGCTCACAAATAAGTATGTCCACCATTTTGGCAGAGGGTTGTTAAGCTCGCGAATACCATCGTACTCGTGGCCCATGTCTTCCCCTTCCTCGACGCCCATTTTATCTTTAGCGCACCAAGTCAAGAGGATCGCACAGCCTACCAGCGTACCGACAGTAATCACGATAATCCAGAGACTCCAGAATGTAGTCATTACTTCTTCACTCCTTGGTTATTTGGGGTCGTTTTTTGCTCTTCGTCTGCAAACACCAAGTTAGCATCTTCTTCGAAACGTGCTTTACGTTTCTTACCAAATGCCCACCATACGATGCCAATGAAACTCGCGAAGAGTACTACGGTATAAATACTATGAATTGTACCGAAATCCATGTAACCCCCTTACTTCATTGCATGACCAAGAGACTGAAGGTAAGCGATGATTGCATCCATCTCTGTTTTACCTTCTACATCTTTAGCCGCATTCGCGATTTGTTCATCCGTGTACGGAACACCGAACTGGTTGCGGAATACTTCTAGTTTCTTCTGCGTCAGTTTGCCGTCTAGTACGTTCTCTTCTAGCCAAGGGAAACCAGGCATGTTTGATTCAGGTACTAGTTCACGAGGATCAATAAGGTGAACACGATGCCACTCATCAGAGTAACGTCCGCCTACACGAGCCAAATCTGGACCAGTACGCTTAGAACCCCATAAGAATGGGTGTTCCCAAACACTTTCACCGGCTACAGAGTAGTGACCGTAGCGCTCTGTTTCAGAGCGGAAAGGACGAATCATCTGACTGTGACAAACGTTACAACCTTCACGGATGTAGATATCACGACCTTCCATTTCCAGAGGAGTGTAAGCGCGTAGGTTTTCTACAGGCTCCGTCGTTTGCTTCTGGAAAATTAGAGGAGTGATTTCTACGAGCGCACCCCAACTAATTGCAAAGACGATGAAAATTGCCAACAAACCGACATTACGTTCTAGGATTTCGTGGCGATTATTCGAATTATTACTCATTCTTTAATCTCCTTATGCCGGTTGAGGGATAGCTTTTAGGCTTTCTTTAGGCGCCGTTACTGTTTTGTACGTGTTGTATGCCATTAAGAACATACCGAATAGGAAGATGAAACCACCTAAGAAACGTACGAAGTAGAACGGGTAAGATGCTTCTACAGATTCTACAAAGCTGTAAGTCAGTGTGCCGTCAGAGTTAACTGCACGCCACATTAGGCCTTGCATCACACCAGAAATCCACATTGCTACGATGTAAAGAACTGTACCGATAGTTGCCAACCAGAAGTGAACATTGATTAGGCTAACAGAGTACATGCGCTCTTGACCAAATAGACGAGGAACAAGGTGATATACAGAACCAATGGAAACCATAGCAACCCAACCTAGAGCACCGGAGTGAACGTGACCAATGGTCCAGTCGGTGTAGTGAGATAGTGCGTTTACAGTCTTGATAGACATCATTGGACCTTCAAAGGTAGACATACCGTAGAAAGACAACGAAACGATTAGGAAACGTAGGATAGGGTCATAGCGAAGCTTATGCCATGCACCAGACAGCGTCATGATACCGTTGATCATACCACCCCAAGATGGAGCAAATAGAACCAAAGACATCACCATACCTAGAGACTGAGTCCAGTCAGGTAGTGCTGTGTAATGCAGGTGGTGAGGACCAGCCCAAATGTACAGAGAGATCAGTGCCCAGAAGTGAACAATAGATAAACGGTAAGAGTAAACAGGACGTTCAGCTTGTTTAGGGACGAAGTAGTACATCATACCAAGGAAACCAGCGGTTAGTAGGAAACCTACCGCATTGTGTCCATACCACCATTGAACCATCGCATCCACGGCACCGGAGTAAATCGAGTAAGATTTACCAAGCGATACTGGGATTGCCATACTGTTCACGATGTGAAGTACTGCTACTGTGAGGATAAAGGCCCCGAAGAACCAGTTAGCCACATAGATGTGAGACGTATTACGTTTGACCAATGTTCCAAAGAACACGACCGCGTAAGATACCCATACAATCGCGATTGCAATATCAATAGGCCATTCTAACTCAGCGTACTCCTTACCTGAGGTAAAACCTAAAGGTAGGGTGATTGCTGCGGCTAGGATAATTGCTTGCCATCCCCAAAAGGTGAAGGCAACGAGTGGGCCACCAAAAAGACGTGTTTGACAGGTGCGCTGAACAACATAATAAGATGTTGCGAACAGAGCACTGGTACCAAACGCAAAAATTACCGCATTAGTATGCAGTGGACGTAAACGACTGTACGTCAACCACGGCGTATCAAAGTTTAGCTGTGGCCAAACTAATTGAGCGGCAATCAAAACACCAACAGCCATACCAACTATGCCCCATAAAATGGTCACAAGGGTAAATTGGCGAACGACTGTATAGTTGTAGTTTTGTTCAAGCTGCTTTACTTGGCTCATTTGCATGCTTCCAATTTCTAATTAACTACACTTTACTTCCAACACGACTTGCGTCGTAACACCACCCAAGTAAACTCTAGAATTTAAGTGTTATCATCACTTTATTTCCATTGCTGACTTTAATAAAAAGTGGCATTTTCAGCGAGTCACTATACTTGAATTAACAATTCAATGACAGAGTAGTAACCTTACTAGGCCTCTGGAAATCATTTTTTATTTAAAAAGTTTGAAGTTTGTAACAAGGATATTAGGAATTATGGCTGCACAAAAGTTAACAAAGGCAAGACTTGCACAAATCTTAATCATGCTCAGTCTTTTAATTGGTGCATTTTTCTGGAGAACCTTTACTTATGAGACGAGTAGCGTTGTGGATTGTTCACAAAAACAACGATGTGATGTAACAATCGGAACAGAAAAAATCACGATAAACAAGGGTTCTGATGGCTTTTCGATCGAAAGCATAGAAAATGGCAGTATAAAAATTGATCTAAATCAATCTGGTGAATTTATAGATCTGTCGGATAAATATCGCCAGAGTAATTGGAGTGATATTTCTGAGACTCGAGTAATTAATTTCAAAATAAGCGAAAACATTGTCCAAGTTCATTTATAAATCAGATCTGACGCGAGATAATGACGCTTCTTTATACAATTATTACTTTATTGTCTAGCGCTATATTGTCGTAATGGTATAACGGTTAAAGATCACACAATAATTAAACTCGTATGCAGTGCCAATCATTATTTACTCATATTACAGACGAATATTTAGCGATTAAGAAATTTCGCACGGAACTCTTTGAAGAGAACCTCTCTCACCTCATCTGCTATTACACAGAGGAGTATGACTTCCGTGCTATTCAATCAGCGTTTCGAGAGCTGTTTCCTAAACAGTCTCTCCACGGTGCGAGCTCGTGTCAGGCAATTATGACCAACCAAGGTTACCATCGTGGACCAGTCATCGCCGTTCTGGCTATCTATGATTCGGGACCACATTCCTATGGTACTGGAATTTCGAAATGTGGTGATTCTGTCGATACTTATGTGGATGAAGCGCTGAACATGGCCTTATCTCATGCTAACCGGGTCGGCGAGGTACCCAACCTTATTCTTTTACATGCCACGCCAGGGAATGAAGAGGCTGTAATTGAAGCGATCGATCAGCGGTTTGGTACTTTGGTTCCCATTATTGGCGGCTCTTCTGCCGACAATAACATAGAAGGGAACTGGTCTATTATAACCACGCAAGGAAGTGAAAAAGCTGGCATTAGCTTAACACTATTTTATTCATCTCAACCTGTCGATATTGCGTTTAGTGCAGGGCATTCCCCAACGGATATTACGGGAACTGCAACGAAAACCCATAACCGATGTTTATTAGAAATTGACGGTGAGCCAGCACTAGATGTTTATCGAAGATGGACAAACCACCAAAATAATCAACCAGATAACGAACAATTTCTGTTTACTAATGCCAGTGCTTACCCGTTAGGTCGTGTTGCCGGGTACTTATATGAAAGGCCTTATTACAAGCTGTCCCATCCCATTCGCGAGACCTCACACGGTGGCATCGAGTTGTTCACAACTATCGAAGAAGGCGAGCAATTAACGCTAATGAAAGGGAGTAGGGAGCATCTAATTGCAAGAGCTGCAAGGGTTGTTAATGCCGCTTTTAATCAAAAATTAGAAGAGTCTCGAAAAATAGGTGTGATCAATATCTTTTGTGCTGGTCCTATGTTGCACTTAAAGCAAGATATAAACAGTGTTTGCGAACAAATTAACCAAGAATTAGAACACCTGCCTTTTATTTGCCCATTCACATTTGGTGAGCAAGGAAGATTCATTGGTGGTGAAAATGGACATGGAAACTTGATGATATCATCAGCGATTTTCCATAAACCTTATGAAAAATAAATATTTAGAGATATATCAACAAGAAGCGTTGCAAGAAGCGTTAGTCGAACTTAAAGAAGCAAGGCAACGAGAAAAACTTCTGGCAGATGAAAACAAAGCCATTCTATCTGCTATCTCTGCAATGAGTGAGGCTCGAAATCGACACGAGATATTTTCCGGCCTTAACAACGTACTTAAAAAGTACATCAATTTTGATGACTTCATCGTGATCACTCGAGACCATACTAGAGACGCATTTAAAACCTTAATCTCTACAAATAGTGTGTTCGATAACTTAGATTGGTTACAGGGTAGCGTTTCCGAGCGAGCTTTAAACGGTGAGTGTATTTTACTGTTTGAGCCGCTAAGGTTACGTGAGTTTGAAAACCTTAACAGCTTCATACAAAGCCATGTTAATTCAGTTGTCTTAACTGGGATTAGAACCGAGGTAACCCAAAATATCATCTTATTGATCGGTGCTCAAAAAGGGCATTTTAGCATCGAGAACAAAGAGACATTAAGACGCTTTAGCCCCTTAATTGAACGCGCTGTTATAGATATTGAAACCAAAGAGAAGTTACAACGTATCGTTGACGTGCGTACATCTCAACTCGCCAGAGCAAGAGAAGAAGCGGAAAAGGCAAACCAATCGAAATCTGAATTTCTTGCCATGATGAGTCATGAGATTCGAACGCCGTTAAACTCGGTATTGGGAATGTTAGATATACTGCGCCAATCCATGCTTACCGATGACCAGTCCGAAGTCCTTGATCAAATGGAATGCTCGGCAGAACTCCTATTAGCGATCATCAGTGACATCCTTGATTTATCTAAGATAGAGTCGGGCAGCTTTCAATTAAATGAACAGTGGGTTGATTTGAGTGACGCTGTAACATTTGTTATTTCCCAACAAAAACAAGTAGCTACCAGTAAAAATTTGAACTTTAATTTAAGCTTCGGATTAGAAAAAAGTAAACAATATTGGATAGATTCCACCAGGCTTTCTCAGGTGTTGTTCAACCTGATCGGGAATGCCATAAAGTTCACTGACTTTGGTGAAGTTAATGTTACGGTCGAAGAACAAAATAACGAACTTAAAGTTTCAGTTATGGATTCCGGTATAGGTATTCCAAAGGCAAAATTGAATCACTTATTTACTGCATTTCATCAAGGTGATGGATCAATCACGCGTCGTTTTGGTGGTACAGGTTTGGGGCTTGCAATTACCAAACATTTAGTGGAAATGATGCGTGGTTCGATTTCCGTGAGCAGTAAAGAAAATGTCGGGTCTCATTTCTCTATAAGGATTCCAGTTCTCACACGTAATAACCAAGAGCGCCCAGTAAAGATTGAAGCGAACAGACCATCGAAGGCTCTGAATATACTTATTGTCGAAGATACCGAATCAAATCAGTTGGTGATCAAACTGATTCTAAATAAGTTGGGACATAATGTTTGTATAGCAAACAACGGATCTGAGGCCATCAAATTCTTGGAGCAAAATAGCCAAGAACTCGACATGGTACTCATGGATGTTTCAATGCCGGTAATGGATGGCATAACTGCGACAAGACTTATCAGAAAAAAAAGGATTTCAATTCCCATCATTGCTCTGACAGCCCATGCGTTGGAGAGTGATAAGAGAATGTGTTTGAAGGCCGGAATGGATGGCTTCATTTCAAAGCCAGTTCGCAGGCAAGATATTTACGAAGTGATTCAGTCACTAGTAGAAACTGCATAGCTCCTTAATATAGATCTTAACAATCGCAAGATTATTAAGATCTATATTAAGTATTTTATGGTAAATCACCATTATGTTTAATGAACCTAACAACCGATGTCTGAATTTGAAATCTGAGAGGGATAGGAGACCAATGTAGAGAAGATTTGGCGTACGCCTGTAGCACATTTAACATAATATACATAATGCGCACTTAATCTGTTAGAGCAATTTAGTAATGTCCGGTTTTAGCCACTTTAAAATGTCCTCCTAAGATTAACAACATTGTTTGCTTTTGAGGCTTTAACCGATGTTGATTACGATGGGTGAAAAAGATATTTATCGATTTAAGGTTCTGTCTGACGTCCGTGAAAAGCGATTACGTCAAGTTGATGCTGCAGTTATTTTAAATGTGTCTGTTCGTCATATCCGGCGTTTACTCAATCGACTCTCCACTTTAGGAGCTCAAAGTCTCGCGCACGCAGCTCGTGGTCGTCCAAGTAACCGACGTTACTCTGAAGATTTTAAAATTGAAATACTTAAGATCATCCACAAGTATTATTCTGATTTCTCACCAACGCTCGCTCTAGAAAAACTCTCAGAGCAACACAACATCGCTGTATCTAAAGAGACTCTGCGTCAATGGATGATCGCCGACAGACTTTGGGTCACACACTCTAAACGCAAGCCCCGAGTTTACCAACCTCTTTACCGACGTGATTGTTTAGGCGAGCTCGTTCAAATTGATGGCTCTCACCACGATTGGTTTGAAGGATCGTGACGCCGTAACCTTATCTTATTCAGTTCTATTTATTACGACATTAAAAAAGCGACTTGATATAGTCGCTTCAAACTTTTTGTGACACTGTCGCTTCTTTATATCATGAGCGTCATCTTCCCTGGAGCACTCATTCTAATTGATGATAATGCTTCCGCCGATATCTGGACGTTAGCAAACCAAAATGGTTTGTGCTTTTCTGCAAATACTGCACTTCTTGATAATCCATCATAGATTGCATATGCCCTAGCCTGCGCTAATGCTGCGCCATAGACACTACGCTCTAAAATTGGTTTGCTTTCTATGTCTTCAAGAACGGCAACTTTTATATGCTCTACATTCTTCGGCCATTGAAAGTTTTCTAAAAGTCTTTTAGTCACCAGCGCTTCCATATCGACAATGACTTTAGGCAAGAAAGCGGAATTTGGTCGGACATCTGCACAGGCATAATACTCATCTTTCCTGTTCGTTTTTCTATAGTTCAGCATGACTTCAATGAGTGCGTCTTCAAACGTATCTGTGAAGTGATTAATCAATACGATGCTACCTAAGCTACGAAGCGTTCCGATCAAAACACCACAATCGGGATCTTGAACATCTGCCGATTCCAATCGCATTTTGGTGACGTTGGCAGTCAAAACCAATTGTTGCCAAAACTTGGGAGTCAGGATTTTAGTATTACTATCTGACCATCTCATCATTGGGCGCGTCATTAAAACTGGGAATAGTTTGCGGCAATTTTCAATTCCAAGGCGACCAATCGCGACTCTTGCATCTGAACTAGTTTTAGCAGCACTTCCTCGCTCACGCAGTCTTGAGTTTTCAATCAGGTCTATAATCGTTGAGCTTAGCTGATGGCTATTGTTAGCCAAGTCTGTCAGTTTTGAAAAGCTTAGAGATGGAGAATAGGCAAACGATGCGAACAGCTCAAATGCGGGTATAATGCTCGATAATTTATCAATTGGAAGCGTTTCAAGCTTTTTCATTAACATTCGATCGGCGACTTTCGATACATCGCTGATGACTTTTTGCAGTGTTTTCTGCTTGTCTTCCACAATTTGGCGCTTTTCTTTTACTCGCTCTTGTTCGCACATGAGAAGTATTCTTTGGTTGCGCGTGATTCTGTCTTCTTCACTAAAGATCACGTCGTCACAATATCGCCCCTGTAAACTAAGGAGCTTATCCACTTGTGACTGATCCACTTGGTGATTCATACTAGCTAGCCACTTGGCATGTCTAAGTTCGACTTCTTTCGATACCTTGACTGCGATGTCCATTGCTTCTGGTGTATAGTTTTTCTGCGTGAGCAACAAACTGCTATTCCTAACGTTGTTTTTATTTTCCTGTTGGCAAGTTTATCTATAAAGACACAAGCAGTAAATGGAATGTGACATTAATTCCACTTATAAATATATCCAAGTTATCGAAATATTATTAGTGAATGCTAATCACCCGTTGTTATGTGAAGTCGTATGTATTTTTCCGCAAACTTATAACGATATCGTTTACCAATTTTTAAGTTTGATTTTGCAAATTTACAAACGCTTTTATCACCACTTCCCTTTACTTTTTTAATCTTCGCAGTCTTACCTTTATGCTCCATCTCAATCATTAGGTCACAATAACCTTCATAGCTATCAAATCGTCTATTGGTCTTCTTTTGCAATTCTGTTTTAATTTTCTTTGCAATGGGGTTCGTCTCTGAATCATCGGCTTTCGCGGCTGATACCCCAATTAAAAAACAGATTAAAGTGACAGTGTATCGCATGGAGCTTCCTTATGATTCATAAAAGAAAAACTCTAACTTACTGACTTAATAGATATAAAACGGGGCGCAATTAATGCGCCCCATTTAACAAGAATAAGTAACTGATAGTTTTCTTAAGCTCTTTTTTTCCCTTTGCTTGACTTAAAGCCTTGATGAGGGAAGACGTTACGAATTCGCTGCTGCACTTTCTTCGGAACTTGTTTCGAAAAGGTCAAACGCATTCCTGTTCGCTGATTATAAACTTTCATCTCACCATCAAAAGGGTCATGCTCAGCAATGTCTTGCAAGTTGTGTTTAAAGGAAGGAGGAATATGACCTTTCACTTTTGTAATGTGCCCTTTCTCAAACGATATTTTTAAGACAGGTCTATCTACAGCGATAAGCCAAAAAATAACAACAGCAGCAATCAAGATTACATAAAGCATTTGATACTCCATTAACTAGACAATAGTTTATTTAAATCTTCTTTAATCGAGGTTACTTTTTGACTGGCCTTCTCACTGCGAGAAGCTTCTGAGAGTAAATATTCAATTGCGTCAGAGAGTGTACAACCTAACTCGTTCGCACGATTTGACAGTTTCTCCCAAACTCGATAGTCAAGATCAATCGATTTCTTTTTGGTATGAACTTGTTCAGCATTGAAATGGCGCTTACGCTTGGCACGAATTGCCTGTTTGAGTTTATTCTCTAACTCTTCAGACATATGATTTTCAATCCAAGCAAGCACTAAAGTTGGTTCATGTTCTAATTTTCGTAGTTCTGCAACGGCAGCATCCGCTTCACTGGTATCAATATACTTGGTGATCGACTCACCATCTTTCCATTTTTTGATCAGATATTTCCATTTCCAACCACACTCTAGATTTTCAAGCTGCTGATATTTCATCCTTTCGACCCTTAAAACACATCTGGTGACAGCGTAACCCAGATGTTGCTATACAGCAATTAAAACTCCATAAAGTATCGATGTTGATCACTCATTTGTCGAAGGTTTAATCATATGAATATTCAGTATTTTTATATTGCTCAAATTCTCGCTATGGAGTTATAGGACGTTTCGTTATAATGAACTCAACATTGAATTAAGACGATTATTAATGAACCAACTTGACTGGCAAGACGTAACTCCTTCATTTAAGCCATATGAAGCACTATTAGAAACCGCCCCATTTCTCCCTGCAAAGACGTTTACTGACCTACAACCTCGCTTGACGGCAACGTTGAGTCGATTTGCTCGGGTAAATGGCCTCACAAGAGTCCTACTCGTAAACTGCGCAGATAATGCAATTTACCGTGAATTCGTTCGAGAAGCTGTAATCGATATTGCGTCTTTGCCAGTGGTTTCAACAGAGTCTCTAGACGCAAAAGATCTATTTGATCGATATAGCGTCAATACTGAAGGTCAATCAACTTTCGAGAATGGCTTATTATCGAAGGCTCATGGTGGCTATCTAATCGTTCCTGCTAACCTCATTTTGGCAAACGCAGTAAGATGGCCGAGTGTGAAAGCTGCGATACAAGGGGAAGCTTTTGCTCCGATTAACTTAACCCCGAATCGTATTGCATCCTCTCCTTTTGTAGCTCAGCATTATGACGTTAAGTTGATCATCACAGGTGACCGAACTCAATTGGCAGAGATTGAGTTTGTAGATGGCGATTTTTCTACGGGAATGACTATGTACACCGAAGTAGAAGAAGATATTCACATCTCTGAGCGTAGCCTCGCTCTTTATTTCGGCTTAGTGAATTGGATATGTAAAAAATATCAGCACCCTAGTTTGGACGATTCGGCATTTAAACGCTTAATGCTTGCCGGTATGCGTTATACGGAAGATCAACATTACCTACCTCTTGGTGTTCTTTGGCACAATCAATTGATTAGTTTAGCCAGTCAATATACTGAATGTGACACTATCAATTTTACATCGATTGATGCTGCCATTGATGACAAATACTATCGTGAGTCATATCTACCACAACGCGCCGTTGACGACATTCTTGATGGGCAAGTGATCATTGAAACTACCGGTGAACAAGTTGGGCAGATCAATGGCCTAACCGTTATTGATATGGCCGGACACCCTGTTTCTTACGGAGAGCCCGCTCGCATTTCGTGTGTGATTCATTTTGGTGATGGTGACATCTCCGACGTTGAACGAAAAGCGGAATTAGGCGGTAACTTGCACGCCAAAGGTATGATGATCATGCAAGCATTCTTGAGCTCGGCGTTAAACCTTGATGAGCCTCTGCCATATTCTGCATCTATTGTATTTGAGCAATCTTACAGTGAGGTTGATGGCGATAGCGCCTCATTAGCGGAATTGTGCTGTTTGGTGAGTGCCCTGTCTGAGTCTCCCGTTGACCAACAAATTGCGGTTACCGGCGCGGTTGACCAATTTGGCCGTGTCCAAGCCGTTGGCGGCTTAAATGAAAAAATCGAAGGTTTTTACCAAGTCTGTAAGCACCAAGGCTTTACCGGGGAGCAAGGGGTTATTTTACCTAAGTCAAACCTTAAACACCTTGCGCTACACAAAGATGTAATAGAAAGCATTAAAAATGGCGAGTTCCATATTTGGTCGGTTTCTACGGTAGATGAAGCTATCCCAATTCTGATGTCGAAGCCATTCCGTGGTGAAGATGACAGCATCATTGGCAAGATCGCCGAACGTATTGAAAACTTTGAAAGACATGAGCATCCTTTAGGAATTGTGGAGCGCATCAAAAACTGGTTTGTCTAGTACTGATCGGAGTTGTTTAGCGTACACGTGTTCACTAAGATGCAGCTATCAAAAATTGGAGTAATTGATAATGCAAAACAAACGTGATTCTTATAACCGTGATGATCTTTTAGCCTCTAGCCAAGGAGAGCTGTTTGGTCCTGGTTATCCGCAGCTTCCTGCGCCGAACATGCTAATGATGGATCGCATCAGTAAAATGTCTGAAACTGAAGGGGATTTCGGTAAGGGTTTGATCCTTGCAGAGTTGGACATTACTCCGGATCTTTGGTTCTTTGATTGCCACTTCCCTGGCGACCCAGTAATGCCAGGTTGTCTTGGTCTAGATGCAATGTGGCAACTGGTTGGTTTCTTCCTCGGTTGGGTTGGCGGCAAAGGTAAAGGTCGTGCTCTAGGTGTCGGCGAAGTTAAATTTACTGGTCAAATCCTACCAACAGCGAAAAAAGTAACGTACGAAATCCACATGAAACGCGTTGTTAACCGCAAGCTTGTAATGGGCTTAGCTGATGGTCGTGTATGTGTTGATGGTAAAGAGATCTACGTTGCGAAAGATTTGAAAGTTGGTTTATTCCAAGATACTTCTAGCTTTTAATCTCCTGCTTACAGATTATTCTTAAGGCTCCTTTTTGGGGCCTTTTTCATTTCTACATTCATCCTCGTTACAAATGTAGAAAAGGCTCTTAAAGAGCCTTTTCAAATCCTTCTGTTTGTATGTGGAGAGTTATTTGTAGAGACCAGATTGTTTTTCATCTCTGGCATCACGCCAACCACCTAACCAATATGACCGAGCATCAATTTGTTGATACGGACAAGCCTCTTGAGACCTCCCATTCAACCCAGCTTTATAGCCTTGAGATTGAGCTCGTTCTAGGCGATCACGCTTTTGTCTCTTCATAGTTAATTCCTCATACAGGTCCATTTACTAACGTACAGCTGATATTGTGAAACTTTGATGGAGCTTTTATGACTCCACTTATAAGAATCGATCAATTTGAGGATTTTCTCAAGGCATAAAAAAACAGAGGCTCATTTCTGTGAGCCTCTGCTTGATTTAAAAAATACTGACTATTTTCTACGGAACCCGAACAAACCTAGCATGGTCAAAGCCAACCAACCTAGACCCGCACCTTGTCGTTCTGCCGAATCTTCTTCAACGCTACGCGTTTCAATATCAGCAGCCGTTGCCCCAGCAATTGGAACTAGCTTAACGGCAACGATCTTCTCTTCACCATCACATGACGAGTTATGCGAGGTCGTTTTATAGCCACCACTACACATCATCGCTGTACCGGAAATTACGCCTGCATCGTTGATGTCCGTAGCATTAATGATACGGAATGCATTGTTCTCATCAGAGTGATCACCACCATTCGTTAAGTTATCTAAGAACCATGGCTTACCATCAAATAGTGTTGTAGAACGATCACTTGTCAGCTGTCCATCTTGGGTATACGGATAAATGAAACCACGTTTACGGCGAGGTTTACCATCATCTTCACGAGTGGCCTCTGCATCTAACTGACCCACAATTTCATTGTAAGCGTTAATACCACCCATGTGACCACCGGCGCCACTGAAGAAAATCCCTGTTGTTGGATAAAACGCACTAACAGACTCAGCACTCACGTTATCAACGATAAACAATCGATTAGGAGCAGAGCCTGTTGGCATTAAATAACCACCGGAACGTTTTGCTTCACCAATGGCGACAAAATTGTCATTGACGTCGGTTAAGCGAGAGTTTGAATGGACTGTATCACCATCTATACGTTGCTGTGCACCACTAACTTGTTTATTTTCCCAAGTAACGCCTGCGATAGAACCTGCTGTCGGCAATGTACCAACAAAGACAGTCGCATTCATGTAGTTGTCATCAGAGTAAGTGTTGTAACCGACACCGTATACAATACTTCCATCCTCAACAACACCACGCATGCTGCCTTGCGCTAAACGCTCGCCGTCTTTGGAAGTGTTGCTAGGCCAATCAACCTGACTTACCGTGCCAGTTGCATCCCAAATTGCCGCTTTTGAGGTATGGTGTGTACCATTATCGTTGGTTGCTTGTTCTGAGATGCTACCCACTGTAAATGTGTCATCGGTGCGCCATGCTCGGCTCGCAACAACGACAGCCTCATCACTACTTGGTACGATAGTTGGAGGCACTGGAGCTACTACCGTGTTTCTTGTTTCCAATTCAGAAGAGTCAGCATCGCTTACTACACTTTGGTTGCCAACGGGTTGACCATCAGCAGTAAGACTATTGATTACATTGTTGTATTTGTTTTCGTAAGCGTTTTCATCGCCTTCGACGAATGCAAAAGCATTTGTTGTAAAGTCTTTACTTAGCTCTTTACTCCATGGCTGCCAATGAACTGATGCCCAGGACTCACATGTTGAATAACGACGTTCGTTGTAACAATAGCGTTCGAAGTCGTCATATTCTTGTACATAATAGAAGCCAGAGTCCATCGCAAAAGGCACTTCCTCTCGGTAGCTAACACCATCAACGGCTTCACTTGCAGATAACGGTGTTGTACGAGTCTCGAGAGCCAGCTTGAATTGTTCTGCTGTACACCCTGCTGAATCGTTGAAACAACCTAAGGCATACGGAGCATCTGTACCAGGGTTTTCTACATCCCCCTGTTGGATCGCGACACCATAAGCTGTTGAGTAATCAATATTGTCCCCGTTGACTCCAGGATCCACCTCAACCACTTGATACAATGCTGCATTCGCATTCATTGCCGTGCCAACCATCATCGCGACGGCGGTCAATTTGAATTTGTTACTACAATTCATCGAATTCTTAACTGTCCTGTTGCATTGCTTCGAGTTCTTCCCATCTCTCGAATGCGATTTCCAACTCCTGCTCTACAGCAGTGAGCTGTTCCAATACCGGTTGAGTTTCTTCTACAGATTTGGCAAAAAACGATGGGTCATTCACCTGTTCTTGTAGTGCCTCAATATCCGACTCTAATTGTTCTAGTTTAGCTGGAAGAGCTTCTAATTCTCTTTGCAGCTTATACGATAACTTCTTCGAGTTGTTCTTAGGTTGCGTAGTTTTGGGAGTTTCCTCAACCACTTTCTCTTTCTTCGCTGTTTTTTCAACCGAGCTGCGCGAAGCGAGAGCTTGTTCACGTTGCTGTCTTGCATCGTGATAACCACCAACAAACTCCTCGATTATGCCGTTACCTTCAAAAATCCAACTGGTCGTTACTGTGTTGTCGACGAATTCACGATCGTGGCTAACTAATAGTAACGTACCCTGATAATTGGCAAGCATTTCTTCTAAAAGTTCCAACGTTTCGATATCCAAATCGTTAGTTGGTTCATCAAGAATAAGTAAATTGTTTGGTTTCAACAATATACGAGCAAGTAACAAACGGTTCTTTTCACCACCTGAAAGTGCTTTAACTGGCGTTCTAGCACGCTTCGGAGCAAACAAGAAATCCTGTAAATAACTCAATGCGTGACGCTGGCGACCACCAACCATCACTTCTTGTTTGCCGTCTGCTAGGTTATCGATAACCGTTTTTTCAGGATCGAGAATTTCTCGGTACTGGTCGAAGTAAGCCACCTCGAGTTTTGTACCGCAATGCAAACGGCCGCCTTGAGTTTCTAACTGACCTAATAGCAGCTTGAGCACGGTACTTTTACCGCAGCCGTTAGGACCAATTAGTGCAATACGATCGCCGCGCATAATGTTGAAGCTGAAGTTATCAACGATATTTTTACCGTCAAAAGCAAAAGAGATATTCTCTGCTTCAAAGACAATCTTGCCTGAACGAGAGGCATCATCGATGTTTAAGTTTACCTTACCCTGAACTTCACGGCGGTCACTGCGTTCTTCACGTAATTTTTTTAGAGCTCTTACTCGGCCTTCGTTACGAGTTCGACGTGCTTTAATGCCCTGTCGAATCCACACTTCTTCTTGAGCAAGTTTTTTGTCGAATTCTGCATTTTGCATTTCTTCAACACGAAGCATCTCTTCCTTCTCTACAAGGTAGTTCTCGTAATCTCCAGGGAATGATGCTAATTGACCGCGGTCGAGATCGACAATACGCGTTGCCATTGACTTGATAAACGTGCGGTCGTGCGAAATAAAGATGATCGAACCTTTAAAGTCTTTGAGGAAGCCTTCTAACCACTCAATGGTGGTCACATCAAGGTGGTTGGTCGGTTCGTCCAAAAGCAATACATCTGGATCGCATACAAGCGCACGCGCAAGTGCGGCTTTACGTTGCCAACCACCGGACAAATCCGTCAATTTTGTTTCGGGACTCAGCTTGAGAGCGCCCAAAACGTTATTAACGCGGTCATCAAAACGCCAAGCGTTCAAGTGGTCGAGTTGTTCTTGCACTTTTGCAAGACGATTAATGTTCTTTTCGCTCGGGTCATGCGTAACAAGATCAAGAAGATCATGGTAGATCTTGAGT
Organism: Vibrio jasicida 090810c; assembly: GCF_002887615.1. Lineage (NCBI taxonomy): Bacteria > Pseudomonadati > Pseudomonadota > Gammaproteobacteria > Vibrionales > Vibrionaceae > Vibrio > Vibrio jasicida. Next base: position 435,478 of record NZ_CP025792.1, on the reverse strand, counting down.
AAATCGCCGACTTCTGCCAACCCGCCAGACACGAATTCGTAAACCGTGCCCTCTTGGTTACGAGGGGGATCCTGTTCTAAACGCGAAACCACCACATCTTGAGTCACTTGAATTTTGCCATCATCAAGCAAAATGTCTCCAGCGAGTACTTTCATCAAAGTTGATTTACCAGCACCATTTCGCCCTACTAAACAAACCCGTTCGTTTTCTTGTAGAGCAAATTCTGCTTTATCAAGCAGTGGATGGTCCCCAAATGCAAGTTGTGCATTATGAATGGTAAGTAATGCCATTATTTTCCAACCAATTTTTGAGTTGTTCCAAGTTAAACGGCCAGTTCAACTCAGAATTTTGATATTTTAATACAGGAATTGTGACGCCGTAACGCGAGAAGAGTTCATCATCTAGTGCAATATCGACAATGTTTGTGTGTTCGGCGAGACCTGCCTGACCCATAAGGTCATATGCCATCTCACAGAGATGGCATCCTTCAGTGCTGTATAGTGTGAACGCTTGTAACATCCTTTTATCTTTAATCCTTTGCTTATTCTACGTGAGACACTAACCAACAGTTGTGAATATGTTTATTGCGAGAGAAGTCTAGTGGCAATGTTTGCGAAGAAATATTCTGCGCTTTTAGCCCTAACTCTGCCAACGCAGCTTCATCCATTTTAAAGTGGCGTTTATTGTTTGAGAAAACGATCGTGCCACCTGAACGCAACAAACGCTTGAGATTGGTCATCAGCTTAATGTGATCACGCTGCACATCAAATGAAGTTTCCATACGCTTAGAGTTGGAGAATGTCGGTGGGTCAATAAAAATCAAATCATACTCACCTTTCGCATTCTCTAACCATTGCAAACAATCTGCTTGTTCAAAACGATGTTGACGACCAACACGACCATTTAACTGCATGTTGTCTTTTGCCCAGTTCAGATAAGTATTCGACATATCTACCGTGGTTGTCGAACGTGCGCCACCCATTGCTGCGTGTACGGTTGCGCTACCTGTATAAGCAAACAAGTTAAGGAAGTCTTTACCCTGAGCCATTTCACCCAAGCGACGACGAGTGATTTTATGATCCAAGAACAGACCTGTGTCTAGATAGTCGTGAAGGTTTACGATCAACTTCACGCCGTACTCGTTCACTTCAAGAGTTTCAGACTCCTGACCTAATTTTTGATACTGGCTACGACCTTTCTGCTTTTCACGAACTTTAAGAACAACTTTATTCGCTTCAACACCTGTCACCTGAATTGTGGCACGGATGATATCGGTCAAACGGCGTTTCGCTTTCTCTTCTGGGATATTCTTCGGAGCTGCGTATTCCTGAATCACAATTTGGTCGCCGTAAACGTCGATTGCTACGTTGTATTCTGGAAGGTCTGCGTCATAGATACGGTAACAGTCTAACTTCTCTTTACGAGCCCACTTACCAATCTTACCAATGTTTTTCTTCAAACGGTTTGAGAAGTCAGGTGCGATTTGAACTGTGGTACCGTTCGCTCCCTTCACTTCATCAGCGCTACGCTCTGCAATGCTGTAGTTCTTTTGGTGACACGGTAACGCACCGTTATTCAGTTTAAACTGTTTATCAGCACGCATGCGAAGACAGCTTAATAGTTCGTCTGAACTAGAGAAGATAGACGCGTTACAACCGCCAAATTCTGCTTTTAATTGGCCACCAAATGCTGTGTATAGCGCAATTAGACCTGGCTCAGTTCCAAGACGTTCACCATAAGGAGGGTTAGAAACGATAACGCCCGCTTCGAAACCAGCCGGACGGGTAAGAGTTGCAGCATCACCCTGAGCGAATTCAATCAACTCTTCGACACCAGCTCTGCGAGCATTGTCTTGCGCTACTTTCAGAACTCTTGGGTCGTTATCGAAGCCGAAAAACTTAGCGTCAACTTTTTTGACGCCACGACGAGCTTGTACATTAGCTTCAGATTTAATCTCTGCCCAAAGCTCAGGTTCGAAGTCTTCTAACGCTTCAAAGCCCCACTGTTTACGTTTAACACCTGGTGCCATGTTAGCAGCCATCATTGCTGCTTCAATCAATAAAGTACCAGAACCACACATAGGATCCAAAAGCGGTTGGTGAGTGTCCCAACCGCTGCGCATGATAATAGCTGCGGCTAGCGTTTCACGAAGTGGAGCTCGGCCAGATTCTGGACGGTAACCACGTTGATGAAGACCACTACCCACCATATCGACACCAAGAATCGCTTTGTCTTTATGCAGACGGACGTGAACACGGATATCCGGGTTCTCTTTACTGATGTTAGGACGAGGGAGCCCTTTTTTCTCGAAGCAGTCTACGATGCCATCTTTTACTTTCATTGCACCATACTGGCTGTTGCGGATTTCGCGGTTAGTACCGTTGAAGTCAACCACAAAACGCTTTGAGCTATGGAATTGGTTTACCCAGTTGATTGCAGACGTTGACAGATAAAGGTCCATGTCGTCGTTACAGGTAAACTCCGATAAAACACGTACAAATCGAGACGCCAAGCGGCTCCACAAACAGCAACGGTAAATCTGCTCATTCGTTGCTTTAAATTTTACGCCTGCCTGTACTGGTTTGGCGTTTTCAATGCCTAGTTTAGTCAGTTCTTCAACCAGCAAGTTTTCCATGCCATTTGAAGTTACCGCGAGATATTGATTCATAGTGTTCTTTCGTCGATAAAAAATGGCTTTGATTATACCTGACTTTACGATCAATGCCTCGTTTTTAAAGGCTTTTTCGATTTGTTAGCGCAATCCATCACCAACCCTTCCCGCTGAAAGTCAAAACACAACGCCTGTCATCAAGAAATAAGTCTCTTTTTCATTACCTAATAAAAACAATCTCTCCAGAAGGAGTGAATACTTATTTACCTCAAACCTGGTCTATACCAACCGAGAGTTGATTGTGTAATTTACTTACAAAGCGAACGTATAGGGGAATAAAAGGTGAAATATTAGGCGCAAAATTGCCTAATTTAAGGAAGCGCTAATATGAAAAAAGTGAAATAAAAGTGAGCTGCTTCATATATGAGATACGAAATCCCCCTCACCTAGGGGTGAGTTTGGAGAATGTACTAGGAGAGATTTGGAAAATTCTAGGCAAAAAAAATCGACCTAGTACGGTCGATTAATGCAAACAAAGGAACGAAATACAAAGAAAATCAAAAAGGAAACTACCCTACCATTGCCATTGGTGTCATCATAAATAAGTGATTAGCACATGACATTCTGTCATGCATGACTTTGATAGGCTGGCCGAAACCAAGTGCTTTACTTCCATTGAGCAAGAACTCTTCTTGCCCTACATAAGCACAAAGGCTAGAAGTATCACCTGCCTCAAGGACAATAAACACACCTTCGGAGTGTTGATTCGTTAAGAAAACCATATCCCCTTCTTCCGGTTCGTGATCGCATGCTTGAGCATCGAAGAACCAGCTCTTAGGCTGTACAGGTTTGTGGAAGCGTTTGGCGGCCACACAATAAAGTGTTAACTCTGCTTGGCGGTATTCGTTTATGTCGAGACAGCGAATTCGTTCGTTGTATGTTTGAAACGCGCTTGCATCATCAACTGTGAATTCATTTTCTGAGAAGGCGCAATTGACCAACAGCTTACGGCATAGATTGGTTTGGAAAATCATTTCCTCCCCTAAATCCAGCATTAAGCAAGCTTTGTGCTCGTCAAAATACCAATTCCATTTGTCGCTGGGTTTAAGCATTATTCCGTTCTCTTGTGACTAATTAAACAGCAATAAGAGGTAAGACGCTTAATTACCTACTCATGATTTTTAAATTTTACAAACGAACGGACAAAAAAAAAGAGGAAACGAATTCCTCTTTTTTAGTAACAAGCGTCGATTTCTCAACGATTTAGCGATTGATCTTATAGATTTTTAACAATATCGCGTACGAGACCAGGTCCGTGGTAGATAAAGCCTGTGTAAACTTGAACAAGTTGCGCACCTGCCATCATTTTCTCTTTTGCGGCAACGTATGAGTCAACACCGCCCACACCGATGATCGGAAGTTTGTCGCCAAGCTCTTCATGAAGTTTACGCACAACTTCTGTTGAACGTGATTGAACCGGACGTCCGCTTAGACCACCCGCTTCGTTTGCATGTTTCATGCCTTCAACAACAGTACGATCCAGCGTTGTGTTTGTTGCTATAACGCCGTCAATGTTGTTCTTGATCAGAGACTCACAAATCTGGCTGATTTCATCATCGCTCAAATCTGGTGCAATTTTCAGAGCAAGTGGTACGTACTTGGCATGCTTTTCTGCAAGTTCTGACTGTTTTTCTTTAAGTTCAGACAGTAATTCGTCTAACGCTTCACCGTACTGAAGCGAACGAAGTCCTGGTGTATTTGGTGACGAGATATTCACAGCGATGTAACCTGCGTACTCGTACACTTTTTCCATACAAATCAGGTAGTCCTCTGCCCCGTTCTCAATTGGTGTGTCTTTATTCTTACCAATGTTAATACCAAGAACGCAGTTGTATTTTGCCTTTCTCACATTCTCAACTAGATGATCCACACCTAGGTTGTTAAAGCCCATACGGTTGATGATACCTTCCGCTTCAACTAGGCGGAACAAGCGTGGCTTGTCATTACCGGGTTGCGGACGAGGAGTAACAGTACCAACTTCGACAAAACCAAAGCCCATAGCGTCAAATGCTTCGATACATTCGCCGTTTTTATCCAAGCCAGCAGCAAGACCAACTGGGTTACGGAATGTAAGTCCCATGCATTCTACTGGACGGTTCGGTAATTGTTGACGATAGAAAAGATCGAGAGGAGTGCCGTTGAAACGTTGGAAGTTTTTGATTGCAAGATCATGTGCCTTTTCGGCATCAAGTTGAAAAAAGCCAGTTCTGGCTAGACGGTAAAGCATTGTGCCTCCGAAAGAAAAAAGCCCCGTGTAAACGGGACAATATTATTTACTGTTTTTCGTCTCAATTCAATGAAAATGAATGAATTCAGCAAAATTGTACTTCTTATTTTAATTTTTCTTATAAAAACAGTCTATTACCTATACAAAACTGATGGCTTTTCGTTAAAAGCAAACGATTTCACGCCATGAAAACTTGAACTCTACGTTACATTGTCACTAAGGTTTGTGGTTTCGATTGCTTTAAGCATTAAAAAGCCTCGCATTTGCGAGGCCTTTATCTGAGTCAACTTACCCTATTCGTTCGAGGAACAATTTAGGTTAAGCAAAACCAACTCTCGAAGTGCTACTGAGAACTTCGCAAACTCATGAACTGAACCGACTTTAAATTCGTTTAGAATACTCTCCCAACGATGTAAAGACAGCTCATTCGTTGACATCCAATCCTCTAACGCTTGAATCACATCAAGATCTTCGCTTGAACAACCACAAGTCAACACTTGAGCCGTCAACTGACGTTGTTGCCAGTCTAGATCTTCACGGAATGCCGCTCGCGCCAATGCCTGCCAATTATTATCAACGGCTTGGCTATTGATTTGCTTCAAGAACCAGTGAAGTGATAAACGGTCACCCAAGTTGAAGTACAACTTCGAAGCTTGCTCTACTGTTTTACCTGTTTCGCTTGCTACTGTTGAAATATCCAGTGCTGATTGTAAGCTTGATAGACGAGCAACATGATGTGCTAGCTTCTCTTCTACTCCGCGTTCAACCCACTTCTTCGCAAGTTCGTTGTGCTCTTCTACTTCAGACTCAACTAGCATGGTGTCTAGTGTTTCAGTGATAGTGTGAACATCGTCTTTATACAAAGCAACCAACTCAGTCACTGTGCTCTTACTGCTACGATTACGTAGTAACCAGCGAGAGATACGACGCAGTGCACGGCGTACGTAGAACATGATTTCGTACTGTGCTTCCGCTGTTGCAACGTTATCTAGAGCACGGGTTTGCTTGAGGATATCTTCCAATCCGAAGATTTCACGGGTTGCACTGTAAGCATTTGCGATATCAACCACACTCGCGCCCGTTTCTTCTTGAAGACGAGTCACGAAATTACAGCCCATTTCATTAACCATTTGGTTAGCTAACGCCGTCGCGATGATTTCTGCACGCAGCGGGTGGTTTACCATTTGATCTTTGTAGTTACGGCGTAACTCACTTGGAAAGTAAGCAACTAGTTGTTTTCCATGGAATTCATCATTTGCAATCTCGTCAGCAACGAGTTGCTCTTTTAGAACCATCTTGCCGTAAGCAACCAACACTGAAAGCTCGGGACGCGTCAGACCAAGACCTTGTTTTTCGCGTTCAATCAGTGTTTCGTCGTCAGGAATGTATTCAAGCGCACGATCCAAGTACCCAGCTTTCTCCATCGTATGGATAAAGCGGATTTGCTCTTTAACAATGCCAACACCTTGCTGCTCGGTCACTGAAATCGATTCAGATTGACGGTAAGCATCGTCCAAAACAATTTCGCCAACTTCGTCTTCCATTGATTCAAGAATCAGGTTGCGTTGTTTAACCGTTAAATCGCCATTTGATACAAGGCCGTTCAAGAAGATCTTAATGTTCACTTCGTTGTCTGAACAATCTACACCACCAACGTTATCCACAAAGTCGGTATTTACACGTCCACCTGTGGTTGCGTACTCGATACGACCAAGCTGAGTCATACCTAAGTTACCGCCTTCACCAACGACTTTCGCTTTTAAATCACGTCCGTCGATACGGAGCACGTCGTTTGCACGGTCACCAACATCGGTATGCGTTTCGCTAGATGCTTTAACGTAAGTACCGATACCACCATTCCAAAGTAGATCCACTTCCATTTGTAAGATCATCTTAATCAGATCGTTTGGCGGCAAAGATGCTTTCTTAGTGCCCAACATCTTTTGGATTTCTGGTGTTAATTGGATCGATTTAGAGCGACGAGAGAAAATACCACCGCCCTTCGAGATCAAATCCGCGTTGTAGTCTTCCCAGCTTGATCGAGGGAGGTTGAATAAGCGATCACGCTCTACCCAACTGGTAGCAGAGTCAGGATTCGGGTCAATGAAAATGTGCATGTGGTTAAACGCAGCTTGTAAGCGAATGTGCTTAGAGAGCAACATGCCGTTACCAAATACGTCCCCAGCCATATCACCGACACCAATAGCCGTGAAATCAGTGGTTTGACAGTTGATACCCATTTCACGGAAGTGACGTTTTACCGACTCCCAACCACCTTTCGCAGTGATACCCATTGCTTTGTGGTCGTAACCATTAGAGCCACCTGATGCAAACGCATCACCTAGCCAGAAGTTATACTCGTCAGATACAGAGTTTGCCAAGTCAGAGAAAGTTGCAGTGCCTTTATCGGCTGCAACAACCAAGTATGGGTCGTCCTCATCATGACGCACGACACTCTTCGGCGGAATGACTTCACCTTCGATGATGTTATCGGAAACATCCAATAGTGCGCGGATGAAGCGTTTATAACAACGCTGACCTTCGGCAAAAATTTCATCACGGTTAGTTAGAGTGTGCTGACGTTTACATACGAAGCCACCTTTTGCTCCCACTGGAACAATCACCGTGTTTTTAACTTGTTGAGCTTTGACTAGGCCAAGAATCTCAGTACGGAAGTCTTCTTGACGGTCTGACCAACGTAGACCACCACGCGCGACTTTACCGCCACGTAGGTGAACACCCTCGATATCCGGTGCGTACACGAAGATTTCAAACGCAGGCACTGGCTGAGGAATGTCAGGGATTTCGCTTGGCTTCATCTTCAATGATAACCAAGGTTTTGGCTGCTTATCTTCGTCTAACTGGTAGTAGTTCGTACGTAGCGTTGCTATGATCATTTCCATATAACGACGGATAATACGATCATCATCTAGGCTTTCAACGCGATCCAATTGCTCGGTTATTTTCTTGATAAGATCGTTCTGACCTTTCTCACTACCCTTGTGTTTTGGATCGAATCGCTTAGCAAATAGATTCACCAGACCTGTTGCTAAATCAGGGTAATGGCTCAGGGTATCTTCAATATATTGTTGACTGAATGGGAAGCCAACTTGGCGCATGTAGCGAGCGTATGCACGAAGAATAGAAATTTCACGACCAGACAGTGAAGCGCCTAGCAACAAACGGTTGAAACCATCACTCTCTAAATTACCTGCCCAAATCGCCGCGAATGCTTGCTGGAAACGATCGCGAGCTTCACGAAGATCAACGGTCTTGTCGCTCTTATGCAGCATTGAGAAATCAAGGATCCAGAACGTTTGACCGTTGTTGGTTTCGATCTCATATGGAGATTCGCCGATTACACGTAAGCCAAGGTTTTCCAACATTGGCATAACGTCAGATAGGTGAATTGGCTCGTTGCGGTGGTAAAGCTTTAAGCGAACCGCTTTAGATTCTGCCGCTTCTTCTTGCGGACGGTAGAACAGCATACCCAGTTTGTTGTCATCGCTTAACGCTTCTAGACGTTCGATGTCAGCAACCGCAGAACCAGGCATCATGTCTTCTTTGTATGAACGAGGGAACGCGCTCATGTATTCTTTTGAAAGAGGAAGACCTTTACTCTCACCGAAGTTAGCAATGATGGATTCTTTTAGGCGGTCATCCCATGAAGTCGATACTTCCATTAAGTTCTGCTCAATCTTTTTCACGTCTACATCAATGTTGTTGTTGTCTACACGAACAATGTAATGGGTTCTTGCCAACGGACTTTCAGAGAAGAAAGTCGTAAATTCAACCTCTTGCTCGCAGCCAAAGTACTGCTTAAGAATGCGTTGAGTTTGGCGACGTAGTTCGGTGTTGTAACGATCTTTTGTCACATAAACCATGCAGCTAAAGAAACGCCCAAAAGGGTCTTTACGAACAAATAGACGTAACAAGTCACGATCTTGCATTTGCACGACGCCCATCCCCACTTCCAGTAGTTCTTCTTCACGAGCTTGAAGCAGTTCATCACGTGGGTAGTTTTCTAGGATGTTGTGCAGAGCTTTATAGGAGTACGATCCGTTGCGGTAGCCACTCGCTTCTAGAATGCGATCCACTTTCTCGCGGATAAGAGGAATACTTTGTACGGCTTGGTTGTATACAGCAGAAGTGTAAAGACCTGTGAAACGGTGCTCACCAATCACTTTGCCGTTCTTGTCGAATTTCTTAACACCAATGTAGTCAGTGTACGCTGGGCGGTGAATACGAGAGGCTTGATTGCCCTTAGTGATGATCAACGCATAAGGTTTTTTCGCTTCAAGGCGCGCAGAGTCTGACAGCTCAGAAAGCTTGATGCTGCGAACGCGACTGTCATCAGCAAACATGCCAAGGCCTTTCTCTTCCACCGGCTGAAGCTCAGTATCACCGTTGACGTTAACAAGATCATATTCCTTATACCCCATGAAGGTGAAGTTATGATCCCCTAACCAGCGTAGGTATTCGATCGTTTCATCTAAACGATCTGTTTTCATTGAAACACGATCTTTATTCTTCTCAAGGTCGTTGGTAACGATCTTAAGTTTTTCAACCATTTGCTTCCAGTCATCAACGACTAAGCGCGTGTCAGACAAGATAGTGAGCAGCTCATTTTTTAACGCTTGCATTTCATCTTTACTGGTTAAGCGATCAACTTCGATGTGGAATAGAGATTGAAGGACGCCGCCTTCACCATTAATGTCTGTCACTTGCCCTTTCTTATCGCGTTCTAGTTGCGTTGGGTTGTTAAGCATTAAGTGAGAGACAAGATCGAGTCGCGTTAGCGCCATCTTGATGGAATCCACCAAAAATGGGCTATCTGGAACAACAATTTCAACAATAGTGTGAGTCGATTGCCAACCTTGGCGGCTGACTGCTGGGTTAAATACCCTTACAGAGATGTCTTCTGGTTTCTTTTCATTGACGTGATGCCACAGACTAACCACGGCACCATAAAGGTCGGATTCGTTTCGCTGAATCAAGTCATCATCAGCAATGTTACTAAATAAGTGTTGAGCAAGTTTAGTTACAAGCGGTTGGTGAGAAAGCTCGAGTTTGTCTTGAATTAGTTGGTATACCTTTTCAAGCAGAACCGGCACTACATTTTCACGCGCGGTCATATTCACACTCCACATTAGAATTGTTGTTTTGTAGGGGGACTTAGTTTGGGGTTTAACCCCGAAACTAAGCATAGGTAATGCATACACTTATTGTAAAAGCATAATTACAAATGTTTAACAAAAATTCGCAGTGGTAAGAGGTGAAATGTTTGATTATGTGACTAAGATTCCTGTTTAACTCACTAGGAATATCAGGCATCACAGAGTTTCTAACTTTAGAAACTTATTATTTTGGTCAGTTGTGAGTCTAAAACGACCTCTAACGCCTAATTGACTAAGAAATGGTCTAAATTTTGATGCATCTAGTTGCACTCTTAAACCATTGTCAGTGATGACTTGTACCGAACTAGCGGCACCGGAATAGTGTGAAAGAAATGTTTGATAAGAGATATTGAGAGAGAAGTAATACTGGTTCATTAGAATGGATTATTGTCAGAACAAAAAACTAGGGTGACCTTAACGACCACCCTATTCTTTTGTAGATTATTCGTCTAGTGCTTTAGTCACTTTTTCGAATAGGTCTTTCGCTAAATTGTCCATCGCTTTAAGCTTTTCAAGCTCTGCACGGATAAGCGCTTGGCGGCCTTCATCGTATTTACGGAACTTCAATAGAGGATCGATCATACGAGACGCCACTTGTGGGTTGGTATCGTTCAACTGACGAAGGATCTCACCAGCAAACTGGTAGCCAGAGCCTGATTTATCATGGAAGCGTATAGGGTTTGCGTTTAAGAAAGAACCAATCAAGCTACGCGTACGGTTCGGGTTCTTCAAGCTAAATGCTTCGTGGCTCATGGTTTCTTTCACTTTCTCAAGTGCGTTTTCAACCGGGTTGCTGCCCTGAAGAACAAACCATTTGTCCATAATCAGACCATCGTGCTTCCACTTGTCACTGTAGTCCGCCATTAGGGCTTCACGACATGCAAGTTGCGCATTGTTCGCTGCACTCATTGCCGCGATCGTGTCTGTCATGTTGTTTGATGACTCGTACTGCGCTTTAGCTAGTTCATTGCCCTTTTCAGTGTGAGCTAGGAACTGCAGACATTGGTTACGCAAAGCTCGTTTACCAATAGCGTCATGATCAATGCTGTACTCCGCTTGGTTCAATGCGTGGTAAGTGGCACTAAGTTCATCTTCTAGTTCTTTAGAAAGTGACACTGTAATGCTATTCAGTACCGTATCTACCGCATCAATATCAATCTGCTTGTACCAGCCAGTGATTTCGTTAATTGAAGGTAAAGACAGAACTTGTGCGATAAACGCTGGCTCAAGATTCGCATCAAGTAACACGCCACGGAATGCATCGATTAAGTCTTCTGATAACTTAACCTCACCACCCGCTTGAACGTTAGTTACGTTTTGACGAATGTACTTCGCTAGTAGCATTTGGCTTGCATCCCAACGAGCAAAATCGTTTGTTGCGTGCTTCATCAAGAAGATCAGTTCATCATCGCTGTAATCGTATTCCAATTTAACCGGTGCAGAGAACTCACGAAGCAATGATGGCACTGGTTGTTCTGCGACGTTTTCGAATACGAAAGTCTGTTTGTCTTGCTTCACGTCCAGCACGTTGTGTACTGATTCACCGTTGATAACCAGTGGAATCACGTCACCGTTTTGCGCGTATAGCTCAATATCGAATGGAATATGTAGCGATTGTTTTTCTGATTGGTCGTGCGTTGCTTCAGTAAATTGCTCAACCGTTAGTGCGTAAGTTTTTGCTTCCGCATTGAATTCACTGTTTACACGAAGTGTTGGCGTGCCAGACTGGCTGTACCATAAACGGAATTGCTTAAGGTCAACGCCCGTTGCGTCTTCCATTGCAGAAACGAAATCTTCACACGTTGCTGCAGTGCCATCATGACGGTCAAAGTACAGTTTCATGCCTTTTTGGAAACCTTCTTCGCCAAGTAGCGTATGATACATGCGGATCACTTCGCTGCCCTTTTCGTACACGGTTAGCGTGTAGAAGTTATTCATTTCAATAACTTTATCCGGACGAATTGGATGCGACATTGGGCTTGAATCTTCCGCGAATTGAGGACCGCGGATAATGCGAACGTTGTCGATGCGGTTTACTGCACGTGAACCAAGATCAGATGAGAACTCTTGATCGCGGAACACGGTTAGGCCCTCTTTCAAACTCAGCTGGAACCAGTCACGACAAGTAACACGGTTACCCGTCCAGTTGTGGAAGTATTCGTGACCGATTACCGCCTCAATACCAAGGTATTCACGGTCAGTCGCGGTTTTTTCATTCGCAAGGACAAACTTCGAGTTGAAGATGTTTAGACCTTTGTTTTCCATCGCGCCCATGTTGAAGAAATCAACGGCCACGATCATGTAAATATCTAGGTCGTACTCAAGACCAAAGCGGTCTTCATCCCACTTCATTGAGTTGATAAGTGAAGTCATCGCATGACCAGCACGATCTAGGTTGCCTTTGTCGACAAAGATTTCTAGGTCAACTTTACGGCCAGATGTCGTAGTGTATTTATCACGTAGAACATCAAAATCACCTGCAACTAGTGCAAACAAATAAGCAGGCTTTGGATGAGGGTCTTGCCATTGAACCCAATGACGACCGTTTTCTGCTTCGCCTTCTGCAACGCGGTTACCGTTGCTAAGTAGGAACGGATAAGCAGCTTTGTCTGCAATCACTTTTGTTGTGTATTTCGCAAGAACATCTGGACGGTCTAGGTAGTAAGTAATACGACGGAAGCCTTCTGCTTCACACTGCGTACAAAACGCACCACCTGATTTGTACAGACCTTCAAGTGCCGTGTTTGCTTCCGGGTCGATCTTAGTAACGATTTCTAAATCAAATTCCGCAGGCAAATCACTAAGCACTAAAGAGGCTTCTTTTACTTCATGATGAGCCCAATCTTCACCATTTACTTTTACGGAGCGAAGCTCTAGCCCTTCACCGTCTAATTCTAAAGTTGTTGATTCGCCCTTTTGAACTACTTTTGATACTGCGGTCACGATAGTGTCGTTGTCGTAAAGATCAAACGTTAAATCGATATCAATAATCGCATGCGAAGGCGCTTGATAATCTTTGCGATATTTTGCTTGGGGAGCTTGAGACATGTCCATAAATCCTTGTATATAGAACCACAAAAATACCAGGACCGGAGGCTCAAACACCTCACACTGGTATCACGATATAAGCTATTTGTAGGGGTTGTGGTATCAGAATACAAGTCTTTCTATAAAAAAACGGAGCTTTTAGTGGCTTAGCTCCGCTTTCTGTTTAACATTTAATCAACATCAGAATATTTCACTATTAATAAACCAGCGTGAAATAATGGAAATGAATCATTTAGGGTGTGACTCGATTGAGTACCGCGTACATCTCTCCACTAGAATCCTCAATAGTAAGCTCGTTTTGGTTCAGCTTATAGCGCGTGCCATGCTCACCGTTTTCGTACAAAAGGACTAGGTGTTCACCCTCGGTATAAAAGACACCCTGTTTCACTGATTCTTCTCCAGATTCATTAGCGACACGGAACATAAAGACAAAATCAGGCTGGAGGATAAGGTCCATTTGGTTGATGTTGTTCGCCAACATACCGTCTCCTGCAACATGAGAGCTTGACCAAATACCAGCTAGTGCGTTGGAGAGTCCTTTGGTAAAAGTCACACCGTTTAGGTCAAGCGTGTTGTGGTTGTTTTGATAGGCGTAGATTTGAGGTTCATCTGTGTTTAACCCAAGAACAATGGTGTCCTCATTAGCGTTATATAGTCCTTCCCAATGATCGATAGAATAGTCTTTCTTTTGGATATCTATTGAGAAAGTATAATTAGAACCAAGTGTCAGTTTGATTGCGCGAAAATTCTCCGCTGAATCCTCAGGGTTTGGGTTCATTAAGTACCAATCCCCTATGAGAAAAGGAGTATCAAAGTGACTGAGTTCATCTTCTTTGTTGGTTTCCGCACTAGAAACGCTAAAGCAGCAAAAGCTAAGTAAAATAATGAACCATTTCATAACGGTATCCTTATCGTTTTCTTTTAGCTTAGGCTTTAGATCTCACTTTCGCGAAATATTTGATCTACATCACGTAAATTGTTTAAGAAAATTAAGCGCAGAATTAACTCATTTGCAGTGAATACTCCTAGCGAAAAGCGCATAAAAAAAGAGCGAATCACTATGACTCGCTCTTAAACAACAGAATTGCTAGTTGTTATGACTAAATTTTTAGCCTTTCAACATATCAACCATGACGGCTACTGATTCGTCCAGGTATACGTCTGGTGCTTCGTAGTCTTTCGGCACGTCATCCAAAGTCTTAAATGGTTTTTTGCCCATTGCAACTTGGCGTTCGTTGATGCGCTTCAAACGTAATGCTTCTGCTTCATCAGATTCTTCTTCACGAACTTTTTCGTTAAGAGACAATAAGTTATCATCCTTCTCTTTACGATACTTTTCGATATCTTCATTGATAAAACGGAACTCCATTTCATCAGCGATACGTTTGTTGTGAAGTTCTGTTAGTTTGGTAACCAAAGCGTCATTACTTGGGAACATCTGATATTTCGCTTTATCAATGCTGTCCCATGGTAGTGCATTGTCCTCAACACTCTCTCCAGTTTCACTTGGTTCCACAGGCGTTGGATAAGCAATATCTGGAGCAACACCACGGTTCTGAGTACTTCCGCCATCAATACGGTAGAACTTTTGAATCGTGTACTGAACATACCCGAGTTCTTTATCGAAAAGATCATAAATATGATTCAATGAACGATGTTGCTGAACCGTCCCTTTACCGAATGAGTTTTCACCCAAAATCACGGCACGATCGTAATCTTGCAGTGCTGCGGCAAAGATCTCAGAAGCAGAAGCACTATAACGGTTAATCAATACCGTCAGTGGTCCATCATAGCTGACTTGACCATCAGTATCCGCGTTAACTTTGATGCGACCATAACTATCACGAACTTGAACAACAGGGCCTTCTTTGATGAATAGACCAGTCAGTGCCGTTGCTTCGGTTAGAGCACCGCCGCCGTTGTTACGCAAATCGACGATAATGCCATCAACGTTTTTCGTTTTGAGTTCAGAAATCAGTTTATCTGTGTCTTTCGAGAGACCAACATAGAAACTTGGTACCTCTAGTACACCAATTTTCTTACCGTCTTTCTCTATTATTTCAGATTTGACTGCCCTGTCTTCTAAACGAACTTTGTCACGCACAATAGTGACAACGTAACTCTTAGCTTCTTTACCATCCGGCAAGATTTCTAGGTTAACTTTAGTCCCCTTAGGGCCTTTAATTAACTGAACAACGTCATCTAAACGCCAACCAATTACGTCAACAACATCTTCACCATCTTGCCCAACACCGATGATGCGGTCACCCTCACCTAACTGCTTACTTTTAGATGCCGGACCACCTGCAACAAGTGAACGAATCACTGTGTAGTCATCCGTCATTTGGAGCACTGCACCAATACCTTCAAGAGAGAGGTTCATCTCAGATTGAAATTGTTCAGCGTTGCGAGGTGATAAGTAGCTAGTATGCGGGTCGACTTCTCGAGCGAATGCATTCATGTACAGCTGGAAGGCATCTTCGTTACGAGTCTGAGTGATTCGCTTCATTGCGTTATTGTAACGCTTCTCTAAAACCTCTTTAATTTCTGGCCAGTCTTTACCAGTCAGTTTTAGGTTTAGAGCGTCGTATTTAACGCGTTTACGCCAAAGCTCATTTAACTCTGCTTCGTCTTTAGGCCAAGTCGCTTCAGAACGATCCAGTTCAATAAAGTCTTCAGTATCGAATTTGATTTCTTTATCAAGCAGAGTCAACGCATAGGCAAAACGTTCGAAACGTTTTTGCATCGAAAGGTTATAAACATCAAATGCAATCTTGTTGTTACCAGCTTTTAGCTGATCATCAAGACTGATCGACCAATCTTTAAAAGAATCAATGTCCGCTTGAGTAAAAATATTTCTATTGTAATCAAGCATTTCTACGTAGCGTTCAAAGATCGCTTTAGAGAAATCATCATTCAGATTGAAGTGCTTATAATGAGAGCGGGTAAATCGAGAAGTTACTCGTTTGCTGGCTGTTTCATGCTGAACTTCAGGAGCAAGAACCGGCAAGTCATCTTTGTTTAGTTTGGCTTCGAGAGCCTGAGCTGATGCTGCTAGCCAGAAGCTAGCAGCAATCAGTGTCACTTTTGAACGGCAATTCATGCGTAGGAGTATCTCCCTTATGCGCGCAAGTGCTCCGCTTTCACAACCATTTGCAGGCCGTTAGCAAGTTGAACACGTACATCTTCCTTATTGACTTCAACAATGGTCGCTGCCATGTTTCCTTTACCCATGTTCACGTTTACTGCATTGCCGATTGTGATTTCATCAGCGTTTAGCGCGCGTGTTTCAACAGGCTTACTTTCTTTTTGTACTTTTGGTTTGTTAGTACGACGAGGCTGTTGTGGCTTTTTAGCCGCAGGTTTCGCTTTCGCCTTACCCTCTTCACGAGCTTTTTGTGCTTGTTCTTTACGACGAGCCTGAACTTTCGCTTTGCTTTCAGCTAGTGTTGCTTTTGCGTGTTCTACGTGTTCTTCCTCTAGCTCACCACATGGGTTGCCATCTAGATCAACACGTACTGCACCTGGTTTTACACCGTGTAGGTAACGCCATGATGAAGTGTACTGTCTTAACGCTGCACGAAGCTGAGTTTTGCTTACTTTTTCGTCTTCATTTAGACGTTCCGCAAGATCTTGAAAAATACCAATTTTCAGAGGCTTTGCTTCACCTTCTAAAGTAAAGCACTTAGGGAAACATTCAGCAATGTATGCGATAACTTCTTTGCTGTTTTTTAACTTTTCAGTCATGAGGGTTCCTGGTTTGAGCGGATTTCCGCGAAGCATTAAGAAAAAATATTCTCGTATTATAGTGACATGCCAAGGAAAAACCACACTAGAGGACGAATTTATGCGTCGTTAGCGTGCGAATTAAGCAGCTTTTCTACTTCTGACATAAAATGAGTGAGTTCTTCTTCGTCTGTTTCATCGAATCGGCCGATATTTGGGCTATCAATATCCAATACGCCAGCCACTTCTCCATTGATAGTAAAAGGAATAACAATTTCCGAATTACTCGCAGCATCACAGGCAATGTGACCTTCAAACTCATGAACGTCGTATACTCTTTGTACGGTATTAGTTTGAGCAGCTGTACCACAAACACCACGCCCCATTGGGATACGAACGCAAGCAGGTTTGCCTTGAAATGGCCCAAGTACCAGTTCATTTCCTTTTTTAAGGTAAAAACCCGCCCAGTTGAGCTCGTCAAGCTCCATAAATAGTAGTGAGCTGATGTTGGCAAGGTTCGCGACGTAGTCTTTTTCTGACTCGATCAGCGCTACGGCTTGTTTGGTAAGTCTTTGGTATTGTTCTATGTTCATATTAACTTCCTACTTTTTATTTAGGCTTCCATTCTTACAGTATGGCGCTACAATGCAGCCCTACTTTTTAATAGGACTTATTCTCAATTACAATGAATCCGAAAAACGACACTATTAGCCGTTCTTGGTTGATAACACAAGTCAAAAAGCACAAGTCCAAGTTGATTGTGGCGAACTTGATTGCTGTTCTTGCAACCTTGATTAGTGTTCCAATCCCTCTTCTTATGCCTTTAATGGTGGATGAAGTCTTATTGGACAAACCGGCATCAGGCCTTGCGGCAATGAATGCAGTCTTACCTGAAACGTGGCATACACCTACGGGATATATTTTCTTTACTCTCTTTTTGGTTGTGCTCATGCGGGCAGGCAGCCAAGCGTTCAATATTCTTCAGAGCCGACAATTTACTTTAGTCTCCAAAACCATCACGTTTGAAATGCGAAGTAAAATGATCGACAAACTCGGTCGCATCAGTATTCGACAATACGAGACAAAAGGCAGCGGTGGCATCAATGCTCACCTTATCACCGACATTGAGACTATTGATAAATTCATTGGTTCTACGTTAGCTAAATTTGTTATCAGTTTTCTAACGGTGATTGGTACCGCCATTGTCCTTCTATGGCTCGACTGGCGTCTCGGCCTCTTTATTCTTTTGGTTAACCCTATCGTTATCTACTTCTCTCGCAAACTGGGGAGCATGGTTAAACACCTAAAACGTAAGGAAAACCATTCATTCGAAATCTTCCAGAATCGATTAGTCGAAACGCTAGATGGTATCTATCAATTACGCGCAGCAAACAAAGAACGAGAATTTCTACAGCAATTGAAGAACAACGCTGACCAAGTTCGTATTGATGCGGACAAGTATGCATGGCAATCCGAAGCCGCGGGTCGAGTTTCTTTCCTCTTATTTTTAATTGGCTTTGAGCTGTTCCGTGCTGTTGCGATGTTAATGGTGATGTTCAGTGACCTCACCATTGGTCAAATCTTCGCAGTATTCGGTTACCTTTGGTTTATGCTCTCTCCAGTCCAAGAACTACTGGGCATCCAATTCTCTTGGTATAGCGCAAAAGCCGCACTAAAACGCATTAACGACCTATTAGAATTGGAAGAAGAACATAGACCTGTCTCTAAGGTAAATCCTTTCAAAGAAAATAAAGAAGTTGATGTAAAAATCGAACATGTTGATTTTTCATACAATAATGAAAACAAAGTGTTGGACGATCTCTCGTTACACATCCCAGCTGGTAAGAAAGTAGCCTTGGTCGGTGCAAGTGGTGGTGGTAAATCGACGCTGATTCAGCTGTTGATTGGCGTATACAGACAAAACGCAGGTTCAATCCGTTTTAATGATGAACTGACAGACGACATTAGCTTTGAAGTGATACGCGACAAAATTGCCGTGGTTTTACAACAACCTATACTATTTAATGACTCGTTGAGGCATAATCTGACCCTCGGTGGGGATTTTGACGAAATATCATTGTGGCGCGCTCTAGAAGTTGCGCAGTTGCAAGATGTAATTTCTCAACTAAACCACGGTTTGGATACGCAAATCGGACGCAATGGTATTCGCCTATCTGGGGGCCAACGTCAACGTTTAGCTATTGCACGAATGGTGTTGAGTAATCCACAATTTGTTATCCTAGATGAAGCAACGTCTGCATTGGATACCGCAACTGAAGCGGCTCTTCATAAGGCGTTAACTGAATTCTTACGTGGTAGAACGACACTAATCGTCGCGCACCGCTTATCTGCCGTTAAGCAAGCTGATTTGATTTATGTGCTTGAGGACGGAAGAGTGACGCAAACAGGAACCCATGGTGAGCTTGTTGAGCAAGAAGGCTTATATCAAACCCTATACGGGGGCATTCAGTCCCACGCTTAAACCGTTCTTAGTGGAGAGGTCGTTGTGACCTCTCTGTCTAAACATGCGTCGCAACCCAATAATGTTCGCTTATGCCAAGGTTGCGAGTTACCTGTCGATATTGTCGATTTACCTAATCGAAGAAATGCGCACTGCCCACGCTGCGGTACTGAGTTGTATCGAGGTGGCAGTCCAAGCTTGTCTGGTAATCTTGCTATCGCGGTTACCTGCATTCTCCTGTTCATCCCTTCACATTTTTTTAATTTCATCAGCATTCGTCTGTTCGGTGTAATGATACCGGCAACACTGCCATCTGGGATGATTACGCTGTTTCAAGAAGGCTTTGTCCTTCTTTCTATCTTAATTCTGTTTTGCAGCTCCCTCGCCCCACTCATCGTATGCAGCTCTGTCGTAACCGCACATTGGTCATTACACAAGCGTTGGTTTAAAGGACTTAGGGTTTCACTGTGGCTAATCCAACACCTTAAACATTGGGTCATGCTGGATGTATTTTTGGTCAGTATTGCAATCTCCTGTTTCAAGCTTCAGGACTACTCTGACATTTTCGTCGGACCAGGATTGATCGGCCTCGTACTACTGCAAATCTTCACTGTTTTGTTGATTTCTCGTATTAGCGTCCGTCGCTACTGGGAGTCATGGCAGTCTGAGACGAGCTATGACTTTGAACACAAGGACGTACATTGTCACGAGTGTCACCTTTCTCAACCAGAAGGTGATAAATGCCGCCGTTGTAATCATGCGCTTTACCATCGTAAGCCAAATTCAATCCAAAAAACTTGGGCTTACCTAATCGCAGCAACCATTGCTATTTTTCCGGCGAACCTAATCCCTATCTCTATCTTGCTTACGAACGGCAAACGTTTAGAAGATACGATATTTTCGGGCGTTGCTGGTTTAGTCAAAAATGGGATGTACGGTATCGCAGTGATCATTTTTGTTGCCAGTATTGTCGTACCTGTGGCAAAAATCCTTGGTCTCACCTACATCTTGCTATGTATAAAATTTAAACGTTCGGTGTTTCGAAGACAGCGAATGATGGTTTACTTTGCAGTAAAGTGGATCGGTAAATGGTCCGTGATGGATTTGTTTGTTATCTCTATCATGATGACATTGGTCGATCGTGGACAAATTCTCGATTTCACACCAGGCTACGGTGCGGTAGCGTTTGGTGTAGTTGTCGTTCTTACAATGCTCGCCGCGGAGAGCATTGATCCAAGGCTTATCTGGGACCAAGCCCCAAAACAATCAGAAAAAGAGTCAATTAATGAGTGATCAGAACAGTTCTCAAACGTCATACGAGCCAGAGATAAAGAGGAGTAAAGGCATTTCTCCTCTTTGGCTCCTGCCGATCTTGACGATGATTTTAGCCGGTTGGCTCGTCGTTAAGTCCATTCATGACGCTGGACAGCGGGTACAAATCCACTTCTCTGATGCAGCCGGTTTAATTGCTGGCCGTACGACGATTCGCTATCAAGGCTTGGAAGTGGGTATGGTACGCGACATCAACTTGTCTGAGGATTTAGGCAGCATTTATGTCGATGCAGACATTTACCCAGAAGCAACCAAATTGCTTAATGAGAAAACACGCTTTTGGCTCGTTAAACCGACCGCAAGTTTAACTGGTGTATCTGGGTTAGATGCTCTTGTCTCCGGTAACTACATTTCTATCCAACCGGGTGACAGTAAAGAGTTTGAAACGTCGTTCCACGCACTTGACTCCGCACCTACTGATCTTCGCGTCACTCAAGGGCTCAATATCAAACTAAAAAGTCGTGACTTAGGCGGCGTTTCTATTGGTTCTCAGATTGTTTATAAAAAAATCCCTATTGGTGAAGTTTACAGCTACCAATTAAACGAAGATGCGAAATCCATTACGATCCAAGCCAACATTCAGGATCAATACCGACACATCATCAACAACCGCAGTCGTTTTTGGAATGTGAGTGGTATTGGTGCAAGCATCGGTTTTGAAGGCGTTGATGTCCGCCTAGAAAGCATGAGCGCCCTACTTGGTGGTGCGATCGCAGTCGACTCACCAGACGATGGTGAGCCAGTCGAAGATTATAAAGAATTTCGTTTATATAAAGACCTTAAAACCGCAGGCCGTGGTATCGCAATCAAAATTGCCCTTCCAGATGACAACAAAATCAGCGCTGAAGGTGCTCCGATCATGTATCGTGGGATTGAAGTCGGCCAAGTCACGGATTTAAACCTATCTGAAGGTCGTGAGGTCATTCTTGCTTCTGCTGCAATCCAACCCGCATTCAGTGACATGCTTACCTCTGGTACACGTTTTGTTCTTGAAGAAGCAAAAGTATCACTCTCTGGCGTCGAAAATATCGCTAACCTTGTTCGTGGCAATTTCTTAACCATCGTTCCAGGTGAAGGTGAACGTGCACGTCAGTTTACTGCTATTCGTAAAAACGTCTTTAATCAGCAGCAGGAGAAATCGATAGCGATTCGCCTTGTTTCGGACAACTCATTTGGCTTAGATAGCGGTGCAAACGTCCTCTACAAAGGCATTGTTGTGGGTTCAATCATTAAAGTAGGACTACTCGATGAAGAGAAAGCTCAGCAAGCGAATCATGAAGTTTTCATGGATGTGTTGATTGATCAAGAATACAAACACCTCATCAAATCCAACAACCGCTTCTATGTAACAGGCAGTGCATCGGCCGAGCTCACTGAATCGGGCCTCAGTGTGACGGTCCCACCGGCCAAACAACTGTTAACAGGTTCAATCAGCTTTGTTAGCCAAGGCGCGGAAAAGATTCAAAAAGAGTACCAGCTATTCCAAAGTGAATCTTTAGCTGAATTAGCGCAATACAACCAGAGTGGTTCGAAAACGCTTAACTTATTTGCTTCTGAGTTGCCTCCGATTTCAAAAGGCAGTCCTCTGCTCTACCGAAATCTGCCCGTGGGCAGCGTGTCTGATTTCAATTTAGTCGATGGTGGCGTCATCGTAAAAGCCACGATTGAAAACCGCTACGCACATCTGATTGCGGCTCAAACCGTATTTTGGAATCGCTCAGGCGTTGAGGTCGACGCTTCACTTGCTGGAATCACCGTTAAGGCACACCCGCTTAAATCCTTAATTAAAGGCGGTATCGCGTTCGATTCAATTCCAGGTATTGAGAACAAAATTGGCCAACGCTGGAAGCTCTATCAAGATCAAAAGCAAGCGCGTAAGTTTGGACGTGTCATCGCTTTGGAAACAGACGGTTCTCAGGAAGTAAGCAAAGGGATGCCAATAAAATACCAAGGTGTCAAAGTCGGTGAAGTCACTTTAGTGGTCCCTAACTTCCGCCGAGAAATGGTTGAAGTGACTGCCCGTATTTTGCCTGAATATGTGGAAGATATTGCCGTTACCGGGTCACACTTTTGGCTAACTGAGCCAGAAATTGGCTTAGGCGGTGTTAAAAACCTAGGCGCATTAGTATCTAAATCCATTAGCGTGGAACCGGGCCAAGGTGCAGCAGCATTCAAATTTGATCTAGAGAAAGGTAATGCGCGCTCACAAGGGATGCGTTTTACCTTACAAAGTGAACAGCGTGGCTCAGTACAGATTGGCACCCCTATCCTATACCGTCAAATGGAAGTTGGTCAGGTAACGGATGTGCATTTAGGAGAATTCGCTGATCGTGTGATTACCCAGATTGAAATTCAGCCAGAATATGCCTACCTAGTTCGTCAGAACAGTGTATTCTGGAACGTGTCTGGCGTTGATGTTTCGATTGGTTTAGGTGGAGCAAACATTAAAGCAGGTACAATTGATAGCCTTGTACGTGGTGGTATCGCTTTCTCAACACCAGAGCAATCTCAAATTCCACCAGCAGCAAAAAAAGGTCACTCTTTCTACTTGTACCCTCAAGCTGAAGAGAGTTGGTTGGAATGGCGCACAGCGATCCCCAAACCATGATTCATAGATAACCAAGATAGACTAAAGAGCAGCAATCGCTGCTCTTTTTATTACCGTAGCCTTTGTGGCTATTCGTTTCTAACCCAGTTTCGTATATCATTTGCAGCAAATTCTGCAATCGAGATTCCACTTTGCATCCTAATGTTTACATCCCAGAAGCATTTCTGGAAAAAATCAAAACTATTCTTCCTGCCCACCTCAACATGGATGACTTCGTAGCGTCGTGCCAAAAGCCGTTGCGCAAGAGTATTCGCGTTAATACGTTGAAAGTCAGCGTAGAGGCGTTTTTAGAGCGAGCAAAGGCAAAAGGTTGGAAGTTATCTCCTGTACCCTGGTGTGAGACTGGTTTTTGGATCGAAGCAGATGAATCGCTCGTACCATTAGGCAATACCGCAGAACACATGTCTGGGTTGTTTTATATTCAAGAAGCCAGCTCAATGATGCCGGTATCCGCCTTATTCATGAATGACGAATCGTATGACGCAGTGCTCGATACCGCTGCGGCTCCGGGCTCTAAAACAACTCAAATAGCTGCCTTAATGAACAATGAAGGCGTTTTGGTCGCGAATGAATACGCGGCAAGTCGTGTAAAAGTGCTACACGCAAACATCGAACGTTGTGGTGTGCGTAACGCAGCATTAAGTAACTTCGACGGTCGTGTGTTTGGTGGCTGGCTACCAGAACAATTTGATGCCGTTCTGTTAGACGCACCATGTTCCGGTGAAGGTACAGTGCGTAAAGATGAAGACGCAATGAAGAACTGGACGCAAACATCAGTCATTGAAATTGCAGACACTCAAAAAGATTTGATCGAAAGTGCGTTCCACGCTCTTAAACCCGGCGGCGTGATGGTTTATTCAACCTGCACGTTGAGCACGGAAGAAAACCAACAAGTTTGCCATCATCTTAAAGAAACATTTGGTGACGCGGTTGAATTCGAGAGCTTAAAAGATCTGTTTAATAATGCCGAGGCGGCGTTGACTGAAGAAGGCTTCTTACACATCTTCCCTCAAGTGTATGACTGTGAGGGTTTCTTTGTTGCACGTATACGTAAGCTTGCTGCCGTAGAAGCACCAAAAGTCAAAAAACGCATGGGTAAATTCCCATTTGTTAAAGCGTCTAACAAAGAATCCACTGATATCGCTAACCAGCTTCAAAGCGCAATGGAAATCAAGTTACCTGAAGACAGTACGGTTTGGATTCGTGATAAAGATGTGTGGCTTTTCCCAGACGCACTAGAGCCGATGATTGGCGAACTGCGTTTCTCTCGCATGGGTATCAAGATTGCCGAAGCGCATAAGAATGGCTACCGTTGGCAACATCAAGTAGCAACGGCGCTGGCGACAGGTTTAGAGAAAAATGCGATTGAGCTTACGATCGACGAAGCTCGTGAATGGTATATGGGCCGAGACGTTCGCCCTCAAAACATTCCAGCTGAGATGAAAACCGGCAAAGGCGAAGTATTAGTGAAGTACGAAGGCGCGATCATTGGCCTTGGTAAATGGGTAAGTAACCGCATTAAAAACGGCCTTCCACGAGAATTAGTGCGAGATAAGAACTTATTTTAGTAGCAAAGTGAAATGCTATAAATAAATGAAAAGCCATCGTATTTACGATGGCTTTTTGGTTCTAAAGCATGATTGGAACTGGGTTCACTAGCGATTCGAGTCCCCTGTACTAAACTGAAGATATCAAAGCATCGCTTTGAAACGGCATTTCTCTCTATGTTCACCAACAATATGTGTTGGTCAAAAGTTTAGCGCAGGCTCTATGAAAGGAGCCGTTTCCCCTAGGCCCAAAATAAGGACGAGTTTGGGCCATTTTTTTGACTGCTATTTTCGTCCAAATCGAGTTTGAACTTGATGAACCTCCGCCACCAGCAACTTAAAGCTCTATTCAGCGAGACGAATACCGTCTTTTTCAATCACGAGCTTACCTTGCTTGTACAAACCGCCGATGGTTTTTTTGAACGTGCCTTTACTTGTACGGAAAGCTGCAAAAATCGCTTCTGGCGTAGATTTATCGTTTAGAGGTAGGAAACCACCCTTCTTCTCTAAAAGCTCTAGGATTTTACTCGAAAGATCATCCATTTTCGCCACGCCTACTTTTTGTAGCGCAAGGTCGATTTTGCCGTCTTCGCGAATTTGCTTAATGTAGCCTTTCAGCTTTTTACCAATAAACAGCTTACCGAACACATCCGATGGGAAGATCATTCCCCAATGCTCGCCGTTCACAATCGCTTTATAACCAAGTTGGCTACGTTCTGCGATGATTAGGTTAACTTCTTCGTTCACTTCATAGTTTGCTGGCGTTTTATCCAGCCACTTATTGAACTTAGTTGTACCGACAATACGACCAGATGCTTTATCTGTGTACACGTAAACCAGAATGTTTTGACCAGCGGTAAAGCGCGCACGTTGCTCACTAAACGGGATAAGAAGATCTTTTTCTTTGATGCCCCAATTTACGAAAGCACCAGTGCTACTGACTCCTTCGACTTGCATTAGGCCCCACTCGCCAACCTGAGCAATGGGTTTATCAATGGTCGCAGCTAGCTGACTTTCTGAATCAAAGTAAAGAAATACGTCAATATGATCGCCTACATTCGTACCTTCTGGTACATATTTATTAGGCAGCATGACTGAACCGTAATCATCACCATCCAAAAATACGCCAAAATCAGCCGTTTTAGTGACTTCTAAGCTGTTAATTTGACCAATTTTAATCATTGAATTTGTCTCTTTTTAAATTTACTGGGAATTATACCCAAACTGACAAGAAAATCAGAGAGAAATACCATCCTCTCTGCTATGCTGTTGTCGTTCAACTACTTATCCTAGTCGACCTTAAGTTATTGTGCTTAATGGACGCTTATGGGTATAGGATGCTTTAGCAAAATCAGGAGCCTTCCTTGGTCACCGTCGACAAACAGGATTCGATAACCTTAAAAATTAGCCACGCATTGGCAAAGAGCAAAACGCTTGATCTTGATATCTATATTTTTGTGCCTGGTGAATTAGGTTTAAACTCCGACATCATCAGCGAGTCTGAGTTCTATTACACTTCCATCACGCAAAAACGTTCTTACTACAGTACAGAAGTGCTACTTCCTCTCGTGCATAGCCGCTTGGCCAAACGAGGGCGCCTATCTAATCGACAGTATCGCGTAAGTTTGAGTTTGTTTGCGTATCAATACGTCACAGCTCTGGATAAGGCCGTTGCAGCATTGAATAAGCATGACAACGACAGTGTTACCGCAGAAGAAGTGGATGAAGTCATCGAATTGACTATCGACATTCTTAAGCGTTTGAGACGTTCCATTCCTTATGAAGAAAATCTCAAGCGTTATTACGTAAACATTGATAACTACTTGTCTTGGTACACTGAGCAAAAATTTTTGTCTCTTGTCGCGCACCTTCCTCGCGAAGGCGATTACAGCACAATTAAAGATCGTCTGATTACTTTATGTGAGAAAGAGCAAGCCCACCGTAAACTCAACAACTATAACTCGCCGAGTGTCGTTGAAGATGTAACTCGTTTGTCGAATAAAATGCGTTTGCTGAGACGTTTGATTGAGCACCCTATCGTTTTAAGCGAAAAAAACGATGTCGATGGGAAACAACATCAAGCGTGCGATTAAAGGCATAGCCACGGGCTTGGTGATGGTCGTGGTCACAAGTACCGTTATTCTTGCCCGAGATTACTTAGGAGAGATTTCTGCATCTTTTATCATTGCGATGTCGTTTATCTATGCTCTACGTGAAATCTTTAAAGATGACCTACGCGACGCGATGTGGCGTTGGATCCGCAAAGGCAAACCGAAGTGGCGTAAGAAGTACATGGACCCGACAACAAAGAAAGTGGTGGGTCGAAAATTGGAATGGTTGGACTATCGTTCCCTTTCGAGCTTGCCTGATCGCATTCAGAACATTCGTAAGAAACGCGTCGTGCAGCGTGAAGAACAAATTCTTCATTACCATGCAAAAACTGAGATGGCGACGTCGTTATTTTTGAGTGGCTATGAACAAACTCGTGAAACGCTAAACATCAGTTTGCGCCCAATTATCCGTTTGATGGACAAAAGCTCTAACCGCGTATATCGCCTGAACGAAGGGCAAGTGAGTAAAGAGTCTGTAGAGAAGCGACACTTGGTCAACGTGATTGTGAAAGAAGACAACCACACTGACGAGCCTGTCTTCTATCGTTGGAAAGTCGTGTTAAACCGTTCGAAAATCGTGTCTATTGAGAAAATAGAATTGAATTAAACTAACGTCAGTCACCATTCTTAAGTTAAGCAGCCTGCTTTTGGGCTGCTTTTTTGATGGAGAGCGTTAAAGAGAACT
Source organism: Vibrio jasicida 090810c (assembly GCF_002887615.1). NCBI lineage: Bacteria > Pseudomonadati > Pseudomonadota > Gammaproteobacteria > Vibrionales > Vibrionaceae > Vibrio > Vibrio jasicida. Next base: position 407,885 of record NZ_CP025792.1, on the reverse strand, counting down.
CGGCCATTGGTTCATCACCATTAATCTTTGGACACAATGCGGTGATCTTCACATCTCGATTAACGCGTTCACCGGTTTCTAGCGTGATTTTGAGCATTTCATCAATCACAGGGCCATCATGACAGACAAAGTGTACGTCACCCTCAGGACGTTTTAAGAATTCAGCACTTACTCCTTTAAACGCGAGTGAAATCTTCTCTCCTTGCTCTTGTGCTTTACTCATAGCAAGAAAGCCACCAGCAACATCTGCCCCAACAGCCAATGCGCCAAAATACATACTATTAAGATGATTCTTGGTTCTTCGCTTGAGCGGGATTCTTACTTCGACATGCTGATCATCAATCGCAAGGATCTTCGGTCGACATAGCCAAATTAAAGGCACTTTTGAAAAGCCAAACAGATTGAGGTAAAGGTTTGCACGACGAACCGCTGAAAACATTTTGAAACTCCCCTTAAACTAGTCTGACCAGTCAATCAACAAACTTCAAAGATGTCAAAGAAATGTTAACGAGAAATCGATCTTGGTTAAAAAACAAATCGTTTGCGCATTTTCGCGTGACATGGTCACAATATATGAAACTCCCAACCTACAACGCTTTGCTTACGATTTGGCACAATTATTCTGTTAGCAAATAGAAAAAACGGTTATAAATTCAAACAACTATGTATTGATATCCAGAGCATGTTTTGTCATTTATATATAAGCAACACCAATGAATACCAACAGCAGTACATACAATTCGGTATTTACTAGATAAGAATCCCGTGAAACGGTTTATTCCTAACTATAATTCCGTTATCTTTACCGCTTCGCAATAGAGAATAAAGCTATAACATGCCTATAAAAACAGATGAATTGAGAACCCAACCTTTGGGTCCAATGCCGACACCCGCAGAGCTAGGTAGTGTACATCCAATCACTGATGATGTAGCTGACCGTATCGCTCAATCTCGTCGACAAATTGAAAAGATTTTAACTGGTGAGGATGACCGTATCCTCGCTATCGTTGGCCCATGTTCAGTGCATGACACTGAAGCGGCAATTGACTACGCGACGCGTCTTAGCGAAATTCAAGATCAGTACAAAGACGAACTGTTCATCGTTATGCGTACATACTTTGAAAAGCCGCGTACAGTAGTTGGTTGGAAAGGTTTGATTACTGACCCTAACCTAGATGGTTCTTATGCGCTTGAAGCCGGTCTTCACAAAGCGCGTAAACTGCTACTGGATATCAACAAGCTTGGTCTTGCGACTGCTACTGAGTTTCTTGATATGATTACAGGCCAGTACATTGCTGATTTGATCACATGGGGCGCAATTGGTGCTCGTACGACTGAATCGCAAATCCACCGTGAAATGGCGTCTGCCCTATCTTGCCCAGTTGGCTTCAAGAACGGTACTAACGGCAACGTGAAAATTGCCATTGATGCGATTCGTGCGTCTAAAGCATCACATTACTTCTACTCCCCAGACAAGAATGGGCGTATGACGGTGTACCGCACTAGCGGCAACCCTTACGGTCACATTATTCTTCGTGGTGGTGAGAAAGGCCCTAACTTTGACGAAGCTTCTGTTAAGCAAGCTTGTGACGCGCTAGCAGAGTTCGATTTGCCGCAGCGTTTGATCGTCGATTTCAGTCACGCAAACTGCCAAAAACAACACCGTAAACAAATCGATGTTGCTCAAGACATTTGCGACCAAATTAAGTCAGGCAGCACACGTATTGCTGGTATTATGGCAGAGAGCTTCATTATTGAAGGCAATCAGCCAATGACTGATATTAACAACCTAACTTACGGTCAATCGATCACTGACCCATGTCTAGGTTGGGATGATACTGTAACCATGCTAGATATGCTGGCAGCCGCAGTTAAATCCAGTAAGTAATTTCCCTATAACAAGATAATCAAGGAATCTTCATGCCATCGTTTGATATTGTTTCAGAAATCGATACCGTCGAACTACGTAACGCGGTTGATAACGCTAACCGTGAACTGTCTACTCGTTTCGATTTCCGCAATGTGAATGCGAGCTTTGAGCTAGTAGAAGAAAATGTAAAAGTGTCAGCAGAAGGCGAGTTTCAGCTTAAGCAAATGCGTGACATTCTGCGTAGCCACTTGGCTAAACGCAACATTGATGCAAATGCTATGGACGCAAAAAATCCAGAAGCAACAGGTAAAAACTGGCACCAAAACGTTGCTTTCCGCCAAGGCATTGATACACCAACCGCAAAGAAAGTGGTTAAGCTAATCAAAGACGCAAAGCTTAAAGTTCAAGCTTCTATCCAAGGCGACAAAGTTCGCGTAACAGGTAAGAAGCGCGATGATCTCCAAGCGACGATTGCAGCGATCCGTGAAGCAGATATGGGTATCCCATTTCAGTACAACAACTTCCGTGATTAATTCGGTTCCTCAATTAACACCTGTCGATTGAGGAAACCGAGAATTGAAAACGTCGACGAGTTATTCGTCGGCGTTTTTTATGTCCGTAAACTATATGCAAAATAATCAGATAACTAGGTCTTGCCCTTGCAATAAAGAGAATTCACTCGTCCCTGAAGGTACAAACACGCACACACGTAAGTTTTCTTTTTTCGCTTTAGTCAACATATCAGAAAGTTCGGTGGCACTTCTAAAAGGTTCACGTTCAGCATCCCTTCTTACCAACTCCATGACGTCCACTTCGCACATCGTCGAATATAAGGCAAGTTCGGCTTGCTGCATGTAACGGACTGCTTTGATAGGCAGCATTTCGACATCTTGCCCAACTTGAATCCAGGTACAGCTTCCCTCCTCGTCCAAAGGTTTTGCCATGGTTTGTTGATAAATGATTTCCAATTCGCGATTATCGCGAGCGTTCTCTACTTCTGGATGAGAAAAATAACTTTCCCAAAATTTCCTGCGTAAGTCGACGCTCGGTAGTGCCTCTTTAATCGAATTGCGTTTGGAGTTAGCGAACTCCGCCATCAATCCCATATTTTGCGGAAGAATAGCTTCAAGCTTTTCACGAATATTTCGAATCAAAACAGGAGACGCGCCACCACTTGAAATGGCAATTTGAATGCGACCACGATTAATCATTGAAGGCGTAATAAAATCACAGTACGGCTTGTCATCAACAACGTTAACTAATATGCCAAGCTCTTTAGCGTCTTTGTAAACCTGATGGTTTAACTCTGGATTATCCGTGGTTGCCCAAACTTGAATGAACGATTTCGTGACAATGTCACTAGAATAAAAACGTTGAATCCATCGCACTTGTTGCTCTTGCGCAAGCTTATCAAGAAAGTCGACAAGGCTTGGGGAGACAATCGTAACGTCCGCCCCAGCTTTAAGTAGGGCTTCTACTTTACGGCTTGCTACTTCACCACCGCCTACAACCAGCACGGGTTTATCTACTAAATCTAAGAACAGAGGAAAATATCGCATTTCAATCCATGATTACTTCAAATAACTGTCGAAATTCATGCTACCAAAAACAGGGCAACCTGTTCACCTAGTTTCGATGTCACAAATAATTTTTGTTCAAATTTTCGGCTTACTCAGCCCGCCTCTACTAATGATACTTTTAATAACAAATTATTATCCTTTTGTTTTTGACACTCTTTTAGTGATTGTTCTGATGCACTAATTTGACAACCAGTTGCACTATTTACAAACATTTAACATTTCGCCATTCTAAATCGCAAGGTTCTTTGTAAGTTCTCTCCAAAACTCTTTTTAAATTATATATTTGAGAATTAGCAGATCCTTACCTACGCTTATAACTGGTTGATTTGTCGATTACCGTTTCATTGAAAATCAACCAGATAGGACGATAACACAAATAAATTGGACACGTTGTATCAGGTCGCTCCTGATTAAACATGGATCATACAGGAAGGATACAAATGGCAAATAAACTCACAGTTCTTGCTTCCGTCGTAGCGGCTTCTACTGCCATGATGGCGACATCAGCGCAAGCAGCAGACACGACTCTGGACAAAGTCACAAAACAAGGTTTTATCACTTGTGGCGTAAGTACCGGTCTACCTGGTTTCTCAAACCCTAACTCTAAAGGCGAATGGGAAGGTATCGACGTAGAATATTGCCAAGCACTGGCCGCAGCCGTTCTTGGGGATAAAACGAAAGTTAAATATGTACCCCTAACCGCGAAAGAACGTTTCACTGCTTTACAATCGGGTGAAATCGATGTGCTTTCACGTAACACCACCTGGACACTTCATCGCGACACTGCTCTTGGTTTGAACTTCGTAGGCGTTAACTACTACGATGGTCAAGGCTTTATGGTGAAGAAAGATCTTGGTATCTCTAGTGCAAAAGAACTCGATGGCGCTTCTGTATGTGTGCAATCAGGTACAACCACAGAGCTTAACCTAGCAGATTACTTCCGTAACCAAGGTATGGCTTACAAGCCAGTGGTATTTGATACCGCCGCGCAAACCTCTAAAGGTTTTGATGCTGGTCGATGTGATGTTCTTACTACTGACCAATCTGGCCTTTATGCCCTTCGCTTAAACCTTAAAGACCCTTCTTCAGCAACCGTACTTCCAGAAATCATTTCAAAAGAACCACTAGGTCCTGTTGTTCGTCAAGGTGATGATCAATGGTTCAACATCGCTAAATGGACGCTATTTGCAATGGTGAATGCGGAAGAATATGGCATCAGTTCTAAGAACGCTGATGAAATGTTGAAATCGAAAGATCCAAACATCAAACGCATTCTTGGTGTTGACGGCCCTAAAGGTAAAGGTCTAGGTATCCGTGACGATTGGGGTTACCAAGTTATCAAGCAAGTCGGTAACTATGGTGAGAGCTTTGAGCGTACGGTAGGTACTGGTTCGCCTCTTAAGATTTCTCGCGGCGTAAATGCGCTGTGGAATGCAGGCGGCTTTATGTACGCACCACCTATCCGATAGAAACGAGTTAAATAAGGGCGGTGCATGCCGCCCTTTTTCTTGGCTGAATCTATTCTATATAAGGGTTTGAGGTTATCGCTGTATGAAACCGACGAATAATGCATCGCAAAGTACGATGTCCAAACCAAGCGGAAGCAAGAGTCTGATTTATAACCCAGCTTTTCGCTCTGCTATTTTCCAGATCATTGCCATCGCCGCACTGGTATTTTTCTTTTACACAATCATCAACAATGCACTAACCAATCTCGACGCTCGTGGTATCGCCACCGGCTTTGGTTTCCTAAATCAAGAAGCGGGCTTTGGTATTGGGCTCACACTCATCGAATATGACGAAACTTTCTCTTATGGGCGTACGTTTGTCATTGGCTTACTTAATACTGCACTCGTGTCTGTGTTGGGTATTATCCTCGCAACCGTCATAGGTTTCGTTATGGGGATTGCACGCCTTTCTTCTAACTGGCTGGTCAGTCGTTTAGCGGCTGTTTACATTGAAACGTTCCGAAATATCCCTCTACTTTTACAGATCTTTTTTTGGTATTTCGCGGTTCTACAAGCCCTTCCATCCCCAAGACAAAGCTTAAGTCTTGGCGAATCCGTTTTCCTGAATGTGCGCGGTCTTTACTTCCCCTCACCGGTAATTGAAGCTGGCGGTGGTCTTGTGGTTGCAGCACTCATCATAGGTGTCATTGCAAGTTTCTTAATCAATCGTTGGGCTAAAAACAAACAGCGATTAACAGGTCAACAAACACCAATGGGACGAATTGTGTTCGGTCTAGTGATTGGTCTGCCTTTGGTGGTTTACTTTGTAACAGGCATGCCGATCTCTTTGGAGTACCCAGAATTAAAAGGCTTCAACTTCCGCGGTGGTATCAGCATTATTCCGGAGCTCGCAGCCCTTCTGTTAGCGCTAAGTGTTTACACTGCATCGTTTATTGCTGAGATTGTTCGATCTGGTATTAATGCAGTGAATCATGGTCAGACCGAAGCCGCGATGTCGCTGGGTTTACCAAGAGCAAAAACATTGAAACTGGTGGTGATTCCGCAAGCATTGCGAATCATTATCCCTCCTCTAACAAGCCAATACTTGAACTTGACGAAGAACTCTTCGTTGGCAATGGCAATCGGTTACCCAGACCTTGTTTCGGTCTTTGCCGGTACAACGCTGAACCAGACTGGACAAGCGATCGAAATCATCGCAATGACGATGGGTGTATACCTAACATTGAGCTTGATAACGTCGGCGTTGATGAACTTGTACAACCGAAAAGTAGCGCTGGTGGAGAGATAATATGAGCACACATCAATTTCAGCCTGATCTCCCACCTCCGTCCAATACCGTCGGTATTGTGGGATGGCTGCGCAAAAACCTATTCAATGGCCCAGTGAACTCGGTTGTTACCATCATCCTTGCCTACATCGTGTTTTCTGCACTTTGGAACATTGCGGATTGGGCATTCATTAATGCCGATTGGGTTGGCACAACGAGAGATGACTGTTCCCGTGAAGGCGCATGTTGGGTATTTATCAGCGTACGCTGGGAACAGTTTATGTACGGTTTCTATCCAGAAGCTGAACTGTGGCGGCCACGTCTGTTCTACATTACCTTGGCGATATTCACAGTACTCCTTGCTTACGAAAAGACTCCAAAACGTATTTGGATTTGGTTGTTCTTTGTGAACATTTATCCGTTCATTATCGCAACATTGTTGTATGGCGGGGTATTTGGCTTAGAAGTGGTTGAAACACACAAATGGGGCGGCTTGCTGGTTACTCTGATCATCGCCTTAGTCGGTATCGTTGTCTCCTTACCTATTGGTGTGGCGTTAGCGTTAGGCCGTCGTTCCGATATGCCGATCATCCGCAGTATTTGTACTATCTATATTGAGGTATGGCGTGGGGTACCTTTAATTACAGTACTCTTCATGGCGTCCGTCATGCTCCCGCTCTTTCTTGCCCAAGGCTCAGAAACAGATAAGCTCATCCGCGCCTTAATTGGTGTTGTGATGTTTAGTGCCGCTTATATGGCAGAAGTGGTTCGTGGTGGCTTACAAGCCATTCCAAAGGGCCAGTACGAAGCCGCCGATGCGTTGGGTTTAAGCTATTGGAAAAAGATGGGACTGATCATATTGCCTCAAGCTCTTAAAATTACTATCCCTTCTATCGTGAACACCTTTATTGGTTTGTTCAAAGACACCAGCCTTGTACTTATTATCGGTATGTTTGATGTACTGGGTATAGGACAAGCAGCGAACACTGACCCTGAATGGTTAGGCTTCGCTACAGAAAGTTATGTATTTGTCGCGTTAGTGTTTTGGGTATTCTGTTTTGGCATGTCACGCTACTCGATATGGCTCGAAAATAGACTTCATACCGGTCACAAACGATAACTCATCAAGATCAAGGACGTATTATGACGCAACAACAAGACTATATGATCCAGCTGAAGGACATGAATAAGTGGTATGGTGAGTTTCACGTACTAAAGAACATCAACCTCGATGTAAAGAAAGGCGAAAAGATTGTTATCTGTGGTCCTTCTGGCTCTGGCAAATCGACCATGATTCGTTGTATCAACCGCTTGGAAGAACATCAAGCAGGCAACATCTATGTGTCAGGCACCGAATTAACCGAAGACCTAAAGAACATCGAAGCCGTTCGTCGCGAAGTCGGCATGTGTTTCCAGCACTTTAATCTCTTCCCTCACCTAACGGTCCTCGAGAACTGTACACTTGCCCCAATTTGGGTGAAGAAGATGCCAAAGGAAGAAGCGGAAGCCATCGCGATGCAGTACCTAGAGCGTGTTAAGATCCCAGATCAAGCAGATAAGTATCCAGGTCAGCTTTCAGGAGGCCAACAACAACGTGTAGCGATTGCGCGCTCTCTTTGCATGAGCCCAAAGGTAATGCTGTTTGATGAACCGACATCAGCGCTTGATCCAGAAATGGTTCGTGAGGTTCTTGATGTAATGGTTGAACTGGCGGAAGAAGGCATGACCATGCTTTGTGTAACACACGAAATGGGCTTCGCGAAAGAAGTCGCGGATCGCGTTATCTTCATGGATGCAGGTGAAATTATCGAAGAGAATAACCCTGTCGACTTCTTCGAGAATCCGCAATCGGATCGAACCCAGAACTTCCTCGCGCAAATTCTTCATCATTAATTAGTCGCAAAAAACGCTAAAAAAATGAAGCGTCGATTCGAAAAAATCGGCGCTTTTTGTTTGCCTCAGGTCGATGTTACTAAAATCCAGTTGATTCAATACGTTGTAAATTTGTTCGATTTTACAAAAAAGTTCGTGAGGTAACCTTCATCCCTTTGATTGCCAAGCCCTTCCTAACTATGCAAGGCAGTAATATTGTGTTACAAGTTGCCACATACATAACACACTATTTCTATTATTATTTTGTTCTAGAGATAGACGTGTCGGGCTTGATTTTTTGAACTTTCGGGCCCATATATGTCTATATATCAAAGATAAGACGGTCCCTTATAGAGGAAGATTATGAACAGTCCTATGTTTTCACGCACTACTACTCAAGAGAGTGCTCTACAAACCAACAAAGTATTGCGTAATACATATGCACTACTTTCAATGACTTTACTATGGTCAGCACTGGTTGCTGGCGTTTCAATGGCGTTTAACTTGCCACGTCCGGGCATTATCCTGATGTTGGTTGGTTTCTACGGCTTACTATTCTTGACTGAAAAAAACCGTAACAACAGCATGGGTTTGGTATTCACATTCCTATTTACTGGTTTCTTGGGTTACACCATCGGTCCAATTCTAAACATGTACATCGGTGCTGGTATGGGCGATGTGGTTCTTACTGCACTTGGCGGTACCGCACTGTCATTCATGGCAGCTTCTGCTTACGCTCTAACGACCAAACGCGACCTATCTATGATGGGTGGCCTGATGTTGTCTCTATTCGTTGTTCTAGTGGTGGGCATGATTGCGAGCATCTTCATCCAATCAACTATCCTGCACCTAGCAATGAGCAGCTTGTTTATTGTTTTCTCTACCATGGCTATTTTGATGACTACACAAGGCATCATCCGTGGCGGTGAAACAAACTACATATCTGCAACGATTACGCTATACGTTTCAATCTACAATATCTTCATCAGCCTACTAAGCATTCTAGGCATCATGAACGACGACTAATTCGTTAGATTGAATCCAAAACTCAAAAGCCCGAAGTTATACTTCGGGCTTTTTCTTTTCACTTTTTAGCAGTGTCTATTCTGGTTCATAGATGGGCGCATCGTAGTCATACCCTTCATCGCTGTATGCCGTAACCATCGCGTCTTCAACTAATCCTGTCTCGGCTTTCACTTGAGTTTCAAAGAAATGTTGAATCTGCTTTCTTCGCCCATGCGCTGCCCAAGATTCTGCATCTTCCCAAATTTCATTAAACACAATCGGATAGTCATTTCTCATCGCACTGGGGTGATCAATTTGCCGAGTGAGCATATATTGGATGCATCCCTCTTCTCGATAGGAATCTGGCTCTAGTGCTTTGAGTACTTCAAATAACTCGGCTTCTTTTCCTTCTTTTGGTTTAAATTGAGCTAAAACATAGACACGGCTTGTCATTCGATTTCCTTCATTGTTGAGTAGTGCTATCAAAAAGGTAAACGAACAATGAAAAAGTTCACGTCCAGTAACGATAAAGTGCGATACACATCGCCAGCAATAGCTGAATAAAACAAAAGGCAGTGAAATAACGATAACTCTGCTCTATTCCCACTAATAAAACAGAGACATTATTCCAAATTCAGCATAAAAATGCAGATACCAAAATACTCACCCCGATAATTTTCCAACAACGTGAATAAACTTACATTTTTGTGAATAATGGAAAAGTAGTTAGGCTCAACGCCTTTACCTTTACGTGAGCTCTCGATTGTGTAAATTTACTTCGCTCAGAAGCTTTCATAGATTCTTTTGTTGAGTCTAAGCTTCGCTCTACGCTACCCTATACACACCAGTGTTTACTTAGCGGATACAAAGCGATGTTCGTATACAACGGCAAAGAAATAGAAACCGATTCTCAAGGTTACTTACTTGATCACACCCAGTGGGAAGAAGGTATGATTGCGCTTCTAGCAAAAGATGAAGAAATCGAACTTACCGAAGCTCACTTAGAAGTAGTTCACTTCGTGCGTAATTTTTATGAAGAGTTCAATACATCACCAGCAGTTCGAATGCTTGTGAAAGCGATGGAAAAAGCGCACGGCCCAGAAAAAGGTAACAGTAAATACCTATTCAAATTATTTAAAAAAGGCCCTGCAAAACAAGCGACAAAATTGGCAGGATTGCCAAAACCAGCGAAATGCTTGTAGTACTCTAGTTTGCAAAAACACGACTAAAAAGATCACTGCTTATAAAACTATAAGATCTTAAATCCGCGGAAAGGTTTGTAAGATAGACTCTCTTGGGTAACGCTATCTACTGTTGCCGTCCGCGGTCCATCCTCCAACCACGCCGAAAACGCTGCGATTTGCGCCTCTGTACCACAAGCGATTACCTCAACATCACCATTGTTCAAATTCTTTGCATACCCCGTTAAACCTAACTTCAAACCTTGATGTGACGTGTGGTATCGAAATCCTACCCCTTGAACATGCCCTACTATCAGAAACTTCTCACACTTTAGTACCATCCGTATACCGCTCCCTATATTTGAGTGATATATTATTTGCGTCTATTTACCCCACTAAGGATAGTGGGTTTTTATATGGTTATAATAATTATGAAAGAAATTCCCTTCCGTTGGATTGATAAGTATCTCATCCATTTAAAAATTCAAGAAAAGTTCTATTTACTCTTCTTTCTTCCTCTTCTTGCATTGGTCATTCTCACTTTAGTCTTAAACAGTGCTGCTGACTCCATGATTTCTGGTTTGTATCAGGAAGAATTAATGCTGATGAAAGGGCTAATCGAGGCTGGTAACCTTTCGCAATCTCAAGTTGCAAACCTTATTGCTGGCTCAGACACCATTACCTTTGGTACTGGTCCAGATTCCGTGTCCGTGCTGAATGGCGCATTTAGCCTTGTAGCAAACCATGAGCAGTCTTTATGGACCGCACTTTCTACAACGCAAGTCAGTATTATTCTTGTGACTCTATTCATCATGGCGATGGGTGTTTACTACATCATGACTTTCATCGGTGGTGCGATGTTTACGATGAACAAAGCGCTCAACACGCTGGCAGATGGTGATCTAACCGCGCGTATGAATTTCTTCCGTGTTCGTGATGAGTTCAGCGAAATCGCGATTACTATCGACAAAGTAGCGGATCGCGAACAAAAGATGGTTCAGTCGATTCAAGAATCCGTAGCGCTGATGCAGCAAATCAGCTCAGACCTTAACCTTTCGATTCACAACAGCTCTGAGATCTCTAATACCCAACAAGAGCACCTTAACTCACTAGCAAGTGCAACAGAGCAGATGGCTTCCACGATTCGTGAAGTGGCAACGCTGGCTCATGACTCAAGCACACAAACTGATGATGCTCGCAGCGTCGCGCAATCAGGTCAGGTGAAAGTGGAAAATACCCTTCACTCTATCTCGAACCTTTCTACTGAGATCCAATCGGCATCTCAAGCGGTTGAAGAGCTAGATGCAAACGCAGCGCAGATTGATGAAGTGGTCACAACCATCAACGGTATCTCTGAGCAAACTAACCTACTCGCCTTGAACGCTGCAATTGAAGCGGCTCGTGCAGGCGAACAAGGTCGTGGCTTTGCGGTTGTTGCTGATGAAGTTCGTGCTCTTGCAGGCCGCACTCAACAAGCGACAGTTGAGATTCAAGCAATGATTGAAGCGCTACAACGTAACAGCCAATCACTGACTAAACTGATGGAAGTAACGGTTCACAATGCGAACGAAGGCCAAACTCTGATGGCTGAAGTGAACCACGAAATCGGCTCACTAGCAGACAAGAACCAAACTATCTCAGACAGCAGCATTCAAATTGCGACAGCAGCTGAGGAACAAGGTGTCGTGGCAGACAATATCGCATCAAGCGTTGAAGAGATTCGCATACAAGCAAACAATGTATGTACGATGATCAGCACAACGTCGCAAAACGTTGAGCAGCTTCGAGCTCAAAGTGACACCATGGAGTCGCTACTGACTGGCTTAAAAGCGTAATCGCTAAAACGAATAACTAGGGTCACTTCGGTGGCCCTTTTTTGTGTCTGGAAAACCCATCCGTTACTCCACTCATCAGTTTATAATTAAAGCCTCTACAAATGATTGGATTGTCGATGGATATTGCTTTTGCGGGCAACATCCCGGACAATACGCCCCTTTCAAAATTCAACAAGAGCTAAAGAAATGACAGCTGCTATCTATTTGGTTAAAGGTCGTGAGAAATCGGTTAAGCGCAAGCACCCTTGGATCTTCTCTCGAGGCATCAGTAAAGTTGAGGGCGAACCAGCGCTCGGCGAAACCGTTGATGTATTCACTCACGACGGAAAATGGCTAGCTAAAGCAGCGTACTCACCAGAGTCTCAAATTCGTGCTCGCATCTGGAGTTTTGAAAAAGAAGAAATCAACAAAGCCTTCTTCGTTAAGCGCTTCAACAACGCTCAGCTTCTTCGTGAAGACATTATCGAACGCGATGGCCTAACTGGCTACCGTCTTGTCGCGGCAGAATCTGATGGTATGCCTGGCGTTACTATCGACCGGTACCAAAACTTCTTTGTGTGTCAGCTTCTAAGTGCGGGCGCAGAATACAACAAGCAAGTGATTGTTGATGCTTTGGTTGAGTGTTTCCCTGATTGCAACGTTTACGAGCGTTCAGACGTCGCGGTACGTAAGAAAGAAGGTTTGAAAGAAACCACTGGCGTACTGCACGGTGAAGAGCCACCAAAATCAGTGGTGATTGAAGAGAACGGCGTGAAAATCAGCGTAGACATCGTTGGTGGTCATAAAACGGGTTTCTACCTAGACCAACGCGACAGCCGCCAACAAGCGATGAAGTACGTGAAAGATAAAGAAGTTCTGAACTGTTTCTCTTACACTGGCGGTTTTGGTCTGTACGCACTAAAAGGCGGCGCAAAACGCGTTATCAATGCGGACGTATCACAACCAGCTCTAGACACTGCTAAGTTCAACGCAGAACTGAACGAGTTTGATATCTCTAAAAAACGCGCTGTGTTCCTAAACGCTGACGTGTTCAAACTACTACGCGAATACCGTGACCAAGGTACGAAGTTCGATGTTGTGATCATGGACCCACCGAAGTTTGCAGAAAGCAAAGCACAGCTAAACGGTGCATGTCGTGGCTACAAAGACATCAACATGTTGGCGATGCAAATTCTAAACCCAGGTGGCACACTACTGACCTACTCTTGCTCAGGCTTAATGGACCAAGTTCTGTTCCAAAAAATCATTGCTGACGCCGCAGTAGATGCAAACCGCCAAGTTAAGTTCGTAGAGCGTTTTGAGCAAGCTGCCGATCACCCAACGGATACGGCTTACCCAGAAGGTTTCTACCTAAAAGGTTTTGCGTGTAAGGTCCTATAATCGGGCTTAGTCATAGCCAACGATAAAGAATTGAAACATAGAAAAAGGGCCTGTTGGCCCTTTTTTATTATGAATCTAGATTAACTTTCGTGAGAGCCGATAAGACATCTCTTTCAAAGTCCATATTTCCGATGATCAAGTCGCTAAACTCGGAAGCTCCTTTTTCAATGACGATCGTTTGGATGGAATTACCCTCGTTGTGGGTGATTTCAAGCGATAGATCTTCGCCGTCCACATTTAGGTCGATACTATTGAGCAGCTCTTCAATGGTGTTATGCCCTGCATCTTCAACAACTTGGTTTAGATCTAGAGTGTCGAGGTCTCGTTCAAAGCCACGCACCAAGTCCGTGCCGGAATCTAGTGAGTCATTAACCCATCTAAATATGTCCGCTTCGTTGTCATTACCAATTAAAATGTCATGGCTTACATCCACTTCCGCTTCGATGATGTTCGCAGTACCACCGCTCGCCGCGTTTACGCCACCATTTTCGTCAATCACAAACTGAAATGTATTTTCAGATTGGTCACCATCGTTATCGGTCAGTACGTAATCGAAGTCTAACGTTTCTACTGTGTCGCCTACCGCTCCATAGAAGGCATATGCGCCATCATTCAAATCGACTTCCAACGAGTGCTTACTGTCGATGTAGATAGTGAGCAACTTCGTGATATCGTCAAACGCATGTGAGATGTCGTTGTTGTTGTCTACAACCGTCAAGTCTGTACCGTCAAATGAATAAGTGACACCGTCATGTTCTATTTCGCTGATGTAACCGCCATCTGCACCAATACCTGTATCCGGTGATGTGGTGTACATGAGGTTACCACCAACAGGTTGAATCACGGACTGCAACATAACTGGAGGCAGCTGAGTAACGTCAGGCACGACTACACCATCAAGGTCTTGGTTTAAGAAACCATCGTAAGCAACACGGTCTAACTGATCAGGCATCAAGTTCACACCCATACCATAAGCCAACGCCGTGATCTGATTATCAGAATCGGTCAAGTGATCTATCCAACTGTCCTCACGGGCATCGTTGATGAATGATGAGGCTGGATTTGGTTGACCATCAGATAAGAAGTAGCTCACGTTTGATGCACTAGGTAACTTACCCGCATCATCCCAAGAGTCCTTCGCTTCATTAATTGCGCGATTGTAGTTAGTTGCACCGCCAGCAGTAAGTGTATCAATGTACGCTTTCGCTTCATCTACGGTTAACCATGTTGCCCCAGCAATGGCGTACGTTGTTGCTGAGCCACTGTATTTTATGATTTGAACCCGAGTTTGGCCAATCGATTCGTACTGATTTAATAACTGAGTTGCCGAGTCCTTCATTATTTGAAGACGATTACCCGTACGCATCGACCCAGAGACATCCATGATCAATTGAACGTTAGCGCTCTCTTTTGTTTCCGCGACCACATCATGAACAATGGATGTCGAATCAGGTGAATCATCTTCAATAACAACATTTGCTACCGCAGAGTTCGTCAAGCCAAGTGCATTCGAAACAATGACAGGAACCTCAATGTTTAAAGAATCCTCGCCAGAAGTATCTGGGTGATCTATTGGGCCAAGAAGTTCAGTAGAGATTGCCCCCGTATCATTGACCGTGATCTTAATGACCTCTTCTCCATCCGCTGAACCAACAAGCAATTGGTCGTTGTTGGACAAGATCCATGTGATTGCCTCACCGTTACTGGTTAGGTTCGCAGTTGGGACATTCAGTGCGACCGAGTCAACCGTTTGACCAAGTGTTAACTGATCCATATCTAACGTTGAATCTGTGGTGTCCATAAAACCATTCAGCGCGAAGTCATCGGCAATGGCATTACCCAAACCCTCTTCAGAAACATTAAGCGTGACGCCTTCAACAATCGGAGGCGCATATGGATTAACCGCAAAATTCCCCGTTTTACTGTCACCATCGTTATCGGTAATCGTGTAACTGAAGTCGATATCTCCATCACCACTCGGAGAGGTCAAAGGTACGTACTGGAAGAACTCCCACTTCCCAGTACTTGGCGTTAATTGAACTTCAAACGCCAACTCGCCGTTCGCTTCACCGACTAATCTGTTTGGGTTCTGAGGATCAATCGCAACACTAATAGCCTCGCCATCAAGCGTTTCTAGACCATTATCAGCACCATTAAGAACGATACTTCCTGGGCCATCCGCACCATAGAGTGCGCCTAAATTCCCCTCTGCTGTTGCAATTGGAATGGAGGAGTCAGCCCCAGTAAAGGTGATAGATTTGACAGTAAAGTCACTGTTGTCTGCGGTATTTGGCCCGTTCCCGTTGCCAGTTGCTTCAAGAATAACCTTGTCAAAACCACCCTGTTGAACACTAAAGTTAGCCGCATAGTCACCACTTGCCGCATCAGAGTTAAACGCTTGCTGTGCGATCAAAACACCATCTCGATAGAAAGACGCAAGACCTTCTTCTAGCTCCCCACCAAACATCTTCTCGAATTCGATCTCAGCCCCAAATGCAATCTTATCGCCCAAGTCGATGACCAATTGCTCTGAGACACCAGTATCATTGGCAAAACGATAGTCCACTTCATTAGCAAGTGGATAGCCGTTATTACCGACACTTTTCACACCAATACCTGATGAAGTTTGATTAATCTCTGCGGCGCCAAGATCGGTAGATTCATTAGACAAAAATCCCAAGGCAGTCACTTCGACATCTCCGAAAGTTCGGCTGAATGCATCGGATTCATTACCAACAAAACTAATATTGCCGGTGAGAATTTCCGGGATATCTGCCAGCGACACATCTACGGCTTGAGAAGACGTTGGAACATGTGGACAGTCATCCTCGACAACCACGTTCATACTTTGGGAGCTCGTGGTTTGACCATCACTCACTGAGATCTGCACATCAAAGTCGATCAAATCTTCGACGTCATTAACTGGATGATCGAGTGGCTCTAAGAGTGTGATGGTGTAACCCCATGTTCCTTGCCCTGCGGCACTTGGTTCTGTCAACACGACTGTTGCTACACTGGCAATACTTGCCGTTGATGCGGTGAGTGTTTGAGTATTGGCGTTCCAAGACCAAGTAACAGGTTCACCTCCAGATGCCAATCCATTTGGTCCGGAAAGTACAACACTCACGTTCGTCGTATCAGGGTCACTGACTGTGAATGAGCCAACAAAGCTCGCCGAGTTCGTGGAGTCTGAAGGAGTTCCCATAGTATCGGCGATACCATCAGGTAACCCTTCTTCAGAAACAATCGCATCAACCACATTGCCGATGGCCGGAGGCGCGTCGTTATCTAAAATCGTACCAGTACCTTGCACTGGCGTATTTTGGATAGAGGTTGCACCATCAAGCGTGAAGGTTTCAGAACTCTCAAAGACAGTATCATTGATGGTGTTTACAGTAACGCTGTAAGTTGTATCGTTCGCCGGTACGGTAACGTCAAAAGTACCATCTGGATTCACAGCCACCACTTGCGTTGAATTGTCCGCATAAGTAATAGTTGCTGAGGTCTCAGTGTAATCAACGCCACCATCTGCTGTACCATCAGCGAGTGTCATACTCACAACAGTATCTGTCGTACTCGGATTGCTTAACGTGACATTTAATGTGGCAGGATCACCTTCATTGACTGTCGCGCTGCTAATTGCAGCAACAACTGGACGGTCGTCATCTGGCTCAGGACCTGGGCCAGTACCATCATCAACAATGGTCCCCGTGCCTTGTGCTGGAGTATTTTGAGTCGATGTTGCGCCAGACAATGTGAAGGTTTCAGGGCCTTCAAAGACATCGTCATTGGTAGTATTTACAGTAACGCTGTAAGTTGTATCGTTCGCCGGTACGGTAACATCAAAAGTACCATCTGGATTCACAGACACCACTTGCGTTGAATTGTCCGCATAAGTAATAGTTACTGAGGTCTCAGTGTAATCAACGCCACCATCTGCGGTACCATCAGCAAGTGTCATGCTCACAACTGTATCGGTCGTACTTGGGTTACTTAACGTGACATCTAATGTGGCTGGATCACCTTCATTGACTGTCGCGCTGCTAATTGCAGCAACCACTGGACGGTCGTCATCTGGGTCAGGCCCCGGGCCGCTGCCATCATCGACAATCGTACCTGTGCCTTGTGCTGGGGTATTTTGAGTTAAGGTAGCGCCTGACAGTGTGAAGGTTTCGGGTCCTTCAAAGACATCATCATCGGTCGTATTAACGATAACACTGTAAGTGGTGTTATTAGCTGGAACAGTCACATCGAATGTACCATCCGGATTTACAGCCACCACTTGGGTTGAGTTGTCTGCATAAGTGATAGTGACCGAGGTGTCTGTGTAGTCCACGCCACCATCGGCAGTGCCATCAGCAAGTGTCATGCTCACAACTGTGTCCGTCGTACTTGGGTTACTTAACGTGACATCTAATGTGGCAGGATCACCTTCATTGACTGTTGCGTTGCTAATTGAAGCGACAACTGGACGGTCGTCATCTGGCTCAGGTCCCGGGCCACTACCATCATCAACAATGGTACCCGTGCCTTGTGCTGGAGTATTTTGAGTTGAAGTGGAACCTGACAATGTGAAGGTTTCAGGGCCTTCAAAGACATCGTCATTGGTAGTATTTACAGTAACGCTGTAAGTTGTATCGTTCGCCGGTACGGTAACGTCAAAAGTACCATCTGGATTCACAGCCACCACTTGCGTTGAATTGTCCGCATAAGTAATAGTTACTGAGGTCTCAGTGTAATCAACGCCACCACCTGCTGTACCATCAGCGAGTGTCATGCTCACAACTGTGTCCGTCGTACTCGGATTGCTTAGTGTGACATCTAATGTGGCAGGATCACCTTCATTAACTGCCGCGCTGCTAATTGACGCGACGACTGGACGGTCGTCATCTGGATCTGTGCCCGGACCGCTACCATCATCGACAATCGTACCGGTACCTTGTGCTGGGGTATTTTGAGTTGACGTAGAACCTGACAATGTAAAGGTTTCAGGACCTTCGAAGACATCGTCATCGATAGTATTCACCGTAACGCTGTAGGTTGTATCATTCGCAGACACAGTCACATCGAACGTACCATCTGGATTCACTGCCACCACTTGCGTTGAGTTATCTGCATAAGTGATGGTGACTGACGTATCGGTGTAGTCCACTCCACCGTCAGCAGTACCATCAGCAAGTGTCATGCTCACAACTGTATCGGTCGTGCTTGGATTGCTCAAGGTGACATCTAATGTAGCAGGATCACCTTCATTGACTGTTGCGTTGCTAATTGAAACAACAACTGGACGGTCATCATCTGGCTCAGGACCTGGCCCAGTGCCATCGTCAACAATGGTACCCGTGCCTTGTGCTGGTGTGCTTTGTGTCGATGTTGTACCAGTCAGCGTGAAAGTCTCCGCACCTTCCAAAATATCGTCATCGAAGGTATCGACCGTAACACTGAAAGTCGTTGTGTTTTCGGGTACATTTACCTCAAACGTACCGTCTGGATTCAGTAACACGACTTCGCTGGTATTATCTGAAAACGTGATCGTGACGGTTGTGTCCGAAAAATCCACACCACTTGTCGCAGTATCACCTGCAAGTTGCATGGTAACTACGGTGTTTGTTGTACTCGGGTTACTGAGATTTACGACAAGCGTAGCCGCCTCGCCCTCATTTACCGTTGCATCCGTAATAGATGCAACATTAGGTCGATCATCGTCTGGATTTTGACCAGGACCATCACCATCATCGCTTACGGTTGCTGTTCCTTCTGCGGGCTCTTCTTGAGTAGGTGTACTTGCAGTGAGCGTAAACGTTTCATCCCCTTCAAGTATTTCATCATTGTTCGTTACGACCGTGACAGAAAAGTTAGTATCATTTGCAGGAACCATCACTGTGAAAGAACCGTCCTCTGCAACGCTTACAGATTGCGATGTACCGTCTGAGAAGGTAACCAAAACAGATGTGTTATCGAAGTCACTCCCTCCTGTTGCACTGCCGTCGGCAAGTGTAAGAGTGACAGACGTTTCAGATTCACTTTGATTGCTTAAGACGACCTCAAAAACCGCAGGCTCTCCCTCATTAACGGTGACATCTGAGATAGAAAGCACAGTAGGACGATCATCATCAGGATTCTCTCCCGGACCACCCCCATCATCGCTGATGGTTGCTGTGCCAGTTACGGGGGCTTGTTGATTTGGCGTTGAACCACTGAGAGTGAAAGTTTCATCACCTTCTAAAAGTTCATCATTAAACGTTTGTACAGTGACAGTAAAAGTGGTCGTCTCGCTTGGTAAAACAATAATGAAATCACCATTCTCGTCGACGCTCACTTGTTGTTCTGTGCCATCTTCAAAAGTAATCGTCACGATGTTATTGAGGAAATCAGCGCCACTGTCTTCTTGTCCACCTGACGCACTGCCATCATCCAAAGAAAACGCTAACTCGGTTTCTTCGCTTGTTGTCCCATCAAGAGTGACATCAAAGTTTACATCTTCACCTTCGCTTACCGTTGGACTTGATATGTCCTGTATGATGACGTCAGCAATTTGACTCGGTTGTGAGACAAAACCACTAAAATACAACTCTAACAAGGTTAAGATCTGTGTCTCTGAAAGGCCAAGAGAGGCCAACCCTACTGTTTCGAAATCAGTCGCAGCAAGACTTTCAGCACCAGTCCGATCGATTACGCCACTCGCCTGAGGACTCGAACCCTCACTCTCACCCGCTGCTGGTTCAAATTCTGTTCCTAACAGTGTTGGGTCATCACCTTGTGCTATCGCCTCTACAACTCTCGCAACGTCGTCTGTAATTTCTATAGGCTCCTGACTTTCCTGAGTCACAATCCGCACGTTAGGCGTAGATTCATTCGATAAATCAGAGACTAGCACTTCACCTTGAGCCGGAGCTTCGCCCTGTTCCAACTCTCTTAAATTACCGTCTAAACCGATAACCACTGTCTGGCCCAATAATGAGCGTAAGGTTGCATTATTCATAGTTACCTCGACTCGCATCGTGCTGCGTCAAAAGTTTGTCACCTCATCATTTACGACTATAGTTTAGTCAAAATAATCGCAAATTTTGCTTACCTACACGGTTCTCAGAGCTTTACTTTCCTAGGGGCGGGACAAGTGAAGATCGATAAAGCCAAACGGTTCAAAAGCGCTATGACCTTAAAAAATCAGGATTTTTTTTGAGGAATTTCGCTTAAAACATAAGCAAACTTAGTCATATGTGCTACGGTGTTATAAGGGGTCAGGCTGAGAATTAACCTCAAAAGCCTAGGGATAACAGTGAGTTGATAAATAATGCATTCAACCGCTGTTTAATGTCGTTGAATCTCATTTGTGAGAGCGGCAAATTGTATGGATTTTTCTGGGAGAATCGCCGTGAAGTGGAGCCGACTAAGCATAGCGTGCTGCAGTTGCCTAATAGTGTCATTTCCTATTTTCGGTCAAACGTTAGAACAGGCTGTAGCCTTAACGCTGAAAACAAACCCTGATTTGAAAGCTGCATTTAACGAATTCACAAGTAGTCGTTACGTTAACGACGCTTCATCAGGCGCATATTTACCACAAATTGATTTAGACGCTGGTATTGGTTACGAGGGAATTGATCCAGCCGAGAGTGTCGGACGTGGACAAACCGACTTAACCCGTAAAGAAGCGGCCGTGACCTTAACCCAACTTATCTGGGATGGGTCTGCAACTCTGAACGACATCGATCGAACTGCGGCAGACGCAGAGTCACTGCGTTATCAACTCCTTGCTGATGCATCGGACAAAGCGCTAGAGGTGACAAAAGTTTATTTAGATGCGGTGAAAGCCTATGAAATTTTGACCTTGTCTGAAAACAATCTAGCGGTGCACAAACGCATTTACTCAGATATTAAAAAGCGTGTGAACTCCGGTATCGGTTCCACTGCAGATTTGACGCAGGTAGAAGCACGTTTAGCAAAAGCGCACGGCAATCTTGCTGCTGCACAAAACAACCTCTATGACACACATACCATGTTTACTCGGTTAGTGGGTCAATCCCCACAAGGCCTAATTTTCCCTAGAGCTGATGAGAACTTCATTCCATATACTGTCGATGAAGCTGTAGGAATCGCTTTTGAGGAACACCCAGTGGTGAAAGTAGCGGTTGCTGATGTCGACTCAGCTAAGTTCCAGTACAAGCAATCCAAAGGGGTTAACCTCCCTACTGTCTCTATCGAAGCTTCACAAACTTGGCGAGATGATGCAGATGGTATTGAAGGTCGAAGTGACGAAACACTCGCAATGTTGCGTTTAAGATACAACCTTTATAACGGAGGCAGCGATGCGGCAAACTCAGAAAATTTCGCCTACCAATTAAACAAGGCGAAAGATTTACGCGCGTCCGCATACAAGAATATAGAAGAAGGGTTACGACTTTCTTGGAGTGCTTTAGATTTAACCTTGCAGCAAAAAGAATTCTTATCTGATCACGTAGACTCCGCAGCAGAGACCGTAATTGCCTACGAAAAGCAATACGGCATTGGCAAACGAACTCTCTTGGATTTGCTCAACACTGAGAATGAACTTTTCGAAGCACGTAAGGATTATCTGGATTCAAAATACGCCGAGCAATACGCAAAATACCGCGTAATGAATGCTACAGGACAACTGCTCAACTCTTTGCGCGTCGATATTCCGCAAGAGTGGCTAGAGAAAGTGGAGTATTAATATGAGAGTAATACCTATTTTTTTCATGGCGTGTTTGATTTCAGCGTGCAGTTCTAATTCTAATACCGAAACGGGCGATGAATACGAGTACATTGAAACACCCACCGCCAATCAAATTGCCGACCTGATCGATGATGATCGAGATGGTGTCATCAATGCTCGAGATTTGTGTCCTGGTACACCGATTGGTTCAGAAATCGATAATGATGGATGTGGGGAATTCTTAAAAACGTCCCAAGAAATGCAAATTCGAGTCTTGTTTGCGAACGATTCAGACGAAATCAATCCTATCTTTTCACAACAGCTCCGTGAGTTATCTGAGTTCTTGAAAGAATACCCAAGCACTTCTATTGAACTTCAAGGATATGCGAGCCGAACAGGGACTTCGCAACATAACTTAGACTTATCCAAACGCCGAGCTGAAAATGTAAGAAGAATCTTGCTTCAAAATGGCATATCACCGAACCGAGTAACCATTGTCGGCTACGGAGATACGATTCTGGCGTCTACTGGCACGGATGAAACAAGTCATGCGCTTAACCGACGAGTCACCGCTACCGTCGTCGGATACAAAGGAGAAGTGAAGAAAGAATGGACCATTTTCACCACTCTTCCTAAAAGCTAGCTAAGCCCATACGCTCACATAAACTAAAAAGGTCTAGTGTTTACTAGACCTTTTTGATTGATAGTACTGCCTTACGGTTTACCTAGTTACTAGATAAATCGTTGATCTTAAGCAGATCATTCAAGATTGCACTGCCATCTATTGGGGATAATACGCCATCGTTAAGGTATTCACCGTACTGACTTGAGCCTCCCTCAATCACGAGTTTCTGGCTAGATGAACCATCCGATTCTGAAATCGTTAGGATCAGGTTCTCTCCATCGGCTTCCAACCCAATCTCATTGTTCGCAAGTAGTGAATCAATAGAGTCTGAATTATCAGTATGAAGCAAATCAGAAATATCAATCTTATCTTCGCCTTTAGTGAAGTCTGTGATCGTATCAATCTCACCATCTCGAATTCCGGAACCTTCATCGACAAGTTTAAAGATATCATCACCAGAACCACCTATAAGGATGTTGTCCCCTTCGCCACCGACCAAGATATCGTTCCCGCCGTGACCAAATAAGATGTCGTCACCTTGTTCTCCATAGAGTGAATCTGCTTTATCTCCTTGGTGGTTTTGATTAAATTCATCGATATGATCTTTCACATAAGTATGAATAGCTTCGGCATCAACTTTAGAAATATCTTGACCAGTTTCTTGTGCGACATGGGATTGAATTGCACTGATTCCCTGTTCATTGCCACCAAACTCGATCAAGTCACCAAGAAGGATGTCATCACCCTCTCCACCGCGGATGATATCCGAACCTTGTTTCAATGGAACATCTTGACCAAGTATCGTTTCTGCAAGTTTCGTAACATCAATTTCTGATTCGACAACGCCATCGGTGTCGTATTGTTGCAGTATGCTTTCCGATACGCCGCTTCCCAGACCGATTGCCTCCACACTCGAAAGGAGAGCTAGAACTTGATACATATGCTGAGCCTGAACGGAACTTCCACCTCTGTCATCGTATTCAAGGATTCCATTCTTACGGTCTATATCACCGATTTTCTGCCCCGTTTGAGGAGAGAAAAGATGCCCATCACTGTTGATTAAGACGTTACCTTTGTAACTAACGGTTTGACCAAAGCTGTAGCTGTTATCATTAACCACATCTTGCAACGTAACAAGCTGCCCATCGTCACCCACATCAAGTATGACTTTAGAGAATTCAGGACGCTTTATATTGTCGAGGTTATCGTATGTATTTGGCTGACCGTCGGTAATAAAGTATGTGATATTTTCTCCATTGACGTTTGGCTGAGTACCAAACCAATCGACTGCCGATTGCAAACCAGATTCATAGTTCGTATTACCACTACCGTAATCACCGATCTTATTGAGTTCCTCGACAAAATCAGTTCTTGCAGTTGCAGAACTCAGATCCACTTCAATCACCTTCGTCGCCCCAGTAGCAAACTCAGAAAGCAATATGTTTACCGTACCAGGCTCAACACCTTGGTTAACGGATGCAAGTAGCTCATCAAAAACGTCCAGAACTTCATCTTTTGCACTACCAACCCAGCTGCCCATGCTGCCAGACGTATCAAGCACAAACGCAATGTTGTAATCCTGTCCTGCGATGATTTCTAAACCTTGGACATCACCAACAATGAGGTCATTGTCGGCATTACCTTTGATCGTGTCATCTCCGTGCGAACCTGACTTAAGCTCAAACTCACGAGCAGTAATGTCAACCGATTCCGTTGTCGTTGCGGCATCATTATTTGATGCTTCTACAGACGTTGCGGTAACACTCATAGGAAAATCAAAGCTGCCTTCATAATCGAATGGTACTTTAATCTCCAACGATGCGTGGCCTTGACTATCGATATTGACAAGGTAACTGCCATTGAGCTCTGGAGTAACTATCAGGTCATTTACGTATAGCTCTACGCCCGACGGTAAGCCGTCGATGAGAACAGTTTGGTTCAAGCTTTCGCTGCCATCAGCGTCGACTAAATCGACATTAATATCGATAGGAATCCAACGATCTTGCAGTATCTGATAAGTCCCGTCAGGGTTAAGTTCTACTACTTTGTCGGCAAAGACGACACGCTCGATCTCATATAAGTGATCTCCACGGTCTTCTTGTCCTGTATTGTCATTAACCGAATCGATGGAACGGTTATCCAAGAAGATCCAGTATGGAACATCACCACCGTGGTTATTCTTGAAGGTAAACTCGTAGTCACTAAAGTTACCTGTTAAGTAAGCCGTATCTGTCCCATCGTGTTCCGTGATAGTTGAAGCATCATCACCATAGAATGAGTCATTCTGCCCACCTCCAACAAAGACATCGTCACCGCCACCACCATAGAAGGTATCGTTGTAATCGGTACCAACAAACAGACTATCTGTATCTGAAATGTCGTTATTATTGCCAAGCATTACGTTTGCTGGTGGGTTGTCTTCTTGATAAACACTGTCTAGCCCCAGCCCAGCGGCAACTGATGCATTCTGAGGTTTGGTACTATCAATCGCTGATGTAACTAGGCTGTGGTTTGAATCAACCGCATCGTTCTTTGAAATATCGCCAACTGAAATCGTAACTTTTGGCGCGTCTGCGACAGCAACGACCTCAATATCCAATGTCTCTGTTGCGCCAGTATTCGTGGTGTATGTAATCGATGGAACATCACCAGACCAATGTTCAACCGGTTCGAACTTGTAGCTACCGTCTTGGTTTACCACCAATGAACCACTATCTAGCGAGACCGTTTCACCAACAGCGTAGTCTGTATTGTTAACGGTAATATGGTCGACCAATAGGACATTATCGCCATCAGTATCATTCAATAAAACGTTACCCTGTAGCGACACATCTTCATTCGTGATGCCAACATCACTAGTTGTGTTTGTCGCTAGATTTTCATGCACGACGACATTAATCGTGGCATGTGAGTCTTCAGTATCACCATTCGAGCTTTCTGTACTTGTCGCCGTTACCGTAATGGTAAAGTCATCGTGCGATCCCGTTGGTGGTGTCACCGTCATAGAGTCAAGTGACCATCCTGTAACATCCAGTGCTTCGTTCACTGTCGCTACCGTAATAGAATTCACTCCATCAGAGAGCACCGCACCAATTGGCAAACCTTTTAATGTCACTGCAAGTGATTCAGAGCCATCAGTATCAGTCAGACTTGCTCGAATTTCTGAAATTGGAATAGCGGTATCTTGCAACCCTTCATTGACTTCATACGTCTCATAGAACTGAACGCCGTCCACTTCTTTTAACTCAGAAGTTCTTGCATCGATTGCATCCAAAGCAACTGAGTCACTCACCACATACAAGTTGCTGTTACTTAAATTAACTGGCGTTTGGCCATTGATAGAGACATCTACATTAAAATTGCCTGGCCCACTCTGGTTGTGATGATAAATCTCTATCGGGTAGAAGCCGGAAACAGAAGGTACAAATTCACCACCTTTAATGTCGCCACTCCCATTACCCCAGCGAGCCTCATCAACAAGTGTTCCACCAATTTTAATTGCTAAACTATCATCAGCGGTACCTACGAAGTCGTAGCTTGTACCAGCTTCTAGGTAGACTAATGCTGTCACTAATACGGCTTCATCCGCTGCTGTTGCCCCTGACGCGGTATCCTGAACATTGGTGGTGGTCGATTGGCTGCCATCTTCTAAATCTAAAGCTTCAATAGCATCAACCAAAACTTGTCCCGCAACACCTTGACCGTTATCAGAACCAATAATGACATTTGTCCAAGAAGTCACGTTGAAATCTTGTTGAGGAAGAGATAACCCTGGAGTCACTGTAACCAAATTCGGCGCATCTGCATCTGGGGTAACATCAATCGTCAATACAGATTCTTGCCCCGTATCTTCCCCATCCGTTGGTTTAAAACCAATTTGCGCATAGCTCCCTTCTTGATTACCAACTCCATTTCCAGTGAAGCTGTCATCACCAGATTCGTTTACCTCTGGAGTGAAACGTACACTATCGGCATCAAACTGCGATTTACTCAATACTTGGTCTGTTTGAACCGTCTGCCAATTTCCTTGCTCATCTTTGTACTCAAGTGCACCGTCGCTAGGAAGCGATGTAATTTGGACAGACAGCGTCGATGTTTCTGAGTCGGCATCCGTGACGCCAAATGATGCCCAATCCAGAGTGACTTGGGAATCTTCTAGAGTGGTAACTGACGAAGGCGAAGCTTCTGGTGCATCATTCACGTTTACAAGTGAAACATTAACCTCTGCTGTGTCTACGCCACCCGTACCATCGGCAACCTTCACCTGCAGTGTATAGTCGCCTAAATCAACATCATCAATAGTCTTGTTGAGTGAAACCTCACCCGTCGATGGGTCGATATCAAATAGGCCGTTCGTTGTTGTTCCATCAGCAAAACTGTAAGTAAGTTCATCGTTATCTAGATCTTCAGCAACAAGCGTACCCACAACAGTGCCACTAACACTGTTTTCATTTACGGTGCCAAAGTCATAAACATCATTGTTTGCTGCATCGCCAGGAAGATCACCGTCAGAAATAAACTCCGGCGCATGTTGAGCGTCTGCGATAGAAACAGATGCCTCTTTAGAAACCGTATTCAACGAAGAGTCAGCACCACTCGTTTCAGTTAGTGTCACTGTCAGATCTTCAGCACCTTCATAGATACCGTCATCCAGCGTCTCAATATCAAGGGCGACTGAAGTTTGGCCTGCAGGAATAGTCACAGTGTAATTGTTTGGCGCGGTGTAATCATCACTATCAACATCACCACCAATCGTGAATGTCACTACAACATCCTCATCCGCTTTCTGGTCGATACTTACCGTAAAGTTCGCATCACTACCTTCAGCGGTAGAACCTGCGTCAGCAACAATGCTTACCTTCGGAGCTTGCTGAGCGTCATTGATTGTCACGCTCGCACTGTTGTTTGTAGAAGCGGTTGCATCTGCGCCATCCACATCTGTGATCGTGACAGTAAATGACTCTGCACCTTCGTAAGTGCCGTCAGTTAGCGTAGTGATATCGAGGTCGACAGAAGACTGACCTGCTGGTACTTCAATGCTTGCTACGCCAGTAAAGTCAGAGCCATCTTGAGCAGTACCAGAGTATTCGAACTCAACCGTTACTTTCTCATCAGCGACTTGGTCCAAGCTCACAGTAAAGCCAGCGGTTTGACCTTCGTTGACGCTGTCTTGGTCAGCAACAATGCTCACTTTCGGTGCCGTCTGTGCATCTGTTACAGAGACCGATGCCTCTTTAGAAGCCGTATTCAAAGAAGAGTCTGCACCACTCGTTTGAGTTAGTGTCACTGTCAGGTCTTCAGCGCCTTCATAGATACCGTCATCTAACGTCTCAATATCAAGGTCGACTGAAGTTTGGCCTACAGGAATAGTCACGGTGTAAGTGTTTGGCGCTGTGTAATCATCGCTGTCAACATCACCACCAATCGTGAATGTCACTACGACATCTTCATCCACTTTCTGGTCGATGCTTACAGTAAAGTTTGCATCACCACCTTCAGCGGTAGAGCCTGTGTCAGCAACAATGTTGACTTTCGGTGCTTGCTGGGCGTCATTGATAGTCACGCTCGCACTGTTATTTGTAGAAGCGGTTGCGTCTGCACCTTCCACATCTTTAATCGTGACAGTAAATGACTCTGCACCTTCGTAAGTGCCGTCAGTAAGCGTAGTGATGTCTAGATCGACAGAAGACTGGCCTGCCGGTACTTCAATACTTGCTACGCCAGTAAAGTCAGTACCATCTTGAGCAACACCTGAGTACTCGAACTCAACCGTTACTTTCTCATCAGCAACTTGGTCCAAGCTCACAGTAAAGCCTGCGGTTTGACCTTCGTTGACGCTGTCTTGGTCGGCGACAATGCTGACTTTTGGTGCACTTTCTGCGTCTAAAATTGTTGCCTGTCCAGTTGCTTGACCATTAGTCGTCACCCCATTACTTTCTATCACAGTGAGGCCAAACGTTTCATTTCCCTCGTAGATATGATCTTCGTTAGTCGGCACAGTAACCGTGATATCCTGGATTCCCGCAGGTATTGTTACATCCCCATTTCCATCAACATTCAATGATTGTGTTTGGCCATTAGTGTCTACATAAGTCACAACTAAATCGCCAAGGTCATTATCCCCTGCTGAATAGTTTCCGTCCGTCTCTACCGATAGGTTAACAACAACAGCACTTTCAGTTTGATTTGATAACGAAACCGTAAAGACTGCATTTTCACCTTCATCAACAGTCCCGCCACCATCTACGATTAGCGTAGGCTTGTCGTTGTCTGGTGTTGTCGGCCCCACAACAGAGCCGTCATCTTTTATGTTCGCTTGACCAACGGCAGAACCATTTGAAGTGATGCCAGCAGACTCCGTCGCGACTAAACCAAAGCTCTCAGAGCCTTCGTAGACATCATCCTGAGTCGTAGGAACAGATACTTCGATTGCAGTAATACCAGCAGGAATAGTGACATCACCATTGTCTGAAACGGTTAGTGATTTCGTTTCGCCTTCACTGTCTTTGTAGGTTACGACAAAATCTTTAATGTCAGAGTTTTCTGCTGTATATGCGCCACTCGTGCTCGTGGCCAAATTGATAACGACTGGTGACTCTGTTTGATTAGACAAAGAAACAACAAATATTGCTTCTTCCCCTTCATTAATATCACCACCACCGCTGATAGATAGCAGCGGCTTATCGTTATCTGGCGTTGTTGGACCGACAGCTGAGCCATCATCCTTTATCACTGCCTCACCACTCGCCACGCCGTTTGATGTAATACCGCCAGTTTCGGTCACAACCAAGCCGAAAGATTCTGCACCTTCGTAAACATCGTCTTGTATCGTTGTTATTGTTACCGTGATATCAGTAACTCCGGCAGGAATAGTAACGTCTCCACTTGGACTAACATCCAGAGTCTGCTCTTGGCCTTCTCCGTCAATATAAGTCACCGTCATGTTACCAAGATCTTCATCTTCAGCTGTGTAGTTGCCATCTGTCTTTGGACTTAGATTGACGACAACAGGACTTTGAACTTCGTTAGACAGCGACACCGTGAATACTGCGTCAGAACCTTCGCTCACGTCGCCAGCATTACTCACTGAAAGTGACGTACTATCATTATCCAAAATTGTTGATGAGCCCGACTCGCTACCGATTTCAACTTTCATCGTCTCGTCATTTTCAACAACAAGATCATCAATCGTCGGCACAATGATCTCGAAGCTACTAACACCTGCAGGAACAATCAGGTAGCCCCCTGCAAAAACAACACCATTCGTGTAGGTTGCATTTGAGAGGTTGATGTCTGAATCATCTGCCGATGAGCCTGGAGCCAATGTAGTTATTGGATACTTAACCGCCGTTTCTGTCGCCTCATCCATTACCACAGAAAACGTAACGTCTTCTCCTTCTGTAACAGTGTTCCCTGTTAAAGATAGACCCGGACCGTTTTCCGACACGTTGCCGTCTAGAACCTGATTAGCAATAGTAACCGTTGCAGGGTCACTTTCAGCGTTACCAGAATCAACTACAACGTAGTCAAAACTGTCTTCAGGTGGGAACCCCTCTACATAACGCAACTCCCAATTCCCAGATGTTTTTGTCGAGAAGTCTAATTGAGTAATCACCGCCCCTTCAGGTAGAGGGTAATCCTTACCGAAGCCAATACTAGTCTCCTGAAATAGCATGTTGTTGCCTTCTGGCTTCAAGAACTCAATAACTTGAGTTTGCTCTGTGCCGTTAGCATCAAGGTATGTCACCGTGATAAGAGCAGCATTGTTGTCGCCGTGCTCAAACAAGCCTCCTAGACCATCCAGACCAAGATTCACGCTGCCAACAGGGTTCTCAGACAAATCAATGCTGATGGTTTCGCCGCGCTGAATGCCTTGCCCATCGTTATCAGCAATACCATGACCAATATGTGAGACTTCTCGGTTGTATTGAGCTAGCACACCACTATCAGAGGAGATATCAATAGACGCTCCATTTACTAGATATTCGGTTCGACTGTGTGACTCACCAACGTCTGCACTTAAACCCCAGTTGTAGAAATCCGTCGTTGACTCTTCTCCATTTGGAGAATTAGGTCTGTCTTTGATACCAAGCAAGAATCCAACATTATCCGCTTCGTAGTAGATGCTGTCTTTGTTGTACAACGAGCCATCGGCCGATGTAATTTCTTGAAGATCGCCATTTTCATCTTTGAAATACAAGGTGCCAGATGTAGGTAGCTCTGTTATCCGGATCTGAAGATCATCACCATTTAAGTCATCCTCAACGTCAGAAATATGATCGCTTTCTGAGCCTTGGTCCAAAGGCTTATCATCAGTATCAAAAATTACGTTAGTAATAAGTTCGTCAACGCTATGGTCAAAGTCTTCGTTAAGTGGCTGGTCGTTAACTGGTGTAACGTTCAGAGATACTGTTGTGGTTTCAGTTACACCGCCAGAAGTAACCGTGTAAGTGAACTCATCCGCACCGTTGTAATCTTGGTCTGGCTTGTAAGTGATCGTGCCGTCGTTGTTCACAAACACACTGCCATTTGCAGGGCCATCGCCCACTTCTACGGATACAATTGGTGATTGGCCTTCAAAGCTATCATTGTCTAACACATCCAAAATTGTTGGCGTATCTTCAACGATATCTGCACTATCAGCGACAATATCGGCAACGGCATTGACTGTGAAATCAACTTTCTGACTCACTTCCAAACCACTTGGATCTGTGGCTGTAAAAGTAAGCTCTTCAGAACCATTCCAGTCAGCGGTTGGGGTGATCGTCGCAATACCATCGACAATTGACACTTGAATGTTACTGTTCCCAGAAACGCTAAACGTCAATTCGCTATCTGCGTCGTCAACATCGCTAAATGCATCATTTAAGTTAATCGTGTACTCAGCAAAATCCTCAGGTAGAACTTGGTCAGCAATAGTGTTTTCTACCACTGGTTTGTCGTTTACAGGAGTAACGTTCAGCGTAACTGTTGTGGTTTCAGTGACGCCGCCAGAAGTGACTGTGTAAGTGAATTCATCCGCGCCGTTATAATCTTGGTCTGGTGTGTAAGTAATGGTGCCTTCGTTGTTAACAACCACACTGCCATTTGCAGGGCCATTGCCCGCTTCAACTGATACTACTAGCGATTGACCTTCGAAGGTGTCGTTACCCAACACATTCAAAACAGTCGGCGTATCTTCAACGATATCCGCGCTGTCAGCGACAATGTCGGCAACTGCGTTGACTGTGAAATCAACCGCCTGACTCACTTCCAAACCACTTGGGTCTGTCGCGGTAAACGTCAGCTCTTCAGAACCATTCCAATCTGCAGTTGGTGTAATCGTCGCGATGCCATCAACAATCGATACTTGAATGTTGCTGTTGCCAGAAACGGTAAACGTCAGTTCGCTGTCCGCGTTATCAACATCGCTAAATGCGTCATTCAAGTTAATAGTGTATACAGCAAAATCTTCCGGTAGAACTTGGTCAGCAATGGTGTTTTCCACCACTGGCTTGTCGTTAACAGGCGTAACGTTTAGCGTAACTGTTGTGGTTTCAGTGACACCGCCAGAGGTGACTGTGTAAGTAAACTCGTCAGCGCCGTTGTAATCTTGGTCTGGTGTGTAGGTGATCGTGCCGTCGTTGTTCACAACCACACTGCCGTTCATCGGACCATCTCCAGATTCAACCTTAACAACTGGCGACTGGCCTTCGAAGCTATCGTTGTCCAACACGTTCAAAATTGTTGGTGTGTCTTCAACGATATTCGCGCTGTCAGCGACAATGTCGGCAACGGCGTTGACTTTGAAATCAACCGTCTGACTCACTTCCAAACCACTTGGGTCTTTTGCAGTGAACGTTAACTCTTCAGAACCGTTCCAGTCTGCTGTTGGTGTAATCGTCGCGATACCATCAACAATCGAAACTTGGATATTGCTGTTACCAGAAACGCTGAACGTCAGATCGCTGTCTGCATCGTCAACATCGCTAAACGCGTCATTTAAGTTAATCGTGTACTCAGCAAAATCTTCCGGTAGAACTTGGTCTGCAATGGTATTCTCAACCACTGGCTTGTCGTTTACAGGAGTAACGTTCAGCGTAACTGTTGTGGTTTCAGTAACACCGCCAGACGTCACTGTGTAAGTGAATTCATCAGAACCGTTGTAATCTTGGTCTGGTGTGTAGGTAATGGTGCCATCATCGTTAACGACCACACTGCCATTTGCAGGACCATTGCCCGCTTCAACTGAGACAACTGGTGATTGGCCTTCGAAGCTATCGTTATCCAGCACATCCAAAATGGTTGGCGTATCTTCAACGATATCTGCACTGTCAGCGACAATATCGGCAACAGCGTTAACTGTGAAATCAACCGTCTGGCTAACGCTTTCACCATCAGGATCTGTCGCGGTAAACGTTAACTCTTCAGAACCATTCCAGTCTGCTGTTGGTGTGATAGTCGCAATACCATTAACAATCGAAACTTGGATATTGCTGTTACCAGAAACACTAAACGTCAGATCGCTGTCTGCGTCGTCAACATCGCTAAATGCGTCATTTAAGTTGATGCTGTATTCAGCAAAATCTTCCGGTAGAACTTGATCTGCAAGGGTGTTTCCCACCACTGGCTTGTCGTTTACCGGAGTAACGTTCAGCGTAACTGTTGTGGTTTCAGTGACACCACCAGACGTGACTGTATAAGTAAACTCATCCGCACCGTTGTAATCTTGGTTTGGTGTGTAAGTGATCGTGCCGTCGTTGTTCACAACCACACTGCCATTCGCAGGGACATTGCCAGCCTCTACTGACACGACTGGCGACTGACCTTCGAAGTTATCATTGTCTAACACATCCAAAATTGTTGGTGTGTCTTCAACGATATTCGCGCTGTCAGCGACAATGTCGGCAACGGCGTTGACTGTGAAATCAACCGTCTGACTCACTTCCAAACCACTTGGATCTGTGGCTGTAAAAGTAAGCTCTTCAGAACCATTCCAGTCAGCGGTTGGGGTGATCGTCGCGATGCCATCGACAATCGATACTTGAATGTTGCTGTTACCAGAAACAGTAAACGTTAGCTCGCTATCTGAGTTATCAACATCACTAAATGCATCATTTAAGTTAATCGTGTACTCAGCAAAATCTTCCGGTAGAACTTGGTCAGCAATGGTATTCTCAACCACTGGCTTGTCGTTTACAGGAGTAACGTTCAGCGTAACTGTTGTGGTTTCAGTAACACCGCCAGAAGTAACCGTGTAAGTGAACTCATCCGCACCGTTGTAATCTCGGTCTGGTGTGTAAGTGATCGTGCCGTCATCGTTAACAACCACACTACCGTTAGTCGGACCATCTCCAGATTCAACTGTAACAACTGGTGATTGTCCTTCAAAACTATCGTTGTCTAACACATCCAAAATGGTTGGCGTGTCTTCAACGATATCTGCACTATCTGCAACAATATCAGCAACAGCGTTAACTGTGAAATCAACCGTCTGGCTAACGCTTTCACCATCAGGATCTGTCGCGGTAAACGTCAACTCTTCAGAACCATTCCAGTCAGCGGTTGGGGTGATCGTCGCAACACCATCGGCAATCGATACTTGAATGTTGTTGTTGCCAGAAACAGTAAACGTCAGTTCGCTATCTGCATTATCAATGTCACTGAACGCGTCATTTAAATCGATGGTATAAGGCGTAAAGTCCTCTGGGAGAACTCGGTCTGCAAGGGTGTTTTCTACCACTGGCTTATCGTTTACAGGAGTAACGTTCAGCGTAACTGTTGTGGTTTCAGTGACGCCGCCAGAGGTGACCGTGTAAGTGAACTCATCCGTACCGTTGTAATCTTGGTTTGGTGTGTAAGTAATCGTGCCGTCGTTGTTCACAACCACACTGCCGTTAGTCGGACCATCTCCAGATTCAACTGTAACAACTGGTGATTGTCCTTCGAAACTATCGTTGTCTAACACATCCAAAATGGTTGGCGTATCTTCAACGATATCTGCACTATCAGCGACAATATCGGCAACGGCATTGACTGTGAAATCAACTTTCTGACTCACTTCCAAACCACTTGGATCTGTGGCTGTAAAAGTAAGCTCTTCAGAACCATTCCAGTCAGCGGTTGGGGTGATCGTCGCGATACCATCGACAATCGATACTTGAATGTTGCTGTTACCAGAAACAGTAAACGTTAGCTCGCTATCTGAGTTATCAACATCACTAAATGCATCATTCAAGTTGATGGTGTACTCAGCGAAGTCTTCCGGTAGAACTTGATCGGCAATGGTGTTTTCTACCGCTGGCTTGTCGTTAACAGGCGTAACGTTTAGCGTAACCGTTGTGGTTTCAGTGACTCCACCGGAGGTGACTGTGTAAGTAAACTCATCCGCACCGTTGTAATCTCGGTCTGGTGTGTAGGTAATGGTGCCGTCATCGTTAACAACCACATTGCCATTTGCAGGGCCATTGCCCGCTTCGACTGATACAACTGGCGATTGACCTTCGAAGCTATCGTTGTCTAACACATCCAAAATGGTTGGTGTATCTTCAACGATATCCGCACTGTCAGCGACAATGTCGGCGACAGCGTTAACCGTGAAATCAACCGTCTGGCTAACGACTTCCCCATCAGGATCTGTCGCGGTGAACGTTAGCTCTTCAGAACCGTTCCAGTCTGCTGTTGGGGTGATAGTTGCGATACCATCGACGATCGAAACTTGAATGTTATTGTTGCCAGAAACAGTAAACGTCAGTTCGCTGTCTGCATCGTCAACATCGCTAAATGCGTCATTCAAGTTAATCGTGTATTGAGCAAAGTCTTCCGGTAGAACTTGGTCAGCAATGGTGTTTTCTACCACTGGTTTATCGTTGACTGAAGTTACGTTTAGCGTGACCGTCGTAGTCTCAGTGACACCACCAGAGGTGACTGTGTAAGTGAACTCGTCAGCGCCGTTGTAGTCTTGGTTTGGCGTGTAAGTGATCGTGCCATCATCGTTAACAACCACACTGCCATTTGCAGGGCCATTGCCCGCTTCTACTGATACAACTGGTGATTGACCTTCGAAACTATCGTTGTCTAACACATCCAAAATGGTTGGTGTATCTTCAACGATATCTGCGCTGTCAGCGACAATATCGGCAACAGCGTTGACTGTAAAATCAACTACCTGACTCACTTCCAAACCACTTGGGTCTTTTGCAGTGAACGTTAACTCTTCAGAACCGTTCCAGTCTGCTGTTGGTGTAATCGTCGCAATACCATTAACAATCGAAACTTGGATATTGCTGTTACCAGAAACACTAAACGTCAGATCGCTATCTGCGTCGTCTACATCATTAAATGCGTCATTCAAGTTGATGGTGTATTCAGCAAAATCTTCCGGTAGAACTTGGGCAGCAATGGTGTTTTCAACCACTGGCTTATCGTTTACAGGAGTAACGTTCAGCGTAACCGTTGTGGTTTCAGTTACACCACCAGAAGTAACGGTGTAAGTGAACTCATCCGCACCGTTGTAGTCTTGGTCTGGCGTGTAAGTAATTGTGCCGTCGTTGTTCACAACCACACTGCCATTTGCAGGGCTATTGCCCGCTTCTACGGATACAACTGGCGATTGGCCTTCGAAGCTGTCGTTGTCTAACACATCCAAAATTGTTGGTGTGTCTTCAACGATATCTGCACTATCTGCAACAATATCAGCAACAGCGTTAACTGTGAAATCAACCGTCTGGCTAACGCTTTCACCATCAGGATCTGTCGCGGTAAACGTCAACTCTTCTGAACCATTCCAGTCAGCGGTTGGGGTGATCGTCGCAACACCATCGGCAATCGATACTTGAATATTGCTGTTACCAGAAACGGCAAACGTCAATTCGCTATCTGCGTTATCAACATCGCTAAAGGCATCATTCAAGTTAATGGTGTATTCAGCAAAGTCTTCCGGTAGAACTTGGTCTGCAAGGGTGTTTTCCACCACTGGTTTGTCGTTCTCTGGGGTAACGTTTAGAGATACTTTTGTGGTTTCAGTGACACCACCAGACGTGACTGTGTAAGTGAACTCATCCGCACCATTGTAATCTTGGTTTGGTGTGTAGGTAATGGTACCGTCATTGTTCACAAACACACTGCCATTTGCAGGGCCATCACCCGCTTCTACGGATACAACTGGCGATTGGCCTTCGAAGCTATCGTTGTCCAACACGTTCAAAATTGTTGGGGTGTCTTCAACGATATCTGCGCTGTCAGCGACAATGTCGGCAACGGCGTTGACTGTGAAATCAACCGTCTGCCTAACTTCCAAACCGCTTAGATCTGTCGCAGTAAACGTCAGCTCTTCAGAACCATTCCAGTCTGCAGTTGGTATAATCGTCGCGATGCCATCAACAATCGATACTTGAATGTTGCTGTTACCAGAAACGCTAAACGTCAATTCGCTGTCTGCGTCGTCAACATCACTAAACGCGTCATTTAAATCGATGGTATAAGGCGTAAAGTCCTCAGGTAGAACTTGGTCTGCAAGGGTGTTTTCCACCACTGGCTTGTCGTTTTCTGGGGTAACGTTTAGAGATACTGTTGTGGTTTCAGTGACACCACCAGACGTGACTGTGTAAGTGAACTCATCCGCACCGTTGTAATCTTGGTTTGGTGTGTAAGTGACCGTACCGTCGTTGTTCACAAACACACTGCCATTTGCAGGGCCATCGCCCGCTTCTACGGATACAACTGGTGATTGGCCTTCAAAGCTATCATTGTCTAATACATCCAAAATTGTTGGTGTGTCTTCAACGATATCCGCACTGTCAGCGACAATGTCGGCGACAGCGTTAACCGTGAAATCAACCGTTTGGCTAACGACTTCCCCATCAGGATCTGTCGCGGTGAACGTTAGCTCTTCAGAACCGTTCCAGTCTGCTTTTGGGGTGATCGTTGCGATACCATCGACGATCGATACTTGAATGTTGCTGTTACCAGAAACGGCAAACGTCAATTCGCTATCTGCGTCGTCAACATCGCTAAATGCGTCATTCAAGTTAATGGTGTATTCAGCAAAATCCTCAGGTAGAACTTGGGATGGGATAGCATTTTCGGTTGTCGGAGCATCATTAAGTGGATTAACTATTACCGAAACCGTTGCTTCATCTGTTAGTTCACCATCGCTAACAACATAAGTGATAGTTGCTTCGCCGTTGAAATTCTCCGCTGGAGTGAAAACAAGTTTGCCATCTACGATCTCAACAATACCTTGTTCAATAGGAACAGATGCACTCACGATGGTTAACGTATCGTTATCTAGATCAGTATCATTTGGCAAAACATCAATCGTAACCGGAGTATCTTCATCGGTGGTAGCGATATCGTCTACTGCTACTGGCGCATCGTTAACAGGATTCACACTGATTGTCACAGATGCTTCGTCTGTCATTTCTCCATCAGTCACTACATAAGTAACCGTTGCGTCACCATTGAAATCCTCAGCAGGAGTAAAGATCAACTCACCATCAACAATTTCTACTGTTCCTTGCTCATCAGGCACGGTAGCAGATTCGATAGATAAGTTTTCACTGTCTTGATCGGTATCATTAGCTAGAACATCAATTGTGACAGGTATATCTTCGTCGGTTTGAATATTGTCATCTTCCGCAACAGGCGCCACAGGGGTAACTGTCGGAGATGTTTCGTCAGAACGGATATTACTTAAGTAGAGCTCAGCTAATGACAAATTCTGAGTTTCAGAAAAACCTAGCGCTGCCAACCCGGTCGTTTCAAAATCCGTGTCGGCTAATAATTCTGCAGCAGTGCGTTCAACAGTGCCGCTAGTTTGCAAACTAGAACCGTTACTTTGACCTGCAGCTGGTGCAAAATCTTC
This sequence comes from Vibrio jasicida 090810c, assembly GCF_002887615.1. Taxonomy (NCBI): domain Bacteria; kingdom Pseudomonadati; phylum Pseudomonadota; class Gammaproteobacteria; order Vibrionales; family Vibrionaceae; genus Vibrio; species Vibrio jasicida. The sequence continues at coordinate 369,283 of NZ_CP025792.1, read as the reverse complement.
GTTTAGCAACGTTGGGTCTTGCCCTTCTCGAAGAGCGTCAATAATTTGAGCAACATCGTCAGAAACGTCTTGCACCCCTTCTTGTTTTGCAACTAAAACCTGAAGCTTATCTGGTTCAGCTCCAGTTTTAGAAACAATCAACTCACCAGGTGACGGTTGTTCGTTTTCGGCAAGCGCTCTTAACTGCCCATCCAAACCTATTACGACTAATTGCCCACCAAGTGAAACTAAGGCTGTACGATCCATATAAACCTCTGACCTAAAATTACTGTCAACATTTTGACCATTGATACTTATTCGTTATATATTGCCCGAATATATAACGCAATAACAGTGCATTAACACTAAATTACAACTTCTAAGTCACATATTACTCAGAAGGATGTGTCATGTGATAAAAAGAGACTACCGTCACTAATATATAGACACCCATGCTGAACAAGGCGTTGAAAATATGATCTTTATTCAGAATATAAAGTGCCTTCCGTGCGGTAACTGAAGATTTGCTTACACATCGACAAGCATAGCAACTAGTTCCATAGTTGATTGTTAATAGCTTTGTACGTTAAATTATTGACGCCTATAGAGGTGTCGCTATCTATAAGAACGATTTCTCACCCCAGACAATTCACAATCTAGGAGAATCACAGTGAAGTGGACTCGTGCCAACGCCTTTTGCTTGGGTGTGCTCGCCGCTAGCCCTGCTTTAGGGCAAACATTAGAGCAAGCGGTTGAAAATACGCTTAAAACAAACCCAGACATAAAAAGTGCGTTTAATGAATTCGTAAGTAAGCAGTATGTGAATGAAGCCTCGAGTGGCGCTTACCTTCCCTCTGTCGACCTTGATGCGGGTATTGGATACGAAGGTATCGATCCTGCAGAAGCGGGCCGCGAATCAACGGATTTAACGCGTAAAGAAGCAACTGTCACGCTTACCCAGCTTATTTGGGATGGTTCGGCAACATTGAATGATATTGATAGAACCGCAGCTGATGCAGAATCAGTACGCTATCAATTACTTGCTGATGCTCAAGATACAGCGCTAGAAGTGACTAAAGTTTATTTGGATGCAGTGAAGGCTTATGAAATCCTGACACTCTCCGAAAATAATTTGAAAGTTCACAAGAAAATTTATCAAGACATTAAAAAGCGCGTCGACTCTGGTATTGGTTCAACAGCTGACTTGACTCAAGTTGAGGCTAGACTGGCAAAAGCCCACGGCAATTTAGCAGCAGCGCAAAATAACCTGTTTGATAGCCATACCATGTTTACTCGCATTGTCGGCCAATCTCCACAAGGGCTTACCTTTCCGCGTGCCGATCAAAACTTTATCCCATATACGGTAGATGATGCTGTAGAGTTGGCATTTGATTCCCATCCGGTCATTAAGATTTCTACTGCAGATGTTGATTCAGCTAAGTTTCAATATAAGCAGTCAAAAGGTAACTATTACCCAACCCTTTCGGTTGAAGCAGCTCAGACATGGCGTGACGATGCTGGTGGTATTGAAGGGCGTGGTGACGAAACAACTGCGATGTTGAGAATGCGCTACAACCTTTACAATGGGGGCAGTGACGCAGCAAATGCAGAGAGTTTTGCCTACCAACTAAACAAAGCAAAAGACTTACGTGAACGCGCTTATAGAAACGTTGAAGAAGGCTTGAGACTCTCATGGAGTGCTCTCGATCTGACGTTACAACAAAAGGAATTCTTATCAGATCACGTTGACTCTGCTTCACAAACCGTCATCGCGTATGAGAAACAGTACCGTATCGGTAAACGAACATTGCTGGACTTACTTAATACAGAAAATGAATTGTTTGAAGCGCGAAAAGATTATTTAGATGCTAAATACGCTGAACAGTATGCAAAGTATCGAGTCATGAACGCCACTGGCCAGCTATTAAATGCATTACGTGTTGACGTCCCGACCGAGTGGAATCAGAAGGTGGAGTACTAAACCATGAAAGTAACAAAGGTTCTATTCACTCTAAGTATTTTTGCTTCTGCCAGCTTCGCAGCAACGAATGATGAATATGATTACATGCCAACCCCAGATGCTCAGCAAATTGCCGATCTGCAAGATGATGACAATGATGGCGTGATCAATGCTCGTGACTTGTGCCCTGGCACTCCGGTAACGTCAGAGATCGATAATGATGGGTGTGGTGAATACATTAAAGCATCCGAGAAGATGCAAGTCCGCGTTTTATTTGCCAATGATTCAGACGAAATAAACCCTGTATTTCGTCGTCAAATTCGAGAACTCTCAGAATTTCTGAAAGAGTACCCTTCTACCTCAATTGAACTGCAAGGTTACGCCAGTAAAGTGGGTGGTTCTTCCCACAACTTAGACCTTTCAAAACGACGCGCAAATAATGTTCGCGAAGCGCTATTGCGTTATGGCATTGATACTAACCGAGTTCGCATTGTCGGTTTTGGTGATACCCATTTAGCGACAGAGGGTACCGACGAAGTGAGTCACGCACTGAACAGAAGAGTAACGGCTTACGTTGTCGGCTATAAAGGTGAGATAAAGAAAGAGTGGACCATATTCACTACTCTTCCAAAAACCTAATAAAAGGAGCTTCGGCTCCTTTTGTTTTTTCAAGCGTACGAAAACCGTATTATGCTTTAGGAATCGACACTTTAATGGTAATCTAGCCGCGTCATAACAATGAGAGTTTTGAAATGAGCAAACTTACAACAGATATCCAAGCAAACCTTGATCTTTTTGTTGCTGAAACAAAAGAAAACCAGCTAGTTTGGGGTCTACGCAATGAAGAAGGTTGGTTATCTTGCGATTCAACTGAATTCGAAAACAGCGAAGTCATGCCTTTTTGGTCTGCTAAAGAAGATGCAGAAGCACACAACGTTGAAGAATGGGCAGATTTTGAAGTACTAGAGATTCCTCTGGATATCTTTGTTGAAGATTGGCTTTTAACTCTTGCTGAAGATGGTGTTCTTGTTGGTGCTAACTGGAACGCACAGCTAGAAGGTAAAGAGCTTGAACCTCAAGACCTAGCTAAACTATACCTAAGCTAATTCTTTAAGACCTCAGCACCAAGCTGGGGTCTTCCTCTTTTCACTTACCTTTTCGATATAAAGCTCGACCGAGCGCATAGTTTTCTTCATTTCATTATCTATACCCTTCGTGTTTTGTCACAATGACTCAACCTCAATTGGTATATCATACCGAACAAACTATATTAGAAAGAACATAAGGTTACATCACTATGCGTACGCTGCTCTCTTTGCTTGCGTCACTATTTTTAGGTAGTCAAGCAAACGCAAGTGACACTCAAAGCATCACCCAATGGCATGCTGTCTATCAATCGACTTTGAAGACGAATGTCGAATCGGCTTTGAGTATGCTCCAAGATCGCTATCACACGGCAAATACCGACAGTGAAAAGCTGTACGTGAGCGGGCTCATCTATGAATACATGGGCAACATCGATCAGCCCTACTTTGGCAGCAGCCAAATTTTAGACAACCGTTTCGCGAAGCTAGAATCTCGATACATTTTAGCGCTAAAAGAACGTAAACAAGGCAACTATGATGATTCTGTCAACCTTTTCACCGCGTTGCTACAAAGCACCAAGCAGCATCAGGATGTAGAAAGCAAAGCCTTAATGAACTATCAATTGTGCTACACCTTGAATCAACAAGGTCAGTACCACAAAGCCAATTTCTTCTGCTCTTCTTTGAACAATCATTTAGCAATCGACCACCCAGAAAGTTTCCCAAGTGATCTAGCTCTGCGCGTTATTGCTAATAACTTCGATTACCGCGGCGAATACGATGTAGCTCTAGAGCTTTATCGTCGCTTGTTAACCAAAATGCCAACGCAAAGCGATCCTTCAGGAGTTTACAATGATGTAGGCAATTTGTTGAGTGTACTTGGGCAGTACGAACAAGCAGAACAGTACCTTATTCAAGCGCTCCTCGCTCGACAGCTTGAAGCCTCCCCGCTTGAAGTTGCTCAGGTCGAACACAGTCTTGCGGCTATGTATAACAAATCTAAAGACTATGATAAGGCCATTAGTCACTACAAAAATGCACTAACTATCTTAGAAGACATGGACTACCCATACGGTAAGGGCTTGACCTATCTTGGTCTTGGTTCTGCGTACGTTGAATCAGGAAACTTACAAAGTGCTGTACCTTACATCAGGAACGCACTAGAGCTCGGTAAACGATATGAAAACAAACGCTTAGAGACAGAAAGTCATTTGGCGGCAGGGTTTGCATACTTAAAAAACACAATGCTCGCAAAAGCGCTAGAACATGGTATTGCCGCACTTGAACTTGCGACAGAAAACTCAAATTCAGCATTGCAAGCTAAGGCCCAACTTTTACTTTCGCAAACCTATCGAGAACAGGGCAACCATCTTGCCGCCCTATCTCATTATCAAGATTACGCCACGCTAGAACTTGCGAACCGTGATGCAAACAATGTCAAAGCAATAGAGGCACTCGATTTAACCAAGAATGAATATGAATACGAGTTGCAGCTGACAAAAATAAATAATGAGCGCAACTTAAAGTTACTCGAAGTCGAAAAGCTTGCAGAACAAAAAAGAGCATATAACTTCGTCATTTTCTGCTTACTGACTTTGCTATTCGTCGCCCTATTTATTCAACGAAAAACGAACATAAAATCGAAATTAGATCGTCTTACCGGTTCACTTAATCGAAGTACAATTATTGAGAAAATTAGAGCACAAACAATCAACGCGCCCGAAGACATGCGTTATGTTTTAGCGCTTATCGATCTCGATAACTTCAAGTCTATCAATGATCAATATGGCCACCCTACTGGCGACATCGTATTAAAGCACGTATGCAAAGCGATTAGAGCTAAGTTGAATAGAGGGGAATATCTTGGGCGCTTAGGCGGTGAAGAGTTTATTTTACTTCTGAAGAATGTCGATGAGATCGACGTGCCATTTCGTGTTCAAAGCCTACACAAAACGATATCTGATAAGCAGATCAAAACTGAAAATGCTACGGTACTGAATGTAACAGCAAGCTTGGCCTATTTGTCTACATCAAAACCATTAACGAACTTTGATGAACTATATTCGATACTAGACCAAGCTTTATATCAAACGAAGCAAAGTGGGCACAACGTTATGATTGATGCTTACAACGAGCCTATTGACCTTCCGTCTTCTGCTTTTGAATCAACGACTGCGTAACTGCGTCTTTGTTGTTCAGATAGTCATCTAAGCCCGCTTTGCGCAGGTCGCATGACGGGCAATCACCACAACCATCACCGATGATGCCGTTGTAACACGTTAGCGTGTTTTCACGGACTAGTTGCAACGCATCATATTGATCTGCCAGCGCCCATGTCTCTGCTTTGTTCAGCCACATTAGCGGTGTTTTGATTTCAAACTGACGATCCATACCCTTAACCAAGGCACTGTTCATCGCTTTCACGAAATCATCACGACAATCTGGATAGCCACTAAAATCTGTTTCACAAACGCCCGTGATGACGGTTTCTGCGCCAATTTGATAAGCGTAGATGCCAGCAAGCGTTAGGAACAAAATATTGCGACCAGGAACGAATGAGTTCGGCAAACCGTTTTCTTGCAGTTCATGAGAAACTGGAATGTCGTCACGTGTCAGAGAGCTAATGGCCAGTTCATTCAGTAAGCCAACATCCATCACTTTGTGTGCAGCGACGCCAAGATCTTTTGCGACTTTCTCAGCCACTTCAATCTCCAGCTTATGACGCTGACCGTAATCGAATGTGATGGCATGTACTTCGTCAAACTCTTTTAATGCTTGAACCAGACATGTTGTAGAGTCCTGCCCACCACTGAAAACAACGACTGCTTTTTTCATCTTTCTCTCCGAGCTTAAGCAATACTTAGGTATTTATGAGTTTGAACCGACAAACGCCAGTTGCGAGCAACACAGGTATCAATACACAGTTGTGTAGCGCGAGGCTTCTGACTGATAGGCTGAAGTGCGATTACTGTCTTTTCAGCGATTTCTGCTGAGGCCAACAATGCATCAAGCTGATCGATGTCTTTTTGGGTGCCCACCGGATGTTTAATTTCATTCGCTCGCTCCAAAGCACTCTTCAATACTGGCAACTTACCCTTCATCGCAATTTTAGGTGACACCGTCACCCATGTACTTTCTGAAGTCACGACCTCTGAAGTGCCGCTGGTTTCGATTTGGCATTGGCAACCCATTTCTTCAAATGCAGCCGTCAAAGCACGTAAATCATAAATGCATGGTTCGCCACCAGTGATCACAATATGCTTCGCATTAAAGCTCTGCTTTTTGTATTCAGCTACGATGTCTTCCGCAGATGCGAAACACCACGTTGGAGAATCTTCTGTTTTCACCAAGATATCACCGATCTGGCGCTGGTCTTCTTCTTCTGCGTACCAAGTCTGTTTCGTATCGCACCAAGAACACCCAACCGGACATACTTGCAAACGCACGAAAACCGCTGGCACACCGGTGAAAACCCCTTCCCCTTGGATGGTTTCAAACATCTCATTTAGCTTATACAACGTAGAACTCACTCAACTCACAATACTTCGAGGCGAAGACCTTAATGGAGAGGCGCACTCAGGTCAATTTAAACCAAAAATAAATTGTTAAAATAGGTCTTTTTGTAGTTTCATACACGGGTTCCCCAATTTTAAGGTAAGTAAAGATGTACAAGCTGATCGCCCTCGACATGGACGGTACGTTGTTAAACAGCGACAAAGTAATTTCAGATGAGAACAAACAGGCAATAGCCAAAGCTCGCGAAGCCGGTGTGACTGTCGTATTGGCATCTGGTCGCCCTCTTGAGGGTATGCAAGACAAACTTGACGAATTGAACATTAATTCCGATAAAGACTTCGTGCTTTACTACAATGGATCAATGGTAAAAAACATTGGTACAGAAGAAATCATCCACCAGCAGATCATCGATGGCAAAGCAGCAAAGAAGATCGCACGTAAAGCGCGAGAGCTTGGCGCTTATGTTCACGCATTCAGCCAAGAGCACGGCCTAATCACAGAAGAAAGCAACCCTTACACAGACATCGAAGCGAGAATTAACGGTCTTGAAATTACCGAAATGAACTTCGACGCGCTAGAAGATGATCACGCGATCATTAAAGCAATGATGGTTGCAGAGCCAAGCAAACTAACTGAAGTTATCTCAGCCCTACCAGCAGAGCTAAAACAAGAGTTTACAGTTGTGCAAAGTGCGCCTTTCTTCTTGGAGTTTTTGAATCCATCAAGCAACAAAGGCGTCGGTGTTTCGGCAATCGCAGAATACTTAGGCATCAAAGCTGAAGAAGTGATTTGTATGGGCGACGCCGAGAACGACCACCACATGCTTGAATACGCAGGTCTTGGTATCGCAATGGCGAACGCAATGGAAGAAACCAAACAAATCGCAGACTACATCACAGTCAGCAACGATGACCACGGTGTAGCAAAATCGATCGAGAAATTTGTGCTTAACGCGTAATACTCTGAATCGATCTGAATTGATGTAAAAAAGCCTCGCATTTGAGCGAGGCTTTTTGTTATCCATTTTCTAGCTAAGCGCCCTGTTTCGCACGCTTTCCACACGTCAACTTTCTAGCTAACGTAATAAAAGTCAGCATTAGCAACGGGTAATGGAACGTATTAAAGACCAGAGACCAGAACCCACTGAACGAAACCGTTGTTCCCAAGTAGAGATAGAGTTGATCAACTAGCAACAAGGCCAAAATAACGAACAACATCTGCTGGCGTTCAAATCGAATATCAGACTCTTTGAATGTCATAACCAGTGCAGACGCTGTAATTAAAATCGCTAACCAACTGGTGAACACAGGCAATGGCCAGATAACAGAGATCACTGCCGTAATTGCTGTCATGGTGAACCAAACCCCTTTCGAGGTGAGTAGTCTATCGACGTCTATTTCTGGATTATCTTCCAAACGTAAAACATGCCATGCCACTAGAACGCCCAGCAACGCACCAACAGACATATCCAGAATAAACGCAGTCCCTAAGAAGAACTTGCAGAACATTACGGTTAAAGTGACCAAGCCCGTCAACAAAGTGACTCGATTTAATCCAAAACTCTTCGTTCTTTGGAATAAGAAGGTCATCACACAGAACCAAATCGCGATCGGCAAGCTTGGGAAACTAAAGCCAAAGCTATGCGTTAACTCTGTGATCGGCATATAAACATGCGGCCTTGGTAGCGAGAACCCCTGTTGCGCAACCAATACCATCAAAGAAGTCGCAGTGATTGAGAAAAATAGACGGTACACGAAACGGCTATCAAACTTCATCATGACAAACGGGAACAAAAACAGCAGAAACGTTGGATTGCTGATGCTCGTTACCAATTTTGCAACTTCACAGGTTGTTTCACGGCTTGCTGACGAAAATGACGCGATCCAGCTTTGTAGATCAACCATCCAAGAAAGCTCAAGTTGACGAAAACCCGGTGCGGAGTCTATCAAATGGTCAACATAGACGACTGATTGATTTGTCGCTCGCGAATAAAATTCAGCCACCTCTTTCCATTGCGCAGGATAACGGTAAAGAGAAGCAGACATGTTGCTCGGGTTTGCAATCATTGCAGAGGCGACTTCTACGCCATAATGCGGCGCAAACCAAATTGGAAGCTCGTTCCCATCTAAGGTGTTGGTCATCGAAAACGCAATCACTTCTGAATCAGAGACACAATCATAGAATACGGCTGTATCCGTTCTACCTAGCTCCTCGCCAACGGTGACAACTAAGCCAGTTTCTTCCCAAGTTTCTCGCTGAGCAGCGAGCTTTGGTGACTCACCTTCAATAACAGTGCCACCAGGAAGAGAAATCTTATTGGTTAATATTTCATGGATTAAAACCAGTTTGTCATCTGCGCGGACAATACAAAGCGCCCCTTTAACGTCTTCAGGAAGAGGATTCGCGGCAGATGTAGGAGATACAAACAAAGAAATGGAATACAGGATGAGAAAAAACAGCTGTCTCAGCACAAAATACGACCTTTAACAAAAAAGAAGAATCACTCAGCTATGATGGCAGGATTACCAATATTTTTCGACATAAATTAAGTAACCAGTTGTACATTTAGCACACATGTCAAAAAACGCTTTGCGACACTCTTCAAAATAGTTCTGACAAAAATCAGACATAACTCGAAATATTGGCTGCGATTTTGCCAGTTATATTAAGTTAACGTCAGAGGAATTTACGTGGATTTTACGCCTTCTCAGAATTGAAACAAGAAAGAGAGCTTATTGTCGACAACAAATAAACTCTCTTTATGATTCATTTATACTTTTACAGCTTTAACCATGCATCTGTCCAAGCTGAGCCCACGCCCGGCTCATATGCACTTGGAGTTGAGCCACACCACAAACTGTTTGGCCAAGGCTTACATTGATAACTTGCACCATTATTCGTCACCACATCCCCTGCAGAATAATTCGTACCCGCTTGGTAAGCATCACCCGAAGTTGGCGGCGTTGGTGGTGTAGGCTCTGTTGGAGGCTCTACCGGAGGATTAGTCCCAGAACAATCTGAACTGCCAATTGGCTGCCATACTCCCCATGGGCCAGATTCTGATGGGTTATCGCCTTGAGTCCACCATTGCGCTTGCCATAATTGACCAGCCCAAGTAACGGTTTCACCCGTGTTGTATACACCACTCACTTGCCACTCATTGTCACAACTGCCTGACGGGGGTGTCGTTCCACTGGTCGCGGAAGCTGTTGCCACAGCTTGGTATGTAGTACTGGCTTTATCAATACCAAAGTTCAGCGTAACGCTCGCATTCCCAGTTTGAGATGCTCCAAACTCAACGTCAACAACACATGAACTTCCTGCACTAAGGGTCGATAGTGCACATTGGTCTCTGGTGATCATCGCAGATTTCGTGACTCCAGAACTTTGCAATCCCACACTTTCGACAGTAAACGCAACATTACCGATATTTTGAATACTGAAACTGTGTTGCTTCAGCTCGCCCACTTTAAAAGAACTCAAAGTCTGATTTGCCGTGTAACCAACAGAAACATTATCTGTCGGAGGCGTTGTCGTACCTACTACGCCATCAACAAAACTGCGTAACACCGCAATGTCGCTATACACGCCGTACTTACCCGGTCGGGCACAACCTATACCCCAACTGACGATACCTAGCTGAGTGACGAGACCGTTGTTCTTAATGACGATGGGACCGCCGCTGTCTCCCTGACAAGAATCAATGCCACCTTGCGGAACACCCGCACAGAATGATACGGAGCCAACTGTGGTGTAATTGCCGCCAGCTTGTCGACAAGTCGCATCAGAGACCAGAGGAACATCCACTTCTTGCAGCGCGGTTGGTGAACTGCCCCCCTCCGAAGTTCGGCCTAGGCCAGCGACGGTTAACCAATCACCGACACCTGCATATTGCGAGACACTGCCTGCGGCTATATCCACTTTCGCAACACCAGAGGGAATTGAACTGAGCTTAAGCAATGCGATGTCGTTAGAAAGCGTAGAAGCATTATAAGAAGGGTGAACATAGATCTGGCTAACGTTGGAGCGTACACCATCGGTACCGTTATAAATCACACCACCAATTTTTACCGCTATCTGATTTGGTGTGTCACCGTCCACACAATGGGCAGCAGTAAGTACGAAACCATCCCCAATATAACTCGCTCCGCAAAAAGAACGATTACCATTGCGGCTGACTATCTGCGTGTAAAATTTCCAGTCATTGGGGTTTGCCGTGATACCACCCACGATATCCGGCTGAATTTCATTGTTTTGTGTCTGCGTGACTTGATCTGCACTTGCCAACATTGGCAATAACGCCGTTGCAAGTAAGGTTTTTGATAGGTTCAATGTTATTTTCCTCTTGTTTTATGAGGCACTATTCATGTGCCACTTACAAAACAAGCAAACAAAAACAACATCACCAATTTGGATGAGAGTGAGTCGCCGCACATTGCGACGCAACTAATAGCAAATACTGACTAGTAGACTCAACTTTTGCACCGTCAGATTACATAAGTCACTAAGTTACCGTCTTAGCTACGCATTAATTAACGTTCAGATAACGACTTTCTTAACCAATGAATATGATGATCAAACCCTTGGTTTTCATAAAGAGAAATTGCGGTTTGATTGAAATCCCACACCTCAACGAACATTTGTTTTACGCCATAGTCGACGAACGTCGCTTCAATTTTTTCAATCAAAGCCTTCGCGGTACCTTGCTTGCGATACTCGGGTAAAACGTATAGCTCATCAACGCTTCCCATCATCACAGGCTTACTAACCGTAGAAATAAGCTCGCAGAAATGCCCGGACACAAAGCCGATGATCTCATCCTCTACTCTAGCGACATACACCAAACATTCAGGATTATCGAGATAGCGAGCAATACTCTTTTCTTGTTCGATTTCTTCTGCGGTTTTAAACAGCTCTGGGGATTGGATATGGTGCTCATCATGCAGCTCGAACATCAAATCATTAAGTTGTTCAAGATCGTCAAAAAGCGCTGGTTTGATTACAAAAGTAGACATAGGAAAAGAAGCCAAAAACAAGAATCCATATAGTGTGTGTTTAAACACGAGTTTAGGCAAGCAGGAATGCAAAAGCCTCTTGCCGACAAAGCAAGAGGCTCCGGTGTTTGCGCTTGCTCCTAGGTAACCTAAGGGCCACTTAATTAAGATCGTACTTAACTAGTCACGTTTAAGCACTCGTTCGATTTCGCCAAGACTGGATGGATCATCAATGGTTGATGGCACCACGTATTGCTCGCCATCGGCTATTTGACGAATGGTTCTTCGCAAAATTTTACCTGAGCGAGTCTTTGGTAAACGGTCAACAACCAGCGCATGTTTAAAGCAAGCCACAGCGCCAATCTCGTTGCGTACTTTACCCACCAACTCACCTTCTAGCGTTAGATCATCAATCTTCACGCCATCTTTAAGAACCACGAACCCAAGTGGTAGCTGTCCTTTTAACTCATCGTGGATACCGACTACCGCACATTCCGCAATCGCTGGGTGACCACCAACGATTTCTTCCATCTCGCCAGTAGACAGACGGTGACCAGCAACGTTAATTACGTCGTCAATACGACCCATAATAAACAGATAACCATCTTCATCTAGGTAACCGCCATCTCCCGATACGTAGTAACCCGGAAATTGACTTAGATAACCAGTTTCAAAGCGGTCATGGTTGCGCCAGACAGTCGGTAAACAGCTTGGTGGTAATGGGCGCTTCAAAGCCACAAAACCTTGTTGGTTTGCACCTACTGGCATGCCCATTTCGTTGAGAATTTCGACCTGATATCCAGGTATCGGCTTGGTAGCAGAGCCTGCTTTTACCGGCATCATCTCGATACCGGTCGGATTGCCCGCGATAGCCCATCCGGTCTCCGTTTGCCACCAGTGGTCAATGACCGGCTTATTTGCTTTGCTTTCAACCCATTCTAGCGTTGGTGGGTCAAGGCGTTCGCCTGCCATAAATATTGAGTCGAGGTTGGACAAGTCGTATTGCTTAATGAACTCGCCTTCTGGGTCTTCTTTCTTAATTGCACGAAAAGCGGTTGGCGCGGAAAAAAGCACATCCACTTTGTATTCATCACAAACACGCCAGAATGCACCCGGATCCGGTGTTCTCACTGGTTTGCCTTCAAATAGAATAGTTGTACAGCCATGAATCAACGGTGCGTACACAATATAAGAGTGACCAACGACCCATCCTACATCCGATGCAGCCCAGAACACACCATCTTGAGGAATGTTATAAATCGACGTCATCGAATATTTCATCGCCACGGCATGACCACCATTGTCACGCACCACGCCTTTTGGTTTCCCTGTTGTGCCAGAGGTATACAGAATATAAAGAGGATCTGTCGCTAGCACAGGGACACACGCATGAGGCAAAGCTTGCGCGTATTCTTGCTGCCAATCTAAATCACGTTCAAGGTTAAGTTCGGCTTCGCACTGCGGGCGTTGAAGAACAAAGACTTTCTCAGGCTTCCAACGGCTGTCCATAATGGCTTTATCAACCATGGGTTTGTACGGGATCACCTTGTTAATTTCGATGCCACAAGACGCCGTCATGATGACTTTGGGTTCCGCATCTTCAATTCGAACGGCAAGCTCATTCGGGGCAAAACCGCCAAACACCACCGAGTGAATCGCACCCAATCGAGCACAAGCCAGCATCGCCATCGCCGCTTCTGGGATCATCGGCATGTAGACGACCACACGATCGCCTTTGGTTACGCCTTGATTAGAAAGCATGCCCGCGATTTTTGCCACTTGGTCGCGCAGAGCTTGATAGCTGTAAGTTTGTTTTTGACCCGTCACTGGCGAATCATAAATCAGTGCGGTTTTATCCCCCCTTCCTTGCTCGCAATGATAATCCAAGGCGAGCCATGATGTGTTCAATACGCCATCAGGAAACCAACGTTCAATCCCATGTTCGTCAGCTTGCAAGATGGTATTTGGCGCTTCAAACCAATCGATGTTTTCAGCTTGAGCACGCCAAAAGTTTTCCGGTTCATTTTGTGCCCAAAGGTATTCTTTTTGATATGCAGACATATTGCTTCCTCCAGTATGTCCTGACATTGCTTCTCTTAAGTATCACTACCATGCAATTGTGTTATTCAAAGACATTGGAGGGAACACGCACACAGCCCTCCATCAGTATTCTCGCGCTGCGGCTCATAATGACTTTCTCAACCACCCAACCTTGTTCTGTTTGTTTGGCTTTTGCCCCCACCTTAAGCGTTCCTGATGGATGCCCAAACGTCACAGATTCTCTCTCGCCGCCGCCAGCGGCCAAATTAACCACAGTACCGGGAACGCATGCAGCGGAAGCAATGGCAACCGCTGCGGTTCCCATCATGGCGTGGTGAAGTTTGCCCATAGATAAAGCTCGGACGAGAATATCGACCTCACCTGCCTCTACGGCTTTACCACTCGACGATAAATAGGATTTAGGCTGGGAAACAAACGCAATCTTAGGCGTATGTTGACGTGTTTGAGCCTCTTCGAGCGAATCAATCAGCCCCATTTTTAGCGCGCCATGAGCACGAATGGACTCAAACCTCGAGAGCGCAAATTCATCGTTATTGATGTCATCTTGAAGCTCAGTGCCTTGGTAACCCAGCGCTTCTGCGTCTACGAAGATTGTCGGTATGCCTGCGTTGATGAAGGTGGCATTGAAGGTCCCTACATCTGGCACGACTAAATCGTCTACTAGATTGCCGGTTGGAAACATGCTTCCTTCGCCATCAGCAGGGTCGACAAAATCAACTTGGATTTCTGCCGCAGGGAACGTCACACCATCAAGCTCAAACTCCCCTGTTTCTTGAACGAAACCATTTACGATTGGCACATGAATCAATATGGTTTTGCCAATATTTACCTGCCATACACGAACGGTAACGATGCCGTTTTGAGGAATACGATCTTCGTCGATCAACCTTGCATGAATGGCGAAAGGTCCGACTGCAGCAGAAAGGTTGCCACAGTTACCACTCCAATCGACAAACGGCTTATCTATCGATACTTGCCCGAACAGGTAATCAACGTCGTGATTAGCTCGCTCACTGCGCGACACAATCACAGTTTTACTGGTGCTGGAAGTCGCGCCGCCCATGCCATCAATTTGTTTTGCGTACGGATCTGGGCTGCCAATCACACGAAGTAGCAGTTTGTCTCTTGCCTCACCTGCGACTTGCGCTGGCTGTGGCAAGTCTTCAAGGTTGAAGAACACTCCTTTGCTCGTACCGCCGCGCATGTAAGTCGCCGGGACTTTGATTTGGCTTTGCATCTTGCTATCCATATCTTGCTCCGTTATTGCGCTATCTATTGCGAGAGGAAATCTTGAGCAAAGCGCTGTAACACACCGCCCGCTTTGTACACGTGAACTTCATCTTCGGTATCGAGTCGACAAGTCACCGGCACATCAACCTTTTTGCCATTAGCACGGGTAATCACCAACGCCAAATCAGCACCAGGAGTGATATCGCCTATAACGTCATAAAGTTCAGTGCCATCTAATTCGAGTGTCTTTCGGTTCACACCATCTTTAAATTGCAGAGGAAGTACGCCCATCCCAACTAAGTTGGTACGGTGAATACGCTCAAACCCTTCAGCTACAATGGCTTCTACACCCGCCAAGCGAACGCCTTTCGCCGCCCAATCTCGCGACGAACCTTGACCATAATCCGCACCTGCGACCACGATAAGTGGCTGCTTACGATTCATGTAAGTCTCAATCGCTTCCCACATGCGCGTCACTTTGCCTTCAGGTTCAACTCTCGCCAGCGATCCTTGCACGACTTCGCCATTTTCCTTGACCATTTCGTTAAAAAGTTTTGGGTTAGCGAAAGTAGCGCGCTGCGCGGTTAAGTGATCGCCTCGGTGAGTCGCGTATGAGTTAAAGTCTTCTTCTGGCACGCCCATCTTCGCGAGGTATTCGCCTGCGGCGCTGCTTGCCAAAATTGCGTTCGATGGCGACAAATGGTCGGTTGTAATGTTGTCGCCTAAAACGGCAAGAGGACGCATTGAAGACAGAGTTCGCTCACCAGCCAGTGCTCCCTCCCCCTCTTTTTGCCAGTAGGGAGGTCTTCGGATATACGTACTCATCGGACGCCAATCATAGAGCGGATTCGGGTTACGAGCCTCATCATTCAGTTTGAACATTTGAATGTAGACTTGATTAAACTGATCTGGCTTAACGTACTCACCCACCACAGCATCAATTTCTTCATCCGTTGGCCACAAGTCGTTGAGATAAACCGGCTTACCGTCTTTGTCTGTACCTAAAGAATCACGTTCGATATCAAAACGAATCGTACCAGCTAACGCGTAAGCAACGACCAAAGGTGGCGATGCTAAAAATGCTTGTTTTGCGTATGGATGAATTCGACCATCAAAGTTGCGGTTCCCAGAAAGTACCGCCGTTGAATACAGATCTCGGTCGATGATTTCTTGTTGGATTTTCGGGTCAAGTGCGCCACTCATACCGTTACAGGTTGTACACGCATAAGCGACGATACCAAAACCAAGTTTCTCCAATTCAGGGAGTAAGCCAGATTCTTCAAGGTAGAGTCGAGCAACTTTAGAACCCGGAGCAAATGAAGACTTCACCCAAGGTTTGCGCACCAAGCCAAGCTCATTCGCTTTCTTAGCGACCAGACCTGCTGCCACAACGTTTCTTGGATTACTGGTATTGGTACAAGAAGTAATCGCCGCGATGATCACAGCGCCATCTGGAAGTTCGCCTTTCTTCTCTTGCCACTCGCCAGAAACACCACGTTCAGCAAGCTCTGCGGTAGGTAAACGACGATGAGGATTAGATGGACCTGCCAAATTGCGGCCGACTTGGGATAAATCAAACTCAAGTACGCGCTCGTAAACCGCCGTGTCTAAATCATCTGCCCATAGACCAGTTTGCTTGGCGTACTTCTCTACCAAGTCGACCTGTTGATCATCGCGCCCTGTCAGTTTGAGGTAATTAATGGTCTGCTCATCAATGTAGAACATCCCAGCGGTTGCGCCGTATTCTGGCGTCATGTTTGAGATGGTCGCGCGGTCACCAATGGTTAGATCTCGAGCCCCTTCGCCAAAGAATTCGAGATAGGATGAAACCACGCGTTCATTTCGCAAAAACTCAGTAATCGCTAGTACGATATCGGTAGCGGTAATACCCGGTTGACGCTTACCAGTCAGCTTCACACCAACAATGTCTGGCAGACGCATCATCGACGGGCGACCAAGCATAACCGTCTCCGCCTCTAATCCGCCGACACCAATCGCAATAACGCCAAGAGAATCAACGTGAGGTGTGTGACTGTCTGTGCCGACACAGGTATCTGGGTAAGCAATGCCTTGCTTGGCTTGCACAACCGGAGACATCTTCTCCAAGTTGATTTGGTGCATGATGCCGTTACCCGCAGGAATAACACTGACGTTCTCAAACGCCGTTTTACACCACTCAATAAAATGGAATCGGTCTTCGTTTCTGCGCTCTTCTATCGCGCGGTTTTTCTCAAACGCCTCAGGGTCAAAGCCTGCGTGTTCAACAGCAAGTGAATGGTCAACGATCAATTGCGTTTCAACCACTGGGTTTACTTTCGCTGGATCACCGCCTTGTTCGGCAATCGCATCACGCAGACCAGCAAGGTCGACCAATGCGGTTTGTCCAAGAATGTCATGACAAACCACGCGGGCCGGATACCAAGGAAAATCAAGATCACGCTTGCGTTCTATTAACTGTTTTAGGCTATCAGTGAGCGTGCTTGGATCGCAGCGACGAACCAACTGCTCGGCTAAAACGCGTGAGGTGTATGGGAGCTTTTCATAGGCTCCAGGAGAAATATCGTTAACTGCTTCTCGGGTATCAAAATAATCGAGTTGGGTTCCCGGGAGCGGCTTACGATATTGAGTATTTATATTTGTGGTGATACTCATGGGCTTGCTTCCGCTTTAGTGTACATCTTGTGCCTGAACGCACCGCGATACTGTTTTTGAAATGGATTCGCGGTGAAAGAGACGCCCCTTGTGAATGCCATGAAAGACGAAGCTCACAAAGAGGCGTCACGCGCTAGCGTTGTTCGATTGGCACCCAGTTTTGATGATCCGGTCCGGTATAATCCGCACTTGGGCGAATGATTCGGTTGTTCGCGCGTTGTTCATACACGTGCGCCGCCCAGCCTGTCAGTCGGCTCATCACAAAGATTGGCGTAAACAATTTGGTTGGAATATCCATGAAGTGGTAAGCCGAAGCATGGAAGAAGTCGGCATTACAGAACAGACCTTTCTCGCGCTTCATGACGGATTCCACACGCTCAGAGACCGCGTAAAGATGTGTGTCACCCACCTCTTTCGATAACGCTTCTGACCAACGCTTGATCAGTGCATTACGAGGATCACTTTCGCGATAAATCGCATGCCCAAAGCCCATGATTTTGTCTTTGTTCTTTAACATCTGAAGAATGTTGGCTTCTGCTTCATCTGGCGTTTGCCAATCTTGAATCATCTCCATCGCCGCTTCGTTTGCACCGCCATGAAGTGGACCACGTAGCGTGCCGATAGCAGCTGTGATACAAGAATGAAGATCAGAAAGCGTAGAAGCACACACGCGCGCCGCAAATGTTGAGGCATTAAACTCATGCTCTGCATAAAGAATCAAAGAACAGTGCATCACCTTTTTGTGCGTTTCGCTTGGTGCTTTATCAGTAAGGAGTTTTAGGAAGTAGCCGCCTATGCAGTCTTCGCTGTTATCGTGCGTTTTGATTCGTACGCCATCGTGGCTGAAGCGATACCAGTAACAAATGATGGCAGGGAAAAGCGCCAGCATTCGCTCAGTAGCATGGAGCTGTTGCTCAAAGTCCATTTCTTGCTCTAAGTTACCCAGCATAGAGCAACCTGTGCGCATAACGTCCATCGGGTGAGCATCAGAAGGGATCAGCTCTAACGCTTGCTTAAGCTCCGCTGGTAAGCCACGCAAGCTCAATAGATGTGTCTTGTAGGCGTCTAGCTCTTGTTGATTAGGTAAGTGACCGCGTAACAGCAAATGCGCGACTTCTTCAAATTGAGCATGATTTGCCAAGTCCGTAATATCGTAACCACGATACGTTAGACCCGTCCCCGTTTTACCGACAGTGCATAAAGCTGTGCTTCCAGCGCTTTGACCGCGTAGACCTGCGCCACCTATCTCAGCTTTCTTTTCTACAGAATGAGGCATTGTTGAACTCCTTTTCTGTCTGATTTGGCTCTCTTAGTGGGCTCTTTTGAATCAGACAATTTTCACGTTATTGGATTAGAGATTCTTTTCTTGGGCTTCCGTTTGTTTCTTTGTTGACCTTATTTACCCTCCGAAAACAGCTTGTCTAACTTATTCTCGTAGTCGTGGTAATTAAGGTGCTCATACAGCTCTTTTCGTGTCTGCATTGAATCAAGCAACGCTTCTTGGTTACCAACTTCTAGTAAGTGTTTGTAAACCATCTCAGCCGCTTTGTTCATTGCACGGAATGCGCTCAATGGGTACAAAACCATATCCACTTTGGATTGGGCTAACTCTTCACAGCCGTATAACGGCGTTTGTCCAAATTCAGTAATGTTGGCAAGAATTGGAACGTGCTTCCCTGTCGCGTCTCCGAGCGCTGCCGAGAACTGTTGATATTGGTCTAGCTGATTCATTGCCTCTGGGAAGATCATGTCTGCGCCCGCTTCCACACA
Source organism: Vibrio jasicida 090810c (assembly GCF_002887615.1). Taxonomy (NCBI): domain Bacteria; kingdom Pseudomonadati; phylum Pseudomonadota; class Gammaproteobacteria; order Vibrionales; family Vibrionaceae; genus Vibrio; species Vibrio jasicida. Next base: position 350,036 of record NZ_CP025792.1, on the reverse strand, counting down.
TGCAATCGCACGTTCAATTGCACTGTCCATGCCTTCTACTGCTAGTGCATCAGTGCGAGCCATAATGACAAAGTTCTCGTCATTACGCGCATCCACCGCCGCTTTCACTCGATCAACCATTTCTTGTTGGCTAACAATCGCTTTGTTTGGGCGATGACCACAACGCTTCTGCGCCACTTGGTCTTCCATGTGCACTGCCGCCGCACCGGCTTTTTCCATCGCTTTGATAGTGCGTGCGATGTTAAAAGCTCCACCAAAACCGGTATCGATATCAACCAATAACGGCAAATCACACGCGTTGGTGATGCGGTCTACGTCCACCAAAACGTCGTTCAATGTCGTAATGCCAAGATCTGGCAAGCCGTAAGACGCGTTAGCGATGCCGCCACCCGACAAATAGATAGCTTGGTGACCCAAGTTTTTCGCCATCATGGCGCAGTATGGGTTAATGGTGCCGACGATCTGCAGCGGGTTGTTTTGCTCAATGGCGAGTCTGAACTTCGCCCCCGGAGATAAGCTCATGACAATTTCCTTCTAGTCTTGTTCTCTATCTTTACTTTCAGAATGTAGAATCTGTAATTCGATTAGTTTTCGGCTGCCTGAGATGTGCCTTCTCATCAGCATTTCTGCCAGTTCTTCATCACGGTTGCGAATCGCTTGCAGAATGAATTTGTGTTCGTTGAGTGCTTCGTTAGGACGAGATTGCGCTCGTGGTGATTGGTAACGATACATGCGCAACAAGTGATACAACTCGTCGCAAAGCAGAGAGATAAGCTTGCTGTTTCGGCTCGCTTGAATGATTCGATAGTGGAAGTCGAAGTCACCATGCTGGTGGAAGTAAGACGATCCTTCAACTTCGTCTATATGTTTGGAATGTGTCGACAATAGCATTTCCAAACTGAGTAATTCTTCTTGAGTGATATAGCGAGCCGCAAGTCTGGCAGCCATACCCTCTAATGCTTCGCGGACTGAATACAATTCGATGAGTTTTTCTGGAGAGAAAGTGATAACGCGAGCACCAACATGCGGAATGCGCTCAATCAAACCAAGTCCTTCAAGGCGCATCATGGCTTCACGTAAAGGACCTCTACTCACTTGATATTTCTTGGCTAATTCAGGCTCTGAGATTTTACTGCCCGGTTCAATTTCACCACTCACAATCGCTTCCACTAACGATTCGGTCAGCGATTCAGATTTAGTGTGCTCTTTTTCAGAGACAATCACTTTATGACGAGTTTTCAATTCTGTATTCATATTCAAGGCACTCGTATTTAGAAACCAAAGTGTCAACAATTTGTTAACTTGAATATAAAATAGACGATCAGATTGTCGACAATCAAGCAAATTGTCGACAATTTAGACTAAGGTATAGTGTTACTGAGTGATTTATGAGTGGAAAAACATTCAGTTCGATAAGAACAAGCTGAAATTGTCGACAATAAAAATTCAATAAATTCAGCAAGTAAAAAGAATTAGGGAGCACATCAGCTCCCTATTTGTGTTTAATTTGCTAACGAACGGTCATATTTGCTTAGTTGACCAGCTTGTAGGTTAAGTCTTTTTCATCCAACAAACCGGATTCAACGAGGTTTCTCTCTAGCATCATATCTTGCAGTTGTTTCAGCGAATTGATGTTGCCGTAACTACGGCGGATCTGGTCAAACGCCTCTTCCAGTTGCGGTAAGTTTTGCGCATTCATCTGATCCGTCGTTGCTTCAGAAGCCGCCAAGAACCACTCCACATCCTTGGTGATTTCTTGCACTTGAATCAGGCTTTCACGCAATTTCGCTTGGTAGTGCTCCACCTCTTTGATGGCAGAAAAGAACTCCGTCCAAGCTTGCATGTTATCGATAGCCGATGTGGAAGACATGGTGGTTTTATTGAGTTTCACACGGGATTCATTGATCGCCTCTTTAAGCTTGAATAAACGCAAACTGAGCTCATCAGAACGCTTTGGTAACAACTTCACCTCGTACTTCACTAACTTACGAATCGCATGAATGTGTTCATCACGCTTACGCGCAGAAAGCGCCAGGAACTCGTGATCGACTTTTCCTACCGAGTTGGTTTTAAGCTGCTTGCGAGCAGATTCAATTTTTTTGTTAAGAAGAGATTTAACGCCTTTCTTTGAGCCCTCTTCCCACGCTTTACGAGATGCTGCTTTTAACGCTGCACCACCTGCGACTTCCAACAGGGCTGCCCCCTCTTTCGAGCCGGGAAATGGAATCATCCCGATACCAGTCCTTACCCCTTTTTGCGCAATATCCATCGCGACCATTTTCTTGTCACGTTTTACCCAGTTCTTGGCAGATTGGTATTTATTACCGAATTTTCTCGCCCAACTTTTGTGATATGACTTACTGTCCTTTTCTACATTTTGCAAAAATTCTTTCGCCATCTTTTTTGCATTTTGACTCGCCATAAAGAACTCCTTTTCTTTTAATAAATCGAATAGCGAATAAGATCTAATACTGCTATTTTTTGAGTAATTTGATTAATAATAGTATTTATATTTCAAATTTTTATTATTGAAAAGTTCAAGCATAAGGATATGCAATGGCTGATAAATACAGCAGTTCGGCTAGTTTGATGTCTGCAAAAGACTCAAGTAATCAAGAACATATCATAAGTAATGCAACAATAAAGCAAGCCTTATCAGAGCCCTTTGAAATCAAAGCAATGCTGGTATCCAGTGGCTTTGACATGCAAGATCAACTAGGTCAGTTCCTTACAATAAACCGTTATTTCAACGAATCTGGCAGCAATACACTCAATCGTTCCTACAATGGAGTTGTGACATTGATCCAACATTTAGGAATGGATTCTAATTTGCAAAATCACCAATACGAAATAACGCTCAAACCGTGGTTTTGGTTATTAAAACACACACATTCTTTCCGGGTTTATCAAAATCAATCCACACAAGAAATTGTCAGTGATATTTTCGATAACGCAGGTTTCAAAGGTAACTATAAAATATCCAGCATGCCTTCGACCAAGCGTGAATATTGTTTGCAATATAATGAATCGGATTTTGACTTCGTTTCTCGCCTGCTCGCTGAAGAAGGCGTTCATTATTATTTTGAGCATGCGAGTGGTTCACACACCATGATTTTGCAAGATGCTCAAACCCCATTTGATAAAGCCAGCACAGCGAAATTTGATATGAAGGAAGCGCCGACAGGCTCACTTCCTTTGCTTGAAGATTGGTGCCCTACCGTCGCCTTTCATGGCGCGAGTGTTGAGCTATCAAGCTACGATTATTCGCAGACGAAACTCATCACCAGCGGCAGTAAAACCTCCAGCAATACCATTGCCAACAACACTAAACTCGCCAACACGCGTTACCCGACTTTGGGTATCAGTGGTGACATGACGGATCTCTCAAGCAATCTTGCCAAACGTCGAATCGAGTATGTCGAGCAGGATTACCAAAGTGTCATTGCCAGCGCAAAACATGATCTCTTCGAGCTCGGTACTTACTTCTCGCTCTCAAGCCATCTAGACAAAGATCAACTTGGCGACTTTTCGGTCATCAGTATGGAAGTGGAATACACTGAAAGTGCACAGAGCAGCACCAGACTGAAAGTGATCCCAAAAGATACCCCTCACTACCCTCAACCTCGCTCAAAACAAGTGGTTCAGGGTTTACAGAGCGCAGTCGTTGCAGGCTCAACCGCGGGTGATATTAATCAGGACGAACAAGGTCGTGTGCGTATTCAGTTCCAATGGGATACAGACGCAAGCGGTGACAAAACCAGTTGCTATGTTCGTGTTGCACAGATGCTTGCGGGAAGTGGTTACGGTGCTCAATTTGTGCCGCGTGCCGGACAAGAAGTACTGGTCTCTTTCATCGATGGCGATCCAGATAGACCTATCATCACGGGCAGCGTCTACAACAGCAAAAATGCCCCGCCTTATGCCGAAGCCAATACAACAAAGTCTGGCATCAAAACCCAGCTTTCCGGTGAAAGCAATGAGCTCTACTTCGATGACAAAAAAGACAATGAATTACTTTACCTTCACGCAGCCAAAGACCTGACACAAGAAGTTGAAAACAACCAAACCGAAACCATCAAGGGTGAATTGAGCCAAACAGTCACCAAAGCGGTATCAGTGTCGACAGAAGACAACTACTCGCTGAGCGTAACCAAAGCATTAAGCGAAAAAGCCAAGTCGATTTCGATTGAAGCTGACGATTCTATCGAGCTCAAAGTTGGCTCAAGCAAAATAACCCTGTCCTCATCATCCATTGCCATTGAAGCAACCAATATCGACGTCAAAGCCAGCAGCGCGCTGAATTTGGAAGGGACCAACGTCACCAGCAAAGCCACTTCAGCCAACAAGGTTTCAGGCACCACAACGGCGCTTGAAGCAACCAGTTCAAATAGCATTTCTGGCCTGAGTATTTCCATCAAAGCGGACACCACGCTCTCTGCTGAAGGCTCTTTGAGTGCGGAGTTTAAATCAGGCCTCAAAGCGACATTCGATGGCGGCGTAATGGGTGAAGTGAAAGGCGCAATTGTAAAGGTTAACTAATGAAATATAAGAAGATTCCATACCAAACGGCAGAGCAAATACTACCGAGATTCAAAGCCAGTGACGAGGCTAAAGCGCTACTCAACGAAGAAACCAGCATCAACGATGCAATTCAATCACTTACAGACAAAGAGCTCTACAACGATCTCGTTCAGTTTTTGACGCACGCTCTACCCGTCCGGGAGGCAATCTGGTGGGGAGCGTTGTGTTTAAATCAACGCAATGAGGAATGGTCACCCCTTCAAAAACAAAGTGTCGAAACTTGCATGGCTTGGGTGCGGTCACCCTCCGAAGAATTGCGCCGCAAAGCCGAACATCTTTCTCATCGATTGGAACTGAATTGTGGGCCATCTTGGCTTGCTCAAGCGGTATTTTGGAATGGTTCTGGCAGCATCGTTGCACCAGATATTCCACCCGTTATGCCTGATCCATTTTTGTACGCGAAAGCGACTGCGGGAGCGATCAATCACGCAGCCGCCCTTCCTGAATGGGACAAAACTAAACCTTACTATCAAGCCGCAATCGCGATGGCTCTGAATATTGCTGCGGGCGGTCAAGGCACTTCAGATAGCCAATCACAAACTGCAGTACAAGGAGAAGTACGATGACATTACCTGCTGCTCGTATCACTGACATGCATGTATGCCCGATGCAGACACCAGCAACTCCACCAATTCCTCATGTGGGTGGTCCGGTCACCGGTCCTGGAGCTCCAACCGTACTGATCGGTAGCTTACCTGCTGCCACAGTGAGTGATGTTTGTGTTTGCGTTGGAACCCCGGATTCTATCGCGATGGGAAGCACGACCGTGCTATTAAGCAATAAGCCTGCAGCCCGAATGGGAGACACGACTTCACATGGTGGCAGTATTGTCGCCGGTATGCCCACAGTCCTTATAGGGGGATAAAACCTCTTTATAAATCAGGGCATTATATTGATAGATACATTCCTCCGACCAATTTTTTGGATCAACCTCTTAGTTTTTATTAAATAGTTAATTTTTATCGGCTATTTCAGAAAACTCTCACTAGACTGAAGTTTACAAACTATGAAACCAGAGTAACGGATTTACTTCTGGCTTAATAAAATAACAATTCATGGATTGAATATGGTTAATATTGATAGTCTTTTGGCTCCGATCACAGATGGCTCGCCAAGTGGTGTCTATCTGAAGCTTGATAGAAGTGCCTATCGAGCACTTAGAAACAGTTACAATGCCGCGCAATCATCGTTTCGCCAATTGGTTGAAACTCCTGATGCATCCAGTGATCAAGCACTGCTTGAAAGCAATGATGACAACTGGGCACAGTTGCGTACCGCGACATACCACGCCCTCACCCAGTCGAGCAAAGACTTGGAGCTGCTCGGTTGGTATATCACCAGTCAGTTGTTCACCGACGCTCCCTATCGAAATCTTGCCGACGCAACGCAAGTGCTTCTAAGCACCGTGGAGCAGTTTTGGGATTCGCTCAATCCGTTCCTTCCTGAAGACAAATTAAAAAGCGCAGAAGAGTCTGGCATCGCTAGAGAACGGGCCGAGTTCCGGATGAAACCTCTGCTACAACTTGTCGGCGAAACTCACGATACCACTGCCCTGTATATGCCTTTACAGTTGATTAGCCTGATTGACGATGTCACCTTTGGCGATTATCTACGCGCAGAGCGCAACGGCTCGCTTAGCGAAATCAAAACTAAAGCGCAAAACCTATTCAACGCTGACACGCAAGACACCTTAATAGATTTGGCGCAAACCTATCAAAATCTTGATGCTATAGAACAAGCCATCGCTCAACAGTGCCAACCCGTTAATGCAACCCATGTAAGTTTTAAATTCATCAAAGAAAACATCGCGGAACTGATTAACGCGATCCGTTATCTCACTGAAGACAAGTTTTCTAAATGGCCGCTAGATGATCAATTTAGATTGATTGCCGAAGAAGCCCAGGCTCCCCCGTCGTATCAAGCTCTCCTGAAACAACCTATCAGGCAACTGAAAATGCAGAAGTAGCACCAACCTCATCAGAGCCAGAAGCAGAACAAATTACGACGACGCCGTTGCTAGAGCCGACTCCTTCAAATGAAACACACCAGCCAGCGGCACCAACTACGATGAATATCGCTGGCCAGCTCCAAAATCGCGACCATGCTTTTCATGAACTTAGAAAGCTCGCCGATTACTTCAAACAAACCGAGCCACACAGCCCTGTTCCGTTCTTGTTAGAGCGCGCGATTCGATGGGGTTATCTAAGCTTGCCAGAACTACTCCAAGAAATGACAGGCGGCAACAGCCAAGTTCTGAGTCATATCAATCAACTCACCGGAATGGACAACTTAGAACAAACCATTCTGAAGACAATTCCTGAACCACAATCAGTGCCAGAGTCGGTTCCGACCGTACCACCAGCGACTGAGGTTCAAACTGCCTCTAATGAGGAGTCTCAAAGTGCAACGTCAATTGAACCTACAACGTCAGAGCAAAGCGACACTCCTAATACAACCAACCAACCAGAAGTAAAAACTACTCAATCGTCGAGCGGTATTACCGATTTCGAGTGGTGAAGCAAAAAATGCTAATGAGCAAAGGAGAACCAAATGGCTTCTATTTACATGAGAATTGATGGCACTACACCAAAAGGTGCTGCAACGGTGGATAAGATCGGTGGCAAGGATGGATTTTTTGCTATTGATACAGTGAACTGGAGTGCCGTTCGTGGCGTTGGCATCGACGTCGGTAATGCGAACAACGCAGACCAAGGCATGGTCGCGCTAGGTGAAGTGAACATCACTCGTGGCTGTGATGGTGCAACGCCATACTTAACGACTTTCCTTTACGCACCAGGTGGTGAAGGTAAAACTATCGAGATCGTGATGACTAAGCCAAACCGTGAAGGTTCTGGTGCGGATCCATACCTAATCCTGACACTAAGCGCAGCACGTATGTCGAGCTACAACATGGGCGCGTCGGATGGTCACCTGCCAAATGAATCATTCAGCCTGACATACACCGAGATTTCGAAAGCGTACTACATCGAAGGCGAAGGCGGCAAAATCGAGAAAGGTCCTGAAGTGGGCTTTGACGCAACGACAGCGAAAGTTACTTCGACAGCTTCTTAATGGAATAAGGAGATACCATTATGGCACTGAACTCCCAACACAAGCGAGTTAGCAAAAACCGTGTAAGTATTACTTACGATGTCGAGACGAATGGCGCAGTAGAAACCAAAGAACTCCCTTTTGTGGTGGGAGTCGTCGGTGATTATTCGGGTCACAAGCAAGACAAAGAAGACGTGGAAGATCGCACCTTCTATAACGTCGATAAAGACAACTTCGATACTGTCATGAAACGCGTTGGCCCTGAGTTATCACTCAAAGTGGACAACGTTTTGGTTGATGACGACAGCCAAATCGAAGCGAGTCTGAAATTCTCATCAATGAAAGATTTCGAGCCTGAAGCCATCGTTAAGCAAGTTGAACCGCTCAAGAAGCTTGTTGAGACTCGTAACCAACTCAAAGTACTGCTTTCAAAAGCGGACCGTTCTCGTGATCTAGAGAAGCTACTCAAGGAAGTTCTGCAAAGCGCAGACACCATCAACGCCCTTTCCGATGAGCTAGGCATCCAGAAAGAAGGAGCAGAATAATGACGACGGAAGTTGAAAACCAACCACAAGCAGAAGCGGCTGAAGCCTCGTTGAGCTTTCTGGATCGTGCAATCGAAGCGACCACACAAACGCCAGCGGACACAACAAAAGAACTGTTCTCAGTGCTGGCAGAGCAAGCGCTAAGCGGCACGGTAACATGGGACAAGAACGTCACCAAAACGATTGAAAACGCCATCGTAGAGATCGACAAAAAGCTTTCTAAACAGCTATCGAAAGTCATGCAAGAAAATGACTTCCAAAAGCTAGAAGGTTCATGGCGTGGTCTGCAAAAACTGGTTAAAGAGAGCGACTTAGGACGCTCACTGAAAATCAAAATGGTCGACTACACCAAAGACGAGCTACTTGATCAATTTGAAGATGCACCAGCCATCGACCGTAGCCCACTGTTTAACGCGGTATACCAAGGCGAATACGGCACAGCAGGTGGTGAACCATACGGCACCTTCATCGGTGACTACGAGTTCAGCGCAAAAGATGAAGACGTCGCCCTACTACGCTACATGGGTGAAGTAGCCGCTGCGTGTCACGCTCCGTTCGTTGCCGCAGCAAACGCAGAAATGTTTGAGTTCAATGACTTCACTACCTTCGAAGAAGGCAAACCTGTCGCGGCTGGTTTTGATTCTCCGGCTTACGCTGCATGGAACTCGTTCCGTGAAAGTGACGACGCGCGCTACGTAACTCTAACACTACCTCGCACACTGGCTCGCCTTCCTTACGGTGAGAAAGGTCTTGGCACCAAGCTGTTTAGCTACGAAGAATTGAACACTGACCAAGATGGCAACCCGAATCCATCAAGCAATGATGAGTTGGTTTGGTCTAATGCCGCTTACGAGTTAGGTCTGAAAATGACGCAAGCGTTCACTGCGTACGGTTGGTGTACAGCGATTCGCGGTCTGGATAACGGTGGTAAAGTGGAAAACCTACCAAACCTAACGTACAAGACCGAAGCTGGCGACTTGGTTCAGCAATGTCCAACAGAAGTGAACCTAACCGACGAACGCGAGAAAGAGTTAAGTGACCTAGGCTTCTTGCCACTGGTTCACTATAAGAACTCAAACTACGGCGTATTCATTGGCGGTCAAACAACGCAGCAACCGAAGACCTACACAGATCCAGATGCAACAGCAAACGCAGCAATTTCAGCGCGTCTTCCTTACATCATGGCAAGTGGTCGCATCGCTCACTACTTGAAAGTCATGGGCCGCGACAAGCTAGGTTCAAACCTAGAAGCGCCAGACATTCAACGTGAACTTCAACTGTGGATCGATCAATACACCAACGCAGGTGCAATTGGTAACGATCAACGAGCGAAAACGCCATTGGCGGAGTCTCGCATTGAAGTGGTTGAACAACCGGGTAAGCCGGGCGCGTATTCAGCCGTTGCTCACCTAAGACCTTGGCTACAACTTGAAGAGCTGACTACGTCGGTTCGCATGGTAGCGAAGATCCCAGGTTAAGCACGATAAAGCTTGGTCGAAGTAGGATGCTTCGACCAAGCCAATTCGATTTAGGTCACAAGGATAGTATGAGTAAGATTTATCACTCAGGTTGGCAGACCCAATTTACACAGCTAGACGATAAAGACAGCGACTTTTTACAAGAGGCGCTCTCTTTACTGTCTCAAGTGTCTCGCTCCGCGCTAGACAGTTCCGATGCGCTTATCACACATGTTTCACGCTTAATTGCAGAGATTGACAATAAGCTCTCGAAACAGATGGATACATTACTACATCATCCAGAATTTGAGGCGCTACAAACCAATTGGCTAGGCCTTCAAGGCTTAGCCACACTGCCCGTTAATTACCAGCGTACTCAACTCAAGCTGCTCAATATGAGTTGGGAAGAAGTGTCTTCCGACGTCAATCAAGCCTACAGCACCAAAACGTCTGAGTTATACAACAAGATCGGCAACCAAGAGTTAAACACCTTGGGCGGACATCCATTCGGCTGCTTGTTGTTCACACAGCCAGTAGCAGCAGATATGGATTTCGAATCTGACTACGATGATTTGTTCACCGTCGAGCTATTGAGCCGCTTGGGTGAAGCGACGTTATGCCAAATGCTATTTGCTCCTAATCGCGATTTCTTTGTCGAATCCGGCGCAGACTGGCTGTCTGATATCAACCGAATCGAGAAGATCCTTGCTAGTCCTGATTACCAATCGTGGCAGTCTTTACGCAGTAAGTCCTCTGCGCGTTTTGTCGGTTTAGTGATGCCAGAAATGTGTATGCGTACACACTATCAAAACGCCAAAGTGGGATTCATCTACAGCGAGAAGCAAAACGGGCTTTGGGGCAATGCGGGCTTTGCGTTTGTATCTACCATTATGCGAGAACATCAACGTGTGAGTTGGTTTGGCTTCTTGAAATCTCGCTGGAACGACAACAACCAAGGTGCCGTGGTTAATCAAAGCCAAAGCGATAGTCATTTTCTGATTCAACCACAAACCAAAGTGACTTTGTTTGGGCAACTGTCGACCTTCTACAGTCGCAGCGGTTTTATCCCTCTTACTAAGAGTCCTTTGAGCGACAAGTTTTACTTCCATGGTAACAATTCGATTTGGCACAACAGCGAGTCTGATAACGAGAAAGTCCTCACTCAAATCCAAACCTCGTTGATGTCTTGCCGTATTGCACATTATCTCAAAGTACAAGTGCGAGAGATGATTGGCAGCTTCAAAACAGCCGCTGAGTGTGAATTGTTTCTCTCTCAATGGATAGAGAAGTTCTCTAGTAACGTCGCGTACGCCAACGAAGAAACCTTATCAAAATACCCATTGAGTTTTGCAAAGATCAGCGTATGCGACTCCGATCATCATCCGGGCAATTTCGTCTGTACCTTGCGTATCGTCCCGCAGTATCAATACGACCATTTCAGTGGCGAAGTGGTGCTGACAACAGAATTGGATGAGGTGGCATAATGAGTTTTTGGCGTACCTTTGTGCAAACTGCCCCTACCACTCGTCGAGATGATATCGAGGACATCAAATATCACCTGACTCGTCTGTTCGATTCGGAGGCGTCGCTGATGAGCATTGATGATCGATTAACTGAAGTGCAGCGCTCTAACTACCGTTTTGGCATCGAGGATGTGCACCTGTTGAGTGCCAGTCTCGACCACCAGCAATTAGCCCTCAAACTAGAAAACTACATTCGACATTTCGAGCCACGCCTAAGCCAAGTCATGGTTGAACTTGTTGAGCGCAAAGCGGGAGAAAACACCATCGCGTTCAATATTGTCGCTAAAGCCAAAACGGCACAGGGCGAAAAAGAGCTGATTTTTGATTCCAAGATTTCATTAAGCGACATGACCACCGATATGAAGGAGGATTTGTATGAGTGATCCTCTACTGCGTTATTACGAACAAGAGCTGACTTTTGTTCGCCGAGCCCTCGGTCAATTTGGTTCTGAACATCCAGAACACGCACAACGCCTCAATATTCATCAGGGACAAATCGAAGATCCAAGTTTGGCTCGCTTATTGGATGGCGTGGCACTATTGAATGCCAACGTCGAAAAACGTCTATCTGAGCAAATCCCTGAAGTTGTCGAAGGATTACTTGGCGTACTCTACCCAAGTTACATTCAAACTGTGCCAAGTGTGGCGTATCTAGAAATGAGCACAGGCGCCCCTTCCACAGACAGCACGACGCTTCCCAAAGGCACACGCTTTTCTTCCGAATCGCAAGGCAAAACATGTTTGTTCACCACAACGGACGAGCTCAAAACTACACCATTTGCACTGATTGACACCAAGGCAAGCAGTGCACCTTTTGACTTCAATCGCCCACAAGGTAGTGAACAAACTACCGCCGTTATTCAGCTCACTCTGTCAACTGGTGATGATGATGTGCATTTCAGTCAATTAGCGTTAGAAGATCTCGACTTCTTCGTTCAAGGTTTCGAGAACAATGCGGATTCCTTGGTTGAACTGCTGCTCAGTGAAGCGCGTGCAATATCGATTTCCGACATAAATGGCGAGAATCACGCTGTCTTGACTGCCAATCAGCTAAAGAGCCGAATCAGCGATAAACAGTTTCAATTTCTGCCACAAAAAGGCAATCAATTTTCTGGCTACCATTTGATGAATGAGTTTTTCTTCTTCAAAGAGAAACGTCAGTTCTTCCGTCTTAAAGGCTTTGGTGAAGCCTGTCAGCAACATGATTGCTCCACTGTGGTATTAAACCTGTTCATGCACTCTTTGCCGATGGAGTTTATCCGTCTTTTCGATAACCAAGTGTTTAAGCTCAATGTCGTGCCTGCGGCGAACTTATTCGAACAAACGGGCGAACCAACCAGCTATGACCAACGTAGCCTGACCATTCCCGTTAATGCCGATGCGCATACCGATAATGAAATTCAAGTAGTCGACATTTTGGATGTGTTTGAGATTACGTCGAGCGGTCAAAAACTGCTGACGCCACTGTTTAAAGACAGTTACCAAAGCGACCCACATTGTGATTACTGGCAAAGCCGAAAAGATTCCACAGGTGAACTGCGATTGGCGATCAGCCTAAACGCCAACCAAGAGCTCGAATTCAACAAACTCTATGGTACTCGCCTTCTTTGTACTAATGGCAAACAAGCATGCACCATCAACGGTGAGATGACATGTTTAGAGCCGATCGATTTGCCCGGTGATTTTCATTCGCTCTACCCGCCGTCGGCTCCGATAGAACGTGAATCTGACGCCAATATGCACTGGCAATTTATCGGGCTACTGAACAGTAACTTCTCGTCACTTTTACACTCTGAAGATCCGACTCAGCAGCTTAAGCAAATGCTGCAATTGTGTAGCCGCAATCAGTTAGTAAGCGATGAAATTCAGATGATTCAGTCAGTAAAAGTGCGCTCACAAGTTTCATCAATGCGTATTCTAAGCAAGAACGTCTTCTCTCCGGGCACAGAGATTGAAATCACTCTCGATACGTCTGGCAACTATCTGACTTTCACCGATGTGTTGAATCGCTTCTTCCAACAGTTCTGTAGTTTTGATCGCTACATTCAGCTCACAATTCGTCTTTATGGCAAAGATGGCATTGCGAGGCGTTATCCAAAAATCCACGGGAGCCAGCGCTCGATGTAGCGTGGAAGATAGATGATGTCGATGTCACTGATTAACGATTTAAAAGCGAACCCACATGAGTATGACTTTGCTCAAGCAATGCGATTGCTGATGCAAATGGCAAAGCAGTCTGGGCACAAGCTGAAGTTAGAGCTCAAAGCAGAAGCCATGCCCCATGGTGATGCCGACGATATTCAATACTTTTCGTTCAGTGACCACAGCGCCAAAGTTCGTATTGCTCAGCAAGCGCTATCTGGCTCACAAGGGGTTATCCCAAACTACATCTATGAAGAATTGTTGTTTGCACTGCATAACGATGATCACGCACTGAAGGACTTTTTAGACGTATTCAATCAACGCCATTTTGAACTTGCCGCGCAACTAGAGCTCGCTCCTCACCTCTTGGTTCAAAAAGAGCTGGCAAAAGAAAAAACCGATTTACTCAAACAACTGGCGAACCTGAAACACGAACACGGCGCGCTGTTCCAGTATTCACTGTTGTTCGCTCAAGGGCATCGTAACTTAGAAACGTTAGAGCAGATCCTTAACGACTACTTCCCTTACCAAATCGATGTGTCGACTAAGAGCCATGAACGTCGTCAGTTACCAGCAAGTTCTCTTACCCGTTTGGGACAAAAAGACGACTATAACAGCGGAATCGGACAGGGTTTCCTCATTGGCAAAACGTGCATGACTTACAACCAGCATTTGGTGGTGAGTATCCAACCTGCCAACCGCAAAGAGCTGCATCAGATTCATAGAGATACTCAGTTGGCGAGCCACATGCGCCAGCTCATTCAACATTATTTACGAGACGCCACGCCGATTTCTATTTATCTCAACGTTAAGCGTGCGTATCTCGAAAAACCAAGGCTGTCTGCTCAACCAGATCAAGCCGCGAAATTGGGTGAAGTGGATTGCCTCGCCCCAGAACGTAAACCTACAGAACGGATTCGGATTCTTCTGAAATAGCTAGGTAGACATCGCGACGACAAAGAAGGTTATCGCGCAAAAGACAAGGATAAGGTTATGACACAAGTAACGCTGACAAATTTAGTCGCCAAGTTATCGCCAGAGTTAAAACGCGCATTGGAAGCTTCTGCGGGTGCAGCTATGAACCAAGGCGTTGCTGCCATTGAGCCAGAACATTGGTTGCTCACGCTATTGAATCAGCAAGACGCGCACTTAAAAACTCTGATTGAAAGTCAGAAGATCAACCAAGATCAACTTGCCAGTGAACTAGCAAATCGCATCGAGCGCTTACCAAAAGTACAAGACAGCCAACCAACGCTCAGCCATGCACTGACTGAACTTCTAAAAGACGCTTGGATGATTGCCTCCGTTAACTATGGACATGGTGAAATCATCAGTCTGCATCTCGTTCAAGCGCTGTTGCAGCAGAACGTCATGGGCGTATCGAGCAACAATCTCGAATCACTACAAAACGTGTCAACCGAGTCCCTGCAAGGTTTAATCAACAAAACGCCGGTTAAGCGAGCAACGCAACAAAGCGCGGGTGAAGCAAGTTCAGCAGTAAACACAGCAAGCGCGAACGATGCATTAAGCAAGTACACCATCAACCTGACTCAACAAGCGATTGAAGGCAATATCGACCCGATTTCTGGGCGTAATTCTGAAGTAAGAAAAGCCATCGACATTCTTTGTCGTAAACGCCAGAACAACCCTATTTTTGTTGGTGAGCCGGGCGTGGGTAAAACCGCTGTTGTTGAAGGCTTAGCGCTGAGAATCGCAGCAGATGAAGTACCAAGTGCGCTGCAAGGCGTTCAACTCCATTCGCTTGATTTAGGGCTATTACAAGCAGGCGCGAGTGTAAAAGGTGAATTTGAAAATCGCCTGAAAGACGTCATCAACGAAGTGAAAAACAGCGATGTGCCAATCATTGTATTTATTGACGAAGCACATACGCTGATCGGCGCTGGCGGTGCAGCAGGACAAAACGATGCTGCCAATCTATTGAAACCGGCTCTTGCGCGTGGTGAGTTCAAAACCATTGCCGCAACAACATGGGCAGAATACAAAAAGTACTTTGAGAAAGATCCTGCTTTGACTCGCCGTTTCCAAGTCGTCACGGTGGAGGAGCCAAATGCAGAAGATGCCAAACAGATGCTACGTGGCATTGCGGCTTCATTGCAAAAGCACCACGGCGCGTTTATCACTGAATCCGCTATTGATGCGGCGGTTAACCTATCCATTCGCTACTTACCTTCTCGCCAATTGCCAGATAAAGCGATCAGCTTGCTCGACACGGCTAGTGCGCGTATTGCATTAACTCAAGGTGCAAAACCAGAAGTGATTGAAGCGTTGGAGCAAACCATTCGTTATCAACAAAACGAACAGTCTGCTCTAGAGAAAGAATTTGATTTGTTCGGCACAGGCGCAGAAGAGATCGCCGAATTGAAGCAAGAAATCACTACCAACCAATTTCAATTAGCGGACTACCAAACACGTTGGGAGCAAGAGATTACATTGGTTGATGAGATTAAAGCGCTTCAACAAAGCATCACAGAGAGTGAAACGCCGGACGAAACTCAGCAAAGCCAGTTGAATGCCCTTCTCGACCAATTGCACGAGCTTCAAGGTGAAGAGCCATTAGTTAATGCGATGGTGGATGACGCGACCATTGCTCAAGTCATTTCCGGTTGGACAGGCATTCCCGTCGGCAACATGATGAGTGATGAAATCGCTCGCCTATTGTCACTGGAATCAGAGCTGGATAAACGCGTTATCGGTCAAAACATGGCGAAGCAAGAACTGGCAAAAGCGATTAGAATCTCACGCGCTGGCTTAACAGATAATCGCAAGCCAATCGGTGTGTTCTTGATGTGCGGTCCAAGCGGTGTCGGTAAAACGGAAACCGCCATGGCGCTCGCGGAGCAACTTTACGGAGGCAGCAACGATCTCACGGTTATCAACATGACCGAGTTTAAAGAAGAACACAAAATCTCAATGTTACTTGGCTCGCCTGCCGGCTATGTTGGCTTTGGTGAAGGTGGCGTGTTAACCGAGGCGATTCGCCGCAATCCCTACTCTGTCTTGCTTTTGGATGAGATGGAAAAAGCGCATCCGGGCGTTCATGACCTCTTCTATCAAATCTTCGATAAAGGACACATCAAAGACAGTGAAGGTCGCACGGTCGATTTCAAAAACACCTTAATCATCATGACTTCTAACGCCGCTGACCAAGCGATTTGCGATGTGTGTGATGAAAACGCCGAACGCATCAGCAACGATGAACTGCTTGAAGCGATTCGTCCCGATCTACAACGCTACTTCAAACCAGCGTTCTTAGGACGTACTAGCATCGTGCCTTATTACCCACTCAACGATGATGAGTTGGCGAAGATCACCGAAATCGCGCTAAACCGCATTCGTAAAAAACTGGCAGAACAGTATCAAGCGAGCTTTACGTGGGATGCAGGTTTTGTGGATTTGGTTGTCAGCAAAAACACCGACCCTACGACAGGTGGTCGCGCGGTTGAGCAAATCATTAACCGCTCTTTGATGCCGAAGTTGGCAGAAGAATGCATCGCGCGTCTAAGCGCACAACAACCGATTAGCCAAGTGACGGTGACCGCAGCGTCGACGCCACAGGGCTTTGAACTGGATATTCAGTAGTAACGAATCATGATGTTTAGAAGCGTACATTCACCCCATCTCGTCACCACCTCGATTCTTGCTCAAGAGGCGGCGGTCAGCTGTGGGGTGAGCTTTTTCCGCAAAATAACCAAGCTGGTTTCATCGCTGTTTATTTTGCTTGGTGCCCTATTTTCGTTCGAAGCATGGGCGCAAGTTTGGATTGGTCCCGACCGATTGCTGCTTGCGACCCACAAATGGGCACCGTACCAAACTCACCAGAATCAAAACATGGATGGGTTTGCGCTCAATCGCGTCAAATGCGCGCTGGGCGAAATGGGACAACCTTACCAACTGACCATGACGGAATGGTCTGACGCACAGCTTCACGTGCACAGTGGTCAACAACATGGCTTTTTCGTCTCGCCGAAAACCAGAGAACATGACAGCTACGCAACGTTGTCTGCTCCCATTACCGAGCAAAAACTGCGTTGGTATTTTGGTCCCGGTGTAGAACCTAAGCTTGATGATTTGTCAAAGTTGAACCTTAAGTTCTCGGCAGAATTTGGCTCAAGCACATGGTTTTGGCTGAAACGTAATGGATACAACGTCGTTAAGCAGCCACGAGATGCTAAGGTTTTACTAAGGCTTTTAAAACAAAGAGAAATTGACGTCGCACTGGAAGATGAAAGAGTGTTCCACACGGAAATCAGCCAAGCTTCTCTTCCAAGCGATTACTTCTATTCTCAAGTATTCGAAACTAAGCCAATGGGCGTGTATTTCTCTAACCGCTTTTTGGACAAATATTCTGGTTTCTTAACCGCTTTCAACACAGCGTTGGCTAAATGCGAGGGATAACAAGTGGCGATCAGCATACATTTGATTTCTGTACCCTCTGAAGAGGTGGTGACTTCAAGAGTCATCTATTTGCCCGAGTCTGGCGGGCAGTTTGGACGTTCTGCTTCTTGTGAGGTGGCATTGCCCGATCAATCAAAGCGCATCTCGCGTATTCACGGACAAATTCGTCTCACTGAAACAGGTTATTTGGTGAAGAGTACCGGCAAGAACCCGGCTCGCCTCAACGATAAAGCCATGGTGAGAGACAAAGATTACCCACTCAACGATGGCGACATTTTAAAGATCGAAAGCTATTCGATGTTGGTATCAACACTTACGTCGAGCAAAGCGCCTGTCGAAGAGCAATCCGATGAACTCTTTGCGACCAAGTTCGACCTGCAACTGGAAGACAATGTCGATTTTCTCGATGAAGGTGACATCGTCGAACCAGTGAAATCGGAGGTCCATTACTCTCACCAAAATGTAATGAGCGATGACCCCTTCTCCTCCGACCCGTTTGAAGACATCGATGATGATGAACTGGCGGATCACTTTGAAGTGGATGAAGTGTCGAAACAGCAGCAAGCAATGGAGCGTTCTACGGAGATTGAGTATCTTCCGGGCGACCACCTTCCAACGTCAGAGCTGGAAGCCTCCATCGAAAAGCTGATCACGATTACCGAGAAGAATCAGCAATACCTTCGCAACCCACCGCTTGCACATGATGCTTTGTTTGATGCGTTGGACAAAACGCTCGAGCAGTTCCTCAATGAATTCGCTCCGAACCAACTAGAGAATCAATTTAGCGAATTTGTGTCTGGCGGACTGTTTAGCAGCAAAGACAAGAAGTATTGGAAAATCTACCGCAAACACTTCCAACATCGACAAGACAATGGTGATTTTCGTCGCCAATTCAAAGCGATGTTTATGGAAAACATGCAAAAGCAAAGCGAGGAAAGCTGATGAAGATTTGGCTTAGTTTACTCGCTTTCGCTTTGGTGGGATGTTCATCCGACCCAACACCGGTTGTGACGCAATATCAATTGGCGGTAAGCGCCGAGAGGACGATTAACCCCAGCGTTAACAACAGTACCAATCCCGTGGTAGTGCGCTTGTATCAACTGACTGATGCACAACAGTTTAAGCAATTGCCGTTTATCGATTTATATAACGATGACGTGAGCCTATTAGGCGCAAACTTGGTGTCGAAACAAGTGCTGCCCGTGGTGATGCCAGACAGCAATAGCAAACAAACCTTAGACATCAACAAGACCACTCAGTACATCGGCGTATTGGTGGAATTTTCCGAATATGATGCAAGCACGGCGACGGTAGTGACAACCACGCCTCAGGAAGAAGAACAATATATACAATTAAAGATCAGCGGTAACAAAGCAGCATTGCAAACCGTGACACCAGATTCGCCTTGGTGGGATGTCTTTTAATTCGATTCAGTAGATAGGGAAATCTCGTGGACGCATATAAAAAAGTCGTTTGGCAAGAAGGCATGTTCATTGCCCCACAGCACTTTCAACAACAAGACAGATACACACAAAACTACGTCAGACAAAACGTCGAAACGCTTGCTGGTTATGCCCCTTACTATGGTGTGACCGACTTGGTGATCAATCACGATCTACTTAAAATTGGCAAGCTTTCCGTCTCTTCTAGTGCGGGTTTGTTCCCAGATGGCACGCATTTCGAACTGAAACGCGAAGTCGCCAGAGATGTGCCGCACGGTACGATTGAGAAAATGGCTTACTTAGCACTGCCTGTCTCTCTGCAAGGCAATAATGATTACGCCAATGATGAATCGGAACAAAGCCGCTATCTCACGCGCACCATCAATGTGTTTGATACTTCAACCTCTGAAAATGCCAGCGTTGAAGTGGACGTCGCGCAGCTCAATATAGTGATTAAGCTTGAAGGCGAAGACACTTCGGGCTTTACCCTGATTCCGTTCGCCAAAGTATTGGAATGCAGCGAAACGGGGGAAGTGATGCTAGACCGTTCCTTTATTCCTGCGTGTTTGCACTATGGGGCATCACAGCTATTGGTTGAACGTTTGAAAGAGATTCATGCCCTCACTTCCAACCGTGCCACCAGCTTGCTCAAACGTATACAAGCTGGACAAGGACAAAAGAGCCCACAGTCGATGATGCAGGATTACCTATGGCTGCAAACACTCAACACTTGGCTTCCGTGGTTTGATTTATCTTTGTCGAATCCAAAGTTTCAAACCCATCAGCTTTATTTGGAGCTACGTAAGTTTGAAGCGCAAGTCATGGCATCTACACCCGCGATTCCAGAGCCTTGCCAACCGTTGGATTTCCACCGTCTTTACGATTGCTTTAATCCGCTTTTTTCGAATCTGCGCAATATGCTCACGCTGGTTCAACAAGACTCTGTGATTGAGTTTGCGTTTGACACTTCGTTGTTTGAACGACGCCGCTTGCTTCGCACGTTGGTAAAAGATGGTCACAACCTATCTGATCGCCGATTCGTTCTCAGTGTCCGCTCTAATATCAGCAGCACCGAGCTCAACGAGTTGTTCCCTGCAGCAGCCAAACTTAGCAGCAATAACAAGATTGTCGAGATTGTGCGTAATGCCCTTTCTGGCGTGCAACTGACGCCGCTTCCTGTTGCGCCAAGTGAACTAAAACCGATGCAAGGCACAGCGTATTTTGAAGTGGATACGTCAGACCGCAATTGGTTAGAAATGATTGAAAACCGCGATGCACTGGCGCTGCACGTCGATACACGTGTTGGCGACCTAGAAGTGATGCTGTACGCACTGAGGTAGTAAGTTATGAAATATTTGGATGAAGACACCTTAGTTTGGGACAGCAGCGAAAACGACTTCGTAAGTAAAGACACCGACATGCCAGACGTAAAGTGGCATTCGGTCAACGCTGCGCAAGCCAACATAGGGTTCTTACATCATTTCGATAAAGCCGAGAATCAGCTGATCAACATCAGTTCTGAGTTGTTGGCAGTCACGCTTAAGATCAACACATTGCCGGAGCCCGAAGACATCACCACGCTCAGACATCAACTGGTGGCTTCTATTAATGAGATCAAAACCAAAGGCGCAGAGCTCACCTACCCCGTCGCCGTGATCGACAAGCTCTGTTTTCTGTATGCTGTGGTTTTGGATGAATTGATTGTCTACACCGATTGGGGTGAGAAACGCGGCTGGGAAAACAAAACCCTACTCAGTGAACTGTTTGGCATGCGCAACGGTGGTGAGCTTTTCTTTACTGTGGCAGAGAAAGCAGCGCGCCAACCGCACAAGCTGATCGACTTATTAGAAGTGGTTTATCTGTTTCTCAATATCGGGTTTAAAGGTCAGTACCGCGAAACGGGCAGCGAGCAACTAAAGAGCTTTACCTACCGTCTAGAACAGATTTTAAGTCAGTACCGACAAGCCGGTGGAATCTATTGCCATACTAAGGTTTCGGTGCCTAAAACACGTAAACCAACGCGCAAAAAACGTTACCTTGTCACCACGCTATTTTTCCTAACTGTCATTGGTTTGAGTGTTGCACTCACCTATTTCTGGTACAACAAAACCAAACCACAGCGGGCACGTGATTTTGTCCAACTTGGTGAGTACAGCCAGCGCTATGTTGAATCTGGTCGTGCGGAAGACATCGTTTATGTCAGCACTGACGACGATTTAAAAGGCAATAAAGTCGCGGCAAATACCACTCAACCACCTCGTCCAGTGCCGAGCCAGCCAAAAGTTGTGACGCCACAAGCGAAAACTTCGGCGCCGGAGACGACGAGCGCTCTAGTCACGAGCCCTGTAGCGGACACTGATTGGCTGGTGCAACTTGCGACCTTCTCTAACCTTAAAAACGCCGAGAAGTTTATCGCCCAACTGCCGACATCCAACTATCAACCTGTCGCGGATAACATCAACTCCTACGTACGCGTCATTGTTCGATGTGACAACTCAGAACAAGCGAAATCCATCAATAACTGGTATCGAGATAATGCCAACGTCAACGGCTTAGTGGTGCATAACAAAAACAAACAAAGCGAGGTTGAGTCACGATGACGCAAGACAACCCAAACACACCAACAAGAAAAAAGGCAATCATTTGGGGCCTTGTTACCCTTCTGCTTCTGGCAACCTTAGGCGGCTTACTGACTTGGTTTGTTGCGTATCCTGATTTCTTATGGACAGGCGTCATCACGACAACCATTGTGGCACTGCTCTCTGCTGGGCTTTGCTTTTGGTTAATCAACCGCAAGGTGAAAAAGAGTCTTGAGCAAGACCAAGAGCGTGCACTAATTATCAAACGCTCCAAGTTACTCGCTTTCCACTTCAAGAAAATGCTCGGCGTACAAAAACGTAAAAAGCGCTTAACCAGCCGTTACGATCAGCCGATTTATGTCTTACTCAGTGACAACCCGAGCAAAGACAAAAGCATCATCACGCAGATGGGTTACGAAGCTTATAAGGTGGATGACTTTGGCAACGACATTGAGTTTCCGATTCTGTTTTGGCTCAGTGAACACTCAATTCTGATTTCCGTCAGCATGGGCGAAGATCAACAACCGCTTTACTTAAAAACACTGTGCCAGTGCCTCAATAAATGGCGTCCGAGACAAGCGATTAACGGCTTGTTGCTAACCACAGAAATTGAACAGTTAGTAGGTAATAGTGAAACCCTTTCACAAAAAGCCGACCAATTGAAATCGCAAATCAAAGCATTCAATCGTTCATTTGGTTTGAACTTACCTGTCTACAATGTCCTAACCAACATGGGTCAAGTGAGCGATTTCTGTCAGTTCTTTTCTGCGTTTGATGAAGCGAGACGCAATGAAGTGTTCGGCGCCACCAGCCCAGTGCAAAAACATGGTGGCATTGATGCCGATTGGTTCAATGACGAATACGACCACCTCATTGGTCAGCTGATTTCGAACATGAGTAACGCGTTGGGAGCGCAGCTTAACCAAGATTTCCGCAATGCCATTTGTGGGGCTCCTTACCAATTTGGTTTGCTTAAACAGAATTTGTGGCATTTCTTACAACGCTTGCATCGAGGTGACCAATACACAGATGGGCTCAACTTCCGCGGCTTCTACTTTACCCACAGTGGCAGTGATTTCGCACAGCATGATTTACTGGCGAACGTGGTCAATCAGTCCCTCGGCAATGAGCAATATCAGCAACACCAACAAATGCCCGTTCAACAAACCTTGTTTGCCCAGCATTTGATGTCTCATGTCGTGCTAAATGAAAACACTTTAGTCGGGGTTAACCGCCATAAAGAGAATTGGTTGTGGTTCAGCCAAACCTCATACACCCTAATTTGGCTCAGTTTATTGATTGGTACACTGACGATCCTCAAGCTCGACTTCGATTATCAAACCAATCGTGAAGCCAAAGCCGATGGTATGTTAGAGCGTTACAAAGAAGCGATCGCAGCACAGCCATACAGCAAAGAAGATTTGGTGGGCAACATTCCGAACCTTTACACCATGCATCGCATTTACGCGCTATATCAGGAGCCTGAACCTTGGTATACATTGCCATTCCTACCGACTGCGACCATCAAGCCAGAAGTTGAAGCGGCTTACACCAAAGAGCTGCAACAAGTACTGATCCCTTCCATGGCACACACCATTGAGAGCGATTTGTATGTGTATGTGAACTTGGAAGATCAAGCCAGAACGCTCGAATTGCTGAACGACTATCGACTGTTGTTTGATAAAAATCGCACCAACATTGAAGAGCTCAAAAGCTACTTCCTAGCAAACTTAGAGCACCAAGGCGAAGCAGACAAAACTAACGTCGCTCAGCTTAAAGTGTTGCTCGACGATGTGTTTAACCAGCACTTGGTGGCGACAACTGCCAATCAAGAACTTGAAGGGCTGGCGAAGCAAGTCATCAATCAGTCCAACATAGAGACGCTACTCTACCAACACATTTTGAACGATCATGCGTACGAGAAACGTATCGATGTGCGTAAAGAACTTGGCTCCAACTTCAACCAAATATACCAATTCAAACCTGGTTACGTGGGTTACTTCGTGCCTTTCTTGTACACACCGACTGGCTTTAACGAGTTGGATCTTTCGGTGGAATCCCCTCTTCTTATCGAAGCGTTATCCGCTTATGAGGGCATCGCAGGGCAAGCACCAAGCGCGCTAGAGATGCATAGAATCAGCCACGATTTGAAGCGTATGTATCAGAACGATTACATCAATTACTGGCGAGATTTTATTAACAGCATCGAGGTGAAAACCATTTCCGGTTCTGAGCAGTTAAATGCAAGCTTGAACGTGCTAAACAATGCCTCAAACAATCCAATGTCTAAGCTGTTCACCACCATCAGAAACTATACTTCGGTTCTTCTACCTGAGCCAAAAGATGCGAAGAAGAAAACCGATGAAGAGATTGCCGATGCTGCGCAAGACAACGAGAAGAAAGAATCCGCCCGACAAATCACACTGACGTTTAATGATTTCCACAAACAAGTGACGCCAGACGATCAGGGTAAGAGACCAATAGATACCGTTCTGGAAGGTTTCGCTAACACGGCAAAATGGCTCGATCAGTTTTACAAATCCAACACGCCAGACAAAGTGGCTTACGAAACGTTATCTGCAGGTTTAAAAGCGCAAAATCCGGTCGCACAGTTGGCGTCATTGACCGATTCCCAGCCACCGCTATCCGGTGAAGTGATTGGCTATGTGACAGTGCAAACCAATGAGTTGGTGATGAACTTAGCTCATCAATATCTTAATAGTATGTGGAACAGCGAAGTCTACCAGCCTTATGAAAACACCATCGCGGCTTTCTACCCGTTTAAGAAAAGTGCCAACAGCGATGCAAGCACGGCGGATGTTGCTGCCTTCTTTAAAACCGATGGCACATTGGACACCTTCTATCAAACCATGTTGAAAGGTTTCTCAACAGAGCAACGAGCGCCGTTTATGTCCGGCTTATTGCCAAATACTGGCTTTGCGTTAGATCCTGCGATTTGGCTGATGTTTGATAAAGCCAAAGACATTCGCTCTGCCCTGTTTTTAACTGACCCGAAAAACGTTGCGATTCAATTCCAGATGAAACCAACAGAAATGAGCTCGGCGCTAACTGAGTTTTCCATTCGTGCTGAAAAACCGATTTTCACCTATCAACACGGTCCGATGCTGTGGACACAGCAAAGCTGGAAAGGTGATTCTGTCGCGCAAGATGCACTAACGGTGCGTCTACAAAAACAAGCAACGCCGATTGCCAATGAGCAGTTTAAAGGCAGTTGGGCATGGTTCCGCTTGATTGAGCCGCGCGTCACTTCAACCTCTTCGCAAAGCACCCAACTTGAGTTTGATTACAATGGCGATAAGGTTCGTTTAACGATTAAAACTCAAGGTCAGAACAATCCGTTCGTGCCGAACTTCTTTGCGGGCTTTGTGTTACCTGCGAGCATTTAGTGATGAACACGTTCGCCAACCAAACCCTGTTTAGAGCCTGTGGCGTTACTTATGTAGCGCCTTTGAGCGAAAACGTGTTTCAGTGCGAGCACAAACTTTATGGTTCTGTGGTCATCAAGGTAGCGCGCAGCTTGGCTGAGAAACGGGCCTTGATGGCTGAAGCGGACTTTCTATCTAAATACGCGTCGGATTACTGGGCAAACTTTCACGGTTATGGCTCGCAAAACCACGCCGACTGGTTAATGAGCCAATATCTGGAAGGCAAAACACTTAACGCAATAGAACCTGATTTATTACCGCAAGACTTAATAACCAAGCTTGAATTCGCTTTACTAAACCTGCATAAAACCGGTTATCTGCATGGCGATATCAAGCCACATAACGTCATCGTGACGTCAAAGAACCAAGTTCGGCTTATCGACTTTGGCAGTGTGATTCAAATTGATGCTAAATACCGAGAGCATACACATACAACCGTTAGCCGAGCCTATAGTGCGACCCGCCCTTGTCTGCGAATCGGTCAGGCAAGTAAGAACGATGATTTCTATGCCTTGGCAATGACCTTGCTCAGCTGCCACGATCAACATCCCTTTGCTGGTCTCTCGTTACAAGTAGCGGCAGAACTGCTGCCTACCCCAAGTAACATTGATTTACCAACACGCTACCAAGTTCTGATACAAAAAGAGTGGCAACAAATGCGCCACTCTTTGAAGTTGTAGGAATTCCACGCTCTAAGCTCTCTGGCTTACGCGTCTGATGATTTGGACTTCAGATACTTCTCAATATCCACCTCATCAACCTGTTCGGCTGGCATAAACTTGTTGGCATAGTCACGGTAAACACCGCTTTCTAAGAACAACAAGAACAAGTCCATATCCAAATGCTCATCCAACGCCATCTTGTACATGATGTCGACCGCAATACTTACTGGCTTGGCTTTCTTGTAAGGTCGATCTCCTGCAGTTAATGCTTCGAAAATATCGGCAATAACCAATATGCGTTCTGGGGTTGATAAATCTTCTGCACTCAACCGACGTGGATAGCCTGTGCCTTTCAGCGTCTCATGGTGAGTCGAAGCGTAACGCGGCACGTCGCTTAACTCCGGAGGGAATGGCAGTGCCCCCAGCATTTTGATGCCACTGATCATGTGCTCGTTAATTTTGAAACGGTCTTCTGGTGTTAACGTCCCGCGGGAAATGGTCAGGTTGTACACTTCACCCAAATTATATTGATGTTCTGGCACTTGCACCTTAATGCCATGCTCAGGTGCAAATTCCATTGGGCGAACGCGCTCAATAATATGGTCAGGCTTATCTGCTAAAAGGTTTTCAACCACGGGCAGCGTCACGTCAGATTTTGACTTAATCATTTCTTCAAACGGAGAAAGACCAAGATGATCATCGTAGTGACGTAACCAAGTTTGCTGCGCGATATGTTTAATGCGCTCAATCTTATCGTCGCTCATGAACTCGCCACCCACATTGGCGTTGGCAACAAATCGGAAGTCTTCGTCCAACTGCGCAACTCGTTGGGCGAACTTGGCTTGCGCCTCTTCTTTTGACAGTTCACCAGTAGATATCGACTTCCACATTTCCACTTCAGCATCTCGTCTTAATACCTCGAAACGAGTGCGAATTTCATTGATGCGGTTGTAGTTGGCTTCCAACTTAGTACCTTTATCAACGATGTGCTCTGGCGTGGTGATCTTACCGCAATCATGTAACCAAGCCGCGATACGGAATTCTCGTCGTTCATCGTCATTGTTGAACTTAAAGTCTTTAAACTTGCCTGTGTCGCACTTCTCTACTGCCTCTGCCAACATCAAGCCAATTTCTGGAACACGATTACAGTGCCCCGCAGTATAAGGAGACTTGTCATCGATCGCTTGCGCAATAAGGCGAATAAAAGCTTCAACAAACTCTTCTTGCTGTTGCTCGTGATGCTGAATCTCTTGCGTCATTTCGGTGACCGAATCGGACAAGTCAGAGACTTCTTTGATACGCGTTTCTACCGGGACGAGTTTATCAAACTGACGGTCTTTGATTTTGATGGTCTCTTTTCTCAGCGCAACAATTGGGCGCACAATTGGCGAACCCACCCTCCACGCCAATGGGAAGAGAATCATCATTGCGAACGCCGTAATAGCAATCGCTTTAGACAATCTACTTGTCACCGCATCCGTCACTACTTGGCCAGAAACGATCACAGCAAAGTAATCGATCGTGCCACGAGTCGAATACAACTTGGTGATGTAGAGGAATCGACTTTCACCATCAATGGTCACTTTGTTCATCGTGTCATGTTTGTCTTTCTGAATCACTGCCTCATAGACCTCTGGATAAGGGACAAAACTCCCCCTCCATTGATGTGGCTTGAGCCATTTTTCTTGCAACGCCACTTTTTGCTCGGGTGAAATAGCTGTGATCGCTTGATTAATCAGCTCGACCACATCTTTATCTTTCTCCTTCATAAACAGAGAAAACTCCAAAGGTGGCGCGTTGAGCAACCCGACATGAACATTGGTCAGTTTCACTAACCGCTTCATCTCAACCATGGTTAAGTAACTGTCTACAAGGTACTGAATATCCCCCATATGCAGCGCTCGCTTCGCTAAATCGAGATTCGGCTGCTCGACAATATTCAGTGACGGATAGCGTTTAAGCAGCCACTCTTTCATACCAAAACCCGCCACCACACCAACGCTTTCATCACCTAATTCCCTTAATGATGTAGGCATTGGATTGGTTGTTTTAGTTGCAATTGCGAGCTGCCCGATGAAAAGAGTGTCACTTTTGATACCTAACTCTGCCGGAGTACCAAGCACTGGCTGGAGGATATCAATCTCTCCCCTGCGATATTTCTTTTCCAACTCTATTGAGCTGAAACCATTAACGAACTCTAACCTCATACCCGTTTTCTGCGAAATCAGGTTGAGTACATCAACAACATAACCACTAGGTTCGCCACTTTGGGTGTAGTCGTAAGGTCCCCAGTCGTTTTGATTCGAAACCACAAACTCTCGGTCGTCTAGCAAGGCTTTTTGCGGTTCGCTTAACACCAAAAGCGATGAATCAGGAATATCCACTTCATGAAAAACATTGATGTTAGATGCAACAACTTCACCGCGGTTATTAAAAATAAACGCTTCAACGCTGTCGTCCTTTTTCATTCCAAGTTCGGTGGTACTGATCTTTTCGCTCAACGACGAGAGGACTGTATCTACACCAATAACAGCGCCTTTACTACGCACAGAATAAGACTGTCCGGTGATCTTTAGATGCTGAAAAAGGTAAGGATCGGTTTTGTAAACGCTGTCTCTTGATGCGCTAGCAAACCAAGGTCGGCGAGTTGGATAAAAGTTACTTTTCTGTTCTGTTTGGCGGACAACCTCAAGCGACTCGGAGTAATACATGGCTTGTCGCATTCGCGCCTCGCCGTCACCTTTGATGGTAATGATGACCCAGCGCTCATTGGCGGTTGCCCCTATCTTTCCTCTAACTTCCGGGGACGATTCCAAGTTGATGACTTGGAAGAAGTACTCGTTGTTATTGGCAAAATAGATACTGTAAAAAACGGGATTGTCGATGAGCGCTTGAACGAACACTCGTTGGATTTCGTCCACACTGAATTGCGTATCACTGAAGTCCGCTACACTGCGCAAGATACCCGCGCTGCTGGTCGCACTGGCATCTATTTGATGGATATGATTGCTGACGTCTTTGGCTGTCATGGTTAAATGCGTCAGGATATGTTCTTCCGACATCTGTTTGCCGAAGTAGTACTGCATGCCGAGTCCAAGCAGCGCCGTCACCGCTGTCGCAATTACAAACAAACTCCCGACGGTGAACTTAATCGAAAATTTACGAGAGGTACCAGATTTAGTCTTCACGCGATAAAGCCCTCCGATGGCTTCAACAACAAGCTCAGCAACTCGCTTTATCAAAGCAACCTGAAGCATATACTTTTCAAGTCTAGTAGATATTTTTCAGAGACTTGCGTCGCATACAAGCCAGAGATCACTTTTACGCAATAAAAAAGAGCGATACCGAAGTACCGCTCTTAGCTGATGTTTTTGGGAGGGTTAAACCATTGTGATTCAGTGAGAGAGATACTTTTGAATATCAACCTCATCCACTTGCGTTTCTGGCATAAACTTCTTCGCGTATTCGAGGTAAACGCCGCTCTCTAGGAACAACAAGAACAGGTCCATATCCAAGTGCTCATCCAGCGCCATCTTATACATGATATCGATAGCCACACTCACTGGCTTCGCTTTCTTGTAAGGTCGGTCTCCCGCCGTTAGTGCCTCAAAAATGTCAGCAATCACTAAGATCCGCTCTGGAATCGACAAGTCATTCGCACTCAACTTACGAGGGTATCCCGTCCCTTTCAGCGTTTCGTGGTGAGTAGAGGCATAACGCGGAACATTGCTTAGCTCTGGTGGGAACGGCAAAGCCTCTAGCATCTTAATGCCACTGATCATGTGTTCATTGATTTTGAAGCGATCCTCTGGTGTCAGCGTACCGCGAGAAATCGTCAGGTTATAAACTTCACCCATGTTGTACTGATGCTCCGGTACTTGCATTTGAATGCCATGCTCCGGCGCAAACTCAACAGGGCGAATACGCTTGATGATATGTTCTGGCTTGTCTTCCAACAGCTTTTCCCTAACCGGCAGCTGCGTGTCGGAAGTTGGCTTGTTCATTTCTTCAAATGGTGACAAACCTAAGCGGTCATCAAAGTATCGTAACCACGTTTTCTCAGCGATTTGCTTCACTCGCTCGATTTTATCTTCACTCATGAACTCACCACCAATGTTTGCATTAGCGATAAACTCAAAGTCATCGTTGAGCTGGCGTATTTTTTCTTCAAACTCGGCTTTTGCGACGTCCTTGTCTACCTCGCCACGTAACAAGGCGTTTAGGTAGTCGATTTCTAGGTCTCTGCGTAACACTTCAAATCGAGTGCGAATTTCATTGATTCGGTTGTAGTTCGCCTCTAGCTTGGTGCCTTTATCAACGATGTGTTCTGGTGTGGTGATTTTGCCGCAATCGTGCAACCATGCCGCGATACGGAACTCTCTTCGCTCTGCGTCATTTTGGAAGGCGAAGTTTTTGAATTTACCGCTTTGACATTTTTCAGCCGCTTCCGCCAGCATCATGCCGATTTCTGGCACTCGGTTACAATGCCCTGCGGTGTATGGTGACTTGTCATCGATCGCTTGTGCGATAAGGCGAATAAAGGCTTCAACAAACTCTTCTTGCTGCTTCTCGTGTGACTGAATCTCGGCCACCATTTCCATCATTGCATCTGAGAGTTCATCAATCTCTTTTACTCGCGTCGTCATCGGCCACACTTTATCGAAGCGACGAGCACGGATCTTTCTCGTTCTTGCTTTCAAGGCGTAAATTGAGCGCGTCATTGGTGTACCAAGTCGCCAAGCAAGAGGGAAAAGACCTAACATGACCAGCGCAGTAAACAACAGCGAGTTAAACAAGCGCTTTGTTACTGCATCGGTGACAATTTCTTTTGGAATCACCACCGAAAAGTAGTCATCACCGCCGCTGGAACTTGAGATTGGCGTGACATAAACAAAGTAGTTTTGCCCTTCAATGCTTCGTCTCACCATGGTGTTGTAGTTAGACGTGTCTTTCAACAGTTGAAATACTTCTGGGTATGGCACAAACGTTCCGCGCCAATGGTTTGATTCCAGCCATTTTTGCGTTAATGCTTCTCTTTGCTCCGGTGTAATCGACTCGATGGCAAGGTTAAGCACCTCTAACAAACCCGCGTGCTTTTGGTTTATGTAAATGTGATAAGGCACTGGCTTCGCATCCAGTTTTCTTACTGTGACGGTCGATGTTTTCTCCAAGCCATTGAGTTCATCCAACGTCAAATAGGTATCAACCAAATAAGGTATCTCGCCTTTCTCTAGCGCTTCTTTTGCATCACTTAGACTTTCAAATTCAACAATGTTCAGCTTAGGGTAGTTTTCTTGTAACCACTCCTTCATGCCAAACCCGCAAACAACGCCCACTTCATCAGTGAAATTCTCAAGAGAAATAGGAATGAAACGTTGGCTCTTCCCTGCTATCGCCAAGCCGGCGGTGTACATGGTTGCGCTTTGCTCGCCGTACTCCGGCACTTCGCCAGACACGGAATGAAGAACATCAATGGTGCCCCTCAAGTACTTTTTCGAAAGCGTAATCGATTCAAAACCATTGATAAAATCGAACTCTAAGCCGGTTTGCTGAGAGAGTATTCTCAACAAATCGACGGCATAACCCTGAGGTTCACCAGCTTGAGAAAAGTCATAAGGTCCCCAGTCGTTTTGGTTCGAGACCAATAATGCAGGTGAGTTAATCACAAGCGCACGCTGAGGCTCAGTCAGCGTCAATGGTTCGGACGGTGGCACTTCGATATCGCGTTCTAGATCGATGTTCGATGCGATCACTTCACCCTTATGGTTGAAGATAAAAGACTCTGCCCCACTTTCTAAACTCATACCCAGCGCGGTTGAAGCGATTTTTGAGTTCAGTGTCGACAGTTCAATATCGATACCGATAACATCTTTACCACTGCGGATCGCATAGCTCTGACCCGTGACCTTCATATTTTTAAACAGGTAAGGCTCGGTCTTATAGACGTTTGTTTCTGTCGCCCCGATAAACCATGGTCTGCGGGTAGGATAAAATGACGTTTTGCTCGCAACGGTTCGATTCACATTAAAGTTGCTATCCACGTAAGACACGATCATTTGTCTATCCGGACCAATCCCAGTGGCTTTAGCGATGGCCCAGCGATCTACCGCGTCGGCGCTCATCTTATCGCGAATCGTTACCGAGGTTTTTAGGTTTATGATTTGAAAGAAATCTTCATTCTCGCTACCCACATACAAGCTTTGAATGAACGGGTTTTCATCCAAAACCTGAGCAAACAAGGTGAGGATTTCTTTTTCAGAAAAGTTGTGGTCAGACATAGAAAGAAAGCTCTTGAGCATTCTTGTACTGCTGATCGCATTGCTATCGACTTGGTGAATGTATTCACTTACATCTGCCGCCGCCGTACTCAACCTTGAGATGACGTGCTCCTGCGACATTTTCTGCCCAAAGTAATACTGCATACCCAAAGCGAAGATCGCCGTAAGTGCCGCCACTAACATGAACATGCTACTTACAATGAACTTGATTGAATATTTACTTTTTAGCTCAGCACTGCGTTTCATTCTTGCACCCCAGCATCACTATAAAGTGCCAAAACTGTCGGCTTTACATCACCATTTACTATCAAAATACTAAATAACCCCATACATAAGCGTAGACTTATACAACGTAATATTTGCTATCAATTTTGCAAAACCTATGTTTAAAACGATCCGATAAATAAGATTGTCCTTCACAGAACCAAATTTATTACTTGTTAATTGACTCAAATTGATGGTTAACAGCGATTATTTTTTGATGCATATCGCAAGCAAATCCATTCTTCAAAAGGCATTCACAAAACCAGACAACACCTACATCGACACCACCTTTCTAATAAGCTCAATATTTATACTAGTGGGAATGAAGACACACTGCTTGTCGTGAAAATAAGAAAAAAGCATCGCTTGTATTTGGTTGAGAAGAAGCACTGATAGGTTTTATCTGTTGAAACAATCGTTCATCTCAAATTTAACCTGAGCACCTCACTCGCTACCATGTCGCCTCTCTTGTGTTACACCCCATTTATAAGAAATCTCTATGAAACAAAAAGGATTCTCCCTAACGGAAGTGGTGGTTGCAGTTGTAGTACTGGCGATCATTGGACTGTTTTCTGCACCTAAGATGATGCAAATGCAACGCGAGGCTCGAATCAATACCCTAGAAGCTTTCGTTGGTGCTTTTCATGCCACCAATGAGGTCGTGATGACCAAGGCCAAAATACAAGGGGTTGAAAAGGAACCGTTGGCAAAACTGTCAGATCATGACATTTATATTCGAATGGGTTCACTCGCGTTGGATGATTTTAACGTGGCGAATGCAATGCAAATCGATGGGTTCAATCTTGCCAATACGGGCTCGACGGAAACACCTTCATTACTGGTCTATTTAGGTAAGGAGAAATCCCTACAACAAATCCGAGATTCGGGCTGTTTTATCAATATTCATCGTCCCTTCACGGCTTTCGATGTAGAAGGTATTGTGGCCATGGATGAGCTGAAAGTGAGTAAATTCTACGACTATTGTTAGCTCATCATTTTAGAGAGATTAGATTACCGGAAAGCCTTACTGCACATTAGGCGTATGCTTGCTAACGTCCTGTATGCCTTTGAGGTTTTATTATGATCGTTGTAAAAAAAGCAGACGCCTCTGACGTTGCGAAAATTGCCCCTCTTTACCTGAAGTATCTTGAGTTCTACCAAGTCGATGTTTCAGGTAAAGATCCCGAGGCTTTTATCAAAGCTCGTATTGAGAATGAAGAATCAGTCGTGTACTACGCGACTGATGAAAGTGGGCAAACGCTTGGTTTTGCGCAGCTTTATCCACTCTTCTGTTCGTTAGAAATGAAAAAGATTTGGCTTCTCTACGATTTGTATGTGGATTCATCCCAGAGAAAACGAGGGATTGGTGAACGCTTATTGGAACAAGCAGACCAACTGGCGAAAGAGACCGACTCTGCCTTTGTTATGTTAAGCACAGGCATAGACAACAAAGCTGCTCAATCTGTGTATGAAAAACACGGTTACGTACGCGATGTCGAGTTTTATAACTATGTTCACATGCTTAAGTAATCAAACACACACGTGAGCAAAAAGCGAAAAGCCGAGTTGTACTCGGCTTTTTATGTTCAACTTACGCCACTTTGTACTTGCTGATAGACAATCAAAAACAAACCAGCAAATACCGCTACCGTCAGTAATACCTTTAACCAAAGAAACTTCATGATTATCTACTCTTCTGGCGCATATTGTTCAAACACTTCTTGAGCTGTCATTTTCTTGCTGTGTGGCTGCAAATCATAGTACGCGGGCTTCTCATCAGTGAATATTTCTAAGCTCAATTTGAAATCTGGCTCATTAAATAACCCGGCGGAAAGAATGTATTCATCCGTTGCCAATAAATGGTAATAAATGTTCGTACCGCATTCAGCACAAAAACCTCGTACTGCCCATTGGGATGATTGATAGCGTTTGGGCTCAGCACCACTAAATGTCACATCGGGGCCGCAATGCACCGCATGCAGAGGCCCACTTGACCACTTTCGACACATATCGCAATGACAAAAGCTCACTTCATTGTGTTTAGGTGCGGTCACTTCAATAGCGCCACATAAACATGTTCCTTTCATCGCTGTTCCTCCCTATTCAACCTCCATCATTATGGCGGTTTTAGACTCTTAATTGATGTGACCAACCTAGTCTTTCACCACATTCTCTGGCCGGATGTTTGCGTGAACTTTATGAACAAAATGTCGCTTATGCTCAATATTCTCTTTATCTACGCATTAGAGACATCGCGTTAACACCTTATTAACCTTTAGCTCATCACTAGCGAGCCTCCCTACCTCGTTAGGAGAACAAATAATAAGGCTCTTCAAAACAAGAGAGTCACCAACATAAGGAACGTGAAACATGTTAAAGGTACTCAAACCAACGCTCGCCGCATCCATCATTGCAGCCTCATTTTCTTTCCACGCTTTTGCTGCTGATGTTGAAAAACTCCACTTTCTAATCCCAGGTGGTGCTGGTGGCGGTTGGGATATGACAGCTCGTGGCACAGGTGATGTACTGGTTAAATCCGACATCGTTGAAAATGTCTCTTTCCAAAATCTCTCTGGTGGCGGTGGTGGTAAAGCCATTGCACACCTCATCGAAACCGCTGAGCGCCAACCTGATACGTTGATGGTGAACTCAACCCCAATCGTTGTTCGCTCACTGACGGGTATCTTCCCGCAGTCTTTCCGAGATCTAACGCCAGTAGCCGCAACGATTGCTGACTACGGCGCTATCGTGACTTCCGCGGATTCGAAGTACAACACATGGGAAGATGTGGTCAAAGATTTCGAATCTAACCCACGTAAAGTAAAAATCGCTGGCGGTTCTGCTCGTGGCTCGATGGATCACCTAGTCGTCGCAGCCGCATTTAAAGGCGAAGGTTTTGACGCACGTAAAGTTCGCTACATCGCGTATGATGCCGGAGGCAAAGCAATGGCAGCACTTCTGTCTGGCGAAACGCAATTGCTTTCAACCGGTCTTGGCGAAGTGCTAGAGATGTCGAAATCTGGTCAGGTAAAAGTACTGGCGATTACGGCACCGAAACGTCTAGACGCTGCACCAAACATCCCTACCCTGAAAGAATATGGCAATGAGACTGTGTTCGCGAACTGGCGTGGTTTCTTTGCCGCTCCTGGCACAAGCCAAGCCAAACTCGATGAATGGAACGCAGCTCTGACCAAGATGTACAAAACGGACGAATGGCAAGTTGTTCGTGACCGCAACGGTTGGATTGACAACTACAAAGCGGACAAAGAGTTCTTCGCGTTCCTAGAAGAGCAAGAGCAGCAAATGGGCGATCTAATGCGCGAATTAGGTTTCCTGAAGAAGCAATAACTCCCATCCGAGTTTATGGGGTTAGCTATCCCTGACCCCAGTTGTATTTGCACTCTAATTTCACCGTATATGGGCATTGTCGATAATCGACAAGTAAAAACTCCTTTGTTTATTGATTGGTAAACACTAAGTAACTCGACTATCAGCGATGCGCTTAATTGTTAATGACTTAGTCCTTCTTCATTAACGCCCATATACGGTCTTTTCCTGTCGCTCTAGGAGTTGGATATGTCTCATTCAACCAATATTTTTACCAAAGAGAATTTGCTGTGCCGCGATCGTGTCGGTGCGATGATCTTTTTGTTGTTTTGCCTATGCTATGGCTACCAAACTACGCAAATCCCTCTCTTTCCCGGGGATGAATACGAACCCTTCACGGCTCGCACCTTACCGACCATTCTGACCTACGTTGGGATTGGTTTAGCATTAATGCTACTGGTCACTGGTCAGCCCGATAAACAAAGCGGCGCTGTGATGTCATTCAACTGGAAACTGCTCATCGCCTTTTTAGTTTTGATGGCGCTTTATGGCCTGGGTTTGACTTACATCGGCTTTGTATTAGCGACGGGATTCTTCCTGCTTGCGGGCTTTTACCTTCTTGGCGAACGACGTAAATCGGTGTTGTTTGGAGCCTCATTCCCGTTCGTTATCGCGTTTTACTTGTTGCTCACTCAAGGTCTTGATATCTACCTTGAGCCTGGTCTGATTTTCACCATCTGGTAGTCAAAAGAAAGGACTGAATTATGTTAGATGGAATTCTACAAGGTTTATCCACCGCCGTGATGCCAATGAACATCATGATGGTGATTGTTGGCTGTTTTGTCGGTACGTTTATCGGCATGCTACCGGGGCTTGGTCCTATATCTGCCATCGCTCTGATGATCCCTATCACCTATGGCTTGGATCCGTCTTCGGGTCTGATTCTGATGGCAGGCGTTTACTATGGTGCGGTATTTGGTGGTTCAACTTCTTCTATTCTTATCAACGCACCGGGTTGTTCTTCAACCGTAGTCACCGCGTTTGATGGCTACCCAATGGCACAGAAAGGACAAGCAGGTAAAGCACTTGCGCTGGCGGCTTACTCTTCTTTCACTGGCGGCACGCTTTCAGCCATCATGCTGCTTGTGGCGGCACCAGCATTGGCTAACGTTTCGTTAAGCTTCCAATCTTCTGACTACTTTGCGCTAATGCTTCTTGGCTTATCCGCAGTGGCTGCTTTCGCAGGTAAAGGACAAGTAATAAAAGCATGGATGATGACCATTCTGGGTTTGATGCTATCTACCGTCGGTATTGATAAAGGCGTCGGTGTTGAACGATTCACCTTTGGTCTAACGGATTTGATGGACGGCTTTAGCTTCCTATTGTTGGCGATGGCGACCTTTGCACTAGGTGAAACTTTGATGGGCATTTTGAAGCCTTCTGAGGACACTCGTGATGAGGAACAAGATAAGCTGAGCAACATTGGTTCGATGAAAGTCACCAAGGAAGAAATCAAAGAAGTAGCACCGGTTTCTATTCGCTCTTCAATCCTTGGCTTCTTTACTGGTGTTCTACCGGGCGCAGGTGCAACCATCGCCGCCTTCTTAAGTTACGGCATGGAACGTAACCTTGCTCCAAAAGATAAAAAAGAACAGTTTGGTAAAGGCAGCATCCGAGGTTTGGTTGCTCCGGAGTCAGCGAACAACGCAGCATCAAGTGGTTCTTTCGTTCCTCTCTTAACCCTTGGTATCCCGGGATCTGGTACAACCGCAATCATGCTAGGAGCGTTAATCGCTTACGGTATTCAGCCGGGCCCTCGTCTGTTTGTTGAGCACCCAGATGTATTTTGGTCGGTAATTATCTCCATGTACTTCGGCAACATTGTGTTGGTGATTCTTAACCTACCGCTGATCCCATACATCTCAAAACTGTTGGCCGTACCAAGAACCGTGTTGCTGCCGATGATTCTGTTCTTCTCCATTACGGGTGTGTATCTGGTTTCTTTCAACACCATGGACGTGTTTGTGATGTTACTTGTGGCAATGGCTGCCATCGCACTAAGGCTGGCAAACTTCCCTCTCGCACCGCTGTTGCTTGGCTTTATCCTTGGTGGATTAATGGAAGAGAACCTACGCCGTGCATTGATGATTTCCGACGGTGAACTGAGCTTCTTATGGGAACGCCCAATCACACTGACATTCACAGTGCTTGCGGTATTGGTACTTGGCAGTCCGCTGTTTGTAAAACTCTTTCAAAAGCTTAAAGCACAACCAGTAAAAGTTGAGCAATAAGCATTCTATCTCTCCCTCAAGATAGACCTTGAAACCAAGCCACCCTCTGCGGTGGCTTTTTTATTGGACTAATCGCTACTTTATTTCTTTGCGTGAGTTGCGTAGTGTTAACAGTTATGAAACAAAAATTATAAGAACAAAAAAGGACCTCTATGCTGCTGGAATTTGCTCTCTTGTTTGCTGCAGGCGTCGTTGGTGGGATCATGAACTCCGTCGCCGGTGGTGGTAGCTTCATTACCTTCCCTGCATTAATGGCGGTTGGCGTGCCTCCCATCATGGCGAACGCGACGAATACTTATGCTTCTTGCGCAGGCTACATCAGTGGTGCAATCGGCTTTCGCGAAGAAATCATGAAGAACAAGCAAGAACTGGCTTTCACTATCTCTTTCAGTTTGATTGGTGGCGCTGTCGGTGCTTACGTTCTGTTGAATACGCCAGAATCTGTTTTTCTTGAAGCGATTCCATGGCTACTGTTATTCGCAACCGTACTCTTTTTAACTGGCTCTCGCATCACTGCGTTGATTAAATCTCTGACCAAAGAGACCAAACACGCCGGCATTCTGGGTGTGATTGCGCTGAGTCTTCTTTTGATTGGGGTCTCTGCTTATGGTGGGTTCTTCAATGCCGGATTGGGCGTCATCGTGTTGAGTTATTTAGTGGTTGCAGGACACCAAGATATCAACCTAATGAACGGGCTTAAGCTGCTGGTTTCGACCTGTGTTTCTCTGATTGCTATCGTGATTTTTGTTGCTAACGGTTCAATCGATTGGACCAAAGGCAGCGTTGTGATGGTTGGCACATTAGTGGGCGGCTACTTGGCAGCACGTGTGTCTCGCCAGTTGAATCCCAGCCACGTAAAAGGCTTTGTTGCCCTTTCTTCTATCGCCATCACTATCTACTTTTTTATCGATGTATATATGTAAAAAGAACATGGCTATTGCTAACATTTTAATACGCAATCAATTGCTATTTCTTTAGAAAATATTAGAAACAAGTTAATTATGTAAACCTTAACTACTCATTAAATTAAAGTTGTTCATACTAAAAAACACCAACTAAAGCATTATAAGTTAAAAAATCTGGATAGAAACTCCTTGCATAATCACGGATTTATTATGTGAACGTATATAACATTTTCCCAGTATATACATTAACAACCTCACAATTATTGCACGTTTACATTTTTAATTTATATTAGTTATGTAAGCATAATAATGTGTCTAACCACTATAACTCACAGGATTAAATATGAAGTATATTCAGATCCAAGAAAAGTTATGGTCAAGCTCAATAGCTTGGTACACCAACGACTTTAAACTATCTGTCCTACCTCTTTTTTCTATTCTCTAGTCTCATCTTACTAACCATCGGTAAGAAGGTTAGTCGATCCTTATTACATTTATTTTCTTAGCACTTCCTTTATTAAATATAAAAATATTAAAGGCTAGCTTCGCACGTCTATATAAAATAAGAGACTTAATTATGGAAAACTTTAAACATTTGCCAGAACCATTCCGCATTCGCGTCGTAGAACCAGTAAAAACCACCACACGTGAATACCGAGAACAAGCCATTCAAAAAGCAGGCATGAACCCATTCCTGCTCGATAGTGAAGATGTGTTTATCGACCTACTCACCGACAGTGGTACTGGTGCTATTACCCAACAAATGCAAGCTGCAATGTTGATGGGTGATGAGGCGTATAGCGGAAGTCGTAGTTACTATGCCCTAGCCAACGCGGTTAAAGACATTTTCGGCTATGAACTGACCATCCCGACCCACCAGGGCCGCGGTGCAGAGCAGATTTACATCCCAATACTCATCAAAAAGCGTGAGCAGGAAAAAGGCTTAGATCGCTCAAAAATGGTGGCCCTATCCAATTACTTCTTCGATACAACGCAAGGCCATACGCAAGTGAATTGCTGCGTTGCCAAAAACGTTTATACCGAAGAGGCGTTCGATACGTCCGTCACTGCTGACTTCAAAGGTAACTTTGATCTAGAGAAATTAGAACACGCAATATTAGAGGCGGGAGCAGAAAACGTCCCTTACATTGTCAGCACTATTACATGTAACTCAGCCGGTGGTCAGCCTGTTTCTATCGCCAACCTAAAAGCCGTTTATGAGATAGCTCAACGCTACGACATCCCTGTCATCATGGATTCTGCACGTTACGCCGAGAACGCGTACTTTGTACAACAGCGTGAGCCTGAATATAAAGACTGGACCATCGCAGAGATCACCAAAGAAACTTACAAATACGCTGATGCCCTTGCGATGTCTGCGAAAAAAGATGCAATGGTACAAATGGGAGGTCTGTTGTGTTTCAAAGATGACTCAATGATGGATGTGTATACCGAGAGCCGAACTTTGTGTGTCGTGCAAGAAGGATTTCCTACTTACGGCGGCTTAGAAGGCGGTGCCATGGAACGCCTTGCCGTGGGATTGTATGATGGCATGCGCACTGAGTGGTTGGAATACCGCATTGGACAAGTCCAATACTTGGTGGATGGCTTAGAAGCCATTGGCGTAGTCTGCCAACAAGCGGGCGGCCATGCAGCATTTGTTGACGCCGGAAAATTACTCCCACACATTCCTTCAGAGCAGTTCCCCGCTCATGCGCTCGCCTGCGAACTGTATAAAGTAGCGGGCATCCGTGCGGTTGAAATCGGTTCTTTGTTGCTTGGCAGAGATCCCGCTACCGGCATACAACATCCGTGTCCCGCAGAACTGTTACGTCTTACCATTCCTCGCGCTACTTACACGCAAACCCATATGGACTTTGTCATAGAAGCTTTCCAAAAAGTGAAAGAGAACGCTCAAAACGTAAAAGGCTTGAATTTCACTTATGAACCAAAAGTACTACGTCACTTTACTGCTCGCTTAAAAGAGGTCTAAAAGACACTCGCGCATCGATAATTAGATGCGCGAGATTCCTTTCTTACACGTTATTTGGTTTGAGTTTATTCACTTCATTTACAGGAATATAAACATGGAAAAGAAACCGTCCTTATTTGGCGGCGCTTGTATAATTGCAAGTGTTTGCGTAGGTGCAGGAATGCTCGGATTACCAAGTGCTGGAGCCGGCGCTTGGACAACCTGGAGTATTATTGCCATTTTAGTAACCATGATCATGATGACAATATCAGGATGGATGCTTTTAGAATCTTTTAAGCGATATGATTTAAAAGTATCTTTTAATACTGTCACGCAAGACGTTCTTGGCAATAGAGTAAATATTTTAAATAATATCGCAGTTTATTTTGTTGGAGGCATATTACTTTATGCTTATATCACATCATCAGGTCTGATCATTGAAGGTATCCTTGGTATTAACAGTAAAGTTTCCTCTGTTTTATTTGTCGCTATATTTTCTTTATTTGTTTGGCATTCCACACGAGCTGTAGACAGAATTTCAGTCATTCTGATTATCTTCATGATATTGAGTTTTATATTTGGAGTATCAGGTTTGGCCATCAATGTTGATACCAACATATTGTTTGACCATATCAGTACAGAGACAAATTACGCGCCTTTTGCTTTAGCGATGCTACCCGTAGCGTTAACCTCCTTCGGTTACCATCACTCGGTAGCGACTATGCGTGCTTATTACAAATGTGAGTACCACGCCAAGTTGGCGATTCTCGGCGGTACCAGCATCGCATTCACACTCTACGTGCTTTGGCTAGTGAGTATTAATGGCAACTTACCTCGTTCTGAGTTTATTCCCGTAATCGAGCAAGGCGGAAACGTCGAAACACTACTTGCCGCGTTAGATTCCGTCATTGACTCAGATAAGGTGTCCAACGCGATTAACGCCTTTTCAATGGCTGCGATTCTTTCTTCTTTCATCGGTGTGGGACTAGGGCTATTTGATTACCTTGCTGACTTTTTCAAGTTTTCAGATACGCGGCAAGACCGAACCAAAACGTGTCTCGTAACCTTCCTTCCCCCACTCATCTTATCCCTACTATTCCCATTTGGTTTTGTCCTAGCAATTGGATACGCAGGCGCTGCCGCAACCATATGGACTTGTTTTATCCCGGCCTTACTTGTTTATAAAACTCGTCAACTCGAAGGTGGACAAGAAGGATTTAAAACCCCGTTTGGCAACACAATGATCGTCATGGTGCTTCTGTTTGGTTTGCTTACTGCCACCTTCCACTTCATGTCGATGATGGATCTCCTACCCACCCTTATTAACCAATAAACAGAGATTTTGAAATGGAGTTTAAGATGAAAACTAAGTTACTTATTGTCGCTTCTACGGTTCTACTTTCTAACAATGCTTATTCGGTAACTGTTTATGAAGACGAAGTAAACAAAGTCGATATTGGTGGTGCATTTCTCACGGACTACTTCCAACCTGTTCATTTTCTTGACCACTTCTTTAACACGAGTCGCAGTACATTGAACATTGGTGTAGCACGAGCCCTCAATGACAAGTGGTCTACGGACGTTAAGTTTGAATGGGACACGATTCTCAATCCACCATCGAATGAATTTGGAAATAAAAATGGAGATAAATTCCGTAGTCGTTTGGGTTACATATCCGTCAACCACACTGAGTTGGGTAGTTTACGAATTGGTAAGCAATATTCTGCTTATTACGACGTCGCGGGATACATGGACAACCTCATTGTTTTTGATCCGGACGCAACACCACTATTCAGTGATGGAAAAGACGGTGGTTTTTTAGCGACGGCACGCGGTGATAACCTTGTCGTTTATCGTAATAGCTTTGATGCATTGAACCTATCAGTTCAATACGGCTTCAATAACGTGAGCAATCAAATGGGTGGGCTGACTAGGGATAACAACCTAGCACTCGCACTAAGTTACGATTTTGATTCCGGCCTGAGCCTTGGTACTACCTATATGCGCAACAAAGTGGAAGGTAGCTCTGGTGGTTTAAATGATGGTGATTCGCAAGAACTAACGACTCTTGCCGCAAAGTATGTAAACCAAGGCTTCCAAATATCGGCAGCCTATACGATCGGGGAAAATGCACACGAAACCGATTTGTTTGGTTACGGATTTGATGGTACAGCGCCAACAGGTAAACCCAACCTTTACGCTGATGCAAATGCCTATGACGTATACGCACACTACTACTTCGCCATGGGTATTCGTCCTTACATTTACCTATCTAACGTAGATTTCGATGACTCAACGCTACAGGTAAACGGCAATCGCAATGTCTACTCATTCGGCATCAGCTACCACGCGACACCACAATTCATCATTTCAGGGGAAGTAAGAGCAACAGAAGAAGATGGATTAGGAGCAGGAAAAAGAGACGACACGCTTAGCGGAATGACGATCATTTACGCATTCTAAATAGCGTTCGAGAACCCACCTCTAAAGGTCTTGAATATTAGCCTCTACTTTATACTTCAATAACAACAAGTTCAGATAGCACACAAACAAAAACGCCATCGCAAATTACGATGGCGTTTTTATTGGCTCTGAGTGAGATTACTTAATCAAGCCCACTTCTTTGTAGTACTTCTCAGCACCTGGGTGAAGCGGCGCAGATAGACCATCTTTCACCATTTCTTCTTTCTTCAAGTTTGCAAATGCTGGGTGAAGACGGCGGAAATCGTCAAAGTTTTCGAATACCGCTTTCACTACGTTGTAAACTACTTCGTCTGGCACTGCCGTTGAAGAAACAAACGTCGCACCTACACCAAAGGTTTGTACATCGCTTTCTGAACCACGGTACATACCACCCGGTACGTTTGCAATGCGGTAGAAGCTGTTATCAGAAACCAACTTCTCAACTTGTGGGCCGGCTACCGTTACGATGTTGCTGTCACATGAGGTAGTCGCTTCTTTAATCGCACCACTTGGGTGACCTACTGTGTAGATCATCGCGTCGATCTTGTTGTCACACAGTGCTTTAGACTGCTCTGATGCTTTTAACTCAGACACCAGTTTGAAATCGT
Organism: Vibrio jasicida 090810c; assembly: GCF_002887615.1. Taxonomy (NCBI): domain Bacteria; kingdom Pseudomonadati; phylum Pseudomonadota; class Gammaproteobacteria; order Vibrionales; family Vibrionaceae; genus Vibrio; species Vibrio jasicida. The sequence goes on along the minus strand of NZ_CP025792.1, from coordinate 306,084 downwards.
CATTCGTCCAGCCGTACTCTTTCATCAACACTTCCATTGTACCGCGCTGACCAGAGCCTGGGTTACCAATGTTCACTCGCTTGCCTTTTAGGTCATCAAACGTTGTGATATTAGCGTCTTTACGAGCCACAACGGTGAACGGTTCTGGGTGTACAGAGAACACAGCACGAAGCTCTTTGAAAGGTCCTTTATCTTCAAACTTGCTCGTACCGTTATAAGCATGGTACTGCCAGTCTGACTGAGCGATACCTAAATCCAACTCACCTGCACGAATGGTATTGATGTTGTAGATAGAACCACCGGTACTTTCTACTGAACAACGGATGCCATGGTCGGCACGTGATTTGTTCACCAAACGACAAATAGCACCACCTGTTGGGTAGTACACGCCAGTTACACCGCCCGTACCAATGGTTACGAACGTATCTTTAGCAGAAACTGAAAAACTTGCACTTAGTGCAGCCAGAGAAGCCGCAACAGCAATTTGCTTGAGCTTTAACATTGAACGTCCTTATTTTTTCCTTTGTTTATGGCCAGATAAGTATAGCAACCGTTAACAAGTTGATAACGTTCGAGATCACATCCTGAGAATTATCACCACGTCGCAAAAGGCATTGATCGGTAAGCAATTATGAACCGCGTACGACTTTAGCTTTAGTCCAAAGTAACAAGCCCGCAGAGTTTGCCTACGGGCTGTCCGGTGTTTCCAGCGTACTTAGTCGGTCGCTAAGGTTCTCTCCTCGCTGTTGTCATTGACTGCGGATACACTTTGATTCCCTTTCCTGTGAGTCCATAGATAAATGGATGGAATCACGGTAAGTGTGACGATCATCGAGATCACGCAGCCCCAACCGACCACCAGCGCCATCGGTGACATATAGTTATCGTAACCACCCAAGCCATACGCAAGCGGGATAAGCCCTGCAACGGTTGTAATTGTTGTTAAGGTGATTGGCCTTACGCGGCTTTGTGTTCCACGAATGACAAAATCTAGCAAGTTGGCTTCGTTACATTCCGCTTCGTGTTCTTTGAAGTGCCAAATCAGCACCAAGCTGTTGTTCACCATAATACCAATCAAGGCAATCATCCCGATGATAGAGAAAAAGCTCAGCACCTGATTGTGTAAGAACAGAATGAACAGCGCGCCTGCGATGCCAAATGGAATCACCGTCAATACAATCAAGGTTTCGCGCATTCGGTCAAACAGAAGAATCAGAAGCAACGCAATACCAATAAACGCCACGCTAATCGCGATCATAAAGCCTTGTTGCGCTTCTTGTGTTTCTAAGATCTGCCCTGTCGCGATGATAGAAGCGCCGCCGTATTCTTTATTGGCAAAGGCTTCTTGAACCGCAGAAAAAACGGCAACTGGATCGGTCACAGTCGAATCGACACCGGACGACACACGAATCACTCGCTCACCATTGAAGTGTTTGATTTGCGCTTCTGCATCGGCATTTTTCCAGCGAACCAGCTCACTTAATGGCACCAGCTTGTTATTGCTGGCACGAACCAGAATGTTATCCAGTTCTTTTAAGGATTTGTCGTCTTCTTCTAGCGCGACTCGGAAGTACACTTCTTCTTCGCCATTAAAGATCCGCGTCACGCGTTGACCGTCAATCGCAAACTTAATGATATCCCCAACCTTGTTGGCACTGATGCCGTAGTACTTGAGCCAATGATGTTGCAGCTCAGCTTGAATTTGTGGTGCTGGAGCATTTAAATCACGACGTACTCGGCTAGTCCCTTCCAATGACTCAATGTACGCCGTCAGCTCATTAGCTAGCTTTTCTCGTCCTTCATCCGTACCGCCGACGACACGCAAATCCACAGGACGCCCTACCGGAGGACCGCCACCATCAATATCGAACTCAATTTGAGCCAAGCCAGTAATTTGCGTTGCTTTCTCTTCCCACTCTTCGACGATCTGCTCTGCGGTTCTTGTTCGGCTGTTTGGTGGCGTCAATGAAATCACCCAATAACTATTTGGTGAGCTCACTTCGCCATACCAATAATTCACCTCTTCAGTGCTTTTGATCAGCGCTTCGAGTTGTTGTGTTTCTTTCCAGACGTCATCCAAATCCAACTCTGGATTCGATTCAGCACTGATTTCTATCAAATACGCGCCGTCTGTTGGGAAGAACAAGAAGCTCAAGCTCTTATATGAGATTGCCCCTAAAGTCAGAATCACTACGGTAATACATGGCAGCGCTACTTTGCTGTTTCGAATGACAAATTCAATCAAACGATTCAGTGCGCTTAAATCTAAAAATGGCTTTTTCTTTACCTGACTCTTCTTACTCAAAATGCCTTTTAAATGGGCAGGAATAAAGAACAGCGCGTCGATAAACGAAAAGCACAACGCAATAATGACCGTAAGCGGAATCACATACACCAATTTACCGCTGTTCCCCGGTAAGAAAAGCAAAGGTATGAAGGCAATCATGGTCGATAAAATGCTTGCCAACACCGCTGGGAATACACTTTTCACCCCTTGCGAGACCGCCTTATCAACCGGATAACCTTCTTCAACTAGTGCCACGATTTTATCGCTCACCACCACGGCATCATCGACAATAATTCCGACAATCAAAATTAAGGCGGACATAGTGAACACATCGAGTATCTGGCCGAAAGGAGGCAGCAAAGCCAGCGTGCCGAAGATACATACGGGAATAGAAACCGCGACCCAAAATGCAATGCGTCTATCAAGGAAAAGCGCCAACGTAATCAACACCAAGCCAAGCCCAACCAAGCCGTTGTCTTGCACGATGCGCGCTTTCTCTTGGATGTCTTCGGACAAGTCAGAACCGATGGCGATAGTGTATTTGTCACCGAGTAGTTTTTGCTGATTTGCAATCAGAGCTTTCACCGCGTTAGAGGTGCTAATAACGTCCGCACTTTCATTGGTTCTTAAGTCAAAAAGAATGCTCTTATTACCATTGATTGAGCCATAAACCTCACCTTTTTCAAACCCATCCTCAATGAGACCTGCGACGTCTTTGAGCTGAATATTCGGGCTGAATGAGATGAACATTTCACGCAGTTCTTCAATGCTATCCAGCTCGGCAGAGGTCATCAGTTCAGGGTTGTTCTTTAAGGTTTCCAGACGACCACCGCTGATCAGCGTATTACGCTCTGCAATCAATGCCGCCACTTGATCCAATGTTAAGCCGTAGCGTCTTAAAGAAATTGGTTCGAGTTGAATTAAGAACTCAGGTGCACGCAAATCGACGGTATAAACTTCACCAATCCCCTCAACACGCCGCAAAGCCAACTCTAGGTCTTTGGCTTTATCTCGCAGTGCTTTATAACCAACATCACCAGAGATACCGACCACCATGAAATCCAAGCTGTACGACTTTTTGATCGACAACGCTGGTGCTTCGGTCACACCAGCAGGTAAATCCGTAACCCTTGCCAGAGCATCTCGAATGTCTTGGTAAACCGCATTCGGATCAGAAACATTGCTGTCCAACACCACGCTGATGTTTGAGACGCCCGTTTCCGACGTAGAGGTAAACTCTTTCAAACCTGAAATAGACAGCAGTTCTTTCTCAATTTTACTGGTGATGTTGCTTTCAATGTCTTTCGCACTGGCACCAGGATAAACCGTGACGATATCGCCTTTTCCTAAGTCAAATCGAGGCTTCTCAGCAAGGGGAAGATTGTAGGCAGTGAGGGCACCAATGCTGATGATCAAAATGGTCAGGATTTTAGACGCAAACTTTCGATGAGAGAGCAAATCTAAGAAGAAATTCACATAGCCTCCTGATCATTGAAATACACGTACGATTCCATGCCCGGATTAAGCTCACCGTTGGCGTTATCGACCGTCACTTCGACAAGGAAGCCCGGTTCACTGTTTTGGAAAGCAGGAGAAAGCAAGGTGATGGTGCCATCTAGTGTTTGCTCAACGGAAGGCACTTCGACCTTAACCTTCTCGCCTTTACTGAACTTGTTGAAATCAATTTCTAACAGGTGAAAACGCACTTTCAATCGTTCCATATCTGCAATGGTAAAGAGCGCATCGCCCACCGAAATGAACTGGCCTAACTCAACAGAGCGATTGATGATCACTCCATCAAAAGGCGCATCTGGAGAGGCTTTATCCAATGTTCGTGCGGCAATTTTGTAGTGAGTATTGCTTACGTTGAATTGAGCTCGACCAATGTTAGTCACACGAATTTGGTTGTCCACGTCACTTGCCGAGACGCCATTGCTGGTCAGCAAGGATTGATAACGTTTTAGTTGTTTCTCTTGAATATCCAACTCAGCGCGACTCACCTCTAACTCGTTACGGGCTAAGTCCAAACTCAATGCATAATCTTCTGAGGATAAAGATAAAAGCTCCTGCCCTTTAATCACAGAGTCCCCGTTATCGTAGCGATAAGAATCCACCACGCCGACGACTTCACTTTTTACCACGACGCTTTTTTCAGGAATCAATTGACCAACGACATAATCGCTCGCCGCATGAGCTGCACTTGATAAGAGAAACAAGGGTATTAATACGGATCTTTTTTTCATTTAGTTATCTCATTTCCGATGAACCAAATGACTTGTGTAATCGTTCTGTCCGAAAGGAACCACTGAGTTGAACATACAAGCCATTGATGTTTAATAAGGCATTAACTAAAAGCAAAGCCAACAGTTAACGCATTTATTCATTGATGCTTGATATATAAATTATCAGTGATGGTGTGGAAAAAAAGTGAGTCGTTATGACTGGGTTTTCAGAGATGAGCAAAGCCCTGAATGATTCAGGGCTTTCTAATTAAAGTGTTTTCTATCTTCACTCTAGAAGAAGCCTAGCGGATTGACGTCGTAGCTAATGAGTAGGTTTTTCGTATTCTGGTAGTGATCAAGCATCATCTTATGGGTTTCACGGCCGATACCTGACTTCTTGTAACCACCAAACGCAGCGTGTGCAGGATATGCGTGATAGCAGTTAATCCAAATACGCCCTGCTTCGATGTTTCGTCCCATGCGATAAGCGAGGTTTTGGTCTCGCGTCCACACACCCGCACCCAAGCCATATTCTGTGTCATTGGCAATTGCTAGTGCTTCCGCTTCATCTTTAAAGGTGGTCACTGCGATGACCGGGCCAAAAATCTCTTCTTGGAATACGCGCATTTTGTTATGACCTTGTAACAAAGTCGGTTGAATGTAGTAGCCCTGCTCCAAGTCGTTTTCTTGTTTCGCTACATCGCCACCAAACACGACTTTCGCACCTTCTTGACGACCGATTTCTAGGTAACTTAGGATCTTATCGAACTGCTCTTGCGAGGCTTGAGCGCCAACCTGAGTATCGGTATCGAGTGGGTTACCCTGCTTGATTGTCTGCGCGCGCTCCGCAACTTTAGCGATAAACTTGTCGTACACAGACTCATGCACTAACACACGTGATGGACAGGTACACACCTCGCCTTGGTTGAAGAACGCAAGCAAAGTGCCTTCAATACACTTATCTAGATATTCGTCTTCATGATCAAACACATCTGGGAAGTAGATGTTCGGAGACTTACCACCAAGCTCAACCGTCGATGGAATAAGGTTCTCTGCGGCACATTTCAGAATATGGTTACCGACTTCTGTTGAACCCGTAAATGCCAACTTAGCGATTCGGTTACTGGTCGCTAGTGCTTGCCCTGCTTCTGAGCCAAAGCCATTGACTACGTTCACTACGCCAGCAGGCAGAAGATCACCGATTTTCTCCATGAGAACGAGAATCGAAGTTGGCGTTTGCTCGGCAGGTTTTAGCACGACACAACAGCCCGCAGCCAGTGCAGGAGCCAACTTCCAAGCGGCCATCAACATTGGGAAGTTCCAAGGGATGATCTGCCCCACGACCCCAATTGGCTCAGGGAAGTGATAACTTGCGGTATGCTCATCTAATTCAGCCGCACTGCCTTCTTGAGCGCGGATACAACCTGCGAAGTAGCGGAAGTGGTCGACAACCAAAGGCAAGTCTGCGGCTAACGTTTCACGAACGGGTTTGCCGTTTTCCCATGTTTCTGCCACAGCCAACTCTTCAAGATGTTGCTCAATGCGATCTGCAATCTTAAGTAGGATGTTCGAACGCTCAGTCACACTGGTTTTCGCCCATTGCGCTCTTACGCCATGTGCAGCATCAAGTGCAAGATTGATGTCTGCTTCTCCGGAACGAGCTACCTTACAATACGCTTGACCATTGATTGGCGATGTATTGTCGAAGTATTCACCACCCGTTGCTTTTACCCATTCGCCACCGATGTAGTTGTCGTAATGCGATTTGAAATTAACGATGGCATTTTCACTACCTGGCTGTGCATAAATCATAACTCTTCCTTTTGTTCTCGTTCAGTTTTTTGTTTTAAACAACCGAGTGTTCAACTCTGTTGTGTTGTTCACTTCATTACTCAAGTCACATGCCAACAACGCGCGTCTTGTTGTTAATTAAATGTAAAACTATGATTACCAAGCGATAACAAACCAAGTGAGTGACGTTTGAGCGGATGTATGGTGTGAACACCAGTGTTCAAGTGTTCCAAAATGGCACACCCTCACTGTGACAAAATGGTACAGTCATGGAACTTCAACACATTACCAACAGCAATTGGCTTTCCACTTCATGGGACAGAAGTGAGCAAGCCGGTTTAAAACAGCGACGTCGACCAGACGATATTCGCGTGACTTCCGCGTTTCTTGAAGACAGACGCCACCAACTCAATTTCTTGATCGATGCGGTCAAACAATTCGCTCTGCCCCTGTTTAACCAGTTGTTTGCGCACAGCGACAGTCGCCTAATATTGACCGATACGGAAGGCGTGATCATTGGGAGCTGGGGACAACCTAAATTCCGCGAAAAGTTGACAGAGATTGCTCTCAGTTCTGGTGCATGCTGGCAAGAAAAACTCAAAGGTACGAATGCCATTGGTACCGCATTAGTAGAAGCAACACCGGTCTCTGTGATTGGAGACCAACACTTCATACAACATCACCGTTTCATCAGTTGCTCGGCAAGCCCTATCTTTGATCATTTGGGGAACTTAATTGGGGTTCTGGACATCACCAGTGAACAAAAAAAGCATGACTTTTCAACACAGGTCTTAGTGCAAAACATGGTTCAACAGGTGGAGAACCAACTGCTCAACCAAATCCCTCAAGGACACATTCGAGTTGATTTAGCCTGTGAGCAAGGTCTACTGAATAGTGGTTGGCAAGGCATCATCATCGCCAATGAAGAGGGTCAGATTCTGGCTCATAACCAAGTTGCATCACAACTACTTGATCAAACCAACGTTATTGGACAGCAACTCGCCTCCATACTCGACGATTCTGCCAGTAACCAATCTTTAGTCTTCAAAACTCAGCCACTATCGGAGCGTAAAACATCATCTCGTGCCATTTCTGCTTCGAATGACCTGCATTATGGCGACACCACCGTCGAACACTGCTGGCAGCAAGCCAATCGCGTAATCGATAAAGACATTAGCTTGTTGATCCTTGGCGAAACGGGCGTAGGTAAAAATGAGTTCGTTAAAGCTCTGCACAAAAATAGCCAAAGAAAAAACGGCCCCTTGGTTTCCGTTAACTGCGGTGCGCTGCCGAAAGACTTGGTCGAATCCGAACTGTTTGGTTATGTCGCAGGTGCATTCACCGGAGCAAACAACAAAGGTTACCAAGGTAAGATCCGTCAAGCACACAAAGGCATCTTGTTCTTAGATGAAATCGCAGACTTACCATTAGAAGCACAAAGCCGACTGCTGCATGTGCTCCAAGACAAAACCGTGTTGCCTGTCGGCTCAAACCAAACCATCCAAGTGGATACACAAATCATCGCCGCAACGCACAAAGACTTAGAGCTCTTGGTTGAACAAGGTGCATTTCGGCAGGATCTTTATTACCGCCTGAACGGGCTCATCGTCGAATTGCCTCGTTTCCAAGAGCGTAGCGACAAACAAGCACTGATTGAAAACATTCATCGTCGTCACGCCGAGTCTGAACAAAGCATTTGCCCTCACCTACTGTCATTAATGTTGGGCTATGGTTGGCCGGGGAATCTTCGTGAGCTCGACAGCTTAATAAAAGTATCAGCCTTGATGGCACAAGGAGAAGCGCAACTCGAGCTTAGCCACGTACCGAACCACCTTGCCAAAAAGCTAAGCCGAACAAACGTTATCGAACAAGTGGATACGTCAAAAACCAGAGACATGCGTACGACTGTGGAAGATAAGTTGGTGAAAACCTACCAAGCAAACCAAGGCAACATCAGTAAAACCTCACGCATGTTGGGTCTGAGCCGCAATACCATTTATCGCAAGCTCAAGAGCCTTGGTATGCTGAAATGATGAAGTGTGAGAAATAAAAAAAGAGCACCTCTTGGGGTGCTCTTCTTATTTTGAAACCTAGCCTTACAGTCCGCCTTCTTGCTGCGCCTGTTTTACTAATGCCTGACGTTGAGTTTCCGTTTCAGAATTCACTTTCTGTTCCTTGTGCGTTTCCTGATCCATATCTGCCGGAATGAAAACAAAGTACTTGTTAAGAGTCATCGTAAGAACCTCAATTAATAGTGTTAAATCACCTTCTTGGTAAATATAAACAACACCAGCAAAAACAACTTATGCCGGTTCCTTGTTGTAGGTTTCAAAAAATAGAGGATGTTTGTCTACTAAACATCCTCCATATGCAAGCTAATTATAGGAGGAGAGCAAGGGCTTACCTAACACTGTTTTTCATCTTTTACGTAATCTTAGTTTCGATATCAGTATTGATACACCATACCCTTACGAGCTAACTCTATGTCACAAAAGAAAAAAATGATTCAGATTTTATTGGAACAGAGGATGAGAGGCGTTGATACTTAAAGCTCAATGTTTTGAGGCGCTTACTTCGTGAAAAATACCATTGACCTAAATTTATATCGCTTTCTTTACCTGCTCAACCAGCAAAAAACGCAGGCAAAAGTGTGTCACACCCTCGACATCAGCAAAGCGACTTTTACTCGACAACTCGCCGAATGTCGCCAGCGATTTGATAACGAACTGTTCAATGCAGAGAAAGGGTTCTACACCCCCACTCTCCTTTGCCAGCAGCTATGTGAAGCCATAAGCGAGCCGTTAGAACAACTTGAGCAGATACCGCAACTGGCACAAAGCTACAATGCGAATCAGCATGCTAACGAATACCTATTCAGTATTATCAATCCTCTTTCTGCCATGTTGACGATTCCTTTGGTCACCGCCCTCACAACAGAAGAACAAAAGCCTAAGATCGCCTTTATTGATTGGTCGATTGAAAGCATAGAAAACCCCAAACGTGGTGCTGTCGCGATTGGTATTGGTGGTTTTCCAAATGAACTCAATGAAAGGATGGTAGAACGCAAAGTCAGCTCAGTGCCGATTTTCGCTTACGTCAATGATCAACACCCACTCAGTCAACAGCAAGAAATAGAGCTGAGCGATATGGAAAACCTAGATACTGTGCGCGTCTCAATGGGATCGCTCGATGTGAGCGCTTATTACGAGCGAATGCGTAAGTTGACTGGCGTGAATCTAGAACAAAAACTGACTGTCTCCTCCATGAGTGCTGCGCTAGATTGCGTCAAAGTCAGCCCGTATGTATTTGTCGGTATGTACATCGAAGACCAAGAGTTGCCCGCAGGCATTCGTCGATTACCTTTGAAGTTAGAAGGCAAACCTATGATGTTTGACGTAGGTATTCAGTACCATCGTGCCTTCTACCAACATCCAATCATTGCGCAAGTAGAAGCATTTATTAAACAAGCACTTAGATAAACCACTAGATTCAATTGCCACATCGTCAACGAATACAAAAAAGCCGACCAATAAACAGGCCGGCTTCCTTCTTCAGCTTCTAGGACTTAAGCTCTTATCTTATTTAACCTCAGTGATATCACTTGGCTTCCAAGTACCGTCGTACCAAGGTTCTAGTGGACCATATACTCGCAAGATGGTGAACCAACCTTTGTTAGGTACGGTTTGAATCCAGTTTGCTTCTTTGCCTTTTGGTGTTTTCGGGCCAAAGTACAAGTCAATCGAGCCATCTGAGTTCTCAATCATCTCATCACGTTTGTCGTTCTTACTTGGGAACGGTTGGCTCGTTTGGAGCTCCGAACGTGTTTGCGTATCGTAAGCCACCACAGACCAGAAGTTCTTCGCAGGCACATTGGCAGGAATCGTCAGTTTGTAATTCTTGCCACCATCAAAGTACTCGCCTTGCGCAGACTTATCGACAATCGCGTACTTAGACCCTTTACCAACCATCTTCAATGCCATTGCAGGCGTGTTAACCGTTGCCATGTAGAAGAAATAGGTACGTGCATCTAGGTTTCGTCCACCGTTCCCTTCTTCAATTAGCCACTGGTAATCGTTGCCGATGAAGGCAGTCTTCCAGTTACGGTCGTTCCAAATATATGCATTCTCGGTGCGTGGGTTAAACATCAGTGCACGTGCCGTTGCATTACCAATCGCGGCACCATCTTCAAGGATCTTTTGCATGCGAGCATCCGGTGCAAATGGTTTGCCCTTCTGAATACCGATAGTTGCAATCAAACCACGCATTTCTGGGTCGATGAATTCAATCAGCTCTTTGTCGATCACCGTTTTGATTTCATCATAGAAATGGTCGTCGTTCGCATGGATAGTATTGAAGGACTTACCACTACCTGAGATGAATTCCATCTTCGGTGGTTCACCTTTCTTCGCCAGTGGGTAAATCTTCAAACCTGTGTGGTATGAGTTAACCGCTGCATCCGTCTTACCATCTTTCAGGAAGCCACGCGCAATAAACCAGTTGGTATAACTTGTCGATTGCGAAACATGATAACCCTCAGGTACTGGCCCCTCATAGTTTGGTGGCAAGATGAGGTATTTACCGCCCTGACCTTTATCTGGACCTACAACGCCCATATCGGTCACAAAACGGAAGAAGGCATCGTTGACTGTAGTTGGCCCCATGCCCGGCGGGATTTCCACAACCGTTGGACCATCACGTTCTAAATCAAGAAATGCCGATGCGTAAACCGTATCCGTGTTACCCGTTAAAAATAGAGGGTTTGAATCCATCAGATCATCAAACAGCATCACCTGATTTGAATTGGTTAGCCCCATCTTCTCATGCCCGACTCTCAACGCTTCCATAGAGGCCATAGGAATCGCGTTCATAAACACTTCTGTCGCACGCATGGTATCGAGATTGTTGTACAGCGTATCCATGGTTTGTTGGCTTGGCACGCCATCCTTGAAATTCAGAGTACCAATGCTGGTTTCAACCTTATCAGGTGTCATGATGCTTGATGGAATGTCAGTGTTGTAAGCGCCTGTGCTTGCCATCACTGATGATGAAACCAATAGGCTGGTAATCAATGCGACACGTTTAAGTTGAGTCTTTAACATAAGAGTTTCCTGCGTTTTCAGTTGGGATGCATTTACTTTAGTCAAAGATAAAAATCATTTTTGACGCTCAACAGAATCAAAAATGCTGTCCTAAGCATTATGCAATGAAACTCACAACAATTGGCGATTAAAAACTGTCTACTAGGTCAATATTTAATCTTTTTTGAGAAATATTTAGCCTACTTTTTGGGTATCTTCTGAGCAAAAAAGAGACAATACAAATGCGGAGTGAAAGCACTCTGGCTCTACCCACTCAGCTCTGGGAGGCGTTATGAAAAGTAAAAAATTAGGTCATGTGATGTCATTCAGCAGAATGTTTTCCTTCATTGCCTTTCTGACAGCCACATTCGCTTGGGTATTAAGTATGTATGCCCTCTTTACGGTTTCCGTTGTGGCTCTCTTCGTCAGTGCACTTCTCTACTTGAATGACAAATTCGGCCATCACCCAAAAGGCAATGTAAAAGAAAAGAGCGCTTAGGCGCTCTTTGAGTACTAATGAACAATGCTCCTAGACTTCAGATAAGCATTTATTTCATCAAGTTGATATAAGTTGCCGTCTTCGGTCATAGTCAACATCGTCTCATCTCGACATAACTCAGGCTCTCTGACCATTACCTCAATGCTCGGCTTACTCGATGCTAAAGAAAATAACGGGCATTCATAGTAGCCTTGACCTGTCGCGAGTGAAATTAATCTTTCTTGCTCTATAAGAGAAGCGGGCCACGCTAGAGCTATTGCTGACAACAACATAACTTCAAGCGAACGACTTAATGCCGTCGACACGGCTTTGCCTATCTTTGCTTTGTATATGGCATAAACACAACTTACAAGAATAGTGATACTAGCGCCAATAACGATTACATAGCGCGTATTAATGTAGATTATTTGATATTGCTTAGCTAATTGAACCTGTAAGCTTAGAGATTCGAAATGATCACTGAGCAACGTAAAAGCAATGCCACATGTAATCAAGCTGATAACAAGAGCGACCAGGCTAACTTTTTTTATGCTTGGCGTATCATCCATTGTTAAACCTTAGAAACTGATTCATAGCTCGAGCTGATTTATATCTTTGAATCTTCATCTCGCTTTCATGTTTTACTTGAGCCTCAACAAAACTGTTTAACTGAGCGATCAGTCTCTTTTTAACTAGGTATTCGCCCTCCAAATACTCTAAAAATAATCCGAAGATTGCTGCGACAGCGATACCGAATCCTATTGGCACTAATACCGTAGTTGTCACAGCAGAAATCATTACACCAGCGACATAGCCCAGTACTCCAGAAATAGCGGCTATTACAATATCAGTTGAAACATTTACAACCCAGTTAGACAGTAAGTAGTCTTTTTTGAGAGCAAGTTCTAGTGTTCTGAAAGGCACAGAATAAATAACCGTTAAGATCACACCACCTTTTGCAGCAGCCTTTAAGCCAAGTTTTCCTATCCCCAAAGCCAGCATCTGTGCATTCGAGGATAAATACCTTGACTGTTTGATAATACTACGTAATTTATGGTTGCCAGAAAAACTAATATAACTTTGTGCTCCCTTCTTTGTGATTTCATACTTCCCTAGTATTGAACCACCTTTCTTAAGGTCCTCAGCTAAGAGATAAAACGCAGATAAGTCATGTATTAAACTTCCCTTTGCACTGATAACCTCTACTAACTTCATTCCCGTTATTAAGTCGGTTATTTGCTGTTCATTTAACCCTTTCATTTTCTTTTCAAATAACCAAAGATCGACGAGTCCCTTTTGGTCTAGTACATAAATATCTACTTCATGCATGTCTAAAGACTTTAGACATTGATCTCTTTGACTTTTGTTTCTCTTGCTCAAACACTGAAATCTATCGCTTGCCATACTCTTATTCCCAAACCTGATGTTGAGAAGTATTTTAAGGAGAGTGCTGAAAGGTTCTTTTCCATTTGTGAGAACTGCGTTTGACTTCAAATCATTGTGAAACTGTTAGTTTTAGTAGTATCTCTCTCATGAATTGCAGGTAATAAAAAAGGATGCCACTTGGGCATCCTTTTGCTTTGATCAGCTTACTGACCGCGGATTAAACGTCGTACGTTGTAGACGCTGTGTCGCCGCCTGTACCAGTCCAGTTAGTGTGGAAGAATTCACCACGTGGACGGTCAATACGCTCGTAAGTGTGAGCACCGAAGTAGTCACGTTGAGCTTGAAGCAGGTTCGCTGGTAGACGAGCTGTTGTGTAACCGTCTAGGAAAGATAGCGCTGAAATCGTACATGGCATTGGGATACCAGACTCTAGAGATTTCGCTGCTACTTTACGCCATGCTGCTAGGCTGCCTTTTAGGATGTTTTTGAAGTACTCATCAGAACCTAGGAACGCGATGTCTGGGTTCGCTTCGTACGCATCACGAATGTTGCCTAGGAACGCAGAACGGATGATACAACCACCACGCCACATTAGGGCTACGTTGCCGTAGTTTAGGTCCCAACCGTTCTCGTTAGACGCTTCGCGCATTAGCATGAAGCCTTGAGCGTAAGAGATGATCTTAGAAGCCAGTAGCGCTTGACGTAGTGCATCAACCCACTCTTGCTTGTCACCTTCAACTGGAGTGATTGTCTTACCGAATAGAGACTCAGCTTCAACACGTTGGTCTTTCAGTGCAGATAGACAACGAGAGAACACAGACTCAGAGATAAGCGTTAGTGGAATACCTAGATCTAGTGCATTGATACCAGTCCATTTACCAGTACCTTTTTGGCCTGCTGTGTCTAGGATCTTCTCAACTAGAGGCTCACCGTCTTCATCTTTGTAGCCAAGGATGTCAGCAGTGATTTCAACAAGGTAGCTGTCTAGCTCAGTCTTGTTCCAATCAGCGAATACTGCTTGCATCTCGTCTGCAGACATACCAAGACCGTCTTTCATGAACTGGTAAGCTTCAGTGATAAGCTGCATGTCACCGTATTCGATGCCGTTGTGTACCATTTTAACGAAGTGACCAGCACCATCGTTACCAACCCAGTCACAACATGGCTCGCCAGCGTCAGTTTTTGCAGAGATACCTTGGAAGATTGGCTTAACCGCTTCCCAAGCTTCAGCCGCGCCGCCAGGCATGATTGAAGGACCAAAACGTGCACCTTCTTCACCACCAGATACACCAGTACCGATGAAGTGAATGCCTTTCTCACGGCAATGTGCTACGCGACGGTTTGTATCTGGGTAGTTAGTGTTACCACCGTCGATGATGATGTCACCTTCGTCTAGAAGCGGAATTAGGTTGTCAATGAACGTGTCAACAACGTCACCAGCACGAACCATAAGCATCACTTTACGTGGTGTTTCTAGCTTCTCTACTAGTTCTTCTAGAGAGTATGCACCGATGATGTTTGTGCCTTTCGCTGGACCTTCCAGGAACTCGTCTACTTTAGCAGCAGTACGGTTGTGAGCCACAACTTTAAAGCCGTGGTCGTTCATGTTTAGGATAAGGTTTTGACCCATTACAGCAAGGCCGATTACACCGATATCACCTTTCATTGTTTCTCTCCAATTGTCTTTTATTCGACCAGCGGCCGCATTAAGCGATTTTTGCCGCTGCGTCTAAATCTAAATACCATTCCGTCAGACCCGCTTTCGCTTGGATCTTCGCTGCCGGATATGGAAGTACGCGTGCTGGTGAGCTATTAATCTCTTCGATAATGTCTGCTTTACCAGCGCCAAGTACCAAGTAACTGATGCGCTTCGCTGCTTCTAGTACGCGTGCCGTTTTCGATACACGAATCTGACCAGACTCAGGATGAGACGCCAATACTGATAGGTTCTCATCATCGTAGTTTGTCTGACCTGGGAACAGCGATGCGGTATGACCGTCTGCGCCAACACCAAGCAAGATCCAATCAAACACAGGAGTGCCATTTTCAGTTGGAATCACTTCTGCCATCTCTTTCGCAAAGCGCTGTGCTTCAACTTCTGGCTCGTCTTCACCACGAATGCGGTGGATGTTCTCAGCAGGAATGCTTACTTGGCTAAATAGTAGCGTATTTGCTTCACCGTAGTTGCTTTCTGCATCATCAGGAGCAACGCAACGCTCATCACCCCACCAGAAGTGTAGGTTTTGCCACTGAATTGACGTCGCATAAGCTTCTGTTGCCAATAGCTTAAACAGCATTTTAGGTGTGCTGCCGCCAGAAAGAGAGATGTGAACAGGTCTGCCCATTTCGCTAAACGCTTTCATGTCGTTAGCAAGGCTTTCTACTACCTGCTCTGCTGTTTGGTAGATCTTATGGTTGATCATAGTTCGCAGTAGTCCGTATCTGTTAGGTTTTTACAAGGGAAGCGCCATGCGCGGTTCGCTCGCTGTAGCAAGTCGTCCGCCTCTTTTGGTCCCCATGTACCACATGCGTATCCGAATAGCGCTTGTGGGTCTTGCTTGAAATCTAGAATTGGTTGTACGTATTTCCAACACGCTTCAACCGCATCGCTACGAGCAAATAGCGTTGCATCACCGTTTAGGGCATCAAGTAGTAGACGCTCATAAGCAGTTAGCATTTGAGTTTCTTGCAGATCAGCGTAATGGAAGTTCATTTTCACTTCCTTCGCTTTAAAGCCTGCGCCCGGCTCTTTCAGACCAAAGCTCATTTGGATGCCTTCGTCTGGCTGAATACGAATAATCAGCTTGTTCTCTGGTGCGTTTTGACCAAACACTGGGTGTGGTGTCTGTTTAAAGTGGATAACCACCTCTGTCACGCGAGTCGGTAGACGCTTACCTGTACGTACGTAGAAAGGCACGCCATTCCAACGCCAGTTGTTGATGTAAGCTTTCAGGCCGATGTAAGTCTCAGTACGAGAATCGTCTGCTACGCCGTTCTCTTCACGGTAACCAGGAAGTTGTTGACCACGAACTTCAGACGCCGTGTACTGACCCAATACAAGGTCATTGCGAAGTGCGTCTTCATCCAGTGGTTTAAGACACTGCAGCACTTTCACGACTTCATCACGCATCGCGTCAGCATTGATTTGTGCAGGCGGCTCCATACCAACCATTGCCAATACTTGTAGCAAGTGGTTTTGGAACATGTCGCGTACCGCACCTGAACCATCGTAGTAACCGCCACGCTCTTCTACGCCTAAGAATTCTGCGCCTGTGATTTCCACGTAATCAATGAAGTTACGATTCCACAACGGCTCAAACATAGCGTTAGAGAAACGAAGTACAAGAAGGTTTTGAACCGTTTCTTTACCTAGGTAGTGGTCGATACGGTAGATTTGGTGCTCTTGGAAGTGCTCGTGAATTTCTTTATCCAACGTACGCGCTGATTCAAGATCGTAACCAAAAGGTTTCTCAATGATCAGACGTTTCCAACCATCATCCTCGTTATTCAGACCGTGCGCTGCAAGGCTTGCAGGGATCACGCTGTAAAGGCTTGGTGGTGTAGCAAGGTAGAAAAGCGTATTACGTTGTTCGAATTGATATTCGTCTGCGAGTTGGTCTAGTCGAACCACCAACTTGCTGTAATCTTGTGTGTCAGAAGTATTGATTGCTTGGTAATGCAGGTGGTTGATAAATGCATCAAGCGTTTCTGGCTCTGTCTTTTCCATTTCCTGAAGCGATTTTTTCAACTTCTCGCGGTAAGACTCGTCACTGTATTCAGTACGACTTACACCTAGAATGGCAAAATTCTCTGGAAGCTGCTTGTTCGCATAAAGGTGGTATAGAGCAGGAATTAACTTACGGTATGTAAGGTCACCTGAAGCACCAAAAATAACGATGCTGCTGTTTTCTGGTATTACCATCATCTTTCCCTTAAAAACGAGGTACTTATTGTGTGCCCGGATACGGCTAAAAGGATTGAGCCAACCCTATCAATGGCACCCCAAAATAGAAAATTGGTCTTACCTATTACGTTGATAGGTAAAGCCTATAGCCCTAAAACCCACCTCAACGGTTGAACTCCTTAACCATAGTTTGAAATTCAACAACTGGCGGTCTTTTAGGACACTTATGTCTCTCGAGTACAACCTTGCACTCTACGGAGGAGATTTCCGACACGGGGGCGTATTGTCTACGACTATTTGATTTACATCAACACTTGGTAGTGCAAACGTTTAAATAATTTACACAATACGACATAAGCAATTGAATATAATGGAATAAAGCCAACTCATTTTGACTGGGCAAAATTCAAGCAAAAACTCTAAATTGAGGAATAATTGTTCAGATTTGCAATCCATTACATAAGTAATGTGCAATAGGCTACATTTGTCATGTCGCGCGTTTTTTGTTGCGTTTGATTTTGACTGAACAACACTCGAGTGTTCTATCAGAAACCTCCCCGATCTGGAGTGGCAAATTCTTAGGAAAATGAAAGCGGCGGGAAATCGTGCCGCCGTTCTTGCGTGTAAACAGTACGAGCTATCGAATCACTTTTTTATAACTGCGTTCTGGTCGCCCTACTGTGCCATAGTTTAAGTCGGCTTCCAGTTCACCCGAACTGATGAGGTATTCAAGATAACGTCTGGCCGTCGTGCGACTGGCACCGATCTGCTCGCCTGCTTCGTCCGCCGTAAACATGCCTTCTCCAACAAACAAAGCACGAATCTTGTCTAGAGTTACGCCATCGATTCCTTTTGGTAAGCGTTGTGGCGCATTGTCTAATCTTGCATTTGATTGCAGCATCTTATCAACCAAGTTCTGATCTAAGCTTTCTGCAACGTTCAGCTGTTGACGTTGAGATATGTACTTTTGCAATGCCGCCTCTAATCGAGGGAACATAACGGGCTTGAGTAGATAATCAACGACCCCGCCTCGCATCGCTTGTTGAAGCGTATCTACATCTCTCGCCGCGGTAATTAAAATCACGTCACAAATTTGATTGTTTGAGCGCAGCGTATTGAGAATCTCCAAACCCGTTCCGTCTGGCAAATAAACATCCATCAGTAACAAATCTGGTTTAAGGATCTCTAGCTGCATTTCTGCTTCCATCCGTGTCGTTGCAATGCCCACTACTTCCAAGCCGGAGAGTTGGCTAAGATATTTATGGTGAAGCTCTGCAATGGCAATATCATCCTCGATGATCATGACTCGCGTTGCCGTATTCATACTTGTTCTTCCTTAGGCAAATACACGGTAATTCTCGTTCCATGTTCTGTATTTGGTAGCATCTCAACATAACCGTGATAACGCGTCGCCAGTTGATTCACAAGGTGTAATCCTACCCCTCGATTCTGGCGAGACTTGGTTGAAATGCCCTTTTTCAAGAGCTCTTGTGGCTCAATGTTTTCCGGTAGCCCACAACCTTGGTCGACCACCTCTAAAATCACTTCGTTTCCGTAATCACTGATCGAAACATCAATGCTGCGACGCTCTAACGCAAACGCAGATTCAGCACGAATAGCAGACAAAGTCGCGTCAAATGCGTTATCGACAAGGTTGCCGAGAATGGTCACCAAATCTTCGGCGTTTAGCCATTCTGGTAGCGGCTCTAGGCGACTGCCTTCTTCGACCACCAACAGCAAACCCAACTCCCGTGCTCGTTCTGTTTTGCCTAAAAGCATGCCAGCGATAAGAGGATCTTTAATGGTGTCCCGTAAGAACTCAATCATCGCTTGGTAATGCGCCGTCTCTTGTCCAATAAGCTGCTGCACCGCTTCTAGCTCACCCATTTGAACCAAGCCGCTAATGGTGTTGAGTTTGTTTCTGTGTTCATGCGTTTGTGAGCGAAGCAAATCCGCGTACTCTTTGGTTTGCGAAAGTTGCTCGGTGAGTTCATTGATTTCATCACGCAAACGGAAGCTCGATACGGCACCGACAATTTTGCCATCCACAAAGATCGGCGAACGGTTTGCGATTAAGCGTTTGTGATTCAGGAAGATCTCGATGTCGTGATCTTCTTGTCCTGTTTCTAACACCGTATACAAATCGCTATCTCGGAGCGTATCGGTCAACGGTTTGTTGAGCGCAGCCTCTCGGTTAATACCTAGAATTTGGCATGCGCTACGGTTGATTGAGCGTAATACACCTTGCGCATCAACACTGAGCACCCCTTCTTTAATGGTGCTCATAGTCACATCCAATTCACCGTATAAGCGACCAATCTCTTCCGGCTCAAAGCCCATTATCGCTCGTTGGAATTTACGTGACGCATAGTTAGAGACCACGGCATTGGCTGCAACCACAACCAATGCCATTACAATTAGAAAAGCAAGAAACGGCTCGATTCGATCTTGTAGGCGCTCCAAGAGATAACCGACAGAAACCACCCCAATGATGTTGCCTTGCTGGTCAAAAATCGCCGCTTTACCACGAACGGAATAGCCTAGAGAACCTTGAGCCGTTGAGATATAGGACTTCCCCTCCACCAACGCTCTTTGGTTATCACCGCCTTTCATCGGCTTGCCAATACGTTCATCGACAGGGTGAATCAGACGCACGCCATCTTTATCGCCGATAACAATAAACGCAGCACCTAACGCATCGGTCATTTCACGAAATCGCTGTTGGTATGGCTCAGGGTTTTGAGATTCGATCATCTCGATGACGATGTGGGATGTCGATAAGAAACGCGCAACACCCAGTGCCTTCTCACCCATCTCTTGTTCTTGATCGAATTTGAGGTAAGTAAAGCCTGCGGCAACAAGAATAAGAAGTTCAATCAAACCCGATAACGTCATAATAATGAGCATCCGCTTGCGAAAGCTGATCGAACTCCAACTCATTGATATATCCTTTATCGACTCTCAAACTACCACGTCACTGTGACGACGCTCCTACGTTAACACTGAGTTAACAAAGGCGTACCCTCTAAATGACAAATATGTGAACGAGGGAAATAATCTCGCTGGCTGGTGCTCAGTTTTTAGGCGCTAGGGAAGAGAAAATGATCGTCCACTCTCCTACTTAAGTTACTTTCTGGCTGACAAAGTTAGGGTCTGTTGACCTTTTGAGCTGATTTTTGCAGCGAATTGTTGGGTATTTATACAAGGCAGAGACTTTGCTGTGTAGCTTGCCTCCATGAGAAGTCGATAACGTAGTAGAAATGACCAACAAATGCTGCCCAAAGGGTTCAGCTAGGCGCCCCCAGCTAAAAAATAAAGGTCATTTGAACTAGTATTTACGGTATCATGCACAATTGATCTAGTTGTAGCTATCCATGAACATACCCACTAAAAACCCGTTATCCTCCAATGTTTCTTGCTCAAACTGCCAGGCATGCTGCTGTCGTCTTGAAGTTATGATTATCTCAGATACTGGCGTTCCAGAAGAATTTATCGAACGTGATCAATATGGCGGTGAGACAATGATGCGACTGGATGATGGTTGGTGCGCAGCGTTAGATAGAGACAGTTTAATGTGCACTATTTATGAAAATCGGCCTTGGATATGTCGCGAGTTCGAAATGGGATCGGATGAATGCCTTGATGAACGAGTTAAGTTCTTATAAAGCAGAATCAGCGGCTTTATTTTGCGTTTGCTCCCCTTAACTAGCGGCATGTTAAAGTACACGGTTCGCTCTAAAATGAAAAAATAACATGAGAAAATATTACATTGTTGAAGGCGACACGAGCGCCAAAAAGCAAAAACTGGCTTACCCAAAACTCGCGCTGTGTGACAAGTGTGTCAGTGGCTATGTGGTGATCAGTGAAGAAGAACGCACTTATGAAGAATGCGTGAAGTGTGGAGCCGATGACTAATCACCTGACTTCAATAAAATCATGAGATAACAAGGGGGAGAATGTATACTTTCTGCCTCTGTTTCCTGTCTCGCTTCGATAAACCTCAGCGTAGGTAAATCCCGCCATTTCGATCGATTAGTCCCTCGGTAACAACAACCTCACCCAACTTTGAAACCGCCACTGCTTCAATGCCAGCTTGCTGATTCAAATAAGACATAGACTCTTGTATTGATGGTAAAAAACCTGCTGTGCTCCATATTTCACCATCGACCGAATGCTCCGATAGAATCGTAAGCCCAGCGATATCAGTCTCAATCGGCATTCCCGTTTTTGCGTCCAACAAATGATGGTAACGTTGCCCATTGCTCTGAAAAAAGCGCTCATTGATCCCAGAAGTGACCATCGACATCCCTTTAAGTGGAACAACGCGAATCACATCACCACGTTCTCCTAACGGATTTTGAATGCCCACATTCCATGCTTGATTCGTATTAGTTGGCGATTGACCAATCGTTAATACGTTCCCCCCCAAACTAATAAAACCATTTTCTACGCCAGCAGAGACTAACTCTCGTTTAACCTGATCGGCGAAATATCCTTTAGCAATGGCACCCAAATCTATCTCCATACCGACGTGGTTTAAATAAACAGAGCATTGGTGCTCATCAAGGATGACTTGGCTAGGGTCAACCAATTTGAGCTTTGTTTCAATCTCTTCACGGCTCGGAACCTTGGCATCTTTAAATCCAATTCGCCACGCTTTCACAAGAGGACCAATCGCAATATTGAAAGGATGACTTCGGTCTTCACTGACCATTTTTGCCAGTTTAATTAGGGCAAAAAGGTCCGGTTGAACACAAACGGGAGCAATACCTGCGTTTTGATTAACGCGCATCAGTTCCGAATCTGGTTGATTCACCGTAAAACGTTGAGCGAATTGCTCTAGCTGAAAATAAGCTTCTTTTATTAGGTGTTCACCATTGGCGTGGTAAACGACAAGATCGATGAATGTGCCCATCATCGGAAATCGTGCGCTGTATTTCTTTATGCTCATCTGAAGATCCTGAATGTCCAATGTGAAAAAGAGGGAAGCATCGCTCCCCTCTTAACTGGTACTTCTTAACTTAATGACGATTAAACAAGGTCAGATGCACTTTCACCTGCGATTCGGCCGTAGGTGAAGATGTCAATCAAGGCATTCCCGCCCAGACGGTTACCCGCATGGATGCCACCCGTTACTTCTCCCGCAGCGTACAAGCCTTCGATGATGTTGCCATCTTTACCGATAACGCGCGCTTTAGTATCGATTTTCAAGCCGCCCATCGTATGGTGAACCGATGGTTGGCGAGGTGTGGCATAAAACGGGGCTTGCGCCACTTTCAAACCAAACGCACTCTTATGAAACTCAGGATCCTGCCCCTGCTCTACACAGGCATTGTACTGTGCAATCGTATTGGTCAATTCAGCAACTGGCACATTAATCTTCTCAGCCAGCTCTTCTAGCGTATCGGCTTGAACAATAATGCCTTCTTTAATTTCTCGCTCAATGGTTTCATCCGATGTGTTCGCCGCGGTTTGACGAATATTTTCGTCGGCAATCATGTAGATAAGGCCACCATTGTCGAAAAAGGCATCCGAGAGCACGTCGCGACTTCCGCACTCATCAACAAAGCGCTTACCTTGTTGGTTAACAAACACAAAGTTCTCTGGCGGAACAATCAGCCCCGTAAGCAAAGCACCCGACTTAGGGTCACCGATCGGCATTAACTGCACAAATCCCATGCCTACAAGTTCTGCACCGGCCTTTTCACCGATTTCAATACCATCACCGACAAGCGCTGGTGAGTTGGTGGTTTTGATATCGTCCGCGATTTCTTTCCAGTATGAGTTGTACTTTTTGATCATTTGAGTGTTTGCACCAAAACCACCTGAGGCCAGAACAACACCATGATTTACGCGCAGTACAAGCTTAGTGCCGTTCGCTTGAACCGCTTTGATACCAACGACTTTGCCATCTTCTACAATCAGATCGGTAGCTCGCGTATCAGTAATAATGCGCCCGTTTTGGTCTTGAATACGTTTTGACAGTTTATCGACAAACTCAACGCCCTTTGGACGTTTTGGTTTGTGTGCTCGACGCCACAACGCCCCAACTGGAATTTCCACGACACTGCGGTCAAAGTCGATGCCCTTTTCACTCAACCAATCGATGGATTCCATAGAACGAGAAGTCAGCGTTTCAACCAAGTCATACTGACCATAGATAGACTCACCATTTAAATCAGTGCGTTTACCACCAAGGTAAGTTTGGATGCGATGTAACTCTACCGAATCAAACAAGTACTGTTTGCCACTTTCTAGGTCAGTGAAGTAGTTATCGAGTTGTGATTTCAGCACTTTGAAATCAGCAAGGTACTCATCCACAAATTCTGACTCTGGCGTTTTCGCCAGCAACATTAGCGTCTCTTTCTCACCCGGAAGCGCAGCAAAGTCATTTTGCCATTCAGGTTCTGCAGCATTAACCCAACCACCCGTTCGAACAGTGTTACCACCAATCGCAGGGAACTTCTCAAGCAAAATAACTGACTTGCCCTTATCAAGCGCTGTCAGCGTTGCACTCAAACCAGCACCACCGCCGCCAACAACCACAATATCAACGGTTTCTTCGATGGTTTTTGATGACCATTCAACCGCTTCCTTCGCTTTACAACGCAATGCTTCTGAGTTGCCACCAGCCAAATCAACCGCATTTGACACGCCATCAAGAACCGCTTGGCTGCTGACTGTCGCACCTGAAATAACATCGATATTCAGTGTTTGTCCGTCAAGGATCTGCTGCGGAATACGCTCAAAAGCAGGGTTTGCAATACCATCAGACTCTTTAGATGAATCGACAAAAATCTCTAATATTTTATCCTCAGAGAAGGTAACCGTTACTGGTAAGTCACCATTGTGACCGCGCCCATATGCCGTGTACTCGCCCGAATTGAATTTAATCGGAATGTTTTGGAGCTCTTTAATACGTTGGTGTTTTAGCGCTTCGGCTGCACTATCAACAATCATGTAATCCATGATTTCCCAAAGCGGTGTTGGGATCTGCAATGCTTCTTGCTGAGCAATATCAGCAAACTCAGCGCAAGTTTCGTTATCCAGCACCTTACCTGCCCATGTTGGTTCGACCAAATAGCCTTTACCAACACTGACCATGTCATAACCTTGTGCCAATGCACTGTCCGCATCTGCACGTTGAGCGATACCACCAACACCAATGACAGGCACTTTTGCTACGGCATCAGATTGAAGTTGACGATACTTGTCGATAAGTAACTCTTGATCTTCTGGAGTAACAATTGAGTTACGTGCCCAACTGCCCATCGAGAAATGGAAGTAATCTAAGCCTGAACTCGCCAACTTATCCAATAGGAACATTGTGTCTTCAAAGCGAATGCCCGGTTGCTCGATCTCTTCTGGCGAGAATCGGTAACCGATAATAAAATCCGACTTATCATGAGATGACGCGACTTGTTTCGTTTTATCTAAAATCGCAAGAGGGAATCTGGTGCGCTTCTCAATGTTACCACCCCATTTGTCGCGTCGACGATTTGAATGTGGTGAGAAGAATTGTTGGATCAGGTAAGTATTTGCGCCGTGAATTTCAACACCGTCAAAACCAGCGAGGATGGCACGATTGACTGCATTACCGAAGCTTTCAATCATGGCTTCGACTTGCTCTTTTGTCATTTCTAAAGGTGTTTCCGCATTATCACGAAGTGCAGCGACAGGACTTGCCGAAATAGGATGATGACCACCGTTGTATTCAGGGTTAGCCATACGACCGGCATGGTAGATTTGAAGAATGGCTTTGGAACCTTTCGCTTTAATCGCGGTGGCGAGCTTTTTCAAACCTGCTATTTTGCTATCAGTATCAATCCCCAGAGCACCAGGGAAAGCACGACCGTAATTCTCAACGAAAGCACTTTCAACAATAATTGCGCCAGCATCACCTGAGCGAGCGGCGTAGTAATTGATCATCTCTTGAGTCACCCCGCCATCAAAAAAAGCGGACTGAATCGTCATCGGTGCCATCACGATGCGATTGCTGAGTTTGACCCCTGACTGAAATACGATTTCATCGACTAACTGAGCCATAAATAGTTTCCTTTAACAGATTAATTCTCATATGAAACGCACCTGCAAAAAGGATTTACTCATCACAAGCATTTTTGATATGAGAACCAGTCAGATCCTCTAATAACCTCAAAAATATTATTGATTTATGCGCATGAGTAAAATGAATCGTTTGCATTTTTAACATGATTTTATTGCATTAATAAAAATCAGAATGCCTTTCTCGCAAAGAGTTAAGTCGAAATAAGTAGAGATAAAGGCAAAAGGGAGTACGAGTTAACAACGCTGCAACAGTGACAACATTTGACGCTTTAAAATCATCAGGTTCATGCTTATGTCACGTACGCGATCCATCACTGATAAGCGAAACGAAATATAAAAAAGCAATCAAATCGCCAGCCAAATAATGTTGTTATTTATTCAACACCATACATAAATTGCCATCTAAATCTTGAACACGATCACATCAAATTTATCGGTTTTTGAGGCGTTTTGAGACTTTCCATCGTATAATTTTTAGTCAAGAAGCCAGAGAGAGCTTCGGCAAAAGAAAGCAGCCAACTGGAAGTCTATTTAACGCTCAACACTTGCGTCAGAAAATTTGAAGACACATTAATAAAAATACAAATACTGACGTTAAGACAATCACTTAGACACCATCTGCCACTGCAATAACTATAAACAGAGGCGCTTTTATAGTTAGAAGGAACACCTAAACATGGAACGCGATACATTTGGAATTTGCCTGAATAAGGCTATGCTGTCAGAGAATATGTATTCAACGTTTACTCACGTCAGAGCTTACGAAAAGAGTGATGCCAGCTCCCCAGATCTTAAGGTGCTGCTATCGTTCCCACAGATGAGTGGTAAAGACCTGCTGAATACAATGCGAGGTTCTCGCCAACTTGAGTGGAGAGCAGAGTTTCACTGCCCTTCCATGAAGTAAAAAACAACACAGCTGCGCTCAAGTGGTCTACACTCAATTGAGCGCAACATTTCTCCAACAATTCTTTTCGCCAATCACTTAACACTTTCGAATGAATACTTTATATTAGAGCTAATACTCTAAAGCAAAGCAGCCACTATGAAACAAACCGGAAAGTTCTGGATCTTGGGCCTTCTCAGCAGCTCAATTTCTCTTGCCTGTCAATCGGCTCCCATCACATTTGATGACGCATGGAAATTGTTGTTAGAAAACAACTATTCACTAAAAGCGCAGCGTGCGAACGTTGAAAGTTACGAATACCAACAAAGTGCGACAGACAACCTTAATCTTCCACAAGTCAGCATCGGAGCGAATTACACGCGCTTAGACACTGACGTAACGGTCTCGGGTCAGCAGTTATTCGACAGTACTGGACAACAAATCAGTGTGCCACCAGTCTTTCAACCTATCTTTAGTGCACTTGCGAATACTACTTCAACGATCACTGAGCGTGACATCTTCTCCTCTTCTATTCGTGCTATCTGGCCAATCTTTACCGGTGGTCGCATTAATGCTGCTCAATCAGCAGCAGAAGGCAAAACAGACGAAGCAAAAAGCCAGCTCGCGATGGAGCAACAGGCGCGTTTTGAAGATCTCTCTAAATACTACTTCTCGGTTGTATTAGCGAAAGAAGTGCTGGCGACTCGCCAAGCCGTCGAAAAAGGCTTAACCAAACACCGTGATTTTGCAATTAAGATGGAAGAGCAAGGCCAGATTGCAAGAGTTGAACGCCTTCAAGCAGAAGCATCACTAGACAAAGCGAAAGTAGAAACTCGTAAAGCGGCCAGCGATTTAAGTATTGCCCAAGCTGCTCTTGGCAAAATCTTGGCGCAGAATGATTCGGTAGAGCCATCAGAATCCCTCTTCATCAATGACAACCTTCCTCCATTGAATGCTTTTGTCGATCAAACTCTATTGACCTACCCTGGCTTGGATTTATTAAATGCAAAACACAAACAAGCATCGAGCCTGATAAAAGCCGAGAAAGGCAAATACTATCCAGAAGTCTATTTGTACGGTGATTACAACCTGTATGAAGACGACTCACTTGCCAGCCAAATTAAGCCCGATTGGTTAGTTGGTGTCGGAGTGAATATTCCGCTGATTGAATCCACCGGTCGCAGTGAAAAAGTAAAAGCAGCGCAAAGTATGGTCACGCAAGTGGATGCACTAAAGTCACAAGCCAAGCAAGATTTGTCGCTTCTGGTACAGAAAACCTATCTAGAGGCGCAGCAAGCCATTGATGAGGTCCAAGGTTTAGAATCCAGTATCGCCCTTGCAGACGAGAACCTACGCTTACGCGAAAAAGCCTTCACTCAGGGCTTATCGTCATCTTTGGATGTGGTCGACGCGCAACTGTATGTCGCCAGCGTAGAAACACAGCAATCTGCGGCGCGTTTCCGCTATCTAATTTCTTTGACCAAACTATTAGCACTAAGTAGCGAAATGAACAGCTTCGCTCAATACCAACATACTGCTTACGTTCCAGCATCAACATCCAAAGAGGCAAAATAAGTCATGGCAGCAAAATCTCTAAAACCCGCTCTACTATCAATTTGCGCTTTGGGTGTCGCTTCTTGGGTTGGTTACCAGTTCTACCAAGCGTATCAACCGGAACCAGCTCGTTTACAAGGATTGATTGAAGCGCAGCAATACAGCATCTCTTCTAAAGTGCCAGGACGTATTGATGAAGTCATGGTGCGCAAAGGCGATGATGTCGAAAAAGGTCAGTTGATCTTTACCCTTCACAGCCCAGAAATCGAAGCAAAGCTAGAACAAGCAAAAGCGGGTGAAAAAGCCGCTGGCGCGTTGGCGTTAGAAGCAGAAAAAGGCGCGCGTGAGCAACAAATTCAAGCAGCAAAAGACCAGTGGTTGAAAGCACAAGCGGCTGCTAATTTGATGGAAAAAACTTACCAGCGCGTAAATAACCTCTACAAAGATGGCGTTGTCGCAGAACAAAAACGCGATGAGGCGCTGACTCAGTGGCAAGCTTCTAAGTACACCGAGAGCGCAGCGTTCCAAATGTACAACATGGCAAAAGAAGGTGCGCGTAGCGAAACCAAAGTCGCCGCAGCAGAGAAAGCGCGTATGGCGGCTGGCGCTGTAGCGGAAGTAGAAGCGTATGCAAAAGACACGCAAATCTTTAGTTGGTTTGATGGTGAAGTCTCTCAAGTACTACTGCAAAGTGGTGAGCTGTCTCCTCAAGGCTTCCCGGTTGTGACGGTTATCGATACGCAAGACTCATGGGCAACCCTTAACGTACGTGAAGATTTGCTCAAACACTTTACCAAAGGTACTACGTTCGAAGCTTATCTGCCTGCCCTTGATAAAGACGTTGAGTTTAAAGTAACGCACGTTGCCGTTATGGGTGATTTCGCGACATGGCGCGCCACAGATGCATCAAAAGGTTTTGATCTTCGTACATTTGAAGTCGAAGCTCGCCCTACCCAGCCAGAGCCTGAGCTTCGAATGGGCATGAGCGTCGTGGTTGACCTGTAATCGCGTTGGTTTAGTACTATGACGATTCAAATCTCACAACGACAGGTCCTAAGGCGCGATAAGTGGTTGCTGTCTTGCCTTACTTGGGTGCCGATCTTATTGGCAATCAGTATTTGGGGGGTATTCTCTGCAGGCATTGCCAGAGATCTTCCTATTGGCGTGGTCGATTTACAGCACTCACAGTTGTCACGCAAGATGATTCAATCTCTTGACGCCTCATCCACCCTTTCTGTTGATTACCACTACGTCAGTTCAACAGAAGCGAAGAACGCAATGATCGAGGGTGATATCTACGCTTATGCTGTGATTCCCCCTCAATTTGACCAAGACATTCTTTTGCATCGCCAACCGCAGCTATCGGTCTTCTTCAATAGCCAATACATTTTGGTTGCGAAGTTGATTAACTCCGCGGTCGCGCAATCTCAAGGGTATTTTGATGCTCAGCTTGAAGCCATGGGTAATCTAGCGAAAGGCAATACCACAACGTTAGCCGCCATTGGGCAAGCCGTGCCGATTTCCACCCAGATTACTGCTCTGTTTAACCGTAACACTAACTACGCTCAGTTCTTGGTAACCGCGATTGTGCCTGCTATCTGGCAAATCTGTGTCGTGGTCAGCACCATTTTGATCCTCGCGGCGCATTTCCGTTTATATGGTAATGGCCATAACAGCTTCGCGTTCTTAGGCGAACGTCCTTTCACTCGACTAAGCAAAATTCTGAGCCAGTACATTCCTGTATTTATGGCACAAGGCGCGCTGTTCTTAGTTTGGTTTTATGTAGTGCTTGATTGGCCGATGGAAGGGAGTTATCTGGCAATGTTATTCGCGCAATTCGTAACGACCATTGCATGCATCATCATGGGGGCATTGTTCTTCTTCCTATCCATGGACCCAGCACGCGCGATGAGCTTTGCTGGCGCATTTACCGCACCGAGCTTTGCATTCATGGGCATCACCTTCCCAGTTTCAGACATGAACACATTGGCGCAAGCATGGCGAAGTCTACTACCGATCACTCATTACATTGAAGTACAAGTGGATCAAGCAAATTACGGCGCTAGTGTAGCGCAATCTATCGGCTCCCTATGGCCGATGGCTGGGTACGTTATTCCGTTATTGATGACGGCAGCTTTGATGGCAAAACATCGTAATACCGCCTTACTCAATAGCGCAACTGGTGCTGATGGTAAGCAGGGGGCAATATGAACTTATGGCAATTGATTAAAACCGAGTTACGCTCAGTGATGACCAATCCTGTCGTGGTACTTACTGTCTTTGGTGGCGTAGTGTTTTACTCGTTCTTATACCCACTTCCGTACGCGCAACAAACGCCAAGAGAACAGCCGATAGCGATCGTGAATCTCGATGGAAGCCAAACCAGCTTGAAGCTTGAGCGTATGGTCGATGCGACGCCACAAGTTAAAGTTGTGACACGCCTACACACCATTGCTGACGCGAAACAAGCGTTCTTAGACCGAGAGATCACGGGTTTCTTGGTGATTCCAGAACACTTCTATAAAGACTTGATGCTTGGCAGCAGTCCTACTCTGGCTTATGCGGCTGATGCTTCCTACTTCTTGGTCTACGGCACCGTGGTAGAAGGCCTGGCAACAGCAGGCGGTACGCTTGGTGCTCAAGTTAAAGTCAGTAAGATGGTGATTGATGGCGTGCCACTGAGTATGGCGAGCCATGATTACTCTGCCATTAAGCTGAACATGAAGCCAACCTTTAACCCGACTATGGGCTACATTGAGTACGTTGTGCCAGCGGTGTTTGTGTTGATCCTTCAGCAAACATTGTTGATGGCGGTCGGTTTACAAACGGGTACGCAACGCCATGGTCGCGGTTATTGGTCGCAAGTTTCAACCGGTGCATTGTTATTAGCAAGAACCGTAGTTTTTGTCGCGATTTACTACCTACTGAGCGCATATTACTTTGGCTATAGCTTCGAACGTTTGAACGTTAACCATGTTGCCAATGCAGGTGAGCTACTCACCTTGCTCCTGCCTTTCTTACTTAGCTGCTGTGGCTTAGGCTTATGGCTAGGCTATTTATTGCCAAGACGCGAGCTCGTGACATTCGTCGTATTAGTGAGCTCAATGCCGTTGATCTTTCTAGCTGGGTTTATTTGGCCGGTTGAATCAATTCCTACCCCGCTGCTTTGGTTTGCAGACTTGAGCCCGAGCACTTGGGCAATCAAAGGCTTTTTAGCTCTCAACCAAATGGGCGCAACGTGGCAACAAGTAGCTAAACACTGGACTGCTCTATGGGTACTGACGGTTCTTTGGGGCGGCGTTGCTTACTGGATTGCCAAACGCAATACCAAACCAGTAGTAACAGAAAGCTTAGGTTAACGGCTTTACATCCAATTAAGAAAGGGGCTCACGTAGCCCCTTTTTCTATTGGTGTCGATGTTCTAGTGACTGAGTTGAGCTGAAGAGTCGTTGGCTCGTTTATGGACATAAATACGTTAGAACTTTACCCAAACTCACTAACTAAAGATTAAAAATATATCTTTTTCGAATACTTAGTGGTTTGTAGCTGAAAACTTACATTTATTTATCAATAGATTAATAACAGGTCTGACAGACCGATATGTCGAAGCTCGATTATCATGTCCCCAATTTAGTCTATGCGCTCTATGCTTACTTGTAGTTACACATATACAGTTCTTGGCTCGTGACAAGGCTACGTATATTGAGCAGTTATCCTCAAATATCTGATTCGTATAGTTCCAAAACTCCTGATCTTCTAAGCCTAGAAAGTATATAGTGTGGTACTCGAGACCTTTACACTTGTGGATGTTCATTAGGTGTACAGCATTCTCAGCACTAAATAGCCTCACCACATCTACTAATGAGCTGGTTTGATTACACATGTTTCTCAAATGGATCTCGAGTGCATGCCATACATGATTAAAATATTCTGGGGATTTGTACTGTTTCCACCGTCCTTTTATTTTATTTATGCCAAGTTCATGAATGAAGCCAAGTACAAGAGATAACAAATCATCAGCAGTTGTTGAAGCTGAAATTTGTTGTTGTTTTAAATGGATGAATTTTATTAGAGAAGTAGTAAGTGCCTCTTCTTTTTCATCACCCGGTTCGACTTTGTTTAATGACAAATTAACTTTAAACAACTCCGTCATGACTTGAGGATTTGGATGCACTATCGCTTTCAAAAAAAATGAAAACAATTGCCCAAGAGGCTCTTTTAATGCATCTTGCAAGTCTGTCATATCAAGATTGTTTATGCCAATTCTTGTCAACTCAGTCCTTAATACTTCGGTGTTTTTTGATGCCTGTTGCTTGGTCAAAATAGAGATATCACTTGCTCTAACACCACTATCTAGAGCTTCTTTAATATCACTAGCAATAAAGCTTGCTTCTTGATATTCGTCATTAAAAGAATGTAGAGAGCAATTACTTGGAGCCTGAGCTATTTGTTGAATTGTGGAGTCTGGGTTTTGTACAAATTGCAAAACGACAGCTAATACATCTTGAATTTCGCTGGATGCTCGATAGTTTTTTACGAGAAATTTTCTCTCCGCAGAAAAATCGTTCAAAAAATCAGTAAATACTGTCTGACGTGCTCCAGCCCACAACATTATGCTCTGATTTATATCTCCGACAGTTAAAACTTTAGTCTCCGAATCCTGAAACAACAGCCGCAACAGTTCATATTGTTCATCAGTGGTATCTTGAAACTCGTCTACAAAAACATACGCATAAGAACAAGAGAACATAGTTCTAATATCTTCCCTTTGGCGCAAGATACGTATTGCAAGAACTAGCAAATCACTCATCAGTATTTTTGTACTACCGTCTGAATCTCGACGATGAAAGACGATATCGTAATTGTTTACTGGACGTTCACTTTCTGGAAGAACATTTTTAAACCTATCTACAATACTCTTACTGAATGCATGGAATGTAAAAGAATCGAATCGACTAGCCTTATCGCCACAACGCTTGTTGATTCTTTCTTTTATATTTATCTGAGCTTCAGTTTTAAATGTTAGAGACAATATTCTTTTTGGCCATGCACAATTGTTCGTATAAAACAAATAGCTTGCCTTTTGAGCAAGTAACTCAGTTTTACCTGCGCCAGCACTCGCTAAAACTGCAACTGATGTGTCATGAGTAATAATATCAATCAATTCATCTGTAGCTTCTATACCATCAGAAAGTTGCCACTCTGTCATTACTCAACTACCTGTTCAGATAACTCTAGAATACGTTCCATTAGCCGTGTGAGTTCTGATGGTAACTTTTCCAATATTTCTTCAGAGTCATATTGTTCTTCAAGCTTTGCAAACATTCGCACGTGAGATGCAGGCTTACTCTTGTTTGATAAAAATCGATAGCGATACCACAAGAAGTTTCTTTCCCAATTGTCTCCAAAGTTAAATCGTCTACCTGCATTCCCTTTTTTAAGCACAGCTTTAACTAATGCAGCTTCTCTTTTTATAGTGTCCTCGTCTTCTTCATCTTCTTTTCCATCGGATGGTCCTCTTTCGCCGTAAACTTCATCTTTTATGCAAAAAACCTCAGGAAAAGATTGAATCATCGAGTAATCAATGTCTAAAGGACTTGAGAAGAATACATTGTACTTTTCGAGTTCATCGACGAGGATTTTTAACTCTTCTTCTGAATAGCGCAAAAAGAATGTGGTTGGATTTTGAGGGGAGTTCCAAGCAGGAATGCGCTCGATAGTATCTTCACAAATAAATTCATTTCTCGTGGT
Organism: Vibrio jasicida 090810c; assembly: GCF_002887615.1. NCBI lineage: Bacteria > Pseudomonadati > Pseudomonadota > Gammaproteobacteria > Vibrionales > Vibrionaceae > Vibrio > Vibrio jasicida. The sequence goes on along the minus strand of NZ_CP025792.1, from coordinate 272,683 downwards.
ATCGATCAATAGAAGTTGCTCAATGACATACTTCATGCGACCAAAGCCACCTCCATTGCGATCAATATCAAAATCGAGCAAGGTAACAAAAGGTATTTTAAGCGAGTTTAGTAGCCGCCAGAAGTGATTGACGTGCCTGCCTCCTAATGGGACGACAGAGATTGATTGACCGTCAATGTCTTGCCCTAGGTGTTCTAATAACTTTGGTAAAACAACTTGCTCGCTGTCTCCTTCACCAAGTATCACGAGTTTTGCAAAATAAATTTCGGGGTAAGCTCTAATAGCTTCGCTAATATACTTAGCCTGTTCATCACTATCATCTGGTAATAACAATGATTGTACCTTGGTACATACGTTTTCATTGTCTAATCTGAAATGACGAATCTGCTCAGGCTTTATGCGACCGACCAATGAGGAGGAATGTGTCGAAACTACAGATTGACAGAATTCAGTTGATGCGTAACCCTTAACTAGCTTTAAAATTCTGCCTAAATAATGTGGAGATAAGTGATTTTCAGGTTCCTCGAGTACGATCAAACTGAAAATAGGAAGCTTCATTTTATCAACATCAAAATTGGATGATTGACTATCAACGACAGCTTGACGAGTCGCTTTATCTATATCGAATAGTGCTTTGGTTAAAGCAAAGTAAACTAGAGATTTTTGTCCGTCACTCAGTCGACTGGTATCCACCTTATTACCAGTAGCATCTGGCATAAATTGAAGCTGTATAAGTCTCAATATTTCATCAACATCACCTACAGGGAAGTTAAGTTTGGCTTGATTAAGATGACGCCCTTTATATATATCTCGCCAATTGTGATTAATGGCCTGTGTAATCTGCTCTAGAGCCGGATTGTCAGACGCTAGTCGATTAAGCTGTTGAGCTTGCGCTTCGAATGATTCTTGTTCGCCGTCCGACCATTTTATAGCTTTTAGTAATCTACCCAATATAGCTTTAGATGAATATTTTAACTGGACTAAAGGATCTCTATTAGCTGGAACATAATTGACTTGAATTGCGTTTCTTTGCGTCGCTGAGAGACGATGCTTATTATCCTCTTCTGGCACATCCATATCACCATCAATCACCCACAAACTCTCATCAACATCACCTAGAGGGTTAAAATCGAAGTTTAAGCTCGCTTCTAATCGAACTCGGAAGATAATTTCACCAGTTGAACTTGATGCCGTAAGTCCGTTGATTAAGGATGGAATAGATGGATTACCTTCAGCATTGGTAAGAGTAAACCATGCTTCTATCGTTAAGCTTCTTGGTGTTGCAGCATCCACATTGTCAGGTAAGTGAAAGTCGGAAGGTAAAATTCCACGTAAAGAATGGTCGATTGAGAATAGTTTATTTAAGGCTTCCAATGCGGCACTTTTACCTGTGCCATTATGTCCAATGAAAACGGTCAATTCAGGATCAAACTCAATTGTTTGAGGATAACTCGTAGATACACTTTTATAACCTGAAACTATCAACTTCTTTAACAACATACTAATGACTTCTTAGACTATTCTGTGTAGGTCATTCGAATTAATGAAGGTGAACAACCTATAAGCTATCAATTTGATAGCAGATATTATCATATTCGTCCGTACGCTTTTCTTATAGAAGTCTCTTTTTGATTAGATTTTTCAATTATCACAGTTAACACATAAAAGGACCAAAAAACGGTTTAGATCAACAGAACTAAACCGTTTCTATCACGTTAGAAAAAGGTTCTTCAAACCATAAATCGTACTACGAACCTATCTAACGGAAACTTGGGATAATCGCTGGAATTCCCGGTAGTAGACCAACCAGCGCCATTACGCTTGTTAGCACAACAAACATAATGCCAGGTAACACCCAACGGCTCATTTTACTGAGTTCCCCACTACGTTCTTTACAGCCGACTAAGCCTAAGTTATCTAGCAACATGGTGAGAGACCAGCCAAATGCAGGGTTAACGAGCGCTGAAGAAAATACAACAATCGCCGCTGATTGCGTGGTTTTCCCCTCACGCGTCATTTCCATTCCTGCTTCTAGCAATGGAACAAATACCCCAACAATAAGCGCAACACAAAGTACAGGTTGCCAAATCGCTAAGTCCATTGGGTAGCCCCAAACAGCAGCGATGATACAAAACAGTGCCGTTAGCAAAGCGCCGGCTGGAATTGGGCGTTTAGCGATAGCCGCCGGAACAATGTAAGTTCCCCACGAAGACGTAAAGTTGGTACCACCAAGCAGAGAGCCGAACGTCTGACGAATTGACGCTGTGGTCATCGTATCGTCGATATTCATATGTACTTTTTCTGTACGCTCTGGATAGCTGATTTTTTGAAACACTTGGTGCCCTAAGAAATCTGGCGACCACATGGCTACGGCCAAAATAGCAAAAGGCAGTACCACCATGAAGTGTTCAATCGTCGGTAAACCTAGCATCCAGCCTGTATCTTCCCCCCACCAATACATAGGGTTCATGTTGGGTAAGCCGGGCTCGGTTTGAAAAGAAAACGGCGCGCCCATGGCAAAAGCTAACGTACCGCCTAGCAAGCAACTAAGAGGGACTGCTAGCCAACGCTTGCGAAAATGTTCCAGTAGTGCATATAAAATAATGGTACAAAAGATCACGACGAAAGCGATGTGGCTCATCCCTATTCCCTCTGCCCAAGCGAACAGCTTTTTCACTTGAGAGACGGTTCCAACAAAGCCAAGGTAGAGTAACAATCCGCCACACACGCCTTTACTGGTGAGGTTTGCCAGCATACTGCCACCTTTACTGATGGCTAACAGTATGCCAAAAGCACCAATCAGCAGACCAAAAGCCATTGGGTGCCCGCCTGCTGCAACGACGATAGGAATTAATGGAATGAGTGGGCCGTGTGTACCCGCGAGGTTTGCGGTCGGCAGTAGAAAGCCTGAAAAAAGAATTATGAAAACAGAGGCGATAAGTAGTTCATAGCGAACATTTTCTAAAATAAAGCCTTCGTTCAACCCTAGCGCTCCGGCAAAGGTTGCTGCGATGGCTCCCACCATAACGACTTTACCAATGGTCGCGGCCATCGCTGGAATGGTGTCTTCTACCTCGAATCGATAGTCTTTAAACGGCAAATTGGGACGCCAACGTTTAGGCGCCATGATTTGCAACTCGTGCTCTAAATATTGTTCTCGGGACTCAAACTCCGAGCTAGGTTTATGTTGTTGTTCATAAGTGAGTTCATCCTCACTGGCTTTAGGCTTATCTGTTCCAATATGTACGGACTCTAAAGTGCTGCTCATTGTGATTCCTTTCGTTCACACTCTAAGGTGTGTTTTTCCAACCAACGTTGTTGACTCACTAAACGAAGATTAAGCGAGTCGTTGTCTATAGATTCTCTGTTATACCAATCGTAGTAAATAACTGGTCATTCTAGCTTGTTAAAATACTCGATAACTGCGTTGCAATTTTTGATTGTAGAATAACTACTTATCGAAAAATTACGCCTTGTTCTCAAGCATTTTCCCTACGCTATTTCTGATCACTTATTTACTGTGATTGGTATTACAAGAACTCGATGACTGATCTTTATGAACTCTGAAAATTCAGCTGCTAGTACCTTATACCAAACGAAAAAATACAAATAGTCTCAGGTAGTTAGACATTAGTCGTAGGGTTCGGGCTAACGGTATGAGCGTTGTGGTGGGATTTGATAGACTTAGCCCAAGGTCCTTGGCGAGAGCGAACGAAAGGTGTGGAGCGTGGTGAGCCAACAGCAACAGAAATCCTGGGTTAGCGGCTTTTTATCCAATAAAGAAAAGGGCTCACGTAGCCCCTTTTAGTCTGTTGATTCATGTATCGCAATTAGTCTAACAGCGCATCAACTGGATAACATTTTTCGAAACACTCGCTGCTTCAATGTCTTCCAACGCACCAGCAACAAACCAATGGCGATTAGGATATAGATGGTTGGCTCTGCCACCTCTGACTTCACCGACCAATAGAAATGAATCGGCGCCAGTATCGCGGCCAAGTAAACCCAGTTATGCAGCTTTTGCCATTTAGGCCCCATCTTGCGTTGAATGGATTGAGTCGAAGTCACCGCCAGAAGTAACAAGATCACCCACACTGCTGCACCAACGGTCAAGTAAGGGCGTTTGACGATTTCAGAAGCAAGTAAACTCCAATCTAACCCTAAATCGAGCACAGCAAACGCAACCAAATGAAGCACTGCCCAGAAAAAGCTGTAGAGCCCAAGTAGTCTCCTAACTCGAACTAACAAACCCTGCTTGGTCCAACGCGCAAGCGGAGAAACCAACAAGGTAATAAACAGCGTATTCAACGCGCTAATACCCGTGTAATGAATGATGCCTTGAACAGGATCTCCACCTAAGTTGTCGGTATTAATCGCAATAACCAGCAGACCTAAGAAGCCTAAAGAGACAAGGTGGATGAGGACCTTAAGCGCAATGATGTGTTTTGGAGTCAGCTTTCTCAATAGAACTTCCTCAGATCCATATTCTTATAGAGATGCGCCACCTCTTCCTCGTAGCCGTTGAACATCAATGTTGGCTGTCTGCGAGTGCTGAGTACACTGCCCTCTCCGATGAAACGCTCGCTTGCTTGGCTCCAACGTGGGTGATCAACATTTGGGTTCACATTAGCGTAAAAACCGTATTCATTCGGTGCTAAACGATTCCACGTTGTTGGCGGCTCTCGGTCGGTTAGACGAATTCGAACAATAGACTTGATGCTTTTGAAACCGTATTTCCAAGGCACAACTAAGCGAAGCGGCGCACCGTTTTGTGGCGCAAGCGTCTTACCGTATAAACCCACAGAAATCAGCGCGAGCGGGTTCATTGCTTCATCAAGACGAAGCCCCTCGACGTAAGGATATTCAATACTGCTAAACGAGCCTTGGGCTGGAAATTGTTTTGGATCGTAGAGAGTTTCAAAAGCAACGTATTTCGCGCTACTTCTTGGGTCCGCCATTTTGATGATGTCCGCTAGAGGAAAGCCAATCCAAGGAATGTTCATTGACCACGCTTCCACACAACGCAAACGATAGATTCGCTCTTCTAGTGTGAACTTGTTAAAGATGTCATCGTAGTCGAGCTTAATTGGGTTATTTACCAAGCCGTCGATCTCAACCGTCCATGGGTCAGACACAAACTCAGAAGAGTTTCTCGCGGGATCAGACTTATCGGTACCAAACTCATAGAAGTTATTGTATTTCAGAATCTTACTTTCAGGAGTAAGAGAAAGATCCGCTTGGTACTGTTGTGGCTTCGCCGCGCTAAGGTCAATTCGATTGTCTGAGACTGGCTTTTCCTTTGACGAGAAGATGTCCAAAATACCCGCTTGTGCATTCGCTGCGAGCGGCATACCGACAACCGCAATGCCAAGCTTTTTCAATATCTCTCGACGCTCTTTATAGACGGACTCTGGCGTCGCTTCGTTTTCAGATAAAGCCCAGCGATGATTCTTCTTAATCCACATAATCTTCCCCGAATGTGTTCATACTTTAGTAAATAGCGAACTGGTAATACGTTGATTAAGACAGACCGTAACAATAGCAGTTCTATTTCATAGAAAACGAAAAACCGATATGCATGCGAGTTAACGCTTTTCATCGATGTCCGTTAGGAGTCTAGGTTCGTTGGGAAGCTATTTCCATTCGTGAGGGAGCCTTATTCGCGAGGAAATCATACCACCTGTTTTGGTTTGTTCGCCTCTTGATCTAAGGTTTGAAGAATCAGACATACGCCAATTAATCCAACGCCAACCCAACCAGAGATAGCAATCTTCTCCCCAACAATCCAAACCGCCAGCACCGCCGCAACAACAGGTTCAAACAACGTAAGAAGGTTTGCACTGCTAACATCAACGTGCCTTAATCCATAACCATACGCGAGATAACCCAAACACATTGGAACGATCGCCATATAGACTGAAACAAAAGCGTTCGTGATACCGGTGAATAGGTTCTCTCCGGTAAACGCTAAGCTAGGCAATAACAACAGAGCACCACCAGCAAAGATACTACCTAACGCCGCTTGCGATTTGATTCCGCCATCAATCATTCGCTTAGCAACCCACGAATAAATGGCGTAACTTAACCCTGCTATTAGTCCCAAAAAGATGCCAAATAGATAAGAGGTTTGGTCTGATTCAACCGCCCCACCCGATTTCGCCATGACTAACATCATGATGCCCACCACACCAAATGCGAAGCTCACCCACCATTGAGCAGAAACGCGCTTACCTTTGCCAAAAAGACACTCTATTAAAACGGTAAAGAAAGGCGCACTGGAAATTGAGATAACGGTACCAACGGCAACGCCAGAAAGCTTCATCGACGAGTAAAACGCTAAAGGATATACAGCCAATGCAACGCTACTTATTGCTAACGCCAACTTAAACAGCAAAATCTGATGGAGTTGATGACGGATGCTACGCCAAGATAACACTGCTTGAATAACACCACCAACGCCCATAGCAAAAGCGCCAATGGCTAACGGACTGACTTGATGAGCAAAACTCGCGGCTGTGCCTGTCGTTCCCCACAACAAAGAAGCGAACAAGATCGCCAGTGCGCCCGCTTGATATTGGCTTGTCGATTGAATCGCAACAGATGACATGCTTTATTTCTCTATACTGATTTTCAATAGAGAGAAGGATACGTTAATTAAGAAGGCATGACTTTGCAGAAAGGACGCAAAAATCGTTTAATGAGACGTTATTGACGGGCTAACTCGCGTGGCGACAAACCAAAGTGGATTGAAAAGCGGCGACTGAACGCAGATAAATCGGAGTACCCTACTCGCTCGGCAATCAGTTGGACTGGTAAGTCGGTATGCGTGAGCAAAGCTTTGGCTTTTTCCATTCGCAACTCGGTGATGTACTGCAATGTGCTGACGCCAAGACTTTCTTTAAATCGCTTTTTAAATTGAGTCGGGCTCAAACAAGCGATCTTAGCCAACTCATCGATAGACAAAGATGTATCCATGTTTTCAGCAATATGGCTTTGTACTGCTCGAATCCTAGGATCAACAGGCTTTGCGTGGGTCTGCTGCTCTAAAAGCATCGAGAACACATTCAAAATCGAGCCCTCTAACCCACTATCAACTCGGTGCTGCAACTGTTTTTCTACAAAATGAAGATAGCTTAACAGTGGCGGAGTAACAGAAAACACAGCCAATTGTTCCGTAAGAAAGTGCTCTGGCAAAACGTCCAAGTCCGCGACAATAAAACGCGCCATTTCATCAGCTTTGAACCCATGCTCAGTGCCAGCAGGAATCACGACACACTCACCAACGGTGACTTTTCCGATAAAGTTTGTCATCTCAATCGCAATATTGCCGTGAATAGGCAGCACCAATTGATGATAATCCCCGTGTGAATGGCTCTGTAATTGCTTGGTATAAGCTCGAATACTGAGGCTATTTTTCATATCAGATTAGCTAACGAATACGCTTATTTTCAGAAAGATACGTTGAGTATAACCAGCCGAACACACAACACAAACACACCGACTGATTTGGATTATTAACCAAATCTAAAAACTGATTTAGGGATTAGCCCTCTTATCATTAACAATCGCAACTCTATACTGGCACTGTTCCCGAACTTTCGAATCAAGAGCCTTGTGATGATAGCGATTTCCTCGACCTTAAAATCCGTTCTCGAAAAAACACTGCCGCTGACTGTCGGCCTTTTTGCGATCATGTCAGTACAACTTATCGACGCGGTGTTTATCGGCATGCTTGGCGTGAACGAGCTGACTGTGCAAGGTATCACGATGCCGTTTCAGGCTGGCTTTATTGGCATTCAAGTTGGCATTGGTGTCGCGGCAACGTCGATCATCTCACATGCTTTTGGCGCAAATAATACGCAACGCGCGACAAATACCGCTTCACTTGCGTTATTGGTCGGCAGCGCTTTTATCGCTCTCATTGGAATCGCGTTGTGGTTGATGGAGCAAAGTGTGTTTTCTGCGTTCGTCTCTGTGAAAGACAGCGGTGCACAATATCAACAGCTCGAAACGTTGTTTGGTCAGTTCTGGGGCTTATGGTTGTTAAGCGCACTATCAAGTGCCGTACTGTATTTAATGACCTGTGTTTATCGTGCGAATGGCGATACTAAAGTCACGGGCTCCGTCTTTGTTATCGCAAGCCTTATCAACCTCGTGCTTGATCCGATCTTTATGTTTGTTCTAAACATGGGAATTGCGGGTGCTGCATTAGCATCGATGCTTGGCTTTGCCATCAGCGCGGGTTACATGATGAAGAAAGCCAAAGGCCGACAATGGTTCGCTCCTTTTTCTTCGGCTCTAGCTAGCAAAGACGATGTCGCGCTACTGATCAAAACCACGATTCCAACCATGATGAATCAGATTTTACCATCCGTTAGTGCTTTCGTGACGGTTATGTTCATCGCTCATCTTGGTACTAACGAAATCGCATTTTGGAGCTTATTAAACCGAGTGGAAAGCTTCTTGCTGATCTTCACGCTGGCACTCACCATGTCATTGCCACCGATGATTGGCCGTGAACTCGGTGCCGAACGTTTTGATTCAATCCAAGCGCTCGTTCAATCGGCTTCTCGCTTTGTTATTTTGTTCCACTTGGCCATCGCAACTTTGTTGGTGATGAGTTTACCAATTGTTGTTCCTCTACTATCGGCGGACAACACAATGCAAGACTGGCTAAAGCTAGCGCTTTGGGTGATTCCGTTTAGCTACGGCCCTTTAGGTTTGTGTATGGTTGTGACTTCCATCTTCAACGCATTAGGTAAACCAAAAACTGCCCTATTCGTTTGCTTTGTAAGATTGGTGGTTCTGTACATCCCAGCGATTGCCATCGGCTCGTTACAGGGTGACATTTTTACAATCGTCATCGCGGCTACAATTGCTAACGTTCTCGCAGGTTTGTTTGCATGGTTACAACTTACTAGCTATGTAAAACAAAACTTGCCCGTCACTCAAGCGTCGATGTTGGAAGTGGAAGCAGTGAAGTAGCAGCGGGTTTTGGATTGAAAAGATAAACGCCCACTCTGCTGAATAAGTGTGGGCGTTTTTGTTTGTAGAACTGAGAAAGCGGAAGGTTTAGTTGCTCTTCGTTCTGGCATGTTTTTGGGCAAAGCGATTTAGAAAACTAGTTCAATTTGTATCCCTCTAGATGAGGCTTTGTATTGAAAACGTCTTTGCAAGTGGTCACCTTCGCTTCACCACTGAAATACACCGATAATCAACAATACCTAGGATATTTCTAGTGATTAAATATGTTAGTCTTGGTGAAATAAAGCAAATATGGAACCTATTTTTATGTTGGGTAAATTCACTAAGGTGATTGACTATTTCTCTGATATGGGGGTTCCACCTCAAACGGTTGAACCCCTGTCAACTCAGTTTAAATTGCTCTCACTAAACCCATCAGATATCTTGCTCGCACAGGGCTCCCAGCAGGACTATGGCTTTTTTATCATGTCCGGAATACTTAGAGCTTGCCATTACGGTGAGAACGGTCTTGAGCGATGCAAAGAGTTTTATTTTCAAGATGAGCTATGCTTCCTCTATTCAAGTTGGTTGCAGGGAATGCCTGCCCAATATCAAATTGAAGCTATTACAGCCGTAGAAGTAATAAGGGTCCCCCTGAATTTACTGGCATTGCCTTCGTTCTCACAAGCCAAAGTCACACTGTTACAACAACAGTTAATTTTTAAGGAGCAGAAAGAAGCCCTGCTGTTACTCCACACGCCTGAGCAAAGGTATCAGCACTTACTGCAGTATTGGCCACATTGGTTAGCCAAACTTAATAACATTCAGATAGCCAGCTATATCGGTATTAGCCCTGTCAGCCTATCGAGATTGAAAGCCAGAATAAAAAGCTAAATATAAAAGGTAGAAATTAACTTTAGTTAATTTCTACTTCGGAACATCTACGCATAATCCCACCTCCATATTTATTCTAAATTTTGTAGGAGGGAAGCATGTCGGCATTTCTTTGGTCCCAAGTGTTGATAGCAATCGCCATCGTATTCGATCTGATATCATTTCAATTTAAAAAAAGACAAAAAATTGTTTGTTGCTTATGTGCATCCGGCATCTTGATTAGCACCCACTTTGTTCTACTAGAGCAATGGACCGCCGCAAGCCTAATGTTACTTGCGAGCATCCGCTACTTCACTAGTATCTTTACTACATCGAAAAGGTGGATGTTTCTTTATTTAAGCTCTGCCTTAATGATCACTGTGGTGACCTTTGTTGACCTAATCAATTTGCTTAGTTTTGGCGGAACGCTGTTTCAGACCACAGCTGCATTTTGCAAAAGTGATCAACGCTTACGTCAATTAATGATTGTAGGAACTTTGCTCTGGCTAATACACAACTACCTCGCAGGTTCTCCTACTGCTGTACTGATGGAGTTGTTGTTTATTGGCAGCAATATTATCGGCTATTGTCGTTATTATGGGATACATTTGAGTCTGTTGACTCAAAAAAAGTCCACATAAATAGATGCCAATACTTACGTGACAAACACTATAAAAACGGTAGTTTTGGCAAAAAAAAGAGCGAGCTTATAGCCCGCTCAATATTCTTTAGATTGTTAGATTACTTTTTAGACCAAGCAAACTTTTCAAATACTTTGTCTACTGGCGTGTGAGCTACGTGGTTTACGTAGTTACTGATCACTTTTTGCGATAGACCAAGGATCACTTCTAGAACCTGTTGCTGACCGTAACCTGCCTCGAAGAATGCCGCTAGGTCTGCTTCTGATACATTGCCACGCTCACGAACCACAGCAAGAGTGAAGTCTTTTAGTGCTTGAAGCTTTTCCGTTGGCATTGCTTCATCGTTACGCAGTGCTTCAGTCAATGCAGGATCAACCTTCATTGAGTGCGCGATCCCAGTGTGTGCCGGGACGCAGTAGTGACACTCGTGTTCAACATTGATGGTTTGCCACACAACTGTTAGCTCTTCAGCGTCGAATGATGTGTTCGTGAATTGCTGATGCAGTTGCGTGTACGCTGTAAGGATTTGAGGAGACTCAGCCATTACTGCGTAAAGACCAGGAATGATCCCCATCTGCTTTTGTGCACCTTCAAGGATTGCTTTGCTTTTTTCTGGTGCTGACTCAACAGTGTGTAATTTAAATTCGCTCATTTTTCTCTTTCCTATTCTCTATTACTGACTTATAGCCTAAATAATTGGAGTTGCAGCGCGGCAACAAGCTAGTTCATCCCTATGAGCATAATGTTCTATGTGATTAGGGTGAGCTTGTGCAGTTAACAAAGCTGCAGCTTCAAGTATGACGGGTATAATTATTTTACTTCTGGCTCTAGTAGAACTTTGGTTACGAACAGACGAACCGCCGATGCTACAAGGGCTAAAATTAACAGTGCAGATGGCACCATTTGTGAAACCGCATTTAACCATGCATCAAAGAATACGCCGTTCTCTGGCAGTGTTTTAGCGACCATGATAGCTGGCATGCTAAGAAGCATAGTAGGTAAAACCATAGAAACCATTAATGGGTATTGGAACTTACGTGAAAACTTTTTCATGATTGACTCTCTTATGCCTGACTTCGATTGGCTAACTGATGGGGTTATATTAGCCCTGCCCATTACAATCAAAAATAGACAACATTGAACTTGAATCTTTCATATTTGAATGATTAACTCAGAGTGCAATCCTCAAGAACGATCAATTATGAAAGCAAAAGACATCTCCAATCTCTATCTGTTTTGCCAATCTGTCGAGTGTGGTGGCTTTGCAGCAGCGAGCCTTAAAACACACGTTTCAGCTCCAACGTTATCAAGGGCGGTGGCAAGTCTTGAGGATAAACTGGGAGAAAAACTGGTACACCGGAATGCAAAACAGTTCCAGCTCACGACAGCTGGCGACGAATATTACCAGCGCTTCGCTGCCCTCTTTATGCAGCTGAATGATGAATGGACACAGCTCTCGAATAGTCAGCCAGTATTAACGGGTGAAATCCGAGTCTCTTGCCCTGAGCCATTTGCTGATAATTTCCTGCAAAAGATGGCGATTGAGTTTATGCAGCTTCACCCAGAGGTCTCCGTCACCATTCAATTTAGCGCAGGCACAGAGCGTTTCTTTGATGAGCAGATTGACCTTGCGATTGCGACGACCCCACCTCACGCCAATCATTTAATACAGCGTCAGTTGTTTGAATCACCATTAATGCTAGCGGCATCACCTAGCTATATTGACAAACATGGTCTACCAGAACGAGCAGAAGAGTTGATGAACCATCAGCTACTCTCAGGTAATAACTTGCCATATTGGGAGCTAAAAGAAGATGGCAAGGCGATCCGCATTCCCTATCAGCCTCGTTACTCAATCAGCAGTCTGCGTTTAAATATTGATGCGACAATAGAAGGAGCTGGGATCTGTATGATGCCTAGAGCAGCCTTTGAAAAGCATGCAGTAAGAAAAGAGTTAGTAGAGATATTGCCAGACGTTGAATACCCAACGGGTAAAGCATTCTTGGTGTGGGCAGACAGAAAGCTGATAGCGACCAGAGTGGTTGCCTTTAGAGATATGATTTTTGAGCGGTTTGGGCAATCGGCGGAGTTTCTGGCTTCGATTCACTCAGAGCGAAATTCGTAGTTATTGTATTTATGAAATGCCTATTTATAAATGAAATGCGCCAGACTAGACGAACTAATCTGGCGTTTATTATGTGACTTTAACGATTACTTTTTACGAAAATATAGGAATGCATTTAACCAAGCCAACCCAAGAATAATCAGTGTCATTACCGGTGGTTTAGACTGAAGCGGTAGCACTTCTGCCGGCACACTTGGCAATAGGTGAACATACACCGCGACAATCATAATTGCGGTCGTTAATAGCGTTGATAATTGCATCGCTTTATCTTTAATCGGTGCTGCGAGCGCCTTATTACCAATCATCACCATCAGTAGCAGTAAACCTGCAAAAATCTCACCTAATTGACCCGCCCAACGAGACAAAGTTGGGAAAGGCAGTTCACTCAGTGCGATTTGTTTTGCGAACATAGTCGTAAACGGGTCAAAGAATTTGACTGTTCCCGCCATCACCATAAAGGCACCAAGAAGACCCGTTAGGATCTTTTGAACTTTTGTCCCTACGCTATCGGTTTTGTCATAGCTACGAACCAAAAAAACACCCGTAACGAGTAGCATTGTGCCGATAAGAGATAACTCAAGAATTAATTGTGATGTGCTCATAGCAAACCTTCATTATGTGTTAACAAGTTGATGGCGCTATTTTATGAAACACAATAGAGTTCAAAAATAGACAGGTTTGATTCTTATTCATTCAAAAATGAATGATTGAATTACGTATCAGTTTGCCTCCTAGACAACTTTGCAGCCTCGAAGCAGAAGTTCATTTACCGAGAATTGCACATTGTTTACGTTGTTTTACATTACACAGACTATTATGCACTCCAACTATCTAACCTTTTCAAAACATTGATCTAGGTAGATTAATTCCTACACTTAAACTTCACACCTACGACTGGATTTTGTTGATGATGACTACAAACAATCAAGTATTCGCTCTTTCGTTTATCACCCTGTTGTTGGCTGGTTGTTCTCCATCTTCAGACGTAAAAGCTAATAAAAGCCTCGATGATTACAAAGGTTCAGCTAGCATTACCCAAGGTCTTGCAACTACAGTAAAAACAAATCTTTTTGAATGTGAGAACGGGAGAAGCCGAGTTGCAGGTATCGGTGAAATTGCTGATGCTGACGGCAAGGTGTGGACCGTCCCGGCACAAAACCATTTCACAACTGCGCCAAAAGCAGCCGACCTTTATGAGGAATGCGCCAACATCACTCCTAATAGCATTGCCGATGTTGATGAAGACTCTGTACCTGTGGCTGTTATTGATTCAGACGGTGAAGAGATCACCGGTTATATCTTTGCTGACAACTACTTCGAGTTATATATTAATGGCCAGCTTATTGCAGTAGACACTGTACCTTTCACACCGTTTAACTCTAGTATCGTCAAGTTCAAAGTAAGTAAACCATACACTATTGCTGTAAAAGTAATTGATTGGGAAGAAAACTTAGGTTTAGGTACAGAAGATAACCGCGGTAAGGCATTCCACCCAGGAGATGGTGGCTTTATCGCAAGCTTTAGTGACGGTACTGTGACAGGTTCCGACTGGCAAGCACAGACATTCTATACTGCGCCAATCTATGATCTTAGCTGCCTAAGTGAAGTTGATGGCGATAACCTTGAAAAACTGCGCTTATCGGAGAACTGTACAACAGAAGGCACGGATAACGGTGAAAATGCTTATGCCGCTCACTGGGAAACCCCAAACAACTGGATGGCAAAAGACTTTGACGCAACTTCATGGCCTCAAGCGACTGAATATTCAGAAGATGATATTGGTGTGAACAACAAAAAATCTTATATGAACTTCATCGAGAAATTCAGTGGGGCTGGAGCAAGTTTCATTTGGTCAACAAACGTTGTATTGGACAATGAAGTTCTACTGAGATACGAAGTAAAATAGCTTTAACCTCTAACCTAAAGCCCGCAATCTAATTTCAATATAAAGGGACTCAAATGAGTCCCTTTTGTGTTTTTGAGCTGCTCACCTTATAAAGCCGGCACGTGATGCGCTTCCACTTTAGTTTTGTGAATATGGCTCATCTTATGGGTATTAACGAAATCTGTTCCGCTCCTAAAGCCCGTTTTCACTTTAGTCGTGAGCACGGCAATGTTGTTACCAAAGACGACGTCCGTGTAACGGGCATATTCACACATCGTAGTCTTAACACCACGCTCAGCGAATCCCTTCTCCATCCTACGAGAGTAAGTAACGAAGTCTGCAGGTGTGATTTTTTCGTTTAGTTTCGAGTTGCTTGTCACTTCACTTATCACATCTGCTGGCTTCAACGATTTATCGAGGTTTTCTAATACCTCCACTGCTTTTTTAGGATGCACCGTTGGTGGTCTTTCACAGGTATACATTTCGTAGAGGTACTCAACAACTGTCTCAATATCTTCTTTATCGTGTCCCCCCATCAAATAACTCCCGTTACCTACTGCACCGCCGAAAAATTTGCTCTCGCCATTAAGATGCTTAACTAAATTCCCGTCTGGCTTGATGCTGACACCAATATCGAAGAAGTAATCTCCAGCATTTAGGGCAAGTAAAGAGACCATATTCTTCGCAAAAGCTGGGCTGCCATGGTTGATACTTGCCTCATACAATTCAGTCACCTTCTTGGCAATGACTGGCGTCGCGATGTTTTTCTTGCTCAGCAATTCATCAACTGAAACAAACTTAACATTATCAGGAAGCTCAACGCGTGAGTCATAACAGGTTCGCCCCTTAGTGCGTCTATCAACATATATAATGTGCTTTACCTTCGGGGTGATTTTTGCATTACTAATGACGTTCAATAGACCATGCTCCTTTTCAACGCTTGGAATAATATTGTCTTCACCACTTTCCGCTTTTGTATTAATCCAACAATAAGCAACGGTCTTGGTTGGGAGCTTAGAAAAACTCGGTTTCGCGCACAACAAAGAACTAAGCCCACCCTTTTTCTTATTTTCTTTTAATTGAGTTAAGGTGACTTCAGTATTTTCACTGTTGCGTTCAGCCATGACTCTTTCTCGATTTGCAGCCCAACGCTTATTATCTTCTTGTGTCACTTTAAGCTCTTCTTTTCGAGCCAGACGTTGTTGTTCAGCGCGTTCTTGAGTTGACTGTTGTAGTTGTTCTGTATGGTTACTTGGTGAAGATTGATACCGCATTAAACTGCCCCTAAATACCAAATGTAAGAATTTGTTACAATATGATAGTTCTAACAATTAGATAAATAGTGGTGGCAAATTAACCATTAAAATAGATATTTTTACTACTCAAAAGCTCATCATGAAATCTCAAAGGGCTATTATTCCCTTTCTTTTAAGATAACTGTTAGTTTGATTAATTCACAGAAAGAATGAATTTGAGCGCTATTTATTCACGAGATTTAAACAACGGAAAAATAAAAAGGGACTCATATCAGCCCTCTCCTATTTCGAGTTATTTTAGCTATTCGCTAAATTTCCCCCCCTGCTTTGGTGAATACAACGGCAGACGTTTACATCTCTATCCATAATTCAAATTCAATATTATTTATAGTGACAGCTACTCCCATCTAGTTACCCCTTTAGAACGACAAACAAATGTATTTGAATAGGCTCAAACATAGAGCTTTCAAAAACTAAGCCCACCGTAAAGTGGGCTTGGTGTTGTAAGTTAGTAGTTCGCCTGAATGGTCATACCGCTGTAGCTAGAATATGCGTAAATCATGATGTGGTACCGACCGCTCTGCGGTGCGGTCACTGTGCATGTCTCGTTGTTACCGTATTTGTATGGTCTGCAATCCCAATTATTGCGTGTTGGTTTCGAGCCAAAGCGTACGTAGAGGTCAGCATCCCCACTTCCACCAATGGTTTGAACAGTTAGACGTTGGCCTGCCTCTAGGTCAGCATAGAAATAGTCCATCGCACCTGTTGCGCCGCTCAAGCCATTCACTGGTAAACCAGAGGTTAGCTTGCCCTCAGGATCCGGTGTTGGATTTGGACCACCACAATCTTGACCACAGTCAGAATCTGACAAGCTATAGAGCAGCTTGTTTACGCTTCCGCGGGTGTCTGAGACTTTTCCATTGGATGCTCGTTCAGCAATCAGAGCCTCTAGCTGGCTTGGTGATAATACACTGTTTTCTTGAAGATATAGCGCTGCAACACCGGCTACATGTGGCGTTGCCATTGAGGTGCCACTGATGGTTTTGTAGCCACCATCATACCAAGCAGATTTGATTTGCGAGCCTGGTGCAAATACATCGACACAGCTACCCCAGTTTGAAAAGCTCGAGCGTGAATCTGAGCTCGTTGTGGAGCCAACGGTCACACCAGAAGCAACACGAGCAGGTGAATAGTTACAAGCATCCGCATTAGAATTGCCAGCAGCCAGCATAAAGCTCACGCCAGACTGAACTGCACTTTGCACCGCGCTATCGAGAGCGACAGATTGGCCGCCTCCCAAACTCATGTTGGCAACAGAAGGCCCTGAAGCGTTAGCCGCCACCCAGTCCACCCCGGCAATGACACCGGATGTCGAACCTGAGCCAGAACAGCTAAGCACTCTTACACCAACAATATTCACGTTCTTTGCCACACCGTACTGGCTGCCGCCAATGGTGCCCGCAACGTGTGTGCCGTGTCCATTACAGTCACTTGCATCTGCATCGTTGTCGACAAAGTCATACCCTGAAACCGAGCGACCACCAAACTCGACGTGTGAATTGTTCACACCTGTATCGATGACATAAGCCGTTACCCCAGAGCCATCAAAGTTGGCGTTGTAATTGCTATCAAGCGGTAGGCTGCGCTGATCAATTCGATCAAGGCCCCAAATCGCATTGCTTTGGTTCGCTTCTACCGAGGCTATCGGTTCAAGCGTTAGCATTTTATCTTGTTCGATATAGTCTACTCTCGGATCAGCACGCAGTTCGTCCAGCTGATTTGTATTCAACGTGGCAACAAACCCGCTAATTAAGCGATCAAATACGGATTCTACCTGTATTGAATATAAGCCGGACATACTGTCCACGGATTGCTGTGTGGACTGCTGAAAATCAGGAGAATCGCTCGGTATCATTTGTGGCTGTTTAAAGACCACAATGTAACGATCAGCGATGGCAACATCGTCCGGAGCGAGCATCAACGCTGCAGGGGCTTGTTGTAAATCAGAAGCACCTGGCAGATCCGTTGATTGAGAGTAAACGGAAGCAGAATGAAAACAGAGTGCCGAGGTTATACAACAAATAAGTAGTTTCTTTGACATAAAATGTTCCTTGAAATCATAGTGTTGTTGATTTTTACCTAGTACCAAACTGTCAACACGAAAACACAGACAATCAGCGTAATACGCTCAATACGTGCTGCAGTGACGTTACACGATTCAACCTAGAACAATGCGCAACCGGATGCGTAATTGATAATAATTCACACACTCAGAAACATGATCAATAACCAAGCTTTATTGAAATTGAAATGCAAAGATTCATTTAGACTTAGAGCAAAATCCCTAAAATAGAATAATTCTACACACCTGACATATTACCTGTTACATCCCCTCCTACTACCGATAATTTACGCAATAAAGACTTCACTTTTCTTTCATTCTAGGTTTTTCACCTACTAAGGTTCATTTGATTGCATAATTGACCTAAATCAACGAACCTGTCGTTTATATTCTTTGCATATTTGTAAATGAAAGGTGACCAACTGCTTGGGAAGCTAGCAAAATCAAATCGTGCAAAGTTTGTGCGTTTTTAACATCGTTTTTTGCCATAAAAACCATCGATTTTTTGCATTTTATCGAATAAAACGATTGCTATACCGTGACTTCCAGAGCGTACCAATAAGAAGTACGCCGCCCTAGTGAGAGTGAAAAATCACTTAAAAAGGAAGTTATTATGAAAACTCTTATAGCAGTGAGCGTCTTGTCAGTCCTATCTTTCGGTGCCTATGCAGAGCGCCAATCTGCAGAGCCAATCAAGGTCATTGAGCCTATTTCTGGCCTTGATGCTAAGAAAGTAGAACTGGGTAAAACGTTGTGGTTTGAACCTCGTTTATCCGCCTCCAACACCATTTCTTGTAACTCTTGCCATAACATCGCAAAAGGTGGCGTCGATAACCTACCAAGCTCCATTGGTCATAAATGGGCCATTGGTCCTATCAACTCACCGACGGTGTTTAACTCAGATTTGAACTTTGTTCAGTTCTGGAACGGGCGCGCAAAAGATTTGCAAGAACAAGCGGCTGGCCCTATAGAAAACCCACTCGAAATGGCCTTTAGCCACCAGCTTGCGATCGACACGCTCAAGTCGATTCCACAATATCGCGAGTGGTTTAAAGAGGCGTATGGTACTGAGACCATAGATATTGATAACGTCACCGATGCGATTGCAACGTTCGAACAAACCTTGCGTACACCAAACGCGCCATTCGATCTTTGGTTAAAAGGCGACGATAATGCCCTCACTACCGCACAGGTCGAGGGTTACAACTTATTCAAAGCGAAAGGTTGTACAGCGTGTCACAGCGGCCCTCTCGCTGGTGGTCAAATGTACCAAAAAATGGGCTTAGTGAAGCCGTTCGCAACGGATAACCCAGATGTGGGACGTAAAGCGATCACGGGTAATGATTTCGATAAGTTTGTCTTCAAAGTACCGACACTAAGAAATGTTGAACTGACCTACCCTTACTTCCATGATGGCTCAGTTTGGGAGTTAGAAGAAGCGGTGTCGATGATGGCTGATTTACAACTTGGCCAAAAGCTGACGAAGGAAGAGTCTGGAAAAATCACTGAGTTCTTACGTTCTCTAACGGGTGATCAACCGGAAGTGACGTTGCCTCACTTACCGCCATCCACTAACGAGACTGCTCGCCCGAATATCTAAATTGTTCGATAAGAAACACAAAGGAGCCACAATTGGCTCCTTTACTATTTCCATTACCAACTAAACGCTTTAAGCAACGCTCACCGATTTTTTCATTGTACTGCCTTGCTCAAAGAACTCTTCGTGCAGTGCACAAATCGCTTGTTTATACTCGCCATCACTGACCACAAACTGTACATTCACGTTTCTCATTGATGAATGGAGCGCGATCGGTGTTACCCCACTGTTCATCAGCGCTAGTACGCCTTTCGCTAAAGTTTTATTAGTGTCAATCTGAGAACCAATCGCGGAGATCAACGCGACCATTTTTCCTGTAATTGATGCTTTAGGGTGGCGCTTTTCAGCCTTGTAGAGCACTTTGTTTAAACTATCAATGCTGCCGCCTAGGTAATAAGTGATTGAGTTTGCGTTCATCTCCTTCCCAATCAGATTAACGCGAGCGTCCGCAATGATTTCCATCAGTTCGTAACTGACATTATCCACTTTGCCTACCATCGCTTGGTCAAACAAATGAAGTGCAAACACCTTTTGTTTACCTGCAATAATCTCAATACGATCATTCTCTGGACGATAATCTGCTGAGATTAATGTTCCTTGGTGCTCAGGCTCAAACGTGTTCTTTATTTGTAACTCAATACCGCTCTCACGTAGACCCGCAGCAGCATTGGGATGGATGGCTTCCATCCCTAAGTTTGCCAGTTGATCAGCCACATCATAGTTGGTCGAGCCTATAGGGTTAACGTTATTGACACCAACCACTCGCGGATCGGCAGAACTTAAATGGTATTCCTTATGGATAATCGCCAGATCGGCTTTAGTCATGGCAGCGATGCGACTGAACGTCATCTCACTGTAACCGCGATCATAGGTGTGCATTAAACCTTCTTTGCAGTAGGCATACCCTGTGACAATTGGCAATTCTTGAGTAACATCAATCTCAGCAAAGGCATCAGAGATAGATTCATCCAGTGTTTTGGGTGTTTGGTTATCCCAACCAGAAAGATCGACAAACTTTGCGTTAATGCCGATATTTTTCAATTTCAAAGCCGTGTTATAGGCACTGTGTGCTTCACCTATCGAGGAGAGAAATTCACGAATTTGAGGCAAATAATGACGTAGAGAAAATTGACCATACTGACAAGTTTCAAGAATGTTGGTGACACAGTTTTTAGCTTCTGCGATGCGAGAACGGATGAATTTATCCGCACGCATTCTGTTCATTGGGTCAGCAAAGATATGTTCATTGGTCAGTAGCATTCGACTTTCAACATAATCTAACGCCTCCTCCCATGCTTCATCTCGCTTGGCAATCAATTGATAGACGCCTGGCTTGCTAGTTTTTTTGCATTCCAGTAGTGCATCCGTCATACCACCGTAGGCAGAAACGACAAAAATACGGTTATAAGGGTTTTGTGGACGAAGAAGAATGTTATCAAGCACAGCATCGAATGCTGTCATCGAAGTACCGCCGATCTTTTCTACGGTAAATGTCATGAGAGGGCCTTAATGATTGGTAATTTGAAAGAAAGGAAAAGAAAATGGGGTGAAGCTTCACCCCATTTCAAATGTTTATAGAGTTAGGCTAGTCAACCAGAGGGTAAACACCGTTCTCATCGTGCACTTCCGCACCTGTAATTGGTGGGTTAAACACGCATGCCATCACCATTTCTTTGTTTTTGTATGCACGAAGATAATGTTCGTCATGCTTATCAAGGATGTACAGTGTGCCGGGTTTAATTGGATAGGTTTCGCCACCTACGACTTCTATTTCCCCTTCTCCACTCATGCAAAATACCGACTCGAGATGGTTCTGATAATGGATGTGCGTTTCTGTTCCTTCGTATATCGTCGTAATATGGAATGAGAAGCCCATGTTGTCATCTTTCAATAACATACGTACGCTTTCCCAGTTATCCGACACAACACGTCTTTCGCTATTGCGACACTCATCGAGTGTTCTAACGATCATAATTCTTTCCTTGCTATGATGCTTGTTTGAAATGTTTGCTTGCGATGGCTTCGACTGAACCCTCGAAGATATTCAGCCCTTGCGTAAGTTCGGATTCTGAAATGGTCAATGGACAGAAGAACTTCACGACTTCATCATTTGGTCCTGCAGTTTCAATCACCATGCCATTGTCGAAACAGGTTTTAGCAATATCGCCTGAGATTTGACCGTTCTTACATTCAATTCCGATCATCATGCCGCGGCCTTTGCGCTGTACAAACAACTCAGGGAATCGTTGAACCGAACGTTGAATAACTTCATTAACCATGCTTGAGCAACGCTTAATGTGCGTTTCGAAGTTATCGTTTGACCAGTAAGCCTCGAGTGCTTTCGTGGCAGTCACAAACGCGTGGTTATTTCCTCGGAATGTGCCGTTATGCTCGCCTGGTTTCCACTGATCAAGTTCTGGCTTTAAGAGCACAATAGCCATTGGTAGACCATAACCACCAATGGATTTAGACAGAGTCACCATATCTGGCTTGATACCCGATGGCTCAAAGCTGAAGAATGTACCTGTTCTGCCGCACCCTGCTTGGATATCGTCAACAATCAATAAGATATCGTGTGCTTTACACAGCTTACTTAACTGCTGCAGCCACGCGTTGGATGCCACATTTAGACCACCTTCACCTTGCACGGTTTCTAGCAGTACTGCCGCTGGCTTATCCATACCCGCCGAGTTATCGGTCAACATGGTTTCAAACAGTTTGAGACCATCAATATCAGCATAACCTTCGAAAGGAATACGAGTGACGTTGTTAAGACTAGAGCCCGCGCCTTGGCGATGATGTTGGTTACCCGTTGCCGCTAACGCACCCGCCGTACAACCGTGAAAACCGTTGGTGAAAGCTACGATACTACTGCGCCCTTTCACTTTCTTTGCCAATTTAATGGCGGCTTCAACAGCGTTGGTTCCCGTTGGGCCAGTGAATTGAACTTTGTAATCAAGCGCTCTTGGTTCAAGAATGTACTTATTCAAGGCTTCAAGAAAAGCGGCTTTTGCTTCTGAGTGCATGTCTAAGCCGTGTGTAATGCCATCCATTTCAATGTACTCAAGGAGCGCTTGCTTGAGTACTGGATTGTTATGACCGTAATTTAGAGATCCCGCTCCAGCAAGGAAATCGAGGTAACGTTCGCCTTGTTCTGTTTCTAGCCAGGAACCTTTTGCTTTGCGAAAGACAACCGGGAAACTGTTTGAGTATGAACGTACGTTGGATTCCTGCTTTTTGAAAATATCCATGATGAGACCGTTATTTGATTCCTATTGGGTGGGAGTTAATTGAGGGGAATGCGATACAGGTATTCCGTATCGTGTTTGCCCTTGAAATGATCTTTTTCGTCCAAGAAAGTGGTCACCTCGCCAGCATTACTATTTTGAGCATCGAGTTTTTTAAATAATGCCCAAGATGCCTCATTAGATTTAGTAATTGTGGTTTCGACGGTGTCGATGCCTTCAAGCCCTTCTCGCTTTAGTAAATTGTCGAGCATTTGAAAAGCCAAACCCTTGCCTCTAAAGCGAGGAGCGACGGCGACCTGCCAGACGAACAACACATTAGGTTCATCTGGCTTTTGATAACCAGAGATAAACCCTGCGAGCTCGCCTTTATGCTCAACCAAAATACAGGTTTTGCTGAAGTGCGTAGACTGAAGGAAATTGCAATATGAAGAGTTCATATCGAGTGGTGGACAATCTGCTATCAAGCTGTAGACGTTGTCACCATCCGACACTTCTGGCTCACGAAAAATCCATTTTTTGCTTGGGTCTTCTCCAATTTCTGGATACATCACCCAAGGAGCTGATGTGATCATGTGTAGATACATATCCTTCGTGTTCTAATTAAATTTCCTTTTTATTATGGGCATCTCTCGTGGCTAAAAATCAAATAAACAAGAGATCAATCGTCATTAAGTCGATCAATGTCACATCATTAGTGGTTGAGGGTGAAATGAAAATTAGTTTGAGCTCTAATGTATTTATAGGGCAACGTAAGAAATTAGACGATACAGCGTCACTATTCGTCAGCAGCCCACCCAAAGAAATGATTACAACCGTAAGAAATCCTTCCATTCGGTATTAATGCAACAGATTGGGTGAGAAAAAGAAATAAAGCATAAGAAAAGAAAACGGCACGCCTAAGCATGCCGTTTTTTATTGAAATTTATCAGAGAAAAGATTCGCGTTACGCTTTCGCTTTTTTCGCTGATTTAGATTTTGGACGAGGCTCATCCATTAGGCCTTTCACCAAAGACACTGTCGCCACAAGAAGTACGATTGTGAATGGCAAGCCCGTTGTTACCGCCATCGCCTGTGCCGCTGCTAGACCGCCACCAAGCATCAGTGCAATTGCTACCAAGCCTTCGAATGTACACCAGAACACACGCTGTGGTGTTGGCGCATCCACTTTACCGCCCGCGGCAATCGTATCGATAACCAAAGAGCCAGAGTCAGCTGACGTAATGAAGAATACGACTACTAGAATGATACCCACGATAGAAGTGATCTGAGAAAGTGGCATCACGTCTAACATAGCGAACAGTTTAAGAGGCAGTTCTGCATCAAATACTGCTTGGTAACCATCGTTCACGTATTGGCTGATCGCAGTTCCGCCGAATGCGGTCATCCATAACACACACACTGTAGATGGGATCAAAATTACACACACGATAAACTCACGAACAGAACGACCACGAGATACGCGCGCAATAAACATACCTACGAATGGTGACCATGAAATCCACCATGCCCAGTAGAACGCAGTCCAACCTTGCGAGTAGTTCACGTCTTCACGACCAAACGGCATCGACAATGCAGGAATATTCGCTAGGTAAGCACCAATGTTGTCAAAGAAGCCCGTCATAATCGCCATAGTTGGACCAACAATGATCACGAACAATAGCAATAGCGCCGCTAGACCCATGTTGATTTCAGACAGACGCTTAACACCACTATCTAGGCCCGCAACCACAGAGATCAATGCAAGTGCCGTGATGATAATGATCAACACAACTTGCGTGGTGTCTGTCATTGGTACACCGAACAGGAAGTTTAGACCTGTTGCTGCTTGCGATGCACCGTAACCAAGAGAAGTCGCTAGACCAAATACCGTTGCAACTACGGCAAGAATATCGATCACGTGACCAGTCCAGCCCCAAACGCGCTCACCAAAAAGAGGGTAGAAAATGGAACGCATCGTTAGAGGCAAGCCTTTGTTAAACGAGAAAATCGCCAAACCAAGAGCCAACAGTGCATAGATAGACCATGGATGCAGAGCCCAGTGGTAAATCGTTGCAGCCATACCAAGTGCAGACGCAGCCGAGGTGTCCCCTTCCGCCGCACCCAGTGGAGCCCAGTCAGTACGAACGCCGTTCTCAACGTTTACACCACCTAGTGCCGCACTAAAGTGAGACATTGGCTCAGATACACCAAAGAACACCAAACCGATACCCATACCAGCGGCGAATAGCATCGCAAGCCAACCGGCATAAGTATAATCTGGCGTTGCTTCTGTACCACCGATACGAACACGACCAAGTGGCGTGACGATCAGGATCAAGCACACCACGACAAACACGTTGCCCGCAGATAGGAAGAACCAATCAAGATTTGATACCAGCCAACCACGCAAACCCGCAAAGAACGGTTCTACTTGTTGTCTGAATGTCAGTGTTAACACTACGAACAGGATGATCGACATGCCTGAAATAGCAAATACACGGTTGTGAATATCAAGTCCAAAAGGACCGACTTTTAACGCGACGTTATCCTGACCAATCTGGTAATCAGTATCGATCGGGTTCACCTTACCGTCGGGGCGCTGTATACCGCCATTGTTGTCAGTGCTCACGATTTATCTCCTTAAAATACGTGGCCAAATTAAAAAATCGTTGTAGGAATCGAAGGGATGGCTTTTTCGCGCCACTTGCTGCAAAGCTTATTGCGATCGTTGCGCCGCTATTAGAATTGTTACTCTACTGTGTAATTTTAACGTTAAACGCCCCGATATCGCATTGCATTTCGTTATCGGGACGACTAATTATTTTTATGGCTAAATTGCAGCATGGTTATTGCCAAATCGTAGACAATCGCATGTCCTCGTCAAAATGGTATTGCAGTTGCGCTTGTAGCAGTTCCGCTGTCGCAAGTGCATCTGTAAGTGCATGATGAGGTTGATATACTGGCAGATGATATCTTTCACGAGCGTGCCCTAAACGCACCGAGCCCGGCTTTTTACCTTTGAGCTTATTTAACCAACCTTCACATTGACGACGCTGAATCGCATATTCAATATCCAAGGTATCTACAACAGGGAATTGAATCCCCTCACCTATGCTATTCAACAAGGCATTGTTAAAGAATTGACGCTCAATATTTTTGTAATGCACCACCACAATCTTGCCTGAGAGTTCTGCCAATATAGCCTCTAAGATTTGATTAAGTTGCGGCGCACTCTTCACTTCTGAATCGGTAATACCATGAATCACAACCGATTCTTCATTCAATTCTCGATTTGGATTCACCACCCAATGACGCGAGCCACTGCATTGCACTCGTTCCAGAGTAAACGGAACTAAACCAATAGTAAGAATGGCGTCTTCTTCTGCATTTAAACCCGTGGTCTCAAAATCGACGGAGACAAAAGGTACCTCTTTTAATGGCGTATCACCATTCACAATAGGCGCAGAGTAATAACGTTTTAATCGATCATCTTTCGCTTGCGTGGCAAGTTGCTCAAAGAAAACGGGCCAATCAGGTGTCTGGCTGGTATCTAATAAATCACGTGCATCTTGCTGTTGTTTAAAAAACCACATCATTTACTGCTTCTCTGATAGCGGAACTTAATGAAGTTTTGCGCGTTACTTAGAATCTGGAAGGCGGCTTTTAAATTACGGCGCTCAAACTCAGACATATGTTCAGGCTCGATGTTGTTGTCCGGCTCTTCGCCATTTTCAATATCCAATGCCTGATGACGAATACGTACCATGTAAATAAGTTCCATGGCATCTTTCAAGTCCATCCCTCGCCCTTTCGGCAAGATCCCAGCGTTATTGATGTCATCCAGACGCTCGAATGAATTTTGTGAGCGAGAGCCAATGGCAAGAGAATGGACGCGAATCAAGTCCGCCATCGGTGCAGTGCCGCGACGTTTCAAGTTAATGGAGTTTCGATGACGGCCATCCTTCTCCATTACAAAGTCTTTAAAGAAACCCAGAGGTGGTGTTCGACGAATTGCGTTGTAGGCCATACAAGCGAGGAATCGGTTGTTCTTCTTCGCGCGGCGAACAATGAATCCGCTTAATTGCTCTGCCCACTTCACTCGGCCATGCACACCTAATAGATCAAAGAAAATGCTGCTATTGAGCAGACGTTCCGGTGTTGGGTCATCAATCCAGTTAGCAAAACACGCTTCCCATTCTGAGCGCGTTTTGCGCCATTCTGGATTAGTTGCCATGATGTCGCCAGAACAGTAGGTGTAACCACATTCTGCTAACCCATCGCAAATAAACTTAGCAAATTGCTCAAAGTACTGACCATGCTCACTCGGTTCGTAGCTGTTATCGAGAATCAATGCGTTATCTTGGTCCGTGACGATCAATTGCTCATCACGCGCCATGGACCCCATTGCGAGCAAACAATACGGAATAGGTGCTGGACCAAGCTCTTGTTCTGCTAACTCAGCAAGACGCTGCTTGAAGCTACTGCCAATAACCGACATCGCTCGGCCGACCATATGGGCGTTCGCATCTTCACTCACCATACGGACAAAACAGTCTTTCACTTGTTTCGATACAGCTTTAAGATCTTCGATCGTGTTCTGTTGGAATATCGAACTCACAAGCAATAAACTGTTTTGCGACTCGTATCTGACGATATCCGTCATACTGAGTACACCAATCGGTTTTTTGTCTTTGAGGATTGGCAGGTGGTGCACGTTATAGCGCAGCATGGTCAGCATGGCTTCGAAGACATACGCACTGTTATCAAGAGATACGACGTCGTAACTCATCACCTCACTTACGGGTATGTTGGTCTCCCTACCCTCAGCTAAAACGCGTATACACAAATCACGGTCGGTCAGGATGCCTAAGAGTTGGTCGTCATCATCTTCGGTAATTTCTTCTTCTGGACGCACGATCAACAATGCCGTGACGCCCTCTTCTGCCATCAGTATTGCCGCTTCCTGAATTGTCGCGGTAGCAGCTAAGGTTACGGGCTCTCGGCTAAGAATCTTTCTCGCTTTTGCGGTGGTAAAATCGTTGCCATCAGACTGGTTCGAAACCACGGTTCTTAGTCTTGCACTGTCTTCCAATTCCATGAAATCAGCGAAATTCTCAAACTCATCACACAATTCGTTGAAGATGCTCTCTGGGATGCAATACACTAATGTATCTTCAATTGCTTTCGCTGGCATACGGACTCGGTTATTCATCAACAACCCCATTTGTCCAAACAAACCACCAGCATCAATACGGTTATACAGCTCCCCCTTGCGGCGGAAAATTTCGACGACGCCACTGCGAACCATATACAGATCACGAATATTGTCACCTTTCTTTAAAATATCTGAGCCTGCGCGGTAGTAAGCCACTTCAGCGTTCATTGCGATATTTTTCAGGTGCGTCTCTGGTAAGTCATCAAAGGGAGGGTATTGGCTAATGAAATTGAGTACTTCTAATTGCTCGGCTTCCATTCTTTATTCCATGCATTGCCTAAACTTCAGCGATAAATATCACCAAGCATTCAATCAGGCAATAAATAAATCCAGTGATGGTATGAATCGACTCAAATAGCAGAACATGTCACCAACACATTAATTCGAACTCTAACTTAAAACATTCTAAAACGGCCTATTTACGAAAGATTTCGTTAGGATCAAAATGTCACTCATCAACCACAATAAATTCAAAAATATTTCACAGGCCATTTCACCCACTTTTTCGACGCACTACAAATAAACATAACGCACTGTTTTTACGTCATTTAAAGCCAAATCATTGGTTAAGCTGTTTATGTCTAATTTGTGTAACGTCACCACACAAACCTTTTATCGAACATTGAAATTTTCCCAAACATTACTTAGAGTACGAAACGTTTTACTACAAAACATTCAAAATTAAGGATGATTTACATGGATCCCATACTGGAAGTTAAGGGACTGTATAAGGTGTTTGGTGACGATCCTGACCGCGCATTCTCACTGATTGAGAAAGGCATCGATAAAGATCGTATTTTTGAACAAACAGGTTTAACGGTTGGCGTTAACGATGTCTCTCTTTCCATCAATGAAGGTGAGATTTTTGTCATTATGGGCCTATCTGGCTCAGGAAAATCCACGCTCGTTCGTCTTCTCAATCGCTTAATTGAGCCAACCAAAGGCAGCGTTTACCTAAAAGGTAAAGACATTGCCCACATTTCTGAAGATGAACTTAGAGAAGTTCGCCGCAATAACATTTCCATGGTTTTTCAAAACTTCGCGCTCATGCCTCACATGACGGTGATTGAAAACGCTGCTTTTGGCCTTGAACTCGCCGGTGTGAACCTCAAAGACAGGCAAGAAAGTGCGTTGTCAGCCTTACAACGCGTTGGCCTTGATGCCTACTCAGAATCCTATCCGGATGAGTTGTCTGGCGGAATGAAGCAACGAGTTGGCCTCGCTCGAGCTCTCGCGTGTGACCCTGATATCCTCCTAATGGATGAAGCCTTTTCAGCGCTCGATCCACTTATCCGAACCGAAATGCAGGATGAACTTATTCGACTGCAAAATGACGATAAACGTACGATTGTCTTCATCTCTCACGATTTAGATGAAGCCATGCGAATCGGCGATCGTATTGCCATCATGCAGAATGGCGACGTGGTTCAAGTCGGTACACCAGATGAGATTCTTCATAACCCTGCCAATGATTATGTGGAAGCCTTTTTCCGAGGTGTTAACGTTGCAAACGTACTGACCGTGAAAGACATCGCTCGAAAAAAGCCAGCCGCTGTTTTCAAGAAGTCCGAACATGATGGTCCTGGGTCTGCAATGCAGATATTGATGGATCACGACCGCGATTACGGCATAGTCATTGATAAATCCAGCCATTATTCTGGCATTGTTTCTCTTGATTCGTTACGCGTTGCCCACAAAGAAAATCGCTCACTAGCCAGTGCACAATTGATCGACGAAATCACCCTCCAGCCAGACCAAGCAATCAACGACATTCTTGGTGTCGTCGCTGGTGTCCCTTATGCCGTCCCAGTTGTCGACGAGCAAGGCCACTATTATGGTGTCGTGACAAAATCACGTCTTCTGCAAACGTTGGATAAGGATTAGTCATCATGTCAACAGAACAAACCACTAACGATCCGTGGTCAACGACAGAAGCGGAACAAACCGACCCATGGGCAACAGCCACAACAGAACAAAGTGACCCTTGGTCACAAGGCAGTGAAGCGACGTCAAGTATAGACTGGTTGAATTCCGAAACCGTTGAAGAAGCCCCTTTTGATATCATGAACCCCTTTCAAGATGCGGTCCTTCCTTTGGATACTTGGGTAGAATCTGGGTTAGATTGGCTTGTCGAACATGGACGTCCGGTCTTTCAAGCAATTCGCGTTCCCATTGATTTCATTCTCTCCTCATTTGAAACGGCGCTCGTCTCTACACCTGCCCCGTTCATGCTCATCATTCTCTTTTTATTAGCATGGCAATTTTCTAATTTGCGTTTAGGGATGTCGACATTCGCTTCATTAGTCTTCATTGGGCTGATAGGTGCTTGGTCCCAAGCAATGACGACCTTGGCATTAGTACTGACATCCGTATTCTTCTGTCTGATCATTGGATTACCACTTGGTATCTGGCTGGCAAGAAACAACACCGCCGCTAAGTTCATACGGCCCATACTCGATGCAATGCAAACCACCCCAGCTTTTGTCTACTTAGTACCTATCGTCATGTTGTTTGGCATCGGGAACGTACCTGGCGTGGTGGTCACCATTATTTTTGCATTGCCTCCCGTGGTTCGCTTGACCATTCTTGGTATTCAACAAGTCCCAGAAGAGCTGATTGAAGCCGGACACTCGTTTGGAGCCAGCAAAAAGCAAATGCTGTACCGCATTCAACTTCCCCTTGCCCTACCGACTATTATGGCAGGCGTAAACCAAACCCTGATGCTCTCCCTTTCTATGGTGGTTATTGCCTCTATGATCGCAGTTGGTGGGTTGGGACAAATGGTATTACGTGGAATCGGACGTTTGGATATGGGGCTAGCAGCGGTGGGTGGTCTAGGTATCGTAATCCTTGCCATTCTACTCGACCGTATCACACAAGTTTTAGGCGCTAACGCGGGTAACACGAAGTTACGTTGGTACCACACCGGTCCAGTTTCTTACCTTTTAAAACTGACCAACAAATCGAACCAACCTGATCTCAAACTTAGGAGAAACATAAATGACTAATTCATGGAAGAAAGCGCTAACAGCTGGAACGTTAGCAACGATGGCGTTTTCGACTCAAGCTTTAGCGAATGACTTACCGGGTAAAGGCGTTTCAGTTCAACCAGTTCAATCAACGGTTGCGGAAGAAACGTTTCAAACTCTTATTGTTAACCGCGCGCTTGAAGCGTTGGGCTACGATGTTCAACCAACTAAGGAAGTCGATTACAACGTTGGCTACACTTCGATCGCAAAAGGCGATGCTACGTTCTTAGCTGTGGGTTGGTTCCCTTTGCACGCAGACAAATACACGATGTCAGGTGGTGATGATAAATTCTACCGCCAAGGCCAGTACGTTAGTGGTGCGGCTCAAGGCTACTTAATCGATAAAAAAACCGCAGAAAAATACAACATCACTAACATTGGTCAACTTAAAGATCCTGAGCTAGCAAAACTATTTGACGCCAATGGCGATGGCAAAGCAGACCTCACTGGTTGTAACCCTGGTTGGGGCTGCGAAATGGTAATTGAAGAGCAGCTTAACGCTTACCAACTTCGTGACACGGTCACACACAACCAAGGTAACTACGCAGCAATCATTGCGGATACTATTTCTCGTTATAAGAAAGGCGACCCGATCTTGTACTACACGTGGACACCTTATTGGGTAAGTGGCGTACTCGTTCCGGGCGAAGATGTGGTTTGGCTAGAAGTCCCATTCTCTGCCCTACCTGGTGAACGTAAAGATGTGGATACCACACTTAAGAATGGTAAAAACTATGGGTTTGAAATGAACTCAATGCGAATCGTGGCGAACAAAGATTTCACTGAAAAAAACCCTTCTGCCGCAAAACTGTTCGAAATCGTTAAGCTGAATATCAATGATGTCAGCGCACAAAACATGATGATGAGCCAAGGTAAAAATAGCGCGGCGGACATCGAGTCTCACGTTAATGGCTGGATCAAAGCCAACCAACAACTGTTTGATTCTTGGGTTGCCGAAGCTAAAAAAGCGTCAATGTAATTAACAATCGAATTCCTTCCTAAATAAGACCAAGCGCCAGCAGCCAAACCTGCTGGCGCTTTTTTATCCAAAATTCCTTTCGCAATCGTTTCTCTGTGATCTAAATTACATATTGAATGGCAGAACAAAAGTCCGTATATTGCGCCTGCCTACGCGGCACACCCTACAATGCACAACGCCATCCTGCTTCCACTGGTGCATTGATATTGGTGTTTAACTACATCCATGCAAAACACACCTTCCTCTTTTTCTCGTTTTTTTAAAGAATCGGGCGCATTGTTACACCTGTCGATCCCAATCATTTTGATGCAGCTCGCAACTCAGTCGATGGGCTTTATCGATACCACAATGGCAGGCCAAGTAAGTGCAGCCGACCTTGCTGCGATCGCGCTTGGCACCAGTTTATGGCTACCCGTTTCGCTATTGCTTCGCGGCATCATCATGGCATTAACGCCTGTCGTTGCTTACCACCGCGGCGCACAAAGTTTAGATAACATCCGTATCTCTTTCATTCAGATGCTGTGGCTATCCGCGTTTGTTAGTGCCATCTTGATTGTTTACTTGCTACTTGGTGAAACCATTCTCGTTGGCTTAGGCGTTGCTCCTGAGATCATTCCTATTGCCAGTGATTATGTTGTCGCATTAGCGTTTGGTGTTCCAGGTATTGCGCTCTTCTATACGCTGAATGGTTTCTGTGAAGGGATGAATAACACCCGAGCTCCGATGCTGATTTCTGTCATCGGCTTGTTGGTGAACATCCCAGTTAACTACATCCTGATTTATGGCAAGTTCGGCATGCCTGCATTGGGCGCGGTTGGTTGTGGCTGGGCAACAAGCTTGGTTTACTGGCTGATGTCTGCCCTGCTGTTTAGCTATATTAAGAGCCATCACCACTACAAAAACATTCTGCACTTCGCTGAGCTAAAACCAGTATGGCAAGAAATAAAACAG
Organism: Vibrio jasicida 090810c; assembly: GCF_002887615.1. Classification (NCBI taxonomy): domain Bacteria; kingdom Pseudomonadati; phylum Pseudomonadota; class Gammaproteobacteria; order Vibrionales; family Vibrionaceae; genus Vibrio; species Vibrio jasicida. The sequence goes on along the minus strand of NZ_CP025792.1, from coordinate 239,819 downwards.
CTGTTCAAACTCGGCATGCCGATTGGTTTGAACATTGCGGTTTGTGGCAGTATCTTCGCGGTGATTGCGCTATTGATTGGTCGTATCGGTGCAGAGAACGTTGCCGCGGCACAAATTGCACTGAACATCTCTAGCATGACGTACATGATCCCAATGAGTCTTTCCTTTGGTATCACGATTCGCGTTGGTCATGCATTGGGTGAACAAAAGCTTGAAATGGCCTCTCACCGTAGTTTGGTGGGTATTATTACTGCTGCGCTACTGTCGCTGATTTCAGTCGGCTTCTTCCTGCTGTTCCCAGAGTGGATCATTCGTTTGTACACTACAGATCCGGTAGTTTCCGCAACGGCGGCTACTCTGTTGATGTTTACTGCAATGTACCAGTTCAGTGACGCGCTACAGACGTCTGCGAACGGCGCTCTGCGTGGCTATAAAGATACTAAGATTCCGATGATTCTGGCGATTCTTGCTTACTGGGGCTTGGCGCTTCCACTGGGTATGTTGCTGGGTATCACGGATGAAATCGTTCCAGCCATGGGTGAAGAAGGCTTCTGGATTGGTATCGTGACCGGCTTAACCATCGCAGCAATTGCAATGCTGATTCGCTTGACGCTGGTGATTAAGAAGTACAATCAAACCGCAGAAGTGAATACGGCTTCGCACCCTGAGTTAGCGATTCAATAGCGACAAGAGCGTTTATCGTTTCAATTAGAAAGGCTCACTATCGCAGTGAGCCTTTTTGTTTTTCAGCTTGCTAGCCTTGTTTACTTACCGTTGAGCTATCACCAGCATCGTTGATTCTATAACCGAGTTCGGCAACTTTCTGGCGGATTTCGTCAGCTTGTTGGTATTCCTTCTGCTTTTTCATTTGCAAACGCAACTCTACCAATTCCAAGATCTCGCGAGGGATTTCCTCTTCTTCTACTTTATCAAGCTCCAAACCAAACACACGATCAAAGTAGCGTGCCGTTGCTTTTTTATCCGCGTCATTTAATGCACTTCCAAGCAACTCCCACATTAATGCCATCGCTTGTGGCATGGCTAAGTCGTTGTTGATGAGTGACATAAAACGCTCAATATATGTTTGGTCGACTTTGCCACCTTCTGGTAGTGCCGACACTTTCGCTTTCAGGCGCTTTAGAGCCGTTTGTGCCGCATCCAAGCTCTCCCACGTAAAGCTCAAATGACTGCGATAATGACTGGTCAGCACCAAGTAACGGTAAGCGAGCGGGTCATAGCCTTTATCGATGAAGGCTTCAAGACGAAGTGACGTGCCGGACTTAGAGATCTTCTCTTTGTTCAATTGGAGGAAGAAGCCATGCAGCCAGTAATTTGCTTGAACGTGGCCATTCTTTGCTTGGCATTGGGCAATTTCGTTGGTGTGGTGAACTGGGATATGGTCTTCCCCACCAACATGAATATCGAACACTTCCCCAAGGTATTTCTCTGCCATCGCAGAACATTCAATGTGCCATCCCGGAAAGCCAACTCCCCAAGGGCTTTCCCATTCCATTTGTCTTGGTGTGTCACCGCTAAACTTCCAGAGTGCGAAATCGGTTGGACTCTTTTTCTCTGCCATTTCGACGCGAATGCCTGCTTCTAATCCCTCGCGATCCAGTTTGGCAAGTTTTCCGTAATCTGGAAGCTTGGCCGAATCAAAATAAACGCCATCGGAGGTTTGATAGGTAAAGCCCTTTTGTTCAAGCTCTTGGACGAATTCAATCTGTTCTTGAATGTGCTCGGTAGCGCGACAAATGATGGAAGGCTTAGTGATGTTGAGGCTAGTAAGATCATCTAAAAACGCGTCTTCAAAATACTTTGCGATCTCCCAAGCAGACTTATTCTGTTTTCTCGCACCCTTCTCCATTTTATCTTCACCGGTATCCGCGTCTGACACCAAGTGCCCAACATCCGTGATGTTCATAACGTGGTTTACGTCGTAACCGTTGAGCTCAAGCGTGCGCCTGAGCACATCAACAAAAAGGTAGGTTCTCAAGTTCCCTGCATGCGGGTAGTCATACACCGTTGGACCACATGCATACAAACCGACTTTACCTGATTTAATGGTGTTGAACGGCTCAAGGGTGCGCCCCAGTGTATTGAATAATTGTAATTTTGACTGACTCATATTGTTATTCCTTTAAATGCAAAAAAGCCGCGGATGAAAACATCGGCGGCCTTTAATATGTCTGTATGATCTTTTGCTAACTAATAGCTACACGAAAGCCGCCGCACATTTTTAGAAGTGCAACAACAACAGTTCGTTGAGATAGAAATCGCTAAATAGTTCATACAGATACCCTAAATAAGAAATCCATAGAAATCAAGCTTGTGATTATCACGCACTTTACGACAACAGACTGAACTACGTACGCCGTATGGCACTACCCTCTCTTACAAAGCCGTACCAATCATTACAATTAAATTTATAAATAAACCTTATATTTCACACTTACTTCACGTTTTATTTGATAAAAGACACGCCATAAAAATCAGTTACATCAGTAAATTAGGGAATATTTATGAAGAAGCCCACATTTGGGCCTTTGCAGCCCATCGCTGTATTTGCGCTATTTTCGCTTGCTTTTCTTTCCGTTTCGCGGATTTTACTTGCCATTTGGCTTTCTGACCGAATCGAATCTTTTAACGACCTTATTTATATTCTTGGTCAGGGCCTACGCGTAGACTTTGCCACCATCTGTTGGTTATTCATCCTTCCGGGCTTACTTTCTTCGCTATTACCTGTACAAGGAAAGGTCGGCGCATGCTGGAAATGGGTATTACGTTGCTGGATGGTCGCAGGTTTATGGATCATTGTTTACATGGAATTGGCAACCGCACCCTTTATTCAAGAGTACGACCTACGCCCAAACCGCTTGTTTGTTGAATACCTGATTTATCCAAAAGAAGTGTTCAGCATGCTTTGGACTGGCTACAAATTAGAGCTGCTCATTGGTGCTGTAGGCACGGCAATTACCCTTTTCCTTGGTTGGAAATGGAGCAAGAAACTAACCGACAACGCGAAGCAAGTAAGCTGGAAATGGCGACCTATCCTTGCCATTCTTGTCGTTTTGGTTGGTGTCACGGGTGCGCGTTCTTCTTTGGGTCATCGCCCTCTAAACCCCGCAATGGTAGCGTTTTCTAACGACCCGTTGATGAACGATCTCACACTAAATTCTTCTTACTCTCTCTTGTTTGCTGTCAACAACATGAAGTCAGAGAGAAGCGCAGAGCAGTTCTATGGAAAAATGGATAACCAGAAGATGCTAGAACTTGTGCGCTCCTCTTCCGCGAAATCAAACTTTGATCCTTCAGTTCTTCCTACAATGAACAGCAATGAAGCGACCTATCAAGGTAAACCAAAGAACTTAGTCATCTTGCTACAAGAAAGCTTAGGAGCTCAGTTTGTGGGAGAACTAGGAGGATTACCACTCACGCCCCATGTCGACAAGCTTATGGCTGAAGGTTGGAACTTTACACAGCTATACGCAACAGGAACTCGCTCTGTTCGTGGTATTGAAGCAGTAACGACAGGCTTCCCACCGTCACCATCGCGTGCAGTTGTAAAACTAAGCAAAAGCCAGACGAACTTCTTTACTATCGCAGACCTTTTGAAAGCCAACGGCTACCACACTGAGTTCATTTATGGTGGTGAAGCGAATTTCGACAACATGAAGACCTTCTTTTTCGGCAATGGTTTTGATCAAATCATTGAAGAGAAAGATTACGAAAATCCAGAGTTTGTTGGATCTTGGGGGGTGAGCGATGAAGACCTGTACACCAAAGCAGACCAAGAATTTGAACGCCTGTCTAATACCGACAAGCCCTTTTTCAGCTTAGTATTCAGTTCAAGTAACCACAGCCCATACGAATATCCAGAAGGTAAAATCGAGCCTTACGACTCTGAATACATGACGCGTAATAATGCGGTGAAATATTCGGATTACGCGATTGGTACTTTCTTTGATAAAGCGAAGAAATCATCTTACTGGGACGACACGGTCTTCATCATCATTGCTGACCACGATGCCCGTGTATCCGGTGCTAACTTAGTGCCTGTAAAACACTTCCACATCCCAGCATTGATTCTTGGTAAAGACATTAAGCCACGTAAAGACGACCGTATTGCTAATAACCTAGATATGCCACCTACGCTACTTTCTTTGATTGGTGTGGATGCGAAAACGCCGATGATTGGCCGTGATCTTACTAAGCCTCTCGCACGCAAAGACGAACGTGCCATGATGCAATACGACAAGAACTTTGGTTACTTAACCCGAGACAATCTCGTTGTATTCTCGCCGGGCGAAAAGGTATCGACCATGCAATACAACTTCGATAACCAAACGATGAAGCCTATTGAAGTGGACCCAGCTATCATTGAACGCGCTAAGGCCAACGCTTTGTTTGCCTCTAAGGCTTATCAAAACGACTGGTACTCTTCTAAAGTAACTAACTAGATAAAGATAAGGAGCGCAACATGCGCTCCTTTTTGTATCATTGTTTTACTAATGCGGTGCTATCCGTTTTTCTTTTGCTTAACGAAGGCATTAACGTTGCACTCAACAGTGCTATCCCCATCCCACCAACGAGGATGAAATACATCAATACAAACTCTTGTGTATGAGCATAAGTCGCTGCGATAAGCCAATACGCGATAGGTCCAGTACTAAAGCTTAATGTGTACTTAACGGCGTAGATTCTCGAGCGCCATTTCACATCGGAATAACGGCCAATAAGCCAATCATTCACTGGTATTTGCGCGTATGTACACAGCATCAAACCAACAAACACAAGAACCAATGACCATTCATGAGTAACTGTCGCCAATAAAAGGAATAACAGTTGCCCACCAGCAATACAGGCGAGGAGCTTCTTGATATCAACGCGATCGAGCAGTTCACCCACAACAAGCTGAATAAACGCGGCACAAACAAAAATCGATGTAGTTAATGTGCTTGAAAGGCTCAATGATTGGCTAAATTGTGCGTCCATAATTTTAGGTAACGAGGTCGTCGTAGATTGAAAGACCAAACCACCGAAGAAGACAACCACCGCAGCACAAGCGAACAGCGCTTTGAGTTGTCGCAAAGGCATAGTTACGTCGTCACGTATATTTTTTCCATGTTCGATATCAGTAACACCTTTCGATGCAAACCAGTACACAACGCCAGTAAATACACACACAAGACCTGGAACATAAAATGCGGATTGCCAAGAGAACCACTGGCACAACAAAGCGGTTCCCATTGCAGCAAACGCCAAACCTAAGTTACCTGCTAGTCCATTTACTGCAATAGCCCTGCCTGTTTTATTTGCAGAGCTGAAGATAAGTGCGATACCGACGGGATGATAAATCGCGGCAAACAAGGCTATAACACAAAGCCCCAATCCCATTTGCCATGGCGTTTGCGCGAGAGCGGTAAGTAACGCAGAGGTGCCCATCCCAAAGTAGAACACGAGCATCATGCCTTTTCGGCTCCAACGATCCGCCAGCCAACCTGCAGGTAGGGACATCACACCATAAACCAACATGGCTGCGCTTCCTACTTGCAGCAGCTCCGCGTAACTCATGTCCCATTCTTTATGCAGCGTTAGTACGACAGAAGGAAAAATGAGCAAGAAGTAATGATTAAGCGCATGCCCCACATTGAGGACACCTGCGTGAAAGGAACGGTTCATCTCGACTCCAAACCAAATAAAGGAAAGCTAATTAATGACAAGCTCAGTTTATCTGGCTAGCATTTGGCGTATAGACTCTATCAAGACAGGTTATTGCTAAAATGAGCCAAAACGTCAAAGCCATCAGTTTGGACGACAGGATCAATTGCTTAGAAGCGGTGGTCATTCCCAAGCACTATCCCAATGGACACGTGATTGATTGGCATTGCCATAAGCACAACCAATTGGTGTACGCCAGCAGTGGTGTGATGGCGGTCGAGACAGAATCTCAGCTATGGGTGGTTCCGCCTCAAAGAGCGGTGTGGATCCCGGCGCATGAGAACCACAAGGTGTATATGTATGGCGATGCGGCAATGAAAAACGTCTACTTGTTGCCAAGTATCGATACTGAGCTGCCAAACCAGAGTGATGTTCTCAACGTGTCACCAATGCTGCGTGAGATGATCATTCACCTTTCTGAGCAACCGGCCGACCAAGCCAGCACAGAGCCGTATTGGCGTATAGTTCTGGTTTTGTTGGATCAGTTGAAAGTCGCGCCGCAAGCGTCCATTCAAATCCCTCTTCCCAACAATGCCAAACTTGGGCAGGTTTGTAACTCACTGCTGGATGAGCCTGCGGATAATCGTTCATTAAAACAATGGGCAGAGGAAATTAACGTCAGCAGCCGCACTTTGAGCCGTTTGTTTCGCAATGAAGTTGGCATGTCTTTCATCGAGTATCGTCAACAAGCAAGGTTGTTCCTCTCTCTGACGTTGTTGGCGCAAAACCTCCCAGTTACCATCGTTGCTCTGGAGTGTGGCTTTACCAGCGTGAGTGCTTTTAATCATCTATTCAAACATAGCTTTGGGGTGACGCCGGGTCGCTTCTTCATGAATTAATATTGAATATTGAGAACAGATAACACCCACATTTGATGCACTCAGAAAACAATCGAACACTCAGAGCACCTGACTGACCTATCTTCTGAAGATTCTACCCAACACGCAATTTGCGTACTTACTCACTAGCAAGGCGTAAATAATCAGAAAAACGTTTAATAATGTGCTTTTTAGGCATTCCCATTCAGACTTCAATAAATTAGACTCAAGCCAATGCCCAAAAAGTTTGAATTATTGATAAAAAAGGAATGCCAATGAGCTCAAGTATGATCCTTAATGAGTCGCTAATTGTAAGTGGTCGAGATATTCCACTGAAAGAATTGTTGTATGCGAAGCGTGTGCTTGATAACTACATGGCCGTAGCAAAAGAAAGCAGCCCACTTGAACTGCTCACAGAGATGAAAACCGCGGCAAAACAAGTTGAATACTTCACAACGGAGAGTAACCCTTGTGAAGCACGCAACGTGATCAGCGCGATGATTGATAAGGTGGAGACCGCTGAATCCTTTGATTCGTTTAAAGCGCTCGCGGGCGAACCTTCTCAAGCACTGAATGAATTGATTGAAGATCGTGCGAAGCTCATTAAGCACGAGCGTGAATTATTACTGGCGTCGGGTTACGACGCGTCTCGCATCTGATAGCTACCTTGGTAGCTGCGCATTAAAAAAGGAGCTCATTGAGCTCCTTTTTTAATTTCAAGATTCTCGATACGGTCTTACAACCCCATATCTTCGGTAATCTCTTTAATTTGTTTCAAATCCATTTTATGGACCTCGATCAGCTGGTCAATTTGGCTTAAGCGAGAATTTGCTTCGTCGTGCTTATCACAAGCATCAGATTTTACATCCCACGACTTACCTTCTAAGAAAACATCACACTCTTTCTTGAGCGTTTCAATCTTAGGGAGTAACGATTTACGCTCTTTCTCAAGGGCATCCAGATCTTGTGAAATCTGCATTTCTTTTTTGAATACTTCGCGCGAACGCTCGAACATCGTAGCTTGCATGTCAGCCTGACGGTTCAGCTTATCATTCTCCGTTTTGGTCGAGCTTAGCTTATCCATCTGCTGCTTTACTTGTGCTTCAAGAGACAGGTTCACTTTTTCAACTTCTGTCAGTTGTTCTTGCAGCGCATTTAGTTCAGCCTTGTGTGCTTCTTCTTTCTCAGCTAGAAGAGTAGCGACTTTAGCGTCGATTTCTTTATCTAAACCTGCTTCACGTGTTTTTACTTGAGACACCAAGTCAGACTTGTCATTCACAAGTGCTTGGTATTTCGCTTCTAATACTTGATAAGTCGATTCCCATTTATTTGCCGTTAGAACAGAACCGGCTAAACCACCAAAAGCGAGGCCTAGCACAGCGGCAATACCGATGTAAAAATGAGTACGCTTATCGCGCTCCTCAATGACGACTACTTCGTCTTGATCTTCAATGTTGTTTTGAGAAGTCACTGTATCTTACTCCGAGGACTCTACTTGATTCGCTAGCGAGTGAGTTCCGCTATCATGATTGATGCGGTATAAATTAAGAATGCACCGATCAATGTAATAACGGTCGCTTTTTGGACTTTTTCATTGGTACGGTAACGAAATAACACGAATGCTAACGCGACCAATACCGCAATGGCTAATAATCTGGTCATACTGCCTCCTTGTCCAATAATGAGAACCTATCTGATTCCATAGACAGTCTCGCAAAAATTCATTGTAACCTATTTCTACGAGGCATACGGTCAACATAGCGTAGATTTTAAAGTGATTGCTCCCGTTTTGATCAAATTAATCTCCTATCTTGAACAACTTATCATCACCTCACCAATACCACATTGAACAAACTGATAGGGGCTTAACCGGCCATTGACCACTTAAATGCCCTCGCTAGGAAACCATTTCGTTCAAGAATCGTCCGACTATGACTTTGATGCTATTCCAACCCGCATAATGTGTTGAAAATAAATCTGCAATTGGGTGTTGAAATGGTAAAAAAACATGATAGAGTTCACACGTTAATGATGACCAGCATCATTAACTAACCTTTACTCATTTTGTTGAGTAAATGTTCCGATGAAGACTGCAGGAGAGTGGTTGTTAACTAAATATTAACATTTAGTTAGCGTAACTCGCCGAAGAATTAACTATTTCAGGTGCTACTTAGGTAGCGGGGACTGTAGTTGGAGGAACCTCTGGAGAGAACCGTTAAATCGGTCGCCGAAGGAGCAAGTCTTACACATTTGTGTAGGGTGAAACTCTCAGGCAAAAGGACAGAGGAGTGGAAAGTAACAACCTGACTATTTGGCGTTCCCGCCTACTTTAAATAGCTTGGCTCTATTAGAGATCCTTGATCTTGTCCTTTCCCTCTTCTCCTTATTAGTTGTTTTATTAAGGGGAAATCATGAACGACCTACAATCTTTACTTCAAACCATTGATAACTTTGTCTGGGGTCCACCACTGCTACTATTGCTCGTGGGTACCGGTGTTTACTTCACTTTTAGCTTAGGCTTGATCCAATTTAAGCACCTACCAACTGCGTTAGCGATGGTATTCAGTAAAGATAAGTCATCTGATAAACAGGGTGACGTTTCTAGCTTTGCAGCGTTATGTACAGCGCTATCTGCAACAATCGGTACAGGTAACATCGTTGGAGTTGCAACCGCAATCAAACTCGGCGGTCCTGGTGCCCTATTCTGGATGTGGCTTGCCGCTTTATTCGGAATGGCTACCAAATACGCTGAGTGTCTTCTTGCCGTGAAATACCGTCGAGTTGACGACAAAGGCCAAATGATTGGTGGTCCTATGTACTACCTGCAATATGGTGTTGGCTCGAAAGCGCTAGCTATCATGTTCGCGGTATTTGCATTGGGCGTTGCCTGTTTTGGTATCGGCACCTTCCCACAAGTGAATGCCATTCTTGATGCAAGTGAGATTTCTCTCGGTGTAGACCGCGGGCTGTCAGCTTTTATCCTGACACTACTGGTGGCTTTCGTTACATTAGGTGGTATCAAGTCGATTGCAAGCGTAGCAGGTAAAGTGGTTCCTGCAATGGCGCTATTTTATGTGCTAGCGTGTTTGAGTGTGATCATCATGAACGCAGACCAATTGCTAAACGCAGTTGAGTTAGTGTTGGTGTCTGCATTCACTTCAACCGCAGCAACGGGTGGTTTCTTGGGTGCAAGCATTATGCTGGCAATCCAATCTGGTATCGCACGTGGTGTATTCTCAAACGAATCAGGTTTGGGTAGTGCGCCAATGGCAGCCGCAGCAGCGAAAACGGACTCTTGTGTTAAACAAGGTCTGATTTCAATGACGGGTACCTTCTTCGATACCATCATCATTTGTACCATGACAGGTCTTGCTTTGATCCTTACGGGTGCATGGCAAAGTGACCTTGCAGGTGCAGCGATGACAACACACGCATTTGCCGTTGGTTTGAACGCCGAAACATTAGGCCCAATGCTGGTGTCTATCGGTCTTATGTTCTTCGCATTTACCACCATTCTTGGTTGGAACTACTACGGTGAGCGTTGCGTTGTGTTCCTATTCGGTACCAAAGCTGTGCTTCCATACAAACTGATTTTCGTTGGTTTGGTGGCATCTGGTGCGTTCCTTCACCTTGATATGATTTGGCTACTGGCTGATATCGTAAACGGCCTGATGGCAATTCCTAACCTGATTGGTTTGATTGCTCTGCGCCATGTGGTGTTGGAAGAAACAAAACTGTTCTTCAAGCCGTCATCTCAATCGGACGATTTTGATGCAGTGAAAGCATAATCCAAGCTAGAAACTTTAAGCCCGCTGACTCAGCGGGCTTTTTTATATACCCCTTCCTCGTTATTCTTTTCATTCTATTTAACTCTTCACTTTTTATTTTCCACTCGGCTAATAATTCCCACCAAGTTATCATATAATTAAACTTATAATGACATGTGTGACAATATTAAATTAAATGTCATCATCAATGTTATTTAGTAACTCCTAAACCATATTATTGCTGTGTGATTATTTTGGCTCTTTCATTGAAGCTATATCACTAAATGAAAGATTAACATGGTACAAAGTTGATGTTTTACTATGATTATGGTTTCTTCTATCAATAGGTAGCTAACTATTAAAACCATAAAAATAAAAGTGACCTAATTTTAATCTTTATTCATATAACAGAGATGAGTGGTTCCTTTCTACTCGTCTCTTTCGCTTTATAATAAAAACAAAAATAATCATATGATCTTATATAACCCTATAAAAAACACGCTTTCTAATGGTGATATTACGATAAAAATTGGGTATCGCGAGTCACAGATTCTCACGTTATTGCTCGACCAATCCCCCGAAGTCGTTAAGAAACAGGATATCGTACAATATGCGTGGGGAAACGAATATATCGGTGAAACGTCATTAGCAAAAAGTATCAGTGTTCTCAGACAAGGCTTTGTTAAAGTGGGAGTGAGAGAATCACCAATTGTTACTGTCCCGAAAATTGGGTATCGATTAGTCAAAGGTGTACTGCTCAACGAATGCTTAATCGCAGTCACTCCCTCCGTTAAAACAACTGAAGCTATACGGGAAGACACGCCAACGTTCACTCCCACTATCAAACATGAATCGAACTACAAAAGCCTAGCGTGTTACATCTTGTCTCTTGGCATTTTGTTTGCTGCGAGCTTGGTTGGGGCGAGTAAGTTTCACAGTAAGTACAATCATCCACAGCGTAACAACGCGCTGAAGGAGCATTCTGTCGGGATGCTCGAGGTCTACACCGATCCTAATACGCAGTTATCGGTTCGCCTTGGAAAATTGCTGACGAAACATCAGTGCGTTTGTGTCGTTTACATTGAAGAAAATGACCAGTTCTCCGAGATGTCTTGGTTAAACAAACAAACACGAAAATCGATCAATGTGTTCTATACCCAAACGCAGTTTGAGCAAGCTTCAGAGACAATCGCTCAATTCATTGCAGAGGAAAACCGATGAAACCGTTTATCGCTATTGCCCTTTCATGTTTGGTCTTTCTTGGCGCTTGGAGTCTACCTTGCTATCACGATATGGAAGATAGACGCTATCACCATAGCGTGGTTGATATTCTCCCTCATGAGCATACCGTGCGGATTGATGGCTTAACGCGGGTAAACCATCGTATCATCACTCATATTGTATCGCTGCAAGATGAATCGATGTCGAACCCAATCATTCTTAGCTTTAAAGGCAAATCAAGACCCTATTCCGATTCGAGTCTTTCTGTCTCTGGTAAAATGAATCTACTCTCCGTACAAGAAATCCGCCCTGCTTTGAACGATTCATTTCTTTCACCCTATCTAGTATTAAACGATGATCCTATCTATTTTGATATAGAAGTTCTATTACAAAATGAGGTGTTCTCTCTTATTAGAGATAAACAGACTGGACGAACAAAGCTTCTCGCTAAGCGGTAATAGATAATTTAATAAGTACACTTCATTGATAATATTTCGATACAAAGCACTCAACTATTGGCTTTTTAAATTCATTTTTCCTAATACAGTTTTTCTGAAATTACCATTTACTAATACTCTAATTGAACTTTCTACTGATTTCATTGTTTAACCCCAACGCTTTAATTAGTCTTACCTGATATAAATCATAAACTCAATTACGTTAAAAACGTATAAATCCAAATTTAGTTATCCTTTCGTTTATTTCACTTAATCATGAGTAATTATTCTAATTTCAAAATGGTTGGAGCAATCCATTTTCCATTTCATGAAAATATAAACGCAATCGATGTCATCGACTGAGAAATGACAAATGAAACAACATAACCAGCTGATTGTATGGGTAATAATATTTCAACTATTTTCAGTACTATCAATCTTATCAGCATGGAACAGTAAGCCTGTCCGCTAAATCGCGGCTCATAACACAAATAAAAATACAGTTATAAGGGAACGTTCATGCGAAACATCAACATTAGCTTATTGTCCGCCGCTATCCTTTCTACCTTCGCAAGTGGTGCATATGCAAAGATCTACCCCGACCAAATCGTACTAGACCAGCTGGGTGAGGACGTATGTCGCAGCGGTTATCGTCCACTCGACCGATATGAGGCAGAAGAACAAAAAAGTGCCTTACTATCACGTATGGGTCAATGGCAAATTACCGGACTTAAAGGGGATTGGGTGATCATGGGCCCGGGTTACAGCGGAAGAATCAAACAAGATTTACCGAATGGCAAAACCTTCTGTTACCCAGATGAAGCGCAATCTGAAATCCCCAAATACGCGGCACGCGCCGTACCTGAAGGCGGTGAAATCGACGTCCAATACGATTTAGTGACCGACCGTAGCAACTTCGTTCGTCCCTTAAGTTACCTCGCTCATTACCTCGGCTATGCATGGGTTGGTGGCAATAACAGTCAGTTCGTGGGTGAAGACATGAAAGTCGACCGCGTTGGTGATAGCTGGGTCATCCAAGGTAATAACAATGGGTCTTGTAGTGGCTACCGCTGTGGAGAGAAGTCCAGAATCACGGTCAATAACTTTACTTACACACTGAATGACAAAGACTTTTGGCATGGAGAGGTCATTGAATCCGAACGAGAATTGGTGAAAACAATTTCTGCAACAGCTCGAAACTACAGCAACACGCCACAGCAGATCGTTGTCGACCTTAAATTAGATGAATCAACTAACTGGTCGAAAACCAATAGCTATGGGTTCGCTCAACAGGTTAAAACAGAAAATGAATTTAAGTGGCCACTGGTTGGCAATACCAAACTGAGTATTACTTTTGAAGCGAATCAAAGCTTCTCAAATTCCAATGGCGCATCCACCAGCGAGCAAGTCACATTACAAGCTCGCCCAATGGTACCCGCGAATTCCGAATTGCCTGTGCGTGTCGAGCTTTATCGTTCCACTATCTCCTACCCTTACCGATTCAATGCAGACATCAGCTACGACGTAAACTTTAACGGCTTTTTACGCTGGAGTGGTAATGCATGGCACTCTCATCCAGACAACCGCCCTTATCGTAGCCATACCTTTACGATGGGACGCGGCAGCGAAAAATCTTCGGATATCCGCTACCAATGGGATCATCGTTACATCCCAGGTGAAGTGAAATGGTGGGATTGGAGCTGGGCCATTCGTGAAGCCGGACTGAGTAGCATGCAGTATGCAACTGGAGCAAGTTTACGTCCGTTCTATTCTTACGTGTCTGGTGATTTTTACGCAGAGTCACAATACGCAGGAACAATCGAAATCGGTAAAGCAACACCGCTTGGCCTTCAAGCGCGTTCAGCAAATGATGTATCTCAAAATAACACCCAACGTGTTGGAGATATTGAAGTCACGAGCAACTTTGATTCTGATGAGCTAAGTGCTCTTGGGTTCAGCAGCGCCGAGATGACGATCCACGCGGCAGAATAACACACAAAAACAACAATAAAGATCGCTAACACTTTGCCCGCGACTCCCCATCGCGGGCTTTTTTAATCAAACGAGCACGAGAATAAGCATCGGCAGAGTATCGATTTATAGAATGCCAACCAATTTAACTAACCATTCAGACATAATGCCTAAGTTTTTCAAATTGGGGATAACCGTTTGCTGTCGCAAGTAAAACCACGCCAAACCAGTATTGCTTATTCAAAAGCTAAAAAAATCATTGTCTTAAATTTAAAGGGTGGTGTTGGTAAATCAACCTTTTCTGCCAGCTTGGCAAGCAAACTCATCCATAACGGACATACGGTAGAGCTGGTCGATTTTGACAAACAACAATCTACTAACAGTTGGGCGAATAGCATTGAGGCACTGCCAAACCAAAGCTATAACCCTTCTCTGCGCAGCCTGTCTAACATCGCAGTGACGTTGAAAGTCAGCACCAACACTGATTACGTTGTGATAGATTCCCCTGCAAACTTTTCAGAAAGCGACTTAGTGCGCTATTTGCGTTACGTGGACTACATCGTGATCCCCATGCAGCCATCGCCTATCGATTTGCATGCGTCATTGCCGTTCATCAATACCCTTATCGAGAAACACGCCTTTAAGTCTCGTCAGATTAAGATTGGCTTTGTCATCAATCGTTGTGTCCATCAAGATGAGCGGATCGATCGTGTGATGCGGCTATTACGCTTTTTCCGTCAGTTTAAAACGCTCGGTATCATGAGTGAATCCCACGTCTATCAGCAACCTTTTATGGACAAACAACTCGTGGATGCCAAATGCGTTGACCCAAAATTGTGGGACAACGTCATTAAGTGGTTGAACTAGTGATTCGAACCTCCAAGCGCAAATGAAACTAACGTTGAGCAATCATAACGGATTGTTCAACACTAACTTAACCTCACACCTTTAAGCTTTTCTTTTAAAGCACTCAAAACCTCATAAGAATAATACTTTCATCACCTCAAGAGATTGATAAATAACAGAATTATTTTTCAACTATTTTCAGTGTTTTTTGACTTGTTTTATATGAAAGAGTACGCCCGCTTTTGGGCAATACGAGCCTAAAAGCTAACTAGAACTCAATCATTAAAATAAAGGACACTGTATTTATGCTGCACGTCAGTACGCCACTATCGATTACGCTTGCGCTTTCCTTCTTATCCACTTTTGCTCAAGCCAAAATCTATTCAGATCAGCTTGTTATCGACGAATTGGAAAATCATCAATGTAGATCCGACTATCGTCAGCTTACCTACCAAGAAGCACAAGAGCATAAAACAGCCATTCTATCGCGCATGCAAACCTGGGACATTGTGGGCCTCGAAAGCGGCTGGGCGATCATGGGCTCAGGCTACCATGGCCAGATCAAACCAGAACAATCGAGCCATAAAACTTGGTGTTACCCTATTCACCCAAATACAGAATTGCCCAAGCACCTTGGTATATCTATTGCGGAAGGGAGTAAGGCTGAAATTGAGTATGAACTCGTCTCCAATCAAGAGCTTTTTATTCGACCAGTGAGTTATTTGGCGCATACGCTTGGCTACGCATGGTTAAGTGGTAACGGGGGCAATTTTGTTGGCGAAGACATGGTTGTCAATCAAGTACATGATGGCTGGGAAATACAAGGAAACAACGCGGGCTCATGCAACGGTGAACGATGCTCAGAAAAAACGAAAATCACCGCCAGCGACTTTGCTTACCAGCTCAACCCTCATTACTTTTCACATGGCAACATCACTGAATCTACGGAAGATTCAACACACACAATTACAGCCTATGCGATCAACACTCTCGATCAAGCCAAACAAATCCACATTCAGTTTGATGTAGAGCAAACCGCAACTTGGTCTAAAACCGATAACTCCGCTTTTGCACAATCTGTTCATATCAGCTCCCCATTTCAATGGCCTACCATTGGAACCACATCACCTTGGTTTATTGTCAAAGGGAATCAGGCATTCTCCGACTTAACCTCTGGCACCAGTACTCTTCCTGCAACCAGAGAGGCAAACCTCACTGTGCCTGCACGCTCAATTCTCCCCATTCGTATTGAGCTCTCACATTCTAGAATCTCTTATCCGTTTCGTTTTCGAGCTGACATCAGCTATCGAGTCAATTTCGATGGGTTCTTACGTTACAGTGGTAATGCTTGGCATGCTCATCCAAAAGATAGACCGACAATCTCGCATACTTTCACGCTTGGTCGCGCCAGTGAACTCAAAGAAAACATCCGCTATCAATGGGATCATCGCTACATTCCGGGAGAAACGAAATGGTGGGACTGGAGTTGGGCGATTCACAATCACGGCTTACCCCTAATGCAGTATGCGGCTGGCGCAACACTTCAGCCATACTATTCTCATGTTTCCGGGCTCTTTGACGCCGAATCACAGCAGATAGGAATGATAGATGTAGGTCGTGAGTTGGCCGTAGATACGCCTTTAAATTGGGATAAAAACGCACACGTTCAACACCTTCAAATTGGTGATATCAGCGTTGTAACAGATTTTGATTCAAGCGTCTTAGACCGACTCGGCTTCCGCGCCGCTCACTTGTTGGTTCAACCCATAAACTGACCTACAACTAAAAAAAGAGACAAGCGGATGACTTGTCTCTTTCAGTATCAAACGTCAACTCTAAATGAATTAATCACGAAGCCATTGATGTTCCTGACTATCGCCCTGTTTATTGAAAAAAGTAGAATGCTGTTGCTTGAACTGGTCGGCTTTTATCTCTGAAATCGGCCATAGGCGGAAGTCTTCTCGAATGAAATGGTCATCAATCCCAAATTCTAGAGATTTCAACTTCGGACCGACAAATCGATAAATATAACCTTCACCCGACGCTTCACACAGCATAGGCACATGAGACATCGGTTGACCATTAACCGAAACAGACGCCCATTTGCTGGATTCAGGGTCGCAAGCGTCTTCATTCACAACATCGATTTCAAATTTGTTGTCTAAGGTCGTCCCTACAAAAACAGCGGTCGCGTCTTGCAAGTAAACTCTCCTAAGCAATAACTGCTTTGTGTCTTGTGTGCGTGTGGTTTGAATTCCATTGGAAAATGGTAAGAAATACTCCCAATGCCAATCCCACTCCATTCCTTTCTCAACAAAGTGCAATTGGGGAATAGTTTTCCACGCCACGAACGCTCCGACAGCAAATAGGAAAACAACAAAACTAATAATCAGTCGAATCAATACGCGCATTATGCTGGTTTTTCTACAAGTAGCTTAATCCCAAGGGCAACTAGTACAGCACCCGTTGCTCCTTCCATCCATTTCATAAAGCTGGCATTTTTTAATAAACTTTTCGCAGAATTGAGCGCACCTGCCAAACCACATTGCCAAACCATCGCGATCATAAAGTGAATAGAAGCCATGATCATAGATTGTAGTAATGGCGATCCTTCTGGATTTACAAATTGAGGTAGAAACGAAAGATAGAATACGGCGGTTTTCGGGTTTAACACGTTAGAAAGAAAACCTTCACGAAAAGAACGTTTACCACTGTAATCTTGGTGCGCTTGCTCAGAAACCGAGATTCCTTTATTCGATTTCATCAATGCACGTAAACTGCTCAACCCCAGCCATATTAGATAAGCAGCGCCCACCATTTTAACCATCTGAAACAGCTCTGCCGACTGCGCCAAAACGGCAGAAATACCGACTGCAGAGAAAAACGCATGCACAAACAAACCAAAACAAATCCCCAAACTTGTCGTGCAACCGTCTTTAAGCCCTGCTCGAGTGGTATTGCGGATCACCAAAGCAGTATCCAATCCGGGTGTCAGCGTCAAAATAGTGATGGCAATCAGGAATGCCTCAAAATTCAAAATATCCATATTTTTTTAATAAGTGATTAAGTATCACACATCAATACCGTCAAACCGTTTAATGCGCAAGCAACTTTTGTGATCTAAGTCGTTGAAAGTCACAGAGTGTCGATATCAAGGTCCATTAAAATGCATTGCGTATCATTGCCAACAATTCACATCGTTAACCTTCTCTCGGTTATCTATACAAGTACCTGAATTTGTGCACAATAGACCTGCATTATTTGTTAATAAATAGTAAATTAGACACACTTCTCTATCGACATTACCTTGATGCTGCATTTTGCTCTGTATCGGTGTCGAGAGATTCGAACATCACGTTCAAGGACCCCATTTGGGGCGTTTAAGGAAAGAACATAACAAAGAGTAGTCACATGAGCGCATTTCAAAAACTCGTCGAACATTCAAAAAAAGTCTCTAACTTTGGTCATTTATCTGCAATCGTAGGATGGGATCAGGCAGCCGTAATGCCATCAGGCGGTGCGGAAGCTCGCTCTAATGCGATGGCTGAACTAGAGGTTCATATTCACTCTCTTTTGACTCAACCTCATCTAGGTGATCTGTTTGCTCAAGCAGAAGAAGAGTCATTATCAGCACAAGACCAGTCGGTACTTCGTGAAATGAAACGCGATTGGCAGCAAGCGAACCTGCTACCTGAATCTTTGGTTCAAGCACAATCGCTAGCTGGCTCAAAATGTGAGCACGCTTGGCGTACCCAACGTGGCAATGACGACTGGGCTGGCTTCGAAAAGAACTGGGCTGAAGTGGTTAAGCTGTCGCAAGAAGAAGCACAAATTCGCGCAGAAGCTACTGGTACATCACCTTACGATGCGATGTTGGAATTGTACGAGCCAGGCACAACATCAGCATCTTTAGACGTGCTATTTGCAGACGTAAAGACGTGGTTGCCATCAATGATTGATGAAGCCATCGAAAAGCAAAAAGCGAGCAACATTCTGCTTCCAAACGGTCACTACCCAGCTGAGAAACAAAAAGCCTTGGGTCTGGAAGTCATGAAGCTGCTTCAATTCGACTTCGAACATGGTCGTCTTGATGAAAGTGTTCACCCATTCTGCGGTGGTGTGCCAACAGATGTTCGCATTACCACCCGCTACGATGAAACAGAGTTCGTGCAATCTTTGATGGGTATTGTGCATGAAACAGGTCACGCGCGTTACGAACAAGGTTTACCTAAATCGCTAGCAGGCACCACGGCTGGTGAAGCTCGTTCAATGGGTATTCATGAATCTCAATCGCTGTTCTTCGAGATGCAAGTGGGTCGCAGTCAAGCGTTCGTAGAGCACTTAGCACGTCTGGCCTCTAACCACTTTGAAGGCCCTGAGTTTGCACAAGACAACTTGTCAAAAATCTACACGCATGTAGACAAAGGTTTCATCCGTGTCGATGCTGATGAACTGACATACCCTGCTCACGTTATCTTACGTTACGAGATTGAACGCGATCTAATGAACGGTGTGATCAAGCATACAGACGTTCCAGAACTGTGGAACGAGAAGATGAAAGAGTACTTGGGTCTATCGACAGAAGGTAACTTCAAGAATGGTTGTATGCAAGACATCCACTGGACAGATGGTGCCTTCGGTTACTTCCCGTCATACACATTAGGTGCGATGTACGCAGCACAGTTTATGGCGGCAATGCAGCAAACCGTAGATGTAGATGGCGCAATTCTATCTGGCGACCTGTCGCCGATCTTTACTTGGTTATCTGACAATATCTGGAGCAAAGGCAGCCTGTTCTCGACCGATGATTTGGTGACTCAGGCAACGGGTGAAGTGTTAAACGCGAAACACTTTAAAGCGCACTTAGAAAGCCGTTACTTAAGTAAGTAACTCACGCCAAGTAACTAAACTAAAAAAGGCTGGTTTGATACCAGCCTTTTTATTTGCGCTAGAGTCTACTCAAAGCGCCCAGAAGCTTATCATTAAGCTAGATTACGTTTCACCGTACTCTTCATATTTTGCATGAAGTTTCTGAAGTGCGGCATGAAATCAGCGAATAACGGATGCTTGCGATCTTTCATCATCACAGGACCAAGCAGACGAAGTGCAACACCAACGCGTGTCGCATCTGCAGGTTCTAATCCGCTGCCCTGACCGATCTTATCTACGATATTCAACATGTCTTCGCGATCTTGGACTTCAAAGCTCAAGCTTTTTGCTTCACGGCCTTCTTCTACGTTTACTTCTTCAATAGTAATGCGGTAGTGGTTGTCTTTTCTCATCTCATTTCTCCAATCAATATTCACTCGCTTTTTAGAAAGCGTTCAATCTTTGGTTTGATGGTCATGGATGTAATGGTCATCAACACCATTGCTACAGGTAACGCAGCGAAAAGTCCTTTTAACCAAGCAGATCCAAATACGGATACGTCCTCAAACCCTATGTTGTTAGCAGCGGTGATAAACGCCATAACGGATTCCATAATCAGCGCCATAAAGACACCAACGACAAGGTTTTTCTGCTTTTCACTGGCTCGGCTAAATAACTTGCCAACCAGTTTGGTCATTAGCGTCATCATCACCATACCCGTTGGCACAAGGACGACAATCGCCATTAAGAATGAGTGCAGCCAATCGCTGAAGAAAGAATCGGAATAGCCTACGTTCATGTAAGTCATTACGCCTGTCAGTGTCCCTCCCATTAGTGTCATCATCCCTAATACAACAGCAATTTTATGAATCAGTGGCGTCTTCGCCGGTTGTGTCAGTTCATTCGACATGGTCAAGGATTCTGTCATTCAATTCTCGCTCTTGAAGTTACTCTCAATTAAGTTGATAATGTCAACTATAGTTATTTAGTTGACAATGTCAACCACTTTTGTTTGGAGTGTTACATGTCGAATCCAAAATCGCTGGATAATCTGTTCCATCTTGTGCACGTCTTAAAGCGTCAACTGCACGAGCAAATTGAGCAACTAGAACTCCCTATCGCGCCTATGCATGTGCGGGTGATAAAAATCATTAGCAAACAGTCACCATGTACTGCAATGGATGTGGTGAACTTCTTAAACCGAGATAAAGCACAAGTCACACGCTTAATTAAGACATTGATTGAAGAAGGCTTTATTGAGAAGAGACCGAATCCAGAAGATAAACGCAGCCAGTGTTTGTTGACCACCGAGAAAGGCAATGAAGTGTTATCGAAGATCAAAGCCGTCGATGCTGAGATCTTTCAAAAGATGACGTTAAATGTGTCCGAGGAAGAGCTAGAAGCGTTCCAACTTGTCGCTGGGAAACTGGCTGAAAACCTGTCGAAAAAGCCAAGCTAAAAAATGGTAATCATTTAGAAATCAGTTCAGCTATTATGGATTATTGGCTGAACTGAGGTATAGAAAGCACTAGCAAACCACCTCTTCTAGCGCGTGATAAACGAGTTTTCCATTAACTGTTTTGCTTTCCATTAGAGCGATAGAATAAATGGGAAGTAGTAAAGGTGATATCTCGACAGCATAAAGTGACGCTTGTTGATCGACATGGCGAGCAAGTGTGATGTGAGGAACATAGTCACGCGACTCCGTCACAAAGCCATGCAGTTCTATTGCCTCTATGAGTTCGTTTTGCAATGTTGTAACCGCTAAATTATCTTTAATCCCCAACCACGCCAGTTGTCTGCCACTTTGGCGAAATGAACCTAGATGATCGACGGTAATCTGCTCACAACGACTGCGAAGTTGATGAAAAATATCAATAAGACGCTGCGTTTCTTCTTCTGTCGATTCACCGATAAAGGCCAACGTGATATGAAAATTATCTTCGCAAGTATAGCGCCCTGCTATACCTTGTTGTTGAAGCCTATCTTGGATTTGCTTGAGCAGTGACTTACTGCGTTGATCAAACGTCAGTGCGAAAAATAATCTCATCTAAACGCTCCTACAACCACTCTAAATCTTCATAAGACTGATACTTTATGCTCTCTAATCGCGAGTGCAAATCACCACTGTGGATTTCTAATTTATGTCCATCTGGAGCTAAGAGATAAAGCGAATCCCCTTCACTCTTGTGTGTCATTATTGTTGCAAACAACCAAGCAGAAATGAATCGACAGATAAAAGAAAGCCCAGAGCGAACGTCTGGGCTATTGAACTACATTGCAGGAGCTAACTGAGGCTTATACAAACAGCACTCGCCGCTCGGTCTGGTTTTAAAGCGTCTGTGCAACCACATATATTGGCTTGGACTCGCTAAAATAGATTTCTCTACAATCTTGTTTACAAAGGCGGCAGCTTGGTCTGGATCGTTTTTCGGGAATCCTTCAACCGGAGCACTAATGGTTAACGTGTAGTGCCCGTTGTCACCTCGCACCATAGTAAATGGCACAATGGCACAGTCTGTTGCGTCAACCAACAAACTTGTACCCGTTGTGGTGCAAGCACGCTTAACCGCAAACAAAGGCGCAAACGTTGAACGACGCGTCCCGTAGTCATGATCCGGCGCATACCAAACACGTTCGCCAGTATTCAGCGCATTCAGCATAGCTTTCACATTTTTACGATCAATCAACGTTCGGTTGGAACGCGAACGGCCTTGATATTGAAAATAGTCAAAACAGGGATTGTTATTTGGACGGTAAACGCCCATACCTGATTTTTTAATGCCAAACGCTCTTGCTCCTAACTCTAGGTTCATAGAATGAACGGCAAGCATTAAAGCACCTTTGCCCTGTTTTTCTAGAGCTTCGATGTGTTCCATCCCCTTGATCGTCACGTGTTTGTTGACACGTTTATCAGACCAAAACCAAGCCATTGCGGTTTCAAATAGCGCAATACCCGCGTTGTCGATATTGTCTTTTAAAATTGCTTCACGCTCTTGAGCACTCATGTCGGGAAAACACAGCTCTAAATTACGTTTGATCGTGACTTGACGCTTTTTCATCAGTCGCATAGCAATACGACCAATTCCGCTTCCTAACGATAGCTGTACACGAAAGGGAAGAAGGCTAAGAAGATACATGATCCCTATGATGATCAATGTACCCCAATAGCGAGGAGCCAGAAATTCTGCCTTGAATTTTGGTGTATTTTGCTTATTCATGAATGTGTCATCAGACGAAACTCGCCTATAAAATCCTTAAAAACAACGATAAATGAAAGTAACTTTTATCATTGAGTGTGCTTATTATAGAAACTAAAGCGCGCGGATTTTATGGTTGTTCGACACAGGACACAATAAGAACTTTCTGATCTTGCGGTCGTCCGTAGCAAGTTAGACAAAAAAGAGGTGATTTCGCTCGAATCGCAACAAAAACACCGCACATAATGCTTACAACGTGCGGCATATGGCTAACTGACTTTTAATACCGAAGCATCCAATATCCCCTTCTCAACCAAATCTGTAAGGATGACTTTAGTTTTTTCTCTGAACAGATCGCGTAGCAATCTCACTGTTGGCGTAATTGACTGACGGCTCGGACAAATCAACCACAGTTCTGTCGGAGTGGGTTTATATGCACTCATGACATTGACGACATTTCCGGTAAGCAAGTCTTGCGACATATCCAAACAAGACTTTATCGCTAAGCCCTTCCCAGAAACACACCAACGCCTAACGAGATCGCCATCATTGGAAGCGCGATTACCTTTGAGTTTAATTTTGTGCTCGTTATGGCCATCATTAAATCCCCATACGTCCTGCAATGTATCGTGCAGTTGGTACAGCAAACCATTGTGTTCGATTAAGTCTCGCGGAGTCTTTGGTGCGCCGTGCTCTACAAGGTATTCAGGGGTTGCGCACAATAGCCTAGGCACATTGCAAATTTTAAAGCCGTACATGTTGGAGTCTGTTGGTGCTCCATAGCGCAGCGCCATGTCTACCGAGTCTCGGTAAAAGTCCACGTTACTGTCGCTGATGTTGCTTCTCAACGTGACCTTTGGATAGCTATCCATAAATTCATCGAGCCAAGGTGTAACTAAATTTCGCCCTAAATCGGAAGAGAGCGCGATTCGAACTTCTCCATCGATAATATCCAGATCTTCACGCATATTCTGTTTCGCGTGTTCTAACATTTCTAGCGCTTTTTCACACTGAGGAAGGTAACGCTCACCCGCACTGGATAAACGCAAATGACGTGTAGTTCGAACAAATAATTCTACCCCTAAGGAGGCTTCAACTCTCTTCACCGCCGCGCTGGCAGTTGCCGTTCTCATGTCTAACGCCGTCGCGGCTCCTGTGATGCTACGAAACTCTGCAACTTTGAGCACGACTTGAAGATCTTCAAGCAACATATTATCTAATCCTATTTGATAATCTTCGAAAAATTATGCGGTTTGAGCTAGGTTATTATGCTGCATCCGAACAGGAAGGAAAGAGGAAAAATAAAACCATATAAATTTACGCCAGCCAGCACACAATCACGATCGTTCTTCAAATCTGTGAAAAACACTGGCTTTCGTAATAAGCGCCATTTGTTTTTCCCTGCACGCAAGTGTACAGTCTCGCCTATCTTAGGTGATGCCAATCTTTTGCTTTAATTGGAATAATAATGAATCTCGACACCTTGCTCGCTTTTGGCGGTATTGTTTTCTTCCTTGCTGTCATTCCCGGTCCCAATGCTTTGCTGATTTTATTTACTGCACTCACGCAAAGCCGCCGTTTCGCGATCGCCAATATCCTCGGTGTTGCGCTTGGTTTTTTAATCCATGCGTTTGTTTCCGCAAAAGGATTGAGCTTGCTGCTCTCTCAGTCTGCACTTGCATTCAACATTCTAAAATGGATGGGCGTAGCGTATTTGATTTGGCTTGGTATCAATAACCTCAAAAGTGGCTTTAAGCTCGCAGACAAAAAATTGAGATTCGACCGTAAGATTGAAAAGCACACCTTGAAGCAAGCATTCGTTAAAGGCCTTCTGACAAATTTACTCAACCCGAAAATCGTCCTTTTTTACTTGTCTATCTTTCCGCAATTTGTCAAACCAGAACATATTCTAGAGCAGAGCATGATGCTAGGTGCGTTACAGGCAAGCATTGTGGCAGGCTGGTTCTTGTTTGTGATTTTCTTCGCGACAAAAGTAAAGGCGACACTGACCTCTCCTAAAACCAGTAAATGGCTTAATTACGTCAGCGGCGGTTTGTTTATTTTCTTCGGAATTGGTTTGGCCAATACCCGCTTCTAAGTAATCTAATCAAACACAACACTCGCTTTAGGGCGTGTTTGTGTTTGCTCGCTTCTAACCGAAGAACGCCGCTAACAGCAAGATAACCACAAACAACAAAGCCATTAACCCTAATAAATAGGACAGTTTTCCCGTGCCGCCTTTCGGTGCTTGATTGCAACATCCCATCATATTCTCCTACTTCTGTTTCATTCGAGTCGCACTCAATCTAGACCTTCCCCTAAGGGCAGAGTCAAACAATGGTGTATTTTCATCAAACTTCTAGGTTTCTGGTAATAATTAAATCGCTATAAACACCTTTACTTATATGCATTTTTTGATTCAATTTTGCGTTTTTTAAACAACGCAATCGATTATATTGATTACGAATAAACCACTGAGATTTCGGTTCATTTTTGAGTAAATACATACCATTTTTGGCTATATACCCGCTGATTCTCACAGACCTACAATACGCTCGTCTTACTTGTAGCACGCGGGTTCTACGACCCAAACGCGTGGCTCAATCACTAAAGGTATCGAATGAGCAATATCGCCAAATCCGCCGTCAAACTCAGTGTCTTTTCTGTCATCATGATTACGGTTACGTCCGTCGACAGCATAAGGAACATTCCGGGTGCCGCCTTATTTGGTAGTCACGCAATTTCTTTCTTCTTGTTGGCTGGGTTGTGCTTTTTCGTCCCGACTGCTTTAGTATGCGCAGAATTGAGCACCACTTATCCGCAGCAAGGTGGCGTATATTTATGGGGTAAGGAGACCATTGGGCCAAACTTCGGGTTTGCTACCGTGTGGTATCAATATGCGGAAAATATTGTTTATTACCCGCCACTGATTTCGTTCATTGTCGCCACAGGGACATATCCATTCTTCCCTGAACTAGCACAAAACAACATTTTTATGCTGGTGATGATTAACGTTATTTTCTGGGCACTAACCTTGGTGAACATCTTTGGGTTACGTTTATCATCAATCATCACCAATGTTTTCGGTACTTTAGGACTTATCTTCCCTATTCTTCTGATCATCGGTCTTGGAGGCTATTGGGCCTACACAAACCCTAGTGAGTCGCATATTTCACTGCGTCACGCATCAGATTGGTTACCCGATTTTTCACAAGATGGCATTGGGGCTGGCTTTACTGCCGTGGTATTGTCATTAACCGGCTTGGAGATCACCACATCATACGCCAGTGAAGTCGACAATCCGCAAAAGACCTATCCAAAAGCATTGATTTTCTCTACTGCTCTCATCTTGGTGTCCTTAACAGCATGCTCACTGTCTATCTCTTCCGTTGTATCGAGTGATCATTCAAGCTTGAGTGAAGGTGTCATTCTGGCATTTAAGGCTTTCTTTGATGACTTGAACCTGTCCTTCATGCTGCCAGTTATCGCACTCGCCATTGTCTTCGGTAGCCTAGCAAGCTTGAACAACTGGATCATCGCGCCGACAAAAAGTTTGCATGTGGCGGCAAAAGATCACTTCATGCCGATGGCGTTATCTAAGGAAAACAAAAACCAAGCGCCCGTTCCTCTGCTACTGC
This sequence comes from Vibrio jasicida 090810c, assembly GCF_002887615.1. Lineage (NCBI taxonomy): Bacteria > Pseudomonadati > Pseudomonadota > Gammaproteobacteria > Vibrionales > Vibrionaceae > Vibrio > Vibrio jasicida. The sequence goes on along the minus strand of NZ_CP025792.1, from coordinate 213,331 downwards.
TGCAAGGTGCGATTGTCAGTGTTCTTTCACTGGTGTTCATCTTGGTGCCAAACGTCAATCAAGGCATGTGGTTGCTGAATATTCTGATGACACAACTTTACATGGTGATGTACATCTGTATTTTCGTCAGCTTTTTGGTTTCTCGTCGTAAGCACGCCGACATTGAACGTCCATTCCGAGTGCCTGGTGGGAAATTAGGGATGATGTTAGTCGCCACTTTAGGTTTGATTAGTTGCATGGTAACTATTTTTGTTTCTTTCGACGTGCCTGCTGGCATCAGTGAGAAGACTGGAGCCTACGCGCTTATCCTAGGCTTTATAGCATTCAGCTTACCTGCCTTGGCTGCTGTGATGTACCGAAATCGTAAACGCCGTCGACAAGTAGAGCTCATTGAGGCAATGGCAAATTAATGTGAATTAACCGCCTCAATCAATCAGAAGTAAGTAACAAAAAAGCCGCAGCACATAACGTGTTGCGGCTTTTTGCTGTTTCATTCTGCCGTTTAATGCCCGGCAGTTTTAGAAAGTAAGTTAACAATCATCACACCGGTGAGAATAAAGCTGATCCCAACGATCGCCGCTAGGTCGAGTTTTTGCCCGTAAAGGAAATAACCTACAGCAGCAACCAAAACGATACCTGCTCCACTCCAAATCGCATATACGATACCAACAGGCATGCTTTTCACTGTTACAGACAGTAGGAAGAAAGCAATCCCGTAACCAATAATGACAATGGTGCTCGGCATCATTTTGGTGAACTGTTCAGTTTTAGGGATTGAAGAAGTAGCAATCACCTCACATACGATAGCGATAGACAAAGCAACCAGTGGAGGCATAGAAACAAGCATTTTGAACATAAGGCAATCAACGCTCAATAAAACCTGAACTCGATGACATATCGAGTCTCTGAGCGGCGCATTATAATCAAAATCCTTTGATTAGCTATAAAAAGTGATACAAATCACATTTACGTGGACGTAATAATCAAACCTAAAAGTCATTATCTTCTAAATTGATAACACAGCTAGAGCCACTACGAGCAACAAGTAAAGATTCTGGGTCCGCGTAAACAATGTTGTTCAGCCCCAACTTTTGCATATCATCGATATGGTACGTCCACGCAGCATCGTCAGTATCACAGCCGGCTTTTTGCAACTTTTCACGCTTATTTATATGGCCATACATTGTGATTTTAGGGTTAACATCGACCAAAGCAAAAAATGCGTCTTCTTGTTGACGCCATAGACTGAGCGATTCGTGCCACTGCTCAAGTTCTTGCTTATCAAACCCGTCTTGCAACCATTCATTGCTCATCGCTCCGCCAAACCACAAAATCTCGGAACCCTTCATGACAAGTGTACTTGGTGCAGCGGTCAAAACGTAGTTTGCACAAGCCGACGCACAAACACCATTGACGATAAGGTGTATCTGATTGTTATACAACCAACGTCCAAGCTCCATGGCCGGACGATACTCACCGGAGTCACTGTCAATCATTAATGCAACAACACCATTTGGCTGAACATTGGCAAGATCAATCACTTGAGCGACTTTTTCTGCAGTGATTTCACCGTTAAAATACAAGGTTCGACCTTCGATATGTACCTCTTCAGACAAACTGCACCCAAACAAGCTCACGACCAACCCCGCTGCTAGACACTTATTCATGCATCCTCCATGATCCTAGTTCCAAAAATTGGTTAATCAACTAGAAATGAGTATTAGACACATTGCATATGTAGATCGTAAAAAGTGGCATAATTTTGACCGATGTCAACATATGCACACTAGCGCTTATTAATTTCAATCTTAACGATGAAGAAATAGAGTGATTGAGGTGCGTGGACGGATGACACTTAGCGGAGGGTCCCAGCAGATTCCCAAACCATTATTGTCGTCTCGACTCCGTTATGATTCGCTTTGTGTAAAGGACGAAAACCATGCCTAACATATAAGGCTTGGTTATGTGCTTCACATTGTAAGAAAAGCTTTGCGATACCAAGTTGAAGGACATGGTTTTGAGCGTGAGTGACAAGCGCTGCTGCATAACCTTTTCCTCTTGATGAGAACTCCACATACACGCCACCTAACCAATGTTCATACTCTGGAAAATGAACATTTTCACGAATTTTTAACTCCGCCACAGCAGCAAGCTTGTTGTACTCATCATGAAGAACAAAGGCCAAAGGAAATTCACGTCGACTGTTGGCTTTGAGTAAAACCTTTTCTTGAACTTGTGAAGGCGTAACACCCGGAACTGTGTACGCCCACTCATCAAAATACCACTGAGCAATAATGCTAGTTTCATCAGGGAAATCAGCAAGAAAATGGATGTTAAAATTCGGCCCTGACACTAGTGGCTGCCACCCACACTGCTCTCGACAACCTTTGCTTCATTGCCGACATCAACTTGGTTTGTATTAAACTCAGGTTGCTGAGCAAGTTCAAAGTATATGTGCATATCGATAGGCTCGGGTGTGTTGAGCAGCATCTTGCCGACTTCTCGCTGAAAATGACCATAATTACCAAGCTCTTCCGTTAAACCCAGTCGTTCATAACTGACTAAGTTCGCAAACATGCCATAAGCGTATTGATACCTCGTAGCATCCGCATGCTTTTCATGACCGAGTTGATTTAACGCTTGGTCAATTTCTTCTGGCGAGTAAGCTTCCTTATCGCCAAACTCTTTCAGCAAGAGAGTTGGTACCTGATGCGCAATACTCTGAATCGTCTCTTTCTTTTTAAACATACCGAACATGATGTCCTCCACTGACGATGATGACCCAAACAACGCACTTAAAGCACGCGTCGGTTAGCTGATTAAGGTATTTATTAGTATCACAGCTCAAGAATCATACTAACTTGATATCATAATAACCTACAAATGCTAGCCGACACGTTGCAGTAAGATGTAATCAGAAACCTTGCCGCAATCACAATTGGTCGTTCACTTAATCGGATATTCAATACGCTTTCGTTAAGCGTTATCGTCATCCGATTCCCATTATCAATAGAATCTAAAAAGTGTTTTGCAATCCTTCTTGCTTATCACAATCGCTTTATCTCATTACACTAAAATTCATTGGTCAGAGCACAAATAAGGAGCAAACCGTGACCTATTATTCTGTACTAGATGTAACCCCTACCAGCCAAGACTGGGTACCCGCTTATGTAAACGTTTCAAACGATTTAGTTGAGAAACACGGTGGCAACTACATTGCACGTACTAATGTTCATGAACGGTTGGAAGGAACGGGAGACTCACCAGCCCTTCGAATCATTATCGAATGGCCATCTCGGCAGGCTGCGCTCAATTTTATGAATGACCCAGATTATATTCCGCATCTTAAAGCTCGTACCGAAGGCTCGGTCAGTAATCATTATCTAATTGAAGGTAATGACCAACTTGCTTAGCTATTACGCCCAGTTAACCACTGGGCATTTTGTTTTATTGGGCAAAAGAAATCTTGTGCAAAGTCACATTTCGTATCGACATCCGTAAGCAATTGCGTTAGCTTTAGATGTATAGACGTCTAAAAAGTGAAGCTTAGGGAGAGAAAGCCGTGCCAATTAGAATTCCAGATCAGTTACCCGCTAGCGATGTATTAAGGACAGAGAACATCTTTGTGATGAGCGAGAGTCGAGCGGCAAGTCAGGAAATCCGTCCATTGCGAGTGCTTATCCTCAATTTAATGCCAAAAAAAATTGAGACCGAAACTCAGTTTCTTCGCCTACTTTCAAACAGCCCTCTGCAAGTAAATGTCGAGCTACTGCGTATCGATAATCGTCCAAGTAAGAACACACCAACTGAGCATCTTGATACCTTCTACCGTCAATTTGAAATGGTAAAAGGTAAAAATTTCGATGGCATGATCATTACTGGGGCGCCACTCGGTTTGGTCCAATTTGAAGATGTCATTTATTGGGACCACTTAAAAACCATCATGGAATGGGCAAAAGACCACGTGACCTCCACACTGTATGTGTGTTGGGCAGCACAAGCAGGTTTAAAACTGCTTTACGATTTACCCAAAAAAACCCGCAAAGAAAAGTTATCTGGGGTTTATCATCATAAAATTCACAACCCTTACCACCCAGTTCTGCGTGGTTTTGACGATACTTTCTTGGCGCCACATTCTCGTTATGCAGATTTCTCACGAGAGTTCTTAGAAGAACATACCGATCTCGATATTCTCGCCACGTCTGATGTTGCGGGTGTTTACCTTGCAACAACCAAAGACAAACGTAACGTCTTTGTCACTGGTCATCCTGAATACGACTCTCATACGTTACATAATGAGTACATTCGTGATTTAGGTGAAGGCATGGAGCCCGCTATTCCTGTTAATTATTACCCGAACAACAATCCGGATAACGGCCCTGTCGCAAGTTGGCGTAGCCATGGTCACCTGCTTTTCTCAAACTGGCTAAACTACTGCGTTTATCAACAAACGCCTTACGACCTGGACCATTTCAGCGAAGCCGCCTTTACCAAAGACGATTAATTCACTCGTAGAGATTGTGAACCAAGCCGCCAACTGGCGGCTTTTTCATACGAGTTTGCAAACCTGATCGCATTGTGTTTTTTCCTCATTAGGCTTTTGCACTGTAATTCATATCATGCTGAAAGAATTAGGGATGTGGGAAAGACAAATGAAGATCATAAAACTCAGCGCTCTTATACTGGCGACTCAGTTTGGCCTGCTCGGTTGTGTGACCGTGAATGAAGATGGTAATAGTCCAGTTGTAAAAGCCGACCCGGTCGCCATGGCTGAGTCTCGTATCGCACTTGGTTTGGGATACCTAGACGGTGGCAACATGATCCGAGCACATGATAACTTCCAACAAGCCCTCACCCACGCTCCAAGCTACTACCGTGCTCAGCTTTCTATGGCTCATTATTACGAAACGGTTGGTGAAGACAAAAAAGCAGAAGAGATGTACAAACGTTCTCTGCGACAACATTCCAAAAACGGTAACGTACTTAATAACTACGGCACATTCTTATGTAAGCAAGGAAGTTTTGAGAAAGCGGATAAAATGTTCAACCGCGCCATTGAACAGCCTTATTACTTCCTTATCCCTGCTAGTTATGAGAATGCAGGCTTTTGCGCACTCAAATCCGACAATACAGAAAGAGCAAAATACTATTTCACGCGCGCTATTGATCATGACCCTCACCGTCCAAAATCCATTCTCCAGTTAGCAAAGTTAGAAATAGAAAGCGGCAACTACACAGATGCACGCATTCGTCTTATGCGCTTTAATCAAATGTATGGGGTCAAAAAACCTTCGCTTCGTTTAATGGTTGAACTTGAAGGCGCAGCAGGTAATGAAGCACTTAAAAAGAAATACCAAACACAGCTCAATCGAATGTCTTAACTGTTGAACTTCAGCACACCACTTGGTATTCAGAAACAAAGAATACCAAGTGTTCCTTACTCCGTTTTATTCTTCGTTCATTTCTGCTCAGGGTAATGTAAGCTATTATTTAAAAAAGATTTTTTAGTTAAGGCTAATTTAGCACACCCCTATATCTGACGTTTTATATGATGCCAATCACACTTGATTGCATATTTGTTGCACAATCAGACTCAAAATTTATACATTCAAGTAGCTTATATAAGGATTAATAAAAACAAATAGAACCATATACCCTAGTAACCTCAAAATGCTTGGCTCAGCGAGATTGGCTCGGGTATATATCACAGATGTAAGGACACGTTATGTTGAAGTATAAACAAGCAGCGTTATTAACCGCCCTCCCTATTGCACTGCTAGGTTGCGGTGGCGGCGGAGGTGACAGCACAAGTTCCGCGACGAGCAATGGTCTTTCTTGGTCTGCAGGTGATTTCTCGCAGACAGCAGCCAGCTTAGCCAATAAATGCAGCGTAGCAAGAACGGGCACCGATCCGTATACCGGAAAAAATTACCCAGATAAAGCAGGCTCAACCCTGTATGAAAAGATGTTCCTTCGAGCATTTAGTAACGATACCTACCTTTGGTATGACGAAATCCCAGACAATAATCCAAACAATTATCCGTCTGTCGTCAACTACTTTGATTCACTCGTCACATCATCGACCACAGCAAGCGGCCAAAAGAAAGATCGTTTTCATTTCACACGTTCATACGACGAGGTGATGAAATCTCAACAAGCTGGTCTTGTTGCTGGTTTCGGTTTCAACTGGAAATTCGTTAATAGTTACGCGCCTCGAGAGGTGCTTATTTCTTACACAGAAGATGGTTCACCAGCATCACTCAATGGCGTTGAGCGTGGAGACAAGCTATTAAAAATTAACAGCGTGGATGTCGTTAATACCTCTTCCCAAGCAGAAGTGGATCTCATTAACCAAGCATTGTTCAACCCAGAGTTAGGACGTAATTACACGTTTACCTTTGAAGCGGTTAATGGCGGTATGAAGATCATTACACTCACCTCTTCTGATGTGGCAACAAGCCCTGTACGTAATGTAAAAGTTATCGACAACAACGGAACAAAAGTCGGCTACATGCAATACAACGCATTTGAAGTCACGGCACAGCAACCGCTTATCAATGCATTCAACCAGCTTTCAGCCCAAAATGTGGACGAAATCGTCATGGACTTGCGCTACAACGGCGGTGGCTTGATTTGGCAATCAGCGCAAGTCGGTTACATGCTGGCGGGTTCTCATCCAAACGCGACGTTTGGCGAGTTAATCTATAACGACAAGATCATGAACTCTGGCCAGGTACGAGATAACGTTTACAATTTCGTCGATAAAGAAATCAACTGGGCAACAGGAACGCTCACTAACAACCCTCTACCGACGCTTAGTGCAGAGCGCGTATATGTCTTAACGACGGATAACACTGCGTCTTCAAGCGAACTGCTGATCAACGGCTTGCGTGGTATCGACGTTGACGTTATTCAAATTGGCACAACGACAACAGGTAAACCTTACGGCTTCTCACCTCAGCAGAACTGCGGTAACGTGTATTACACCATTCAATTTAAATCTTCGAATGACAAAGGCTTTGGTGATTTTGCAGATGGATTTACCCCTACGGCAAAAAATCTTGTATCGTCTAACATTGGTATAGATGACAAAGTGGAAGGTTGTGTAGTGGCAGATGACTTAACCAAACCATTGGGTGATCCATCCGAAGGTATGCTGTCTGCAGCGCTAAACTACATGACAACGGGGGGAACTTGTCCTCCAGCACCTGCAATGGCTCGCTCATATCAAGCAATGCCGAGACTAGGTGGCACTCCACTGACTCAAGAAATTGACCCACTTCGACAAGAGGCGATTCATGTCAAAATTAACTAAAACAATGACCTTACTCACTGGAGCTGGACTTAGCCTTGTACTGATGGGGTGTTCAACATCAAGCAACAGTGATGCAGTTAATGCGTTAAGTATTAAAACCTCCGCAGATACCGTGAGCGAAATCCAAAGTGCAATTAACACGATTCAAGGAACACAAGCACCGACGAAGATCGCATCGAATACCTTTGAGACGAACTCACACTTATTGATCGTGTCGGGGCAATTAATGGAAAAGCACAACATGCCATTAAACGGAGCAGAAACTGAGTTGCCCGCTCAATATACCCTACAGTTACGCGGAGAAGATTGCGGGGTTTACTACGAGAAGGACGATAAATTTGTCCCTCTCACGAATATTCAATGTAGACCGAATCCAATTCAGGATTAATGAAAAAGCGCGCCGTCACTTTATCCAAAAGAACGGCGCGCTTCTTTTATTATCTATTGATTGCTCAATTTCTTTCTATAAGAAGTGGAACGTCAAGTTACCCGTGATGCTGCTTACTGTATCACTGTCTCCATCAATATCCACCCCAAAGGCTTGATAACTGGCACCGACAGAAATGTTGTCTAACAAGAAGTATTCCGCGCCAACACCATACATGTAAGAGACACCATCGTCTTTGTCCAAGTTGCTAAGGTTACCATTGTATTCGACGTTAAATGCGTTGATACCACCCTTCGCGTAAACGTGCAGAGGACCAAAATCGATACTTGGTTTAGCTGCTAGATAAAATGACGAGAAGTCCACATCGCCTCGATTACCGCCTAAATTCAAGTCAACTTGGCCGTGATTAAAATAACCTACTTCAATGCCGATCAGTGGCAAGATCCCCGTCCCTACATGAATGCCGTAGGTCGTGTCGTTTTCACTGTCTATGTCTGATTGACCAATTTGACCACCAGCATATAGCCAAGAGTCAGCAAGTGCTGATGTTGAGCATAGCGCCAAAGCCAATAACGAGAGTTTTGTTTTCATAGTTATACCTTTCCTGTTCGATTCCTGAACGGAACATCACGCGAACTGCATCGCGTTCCTTATGTAGCTAGCTAAATACTATATGCGAAAGTTTGATGGTTTTAAGACCGAGAAATGAATAATTTATGCTCAATATTGATTTGTGTGATTTACAGACAAAAAAACACCGGCGCGTTGCCGGTGTTTATCAAATAAATCTTCGAAATGTTCGACGATTATAGGAAGTGCAATGTCGCGTTTAGAGAGAACGTACCGATGTCGTCTTTACCCGCTGTGTAGTTCATGTAGCTTGCGCCAACAGACATTGGACCGAAAATGAAGTATTCAGCGCCTACACCGTACATTAGATCCAGATCATCGTCGTCTTTACCGCCAGACACTTTCTTATCCCACTGGTGGAAACCGCCTTTCGCGTAAACATGCAGAGGACCGAAGTCGATGCTTGGTTTAAGCGCAGCGTAGTAAGAAGTCAGTTTAGTATCTTTGCCATCTACTTTGAATTCACCGTGTTGAGTAACACCCGCTTCGATACCGATGATAGGCAGAATACCTGTACCTACGTGTACAGAGTATGAAGTGTCAGTCTCGCCTTTGAAGTCAGACTGACCTACAGAAGCACCACCATAAATCCATGAATCTGCCATTGCTGCAGAAGAAGCACTTAGAAGTGCCACTGCCAATAGAGTTTTCTTCATCATCAACCTTTACTCTTTATAATTACCCACTCCTGCACCGTCGCAGAGGTTGGTACTGCAAACACAAGGGAGGCGAATCATTGCCTCCCTTGTGACTTAAAATAACTTGTGAACAATTCTTAGCAAATACTATACCAATAGCGACCTAAACTGGACAAACCATTGATAAGTCGATGAACCTCACAAGAAAAACTGCCGCTATTGTACTTAGCGCTTAGCAAGCATCAATCGCATTTTTGACTCGTTTATCAGAAACCGGATACGGAGTGCCTAATTGTTGAGCAAAAAGGCTTACTCGAAGCTCTTCGATCATCCAACGCACTTCTTTCACGTTTTCTGGAATCACCATGCCTTTCGGAATCTTATTAAGTAGTTCTTTGTAATCACTCGCCACTGACTCGATTCTCAACATGTGTAAACGGTCTTTGTTTGGATCGATCGGTAGCTTCTCCATACGACGTTCAATCGCACGCATGTAACGCAGAATGTCCGGAAGACGCTTCCAACCACACTCTGTTGCGAAGCCTTTGAAAATCAAACCTTCCACTTGCGCTTTAATGTCAGATAACGCAAATGCCATGGTGAAATCCACTTTGCCTTTCAACTTTTTGTTGATATTGAAAGCCGTCGTCAGAATGGTTTCGACTTGTTGTGCAATATCCACAACTGTGTCACCCAACTCTGCACGAACGTGTTCTTTCAGCGCATCAAACTTCTCTGGCTCCCAAACCAAACCGCCCTGCTCTTCGATAAGCTTATCGACACCACAAGCAATACAGTCATCAATCAGATCAAGCACTTTCCCGTAAGGGTTAAAGTACAGACCCAACTTCGACTTGTTCGGTAAGTTAGAGTGCAGGTATTTGATTGGCGACGGCACGTTTAACAAGATCAGACGACGCTGACCCGCTTGCATAGCCGTCACCTGCTCGTATTCAGTTTCGTACAGTTTGATTTCTACACTGTCTTTGGAATCCACAATCGCCGGGTACGCTTTAACGTCGTAACCACCGCGTTTTTGTTGATATACCTTAGGCAGTTCACCAAAGCTCCAAGTATGTAAGCCTTGCTGCTCAATGTCATCATCGGCGACCTTAGACAGCGTTTCTTGAACTTTGTCTTTCAGGCTTTCTTTCAACGCATGAAGGTCGCTATTTTCCTTCAACTTGCGATTTCTATGGTCAACCGCGCGGAAAGTCACCTTCAAGTGCTCAGGAATTTGATCCATATTCCAATCTTCGCGCAGAACTTCCACACCAGTCATTCGACGAAGCTCTTTTTCAAGCGAATCTAATAAAGGTGCTTCCATTGGCGTCGAGCGAGCTAAGAAAGCATCAGCATAGTTTGGTGCAGGAACAAAGTTTTTACGAATCGTCTTCGGCAGCGATTTAATCAAGCTCACCACAAGCTCATGGCGCAGACCAGGGATCTGCCAGTCAAAGCCCGCAGGCTCAACTTGGTTAAGGATCGGCAGCGGTAAGTGTACCGTCACACCGTCGCTGTCTTCGCCCGGTTCAAACTGGTAGCTCAGCTTAAGTTTTAGGTTGTTTTGGTGCCAGAAGTTCGGGTAATCCAAATCGGTTACGTGGCTAGCATCGCCTTTGAACAGCATCTCTTTCTCGAAGTTCAGCAGCTCTTTGTTGTCTTTCGATGCCTTCTTCCACCATGTATCGAAGTGCTTACCAGAAACGACTTCCGTACCCACACGTTGGTCATAGAAATCAAACAACTCATCATCGTCCACCAAAATATCGCGGCGACGAGATTTATGCTCAAGCTCTTCCACCTCTTGCAGAAGTTTGCGGTTTTGCTTAAAGAACGCGTGTTTGGTATCCCATTCGCCTTCTACCAACGCGCTACGGATAAAGATCTCACGGCTCACCGTTGGATCGATACTTCCGTAGTTCACCAAACGGTTAGGAACAATCGGTACCCCGTAAAGCATCACTTTTTCGTGTGCCAAGACTGCTGCGCGTTTCTTCGACCAATGTGGCTCGCTGTAGCTACGTTTAATCAGGTGCTTCGCTAATGGTTCAATCCACTCTGGCTGAATCTTAGCGATGATGCGACCCCAAAGTTTTGAGGTTTCCACCAGTTCAGCAGACATGATCCACTTAGGCTGTTTCTTGAATAGACCTGATGCAGGGAAGATATGGAAACGAGCGTTACGCGCACCTTGATATTCATTCTTCTCTTGGTCTTTCATACCGATGTGCGACAACAAACCCACAAGAATAGAACTATGAACGCCATGGTAAGACGCAGGCTCATCGTTGAGTTTGAACTCCATTTCACGCATGGATTGGTGAATTTGGAAGTACACATCTTGCCACTCACGAACGCGCAAGTAGTTCAAGTAATCTTGCTTACACTGTTTGCGGAATTGGTTGCCCGTCAGCGCTTTTTGTTGCTTCTGGATGTAGTCCCACAAGTTCACCAACGTCAGGAAGTCTGATTCTTCATGGAAGAAGCGTTTGTGTTTGTCATCTGATGATTGCTGCTTGTCACTTGGACGCTCACGCGGGTCCTGAATCGACAATGCCGCTGCGATAACCATGACTTCTTTCAGCGCGCCTTGTTTTGGAGCTTCCAATACCATACGCGCTAAACGTGGGTCGATTGGAAGGCGGGCAAGTTGACGGCCAATACTGGTCAGGCGTTTCTTATTACCTTGAGAATCGGACGGTTTCGCTTCTGCGTTAATCGCACCAAGCTCTTCCAGCAAACGAACACCGTCTTGGATGTTACGTTTGTCTGGCGCTTCCACAAACGGGAAGGCTTGAATATCGCCCAAACCAAGTGCGGTCATCTGCAAGATAACCGACGCTAGGTTAGTACGCAGGATCTCAGGATCGGTAAACTCCGGGCGTGACTCAAAATCTTCCTCTGAGTACAGACGGATACAGATACCCTCTTCCACACGACCACAACGACCTTTACGCTGGTTCGCACTCGCCTGAGAAACTGGCTCGATTGGAAGACGCTGAACCTTAGTACGGTAACTGTATCGGCTAATACGCGCCGTACCTGGGTCGATAACGTACTTGATGCCCGGAACCGTCAACGAGGTTTCTGCTACGTTGGTTGCCAGTACAATGCGGCGACCAGCATGAGGTTGGAAAATCTTGTTTTGCTCACCCGCCGACAAACGCGCGTAAAGCGGCACAATTTCTGTGCTCTTCAGGTTACGTTTAGACAATGCATCAGCGGTATCACGGATTTCACGCTCACCGTTCATGAAGATCAGAATGTCACCTAAACCTTCATCGCACAGTTCGTCTACCGCTTCGAAGATACCTTCAAGTTGGTCACGATCATTATCGTCATCACCGCTTAGTGGGCGGTAACGCGTTTCTACTGGGTAAGTACGACCTGACACCTCAATGATTGGTGCGTTGTTGAAGTGTTTTGAAAAACGCTCTGGGTCAATGGTTGCCGACGTGATGATCACTTTCAGATCAGGACGACGTGGCAGCAACTCTTTCAAGTAACCCAAGATGAAATCGATGTTAAGGCTGCGCTCGTGCGCTTCATCGATAATGATGGTGTCGTATTGATTTAAGAAGCGGTCATGCTGAATTTCAGCCAGCAAAATACCGTCCGTCATCAATTTGATTTGGGTGTTTTCAGAGATCTGATCGTTGAATCGAACCTTGTAACCAACAAACTCACCAAGCTTGGTTTCCATCTCTTCAGCAATACGGTTTGCAACCGAACGCGCCGCAAGTCGACGAGGCTGAGTATGACCAATCAGACCGAATTTACCGCGACCAAGCTCAGCACAGATTTTTGGTAGCTGAGTGGTTTTACCTGAACCGGTCTCACCTGCAACGATAACCACTTGGTTTTCTTCGATCGCTTTCGCAATGTCGTCGCGCTTTTGGCTGACAGGCAGGATTTCAGGATATTCAATCGTTGGCTTGTAGCTACTACGTTGCTCCACAACCATCATGGATTTGGCGATGTCTAATGCGATTTCATCAAACACAGCGGTACGCGCTGCGTCTTTTTTGATTTTGCTTGCACCAGAGATTCGTTTACTCAAGCGGAAGCGGTCACGCATCATGCACTGGTTAAGCGCCTTGCGCAGTGACGCCGCGTTATTTACTTGAGCCTGAGGCGCAGCATTCTGAGAAGCTTGTGCTTGAGATGCATTAGCCTGCTTCGCTTTGGCATTTTGCGCACCATTTGACGGTGCCGCTTGCTCTTCAGCGGGATTCTTTTTTGGGGGCTGTGACGAAGTCAAAGCGTTTCCTATTCTTTTCATTACATAAAACTGCGCGGATTGTAGCACATAAGGGCTAGAACAAGATAACGGAAAGCAGCATCCGGCAATCATTCAATTTTTTCGAACAACTTAAGCGAATCCATCGGGTTTTGAGTCGCTGAGCATTGCCTATAATGCATCACATAGCCGAAAGCACTTATTAAAGGAAATCCATATGTCTCGTGTACTAGCTCTTAAATCAAGCATCCTTGGCGATTACTCTCAATCAAACAAACTGGTTGAAGACTTCATCAAAAATGTAGACCAAGATAAGCTAACGGTTCGTGACTTAGCTGCAAATCCACTACCAGTTTTAGACTTTTCAGTTGCAACAGCACTTCGCGCAACAGAAGATCTTTCGCAAGAACAACAAGTGGTGGTTGACCTATCTGATACCTTAATTGAAGAAATCAAAGCAGCAGATACTTTGGTTATCGCAGCACCAATGTACAACTTTACGATTCCAACTCAGCTTAAAAACTGGATTGATTTGATTGCTCGTGCTGGCGTGACATTCAAATACACAGAAAACGGCGTTCAAGGCCTGATTGAAGGTAAGAAAGCAATCGTCGTCACCACTCGTGGCGGTCTTCATAAAGACTCACCAACCGACAGCATGACACCATACCTACGCACAGTATTGGGCTTTGTTGGCATCACAGATGTGGAATTTGTTTACGCAGAAGCGCTAAACATGGGCGAAGACGCTGCAGCAAAAGGCATCTCAGACGCACAAAGCCAATTGGCAACCTTGGCGTAAGATTAAATAGAATTGAATACAAACAAAAAGGGATTGGTTCTCGCCAATCCCTTTTTTATCGTTTTAAGTCAAAGCTAATGATGCTGTTGTAGCAACTTTGCGCGCATTGTCCGCAACCTTTGCATTTGGCAGCGTCAATTTTAGGTTTGACATCATCTTGCCATTGCAAGGCATCATAAGGGCAACTGTCCTCGCAACTGCCGCAATAACCGTATAAGTTTTCGCAGCTGTTCGAGATAGTTGCTATCAAGCCTGTAGACTCTGTTTGGTTTGAAAGTGCTAATGTAGGGCACGCCGACTTACACGCGCCGCATAAATCACATGCTGAGTAACTGATGTCTAACGCGGCAACGCCATCAACCATTTCTATGATTTGGCTTGGACATGCAGAAGCGCATTTTCCGCATCCATCACATAGCCTTGTGAACATCGACTCTTCCACCGCATACGGCGGTCTCGCTTTAACACGAGGCTCTTGAGCTTGCTCTACTGGCGCGCGACGGAACGAAAACAGACGTCGCTTGCTTAGATCAACCGATTCAGACTGGCGCATCCGAGTAATCTCTCTTTGCTGGCACAACGACTTGGTATTGCTCACTCAAGGATTGAAGTAATTCTTCAGTAAGGTTCGACAGTTTTGAGTAAGGCGTGAGAGTCACCGCTTTTTTGAAGCGCTTGTTGAAAAAGCCAAACCACGTCATCAAGTGTTCGCGTAGCATTTCAGCCGCCAGTTTTTGCTGTTCAGTTTCAATCAACATGCCTAACACCATCAACATCAAGCCAATCTGGTCTTCTGGCTCGCGTTGGTCAGACTCCAAAGCAAAACCACAACGCTGCAAGAAGTAACGATATTCAATGGTTGATTCACCAAACAACACCGCTTCTTTATCTAGATAAGCCGAACCCCAAGGTGGCGCTGGCATCTCACCAATACCGGCAAACATGCGATCGTGCTCCATTTGCAGTGCCTCTTCGCTCTCGTTTTGAAAGCTGCGTAGCATGTCATTAAGCGCTTCAATTGGTGTATCAGTATTGCTTAGCAACGTATCGAGATTTGCCGCTGGGTAATCTTTTGGTTGGTAGTAAAACAGTGCACCAAACAGCTTAAGAACGATGCTGGTATCTTGTGGTTCAAGTTGAGAAATTTGCATGAAGTACCTTTGATG
The DNA here is from genome assembly GCF_002887615.1 of Vibrio jasicida 090810c. Taxonomy (NCBI): domain Bacteria; kingdom Pseudomonadati; phylum Pseudomonadota; class Gammaproteobacteria; order Vibrionales; family Vibrionaceae; genus Vibrio; species Vibrio jasicida. The sequence goes on along the minus strand of NZ_CP025792.1, from coordinate 198,149 downwards.
ACTGGTGTTTTTCTTCTTCGATTAAGTAAAACGGAAAAGAGGTGGGACGAACACTCGCCCCACTCCGCTAATTGTTATCAGTACAAATAACGTTTATCAGCACAAATAACGGCTATCAGTACAGACCAGATGTAAAGTGCATGCCGTAGAATACGTTGCGACCCAGAATCTCTGCGACGAACAAGGCAACGAATGCCACAATAACCAGCAAATTCTTCTGACGACCTTCTGTGGTAAACAACTCAGCGAATACCCAAAGAGCAGCAGCAACCACAAGCAACAACACATGACCAGCAACATAGCCAGATAGCATGGTGATTTGCTCCAAGCCACTGTGAATCGCCGTTGAGATACCTGCAAAGTAAATGGTCTGCATTACTGAGAACGCTAGGTTCAGCGCAATCAAGCTCACACCAGCCCACATTAGGCGACGATTGGTTTTCTCAGCCGTCACGTCCAATACGTTGATCAGCGTGTAACCAAACATCAGGCCCGAAGTCACGACCGTGAACCAAAACGCTACCGTGGTCATTGGTGAGTACCATGCTGGCACTGTCTCGATTTGGTAAACATTCGCCATCGCGAACATGAAAATCACGCCGACGGCGATAGACAACCAGTTCACGATTTTACGAACGCCTTCGCTACCGATTTTTAGAATCGTCAGCAACCAGTACAAACCCGCTAGAGACAGAAAGCTTGCACCCGTTAAGATCTCGTTAGATAGCGCTGCACTGCCAACACGGTTTAATGCGTTGAAGGCACGAAGCGGGCTACCTAAGTGAGTGGTTGAGAACAAGAAACCCAATCCCATTACAACCAAGATTGCGAAACGAGCGATGTTCATACGAGGTTCTGTCACACGTGGTGGCTTACCGAATTTCTCGAACGCATTAACCGTTAGGTGCGCGCCAACCGCTGTTTGAGCAAGAACCGTAAAGGCAACTAATGGTGCTTCGTATAACATTATTTCACCTCTCTTGGATTCTGTAGGAAACCAGTGCGGTCATTGGTTGGACGACCATTTGGATTTAGCTTCACGATCAGGTTCGGGCTCGTAATGCGAGAATCTGGCAGTGGTGCCACATCCGCGTTTGAACCGTATTTCGCGCGTAGCTCATCAATTGGACCAAACTCAATCGCACGCAATGGACAGCTATCAACACACACTGGCATTAAGCCTTCTGCGACACGTTCGTAACAGCCATCACACTTAGTCATGTGACCTTTTTCTTCGCTGTATTGAGGTGCGCCGTAAGGACACGCCATGTGACAAGATTTACAGCCGATACACACGCTTTCATCAACAACAACAAAGCCATCTTCTTCACGCTTGTGCATTGCACCTGATGGACAAACCTTGGTACACGCAGGGTTAGTACAGTGGTTACAAGAGATCGATAGGTAGTACGCGAACACGTTTTGACGGAACGCGCCATTTTCTTCCGTCCAGTTGCCACCTACGTATTCGTAAACACGACGGAAGTTACGGTCGATACCCAGATCTTTGTTGTCTTTACAAGAGAGCTGACATGTTTTGCAGCCAGTACATTTGCTTGAATCAATGTAAAAGCCATACTGCTTCGCTGTGCTCATTATTTAGCCCCCATTTTCTTAATTAGCGTCACTTCAACGAGGTTGGTATGGCTCGGGTTTGATTTTGCCAACGGGCTTGGACGTTGTGTCGTCAATACGTTGATTGAACCCGCTTGGTCAACACCTTTACCATTTGGTGAGTACCATGCGCCCTCACCTAAGCCAACGATGTGTGGCATGATGCGTGGGGTTACTTTTACGCGAACGTTCATTTCACCAAACTTGCTGCGCACGCTAACCAAGTCACCGTTGTCGATGTTGCGTGACGCTGCATCAATTGGGTTGATCCAAAGTTCCTGTGGTGCCGCTGCTTTTAGGATGTCGACGTTGCCGTACGTAGAGTGCGCACGAGCTTTGTAGTGGAAACCCGTTAGCTGAAGTGGGTACTCTTTACGATCAGGAGAATCCCAGCCATTAAACGTCGAAACGTATTCTGGTAATGGCTTGATTGATTCATCTTCGTCCAATTCCCATTCTTCGTTGATCTTCGCTAACGTCTCGGAGTAGATTTCAATCTTGCCCGATGGCGATGGTAATGGGTTCGCTTCTGGGTCACGACGGAAGTCTTCGTACGCCACGTGTGGACGGTCGAATTGCTTCTTGTAGATACCCTGCTTTCTCATCTCATCGTAAGACGGCAAGTTTGGATCGTTGTTTTGTTTAACGGTCTGAGCGTACATCCATTGCAGCCACTCTTCTTGAGTGCGACCTTCAGTAAACTCATCAAACACGCCCATGCGTTTCGCCACACCAGACATAATGTCGTAGATAGGTTTGCATTCGAAACGAGGCTTGATCGCTTGGCTTGCAAAGATGAAGTAAGGCATTGATGCAGCTGCACCATCCATACAGAAGTCCGATTGCTCTGACGTTGTACAGTCTGGCAGTACGATATCGGCATACTTCGCAGAAGACGTCATGTGGTTGTCGATCACCACAATCATTTCACACGCTTTTTCATCTTGAAGAATTTCGTGTGTGCGGTTGATGTCTGAGTGTTGGTTAATCAGACAGTTACCTGCATAGTTCCAGATAAACTTGATGTTGTTTTGTAGCTTCTGCACGCCTTTAATGCCGTCGGTCAGATCTGTCATTTCCGTACCGCGGTAAATCGCGTCTGTCCAAAGGAACATTGGGATAGACGCGCTGATTGGGTTTGGCACTTTCGGGAAGCGTTGGAATGGGTATGAGTGGTTACCTTCACGAGCACCAGTACCACCACCTTGCAAGCCAACTTGACCACGTAGCAATGACAACATCATTACCGCTTTACACGCTTGCTCACCATTTGCTGAGCGTTGTAGACCCCAACCTTGGGTAATGTAAATGCGTTTAGCATCGCCAACTTCACGTGCAAGTTTCAAAATCACATCTGCTGGAATGCCCGTGATAGGCTGTGCCCACTCTGGGGTTTTCTCGATGCCATCTGGGCCAGTACCCATGATGTAATCTTTGTAGCTGCCGTTTTCTGGCGCTGATGCCGGAAGCGTTTTACGGTCGTAACCCACACAGTAACGGTCAAGGAAGTCTTGATCGACTTTATCTTCCGTAATCAATACATGGGCGATGGCTGCAATTAAAGCTGCATCTGTACCGTGCTTGATAGGAATCCACTGGTCTTCACGGCCTGCAGCAGTGTCAGTGTAACGAGGGTCGATACAAATCGTGCGAGTGTGACTGATGTTTTTCGCATCCACATAGTTGTGAACCTGACCACCACCCGACATACGAGTTTCTGCTGGGTTGTTACCAAACATCAGACATAGGTCTGCGTTTTGAACATCATCAATCGAGTTGTTATCAACGAACGAACCGTAGAAGTACTCTGACATACATTCGATGTTTGCTGCAGAGTAGTCACCGTAGTGATTTAGGTAACCACCACAAAGGTTCATCATACGAGCAACCAATGTCGCGCTCGGATCCCAACTCTTAGTTACTGTGCCACCAAGCGTACCTGTACCGTAGTTTAGGTACACCGCATCGTTTCCGTGGTCTTTAATTATGCGTTTTAGGTTATCACCAATGAGGTCAAAGGCTTCATCCCAAGTGATGCGTTTGAACTTACCTTCACCACGCTTACCAACGCGAAGAAGTGGGTATTTCAAACGGTCTGGCGAGTAAACACGGCGACGCATAGAGCGACCACGCAAACAAGCACGAACTTGGTGATTGTGGTTGTAAACATCATCACCCGTGTTGTCGGTTTCTACCCATTTGATTTCACCGTCGACCACGTGCATACGAAGCGGACAACGAGAACCACAGTTTACGGTACATGCCGACCAGACAATTTTTTCGTTTGGTTTTGCTGGTGTTTCTTTGGCAACCGCTTTAGTTGCAAACGGGAGAGAAAGCGCGTTTCCTGCTAGCGCTAGAGCGCCAAGTGCAGAACCACCCTTTAAAGCATCACGCCGAGTAATATTAAACTTACCATTTTGACTCATGGTTTTTTCCTAAATTACGTTTTTGAATTTGGTCGTGGCGCTTAATTAATAGCTTTAAGTGGGGAAATAACACTTGTTAGAAATAAAAGACATAGAGATTGTATTTTCAAAATAGGCATTCATTGAAAATATCTAATTTCGCTTTAATTAATACACAAGGCAAATCAAAGCAACATTTCTACAAAACCATCAATTAAGCTAAACAGCACAAGCCTTGAGCAACTAAGGCATGGCCACCCGCCACTATTAATATCCTTGTAGATTTAAGGGGTGATAATCTTGACCACAGTCAATTATTAAAAAATACAAAATGCAATCTTATATTTCATTTCAACGTTTTATATGAATGAAATATTAATAGGTCAGAGAGGTGTCAATTCTATTAAATATTAAAATGGTTTTAAATTAAATGGATAATAAATAAGAATACAGAAGAATGGAAATAAGAATAATTACCAATTAACAGAAAATAAATAAGCCTCATGTCAAGATGAGGCTTATTCGTATTTGTTTTCAGCTGAGCTTAAAAATCGTACTGGAAGTAGATCGTATTGTAGTTACTACCGCCTTTGATGCGGCCAAACTGAGAAGCACTCTCGAAGATAGCACTACGGTGATGTAATGAGTAACCTACCCACATGTTTTCCCAATCTTTCTGGTTAAACAGATCACCTACATTCACATCAAATGAGAAGTCGAGATAGTTCAGCAAATTACTTGCGGTGTAACCTTTCTCTTCCATCTCAGTACCTTCGATGTAGGTGATGTTATCGATGTAAGACATACCCTCTGCGACACCGAAACGCCATTTGGTCGGCCAATCAAAGGTGTAGTAAGCCTTAATCGCCATTACATACTCAGTACTGGACGATTGAACTTCAGATGACCAATGATGAACCAAACCTGGTGTTAGATAGATATCAATTGGGAAACCGAAGATTTCATCCGTCAATGGGTGTCCGTAGAATAATGAGGTGAGCTGGTTGTTGTACTCGTCCTTCTCGGCATTAAATTTGAAAATATCGCCAATATTGGAAGGCGTTGCCCAGCCGTGTGCAACACGCAGATACGGACGGTTGCTCAACTCTGATTTACGAGCCTTCCCTTTGTCATTGAAAAAACCAAAGCCAACGAATACTTCACCCTGATAGCGGTCTTCAACAATTTGGCTGTTGTACGCTTCACTGTCGAGACGAGTAATGCTCGTTTCGCCGAGTAGGTACAAATTAGAAATGACGTGGTATCGGGCTTTAATGCCTAAGTTCGCATCAATACCTGCACCAATTTTCTCGCCCGTTACTTCATCAAACGAGTAATAAGTACTGTTGAAATCGGCATCTTTATAACGAATGGTAAAAGAAGGTTCCAACTCCCAGTCGCCTAACTCATAGTTAGCCGCGATACGGTAGTTGGAATGAAATTGGAATTCGTCATCCGTCATCACTTCGAATTCGGCGCGCCAGTTCTCGTCAAAGTTGTAACGAATTTGGCCACCGAAGTCGACACGATCGCCCTCAAAAGCGTTTTGAACCGATTTAGGTATGTCAACAAAGCGCAAGCGCATGATCGCACTTGCACGCCAATCTGAGTCGTCCTCATCATATAAGAACACACCACCTTCAAGGCCATCAATGTAAAGGTGCTCATTCTCAAAGAACATCATTGGCACAAACGTGCTTACCGTCGAGTCATCGTCAGCAGTATAAAAAGGAATCGCAGCAGTCCGGTACATCGCAGCAATGCCCCACTCTTGTTCAGCATGCTTCGACTCAGCAAATGCGGCTCCGTTTAGCAATAAGCCTGAGCAGGCTAGCGATGTTCCTAGTAGGTGTTTCATAACTCTCCTATGTCGCTGTAATTAGAGACAGTATTCAATCACAAAGAGTATATCTGACTTTATTCGTCTATCGGTTAAAAATTCCTACAGGACTACTTAACCTCGTTATAACCGCCCATATTTTAGGCGATTTATAAATTTGTTTTGAATTAACCTCAAATATTCAACCAATTGCACTTACGCATTTCTGGATTTTATCTTTAATCTGCAATCGCATTTTTGCTATGAATACATACACATAAGAAAATACACAATCATAATCAAAGGTTAATTATGCGAAACGTCACTTTATTATCGCTTGTCCCTTTCGCGTTCGCCTCGCAGGCAGCACAAATTGTGGAACACTCTCAAACTGACCTCTCTGAAGCACTCAATATTGCTGGTGAATCATCCTATATGCCAGCAAGTACCGAACTGAGTTATCAGAACATCAACCGAGTAGAAATAGGTCAACAAACGTTAGTTCGTAAGCAACAATTGCATTACGGCGTACCTGTATATGGTCACTCTGTCGTCGCAGATCTCTCCGCAAAAGGCTTTGCTCAATCGATTGACGGTAATGTGGTGGTTGGAATCGACAACGACTTAGACTCGACGCTGCCAATGATCAGCGCAAACCAAGCGATTGAAATCGCAATGGGCACTCAGCAAGGTTTTGCATCTAACGAGTCGACAGAGAATGATGCTCGTGCGGAACTAATGGTTTGGCTAGACGAACAAAATACCGCGCACCTTATCTACAAAGTCGATGCGGTGAAAATTGTTAATCTACGTCCCTCTCGTCCTATTACGCTGGTCGATGCAAAGTCAGGAGAGATCATGGACCAATGGGAAGGTCTTGCATTTCTTGAAGCAGAAGGCCCAGGCGGCAACCAAAAAAGTGGCCGTTATTACTTTGGTCCAAATACAAAGTTTGGTGGATTCCAAGTTGACCAATACTGTCAGATGAACAGTGATAATGTCGAAACGATCAACATGAACAACCAACAATGGGGTGGTCAAGTTCATCGCTTCAACTGCAACGTGAATAACTACCGAGAAATCAATGGAGCGTACGCGCCAATGAACGATGCACACTACTTCGGCCAACGTGTATTTGACATGTACCGTGAGTGGCTTGGCGCACGTCCTATTCAACAAAAACTCACCATGCGCGTTCACTACGGCTCAAACTATGGCAACGCGTTTTGGGATGGTCGTCAGATGACCTTTGGTGATGGCAACAGCTCTATGTACCCTCTTGCGACTTGGGATGTTATCGCACATGAAGTCAGCCACGGTTTCACCGAGCAAAACTCAGGGTTGGAATATCGCGGCATGTCTGGCGGAATGAACGAATCATTTTCTGACGTCGCTGCTGCTGCACTTAGCCAATACGTGCATGGTAGCTTCAACTGGAAGATGGGTGAACACGTGATGAAGTACTCACCCGCTATGCGTTACTTCATCAACCCAAGCCATGACGGTTCCTCGATCGACCATATAAACCAATACTACAATGGCATCGATGTGCACCACAGCTCAGGCATTTTCAACAAAGCCTTTTACCACCTAGCGACAAGCTCAGGCTGGAGCATCAAAACAGCATTCATGGCTTACGCAACGGCGAACCAGTTGTACTGGACGCCAAACTCAACCTTCCAGCAAGGTGCAGAAGGCGTATGTAAGGCAGCGCAAAAGCTGGGATATGAAAGCTCCGCTGTCACGTCTGCGTTCTCTCAAGTGGGTGTTCAGGTGATGAACTGTGAAAGCGGTCAACCTAATCCAAACCCTGGACCGGATACTGGCATGACCGAGCTTTCGCTCAACATACCTGTCGCGATCCAAAGAAACACGGCAGACGAGCAACAGTTCGTTCTGCGTCGAGCCTCTAGCGATGATGTTTGGGTACAAACTTACAATGGCTTTGGTAATGTGGAACTTTATGTAGCGATTGATCGCCCAGCAACACCTTCAGATTACGACTGCTCATCGACCAATATGGGTAATGAAGAAGCGTGTGGTTTTGGTGGTATTCAAGGTTCAGACATTTATGTCACTGTAACAAATACGCAGAGCGCTTCTGACGCCTACCTTGCCGTCAGTGAGGCATACGGAACGCCACAGCCAAACCCAGAACCACAAGACCAGTGCGCATCTCTGCAAGAGTGGTCACCTTACAATTACTACCCTGCCGGTTCTTCAGTGAAGTATTGGGGCAACCGCTTTGTTGCGACACAAGATAACTGGGGAGCAGACCCTTATCAGAACTACTGGTTCTGGACATTTGAAGGCAGCTGTAACGACTATTAAGCAATGATAAAGAGAGCCCGCTACGATAGCGGGCTCTGTATTTATCTCAACTATTCCAAATACCACTCACTGCCTTGTACATCGGCTTCAACTAGCCAAGTGCGGTCATTCCACTTCAACGAATTATCAAGGCGGTTCTTTATCTGCCCGTTTTCCCATCGCCATTGTTGGGTAGGAACATCCCCACACTCCTCAAGAGTAATCTCGATACCTTTCTGATCGAGGCACAATTCTGAGTTACTTCGACTCATGAGCTTCCCTGCAGAAGTTAACTTCCACTCTTGGTTATCCCCATTATGACAACGCCAACCAAATACTCTTGAGCCCTCACCTGATGCGCGGTACTCCACATCAAGACACTGCGAGCCACTCTCCGTGTTGGTTTTTATTTTTTTCCATCCATCTTGGTCATCCTGCTTACCTGACGAAGCGGTAAACAGAGCTTCGACGACTGCCGTCATTGGTTGTGTGTAGCGAGAAGCACGTGGTGCTTGGTACTGCCAACTCTGCGGAATCGGTAAAGACATATCCCATTCGCCATTTCCATCATAATAGGATTTCGCCATCGCTGCTGGTGTTGGCGTCCAAAGAAAATCTGGGTGACGATTTTGATACCACTCCCCTCCAATTACTTGTCCATTTGCATCGATTTCAAGGTCGTAGTAATACGTCACTCGTGATACGCCATCATAACGGGGCATGTCAGTCGAGCGATGCGTAGGATTCGTTTCAACCATGTATTCGACTTGCATTTGAACACCAACAATGGAAGCTGCGCGACGTGAGCGATATGCAGAGAAACGATCTTTGTCGTAAGATTCCAAGCTGATCATGACATCTGCAGGGTCGGAGGCCGAGCGGTACGTTTGTGGATTAAAATATTGCAAGTTGTAACCTAAAACAGGCTGGTTCCAAACTTGATAATCGTAAGTAGCATCCATGATCAAGCTACGGCCAGATAACCCCAACTGGTTTAGCACCGCTAAGTGCCAACTGGCTGGGTTGGTGTCATTACAATCCGGTTCAATCACTCGCCCATTTTCATCTTTTGCTGGGTTCTTTATGTTACATCGCCCACCAATAAAACGAGTTTCAAACGGCGCTTCTGCCCACAATAAAGTTCCAAGTGCTTTGATATCAGAAGGGTAAAACTTTAAAGGCTCCCCATTGGCATCTGGCACAGTGACGGATTGCGTTGGTCGAGGAAGCATATAAGCCGCAGCAGCCCATCCATGGCACAGTCCCATCCAGCGTTCTACACTGCCATTCGATTCGTAGTACCCTTTGCCAGAGTCCCACGAACGTTTTGATAGCGTAAATTGAGTATCCCCCACCAGCAAATCGTATTTTTCTGCCGGAGATAAATCCTCTCGATCCTGTCCTTGAACCGAGACTACCGGTTTTTGAATGTGCGAAAAGTCAAAATACTCTTGCCAATTGCTCGCACTGAGTTCCCTGTCGCCATAACGCCAAGCAGCAGCACCAGAATACAGAGGCCAGTAGGTGTCGGACCAAGGTTGTACTTCAAGTCGCTTTGAATTCGGTATTTGACGGTGAAGCTCATCGAGATTGCGAATCAAGCCAGTCCCCACATCCACCAAACGCGCCGGGTTGTCATTATTAAGATTTGCAGAAAATGAGTGATGAGATTCTGATGTCGCTCTCTCCATAATGACATCACGCACGGATGCTCGAATGGATTCCGATTCTTCAACAATGATGGGAGACGTGTCGCCTTCTTTCTGGGGTAACTCGTTCATTACTTTTGAAGGATTCTCATGAAAAGCATTCATGAAAGATTCAATCTTGTTATCAGCAGCACTCACACCAAATACAGGCGCTAAGCAAAGTAAGGTCATTATTCGTTTCATTTCAAAACTCTATTTATACGTCAGTCAAATTAATTATCGATAATCATTCTCATTACCGATTGGTGACGTAGAGTGCTGAGATTTGTTGATGAAATCAATCTACTCATCGGACCAATAATTGAATTCGTGATTTCACCTTTGAAGATTGATTAGTTATATCTCCTAATTTATTTAAAGTGAAAGTTATCGATATTTGGCGGTCTACTCACAACAACAAAATGATGACAATGCAAGCAATTAAAACGTTTCGATGATGAAAGGGCTTAGTTTTTTCCGGTTTGGTCGATACAATAGAAAACCAATGACCAAATCCGCAGTTTATCGTGAAAGCATCTGAACTCATCTCCCTTATCAACAATTTGCCTGATGGTAGCGATCCCGATATCGTAATGGGTGAAGAATGGCTACCAGAGCGTTTAGAGAGCACCACGCTTGATGGTGATATGCTGTTTATGCATTTCGATAATGCACCAGAAGATGGCCAAGGCGAAGAAGAAGGCCGTGGTTTTGTTGAGCATGAAATTGACTTGATTCGTACTCGCCTACAACAAATCCTTGATGAAGATAGCGACAGTGCGTCAAAAGCCGACGCCATGTTAGGTTTGTTTCTGATGGGACATGAACTTAGCAGCTCACAAGTTATCGAAATACTCGAAGAAGATTCAGAACACTGATTCAAAATACTAAGGAACCACTTTGCCAACATCGCTCAACACCAATGAACTTTCCTCTCTTCCCCTGATTGTTGCCGGCCCGATTTTAAGAAAGGTCACCGCGAAGGAAGTGAATATTTGGTTGGTGACCACGCAACCTCTCGAAGGCTTGGTTGAAATCAGCGATGCTGGCACGGGTGAACAATACTATTCTCAGCCTGTTTCAAAAGAGCATCTATTACAAGTCGGTAAACGTGCTTGGGTTTGCATGCTGACGCTGCAAGGCGAATTTCCTACCCACCGTACACTGCGTTATCAGCTCCATACTCAATCCGGTTTGTTAACCGAGTTGATGCCCCATCTTATCTATGGCGAAGATAAGCAAACAGAGCAAGGTGTAGAATTCTTGATCAGCGAGAAAGCTGATTATGTATTGCACGGTTCTTGTCGTAACCCACATCATTTTAGTAAGGACACACTCGTCCAAGCAGACGCTAAAGTTGCTAGCCAGCAGATAGAAGACCGCCCAGATATGCTGATCATGAGCGGCGATCAAATCTATGCCGATCATGTGGCGGGGCCAATGCTGGACGCCATCGAACAGTTGGTCGAGTTATTGGGCTTACCTGATGAAGAGTTCGCTCAAGCACCAATAAGAAACACGCAAGAACTGTATCAAAGCCCAGATTGCTTTTATGGTCGAGATATCATTCTGCCCCACTACGTTGACAATGGCAGCTTACTTAGCAAGTTCTTCCCCCATCGTGGCACCCCTATTTTCAGTTCACGTGAATGTGAAAATCATCTCATCAGTTTTGCCGAACTGTTTGCGATGTACCTGCTCGTTTGGTCTCCAGTACCATGGACGCTAGTCAATCGTGAACGTTTATTGGAAAGAGAATTTACAACGGGCGGAAAAGCGTTAGAGCCGAAATGGCAGCAGCATTGGCGTGATGAGAAAGTCCACATCGATGCTTTTGTTGAAGGCTTGAATAAAGTCCAACGTTTGCTTGCTCACGTTCCTACTTACATGATCTTTGATGATCATGACGTGACCGACGATTGGAATCTCACGGTTGGCTGGGAAAAAGCTGCCAATGAGAACCTCTTCTCACATCGCATCATCGGTAACAGCCTGATCGCTTACTGGTTATGCCAAGGTTGGGGAAACGCGCCAGAAAAATTCAACGCCCCGTTTATGGAGCATGCGCGCCGTTACTTTGAAGAGCTGAGTTCAGAATCTCAAGACGAGTTCATAAAGTACCTCTATCGTTTTGAAGATTGGCACTACACGATTCACACCTCACCAAAAGTGGTGGTACTGGATACACGTACTCGTCGTTGGCGTTCAGAGTCTCGTATGAACAAACCATCAGGCTTGATGGATTGGGAAGCCTTGATTGAATTCCACCAAGAGTTGATGCATCAAGACAAAGTGATCATTGTCTCTGCCGCGCCCATGTTTGGTGTGAAGTTTATTGAAACGCTGCAACGCATCATGACGGGCTTGGGTCAGCCATTACTGATTGACGCAGAAAACTGGATGGCGCATCCGGGCAGTGCAAATACTTTGATCAGTATTTTCACTCACACCAAAACCCCAACTAACTTCGTGATTCTCTCTGGCGATGTGCACTACTCTTTCGCTTATGACATCAAGTTGCGCTTCCGCCGCAATAGTCCAAACATCTATCAGATCACTTGCAGTGGGATTAAGAACCAATTTCCTGCACAACTGCTGAACGCATGTGATGCAATGGATCGTCTGCTGTATAGTCCTCGTTCACCATTGAACTTGTTCACAAAGCGCAAGCGTTTGAAGATTTTTAAACGCGCACCAAGCAACCACAATTTTTATCGACTCGTGAACCAAAGTGCGATTGGCGAGCTGAGGTTGGATGAAGACGGAAAGCCAAATAATATCAGCATCTTAACGAGTGAAGGCGATTCAATCGATTTCCCGCCGACAAAGGTTGAGGAATAAATCTGCTTTTTGGCGGTCAAATACTGTATTGAGCAAAAATGTCATCTCAATCGTATGAGATCTTGATCAAATTCAATCAAGACCTTGAGATTTGCTCAAACCATTACCATCTTAAATAAACAGATAACAGCTTGGTGCTCAACATGTTTAATTCGCTTACTTCATTATTTAAACAACTTATAGAAGGCTCGGACCTTAGCCAATCCAACACACTGTCACCCAATATGGCGATAGCATGTTTGCTTTGTGAAGTAGCTGGTGCGGACCATCAAATCGATGAAAGAGAGCAAGCGACCAAACGCTCTTTGATCATGAAATTGCTTTCCCTAACAGAAGAAGAGACCGACACCCTACTGAATCAGGCTCAGAACCGATCGAGTGAGTCGACTTCCCTTTATGACTTTACGTCTCAACTGCGTGAGCTTTCACAAGAAACCCGCTATGAACTGATCAAGAGTATGTGGGAAGTAGCGTACGCTGACGGTGAAATTGACCCATTGGAAGATGCCGTCATTCGAAAAACAGCGGAGCTGCTCTACGTCGACCACAGCGACTTTATCCGTGCGAAATTACAGTCTCAGTAAAGCGCTGCCTCAATAAAATACAGCCTCAACAAAAGTAAGAACCAATAAAAAACGCGCTACATGAGCGCGTTTTTTGTGTCTCTAGTCTGGATTAAGCCGAATCAAACATCGTCATCTCCGCAAGAGGCTAGCCAACATTGTTGTTATTTACTAACAACCAAAGTAAAGCCGGCTTATGACGAGAAGACTGAAATCCGATGAAAGATTTATGAAAACAGAAGCTTATAGCATGGTCAGTGCAAGTTTCGCCAAGTTGTATGCATCTACATAACCGGAATGCTGGCGACCTTCCCATTCGATGCCTTTGGCCTCTTGTGCGGCTTTATGACCAATGCGTTTTTCTTTCAAGCGGTTTTGTATGCGATACAAGGTCGCTAGATTAATGAACTCACTAAACGGGGCATCAATGCCTTTTTGTTGGCACTCTTCAAGCAAGATGAGGTCATCACGTCCCCAAGAGGCATAGATCTTATTACGACCGCCAAAGTTCTTCAGCATCGACTTCAGCACTTCCTCTAATGGTCTGCCCTGCTTTTCAATTTTACGTGGTGTGATACCAGTTAATTCTGCACAAAACAATGAGACTTCATCATGTTCAGGCTTTACGTAGTATTGAGCGCGCTTAACGATTTCACCTTTCGACAAATCTATTTCAGCCAAACCAACTTCAATGATTTCACCCGTGCGACCTACGCCGTTTTCACTCCAGCAGCACATTTCTAAATCGAAGCAGACGATACGGTTATGGTTCATAGTTTGTCTTGATTCCTAACGTAAATTTGAAAGCGTGAGATTCTACCGTAACCAATCTCAAAACTCGAATTTGCTCGCTGAATTAATCGCCGATCGATACAGAGTTTCGACCATTTTCCTTACTTTGGTAGAGCTGCACGTCCATTTTGTGGAATAAACTCTCAGGATCTTCATCTTTATGCACTGCTGCACCAATGCTCAAAGAACAGATAATAGGAGTTGCCCCGTATTCAAAAGGAGAGCTGGCGACAATACCACGCAGTTTCTCTAAATAAGCAGCCAACTCTTCTTTATTGGTTAAACGAGAGAGTATGCAGAATTCATCACCGCCAGCTCGGTAGAAGCGATCGCCTTCAAGTAAATTCGCATTGACCAATCGAGTAACATGGAGCAAAGCTTCATCACCAGCTAAGTGACCGTGCTTATCATTGATGCGTTTAAAGTGGTCGATATCAAAGCCAACCAAACTAAAGGCAACGCCAGTATTAATATAATGCAGTAAGTTGTCGTTAAATACGCGACGATTGAGTAACTGAGTCAACGGGTCTAACTCTGCCATGCGTTTTAGTTCTACCGTTTTATTATCCAGCATGACCGCTAAACGCTCTTTTTCCCGTGACTGTAGATTCACTATATAACTGATCAAAAGTGCAATAACCAAGCCCGCAATCCCCGTCCCGTAAAGCACGGAGCGCTCCCAAGCAGAAACGGATTCCGTTAGCTTGAATTCTACCTTCCATTCTCTATTGGGTAGTTGAATCTTGCGGCTAATAGTTTTCCCTTTCAGGTCACTCCAATTATCGCTCTGAAACAGCAATGGGTCGTCGTATGCATCAAAGCCTAAATCTTCCACCTTAATCGACATATCAAGCTCTGTCGCTGTCTTGGTGATCAACTCGTCGAAGTAGACAGTGCTGCGAACAACACCGACGACAACGCCCAGAAGCTCGTGGTTGTCGTAGCTAAACACTGGGTGATAGACCAACAATCCAGTTTTATCGAGGGATTGATCGTATCCATCTTGAAGCAAGCGCACTTTATCGGAAATGTTGGCTCTACCCTGAGTAAGAATGTCATCTAGAATCAGTTCAAAACGCAAACGCGAAGAATAGAAGCCAAGCAGAGAAAGGTTCTGCGGCGTTCTTGGGTAAATGTCGGTTGCAATAAACGCCGGAGCGCCATCTTTTAAGATGTAGCCATTGGTTTTAGGCCCATCTTTTGGCACGGTAAAGATATGAAAATCAGGAAACGTTTTACGCGTTTTTTCCAAGAAGCGATCGAGATCTTGTGGGTCAACACGCTCCATCCATTGCAGACCAACTAGGCTTTTGGAACCATTAACGACTTGTTTGGCATACAAGGGAAATTGTGACCAGTATGAGTCATCGACAGAGTGAAAAAAATTCGCGCCTGCCCCGATAAACTCAAGGTCATTTTCTACCGAAGATTTTAAAGATTCAGCTTGGCGATCCGCCAAAGTATCGAAGATGGTCATCGTATAGCGCTGCTGGATTTTATAAGCAACACCAACCATAGCCGCTGTCACGATAAGCACCGCAATGAAAGCGACAATAGAAGCAGAATACCGTTTGAGAATGCTCTGTTGAGCCGTGCTGTATGTCATTTAGTGTTCCACGTTAATTACGTGCAAAGCTTCGATAATGATGGAAATACTGCGCCACATGTGGATAAACATCAAGCAACAACGCTTGCATCCCTATCTAATCGTTGATTTTTCATGCTAATCATGCGGTATATTCACGAATTATTACAGTCTTAAGCCTTGAATATGCTACCATCCACCATCATTTTAATGTCTAAACTTGGTGCAGGTCGCAAAGCCGATCCTTTTAGTAAACACACATGAGCCAATACTGAGCACCAGTAAATCAATAGAAAGAGAAAAATGTCATGAACATTGATTTGAACCTAATTCCTCAAACGTTCGATATGTTGCACGCAGGCCTTGCGGCTTCGAGTGTTTTACTTCTTCTAATCGCGGTATCTCGCAAATCTAAAGTGATCGAGAAAGTGGTAGAAAAACCAGTCGAGAAAATCGTCGAGGTTGAGAAGCCAGTCGAGAAGATCGTAGAAGTAGAAAAAGTCGTGGAAGTAGAGAAAGTCGTCGAGCGTGTTGTAGAAGTTGAATCTAAGCTTGCTACTGCATCTACAGACTCTGCAATGCAGCTGCTTTCTATCATGCAGCAAGAAGCTCGTCTAATTGACTTCCTAAAAGAAGACCTAACGTCATTCTCTGATGAGGAAGTTGGCGCAGCCGCTCGCGTAATCCACACTGGTGGTCAAAAAGTATTAAGCGACTACGTGACGCTAGCACACGTTCGTAACGAAGACGAAGAAACTCGCATTACTGTTGAAGAAGGCTTCAACCCACAAGAAATCCGCCTAACTGGCAACGTAACAGGCAGCGCGCCATTCAACGGCACGCTAGTTCACAAAGGTTGGAAAGCAACATCAATGACGTTGCCTAAACTGGCTGAGAACTACGATGCATCTGTGATCGCTCCAGCTGAGGTTGAGCTGTAATGGAACACATGAACCAAGAAAACCATTCTCAAGAAGCGTCTGTTGAAACTCAACAGACGCCTAAATTCAGTGTTGGTATCGACTTAGGTACAACACACTGTGTCATGTCTTTTGTTGATACACACAACGAAGACGCTCGCGTTGAAGTGATGCCTATCCCGCAACTTACTGCGCCGGGCACGGTAGAGACTCGTAGCCAATTAGGCTCTTTCCTTTACCAACCACACGAGCACGAAATGAACCCGCAATCACGCGTTCTTCCGTGGTCGAGTGAGCCAAAAGCTCTGGTTGGTGCAGTTGCACGTAACCTAGGCTCGAAAACGCCAATTCGCCTTGTTGCAAGTGCGAAATCTTGGCTTTGCCACGCAGGTGTGAACCGTCGTGATGCTTTCCTGCCAGCAGGTAGCCCAGAAGAAGTGGAAAAAGTATCCCCTCTTCGCGCGACAGAGCTTTACCTAGAGCACCTAAAAGACGCTTGGAATCACACGAATCCAAATCACAACCTTGCCGATCAAGACGTGACTATCACGGTACCAGCTTCTTTTGACCCTGCTGCCCGCGATCTAACTGCAGAAGCAGCACGCAATGTTGGTTTTGTGCACCTAACACTGTTAGAAGAGCCACAAGCTGCGCTTTACAACTGGATCGATAACAGCAACGACAAATGGCGCGACGAAGTTGAAGTTGGCGACATCGTGCTTGTGGTCGATATCGGTGGTGGTACAACCGACCTTTCTTTGGTGGAAGTAACCGAGGAAGACGGTAACCTAACTTTGAACCGTATCGCGGTAGGTGAACACATCCTACTTGGCGGTGACAACATGGACCTTGCGCTTGCGTACCGCTTGAAGATGAAGCTAGCGCAAGAAGGCAAAGAGCTACAGCCATGGCAAGTTCAGGCAATGACGCACGCATGTCGTGACGCGAAAGAAGCGTTATTGAACGACAGCGAGCTTCAGTCAGTGCCAATTGTAGTACCAAGCCGAGGTTCTAAACTGCTTGGCGCAACGCTGAAAACAGAACTGACGCAAGAAGAAGTACAACAAACACTGGTTGACGGCTTCTTCCCTCAAGTTGCGATTACTGATCACCCTGTTCAACGTAACCGTGGTGCACTGACGCAAATGGGTCTGCCTTACGCGCAAGATGCGGGTATTACTCGTCACATTGCAGCGTTCTTGTCTAAGCAAGCCAATGCGCTTTCTGCTTCAGGAAATGGCGGCGAAGCAGCAGCTCAAGATTTCAACCCATTTGCTAACATGCCTGGTATGCCAGGTGCGGATGCAGCGCAGTCAGCTGACTTCATCAAGCCAACCGCAATCCTATTCAACGGTGGTGTTCTGAAATCGAAACTTCTAGCAACTCGTCTAGAAGACACGATCAACGAATGGCTACTTGAAGCAGATGCTGAAATGGCGAAACGCCTAACAGGTGTGGATCTAGACCTTGCGGTTGCTAGCGGTGCGGCTTACTACGGCTCTGTACGTCGTGGTCAAGGTGTTCGTATCCGTGGTGGTATTGCTTCGGCGTACTACGTGGGTATCGAAAGTGCGATGCCTGCGATTCCGGGCATGGCGCCTCCAATGGAAGCACTGTGTGTAGCACCATTTGGTATGGAAGAAGGCTCAAGCGTTGACGTACCAAGCCAAGAGTTTGGTTTGATCATCGGTCAGCCAGTTAACTTCCAATTCTTCGGCTCAACCGTTCGTCGTGATGACCTAGCGGGTACTCACCTAGACTACTGGGCACCAGAAGAGCTTGAAGAGCTACCAGAAATCCAAGTAACGCTGCCAGTATCTGAAGGTCGTCGTGAAGGTGAAGTGGTTCCAGTAACCCTAGCCTCTCGCGTGACAGAGCTTGGTACGCTTTACTTAGAAGCCATTGCCGCTGATAACAGTCAAAAATGGCATGTTGAGTTCGATGTGCGCGAAGACGCGAAAAGCGACTCAAACGAAGAAGAATAAATAGAAAATCAAACGGCATCCAATCGGGTGCCGTTTTTAAATACACGAAGGTTTGTATGGCATCTCCTCGTTTTCTTGTTGGTATTGACCTTGGCACCACAAACACTGTGGTGGCGTACTGTGAAATCACCGACAACCTTGAACAATCCGAAGTATCCCTATTCGACATCGATCAATTGATTGGTCCGGGTGAAGTGGTTCGTAAGCCACTGCTGCCCTCTTTCCGCTACCATCCTGCGGTTGGTCAAATCTCCCCTTCTGACCTGACACTCCCTTGGGAAAACGAACCTGTTTCCGGCGACATTAGTAATGTGATCGTGGGTGAATGGGCTCGTGAATTAGGCGCAAAGGTAGAAGGACGTCAGGTATCCAGTGCAAAAAGCTGGCTATCGCACCAAGCAGTGGATCGTAGCTCAGACATTCTTCCTTGGGCTGGCGCGCAAGACGTAGATAAAGTCTCACCCGTCATTGCCAGTGCAAGCTACCTCAACCACATTCGCCAAGCATGGAACTACCGACACCCTAGCAACAAGCTAGAAGACCAAGATGTGGTTGTGACCGTTCCCGCGTCGTTCGATGAAACCGCTCGTAAACTCACGCTTGAAGCGGCTGAGCTGGCGGGTTTAAAGAAAATCATCCTGCTCGAAGAACCACAAGCCGTATGTTACGACTGGTACGCACGCCACCAGCAAACCGCAGCTGATGAGCTCAAAGAGTTGCCACTGATCCTAGTGTGCGATGTCGGCGGTGGTACCACCGACTTAAGCTTGATTGAAGCCAGTTTCTCTTCTCAAGATGAACTAGCCCTTGATCGTATTGGTGTTGGCGAACACTTGATGCTGGGCGGTGACAACCTCGACTTAGCATTAGCGCACCTTGCGGAAAGCCGCCTTTCTCAAAATAAAGGGGAACAAAGTAAAAAGCTCACTGCAGCAAGCCTGACTAAACTGATTCAGCAAACGCGTAAAGCGAAAGAAAACCTGCTTTCAGCGAATGCACCTGAAGAAGTGAAAATCACCATGCTAGGCAGCGGCTCAAAACTTCTTGGCGGAACAAAAAGTATTGGGCTGAGCAAACAAGAAGTGCACCAAATCGCTTTAGATGGCTTCTTCCCGCTTTCTGATTTCAGTGAAGTACCAGACAAACGCCGCAGCGCGGTTGTCGAGTTTGGTCTTCCATACGTTGCCGACCCAGCAGTGAGCAAACACGTTGCCGAGTTCTTAACGACGCATCAGCAAGTCTCTCGTGCCGCTCTTGGTATCGAAGACGACAAACAAAATGCCATTCCGGTAGGTTTGCTACTTAACGGTGGTGTGTTCAATAGTGAACTTGTGACTGAGCGAGTCACTACCCTACTGTCCGATTGGCGCGGCGCACCAGTTACGGTATTAGATAACCCACATCCAGATTGGTCTGTTGCGCTGGGTGCCGTTGCCTTTGGTAAAGCACGTCGTGGTGCACAGCTTAAAATTGGTGGTGGTGCAGCGCGTTCTTACTTCTTGCATCTTCAAGAGAAGAACAAAATGGGCAAAGCGCTCTGTTTGCTTGCAAAAGGTACAGAAGAAGGTCACGAGATCCGCTTAAGTGGTCGTCGCTTCTCGCTTACCCTAGGTGAACCCGTTCGCTTTAACCTGCTGACTTCTACCCACGACACCTTAACCAATAACACCGCCATTCAAAACGGCGTGATGGTTGACGTTGATCCGGACTTGTTTGCGCCTCTGCCGCCTTATATCACCACCCTTGAAGGTGAAGGTGCCGAACTGCAAGCCAACCAGAAAGAGCGCGTAGAAGTGCAACTAGCGTGTCAGTTGACTGAAGTCGGCACGCTTAAGATGGAATGTGTCAGCGCGGAAGACGACAGCAAACGTTGGGAGCTGGAATTCGAAGTTCGTAACAAGCAAACCGACGACAGTGAACAAGTTAAACTTCACCCTAAGCTGAACGAATGTAAGGAGCTGATCGCTCGCCTTTACAGCGGCAATAAGAAAAGCGCGGAAAGCAAAGAGATCAAAACCTTAGCCAAAGATCTTGAGAAGAAACTTGGCAAGCGCGACGAGTGGGACTTCACGACCCTACGTCAACTGTTTGATACCTTTGCACAAGGTCGTAAGCGTCGCCGTCGTTCTGAACAACACGAGAAAAACTGGCTTCGTTTGGCAGGCTTTGCACTGCGTCCGGGCTTTGGCGATCCAACCGACTCATGGCGCATTGAGCAAGTTTGGGGTCTCTACCAACAAAACATTCAGTTCAAGAACCATCAAGGTTGGACTGACTGGTGGGTGTTCTGGCGTCGTATCGCAGGTGGTTTAAGCCAAGAGCAACAAGAGACCATCTTGGCGGACATCGCGAAATACCTACACCCTGGCGCGATGAAAAACCCACAGTCAGCCAAAGCGGCACAAGACATGGGTTATGAATCCATGGTTCGATTGGCGGCATCGCTTGAACACCTAGAAGTCGAAGACAAAGTTCTATTGGCAACGTGGTTCTTGAGCAAGGCCATCAACCATAACCAGTTCGAACAAGCGCACTGGTGGGCTATGGGTCGCTTGGCATCACGTACGCCTTTGTATGGTAGCCAGCATACCGTTATTCCTCGTGAACAAGTGGAACAATGGTTACCTAAGCTGTTAGAGCAGAACTGGCAGAAAGAACCAATGATCGCTTTCGCAGCCGTAATGATTTGTCGTAAGACGGGCGACCGCCTATTCGATATCTCAGACGACTACCGTGAACAGGTACTGGCTAAGTTGAAGCAAAGCAAGGTGCCTGAATCTTGGGTATCATTGGTTGAAGAAGTCAAAGAGCTATCTGAGAGTGAATCGAAGCGTATCTTCGGTGATGCACTACCAAGCGGTCTGACGCTGGTGAATAACTAAGCTCCCATGCTTATAAACGCAACAAAGCCCTTCTCGTGAAGGGCTTTGTTTTATCTGATTCTACTTGCTGACGAAAGACGACTCATAAGGGTCTGTTGATCTTTTGCGGTTAAATTTTGTTCGAGATAAAAGTGTTTTAATCGCGGCGAGAGGTTTGTAGCCTAGTTATTCTAAGCAAAATCCTCTCAACAAAGAGTAAAACACTTTTAGCCGAACCCGTCGGGCAGCGTTTGTGGCTCCTTTCTACTGCGTTATCGGCTTATCAGGTAGGGCAACTACATTTCAAAGCCTCTGCCTTGTATAAAGAACCCACAAACTGCTGCAAAAATCAGCTCAAAAGGTCAACAGACCCTAATTCATTTCCGTATTGATCACCACATCACGCGTTTCATTATCCATATCACTGATGCCGACCACTGAGATTTCACGGTCAGATAAATTCTCAATCATGCTGTCTTCTAACCCACCATCGGTCATCCACGCATAAAATTTTTCTGCAATACGATCCGAACCTTCCCCGATAAATGTTAATGTGACCTTCTTCATTTGTGACACTCCATCAATTTACGATTCAGCCACTTAAGCGTAGTATGTTTCGCAAATATCGACATAAACTAGGACTAACTTCTTTTATGAGTATCGAAAAATTTGACGCGATTTATCAGCGTGCTGCTGAGCGTAAAGGTGGTGAAGATCAACTTGAAGCGCTTTTGTCTCATCCACTAAACAAAGAAGAACTGGCAGCGATTCCCGATGACCGTTGGCTGGCCGCTTTTTCGATGAAGGTATTCCAAAGTGGTATTTCGTGGAGCGTGGTTCGCAACAAGTGGCCGAACTTTGAAGAAGTATTCTTCGGATTTAAGATTGAGCCGCTGTTGATGCTGTCAGACGAGCAATGGGAAACCAAAGCAACCGATAAACGCATTATTCGCCACCTCACTAAAGTCATGTCGATCCCTGCCAACGCTCGAATGATCCATGAAGCAAAAATCGAATACGGCTCGTTTGGTAAAATGGTTGCCGATTGGCCACAAGAGAAAATCACCGACCTATGGGCATATTTGAAGAAACGCGGTAATCGCCTAGGTGGAAATACCGGCCCTTACACACTTCGTCAAATGGGCGTTGATACCTTCATCTTGTCTAGCGACGTTGAAGCTTACCTGCGTAATTGCAAGATCATTGAAGGTGGCAAAGATACTAAAAAATCGCTCGATGCCACCAACAAAGCGTTTGTTCAATGGCAACAAGAAAGTGGTAGAAGCCTGTCTGAGATCAGCCAAATCATTGCGTTTAGCACCGGCGATAATCGCATTTAATCCAGACTGAACACAAAATAAAAACGGCGCACTAAATATTGTATTTAGTGCGCCGTTTTTATGTTCATTGGTTCAAATACACACTTACTTTGAAGCCAGTGACTCCCACTCCGTCAGTAGCTGCATGATTCGGTGAGAATCTTCCCATGTTGCACAAGGGTTTTCTAACGAGGTACGCCCCTCTTCAACCGCTTGGCGAATATTGCGCACTTGATAGAAGAAAGCATCCCCTACCGCCGGTACAAACACTTCACGCTTCGACGTCTCGTAAATTTCCACACTAAACTGATTTTCTTGCGTTGGTAGCCATGGGTTTGAATCTAACGTAATACAACCTTTGCTACCCAGAATGGTGAATTGGTGTTTCAATCCGTGATCTTCGGCAGTGTGTACGCTCGCCGTTTGTTGCTCACCGAATTGCATCATCAAGTTCGACTCGCAGATGTTCCCATCGTTACCTCGTCGGCCAATCGCCGTCATAGAGCGGTTTCCAAAGGCTTGTTCACCCAACATGGTTTTCACCACCAAATGCACCAATGACATTGGGTAACAACCTAAGTTATACAAAGCACCTTTACTGTCTGGATTCACAAACTGTGCAATCGATGCAATATAAGACGTATGGATGGAGCGAAGTTCACCAATCTCTCCCGATTTAAGCACCGAAACCAACTCACTGATCAACGGGTGATGCAAATACATCAAACCTTCAGCAAAGAACACCTTGTGCGCTTCTACGGCTTGAAGTGCCAGCTCGGTTTTTTCCATATCTACCGAAAGTGACTTTTCACACAGAATCGCTTTTTCTTGCTCTGCCGCTTTGACGATAAAGTCATGATGAAGGTGATTTGGCAATGCGATGTAAATAATGTCGACTTGCTCATCGGCAATCAACGCATCGTAATCGTTGAACGTGTTCTCGATGCCATATTGCTCAGCGAATGCCTTTAGGTTCTGTTCTGAACGCCCAGCAACCGCGTACAGTTCACTCTTGTCATCGCCTTGGATTGCCTCAGCCATGACACCTGAGATAAAGCTTGTGCCTAAAATGCCCCATTTCATGTTCGCTTCTCCTATCGAGCTTGGGTTTCGAATGCTTGGACTAACTCTGCCATTTCAGCCGCAATAAACGCTTGTGTATGCGGCATAGCAAAATGCGCTTCAATCGCGGCACGGTTTTCATATCGCTCCCAAATAATCACACGTTGTGGTTCTTTCGAATCGTAGGTCGCATTCGCTTGCAAGCATCCCGCTTCGCTTTGCATATCAAGGCAAAATTGTTCGATGGCTTCAACCACTTGTTGTCTTGGCTTATCGACATTCATTTTCAGTTCGGCGGTAACAAAAATCGTCTCGCTCATGATGGCTCTCTTTCTCCATTCTTAATCATACGTCCACTGTAATTAACCTCATTTGATTGATAAACTCTGCTTTAGTTATTTCTTTATCAACTCTGAGTGTGCAATGGATAAATTAACAAGCATGAAAGTTTTCGCTTACGTGGTCGAACATGGCAGCTTTCGTAATGCTGCACACCACTTTGATATTTCACCGACCATGGTTGGCAAGCACGTGGGTTTTCTTGAGCAAAGCTTAGGTACACAGCTGATTCATCGCACCACGCGCAAACAGTCCCTGACCGAAGCTGGCAGACTCTACTATCAAGAGTGCCACCGTATTATTGAAGACATCACCAACGCAGAGAACCTAATCCAGACGCTGATTAACCGTCCAACCGGAACAGTAAAAGTTAACTGCCCTGTCACTTATGGTAAAAAGGTCATCGCCCCCATCGTGGCTGACTTCTTAGCTGAATTTCCCGATTTGAACGTTGAGCTGATGTTGGATAACAACTTGATTGACCCATATCGAAGCGAAGCTGACGTGATTATTCGAATCGGTGAATTGGTCGATTCGTCGTTAGTCGCGAGAAAATTGGGTGAATACCACATGACTTACTGCGCCTCACCCTCTTACCTTGAGCAACATGCCCCTATCCAATCGCTTGATGACTTAGCGCAGCATCATTGTTTGGGTTTTCAGTATCACCAAGGGGAAAGCCAACAAGTAGTGAATATGCCATCTAATACCTTTGGAAACAGCAACACCCGATTAACGTCTAATAATGGCGATGTACTTAAGTTTGCCGCGTTAAAAGGCTCTGGTGTTCTTCTGCAACCAAAGATCTTAGTTGAACAAGAAATACAATCTGGCGCATTGATTGAAATTCTCCATCAACATGCTCCCAAGCCAAAACCGATCCACCTGCTTTACCGTTCAAAACAGCTTTCCCTTAAAAATCGCACGTTTGTCGATTTTGTTCTTTCTGACACTAACTAATCCACCTCTCGTCGCCAAAAGCCGATTTCATTTACCATGACAAACTTCGCTGGTACATCAGTGATAAAAATGTCAAATTCATCAGAGGGTGTGCACGATTGAGGACATCATCTTCAACACCTTATTCCAACGTGTGTTTCACCTCTTCTTGTTGAGAGAAGACTTACTTTTTGTGTGAGAATGAATGAATTTCTTCTGTAATTTTAAGCAACTTGTTTAATAAACAAGAACCATGTTATTCATCCAAAAACTTCATTCTTTTTCAATCCTCTCCCAGCCATAATTTTGCTCCAGAATAGCAGACGATAAAAATGCAAATTTGGAGGTTGGCTGTGCGTAATACAAAAGGTTTTACACTGATAGAATTAGTGATTTGCATCGTCATTCTTGGCGTATTGAGTGTCGTCGCATTTCCCAAGTTTCTGGACATTCAAAAGGATGCGAGAGTCGCCGTGCTTTATGGGGCACGTGAAGCTTTAATGACAGCAAATAATCAGGTGTACGCTAAAGCCGTTATTCAATCTCAAGAGCAAGTCGATTCAGGTGATCTTAAAAACATCGACTTGGACAATGATGGTGTGAACGATTTGATTGGTTATTACGGTTATATCAAGAATGTGATTCCCGCTCATGATTTAGCAGGATTTGATCCGCAATTAACGATCAATCGATGGTATGGGGTTGAAGACGAAAATGAACCCTATTTCCTCATCGGTTTTGCTAACAAGCCTGTAGACATCTTTCACCTTTGCTATGTTGAGGTATATTACCCACATACAGCCGGTGGTCAAATAAAGTACGAAATTAAAACTGACGACTGCTAAAACGCCTTAAAATGGGCTTCAAGAGACTTACTTTTGAAGCCTTCCCTCTTTTACACGACAGAAACCCGCAAAACCAAGCATTAACATAAATTTCACAATATTTTGTTACATCCGGTCCTTACAGAGATAGATAAAGCTCTAAATCAATGCACCATGACAAAATCGACACATTGTATTGTTTTTTATTTCGCTCAAAAATTATGCTTGTAAACTCATCATTTCGCTCAATAATGGTTCCATAATAAATTCAATCATTTAAGCAGGAGGCGAAATGCGAATATTCTGGCAATTGCGTTGGTATTTTCGACAAAAGTGGAAACATTATGTAGGTTCAATCCTATTATTTGCTGTCATTTCCGCCCTGCAATTAATTCCTCCCAAAGCGGTTGGTATTATCGTTGACGGTGTCGTCGATAACACGCTAGAAACCCGTACCTTAGTCATGTGGTTATTAGGCCTTATCGTGTTGTTTTTTGCGATATATGCCTGCCGAATACTCTGGCGTATATGGCTATTTGGCGCGAGTTGGGAATTAGGGACCATTTTGCGTAATCGCCTGTATCGTCACTTGTCGACTCAACCTCCTCGTTTCTTTGAGCGTTTTAAAACTGGTGACCTCATGGCCCGAGGCACTAATGACGTGCGTAATATCGTGATGACCGCTGGAGAAGGTGTACTAACGGCAGCTGACTCACTGATTACTGGCATTGCAGTACTGATTGTGATGGTCACTCAAGTCAGTTGGAAGCTCACTGTCATGGCGTTGTTACCAATGCCATTCTTGGCGGTAATTATCTTCTTCATTGTTCGTATTCTTCATAAACGCTTTAAAATTGCCCAAGAAGCCTTCTCTTCAATGTCAGATATGACCCAAGAATCTCTCAATGGCGTTCGCATGTTGCGTGCTTTTGGATTAGAAAACCAAGAGCAACAACGCTTCGAAGACGTCGTTGATGATACAGGCGCAAAGAACATTGCAGTTGCAAGAGTGGATGCTCGTTTTGATCCTGCCATTCAGATTACCATTGGTATGTCATTCTTCCTAAGTGTGGCTTCTGGCGCTTACTTGGTAGATAAAGGCGACATCACTTTGGGTGACTTAACCGCATTTACCATGTATCTCGGCTTAATGATTTGGCCAATGCTGGCCTTTGCATTTTTGTTTAATATTCTTGAGCGTGGTTCTGCCGCTTGGAATCGCCTACAAGAAATCTTCGATGAACAACCTGAAATCATCAGTGGTGAGAAATCGTTAGGTAAACAGCCATTACCATTGAACATCAAAATTGATGAATTCTATTGGTCTAAGAATTTACCCACCGCACTAACCGATTTATACGTCACATTAGAACCTGGAAAGATGTTGGGTATTGCGGGACCGGTTGGTAGTGGCAAATCAACGCTGCTGACTCTCTTGCTCCGTCAACATGATATGGATAATGGCACGATTCAGTTCGGTGACATCAACATTAAAGATGCCGTATTACCTGAGTGGCGAAATCGTTTTGCCGTCGTTAACCAAAGTCCTTTCCTATTCTCTAAATCGATCTTCGACAACATCGCTTTGGGTAATCCAGATGCGTCGAAAGACGAAGTCTACCGCGCAGCAAAATTGGCGTGCATTCATGACGATATCGAAAAGTTTCCTGAAGGTTACCAAACCGAAGTGGGCGAAAAAGGCATTACCCTTTCTGGCGGTCAAAAGCAACGTATCGCGATCGCTCGTGCGATGTTATTAAATGCTCAGGTTCTCGTGTTGGATGACGCACTGTCTGCCGTAGATGGCCGCACAGAACATCAAATACTTAGGAACTTAGAAACTTATTATCGTGACCAATCGCTGATTGTCATTGCCCACCGCCTAACGGCTCTAGAGGCGGCTGAAGAAATCATCGTACTAAACCACGGTCACATTGGAGAGCGCGGACAGCACAAAGCGTTGCTTGAACGTCAAGGCTGGTACGCTGAAATGTATCAGTACCAAAAACTTGAACAGGCAATGGAGGACTAATCATGAAGCAATCAACAACATTTAAGCGGTTAATGTCTTACCCATTGTCTCAGCCAAAGCCAATGATTAAAGGGCTTTCTCTGCTGTTTATTGCGGCGTTAGCCAGTGCCGGTGGGCCTTGGTTGATCCAATACTTTATCGATGAACATATTGCCAAAGGCGACTACTCGCGCGATATTTTGATTTCGCTTGCGGCTGGTTACATCGCTTTGCAAATCATCTCCGCGACCTTCCAATACTTTCAGTCGCTACAATTCAGTATTGTTGCAACCGATACGATAAAGACCATTCGTAAACAAGTTTTCTCTGGTGTCATCAAACAACCGCTATCAGCATTCGATTACACACCTGCAGGGAAGCTGGTTTCTCGCATCACTAACGATACGGAATCGCTTCAGCAGTTTTATGAACTGCTTATCGCGACGGTGGTGAAAAATGTTGTCATGATCTTAGTCATGCTTGGCGTAATGACTTACATGAGTTGGAAGTTAACACTGGTTGTGTTGGTACTACTGCCTATCGTCGTTGGCTTTATGTACCTATTCAAACAGCTGAGTACCGAGAACTACCGCAACATGCGCGATTTGCTCACCGATATCAATGCGAATTTAAGCGAATCAATCCAAGGGATGAGTGTTGTTCAGCTCATGCAACAAGAAGCGCGTTTTAACAAACAGTTTAATGACCTAACCGAGCAGCACTTGGTTGCTTCTAAAAAGGTGATTCGTTTGAATGGCTACTTATTGCGCCCGTTAATGGACTTGTTAGCGGGCCTCGCCCTACTCTCTTTGGTGGCTATCTTTGGTTTCAACGGTATCGAACTGATTGGTGTGGGTGTGCTTTATGCGTTCATCAGTTATCTTGCTCGCGTTACCGAACCTTTAATTGAGATGACTCAACAATTGGCATTGCTTCAGCAAGCGCTCGTATCAAGTGAACGTGTGTTCGAATTGATCGATGCGAAAGAGCAAACTTACGGTGATGACCATCAGCCATTAAGAACTGGATCAATTGAGCTTAACCACCTGACTTTCAGTTACGACGGAAAGCAAGACGTATTGAAGGACATTTCTTTAACGGCCAACCACCAAGACTTTATTGCGCTTGTCGGTCATACCGGAAGCGGCAAAAGTACCCTAGCGTCCCTGCTAATGGGTTTCTACCCAGCAGAGATCGGTGAACTGCTCATTGATGGGCGTCCATTAAAGTCGTTAGGTAAAGATGTCCTTCGTAAAGATGTGGCCATGGTTCAACAAGATCCGCACATTCTCCCAGCAAGCGTGCGAGAAAATATATCTCTGGGTAGACCAATGGAAGACGCTCAGATTTGGGATGCTCTTGAAAAAGTCGGATTAGCTGAACAGATTCGTCGTTATCCGAATGGCTTGGATACGCAACTTGGCCAAGGTGAAACCAATCTTTCGGCAGGCCAAAAACAATTGCTTGCACTCGCGCGCGTATTAGTGGCGAAGCCAAAGATTCTTATTTTGGATGAAGCGACTGCGAACATCGACTCAGGGACCGAAGCGTTGATTCAGAAGAGTCTAGAAGTACTTCGCCAAGACATGACACTTGTGGTGATTGCCCACCGTTTATCGACCATTTTGGATGCCGATAAGATCATCGTCTTACACCATGGTGATTTGGTAGAAAGCGGAACCCATAAAGCACTATTGAAGCAAAATGGTCGTTACGCGCAAATGTACCAACTTCAACAAGCAAACCGCCATATTCAGCAAATTGAAGAAGAGGACGATAAGCAGTTCGAGGAAGCTGTTTAAACAGCCTATACGACAAGCCAATACTGACTTTAAAGCCCGTTAGCTATGCTACGGGCTTTATATTTTAAGGTATATGAGAAACTAAAGAAACGCCGTAATAAAACATTAAAGCAATACCATTTATATCGCCAAATAGGCTGCCCACCATAACCCACCAGCTGTAACATAAGCTCTCATCACCCAATCGAATGCCTCATTAACTGATACCAAACTGATACGGATACTTTTATCTCCCTCTTATAACTTTTCTTAGTCACCAAAAAGTTTGGTGCTAGCACGTCACCCAACCCACTAGCGGCATAACAATAAAACTGTTGGCTAAAAAAAGGAAAAATCATGAATATCTCAATAACCCCGTCTGTCGGCGTTGCTCGATTAGGAAACTCTGAACGTGAAGATTTTATACTCAATCCTACAAAGATAGGCGGTTTACCCTATGAGTGTTGTTTAGATGGGCAAGACAACAGAAATTTCGGTCTCCCTAAGTCCGAAGTCACTAACTTCAAAGATCCTGCTGGTCGTGTTCGCCGTCAGGGCCAAGTGTTTAAAATCTATGACGACAGTGATGAAGAACTTACGCTTGACTCACCAAACATCGAGAAAATAGTTTGGACAGTTCACTTAGCAAATAAAAAAGCAGCTTGGTATGAGTTCCGAGAGTTGAACGGCAACTTACTGTACGGAGAAGCAAACAGCTACGATGCTAGAGATGTGCCTTTTCGCAACAAAACTGAGAGCAATCGACAATCACTTATCATCGATCCTGGACCAAGAACTATTGCTGGACGAGCGTTGGGCCCTGTCGAATTCGATCAAAGCTCCGTCCCCGAAAGTTATAAGCATGCTTCGTTTCCCAATACCCCTGTAACAGGTGGAGAACTAGTAACAAGCTTAGGCACTCTTTTTACTGATGCAATGGGAAGGCTGATCGTACTCGGCGGGTATGGAAAATCTGGCGGTACAACGGAGCTCGAAGGTTACGGTGGTGGTGATGGCTGGCATGACGACATATCTGATGGTTCAGTAACAGCCTTTGTGAAATTCAATGACGGAACAACGCAGACTTTAGAAGCTTGGATTGTCATTGGCTCTCCAAACTTTGCTCCAGAAATAGTTAATATTTCAACGTTAAGTGACACAATGTTCGATGTTGGCGTACGTCACTTTGAGCTCGTACCTGACCTGTTCACCGATGGGAAGTTCGATCATAATTTCATCGCGAACTTCAATCGAGATATTAAGCCTATCATTGACCGAATGAGTCACTATCAATGGGTGGCAAACGTACAATCGATGAGTGCATTCTTTTGCAACCAGTTTGACTATCGCGATAATTCTGAGCGTAATAAACCACAGCGTCAGAAATACTATCAGTACTTCCGTCAGCTCGACAAAACCGTCATTGGTGACAATCACCAACCGCAGCAAGAGCTATTTGACAATCCAGAGCCTGGCGGTTTACTGCCCCTCATGCCTCTCAATTCAGGAAGTAATTCGGTCTCCAGTGCTAACGCTTACAGCCTTGAAGATAATATCGTTCAGAAGTTTCTTGCTCTCGACGAAACACAGATGTTCATGCTGAAACAATGGGCAGATGGCAGGTTTAACCATGATGACAGCAGCGAAAGCTTGGTAAACCCGATGAACCAAGCCAGTGTTGGTAACTGTGTCGGTTTACCGATGTGTCCCGGCATTGAAGTCACCTGGAACCTACAGAACAAAAATGTCTACTGTGCACCCTATCAAATAAAACACCATCAAAATGGCCTCTATTACGCTGAAAATGGGCTAGATCCAAAACGTGATGAGTGTGAAGGAGGTGGATGCGAGCCTGGGGATCTAACAAAACGCATGGCATGCCCTTGGCAAGCCGATTTCTTTAACTGCACAATTCAGGAAATCAATTTTACTCAACCAGAGGTCAATAAAGCAATTCAGAGTGAGTCTATAGGAACGGTGACCAAATATTCATGGGAGGGCATACCGAGTTCAGTCGAAATTCCTAATACTTATGAAGTCACTCTAGATTCTTCGAGCTCAGAGAACGGGCAACCTCTCCCGCCGACTTACTTTAGCTATTGGTGGCCACCGCAAAGCCCTTGGAATGTATTAGCTGGCGAATTTTCTCTGGAAGGACAACTACAAAATCATGTTGCCGCTGGTAAGCAAGTTAACTATGCAAGAGGACTCAACAGCTACTCACAAATGATCGAACACTGGTCAGCTCTCGCCTTTATTCGTGATAGAAACGTAAACAACGAAGGTTTCCCTTTCTTCACAGAAACGGAACGAAATAATGAGCTGTTCGAGTTCAAATCAGTGAAAGTAGGACAAATTACTGGCAATCCTCAAGATAACGAAACAGAGTTCCCAATATTTTTCATTAATGACAATCGCGAGTTCCTGCTCAGACACAAAACAGTCAAAGGCAAAAAAATGGCAGAGTATCTGGAGCAACGTGCTTTTAAACCAGTCAAAACCAAAAACATTCAACCTCGTTCTGGTACCAAGCTAAGGGGATAATGATGCAGATGACATATGACGTCATCATTATCGGAGGCGGCCCAGCTGGGGCTGCCTGTGCTCTAGCAATGATGACACATCACAATAAATCAGTTCTATTACTTGAACGCGGAGATTTTACAGCTCAGCGTATAGGTGAACAAGTAACGAGTAGCGTGTTCGACTTTCTCGATTACCTTAAACTCAACAAATCAGATTTCCCCGATGGCTGCTTTGGTCATAACTATGGAAAAACCAGTTTATGGGGGAGCCATGTTGAGAGCCCTCACGAAAGTATTTTCACGCCACAAACGACAACGTATCAACTTAATCGTGAAGCATTCGATGAAACTCTTTTGATGGCTGTTGTTAACCAAGGCGGAATGGTAATTCCTCGTTGCCAACCGATGGATGTAGTTAACGATGGCAACGGGTGGCAAGTCGAAACAACACATCCGACTCAAGGAGTCGTCACTTTTTCAAGCGAATATATCGTTGATGCATCTGGACGAAACACGAATCTTGGAAAAAAGCTCGGCATACAAAGAGCCCAGTATGATCAGCTCGTCGCCATTGGCGCATTCATCCAAAGACCAAAGCGTCAGTTTGAACAAAGGCAGTTCATCGAAAGTTGCGAATCTGGTTGGTGGTATTGCGCAGGTCTTTCGAAAGATCTTGCCGTCGTCACCTATTTTACAGATATGAAACTAGTGAAGTCTAATAGACTTAATAGAGTAGATAATTGGTCCACCCAATTGAAACACACTCATAAAATATCTTCACTTGTCCAAGGCTCTCAAAGCATGCACTCCAAACTGTGGATCAAACAAGCTAGTAGTGAAATCACAAGCTCTTCCTACCCTAACAACTACATTGCAATTGGTGATGCTGCTGCCTCCTACGATCCGATATCATCCATGGGGCTAGGATTTGCTTTGAGCAGTGCATGTCATGGCGCTCACGCGTTAATGGAAGGAACCCGAGAAGTTCACAAAAAATACCAAGCGAGTTCTCGTGTCTTGTTTAATCAGTACCTTCAGATCAGAGCAGATATTTATCGAAGAGAACATCGCTGGTTAAATTCCCCATTCTGGAAAGAAAGGCAACGAATGGTACTCTGTGATTGATAACGGTTTAATGAACAGTTAACAGATTACCATCACACAGTCCCCAAATTGGGCACGCACAACCTTATTCAGAAGCCAACCTTTAATTACTGGCTTCTGAACTTTTCTAGACAAGTCATTTCATTACGAATCAGCAACTTTAAACCGAAATAAGCAGACAGGTATAAAGACCAATCAAAAAGTATTGATAGAGGAGCGTTTCTACAATTTGATTTATATGCATCCTGACTCATAATATTACTTCCAAAAGTAGAATTAATTTCATTGATGGAGTACACGGATGACTAACAGGGATGGTAGGGTTCCTCTCGATATTTCTCTTCTCAAGCAACTACGTAGAGCAAAGGGATTAAGCCAAGAAAAGTTGGCGGAGTTATGTTTCGAACGTGGATTAGTCGTTTCAATTTCATCGATTAAACGTGCCGAATCAGGGGCAAATGTGTTACATCGAACGGCAGCCAATCTAGCCGAATTTTTCGAAGTTCAAGTAGAACACTTACTTGCTAGACAATCGCGTAAAATCGATTTAGTGCAACCTTCTACTATCAATGACAAAACGCTAGCCCTTATTGTCGACATCAAGCTACCTCTAACTGCTACTCAGCTTGAGCGCAAACTACAAGATGAAAGTTTAGAGATAATAACCCAAGGCCAACGTAGCGTAATAAGATGGCCAATGCACGAGTGTGATGAGTTTATTTTTGTTCATATTACTCAACTTGCTCGCCAGTTAGAGAGACAGTTCAATAACGCCATCCGGATAATTCTTACCAGTGATAATGATCCCTACTTTCATTGGCTTAAAACCAAGCCTTTTGATTTTAGCCAAGCCAATGGTTTCTTCAATCACTTAGCATGGGGCGAGGCCGCGGCTTGTTCTTGCTTTGTGTCGTCAAATTGCCTCTCCCCCAAGCAGCGTTTACATGTAAATGATCAGACCGGTCACTGGTATTTAGTGTCATTAAGCCAAACTAACAATGGGCACTTTATTGGCCGCCAAAAAGAGTTAAAGGCGCTCAGCGCCGGAATCGAATACTGGTTGAAGCATCAAACAGGTCAAGCTTTTTGCCTAACTGGTATGGCGGGAATAGGAAAAACCCGTTTACTAAACCAAACCATTGAAACCTTTGAGAGCTACTGTGATTCCATCACTCAAATCCAGAACTTAAATCATGGCCAAGCTGAACCCCAGTCACCAACCAACGTTCTAGTTCGTGCAATATGTGGCTTTTTACGAACAGATAGCGACGAACATATCAGGCGAGATATTATTGAATCTAGGATTCCATCATCTTGTCATTTGTGTCTCTATTGGTTAATGGGCATATCGCTTAACGAAACGGAAAAACGCCTCCTTGATCTGATGGAGTTTCACTCTTTACAAGAGACGATCGAACAATCAGTACCATATTGGCTCAACCATAGCCGGAGTTTACCACCTCAGTTAATTATCATTGAGGATGTTCATTGGGCTGACGACATAATGTTTACCATATTAGCTAACCTACTCCCCCACATTACGAACTCTAACGTTTTTCTCATCTTAACCTTTAGGCAACAGCAACAACTCTCACTGCCCCAACCTTGGTTCAAATATGTCTCCTTGATTGAGCTAAACCAACTATCAGAAGAAGAAGCATATCAATTGGCTAACTCAATGGTTCCTGATCAACACGAGTTAATCGAAAACTGTCTAAAGCTTGCCAAAGGTCATCCACTGTTTCTAAGACAGACCCTACTATGCGCCAAGCTTTCTACAGGCGTCCCGGAATCGCTAGAGCATGTTGTCTCGACCCAGCTTGCTCAATTGCCAATGGATGATTACCTGGCTCTACAAACTGCATCGGTGTTAGGTCAATATTTTCAACTCGATCAGCTACGCGAAATAGCCACTTTACCGAACTATGTCCCTGACACTCTGCTAGAAATGGGACTGGTGAAACTTCAAGGACTTCAATATGTTTTCCATCATGACTTGATTTGCAGTGCGATACGCAACCAAATCGAGCCATCAGAACGAGAAAAAATACACCTACGGTGTGCGACGTGGTATCAAGATAAAGACCTTTATCTATACGCCATACATACTCAATGCTCTGGTACAGACGACGCTTTTGAGATACTCGACCAAACCGCACATCACTACCTGAACAACTTTCAATTTGAAAAAGCACTTTCACTAATTGATAGGGCCACAAAAATCGCCCCCACTCATAAGTTCGCCTACGCATTAAACATGAAAGGTAACTGCCTTTACTCAATGGGGAAAGTACCTGAGAGCATCGAAGCACTCGAGCTAGCTGTAGAGAATGCAATCAACGACTTAGATAAAACACAGTTTCACCTCGATTTAATCAATCCATATCGCCTAACTGACCGCTTTGAACAAGCTATGAATATATTAGATTTAGCTCAACGGTATTCTGAACAACAAGGGCGATATAAACAACTGTGTGAGGTCCATTCAATGCGAGGCAATATGCTTTTTCCCACAGGTCAACTTAACGCTTGCGAACATGAACATGTCATTGCCTTGAATTACAGCCAGCAAGCAAATTGCGTGCAAGCTAGAGCAAAATCCCTCGGAGGACTCGGCGATTGCGCTTACGCACAGGGAAAAATGGTTAACTCATATGATTACTTAACTCAGTGCCTTGAATTGTGCGAGCAGCATAATCTATTAAGTACCGAAACAACGAACCGCTATATGCTCGCCACGGTCATGATTTATCAACTTCAGTCCTCTGAAGCCCTTAAGCACGCACAGCACGCTTCCAACCTAGCTTATCTCACAGCAAACAGGCGTGCCGAAATTGTCGCTCGATTAACCGCAAGTTGGATCTTTCTTGACAGGAATGATTTAGCGCAAGCAGAACACGAAATTGAAACGGCACTGCAGCTCTCAAGGCAGTTAGAAGCACATCGATTTGTCGCTTTCTTGTTAGAATCACGGGCGAGGCTAAATTGGTATCGAGGACACAAAGAAAATGCAAACAAAGATATAGAGGCGGGACTCAAGCTAGTCGAACGTTACAAACTGCATAATTTTATTGGGCCTTGGTTAGCCTCAACCCAAGCACTAGTTTGCGAGGAGCATAATAGCGCTTTCGCATATTTAGAGCTGGGGGAATTTTGGTTAGAATCAACTTGTGTCGGGCATAATTATTTACGGTTTTACCAACAAGCTATTCAGGTTGCATGGGAATATAAAACACCTTCACTTTTAAAGCGCTACAGAGACAAGTTAGCTACCTTTACTGCTGATGATTGCAACCCGTGGAGTGAATTCTATATAGAGCAAGCTGACATTATGCTCGCCTTACTTAATCAATCAAGCTCTGTTTCTGATCTACTGCACTTTAATCAAGCAGCACAGTTACATCACCTCGAACAGGCAAAAATCAGTGTCGATGAGTTCAATCAATGGCTATATGCGCCTGAAACCTAATTACTAAAAACTATATAACCCAACACGCTGATTTCAAATCAATACGCCGATAACTAAGCAGTCCTAGATATCGGCGCACCATCAAGAGGTTTACAGTTTAAGCCTCACTTAACTCTTTATGTGTCGCTGTAAGCTTTTCAAGGTTTTCAACTTGGTCGTTAGACTCCAAAGTTACAGGTTGGTTTTCAACGTCAACCCAGTTTCCATCGGAGTCTTTGTAGCTGTAAAAAGCAACACCTGATTTCCAGTCATCGTTAAGTAAAATTCGTAATGTGACGTTGTGCAGATCGACACCAACTGTTGGGATTCCAGGATAAGCTTGGTAACCTTGCAAATTAATCATGATATGACAGTCACGCATAGTCGCTTGATAATGATAGTTACCCGTCAGCTCAGTATGAACATGAAGCGGTGGACTCACCGCTTGGGTAATATTCCCCTTACCAGTGATCGACTGCCCTGGGCCGCCAACCAACAGTTTAACGTCAAAGCGAATACCACCAGCCAACTTATTACCAATGATATAACTCGCTAAGAAGACATCGTGCGATTGATTAGTTTGATTTTTCATTTTGTATTTTCTCCAACTGAACATGTCGTTAATGACATCTTAAAGCTAGAGAAAGGCGAGATGATTATCCGTATCACTTTAGGTTCACATCACGATTGTCAATTTAATCATCAACTTAACTACTCTGTCTAATTGGGGGATAGTAAAAGTGGCACGAACTGTATTCTTAGCGGCGCAAACCATCTCTACTCATATCGTGCTTACGCATAGCAGAAAGAAAAAGTATCTCACTAAAGGTTCGGATCTTTTATTAATCAGAAAGATGGAGCAACTGATACCAAACTGATACTAGGACTATTCTCCCTCTTGATTAAGCTCTTAGTAGGCTTACAACAACAATGGAAGAAACCATGAAACCATGTGACAAACATGAACTTATTCTAGAAACGTCAGCTAAAGCTCCTGATCCACATACTCAACGCTTAGCAGTCCTCTCAACCTTTGCAATCTCCACAAATAATGCCAAGCGTTTTGTCCAAAAAATGGAACAAGATGGATTTGATAAACACAGACTACTGACCGCTGAAGATAAGTCTCTCTCGGAAGTACCTGGGCTGACTCCCTTTCAAGTTGAGCGAATGGTGTTTAATACCCGATATCAATATCAACCCTTTGTGATCGTGATGTGTCAAAGCACTCAAGAGGTTCAACAAGCCTACCTGACCGCAATAGAATTGCAGCTTCCGATTAGGGTACGCTCAGGAGGGCATGACCATGCCGGGGAATGCAGCGGTGATAATGTGGTATTAATTGATGTCACCGGAATAAAAACATTCAAGCTCGATGAGGATGGCGTAATTGCGACTATTGGCGCTGGGTTTAGGTTTTATGAACTGACGCCATTACTGGCGGAACATAACCGAATGATCGCGCATGGAACTTGTGCAACTGTAGGGTTAACCGGTTTCATTCAAGGTGGAGGCTGGGGGCCATGGACACGAAAGTATGGTATGTGTTGTGAATACCTACGTAGTGCAACTCTTGTGCTCGGTGATGGTAGTGTTATTCGCGCTTCGAAAGACTGTTATTCCGAACTTTTTTGGGCGTTACGTGGTGGAGGTGGCATGAGTTACGGCATCATCACTGAAATGGAGATCGAAACTTTTGCTTTACCCAACGAAATTATTCGCTTTGAGCTAGAGTGGAATCCTTATCATAAAGAGGAACAAAAATGTCCACAACAACTAGAATACTCGAAACCACAACCTTGCCAAAGCACATTACATATACTTAAAGCATGGGAGCAAGTAGTCAACGAAACTCCCCAGACAGATTCCTGCCAATTACTGGGAACCAATTTAAAAATTGATGCTTTACCCGCCATTGACGACTTTCCAATCCAAGAAGACTTAAACAATATCGGTTTACTCAGCCATCACTGCTTAATGTATGGGTATTGGGAAGGAACGCCAGACTCGCTGACAGAATTCCTAAATTCTCGATTTAAGACATGCATGCCAAACGAGGTGACCATTCATACACCTCACGGTGCTAACTATCCTAACAACTTATACGATCATAGTCTCATGAGCTCTTGGGGTCGATACTCTTTGGGACAAAATGGCACTCCATTCCCTCCAGATTATGATGCGCCAGCTCCCCACAAGATCACCTCTCGTTTGGTCAAGGAAGATGGGTTGTCTGATGAGGGTTATAGAGAACTATTGTTAAGTCTGATCTCTCCTCTTATCAAACCTGAAAATCGTGAATTAGGTCTGTTTAGCTATGTGACGCTGGGCGCTATCGCAGGCGATTTCTACTCGATAACTCAACCAAATGACTTAGAGGATATTGCTTTCCCTTATCGTAATTGCCAGTACACGATTCAATATCAGACTTGGTGGAACGAAGAGATAAAGCAAAAGTTCGAATTTCAAAATAACCCTGTTTTGGTCGATGTAAACCGCGCTATGGACTGGATTGACAAAGCCCGTGAACAAAAGATAGAAGGGACAGGCGGCGCATTTATCAGCTTCAAAGATCCTTCAATACCAACCGAAATCTATTTTGGGGAACACTATGAAAGATTGGTGAAGGCTAAAAAAGTGTATGCCAAAGATCCGTTCAATCATTTACGAACTAATAAAACCATCTTTTAAACGGTGAACTAATCGAGTCATCGTAGATTTACTCATCGCTAGCCGGAGTACCGATCCGGCTTCTGTCCTCCTCGTTTCTTACGCTTGTTGTAATTAGAATACTTAATAAAAATCACAATATTTGCGTTCCAGCGCATACAAAATACATTCAGCCAATGAATATGCAACAACACTAATATCAATGTACTAGTGTTGTAGTTAATAGAGTCGACCATCTATTTAAGGTCACCAATCACATAACGATTGATTAGGAAGACAGGGCATGGAAGATAATTTAGAAGATGTATTGCTACTACATATGTCTCACCAAGATAAACAACGAAATTCAAAACAAGAACAATTCGCATGCCTACGTACAGATCTAGACACCCTGTTGCAACACACAATTCGAGAGCAACTCCAAAGACTCACAATACAACACTTTTCAGAGGCAGAGCGATGCCGAAGACTGCGAGAGAGTTTCGCGATTGCAATAGAGTGCGCATTATCAAACCAGGCTATTAATCATCAACAATTGGAGCCCCTTTTTGAAGAGATGTATTCGTGTTCAGTACAGTCTATGGCATTTTCAGGAATCACAGAGGAACAATTAACACTTCAGTACATCTGTCCAACCGGTCTACTCATGTCAGTACACAATAGTAAGCATACCATCAAAGATATATATCGAATTCGTAGTTATACTCGCGGTTTACATCAGGTAATCGAGCATAAATTAAAGCACCAAAATGACGTTTCTATTCTCTACCCTGCTTGCGGCCCATTTGCTCCATTAGTATTGCCCTTGTTTGCCTATTATAAGAATCACAGGCTCTATGAAAATAAGCACTTTCACATCACATTAATAGACGCGCAACGAGGCGCTGTTCTCGTACTGAAACAACTCATTAAAGACTTAAAACTCGATGTCACCATAAACCTTATTGAGCAAGACGCCTGCACATATGAAACGAAACATGAATATGATGTTCTGCTTTTAGAAGCCTTACAGCATGGATTTACTCAAGAGGGGCACCTCAGCATAGCTAAACATCTGATAAAATTTTTAAAAGTAGATGGAACTATGCTACCTGAGAAAATACAGGTCAAAGGCATTCTAGTACATGGAGAAACTGAATTTAATCAACAATGGAAATCCGCGGAATATGCACACTCAAACCATCAATCTATATCCGCCCAAAAAGACCGAGTAGAAATCGGTACGTTGATGGAAATAAGTAAGTCGTCTTTGCTCAAAATGAAAGAAATCGTTCTGAATAATGGTGTCAAAGTTATTCCTGCCCATTCAATTCTTCTCCCAAAAAACGTTTCTGATATTTCACAGCGGATACTGGCTATTTATGCACAGATCGATACTTACAATAAGGAACGGATCAATGCGTATGACTCAGGTATTACACATCCCAAGCCAGATATGGATTTCTATGTAGATTCAAAACCTTTGGCAATTGACAGTGCTCACTTCATTGCTCGAAGTGGCGAGCAAATCAATTTCTACTACCGCTTATCAGGTTTACCTGGTTTTGTTGCAACGAAATAAGGCGGAACAAAAAATGACTGAAAGATACGTTGTGTTTAGTGGTAGTTGTTACTGTTTGAGCCTAGTCGACTTTCTGTATCAGCATAATAAGCTTGCTGCTGTTGTTTTACCAACCCAAGAGGTCGCAGAAAACTCAGACTTAGCTCAGTTGAGAAAAACCTTGTCACAACATCAAATCCCCACGATCCAATATGACAATACCAATGTGAGTAAATGCGTATCTCAGCTTGATGAACTTAGAGTGACATCAGGTCTAATTTATCTTTTCAGACACCTCATCCCCCAGCCTCTATTATCTTATTTTTCACACGAATTATTGAATATACATCCTGGTCATTTACCTACTTATCGAGGCTCGACGCCGATATTTTGGCAGATTGCTAGAGGTGAAAAGTCAGCAATGCTCTCTTTACATCGCGCCACAGAAAAGGTGGACTCCGGTGAATTAGCGTTGCAACTGGAAGTTCCCATCCACCCTTTTGACACTTCTCAATGTTTATTCTCGAAAATGTCGCAGGCTTTACCCATGCTATTTGAACGTTATCAACAATTGAAAATGAGTGGTGAACTCCATTTTTCACCCCAGACTGAAACCGCAGTAATTTCCAAAGTTCAGGAGCACGACTTATTCATAGACTGGCAAAAACAGAGCAGTGTAGAAATCGTTAATTTTTCTAGAGCATCTAATCCCGAATTTTGTGGATCACGAGTTCTTATTCGAGGCGAAGCAATTAATCTACTTCAGGCTACAGCTACAGCCACCAGGATCAAAGGTATCGCTACTGGAACCATCTTGGCCTCTAGCCAAAATAACGGGTTGATCATCAAGACCATCGATAGTGCGATACGGTTGGATATTCTCGCTACTCAGCAGGGAGTATTTGATGGCTATCGGTTCGCTACATTGTTTGGATTAGATGCAGGGATGAACCTCAACCAATTGGTGTAACTAGAACCACGGTTAGTGCGAGTTCACCTAAATCCAATGCCCCTTAGTGAAATTCAAATCATAGGAGTGATTATGGCTACTGAACCTCTTCTAGGAACAATGACTGCCTTTGCCGGAGATTTTTCCATCAGAGGCTTTGCCTTATGTAAAGGACAAACCGTTTCTATTGCTGACAATCAGGCTTTGTTTTCCTTGTTAGGAACTACTTATGGAGGAGACGGGCGTTCGACCTTTAAACTCCCTGATCTACAAGGACGAAGTCTCGTTGGCATCGGCCAAAGGCCCGGCGGACTAAATTATATTCGAGGAAAACAAATCGGGGATGAAAAAGTAATCATTGCTATCGGGAACATGCCCGAGCATTCTCATTCGGCTATTTTTTCTCCGCTAGGTAGCACAACTTCAGCCTCTCTGAAAGTCGCCACCAATAAAGCCAATACAAAAGTTCCTGATACGGATTCCTATCTTGCCCAAAATACCTCCGAAAGCTTTTTCAAGCCTGGGTTCGAAACTGAGACTCTCACTGACATCAAAGGGATGACTCTTTCTGGAGGAATAACTGGGGGTAAGGTTTCGGTCGGAGGTACTGGAGGCTCTCAACCATTGAATATTCTTAATCCCGCGTTGCCAATCAGCTGGCAGATTTCCATGAAAGGGGCTTATCCCTCCCGTAACGACTAAGCAACGACACCATATGTAGCGAACTGTTAATTTCGTTCACATTTACGTTAGTTCCACATAACCCACAAGACTAAGAACGACATTCAAAACATTAACCAACTGAATGTTTTATTGATCAAGTCGCAATCATAAACGGAGATCTGAATATGAGATTGAGTAAGTTTGCACAAACTTTTTCTTTGGCATTCATATCCGCTGCCTTTTTCTCAGGAAGTACTTGGGCAGCGCAGAAGACGGTAGATTATTCTTATGGCTCAGGTGACAATTTAAGCCACATACAAGACGGAACTAATGGTGTATCTGATATCAGCCTAGACAATACAGGTGATGTAACGATGGTACTGGATGCTGGGGGAAATAGTGATGGAATACCATTCACAGGCCTAAACGATTTTTCTTTCGCAATCCAGTCCACTTTTTCCAGTACTATGATTAGTGACGATAATACAGACAGAGGGTTTCGATTCTATGAAAGCTCAGGCACTAACTTTAGCTTTGATAGCATTACGTTTATACAAGGCTCGGACAGATCAAACGATACAACTTACACTATTACCTTAACTGGATATTCTGACGGGCAACAAACAGTTACTGAGTCTGTAGAGTTACCTAAGGGAGGAGAGGCAAACTCTAACCTTTTTGATGCGTTTTCAATCTCTAGAGATACGGACTATATTGATGAAGCTTGGAAAGATGTAGATACGGTGACAATGGCTTTCTTCTGTACAGCCGCCCAAGATTGTAACGAATCACGCTATGCAGTTCGAGACATCACAATAGATGATGCAACGACAACAGATTCCGCAGCCCCACTCTATATCAGAACAAACTCCACTCCTATTGATGATAGCGCCAATGTATCCATTAGCAATGATATCGTTGTCGCTTTTGACGAAAACATCATTTTGGGCATTGGTAATATCGTAATATATAACGTTACCGATGATAATGACTTTGAAACCTTCGATGTAACGCTTAAAAGCGATGGCTATTCAACCTCCCCTGCCGCCGGTAGAGTAAGCATCAGTGGTAACAAGCTTTATATAAATCCAACCAACGACTTATTAGGTAACCGAACTTTTGCAATTCATATCGATGCTAACGTGATCCAAGATAATAACGGCAATTCCTTTTCAGGAATCAATGACAACACCACCTTTAACTTTATTACACTAAATACTGCACCCAACGTGGACTTAAACTCCGAAATAAGTGGGAGCGATAATGAAGTAAACTTCATTGAAGGTGGCGGAGCCGTCAACATTACAACTTCATCCTTGGTTACTGAGTCCGATAACGACACAATCAAAACTATAACCATAACTTTGACAAACGATTACCATGGTACAGCTGAAGGATTAAGTGTCACAGCATCAGCCCAAAATAGCCTGACAGGCGTATCGGACGCATCCGATATTGTATTACAAGACACCATTTCAATGTCGAATATGATGGCATCGGCTTCTGAAATCTCTGCATTTCTAGACGCTCTCACTTACAACAACACATTCATCACACCAGACGAAACATCTCGTATTGTTACTGTTGTTATCAACGACGGGAGTGCAGATAGCACCTCTCGCTCTACAACTATTAATGTCGAAGCCCTGAATCGAGCACCATCAAATGTTACATTGTCACTTACATCAATTAACCAATCCTCTACTGGCGACAACATCACTGTTGGTGCATTGAGCACTGAAGATGCCGATTTAAGTGACAGCCACACCTATTCTCTTGTGGCAGCAAACACAAGCGAAAACGGTACTTGTACTTCAGGGAGCGGTAATAGTAGCTTCGTCATCAATGGTGACAATTTGCAAACACGAAGCGCTTTGATTCCCGGAACTTATGTCGCTTGCGTACAAACTGACGATACGACGACCACCTTT
Organism: Vibrio jasicida 090810c; assembly: GCF_002887615.1. Classification (NCBI taxonomy): domain Bacteria; kingdom Pseudomonadati; phylum Pseudomonadota; class Gammaproteobacteria; order Vibrionales; family Vibrionaceae; genus Vibrio; species Vibrio jasicida. The sequence continues at coordinate 153,658 of NZ_CP025792.1, read as the reverse complement.
CAAAAAAGCGTTACGATTACGGTTTTAGACGATGTAGCCCCTATTTCGCTGTCAATCACCACACCTATTGAAGGTGATGGCGTGATAAATTCCACAGAGGTCAATAGCGTATTGATTTCTGGTAGCGGCGCAGAAGCCAGCAACAGTATTACTGTCACTGTATCGGATAGCATCAACCCTACCGTGACGCGCAACGTCATCGCGGACAATAGTGGGAATTGGACTCTAAATGACAATGAATTGGACTTAAGCAGCCTAAATGATGGCTCACTCACTGTGTCAGCGACCCAGAGGGATGCTTCAGGCAATACTTCAACACCGTCTTCACAAAGCATCGTATTGGATACAATTAAACCAACGGTTACCACATTCACAACATCAGAAAACGCTTTAAAAGCAGGCCAAAACTCAACAATTGACATCACTTTAAACGAATCAAGCTCTAACTTTTCACTAATTGATGTTACAGCAAGTAATGGCCAACTTTCGGATTTTACTGGTAGTGGTACCACTTATGCGGCACTTCTCACCCCAACCGAAAACGCTGAAGGTAATGTGACACTAGAGATAAAAGCTGGTGTATTTTCTGATCAAGCCGGTAACGTAAATATTGCCGCAACACCACTCTCCCTCAGTTTCGATACTCTTCCCCCAAATGGACACCGTATTGAAATCGATCAAGCCTCCATTGATGCAACCAATGAATCTGCCATGAGTTTTACATTGTCTGATGCAGAGGTAGGATCATACTTTACTTATGAGATCACTGATGGCGTTGCAACAATAGCAAGTCCGGGGTCAACGCTCATTACTTCAGCGGTTCAACAAGTCACGGGGTTAGATGTCACGACATTATTAGAAACAGATTTGATGTTATCCGTCGTTCTCACTGACACTTCAGAAAACGTCTCAGAAGCGGTCACAGATACAGTTGCAAAACAATATGACGCAGCTCCTGTGGCAATGGACGATAGTTTCTCTACTAATGAAGATACAAGCGTACAGTTCGATATATTAGCGAATGACAGTGATGTTAATGATGATATCGTCGCTTCATCTGCAATTGTTCAATCGCAACCAGTGAAGGGGCAAATCAGCATTACCAACGGTGTTGTTACCTATACACCCAATGCCAATGTGTCGGGAGCAGACAGTTTCGTTTACACAGTTAAAGACGCAAAGTTAGAAGAATCGAACGCCGCTATCGCCACAATTACCATTAATGCGATTAACGACGCGCCTATAGCAACGGATCTTGTAATCAATACAGATGAAGATACCGCGAGTAACGCATTAAATGTACGTAATAGCTCTACTGATTTGGAGGATAATATCCCGACCGGTGAGCTTCAAATTGTATCCGCACCACGAATTGGCGAGGTCATCCTAGATCAGGAAGCTGGCACGATAGTTTATACACCAAATCCGAATGCATTTGGCAATGATAACTTTACATACACAGTAAGTGATAGCGAAGATTTGGTTTCGAATACTGCAACGGTTAGTGTCAATATTGGAGCAATCAATGATGCACCAATAGCTAATGCAGATAGCTTGATATTCGATGAAGATATCACATCTACATTGGATGTACTTGGCAATGATACCGATATTGAAGACTCAGCTTTTGTGCAAAGCAATATTACTCTTCAAGATCTGGGGCAAGGGAGTGGTATCTATCCCTTTGCTACCGTAAGTATCAATCAGGATGGCACTTTGAACATAGCCCCAACACAGGATATCACTGGGGTCCACAGCTTTACTTATACGCTAACAGACAGTGGACAAGCGGTATCGCATAGTGCAGTGGTGACTTTAAGCATTACCGCAATCAATGATGCTCCAATCGCAATTGATAACAAAGCACAACTATTCGAAGAAGGTCAATTTGAAGTTAATGTTTTGGGTAACGATACCGATGTTGACTCAGGAGATGCCCTCAACACAAACAGCGTTAGCGTTAGCCTAGAACCTAACAACGGCATTGTTCAGGTGACTTCCACAGGCACAATCATCTACACGTCAAAAACGGACTTTTATGGCGAAGACAGCTTTACCTATACAGTAGAAGATACGGCTGGAGCACTCTCCAACGAAGCCACTGTAACCATGACAGTGACTCCTGTTAACGATGCCCCAACGGCAACATCGCAATCATTAACATTAAGCGAAGATGAAAACCTTGATATCACGCTAATCGGCCGTGATATTGAGAGCGATAGCCTTACCTATACCATCACAACCCAACCACTTAACGGCACACTGCTCCAACTTTCTTATAACATGTGGAGATACATACCCTCCGCTGATTACCATGGTTCCGATAGTTTCGAATTCATTGCAAATGATGGTGAACTAGGCTCAGAACCCGCGACTATCACACTCAGCGTACTCGCCATTAACGATGCTCCGTTCGCCCAGCATATGGCCATTAAAGGCCGAGAAGAACAAGCTTTAACTATCACCTTAGAAGGAGAAGATGTTGAAGGTTCCCCCCTAACCTATCGCATCATCAACCAACCGCAATACGGTAATATCACGCTTAATGGTACTAAAGTGACCTATCACGGCAATGACCACTACTTTGGTGAAGACAGTTTTACCTATGTCGTAAACGATGGCGAATTAGATTCTGATCCAGCAATAATCAGCTTAACCTTGTCTAACGTACATGATGCTCCAATCATTGTTGGCACCCCGAGTACGTTGCTCAATCAAGGAGAGACTTATACCTTTACGCCGGTCGTAACCGATGTCGACAGTAGTAAATTTACCTTCAGTGCAAAAAACTTACCAGACTGGTTAACCCTTGATCCATTGACCGGAACACTGTCTGGCACACCATCAAATGACGACGTAGGCTCTGTGTCTAACCTTCTATTAACCGTTAGTGATGGAAAAACTAGTACTTCATTACCACATTTCAATCTAACGGTTAATAATGTGAACGATGAACCTCAAGCAATTAACGACATTTATATATTTACCCAAGAAGATGAAGGCACCTATTTATTAGATGTTTTAAGTAATGATAGCGACGAAGATGGAGACAATCTCAAGTTAGTATGGATAAGTAGTTCAGATGGAAGTGTTGAGGTAATAGGCAGTCAGCTAAAATTTAGCTACGACAAGGTAGGCACGACAACACTCCAATATGGCGTTAGTGATGGTAATGGTGGTAAAGCTAATGCAACCGTTGAAGTCAGCATAGAAAGTTCTGTACTTAACGCACCAAGCATTACTGCACCAACGGACATCGAAGCTAATGCAACAGGTTTATATACTAAGGTGCAACTTGGTGTAGCAATGGCCAAAGACAGCATTGGCAACGATCTGCCGGTCAGTCTGGTCGATGGACGAACTCTTTTTGCTCCAGGCATTACTACGGTATTCTGGAGCACTCAAGATTCTGAAGGAAATATCGCGCAAGATGTACAACTCGTCACAGTACATCCGTTAGTTAGTATCGAAAAAGATGGGCAAACCACTGAAGGAACTAGTCATTCGGTGAACGTTATACTAAACGGCAGTTCCCCGTCCTACCCTGTAACAATACCTTATACAGTATCTGGCACTGCAAGTAGCTCTGACCATTCTTTACGAGATGGTCAAGTACTGATTGAGTCTGGCACCACTGGAACAATTGACTTTGATGTTCTTACTGATGATGTTTCCGAGAGCATAGAAACCATTATTATTGACCTTGATGCTCAACTGAACCTAGGCAGCAAGCATCAATATGTATTGACCATCAGTGAGCACAATGTGGCACCTACTGTAGAGATTACCATCTATCAATCTGGAGAAAAGCGCAGCCGCATTGAAAAAACAAGTGATATCGTCACAGTTACTGCTACGCTGGCGGATGCCAACACCAGTGACAGGCATATACTTCGTTGGTCAACTGATAATGATGAATTAGCTACTTTAATTGCGGGGCAAGAAGCCAACGCCAGCCTATATTTTTCTGCAGAACAACTGCCTAACGCAATTTACTCCCTTACTCTTCGAGTAACTGATGATGGTGATGAGTCGCTTTCAGTCACCCAAAACGCTTTCATTGAGGTAAATGAAGCACTGCCAACACTGAGTGCATCTATCGATAGTGATGGTGATTTAATTCCTGATGCTGAAGAAGGTCATAATGACAGCGATAATGATGGGATCCCAGATTACCTTGATGCGATTTCAGACTGTAACGTAGTACAACAACGTGTCATCGATCTAAATAACTTTTTAGTAGAAGGTCAACCAGGGGTATGTTTACGCAAAGGTATGAGTACCTTAGAAAATCAAACTGGTGGTGTCGAATTGTTGGAGAGTGAATTACTGCAAGATGAACAAGCCAGTAATATTGGCGGTATCTTCGATTTTGTCGCCACAGGTTTGCCGCAAGCTGGACAAAGCTATCAATTGGTTATACCACAACGCCTTCCTATACCCGCCAATGCTGTCTACCGTAAATTCCAAGCCGAGCAAGGTTGGCAGGATTTTGTAATAGACATGAACAACTCAGTTGCATCAACACTTGGTGAGCGAGGCTACTGCCCTCCACCAGGAGGCGCGAGTTGGATTGACGGTTTAAATGAGGGGCATTGGTGCGTTCAAGTCACTATAAAAGATGGCGGGCCAAATGATGATGATAACATCGCTAACGGAACCATCATTGATCCAAGTGGGGTTGCGGTTCGAGCAAGTGACGCTGTTTTGCCACAACCCACTGATGACAAAATTAAAATTCATCGTAATGGTTCAGCTACCATTGATGTCTTGAACAACGACACAACCTCTGATGGACAAAGTCTGTCAATTAGCCATGCAACCACCAATATTGGTCGTGTTTCGATTGTCAATAATCAGTTGTATTACACTGCTGCAAATCAATTCATTGGTGAAGACAACATTAACTACAGCGTTACGGATAGTGTTGGCGGTACAGGAAGTGCCAACGTGGCTGTAACGGTAATTAACAGCCAAGCCCCTTATGCCATCGATGATTTTAACCAAACGAATGACCGCTCAATGATAACAATGAATGTATTAAGTAATGATTATGACCCCGACAATGATGCATTGAGCATAGTCTCCGCAGTCGCTATTCGAGGAACCGTTACTATCAATGACCAAGAAGCCCTACTATATACACCACCTCTTGGGTTTGAGGGTGAAGACTCAATAACTTACTTAATTCAAGATACGCATGGCTTAGAGGCAAAAGGGAAAGTAACAGTGAAAGTAACCCTAACACATGATGCCGTCGTATCGAATCAGTCCGGTGCGGGCTCGATGAATCTGATATGGCTATTTCTATTAAGTTTCTTAACGGCGATGAGATCCCACAAATTACAGTGTGCTTTTGTCGCACTTCTAGCCGTGAGTTTCAATAGTCGCGCAAATTGGTTTGTTGAAGGGGAGTTGGGCATAAGCGAAGCCGATGATAGAAATATATCATCCACAGAAACACTCTACTCCACAGATACTTCTGACCGATTTTTTTCCGTAGCTGTTAGCTACAGTATCGATCCAGACTGGTCAGTTTCTTTACGTTATATCGACATGGGCTCAGGTAGTGCACGCTTGAAATCAACGACAACAACACCCACTCAGTATCACCAAAGTGTCGCATCTATTGCTCCCATTCTTGTACAGGGCTTTGGCTTTGATACTCGCTATCGCTTTTGGCAACAGGGAGATTGGTTTACTGATGTGACACTTGGTGTAATAAGCTGGGAAACAGAGGTAGAGAGTAAATATTTAGACAACAAGATTACGACTCAATTCGATGGAATCGATTCGTATGCAGGTCTAGGCGTTGGCTATACCGTAACAGATCGAGTGAGTATCACTTTAAAGTTATCTCGGTACTTTCTCGATGAGAATGACATCGATACTGCAACAGCTATCTTACGTTATCAATGGCCCCGATAAGCATGTTAAGCGATCAAAAATCGACTTGTTACATGCATTCATATTACGTACTTAAACACTAAGACTAATATGTCGATAATCTTTGTATAGCAATGCGAGCCTTAAGTCGTCATAACGGTGAAACAATAAAGTATTCATAATCTAAACAATTTCTTTATTTCTTACCTATTATTGACATAACCCCTCGCTATTATCAGCAAGGTCGTTGTAAAATCGCGCTAACTACCGACGCAACCTATTCAAACAATACCTGTTTATGACGTTTGTGGGTTTGTGTTTGCGAATTTTCACATTGCATATTAATTTCATGACAGAAGTCCATGGACCAAGATAAGTTTACTAACATCTATCGCTTGCCAGGTTCGTTACAGATACGAATCGCTAAGTGGCAAAAGACCTTTCGCGGCACATCTGATTTAGTTCTTCATCAGGTGCTAGTGGAACGTAATAAGCAATTTAAGAAGCCGAGCTTTTTACCGAAGAGCTGGTTTATCACGCCTATTGACGAGAAAGATATCACCATCACTCATCATGGTAAGTATATCCAGACGGTAATGCGTACTATGCTCGACAGAAAAGTGTCGTACAAACGCCTTTTCTTATCACGTATGGACGCCGAAAAAGGCGAAAACGTGTTGCGTGAATATAAGCTCGAATGGGTGAGAAAACACAACCAAATCGCAAAGAAATACAACCAAATAAAGAAAAAGCAGTACATGAACTTTGCAAGGGAAGAAGAAGAAACACTATACCCTTCCATTCCTAAAGGAGAGTTCGATAAAACACTTTGGAACAAGTTAGTGGTTTCTAGTTTTGGACCAGAGAAGAAATACAAAAACCCCCACTACGTCCGTAAAGCTGATTTCTAAAAAAATCCCCCGTATGCTCGGGGGACTTTTCGTTTCGCTCTCGATGATTTACCAATCGTAGGTAAGATTCGCAATCACATTTCTGCGATCACCATACCAACAGAAGCCGTCACACGTCGCGACATACTCTTTATCAGCTAGGTTTTTCGCCGCCACCTGAAGTTTGTAATCACCAATACGATAGCTTACCGTGGCGTCCATCAAGAAATAGCCTGGGACCTTCAACGTTTCAGTGTTGTCACCGTTGGATTCACCCGTATATCGAGCACCCAGCCCGAAAGCTAAACCATCAAAAGTTCCTTCAAGGAAACGGTAATGTGCCCATGCAGAAGATACCGTGTTTGCTACTTGAGACGGCGTATTGCCAACCCAAGATGTATTTACATCCTCTTTAATTTCCGAATCCACATAAGCGATGTTACCAAGCAGAGTTAGTGACGGTGTCACGTTAGCAACCACTTCTAATTCGAGCCCTTTGTTCTCTACCTTACCAATCTGAGTCAGCTCGTTGAGGTAAATACGAGCGAGGTTCTCTTTAGTTGCTTGATATGCAGCAACGTTAAAGTAACCATCAAACGAACGAGGTTGGTATTTCACACCAACTTCAAACTGATCACCGCTTTCCGGTTTAGCGGGTTTACCAGCACTGTCCTGTTGAATGATTGGGTCGAAGTATTGTGAGTAACTAAAGTAAGGCGTAAATCCAGAATCCGTGATGTACGCAGTACCTAAGCTTAACGTCCACTCTTCATTATCCACTTTGGTGCGTGAGCCTGTGGTTACGTTATGTACTTCATTACTCGTATTGTCATAACGCGCCCCCAATAACACAGCCCATTTATCGTTGATCAACATGTGATCTTGAAGATAGATACCAAGCTGTTCATTATCCACCTTAGTACGTTGTTTATCTGCGTCCGTTAGCGGTTGAAGTGTGGTTGAGTCAAGTAACCAAACGTTGTCTGAATAACTTGGGTTAAACACATCAAAACGTGGGTCAGGCAGCATACCAATTGGCGTTGTTAAGATAGAGTCACCGTCCGCAACCAATGGATCACTGGCAAAGTCTTTGCCATCAATGCTCACCATTTGGTAATCAATTCCCACCATGAGGTTGTGTTCCACACTTCCCCATTTCATATTGTGTATCAGACGGTTATCAATATTAAACGCGTCTGATGACCCCTCTTCTGTGGTCGCTGCACGTAAAATACTCTTACGCTCGTTAAGCGGGTCAAGCAATGGACCTAGCCCTGGAACGTCTGCTGCATACACATAGGAGTACATCTGCCTCAGGTTCACCTCCATTTGGCTGTAACGCGTCGACTGCACAAAAGACGTAGTGTCGTTAAACCTGTGTGAGAACTCGTAGCCTAAAGAAAGCTGTTCACGCTCGAATGTTTCCCAATCCGTGTTTCCTATTGCAAGGCTATCACTGATCTTTCCATTTTTGTTTGGCTTTAATGTCCCCTCAACAGGTAAGAATTGCAGATAAGGATCGGAGTCATCTTTCTGGTAGCTAGTCAGCAAGGTAATTTCCGACATATCTGTAAATTTGTACGTCAGTGACGGAGCAATTAAGAACCGCTCAGCCTCGACGCCATCAACACGCGTGCCATTTTTTCTCGCCAGACCTTGAACACGGACCGCGAGCTTTTCATTCACTTCGGAGTTCACGTCTAACGAAATTTGCTTACGATCTTCAGAGCCATATTCCAGAGACACCTGTCCAGAACCACCATCAAATTGTGGGCGTTTGCTTACTAGGTTGATCACCCCACCCGGTGGGTTTTGGCCATAAAGAACAGAAGCAGCACCGCGCAACACTTCTACTCGCTCTAGTGCAAATGGGTCTATCTGCCAACTATAAAAACCTGATGAGTAAAGACGAGTGCCATCTTGGTACAAGCCGCTGTTTGCCTGTTTGAAACCTCGGATGATAAACCAGTCTTGCTTGTTATCTTCACCAAAGTAGTTGGTTTGAATGCTTGGCGTATATTGCAGCGCATCTGAAACACTGATGGATGCGCGATCATCCATTTGTTCGCGAGTCACTACAGAAACCGCGCGAGGCGTTTCATTGATCGCTAAATCCATTTTGGTTGCAGTGCGACTCTTAGCGCCAAGATAGCTAAAGTCGGGACCAACGGCACTGTCTTCTTGCAGGCCAATAACAACCAGGTTTTCATCTTCTTGAGCAAGCACTTGAGGGGTAGCTAACACCATTGCAATAGCCATTGACGCTGGTGTCAGCATAAACTGCCGATTCATTATTTTCTCCTTTAGTCGGCAACCTTTCCAACCTTTATAAGCAATATCAACGCACGAATACGATGAGGTTGGTTCCGGCATAACCACTGTTTTCCATAAATGCAAAAGCACAGAATGTGTTTTGCGAGCACTACTTAGTGGGTGATGAGAGCGATCACCCAGTCATAGAATTCTTATCAGTTGTCTTTGTTTGGGTTCGTCGTCTTGCCCAGTGGATTTAAACTCTTACAAACGACGTACCCCCCACATTAGGTACAGGCCCCCTATGATTGAGGCCATGAGACCTGCGGGTATCTCTTGAGGGTAAAGTACTTGCCTGCCTAGCCAATCTGCCAACAGCATTACGCCAGCGCCAATTAAAGCCGCGCACAACATATGTTGAGATGCTTTATTAAATCCAAATAGACGTGCCAAATGTGGCGCAAGTAAACCGACGAAACTGATAGGACCGACGACCAACGTTGCACTCACAGTGAGACAAGCGACAAGGAGTAACAGAATGGCACGGGAGCGATCTACATTTAGCCCTAATGCCTTTGAAGAAGAAGCGCCAATTGGCAAAATATCCAACCATCTTACACACACAAAGCTCAAGCCGATGAAGGTCAACGCCGACATGGCCAAAGGCAGCAAGGTATCCAAAGAAACGTAATAAGTAGAGCCAGAGAGCCAAGCTAACGCCTGATAACTACGTGGATCACCGGTAGCCAAAATAAAACTTTGTATCGCATTCATCAGCGCAGTAATCGCAATGCCTGTCAGCAAAATGCGCTCTGGTTGGAAGCCAGATTTTCTATTCAGTAAAACGATTACAAATACCGTAAGTAAAGCGCCGATCAAACCACCTATCGACAAAGTAACCACAGACGCGCCAACGCCAGTAAACATGGCAATAATTAAGCCCATTGCCGTACCAGAACTGATACCGATAACTTCAGGGCTGGCCATTGGATTGCCACTTAAGCGTTGAATAATGGTTCCTGCTATCGCCAACATAGCACCTGCAATCGCCGCGGCTAGGAGTCTTGGCGTTCGCCATTCTAAAAATAGCCATTCTTTAGTCGAGAAAAGCGACGTCCAACCTTGATTCTGTACAGAAACCGCACTGAAAAGAACCACGCCCACCAGAATAATCAGAAAGGTAAATACGATGGCGTGTTTATTCAGCTTATTGACTCGTTCGGAGTGTCGAGTAAGCACCGTTTGGGTATGCCCTTGTGTCTTTTGCGACAACCGCGGCAGTAACCAAAGTAGGAGCGGAGCACCAAGCGCAGCCGTTGCAGCTCCCGTAGGAATAAAGCTAGCCATTAGACCGGGTAACTGCTGAATAACCAAATCGGTCAATGTCAATAACATTGCGCCGATCAACATCGATATCCAAAGCTTGTGCTTGATCTGATGAACACCAATTAAACGCGTGATTGCCGCAGCAGCTAGACCGATAAAACCGATGATACCAACTGTCGCCACCACCCAAGAGGTAATCAAAGCCGCTAAACCCAGGCATACAAATCTTAGCTTTGCTAGAGATACACCTAAGCTTTTTGCTCCCTGTTCCGATAACTCCAATAAAGTTAATGGCTTAGCAAACAGAAATGCGACCAGGCCGGCAATCGCGACACGTGGGGCCAAATAGCGAAAGTCATCCCACCCACTTTGAACTAAAGAACCTGCTCCCCAAATCATCAATCCATTAAGCTTCTCGGTATTCATCATCAAAATGACCGTACTTAGCGAAGCAAAATACAAGTTAATTACCAGACCGGAAACCACAACAACGGTTGGAGACAAAGCGCGTCGCCAAGATAACAACATCACCAGCGCCATAGACGTAACACCGCCAATCAACGCAACAAGGTTGGCTGAAAAATCCAGCAACCAAGGGGCGAATAACGTCGCCAACATTAAGGTAAAATTCGCACCACTTGCGACACCAAGTGTGGTTGGTGAAGCCAGTGGATTACGCAAGACTTGTTGCATCAATACGCCAGCGACCGCCAATCCTGCGCCCGAAATAATGGTCGTGAAAACTCGCGGCCACCAGCTAAAATGCAGTAAAACCGAATCTATCGATTGAAAATTTGGTTGCCAAAGGCTTTTCAGCGCAACCGGAAATGCCGCTGTGTTGTGCAGATGAACCACACCAACAAACAGAGTAAGTGCCGAAAGTAACACCACCAGCGTCAAAGGAACGGTTTTCATTCACGTTGCTCCTTTTCTTTTTCTGCAGCCACTAAGTGCGCAAATCGAACAGCAGAAGGCATCGAACCAAAGCTCCAAACGGGAGCGACTCGCATAACGGGGTGGCCTGATTGCTCGACAATGTATTGCCAGAATTTATCACTCGCGAGTTGCTGCTGCCCTCCATGAGGAAGTGGCTCTACAATGACGATCTGTGCTGAGATTCCTGCCAATTTATCAATCCCAACCATGTTAAATCCCCAACTGTTGGTTTCTTCTTTCCATGCATTAGAGAGACCGAGCTTGGCCATCGCCTGAGAATAAAGACTGTTTTCACCAAAAACGCGTACGTGCTTGGTATCCATAAATTGAATCATCAATAAAGGAGCAGAATCTGCATCTATTGTTTGCTTGAGTTTGGAAAGTTGCACCTCAGACTGTGCTATTAGAGTTTCCGCCTGCGCTTCTTTTCCCAACTCCTTTCCAAAAGTACGGGTAAATTGAGTGAGTACCGACCAATCCGTAATGCCTTTACCATAGAGATCGATGGTAGTCACAGGCGCGATATCAGCAAGGCGCTCTTTCATAGCAGAGAAATAAGGCGCAATAAAAATACGATCCGGCTTGAGTTCATAAATACGTTCGATATTAGGTTGCGTCCTCAAACCCACATCTTTGGTTTGCACTGGCAACAATGGCGCTTTTACCCAAGCATCGTAATCTTGCCCTTGCGCAACTCCCACAGGCACAACACCAAGTGCCAACATGGTTTCAGTTTGGGTCCAATCGACAGACATAACTCGTTGCGAGGTTGCATCAACTGGGAAGGTTAAAAAGAGAGCCGTAAGGGAGGCTACGTGCTTTAACCAAGAAAAACGAAGTATGCAGTTCATTGTCGACTCCGCTTAGCTTGGCATTGCTACTGGATATCCAGCGGGGTGATCTGAAATACGCATTTCAATGCCATATATTTCTTTCAGCTTGGGCTCAGTGAACACTTGTTGAACATCACCTTGTGCAATCAAATCACCTTGATGTAGGGCTACGATGTGGTCACAGAAGCGAGCGGCTAAATTGATGTCATGCAGAACAATGATGACCCCTAATCCAAGCTCTCTACTTAACTTAGCGATCAAAGAAAGCATATCGACCTGATGGCTAATATCGAGCGCCGACAGTGGCTCATCAAGTAGCAAGTATTCCGTCTTTTGAGCAAGTAGCATGGCCAGCCACACACGTTGTCGCTCACCACCAGAAAGCGTGTCGACTAAACGATCAGCATATTTCAACGTTCCAGTCATCTCCATCGCTTCTTCGACTATGGTTTTGTCTTTTGCACTTAAACGCCCTAACAAGCCATGCCATGGATAACGACCAAAACTGACCAAATCACGGCTAAGAATACTGTCCGTCATCGGTAAGTGTTGGGGTAGATATGCGATATGTTGTGCGAATTTTTTTGCGGAAAAATGATTAATATTGTCGCCGTGCAACAAAACATCACCGTCACTGTATGCCTGCTGCTGGGCTAACAACTTGAGAAGCGTGGATTTTCCTGAACCATTGTGGCCAACGAGCGCGTACGTTTTTCCAGTTTCAAACGTCAAATCAAATGCTTTCAACAGAGACTTTCCGTTAATGTTGAACTGAAGAGCTTTGGCTTCTAACATCCCTACTTCACCTAATCCATTTAACTATCGGCATCGGTAATGCGTGATTAACCCATTCACCTATCCGTTACGTTTCATTGTTTTATTCAACAAAACGATTAATAAGCTTGGCTTTATATAACAGGGTAGATACAAATGCAAACCATTATTATTATCATTAGTTGATTATTTTATAAATTTAAAAGATGGTAAGGATCGGTGATTCAGATCGAGTGCGCTCCTTGCTTATCGATAAGGAAGATAACCAAGTGACTTCAAGAAGCAGGATTCAAAACGAAGGGGGAATTTACGTTTCGAGACGATTGGGCAAGCGGCTAAGTGATAGGCACTTGCCCATAAGATGAATTACGCTGCGGCGGTGAGAAAAAGTGGATGAGGCCCGCAGCCGTTTGATGACATTAGTGACGAGCGTCAGCGCCAAATTCTACTTCTTTATAGATATCGGCCAGCGACTTCTTACCTTGTCTGTCTTTGGCTGAACGCTTCTTAGGTTGGTAATAATGCTCTTGGTCATGCAAAGCTTCTTCGTGTTCTTTTGCAGACTCTACGAATTCATCATTCGCAAGTGCTTGTTGGCGTAAGCGGTTTACTCTTTCAAGGGTTTCCCACAACATACTTCACCTCCAAACGAGTTACTGTATACATATACAGTGTTATTTATAATGACCTCCTAGTCAACATTTGATTCCCTTCACGGTTTACTCCTCTACTTTCACATTAATCCCATGCCTGAATAATGCTCTGGGTATTTATGGATGATTTGCTTTAAGTAATCTTGATGATCACGTAAAGCGTTGACGCATTCTCTTGATAACAATCCCTGATACACAAGCTTTTCTAACTCTAATAACGCATATGGGATCGACCACGCCTGACGATATGGATGGTGGGTAGTCATCACATCGAACACATTAGCGACAGCGACAATTTTGGCCGCAATAGGAATATCGATGTCCTCCAATCCATACGGATAGCCCGACCCATTTAAGTTCTCGTGTTGATATGTCATGATTTGGTGGAACAAGGTAATGCTTGGATGCACTGGGTTACCAATTCTCGCAACAATGTTATCTGCGGCTTCTATGCATTGTTCGATGTGCTCTTGTAGTCGCGATTCTTGCTCGCGAGATAAATGATGGCGACGGCAAACAATGTCGGCTGGTAAAGCGGTCTCACTCAAAGAGTGGTACCTCGCAAACATCCCAATCTGCTCCACCACTTCATCACAGAGTTGGCAACGGTCGGCAATGTGAGTGGCGATCACTTGACTGTAAAGTCCCATCCTCTTGCTATGAGAAAACACTTCGGGCGAATAACCTGGCATCAAGCAGTGCATCCGTTCTGCAAGTATGTCGATTGCATTAACCACATGGTCCTCCGATTCCACAGCAAACTGTACCATTTCGAAATACGGTTTGAGGCCATTCAGCGCTTCTAAACTAAAGGCATTTGGTTGGATGGAGTTGAGGAACACAAAACCAGTAAAGGTTTGCTGATCATAGCAAGGGACAGCAACAGAGGAGTGATAACCGTGTTTAAGTAATGTCTGAACACGTGAGCAATGGTTAATGTCGTAGAGATCGTTAACCACACGAGGGGCGGCGTTATCAGCCGCGAGACTAAGATTGTGAAGCTTGCGCAATGGCGCTTCATGATGCGCTAGACACCAAGTATCAAACTCACTTTCAGCAAAAGATTTTAGCACACCTTGCTTAGGGTGATATTTGGCAAACGACACCCTATCAATGCATGGCAAATGGACCTGCATCCTATTTTTCAATGTTTGCATTTGCTCATTAAGCGGCTTTGCAAACGGGTAAAAACTCCGGTGCGCCATACTTCACCTCCACACCCAAGTAGAGAAATACCGAAGAAAAGGCTCATTAAAGTCAGCGTATTTGATGTGATTAGAGCGGCTTTTCTCCACCTAAATTATCGACATACCACAGTCTAAGTGTACGAAATAAAAACAGTTTTCCGCCAATATTTTCACCGAATATTCTACGGTAATTTAATCCAGATCAAAAAAAACCAGTGCGCTGTAACACACTGGCTTTCGTTTTATTCACCGTTTCTATTAACCAAGCGCAGGTAGCACTCCCAGAGTAATCAATACTTGTGCCAAAACAATGCCTGTTCCTACAATCCCCGTTACCGCCAACGCACCTTGGCCTCCTGCAACGCGGTATTCACCAGTAAACTCTTCAGATCGACGTACTTTCACCACCATCACCAGAGGTAAGAAAATCGCAAGGATTGCCAACGCAATTGCAGCGTAACCTAATGCCATAATAAAGCCTTGTGGGTAAAACAGTGCAAAGCCAAGCGGTGGCGTAAAAGTTATGACAGCCGCCACCAAACGGTTTGGTTTTTCACTATCGCCTTTGATGGTGTCACCCAGGAATTCAAACAGGCCTAAACTCACTCCCAAGAAAGAGGTCAGAAGAGCTAAGTCGGCAAATACACCAACAACACTGCCAAGATTGGACTGATGAACCGTTTGAGAAAGCTGTCCAATCAGTGCACTCAAACCACCATTTTCAACCAGTGTTTCTTGGCTTACGACGCCTAAAGTGACGATCTGCCAGAAGATGTAAATCACTAATGGAATGGTCGAACCCACAATGATCGCTTTACGTAGCGATGATGTGTCGCCGTCTAGGTAGTTCACAATCGCCGGAATACTGCCGTGGAAGCCAAACGAAGTAAAAATAACTGGGATGGCAGCAACAATCAGTCCTTGCTCTACAGGCATGCTTAATAGGTAAGATTCGGTCACATTTGGCGCAAGAAAAGACAACACTGCAATCATGGTCACCATTTTAAGACCAAACAGCACGCGGTTTACTTTGTCTACAGTGCCAGTACCTACTGTCACAACCATGGTCACAATAAGAGTAAAAATGATGGTTGAAGTCGAACCTGAAATATCTAGACCAAACCATTCGGTGAGTCTGTCACCAAACTGAGCACCACCACCAGCGATATAAGCAGCACACAATGAGTAAAACAAGAAAAGCATGGCAAAGCTTGCAACCCACTTGCCCTTCTGACCAAGAATTTGTTTCGCGAGAGTATGAAGAGTTGCACTGCTATCGGCATACTGATGAAGCTCCAACATCAATAGCGCGGTAAACGCCATTAATGCCCACAGACCCAGCATGATCAGCAAGGAAGTCGTGAAACCAATACCCGCAGAGGCAAGAGGAAGTGCCAGCATACCGGCACCAATTGTAGTCCCTGCAATAATCAGGGTACTACCAAACACTTTAGATCGACTCATTGTATATTTATCTTTACAGCTTAATAAGATTTATTAGCATCAGATCGGGCAACGGCACCATAAACCTAACACCATGTTCGTAATGAAGCTGATTCTGTAGGATCTTTAGAATAATATCAAGCAAAGTGTAAGGATAAAAAACCACTACTGTACATTTTAATTTACAAACATATCTTAAGTGCGAATTTCAGAAAGTAACTGAGCACATTCTTGCTCATTCATGAATTTGGGTACTGGGTAGTTCCAATGCGCTTCTTTCAAGATCAACGCCACTAACTCTTCTGTGTCCGAACTGTTAAGCACTGGTGTGTGTTTTTCGATGCCAATCGCTTTATACAACTGTTCGATACGATCGAGAAAATCTTGTGCACTGGCAGAATCGGCGCGACTTCCTAACAAGGCGTCACTCAAAGCAATCAGTTGTGGCTCTATCTCTGGCAGCGAAAACTTAAGAACCGGTAACAAAGCAAGACCATTCGCCATTCCATGAGGCAATCCATATTTTGCTCCTAAGTTATGGGCAAAGGCATGAACGTAACCTAAGCTCGCTTTGGTGAACGCTAACCCAGCATAATAAGATGCCATCGCCATTTTATGCCTTGCTTCTACGTCTTCCCCCTGTTCTACCACTTTAGGCAAATACTTAAAGATGAGTTTAATGGCTGCAACGGAGTAGGCTTTTGTTTCTTGTGATGCATTGCGGGATACATACGCTTCAACAGCGTGCGTCAATGCATCAATCCCCGTATCCGCCGTAATCTTTGCTGGTAAGCCCAACAACAGATCTGCATCCAATGCCGCCATCAATGGCACGAGTTTAGGGTCCATTAACGGCGTTTTAAGGTGAGTAACGGGGTCGGAAACTACAGCGGCAATGGTCACCTCAGATCCAGTACCCGATGTGGTTGGGATAACAAATAAAGGCGCTGGTGTTCTCCAGACACGAAACAACCCCGCGAGTTTTTTGATGGGACGCTTATTCGTCACTTTAGCGGCAATCACCTTGGCACAATCCATTGCCGAGCCACCACCCAGCGCTAAAATCGCATCGCATCCGGATTCCAGATAAACATCTAAGCCACGTTCAACATGGTCATAAGTTGGGTCAGGCTTCACCTCTGAGAATACAACAACCTCTAATCCTTTAGAGCTTGCGCGCTCTGCAACATGCTCTGCCATTCCGATCTGGACAAGCCCCTCATCTGTCACCAACAACAATCGCTGAAAGCCCAGATCGCTGACCGCCTCACACAGTTCATTAACGGAGCCAGAACCCGAAAATAGCGTTGGTTTTGGCAGAGGAAGAACGTGAGCGGCCACTTTGAGTCCGTTGGTATAACCGCGATAGAGAAAATGTTTCAGCATACAAATTCCTTTTGTGTTTTGGCTGAGCGTATGACTTAGTCATTCTAGATGTTTTTTCAATCACTTCGAGATCGAGAGCTCACAGAATCTTGTATTTGTTTCTCTCACAGCCCAACCCGACCAAACCAATGATTATCGACTATTCTATTACTTATGTACCAACGCTTGAGGACATGCCATGGGATACAAGCTGTTTGCTCTGATGGCCTTTTCTGGCTCAGTTTTCGCGAGTTCATTAGCGAGCTTTCCAGAAAACCTCGACAGACTTGTGCTTGTAAAACAGAGCGTTATTCCGGCCAGAGATGTAGTGTTGCCACCAAACACACCCACTTTTGTGCAAGAAACAGTGAAGATGTACAACTGGACGAATCAAGGAAGAGGCACAAACCTGAGCATATATGTCCCAAAACACAAAGTAGAAGCTTATAAAAAGCACGGCCCATATACCGATGGCTTAACGGCAGTTGCGATATACGAAGAAGAAAACATTATTTTTGTCACCGAGCATCTTGCTGGTGAAGCGCTTTACGGGAGTTATGATCGGCAGGGAAACGACATATCCGATAGTCACCCCTCTCTGAGAATTGAAGCTTGCTATCGCTGTCATAACGGATACAAAGACATCTGCGTCAATGGTACTTGTGCGGTGCCCATCATTGATGTGTTTAATGAGTAATTCATATTGTGGGAACATCAATAAGAATAAAGATCTTCCTCTCGCATTTTGTTCTCGTCATTCTCATGATTGGTGCTTTGGGTTACTACAACTTTCATAACTCAATGGACACCATCATTAAAACGACGATCGTCTCTCGTGAGCAGAGTGCGAGCGCGCTAATTCATCACATCAGCGATGCGGTTCATGGCGGCAACTATGCAAACTTAATGTTGCCAAGCTTTAAAGATGAATTGGAAATGCATACGGATTTGCGTTATCTCTACGTCAACGGCTATTCCTCAGTGTCGAAAACCCCAGTGTCCGTCACTTACAATCGAAATGCCCAAGAGATTTGGCGATCCGATTATCCCCCAACTTTTGAGCAGGACTTAGATCAACGCATTGCCAGACTGACATCCGTGAAAAAAACAGGCTCACAATCGAGTGTAAAAGTGCAATACCTGCTCGCCCGACTCAACGACGCCCGTGAGCAGTACTATTTAAGTAAAGAGTTGGAAGAAGACCACACGTTGGATCTCTACCCTTGTCGGGTAATCGGAAAAAGCCACATAAGCTTTGAGAAAGACATCCTCTATATCACATTACCATTAAACGGGGACATTCAAGGCAACATTGAATTGCTTTACGACATACAGCTCGTAAGGGATATTCGAGAGGAGTTTGTTGTCGATTCTATCCGCGAAATCGTGTTAGGAATGGCGATTTCTTATCCTCTTTTATTGCTGCTTTCTTATCACATCTCTTCGCCAATCAACAACTTATCTACTTTTATGCGTCAAAATTTTGAAACCATCAGTTTGTTTCAAGTCCCTAATACCAAAAGAAAAGATGAAATCGGAGATTTAGCGCGCGCCTTTAGCCATCTTGTCGACAAAGTTGTCCGCAAAAACAGAGAACTCGATGACATGGTGAAGCACGACCCCTTAACCGGTCTGTATAATCGCCGTTCTCTTGAAGCATCATTTCGCTCATTGTGTTATCAATCGAACAAAATGTTCATCGCGTGTTTCTTTATCGATATCGATCACTTTAAGGAGTTTAATGATCATAGGGGTCACTTGCAGGGTGATAAAGCCTTGCAAAAAGTTGCGAAGACCTTGGAATCTTTCGCCGTGCAAACTCACGGCTATGCTTTGCGCTTAGGAGGCGAAGAATTTGTTGTGCTTGCCCCTGTTCACGATACTAGAGAGGCGTTAGCGCGAGGCAACCAACTGCGCGGACGGGTTAAACAACTGGAAATCATTCATCATGATGAGCCGATCATCAAGTATCTAACGATCTCCATTGGTATTAGCCTTTCAGAGCGCACGCAAGCCGACATCATAGACCCAAACCGCCTGTTAGATGAATCAGACGAAGCCTTGTATGCCGCAAAAGATCTAGGCCGCGACCAAGTCGTGCTCTATTCAAACGAAAGCAGGGACAGCGCCTAAAACCAGCCCCTCAAAATCATTCGCTTAAAAGGCCAACCTAGTAAGTCAGCTCTGGATCGACACAGTGGAAGATCTCACCACTGCCCTGACCTTTTTCCAGCATCTCAAAAAGTAAACGAACCACTTCTTGGCGGTATACCAAACCATGCACTTCTTTAGGTTCAACCAACACACCATTGCCCGTCACTTCACCATCTTTCAAGCCACCTGGACGAATGATGGTGTAATCTAAGTCGCTGGTTTGTAGCCATGCTTCCGCTAATGACTTCTCACGCACAACACCGCCAAAACCCGCTTTAGAACGGTCAGAAAGGTATTTCCAGCTATCACCACAACCAAGTGACGTCACTAGAACAAAACGCTTTAGAGAAGCCTGACACGCAGCGTCAACCAGATGTCGATGCCCAAGATAGTCCACTGGGATATCAGCACGGAAGCTACCCATGGTACTGATGATAATGTCATCTTGATTGAGCTGTGCAACCACCGCGTTAACCTCTTCCGCAACAGTGGCATCACATGCAAACGTTGACTGACAAATCGCTTTCAAATCCGGACTTTTGTCTGGATTTCTCGCCACACCGACAACTTCAGCACCTTTCTCTGCAAAATACTGTGCAATTGCCAAACCAAGACCACTACTTGCACCCCAAACTACCACTCTTTTCATAACTTACCTTCCACACAACAATGATAATGAGAATACTTTACATCACTAATTGGTGGCTTTTCAAAGGAAGTCAATCGAACACCTAAAATTCTTTCTAAATCAATACGTAGTTCAAAGAACTGAATGATACTTTTCCCCTAGTGATGAAATTTACGTGCGACAACCAGTATTATTCCCGCCATAACTATAAACACATCCTATGCTCGTCATATTTGCTATCAGTTCGCTGCTGCATTCCCTTAAAACTAGAAAAATGAGCATAGGGAAAACAAAAACGTCGGTATTTACCATGTCGGTTTTAACAAAGAATCAGGCTTATGATTCGTCGAGTAATCACGAATTTGAAGTCGATCTAAAACAAGCCCTTATCTGGGTGGCGCGTGCGTTAGATTACGTAGGCGTCGACGATTCTCACCACAGCCATCGGGTGGCTTACATCGCATACCAATGCGCTCTCGCTTTAGGTTGGGATAATCACCAAGCCGAGTTCTGTTACTTCGCGGGAATGGTTCACGACTGTGGCGTCTCAGAAACCCGCGAGCACATGATGTTGCTCGAACAGCTCGTCCCTCAAGACGCCAAAGCCCATTGCATTCGTGGTTACCACACACTTAAGCAGTGTCGCTTGCTGGCACAATTCGCTACTCCGATTCTTTACCATCACACGCACTGGGATGAGTTGGAACAGATTGATATTCCCTCTTTCGAAAAAAACGTCGCCGCATTACTCTATCTCGCGGACCGTTTAGATTTTATGCGCGCTCACTACGTCACTAACTGCCATAGTGATCTTGTCACTTTACATGAAGAACTGATCGCTGAATGTGTCTTGGTTAATGCCGGTACCTTGTTTCATCCCGAAATGTGCCGTGCCATGGTCAAACTTATCATGACAGACGCGTTTTGGTTCGCCATGGAATCCGAACACATCGAAACTATTGGTATGCAGTTCGAAAATATCGATTGGCTGCAAAAGCAATTAAGTATCGAAGATCTCACCAGTTTAGGACTTTTCCTTGCAAGAATTGTCGACGCAAAAAGTTCTTTCACCTATCAACACTCACAAAAAGTGGCGGAACTGTCTCGTTACTTGGCGAAGAAAATGGGATTGGATGAACACGAGCAAGAGATGATTTTTATTGCGGGATTGGTTCATGATATTGGCAAGCTCAAAACCCCTGATGAGATCCTTCACAAAGAAGGCCCACTAGACAAGCAAGAATACACACGCATCAAGCGTCATACGATTGATACTGAACTAGCCCTGCACAAAGTGTTCCCGAATGCCAAGATTGCCGAGTGGGCTTCCAACCATCATGAGCGGTTAGATGGTTCAGGTTACCCTTATCATAAAACGGCGGAAGCTTTGGATGTGCCTTCTCGTATCATTGCCGTTGTCGATGTCTTTCAAGCGCTTTCTCAAGACCGCCCATATCGAGGCCGTATGACATTACAAGAAATCGCAATCATCATGGGTGAACAAGTAGATTCGGGAAAACTCTGTGCCGACGTTTATCAGGTGTTATGGTCAAACAGGCAAGCGTGTTATGAGCTCTCAGTAGGTATGTAACGCCGAGCGTTCTAGACAAACCAAACAACAAAGGGACACCAAGTGGGTGTCCCTTTGTCTTCTTGAAATCAATGAAACCGCTTAGTGAGCGATATCAAGCTGGTTGTCTTTCACACCATTAATGCGGAACCAACCTGCAATGCTAAAACGCTCTGCATTTGTCGGTAACACTTCGTGAGGAAATTGCTCTGATAAGAATACAAACAAGCGACCAGAACGTGGTGGGATCGTCGCAATCACGTTGTCATTCAAATCATAAACCACCAACTCGCCAGCATCTTCTTCGCTCCACGATTCATTCATGTAGAACACGGTTGTTAGACGGCGATTTTCATTGCCTTTAAAGCAGTCGAGGTGTTTTTGGTAGAAATCACCTTTCTCATATTTCGCAAAATGCGCTTCGTACTCAAACAAACCGAGATAGAAGTAACGGTTTGCTTCTAAGCGAATCGCTTCCATCTTGTCTAAAAATGAGGTTACTGCCGAGCCCATGTCACGCTTCAACCATTGAATCTTATCACTACGAATCGATTCAACACGTGTCACATCGTCGTTACGACCAATACGTGCTTTCTTCCAATTGTCTGGAATACAGTCACGCAGCTCAGCCACTTCTTCTTGAGAAAGGAAATCATCCCAGATGTAGTATCCGTCCGTCGATAACGCATCGATCAGTTTGTTCATTCTATTTCGTTCACTTGTAAGAGTTAGGGCGGTCTATATAAGAAATTCGTGCTACAACAACAAATTCCATTTTTAATCGACACGACAAACCCTTGCTTTTCCTTATGTCCAGACGTAAAAAAGCCGCTCAGGAGAGCGGCCAGTTTTGAGTTCGATTATCGCACTTGCAATGCAATTGAACGAGGTCGAATTGGACGAATTCGTTGAATCACTGGGCGTTGTTTTTTCTTAAGTTGGATATGACACATTTCCAACACTAAACCAAACGCCATCGCGAAATACACGTAGCCTTTGTTGATGTGAATAGCAAAACCTTCTGCCATCAACAGACCACCTAGCAAAACTAGGAACAGTAGAGCAAGGGTCTTAAAGCCGGGGTAACGCGTCACTAGGTTGTTGATTTTCTCCGCCGTTAACACCATCACAATCGCTGACGAAATGATCGCTGCCACCATGATTGGTACTTCGCTCGTTAGACCAACCGCAGTAATCACCGAGTCCATCGAGAACACAGCATCAACCGCGACAATCTGAAGCAGAACCACAGCCAGACCAGTACGAACATGAGTCGAGTGACCGTGCTCAGTATGCGTTAACCAACTCCACAACTCTTTCAAGCTTTTCGCCAGTAGGAATGCACCACCCGCAATCATAATCAAATCACGACCAGTAAACGCATAGTCGCTGAAGCTGATTAACGGCTGAGTAAGTTGCATGATCCAAGAGATCGAGAACACCAAAACAATACGCGCCATCACCGCTAGGCCAATACCTAGGTTTCGGGCAAGTTTACGCTGGTGTTGTGGTAATCGTTCACACAGAACGGAGATGAATACGACGTTATCAACGCCTAAGACTACTTCAAGAGCAAACAAAGTAGCGAAGATAGCCCACGCTTCTGGTTGCATGAAAAGTTCTAACATGAGTACGCCTCCGGTGATTGGAAGTCATACAGTGAATTGTTCAGTCGACTAAAGGGGTCGTCCATTAAGTTTTTAAAACCTCTGTTACTTAGGAAACGCGAGTAAATCACCTCCTCCAGTTGTACGCAACCCCTTATTTTGTCAGGCTTGTGTAAAGCATCTTTCGTCCTCTAAGGGATATAAGCCATACTCACCCTATCAAGTGCCGAGTTGAGCCAAACTATTACATCGAACACGAAAAGAAACGCCTCTTTTTGCGTGCTTCAACAATCGTAAAAAAATGTTTCATAATAATATTTTGATATACTGAGAAAAATCACACGAGTTAGGGTCTGTTGACCTTTCGTGATGATTTTTGCAGCAGTTTGTAGGTGTTTTATACAAGGCAGGGGCTTTGATATGTAGCTATTCTACCTGATAAGCCGATAACGCAGTAGAAAGCACCTACAAACGCTGCCCAAAGGGTTCGGCTAAAAGCGTTTTATTCTTTGTTGAGTCAATTTTACTTAGAGCCACTAGGCTTCAATCGACTCGCCGCGATTAAAACGCTTTTATCTCGAACAAAATTTAACCACGAAAGATGAACAGACCCTAGCCTTGCGAATGGATTACATAACACTCTCACGCATTAGCCTTAAACACCTTACTGTATTGCACATGCTGCTCACGACGCACAGCGTGACTCAAGCGGCAGAACAGCTCTGCGTGACCCCTTCCAGCGTGAGCAAAACGCTCAGCCAATTGCGCGACATTCTTAAAGACGACCTTTTCTACCGCGATGGCACTCGTTTAGTCCCGACTCCGTTTGCTTTGAACATCGGCCCTTCTGTTCATGGCATTCTTTCCAGCATGAACGGTTTACTCTACCAAGGCTCGTTTAATCCCGCGTATTACGAAGGTCGCTTTTCTTTGGCAATGCGTGAAAGTACCTTCGAGATTTTCGCACCCATGCTGCAAGACTTGTCTCAGCAAATGGGGAGCCGCGCACAACTCAATGTGTATGCAAAAGAACAAATGAGTTTTGATTCTCTGATCCGTGGGCAAGTCGACTTTATGATTCTGCCGCACGACATCAGCCAACCACCGACGCACAACAAAGATTTGGTTTGGCAGACGATCCTAGAAGACGAAATGATCTGTTTGATGGGCAGCAATAACCCGTTAGTGAAAGAAGAACTTTCAGTAGAGAACTACTTGTGTGCGAGACACATTGGTATTCACGATAAAGACCTATCCCAGCCTTACTTTGAGCAGAACTTAACTCAGCGTTACGCTAAACGCAGCGTCGCGATGCACGTGGCCGATTTTGGATCGGCAGCGGTAATGTGCCACCACTCTGATTATCTGTTCACTTGCTCAAAACTTTGGGCACGAATGGCACTGCAAGCCAAGGGGTTGGTAGAGAGACCTTTGCCGTTTGAGTACGGACAAGTGGCGTATAGTTTGGTGTGGAATAAAGCGAGCCTGAACGATCCCGCTTTAAGATGGCTACAACAACAAGTGCTTAAGGCTTGTGAGACCCTTGGTGGATGTCGAAAGCCGAGAGTGAATAAACTCTAAGCCTTTTTATCTTTACTGCGCTACACGTAGACCGATGGCATGGTCATTGGTCTGCTGACAAATTGACTTAATTGAGCGTGGAAACGTTCCATTTCATCTTGGGAACATTTTTTCCATTCCAGAGCTTCACCCGTGACACCATGATGCTGAAAGGCATTCAAACGAATGTTGACCGATTCTGGCAACGATTGCAGATAACGCCCCACCGTTGCAACTTCCATATCTAAATCGCTTTTACCCGGAATATGAAGCAAACGCACTTCGTACAACTTGCCTACTTGCGCTAAATACTGAATGGTTTGGAATACTCGGTGGTTATCTCGCCCGACTAACCAGTGGTGCGTTTCACTTTGCCACGATTTAAGGTCAATCATCGCACCATCCATGTACGGCAAGACTCTTTCCCAACCTACGGTGGATAAAGAACCATTGCTATCGATGAAACAAGTGAGATGCTGCAATTCAGGATCGTGTTTGATCCCTTTAAACAGCGCCATAATGAAAGGGAGTTGTAAGGTAGATTCCCCACCGGATACAGTAACACCGCTAATGAAAAAGCGCTGTTTGCGTATCAAATCGAGCATTGCCTCCACAGAGTAGTCAGAAATTTTAGGATTAGATTGGTGCTGACATATCTCTATACAATGGTCGCAGTGGGTGCACTCCTCTTTAAGCCAAACAACGTTGTTGCTTTCGTCGAACTTCAGTGCGCCAGCGGGACACTCACTCACACAATCACCACAATGATTGCAGTGATTGATAGTGTGTGGATTGTGGCAATTGATGCACTGATAGTTACAACCCTGTAGAAAGATGACTAGACGGTTTCCCGGTCCATCAACACAAGAGAACGGAAGGATACGAGTTACCTTAGCCAAGAGGTTTTCCGAACGTCTAGTCATCTTATTCTTATCCGTCACCCATTACTTAGCGTAAGTCGGTGACATTTCGTGGCTCACCACACGTGGTGAACGCTCTAAAATACCGGTGTTCTTCGCCGCTTCTGCGCCTAGGAACGTCGTATTAGTACGTGATCCTTCTGCATCGAACTTTGCGATATCTGACAGTTTGACCATGTAACCCGTTACGCGAACCAAGTCGTTTGACGCAACGTTTGCCGTGAACTCACGGTATCCAGCATTCAATGCGCCTTTGCACAGGTTGAACATCGCTTCTGGGTTTGATTTCACTGTTTCGTCGATAGTCAGAATGTCACTGATGCCAGAACGGTAGTATTGGTGATGACCTGCCGTTGCTTGCACGTAAGACACTGGATCTGGTTCGTTTCCGTAAGGAATACGAACGCCCGGTGTTACATCCAAATCTAGGCTGATACCGCCTTGTGCATGCAGCAGTGCTTTGCCCTCTAGACCAAACTTCACTGGTGTGCTTTCGACCAATTCAGACAATTTTGCCGAGATCGCGTGACCGAGCTCGTTTGCCGTTGCATCTTGGCCGTAACGGCTTGCACTGCCCTCTTTTTCTAGTAACACATTCACTGCTTCTGCCATACCGTAGATGCCATACATTGGCGCAAAGCGAGATTCTTCGATCAAGCCTTCTTGCGTTAGAAAGCCTTTGAAGAACTCAGATTTTTCATGCAAATGTGAAGCGCGTGCGTCCATCAGCTCAACCATCAAGCTGTGATATTCTGGCAGCACGTTATTAAAGAAATCTTCACGGTTGTCAGCACGATTCGCCGCTTCTTTTAGGTTCATACGCACTAACGTGTTTGAACCGCCAGCCAATGGCAAAGAGTTGTAGCAGCTCACAATACCAAAGCGAGCACCTTCGTAGGCATTCGCGTGCATTGGGTAATTCGCGATGTGTGGCTTGCTGCACTCACAAATGTTTTGTGTTGCTTGTTTTAACAAAGCGTCTGGTGTGACTGCTTCGTCGTACATGAACGTTAGGTTTGGCGCGATCTGTTTTAGCTCGGCGTCAACTTTCAAAATCGTGCGGCAAATGATGTTGTCCGTCGGACCAATGTTCACGTGCATAAACGCATCTGGCAATGTGCGATCCAGCATAATCCAGAAGTGTTTCAGTTTTTTGTAAATTTGCTCGTCAGTAAGATCACCGACGTAAGGCATCAACACATCATCAAGTTGACCTAGGTAAACCGGAATGCTCGTTACCGAAGGCACGTGATGGTAAAGGATGGTCAACATGTTGATCGCATCATCAAAATCTTCTGCTGGAGCTAACTCCAAGTATTCAGAACCTTGAGAAAGAAATTTTGCGTAGTCTGGCAAAACATAGCGCGGCTTAAACGGCGCGTGACCTTCAAACATGTCACATATGACGCCTTGTTGCATCGCTTGGCTTACCTCGTCAGAGACGGTCATATATGGAATTGTGGCTTCGGCTTCCAAAGCAAGAAAGTTTGATTTCTGTTTTGGAGACAAGTTGCTATCGGTCGCGATAGCAAGGAAACGCTGCTGAAGATCAGAAAGGCTTTGAGTCATCTAAGATGTTCCTGGAGAAAATACAACGAATACGCCCTTTCGAATCATTTGTTGATTTCAAATCATCGTTTGAGGGGACGCGTTGAATTTTACGCTCCAAGAGTCTTTGCCACTAATGAAAAAAACCAAAACGCCGATTTCCATTTTGGAAATAAGGTTTTTCTAATTTAGTCTAGGATTTAATAGCTTAGATTAATCCGCTGTTATTTAGCTTCGATGCGCGGTCGACAAAGCCACACCAGCGCTGATGAAGACACCACCTGTAAGACGGTTGAACAATTTAGCTCTTCCCTTTGCAAATAACCAGTTTGATGTCCTCACACCGAGTAATCCATAGAAGGTTAACCAACTCAGCTCGAACACCACAAACGTACTAGCAAAGATCATGTATTGAGTGAATAGCGATGCAGAAGGGTCAATGAATTGAGGAAATAGCGCGGTAAAGAATACAATGGCTTTCGGGTTGCTTGCACCAACGATAAAGCCACTTACAAACGCGCTGAGATAACTAGAAGAAGACTGTTCTAACTTTGCTTGAGAAAAATCCGTCTGTTTGGATCGTAGGGCTTGAATACCTAGCCAAACCAGATACCCCGCGCCACACCATTTGATGATGTTAAAGACCAACTCCGAAGAAGCAATCACGACGCCAAGGCCAGTAAAAGACAAAGTAAGAATGATGGTGATCGCGGCTAAGCTACCAAGTGCCGTCATAAAGGCGTGGCGAAATCCGCTGCTAACACCTTTGCTTAAACAAAGTAGCGAACTAGGCCCAGGAGAGGCAGTCAGGACAAGTATTGCGAGGGTGTAATAAATCCAAGTATCGAGTTGCATTGGCGCTCCTTTCCAATGTACGGATAAATGAGTGAATCACGTGGGATAACAGCCTTACTCAACGTTTCTATCCATGAAACATCACGTAGAGGGCTCCACATCATTCTGCTCATAACTGAACTAACTCAAAACCAATCGTACTCCTCAATAAGCGTTCCGAGTAAGGAACCAGAGCGAGAAGCCAGAGCAACAAACATGCCTCCATTTATCTATCTTCTCGTTCACGTTGAGTCGTTTAGTTATGCAATCAACATACTGATAATATGCAATCGTGTAAAGTAATTACTTATTGGACAAACATCACAAACAAGCAAACTGACTGCCTATTAATCGTAGAATGGCTTCGGATCGACTTCTAACGTCGAAGGCGCCACTGCTTTTTCGATAGTGTGGGCGCTGTTTTTCAAATCGACCATTGCCACATCAATATAGCGTTTGTATTTGCGAGAGTAGAAACACTTCACTATCGGTTTCAGAGCTTGAGATTCATTCGATGTCCAGACAATACCGACACGCCCATCACTTAACTGAACAATAGAACCGACTGGGTAAACGCCGATGCAGTTAATAAATTTGTACACCAGTTCAGGATCAAGGTGGAATGGCGTCAAACTCAATAGGATTTTGAACGCCTCTGCCGAACTCATGCCCTTTTTGTAAACACGGTCTGCGGTCAATGCATCATAAATATCGACGATACAGCTCATGCGGCCATGCATTGGGATCTGTTCACCAGATAAACCTAGTGGATAACCGGTACCATCAAGTTTTTCATGATGCATTAAGCATACATCGCGGCTCACATCGGCAAGCCCTTTCACACCCACGATAATTTCACCCGCAAACACCTGATGCAACTTCATATGCTCGAATTCTTCAGGTGTGAGTCGTGCTGGCTTATGTAAAACCTCATCATCAACTTTGATTTTACCCACATCATGAATAATCCCGCCGATAGCAAGCTGTTTGAGCGTTTCTTTACCCAAACCTAAATGCTTACCAAAAGATACCAACAAACATGCGACGTTAACGGAATGCTCAAGCAAATATGAATCTTTTTGGCGCAGTGCAGACACACATTGAAGCGCATCAGAATCAATAAATACGCTTTCGATCATGTCATCCGCCCACGATTCAATTTCGTCGACTTCAATGATCTTACCTTCAAAGGTTTGGTTCAGCAGTTTTTGAGCTAAACCTTTCGCTTCTGCAATCAGTTTTTTGGCTCGCTTGTGCTGGGCTTCTCGGGAACGAAACGCGCGCTGAATTTTGGGTGTTGTAATAACATCAGATGCCGCTAACGTGACATCATGTTCCTCTTCAACAGGGTTGAACACGCACTCCTGAGCAGAAAGTTTCTGATCAACCCACACAAACTTCACCCCACTGGCTTGCAGCTTTTTAATACCTTGCGAAGTAGAAACGCGTCCGGCATTGGCCAAGTTCACACGTTTATTTTGTTCGATTGCAGTAACGAACATACCGATACCGATATCTGCAATCGAAATTTTTATTGAGTCTTCTGGTTTGTACTGCATATCGCGAAACTTGTTAACATCTATTATTTAGCAAACGCATTATAAGGGATCTGACCATTCATCGTTATAAGAATTCACTATCAATTAAAATTAATGAGTATTAAGTCAATATATGAGACATTCGCCCCCTAAAAACCACTTTTAATTTATGGACTTAGTCCAATTTATCATCATCTCTTGTCTGATTTTTGATAATTTGGGTGTTGAATCAATAACTCTTTCGTACAAATGGTATTTACTGTTGACTAAGTTTTATAAATGCCGATTATTAGTCGCATTACTCTAATATAATTTCTATTCCACATAAGCGAAGTCAGCTCATTAACATCACAGCTAACCAACCTGAATCGACTTGTTTCGTATGCAGTGTGAAAGGATAACCGCCCAAAATGTCATCAGCGTGTAGCTCGACTTATCTATTTATCTTCAACGCTGCTAGGATTGCGGAGGAAGCATCTTGACCACCAACAAGGTTGATCAAACCATTTCCGAACACGATCGTGAGTTTCTTCAGATCGTAGAGCAACGCTTCATCCACATCTTCGATGTGTTTAGTGAAGGACTCTTTTACATGGATGAGTTCGGCACTATGGCTTTCTATAACCAGCGATTCTATGAGCAATTTGGCATCAATGCGGGCCGTATCAATCTAGATAGATGGTTGGACTTAGTGCACCCTTTAGACAGAGAGCGTCTGTCTAAGCGTGTCGATGCCCATATCAACACCGACAACACTCGTGTCACCACTACCTATCGATTGCGTAAACCCAACGGACAATACGTATGGATTGAAGGTGTTGCGATGACCAAAGAAACCGAGCACGGCCACTATATGGTCGGCAGCCATCGCGATATCTCTGAGCGAAAACTAATGGAAAGCTACATTCATCAAGTGGCCTTTCATGACAACGCTTCCGGTATGGCAAACCGTGCACATCTGCTTCTCAATATCGATGAACTCGTGAAATCAAACCGTAGCCAAGCATCGATTTTTTATATCCAGATAGAAGAAATCAAATCTTACCTCAACCAGTACGGTAGTGAGCTGGTCGATGGCTTAGTCGAGAAACTATTACAGACACTCAGCCATTTGCCTTCGCCCAACTGCACCGTTTACCGTGTTCATGATGATGATTTTGCTATTTTGGTGCTCGATGAAATACCACTCGAAGATTTGCACACTTATGCACAAACCATCAAACAGAATTATCACGATGCGGTAGTCGAAGAAGGCCAATATTTGGGCAGTAATATCAGTATCGGACTCTACCCTTCTATCGATCCTGAGCACTCAGCTGAAGAAATTGTCCGCAAGGCCGCACGCACCTGTCAATATGCCAGCGAGAAAAACAAAGATCGCATCGCGGTATACAGCCAAAAAACGCAACATGCGGTGGACCGTTACTTTTTTATCGAGCAGGGTTTGAAAAACGCACTTGAAGAGAAAACACTGAGCGTGAAATTTCAGCCGATTGTCCGAGCATCCGATTTACAAGTGGTCAGCTTCGAGTCTCTGGTACGTTGGCGCAGTAAAGAGTTTGGTGAAATCTATCCTGATGAATTTATTCCTGTCGCAGAAAATAAAGGCTTGATAGTCGAGCTGGGGTACCAAGTCTTTGAAAAAGCTTGCAAGTTCATTAAAAGCTATCGTGAACGTTATCAGAACCAAGTGCGTGTGAACGTGAACGTGTCGGTATTACAGCTTCTCAATAGTGAGTTTCCGAGCAAGATAAAAGCAATGGCGGATAAGGCAGGCGTCGAACCCAAAGCGATCGTTCTCGAACTAACAGAAACCTTTATTCTGGATAATAACCAAGCGGCTATCGCCCCCCTCAACACATTAAGTGAACTCGGATTTGCGCTCTCACTCGATGATTTTGGTGCAGGCTACAGTTCTTTGAATTGCTTCTTCGATTTACCGATGACGCAAATCAAGATAGATAAGTTAATGGCATGGAAGACTCTAACAAACCGTTCGTCTCGAGAGTACTTGAAATTCTTGATCAGCATGTGTTTTGAGCAGAACATTGAGGTGGTCATCGAAGGAATTGAAGATGCTAAAATGCGCGATTTTTTTGCTGAGATGGGTGTCGATTACCTGCAAGGCTTCTGGTTTTCTAAACCTTTATCTGTCGCAAGTGCGAGTCGATACACCTTGAGTCAATAATCACTCCAGTTAAAAATCGCGAGAATGCATCCTGAGCTAAACATCCTACTCAGCTCAGGAGCATTCGATTATCTCAAGCGGTCAAACACGACATTCTGATCTAAGTGCTCGTGGTATTCGGTGTAGTCTAAGCCCATATCGAAGATGTACTTTGTCACCAAGTTTCTCACACACTCCACCAATTGCTCTGCCTGCCAAGGTTTTTCAAAGTAACGATCAATGCCCGCAGAATTAATAGCATTAATGGTATCTGTATGTGTCGCTTGCCCGGTTAGCAATACTTTTCGAGTGCGTAGAAAACGACTGTCTTTAGAAATTTCTGTTAACAATTCCACACCAGTTTTACCTGGCATCACATGGTCAGAAATAATAAGCGCAATCATCTCTCCGTCTGCATCTAACTCATCCATTAATTCAAGTACTTCATCGGCAGACTCGCAATCTTCAATGTTGAGCCATTGGCCTAACGACTGTAAGTCTTGCAGAACCGCGCTTAACACCTCTCGCTGGTCATCAACGCAAATTAAATTAAGCTTGTCCATGTTCATCCTCTACCGGTAGTTTAATTCTAAATATGGTTTTTTCACTGTCACTTTTCACCGCGATTGAGCCGTTATAACCCGCCACGATGCGTTTCACTATCGACAGCCCTAACCCCAATCCAAACGACAGACCACCTTTCTTAGTGGTGAAGTTTGGTCGGAAAATCTTTCTACGTGTAACTTCGTCAATCTCAGGACCATTGTTGGTGATAGTCACTAGAATCTTGTTCTTGCTTACCCGCGTTTGTATCTCAATCGCTGGTGACTCAGTCTCTCTTAGCGCGTCACAAGCGTTCTTCAAAATGTTGACCCAGATTTGCACCAGTTCGGTTTGCGAGCCTACGAACAGAGGTAAATCAGCCGGACTAAAACGCACACTTACACGTCTTAAATCGCTTTGTAGCAATGCAAGTGCTTGGTTTATCGAGTCATTAACTCTGAGCCCTTCTTCTTTGTCTATGTCGGTACGACCTAATTGCTTCACTGACTTCACAATGCCAACGGTGTGCTTTGAGGCAATGCGTAAGTCGTGCAAGTCTCGGCCCATCTGCCAGTAACGAATCGCTTCTTCTGGACGCTTTAACCAATGCTCATTGAGATAATCGGTTGGCACAGCGCGAGCTAATTCTCGGGCCAGATCTTTTGGCAAACCATAGAACTTCTCAAAATGGCGCCCTCGCGTTCTTGCTTCACTCGATGAGATTTTCTGCCCTTGCATCAAACCGAAATCGAAGAACTGGCTTGCCTCAGGATGGACCTCTTCGAGCAATCCCATGATCACCGACTCCAAACGCTCTGATTTGCTGCTCACCACACCAATAGCATTGTTGAGCTCATGGGCAATGCCTGCTGCAAGTTGGCCAAGTGTTGTCATTTGCTCTGCGGTATGCAGCTTTTGCAATGCCTTCTCTTTACCCAGCGCTTCTTGCATCGCTCGGCGTTGACGGCGAGAAAGCTCGTTGACCATCACCGGCATAAACTGTGCAGTTAAAGGACCATACTTACCTGCTTCGACCGCTGGCGTATTGCGCTCAATCCACGCTAACTCAACGTCCGTTTGAGCAATCACCGTCGAAGAGGCAGTCCACGTTCCAGAGAAGAAACTGTGCACGCCAATAAACGCGCCCTTAGATGCCGCAAATACTTGAGTCTGCTTTTTGCCATCCTCAGAGAAATAACCGGCAAGCTCTCCAGACAGCACGTAGTAGAGTCGCTCGTTGTAGCCGTCTTGCTCAATCAATACCGAGCCTGCCGATACCGTAATGCGACGCTCGATATGATTGAAATAACGCTCCACCAGCGTATCTAATTTACTTTCGTACATGACTTAACCAATGTGTCCAACGGTGTGAAGGATCCACACCATCAAGAAACTGAGCAATACACCTACTACACCTAACACGACACCAACACGCGCCATTTGATTACTTTGCACATGCCCTGTCGCATGAGCCAATGCGTTTGGTGGCGTACTGATTGGCAGAGACATACCAAGCGAAGCTGCAAAGGTCACTACGAGAATCAACGTCACTTCACCACCGAGTGGTGTTAACGATGCCATTGAGGTACCAAGCGCCGCCATGATTGGCATCAGTAAGTTGGCCGTCGCCGTGTGAGACATAAAGTTCGCCATAACCAAACACAAAAACGCAGCGCCAAACAGCACCACATAAGGCGAGAATTCATCAAATGGAATGCTGTGAACCACCAGCCTCGCCAAACCTGTCTTGTCTAGTGCAAGACCCAACGCAATACCGCCAGATACCAACCAAAGCACGTCCCAAGAAATCTTCTTTAGATCTTCTTTGTTGATGATGCCCGTCAGTGAAAATACCGCGACTGGAATTAAAGCCACCGTGTATGAGTTCATACCGTGCGCCGAGCCCATCAACCAGAGCAGAATCGTGCCTGCAAACGTGATGTACACAATGATGGCTTTCGGTGTTTTCAAGAATTTACTCTTGATGTTGAGGTCAATTTTGGTCGTCTCAGCTTTGTAGAGAAAATCGATCAGGAACCACGCTAGCGCCATCATCACAATGACAAACGGCACGCCAAATACCATCCATTCACCGAAGGTAATGAGGTTATCACCCACTAGGTATTTAAGCGCAATCGCGTTCGGTGGTGTTCCAATTGGAGTACCAATACCGCCGATGTTTGCGGCGACTGGGATGCACAACGCAAACGCAATACGCCCAGGATCTTTCGGGCCAAACACCGCGATAACTGGCGTCAAGATCGACAACATCATTGCCGTCGTTGCTGTGTTCGACATGAACATAGAGAAGATTGCAGTAATCAGCATTAAACCCAGCATGACGTATTTCGGGTTTTGTCCGAACGGCTTAAGCAGTACACGCGCTAAGTTGACGTCCAATCGATACTTGGTTGCCGCCATCGCGAGGAAGAATCCACCTAAGAACAGCATGATGATTGGGCTGGCGAACGTCGCCATGATGTCACTGTATTGCAGCAACTCACCAAAATGAGGTTCTCCCTCATCAAGCCGAAAGAAAATGATGCCCTTGTTGGAAACGAGCAACAACTCAAGCACGATGATGACCACAGAGGTGGCGTAAATTGGGATCGGTTCAAATACCCAACAAAGTGCAGCGAGCAAAAATATCGCGATAACGCGCTGCTGAATGATGGTCATACCTTCGAATGGAAACGCTGACAGTGGCATCAGCAAAATGAGCAAAGGGATCACCGTTGGGATGATGTATTTGAGATAAGGGCGCATAGTACTACTTCTCTTCCTGAGATGGTTTGCCGTGAGATAACTGACGTAAGGAGCTGTTTTAACTGGCTTCCTTTCGCCACTCCGAAAAGAAATTATGCGCGCGCTTTTGAGGAGGAATTCTGGTGTTAGATCAATGAACTCTTATTCACCGCAGAAAACATGCGGTATCTGTGTTCAAGCTCACTAATTGAGCGAGGATTATTTATTGATCACACATCCTTTTTGTCTAAGTGTCTTTCCATTACATAGTTGGTTAACGTAGCACCGCGGACTTCGATTTGCTGCTCGTTCACGACAGTAAAACCCATGCGCTCATAGAAAGGACGAGCGGTAATACTCACTTCTGAATAGATCCTATCCAGCCCTTTTGCGTCTGCTTGCTTGAGTACATGAGTCATCAATGAACGCCCTACGCCTTGTCCTTGATATTCATGGTGACAGAAAAAGTGATCGACTAACCCGCTTGGCTGTACATCGCTATAACCAACGATGACACCATCTAACTCAGCGACAAACGGCTGGATAGATATCATCTTCTTTAACCAAAGCTGAGAGTCAAACCCCTCCTGCGCCCAAGCCTTCACTTGTTGCTCGGTGTAATCTCTGCGATTAACGTTTCGCACTGTGTTAAAGAAAAGAGCCCAGAGCATCGGGGCATCTTCTTCTTGAAAGTCACGAATTGTGATCATATGTACTCCAATAAATCGATCTGCATTAATTGCCCACGTTCACCTGCTTCCCCCACCGGATGCCAGCCATTTTTGTAATAAAAACGTTCACCTGCATCATTACCGGGTATGTAGCGTAATCTCGCGTACGTACAACCACCATCAGCAAAACGTTTTAGCAAGAAGTCTTGTAAATGCTTGCCTAACCCTTGATTTCGAAACTTGGGTAGTAAATAAAGCAGATTAATGTAGCCAAATCTTAACCCTTCATCATCAAGAATTGGATGCCGGCATTCCAGTTGACCAATAATTTCACCATCTTTGCTCACATGAAAGAACCCCGCTTCAGGATCTTCTGCAATAGACGCAAACCAAAAGGCAATTTCTTGGGTATCAAACCCATTTTGATGTCCAAAACTCACCTCATACGCATCTCTGCGAAACGCGATGCATAAATCCAAGTGAAGAGATAAATCGACAGGGACAAATTCCATTTAAGCTAACCCTTTTATTGCTTAATTATTCGCTATATAGATATTCGTTATTTTATATAACCATAAATTCAAGAATTTTATATTTCAACCGTCGGTCATTTAAAAACATGCTTTTATAGGAGAAGTTATTATGCATGCATCATCTGTTTCCCAAAAACCGACACAATTTGGTTATTACCTTGGCGTATTTGGCGTTGCCCTTGTTCTTATTTGGTTAGGTATTTATAAATTCACTCCAACCGAAGCAAAACTCATTGAACCTTTGGTGGTAAATCACCCTGCCATGTCTTGGCTATATGGCATCATTTCCGTTCAAGCCGTGTCTAATATCATTGGCTTAACCGAAATCATCGTCGCACTCGGCCTATTGGTTGGATTAAAAAAACCAACCGTAGCCTACTGGTCCGGTATCGCTGCAAGCGTTATCTTCCTCGCGACACTGAGCTTCCTAGTTACGACACCAAATACATGGAAAGTTTCCGACGGTGTTTTGATCGCGAACTTTTTCCTTGTAAAAGATATTCTGTTCCTAGCGATTTCAATCAGCGTGGTTGAGCGAAACAAACCAAGTTTGACGCTAGCTATCGCCTAGTTTTAGGAAAAGTATCGAGAGATAGAAAAGAGAAAGCGCCATGACGATATGGCGCTTTTGTTTGCCGTAAAAACGTTTAACCCAATATCATCACAGCTTATAGCCCACCCCGATAGTATCAGCAGAGCCTATTGATGAGTTTCTACATTAAAAACGAAGGCCAGTCAGAAACTGAGCAACAGCGAATAAAGGGACGGACCACGCGATGACGCTTCGATAAGGCAACATATGAACGAGGAGAGACGGATAACGTATCAGTTCCATTATTTGAAGGTGAGTAAGTAAATGCTGCTCTGGGCTTGAAAAACATGCCCAAAATCGCCGGGTAAAAGGGTGAACACAGATAGCGTGCAAATAGCTGGAACAGATTGACCATATTCCTAGAAAACCAACTAACTCAACGAGAAAGAATACTTCTAGGCTAATAGGTAACACGGAAGGTCCACTTAGCAATACAATGGCTAGAAAAAGCCAAATCTTACGGTTCATCTGCACTCCTTGTTCCATGCTCTCTTAGCGCATTTAATCCTTCCAGCGCCTTTAACGTTGATGCCTTCAGAAGGGGCTTGTCGTATTTTTTTCTGATATTGAGAGCCGTATTAAACAGCGATTCTGCCTCTTTCAATCGCCCCTGCTCCACATACAACTTGCCCAAATGCTGATAACTAAAGCTCAAATACAGCTCAGTGGCAAACGCTTGGCTTTGTATAAACACGCTCGTCGCCTCATCATAGTCCCCTATATACTGTTTTGATGTTGCGACAACGTGCAAAGCCCAAAACTGATGCTTGTTACTCAAAGCGCGTTTCACGACACGCTCTCCGATGTTTATTGAAGTTTGGTAGTTGCCTAGCACTCTTAAGCTGTCAGATAACAAAATCTGTTGCCATTGTAACGCCTCTGGCTGCCTTCGAAACCAAAAGAGAAGACATTTACTCCCGCTTTTACACAATCGAGTAACCGCACCTAAGCTGGGCCTATCTCTTTGAAATTTCATCATTGCCATTTCGGATTGTGATTTGTGCGTCCTCACTGCTATAAATGACTTTGCTTGGCTTACCATCAACAAAATGCAGCGCGGCATAATCACTGAGGCCGTAGCAGGTCGCATCAAGATGACTATGAGCAAAGCGCTCGAATAGGTCGTGTTTCTCGTCGTTCTCAATAAAGTGAGCAGATGCTAAACCTCGTAAAAGACCGATGCCTTTGATGATGGAGTAAGCCTCTGGATCGCTGTCTGTAATCCCATAATCAAACCAACAAATGGCGCCTGCACTCATCCCACAAAGTATGATGCCGCGGTTGTAACACTCTTTGAGAATGTCGTCGATACCCCATTCTTTCCATAGAGCCAGCATAGAACGGGTATTGCCACCGCCAACGTAAATCACATCTTGCTCTAGCAACTTGGTTCGCCAGCCTTTCTCTAACTTGAACAGAGGAAAGTGTGTAAGGTGTTCGCTCAGCTTAGCATTGTGGAAACGGGTGATGACTTCTTCCGAATCTCCGGTGGCGGTAGAGAGATAACAGATTTTGGGGTTATTCTTTCCCACTAGTGACAAAATGTATTGGTCGAGTTGGCTTGGGAGCTCTCCCATCATCCATCCGCCTCCACCCAATACGACACAATGTTTTTCCAAAAGTTGACTTCCTTCTATTTTGGCTCAAACCGATAATAACCGGTGATAGGATAATCAAACAACATATCCTCCAGTACGACACCTCCTCCTATATTGTGAACAATCAAAGGTCGTCGTTTGTCTGTCGATAAGTCATCGGCAACGATACCAATATGAGGGAGGTTCCCAAGGAGCATCCACGTGACAATGTCACCAGGCTTGAAATTATGACCATCATTCGAGATAGGTATTTCTACCCCATGACGTTGAAAGAACATTTGTAAATTTGGAACTCTGCGATGATCAATATTTCTATCAGTACGAGTTAAGCCCCAGATTCGTTTGGATGGATATGCAGAAAAGTTATCTCTCATGTCTTCATGAACAAGGACTTGGAGATCGACACCTAGTTTTCTATAGCTACGAATAATAACATCGGTACACACCCCGATATCAGAAGCAACATCGCCATTCGGGTAGCCAATTTGGTAATAACTTCCATCATAAGTAATGTCGTACTGTGTTCGTTCTTTTGCTGCCTCAGCAAGCGAAGTAGATTGTTTTGCTATAGCTGGCAAGCCAATAAGAACCGCCCACATGACAATGAATTTTCCCATAACAAGTTAAAGTCCTTTTCATCAAAGCCACCCAATACTTCAACACTATTTTATCGGTTGCAGAGAGATTGACTTTAGGTTGTTCGATAAGACCAGTAAGAATTGCTTTTAAACTGCGTAAACTTCTCGGTAGAGTCAAATTCACCGACGGGCTTTTTATCTAATGTAGGACACGCTTCAAATTGATTTCATATAGTTTGTACGACCAGAATCAAAAAGCTACCCCGAGATTAGCTTTACGCTTTTTCGACCACATGAACAACTTTCCCGGTTGTAAACAAGCTACGAAGAGTGAATTCCTATCACTATGATTTACAAGTCATTTAACTCCCACCAACGACTTTGTTACTTCGCACCACGAATTTATATCAGACCACTTTTCTGTGATTGGGGCTTCTGAATTTCGAATTGTAATCGAATACAATACATATGCACCCCGTGCAATAGAAAAGGAATTATATGAAAACGCTTATTTATGACACGCTTGTCAACCTTGCTAACCAAGAACCAGAACACCACGCGAAAATACGCCAGAACCTTTATGAGCAGTTAGATCTGCCCTTTGATAAGCAGCTTGCTCTGTATGCATGTGCACTCGGTCCTGCGAGCTCTGGTAAACTGGAAAGTCGTCAAGGTATCGACAATGCGGTAGATAGTGCAGTTAGACTATTAGCGACTCCTGAACGTTAATCAACTTTGCACTTTTAACGGCCCTACTCCCCTGGCGGGCCGTTTTTCTTCAAGGAAATAAACTCTCCTCTGTCCTCAACCAGAGATACACTGCCCCATAATCCCAAACGCACTCCCCATCGCGATTGCCCAAGAAATTGACCGTAAAACTCCGAAGTTCAATAAATAAAGAACATGGTAAGCGATTCTAAAAACGATATGCGCTAACGCTAAGAGCTGAATCTTCTCATTTACTGCACCTGTCGATATTGCAAGTAGAACAGCAGAGGCAAAAACTATCAAAGATTCAAAAGCGTTCTGATGTGCCGCTAATGCTCTAGCGCCAAATCCTTTCAAGCCAGCTTGCTGCTCGCGAGGGCAATTATTGTTATAGCCGCCCGCTTTATGCATAGCAATTGCCACAGGTATTTTGGCTACATAAGGTAAGAAAGCCGCTACGATTAGACAAAAAATCAAAATATCCATGTTTCATCCTAGTTGGTACCGCGAGAGGTTAATTCTAAAATTATGAGCGATACTTTCACTATAAGCCGGATTACTCATGATTTAGTACCTAATTTGACTGCATTAGTACAAGTCAATTGTAAACTCGTTCCATAAGTTGTTCCTTAGAAGTGGGCTCTCTATGGCAAACGTTTATACCATAATGAATGGTAAGAGCCTTATCAATTAGGCGTCTTCATCAATAGTGTTAGGATTCGTATTCTTAGCTATTTGTATGAAGGTATATGAAATACCGCATACAAAAAATTTAGTCACCCATAACATCAAAGCGGAAATAATCAACCCTAAACCAAACTGGATCCCAGATGCTATAGATGAAAATACACCAAAAGCAGCAAATAACGCTACAACAACCGTCAGGAAGACATCTATTTTCTTTAATCTGGACTCAAACTGTTCGACCTTTTTCATTAACACTCCTTGTAAACTTAAAGAACAAAGGTTGAGTACAATCCTACAGTTAATCATATCGTCAATGCAATTTTGAATTTAGTCCAGAAGACACATTGTGAAGCGTTAATGATGTAACATGAACACCATTGAAACAGGAATTACTTAGATCATTGGATGGTACGTATGTGGTTAGATAAATAACTTTTGAATCGTTTACTCTTCAACTTTGACGGCTATTGCGTTCCAGTACGTAATAAGAACAACCAATACAGCCCAAGGCATTGCTAGCCAAAAATAGTAAGAAGCCTGACCATTTTTTAAGTGATAATAAGAAACTAAAACAACACTAGCGAATATTGATATGCTATATGCAAACCACAAAGCCACACAAACATCATTATTAAACTTAGAAATTGAAACTCGGCGCTCTGCGCAAGCCAAAAACAACAAACCAAAAGCAATCAATCCACCCAAACCAAGGTGAATAAATAAAAGTGGAACTAAGATCCAAAACGACATATATACGCCCTTGAGTAGCCATACGATTTGTTAAAGTGAGATCGCCATAATACAACAACCTCTACAAACCACGTTGAGAAAAAAGTAAACGCATGAAAAAATGCGACGCGCTGCGAGCCACTCTCAAATGCTTTGTTAGCAGGCTGCTAGCACTGATTTAATCTATTCCGCTCACTCTTATAGCTTTCAACTTTTCAATAAGAGCGTCAGCCATCGGTTTTAACTTATCCGGTTGCTCTCTAGAGTAAGATTTCATTGTTGCCAATACATCAATTCTTAACTTTTCTAACCGAGCTACCTCATTACCAGTAAGGTCTGTAAACACCATCCCTTCTAACTCATTTAGCCAATCGTTAAAGGACTCTGGGCTTTCGGATAATAAAAGTAACGTATTCTTAGGCTCAACTTTTAGTGCAACCATCAATAAAGGCGAAACTTCTCCAGAAATAGCCCCGTCTCTACATTTCCAAATTTCTACCAAAGAAAAAAGTGTAGGAATTGTTTCCAAAGCTTCTTTTTTTTCAAGGTTCGGTTCAATAGATTTGTAGTTTTCTATCATCCAGTTATGCAAAAGACTTACCTCTGGGGTTTTAGCATGCAGCAGCCCTGAAAAAAAGCGGACAATATAATAATTACCATATTCCTTATCATTATTTCTGCTCCAGTTGATTAGATATATTTATGGTAATTTTTCATAGCTCACGATTTCAACATAAATTTCTTTAAGAACCGATTTACTATTATCTAAATAGTAATGAGATTTGGCCATCCCCCCTCCCACATTTTACCTGGTATCAAACACCAAAGAGCATCCTTGTGATAATTTCCAGCATGGATAATAATAAATTCCCTACTGGGAACATTTTGCAGCCTATATACATTATGAGCACTTCGGTGAGCTGTGAAAAAATAATTTTCAAGTACCTGCTTTGAACGCTTTAGATTTAATTTAACTTCATCTAGTTCTTTCACCTATCTTATTCTAGTTATCAAATCAATGAAATTAACAGAAGAGTCACATAACGCCCTATTAAGGGGTGAGCAACGCAATACCGAAGTTGCCGCATACCTCCTTAACCACTAAAACCAACGCATAGTGAAAATGCCACGCGTTGCGAATCAATCTTAAGCAATTTGTTATGTGTTACAACCAAGGTGACTTTTATTTTTACCTTCCTACATTGACTACATCATTCATACCAATGCTAAATTTTGCCTCAGTACGTTTTATACATGTATTACTAAAAAGTGAAAAATCAATTTCCCTTGATAATTCACTATATTTAATAACTTCGTCATCATTAGCAAATAATAAAAGTGTAATACTATCTAAATCTGATATTCTACTTAGATTCTCAGCATCCCAGTCGAATCCCAGCAAAGAACGAGCAGCAGTATTATTGGAGTACGGACCTAAAAAACAGACTCGATTCCAATCACCTTCGACAACTTCAGAAAAATCGACACTACTGTCATTTAATCTTAGTTGTATATCATTTGTATCTGAACAGGATACTTGAAGTAAAATAAAGAAAATCATAACCAATTTTTTCATTTTTTCTTCTCTTTCTTTATTACCTTAAGACGACCTGCTAGCAATGAAGTGTAACAATAATGTGCAAGTTTATCATTACTCGCCATTGATAACCCTAACCGAATACCAACTTTATTATTGTGTAAATCCATGACCTTTTCATTTTCTGGGTTTTCCGGAAAGTCTTCATGTGCTGTCGTAAATTCGAGAGCATTTTTGTATCCAATGTCACGAGCTAGCATCGCAGACCAAAAACAATGACGAAATGCATCGCTTTTATCATTGTGTCCATTAATGCCAAAGCGAGATTCTGTTTCGAAAAAAGCAACATCTTTCGCTTCTTTTATTGCTATAGCATGGTGAGGGTTTAATGTAAGATACTCTTTTTCACCTTCTTTAAGAGAATTGTATTGTTGATAAATATGTTTAACCATGAGACCTCCGCATTTAAACACAAACTAGCCTACACTTTTAAAGCAAATCTACATTACTAAAAACTGATTAAAAATAAGACCTTGAGAAGGAAAGCACAGTTACATGATTATCAATTACATCTTCGAACTTACTCGGCTACATAACGCCTTGTTAAGGGGTGAGCAACGCAATACCGAAGCCGCCGCATACCACCTTAGTCACTAAAACTAACGCATAGTAAAAATGCCACGCGTTGCGAATCAATCTTAAATGCTTTGTTAGCTGGCTGCTAGCATTGGCTTAATCTATCACGCTCACGTTTATAACCTCCAACCTTTCAATAAGTGCGTCAGCCATTGATTTTAACTTATCCGGCTGTTTTCTAGAGTAAGATTTCATTGCTGCTAATACATCAACTCTTAGCTTTTCTAACCGATTCGCCTCATTGCAGGTATGGTCTGTGAACACCATACCATCTAGCTCATTTAACCATTTGTCAAAAGACTCTGGGCTTTCAGATAGTAAAAGTAAAGTATTCTGAGGCTCAACTTTTAGCGCAACCAACAATAAGGGAGAAACTTCTCCGGAAATAGCTCCGTCTCTACGTTTCCAAATTTCTACCAAAGAAAAAAGCGTAGGAACTATTTTCGAACCTTCTTTTTTTTCAAGATTTGATTCAATAGATTTGTAGTTTTCTATCATCCAGTTATGTAAGAGGCTTACTTCTGGCGTTTTAGCATACAGTAGCCCTGAGCAAAAAACAGACACAACCAAAATTGCCATATTCCTTATCATCATTGCTGCTCCAACTGATTAGATATATTTATGGTAATTTTTTTGTTGCTCGCGATTTCAGAAAAAATTTCTTTCAGAGCAGATTTGCTATTACCCACATAGTAATGAGATTTAGCCACACTCCCCCATGTTTTACCAGGCATCAAACACCCAAGAGTGTCTTTGTGATAATTTCCGGCATGGATTAGAATAAATGTTCTCCCCGGAACACTTTGTAATTCATATACATTAGGATACTTCGGTGAGCTATAGGGCAATAATTTGTAAGTCCCTGCTTTGATCCTTTTATCGGATCCCTCAGTTATCGAGTCTGGCCCTGCGGGCTCCAATACAAACCAACTTTTACTTACTCCCTCAATAGTTAACTTACCT
This sequence comes from Vibrio jasicida 090810c, assembly GCF_002887615.1. NCBI lineage: Bacteria > Pseudomonadati > Pseudomonadota > Gammaproteobacteria > Vibrionales > Vibrionaceae > Vibrio > Vibrio jasicida. The sequence continues at coordinate 109,066 of NZ_CP025792.1, read as the reverse complement.
AAAGTTGTCTCTCCTATTTGCTTTGTTCGCTTTAGATTTAATTTAACTTCATCTAGTTTTTTCATTGCTCTCATCCTAGCTATCAAATCAATGAAATTAACAGAAGAGTATTGTTACAACAGATCCGTTTTATCGTTAATAGAGACATCGCTAACTTAAATGAAATTGAGCATTACATTTTTTACATCAACTTAATGTAGGCAGCTAACGCTCTGTTAAGGTGTGAGCAACGCAACGCCGAAGCCGCCGCATACCACCTTAAACACGATAACCAACGCATAGTAAAAATGCCCCGCGTTGCGAATCCCTCTTAAACAGTTTGTTAACTGAGCGCCTTTCAGTTTTCGCCGATCTTACAGCCACTTTAGCCAAAGCCGGTTTTCCTAATTAATGATTAGTAAAGCTAACTCAAATATGTATTTAACTAAAAGATTACCGTTGATCTTTAGTTTGAAATGCGTCTCACAACACCATACGTCGGCGATGTAAGTGCGCCGCACTAATCGCGAATGCCTTATATCATTAGAAGGCTTTGTGTCGCCTTTCACATCAGTAAACTTAAGTACCAAATTGAAGTTAGTCGCATTAGCTCAATTAAGGAAACCGACCGAACACTCTAAACCTAGAATACCGTATCAATGTGCTTTCGTATTTTCTGCACCAGTTAACGCCGCATTAAGGTGTGAGCAACGCAACACCGATGTCCATGCAAGCCCCTCAATCACACAAACCAACGCATAGTGACAATACCAAGCGTTGAGAATCACTCTTAATTGCTTTGTTAGGTTTCTGCTTTTGGCGAGCCTTGTACATGTAAAAAGTTACTAAAGACGCTTTTTCTGGTGACCCCCTTCGGGTTAGACACGAAAGGAGTAATCATTTCTGCCTTGGATAATACTTTTATATTCCAGAGTGTATCCCCTATAAACGAAAATGATATTGAGCCGTCTTTCTGAAGGGTCAGGTCTTGTAAACACCCTGTTGAATAAGCACTACCTATATACAAGTAATCGATCAGCTTTGCATTAAGATCAAACAAATATACTCTCAGCGTTTCTTCGTTAAGGATATCATCAGTGACAAAGATAACGTAACAGTTATCATACTTTACGCCATATTCTACTTGTGCACCTTTGACAAAAGAATTTGCGGGCCTGCCTTCAATAGCCAGTAATATCTTATTAGATATGTACTCACTGCCTTTCTCAACGTCACGAATTTCCAATTTACCTTTTGATAACAGTTCCATATCAACTACCACGCAATACTCACTCCAAATGCAGCTAATGTTCCACCTATAAAAGCCCCCACACTTACACATACTGGAGCTCCCGGACCACAAGCTAAACCTGCTATTGCCCCTCCAGCAATACCGTCGCCAATATCGGCACCTGCAACTAAAGCCTCGCGGCCAGCTGTCTCAAGTTTATTTTCAGAGGTGGCAATGGTGTACACAGAAAGACCGATAGATAAAACAATCAAACCGCGTCCTGTACTTGAAATATTTTTCATTACCCTATTAACATCTGGATTAGACTTGCCAGATGACTTTACGATTTCCGAATAAACGCTGTTCTTTTGTTCGACAGTAAGATCGTTGAAGTGCTTGGTAAGATAAATCTCGTTTGTTTTCTTCGCGACCAGTTCATTTAACGTCCTACCTTTGCTTTTCAACTGCTGAGCATATGCGTTTCCGACGGGGGTACTTTTACCCCTACAATCTCCATAATTACATTTCGAGTTTCATTCGCCTTTTTTGCAGCTTCCTTCCAACTAATTTTTCCTTGTTTTACTTCTAACTTTAACTCTTCAGAGAAACGCTTTATTTGTCTCGAGCAAAGCTGCCTAGCTTATGCACCAATCACCATATGAAGGCCAACATTCACGGCTTGCGCTTCTAAAGCTTGAATCGCAGCCTCAAACTCTCTTTTGTCCTAGATATTTTGCATATTGAAGTCCCTATCATAGTAACCGCAACAATATGCAATCATGCACACTCACTGTAAAGAAACAAATATAAGACTTCTTACGGGCTCTTGATATTGGCCGAAAACCTAGCGCCTTGTTAAGGGGTGAGCAACGCAATACAGAAGCCGCCGCATACCACCTTAAACACTAAAACCAACGCATAGTAAGAATGCCACGCGTTGCGAATCCCTCTTGAACAATTTGTTAGCTTGATATTAACCGGCTCTTTGAGACCTTCCATACAACCATAAACCTAGCAACACTAAACTAGGTAAATACCAAGACATCGAAGGGTCATTGTACTTATTGACCAAAAGGTGTACAAAATTAATAAACAAAGTTAATTCACATGCTACGTAACTAACAAATAATGTTTTTAGCCATTCTAAAAGCTTTTCAGTATTTGATTTAAACCATACCTGTTCGTCCAATATAAAGGTCAAAGACACAAGAAACGCAACAAACACGCAAACTATTCGAAGCGGATCTACTTCAAAAAGGTCTATTGATACATTCAATAGAAAGTTACTTAGCAGAAGTAGTTGAAGAAGTGGCATCCCGTCCTCTTTGCAAAAGGGCTTATGTTAAGTTCACCAGTTGTGGTTTTCTTGGTTGGAAATTTCGATAGCACGCTAACGCCTTGCTAAGGTGTGAGTAACGCAATACAAAAGCTACCGCACAGCGCCTTAATCACATAAGCCACCGCAAAGTAAAAATGCCACGCGTTACGAATCACTCTTAAGCAATTTGTTAGTACATGCGCTACTTCTATTTATGCGCTCCAAGATATTGAAAAGTGGCATGATATGAAAGGCTTTGAACACTGAAGTGAGACGGGCAGCTACAAAACTTAATTCCAGTTGAAAGACGAAAGTTGGCTAGAAGAAAAACGCACTTAACTCCCCTACTTTTACTGGCTTCAAATTAGAAAAGGATTCGATCCTCGCACTTTGATGGCAATACCTAACGAACGACAAGATTAACTCAGGAAGTACAACGAAAACGAAGAAGCGCCAAAGAAATAGGCTAAAAGTTAGAGACCGTAAACGGTGAAATCAAAGCAAACACTCCGCATATAGTGCCACCGGAAAGAACGTGAAAGGCACTAACTGAAAGGTGTAAATATGAGCGCTAAAACAGATAAACACTAAAACCAACGCATGGTAAAAATGCCACGCGTGCCGAATCACTCTTAAACAATTTGTTATGTGCCAACTGGACGTAGCCCACCTCGGCATTCATCTATGTCTACAGATAATACAAACTGCTGCTCGCATTGGGAGCATTGGAAGGTACAGTTAACTGATACACTTGGCCATCGAACCGGTGAAGGAAAGCTATTTTCAAAATTGTATTCGGAAACAAGTATTAACTCAGAACGCTTTAGGGCACCAGCAAGTTTTTCGTATGTTGCAGTATAATCTGAAGGTCTTTGAAAGCCTCTAGGTATTGACCATATTTCGCAGCTTTTACATATATCCATAACATTAAGATAAACCATTCTATTTGACACATAACGCCTTGCTAAGGTGCGAGTAACGCAATACAAAAGCTACCGCACGGCGCCTTAATCACCATAAGCCACCGCAAAGTAAAGATGCCACGCGTTACAAATCACTCTTAAGCAATTTGTTAGTACATGCGCTACTTCTATTTATGCGCTCCAAGATATTGAAAAGTAGCATAATATGAAAGGCTTTGAACACTGAAGTGAGACGGGCAGTTACAAAACTTAAACTCGGTTAAGAGACAAAAGTTAGCTAGAAGAAAAACGCACTGAACTCCCCTACTTTTACTGGCTTCAAATTAGAAAAGGATTCGATCCTCGCACTTGGACGGCAACACCAAAGAAAGGCAATTCTGACTTAGTAAAAACCACGAAAGGGAAGAAGCGCCAAAGAAATAGGCTAAGAGCTAGAAACCGTAAACGGTGAAATCAAAGCAAACACTCCGCATATAGTGCTACCGGAAAGAACGTGAAAGGTGTAAAGACGAACGCCAAAACAGATAAACACCAAAACTTATGACCTTTGATGTCAAACCCGTACTAACGCCCTGTTAAGGGATGAGCAACGCAATACCGATGCCACCGCATATGCCTTATTCACCAAAATCAACGCATAGTAAAAATGCCGCGCGTTGCGAATCACTCTTAAACAGATTGTTATATTTCAAACCTAATTGTATAGATTTAAGCTTTCTATAAGCTCTGACAAGTTAAATGGTTGTGAGTATTCAGATTGTAGTTTGCGTAATTCCTGTTGATCTAAATGCTTAATTGCATCTAGTGAGACACTTTCCAAAGGGGAAAGATCTACCTCAAAAATATGAAGTAACGAGTCATTCCCTTCTCGCTGTAACGCACTTCTCAGAGTCTCCACTTCACGTGAGATGCAGCTTCTAGAGTTGTAGTTATATAAGTAACCTATAACAATTTTTTTGTCTTCAAGACTCAAAGAGTTAAACCATAGATTATCCGGAAAATGTCGCTTTGTCTGATTTGAAATAAAGCACTCTTCATACTTGTCATCCCATGCTTTTAACGCTTGAACACTATCAGGATTACTTGAACAACCGGTAATCAACATTGAAATAAAGATCCATTTACTTAGATGCTTCACTCACACACCTCCAAAATTTCTGTTCATTACCATTCGTAAAGATTTCCTGTCTATATGCAATTTTAAAAATCTCACGTCTAACAATTCTGGTCGCAGAAGTCATCGCTCAACCGAACACTTCCCAGTCATATTTAGTAATTGTAATACCCATTTCAAATGGACTACTCGTCACGCTCGGGCTTGCAAAAATCTGAAACAATGGAACTGTTGATACCGCACTAATAAACAGGTTTCCTTGTTTCATAATACTTCTTATATCGGAAACCGCCTTTTTACTTTTCCTCGATAATTTAAAACCTTTAATTTCACAATAGCCTATTTGTTCCATAACTTAGCCTTTGGCTGGATGACTGACAAAACAAAGACCCTAACAAATTCAAGCTACAGACAAGCATGGTTATTCGTGATGTGACTCGGAAACATAACGCCCTGTTAAGGTGTGAGCAACGCAATACCGAAGCTTCCGCATACCACCTTAAACACCAAGCGCAACGCATAGTAAAAATGCCACGCGTTGCGAATCACTCTTAAACAGTTTGTTATGTTTTACCACAAGTTACTGACTTAATTGAGAAAGAACTGCGGTTTCTGGCCAGTTTTCTGAAGCAAACCACAAGGCAAAAGCCAACTTGACCGCCAAAGGCGATTAACCTAAAACAAGTAAGCCCACTTCCCTGCCCAATGAGGCAACCCGACTAAGCACCAACAAGTGCCCTTTCTTTCCAACCAAAGCGCAAAACAATATTGAATTGCCGAGGCAACTGCCAAGCCGAAATGCTAATTGGCTAAGAACCTAGAAGCGACTTTGAGCCAGTTAAACAAGAAGCTAGCCGCCACGACCTGACAATGAAGCAACCCACGAACATTGGCATGTTTTACGGGCTGAGAGATTCAAGAGCTTAGGCCGACAATGCGGATTTGCTGAGTCTACTAGGAACTAATTGCCAGAGGGAGAAAGAACTAGAACCTAAGACCTTTAAGCCTTTGAATTTAAAGTAAACATAACACCAAATTAAGGTGTGAACAACGCTACCACCCTACCTAAAGCATTGTGCCATAAACACAAAACTAGACTGAAGTGAAAGCGCCAAGCGTTGTGAATCACTCTTAAATTTATTGTTAGGAAAAATTATTTCGCCGTCATTGGCTCACCGCGAGCGACCCAAATGAATGTTTGAAAAGACTCAGGAATCAAAGTCGGCCCACTAGAACTTCTTTTAAGTACAATTTTAAACGGGGTTGCAGACTGGATATACGGCCCATGGTCATACCCATTGACATTAACCATTTCAACTTCTGGAGTTGATTTAAAAGGTTCTGGGAACATCACTTCATACTCTCGCAATCCACCGAATGACACTTCCCCGCGTTGTACAAGAATAGAGTCAGATTCTTCTTTTGAGTATGTAAGAACCTTACTCTTTACTGAGTTCTCAAAGTAGCTACCTGGTACAAATAAGATGTAACCAGAAATCAAAAGTGCGATACCAAAACCAATATATGCTACTGGTTTAAATTTCACTCTATCTTCTGACATGAAAATGTAAAACAGACCAAGTATCGAAGCCATACCTGCAATTACGTTAAATATGGCCAAAAATGTAGACATATGAATTTCCTCTTTTTCCTAACGCCTTGTTAAGGGGTGAGCAGCGCAATACCAAAGCCGCCGCATACCACCTTAATCACCAAAACCACGCATAGTAAAAATGCCACGCGTTGCGAATCCCTCTTGAACAATTTGTTATGTGAACATGCAAACTCAGTATCCAATATCTAGGATCAGAAGCAACGTTAATAAAAAAGGAGACCAGTACCATATGCTCCCTTTCCATCGACGAACGACTAAAGTTTGGTACAGCAAAGCGACAATTAAAACTAGTTCTAGAAAAAGCTGGAAAGGAAAGACCAACAATGAGTAAACCATCCCATACCCAGGAGCTTGGCCTGCTTCGCTAGGGTTACTCATTACACCGTCGATAAAGTGCTCAAAATATAAGTAAATGAAATGGTTCAGTGTTAGTGCAACTAAAACAAACCTCACAATGCTGACGCTCCAAGTTTATGATTTGAAATAGTATTTGTTCCAGTTCAGAAACTGTCGAGCATCATATTTTCATAAACTCGACATCAATCTCAGTTTTGTTCACATAACGCCTTGTTAAGGTGTGAGGCACGCAATACCTAAGCTTCCGCATACCACCTTAACCACTAAAACTAACGCATAGTAAAAATGCCACGCGTGCCGAATCACTCTTGAACAATTTGTTATGCATATTTCACACAGGTGCGCCAAAACTCCAAATCTTGAGGTGTGATTTTGTCACCCCAACCATCGTTTTGTGAAAACACTGAAAACTTGAAGGGTGTTAAAACCGGCAGTTGTTCTATGCCACTAGCTGAAATGACATTTTCAAGTGCAACCATTGATTGTTCGTTTTCAGCCGCTCCCCAAAAACTACCCCATAAAATATCGGTTACCCCACCGACAAGAGTCCTAAATTGACTCTCGCCGATACCGTTTTGAGCGAGGGAAAGCAGTAAATCCTCGGGAAATTCGTCACCTAGCCCACAATTTACTAAAGTGGGTCGTCTAGATTCCCAAGGCTCGAATTCGTCTGGACCATCAACGAGAAACCAATCCCATAAGTGCTCTAAAAACTCCTGATTATCATGAAGTTCTAAACCACGAAGAACACAGAAGCGCTCAAAGATAAGCAGACCAATTGCAGCTCGTGCATTGATAGACAACCTTTTACATTCACTCGTATATGAGTTCATTATTCTCTCTAATATGCATAACGCCGCATTAAGGTGTGAGCAACGCTACCACGAACCTAAACCATTGCGCCGAAAACACGAAACCCAACCTTGAACTAAAAATGCCAAGCGTTGGGAATCACTCTTAAATGCTTTGTTATGCAACACTTACATGTCAGCAACCGATTCGTAGAATGCTAATGCATCAAATGGCTTACTGAAAAAACTGCTGTTTGTTAAAAACGTTTTGATTTCCCCACTTAAAGCATCAAATTTAGCTTGCGATTCTGTATTAAATGGAAATGTAATCTTCTCCGTCGCTTCAACTAATTCCAAAGTGCTCTGACGCTTAGCATTGTTTTTTGCAATAAGTATATTGTACGCAAATTCTTTTTTCTCGCTAAAACTACAGCGTTCAATCGCTAAATAATTAATATGAGCTAATACCGGAGTAAGTTCCTCAAGTCTTTGCTTTGCAAATTTTAAGGTCTCTTCATCGGGTTTATTTTTCGTTGAGATCTTACTACAAACGGCTATACGAGAGCCCAAAGCATCTATTGAGTTATTTAAGTCAGCGAATAGCTTATCTTCAACACTTTGACCTGCATTGGAAATAATTGAAAATACCATCAAAAAAAATGCAAGAGCTATTCTCATAATTTCCCCCCATCAGATATAGCTTTCCAAAACCTGTACTGCTTTCTGTCTGTTACATGCTCTAAGGCTTGTTCCGTAGCAATGTTTTCAATTTGTCTAAGCTTAATAACGGTAAGAGCGCTGTAGGATTTGAAGTAATACTCCCAGTTTGCTTGAGTTATATTCCACGCAGTTTGTCCTGCATCAGAAGAAACACCTCTACCGACTGCGATACTAACATCTCGTGCTTTATGCATAGTATCGCTTGCTAGAATTGCAGAGATAGATTTGGTTACACCACTACTCCCTGCTCCTTTGACTACATTTCCACCAAAGATATTAATTAAGTTTCCAAGTGAGATAAAGAATTGCGCACTTTTCTCCAATTCATGTAGCTCATTTATTCTGTCTATCGCGGCTAAGCTTTTGTCACCGAAAACAACACCGACGATTGCTGGACACTTTTCCATGTTTAACTTCCTCCACATGAATAATGAAGCACATCTTACAACAGTAGAAAGTTAAAACTTGGAGCATATGTGTGAATAGGGACGAAATTCGAAATGTTCGTGTTGCATAACGCCCTGCTAAGGGGTGAGCAACGCAATACAAAAGCCGCTGCAAACCACCTTAATCACTAAATTCAACGCATAGTAAAAATGCCACGCGTTGCGAATCCCTCTTGAGCAGTTTGTTAGTCGCGAGGCACCGAGCGACAATTTTAAGCCGAGCTAAACTTTGCAAACAACAAGATTTATGTGTTTTGATGCACTTAAATCAGGCGTAGTCTCAAAGCTGCTAGCCAATGAAACCACTTGGAACAAAAAGCGCCGCAGAAAACGGGCTGACAACACCCAAAAGCGCTTTTGGAAAGCCAATCTCACAGTGCGGACTTTCAACAAAGTCACTGAAACCACGTGGAACTTATAACACCAGAGAAAACATCCTTTCAGCAAGTAAATCTGCTTTTGAACCAACAAACTCTCCGAGCGGAGTTGCAACCAAAAACAGACCCTCGATTACCCCGCTCTGTCAGCACCAAAGAACAAAAAACACTAGGACAATTGCCAAACTTTGGACTTAAAACAGCTGAAAATGAGTTTGGACCAACAACGACGATCCTGTAAACCGAACAACCAGCAACCAAACTTTGAGTTTAGATGCATAATTTTGACTGCTAGCTTTTTCTGGCGACTAACGCCTTGCTAAGGTGTGAGTAACGCAATGCAAAAGCTACCGCACGACGCCTTAATCACATAAGCCACCGCAAAGTAAAAATGCCACGCGTTACGAATCACTCTTAAGCAATTTGTTAGTACATGCGCTACTTCTATTTATGGACTCCAAGATATTGAAAAGTAGCATGATATGAAAGGCTTTGAACACTGAAGTGAGACGGGCAGCTACAAAACTTTACCGTCATTGAGAGACGAAAGTTGGCTAGAAGAAAAACGCACTGAACGCCCCTACTTTCACTCACTTCAAATTAGAAAAGGATTCGATCCTCGCACTTTGATGGCAACACTCAAAGAAAGATAGGATTCACTTCGGAAGTACAGCGGAAGCGAAAAAGCGCCAAAGAAATAGGCTAAGAGTTAGAAACCGTAAACGGTGAAATCAAAGCGAACACTCCGCATATAGTGCCACCGGAAAGAACGTGAAAGGCACTAACTTTAAGGTGTAAAGACGAGCGCCAAAACAGATAAACACCAAAACTTATAACCTTTGATGTCAAACCCGTACTAACGCCCTGTTAAGGGGTGAGCAACGCAATACAAAAGCCGCCGCATACAACCTTAAACACCACAACCAACGCATAGTAAAAATGCCACGCGTTGCGAATCCCTCTTGAACAGTTTGTTATGTTGCTAGTTGAAGAGCTCATTGAAGACATCTATAGATAATGCCCAACCCAGCTCTTTTTGAGGCATTCTATTAATTTTTGTGGTGATCTGCGCTAGATCACAATGCTCAAAACCGCCATCTGAATATATGAAATCTTGGTACAACGACATTTTATCGTTAACGTGACCAAGTAACTTTCGACTGTCAGTTTTGGTAAAGCTAATATTCGGCTCTGCATTTTCAAACGAAGAAAGAATCTCATTTGGAGCATTTTCAAGCTCTAATAAGTTCAACAACCCACTTTTGAAAGCTTCATTAAAATGCTTGAATTCTGACTTTTTGAAACCGATAAGCACAAAAGACATTAGAGTTTTCTCTTCCATGAAAAAGAGACATTTTCGACGCTCTTGAGTAAATGTATGCATATACCAATTACCGAGAATATGATGTTCGCTCTCAATATCTGACAGGTCTTGGGGACTAAGACCCAGCAAGTCTTGTGATTTCTTAGTGCAGCGCAGTTGATACATGATTCGATTTCTCTCGGAACAATAACGATTTATGTAACATTAGAGCCTATCGAAAGCTCATTGCAACATAACGCCTTGCTAAGGTGTGAGCAACGCTATCACTAAACCCAACCATACCACCGTAAACACTGAACTCAACGATGGAATGAAAAATGCTAAGCGTTGAGAATCACTCTTAAATGCTTTGTTATAAAACTAGTTCTCCGCACTACAACTTTGTAGAGCCTCAAACTTATCCCTCAACTCATGGTTACCAAATGAAATCATTTCATACCAAGGAAGCTTACCGCAAGTTTCGATGTCTGAAATACAAGGTTCGACTAAAAGCCACCAAAGAGGGACAAGGAGTATCAAAGCACAAATTATTACTGAAATTATAAAGAAAATTGGCGGGTATTGTTTTGCTGCTGGAGACAATACTTCTACATCACAAATTACACGCCCTGCACCAACCTTTTTGAGCATAGGTGTCAGTTGGTGCTTTGTTGGCAAAGATTTATTGTTCTCATCAACCCAACGAGAAATCATCGTTTTAGACAGACCACAAGCATTTGCGATGTCGTCATACGTGTAGCCTAACTGGCTTATAGCCTTGATTACATCAGGAGCATTTAGGACTTTTCGATGATCATATGAGCTATCAGTAAACAATTTCCTATACATTTCACCTGAACCTATTCCATTGATTTTATTGACGTTAACACAAGTTAACCTGATAAAAACAAAAGTAAACATTACCTTTTGAATTTAATATTGCATATTGAGGATGCTCACTAAACAACAGCAAAGGAGAACCTTATGAGCAGAACACCAAATGACGATCGTAGTGATAGCATGAACCCGAATAATGATGCTTACTGGGCTAGTTTAGACAACCACAGCAATCAATTGAACCCAAATAATGAAGAGTATAGAGGGGACTCTTCACCTCAAGAAGAAGAGTAAATTGCAACTCCCTAGAGCTAATTCTAGGGAGTTTTATAACGCCTTGTTAAGGGGTGAGCAACGCAATATAGAAGCCACCGCATACCGCCTTAAACACTAAAAACAACGCATAGTAAAAATGCCACGCGTTGCGAATCCCTCTTGAACAATTTGTTAGCAGTTTAGTCGCAGTAGCCCTTGATGTTACCTACGAACATATTTGCCCCATTAAAAGCCCCGAACCCATTGATGGACTTTGTATATACAGCCTTTCCTGAATCTGGATACACAGCCCACGTTTCTATAGTCGATTCGCCACTATTGCCAACATCAGCGCAGATTAATGTAGCTGCTCCAGCTTGAAAACAACTCATGTTATTCGAGAGACACTACTTTCATCACCTTTAAATTCAACAATGAATTTTTGAGATGAAATGCCATCTTTACCTATTTCAAAACTTTCGATTTGACGTGTAGAAAAGCCTTTTAGGTCGCCAACAACATAGCAACTAGCTTGACTGGTAAATGATACTAACAAAAAAACAAAAGTGAGATACTTCATAACTTCTCCAAACTGCTAACGCCTTGCTAAGGTGTGAGTGACGCAATACAAAAGCTACCGCACAGCGCCTTAATCACCCTAAGCCACCGCATAGTAAAAAAGCCACGCGTTACGAATCACTCTTAAGCAATTTGTTAGTACATGCGCCACTTCTATTTATGCGCTCCAAGATATTGAAAAGTGGCATGATATGAAAGGCTTTGAACACTGAAGTGAGACGGGCAGCTACAAAACTTTACCCCGATTGAAAGACGAAAGTTGGCTAGAAGAAAAACGCACTGAACTGCCCTACTTTCACTTGCTTCAAATTAGAAAAGGATTCTTTCCTCGTACTTCAACAGCCACAACAAAAGTAATCAAGGTTCTCTCAAAAGCCACCACGACAATGAAGGAGCGACAAAGAAATAGGCTAAGAGTTAGAAACCGTAAACGGTGAAATCAAAGCGAACACTCCACATATAGTGCCACCGGAAAGAACGTGAAAGGTACAAGCTGAAAGGTGTAAAAACGAGCGCTAAAACAGATAAACACCAAAACTTATGACATTTGATGTAAAACCCGTACTAACGCCTTGTTAAGGGGTGAGCAACGCAATACCAAAGCCGCCGCATACCGCCTTAAACACTAAAACCAACGCATAGTAAAAATGCCACGCGTTGCGAATCCCTCTTGAACAATTTGTTATGTGTTTACTCAAAGTAACCCTCGGAAGCAATTGCGACCGATTGAAAGTACAACCCTTCACCTTCTTCTAAGTCTGGAAGAGTTGGACGCCAGAAGGATAACTGAAGCTCTTTAAATACGTAGCTATAGCCTAACTCTGGATCAGAATGATCATAGTTACCTTCTAGCTGAATTCGTTCGAGCACATTAGTCGCTAATGTCCTATGTACGTCAAAGCCAAGCAATGTCGTTGAAAACAACTCAGAAGCAGCGGCTTCAATGAACTCAACTCTTCCTTCATTATCAAAATCTACCATGAGACCGTCTAAAAAATGATGGCGATGTCCATAGATGCAATCAGGAGCTCCGATAACATTGTTCACTTCAGTTTCTGTCATACCGAGTTTAACTGGACCGATTGAGTTTCCTAGTTTAATTTCGAAAATTTCCATTTTTATCCTAAAAACACATAACGCCTTGTTAAGGTGTGAGGCACGCAATACCGAAGCCTCCGCATACCACCTTAAACACTAAACTTGACGCATAGTAAAAATGCCACGCGTGCCGAATCACTCTTGAACAATTTGTTATGTAGCCGACTTTCAGCTTAGTGCTTTCTGCCCAATTAGGATTTTGGGGGCAATACCGGCTTTGCGATACAAACCTAAAGCAGATTCATTGAAGGAATATACTTCTAAAAACAGCTCTTCTCCGCCGTTAGAAATAGCCCTTTCCTCAAATGCCTCTATTAGCGCCAGCCCAACGCCTTGGCTTCTAAAGCATGAATCCACAACTATTTGTTCAATGCTCGCGATTTTTAGCTGCTTGAGCGTCCAAGACTTGCGAACCCATAACTCACCAAAAACAAAACCTACTAAGTGCCCATTGCTTTCGGCTACCAGAAAAATTGAGCTTTCACTTTCGATTATCTTGTATAGATCTATTTTTTGTTCAATTTCTTCCGGTGATAAAAAGTCGTCAGGTAAATTTACTTTATGATACTCAGTAAGCTGAAACTGCAGCTTCTTAAGAACGCAGATATCTTCAATGCGAGCTTGACGAATATTTAGCATATATAAATCCTTTTAACTTACCGCCGCTCTCGCGGCTACTGGCGTACCCCACAAAAAGTAGACAGTACATAACTACATACTTTCGTACTCAACTGGGCTGATGTGCCCCAACGCTGAGTGTCTTCTTCTGCGATTGTAAAATACTTCGATGTATTCGAAGATGCCCATTCGGGCTTCTTCGAGGGTTTGGTAGTCTTCTGCGTATATCAGTTCGACTTTCAGTCGACTGTAGAACGACTCCATCACCGCATTATCCCAACAGTTGCCCTGCCGACTCATGCTCGGTATACCTCCATGCTTGCGCATGAAGTCCTGATATTTATATGCTCTGTATTGTACACCACGGTCCGAGTGGATAATGACGCCCTTAGGCGGCTTACGTGACTCAAACGCCATTTTTAGGGCATTGGTGATGAGCTCGACGGTCATCGTTGTCCCTAACGACCAACCCACAATACGCCTTGAATGCAAGTCCATCACTGTCGCCAAGAAGAGCCAACGGCTCTTCACCCAGATATACGTGATGTCCGTAACCCACTTCTGATTTGGTGTCTCAGATTCAAAGTCTCTACGCAGTAAATTGTCAGCAACATTCGTCATCGCAGCCACATAATTCACGCAGCAGGCATGGCCTGCTTCGTTTAGTTCTTCTGCTATTCGCACTGAACCATAGCGTGCCCGATATTGGGCAAAGGTACACATGACCAGCTGTTCAAAGCGCTCTCGCCGCTTTGAACGCTCACTCGGCGTATGATGGCACCACTTATAATAGCCGCCCCGACTCACTTCTAAGGTGCGGCACATTAAGCTAATGGAATACTCACCGACATAGCTTTCAATGAACTCGTACTTCACTCTTGCTGCTTCGCGAAGTACGCCGAGACCTTTTTTAGGAATTCCATTTCATCTTTGAGTCGCTTGTTCTCGCGCCTTAGCGCTCGAAGCTCTTCGGACTCTTTCTTCGAATAATCGACACCGTCTAAGGTGTTAAATTGTTTATCAGATAGGCGTGTGAACTGGCGCTTCCAGTTCCGGATCTGCTGGGCACTGATGCCCAGCTCCTTGGCAACGGAGACAGCCGTTCGGCCAGGAAGACTGGCCAAGCGGACTGCTTCTTTGCGGAACTCTTCGGTGTACGCTGGATTACGATGTTTAGCCATAAATCACCTCTCAATTAGACCCTAGATCTAACTTAGTAAAGTGTCTACTAAACGTGGGGGACTCGGCTACATAACGCCGCGTTAAGATGTGAGCAACGCTAGCCACCAAACCTAAACCATTGTGCCATAAACACTAACCCTGACCTAGAATGAAAAATGCCAAGCGTTGGGAATCACTCTTAAACGCTTTGTTATACACCCCGCGCCGCCGAACGCCGCCCAAACTTGATCGCAGCATCACTAATTGCTACTATCTTTGAAAATCGAGCTATAGGAATGAGCAATGAGTGAACACAAACTGACCATTAGTGGAAAAAACATCAGCATAGATGAATATGTAACACCTGATTTTGCAAGGAAAGTTATTGCATTACTCTACTCTGATAGCTCTGCAATTGTAGAAGCGCTTGACGCCCCCTTACAAAAAACTATCGAGCCCAAGATAGATTCAGAAGTGCCAAACAAAGCAATAGAAAAGAACGATACCGAAAGTGAATTTGCTATTTTCTGTAAAAAGCATGATGTTCGCAGGTATTGTGAGGTAGTTCTAGCTACTGGCGTTTATCTCGCAATGAACGGAAAAGAGTCGTTTGACATTAAAGACTACCGCGCCTTATTCCTCGATTACAAAGGAGCAAAAGCAACTAATGCTCCGTCAAATATAGAATGGGCATTAGATAACAACTGGATAGCGAAAGTTGATGAACAAAGCTACAAAGTGACTCCAGCAGGACGACGAGTTCTCAATGAGAACTTTCCTGACTCTGTTCGCGGTTCAACTCGTGGAAAGTCAAAAGCTAAAACTAAATAATACTGACAGAGGGTATATTACCCTCTTTCTCCAACTTGGGGTGTATAACGCCCTGTTAAGGTGTGAGCAACGCAATACCGATGCCGCTGCATACCACCTTAAACACTAAAAGCAACGCATAGTAAAAATGCCACGCGTTGCGAATCACTCTTAAACAGTTTGTTATATGCAAATTTTTAGACTGGTAATTTGCATCGGTTCGCGGCTCGATAGAGTGCTATTGCGATTTGGGAAGTCATTTTATTTGGGTCCACTTCCTTCACTTTTCTTTCCTTTGATTTTTTAATCTGATCACTCTGTTTCTTGGTCATCTTTGCTCTCACATTCAGAACCAACATCATCCATTTTACCACCTGAAGCCAATGCCTCTGGCTCTACTTGATCACCTATGCTATCAAGAAACCGTTCGCTAGCTTTTTGTTTGAGCGAACGTTTCTTAAGTTGTATTACATTATTTTTATCTTCATTCATGATCACAACCTCATATATAAGTAATCGCCCTTAACAACATATGTTAAACCAAAAGATTGATAGTACTTCCTAACATCATCATTTATTGGTTTCATTACCCGCACTTCTGTTGCACCCAGCAATTCTGCATATGTAATCATAGTAAAAAGTGTAACGGGGAATACTCTTGCGCCAGATATATCTGGATTTGCCTCAATAAAATCTAACCTCATTGAGCTCCCATAATATGTTGGTCGACCTAATGATAAACTAAGAAGTTCACCTTTTGACCAAATTGCGAGTTCAAATCGCTTTGGGTATCTAAACTTAAAAGCTGCGTAACCCTCAATCCAATCCCAGTCAACTTTACGCTTTGTAGAGTTAGACCACCATCCAGCTAACTTTAGTGACTTTCCATCAATGCTCTTCAGCTCAATGTCTTTATATTCATTAGTTTTATTAAGTTTGATCTGAGCAGCTTTTATCGTATTCATTCTAACTTGCGAGTAACGCTGCTCAGCATCTAGGTGTGTGGATTTCTGGTGTACCCCACAAAAAGTAGACAGTACATAACTACATACTTTCATACTCAACTGGGCTGACGTGCCCCAACGCTGAGTGTCTTCTTCTGCGATTGTAAAATACCTCGATGTATTCGAAGATGCCCATTCGGGCTTCTTCGAGGGTTTGGTAGTCTTCTGCGTATATCAGTTCGACTTTCAGTCGACTATAGAACGACTCCATCACTGCATTATCCCAACAGTTACCCTGCCGACTCATGCTCGGTATACCTCCATGCTTGCGCATGAAGTCCTGATATTTATATGCTCTGTATTGTACACCACGGTCCGAGTGGATAATGACGCCCTTAGGCGGCTTACGTGACTCAAACGCCATTTTTAGGGCATTGGTGATGAGCTCGACGGTCATCGTTGTCCCTAACGACCAACCCACAATACGCCTTGAATGCAAGTCCATCACTGTCGCCAAGAAGAGCCAACGGCTCTTCACCCAGATATACGTGATGTCCGTAACCCACTTCTGATTTGGTGTCTCAGATTCAAAGTCTCTACGCAGTAAATTGTCAGCAACATTCGTCATCGCAGCCACATCCTTGCTGTATTTAAACCCTTTACCATTCCGTGCCCTGATACCTTTTTCCTTCATGATATCAGCCACATAATTCACGCAGCAGGCATGGCCTGCTTCGTTTAGTTCTTCTGCTATTCGCACTGAACCATAGCGTGCCCGATATTGGGCAAAGGTACACATGACCAGCAGTTCAAAGCGCTCTCGCCGCTTTGAACGCTCACTCGGCGTATGATGGCACCACTTATAATAGCCGCCCCGACTCACTTCTAAGGTGCGGCACATTAAGCTAATGGAATACTCACCGACATAGCTTTCAATGAACTCGTACTTCACTCTTGCTGCTTCGCGAAGTACGCCGAGACCTTTTTTAGGAATTCCATTTCATCTTTGAGTCGCTTGTTCTCGCGCCTTAGCGCTCGAAGCTCTTCGGACTCTTTCTTCGAATAGTCGACACCGTCTAAGGTGTTAAACTGTTTATCAGATAGGCGTGTGAACTGGCGCTTCCAGTTCCGGATCTGCTGGGCACTGATGCCCAGTTCCTTGGCAACGGAGACAGCCGTTCGGCCAGGAAGACTGGCCAAGCGCACTGCTTCTTTGCGGAACTCTTCGGTGTACGCTGGATTACGATGTTTAGCCATAAATCACCTCTCAATTAGACCCTAGATCTAACTTAGTAAAGTGTCTACTAAACGTGGGGTACTCGGGTACATAGCGCCCTGTTAAGGGGTGAGCAACGCAATACCGAAACCGTCGCATACCATCTTAAACGCTAAAACCAACGCATAGTGAAAATGCCACGCGTTGCGAATCCCTCTTGAACAGTTTGTTATGTTTTGGAGCCAAATACGTCGTATGCCGTTATTGCTGCAGCACCGACAGCTACTACTACCGCAAATATTGAAGCTATTAGCGTGTGTTTATAGCGCTGGTGTTCAGCTTTTAGATTGGCTACAGCTGACGCCAAAACAGGAAACTGTATACAGTGAAGCTGTTTATCTACTTCAAACTCAAACAACTTAACCTCAACACCTTTGGATTGCTGATATCTATAGACATTAGCTAAGTGGTAGTACAATCGACCAAACACCAATTCTGGATCTGCACCCAACTTCCCAGCAATGAGCTTGCAGTCGATAGGCACATACACTTTTCCAGCCCTAATTGTCTCATCTGAATCATACAATGCGAACTCTGCCAGATAGTGGTTATAAATGCATTCAAGCAACTCTAAATCCGTTGGATTTTTAAACACTTACAACTTTCCTTAAAAAAACATAACGCCCTGTTAAGGGGTGAGCAACGCAATACCGATGCCTCTGCAAACCACCTTAAACACTAAAACCAACGCATAGTGAAAATGCTACGCGTTGCGAATCCATCTTGAACAGTTTGTTAGTTTTATTGCTGGCGACTCAGTAACAAGCTTGCTCCAGACATAGTCAAAAAAGTTGCACAACCTCTATTGAAGCGCTTTGCCATTTTCGGCTTCGTAAACCACTGCCTTAGGTATATTCCAAATATCGCATAAATCGATATTGCACCCATTTCTAAAATTAGGAACGTAGCCCCTAAAGCGAAGAACTGTTCATTTACACTAGCTGAAACATCGACGAACTGTGGTAGAAAAGCAGTAAAGATTAAGATCGCCTTTGGATTACCAGCAGCTAACAAGAATTCTTGTTTGGCCAAGCCTAGTCGGTTGCGAGTGTTTTCTAGCTCAGAAACAGGACTTGCTTCCGAACGCCAAAGATTAAAGGCAATCCACAACAAATAAGCCGCACCCACAATTTTAATCGTTAGAAATAGAGTCTCAGAAGCATAGAGAACCACTGCTAAACCAGAAGCAGCCAAGGCAATCATTACAGCGAATGCGGCGATACGACCAAGTCCAGCAATAAAAGCGGACTTGAAGCCGTAACAACGAGCATTGTTCATGGACAATAGATTGTTTGGACCAGGAGTCATATTGAGCGCAAAACACGCAGGTATAAAGAACAATAACTTCCAGATTTCCACAATATTTCCTCCATAAAACTAATGCCTTGTTAAGGTGTGAGGCACGCAATATAGAAGCCGCCGCATACCACCTTAACCACTAAAACCAACGCATAGTAAAAATGCCACGCGTGCCGAATCACTCTTGAACAATTTGTTAGCTGTTTTTCCCCACGATGAGCTCTAGATCACTTGCAAATGCCTCCAAACACGTTTGATCCGTTGCAAATTCGAACTCTAACAGCTGAGAATTGGCACTATGTTCCGCAAAGGTTCCACTGATAATAACATGACCCAATCTGTTGATTTTAAAGTTAATAAAATGAACTCCGTACTCTTCGGTTAGTGTTACCGTGCCACTTAAGGTTTTAGACATTGAAATAATATCTTCTGCAAACTTAGTAACATTATCGAAGCGTACATTTCCAGAGTATGAGAAACCTCTGGACTTCATCGTTAGATTGCATTTTAAGGAAGTTCGATTTACCAGCTTGCAACTTTGAAGTGTGAGCGACTGTGTATCGTCATGAGTTTTTAGATGCACGACTTCTATATTTTCCATGGAGTCTCCAAACCGCTAACGCCCTGTTAAGGGGTGAGCAACGCAATACCGAAGCCACCGCACACCACCTTAATCACTAAAATCAACGCATAGTGAAAATGCCACGCGTTGCGAATCCCTCTTGAACAGTTTGTTATGTGCGTGCTAATTGAGGTACTTTTGCCAATGTTGCTGTCCTGTCAAAACTACTCTGTAATCTTCGTAGTCCAATGAACTGTAGAGCTTTTTAGCTGCAACATTATCATCACCGACCTCTAGTGTGATTTTGAGGTAATCATTATCACGACAATACTGTTCGATACCATTTAGTTGCGCTTTGCCCACACCTTTACCACGAAAGTTGTCCGACACCATAAAATCATGGATATTCATCACTCTTTGCGCACGATAAGTTGAAAACGATTCAAAGCAAACCGCAAAGCCAGCGGGCTTATCGTCGAAAAAACTGATAAATCCGTGGAAATAAGGCAATGCAAACAACTGAGCAATTACTGAGAGATCTAGCTCAACTGAGAATCCAGATAGGTACTCTCTAAACAAAGTCTCGAATATACCTTTGTCCTCAATGCTTTCTGTTTCGATACGCCTGATTGTGATTTCCATATCCATTTCCACCAAAGCACATAACGCCCTGCTAAGGGGTGAGCAACGCAATACCGAAGCCGCCGCAAACCACCTTAATCACTAAAATCAACGCATAGTAAAAATGCCACGCGTTGTGAATCCCTCTTGAGCAGTTTGTTAGTTTGCAAATCCAAAGCGTTGATTTTACGTTATTTTAAACTTTACAAACAATAAGCTTTATGTGTTTTGATGCATTTAAGTCAGGCGTAGTCTCAAAGCGGCTACTCAATGAAACCACTTGGAACAAACAACGCCGCAGAAAACGAACTCACAACACCAAAAAGCGCCTTTGGAAAGCTAATCTCACAATGCGGGCTTTCAACAAAGCCACTGAAACCACGTGGAACTTGCCACACCAAAGAAAGCGTCACTTCAGCGAGTAGATCGGCTTTTATACCAACAAACTCAACGAGCAGAGTTTCAGCAAAAAAGTTCAACTCAGTTAACCCAAAAGTCACCGCACCAAAGAATAAATCAACCGTTGAAACGATGCCAGATTTGGATTTTCACCACGCTAATTAACACTGAAATTGAACGCCGATACGACAATTTAGACTTTGAGCTTTTATCACTAGATCTTGCGATATAGCTGCGTTTTTCCTCTTGCAAACTAACGCCCTGCTAAGGGGTGAGCAACGCAATACAAAAGCCGCCGCAAATCACCTTAATCACTAAATTCAACGCATAGTAAAAATGCCACGCGTTGCGAATCCCTCTTGAGCAGTTTGTTAGTCGCGAGGCACCGAGCGACAATTTTAAGCCAAACTAAACTTTGCGAACAACAAACTTTATGTGCTTTGATGCACTTAAGTCAGGCGTAGTTTCAAAGCGGCTACTCAATGAAACCACTTGGAACAAACAACGCCGCAGAAAACGAACTGACAACACCAAAAAGGCGCTTTGGAAAGCTAATCTCACAGTGCGGACTTTCAACGAAGTCACTGAAACCACGTGGAATTTACAACACCAGAGAAAACGTCATTTCAGCGAGTAAATCGGCTTTTGTAACGACAAACTCACCGAGCGGAGTTGCAACCAAAAACAGACTCTCGATTGCCTTACTCTGTAAGCACCAAAGAACAAAGCAACCGCTAGGACAGGTATAAAACTTTGGACTTAAAACAGTTAGAACTAAGCTCTGATGATCGACGATTAATCGGTGTACCAAGCAAACAACGGCTAAATTTTAAGCTCAGAGACATGATTTTGATTGCTAGCTTTTTCTGGCGACTAACGCCGCATTAAGGTGTGAGCGCCGCTTGGCTATACTTGAGCGAAGCGAAACTGCCAAGCGTTGCGAATCACTCTTAAACAGTTTGTTAGAAGCACTATTACAATTTGTTTTGGTATAGATCACCGATAGGAAAAATCATTGTGTAATCATCCCAGTTTAGATTCCCATCAAGTAGGTCAAACTTCAAAAAGTGAGAAACGTCTTTATACACATCATAGTCTGGGTGACCATTACCAAAAATAAATGGTGCGAAGTCCACGATTGAAATATGACTATCACTAAACTCGATTTCTAATATGTGACCAGTAAGATGCGTTGCTCTAACCACCGATAACTCTGACATTTTTAACCTTCTTCGTAATTATCATTGGACTTACATGTTTCTTCTTTACAAAGTAGTCTACCCACTTATCCACTATATCTTCCGCATAACAATGAACAAAGTCTTGAAACTCTCGCTTCTTCTTAGACTCTAACCCAGTCCCCTTATCTTTGACTACAACTCTTGTTATACGTCCATTCTTTAGGTGAATTTCCGCCTTAGATTCTTTACCTTGAAACTTACCATGTATGTGAATCGGCTCATGCTCATTGCTGTAAAAAAATAGAACTATCCCTAAGTACTCATAAATTTTTGGCATATACACCTCCTTAAGATAGATGTACATCATTGTGCATATATACCAATTAAGAGTTTGATTAAAGAATGAACGTTTGAATTCTTAGAGCTGTTCTAGTGCTTATAACGCCCTGTTAAGGTGTGAGCAACGCAATACCGATGCTGCAGCATACCACCTTAAACACCAAACCCGACGCATAGTCAAAATGCCACACGTTGCGAATCACTCTTAAACAGATTGTTAGAATTACGTCTCGGTGCGAGTCTATTAATTTCGAACACCATCACCAAATTCAGTAAAGTCACTGATTTGACTTAACTTAAACCTGTGTTCAAGGACAAAGGTTGACCACTCCTCTTTAAATATTGGGCCATAATCGTCAAGCTCATTAACATTTTCTTTAGTGAGCATCTTTTTTGTGAGGTAGTTAATGCTAGTAACTTCCTCAACTCTCGGACCTCGATTAGCGCTTTCGTCATAACCGATTAACTCAAGATCCGAATCTTGGTAACGGAAGTTGTACCTCCAATACCCATATCGACCATGTGCGAAATGAATATATAAGTTTCCTTTTTTTATACTTATTTCGATATATGGAACCATATATACACCTCCATCTTCATCATCAGAAAAGAAGCAATTGTCATTTTCAACAACAACGTCGTACTTGTTGTTATTTCTTAAAGCAACAATAATTCCTCTTCGGTTGAGATCTAACTGACCACGGAGCTCATCAGTGACAATTTTGTTTTGATCTGTACCTTGTATCATCAAAACAATATCGTCTTGACTATCTCCATTTAGGTCACCATGAATAGCCTCAATTATGGTATGACCATTAGGAACGATTTCCGGATAGGAGCTATCAAGGTCGATTTTTTCTTGTGCTAAAACGTTTGCTCCAAATAGCAAAACTGATAATAAAAGGAACTCTTTCATTTCTAACTCTATGATTTTTTTGAGTAGTAAGTTCTAACGCCTTGCTAAGGTGTGAGCAACGCAATACCTTAGCCTCCGCATAATACCTTAAACACATAAACCGACGCATAGTAAAAATGCCACGCGTTGCGAATCACTCTTAAGCAACTTGTTATACCGCTTGCTTGAGGCTAAAATGACCAACATAAAGACCACTTAAGAGACCGATTATATGACCACTAGAATTTTAGCCGATGTTGCTGCAAGCATTACTGAGTTGAAAGCTAATCCTATGAAAGTTGCAACTAGTGCTTACGGCGAACCTGTTGCTGTATTAAACCGAAATGAGCCCGCATTTTATTGCGTACCTGCCGAAGCGTACGAAATGATGATGGACAGACTCGAAGATCTTGAACTACTAGCTATCGCTAAAGAGCGTGAATCTGAAGAGAGCATTTCGGTAAATATTGATGACCTATAAACTCGACTTTAAAAAGAGTGCACTCAAAGAGTGGAAAAAGCTTGGCTCTACTCTGCAACAACAATTTAAGAAAAAGCTAATCGAGCGCTTAGATAACCCACATGTTCCAGCTTCAAAACTTTCTGGAGCTGACAACATGTATAAAATTAAGTTGCGTCAGTCGGGCTACCGTCTCGTCTACAAAGTTGAAGACGATGTCATCATTGTAACCGTCTTAGCAGTCGGAAAACGCGAACGTAGCGATGTTTACCGTAAAGCCATGAAAAGGTTAGATGATTGATTGCGGTATAACGCCCTGCTAAGGGGTGAGCAACGCAATACCGATGCCGTCGCATACCACCTTAATCACTTAAACCAACGCATAGTAAAAATGCCACGCGTTGCGAATCCCTCTTGAGCAGTTTGTTAGGCATCTTGTCACCACAAACTACTTACCCGTTTTGCACCTAATTAACTTCCAAAATGAAAGCATGAAAATAGCCAACGAGAAAACAATATGAAGCGTTGGTATGCTTCTAGACCAGACATCAGACTCTGCCAAATGAGAATCAAACTCTTTGCCACACAAATGATGACCTTCAATGGTTGTTTCAATTACAAAAGGTGCCCAGAAATAAGTTACCGACATAGCAACTAACAAAGCAATTAAGGGCGTAATCCATATAAATTGTAAACCTCTATTTTCACGAAGAAGCCTGACCATGATGAGAATGAACAGCACTGAGCCATACATTATCGAAGCATAAAAACGTCCATCATCTCCCTGTGTGCAAGTACCCGAAACTGCACCAAGTGAAACCCAAAAACCATACAATAGTATCAATATCGAGCTGTACATTTGTAACCTTTGATGCCTAACGCCTTGCTAAGGTGTGAGTAACGCAATACAAAAGCTACCGCACAGCGCCTTAATCACCATAAGCCACCGCAAAGTAAAAATGCCACGCGTTACGAATCACTCTTAAGCAATTTGTTAGTACATGCGCTACTTCTATTTATGCGCTCCAAGATATTGAAAAATGGCATAATATGAAAGGCTTTGAACACTGAAGTGAGACGGGCAGCTACAAAACTTTACACCGATTAAGAGAGGAAAGTTGGCTAGAAGAAAAACGCACTGAACTGTCCTACTTTCACTAGCTTCAAATTAGAAAAGGATTCTTTCCTCGTACTTCAACAGCCACACCAAAAGTAACCAAGGTTCTCTCAAAAGCCACCACGAAAATGAAGAAGCGCCAAAGGAATAGGCTAAGAGTTAGAAGCCGTAAACGGTGAAATAAAAGCGAACACTCCGCATATAGTGCCACCGGAAAGAACGTGAAAGGCACTAACTGAAAGGTGTAAATACGAGCGCCAAAATAGATAAACACCAAAACTTATGACCTTTGATGTCAAACCCGTACTAACGCCTTGTTAAGGTGTGAGGCACGCAATACCGAAGCCTCCGCATACCACCTTAAACACTAAAACCAACGCATAGTAAAAATGCCACGCGTGCCGAATCACTCTTGAACAATTTGTTAGTTTTATTGCTGGCGACTCAGTAACAAGCTTGCTCCAGACATAGCCAAAAAAGTTGCACAACCCCTATTGAAGCGCTTTGCCATTTTCGGCTTCGTAAACCACTGCCTTAAGTACATTCCAAATATCGCATAAATCGATATTGCACCCATTTCTAAAACTAGGAACGTAGCCCCTAGAGCGAAGAACTGTTCATTTACATTCGCTGAAACATCGACGAACTGTGGTAGAAAGGCGGTAAAAATTAAGATCGCCTTTGGATTACCAGCGGCTAGCAAAAATTCTTGTTTAGCTAAACCTAATCGGTTGCGAGTGTTTTCTAGTTCAGAAACAGGACTTGCTTCAGAACGCCAAAGATTAAAGGCAATCCACAACAAGTAAGCCGCGCCCACAATTTTAATCGTTAGAAATAGAGTCTCAGAAGCATAGAGCACGACTGCTAAGCCAGAAGCAGCCAAGGCAATCATTACAGCGAATGCAGCAATACGACCAAGCCCAGCAATAAAAGCGGACTTGAAACCGTAACAACGAGCATTATTCATGGACAATAGATTGTTTGGACCAGGAGTCATATTGAGCGCAAAACACGCAGGTATAAAGAACAATAACTTCCAGATTTCCACAATATTTCCTCCATAAAACTAACGCCCTGCTAAGGGGTGAGCAACGCAATACCGAAGCCGCCGCATACCACCTTAATCACTAAAATCAACGCATAGTAAAAATGCCACGCGTTGCGAATCCCTCTTGAGCAGTTTGTTAGTTTGCAAACCCAAAGCGTTGATTTTACGTTATTTTAAACTTTGCAAACAATAGCTTTAAGTGTTTTGATGCACTTAAGCTAGGCGTAGTCTCAAAGCGACTACTCAATGAAACCACTTGGAACAAACAACGCCGCAGAAAACGAACTAACAACACCAAAAAGCGTTTTTGGAAAACCAATCTCACAATGCGGACTTTCAACAAAGCCACTGAAACCACGTGAACTTACCACACCAGAGAAAACGCTATTTCAGCGAGTAAATCTGCTTTAGTACCAACAAACTTAACGAGCAGGGTTTCAGCAAAAAAGCTCAACTCAGTTAACCCCAAAATCACCGTACTAAAGAACAAATCAACCGTGAAACGATGTCACTTTTGGATTTTCACCACGTGAGTTAACACTGAAATTGAACGCCGATACGACGATTTCGACTTTGAACTTTTACCACTAGATCTTGCGATATTGCTGCGTTTTTCCTCTTGCAAACTAACGCCCAATTAAGGTGTGAGGCACGCAATACGATGCTTCCGCATACCACCTTAATCACTAAAACCAACGCATAGTAAAAATGCCACGCGTGCCGAATCACTCTTAAATTGTTTGTTAGTTGCCCATCTCAAAGCCTAGTGCTAACATTTGTACACACACCAAAAAAGGAATAAATCATGGACACTAGAATTCAATTTCGTGTTGATGAAGAAACAAAACGCCTAGCTCAACAAATGGCTGAGAGCCAAGGTCGCACTCTGAGTGACGCATGTCGTGAACTTACTGAGCAACTCGCTGAACAACAAAGAAAAACATTATCTCACGATGCATGGCTAACTGAACAAGTAAACCTAGCATTTGAGAAGTTTGACTCAGGAAAATCCGTTTTCGTTGAGCACCAAACGGCTAAGTCTCGAATGGAAGAGCGCAAAGCCAAAATCCGTAATCGAGGTAAGCAATGATTTTATGGGAAGAAGAGTCACTTAATGATCGTGAAAAGATCTTTGAGTTTCTCTATGACTTCAACCCTGATGCTGCAGAAAAAACTGACAACCTCATTGAAGCAAAAGTAGAAAACTTGCTTGAACAACCTTTAATGGGTGTGCAACGAGATGGCATCCGAGGACGATTACTCATCATTCCTGAAATTTCGATGATTGTCTCTTACTGGGTTGAGGGCGATATCATCCGAGTTATGCGTGTACTACACCAGAAACAAAAATTCCCTACGGATTGATTGCTTCCTCTGGGGAACTAACGCCCTGTTAAGGGGTGAGCAACGCAATGCCGAAGCCGCCGCATACCACCTTAAACACTAAAAACAACGCATAGTAAAAATGCCACGCGTTGCGAATCCCTCTTGAACAGTTTGTTAGGTGTATGCCTCCGAGACTTCTGAAACTGAAAAGCTCATAGCCAAAAAGGAAATTCCTGAGCCAGACTCATAGTTATGAACCTCTATTTGAGCATGAGCCCATTGACGGCCACTGATATCTATAATCGCTGTACCACCAAGATATCCACTGAAGCCTTTTTCAATTTCTAGGTTAGACACACCTTCAAACTTGAAGCTTTTGAACATGCCATTCCTGTCGTGAGACACCATTTCAATTGAGCTCAACGTAGAGTCCCAAGGGTCGACATTATACTTAAACTCAACCAAATCATTATTTGCAAAGTCTGCAAAAATCACTTTTTCTGACAATTTGACCTCCTGACACCTAACGCCCAATTAAGTAGTGAACAACGCAATACCAAAGCCGCCGCATACCACCTTAATCACTTAAACCAACGCATAGTGAAAATGCCACGCGTTGCGAATCCCTCTTGAACAGTTTGTTATGTTTGTGCTGACGTAGCTAGACAAACTTATGGTTGTATAGAGGTAAAATGTTGATCACTGGTTCTTCGTAAGGGTGAATTGTTCGAATAGCATCAAGTGCAGCTTGAACTAAAGGCTCTTGGCATCTAACGTCAATTCTGACCTCTTCACCAAAGTTAATTTCACCCTTCTTGCCAGTAACAGGTTCCGAGCCTTCAGTTGGTCTCCAAAACCCTGAAATTCTTACGATAGAAATAACGCTGTCATAGTCACCCACAACACCAGCGCCAACTGAGTTAAGTGCATCACGGATAGATACAACTTCTGTTTCAGGTGCATAGATTTCTAGCTTGAATTCCATCATTTTCTCCCAAAAAACATAACGCCTTGCTAAGGTGTGAGTAACGCAATACAAAAGCTACCGCACAGCGCCTTAATCACATAAGCCACCGCAAAATAAAAATGCCACGCGTTACGAATCACTCTTAAGCAATTTGTTAGTACATGCGCTACTTCTATTTATGGACTCCAAGATATTGAAAAGTAGCATGATATGAAAGGCTTTGAACACTGAAGTGAGACGGGCAGCTACAAAACTTTACCGTCATTGAGAGACGAAAGTTGGCTAGAAGAAAAGCGCACTGAACTCCCCCCACTTTTACTGGCTTCAAATTAGAAAAGGATTCGATCCTCGCACTTCGACGGCAACGCCAAAGAAAGGCAATTCTGACTTAGTAAAAACCACGAAAAAGAAGAAGCGCCAAACAAATAGGCTAAGAGTTAGAAACCGTAAACGGTGAAACCAAAGCATACACTCCGCATATAGTGCCACCGGAAAGAACGTGAAAGGTACAAACTGAAAGGTGTAAAGACGAACGCCAAAACAGATAAACACCAAAACTGATGACCTTTGATGCTAAACCCGTACTAACGCTCTGTTAAGGGGTGAGCAACGCAATACCGAAGTCGCCGCATACCACCTTAAACACCAAAACCGACGCATAGTAAAAATGCCACGCGTTGCGAATCCCTCTTGAACAGTTTGTTAACTGAGCGCCTTTCAGTTTTCGCCGATCTTACAGCCACTTTAGCCAAGGCTGGTTTTCCTAATTAATGATTAGTAAAGCTAACTCAAATATGTATTTAACTAAAACATTACCGTTTATCTTTAGTTTGAAATGCGTCTCACAACACCATACTTCGGCGATGCAAGTGCGCCGAACTAATCGCGAATGCCTTATATTATTAGAAGGCTTTGTGCCGCCTTTCACATCATTAAACTTAAATACCAAATTGAAATTAATCGCATTAGCTAAATTAAGGAAACTGACCGAACACGCTAAACCTCTGAACCTAGAAACGGTATCAATGTGCTTTCATATTTTCTGCGCCAGTTAACGCCTTGTTAAGGTGTGAGGCACGCAATGCCGATGCCTCCGCATACCACCTTAACCACCAAACCTAACGCATAGTAAAAATGCCACGCGTGCCGAATCACTCTTGAACAATTTGTTATAGCTCAGCTCACATAGTGCTCCCGTAACATCGCTTTCAAATCTATATATAACTTCTCATACTTTCGTTTAGTTTCTTGAGTCCAGTTACTGCGCAAAGCCAACATAGCTTGAATTGCTTCTCTACTTGGGTCTTTTACTGATGTCGGTTCCGACTCTAATTGTACGAGTATCAACTCCAATTCCTTAAACTGAAGTCCCTGATCAAAACTAGTGGTGTAAGGGCGAGCCCATCCTAAACGTTGATAACAATTCATACGTAATCCTCCGCGAGACATGTCGTATATTTCAATGATTAACAACCACATGCTAGCAGAAAAATTTTGCTTTGGGCGCACCTATAATACTGATACACAAGTAGATTTTTCGATGAGCTATAACGCCCTGTTAAGGGGTGAGCAACGCAATACCAAAGCCGCTGCATACCACCTTAAACACTAAAACCAACGCATAGTGAAAATGCCACGCGTTGCGAATCCCTCTTGAACAGTTTGTTAGCTAATTTACTACAACGATTGTTTTCGCCAGTTTGTCACCTAATCTCTGTCTTCTTCTACCTAGAATAAAGATCGCGTCAATCACGCCGATTATTGGTGTCAAAACATTGCGGAAAAATGACTGAGGAAAACTACAACTTTTTCCTGTAACTGAATCTATAACTGAGATACCTAGTAGCCTCTTACCAAGGCTTTGACCCTTTGCGAAACCATCAGAAAGTAGGAAATAAAAAGCAGCGGCAGAAAAGGCGATTAAGCCAGATGAGTCTTGGGATAAACCAATTAATGTACCGAGCCAAAGAAAGAAAATGAATATTGCGGCACTTATTGCACCATCAATGATTTGTCCTAAATAACGAAGACCCGGGCTTGCAAGCCTATGCGATTCGATAATCGAATCTCTATCTGTTTCCACTTACTTTTCCTCCATGTGAGTTGGATGTCGATTAAATTTGCTAACGCCTTGCTAAGGTGTGAGTAACGCAATACAAAAGCTACCGCACAGCGCCTTAATCACCATTAGCCACCGCAAAGTAAAAATGCCACGCGTTACGAATCACTCTTAAGCAATTTGTTAGTACATGCGCTACTTCTATTTATGCACTCCAAGATATTGAAAAGTCGCATGATATGAAAGGCTTTGGACACTGAAGTGAGACGGGCAGCTACAAAACTTTACCCCGATTAAAAGACGAAAGTTGGCTAGAAGAAAAACGTACTGAACCGCCCTACTTTCACTTGCTTCAAATTAGAAAAGGATTCTTTCCTCGTACTTCAACAGCAATACCAAAGAAAGACAATTTTGATTTAGTAAAAACCACGAAAAAGAAGAAGCTATAAAGAAATTGGCTAAAAGTTAGAAACCGTAAACGCTGAAATCAAAGCGAACACTCCGCATATAGTGCCACCGGAAAGAACGTGAAAGGTACAAACTGAAAGGTGTAAAGGCGAGCGCCAAAACAGATAAACACCAAAACTTATGACCTTTGATGTCAAACCCGTACTAACGCCCTGTTAAGGTGTGAGCAACGCAATACCAATGCTTCCGCATACCACCTTAAACACCAAACGCAACGCACAGTAAAAATGCCACGCGTTGCGAATCGCTCTTAAACAGTTTGTTAGGCTTAAAATCTTGGTTGTGAATATAGAGTCATATTGCTTTGATGTTCTTGCTCCGACAACAACTCTAAATTGAGTAATTTGGCAGATATTGACAACGGACTTCTTTCAAGTTGGAGCGCTATCTCTTTTATATCTAATCTCTGGCTATGGAGCCTTAACAATATAGCCAAGTCTCGATCATACCAACTGAGCCCTGCATTTCTTGGTCGACCTGCACGTTCATTCTCTGAACGTTTATGGGCATCTTGCTTTTGTCTATAAACAACTTTCTCAGAAGCTACAGTACCTTTAACTACAAAACCCTCTCCTTGTGGGTTTCGAACTAAAGTTGTTCCAGGGTGAGCTAGAGCATAAGCTTTAGCGTCCGCCAAAGAAGAGAAGTAGTTTGAAGCACCACTAAATTCCTCTTTTAACTCCTCTTCAGTCTCTTCAAAAGAATCTCCCCAACCCGGCTTATCCCAAGCGAAATCTCCATTTTCATCAGGAAAATATAGTTCGGGAAACTCGTCGCACATTGGCATTACTCAATCTCCCTTAGTTAGACGTATTTTCGTCGGGTGAACAACAATAAGAAATAATCCCAGACACAACTAAAATAGGTCCCGCAACATATGTCACATAAACTCCAACGTAAGAGACTGTGCACCAAATCAAAATATAAACTGCTAATGTAATAATGAAAACGGCAAGCGATTTCTCATACAACCATTGTTTCATCAAGAACCACAACTCTGGAAAATAAAAAGTAGCGAGATTATAAAACAAATATAAAACATGACATACTGTTATTTTAAGCCTAACGCCGCGTTAAGTAGTGAGCAACGCCGCCACTGAACTTAACCATACCACCGTAAACACAAAACCCAACGATAGAATGAAAAATGCCAAGCGTTGGGAATCTGTCTTAAACGCTTTGTTATGCTCGTCTTCCAACTAGCTCCGAAATGTCTTGTTTGATTTCATCCGAAAGGCGTTCAAATTGTTCTTGTGTTACCAAGTTTTCTTCATACATAAGCATCAGTTGCATAAATGCCTTACTTCTAGAGTGACCATCAAAGATAAGCTTCATTTTCTTTTCAGATGCTTTGGAATACTGGCACATGAAATGAAATCTTTCCCCTGCTAACTCTGACTCGTCAGTAATAGTATCAATAACTTCCGTCAGTTGCCTTGTGCAATACAACTGAATAGCTTCCTTTTTGATTTCGCAAAAGACTTTCCAATCAGACTCTTTGATATTCATTTCAGCCTCCATAAAGTTCCATTTTCAGCATAGAGCATAACGCCCTGCTAAGGGGTGAGCAACGCAATACCAAAGCTTCCGCATACTACCTTAAACACTAAACGCAACGCATTGCAAAAATGCCACGCGTTGCGAATCACTCTTAAATGCTTTGTTATGTTTTACAGCACAAAGTTACTCTTGTACCAAAACACCTTCATCCACCTCATAATCGCTTAATGAGGAATTAGAGGTAATATCAAGGTCTTCCAACGGATTTTCGGTTGCCCACAGAGCCCTTAGTTTAGGGTTGTGGCTAACGTCCAACTTAGTGAGTTTGTTATCCGTTACATACAACTTTGTTAGTTTGACGTTTTTACTTACGTCTAACGACGATAACAGGTTAAACATCAAACTTAGTTTATTAAGTTGTTCATTGTTGCTAATGTTGACTTTAGATAACTGATTATTATCCAAACCAATCTGGACCAGATTAGGATTGTGGCTAAAATCAATATCCTTAAGCTTATTTTCTTTAGCCCACAGATACTTTAGATCAATATTACTTGATAGATTCAGAGCCTCTATTTGGTTGGAAACTACGCTTAAATCAGTAATTTTAGGACTTTTCGTAAGATCTAGCTCAGAAATCTGGTTAAAGCTAACATTTAGCTCAGTCAAATTTGGGTTATTACTTAAATCTAAACTAGTTAGATTCGATTTAGTAATAGAAATTGAAGTTAGCTCAAGATTATTACTTAAGTCAATGTTACTAAGTTGCTTACCAGACAGCCACAACTCCTTTAGAGCAGGGAAATAATGAATCTCATTTGCGCTATCTATATTAAATTGGCGACAAACCAACTTAGTAATTTTAGTGGGGTTGGTTATTTTTTGAGCCAATACACATTTTTGAAAACTATCATCCTCAAATTTAATATCGCTGACATCGAGAACTTCACCGGAAAATGCATTTAGAGACACTAAGAAGCCACACGTAGCCATCACCAACTTTTGTTTATTTCTGCTCATATTATACTCTTGATATAGAAGTTATAAGTTTCAGGTTAGTATGTTATATATGCAGCAGATAGCAATAGAATAAGACATTTAATTCATATGAAGATCACTTTTTCACGCAGTCTTGAATTACTTTTTCCTCTAAACTCGCGAACTAGAGTGTACAACATAACGCCGCATTAAGGTGTGAGCAACGCTACCACGAAACCTAACCATACCACCGTAAACACTAAACCCAACGATATAATGAAAAATGCCAAGCGTTGGGAATCACTCTTAAATGCTTTGTTATAAATATTTTTATGGGCACATTTGTCTGATTGCATCAAACAACTCGAACTTTCGATCAAACCAGTAATCATCAAACTCCCACTCTTCAATTGTTGCCTCACCAATGAAACCAATATGCCAAATGTTATGAGCAATCAACAGCCAAGGAATAGCTCTAATTTCGTCGTCAGAAAACCCTGAAATTGACTGATAACCACTTAGAAATGCAGACCATTGTTGCTTAATATTGCCACAATTACTGAATAAAAGATTCCACAAGAAGACTACAGGGTCATATATACGCCAACTCCTACAGCAGAAGTCAAAATCAAGTATAGTGACTTCCTGAGATGAGAAGATTGCATTCCCCCAGTGAAAGTCTCCATGACACACGATCTCAGGTAAGTTCAACTTGGACAAACTAAGCTCTGCTTGTTTAGCTAAGCTTTCTATGGTCTCAATTTCTTCTTGCTTGTGGCTATAGCCAGTTTTGATATTGAGCAAAGGAAAAGTCAGTAACTCTTTAACTTTTTTATGCGGGAAATCTAACGTGCTTTCTGTTAAATGTAACCGCGCACATTCTCGACCAAATAGGTAACACTGATTAGAGTCGATTATGGAAACTGCGTCGCCATGTACAAAATGGCTTAACACTACATACTTACCACCAAGGTGCTGTACATAGTCACCGTTAGCTCCCATCACAGGTAAAGTTACGGAAACCTCATCAGCTTTCAAGCTAGCATTAAACTCACTTATTGACGTCAAGTGCGATAAGGAACAATCACTAGTTTTATACAGCTTGACGACATATTGATGAGAGCAAACTGTTTTGATTTGATACAACTCATGCATACTCGGAAGAGGAGTAACATCAGCGACATTGATATCGTAAGCTTCGTTAAGCTTTTGTTTTAAGTATCGAATGTTTATTTGCACAGATGCTCCAATATTTATAACGCCTTGTTAAGGGGTGAGCAACGCAATACCGAAGCCGCCGCATACCACCTTAGTCACTAAAACTAACGCATAGTAAAAGTGCCGCGCGTTGCGAATCCCTCTTGAACAATTTGTTAGGCGAATTACTTAAAAGGAAGTGGAATATCTTTCGTTATGGACATGTCCTCTAAACACTGCTTCAAAGGTAACTGCTTGGATTTATAGATTGTTGTAATCGAATTTTTATCTTCGTCTACGTCCACTGTTAAACAAGCACAACTAAAACCATAGTTTCGATTTGTTCTAACAAATTCATTTTCATTTGCAGTAGCTTGATAAAACAGTTCCATCGATTTATCGTCCAAAGCATTTGAAGTACCTTGGACTGATATATCCCACGAGCCATCGCGATCAATCAACCACATATTGGCAGGAGAAGGATTTTCAAGCCATCCACATCGAGTCTCTTCTGCCGTCGCTCCTAATGCAGAAAACATCCCCAAAATAACAATCAAAAATCTCATTACTTACTCCATTCGCCTAACGCCTTGCTAAGGTGTGAGTAACGCAATACAAAAGCTACCGCACGGCGCCTTAATCACCATAAGCTACCGCAGAGTAAAAATGCCACGCGTTACGAATCACTCTTAAGCAATTTGTTAGTACATGCGCTATTTCTATTTATGCGCCCCAAGATATTGAAAAGTGGCATGATATGAAAGGCTTTGAACACTGAAATGAGACGGGCAGCTACAAAACTTTATCGCCAT
Source organism: Vibrio jasicida 090810c (assembly GCF_002887615.1). Taxonomy (NCBI): domain Bacteria; kingdom Pseudomonadati; phylum Pseudomonadota; class Gammaproteobacteria; order Vibrionales; family Vibrionaceae; genus Vibrio; species Vibrio jasicida. Next base: position 74,086 of record NZ_CP025792.1, on the reverse strand, counting down.
TGAGAGACGAAAGTTGGCTAGAAGAAAAACGCACTGAACTCCCCTACTTTCACTGGCTTCAAATTAGAAAAGGATTCTTTCCTCGTACTTCGACAGCCACACCAAAAGTAATCAAGGTTCTCTCAAAAGCCACCACGAAAATGAAGAAGCGCCAAAGAAATAGACTAAGAGTTAGAAGCCGTAAACGGTGAAATCAAAGCAAATACTCCGCATATAGTGCCACCGGAAAGAACGTGAAAGGTACAAACTGAAAGGTGTAAAGACGAGTGCCAAAACAGATAAACACCAAAACTTATGACCTTTGATGTCAAACCCGTACTAACGCCCAATTAACGTGTGAGCAGCGCATACAACTGAGCCTGAACACTGCGCCGTAAACACTCAACTCAACCCGAAGTGAGAGCGCCGAGCGTTGCGAATCACTGTTGAATTGTTTGTTATGTTTTACCACAAGTTACTGACTTAATTGAGAAAGAACTGCTATTACTAGCTAATTTTCTGAAGCAAACCACAAGGTCAGAGGCAACTTGGCCACCAGAAGCGACCAACCTAAAACGTGTAATTCCACTTCCCTGCACAATGAGGCAACCCGACTAAGCTCCAACAAGTGCCCTTTCTTTCCGACTAAAGCGCAAAACAATGGCTAATTGCCGAGGCAACTGCCAAGCCAAAATGCCAATTGACTAAGAACCTAGAAGCGACTTTGAGCCAGTTACACCAGAAGCCGACCGCCACGACCTGACAATGAAGCAACCCACGAACATTGGCATGTTTTACGGACGGAGGGATTCAAGAACTTAAACCGACAATGCGGATTTGCTGAGTCTACTAGAGACGAATTGCTAAAGGGGCAAAGAACTAGAGCCTAAGACCTTTAAGCCTTTGAATTTAAAGTAAACTGGTGTACCCCACAAAAAGTAGACAGTACATAACTACATACTTTCATACTCAACTGGGCTGACGTGCCCCAACGCTGAGTGTCTTCTTCTGCGATTGTAAAATACCTCGATGTATTCGAAGATGCCCATTCGGGCTTCTTCGAGGGTTTGGTAGTCTTCTGCGTATATCAGTTCGACTTTCAGTCGACTATAGAACGACTCCATCACTGCATTATCCCAACAGTTACCCTGCCGACTCATGCTCGGTATACCTCCATGCTTGCGCATGAAGTCCTGATATTTATATGCTCTGTATTGTACACCACGGTCCGAGTGGATAATGACGCCCTTAGGCGGCTTACGTGACTCAAACGCCATTTTTAGGGCATTGGTGATGAGCTCGACGGTCATCGTTGTCCCTAACGACCAACCCACAATACGCCTTGAATGCAAGTCCATCACTGTCGCCAAGAAGAGCCAACGGCTCTTCACCCAGATATACGTGATGTCCGTAACCCACTTCTGATTTGGTGTCTCAGATTCAAAGTCTCTACGCAGTAAATTGTCAGCAACATTCGTCATCGCAGCCACATCCTTGCTGTATTTAAACCCTTTACCATTCCGTGCCCTGATACCTTTTTCCTTCATGATATCAGCCACATAATTCACGCAGCAGGCATGGCCTGCTTCGTTTAGTTCTTCTGCTATTCGCACTGAACCATAGCGTGCCCGATATTGGGCAAAGGTACACATGACCAGCAGTTCAAAGCGCTCTCGCCGCTTTGAACGCTCACTCGGCGTATGATGGCACCACTTATAATAGCCGCCCCGACTCACTTCTAAGGTGCGGCACATTAAGCTAATGGAATACTCACCGACATAGCTTTCAATGAACTCGTACTTCACTCTTGCTGCTTCGCGAAGTACGCCGAGACCTTTTTTAGGAATTCCATTTCATCTTTGAGTCGCTTGTTCTCGCGCCTTAGCGCTCGAAGCTCTTCGGACTCTTTCTTCGAATAGTCGACACCGTCTAAGGTGTTAAACTGTTTATCAGATAGGCGTGTGAACTGGCGCTTCCAGTTCCGGATCTGCTGGGCACTGATGCCCAGTTCCTTGGCAACGGAGACAGCCGTTCGGCCAGGAAGACTGGCCAAGCGCACTGCTTCTTTGCGGAACTCTTCGGTGTACGCTGGATTACGATGTTTAGCCATAAATCACCTCTCAATTAGACCCTAGATCTAACTTAGTAAAGTGTCTACTAAACGTGGGGTACTCGGCCACATAACGCCGCGTTAAGTGGTGAGCAACGCCAACCACCCTAACTAAACCATTGTGACATAAACACTTAACCCAAAGTAAGCCGAAAACGCCATGCGTTGGGAATCCGTCTTGAACGCTTTGTTAGTTGCCTTTGACTCCCATCGCAGCTCACTGAATTAATCAAACAATACTCTAGATTACAGCTACATTTTATATGCAAACAGAAACCTATCAAAGGAGATGAGAGATGTCTTGCTCTAACACACATAAACATGAGAATCATGCACACAGTTCTAATTGTGGTCATACTGCAATACGTCACGATGGTCACGTCGACTATTTAGTGGATGGCAAACTTCACCATCCACATGGTGACCATTGCGATGAGCATACGATTCAATTTACTGATACCAATCCGAATTTATGTAAACCGGTTCACTCATGTAATGGACACGTTCATGGGCCAGATTGCGGGCATGAAGCCATTATACATGGCGACCATATCGACTATATCGTTGATGGAAGACTTCATCACCAACATAATGATCATTGTGATGACCATGGTCCTATTGAACTAGTCTAGTTTCAGCAAGAACGGATAAGTAGTTGCCAATACAGTGATTCTTAATGTTGGCAACTAACGCCCTGTTAAGGTGTGAGCAACGCAATACCGATGCCGCCGCATACCACCTTAAACACTAAAACCAACGCATAGTAAAAATGCCACGCGTTGCGAATCACTCTTAAACAGTTTGTTATATGCAACTACTCACAAATGCTACATTTTAATCTTTCCACTTTTTCATTCACTGTTAATGTTTAGGACTCTTTAACTAACAATCGTAAGACATATGCCTACAGACTTCGCCGCAAAAAAATGGAAAGAACTTCAGCAAGAAATTCAATACAGTCACGAAACTATATCGCAAAGACTAATCCTAGCTCCTACCCCTGAATCTTTCACGACTTTTCTCAAAGCTCAAGAAGCTAATAGCAATCACTTTGGTTTGAAGTATATTGATAAGAAAATTGGCATATATGGAAAAATGTACACAGGTCAATGTCTCTTCGTCGAGAAAGGACATTTATACATTGATAATATTTGGTATCCATTATCAAAGCAACGCTTTGGTACACGTATAGCTGTAGATGCTATCGACACCTACTCAAGTCACTATGTCGAACAGCTAATCGATCGAAAAGGAATTAACACTTTAACAGAGTTAAAACTTGAAATTGCAGAACAATTCGAGCAGTACAATAGCTCTGGATTTGCTGAGCAATATGGAATGATGGATGTAGATAGTGATTTTCTAGTTATATACCGTGATATGGTTGTTTTTAACTATGGCGAAACTGATGAAAATAATACTGCTAGAGTAATGCGAAAATCTTTCATTACTAAAAACGAATTCAAGGGCAATCAAAAAGAAATTATTGATTTCATTCTGAATAAACTAGGAGTCGAAGCCTGCATTCTCACAACCTATGCAATACCCCGCACTTTTAACGAAGCAAACAACGCTATTGAAGACACCTTAAAAAGGGTTCGTGATTTCAAAACACAGATAGAAACTGTCACCGGAAGCCCGATTAAACACGAAGGCTTTAAAGCAGAGAAGAAACAGATACGGCAGATCGTAAAATATCTTTCTAAATATGATCCGAACATAGCTTAGTGATAAAGCCAATGTTGCATATAACGCCGCATTAAGGTGTGAGCAACGCTACCACGAAACTTAACCTTACCACCGTAAACACAAAACCCAACGATTGAATGCAAAATGCCAAGCGTTGGGAATCACTCTTAAATGCTTTGTTAGTTTTATTTCTTTCGAATAATTCTCTTTAAGTTACTTATTACCCTTGGTATATCAATAGTAACAATCTTTCCCTTATATTCTTTCACTTTGACAACCTCACCAATCACCGCAACTTCTTTCGTTGGATTGGAGTCAGCTGTTTGCTTAGCAGAAAGCAGTCTCTCGTACTGTTCATTCGTTAACGTTAGGCTTTGAATTGTAGCATTTTTTGCTTCTAACACAGATTGCGCCAACATCAACTGTGATTTCAAATGGAAGACATTTGACTCTAATTGCATCAAGGAAATATCTTTATTTTTAATTTGCGAAGTATAATGTTCTAACTCATCGGGGAGTGATAAGTAACATGCTAATGAGTCTGCTATTACCTCTAGCGCCTGTTCTTTATCTTCAGGAATTACTGAAAAAATAGTAGAATTATTAACATGGTTTATTTCGCTACTAGTCGAAATACCTAAATCTAACAAGTATTGACTAAAATACATTAAATATTGCTCGCAAGGAGTTCTTATTTCATCTGGAAAATTCAATTCTAATGTTAATCTGCCAGAAGATTCTGATAACAGCTTTTTAGCTTTAAAGATTAGGTCATTTGCAGCAGAGATTAGATCTGTTCTCTCAGCCTCGATTGTTCTACAATAATCTAAAATTTCACACTCAAAGCCAAACCCATTAGTTATAAATTCTTCGTCATCACGAAAGTAATTTACTATATTGTCATGGTCATAAGAAGATACGGTTTCAAGTGCTTCACTAAACTCTTTTAGACTGTAGATTTCTTTCCACTCTTCAGAGTCAACATATAGCTCAATACGAGATTTGTTACCTCTATACCTTCTTGTAGGCGAAGTTAATTTAAAGTTAGAAGAATAGAAGTTTTCAACATCCACTTCAATTGATAATGAATCAAATTTTTTCAGGATTTCATTGATCGAAATTTTTAATATTTTGTCTCTTAGAGTTTCGTCATGAATATAACAACTGGGAAATGACTCAGACACCTGAGATACATATACATATGACTCCTTCCCCAACACTCCATCTATAGATATTCTTTTTATGTCTTCACTATCAGTATCAATAATCTTAATCAATTCGATTTCTCCTTCGTAAAACTAACGCCCTGTTAAGGTGTGAGCAACGCAATACCGAAGCCGCCGCATACCACCTTAAACACTAAAACCAACGCATAGTAAAAATGCCACGCGTTGCGAATCACTCTTAAACAGTTTGTTATATTTCTTTTATCAACGAAACATTTGCAAGGCTATTGGCTGGGTTTTTAACAACACTAACCTCAGCTAAGTCAAACTGGTGTATTTCACAGATACACTCAGTGTCATTGTATGTTTTCCCCGATATGTGGTTACAATCTACGAAATCTAAATTGCAGATATTACACTTTGATTTTGCAATCATTCCACCAACACTAAACCCTTTCAGCTCACCACTTTGAATCTTTTCCCAGGTATCAATGCAAGTAATCTTCATCGGGTCACACCTTAAACCATAATGATCTTCAAATAGGTTGCACCAACCTACAATCTCATGTGTGTGCTCTAGGTGCACAGCCCAAGGAAGTTCTGAGTGTGGGCTAGTTCGTTGCAAAGCCGTTGACATTTTGTTTTTATCAGCAATCATTCTATTTAAAACATTTTCAACGGTCGACTGGTCAATAGGTGTCCCTGAATAATCAAACACCTCACCATCTTTGTTTTTAATGAACAGCCGTTCATTTAACTGTTTGGGGTTTGAGATCGCATCTTTTATAAAGCCGCCAAGCACGCCAATCGCTAAGCCATGAATAGTCATAAAGAGCACTTCTGCCAAAGAAGGATCAAAGTTCTTTTGGCTTAAAACATACAACTTGGTCTCATGAGCGCTGGATACTTCATAATCAATCCCATTCTCACGTAGAGCCTTTATGAGATGAAGCTCTTCACGCGTAATTACAACTCGATTTGGATACTTCGCTTCATAAGGGTTAAAAGCTTCAATTACCACTTTATTACTCATAACTCTCCTAGAAATTGGTGTACCCCACAAAAAGTAGACAGTACATAACTACATACTTTCATACTCAACTGGGCTGACGTGCCCCAACGCTGAGTGTCTTCTTCTGCGATTGTAAAATACCTCGATGTATTCGAAGATGCCCATTCGGGCTTCTTCGAGGGTTTGGTAGTCTTCTGCGTATATCAGTTCGACTTTCAGTCGACTATAGAACGACTCCATCACTGCATTATCCCAACAGTTACCCTGCCGACTCATGCTCGGTATACCTCCATGCTTGCGCATGAAGTCCTGATATTTATATGCTCTGTATTGTACACCACGGTCCGAGTGGATAATGACGCCCTTAGGCGGCTTACGTGACTCAAACGCCATTTTTAGGGCATTGGTGATGAGCTCGACGGTCATCGTTGTCCCTAACGACCAACCCACAATACGCCTTGAATGCAAGTCCATCACTGTCGCCAAGAAGAGCCAACGGCTCTTCACCCAGATATACGTGATGTCCGTAACCCACTTCTGATTTGGTGTCTCAGATTCAAAGTCTCTACGCAGTAAATTGTCAGCAACATTCGTCATCGCAGCCACATCCTTGCTGTATTTAAACCCTTTACCATTCCGTGCCCTGATACCTTTTTCCTTCATGATATCAGCCACATAATTCACGCAGCAGGCATGGCCTGCTTCGTTTAGTTCTTCTGCTATTCGCACTGAACCATAGCGTGCCCGATATTGGGCAAAGGTACACATGACCAGCAGTTCAAAGCGCTCTCGCCGCTTTGAACGCTCACTCGGCGTATGATGGCACCACTTATAATAGCCGCCCCGACTCACTTCTAAGGTGCGGCACATTAAGCTAATGGAATACTCACCGACATAGCTTTCAATGAACTCGTACTTCACTCTTGCTGCTTCGCGAAGTACGCCGAGACCTTTTTTAGAAATTCCATTTCATCTTTGAGTCGCTTGTTCTCGCGCCTTAGCGCTCGAAGCTCTTCGGACTCTTTCTTCGAATAGTCGACACCGTCTAAGGTGTTAAACTGTTTATCAGATAGGCGTGTGAACTGGCGCTTCCAGTTCCGGATCTGCTGGGCACTGATGCCCAGTTCCTTGGCAACGGAGACAGCCGTTCGGCCAGGAAGACTGGCCAAGCGCACTGCTTCTTTGCGGAACTCTTCGGTGTACGCTGGATTACGATGTTTAGCCATAAATCACCTCTCAATTAGACCCTAGATCTAACTTAGTAAAGTGTCTACTAAACGTGGGGTACTCGGAAATATAACGCCCAATTAAGGGGTGAGCAACGCTACCACCCAACCTAAAACATTGTGCCATAAACACTAAAGTTGAAGTAGAACCAAAAATGCCAATCGTTGGGAATCCCTCTTAAATTGTTTGTTATATTTTATTTGCTCATGATCTCTGTAATTCTTTTGGTTCTGTAGCTCAATAGGTTGTCAATTTTTTGCTCCCATTGATGAGGTAATGGTGGCTCATTCCAATTTAGTTCGCTATACCATTTTGGGACCAATGAATCGTCAAAGCCCGCTCGCCCATTTAATGGAGATTCACCGTATAACGATAAATACCGTTTGTAAAATGCAGCTTTGATAGCTTGAGAGTTATCTGTTGGTCTTACTGTACCTTTGGGCAGTAAGGTAATATTACAAGCGCAGGAGAAGTCACCATGTGGTTGCAGCTTTGCGTCAACATTTGAAAAGAACTGTTTTTCAAAGTTAATTTCTGATTCTTTGTGGGTAAAAATATGCGCCAATTCAAATTGACCTAAACCAGAATCTCGCCAGTTTGGTCCGTTGTATGTTTTGTTATTTTCAAGGTAACACCAAATATGTCTTGGGAAAGTGTTGTCATCGATGATGGCTTTGTAATCAGAGTTATACGATTTCTTCTTACCTTGGCCGCTTACATATCGCCTAACACCCGGAAACACGCAAGCTGAGCCGTCAAACAAGTAATTTCCCACGTCAATGCGATCACGAAATAGCTCAGCAAAAAACGAATACTCATCACTGTTTCTTACTTGGATTTTTTCGACGATTTTAGGGTGAATGTGAAAGGCAAGGTTAGCGAGTACAGAACAAATATCCTTTTCAAACTCTTGAATTCTATTCTCAATGAACATGTACGGAACTCCCCATGAAATATAACGCCCTGTTAAGGTGTGAGCAACGCAATACTGAAGCCGCTGCATACCACCTTAAACACTAAACTCAACGCATGGTAAAAATGCCACGCGTTGCGAATCACTCTTAAACAGTTTGTTATGCGCTTACACGACGGTCTAACAATTTGGTAGCTAAGGTATTTAACGAACTAATTAATAGTTCTACATCAGCAATAGTAATGACAAGGCGCTGTCCTGCTTTGTAAGAAGTATCCCCCGACTTATTAACATATTTCTCATCTACTATCCCTTCGCTATGGGCAAGTAAGTGACGCTTCTGGTACAGAACATTGAGTAAGGCTAAGCCACTTTCTCCTAGCCAATCCTCATATCCCTCGCCATGAACCTCTTTCCAAAGCTCGCTCGATTGTTCAAGTCGTTGGAAGGCATTGAAAGGGGCTTTCCCGTTTGGTTGATACAACCCTTCACACAGTTTTTGAAAAGCTACCACGCCATCAGATATACAAGTCTCAATTAAAGATCTACAGATTAGTTCAGCTTCGTCTTTGCCGATTTCATTTACCAGAGAGCTTCGAATAACATCTATGTTGTCTTTCTTTGCGGCTATTTTTCGAATTGAATCAAAAAAAGTTTGCTCAACTGAGTTATGACCGCAAGCAGGACAGAAATATGCACTTCCAATAACAGCAAACCGAGATTTGCATGACTCGCACTGGATTTCCAACTGCATTTCTTCTGCCGCTTCAGCAGGCAAAGCTATTGTTCTTTTTGTGCCGCCAGAGACTTTCAGCGACATCGAGATAAAACCTTTATTATTTTGACGCCTATTAAATTTACTTGCGTCTTTCTTCATTGCATTATGAATAACGCCTTCAACTACCGACTTGGCTTCGCTATGGGCGTGTTGCACCTGCTCTTTAGTAAACCATTGATCAGAAGTAGCTTCATGCTTGCACAATGGACACCATACAGCTTCATCTTTAAAAATGTTCTTCCAATCTTCTTCATTTACTTTGAACTTAAATTCACATGATTCGGACGGACATTGCTTATCAACGTAACCTTTTGAATCAGTCTCAATCGGAACTGAAACTGAGTTTAATTTTTCCATTTCTTTTATTAGATTTTCGAACATATGCAAACACCCTCATCTTACGCATCAAGATGGATATTGGGACTGAAAATTCTATATCAACTACCAGCGGGGGAAAATAAGCGCATAACGCTGCGTTAAGTAGTGAGCAACGCCACCACGAAACCTAACCATATCACTGTAAACACAAAACCCAACGATGGAATGAAAAATGCCAGGCGTTGGGAATCTGTCTTAAACGCTTTGTTAGCTATTTATAGTAATGCAGCAAGAGCTGGCAAAAATGGACCTAAAACTGTTAGGTGGTCAGCAGCTAGTCCCATAAATTTCTGATATGCAGTTAAAATAGAGCCACTTTTAGCGCCTTCCCGCATTTCTTCTGCGGCAGTAACTAGCGGTTCTTTATTGTCAATCTCTGAGGACTTGATTGCTTTGATAATGTCATCAAATAGCGCGTCGTTCACATGTACTTGTTGACTTACATTTTCAGATTGCACTGAAATATTACTGTTTGAAACATTAGAAATATGAAGTGTACTGATTTCTTTTTCCACTGGAATACCGTTTTCAAGCTTATATAGATTTGTACTTTTTAGTAAGTTAAGGGTTTGCCTTACTACCTTAGCAAGAGCGATTTGCTCTTTAAATGTGACAACCATTTGGTCAAAAGCCCAAGAAGATTGATCATTTTGATCTTTTGCCTCATTTGCTTCATTAAGGGTTTGTTCTAGGGCTTCAATCTCATCTATCCACGTTCCGTCAAAACGCTGGACTACAGCAGTTAAAGTTGGGTATTTTGTAATATCAAAATTAATGGATTCTAGTTCTTCTGACAAAAAGAGCTCCATATCTCGACCATCTGAGTAAACTCGCTCAATTTTACTCTTAACACGATGATCTTTGATAGGCCAAACTAACTCTCCCCAATCCTCTTTATGTTTCAGGTGAGACCACCAGTTATCCTTTCCTCGGAACTCTTCTCCGATAGAAATAAGTCTGCCGATTAACCCTGATACTTCTTCAAAATCGCTTCTGATTTTCAATTATATTCTCCCTAGCCGAATTTAAATTGCTAACGCCCTGTTAAGGTGTGAGCGACGCAATACCGAAGCTGCCGCATACCACCTTAAACACTAAAACCAACGCATAGTAAAAATGCCACGCGTTGCGAATCACTCTTAAACAGTTTGTTAGTCGCGAGGCACCGAGCGACAATTTTAAGCCAAACTAAACTTTGCGAACAACAAACTTTATGTGCTTTGATGCACTTAAGTCAGGCGTAGTCTCAAAGCGGCTACTCAATGAAACCACTTGGAACAAACCACACCGCAGAAAACGAACTGACAACACCAAAAGGCGCTTTTGGAAAGCTAATGTCACAGTGCGGACTTGCAACGAAGTCACTGAAACCACGTGGAACTTACAACACCAGAGAAAACGTCATTTCAGCGAGTAAATCGGCTTTTGTACCAACAAACTCACCGAGTGGAGTTGCAACCCAAAACAGACTCTCGATTGCCCTGCACTGTCAGCACCAAAGAACAAAACAACCGCTAGGACAGTTACAAAACTTTGGACTTGAAACAGTTGAAACTGAGTTATGACCATCGACGACGCATCTGCGTATCAAACGATCATTCGACAAATTCTAAGCTTAGAAACATGATTTTGATTGCTAGCTTTTTCTGGCGACTAACGCCGCGTTAAGTAGTGAGCAACGCTACCACAATACTTAACCATACCACCCTAAACACAAAACCCAACGATGGAATGAAAAATGCCATGCGTTGGGAATCTGTCTTAAACGCTTTGTTAAATGACGATTGCAAACAGTAGCGATATCAACAAAAACACCACAACACCAGAAAAATACAGGAAGTATCGTTTTAGTTTCATTATTTCTATGTGTAATGCCCGTATATCACCAGAATGATCGACTGCACTAACTTTCTGATACTCTACCTTTTCAACATTAGCTAAGAATCGTTCTGCATGACCAGCAATGATGCTACCGCCTGCGCCAGAACATGAAAACACAGCAAGATTCTTAAATATTTCCATGTTTCCGACCATATCTGGCGGTAATGACTTAGCGAAGTCCTTACTTGGAATTAAGGCTTCAGGAAGAAATATCCCAAAGAAAATACCAAATAAAATAAGGGATGTACCTTTCATGACTCGTTCTTGTTTAGATTCCAAGATTGCTATCATCATCAGAAAGAACGATCCAAGCAATGGTAGTGTTAACCATTGATAAGCCTTGAACAACCACATACCGATAAACACTACAAATAGGAAAATACCTAAATACTTTGGTCGTAGAAACTTCAAATTTACTCCTCGTCATTTAACGCCCTGTTAAGGTGTGAGCAACGCAATACCGAAGCTCCCGCATACCACCTTAAACACTAAAACCAACGCATAGTAAAAATGCCACGCGTTGCGAATCACTCTTAAACAGTTTGTTATGCGTGTGCCTGAGGCTTCAAAGAATCTAGCATTTTCTGCTGGAACTCTTTTCGCATAATTTCTCTTTCTTCGCTCTCATGAAGAGCCAGCAAGAATGTCTGACGATCACCCCACTCTTCTACTTTACGCTTCGGCAAGCCACCTAGGTCTCTAAGTTTCTCAGACATTTGAATGGCTAATAAACCTAAAGCAGCATATTTCATTGCTCTCGCCTCATAAAATTCCGCAAAATCAGGAGGTGTAGCAGTGTAATCACTTACAGCTGAAATATATGAGTTAGCTTCGTGAACCATTTGAGGTAGGTTTAACAAATCGTAGAGTAAATCTTGAGGCAGTATTTTCCAATCAACCTCAAGTTCTAACGGAGTAAAACTTGGGGTTTGCGAATGATAGTAAGTGTATCCATTCTGATCTTCGGTGCCATTATCAGTGACGACCTCACGGCAACCAACTATAAACTGCTCGATACTACTCGTGACAATAATTGCAAGATAGTACGTTTCTGCCGCTTTTGACTTTTTCGCAGCAACAGACTCTTTGAGGATAGTTAAAAGAAAACCGACCAAACCGCCTAAAATGACAACAGTTAATTTCTCAAACACGATAATCCTCTAGTCGATAAAACGCATAACGCTGCGTTAAGTGGTGAGCAACGCTACCACCTTACCTAAACCATTGTGCCGTAAACACTAAAGCCGAATCAAACCGAAAATGCCAAGCGTTGGGAATCCGTCTTAAACGCTTTGTTATGTAAATTTTTGTGGTAGCGTTAAAACTATTTACTTACGTATTCTGTTTCACAATCGAATCCATCACACCTAATAGTAAGAGTTGTACTCTTTGTCGATGTAACTGAAGTTGAAGAACTCTTGGAGCTTGTAGTTTCCGAGAATTCTACCGCCTCTGCATCAAGTACTTTTAGCATTTTTTCTTTGGTTGAATCAAAGTTGATAACTTCCATCAACTCTGATAATTCTAAATCAGAATATTCTTCGTGGTGACCTCGCAATGTTTTAACTGCTTTCACTTTGGAAGAATCAAAATCAAAATACTCTACGAGTGTTATTAACTCTTTAAATGTCAGGTCGCGATTTAGGTTGTTTACGTTGTCGGAAACAAACCTGTTTTTTGTTGAGTCAAAATTAAAATGGCTTATTTTTGTCAACAATTCTTCAGGCTCCATAGCCTGAACACTTAAAGAACAAACTAAGTAAAATACTCCTGATATAATGATTTTATACAATTTCAAACCCCTCCTTTTGTTCGATTTACATAACGCCCTGTTAAGGTGTGAGCAACGCAATACCGATGCTCCCGCATACCACCTTAAACACAAAACGCAACGCATAGCAAAAATGCCAAGCGTTGCGAATCACTCTTAAACAGATTGTTAGGTGCTCATCGCCACTTACGCGCGAAATTACTTTTCACTACTTTACCGATATAGCTATTCAAACCTTGACCAGCTAACGCTAGTTGCTTCATTTTTTCTACATGCGCAACTCCGGTACTGGCGTTTGTGTATAAATAGTAGGCTCCATCGTTAAACCTGACCGTAATTGAATCTGCAGCTAGTTCAAAAGAATGAACATTAGAATTGCCACCACGATTTAAGTATCTTTGCATTGAATGTCACCGTTTAGTAACCCACTGTACGAATACACACTTTTGGAAGTTATAAAAGTTGTTTAGTATTCGCAATGATCAGTGGGTAGTTGTCTACAATTGGGATTGCCGTCCCGTCCAATTGATCCTTATAGGGCTTTGAAAGTTGCCGCTTTCAAAGCCTTTTTACGCTCTGTCCTTTGGTGGACAAGGATCGTTACCATGACTACTTGCCTTTCTGATTTGTCCATTTTTCCCATGGACTAACATTTCACCTTTTTTGTTTATACTGACTCGACGAGCAATCTTCTCCGCTTCAGCTTGTGTTTTTGTTACTCGATGAGCTTTAGTAGCACCGCCGCTCTTAACTGCCCAGCCGCCAGGATGAGGAACTACGTGTGTTGTTTTTCGTGTCATAGAGACTCCTTATTCATTAACAAATTGTCGAAACAAACACTATATGTAGTGCTTATTTGATTTCAACATGGAATATATGGAGGCAATAAAACAACACTCAAGGTGTGGACATGGAAAAAATCAGTGACTTTTCAATAGATTGATCGGAATCTCAATTAAATGTAACTGATAGTAAAAGCTATTACAGGTTGCTTTGAGCACCTAACGCCCTGTTAAGGGGTGAGTAACGCAATACCAAAGCCGCCGCATACCACCTTAAACACTAAAACCAACGCATAGTGAAAATGCCACGCGTTGCGAATCCCTCTTGAACAGTTTGTTATGTTTGCATCACCAACGTTTAAAAATTGAAAATATCATTACCCATTTTATCGGATATACTTATGAATATATTCACTCGTTGCTTTATAGTATTCTTTCATTAGCTCATCGCTAATAGGACGCTGCTTCTCATAATAATGCTTTCCTGATGAACTACGCGCCGAATCCGAAAGTTCGTGAATTACTTCCTCTCCAAATTTTAAATAACGAGAAACTTCATCAACCTTTAATAAAAAAGTAGCAGTTTCCTCTCCAATGCCATAATCACACCTTGAATTTGGAATGTAATTTCCCCCATCACTATATAAAAGCCAGTTATTATGTTTAGCCACAACTTTCATACTATTAAATTCCCTATTGTATATCATATTGCATTTTTGCTATTACCAACGATAACAAACATAACGCCCTGCTAAGGGGTGAGCAACGCAATACAAAAGCCGCCGCAGACCACCTTAAACACTAAAACCAACGCATAGTAAAAATGCCACGCGTTGCGAATCCCTCTTGAACAGTTTGTTATGTGTGTTTTTCTTGCAGTGCCTCGAAAGCTAACTCTTCAAACTCACCTGTTAACTCAGTGCCTAATTCATCTTGTAATTTGTAGCAAATCTGATGCTTACCGATAGCTGCGCTACCCTCTAAACCAAGTAGAATTGTATACAGAGCATCCGTCAAAGACTCATCCACAACGCCTTTTATTACATCTAACTGCTTCGCATCGATACCAGCGTCTTCCAACGTATTTAGGCGAGATATTTCTGAATCATTCGAAAAATAGCCTTCAACTAGCTGACGTTTGAGCTCAGAGAACTCATTTACAAATTCCTCAGAAGATATTGAGATTTTCACTTTTGTTACAATTCCTTCAAAACACATAACGCCTTGCTAAGGTGTGAGTAACGCAATATAAAAGCTACCGTACAGCGCCTTAATCACATAAGCCACCGCAAAGTAAAAATGCCACGCGTTACGAATCACTCTTAAGCAATTTGTTAGTACATGCACTACTCCTATTTATGCGCTCCAAGATATTGAAAAGTGGCATAATATGAAAGGATTTGAACACTGAAGTGAGACGGGCAGCTACAAAACTTAAACTCGGTTAAGAAACGAAAGTTGGCTAGAAGAAAAACGCAATGAACTCACCTACTTTCACTTGCTTCAAATTAGAAAAGGATTCGATCCTCGTACTTCGACGGCAACACCAAAGAAAGACAATTCTGACTTAGTAAAAACCACGAAATAGAAGAAGCGCCAAAGAAATAGGGTAAGAGTTAGAAACCGTAGACAGTGAAATCAAAGCGAACACTCCTCATATAGTGCCACCGGAAAGAACGTGAAAGGCACTAACTGAAAGGTGTAAACACGAGCGCCAAAACAGATAAACATCAAAACTTATGACCTTCGATGTCAAACCCGTACTAACGCCCTGTTAAGGTGTGAGCAACGCAATACTAAAGCCGCTGCATACCACCTTAAACACTTAAATCAACGCATAGTGAAAATGCCACGCGTTGCGAATCACTCTTGAACAGTTTGTTAGGCTTTTTTTAGTGCGCCTTTCGCTCGCTTATATACTTCATTAAAATTAACACCAACACCAAAAAAATTTGGCTTCATTTCCAATAGATCAACGGAATCACTTTCGTTTATTTTTACAACGTTTTCTTGAATTTCTTGTAGCTTGCTCATGATGTCCTCGAGCGTTACGTCATTCCCAGCGGTTGATTTTACATAGTTAACAAGCTGTCCAGAAGATAGCGGAATCTCTAGAGAAGAAAGAATGTTCATTGAAGCATGCTGAAATTCCTTACCCCAATTATCAGAAAACTCTTGGGAAAGGCATATATCCCAAAGCTCTGTTCTTATCATTTTGGAAAATTCAGATAGCTTATCCACATCCGGTGGTGTCAAAAGGTACTCTAAATAAAAATCTTTAGTAAACTTCTCTTTTACAGAGCAAAGCATTTTAATGAGCTCACCACAAACAAATTGATTGGGATCGCGCGTATTAAAGTCTTCTGATGTATAATGAATTATATCTCTAACATCCTGAACTGACATAGTCGAAAAATCCGGACCATAATTTTCCCAAATACCATTTTCCAACTGAAAGCCGTCGTGATCTATGTAGCTATACGGGGTTAAAATGCTGAATTCGCCAGTTTCAAAAAGATAAAACCGGGTCCCTTTTGAGCGATAAATATAGCTCATTCTTCCAAATGCCGAGGCTGCAATTCCGTCATATATAAGAAGTGCATCATCATCAAAGTATTCAATGTGCTCCTTTGTATTTGTACCACCACTAGTAGCCAAATCCTTAGCCAACCCTACTTTCGACCCAGCTAAATCTTCCTGTTCTTTTAATGATTCAGCTGTTTTAACCACGATTCTCGGTAGTTTCTCAAAGATCTGTTTGTCTTTTAGAAAAAACTGCATAGTCTCGTCGAATGCATCTACAACAACATTCTTAGTACTACCTTCTAATTCTAGGCACGCAAAAACTAATAATTTTTCTAATGAATTTTCCATATGCTTCCTTTAAGCCTAACGCCGCATTAAGGTGTGAGCAACGCTACCACAAAACCTAACCATACCACCGTAAACACAAAACCCAACGATGACATCAAAAATGCCAAGCGTTGGGAATCACTCTTAAATGCTTTGTTAGTTATCTAAAGTACACCAAAAATATTAGAGTCGTTGATAAAACATACTTCAAATATTCAGGTTAAGGTTGAAAGTCACCCATTACTTCATTGTAAACTCTTTGAGCAATAACTGTTTCACTGGTAGGTTGACCATCTTCATCAAAGAAAAAGTGTGCTCGAACTTCCATTCTACCCGAATCAAAAGACACCTCATCGAAAGACATGCCCGTTATAAATTCAGGATGATTTTTTAAGTGCAAATTGAGCAACCCTAAGATTTGCTCGTTTGTCGCTGTGACTACATTTGTCATACGACTCTCCAATTTTAATATGAACTCGAGAGCTTATAGAAAGTTAACGAAAAATTACAGAACATCGACCTGAAAGTGAGAGCTCAATTAGAGAACTAACGCCCAATTAAGGTGTGAAGCACGCGACCACGACACTCAATTTGACCACCGTAATCACTGAACTCAACCCTAACCAAAAATGCCAAGCGTGCTGAATCACTCTTAAATTGTCTGTTATAATTTTTTTAGAGCACCAAGCATCTTTTTACTTTTGTAGAAATGAGCTACGTCCATAAAAATTTGACTCGATAGATTAAATGGCTTTAAAACCTCAACCACTAACTCTTCTGGCGAAAATACATGGTCTTTACCTTTGTTATCAACTAGCGTTACTTTGTTAATTTTTACATCATACTTCCAATTTTTATGCGCTAGTGAGTTTCTTATCCAAGCAATATTTGGGTGTATTAACAGAGGATAATCATTTTGTAAACTAGCTGCTTGTTGTTGCATCACTCCCAGTTTATCTGCTGGCGATTTGGATGAACCATCAAGCACGTATTTGCAAGATACTAAAAATGATAAATAACGCTTATAACAATCTTCAATTAACGTAGGAGCAATTGTAATTAATTTTTTTGCCAGCTTTTCTCCCTCGATGTCGACTAATTGTGATGCGAGACTAGAGCTTTCAAGCACGCTATCTTGAGCCTCTAAAACACCACTATTTTCAATAAGTTTTAAACCCATATCGGCTTGCGCAGAATCAACACTCTCGATTAACTTTAATAATGATGAAAACTCTTCATTATCCTTGTATTTCTCTTGGGTAGTGCTTGTGACTTGCTCAAAACTACTAATAAATACGGTCATTAGTGCTTCGAGGGAAGAAAACATTTCAGCTAATATTGGCTCAGCCTGTTCGATGAAGTCATCCTCAAGCTTAAATGCTTCTGAAAATTTTTCCGTCCAATTTGCTAAAGATGACATTGGAGCCTCAGGATCTATAGCTTTTCCACTATCCAATTCCTCTAAAACGGAATTTAATTCATCTGTTATTTTTATCATGACTTCCTCAAAAATTATAACGCCTTGTTAAGGGGTGAGCAACGCAATACAGAAGCCGCCGCAAACCACCTTAAACACTAAAACCAACGCATAGTGAAAATGCCACGCGTTGCGAATCCCTCTTGAACAATTTGTTAGCATTATTTTTCAAACGTTATATTTGAGTAATTGATAGAATTTCTGTGCTTCTCTTTTAAGTAATCAAAAACGTCAAACCACTCAAGAGATGAACCAACTCTTTTGTTCTTTTGCGTATTCACTTCACATCGATAGTTTTCAAAACCGCTTCAGTCGCATAGTTTTGCCACATTGACGTGAATGAGGCCCTCGCCTTACCAACAACCACCTCTGTTAATCTACGATTTAACATATGCTTCTGAGATATAGCGTATACAAAGCCGTCAATTATATCTGTAAGATCAAGTTTAATATCTTTGGATAACATTTCTTTAGGTACACCAGCTTTTGCCAAATCTTCGTAATAATAATAGATATTAAAATGAGCAGTCTGATTTGAAGTATCGTGATCGTAACGCACACCTGTCGTGAAGGTTCTAACTGGTAACGCGCTATGCTGGCTGTGACCACGAAGTTTACAACCAACAACATAATTCAGATTTGTATCATAGATTTCACTACGATGATCGATGACTTGTTGCTTCGCTCCATCCTCCTTTGTTAACTCAAATGCAAAGCAGCGCTTCTTGTCTTCATTGTAGTGCCAGTCTAGATATAGCTTACTTAGATTAAACAAATTAAAAGCTTGCCGATTCAATGAACTACGAACTTCGTGATTAAAAACATAGTCTGCGAACGGTGATGACACAGACCTCAAGTTCCAATAGTTCACTTTGTTTTTATAGTCCCAGTAAGCTTCAATGATTTGATCATAGATAATTTCTATATCTAGGGCT
Source organism: Vibrio jasicida 090810c (assembly GCF_002887615.1). Classification (NCBI taxonomy): domain Bacteria; kingdom Pseudomonadati; phylum Pseudomonadota; class Gammaproteobacteria; order Vibrionales; family Vibrionaceae; genus Vibrio; species Vibrio jasicida. The sequence goes on along the minus strand of NZ_CP025792.1, from coordinate 55,135 downwards.
TTGACCAAAAGATCTCTATAACCTAAAGCCAATGTAATTTCGGATTCAGAAACTTCGAAGGCTTGATACGCCACTTCGTCTGTACTGTATACGACTAAATTTTCCATAAATCCTCAATAATGCTAACGCCCTGTTAAGGGGTGAGCAACGCAATACCGAAGCCGCCGCATACCACCTTAACCACTAAAACTAACGCATAGTAAAAATGCCACGCGTTGCGAATCCCTCTTGAACAGTTTGTTAGGTGCGGAGCCAAAGTTGGTAAAAGTCTGTTTCATCGTGCTTGGGATTCTTGCGCACGAACTCCCAACCATGGCGCTTATAGAATGTGAGAGCTCGATGGTTAGTTCGGCTTACTGAAAGTACTGCACGCAAACAACCCGCTGTACTCAACGTGCTTACAATATAACCCTGCAATTTTGCAGCGAGCCCTGAACCACGAAAATTTGGCTTTAAGTAAATGAGATGCACATAGCCAGTCTCCGGCTCGGGTGAAAAGCTACGAAACTCTAACTGCCCTGCAAACTGACCATCCACAAATATATGGATATAGAACCATCCTGATCTTGCTAACCGGTCTAATACTCGTTCACGATAACCACTGATGAAGTCGTCGAAACCATCGTAATGCCCAAAACTACAAAAGTATGCATCTTTTCTTGCAGCAACGCACAATTCGAAATCATCAATGTTTATCTGCTGAAAAGCAATTTCCATACTTACCTTTTCCTTCAAGCACCTAACGCCGCATTAAGGTGTGAGCGGCGCTTGGCTATACTTGAGCGAAGCGAAACTGCCAAGCGTTGCGAATCACTCTTAAATGCTTTGTTAGGCTTTTGGAGCACCAACTTTCCTCGAGGACATGTGTATACGAATTTTGTGAATCAATTCTGATATATCATCGTCTTCAGTAACTACGAACAACTTGACCCCGTGCCTTTTTGAAAGGCTAATTTTACGTTTATCACGCTCAACCGTTTTTCGGAAAGCTTCCTCCCCACCGAAGAATTCGACGGGCTCAAAGTGTTGTTTTCCATGATACTCGACTGCAACTTTCCAGTGAGGAAACCAAATATCATAATGTTGCCGACCAAGCCAAGTCGGCTGCCCATGCTGAATTACTAAGGAAGAACTGAATTCATGCTGTAATTTTTTAAACAACTGTGTTTCTGATACCCAGCCCTCACCAATTTTTGGCACACCCATTTCTTCACGAGCTAAGTTTTCTGCGTCTTTTGAAAGCTGTTTAATGACAGAAAGCTTGTCATATGCTGAATAGAAAGCTTTTAGCTTGAATGATAAAGATGGCTTTTCCCACAACGGGGCACCACTAAAAAGTGTATGTTCGTAGCCACCACCTGAAGCACCCCAAGACTGAAATAACGCAAACCACCCACCATGTTTAGTACTATAGTCTTCGAAAACATCTTTAACCTTAGTTCGGTATAGAGCTTCATTGTTTTCAATGAACTTAGTTTTCCGACCTCCCGCCATCAGAAGCACATCAATGTGGTTAGGTTCTTCACCTAGAAAACTAGATATATTTAACCTGAGATTCGAATGGTGAGTACTTGTGCCAAATGCTTGCTTAGGCTCCGTGATATTCAAATACTCTTCGTAACGTTCCAACCCCAGCAAACAATCATGCGCCCAGAACAAACAATAATCTGACAACTTGCTTTCATGTTTGTATAACTCAGATAGGCGAGTCAGGAATTCCGATAATTGTTCAAAACCCTCACTGTCCCACTTTCCTACTAAATTATAGAGATATACAAATACATATCCGATGTTGCCTTCGACATCTATGTAGTCACCAGCTGAAAGAGATATTTCAACCTTTCGATAGAAATCTCGTTGATCGCTATCCATATCTTCAATCGAAGGAAAGTAACCCTCAAATTTGGGAACACCCATATAACCTTCCTGAAAAGCCTAACGCCCTGTTAAGGTGTGAGCAACGTAATACTGAAGCTACCGCATACCACCTTAATCACTAAACACAACGCATAGCAAAAATGCCACGCGTTGCGAATCACTCTTAAACAGATTGTTAGAAGTGGTACCCGGAATCGAGGTCATTGTTACGCGGCTTTGGTTCAATTCTTCGGTAGCAATTGTCGTTTATGAGTATTTTTTTCGGATCTGGCTCTAAATCCATGTCAAAAGAAACATGTGCTACTAGCAAGAAATTAACCCCACCCCTTTCATTTTCATCCAAGAAACCTTTTGCCATTTTCACAGCATTCGGACTATAATCTAGTTCAAAACCTTTTAGGTATCTTGTGGTAAGGATATAAGACAATGGTAATGAGTAATTCAACAAATCCCTAGATTTATCTTCAAGTGAGATAGCTTGCTCTGTCGAAAGAGTTGACGCGTAATTTTCACTGAAGTGTTCGTCGTGGCATGCCGCACAATAATACTGAAGTTCTAAATTATGATAATGACCTTCTGTTGATTGATAGTCATACAGTAGAGTTCTGTGCGCATGAGTAAACGACAGATGCTCCTCTAATTGTTCTATTTTTAATTGATCAAATTCTCCACTTTTCGGGTAGGTTCTCTTTGCCTCAAGAAATGCTACCCCTTCCTTCTCGTTTCCATTTGCGAAGCTAAACTTTACGAGTACAGCAATGTCGCCAGCTCTATACTCTGGTGTGCCTGATAACTTAAATGCATCCCAAGCAATTTTCTGGACACCAAAAGGAGTCGCAACGTCTACAGAGGGAAATAGACCAACCAAATCCTCAAGGATTCGTTCTGATATCCCATCCTCTCTCCAATGCCTACCTTTTTTTATCAATACTGATTTGTTGATTTGCCTATGTATATTTAACAGCCATTCACCTACTGATATTGTCATAATTCCTCTTCTACTTCTAACGCTTTCTATACGGCTATATGCTGCCTTTCAGGCACACTATCGCCTTCTTTCATTCCAAAAGATAACTGCATGCTAGCACTTATCTTTATGAAACAAATAGAAAATCAGTATGAATCTGTGTGCTCAACCACGCAATTAGACGGCATGGTGAAGCCTAATTAGATGTGAGACGCTAAGTTTATCGAACTGTGTAAATACCCATGTAAATTTAGTTATGAAAAGTCAGTTTTTACTTAGCATAAAAGAACATATGATCGCTCGTCACTATGCGAAGAAAACCATTGAAAGTTACATCTTTTGGATCAAACGATTCATCGTATTCCACCAGCTCGCTCATCCGTCTAAATTAGCTGAAAACGATGTTGAATGCTTTCTCAGCCATTTAGCGATAGATGAAAAAGTTGCCGTAAAAACACAGGCGCTCGCCCTGAATGCCATCTCTTTCTTGTACCGTGAGTATTTTAGAATGCCACTTTCACTTGATATGCGTTTTCAAAAATCTCTGACAGAAAAGAAACTGCCAGTAGTGTTAACGAAAGCTGAAGTAAGGCGCTTCGTTCAGCATATCGATCCAAAATACAAACTACATATACAGTTACTCTATGGGTCAGGGCTAAGAGTCATGGAATGTCTACGGCTAAGAATACAGGATATCGATTACGACTACGGAGCCATTCGTGTTTGGCAAGGAAAAGGGGGCAAAAACCGAACCGTCACACTCGCAAAGGAGCTCCACGCCCCCTTAAAAGCACAAATGAACTTAGCTCGTGACTACTATCAAAAAGATCGTCATGTTGCGGGCTATGCTGGTGTGTATATTTCAGATGGGCTGAGAAGAAAATACCCTGATGCGGAGCTAGATTTCAACTGGCACTTTCTATTTCCATCAACAAAATTAAGCCCAGACAAAGATACTGGGGAATTAAGGCGTCATCACATCAATGAAAGTGCTATCCAACGAGCAGTAAAGCGTTCAGCCAAAGATGCAAGTATCGAGAAGGCCGTTACTTGCCATACTTTACGCCATAGTTTTGCGACTCATTTGTTAGAGTCAGGCGCTGATATTCGAACGGTTCAAGAACAACTCGGACACACAGATGTGAAAACAACCCAGATCTACACACACGTCATTGAGCGCGGCGCGGGTGGAGTGTTGAGTCCGTTATCAAACTTATAGAAAAACGAAAGCCACCGTACTGGTGGCTTCATAATTAGATTTGTGTTTAGCTGCGCTCACCCAGTTTGACATTACCTTTCGAGTCAAACCACAGCGCTTCAGAACGACGCCGTCCAAGTAACATTGGACCATCATCGTAGAACAAAAAGTTCTTCCAGTACTTTTTAAAAATCGACCATTTGGTTTCAATCACGTTGTACTTCTCGTAGCAAAAATAAACCGTGACGTCGTCTTGCCAATCAATAAAAGTAATCACTTCTTCAGGAAGCCCTTGTTCGTCGTCTTCCCATGCAGCCATCCAATCAACCTCTTGTGACCAGTTCTGCTCTTTCATTGGCCAATCAGACGAGCTCAAGCGATCCATATCAGGACTTTGTGCACTGACGTTCTCTTTCCAAAACTGCGCTGCACGTGCCTGACTCATCGGCTTGATAAAAGCGAGGTCTTCTTCTGGCACAGGCATCGACTGGTGAGTAAAAATCCATTTTCTTTGGTATTCGTCCAAAGGCAAATAAGACATTCAGTCTCCTTTTTTACGACTTCAGCCAACCTTTCTCGGTGGCACCTTCAATCAGTTCTTTGGCTTTGTCCCATAACGTGACAGAGCCAAGTTCAATTCTTTTGTTAACGGTTAACGCTTGTTCTCGCGTTACCCCATTTTCTATCCAGCTTTGACCATCATTATGATAGTTCAGTAGCATAGGAATAAGGCGATCCAGCGCTTTAGCATATTTGGCATCGTCAGTTTGTGCGGCTTCAAACTCATTCCACAAAGCAAGTAATTCGCTACTTTGGTCACTTGGCAGCATGCCAAACAATCGCTCTGCGGCTTTCAATTCTTTTTCTTCTTGCTCTTTTGAGGCAGCAACATCATAAACAAAGGTGTCGCCCGCGTCGATCTCTACCACATCATGGATAAGCAGCATTTTCATCACTCGACCAATATCGACAGGTGCATTCGCGTGCTCTTGCATCAACACAGCCATTAAAGCAACATGCCAACTATGTTCACCACTATTTTCTAAGCGCCCCTCAGCACTTTTAACACGGGTTCTACGCAGCACGCTTTTCAGTTGATCGAGTTCAATCAATAACGCTAATTGCTTTTCCAGTCTTTCCATTTATCAAGCCTCTGCCTTCCAATTCGGGTTGGTCAAGGACGTCAGCACGTGATCTTGCCACTCACCATTGATCAACAAATATTCCTTTGCATAGCCTTCTTTCTCAAAGCCTACATGCTGTAGCACCGCTTCGCTGCGTGTGTTGTGCGGCATGTAACCCGCTTGAATGCGATGCATTTTTTGCACATCAAACATATAATCGCATGCCATTTTCAACGCGCGGCGCATATAGCCGTTTCCTTGAGCCTCTTCTGCGAGCGAGTAACCCACGTTACATGCATGAAAAGGAAAGCGAGTCAGGTTGCTGAAAGAAAGTGTTCCGAGCATTTTACCAGAATCGACATGAACAAGCAGACAATAGTAGCCTAAGCCCATACGGTGAAGCTCTTTCAACTTGATCAGCTTTTGCAGCCAGCCATTAACCGAATAGAAAGCTTCCTCGCGTTTAGGTTCATAGGGTTTTAAATATTCTCTGTTCGCTTGAAAATACGCTGCGATCATATCGGCATCACCAATATCTGCAGTGCGTAGAAGCAAGTCGCCGTCCAACTTGTGAACGGCGATTGAGGAGCTTTTATCTTCCATTATTATTGACAACTTCCATTTGATTCCAGATAAGTTCTTGCTAGTACTCCAGCTTTTGCTGAAACCACAATTTTGCGATCGCCTTAGGCTTTTCGAATACCATAATCTCGCAGTTTGTTCGCAATCGAGGTATGCGAAACATTCAATCGCTTCGCAAGCTTACGACTTGAAGGGAAAGACTGATACAAACGCTCTAAGATTTGCGATTCGTAATCTCGCATAATTTCGTCCAACGAACCATCTAAGTTCAACGTTGCTGAGCCACCGCCCATTGCTTGAGGTTGCGGTAGATTGAAGTTATCCGCTTTTAACAAGCTACCCTCCATTTCCGTCAACGCGCGAAGCACCATGTTATCTAGCTGACGCATATTACCAGGCCATTGATAGTTCGCTAACGCATCAACCAATTCATCATCAAATTCTGGCTTATCAATGCCCAATTGTTGCGCGTGTTTCGTGACGAATAAATCCAGCAGCGGAGCGACGTCGTTTGAACGCTTGCGCAGAGGAGGAATATTCAAGGTGAGTACATTGAGACGATAGTATAAATCTTCGCGGAACTGCCCTGCCTCGGCTAACTCGGCAAGGTTATGTTTTGTTGATGCGATAATACGAACATCGACATGCATTTCATCTTCAGCACCAACACGACGGAAATTACCGTCTTGTAAGAAGCGCAACAGTTTAATTTGCAGATGCGAACTCATTTCACCGATTTCATCGAGGAACACCGTACCACCGTTTGCTTGTTCGAATATGCCTTTGTGGCCAAGTTCATGATTGAATGAACCTGGGGCATGACCAAACAGTTCCGTCTCTGCTACATCATCAGGCATAGAAGCACAGCTAAGTACTAGGAATGGTTTGTTCGCACGACCAGAGCGGCTATGGCACGCTTTTGCTAGCATTTCCTTACCAGTACCAGTCTCACCTTCAATTAACAACGGTTGGTCAAGCACAGAAAGTTTCTTTGCTTGATTGATCAATGCTTTGTGGCGATTGGATAAACCGACAAAATGCTCGAAACCCAATTGGTTTTGTAACGGCAATGTCTCTTCGATTTGCACGCCATGCTGACTTGAACGAATGGTCATTAGCGTACTGGCGAGCGTGGAGTTTTGAGCTTCATCTTTGATATAAACCGGCATCAACTCAAGGATATAATCCAAACCATCGATGACAAGGCTTTCTCTGGTACGGGCATTCACTCCTTCTGTCCAACGATTAAAGCGCACACTTGGCAATAGCATACCAATTTGTGTGCCAATCACATCTTGCTTATGTTGCCCAAGCAGAGAAAGTGCAGACATGTTTGCCATGTCTACCGCGCCTTTCAGATCGATGGCAAAGACCGGATCAGGTAAGTTATCCACCAATGAAAGCAGCTCCGTATTGTGGCGCTCCATTGGCATAAATTGGATTTTACGTACGTCTTTAACCCCCGGAATACGGCGGATTTCGGCCATCAACTCACTGAAAGTATCAAAATCGATATCTGGGCAGTTCAGGTAGATGATGCCACTGATATCAATTTCGATACCACGTAAGTCGATGCTTTTAGACGCTAAAATATCGAGCAATTCTCGGGTTAAACCGAGTCTATCTTCACAAAAGACTTCAAGACGCACTTAAAATATCCCAATTCACAACTGTCAGGAAAAGTTGACAGTAGTTTCTACCAAGCTTGGAATGGCGTCAAGCAATCCTCACCGTCAAAGGTGATATTGATTACGGTTTCATCGTGATTGATGCAACTTTCGCCACCACTTCTTTACGAATAGCGCCGAGTTTCACCTGTCTCTCAGGGTACCAAGGCAGTGGGCGAAGCAATGACATGGATTTCAAACCTAAGCGTGCGGTGAGAATACCCACTCCCAAACCTTGCCCTGCTCGAGCAGACACCTTTCCTGCGAGATCCATCGACATCAAATCCATGCTCGCATCGATCGCCAGTTCACTTGCACCAGCCGCCGCCATATTCACAAAAACCGCACGAAGTAGCTTGATTCGAGATGCGTACCCAAGCTCAACGCCATAGACTTTCGAGAGATTATCGATCATTTTGAAATTACGCCACGCCACTAACAGCATGTCAGCCGCAGCTAGTGGACTAACGGCAACTAACGCGGCTGACTCTGTCGCGTGCTGTGAAACAATTTTGGTCGCGAGTTTATCTTGCTGACTGACAACCATTGAGTCGTACATTTCTAGGATTTCGGCATCGCTGTGTGCTGGATTCACGCTATTCTTCCAACGATCGAAGCCCGGATTTTCAGCAAGTACACCACTTTGCTCAGCCACTTTTTCACAAAATACTTTGCCTTTGCCAACACTTTGACTGTCGATAAGTGCCTCACTTTCTTCCTGAACGCTAAAGTGGTTGCGAAGTTTGCGTAGCTTCCATAGTTCTTTACCTAACGCTCCTAAACCAGAAGAGGCAATAGTGGAGATAAAGCCAGCCCAGCCCAATGCAAGCCAATCTGCAGTTTGCACAGCCGTGACAATCGAATCCACCGCCTGCCACCCGACCAGACCAGCAAAGGTGGCAAATAACCCTGTTGTAAGCCATTTACGCCCAGGTTTTGGACGAATCACATGTTCAAGCTGTAATTCTTGCTCGGTGTCTTCCGGTTGCTCTTCTATTTCAACAGCAACGAAAGTCTCTTTTTCCGAGAATGTCTTTTGCGCCGTAAACTCTGGCGAGACATCCTCTTCTTCACTGTGCATGACCTTTTCAGAGAAGACTTGTTTTTGTTTTAGCTCGCTCATTTCAATTTGTCTCCCAGTAGGTATTCAAGTGCTTTGTCTAGACGAATATGCTTCATCGGCTCGTCACTTTCTGATGACATAGGTCGGAAAGACGTAAAATCAAAGCCACTGTTTTGCCAATAAACAGCATTCGGAAGTTTCTTTGGTACTTCCCCAGGGAACATCGTTATCGCCTCCCCTTCTATGGTTGTCCCTTGTAGGGCTGGAACCGTTTTATCCCCCGAAGTGATAAAGCCAGATGTCGTTGCTTGAATAGAGGCAATACTCATGCAGCTCATTTCAATGTTCTCGTAAGAAGCCGTTTGCCACGCAGGATGCACCATTTGTTGCAGCAAAGAGACAAGTTGAGGGTGCTGATCTGGCGTCACATGGTCAGCCTTCGTCGCAGCGAACAGTACTTTATCGATTTTTGGCGAGAATAAGCGGCGTAAGAAGCTACTCCGACCATAACGAAAACTGTGCATGATCTGCTCAAGTGCTTGGCGCATATCATAAAAAGCTTCATCACCCGCATTTAATGGTTGCAAGCAATCCACCAGCACAATTTGGCGATCAAATGTCGCAAAGTGGTGTTTGTAGAATGCTTTCACGACCTTTTGTTGATATTCGTGAAAACGCGCTTCTAGCATCGCTAAATTGCTGCCTTTTACCGTTTTTCCTTCGGCCTCTAATCGACAGGGGAAAAATTGCAGAACAGGTGCGCCAGCAAGCTCTCCAGGCAAAACAAATCGTCCCGGCTGAACCCAGTGCAAGCCAGACGCTTTACACGCATGCAAATAATCGGTGTAAGCCTGTGAGACTCTCTCTAGCTTTTTCTCATTGACGTCCGCATTGAGGTCGACTTGGTCTAGCTCTTCTAGCCAAGCTTGAGCAAGCTCACTACGTTGCCCTTTTAACGCTTCAAATTGCGTCTGCGACCATGTCGCAAAATCCATATCAAGTAGTGGTAAGTCCAATAACCACTCGCCCGGATAGTCGATGATGTCAACGTTCAGTACCGCCGTTTTACTCAGCAGTTTTTTGGTGGTTTTATTTGGCTTGTATTTTAGAGCCAGGCGAATCTCACTGACGTCACGAGTCGGTACTGGCCATTGAGGCGGCGTTGCGTGAACTTGGTTCATCGCATCATCGTAAGCAAAACGCGGTACCATCATATTGGCTTGAGGTTCACGCTTCGCGCCAATCAAGCGCTTATCACGCGCCGCTGTCAGCAGCGGCAAGTTGTCGTGTGTTGCTGTATGCAGTAATTGATTAACCAGAGAAGTAATAAAGGCAGTTTTACCCGCACGAGACAAGCCAGTCACTGCGATTCGCACGTTAGAATCCATTCCTCGGCTGATAAAGTCATTCACTTCTTGCGTTATTCTTTTCATACTTTTTATTTATCTCATCAATTCTTGCTACGCAGTGTAATTTTATCAACCTTAATCAAAGATGAACAAAGTATTCACGACAAAATTTACCTACATCAAAAACACAAAAGCCTCTGAGAATATCAGAGGCTTAGTGATTCTATCTGCGCTAGGGCAATCTAATCGTCTTCTATCAACTTGTAGATAACGAATAGGCAGACTTCTAGAATCAGCCACAACACACAAGTGATGGTGACGTATTTTTCATCGAAGATACTGATGCCGTGAAGAATCAAGTCGTAGCCAACAAAGCTACCGATCACAACAGCAAGAACTATTTGTAGAATTTGAATAAAACGAGGCATGCCGTCTCCTAATCATGGTCAGCATAACAGTGAGATTTGTTATGCCTATAAGTTTATATTTGATTATATAGACAAAAAGTGCAGCTTTCGCTGCACTTTTGTCAAATGTTTGCTAGGTAAATCAGCACTTTGTCACATTCTCCCAATTGAGACGTTCGAATGATGACCAAGTCTCTTACGCTTCCATCTCTTGGATTTTCACTTTCCAAGTGTCAGGACCGATCTGGTGAGCGTTCGTACCATTAGAATCGACGGCAACCGTTACAGGCATATCTTCGACTTCAAACTCGTAAATCGCTTCCATACCTAGGTCTTCGAATGCTACCACGCGAGCTTTCTTGATTGCTTTCGCGACAAGGTATGCTGCGCCGCCAACGGCCATGAGGTAAACCGCTTTGTGGTTCTTGATCGACTCAACCGTCGCAGGGCCACGTTCCGCTTTACCAATCATCCCCATGATGCCGGTTTCTTCTAACATCATGTCGGTGAACTTATCCATACGTGTTGAGGTTGTTGGACCTGCAGGACCTACTGCCTCATCACCGACGGCATCAACAGGGCCAACGTAGTAAATAAACTTGTCTTTGAAATCAACACCAGCAGGTAGGCCTTCGCCACTTTCTAGCATGCCTTGAATGCGCTTATGCGCAGCATCACGACCGGTCAAGATTTTGCCTGACAGAAGAACCGTTTCACCAGTCTTCCACTCTTGGACCTCTTCTTTGGTTACTGTATCTAAGTTAACACGACGTGTATTTGCGCCCGCTTCCCAAGTAATGTCTGGCCAATCTTCTAGCTTCGGTGGCGTTAGCTCTGCTGGGCCATTGCCATCAAGCGTGAAGTGAACGTGGCGTGTTGCTGCACAGTTCGGGATCAAACACACTGGTTTTGAAGCCGCGTGCGTTGGCGCCGTTTTGATTTTTACATCAACAACAGTAGTCAAACCACCAAGGCCTTGTGCACCAATACCCAACTTGTTTACGCGATTGAAGATATCAAGGCGAAGCTCTTCTTCTGCGTTTTGAGGACCACGGTCAATCAAGTCTTGAATATCGACGTGCCCCATCAGAGATTCTTTTGCCAATACCGCAGCTTTTTCAGCGGTACCGCCGATACCAATGCCAAGCATGCCCGGTGGACACCAACCTGCGCCCATTGCTGGTAGGGTTTTCTCTACCCATTCTGCAATGTCGTCAGATGGGTTTAACATCACCATCTTGGTTTTGTTTTCAGAGCCGCCGCCTTTCGCCGCGATTTGAATTTCAACTTTATCGCCTGGCACCATGTTGATGTGCACAACAGCTGGCGTGTTGTCTTTGGTATTGATTCGCTTACCTGCTGGGTCCATCAGAACCGAAGCACGCAATGGGTTATCCGGATTTGTGTACCCCTGTCGAACGCCCTCATCCACCATTTGCTGTACTGTCATGTCGGTTGAGTCCCATTGGACGCCCATACCGATGTTCACAAAACAGGTGACGATGCCGGTGTCTTGACAGATCGGTCGGTGACCTTCAGCAGACATACGGGAGTTAATTAAGATTTGCGCAATCGCGTCTTTCGCGGCTTGGCTCTCTTCTCGATGGTAGGCTTTTTCAAGGGCTTGAACAAAGTCTAGCGGGTGGTAGTAAGAAATATACTGTAGCGCATCAGCAACACTGCTGATGACATCCTGCGTGCGTATTACCGTCATTGCATGCCTCATTATTGTTATGCTTTGCTTCCATTATTGGCTGGCTTCTTTCGTGTTTGTTGAGCTTATTGCTCTAAATGAGCTTCGTTTTATGTGAACAAATTGTCGAACGGCTGATATCGACACACGATTAAATGAAGTCGCCTTCCATATAGTAAAACCACCTCAAACCCTTGTATAGAGGTAGTTTGGCGCTATACCCAAATAACCCCCATATACAAGTTCATAGCGGCGCCACTTAGAGAACTCAGTAAGTGAATCGTTGTAAAACACTTACGAAAGTTCAAACGCAAAGCACTCTTAAAGCAGTGGCTTGCTCACGAAGGGCGAGTTGCTTTGACTCGCATACAGTGTTGACGATTCTTGATTTAGACCCACTAAAACATGCGAATCGTCGTCGCGTATGCGAACCAAATCATTCTCGCTGAATCATGTATCTAGAGATTATTTGGGTATAGTGGCGTTTATGATACTCTTGCAGCCCATGACATGCCATGCAGTGAACGAACTCTTTGTCACAATTTAAACAAATGAACAACATGGATACGCAATTGCTTGATTTTAAGGCATTGGATTACGCCGACGACCTCACCATTTCCCTATTTTCTCGTATCGAACACCAACCTTGGGCGATGCTTTTACGCTCCGCTTCTGAGACCCATATCGACAGCCGATTTGATGTGTTGGTGGCCAACCCAATCGCAACGCTAGAGACAGTCGCTGGCGATACGCAAATCAAAACAGACACGCAAGAGTACGCCTCTCAAGATGACCCGTTTTCGCTGTTAGACGAGCTTCAACAACAGCTTTTGCCAAACCTTGAGTTGGGCGCAGAGTGGGATCTGCCGTTTGTCGGCGGTGCACTTGGCTACTTCAGTTACGATTTAGGCCGTAGAGTCGAATCTATGCCGGAGTTAGCAGCCAAAGATCTACAAACACCAGATATGGCAGTTGGTCTGTATGAATGGGCTTTGGTTGTCGATCATAAGTTGAAGACCGCGATCCTTGTTGGCCAAAACACGCAAGCCGCATGGCAATGGCTAAACGAACAAGTACCTGACACGGCAGAAGGCTTTCAGCTAGAAGGTGACTGGCAATCCAACATGACTCAAGCGTCTTACGCGACACGCTTTGATAGCGTACAAGAATATCTGTTAAGCGGTGACTGTTACCAAATCAACTTGGCGCAGCGCTTTAATGCTCCTTATCAAGGAAGCGAGTGGCAAGCGTATTTAAAGCTGGAAGCGGCAAACCAAGCGCCCTTCTCAGCATTTATTCGTATGCCAAAATCTACGCTGTTGAGTATTTCTCCAGAACGATTCTTGGAACTGAAAGACAACGTTATCGAGACCAAACCAATCAAAGGCACTCGACCACGCGGTGCGGATACCCTTCAAGACCAAGCCAATGCGCAGGATTTACAAACCGCAGAGAAAGATCAGGCAGAAAACTTGATGATTGTGGACTTGCTGCGTAATGACATTGGACGTGTTGCTTCTCCAGGTAGTGTCCATGTGCCAAAGTTGTTTGATATTGAGAGCTTCCCTGCCGTTCACCATTTGGTAAGTACCATTCGAGCCAATCTAGATCCGCAATATTCCGCGGCGGATTTGCTTCGAGCTTGCTTCCCAGGCGGTTCAATCACCGGAGCACCAAAAGTACGTGCAATGCAAATCATTGAAGAGTTAGAACCGCATCGCCGCAGCGCATATTGTGGCAGTATCGGTTATATCTCGCGCCATGGTCGTATGGATACCAGCATCACAATTCGAACTCTCGTTGCAGAAAACAACAAACTGTATGCATGGGCTGGCGGCGGTGTGGTGGCTGACAGTGATTGTGCCTCGGAATATCAAGAAACCTTAGACAAGCTTTCGAAAATTCTACCAGCACTAAAGTAAAAGTTAACGTGGAAGAAACTAAACTAAAAACGGCTCTGTTGTTCTTACAGAGCCGTTTGTTTTTATTCTACTAGCGCTATTCTTTGAGCCACTTACACATCACTTGTTCGATATCTGCCGCGGTGTAGGGCTTGGTAAGGATGTCATCCATACCAGATTCGATGCACTTTTTCCTTTCTTCTAACGTCGTCCCCGCTGTGAGTGCAATAATGGGATTGTTAAAGCCATCCTCTCTTAGGTGAACCGTGGCTTCATACCCATCCATCTCTGGCATTCGACAATCCATGAATATCAATTCGTAGTCTTTGTTTTTAACGGCCTCCAACGCCTCCAAGCCGTTATTTTTTAGATCGGGTGTGATATCGAGTTTTTTAAGCATTTGAGTGACGATGACCTGATTCATCCGAATATCATCTACAACTAAAATGTTTCTTCCTGCCAACTCAATTTGTCGACCGGTTGCCTCCGACCCGGCTAAATTTGCGGGCGCTTCTCCTCGTTTAAGCGGTACCACGACTTGGAACGTTGTCCCTTTGCGTGGCTCGCTGACATAGCTGATCTGTCCTTTCATCAGATCGACAAGGTTCTTACAAATCGCCAAACCTAAACCTGACCCTTCAAAACTGCGCTTTGTAGAGCGGTCTGCTTGAACAAAAGGATCAAACAACGCTTGTTGTGCTTCTAGCGGAATACCAATGCCGGTGTCTTCTATTTCAAAATGTGCAAAGCCATTGTTCCATTCGACACGCAGCACCACACCTCCGAGTTGAGTAAACTTAATCGCATTACCGATTAGGTTAACCAAGATCTGGGTAATCCGCTCAAAATCTCCGACCAAAAACTCAGGTATCCCGAGTTTCTTATCAATAGAGAAATGAATGCGCTTCTCGGCAGCTTTAGCCGCAAATACGCCAGTTAATGCATCCTCTAGCGCTTTCCAAGCAAAAACTTTATCAATGATTTCCATCATCCCAGCGTTCATCTTACTGAAGTCGAGTAAGTCGTTGATGATGACTCTAAGTAGGTCCCCAGAATGCGTAAGATTACTCAGATACTGTTGTTGTTCATCCCCGAGGGCGGTCTTACTCAGCAGATCGGCACTGCCGAGCACACCATTTAGCGGCGTTCTTAGCTCATGGTTGATCATGGCAACGAACTCTTTGGTCGCCTTCTCGGAGGCTTCAGCACGCTTACGCAGTTCAACCTCTCGTTCTAAGCTCAAGTGGCGGCTAATAACGCCATGAACCAAGTCTGAAACCAACACCATTTGCTTAGAAATAAACTCCTGATCGACTTGATCAAGCGCAACAGAAAAGATCAACTCGCCAAGAATGTTGGCGTCTATTGTAATTGGGAGATAGAGAGCATTCCCGTTCCAACGCGGTTTATTGGCGATAGGCGCATCATGCGCTAACGCCAAATGTCCAAATTGATGCCGACGTAATGAGCTCAAACGCTCAGCTTCTAAATACAGGTAAGCCCCCGACACAACAGAGTTTGATGTCAGCTGTTCCAAGAAACTGGCAATCATGGTTTCATCGAAGGTGCTAGAAAGGAAAGTACGTCCGAACCTAATCAAGGTGGCATCGATTTGCTCTTCGAACTCAAATTTGCGCAGATCTTTCTCTGATTTCATCTCGAGCTTTTTTAGCGCCACACTTAACTGTTGGTTAGATTCATACAGTTCTAAACTCTTTTGCTCTAACAGTGATTCAGCGGCTTTACGCGACGCGACTTCTCGCTTGAGTTTCCTTTCTAATGAGGAATTTCCCGTCATATTTGGTTATTGAGCCTCCAGCCAAAAACGCACTTGGCTTCCATCTTCCGATTGATTCTGATGTTTAATTTTTATCGTTTCATTAAAGTGCTGAGCGCACCCTTGTATTAAACCGAAGCAAACATGAGCCATACAGCGCGCACTTCGATAGTCAAACACCATTTCCGATTCTGTCTCACTGATAAAGTCAAACTGCGGAGGATTTGCATCGGGATAGAGTTTCTTCACTTCCACGTGAATGAAGTCCTCTACATGGCGCACGAATTGGAACGTCGTGCTGCACTGCTGCAGGCTGGCGTGATTCGGAATCGATTTGAGTAGATTCTGGAAGACACACTCACCAAACACTTCTTGAAGCGTTTCTGGGGGGATATCAGACACTTTACTGAGATTAACGATCAACTTAACAAGGTCTCGATGGTCATAACTGCCTACTGAGGTGTAAATACCTTCGTCGTTAGATAAATCCAAAACCTGATCGAGAACCTCAAGACCAAACTTCTCTTCCACTAACTCCATGAACTCCGTGAAAATGATTCCTTTCATCGTATTCAGCTAACCTTATAGTGACGTCTTAAAATAAAGAATGGTGTATAACGCTATAAGTTTCAAATTAATATAATACGAATCCATTCGTCAGCTGACTTCTTAAGGACTCCGATTTGGTCATTGATAAAACAACATTGTTGCAAAACTTCCAATTCCATTTACCGACAGGCTATCACCAAGAGTCTTTGGGCCGATTAGCACATTTGAAAGACACCTCACTTCGTGATGCCGCAGTGTTAATTGGCTTTGTTGAGAGAAAAGAAGGGATGCAAGTGATTTTGACCAAGCGAGCCGAACATTTACGACACCATCCTGGCCAAATTAGCTTCCCAGGGGGAAAATATGAGACGGAGGATCACACTCTTGTGAATACGGCACTGCGAGAAGCCGAAGAAGAAATTGGTATTCATGAAAAGCATATAAAGGTATTTGGTCAGCTGCCAAAGCTGCCAACGATTAGCCAATTTAATGTGACACCGTTTTTGGCCTTCATTTCTCCAGACTACACAACGCAAATTGACCCCAACGAAGTTGCCTCAGTTTTTGAAGTCCCAGCCAATCATATTTTAAACCCTGAAAAGCTATACAGTTCAAAATTCAACCTAAGAAACACTAGTCATCGCGTCTTTGCCATCCCATATCAGCAGCATTTTATTTGGGGAATGACCGCACAGATCATCGAATCCATGCAAAAACACATCATTTCTAAGTAACTGCTTTATCAATATTAAGTTGACTTTAAAACCAAACATCATGTGCATCTATATTAATAAAAAGTTATTTTTCAAACATCAATTCACATTAGTTTAATTTGATTTTTATAAGGCAAACGCTTGCGGTGAGAAAAATTTATACAACAACCGCTTCAGATAAGTTTTTCTAATTTCACTCATTAGCAATTATCACGTGTAGCACGCCATTTTCGTGATAAAAAGCAGGTTTTTGACATATCATTCAATAAGCTCGAGCAATACATGATTTAGATCTAATTTTCCTAGTGCAAAATCTTGCAAAATTGCTCCCGACTTATTTCCTGTTCCCAAAATGAGTAACTCAAAAATGAATACAACTACTACTGCGGCTTCAACCGCACAATCGTCTAGTAAGTTTTCTTACAAAGACTTCACCTGGTGTTTGTCCCTATTTGGTACAGCAGTAGGTGCAGGTGTACTTTTCCTTCCAATTAAAGCAGGTGCTGGCGGTTTCTGGCCATTAGTTATCCTTGCTCTAATCGCGGCACCAATGACTTGGTTCGCACACAAATCTCTCGCTCGTTTCGTACTTTCTGCGAAAAACCCTGAAGCTGATATCACTGACACAGTAGAAGAGCACTTCGGTAAGACAGGCGCAAACCTTATTACTTTTGCATACTTCTTCGCTATCTACCCTATCGTACTTATCTACGGTGTTGGTATCACAAACACGGTTGACTCTTTCCTAGTTAACCAAATGGGTATGGAATCTATTCCTCGCTGGCTACTTTCTGGCGCGTTAATCGCTGCGATGACTGCGGGTGTAGTATTCGGTAAAGAGCTAATGCTGAAAGCAACATCAGCAATGGTTTACCCTCTAGTATTTGTCCTACTAGCACTGTCTTTCTACCTAATTCCTGATTGGAATACATCAATGATGGAAGTGTCTCCAAACTGGGGCGAAATGCCTTCAATCGTTTGGCTAGCAATTCCAATCATCGTATTCTCATTCAACCACAGCCCAATCATCTCTCAGTTCTCTAAAGAACAACGTCGTGTGTACGGTGATGACGCAGTTAAGAAGACTGACTCTATCACTGGCGGCGCAGCGATGATGCTGATGGGCTTTGTAATGTTCTTCGTATTCTCTGTAGTGCTTTCTCTATCTCCAGAGCAACTAGCAACTGCGCAAGAGCAAAACATCTCAGTTCTTTCTTACCTAGCGAACGTTCACGAATCACCACTGATCTCTTACATGGGCCCATTGGTTGCATTCGCAGCAATCACTTCTAGCTACTTCGGTCACTTCCTAGGTGCTCACGAAGGTCTAGTAGGTCTAATCAAGTCTCGCTCTGAATCTCCTAAGAGCAAGATTGAAAAAGCGTCTCTTATCTTCATCGTTGTGACGACTTGGATTGTTGCTATCGTTAACCCAAGCATCCTAGGCATGATTGAAACGATGGGTGCACCAATGATTGCAGCTATCCTATTCTTGATGCCTGTATTCGCGATGCAGAAAGTGCCAGCAATGGCGAAGTACAAAACTTCAGCACCTGTACAGATTTTCACAGCAATCTGTGGTCTTGCGGCAATTAGTTCTGTAATCTACGGCGCTCTTTAATCACTGCTCTTTTATAAAGCATGATTAATCCAAGAATATAACGATAATAAAAAGCCTCCCAACTCCCCTTGGGAGGCTTTGTTCTGAGGTAATCGATATGATTAGTGTTTTTGATATCTATAAGATCGGTGTTGGTCCTTCAAGCTCACATACTGTAGGTCCAATGAAAGCGGGTAAAGAGTTTATTGATGACCTTCGTGCGATGGGAAAACTGCGCGACATCACTAAAATCACCGTTGACGTTTATGGTTCACTATCACTGACAGGGAAAGGTCACCACACGGATATCGCCATCATCATGGGTCTTGCAGGCAACTCCCCTGAGAAAGTTGATATCGACTCTATTCCGGGCTTCATCGCTCGAGTAGAAGAAACTGAACGCCTTCCTGTTGGCATGCACTGTCACACAGTATCGTTCCCGAAAGACGGTGGTATGAACTTCCATACTACTAACCTTGAGCTACATGAAAACGGCATGCAGATCCACGCGTGGATCGAAGACGAAAAAGTGTACTCAAAGACTTACTACTCTATCGGTGGCGGCTTCATCGTTGATGAAGAAAACTTCGGTAAAGAGATTGAGAACCCAATCAAGGTTCCTTACGAATACACGACAGCAGAAGAGCTCGTTAACCAGTGTAAAGAAAGTGGTCTTTCTATTAGTGCACTTGTGATGAAAAACGAACACTCTCTGCACTCTGATGAAGAGACTCGTACATACTTCGCGAACATCTGGCGCACCATGCGCGAATGTATGGATCGTGGTATGAACGAAGAAGGTATTCTGCCTGGTCCACTACGCGTACCTCGTCGTGCAGCAGCACTTCGTCAGCAACTGCTTACTTCTGAAAAAACAACAAACGATCCAATGTCGGTTGTTGACTGGGTAAACATGTTCGCTTTCGCAGTAAACGAAGAGAACGCAGCAGGTGGTCGTGTTGTGACAGCACCAACAAACGGCGCATGTGGCATCATCCCTGCGGTACTGGCTTACTACGACAAGTTCATCCAAACCGTGACTGAAAAAGATTACATCCGTTACTTCGCCGCTTCTGGCGCGATCGGTGGTCTTTACAAACGCAACGCGTCTATCTCTGGCGCAGAAGTTGGCTGTCAGGGTGAAGTTGGCGTGGCATGTTCTATGGCAGCAGCAGGCCTTGCTGAACTTATGGGTGGTAGCCCTGAGCAAGTATGTATGGCTGCAGAAATCGCAATGGAGCACAACCTAGGTCTAACGTGTGACCCTGTTGCTGGTCAGGTACAGGTTCCGTGTATCGAGCGTAACGGTATCGCGGCAGTAAAAGCGATCAACTCAACTCGTATGGCACTGCGTCGCTCATCTGCACCGACAGTTTCTCTAGATAAGGTTATCGAAACTATGCTAGAGACAGGTAAAGACATGAACGCAAAATACCGTGAGACATCTCAAGGCGGCCTAGCAGTAAAAGTTATCTGCTAATCTCCCAACCTCTCCCATCAGAAGCCCGAGCAACTCGCTCGGGCTTTTTTTCGCCTAAAGATCTTTCCCCATGTAAAATCTCTCTGGATTGAGCTTTATAAAAAAATCTAAAATTGTCACTATATCCAGAAGTTTAGGATATGCCCGTAGAAGGTCACATACCTGCTATCTCAATATTGATAACGTATTCAAAAATTAATCCTGGAGCGCTTTAACACATGATTAGGTTTGAACTTGGAAACCAAATCTGCGTTTGCTTGTCCGAAAAAGAACTTTCATTACAGCTCAATAACTCCATCCACTCTTCTATTCCCGTAAGCAGAATCGAATACTTAATCCTTAGCACCATTGCCGCTTTTGGGAGCTTAAACGCGCCTATTAGCCAGAGGAAAATCGAAAAGAAGTTGTCAGCGCAACATCACTTGATGTTGCCGGAAAATGGATTTAAGAACGCTGTTGCGTCCATAAGGAAAAAGTTCAGGCAACTAACAAAGAATCATATAGAGACCCAAAAGTCTCTCATCGAAAACATTCACCGAAAGGGATATTTTGTGCCATACGATAGCCAACACGCACAAAAAGATGGGCTTCTTCAACAAGCGAGAATCCACCAGCAAGCCGTTCATAGCGTAAGAATGGCCGCTGCTATTTGCTTACGTAGTAGAGCGCTATACCTGAATTTGTTGTGCTTTATTGGCTTTACCATCGCGCTGTATATTGCCATTTGTTTTTACAGCATCGGGACGATTGTTAAGCAAAACTATTTTGATGACGCAATGAACTTCGCACAAGATCTCGCTCAACAGAGTTGTTTTGGGCATGAAGACCAATTAAAAGGCTTATTTGATAATGTTCAATTAGTCGAGTCAGCATTGATGATCGACAAGCACAACATTCGCTGTCTAGTCACGCCAGAAGCAGTGGTCCCAGTGAACAAAAAAGACAGAGAAAGCTGGTTAAACAACGAAAGCTACACAACCCATTCGTTTTTATTTAACGGTGCACAAGTCCTCGTCAGAGTAAAAAACGTGAATGTATCAAATAGCTTTGAGAGCCATATGTCTCGCATGTTTTTGTCTGGCATGAAAGTGTGTACCAATACTGGCACAGCGCTAGAAATTGGCGATACCAACGGGCAATCGTTCTTGTATAACGTCAACGAAAACGGTTACAAAGAGGTGTATTACGTAAAAGGGCCTATTAGTAGCATCCTTGTTTTGAGCTTTATTCTAATGCTTGCCTTTAGACATAACAAACTTCGCTCATTAGCCACTTACCTTTGGGCTATCCGTCAGTTCAATCTCAAACTTGAACCTATCCACAACACATCAAATCGACAGAATATCCACTATGAAGTCCTATCGCGCTTTAAGGTTAAAAACACTCAAAAGTTTATTGAGTCATTAATCGCCAATGGATTTCTAATCAATCATACCTTATTGGTCATCAGGCTCGTGTATGGCAAATCAAAATCCTTACTCGCTCCTCTGAGTATCAACGTGTGCCCTTCTCTACTGGAAAAGCGTAATTTCACACGCTTGTATCGCTTATTGGCTCAATTGGACTGTTCACTTCTGACGATTGAAATCACAGAAAATGCGTCGATGTACTACACGCTGGAGATCTTCAATAACATCAACAAGCTCAAAGCCATCGGGTGCAAAATCAGCATTGATGATTTCGGGACTGGTAACAACAATGTCGAGCTCATCAGTCAAATTACGCCAAGTTATCTCAAGATTGACCGTTTGTTTGTTATCAACCTGAAGCAAGACGACAAAAAAGTAGAGACGTTACGTCAGCTTATTGCGATGGGACACACATACCACTGTGCAGTCATCGTGGAAGGTGTGGAGACCGCAGAATGTGCCCATTTACTAACCACACTTGGTGCGCACATTCATCAAGGCTTTTATTATCCGCTTTGCCGCTAGCGATCTCTATTTAATAGCAAAATCCACACAGAACCAGATTGCGTCCTTTTAATGTCCACAACTATAATGGCGGTATTGTGTTTACCGCCTCTGAACAGATTCAGACCATGATCGCCATTAAACCTGCCAAGCTGAAAGATTTTGCCAGCTTGATGCAACTGGAAGTGCAAGAAGATCAAAAAGGATTTTTTAAGCCATTTGAACAGGCTTACCAGCAACGTAGTAAGTCAGAGGTGTTTTATACCATCTTTCATGACTATCTTATTGTCGGATATTTAGTGATAGACAAAGCCTTCGCCCAACACGCTCCCTTCGCCAAACGCCATGAATTGGGTTTAAGCTATCTTATGGTCGATAAGCGCTTTCAACAGCAAGGAATTGGAAAAGCAACGCTACAAAAACTGATGATCTATGGCTACGCAATTGACACTGAAAGCAGCTCTGTGTGTGCGACAGTATCTAGTAGTAATGACATTGGAATTAGATTGTTTGAATCGGCAGGGTTCGATAACACCCAAAAGACAATTTATGAAGAGAGTGGAAAAGCGCTGATCTTGCGTCATTCTCTGAACTGATAGATTAGGCATCGATGTTATTTATGTTGTAAAGGCAGGGTAATTAGCACACCTGCCTTCCTCTCAAAATCATACCGTTACGACTTCAGCTTGCCAGCCGTAACCGGTGTACTCCTTTGCTAACTCTTCTGCAACAAACGCAGACACCACTACTTCAACCCATTTACCATACGCCCCTGCACGGTAGCGAAGCTTCATCATTTTCATTGTTACCCCTCCGGATGGCGATAAAATTAGCCAAATTTGAAACAGCTGCTCGCCAAAAACCTATACTTAAAGTCTGTGTATCTGCCTATAAAGGTGTAATATTTAGGTTTAGAATAGATCTTCCCCCCACCCATTCACCAAATAGAAAGCATGTGCGTTATTCCAAGAAGTTCGAAATAAAGCACCGACATTTTGCAAAATCTGATAGTCAGAATGTAGAGTAAAATTACTGCATTTATAAAATTCATTCCGTACGAGTCGTTTTAATGGACAGTGAGATAGGTAAGACAATAGAAGCTGAAACTTTTGAAGCGCTTATGATGAGGCAAGCAACATCACTTACCTCCTCTGAAGCAGACAAGTGCGAAGTCAAACTTCGCGAATTCATGACGGAAGCCATGAACTGGTTCGAAATCGATCGAATGACCATGTTTCCCAACTCAATGCTGTTTTTCAACCAAGGGAAAACGCTTGCTGTCGCACGTCCACCACATAAAGTCGTCACAGCAGAGCAAGTCGGCATAGAAGACGCCGAGAGGTACCTTCGTCTTATCGGTAACTCGGAACAAACTCAGATTTTCAACCGAGCTTCGCTTGAAAGTAGTGATGTGGCATTACTAAGAATGCTGGCAGCACAAGGCGCATGTTGCCATTACACCATCCCACTGAGTCAGTTTGGTCAACGCTGGGGTGGCGTTTCATTTACTATTTTTGGCGAAAATCGTTGTGGTTTGAATGACGCCCAATTGAATCAAGTCACATTTCTTTCGCAAGTTTGGCTTTCTTATTGGCAGCACTCTAAGTTGCATCGCAGCTTACACAAGCCAGACATGAAGACGAGTAATGAGAACAACAAAATGTTAAGACTAAGTCGTCGTCAATGTGATGTCCTCGGGCACATAGCCAACGGCTTGTCTGCAAAACAAATCGCGATAGCGCTTAATTTGAGTCCACGAACGATTGAGTCTCACAAATACCGGTTGATGGACATGCTGGAATTAGAAACTCATTCTGAGTTAGTCCAATTCGCCCTACGAAACGGAATTGGGTACTGACCTCTTTTGTCTCTGATTTCAGGCTAACAAAAGAAAAAGGCAAGCCGATTAGCTTGCCTTTATTATCTGTGTACAGAACGAAATTATTCGCCTTTGTAGATACAACCTGCGGTACAAGTTTCTTTGATCTCAACTTTACTCAGTAGTGGCAAACTCGGCTTAAGCTCTTGCCAAATCCACTTCGCGAGTACTTCACTTGTTGGGTTTTCTAGACCTTCGATATCATTCAAGTAGTAATGATCCAAACGGTCGTAAGTTGGTTTGAATGCCGCTTTGATTTCTGAAAAATCAATCACCCAACCTGTATGCGGGTCAACTTCACCCTCTACATAAAGACGAACTAAGAAAGAGTGTCCGTGCAAACGACCACACTTGTGACCTTCCGGTACGTGCGGCAGGTGATGTGCTGCTTCGAACATAAACTCTTTGTATAATTCTGTTTTCATCTTGATTCTCAGGCTTTAAAAAGACACGCAATACTAAGGAATTCACCCTTTAATGACAACCTTTATCAATAACATGAGAAAGAGGAAAACGATTCACTGATTCAGAATGATTAACTGATAAAAAACGGCAACCTCCAAGCATCTTGAAGATTGCCAAATCTGGAGATTCCAGAAAAATGGTTAGGAAACTGAAGTAGGGTCATACATACCCCAAACTTCCCTACTTTAACGACTCTAAGAGTACAAAAAGAGATTACACGACCTCGGGTTAACAACCGGTTAAACAAGAAAGAATAATTGAAATTTAGATCCCCCCTTCGTCTAAAAATTGGCGCAGCGCCAATCCATTGATTACACCCTACTTACATCACATTTACATAACCCTACGTTGTTTAGGGTCACATTCATTCGCCCTATCCATCGCTCATACCACGCTAAGCCCTTAATATTGTGGAATTCGTTCCAATTACACTTATAAAAATATGCGCTCAACGATTACCTTCAAACTGTTACTGGCACTGATAGTTGTCTTCACTTGTGTGTTAGCTGCATCGACTGGCTATCAATACTTTCAACAAAAGACACTTATTAATGACGTGCTGAGTGAACAACTACACGATAAGGCAAGCAACTACTTCGATAGCCTAAATATGATGATGCTCACCGGTACGATGCCGCAAAAAGAAACCCTACGACAAAAAGCGCTCGCTCAAGAAGGCATAGAGCAAGTGCGCGTACTTCGTGCTGATACAGTCTCTAAATTTTACGGCGCTGGCGATGCGAATCAAAAACCGATAGATGACATTGACCAGAGAGCATTAAACGGTGAGTTGGTGATTGAGCCTTTCAGTGCGGATTGGGGGAAAGGCTTGGTGGTTGCACTGCCGATGAAATCAAGCGAAAACTATCGTGGTACGAATTGTGTGTCTTGCCATATTGCCCCAGAAGGCGAAGTGTTAGGTGCAATCCGCTTGGAATACAACATGAGCCATGTGAATTCTCTTATCAATAAACAAGCCATGTTTGCGATGGGTATCATGTCAGTTATCGCGTTTGTGGGCTTTTTAATTACCATGGGATTGATTCGTAGAATCATCGTTAGGCCAATACAAATGACGTCGCGTTTTATGTCGAATGTCAGTGCGAGCAAGGATCTATCCATACGTTTAGAGCATAAGCAAAAAGACGAAGTTGGACAGTTATCGGATTCTATCAATTCCTTTATGGATACGGTCTCGCAAAGCTTGGACAAAGTTCAGGAAACATCGCATTCACTGGCGGGGTCCGCCGGACGCTTAACCGACGTTGCTCAATCTACCGATGAAGCGGCAGACAACCAGCAAGTAGAAACCAATGAAGTGCAAACCAATATCACTGACATGCTGCAACAACAAAGTGTCGTAGAACAAGCGACCGTTGATGCAACAACGTTGGTCAACCATACCGTTGATGTCGCAACCGCCAGTGCTGGTCAAGCGCACCATGTAAGTGAAGACATCAAGAACCTAGTGACCGATATCGACAAGGTGCGCGAGAAGATCACAACATTGAATCAACAAACCGCAGAAGTATCATCCATCCTGGGTGTCATCAAAGGTATTGCGGAACAAACCAACCTACTGGCTCTCAATGCCGCAATTGAAGCAGCTCGTGCAGGTGACCAAGGCCGTGGATTTGCGGTTGTCGCAGATGAAGTCCGTAACCTTGCTTCTCGGACAGCGCAAGCGACCAGCAATATAGAAAGCATCATCGTGCAATTTCAACAAGGCAGTGAAGAGTCGCTCACTTCGGTAGATAATGTGTGCCAGTTTGCTCATCAGCGTTCCGTCGATGTCGAAGCGCTCTCCGAAACCATGCGCGATGTAGTAGACGAAATGCATCAAGTTTTGAGACATGCAGAAAACATTCAACATCAAACACAAACGACGTCAGAGGTGAGCAAACACATTCAGTTGAAAGTCGACACCATCACAAGACACGCGAATGAAACTTCGCAATCTGCATCTCACACACGTGACATCAGCGTTGATTTGGAGCAGCTTTCGGAACGTCTAGAGCTATTACTTAACCAATTTACGCTGTCTGAGGAACAAAGGGCGAGTAAATAAGAAATTTCTCCCCTCCAAATTGAATATAAAGGTTGAAGCTGACGAATTGACAGGTAATATGTCCCGATGAATCTGTAAAATTCTATCCAATTCAACGCTTCGCTCGTTTTTTAAACAAAGCCGTTTAAAGCAAGCAATGTAGTAAGTGTTGAGTTGAATTTTTACCTCAATGGAGAATATTTCAAACATGACTTACGCGCCTGTATCAGACGTTTTGAAAGGTCAGCTAGCAGTAGACAGTGAAGTAACTGTTCGTGGCTGGATCCGTTCACGTCGTGATTCCAAAGCTGGAATCTCTTTCCTTGCCATTTATGACGGCTCTTGTTTCGACCCGATTCAGGCCGTGGTCCCTAATAATCTTAATAATTACGACGACGAAGTACTTAAGCTAACCACTGGCTGCTCTGTTGAAGTAACTGGTAAGATTGTTGCCTCTCCTGCGAAAGGCCAAGACTTCGAACTAGCCGCTACTAACGTTAAAGTAGTTGGTTGGGTTGAAGATGCTGACACTTACCCAATGGCAAAAACTCGTCACTCTATCGAGTACCTACGTGAAGTGGCGCACCTACGTCCGCGCACAAACGTAATCGGTGCGGTAGCACGTGTACGTAACTGCCTATCTCAAGCAATCCACCGCTTCTACCATGAGCAAGGTTACTTTTGGGTATCTGCGCCGTTGATTACAGCTTCAGATGCAGAAGGTGCTGGTGAAATGTTCCGCGTATCTACGCTAGACATGGAAAACCTACCTCGTACTGACGCTGGTAAAGTGGACTACAACGAAGACTTCTTCGGTAAAGAGACGTTCCTAACCGTATCTGGCCAGCTAAACGCTGAAGCTTACGCTTGTGCACTAAGTAAAGTTTACACGTTCGGCCCAACTTTCCGCGCTGAAAACTCAAACACCAGCCGCCACCTAGCGGAATTCTGGATGGTTGAACCTGAAGTTGCGTTCGCAGAACTGGATGACGTAGCGAAACTGGCTGAAGACATGCTGAAATTCGTGTTCAAAGCGGTTCTTGCTGAGTGTCGTGATGACCTTGAGTTCTTTGCTCAACGCATCGACAAAGAAGCAATCACGCGTCTAGAGCAATTCGTATCTTCTGACTTTGCACAAGTAGACTACACTGACGCAATCCAGATCCTTCTTGATTCAGGTCGTGAATTCGAATTCCCAGTTGAATGGGGTATCGATATGTCTTCTGAGCACGAGCGTTTCCTTGCGGAAGAGCACTTCAAAGCGCCAGTAATCGTGAAGAACTACCCGAAAGACATCAAAGCATTCTACATGCGTGCTAACGATGACGGTAAGACGGTAGCTGCAATGGACGTACTAGCACCGGGTATCGGTGAGATCATCGGTGGTTCTCAGCGTGAAGAGCGTCTAGACATCCTAGACGAGCGCATGCGTGAAGTGGGTATCGACCCAGAGCACATGAGCTGGTACCGCGACCTGCGTAAATACGGCACAGTGCCACACGCTGGCTTTGGTCTAGGCTTTGAGCGTTTAGTCTCTTACGTGACTGGTATGGGCAACGTACGTGACGTTATCCCGTTCCCACGTACACCTCGCTCTGCGAACTTCTAATCACCACCGAGTGATACAGAATTAAAAAGACCTCCCATGTGGAGGTCTTTTATTTTGTCGCGGATCTCACAGATAGGTTCCGTTGCCAACTACTATAAATTCAACTTAACGCTCATCACACTGGCTGATTCTGTCACTGTCGGGTTGTTGTTCTCGTCATTGACCACCGTATGCTGATAAACACCACCAATCAAAATAGGTTTTTCAATCTCTTTTTGTTTGATCAACAATGACGTACTAATTTGATTTGTTGCATGCTGAGTCTTACTAGACTTAATCACCAAGACATCTAACTGGTAGTCAGGGTGAAGTTTCCGTACCAAGCCAGATAAATCGATACGCTCTTTATCATTATCGACATGAGCCTCGAAATGATTATCGGCTTGTATCTCCGCAGTCAATTTTGAGTGATCATAGACTAGGGTAACCGACTTAGGTTCTACATCTTGTTTCGCTGAGCACCCAAAGGCGATCATAGATAACGCAAGCAACCATGCACTCTTCATTCTCTCTTCCTAAATTTTTCATGATTTTACTGCTCTCCATCCCCTTCTCTATCTGCATGTTCTGCGTACTTAACGCCCAACACACATAAGCCAAACATAATGAAAGGGATCACGGCCGCGGTGTACTCTGTCCAAGCCATATGCGAGAAAGACTTCGCCAAAATAAGGTGCGCAAATACCAACAGAAATGCGCTAAAAATAGCAACAGCTATCAATCTTACTTCATGTTTTACCAACTGTTTTTTCATTGTCACTCCAATATTGCAATTACTCTACAATCGATTGAAGCACATGACCGGTAAACCGCTTTAGTACAGTTAGGCCAAAAAAACGTTAAACAGTTCCTTTAGTGAAGTAAGTCACCCAATTTGCATATAGCCTGTTTTAGGTTTTCATCAACAGGCAGCGAGGTGTTCAGCCTTAGATAGTCTTGATACTGGTCATCAACAGAGAAAAGCTTGCCATACGCCACCGTCACGTTATTAGAGATGAGAGCTTGGTAAATGGCCTTACCATTCAAACTTGGAGGTAATTTAAGCCACATGAAGTACCCGCCTTGAGGAAGACAATAGTCAACGGACTTAGGTAAGTATTTATCTATTAAAGCCACAAACCTTGTTTGGCGTAACTGTAATTCTTTGCGCAGCTTTCTAAGATGATTGTCATAGCTGTCATTTTGCAGATAGTGCGCCACGCCTTGTTGAATAGGAGCACTGCCCGACAAGGTCGACATGAGTTGAAGTTTTTGAATCGGCTCGTTAAAGCGTTTATTTACTACCCAACCTAACCGATAACCAGGGCATAAGCTTTTCGAAAATGAACCGCAATGCAGCACTCGCTCCTGAGTATCAAACGATTTTAAAGGCGCAGGTTTCGTCTCTGAAAAATACAACTCTGAATAAACATCATCCTCTACTACATACACATCGTAACGATTTGCCAACTCAACGATTCCTTGCTTTTGCAAGTCATTAAGGGAAGTTCCGGTCGGATTATGGAAATTGGTCATTAGCCAACAAGCACGCACATCATGATTGGCAAACACAGCCTCTATTTGCTCAAGCGAATGACCATCCTTAGCATCCACACGGACTGTTATCGCGTTTAAGCCCAATCGCTCGATCGCTTGAAGAGCCCCATAGAAAGTCGGAGTTTCAATTACAACCGTATCACCAGGTCGAGTCACTGCATGAAGGCTCAAATTTAGCGCTTCCATCGCGCCAGAGGTAATGACAATATCGTCATGACTCAACACAAGTCCCTGCTGAATATAACGCTGTGCAATTAAACGGCGTAACGATTCACTGCCTGGAGGAAGATTATCAAGTAGTGTCTCTGGCCCCATTTTGCGGCCTGAACTGGCTAGGTTGCGGTTAAGCGCATCCAGAGGAAACAACGTCGGATCAGGAAATGCCGATCCAAGCTTAATACTCTCTGGCGCAGACTGGTGTTTAAGGAACTCATACAACTCATCGTTTACCGAAGTGCGATAGAGACTCTTATCTAGGTCATTCGGTTCTAAACGTTCCAGTTCCGCCGTAACAAAATAGCCAGACTGAGGTTTAGCGCTCACCCAACCTTGCGCCTCTAGCAGTTGATACGCCTGTAAGACCGTCCCTGCACTAACATTGTGATTACGGCTGGTGACACGCACTGAAGGGAGCTTCTCCCCTGCTCTCCATGTATTTTGCTGAATTTGAATTTTGAACAATTCAGCGAGTTGGCGGTATCGGTTCATGTTTCCCTCATTCATCACTACCGAGGCACCTTAGCATACTTCACGCCCGCAATCCGATATCACCACTATCAAAGTCGTAACGTAATTAATCAATCTTAGTGATACCAATTCGCTATACGAAATGAGAATTTATGTTCCATACTTTCAAAGGCATGAAAATCAACACGGGAGGAAATGATGAAAATGTTTACGATGGATGACCTCTCATACCGAGGTGTACACCAAGGCGTTCATAGCTGGGATCACCCAGAAGGAAGTAACCCATATTATTGGCATCCAGATTGGCTACATATTGCAGAAGATGCACTCGGAGTCCACCCAAAAGCGGACTTAGACGTTCCAATTGGTGAAACGGCGACTGAAGAACACGCTAAAGCGGCTATCATCAAGCATCTGAATGGTCAGTAAACTGAGCTAAGCACCTAATTTAAATAGGGTTACTATCAGAAAAAGTACGTTAACTGACCTGAATGAGAGCTGTGCAGCGGAATCGATTATTTATCAACAAGATTAATAGATAGTTGTCACATTATTTTCGATGACATCTGTTACATTTATAGAGTAATGGTGATGCACACCTCAACTCATGACTATGAGAGACGATAATAATGACTAAGTACAACGAAAACGACATCCAATACAAAGGCGAAACCAACGGTGTTCATGCATGGAGCACACCATCAGGTCAACCTTATTACTGGCACCCAGATTGGTTGCACGTGGCTGAAGACGCAACGGGTTCTCACCCTAAGCAAAAAATTGAAGTTGAAACATCAGAAGCGCCGACTGAAAAACATGCGTTAAAAGCTATTCTAAAACACATGAATGACTGGGCAACAGGCAAACTGTCTTCTAACCCAGACATCGAAACCAACGCTGTAGAATCAGAAATGAATCTGAAGAAGTAAACTTAGCGATTCCTGATAGAGCCTCGCATTGACGGGGCTAATTATATGGTCCGCCTCACTCTCAAGCCCTACGCTTAGAGTAGGCTCTCAGAACGAGGTGAACCATATGTCTACCATTCACATCTTAGGTATCGATTTAGGCAAGCACTGCTTTCATGCGGTTGGCAACAATCACACTGGCAAAGACGTTATTCGCCGTAAGTTTAGTCGAAGCCAACTACTCCGTTTCTTATCTGTACTTGAACCTACCATCATCGCTTTTGAAGCCTGTGGTGGTGCTCACTGGCTTGCGAGAAAGTGTGAAGCCTATGGGCATCGAGTTCGACTTATCCCGCCTCAATATGTAAAACCTTACGTCAAAGGTAATAAGAACGACTTTATTGATGCGGCTGCGATAGCAGAAGCAGCGAGTCGACCAAGCATGAGATTTGTCTCTGCCAAGTCAGAGGAAGCTCAGGTAATCGCAGCTATCCATCGAGTGAGGGATGGTTATATCAAAGAACGAACGGCTTGTATGAGCCGAATTGGAGCAATACTACTTGAGTTTGGGCTGAGTTTTCCTAAAGGCCATGCCAAGATGAAAGCGCTATTTCAGTGGTTGGCCGAGCAAGATATAAAACTACCACCAAGCCTGGTCGCTGAGTTGCTCTCGATTCATGAGCACTATAAATACCTAAATGAGCAAGTATCTACTCAAGATAGAAAACTGAAAGCGATTACTGAAAATAATGAAAATGCTGAACTTTTGAAGAGTATTCCTGGTATTGGTGATTTAACAGCAACGTTGTGTGTAGCCAATATCAGTTCTCCTTCAAACTTTGGTGGAGGTCGCGAGATGGCTGCATGGCTAGGACTCGTTCCAAGGCAGTATTCAACGGGTGGCAAATCAAAGCTATTAGGCATGAGTAAACGAGGGAACAAACACCTTCGTGCTCTATTTATACATGGAGCGAGGTCCGTGCTATCTAGGATAGAAACAACAGGAAAAGTGTTTGGAGATTGGTTAGTCAATTTACGAGCAACAAAGCCGTTTAATGTAGTGGTAGTCGCACTTGCCAATAAGCTAGCAAGAATAGCTTGGGCGGTGTTGTACCACCGCCAAGCTTTTAAGGCTGTATAGCCATAACCAAGTTTGCAACGCCAATGAATGTGATGACAAAAACGGTCGAACGGCCAGATTAGTAACCTGATACAAAAAATAGCACCTAGTTGCTTTGGGGCTTTTAAGGATAATCTGGCGCGGATATCATCGTGGAGCGGGGAAGTTAATGTTCCCAACGTGGACTCCGAATACATTAGCGCAAACCAACTCCGTTATTACTAAATTGTAGTTGCAATAACGGGGCGGACCATACATTTTTTGTAACCACGGCAAAATTCATTAACAGTTCAACTAAGGTAATAGACGACGTATATTCTCTAAGTGGGTCAGTATTTCTTGCTTGTCATAAAGCGTGTCCGCCTTTGCTGATGTGCTTTGTCGTTCAACCAAGCTGATTGGCAATACTTCTGACACAACGCCTTGCCTTTTTTCCATCTGACTCAGTACTAACTTGACCGCCCTACGTCCAAGTTCATTGAAATCTTGCTTAATCGTTGTCAGAGGGGGTGAGAAAAACTGGCTGTCTTGAATACCATCGAACCCAACCACAGAGACGGTTTTAGGTACATTAATACCCGCCTCCAAAAGCGCGCATAACACGCCAAGCGCCATCTGATCATTCGCCACCAATACAGCATCAAAAGGCACACCTTTTAACACGGCGTCTTTAATAGCGTTGTAGCCACTGGCTGCTTGCCAATCTCCCTCATAGTATGCCGCTTGCACCAATTCATGTTGCTGAATCTGTGATTGCCATTCTTGGTAACGAATCTGAGAAGCCGTAGATGCCTTGGGGCCAGAAATACACACGAAGGATTCGCGCTTATGTTCGATCAAATGAGAGATCGCCAAATTTGCCCCAGATTTATGATCACAACTGAGATAATTGACGGGCGTCCCCTCGGGTACATCAATAAAAACCAGCGTGAGCTGACTGAACTGCTCCACAAGGTTTTCTGCCATCTCTCTGGTTACCGGGGCGTTGATGATAATGGCATCAACTTGCTGGGCAATGAGCTCTCGGATTGCACTACGGAATTCCTCAATGGAGTTGTCACCTAACACTGCCAGCGCCGTCGCGTAATCCATCTCATGCGCTTGGTTGCGAACGCCATTAGCAATAAGAGCCACACCGTGCAGTGAGATATCCAAAGAAACAATACCGATGATCCGCGACTTCGCTCGGCTCAACATTTGTGCCCCTTTGTTCGGCACATAGCCAAGCTTTTTGATTGCGTCGTTGACTCGCTTTCGTGTTTCTTCTGCGACGTTATCCGCGCCGTTGGTTACGCGCGACACGGTTTGCGTCGATACTCCAGCTAACCGTGCAACATCTTTAAACGTAACTGCCACTGCGTTCTCCTATTCTGATTTACTGTTCACTCTACCAAATTCATTCGAATGTTCTCGTGAACAATGTCGTAAAAAACATGAAAAAATGTTCCCGAGAACAGCAGATCTAGCACACAAAACCACGTTCTAAAACCTGTTCAAAGTCACATTTAAACGGCTATTCAATCGAAATAAAACCAAACAAGCGCATGATTATTTGCAGATTAAATGTTTGCGAAAACAGAGAAACAGAATGCAAAAAATTGTTCACTTAAAATCCAAGAATCACAGCATGATCATTAAAGTGGATCGTGTTCCTGAAATCCTTCATTGGGGCGCAAAGATCGCTCAGATCGATCCCGATTTAATGCTCTCAACCGAGCGTCCTATCTCGCAGGCTCGCCTTGATGTTGACGTACCCTTATCACTTTGTCCTGAGTTGGGCAGCGGTCACTTTAATGCGCCTGGGATTGAAGGGCATCGCAATGGCGAAGACTGGGCTCCCGTGTTCACAACCACATCGATAGAGCACGATGACAACAGCGCGACATTTACTCTGCAAGATGACATTGCGGGTCTCGAATTATTGATTGAGCTACAACTGGACTTTAACAGTGACGTGGTACAAAAACGCATCACAGTAAAAAACACGACAGCCGGTGAGTATTGCTTGGGTAAGCTCTCCTCTACCCTGCCACTTCCTAACCATGCAAACGAGCTGATGACGTTCCACGGGCGTTGGTGTCATGAGTTTCAAACTCAGCGTTTGAGCTTTGAGCATGGTGGCTTTATGCAAGAAAACCGTCGCGGTCGCACCTCTCACGAAAACTTCCCAGGTTTGTTCGCGGGCACTAATGGCTTTAGTGAGCAATTGGGGCAAGTTTGGGGCTTCCATCTTGGTTGGAGTGGTAACCACCAACTTCGTGCCGATGTTCGCAGTGACGGTCGTCGCTTTGTTCAAGCTGGTGAACTGCTACTGTCTGGTGAAAAGCGTCTACAAAGCGGTGAAGCCTACCAATCACCATGGCTTTATGCGACATACAGTAACTCGGGTTTGAATGGAATATCAGAGCGATTCCACGAGTTTATTCGTGCCAATATTATCCAATTTCCAAACAACAGACCTCGCCCTGTTCACTTAAACACGTGGGAAGGCATCTACTTCGATCACAAGCCTGAATACATCATGCAGATGGCAACAGAAGCGGCTGAGATGGGTGTCGAGCGCTTCATCATTGACGATGGTTGGTTCATTGGTCGTGATGGCGAACGTGCAGCGCTTGGTGACTGGTACTTGGATGAAACGAAGTACCCGAATGGTCTTGAGCCTGTCATCGAGCACGTAAACAACAAAGGCATGGAGTTTGGTCTTTGGGTAGAGCCAGAGATGCTCAGCCAAGACTCAAATCTCTATCGCCAGCACCCAGATTGGGTATTAAGTCTGCAAGGCTACCACCAACCTTCAGGCCGCTGGCAATACGTGTTGGATTTGCAAAACCAAGATTGCTTCAACTACCTATTTGAGCGTTTGAATGACTTACTGACTCGTTACAACATCGGCTACCTGAAATGGGACATGAACCGTGAATTGGTTCAACCTGGGCATCAAGGTAAGCCCGCAGTACATGGCCAAACGAAAGCGCTATACCGCTTGCTAGACGAACTTCAAGCTGCGCATCCGGCGGTTGAAATTGAGTCTTGCTCTTCGGGTGGTGGTCGTATTGATTTTGAAATCCTTAAACGCACTCACCGTTTCTGGGCTTCTGATTGTAACGATGCATTGGAACGTCAAGCGATTCAACGTGGTATGAGCTACTTCTTCCCACCTGAAGTCATGGGCGCTCACATTGGTCCTGCAGAGTGTCACTCAACCAATCGTCGCCATGCGATCAACATGCGTGGCGTGACAGCGTTAAGTGGTCACATGGGTGTGGAGCTCGATCCAGTAAAAGAAAGCGCGGAAGAAAAACAAGCGTTTGCTCATTACATTCAACTGCACAAACAGTATCGCGATTTGCTTCATTCGGGACGTACTTTCCGCATTGATCCTGCCGATCAAAACCAGAACATCTATGGCGTTGAGAACGGGCAAGAAATGCTGATTACGGTGTGTCAGTTGGCCATGCCAAATCATGCGCTGCCATCTCCACTTCGCGTTAGCTGTGCGGATGAAAACGCCCGTTACGAAGTCAAGATTGTTGAAATGCCAAAAACCAGCTTCCAGTTGATGAAGCAACGTCCTCAATGGCTAGACAAAACCCTGACGCTAAGTGGCGATAACTTAAAAGAAATTGGGGTAACGCTTCCGATTCTCGACCCAGAATCGGCACTGATTGTTCATCTTAAGAAAATTTAAACCTCTATCTGTGCCCTCTAGCGACCGGGTTTCAACTTCGCGTTGTTCCTGATAAAACACTCCTATACGCGCTAGAGGGACACCCTACAACTAACAAGCAAAACTTAATTGCTTAACTTGTTAAGGAAACAAAATGTCTATTACAGTATTACTTTCGTTCTTGCTGTTTACAGGCTTTGTTGTGGTGTTTACTTACAGCAAAGTTAAAAACGATAAAAACACCTCTCAAGACGGCTTCTTCCTTGGTGGACGAAGCTTAACAGGCGGTCTGATTGCCAGCTCCTTGATTCTGACCAACCTGAGTGCCACCAGCTTTGTTGGCATGAGTGCACAATCCTACACCCACAACATGAGTGTGATGGGCTGGGAAGTGGCCTCTGGCGTTACACTGGTTATCATTGCGCTGCTGCTTGTTCCTCGCTACCTCAAGCAAGGCATCACCACCATTCCAGACTTCTTAGAAAGCCGTTACGACATGTCGGTGAAGAAGTTCGTTACCCTGTTGTTCTTGTGCCAATACGTCATCAACATTCTACCTACCACTCTTTACGCTGGCGCAGTGGTACTGGGCGAAATCTTTGATGTGCAAGGTTTACTGGGCATTTCAGAGTTCAGCTCTATCGCCCTGATTTCTGCCACTATTGGTTTGCTGGGTTTCTTTTACGCGATTTACGGCGGTCTAAAAGCCGTGGTAATTGCAGACACGATCAACGGCGTAGGCTTGATCACCGGCGGTTTGATGATCCCAGTATTTGGTCTAATGGCATTAGGCGGCGGTAACTTTATGGAAGGTTTAGACGTATTGCTGACTGCCGCACCGGAAAAGCTGCAATCCGTAGGTAAAGAGACCGACCCACTGCCTTTCTCTACCCTGTTCACAGGTCTATTGTTGGTGAACTTGTACTACTGGGGTACTGACCAATCTATTATCCAACGTGCACTTGGCGCGAAAAACCTCAAAGAAGGTCAGAAAGGCGTGATTCTGGCGGGTGCGATTAAAGTTATCTCTCCACTTTTCCTAATCATTCCGGGCATCATTGCGTTCCATATGTTTGGCGCAGATGCGGGCAACCCAGATACGATGTACACACGCTTGGTGAACGAAGTATTACCTAAGCCGCTTGTTGGTTTCTTCGTTGCGGTCATGTTCGGCGCTATCCTAAGTACCTTTAACGGCGTATTGAACAGCTCAACCACCTTGTTTGCTTTGAACGTTTACAAACCACTATTCGGCAAAGACAAATCGGATGAAGAGTTGGTCGGTAAAGGTCGTATCTTCGGCGTTATCATTGCGATCATTTCGGTCTGTATTGCGCCTTTCATCATGTACGCACCAGAAGGCTTGTTTCAATATCTACAAATGGTTGCGGGCTTCTTTAGTGTGCCTATCTTCACTATCGTGTTTGTGGGCTACATTTCAAAACGCGTTCCTGCTATTGCCGCTAAAGTTGCTTTGGTCGTGTTTGTTAGCTCCTACGCTGCGATGCAATTGGTCTTTGGTACACCAATTCACTTCCTACACCAATTAGCAATTCTATTCGTCGTGTGTACTGCTCTGATGTTTGCGATTGGTTACTTTATGCCGCGTGATACCGACTACGTAATGCCAGTAAATGAGAATATCGATGTGACACCGTGGTCATTCCGCTTTGAAGCATCAGCGGTCATCATCTACATGGTATTGGGCGCTTACGTAATGTTCTCAGACTTCGGTTTTGTCTCAAGCGATCCGACTATCATGCAAGTGTACGGCTTCTGTGGTCTGGTCTTGATGTTCGGTGTGGTTTCTAACTACTTCATCAAACGTAGAAAGCACAAAGAAGTGTCAAAGCTCAATGACATGTACATGCCTTAAGTCGACTTAGATTGCGCACATAAAAATCGGAGCACTGGCTCCGATTTTTGTTTTCTACCGAAACTTCGTCATCAACAAAGAGCTTTTGAGGAAAGAAATGTCTCCTAAAGACACTTTTAACCTTTCGGATTTTTCGAGGTAAACGCAACACAGGAAGAACAAATACATAGAGAAGGATAATTAGAGTGCAACTTTAAATAAATTATGCAAATACATCATCAGACCTTATAAAACCTAGAAATCTCGATATTCATGCAATCATCTATTCGCCGCTCTGTTCACATTAATGAGTGTCCCTGTGAGGCAAGTCGAAGTGCGGTTTTACTTTCAAGTTAAAGATGCACCCTATTTCCCTTTCCCTGTCCTTATAGCGCTTAATGAAATCTATCGCTAGAATCGCAGGTCTTTGATTTTACAAGTGACAGATCAATCAACAGCATCAATAACATAACCAAGTTCCTCTCTAGAAGCGCAACCAAGAGCGAAGACAATGATGTTGAGGATGATCTTAGAAAGGTTAATCATGGCGAATACTAACTACAACGCACCGCTAACATTGCAACTTTATTTAGCCGCTGCATTCTTTTTTGGCACCTATGGCGGACGCGTCTGCCCCATGCTCAGTACGCTCAGCATTTACGAAGTCATTTTGCACTGCGCCGTGGTGTTTACCTTCATCTATTTAGTGCGTCACTTTATTCTCGCAACACACCCGTTAATTGCACAAAACCGCCAAGCGAAGCTGGATACGATTTTATTTACTGCGGTTAGCATCCCTTTCGCGGCTTATTACAACCTCCAGTATGACTTTACTTTCGATAGCAATGTAAAGGTCCTATTTGGCATGGGATTGTTTGGCTTCCTGACAGGCTCTATCCTTCAACTGCAAAGCAAATTGGCTCAATTTAATGACTTGCGCCAGCAAAACCAATTCGATTTTGTCCTCTCAGGGCAACGCCAGTCTATGGTCAAACAGATGATCGGGATGATGATTGCGTTACTGATCACTCTCACCGCAATCTTAACCATGGTCGCAGTAAAAGACATTTATTGGTTAGAGCAAAACCCAGAACAAATCAGCAATGGTTTAGGCAAGATCAGTTTTATCAAGGAACTGGTGTATATCGCGTTGGTTGTAGGGGGATACGTTATTGCCATCATGGTGTTATGGACTCGCTTGATGCAGAAGATTTTGTTTAGCCAAGAACAAGCATTATTGGAAGTCACTCAAGGTAAGGTGGCTCAACGCCTCCCGGTCTTCCAACATGATGAGCTAGGCTCAATGGCCTGCCTCACCAACCAAATGCTAGACAGCTTGCAAGTTTCGCAAGACGAGGTGAAAACGACGCGTGATGTTGCCATTGTCAGCCTGTCCGCCTTGGCAGAGTCTCGCGATAACGAAACTGGTGCGCATATCATGCGAACGCAGGAATACGTCAAAGTGCTGGCAGAACACTTAAGTCAGTTTGAACAACATCGCATGTTACTGACTCCCAATTACATTGAACTGTTGTATAAATCGGCCCCGCTTCACGATGTGGGTAAAGTCGGCGTGCCTGATAGTGTGTTACTCAAACCGGGTAAATTGACCGACGAAGAATTTGAGATCATGAAGGGTCATGCTGAAATTGGTGCCGAAGCGTTGTCAATTGCAGAAAAACAGCTAGGAAGTAGCTCATTTTTGCGAGTTGCGAAAGAGATCGCGCTGACACATCATGAAAAGTGGGATGGAAGTGGTTATCCAAATCAACTCTCGGGTGAACGCATTCCCCTCTCTGGCCGATTGATGGCACTCGCAGATGTTTATGATGCACTTATTTCAAAGCGTGTATACAAGCCAGCGTTCAGTCATGACAAGGCAAAATCAATCATTCTTGAAGGAAATGGCAAACATTTTGACCCGCAAGTTGTCGACGCTTTCCTTGCTGTAGAAGCACAGTTTCAGCATATCGCACATCAATATCAAGATGCTCAAGATCTCGCCGCTTAGCGAATTATCCCCCTCTTAACTCCACAGTTAAGAGGGGTTTTCATAGCAAAATCTTTGCTTATGTTAGAATTCTGTTTCAAATCAAAATTTTTTTAAGTTTTCTTTTCACTAACTGTTGTAACGAATATTGCTGAAAGGTATAAATGTCAGCAGACCCCTTCGATTAACATGGATGAAGATTATGTTTGAAAAAGTAGTTGCCGCTCCGGCCGACCCTATTCTTGGACTTACTGAAGAGTTTAAAAAAGATACTCGCGCTGAAAAAATCAACCTAGGCGTTGGTATTTACAAGAACGAACAAGGTGAAACCCCTGTTCTTGCTACCGTAAAGAAAGCCGAAGCAGCACTGATTGAAACTGAAAAAACCAAATCTTACCTAACAATCGAAGGTACAGCAGAATATGGTCTGGCAGTACAAAAACTGCTATTTGGTGCAGACGCAGAAATCGTTGCGAGCAAGCGAGCTAAAACAGCTCAAGCACCTGGTGGTACGGGCGCTCTGCGCGTTGCCGGCGAGTTTATTAAACGTCAGCTTGGCGAAGTGAAGATCTGGATCAGCAACCCAACTTGGGCAAACCACAACGGCGTGTTCACTGCTGCAGGCATTGAAACGGCACAATACAGCTACTACAACGCAGAAACGAAAGACAAAGACTTTGATGCGATGCTGACAGATCTTCAAGCTGCATCGGAAGGCGATGTTGTGCTTCTGCATGGCTGCTGCCACAACCCTACTGGTATCGATCCAACGGCTGAAGAGTGGGAAGCTCTGGCGAAGCTAGTGGCAGACAAGAAACTACTGCCTCTATTTGACTTTGCATACCAAGGTTTTGCGAAAGGTGTCGAAGAAGATGCCGAAGGTCTTCGTATTTTCGCGAAGTACAACAAAGAAATCCTAGTGGCGAGCTCTTTTTCTAAGAATTTCGGCCTATACAACGAGCGTGTAGGTGCATTCACTCTAGTTGCTGAATCAGAAGAAGTAGCAACAACCGCATTCTCGCAAGTGAAAGCGATCATCCGTTCTATCTACTCTAACCCACCAGCGCACGGCAGTGCAGTTGTGACTCACATTCTAGGCGATGCAGAATTACGTGCAGAGTGGGAAGCTGAAGTAGCAGAAATGCGTGACCGTATCCAAGAGATGCGTGAGCTATTCGTTGCAACTCTGAAAGCTGAAGGTGTAGACGCTGACTTCAGCTTCATCGAGCGCCAAAACGGTATGTTCTCATTCTCTGGTCTATCTAAAGAACAGGTAAACCGCCTGAAGGAAGAGTTTGCAATCTACATTGTTGGCTCTGGTCGTATCAGCGTAGCAGGCATGACGAAGTCAAACATGGGCCCTCTATGTAAAGGCATTGCGGCAGTTCTATAACTCCGCTTTAGCTAATAGAAAGCACAATCAGAAAAGGTCAGCACATGCTGACCTTTTTGTTTTTTTGTGTTTCATTTCAAACAGCACCGTCACAAGCCGATGATGTAATTCAACCATTGCTCTAATAAACGAACTTAAAGCTGATGCCCACTTCGTTAATATGATCAGAGCTCTGATTTTGATAATCCGTATCTCGGAACTGATAGTACAAACCTGTACCAATCACATCATGCCACTGATAATTGAAAGCAATCTTGTAGTTGTTCTCATCAACGATATCACTTCGATTTAAATGCACTTCAGCCGTACCCATTAATTTTTCACTGAACAGGTAGTTAGCACCAATCGTCACGCCTTGAATAAACTCGCTTTCTGATGAAATCGTATTGTCACTCTTATCATCGGTTGCCTTAGCTTTTATGGCACCGAGCCCATAAACGCCATACACATCCAGTTTTTCGTTAATACCATAACGGTATCCACCACCAAACATTAAACGGTCAATGCGCAAAGTGAAGTCGTCTGGGTGGAAAAACTGTGCGGAGTAATCCACATTAAACAACCAGTTATCGGTCAGCAGATAGTTACCACCCAATCCTACGGTGGTGGCATTCGAGTTATCTAACCATTCTTCGTTGGTCGTACCCGCGCCGAGGTCGAGGTTAATGTGTTCATACCCAAATTTTGCGGCTTGTTCTGCCTCTGAGGCAACGCTCATTATAGGTAATGCTACAAGAGGTGCAGCTAATAACAATCTTACCATTTTACTTCCTTCCATGAGTGTCATCAAAAAGTACTTATGCTCTCTAGTTCGACTACAGTTTATTGATTTAATTCGGCATCTTGATGACAGCGTAGCCGAATTGATGGCGATTTGCCGTGCGACTTGTCTGAATCTTATCATTGCGCACGAAAAACAGTGATCCGATAAGATTCTGTTTTAAAACTAAGTTAAGATTACTCTATCACTTGCAAATCAAAAGGCACCTTAATGGAAGCAGAACTTCTCGAGATATATAACTTTCTCGCCAAGTATCCCCCATTCAACGAGCTTCCGGAAGAAACGCTCATCAAAGTGACAGAGAACATCGAGATCTCTTACTACCGTCAGGACACCCCTATCATCCATTTAGGAGACCAAATTGACGACCTATATATGGTAAGAAGTGGCGTAGTTGAAGTCTATCGACGCAAAGGTGAGCTCTACAACCGCCTCGATGAAGGTGATCTTTTCGGTCAAATGGGCCTTCTTACTAACAACAAAGTTCGCTTTCCAGTAAAGGCAATCGAAGACTCCCTGCTCTACTGCATCCCGCAAGACATTTTCCAAGAGCTTTACGATAACTTTGACTCGTTTGCCGACTTTGTCGAAGTTGAAAACAGTGCAAGACTACGCCAAGCCGTGTCTGAAAATAATGACGCGAATGATCTGACGACATCGAAAGTAAAAACACTGCTGACGCGCGATGCGCCGACCATTGAGCGAGGCCAAACCATTCAAGAAGCCGCACAGCTTATGGCGCAAGACAATGTTTCTTCGTTGTTGATTGTCGACCCTGAATTTGTTCTTGATGAAGATGACCCGCAATCGCCTGTCGTTGGTATTATTACTGACCGCGATTTGTGTACCCGTGTTTTGGCCGAAGGTTTGTCGCCTCAAGATGACGTTTCAACGGTGATGACGACAGAAGTTATTTCCCTCGATCATAACGCCTATGTGTATGAAGCCATGCTAACCATGCTGCGCTATAACGTGCATCATTTGCCTGTCGTGAAAGACCAGATACCAATTGGCATTATTGAAGCCACCGATATCGTTCGTTACGAATCTCAAAACTCTCTGCTGTTGGTGAGCAGTATTTTCCAGCAACAAACCATCGAAGATTTAGCGATCGTTGCCGACGAAGTGAAAAGCAGCTTTGTACGTTTAGTAAATGAAGACGCAAACTCTCACATGGTTGGCAGTGCGATGTCAGTGATCGGGCGCAGCTTCAAACAGCGCTTGCTTGAGATGGCAGAAGAAGAATTAGGCCCACCACCCATTCCCTATTGCTTCCTAGCACTGGGCTCAATGGGTCGAGATGAGCAGTTGTTGGTCACAGACCAAGACAATGCCATCATCCTTGATGATACATACAAAGAAGACAAGCACGGCAAGTATTTTGAAGCGCTGGCGCAATATGTCAGTGACGGTTTGAACGTATGTGGTTACAAGTATTGTACTGGCGACATTATGGCAACCAACCCTGAATGGCGTATGACTCGCTCGCAATGGGAAGAGTGCTT
The DNA here is from genome assembly GCF_002887615.1 of Vibrio jasicida 090810c. NCBI lineage: Bacteria > Pseudomonadati > Pseudomonadota > Gammaproteobacteria > Vibrionales > Vibrionaceae > Vibrio > Vibrio jasicida. Next base: position 11,829 of record NZ_CP025792.1, on the reverse strand, counting down.
TGCAGACTGGATTGATGACCCTAACCCGAAAGCGCTACTGAATGCGTCTATTTTCTTTGACTTAGATGGCGTTTATGGCCGCTTAAAATGGGCAGAACAACTGACCAGCTTTATCGTTCGTCGCGCACGTAAGAATAACCGCTTCCTCGCTTGCTTAGCTCGCAACGCCTTAAATCGAACGCCTCCACTTGGATTCTTCAAAGACTTCGTGATGGAAAAAGATGGTCAACACAAAAACTCGATCAACTTAAAACGTCGTGGTACTGCACCATTGGTGGATTTGATTCGTGTTCACTCTTTGGCGGTAGGTTCTCGAGCTCAAAACTCTTTTGAGCGTTTGGATGACATCATTGACGCGGGCATCTTACCAAAAGGACGTGCGCAGGACTTGAAGGACGCAATGGAGTTCATCTCTATGGTTCGTATCCGTCACCAAGCCATCGATGTTGAACTCGGTATTGAGCCGGATAACAACATCGAACCAGAGAACTTATCGGATTTTGAACGACGTAATCTTAAGGATGCTTTCCAAATCTTGAGTAATGGTCAGAACTTCCTCAAGTTCCGTTATCAGGCAAGCAATAAGTTTAAGTGAGACACGGAATGATAAAGAAGCTGTTTCAAAAGCCTTTTGTCCAATGGCCAACCAAGTTTCAAAGCAAATTAGAAAGCGCGAAGGATGAACGTCTGGTCGCTTTCTATAGCACCGCACTGCCTGCGCCAGAAACACCATTATCTGAGGTAGAGTTTGTCGCCTTGGACTTTGAGACTACTGGGTTGAATCCGCAAAAGAACGGCATTATCACCATTGGTTTGGTGCCGTTTAATCTTAATCGTATTTTCCTTCGCCAAGCAAAGCACTGGAAAGTAAGACCGCAAGAAAAGCTCGATGAAGAATCAGTCATCATTCACGGCATTACACACAGTGAGCTGATAGACGCACCCGACTTAGGAGAGATCCTCGGACCATTATTGGAAAGCTTAGCGGGAAAAATTGTTGTCGTTCACTATCGTCGTATTGAGCGCGAATTCCTCGACCAAGCGCTGCGAGCGCGCATTAAAGAAGGCATCGAGTTCCCTGTATTGGATACGCTGCAAATTGAAGAGGACATTCAACAGCGCCTCTCTGGCGGCCTTTGGAACAAGTTAAAAGGGAATAAGCCGAAGTCATTGCGCTTAGCTCAATCTCGTCGCCGTTATGGTCTGCCGGATTATACACCTCATCATGCGTTAACGGATGCAATCGCCACAGCAGAACTACTTCAAGCCCAAATTGCCCATCACTACAGCGAAGAGCAACCTATCAGTAGTCTTTGGTTGTAGGTCATAGCGAATCGAGAATACTTTCCGCTGATAAACAAAAAAGGAGCCAATCGGCTCCTTTTTAATGCTCAAATCACTTACAGTTTAAAGCGATTGATCTCTTGTTCTAGCTCATGAGAAAGCTCAGATAGGTGCGCGGCTTGCTCTGCGGCCTGATGCGCTTCAACTGACAACTCGTTGGAAACATCGCGGATGCCTTCTGTGTTGCGCGTAATTTCTGTTGTTACGGACGCTTGCTCTTCAGCAGCAGACGCAATTTGTGTTGCCATGTCGCTAATGCGTTCTACTGCAGTGTGAATCTGAGTGAGGCTCACCGCTGCTGAGTTCGCATCATCCACGCTGGTGTCAGCAAGACGACGGCTGTCATCCATAATACCTACAGCTTTTGCTGTCGTACCTTGCAACATCTCAATCGTTTCTTGAATCTCTTGAGTAGACGCATGAGTACGTTGACTCAGCACACGAACCTCATCAGCAACCACCGCAAAACCACGACCTTGCTCACCCGCGCGCGCCGCTTCGATAGCTGCGTTTAGTGCTAGTAGGTTAGTTTGCTCTGCAATACCTTGGATAGTCGAAAGAATCGTGTTGATTGCATTACCGTGTGCTTCCAGCTCTTGAATCACGTTCGTCGCCACTTGGACTTCTTGTGCAAGGTTCTGGATAGAGCCTTGAGTTTGAGTCACTTGACCTGAACCATGAACACACGCTTGCACCGCTTCTTCTGAGCTTGATGCAGTATTGTCAGCATTGCCTGCAATCTCTTGTGTCGCCGCAGCCATTTCATTTACCGCAGTCGCAACCATGTTGATTTCGTCTTGCTGGTAAGAAATACGTTGGCTACGCTCCTCAGCCTGCTGAGCGGTCGTACGAGCTTGCTCTGACAACGATGCAGAAACGTGACTAAGCTTGGTCACCATAGTATGCATGTTGCCCACAAAGCGGTTAAAGTTTTCGGCAAGTTTACCAACTTCATCATCGCTACGTGGTTCAAGACGTTGTGTTAAGTCACCTTCACCAGAAGCAATCTCTTCAAGCGCCTGCGATACACGGCCAAGATCGCGGAACAAGAAGCCGACTAACCAAGACACCGCTGCAATCACTACGATGGTGATGAGAACAGCTGTAATCAGCATTTCACGTAGTAATTGTGCGTGGCTCGCCTCTTCAGTTGCACGATCCATTTCAATCGCGAACATCCAGTTTGTACCTGGCACTTTGCTGAAGTAGTAAAGCTTCTCTTGACCTTTGATCGTTGTTGTCTCAATCGAACCTGTATTGGCTGCACGCTCAATCGAATCTTTTGAAAATTGGTTAGAAAGGTCCGTAATTGGCTTAAGTGTCAAGCTCTTGTTCGGGTGCGCAAGGAAAGTACCGTCGTTCATGTCGATCAACATGGCATGCGCATTTTCACCCGCGTCCAAACTGATCACGTCATTGATCAACTGATCAATCAGAACGTCAGCACCCACTACACCAATGAACTTACCGTTCTTCATTACCGGTTCGGCAATGGTCACCAGTAGCGCGTTAGTGATCGCATCCTGATACGCTTCAGTGATGATCTGCTTACCCGCTGATTTCGCTTCAGTGTACCAAGGGCGAGTACGAGGATCGTAATCGGCACGGTTGCGTTCTGGATGAGAACGGTACATACCACCTTCCGGAGTACCTAGGAAGATATCGTCAAAGCCCCCCGCTTTGCGTGCTTGTTGTAGGAAAGGCACAACGTCTTGCTCAGTTGAGTAATCGTTGAAAGCCGTCGCAATGTCTTTGCGAATCGCAACCCAGTCAGAAATACCTTCTGATGCTGCGTTACTTAGGCTTTGTGCTCGTGAATAGACACCTGAACGCGTCTGATCAAACAATTGACCAGCCGACAACCAAGTTAATGCTGTTGCCATCACTACAACAGCAGAGAGGCTTGCGCCAATTAGCTTTTGTTTTAATGATAATTTCATAATTATTATAAGAAGTTGGGAGAACAGTTAAGGAGGCTGAATCTTACACACTTCTGACAAAGTAATCACGAAGATTGTTCACAAATTTAATACGATAACCTGTTGTAAAATAAAGAATTTGATTCGCCATTTTTTTGGCAAGCGTCAGAAAAATCGCACAAAAAAAGCCAGCATTACGCTGGCTTTTTAACTCATTAATATCTAAGAGATATTTATAAATCTTATCAATTATTGTCGTTCTGTTCTCATGCCCATCAATAAACTGACACACATGGCAAGCAATACGAATGTGAATGGAAGCGCAGTTGAGATAGCACCAGCTTGCAGTGCTTGAACCGCTTCTGAACCACCGATCCACAGTAGTGCAACCGCAATTGCACCTTCCATAAATGCCCAGAATACACGTTGTAGAACTGGCGCATCCACTTTACCACCAGCGGTAATGCTGTCGATAACTAAAGAACCAGAGTCTGAAGAGGTAATAAAGAATACCAATACCAGAACAACCGCAATGATAGATAGGATGTTACCAAATGGCAGAACATCAAACATTTGGAACATCGCTAATGAAACGTCAGTTAGACCGTTTGCACCTAGCTCACCCACATTGTTGATCACTTGGTCGATAGCCAGACCACCGAATACTGACATCCAAATCAACGTCACAGCTGTAGGGACAATCAGTACCGCCGTGATGAACTCACGAACTGTACGGCCGCGAGAAACTCGCGCGATGAACATACCAACAAATGGTGACCATGAAATCCACCAAGCCCAGTAGAATACAGTCCAGCCTTGGAACCATGCTTCATCAGTACGACCAAACGGATTACTCAGCGGAATTAGGTTCTCTACATACGACATAAATGTCGTCGGAATAGAACCAAGGCTCACAGCCCAACCAATTAAACCAACAAGGATAAGAAGTAAAAAGGCAATAACCATGTTGATGTTACTAATGACTTTCACACCACCGTCAATACCGCGAATAACGGATACAACAGCGAGTAAAGTCACAACAGTAATGACAACAATCTGCAAGCCAAGCCCAGGCTCAACACCAAACACGTGGTGAATACCACTTGCTGCTTGTTGTGCACCTAAACCCAAAGACGTCGCAAGACCAAATAGAGTTGCTAGTACCGCTAGGATATCAACAATATGACCAGCCCAACCCCAAGCGCGATCACCCAATAACGGGTAGAAGATCGAACGCATTGATAGCGGCAAACCTTTGTTATAGGTAAAGAAGGCGAGTGAAAGCGCAACCACACCGTAAATTGCCCAAGGGTGTAGACCCCAGTGGAACATGGTCGCACCTAGTGCTAACTTAGCCGCCTCTGGTGTATTCGCTTCAACACCCAACGGTGTCTCATACCAACCGGTGAAGTAAGCCACTGGCTCAGCAACACTCCAGAACATCAAGCCGATACCCATACCTGCAGCGAACAGCATAGAAAGCCATGATATGAAAGAGTAATCGGCAACGGCATCTTTACCACCAAGGCGAATCTTACCCATTGGTGAAACAATCAATACCAAACAGAAGATAACGAAGATGTTACCGGAAAGGATGAACAGCCAGTCAAATGAGCTGATGATTTTCAGCTTAATGCCATCTAACGCTGTTTTTGCGGTATGTGCATCAAGAACTAATGCAGCAATAAGAAATAGTGCAATGAAACCCGCACTGATACCAAAAACAGGATTATGTACGTCAAAACCCCATTTTTGCACGTTGTCTTGACCAACCGTATAGTCGGTACTGTCGATACTGTACTTATCTATACCTTTTGTCATTGTTCCTCTCTTTTGCATTCTAGTTTTTCGACGCAGCGCCAAAAAACCTTTCGAACACGATACATTTTATTTTCCATGAAAGTGGAAGATCCTACCATTTGAGGCGTTTTTGTCTATCTTTTGCTGATAAAAAATCCAATAACTTACTTTTCAATCAGAAAAATCCACCAAAAAAAGCGAAAACAACCACAGCAATAATTAGACCACAAACATTTCTTACTATAATAATTCTAGGTCATCCTTTTTTACCCGCAAAAAGCCATAAATTTAATAAGGAGAGCCAAGGCAAATAATTGAAAAATGGTGTCGCGATCCCTGACTAACCCCTTTTATTAGCAACGCTTTTGAGTTAGTGTCGCGTCGTTACATGATCCCTTAATGACTGGATTACTAAATTGGAAAAGTACGAAGAAGTCTTGGTCTCGATTCGTCAGATCATCCGCGCCATTGATTTACATTCTAAAAAGTTGAGCAAAGAGTCTGGTTTGACGGCTCCACAGCTGATTCTTATGCGTGCCATTAGTGAATTAGACAATGTCACGATTAAGCAACTGTCTAGCCACACCAATATGAGTCAGGCAACCGCTACCACTATTTTAGACCGTTTAGAGCGTAATCAGCTTGTTGAACGCCGCCGTAGTGTGGAAGACAAGCGTAAAGTGCATGCAGTGCTAACAGAAAAAGGACAAGAAGCGTTAAAACAAGCGCCAACGCCACTTCAAGAGCACTTCATCAGCCGCTTCCAAAAACTGGAAGAATGGGAGCAAAGCTTGCTGCTTTCGTCTGTTCAGCGCATTTCTACCATGATGAATGCGGAAGATATCGATGTTGCACCAATGCTAGAGATCGGTAGCATCACCAAACCTGAATAACATGCTTTGTTAGCGCTCATTCGTCCAGTGATGAGCGCTTTCTCCTACCCAGAAATCACTCTGTCAAACCAGTCTCAAACGCGTATTTGGCCAATTCCGCTGTTGAGTGCAGATCCAACTTGTGCTTAATGTTGTGGCGGTGCGTTTCTACCGTTCGATAGCTAATATCTAAAAGCGTAGCAATTTTTTTGCTGCTATTGCCCTGAGCCACCAGTTTCAATACCGCTTCTTCACGGCGACTGAGTGGGTTCGGCTTTTGTGCCGCAGGTACAACATCTTGTGTAAATAATGTTTGAGTAACCGATTCACAAAAATATGTTGAACCTTGGTTGACGGTTTTTATCGCTTGCACCATTTTTTCTGCTGAGATTTCTTTAAGCATGTAGCCGACCGCACCCGCTTGCATCACCTTCATGATGTATTCACGATTGTCATGCATGGTAAGCATTAAGATTTTACTCTCGGGTCGTTCCTCCTTAATCACCCCCGTGGCTTCGATACCGTTCATGATCGGCATACTGATGTCCATCAAGATGACATCAGGGTTAAGTAACTTAGCGACTTCGATGGCTTCCAGCCCGTTACTCGCAGTACCGATAACATTGATGTCAGACTCAAGCTCCAAGCGTGCCATAAAACCATCAAGCACGACTTGGTGGTCATCCACAATCACCACACTAATCGGTTTATCCATAAACTAATCCATCCAAATCTAACAAAACGGTAATCTCTGTCCCTAACCTTGGTTCACTCATCAGTTCAAACTCACCACCAATGAATTCGACCCGCTCACGCATGTTACGCAATCCGATACCTTGCCGATGAGCCGATTGGTTAACTAAGAACCCCGTACCATCATCACGTATCAGTAATTGCAGCATATTGCCCATTTTTTGCAAAATTACCGTGACCTTTTTTGCCTTCGCGTGTTTCTCAATATTGTTCAACGACTCTTGAGCAACGCGATACAACGTTGTCGCTACTTCGGATTTTAACTTCACATGGTTGGTATCAAAATGGCAGTCGATATCAATACCGGAATGCGAATGAAAATCTTGCAATAAGGTTGATAGCGCCGCCTCAAGACCAATGTCATCCAACGCACTTGGTCTCAACTGATGGGAGATGTGGCGAACTTCATTGATTGCCGTAATCAACGAACGCTGAGATTTATCGAGGTGTGATTTGAGTTTTTCATCGTCAATCCGATGCCCCATTAGATCTAAATGGCATTTACTCGAAACCAATAACTGATTAATGCCATCATGCAACTCTCTAGCTAAATGCTTCTTCTCGTCCTCTTGGAACATCACCGTCTTGTGAGCGAGCTCTTTTAGATGTTTATCGGCTAACCTGTGCTCATGTAGGTTGATTGCAAGAGTTAGAACAATGATGACCGCGACTGTCACCACCAAAATGACGACCACGGTGAAAAACGTTGTCTCGATATTTTGATTCACAGCGGCGCGCATATTAGCCACTTCGCGACTGACATCTTCTATATACAAACCTGTGCCAATCATCCACTCCCACTTATCCAGCCAAGCGGCATAACTCAACTTAGGCACGACTTCCCCCGTGGAAGGCTTCTGCCAAAGGTATTGATGAAAGCCGCCTCCAAGCTGAGCCTGATAGAGCAACGCTTCGATGAGGTGGTCGCCGTTTTCATCTTGGATATGCAGTAAGTTCTGCCCAACCAAATCGGGCAAAATAGGATGAACTAAATTGGTTCCGTGTTTATCGTAGGCAAAGAAGTAGCCATCGGAACCGTAGCGAAGTCGATTGAGGATCGCTTTCACTCGTGCTTTGGCAGCATGCTCTTCTATGGTGGGATCATTGTAGATGTGCGAAATCGCGTCGAAAGCCAAATCAACGGTGTCTTTCAACGCGACTTCTTTAGATTGAATCAAGCTTTGATGAAAGATTTCCACCTCTCGTTGACCTAGCGTCTTCGCTTGATAAATGGAAATCCAACTGATGCTTGCGGACACCAACAACACGGGGATCAACGCCAGCAAGATAAGTTTGGCTTTAAGAGGCATCCCTTTCCTCCAATGAAACGCTGATTAGCTTAATGACTAATCAGCTTAACAACTTGTCTCAAAAGGTAAAAACTCTCAGCTCACAAATTCGCCTTTCACCTTTGCATTGCTACGCTAGTGTCACTGCATGCGTATTACGACATGCCGTAGAAACCAGGGAAGAATAACAGTGAGGCGAGTACAACAATTTGAATCGCGATAAACGGCATTACCCCTTTATAAATATCTCGTGTTGTCACACCTGCTGGCGCCACCCCTTTCAGATAGAACAAGCTAAAACCAAACGGTGGTGTGAGGAATGAAGTCTGTAAGTTCATAGCAATCAGAATCGCAAACCACGTCATGTTGATGCCCATGAGCTCAGCAACAGGCGCAATGATTGGGACAATAATGAAACAAATCTCAACGAAATCGATGAAGAAACCGAGAATCAAAATCACGAGCATGGTGATGATCAAGAAGCCCCACTTTTCTCCCGGAATTTGCAGCATCCACTCTTCTACCAAGTAGTCGCCACCAGTATAAGTAAATGCCATAGAGAACGCCGTCGCACCCAACAAAATAGCAAATACCATCGCGGTTACTTTGACGGTCTCTTTCGATGCTTCGTACACCATCGACCAGCTAAACTGTTTATACAACAGTGACAACACAATCGCGCCTGCACCACCGAGTGCAGCAGATTCTGTTGGCGTCGCAATGCCCGCAAAAATAGAGCCCAACACCACAATGATCAATGCTAAAGGCGGCAATACAGCTTTCAGCGCGGTGATCACTTCCTCTTTGCGACTGATCGATTCATCACGATCAATAGGACGGGCTGCTTCTGGGTTAAGTTTGGCGTAAATCAGGATGTAGATAACATAAGCCCCCACCAGCACAATACCCGGCCACACCGCAGCTTGGAACAGATCGCCAACTGGGACACCAAGTACATCGCCCAATAAAATTAATACAATCGAAGGTGGGATAATTTGGCCGAGTGTCCCCGACGCGCAAATAGTGCCGCAAGCTAACCCTTTATCGTAGTTATACTTGAGCATGACGGGAAGAGAGATCAAACCCATCGCGACGACAGACGCTCCAACCACACCAGTCGATGCCGCCAATAACGCCCCCACTAGCACGGTAGAAATCGCAATACCACCACGAACGCCACCAAATAGACGTCCCATGGATTCCAACAACTGCTCTGCTAACCGTGTCTTTTGTAATACCAACCCCATAAAGACAAAGAGAGGTACAGCCATCAATACCGTGTTTTCCATGATGGATTGAATGCGATATGGCATGAAGGCGAACATCTCGATCCCTTCTGCCCAAACGCCAAAAATTAATGCGATCCCGCCAAAAGTAAAAGCAACAGGAAAACCGAGCAGTAGCGCAAACAAGGCGACAAAAAACATCACTATACCGATCATACTGAATTCCTTTTACGACTTACCGTTATTACCGACATAGATAAGATGAGGGTTAACAATTTTGTTGATGGAGTGCAGCAGCAATCCCATACCACTGATTGCCATGAACGAGAAAGAAAGTGGGATCATTGCTTTGATAATCCAACGATATGGTAAGCCACCAGGATCACCCGATGTTTCACCCAAGGCATAACTTTCTTTGGCAAAGTCGATGCCGTACCAAGCCACCAATAGACAGAAAGGAAATAAGAAAAAGAGTGTGCCTAAGAGATCGATAACGGATTGAGCTTTATAAGATAAACGCTCATAGAAAATATCCACTCGAACGTGACCACCGGATTTAATCGCGTAAGGAACACCGAGTAAAAATACCGCAGAAAAGAGGTGCCATTCCATTTCTTGAAAGGCAATAGAGACATCATTAAACACGTAACGCATGACAACGTCGTACACCACGTTCGCTAATAACAATATAAATAGGATGCTGGATAACCACCCCAGAAAATCACCGAAGCGGTTAAAGATTCGCTCAATATAAATAAGGCTTCTCATTCCGAACTCCATGGAACGTGTGAATTGGCTCCGCTGGCTCGCGGAGCACTTGTTATGATCTTCTCTAAGAGAAGTTTTTCTTGGGCTTCGCTAGCTGGCTAGAACCAATAGATTCAGCCAGCATATTGAAGTTACTGTTGAGCTTGGCTGTTTAAGTAAGCTCGGTGAGAAATGTCAGACCAAGGACGCACTTGCTCAATATAGCTCGCTTGAGATTCTTGAATCTCTTTTGCCAATGCATCTTTTTCCGCATGTTGTTTTAGAAGACGTTCGTTCGCTTCACGTAGCGCAGAGATAACTTCCGGCGGAAAGTCTTTGACTTGAACATCAGGGTATTCTGATTGAATTGATGCCCAGTTCTTACCACTCTCGTGCTTAGACTGAGTGTACATGTCGTACGCGGCGGCTTTCATCGCAACTTGAAGGATCGCTTTCAAATCATCTGGTAGACGTTCCCAAGTACGCTTGTTCACTAGGAACTGCAGCTCAGTGCCCGGCTCATGCCAACCTGTGTAGTAGTAAGGCGCAATTTTGTGGAAGCCCATACGTAAATCAAGAGAAGGACCTACCCACTCCAATGCATCGATAGTACGGCGCTCAAGAGAAGTGTACAGCTCACCCGGTGCGATATTGGTAGGCTTCGCCCCCAGTTCTGCAAGAATTTCACCAGCAAAGCCCGGGATACGCATTTTCAGACCTTGTAGGTCATCGACTGATTTGATTTCTTTCTGAAACCAGCCACCCATTTGGGTATCCGTGTTACCACCAGGGAAAGATAATAGGTTGTGGGGGGAGTAAACTTTTTCCATCAACTCCATACCGCCACCGTAGTAGAACCATGCATATTGTTCTGTTGGCAACATACCGAAAGGCATAGAGGTAAAGTAAAGGGTGTTTGGTACTTTGCCTTTCCAGTAATAGGACGCCGAGTGACCCATGTCGTATTGACCGGATTTCACCATATCAAACACACCAAGTGGTGCTTTATGTTTGTTCGCAGAGTCAATACGGATTTGCAAACGCCCGTTTGACATTTCTTCTGCCATTTTCGCCATGTTTTTAGTCGCATCACCAAAGATTGGGAAGTTCGGCCCCCATGTCTCCGCCAGTTTTAAGCGATAAACTTTGTCGTCAGCAGCATGAGCAGAAGTAGTTAAAAATGCCATAGCAGCAACCATCGCTGTCGCTTTGAGCACTCGTTTCAGAGATTTTTGGATAAGACTCATCGTTCACGTCCTTTGTCACCAAGGTTATTGTTGTCATCCATTACATAAGGATTCGCTATAGAAGATGGGACATTACATGGAAGTAAGAAATGGGCATGAACACGCACAAATTTGTGCTTTGAAACGGGCTTTAGCCATTAGTATTACGTAGTTATACGTAGTCTTTATGATGGCTAAATTTTATAAAGTCTATTAATCAGATAGTTAAGCTAGCATTCTGGATTATAAGAATAAGGAACTACTTAAGTATCTGACTGCAGAAGAATTTACACAGTATTTAAAAAAATGTGACAAATGACGGCTTTATATCTTTAGAATTCTCAATTAGAAACTCTATTAAGCGTATCGCAGGTAAAAAAATACCCCGACCAATGTCGAGGCATTTAATTAGAAAACAGAATTACAGCGGTAATTAAACTGCTTTATAGATAACTTTGTTACCTGCTAACTGCTCTTTTTGAACTAGGTTTTCTTCAAGAAGCTTCTTCAGTGCGCCAGTAGCCCATGATGCCGCTTTAGTGTCTTCTTGACCTGCAGCTTGACCAATACCTTTAGGGTTAATACCTTCAGCATTTGCTACAACGATGTCTAGTACTTGTTGCTGCTTAGGAGTAAGTGCAACCTCAACCGTT